>CAWBVW010000005.1:0-802299 GCA_963792365.1 uncultured bacterium
CCCACTATGGCCGGAAACCCTCCGGCGGCGACCGAGATCGAGGGCGCGACGATCGGGGCCGGGGCCCCAGGAGCTCTGACCGGGGCGGGGGTGGTGGCGACCGCCGGAAGCCGCTCACCGTCCTACCCGGTGCGCCACTCCCTCGTTGGGTCCGCGAGGAAATCACCCGATCGACGCCAAAGGAGCGGCGCGACGCCGCACTGGCGGAACTGTCCAGCGGTCTCGAGGCATACGCAGAAGAACGCTTTCGGCAGGCGGCTTCGGCTCTCCGCAAGGCCAAGTCGCTGTCGCCGAGAGCGGCGACGGTCCGCGAGATTCTCGGGCTCTCGGCCTACAGGATGGAGGCCTGGGAGGAGGCGCTCCGCGAGCTCCGGACCTTCAGGCGGATCACCGGGGAGACGTTGCACATGGCCGTGGAGCTCGACTGTCTGCGCGCGCTCGGACGCGCCGGTGACATCGAAAAGACCTTTGATCTGTTTCTGGAGCTCGGCGGAGACCGCGACTCCGAGGACGAGGTGCGTGTGGTCTACGCATCCCACCTACTCGACGAGAACCGCATCGCCGATGCTTGGAGAGTCATCAAGCCCGGGCGTCTCGTGAATCGTGCGCCGGCCGCCGCCCTCAGGCGATGGGCAGTGGCAGCCCGAGTGGCAGCAGCTTCCGGCGATCTCGAGGCCGCACGTACGCTCTTCGGGGCGATCAAGCGCGAAGACGATGACCTCGAATGGCTCGACGAGCTCGAAGGCGAACTCGGGATCTGACACCTCGGGATCTGTCGCACACCGTCCGTACCGTGCTCGCATCCGCACTCCCCATCAGTGAGGAAGGCTCGTATGGATGTGCGAATGGATGTCAATGAGGTGAGGCTGTGCGGACGCATCGCATCGGCACCTGAGGTGCGGGTGTTCGACTCCGGCACGCAGCGGGTGCGGTTCCTCGTGGCCTCTCGGGTTGACGAACCTCGGTCACGGATCGACGTGATCCCGGTCACGATGTGGAATCCGAACGACGACCAGATACCTGGGCAGTTGGTCGTCTCCGACCGGGTGTGGGTCACAGGGAGCGTGCAACGCCGGCTCCACGATGGACCTCAGGGAAGGCGGAGCAGCTTGGAGGTCATAGGACACGAGGTGACGACGTCGGAGCCTCCCGACTGGGCGAGCTCCCCGATCTGCTGAAAGTCCTGGTGACGTGTACCCATGGGATCCAGGGGCGCCGGCCGTGGGTGCGTGCAGGCGCGAGTAGCCTCTTGGCCTTCATGAGGATCGCTGCCGCTACCCCTTCGCGCCCCGCTCTCGAGGCGGCGTTTGCGATCGCCCGTCGCGGCGGCGGTGCGGTCGACTGTGCCATCGCCGCCACGGTGGCGGCGATGGTCACCGAGGTCGGCATCTGTGCCCCTGGATCCGGGGGGTTCGTTCTCGTCTCCGACGAAGGCCAGGCGATGGCGTACGACGGTTACATGGCCGCTCCCGGTTTGGGAGGCGTACCCGATCACCCCAACGTCACCCAGGTTTCGATGCTGTATGGCGGAGGCGTCACCACCCTCGTGGGTCCCGGATCGATCGGCACGCCCGGCATCTGGGACGGCATGGGTGCGGCCCACGCCGATCATGGACAGATCGCCTGGGCGGACCTGTTCGGTCCCGCCATCGCACTCGCTCGCGACGGATTCGGCTACGGCTCGGCATCGGTGATCTATCTCACGTACTCGCATGAGCTCGTGTACGGCCACGATGCGGCTTCGTCCGCCGTCGTCCATCGGCCTGACGGGAGCGTACGGGGCGCCGGCGAGACCATCGTCATGCCGGACCTCGCAGATTCACTCGAGACGATCGCCCGCGAGGGAGCGCGATCCATGCACGATGGCACGCTTGCACAGAGGATCGCCGAAGACCTCCAGCTGCGAGGGTCGGTGCTGGGTTGGGCAGATCTCGCCGGCTACCACGTCGAACGGCGTCCGCCGCTCGCCCACCGATGTGGCGAGTGGGAGGTCGACACCAACCCTGCCCCGGCCATCGGTGGTGAGGCGATGATGGGTGTGCTCGAGCGTGTCGAGGAGCGGGGACCTGGCGTCGCCTCGATGGTGGATGCTCAGCTCGAGGTGTTTCGGCGTCGGCGCGACGGCGACCCACTCCGTTCGCCGTCGACCATCCACATCTCGGTCGTCGACGATCACGGAGGTGCATGTGCTCTCACCGCATCGTCGGGGTACGGCTCGGGTGTCATCCCATCCGGTACCGGGATCTGGATGAACAACGCGTTGGGCGAGTTCGAGCTCGTGCCCGATGCCCGGGCTCTCACGCCGGGGATCCGCTTGGTCTCCAACATGGCACCCACGGTGTGTCGACACGAAGACGGTGCAGTGCTGGCGGTGGGAAGTCCAGGTGCAGACCGAATCACCTCCGCGCTGGCCCAGACTCTGGCAGCGTTCCTGCTCGAGGGCCGATCCCTCGAGGACGCGGTCGGACAGCCGAGACTGCATATGATCTTGGGTGATCCGCCGACGGTGGCCATCGAGCCCGGACTCGATCCGAGCGACACTCGATACCCGCTCCAGCGGTTCGAAGATCGTCACATGTTTTTTGGCGGAGTCGGAGCGGCGATGTGCGATCGCTCCGGGCGCTTGACGGCAGTTGCCGATCCTCGTCGTGACGGCGCTGCCGGGATCCTCGACTGAGCGTCAAGAAACCCGTACTCGGGGCCGCTCTCATGGTGTACCTTCAGGATCGTCGCCCCTCGACCCTCCGGAGGTTTCCCGTGGCCTGGTTCTGGACCGATGATCTCGCACGCACCCTGGTGGAGTCGGGTGTGATCGAACGATCTTCGGTTGAGGAATGGGTCGCCCGTCCAGTCGCCTTTGCGGCAGCGGACGACGCCGATCCGAGCGAGGTCGCAATGTCGCTGCTGGACCACGAGATGCCGGGAGCCGCCGGCGCGGCGTGAGCCGACTTCCACTCTTCGGGACAGGAGGCTTCAATGTGAACCGTGTTCCGATTCCTCATGACGCCCCGCTGGGCGATCGCGACGTCCGTCGTCATCATCCTGGCGGTGCTGTTCGTCAACCTCGGTCTGTGGCAACTGCGGCGTGGCGACGAGCAGGCACTCGACAACACGGTGATGTCGGCCAGAATGTCCGACCAGGCAATGACGCTCGATGATCTTCTCGCCGCGGTAGGACCTGATCCCTCATCTCTCGAATATCGCCGTGTTGTTGTGGAGGGCAATTATCGCCCGGAGTTCGAGTTACTGATCCGCAGTCAGACGAATTCGGCCGGGGCGGCCGGATTCCACGTCATCACGCCGTTCGAATACGGGCCCGATCGATACGTGTTGGTCAACCGCGGATGGGTGCCGCTGGAGATGGACACCCCTCCCGTCGGAGCGTCGCCTCCTCGGGGAAATGTCACGGTGACGGGACTTGTTCGCCTGACCCAACTCCGTCCCTCGGTCGGTCAGGTCGAGCCCGATGGAGAGCTCGCCGTGGCGTCGAGAATCGACATAGATCGGCTCTCACAGCAGATCCCGGGGCAAGTGGCGCCCGTCTGGATCCAATCGACCGACGAGAACCTGCTGCTGCCCGTGACACTGCCGGTGCCAACGTTCGAGGACGCCGGACCTCACCTCCTCTATGCCGTTCAGTGGTTTGCGTTCGCACTCATCGGCGTGGTCGGCTTTGGGTTCCTCGTGCGCGAGCAGGCGCTCGGGCGTGGCCGCAGGAAACGAGTTGCAAGCGAATGAGCAGAGCGGTCATTGCGGTCGTTCTCGGGCTCGTGCTCGCGGCGTGTGGCGCCGCAGCCGTCCCGAACGCCGCAGGCGGCGAACAGTCCGGAGCCACGACCACCGCGGCGACGGTCGCGCCGACCACGGCGCAACCAACGATTGAGCCACCACCCGAGTACGAGTTGGCCTCATGCGGTTCGACTCCACCGGTTGCCTTCGCTGTGCTGTGTGAAACGTTCGAGGACGTGAACGACTACTACGTCGACCCGCCGGATCCCGCTGCCCTCGCCGCCGCCGCCGGACTCGGCCTTGCAAGCGTCGAGAGTGGGACCGGCGACCCTCCGCGCGACGGGTTCTCCTGTCACGTCCCCGACGAGGCGTTCGTCTCGCTGTGCGACGCAATCGCCCGTCGCTCCGTGGAAGCCCCCGCTCCGTTGAGCGAACTCGTGACCGGGGCCGTGGAAGGCATGTTCCAGTACGGGCTCGATCCGTTCTCGATCTACGTGCCTGGTTCGGTGTTCGAAGGCCCCTTCGACGACACCGGTCTGGTCTACGAGCTCGGCTTGGCGGCGAGCGCTCGTGATGCCAGCGGCGCCATCTGTGGACCGATCTCGGAGTCGTGCCGGCTCGAAGTGATCTCCGTCTTCGACTTCTCGGCAGCAGCCACGGGAGGACTGGCCGAAGGCGACGTGATCGTCGAGGTCGATGGCGAACCTGTGCAGGGTCTGTCGGCGGTCGAGGCTGTTTCCATGCTCAGCGGGTCGCCCGGCACATCCGTGACGTTGGAACTCGACCGCCGCGGTTCCACTCTCACCCGCAGCCTGGTCCGCGAGGACATCCGCTTCGTTCCGAGCGAGTGGGATTTCCTCGACGGAGGAATTGCCTACTTCCGCATGAACGACTTCTCACAGCAGGCTGCCATCGACCTCGGTGCTTTCCTCCAGAGCGACGAAGTGGCCGCCTCTCGGGCCTTGGTCCTCGACCTGCGCGACAACCCCGGCGGGTTGGTGCTGGCCGCCCAAGCCGTTGCGAGCCAATTCCTCGGCGATGGCCTCGTGATGGTGGAGCGGGGCCGCGAGTATGCCGACGAGATTCCGGTGGTCCAAGGTGGGCTCGCGACCAGCGGGTTGCCGCTGGTTGTGCTCGTCAATCAGGCAAGCGCCTCGGCCGCCGAGATCGTCGCTGCCGTGCTCCAGGAGCGGGGACGTGCAATCGTCGTGGGGCAGCCGACGTTCGGAAAGAACCTGGTGCAGTGGGTGTCCGAAACCCGGGACGGCGGCGAGGTGCGCATCACGATCGCTCGGTGGGAGACCCCAGGCGGGCTCGACATCGGGATCCGGGGGTTGGCGCCCGATGTCGAAGTGGCCTCGGACCCGTCGACCGACGTCGACGAGGTTCTCGAAGTCGCGATCGACCTTTTGTCCTGAGGACGGATCAGGATTCCACGACGATCCATCGGTCGCCGCGACGTTCGAGTCTCACCTGGTAGCCGTCGGCCATCAACCGCATGGTGGGGTCTTCTGGCAGCCAATCTCCGACGTGCTCGGCCCCGTCTTCCCCCCGAGCCACGATGCGATAGCGAAAGACCCCGGCATCGTCGATGCTCGATTCGACCCTGCGAAACTCCACAGGGTTGTGTTGTCGTCCGACGGTGGCGGGTCGATCCGGCTTCGGGGGATTCGCACGCGACCCGGCTCGCCG
This sequence comes from uncultured bacterium, assembly GCA_963792365.1. GTDB lineage: Bacteria > Actinomycetota > Acidimicrobiia > Spongiisociales > ZC4RG35 > JAOUGY01. Next base: position 5,422 of record CAWBVW010000005.1, read on the forward strand.
CACCCCCCAGATGCCAAGGATGGTGGCGATCGAGGCGATGGCTCCGAATGCACCAAACAGGATCGGGCCGAGCCACAGTCCCATCGTGGACCTGATGATGGCGTGGTCGGGATCGTCGGGGTCGTACAGCACGGCGACCCGGTCGCCGATCTCGTTCGCGAGCAGCCCACCGGAGGAGACCGTGTGTTGGAAACGCCGAGGTAGCTCGGAACCGGTGTGGTACTCCACTACCGGCGCGTACGTGGTCGATCCATCGGAGTCTTGGGACGACACGAGCGATACGACCTCTCCTTGCACCGGGATCCAGGTGCGGCTCACCGTGTAGCTCCGACCTCCCCAAGCAACCGCGACGAACAAGAGGGCCACGGAGACGAGGACCATGATGCCGGCGACGAGGCAGCCACACCCACGGTTCACAGTCGACCTCCACATCTCGCCGCCCAGAGCACGCTACCCCATTCCCGCTGCGGAGCCAGCCCGTCGGGAGCGCCACCGGCTCAGCGTCAAGTACCGGCGGGTATCGCCAGCTGATCCACCACCCGAGCACCCGGAACATCGAGTAGCGCACCGGGGGCGACCCTCAACTTGGAGGTACGATTGCCGCCTCCCAGGACGATCGACGGACGAGCCATGACGGCACGGTCCACCAGGATCGGCATGTCGTCCGGCAGTCCGAACGGCGTCACGCCGCCGATCTCCATGCCCGTGAGACGGCTCGTTGTCTCGGCGCTCGCAAACGACGCCTTTTTGACGCCGAGCTCGCTGCACACCTTCTTGTTCACGTCGAGGCGGGTCGTGGCCAAGACGACGCAGGCCGCTGTGACACCCGCTGGCCGCTTGCTCGAGACGAGGATGGTGTTGGCGGAGTCGGCGGGGTCGACTCCGTAATGCGCGCAGAAGGCCGCCGTATCGGCGAAATCAGGTTCACACGGCATCGTGTCGTGTTCGACGGCGTGGCGACGAAGAGCCTCGGCGACCAGGGGATCGAGCATGTGCACACGGTACCAATGCTCGAGGTCGGTCTCCGACACCGAGCACCCAATCGATCTCGAGCTCGGGCACCAGGTGATCGTCGTCGCCGAGGCTCCATGCTCCAGGCCGTCAGGTAGTGGGGAAACCACACCGATCGGTCCAGGGTGGCCTCGTCGAAGTCTTCACGAAACGTGGTCACTGCCCGACGATACCCAACCTCCCTCGCACGTCCAGGCTGTAGGTGTACGTCGAGCACGGGGTGGGTACGATGAGCGGATGGTCCACGTCGGTGTTGTGGGCTCGGTCAACCTCGATGTGGTTGCGAGCGTTCAGCGCCTCCCACGGCCTGGTGAGACGGTTGGTGGCGCCACCGTCGCACGACACGCAGGAGGGAAAGGCGCCAATCAGGCTCTCGCGGCCCGTCGATTGGGCGCCCGAGTGTCTCTTGTTGCGCGCGTCGGACGAGACGCCAATGCGGAAGAAGCACTGGCGCTGCTCCGTGCCGACGGTGTCGATCTCTCTCGTGCATGGCGCGACCCTCGGTCACCAACAGGTTTGGCGCTGATCACCGTGGATCCGTCCGGGGAGAATCAGATCGTGGTCGCACCCGGCGCCAACGCATCCCTCGCACCCGCCGACATCAAGGTTGCCGATGTCGATGCCGTGATCTGTCAGTTCGAGGTCCCGGACGCCGCAGTGGACGAGGCAGCTCGACAGGCCACCGGACTGTTCTGTGTCAACGCCGCACCGGCCCGTCGCCTGACCGACACCGTCCGGAAGCGTGCCGACCTCATCGTGGTGAACGAGATCGAGCACGCCGAACTGGATTCGGATCTTTCCCGCTTCGAGGGGCTGGTCGCCGTGACCATCGGCGCCGGCGGCGCCGCCCTCTATCGGCGCGGCCGGCAAGTGGCGAAGGCCACCCCACCGCCGGTGCGACCCGTGGACACCGTCGGTGCAGGCGACGCATTCGTGGCAGCACTGGTCGTGTCTCTTCTCGAACAGCGGTCCGCTCAGCAGGCGGTGGCTCGAGCGTGCGCGGCCGGGGCATTGGCCACCACGATCCCCGGGGCCCAACCTTCTCTTCCTACGACCGAGCAGGTCGACGCCGCCATGGCCCGGGTGTGAGCGGACCGCCGGAACGGTCCGCTCGACCCTGTCACACGGCCGCGATCGCCTGATCGAAGTCGGCGATGATGTCGTCGATGTGCTCGATTCCCACCGACACTCTGATGAGGTCGGCCTCGACCCCAGCCGCTTGTTGCTCGTCCGAGTCCAGCTGCTGATGGGTTGTCGACGCAGGGTGGATCACGAGCGTCTTGGCATCCCCCACATTGGCCAGGTGACTCGCCAGCTGGGTGTGCTCGATGAACCGCTTGCCCGCATCGAAGCCGTCGTTCAGCCCAAACGAGAGCACACACCCGAAGCCGTTCCGGAGGTACTTCTGGGCGTTGGCGTGATACGGATGGGATTCGAGGCCCGGGTAGCTCACCCACGCAACGGCAGGATGCTCTGACAGCCAGCGAGCGAGGGCGTCGGCGTTGTCGGCGTGCCGTTGGACCCGCAAGCTGAGGGTTTCGAGGCCCTGGAGCAGCAAGAAGGCATTGAACGGCGACAATGCGGCGCCGAGGTCCCGCAACCCCTCGACCCGGGCACGGATCGCAAAGGCGATGTTGCCGAAGTCGGTTTCGGGGTTGAACACATCGGTGAACACCAGACCGTGATAGCCGGGCGCCGGCTCGGTGAAGATCGGGAACTTGCCGTTCCGCCAGTCGAAGTTGCCGGAATCCACGACGATCCCACCGATCGATGTTCCGTGCCCGCCGATCCACTTCGTGGCCGACTGCACAACGATGTCGGCGCCGTGGTCGATTGGACGACACAGATAGCCGGCCGCGCCGAAGGTGTTGTCCACGACCAGGGGGATGCCATGTCGGTGAGCCAGGTCTGCGATCGCTGCGATGTCGGGGACGTTGTAGCGGGGGTTGCCGATGGACTCGAGGTAGATGGCCTTGGTTCGGTCGGTGATCGCCGCCTCGAAGTCCTCCGGCGCATCACCGTCGACGAACGAGACATCCCAACCGAGCCGTGGGAAGGCCACCTTGAACTGGTTGTACGTCCCACCGTAGAGATACGACGTCGACACGATGTGGTCCCCGGACTGCAGGATCGTGGCGAAGGCGAGCAACTGGGCTGCCTGTCCCGACGCCGTTGCGACACCGGCGACACCACCCTCCAGCGCGGCAACCCTCTGCTCGAACACATCTGTGGTCGGATTCATGATCCGCGTGTAGATGTTCCCGAACTCCTGCAACCCAAAGAGCCGAGCTGCATGGCCGGTGTCGTTGAACGTGTAGGAGGTGGTCTGATAGATCGGAACGGCCCGGGCGTTGGTGCCCGGTGCCGGTTCTTGGCCGGCGTGTACCTGAAGGGTCTCGAAGCGATAGTCCGTCATTTCTGTCTCCTCGTCGTGTCTGGTGGGTCAGTTGATCGTGATGTCGACCGGAATCGGAGCCTGGAGCGTGTGGCCCACCGGCGATGTCGATGTCACCTTCTCGTGCAGCGCATCGATCTCTTCGGCTGGAGCGTCGCTGGCGAGCTTCACCCGAGCGCGAATGCCGTGGAAGCCTGCGTGGCCCTCCTTCAGCCCGAGGAATGCGTGGAGATCGAGATCTCCTTCGAGCTCTATCTGGAGTTCATGGATGGCGATGTCCGCCGCCGAGGCGTTGGCCGCGTAGCCAACTGCGAGGCAGTTGCCGAGCGCAGCCAGCAACTGCTCCACCGGATTGGGTGCGGTATCGGAGCCCCCCAGGCCCTCGGGCTCATCGGAGCGGATGGTATCGAATGCCCTGATCGAAGCCGATGAGCGGAAGCCGCCGGTCCAGGTGACCTGGGCAGCCCAAGTCGTCGCTGCTCGCTCCGGCTCGTCGGTGATCGCTCCGATCAGGGCGCCGACCGTCGCGAGATCGACGTCGTTGATCTTGTCGGAAGGGGTATGGGTCATGGTGTCGTCTCCTCTAAGTGATCGATGTGCGTGTGCACCCGCCGATGGGCCGTGCCTCTCGGGCGGCGGTGGGTGTCAGCGAGTCGAGACTCGCCGGCGGACCGCCCGAGAGCGCCCACACGGAGTCCAACAACACACCCGGAAGGCCGCAGCCAGCGGCGCCGTGGGAGGCGGGTCCTGAATTCGAGTCATGTTCACTCCAGTCGAGATTCGAGCGCTCGTTGAGCGCCTCGAGCGGAGTGACCGCTCAGGAGACGTCTCATCGATCAGGCATTGGCACCTGGTTCGGATCTAGATCCGATGGTTGCCGCGGCTTCGAAGGGCCTGTCCCTCCACCGCTCTGGATGAGCGCGTTGTCAATCGTGTGCGAGTATGGAGTGACGAACTCCCGATTGTCAAGCCTCCGCGATTCTGTGGCGCCTTCTGGCCAAACGTGGTTAAGGTTCGCCCGACCGACCCCAATCGAGGACTGCGTGCAGGAGCACCTCACCGACTGCGAGATCATCGTGGCGTCCCGTCGACGCCCTGAGCTGTTCGAGGTCGTTTTCGAGCGGCACTATCACGCGGTGTTTCGTTTCGCCGCCGGTCGCAGTGGTTTCGACGACGCCGGCGACATCGCGTCGGATACGTTCGTACGGGCGTTTGACCGACGAGATCGGTTCCGCACGGACCGGGACAACGCTCTGCCGTGGCTGTTCGGGATCGCGGCCAACGTCGCCAGGGAACGGAACCGGAAGCGCATCCGCAGGATGCGAATGCTGCGTCGCTCTGCGGGTCTCAATGAAGGCGATGACTCACGATTCGAGGTGGAAGCGGCCGAGCGGGTCGATGCCATGTCGCAACGTGAGGACTTGGCGTCGGCGCTCGCGATGTTGTCCGAGGATGAGTATCAGGTGCTGATGTTGCTGGCGATCGCCGACTTCAGCTACTCCGACATCGCCGAGGCGCTGGATATTCCCATCGGAACCGTGAGGTCCCGAATTCACCGGGCGCGGAACAAGATGCGGGAACTCCTGGAGGTCGAACGGCCAATACCGGGCGATATCGCCGCCAATGGACGAATTCTCTGATCTCGTACGCTCGTTGACGCCTGGTCCGGATTCTGTGGACGGGCGGGCTCGCGCCAGGCTCCGTGATGCCTTCGGCGCGGAACGTCGACGCGTCCGGCGAGAATGGTTCCTCGTCCGAGCCGTTGCCGTCGGTGTGGTCATGTTCGTGGTGTGGTCGATCGCACCGGCGACGCCCACTGATGCCGAGCTTCCCTTGATCGGCTTGGCTCAGGCGACGGCCCGTTTGGCTCCGCCTCAGCTCGACCCCGGCGAGCAATGGTACGTTCGCGAGGTTCGGGCTGAACGGCGCTCGATCATGGACAACTCGAGCGTGACCCCCGAGGACATCACCGTCATGGTCAACACGGTGGCGGAGACCTGGGTGGACGTGTCGACGTCGACCATGCAACGCGTCACGGTTTCGCACGTGGAGGTCATCGCTCCCGAAGATCGCGCTGCCTTCGAACGGATGCAGGCCGAGGACCAATTGGCCGCCTTCGGCAGGATCGAAGAGGAGCCGGTCGAGATCGCCTATCCCGGTGTCCATCCCATGTGGGCGGGTGGACCCGACGCCGTCTATGCGGAGTTGTCGAGGTCGGTGGGTAGGTCCGATGACGTGAGACTCGATCGCCAGGCGATCTTGCGGGCCGCTGCCGACCTGATGCAGCATCACGGCGTCGATCCAGCCAAGCGGAGCACGCTCCTGCTCACCATTGCGCGGATTCCGGGGATCGAGGTCGACACGATCGATGGTGCGGTGCGGGTCGCCTATCAGTACGTATTGGGTGATGTGGCGCACGAGGTCCGTTACGACTTCGATCCGAAATCCGGCTCCCTGGTCGGCGAATCGATCGCAACGCTCGCGACGCCGACGTCGCCGGGCATCGTGCTCTTGGAGTCGAGATATGAGGCCAGGCTCGAGGTGAACGCCGACCAGAGCTAAGAGCGCCGCAGTTCGGGCTTCGGACCGTACAGGTCGTCGTCGGTCGACATGAGCTGAGCGGCGTGCTGGAGAACTGTTCTGGCGACATCGGTCAATACCCATCGACACGGTGCGCTCGGCCGAATGGTGGATCGGTCGAAAGGTAACAATCGGGCGTCGGCCACCCGGGCTAACCGTTTCCTCCCAGCCAGTACAGGCCGGCCCGAAAGGGCCGGCCTGTCTTGTTCGACGGGAGTCCGGCGGAGCGGTCAGGCGCTCTCTTCAGCCTTCTGCGCCTCGATCTGACGCCGCACATCGTCCATGTCCAGATCGCGGACCTGACGGATGAGGTCGTTCAGCATCGGTTCGGGCAGTGCGCCGGGCTGCGAGTACAGGAGAACCTGGTCGCGAAACACCATCAAGGTCGGAATCGAGCGGATTCCGAACTGCATGGCCAGCTCTTGCTGGTCCTCTGTGTCGACCTTGGCGAAGACGAGGTCCGGATTCTCCAACGAGGCCGCCTCGTAGGTGGGGGCAAATGAACGGCACGGGCCGCACCATCCGGCCCAGAAGTCGACGAGGACCGTCTCATTGTCGGTGACGGTCTGCTCGAACGAGTCGAGCGTCAGATCGATGGTCGGCATGTCGTGGTCCTTTCAGGGTCTGAAGTCATGTTCACTCGTCCGAAAACACTTCGAGGCCAGATGATATTCCAAGAGTCGAATGTCTCGCGGTACGGTGCCGAGGCAGGCCCGCGTCATGGGAGCCGCATGAATTGAATGTAATTTCCGTCGGGATCGGCGATGGTGCAGATCCGGCCGCCCCACGACTCGTCGTCGGGGTGCCGGATGACATGCGCTCCGAGCTCGGCGGCGCGCCGGGCCCAGGCATCGACGTCGTCCACATCCAGGTTGATCATTAGGCGCGCCGGGTCCGAAGAGGATCCGGTCACGGCATCGTGGAGCGTCACCGTCAGTCTGGTGTCGGCCCCGAGCTCGAAGTTGACGAAGCCGGACCGGCGAGACCGAATGGTGTGGCCGAGTAATTCGACGTAGAACCGTTCCATCGCCTCGTAGCGATCGATCGAGGTGGAAATGATGATGCCGGCCAGACCATGGATCGCCGCCATGACTCGATGCTAGGTGCCCGCGTGGCACCAAGCCGAGCGTGCCTTCGTGAGACTGGCCTCAGCGAGCGCGATTGCAATAGTCACCCTCGAGATCACCCAGAGTGGTACCACTGATACGGGCTGTGGGATGGGAGACGTTGTGCGGGGTATCCGAATCGTCGGGATGATGACGCTCGTGGCCGCCGTGGGGGCGGCGGCCACCGGCGTTTGGTGGGTGGGCGCCACCCAAGACCGCACCGCTCTCGCACACGAAGAGGCATCGCTCGCGGTGGTGGCGTCCGACCTTGCATCGAGTGACATCGTGCTGTCACAGGCGATCGTGTTCGCTCTCGACGAAGGGGCGCAGGTCGTCGAGTCCGACAACGTCGTCGAGGCGCGGATGGCCGCTGAAGATGCCCTTTCACGACTGGACACCCGGAACGTCGATGACCAGACGGTGCAGGCGCGCCAGGCCGACTTCGTTGTGAGCGGATATGAGGTCGTCGGGATGTTGGCCTTGGGTGATATCGACGGTGCTCGCCAGGCCTACGCATCCGACCTCACCTCTATTCGTATGCAGTTCGATGCAGCGGTCGCCGAACGCACCGTTGAGCTCCGGGAGCGCGATGCGATGGTGGGCGAGGCGGTCACGCTGGCTTCGGTATTGGCGGCTGCAATGACGCTGGTCTTTGTCGTCGGATTCCTGGCTCTGATATGGAGCACATGGCAGCGGGGCAGGGCCGAGGGTGCTGGTCTCCACTCCGACGAAATGCCTCACATCGTGATCCAGCTCCCGACAGGTCCCAACACCTTGTCCGAGCGACGCCGATATCCGAAGGTCGACGACCTCGGATGGCTGATCGGTCAGGTGACCGAGCCCTTCGAGGCCCGAGGATGGGATATGAACATCACGTGTCCTTCGGTGGGCGTGGACTGTGATCCCGCAGATGTCAGAGAGATGATCGCATCGCTGATCGGCAGAGCCGAAAGCGCCGGAGCGGAGAGGATCGGCATCATCGTCCAGACCTCGGCCGATCGAGTGCGGGTTGTGGTTGCAGACGATGGCGAACCGATCCTCGGTCCGGGTGGGTATCTCGATGGGTCCGATCCCATCAAGCTGAGGAGTGCAGTTCGGACTCGAGCGGAGGCGGCGACGGCCGAGCTTCGATGGTCGAGGATGCGGGACCTGAACTTCGCCACCCTCGACCTGCCGCGGCTCGATCGAGCCTCCCAGCATGCGGTGAAGGCCGGAGTGTGAAGCTGGCGTTGCTGGCACTCGTGCTGGCGGCCGTTGCAGCACCCGAGCTCGACCACGGAACGACCTGGTACATGCGGGGTGCCGGCACGCCGATCGCCGAACTGTCGCAGACCGCTCCGGTTGCCAGATCCCCATCCGATCCCGACGGAGATGGGTTGGTAGGTCGGACCCTGGGGCCAGGGGAGTATCAGGAGTTTCTGACGCGTCATGAAGGCGACACGATCGTCGGTTCGCCTCGTGTCACCATCTGGACGGCCAGCGCCGGATTCGCCCAAGGCGTGTCCGGCGAATTGCAGGTGGACCTGCTCGAGTGCTTGGCAGGCGGGTGCCGCCACCTCGCGGGCACGTCGATGAGCGCCGCACATTGGGCGTTGGCCGACACGTGGGTCGAACGCACGTTCGTACTCGCCGAGCTGGACGTCACGCTCGATCCTGGTAGCCAGATCTGCGTTCGAGTCGATGCCGGCGACGGCGTTGTGATGATCGCCTACGACTCGAAGCAGACCCCGAGTTCGTTGTGGTTGCCGATCGACATGCCTCCCCGGACACAGCCCGATGGCGTCGAGGGTCTTTTGCCGGACCCGGGTGACCAGGGTGACTCGGGTGATCCAGACAACCCCGGACTGTTGGAGAATCGCTCGGACCTCGTGGCGGGCACGCCGCCGATGGTGCGGACAGACTTCCGCAACGCACCTTCCCTGGTGGGACCTTTTCTCGTCGGCCTCGCAATGGTCGGTGCTGTCTGTGCGTCTGCCGCTGTCGCACTCGCGATGCGACGACGACGCTGATCGCTCCTGGTGGTGCCTCGGGGATCGATGCGATCCGTTCGTCCTCGGAGAGCCGATCCGGCGCCCGAGGACCGAACAACGAATACGGAGTCGGCGCTCGGGCTTCGTCCGCTGATTCAGGAGACGTCGATGGCAGTCACGAGAACACCACCGTGCGGGCACCGACGAGGATGACTCGATCTTCGGCGTGATACTTCACGGCCCGCGCCAGAACCCGGCGTTCGATGTCCTGGCCGATCACCGACATCCTCTCGGGTGTCATCGAGTGGTCCACGCGTTCGACGTCTTGTTCGATGATCGGACCCTCATCGAGATCCGACGTGACGTAGTGCGCGGTGGCACCGATCAGCTTGACGCCACGGGCATGCGCCTGGTGATACGGCTTCGCACCCTTGAAACCGGGAAGGAACGAGTGGTGGATGTTGATGATGTTTCCCGACAAACGCTCGCACAGCGCCGCCGACAGGATCTGCATGTAGCGGGCCAGGACGACGAAGTCGATCCCCTGCTCGTCGATCAGCTGGATGAGACGCTCCTCCTGTTGATCCCTGATGTCCGGAGTCACCGGCAGGTGCTCGAATCGAACGCCGTAGCGGGCTGCATGGTGGGCACAATCGGTGTGGTTCGAGACGACCATCGGAATCTCGATGGGCAGTTCCCCGGTGCTCTGCCGATAGAGCAGGTCCACCAGGCAATGATCCTGCTTCGAGACCATAACGAGCACCCGGGCCGGCCGGCGCTCATCCCTGAGGTGGAACTCGGCTCCGAGGGAGGAAGCGATGGGGGCGATGACCGCTTCGACCGCCTCAGGATCGTTCGCCGTCTCGAACCTCGTCCGCATCGTGAACAGCCCCGATTCGAGATCGTCGTACTGGGCGTTTTCGAGGATGTTGCCGCCGACCTCGAGCAAGCCTCCCGACACGGCATGGACGATCCCCGGTCGGTCGGGGCAGCTCAACGTCAGGATGTATCGATGCACGGGGACCTCCGAGGGAGGAGAGATGGTACCGACCGGGCCGTGGGTTCGTCACATGGGGACGTGTGCGACTTGACTCAGCCGCCGCTCAACTCGACGATTGACTTGTCGATCCGGCGCTGCCGGGTCTCGGCGGCCGTGGCGCCCTCGATACCGAGTACGTACCGCCGTGGATTGCTGTATGACACTGCGTCGAAGGCCGCCCTGGTCGAAGGGTGCAGGTCGAGGGCGGCAACCAGGTCTGCGGGCAAACCGAGCACTCTTGGTGTCGTATCGAGTTCCACCGAGACGTCGATCTCGTCGCCGGCGGCGACTCCGGCCGCCGTGCGATTCTCGGCACTGAGCGGGATCAGCGAGCGACCGCCCATCACACCTACCGTCGATTCGACGATCTTCGGGCGCTTTCCAGCATCGAGCTTGGCGATCACGTCCTCGGGAACCGGTATGCCCGTTGCCGTCTTCCCACCCCGTCCACGACGGCTCTGAAAGTGATCGATTCCAAGCACAAGCTCCTCTGTCGTCGGTTGGATTGTGGCATGGGCCGAACCGAGCTGTTCCCGCAAACCGGGTTCGATGTGTCATCGATGATCCGGTACTGTCCTCTCGCTGATCCAACGATGGGGACATGGCCATGCGGGTGCTGGTGACAGGCGGTTCTGGATTCGTCGGTGGGGCTCTCATTCGTTCGCTGGTTCGTTCTCACGACGTGGTGGCGATGGCGAGGAGCGACGAGGCCGCGGAGGCCGTAGTCGCCTTGGGAGCGTCTCCGCTGCGGTGTTCGCTCGAGTCGGTGAGGTCCGAGCAACTCGACGGTCTCGACGCCGTGGTCCATGCAGCCGCTTTGGTCACGGAATGGGCGCCGCTGCCCGAGTTTCAGATGGCGAACGTGGTCGGAACGGGCCGACTTCTCGACGCAGCACACGACGCGGGGGTCCGACGGTTCGTGCACGTCTCGACGGACTCCGTGCTGTTCACGGGCAAGCACCTGATCGATGTCGACGAATCGATGCCTCTGCCCTCCCGGATTCCCTACGGGTACGGAGCCACGAAGGCAGACGCCGAGCGGCTCGTGATAGGGGACAACGACCCCACAGCGGAATTCGAGACCGTGGTGGTGCGCCCGGTCCTCGTGTGGGGTCCGGGCGACCGGAGCTTCCTCGCCGAACTCGTCGAGGCAGTCGGCAAGAAGGCATTCGTCTGGGTCGACGGTGGTCGGCATCAGGTATCGACCACACATGTCGACAACCTGGTTCATGGTATCGAGCTTGCTCTGGAAAGAGGCCGGCCCGGAGAGGTCTACTTCATCACCGACGGGGATCCGCAGCGGATCAGGGATTTCGTGTCGGCGTATGCGGCCACGGCAGGCGTCGAAATACCCGATGTCTCGATTCCGGCGCCGGTCGCCAAGGCTGCGGCGCGGTTAGTCGAGGGCTTGTGGCGGGTCTTTCGGCCCGCCTCCAAGCCGCCGTTGACTCGCTTCGGCGCCGACACCATGGCCTGCACGATCACCGCCAAGATCGACAAGGCTCGCTGTGACCTCGGCTATGAACCGAAGGTCTCGGTCTCCGACGGGCTGGCCGCCATGCGTGCGCTCCAGAATGACGTGTCGCAACCCGCGCAGTGATCCGTCGCTGAGTTGGCGATCGATCGTTGGGATTGGCCCAATCTTGCCGACAGGCAGGGCAAGATGGCGATGGACACGAGACAGATCGAGGCGACGCTTCGAGACGAGGGGTCGATCGTCGCGCTGGCCTCTGCGGTCGAGCTCAGCCGCTCGGCACAGATGGACGCCCTCCAGGACCTGCGGGAACGTGCCCTCGGAATCCTCGAGTCCGACGGAGCGAGAGTCTCTGAGTACCGGCGTACGATCGCTGCGCTGGCGCGCAGTGAACCGGCTTCGGGGATTGACCCCCGGCAATACGCCCGAGCGTTGGAGGCCGCAGAGGACGCCGTGCTGGCGTTGTTCGTCGGTGACGACGTGTCCAAACGAGAATGCGACGTGCTTCTGTGGCCTTGGATATCGATCTGTGGTCCGTTCCGCCGCGCCGCATGAGCGGGCGGCCGGGCGAGGCACACGAGCGCCGATCGACATCCCAACAGGATCTGTGTGCTCGGATCCGGCTGGCCTCTACGTGCCACCGACCAGGGTTCGAAGGTCGCCGAGCTCGATGACATGGTGCGTGATGCCCTCGGGAATCGGCTCCTGCCCCGGGTTGTACCAGCAGGTATCGATGCCGTAGTTCTTCCCACCGTCCATGTCGGAGCCCAGGCTGTCGCCGATCATCACCGCTCCAGATCGGGCAGGGTTGCCCAGCCGTTCGAACGTGATGTCGAAGATCTCGCGGCTGGGCTTGGCAGCACCGACTTCGCCAGATATCACGATGGCGCCGAAGTAGCGGGCGATGTCGAGACGGTCGATCCTTGCCCGCTGGACTGCGCCGAGACCATTGCTGACCAGCGCCAGCGTTGCGGAGGCTGACAGGAGTTCGAGGATCTCGCGGGCGCCCGGATAGAGATCCCCGCTGGCGCCGAGTTCTCGAACGAAGGTGTGGGCCATTGCTTCGGCATCGGCCTCGATACCTACGGCTTCGATGAGCAACTCGAAGCGGAGAACTCGAACGGCGTCCGCGGTAATGGCGCCCTGTTCCACCTCGTTCCAGAGCTGTCTGTTGATCGACTGATAGGTCTCGGCCACCGAGCCGGCGTCGGGCATGCGGTGCGCCGCCATCGTCCGTGCGAACGCCGCCGCCTCGGAGGCGTCGAAGTCGAACAAGGTGTGGTCGAAGTCGAACAGCAGGGTGTCGTAGGTCATCGAGTGGACAATCTCCTTCGCATATCGAGGCTCCTGACGACGAACGGCATCATATGTCACCGATGGTGGGCGATGACCTCGTTGGCGTTGGGGGTACGATGCGGCGATGCCGGATTATTTGGTCCTCACGCTGGACTGTTCAGATCCCGACGTCCAGTCCGAGTTCTGGTGCGGGGCGATGGGGTACGTCGTTGCAGGCGGCGTGGCCCAATACACGGCCCTGGTTCACCCCGAGGCATCTCTGCCCAAGATGCTGCTCCAGCGTGTCGACGACCCGAAGCCGGTGAAGAACCGCTTGCACCTCGATCTTCACGTAGCCGATGTCGAAGCCGAGGCTCAGCGGCTCGAGGCGCTGGGTGCGACGAGGGTCGCCCGCATCGAGGAGTTCGGCACGGGCTGGATCGTGATGCTCGACCCCGAAGGCAACGAGTTCTGCGTCTGTCCGTCCTGATGGCGACCGTCCGCCCGCGTCCCTAGCGGGTTGCACGACCGCTGGTGGTCCACTGACCGTCCCGTTCGTTCGGGGCCGATGGCTCTGGCATCGGAACCCGCGGTGAGCGATTCTGAAGGTGCTCGAGCAAGGAGTTATCGATGTTCCGTGACCGGGTCGACGCCGGGCGACGGCTGGCCCAACGCGTTCGCGAGTTGGATCTCGACGACCCCATCACACTCGGTCTACCGAGAGGTGGCGTGGTGGTGGCAGCCGAGGTCGCCGAGGCGGTTCGCAGCCCCCTCGACGTGTTGATCGTTCAGAAGCTGGGCATGCCATTCGAACCTGAGATTGCCATGGGTGCCATCGGCGAGGATTCCGTTGAGTTCCTGGATTGGGCGGCGATCGAAGCAGCAGGCGTCACCGATCTGGAAGTCGCCGGTGTGATTCGCAGGGGACGGGCCGAGCTCGAACGTCGAAGCATCCACTACCGCGGCATGCGGCCGCCGATGTCGTTGGTGGGCCGGACTGCGCTGATCGTCGACGACGGGATCGCCACGGGCTCGACGGCCCGGACGGCGTGCCTGATCGCTCGCGCCCGTGGCGCGTCGCGCGTGGTGGTCGCGGTTCCGGTGGCCACCCCCCACACCGTCGAACGGATGGAGCAGGACTGTGACGACCTCCTCTGCCTGCGGACTCCCGAGGACTTCGTTGCGGTCGGCCAGTACTACCGATCGTTCGACCCGGTGTCCGACGACGAGGTCGAGGCTCTGTTGAGAAGGGTCGGTGATCGCTACGCGAATCTGGTCGGGCCTGGGGGGTACCGGTGATCCTTGCGACTTGGCTGAGTCGTCGCTGACGAGTCAGCCTGAGTCACTCGACGCTGCCCACAGGTTGATACCGGCGTCCTCGGCGTGACGGTCGATCTCGGCCAACTCGGCACCGGTGAGGGGTGGGCCGTCCAGCGCTGCCAGTAGTTCTGCGATCTGCTCCCATCTGGAAGCCCCGATCAGGGCACTGGTGACGCGTGGATCTCGCAATACCCACGTGATCGCCAGTTGTGCCAGGGTCTGCCCGCGGCGGCGGGCGATCTCGTTCAGCGAGGCCACCTGCTCGAGAACCTCGGTGGTGAGGAATGCCTGATCGAATGAATCGTTGATGGCGGCTCGGGAGTCGTGCGGGATTCCACCGAGATACTTGGCGGTGAGCAGGCCCTGGGCGAGCGGCGAGAAGGCGATGCACCCCATGCCTTCCTCCTCGACAACGTCGAGCAGCCCATCTTCGATCCAACGGTTGAACATCGAGTAGGACGGTTGGTGGATGAGACACGGTGTGCCCATCTGACGGAGTAGGTCAGCAGCCTGTCTGGATGTCTCCGGGCCGTACGACGAGATCCCCACGTACAGGGCTTTCCCGTCGTGGACGGCTTTGGCAAGTGCGCCCATCGTCTCTTCGAGCGGGGTGTTGGGGTCGTATCGGTGCGAGTAGAAGATGTCCACGTAGTCGAGACCCATCCGCCGGAGGCTCTGATCGAGGCTGGCGGTGAGGTACTTCCTGGATCCCCAGTCTCCGTAGGGTCCGTCCCACATCAGGTATCCGGCCTTGGTCGAGATGATCAGCTCGTCACGATGAGGGGCGAGGTCCGAGGCCATGAGTGCGCCGAAGTTGATCTCGGCCGAACCCGGCGGGGGGCCGTAGTTGTTGGCCAGGTCGAAGTGCGTGATGCCGTTGTCGAACGAGCGCAGGACCATCTCCCGTGCGTTCGCCCCAAGTGCATCACCACCGAAGTTGTGCCACAGCCCCAGGGCCAATCGTGGAAGGCGGACCCCGCTCGTTCCACACCGCACATAGTCGAGGTTCTCGTAGCGGTCGCCAGCGGCCTCGTACATGGGATCTCCTTCCTCTGGGTTTCGATCGGGGGCTTCTGGGGAACGCCGGTGTGGGCGTCGGATGGATCGCCGGTGGACGTCGCCGTCGGCCGGTGTCTGGTCAGGCGGCGGTGATGAGAATCACCACCACACGCTCGAGCAGCATGTCCACCACATCGCGGTCGATGTCGTCCGGCGAAGTCACGTCGGAGCCATAGAACCGCGCAGTCCTTGGATTCTGCCGGAGACAGTCCGTGAGCGCGTCCACCGCTTCCTCTCCCTCGGCGACGACGGCGCGACAGCGGATGGCTCGACCGCGCACCAGGAAGAGAACTCGTGGACGTGCAGCAAGATTTCGCCACCACCGTCGCGTGCGCTGGGACAGCACAACGAAGCGATCGTCGAGAGTGAAGTATTGCACCGGGATGTCGTATTGGCGCCCTGACTTGGCGCCTTGAACCGTCAGCACGGCGAACAGTCTGCCCATGATGCGACGCAACAGTGGGGTGCGTAGCGCAGTCCGCATGGCTGCATTCATCCACGGCTTCGGGGTGCCCGGCATCCGCAATTGTGCGGTCGTCGACTGCATCGATTCTTCCTTCCACGACTCCGCCAATCGTCGCGAACGGCGACCAGCGCGACAGGGGGAGGAGGTCCCAGTTGTCGTGGCATTCGATCAGTTGGGAGGCTGGGTGCGCCGGTCTATGACCCGGCGTGCCTTTCCGGAGGACCGTTCGATGGTCCGCGGAGGTTCAATTTCGACGTTCGCTGTGACGCCGATCCGCTCCTTGATCCGCTGGGCGAGGAGTTCCTTGGGAACCTCGGAGGCATCGGGCGACCTCTCGACGTGCACGGTCATCTCGTCGAGGCGGGCCGGTCGGGTGAGTTCGATGTAGTAGTGGGCGGTGAGTCCATCGATCTCGAGGAGCAGCTCTTCGACCTGAGTCGGGAACACGTTGACCCCGCGCACGATCATCATGTCGTCGCGGCGACCGGTGACTTTGGCCATTCGTCGCATGCTGCGGGCCGTCCCGGGCATGAGCCGGGTGAGGTCACCGGTCCGGTAACGGATGATTGGGAGCGCTTCCTTCGTCAACGATGTGAAGACCAGCTCGCCCTGCTCGCCGTCGGGCAGCACCCTCCCGGACCGAGGGTCGATGACCTCGGGATAGAAGTGGTCTTCCCAGATGTGGAGGCCGTCTTTGGTCTCGACGCACTCGTTGGCGACTCCCGGGCCGATCACCTCCGACAGGCCGTAGATGTCCACGGCATGGATGTCGAATGCACCCTCGATTTCCCGTCGCATCGAGTCGGTCCACGGCTCGGCCCCGAATATCCCGGCTTTCAGGTTGGTCGATCGAGGGTCGATCTTGCGACGTTCGAACTCGTCGAGGATGGCGAGCATGTAGCTCGGTGTCACCATGATGATGTCAGGTGCGAAATCGACGATGAGCGTGACCTGCCGGTCCGTCATTCCACCGGACACCGGGACCACGGCGCATCCCAGCCGCTCGGCACCGGCATGGGCGCCGAGACCGCCGGTGAAGAGGCCATAGCCGTAGGCAATGTGCACCATGTGTCCTGGCCGGCCTCCGGAGGCTCTGATGGATCGAGCGACGACGTCTGACCACATGTCGAGATCACGTTGGGTGTAGCCGACCACGGTGGCCTTGCCGGTCGTGCCCGACGAGGCGTGGACGCGGCGGAGCTGCGAACGGTCGACCGCCAGCATCCCGAATGGGTACGTCTCTCGCAGGTGGTCCTTGGCGGTGAACGGGAACCGCTCGAGATCGGCGAGGTCTCGAAGTTCGGATGGGTGTACGCCGGCCTCGTCGAAGTGGGTGCGATAGAACGGCGAGTGCTCGTACGCGTGGCCGAGGCTCCACTTCATCCTCTCGAGTTGGAGCGAGCGGATCTCGTCGACCGAGGCGATTTCGATCGGATCGAGCGTTTCGGGCGGCGGAGTGAGATCGAGCACCATGACCTCCGGGGGTTTTTGCGGCGCCGAGCGTATCAGTCGCGGGCTCGGGCCGTGCTCGGCTCCCCGATCGAATTCGGCGGACGCATGCAGTTCCATCGTTCGACCCTGGACCTGAGGCGGCTTCTTCACCATCGTGGTCGGGAGAAGGCCTTGATGACACACCAATCGCTCCGGGACGCCTCAGTCGACTCCATGGATGTGGCGGATACGTGCATCGATGCTGGTCCCGACGGCCTCAGCGAGGCAGAGGTTGCGGAGCGTGTGGCTCGGGGGCAGACGAACGACTATGCCGCACCGGTTTCACGCACTGTTGAAGAGATCGTCCGCGCCAATGTGTTCACTCGCTTCAACCTGCTCGTCGGCTCACTCGTGGTGGTGATCCTCGTCGTCGGCCCCATACAGGATGCTGTGTTTGGCCTTGTGATGATCGTCAACTCGGCGATCGGGATCATTCAGGAGCTGCGGGCCAAACGGTCGCTGGACCGGCTCGCGCTGATCTCGGCGCCGGCCGTCACGGTTGTCCGCGGCGGCAGACGACAGGAGATCGGTGCCCAGGACGTGGTGCTCGGTGATCGGATCTGGGTGAAGAGGGGCGATCAGTTCGTCGTCGATGCCGTCGTGGCTGAGGCAGACGGGTTGGAAGTCGACGAATCGCTGCTCACCGGTGAGTCCGAGCCCTGCGCCAAGGTGGCGGGCGCCCGCTGCCTTTCCGGGTCTGCGGTGCTGGCTGGAACCGGCTTCGTGACGGCCACCAGGGTCGGTGGGGACTCCTACGCCGCCAGAGTTTCCCGAGAGGCGCGTCAATTCGAACTGGTGTCGTCGGAGCTCCGAACGGGCACCGATCGCCTGCTGCGATGGGTCGGGTGGGCGATCGTTCCAACAGCTGCGATTCTCATCTGGAGTCAGATCGGGGCCTCGGGAACGGGACCCGATGCTGCTCGTGGTGCCGTCTCCGGGACCGTCGGCATGATCCCGCAAGGTCTCGTTCTGCTGATCTCCATGGCGCTTGCGGTCGGCGCCGCACGGCTGGCCCGTATGAACGTGCTGACCCAGGACCTGGGTGCGCTCGAGGGTTTGGCGAGGGTCGACGTGGTCTGCTTCGACAAGACGGGGACGATCACCGAGGGCCGGCTGGTCCTGGTCGGTGTGGTGCCGATAGAGGGTGATGTCGAGACGGCGGGTCGTGCGATGGCGGCCGTCGCCCACGCCGACCCCGCTCCCAATGCAACCACTCAGGCGATCGCCTCGGCCGTGCAACGGCCAACGGGCTGGACGGCCAGGCGGTTCGTCCCGTTTCGGTCGGACCGTCGCTGGAGCGGTGCCGAGTTCGAAGCGGAGGGCTCTTGGATGCTCGGCGCCCCCGACGTCCTGTGCGCCGGGCATGCTCAGACTGCACGGATCGTGGATCAAGAGACCAGCCTCGGTCGCCGAGTTCTCGTTCTCGCCCGGACGGATCAGCCCCTGACGGTGGATCGGCCCTCGGGCGTTCCGGTGGCAGTCGTGGTGCTCGGCGACGCCGTTCGATCCGATGCCGCCGGCACTGTGACCTACTTTGCCGAACAAGACGTGGCGTTGAAGATGATCTCCGGCGACCACCCTTCCACAGTCGCAGCCGTCGCTCGGGTCGCCGGCATAGAAGGATCGTCGATCATGGGCTCGGACCTGCCCACAGATCTCGATGAGCTCGGCGCAGTGGCGGAAGCAACGACCCTCTTCGGACGGATCGGACCTGAGCAGAAGCGGATGTTGATCAAAGCGCTACAGCTGAAGGGTCACGTGGTGGCGATGGTGGGCGACGGCGTGAACGATGTCCTGGCTCTCAAGGCCGCCGATGTCGGTGTGGCGATGGGGTCCGGATCCGCAGCGGCCAGGAGTGTGTCGCCGGTGACCCTGGTCGATGGACGATTTGCCCGCATGCCCGACATCGTGGCGGAAGGTCGGCGCGTCATCGGGAACATCGAGCGGGTCGCGAGCCTCTATGTCACGAAGACGACCTATGCGCTGCTGCTGGCGTGGGCGGTCGGAATCGCCGGATGGGCTTTCCCGCTGTTGCCCAGGCATTACACGGTGATCGGTGTGCTGACGGTTGGTGTTCCGTCGTTCTGGTTGGCCCTGGAGCCCAGCTCTGTGAGAGCTCGACCGGGCTACATCGAGCGTGTGTTGCGGTTCGGTGTGCCCGTGGGTGGGATCACCGCAATGGCGGGGTTCGCGGCGTTCTGGGTGACCCGCAACGAGGCCGTCTCGCACGACGAAGCGCAGTCGATCACCACGCTGACGCTGGTGATCGTCGGCTTGGCCGTGTTGCTGTTGGTGGCGCGGCCGCTGACACCGGTGAGGAAGCTGATCATCGCCATGATGGCGTTCGGCTCTTGCCTGGTGTTCGTGGTTCCGCCGTTGCGATCGTTCTACGCCCTCGGTCTGCCTCGGCTCGTCGTCGTGTTGGCCTCGGTGGGGATCACGGCACTCACCTCCGCACTCATGTACGCGGCTCTGCGGGCGTCGGGATGGTGGCGCGAGCTCCCGACGGCCCTTCGCCAGCTGGAGGGATTGGCGCGGCCTCCGCGGCCGCATGGCTGAGAGTCACGACCGATGTCGCTCTGCGGCACGTTCGAGCGCGTCGATCGCGTCGCGGTATTGCTTGCGGGCCTCCGCCCGTCTTCCGGCAATCGACACCATTCCGATCTTGCCGTGCTCGGTGACCGCACCGAGCAGGTGGTACACCATGCCCTGCTGTGATGGGGCGTGGTAATGGAGGCCCTCGAGGACGGTGAGGTCGATCAACTCCTCTGGGCGTAGGCCCCGATAGGTGTCGCTGACCAGGTTGTCTGTGGCGTAGTACGTGCGACGCGAACCCGTTGGTGTCCTGAACACGCCGGTGTCTGGTGTATAGGTGCCGTCCGTCAGGAACTCGAGCATCAGATAGGGGAGGGTCGTGCCACCCTTTCTGAGGTTGATCTCGATGGCGTAGTGTTTCCATCGATCGCCGTCTCGAACAGAGATGAAGTCGACGCCGAAACGCCCGAGAACACCTCTGTCCCGCAGCGACCTGCCCACGGCGAGGCCGGCCTCGTGGAGGTCGAGCCGATAGTCGCTCCGGGCTGGGAATCGGCAACCTTCGAACACGTGGCCGCTGGGTCCGCCGAGAACCTGGTCATGGGTGGAGACGAGATGGACCTGCCCTACAGGGTCGATCCGCACCTGGACGGAGGGTGACTGCTTCTTCGGCTCTTCGATGAGCTCTTCGACGATCCCACCCATCGTTTCGAACTTGGTCTCGTAGGACGACCAGGACTCGCTCGCGGCCTCGAACCGAAGCTCCTGGGTCAACCGTCGCCCGATCTCGGTGCGAAGGTCAGGGGCATCCTCGAGCGCTCTCAGGTCGATGATGGCGTTGCCTTCTCCAGAGAAGCCGTCGTTCAGCTTCACGACCGCTCGTCCCAGCATCGGGCGGCGGTTGTGAAGATCGACAAGAGCTTCGACCAGGTCGCCTCGGTCACGCAGATGCTCGTATCCTTCAGGAAGATCCATTCCGAGATCGCGGAATAGTGACCGACTCATCGATTTGTTTCCGAGATGCACGAGGTCGGGGTCGCACGCATACATTGGGAGGCCCAGCTCAACCGCCAACCTGCGCTCGAAAGGCGTCGTGTTGAAACAGGTCATGTGAGCGGCGTCGGGGTGAGCGATTTCCGACCTTATCGCCGCAAGGGTGGCCGGTCGGTTCAGGATCTTTGCCGACAGCGGGGTTGCGGCGTCGCCGTCGTTGCAGCTGATCAACGTGAGCCGTCTCCGGGCATGGAGTCCCGGCACTCCTGGAAGAAGATGAAGGTAGTAGTCGATGATCGCCGGATCGATGGGATTCGAGGTCACATAGATGAGCTGAGTCCGGGGGAGGCGCAGCAGCATGAGCAGACACAACAGCCGTTCCTCGTAGTGCATGACGCCGATGATCTTCGTGAGCTCGCTCGGTTCGAGTGAAAGCGAAGGGATCACGACAACAGTGCGCGGTGCGCGCGGGTCGGTGAACACCTGACGGTACATCTCCGGGAACCGAGCCTGGAGCGCGGCAAAAGCCTCGGACTCGGCAAGTCGGTCGATCCGTTCTCGGGCTGTCACACCGCTGGCGCAGGTCGCATCATGCTGCCCTCACATTCGGATTCTTGCAGTTGTGGAGGACGGAGGGGAGCGTGCCCAACGCTCGCGTGAACCGGCCAATAGCCCTAGGCGCCGACAGGGGACTGCCGATACGGTCGGGGCAGACGCAAGGAGGTGTCGTGTGTCGACGCTGGCGACATCGATCGGAGCGATCGAGTGCGTAGATCTGTCCACACCGGACATCGAGGAATCTGTCAGCTTCTATGCCCAACTCTTCGACTGGGAAATCGAGGTGGCCACCGGTGGGGCGGGCACCTACTACCTCGGCAAAGTGGGAGGTGGCGGCGCTGCCGGGATGATGCAGCGAGCTCCGGACGTGGCGAAGCCGTTGCCCGCTGCCTGGTCCATATACGTACGCGTCGAATCGGTGCAGAACGCGGCGGCGCGGGCCACCCTGCTCGGCGGGAGGGCTGTCGATGAACGGTTCGACATGCCCGGGAACGCTCGCATCGCCGGCATCGTCGATCCGACCGGCGCTGCGTTCGTCGTGGTCGCAGCCCCGGAGGGTCTCGAGATGGTCCGAAACGCTCCCGGAGCGTTGGTCGGCTGCGAACTGCTGACCAGGGACGTCGATAGGGCTCTTCACTTCTACACCGAGATGTTCGGATGGGAACCCACGATCGATCTCGAGGCCAGCTACGTGACTCTCCATCACGCTGGTGAGGAAGTGGCGGGATTGATGGCGATGCCGGCAGAAGTGCCGCCGGACGCTCCATCCCATTGGCTGCCGTACTTCGCAGTCGCAGACTGCGAGGAGGCGTGCGCCCGGGTGCAACGCACCGGTGGAAGGCTTGCCATGCCTCTCCGTGCCCTGCAGGTAGAGGACGCATCGATCAAGATGGCGGTGGCCGAGGACTCGCTGGGTGCGATGGTCGGCCTCATCGAACACGTTGTCTGATAGACGGTCAGTCTGGTGTCATGCGGGGCCGATGCGAACGGGAAGCTCTCTGTTCTTGACATTCGTCGACCCAATCGAGGAACGAGTCGAGGTCGCCTGAGCCCTCCTCGGCGATGTAGGTCTCGGCCCACGCCAAGATCTGATCGTCGTTGAAGCCGCAGTCCTTCAGGTAGGGCCGAGCGTCGTTGGCGAGCAGGTAGGCGCCTTCGATCTGGGCCAGGTCTGGGATCTGCTTGTCAACCCCGAACGCCTCGGGGTCTTTGACGACGGGGCATTGCCTCATCGAGAACCTCCGGGTCTGGTGACTTCAACCTCTTGTGTGGGGAAGGCCCTCGCAAGAGGCCAATGACCAGACTGACGACGTCGCTTCCATGCGAGAGCCCGGGTTGTGGTCGTTCGCTCGGTGGATCGCACGTTCGACGCGGTCTCGCACGTAGGACCTAGATGTACCCGGCTGGGACGTTGGTGACAGTTGAATAGGTGAAGACCTCCGATTGGAGTGGTGATTGCACCCACCATCCGAAAAGGAGGCCTTCATGGCTCACGGTAACGCTCGTCTCACCCCGCATGGTCGTTGGCTGCTGGTTCGACGGGTCCGGTTCGAGGGTTGGCCGGTGTCGCATGCCGCCAAGGCAATGGGCCTCTCACGCAAGTCGGCGCACTACTGGTTGAAGCGGTTTGACACTGAAGGCAGGGCTGGGTTGGAGGATCGGTCGTCACGTCCGCACACCTCCCCGAATCGAACACCGGTCGAGGTCGAGCAACGAGTGATCGAAGCCCGCCGACGGCTGCGAATCGGGCCTGATCGGCTGGGACCCGAGTTGGGGGTGCCGGCCCGGACAGTGACCCGGATCCTGCGACGCCACGACATGGCGAGACTCTCCGAACTCGACCCGATGACCGGTGAGAGTATCCGAGCGTCCAAGACCACGACCGTGCGATATGAGCGGGACACACCCGGCGAGCTGGTCCATGTTGATGTCAAGAAGCTCGGGAAGATCCCCGACGGAGGCGGATGGAAGGCGTGGGGACGACAGATCGGACGCAGCTACACCAAGCGGACAACCCGACCGGGCTACGACTTCGTTCACTCAGCGGTCGATGACCACACCAGGCTCGCCTATTCAGAGATCCTCCCAGACGAGAAAGGCGACACCTGTGCCGGGTTCATGGCTCGCGCGGCTGCCTGGTTCACCAACAACGGGATCACCCACATTCGAGAGGTGATGACCGACAACCACTGGTCATACACCAAGAGCAGTGACTTCGCCGACGTGCTCGAAACGATCGGCGCATCACATGTCACGATCCGGCCGCACTGCCCTTGGCAGAACGGCAAAGTTGAGCGATTCAACCGGACCCTGCAAACCGAATGGGCATACCGGCAGGTGTTCACCTCAAACGAGCAACGCTCCAACGCGCTCCCAGGCTGGCTCTACGACTACAACTACACCAGACGCCACAGCTCCCTCGGAGGACACCCGCCAGCCAGCCGACTGTCACCAACCTGATGGCCGGGTACACCTAGAACGTGAATCGTAGAACGGCGGAGCCACCCCAACACTTCTCATGCTCGACGTCGGCCAACCGGCTTTCACCACGGGAGTCGGTTTCGTTGCCGCCCACGCCAGTACCGTGCGATTCTATGCCGACCTCCCACAAGATCGCCTTCATCGGATCGCACTCGGTGCGGAAGACGAACGCCGTGCATTCCTTCGCCGGTGCCGTCGGTCGGAGCGGACGGAGCGTCGAAGTGGGCAGAGAGGTCGTTCGATTCAGCCCGCTCGGGCTCAATGAGGGGGCGACCCCGGAAGCTCAGCTGTGGGTGATCATGGCCCAGATCCAGCAAGAGCTCGAGCTTCGCAACCGGGCCGATGTGCTGGTGACCGATCGGGCAGTGATCGACAACTTCGCATACTTCCTGCGCGCCACCGGTGGAGATGACCCATTCGATGTGAGGCCCCTCGTCCGCAACTGGTCTGCGACCTACGACCTCTATGTCCGCCTCCGCCCCGACGTGCCGCTCCTGGTCGACGGGGTCAGGAGCGTCAATGAGCGGTTCCGCTCCGAGATCGAGTCCATCCTCGACATCATCGTTCCCCAGTTTGTGGACCCGGAATGCGTCGTCGACCTACGTGCATCTCAGATCAGCGACGTGTTCGATTGGGCGGGGCTGCTCGCTCGTCTGGTCGGCCCGGCTGAATCAGAGCCCATGGAGGAACGGTCAGTCACGTATACCCCCACACTCTGGGACTGACTCGTACGAGGTTCCGGAGTACGGTCGACGGGAGGAGGTACAGAACCATGCCGAAGGGATCCGAATACCGAGGACCGGCGGAGGCGCTCGAACGCTATCTCGCCGTTGTCGCCCACAGCGACAGCGGAGTCGAGGTGAAGGGCGCCAAGAACCCGTACACGTCTCGGAACGGGCACATGTTCAGCTTCCTCGATCCCGAGGGACAGATGGCGCTCAGGTTGTCTGACGCGGACGACGACCGCTTTCGGGAGCAGTACGGCGGCGGCCCTGTCGTCCAGTACGGGAGCGTGATGCGTGGCTACGTGCCGGTGCCCGCCGACCTGCTCGAGCGAACAGGGGATCTGAGCGTGTGGTTCGACCTGAGCCATCAATGGATCGGGACGCTGCCGCCAAAAGCGACGAAGAAGTGAGCGTCCCGAGGGCAACACGGCATCTTTGGTCGGGCATCTGAGATAGGCCGATATTCGCCCGCATGTCGAGCCGTGGACATGCGAGAGTCGGTCGGTGACGGAAACCCACTTCGGTGAGGGCGTGGCGGCCAGATACGAACAGGACTCGGCGTTGATGTTCGACCCGGACGTTCTGGATCCGACTGTGACACTGCTGGGCGAACTCGCCGACGGTGGCGCCGCGGTCGAGTTCGGAATCGGTACGGGCCGGGTTGCACTCCCTCTCGCCTCCCGCGGCGTGCGGGTGCACGGCATCGACAACTCGCCGTTCATGATCGACCGCTTGCGGGCCAAGCCGGACTCCGACGACGTCGAGTGCACCCTCGGCGACTTCGCCACCACGAGAGTCGACGGTTCGTTCCGGCTGGTCTATCTCGTCTTCAACACGATCATGAACCTGACCACACAGGACGATCAGGTGGCATGCTTCGAGAACGCTGCTGCTCATCTCGAACCGGGAGGTTCGTTCGTCGTCGAGGTGATGGTGCCCGATCTGCGCCGGCTTCCGCCCGGCGAACGGTTCGTAGCCTTTGCGATCGACAGGCAATATGCCGGTGTCGACGAGTATGCAGACATTCCAACACAGACCATGTATTCACATCACTACTCGGTCGACGGCATTCGGTCGGAAGCGGTGTCGGTGCCTTTCAGGTTTGTCTGGCCATCTGAGCTCGACCTGATGGCCCGGATCGCTGGATTGACCCTCGCTTGGCGATGGGCGGATTGGGAGCGCCGGCCATTCACGGGTGAGAGTCGAAGCCACGTGTCCGTGTGGCAGAAGAGGACCTGATCGGCCCGCCGTCACCGCGGCCGATGTGTGCCGGTCGTAGAGTTGCCTTGCGACGACTTGGAGGCGCAGTGAGAGCAGGCGGTCAGGTCGTGCCCTCGTACAGACCCAAGTGGTTGCCCTCGGTGTCGGCGAACACCGCGTACCAACTCGTTTCGCTGATCGGCGACTTGTCCATCACCACGGACCCGCCGGCATCGGTGACCTTTGCGAGGACATCGTCGATGACCACTCGGTCCTGACACGTGGGATGCGTTCGCAGCGCTCGTGGAGCGTCACAACGGCGTATGGGGCGGCTGCTGGTGCACGTACTTCCACCCGACCAGCCCCGACACCCCAGACGGCAACCGTCGCATCAAGCAGCAGCTGGTCAACGATGGCGGCGCGCACGCCGCCCTGGTCTTCGACGGTGACCGTGCCGTGGCCTGGTGCCAATACGGACCACCGGACGAGCTGCCCAACGTCCAGCACAACAAGCAGTACCTGGCTGAACTCGACATCGTGCCGGACTACCGAATCACCTGCTTTTTCGTGGATCGCGACCACCGACGCCAGGGCGTAGCCCAAGTCGCGCTCGAAGGAGCCCTGCTCCTGATCGCGCAGGCCGGGGGCGGGGTCGTGGAGTCGTACCCCCAGGACACGGACGGTAAGAACACGTCGGCCTCTTACCTCTACAACGCCACGCGGAGCCTCTTCGAGCAGGCGTGCTTCACCTACATCCGGAGCAAGGGCAAACACCATTCCGTGATGCGCAAGACGGTCCGCACGAGGAAGACGCGGGTGGAGTGATACTCGCAAGCTCTGCGGCTGAAACAAAGTAGGGTCCGGTGTTATGGACATGATGTGGGGCGAGGACATCGCTGAGGCCGATCTGACCGAATGGCGCAAGCTGGCCCAGGGACTGCATGCCCGTTACGTGGTCGATGACTTCGGCACCGGCGCACGATTCGTCGCGGCGGTGGGCGAGGCAGGCGACGCGCTAGGACACCATCCGCGCGTGTCGATCGGCCGCGGGTACGTCGACCTCAAGCTGATCAGCGACGACGCCATCTACCGGGACGACGAGGGCACCGAACATATCGTCGAATGGGTGACCCAGCAGGACGTCGATCTCGCGCGACGGATCACCGAGATCGCCGCCGACCACAGGCTCGACGCTGACCCCACTTCGGTGAGCCAGATCGAGCTCGGCCTCGACACGGCGCACTCCGCGACCATCGCCCCGGTGTGGGCCGCCCTGCTGACCGGGAACGCGGAGGCCCAGGGCCACGGGTCCCCCAGCGACGAGATCCGGGACGCCTTGGGACGGGTTCCGAACCTGTGGTTCGGTGACGTCGACGAGCACGAGGCCCGGCGTCAGCGGTTTCATGTCGAGGTCTATGTGGCGCTGGAGGTGGCCGAGCAGAGGATCGCCGCCGCCGTGGCCGCGGGTGGGACCGTCGTCGATGACAGTGACGCGCCTTCGCTCACCGTGATCGCCGACCAGGACGGCAACACGGGAGTCCTGTGCGTCGACGTGTCCGCTGTGAAGAAGGATTGAACCGCCAACTCGGATGGCCTGCACGATGAGCAAGTGGGGTCGGTGAACACCATTGCGTCTGTGGCGTAGTTGTGGCATGATTGTGGCATGCCAAGAATACGAGTGAGCACCACGGTGGACGAAAGGCTCCTTGCAGAAGCGAGAGGCCTGCGATCCGACGTGAACGACGCGACGCTGCTTGACGAAGCGTTGACGGCGCTGTTGGCGATACACAAAGCCTCTGAGATAGATGCGTCATACGCCGCATACGATGAACATCCCCTTGACCACCCAGACGAGTGGGGCGACCTTGCGTCGTTCCGTGCGGCGGCCGGGTCCTCGTGAGCGAGCTGCCGTCTCGGGGAGAGGTGTGGTGGTGTGAGCTACCGGAGATCTCGCGACGGCCGGTAGTGGTGCTATCGCGTGATGTTGCGATTCCGAGACTTCGCCGAGCAGTCATCGCCCCATGTACGACAACTCTCCGGGGTCTTCCCAGTGAGGTCGTCCTCGAACCCGTCGCCGATCCGATCCCCAGGAGATCGGCGGTGAATCTGGACTCGGTGGAAAGCGTATCTATCGGAACACTTACTCAGCGACTCGGGCGACTCAGCGACGAACGAATGCGACAGGTCTGCAGTGCGCTGAATGTCGCAGTCAGTTGCTTTCCGTAGGCGAGGGCAGAACCACCCAAGAACGCCAGATACTTCGTGATGGCGTCCCGTTCGCCGACTACTCGATATCTTCACCTCCGGGGAGGGGTTTCGGTCGCCGTCGTGGTGTGCAGCGTCACGAAACTGACACCGAAAACGTCACCGGGTGTCACTCGATTTCGCGACCGCGCAGGGTGGCCGCCCAGGTCGCCGAAGCCAACGGCGCCGCTGCATATGAACTTGAACGCCGACTCGGGCATCGCTCCCAGCGCTCCATCGCCCGCGAAAAGACCCAACCCGAAGACATCGCAGCCGGATACGTCCAGGAGATGGAGACGCGGCTCCCAGCGGACAACGGGTTGATTGCGGCCACGTCCGAGAGAGACCGTTAGATCGTCGAACGACTTATCGCTGCGGGAGAGACGGCTCCCGCCGGCAGGACGGCTCTCGGACTTGGCGCCTCAGGTGCCCAGGCGTCTCGCTTACGCTGACAGCTCGTAGGTAAGTTTGTATGAGTGGGTGCCGCGCTCGTCGATGTTGATCGCAAGTTCACCACTGATGCCGACAAGCTCGCCGGTGCCGGAGTCGGGGATGATCAGCACCTGGAGGGTTGGTGTGGAGCGGTTCATGATCCCGAAGTGTTGGATCGCGAAGCTGCCGTCAACTCCGGCCAAGGTTCCTTCGATGTGCTCGATGGCGACATAACCAGCGGAACCATCGCGGGCGGTGGTTGCGGCGAGCATCTGGCCGCGGCCCTTGGCCTTCAGATCGCCAGTATAGGACTTGGCCAGCACGAATCGTGCAACGACGTCGGCCCCCTCGGCCGCAGACACCTCGGTTGGTTCCATCGCTACTTCGAAGATCCCCGTCGCAACTGCCATCTTTGGTGCTCCCTTGCCGTTCGGCGTCGAGGCAATCTACTCGACGGTGGATGGGGAGTTTGACGGTATGTTGGAGATCGCTGACTGAAACGGTACCGGGCACTGTCACGCCGGGACTGGGTTCCCCCGATTCTCCCTAGGCGGTCACAGCCATCAACGACCACCTCACCGATCGGCGCCAGCGCATAGGGAAGCCCTCCCCCGGGGAGAGGCTCCTCATCCGAGCCGACGGCCGACCCTGCACCCGCAGCGTCAATAGATGCTACCGACTCGCTCGACGGCAGTTCCCCCCGTTGGCCGGTCACGTTGTTTACGCGGCCTGGTCGTGTGATCGTTGATGGTATTGGGCCTCCCATTCGGTCGGGGTGACGTAGCCGAGTGTCGAGTGCCGGCGTGTCGTGTTGTATCGGTTGATCCAGGCGAAGATCGCCTTTCGGGCGTCGGCACGGGTTGGGAACCGGTATCGGGATACGAGTTCTCGTTTGAGCGACGACCAGGCTGCTTCGGCGACGGCGTTGTCGGCTGAGGTGCCTGTCCGGCCCACCGACTGGACCATCCCGAACCCTGTGATCAGCTGCCGGTAGTCCCGGGAGAGATACTGACTGCCCCTATCCGAATGGAAGGCCACGTCCTCGACATCTCCGGCTCGAACCCCGACGGCCATCTCGAGTGCTGCGGCGACGAGTTCGGTGCGCATGTGGTTGGCCATCGCATACCCCAGCCAACGTCTCGATCCCAGGTCGAGCACTGACGCCAGATACAGCCAGCCTTCCCCGGTCGGGATGTACGTGATATCGCCGCACCAGGCGACGTCGGGTTCGCCGACTCCGAAGCGGCGACCGACCAGGTTGGGCAGCGGTGGTGCATCCTCGGCGGGGAGCGTGGTCTTGACCTTGGCCGGTTTGAAAACACCCACGATGCCGTGGATGCGCATCAGCCGCTCGACCCGCTTGTGATTCACCCTGAACCCGCGTTCTTGAAGTTCGGGTGTGATCCTCGGTTCGCCGTAGGTGCCGTCGGTCTCAGCCCAGATAGCACCGATCTCGGCCACCAACCGAGCCTCAGATCGTTCGGCGTCGGAAGAGCCGGCATGGCAGCGGCGTCGCCAGTCGTTGAACGCCGAGGTCGACACCCCAGCCGCCTCACATGACCATGTGATCGGGAATCCTTCGGCCTTCCGGGCAGCCACCCACCGATAGCGGGTCACTGTCCGTGAACCGGCCTGGGTTCAGTGGAGGCTTTCCAATGTGGTTTCGGCCTCGTCAGGTGAGGCGTGTTGACGGTAGTAGTTGGCCTCCTTCTCGGCAGGTGGGATGTCTCCGATCTCTGAGTGGAGTCGCCGGTTGTTGAACCAGTCGACGTATTCGAGGGCGGCGAGCTCGACGTCGTCGATCGTCTTCCAGGGTCCTTTCTTGCGGATCAGTTCGGTCTTGAACAGGCCGATGGTCGATTCGCAGACAGCGTTGTCGATCGGGTCACCGACCGACCCGACCGAAGGGACAGCACCGATATCGGAAAGGCGGCTCGTGTAGCGAAACGCGGTGAATTGACTGCCGGCGTCCGAATGGCTGCTCAGCCCGTCGAGGCGCTGGTCTCGAGTCCAGACGGCGTGTTCCAGGGCGTCTAGGACGATGTCGGTACGCATGTGCGTTGCCGCCCGCCACCCGACGAACATTCTCGAGTAGACGTCGATGATGAAACACAGATAGACCTTCCCGGCCCAGGTGGCCACCTCGGTCAGGTCGGTCACCCACAGGCGGTTGGGTGCTTCGACATTCCAGTTGCGGTCGACCAGGTCCGCCGGCCGTTCGGCCTTGGCGTCGGGAATCGTGGTCCGGCTGGTTTTGCCCCGTACCGCACCGGAGATCCCCAGCTCGCCCATGAGCCGGGCCACCCGGTCTCGGCCCACCTCGAAGCCTTCCCGGACGGCTTGACGCCACAGCTTGCGTCGGCCGTACACCTGATAGTTCTCA
The DNA here is from genome assembly GCA_963792365.1 of uncultured bacterium. Lineage (GTDB taxonomy): Bacteria > Actinomycetota > Acidimicrobiia > Spongiisociales > ZC4RG35 > JAOUGY01. The sequence continues at coordinate 36,159 of CAWBVW010000005.1, forward strand.
TCCCAGATCCGCTTCAGCTCGGGTTTCAACTCCTCATCCGAAACCGTCCGAGCCGATGGGGGTCGAGTCCTGTTGTCGTAGTACGTGGAAGGGGCGAACTGCAACGTTTCGCAGATCGGCTCGACCCCGAACTCGCCTCTATGGGCTTCGATGTAATCGACCATCAACGCTGTGGGCGGTCGAGCTCCGCGCCGAAGAAAGCCGACGCCGACTTCAAGATGGGCGAAATCAACCGGTGGGCGCAATGGAGCCTGTGAGCTGTGTAGCCAGCGATCACAGGAGATCTACCAATGCAGGGCGCTCACGGTCATCTGTCAGCCGAGCGTTTCTGACTCTTTGATAGAGGTGGCCGGATTCCTAACCCGTTTCATGGTCGGGTCTCGGGCGGGTTGTTTCTGTTGTAGTCGATCCGTTGTGTGCGTGCGTTCTTCATCCCGATTGATCGTCTGCGTCGGATGGCGGGGCCTCGGCCGGAGTGCTCGTCATCGGGTGTTACGTAGCCGATGGCTTCGTGGAGTCGGACGGTGTTGTATTCGACCCGCACCCTGTCGAGCTCGATGTCGAGGACGGCGGGGTCGGTGATCCTGGTCAGGTGGGGCCATTCGCATTTGAGATGCCCGAAGAACGACTCGATGGGTGCCTGGTCGGTGGGAGTGTGTGGCCTGCCGTGATGTTGGACGATGGCCATGAGCGCCATGAAGGTGCGGGTGTCGCCCGCTTTCATCTCGGGTCCGTTATCCGACCACGCCACCAACACCGGACCCTGTTGGTCCTCGACGCTCGGATACGGTCGCCTGAGGGGTCGGCCCTCGGGGTCGAGCAGCCCCTGGGACTCCAGCGCCAGGCTGAACAGCAACTGGACTTGGGTGGAGGTCTGTTCGGTGGTGACCAGGGTCTCGATCCAGAACCGGGAGACGACATCGACGATCGCATAGACCGACCGGTCGGCACGAGTGAAATGGGTGGCATCCCAGATCCAGATCCGGTTGGGTTCCCAGGGGACCTCCGGCAGCGCCGGGGCCGGCCGGACCGGTCGGGGCGGCTCACCGGGCAACCTCACTCCAGCAATATTGGTGATACGTAACAATGTCGAAGGAGACACAAACACTCGTCCCAGATACGAACCTCGATACGCCAGCTTGCGGTGGGTCCGGTCGGTGGGTCCCCACTCTTCGACCAGTTCCAACACGGCGTGGCGTTCCCAATCGAGGATCCGATGCACAGGGTTGCCGCCCGGAGCGAGATCTTCGAGCGTGCCAAGACCACGGCGGCGGGCACGCCACCGATGCACCCTCACATCAGAGATCTCGAGAACCCGGCATGCCCGGGCATGAGACCAGCCGGAATCGGTGGCCTGGTCGATCAGCTTGATGAGGCCCTCTTTGACCTCGCCTGAACAACGGAGCGGGACCCGGGCGAGGTTCAGGCCCAACGCGATTTTCCTCGGATCAACGCCAACTCGATCGCCTGTTCCTTGATCGCCTCGGTCAACCGGCCGATCTCGGCTCTCAGCATCTCGACCTCCACGTCACGAGGATCCCGGGACCCGCCCGGCCGAGACGAAGCAAACGCTGCCAACGCAGCGTCCTTGGCATCGCGTCGGAGCTTGATCACCACCGACGTGTCCACCCCCCACTTACGGGCCGCGTCCGACTGGGTCAGCTCCCGGGACGTCACCTCCAAGAACGCCTCCCACTTCTCCTCCGGTGTCAACAGCCGCCGCTTACGACGACCAGGAACCGTCTGATCACTCATCCCATACCCTCCTCAGGGTCAGGCCCACAGCCTCCCATCGATGGGTTAGGAACCGGCGGATCTCTATCACGAAGTCAGACGCAGGTGAGAAGCGTACGGCGTTGCGTCTCAGGGCCAATGGGTGGAGGCTGGTCGATATTGGACGCGAGATCGGCTGCACGGCCCCGATGGTGGGGCTCATGGTCCGCGAGCGTCGACACTTGGACGCGAAGCCATTCGGTTGGGAACCACGGCCAGGTTGTTTGACGATCGATGAACGCGAACGGATCCTGATCGGGATCCACAACGGCGATTCGCTCAGCGAGATCGCCCGTCAGCTCGATCGTTCACCATCGACGATCTGCCGGGAGGTCAACGCGAACGGCGGCTGCGAGAACTACTCGGCATGGAAAGGTCACGTCCGTGCTCGCGATCAAGCCCGTCGACCGAAGCCATTCAAACTCCAAGCCGGTCGTCTCCTCGATGAGGTTGCCCGTAGGCTGCGAGAGCTGTGGTCACCCGATGAGATCTCGAACAGGCTCAAGGTTGACTTCCCCGATGACCAGGAGATGCGGGTGAGCCACGAGACCATCTATCAATCGCTGTTCGTGCAAGGACGAGGCGAACTCCGGCGTGAACTCGCCCGATGCCTACGAACAGGACGAACCAGCCGCAAACACCGAGGACAACGAGACGGCCGAGGGCGCCTCCCAGGGATGGTGAACATCTCCGAACGACCGGCCGAAGCCGATGACCGAGCCGTGCCCGGTCATTGGGAAGGCGACATGGTCCTCGGTGAGAACAGCCAGACCGCGGTCGGCACGCTCGTCGAACGAACCAGCCGATTCGCTCTGCTCCTTCACCTTGACGGGCAACGCTCAGCCGACGCAGTCGACCACGCCATGCGACACGCCATCGCGGCCCTGCCCGAGCACATGATGCGCTCAATCACCTGGGACCAAGGCGCCGAAATGGCCAACCACATCGACTTCACGATCAGCACCGGCATCCCGATCTACTTCTGCGACCCCCACGCCCCATGGCAGCGAGGATCAAACGAGAACTTCAACGGCTTGCTCCGTCAATACCTTCCCAAGAGCAGCGACCTATCAGCGATCGACCCGACACAACTCGCCGCTATCCAGGACAGCCTCAACAGCCGGCCTCGCAAAACGCTCGAATACATGACACCATCAGAAACGTTCACGGCGCTCGTTGCGCCCACCACTTGAACCCGCCATCCTCGTTCGCCCGACGCAACTCCCGGTTCTCCCGCTCCAACTCGCGGATCCGCTCGGCGTCCGATGTCGACGTGCCCCGACGGTCACCAGCGTCGATCTCAGCCTGCTTCACCCAATTCCGCAACGTCTCGTCATTAATCCCCAACTGCTCGGCGACCCGCTTGATCGGACCCCGCTTCGAACCAGTCTCGGCTCGCATATCGAACACCAGACGAACTGCACGCTCCCGCAGCTCGTCCGGATACTTCCTCGGTGCTGGCATGACACATTCTCCCAAGAATCAGAGTCTCCACCATCACCAGGCCGGTTCACCAGTCCAGCAACCGCGCTGTTTGGTAGCGGTCGGCCGGGACCGTCAATTCGCCCAACACCGTCTCGGATTCGTCGATCGCGACAGCGGTATGGGTTGCCTTGTGCGGGTCGATTCCGATCGTTGTGACCATCAGCAAACCTCCTTCTCGAGGTCACACAGAGGGCCGCAGTGGGCACTCCTGATCACAACGAATTGCCTCTGGCGTTCGCCTCTTTCGAGCCACACCACAGCCAGGATCCCGACGGGCCGACAGTTCGTTCCAAAGACGCAGACTCGACGCCAGGCACTCCGAGAGCCAAACCCGCCGAGACCCTCAACACTACGGAACCAAGTCCCGCAGCACCCCCACATCATCAATCAGGCACATCGGCGGGCGGCCACGACTGGGCCATGAACGGGGCCGACAGGGTGGCGCGACGTTATGGGCGGCTTCTCGCGATCGGCGACCGATCTCACAGATAACCGAAGGGCTAGCACCCAATGCCAGATCGGGCGCGGTTCAGTAGAGCTCCTCAATCGGAGCAACCACGACGAGGTCCGCGACCGCTTGAGCGAGTTGGCGGTTGAGCGTGACGAAAGCATCCGCCTGCAGCTGCGTTAGTGCGACGTACTCGGCGTCGAGGGTGTCGGGCCACCCGAGCTGGTCGGCAATCTTCCATGCAACGCTTTGGAGGACACGGTCCCCAAGGAGTCGGATGCGTAGGCCGCGGACATAGGTCAGGCACGCGTCGGCGTCCTTCTTGGTGAGTTCTCCTCGTTGTACCGCTTGGTAGAGAGCTGACAGCAATTGCGATCGCAGGAGTGTCGGGGCAAGGAGCCGGTGTTTATCGGAAAGGGCCGTACGCTCGTGGGCCAAACGCATCGCCACATCCGGACCGATGACGTACCTGGTCATGCATCCACTCCCAATTTGCCTACTGAGGCGCGCCGCACAAGGCGTGTGTGGCGATGGATCGGGACGTGCGCATCGGTCACGACCTGGGCTCCACGATCTTGGTGACGACCCAGCGATGCTTGCCGATCATGCGGTCACGGGTAAACCCCAGCGTTTCATAACTGGACAGCGCCCCGTTGTAGAGGAAACCAGCCGGCACCGAACCAGCGTCTTCCGGGTAACCCTCCACAGATCCGCCGCCGAGGTCAGCGATCAGTTCCAGCGCACCGGCCAGTGCTGCAGCGGCCACGCCCCGACGCCGGTGTCCTTTGCCGACGAAGCAGCAGGCGATCCGCCAGTCCGGCGACGTCGTCCGTCCCTTTTCGTATGCTGCCCGGCTCTTGATCCGAGGAAGCTCATCGGGCTCACCGAACTGGCACCAACCCACGCACTCGTTGCCGTCGAAGACAAGCGCGGCGTGAGCAGTCCCTTCGCAAACGCGACTCAGCTTGCGTTCGCGGTTGATGGCGGGGGTTGTGTCCTTGCCGGCACCTTCGGGATGGAACCCCATGCACCAGCACCCTCCAAAGATCCCGTTGTTGGCCTCCACCAGCGCAGCGAAGGCATCCCATGTCGACTCATCGAGATCCCTTACCGTGTACTGCGGTGTGTCCACGAGACGTATTCTCGCAGGCCCATCGGGATCAGCGAGCGTTAGTCGCGGAGCATCCGACTTCCTCTACCCGCACACCCCATTGCTACCCGATCGCCCTCCAGGACGCTCGTCGATCGATAGCACCACACCTATCGCCGCCGGCCGACCACTCGCGACGCGGCGAACCCACGTCGTGGCTGCGATCTGTGGAAGGGACACCACCGAGATTTCTCAGTCGCTCCATATCACCCCGTTATGCGCCATATCGCCCCTCTCGCCGAGTGCGCTGGATCGGCACGTCGGCGAGCGGGGCCGGGACCACTCACCGTGGCCTCTGGAGGGATAGAAACGAGTGTGCTATCCACCACGGCAACCAGGACGAGATCCCCGTCGGGCTGATCGCAGCGGGAATCCCGCACACCTACGACTGGGTCACCGACCAATAGATCCCTAGTCGGTACCGTCGAAGCATACCGCTTGCGATTGAACGACACATCGTTGTCGACCCTGTTTAGGTACGGCTCAACGAATTGCGCCAAGAGCGGACTTCTGGCGCCTCCGTTCGCCACGAGATGAGATTTTCGCCAACTAGATGAGACGATTCGCCAGGATCGTGAGATTTCGCCAAATACAGTGAGATCGGACAATCCGCAGCTCGATGGACAAGAAGACCGGAATCCGTAACTTTACATAACGAACATTATGGGCGAATGATCGTGTAGTCGTCGCTGCGCAATCGCGTCAGCTCCAGGTCGATGATCGGCAGCGGGATTGGACGCAATCGATGAATCGTGTAGAGCTTTGGACGACTGGGTTATCCGAGGCCGCTGATGCAGCCACGAGTACCCCCTTCCTCGTGTCTGCTCGGCGGCCTCTCGATTGTCTGGACCGACACGGACCAGCAGGCACGCGCATCGGAACCAGGGACGACGACTCTCCCCTTCGTTACGTCACAGTGACGTAACTGTCGATGATCAAGAGCCCACGGCTTTCGGCTCGAACGAGAAGCTTCTGGTGTCGGCCGCCGCCTCGTACAGGTGCCAGAGCGCTCGGCGGTACTCCTCGGGGTCGGCACCCGACGCCAGGTCGGTGTCGACGTCCTGCAAAGCGGCCTCGATCCGGTAGATCAGGTCTCGAAGTTGCTCGAAGGACGTTCGGGAGATCAGGACCTCATCGATGCCGAGCTGGTGGTCGGCTGCGAGCTTCCTCGATTCGTATGCTCGCTGTCGGTGTGACTGCCGGCAATACACCTGAGGTCGTCCTGGACCATTCGCCGCCTCGAATCGTCCCCCGCACCATTTACAGCGGCGCGGTTCTGACTTGGTTGGTTGCGTCACAGTGACGAAAGCCTACCTCCCCCGTCGGAATGCGAAGTGGATTTCGAAGCCGGGTCGAGAGTCGCCTTCTGTACATTCGGATGTGAAAGGAGGAACACATGTTCCGATCGAAGGTGATGCGAGTGGTGGTGGCCGTAGGCGTATTGATGGTCGCGCCGGTGGCCGCGTATGCGATCGACAGGTTCACCGATGTGCCGACGTCCAACGTCTTCCACGACGACATCGGGTGGCTGGCCGACGCGGGGGTCACGTTGGGCTGCAACCCGCCGGACAACGATCAGTTTTGTCCGTCCGACAATGTGACCCGCGAGCAGATGGCTGCGTTCATGCGCCGCCTCGCCGAGAACCAGGTTGTCGACGCGGCAACCGTGGAGGGACTGGGTTCCGGGGACATCGTGCGGACCGAGACCACGTTCATGGAGAGTGGTGAGACCGTGACGTCCGGCACTGCGATGACTGTGACCATCGAGGCACCGGCGCCCGGATTCCTCTTGATCAACTCGTCGATTCCGGTGTTCGGCAACGCCACCGACGACGTCTCGTTCACTTGTCTTGCGACAATCGACGGTACCGACCTCGATCGCGGGCAGGGCTTTGGGCAGTATCCTGCTCCTCAGATCCAGGACACGTGCACCGTCACGACCAACGCCGCCGTCGACGCCGGCAGCCACACGGTGACGATCGACGTGAGCGGGTCGGACGCCTTCTTCCAGAGCGGGGCGCTCAACGTGTTGTACGTCGGCATCGGCGCCGACGGCGAGCCGGTCGACCTCTCCGCAAACTGATCCCACACGTCTGGGTGGGGCGGATACCCGAATCGCTCCACCCAGACATAATCGCCCGCCGACCGGCCGATACGTCGTAGCGTTGCCGAAATGAACGTCACGATCGACACTGTCTCGGCGGATCAGCTCGGCGCGGTGGCCACCGCGATCGCACGCTGGCAGGGCGAGCCCGCTACCCACATCTGCTACCTGTCGATGGAACCGGAGGCGATCGCCGGCGATCTCGAAGGTCTCGAGCCGGCGGCGCTCGACGCTTCCCTTGGGGCATGGAGAGGCGATGAAGTCGTTGGTTTCATGGCGGCCGAATGGGACACCGCTCCCCCGCGGGTGTGGTGGCACGGGCCTTTCGCCGATTTCTCGCTTCCCTGCCACGAGGATCTTGCCGACGTGCTGTACGAACGTCTCCGTCTCTCGATCCCGCGCGAGGTCGAAGAAGAGGAGCTGGCAGTTGACGACCGACACGCGACGGTCGCCGGTTTCGCCGATCGCCACGGCTTCAACCCGGTGGACGATCCATCTGCAGTGCTGGTGTTGGCCAAGGATGCCCGAGCGTCCTGCGAAGCCGTCCCGGAGATTGAAGTCGAGACGATCACCGATCAGGTACGGCCCGACGTGATCCGTCTCCACGATCAGTTGTTCCCTGGAACCCACACGCCGGGCGCCCGCCTGGCGTCCTCAGAACACCATGACGTCGTCCTCGTTGCCCATGATGGAGTGCAAACGGTCGGCTACATAGGAGCCGAGCGCCAGGGTGACGGATCCGGCTACATCGACTTCGTCGGTGTCGACGAAGGGTCTCGGGGGCGCGGTATCGGAAGGCTGCTGGTTGTCAGCGCGGTCGACCGGCTGCGGGCACTGGGGTGCGGTGAGATCTCGCTCACCGTACTTGCGTCCAACCACACCGCACGACGGCTCTACACGATGGTGGGGTTCGAGGAGGAACGCATCCTCCGGGCATGGCGGAAAGGCTTCTAGTTACGTCTGCCGGCGGCCTGTTCGCGTCCCCATGAGCTTCCTGACCGCTCCCCTCTCGCTACGAGCGTGGAATGTCGACCGTGCTCCTCGACGCTATTGCCTCGGCAAGTGGACGCATGAGCCGCTCGAGCGTGGCGGCGTCGGGAATCGAACCGTCAGCGGGGGTCCACGTCGCGAACAAGCTGTCCTGGTTCCCGTCGGCATCGGTGTAACGCATGGCCAATGGTGACAACCAGTTGCTCCCGACGATGACCTCCCACGGCCCCATGACCTCGATCGGAGCTTCACCTTGTTCGATGGCGAGATCGAATGTGCCGGATCCGGCACTCATTCCGATGGTCAGGAAGTTCTCTCCACTGCCGATGTCTTCACTGATGTTGCAGAGAAAGCCGAACGTGTCGTATGCGAGCGCGTCATAAGCGCCGCTGCCTTCCACGGTTGCATCGGTGGACGTCAGGATCCCATAGCTGACGAGGTCATCGAGCGTGATTGCGCCGTCGAGCGGCTGCCCGCCGCTGCACAGATCGGCGAGGATCACTCCGCCGCTGCCCCCATCGCTCGGTTCGGATGCGTCCGTTCCGTCCGTTGCGTCCGTGGCCCCGGTTGTGTCCGGCACCTCGGTGGACTCGGTCGGGTTCGATGGTGCTGCCGCACCGGCGACGCTCCTGTCCGGCGATTCGACGACGGTGGTCGCGCCACTATCGGTCCCCCCGCATGCCACGGCGCCGAACGCCAGCACTATCCACAAGCCCACCACTTTGAAATCTCTGACCACGTTCAAGTCCGTCCCTCTAGCCGGTTCCTCGAACGCCGGTCGCTCGATCGCTGGATCATACCCATCGACCCGACAAAGTCAGAATCATTACATTTTCGTGTGGACAGGCGTTCAGATCCGAGGCAGTAGCTGATCGAACACGGCTGCCAGACGACCTGAAGCTGCGCCGGCCGCCTCGATCACCTCGTCCGAGGAGAGGCGATTCTGGGAGATGCCGGCGGCCAGGTTCGTGACGAGCGACATGCCCAGCACGTCCGCCCCCATGTGCCGAGCGGCCGTCGCCTCCGGCACTGTCGACATGCCGACCAGCGATGCCCCGAGCCGTCGAGCCATCTCCACCTCGGCAGGCGTCTCGAACATCGGCCCTCGCCACCAGAAGTAGACCCCCTCCCCCAGCTCCTGGCCGGCCCGGGCAGCAGCTTCGTGGGCTTTGGAGCGCAAGGCCGGGGTGTATACGTCGGTCATGTCGGGGAACCTCGGTCCCAAGCGATCATCGTTCTCCCCCGCAAGAGGGCTCAAACCCGCCATGTTGATGTGGTCGGTGATCAGGACCAGGTCGCCAGGCGCCGTGCCCTCTCCGCAGCCGCCCGCGGCGTTGGTCAACACCACGGTGTGGCATCCTGCCAGGATCGCGGTTCGCACCGGAAACGTGACCACGTCCATCGGATGGCCTTCATAGGCGTGTACTCGGCCCGCCAGCAGCAGAACTCGGGTGTTGCCCATCTGCACCGAATGGGCCGTTCCTGCGTGGCCGACCGCTCCCGGGATCGGGAACGCGGGCAGGTCTCGGTACGGGATCGATGTCTTGTCATCGAAGCGATCCGGATATGCGCCGAGTCCCGAACCGAGCACTGCTACCACGTCGTGACGCTGGACACCGGTGCGCTCTGCGATGACACGGGCGGCGGTGGTGAGTCGGTCGAAGAGATCGGACATCACGCTCGAGGATAGAGCCGGATGTATCGATCGATCACTCGCTCGGCGAGAACTCCGGCACTGGCCGCGATTCGGCCGGCTCATCGGTGGCTGCGATGCCGTTCTGTTCGATGTCGGCGATGAGCCATTCCATCTCGGCGATCTCTCGGCGCTGTGCGTCGATGATCTCGTCAGCGAGAGTCCGTACCCGCACATCGGAGATCTCAGCTCGCTCACTGGTGAGAATGGCGATGGAGTGGTGAGGGATCATTGCGCTCATCCACGACTCGTCCTGGACCGTCTCCTGGCTGCGAACGAGAACGAGAGCTGCGGCGAACACGACGGCGCTGAGCGCAAAGATCGCAATGTTCACTTGCGGTTGCGATACATGCCGAGCATGAATGCCAGCATGATCACCGCCATGGTCGATCCCATGAGAACGGCCATGTAGACCCTGGTCTCGCTCCAGCGTATGTGCGACAGCTGATACGTGTTCAGGTACATGAAGGCAAACATCACCGCCGTGGATGTGGCGATCATGGCGGCGAATCGACCGTAGCTCATGGACATTTCGGACCGTCCATCGTTCGGCTCCTGATCGTCGCTCAGGTGTGTGCGCATTGCTCGGGTTGTCACGAGGGGTCCTCCTGTTGGTGGGCTCGTGAGGGTCGCTACCCACCCAGGCGGCACGTGAAACAGTGACGCTAGGCCTCGTCAGCCGTCGAGTGCCGCTTCACGGGTCGGGCGGGTGAGGATGTAGATGATGCCGATCGACCCTAAGGTCGCCACACCGAGACGGGAGAGGCCCTCGAGCGCCAGCACCACCGAGCTGGTGACGACCACAACGACCGTGGTCACGGCCACTACCTTGATACGCCGTGGAATGCCGAGGCCGGCCCGATAGTCCGACAGGATCGTGCCGAACCAACGATTGGTCATCATCCAGCGGTAGAGGCGCTCGTTCGACATCGAGAACGCCCAGGCCGCCACCAACAGGAACGGGACTCCGGGAAGACCCGGTATCACGAACCCCGCAACCCCGAGGGCCAGCGAGACGAGACCCAGTGCAACCGCCGCGATGCGCAGCAACGCGTTTTCGACTGGTCGGGCCTGGGGCATCATCGTCGGCGTCACAGTACGCGTGGCGCCATTCCGACAGCGAGTCGACGTGGGCGGCATCCACTGAGCTCAGGGGTCACAACCCCTGTTCTGCCAAGCTGCTTGCTCTGAGCGTTCCTTCTGCTGCAACGGCGGCCACATCCACGGAGGTGACGTGCCCGGCGACGACAACCTGTCGACCGTCCACCCAGACGTTGCTCACCACGGCGGGTGATCCGGACCACACCACCCTGGATATGGCGTCGTACTCGTCTGCGATCACGGGGCCGAACGAGGAGTCGGAGCCGAGTGACACCATGTCCGCCCTGGATCCGACGGTCAGTCGACCCAGATCTGGTCGGTCGATCGCATCGGCGGCGCCTGCCGTGGTCATCCAAAGGGCATCAGCTTCTGTCAGGGCCTGTGCGTTCCCGCTCGACACGCGGGCGAGCCGGACGGCAGTACGCATCTCCTCGAACAGATCGAGCCGATGATGGGAGGCGGGGCCGTCAGTGGCGATCGCGACCCGCATGGCTGCATCGAGCATCTTGCGAACCGGCGCAAACCCGGATGCGTGCTTCATGTTCGAGCACGGACAGTGCGCAACGGCCACGTCGTGTCGGGCGAGCATCTCGATCTCGGCATCGGAGAGCCACACGGCGTGGGCTGCCAGCACCCGCCCCTCCAACATTCCCAGCGACTCCAGATACGCAGGCGCCGACATGCCGGTTCGCTCTCGTATCGCCGCGTCCTCCCACTCCTGCTCCGCCACGTGGATGTGAACGAGCATGTCGGAGCCTGCGGCGACGTCGACGATCGCCCTCATGCACTCGTCGGACACCGAATAGGCGGCGTGGGGTCCGATGCCGATCTCGACCAGCGGGTGGTTCTCCCAGCGCCGATGGAGTTCGATCAGATCGTCGAGTTGCTCGCGCCACGTCCCGAAACCGGCGAGTTGGGAGTCTTCGAGGATGGGTGCCGTCACCACCGATCGCAGACCCGCCTCGACCGCCGCCTCGGCCAGCGCCTGGCTGTGGAAATACATCTCGGCGGTGGTGGTGATGCCGTTTCCGAGCATTTCGGAGGCGCCCCAGAGCATCCCGATGTGCACGTCGGAGGGCGTCAGCTTCGCCTCGCGTGGCCACATCACCTCTTCGAGCCAGCGCCCGACCGGGAGCCCCTCGCCTGCTCCCCTCAACAGCACCATGGGGGTGTGGCAATGCGCGTTCACCATTCCCGGCATCAGGATGCCCGAGATGCGGTGCGTGGTTGCGCCCGGCCGGTTCGGAGCTTCGGAGGCCCGCCCGGACCACACGATGATGCCGTCGGTCACATCCACGACCCCATCGGAGATCGCCGGGGCGGAGCGATCGCTCATCGTGATCAAGGTCTCTGCTCGGTAGCGCTCCACGTTTCTCCTGACGGCTGGCGGACCAACCTACTCTCGCCGAGGCTGCCCATCATGAACCATGGCACCCGATAGGCTGCACGAATGGATCTTCCTGTGATGCCACCGATCAAGCCGATGCTCGCCAAGCCGGTTCCGACGCTGCCGGATGGAGCCATGTCGTACGAGCCGAAGTGGGATGGTTTCCGGTGCATCGTCTTCCGGGACGGCGACGAGATCGTGATGGGGTCGCGCAACGAAAGGCCTCTCAACCGCTATTTCCCCGAGATGCTCGAGCCTTTCAAGGAGAGCCTGCCCGAACGGTGCGTGGTTGACGGTGAGATCTTCGTGAGTATCGATGGATCGCTCGATTTCGACGCGCTGGGGCAACGGATACACCCGGCCGACTCCCGGGTCACGATGTTGTCGGGGGCCACCCCCGCCGACTTCGTCGCATTCGATCTGTTGGCCCTCGACGACCAGTCCTATCTCGATCGTCCATTCTCGGAGCGACGGGCCGCCCTCGAAGGGATCGCCGGCGGGTTTCGGCCCCCGGTACATCTGGCACCGGCCACGCGAGACCGCGAGGTTGCGATGCGGTGGTTCGACGAGTTCGAGGGTGCCGGTCTCGACGGACTCATCATCAAACCTCTCGGTGACCGCTACGTGTCCGACAAGCGGGTCCAGTTCAAGCTCAAGCACGTACGCAGCGCCGATTGTGTGGTGGCCGGATACCGCATGCACAAGTCCGGCGACGGTGTCGGCTCTCTCATCTTGGGTCTGTACAGCCCCGAGGGCCAGCTCTGGCATGTGGGGGTGGCCGCCAGCTTCGCGGCCAAGCGACGCCAGGAGCTGCTGGAAGAGGTCGCCTCCCTCGTGCTCGAGGACATGGCCGATCATCCGTGGTCGGAATGGATGAACATCGAGGCGAATGCCGACGGATCCATGCCCGGCGCACCGAATCGATGGAGCGGCGCCAATGGCCGGGACCATTCGTGGATCCCGCTGCGCCCCGAGCGGGTTGTCGAGGTGCAATACACCTGGTCGACCGCCGGCCGGTTCCGCGGTACGACCAAGATGCTTCGCTGGCGGCCCGACCGCGATCCCGAGTCGTGCAGCACAGAACAGCTTTCGGAACCAGAGCCTCTCGCCGCCGATTCGGCGCTCCACGACATCGTCAGTCACTTGAACGGTTAGCGCCGTGACGAGTCGGCTCGCGTGCGACAGACGCGCCTGTGGCCCACTGCCGACAGCCGACGGCTTGCGCCTCGCAGACGGGTGTGGCCGAGGCTTCATTCCGCACAGCCGCCGCTGCGCAATAGCCTCCATTCAGGAGGCGATGTATGCACCCGCAGATTCTCCTCGCCGCCGCTAGCGAATGGCAGTGAGTTTCGGATTCCACATCGTGTTCACGGCGCTCGGTATCGGATTCCCGCCCCCAACCCTGATCGCCCACCGCAAGGGTATTCGCCAAGGCGACCGGGATGCGCTGCTGCTCGCCATACGCTGGTCCAAGGCCATGGCGGTGCTGTTCGCAGTCGGTGCCGTTTCGGGCACGATCCTCTCGTTCGAGATGGGCATGCTGTGGCCTGGGCTCATGGGTCCGTTCGGCGACCTGATCGGCTTGCCCTTCACGCTCGAGGGCGTTTCGTTCTTCGTGGAGGCCATCTTCATCGGCATATACCTCTACGGCTGGAAGCGGATGCCGGCTGAGTGGCACTATCGGTCGCTCTATCCCATCGCGGGCGCCGGCAGCGCCGGATCGTTCTTCATCCTCTCTGTCAATGCCTGGATTGACGCCCCGTCCGGTTTGATGTCGCGACGAACGGCTCGATCGTCAACGTCGATCCGTTGGCGGCGATGTTCAACTCCGCGGTCGTGGTCCAGGGCATCCACATGCTCCTGGCGGCCTATGTGACGTCGGGGTTCTTGGTGGCTGGGGTCTACGCATGGGCCTGGATGGGGGGGCGCCGGCAACGCATCGTGGACGGAGAGGCCGTCGACGCCATCGAAATCCCGTATCTCGCGTCGCTCATTGCTGAACGCGACCCGAACGCCGTGATCCCGGGCCTGGACTCTGTGCCGGCGGTGGATCGCATGTCAGGTCGGCTCGCCACGATGGTGCATTGGTCGTTCCAGATCATGGTCGGCATCGGCACAGGGCTGTTGGCGTTGGCGGCCTGGTTCGGATTCTGTTGGTGGCGGCGTCGAGAGCCTCCCAGTTCCCGACTGTTCTGGGTGGCGGCCGCCTTCTCTGGAGAGGCGGCGGCGGTTGCCATGGAGGCGGGCTGGATCGATCGGCGCATTCGTCGCTGCCGCCGCACTGGCACTTCCAGCGCTCGGCTACCTGCACCCGCTGGCCCAAGAAGGCAGGCTCGGAGAGGGCGGTCAGGTGACCGAGGGATCGACCGAGGCGCTGATGGAGCGCCTCGCGAATTCGCGCGACGATGACTATTCGCCGTTCTGATCTACGCTTCTGGATGTGGCTGGGGACATCGATATCGCATCATTCGAGTCGGCGCTCGAGGAGCTGAGGTTTGCGGATGCCGAAAGCATGCTCTCGTCGGCCGACGTCGCAAACGACGTGCGCGACCGCTTGGTGGCGGCCCGGCAAGCGGCCCAAGATCGAGCGCAGGGCCTCTATCAGCGCCTGAGAGAGATGGCCGAGGCCGGAGATCACGCCGGGATTCTGCGGCTTCGGGAGAACCCGGAAACCGCTCGCCTCATGAGCCTCCTCCCCGGCACGCCACGCGACCGCATAGAGCTGTACTTTCGCAACGCCGACCGGTGGGAGGAATCCCAACGACAGACGGCCCGTCGGCGTCTCTCCGATGCCGCCAAAGCGCTCGGCGGTCTCGACCTCCAACTCGCTCGCGGGCTCCTGGCTCGCGTCGACAACCGGTTCCTGGAGGAAGAGGAAGTCGCGGCGAAGGATCAACTGCTGCTCGAGGTGTCGGCCCGAGCGATGGAGCTCGAGTCACTCCAGGAAACCGGCAGCCGCCTCATCGAGGAGGCCGAGCCGAAGCGTCGCCGCTGGTGGCAGCGGGGAGACTGACCTCGTCCCCGATGCTCGGCATGCGGCAGGCGATGTCAGCGACCGTGGACCTCCCACCCCTCCGGTCGACGCTTCTTTGGGAGCTTTGAGACGACCATGAAATACGAGTCGGCGATTGCGTCCAGAATCTCCCGATCCGGGATGGCGCCACCGTGGCGGAGTGTGTTCCATCCCGAGCGACCGATGTAGGCCATGACTTCGGCGTCTTCGGGATAGCGGAGCAGCCACTCATCCGCCTCGTCCCGATCGCCGCACTTGACTCCGATCGTATCGGGTCCGATGAAGGCGAAGATCTTCTCGTCCACCTTGGCCACGACGGTGCCCTCCCACGGCTCGTCCCGCCAGGCGCCAGGCCGCGCCAGGCAGTACGTCAGGAGCTCGTCGAAGGTCACGGACACCAACGTAACACCAGCGCTTCTAGGCTTGACGATCGAACGTATGTTCGATATGATGGTCGGGTCAGGTTACCTCTTGAGGTGGCCCGGCACCCGCCAGGGAGTTTGCGAAGCAAACTCGTCAGTCGGCGGAGCCGACCGGCAACCACTTCCCCACCCGGCGAACCACCACCTGGTTCGCCATCAACGGCATCTGTTGTGGAGTTGAAGTGGCTGCGAGTTCGATATCCGAGACGATCTCGACCGACACGCTGGAGCAGCGTCTGGTCGAACTCGAGGGGATCGTATCCAAAGCCCGGGCAGCTCAGGTCGGGTTGCTGCGGGAACTCGATCTCAGACAGATCCCCCTGGCGGATGGATGCCGTAATCTGGCCGAGTGGATCGTGTCCCGTCTCGACGTCTCCCCCGAAACCGCCGTCGGTCTCACCCGGCTGGTCTCATCCCCCTCCGAGCCTCTGGACACTTCTCTCGCCGATGGGGTGGTGACGGTGGATCGGGCGGTCGAGTTGACCCGCCTCGACGGCGTCGATCCGGTGTCTGAGACCGAGCATCTGTCGTTCCCCCGCCTCCGCCATCACATAGCCCTGCGCCGCCGCCACACCCGGGCTGATGAACGAGAGGCACATGCCGAACGGTTCCTCATGCTGCAACCGACTCTCGATCAGACCGGGCTGCGACTCTGGGGCGAGCTGGTAGGCATCGACGCCGCCCACTTCCAACAGGTGGTGACCGAAGCAGCCGATCAGATCCCTACCCTCCCGTCAGGCCGACGGGAGGCCCGTAGGGCGCGGTTGGCCGACGCCCTGGTCAACCTCGTGATCGACCGCGCCGACGGCGGAGAGAGTGTTTCGGCGCCGGTGGTGTCGGTGCTGGTGGATGCCACCCAAGCCACCGACACCAACGGAGAAACCGGTGTGATCACCATGTCGGGTGTGCGTCTCGGTTCCGACGCTCTCGAAGCCATCCTCTGTGACAGTGTGGTGGAGGTCAACGCCCGCACCTCCGACGGCCGCCATCACCCGATCGGTCACCTCACTCACAGCTTGCCGCCCCGCCTCCGTCGGCTCATCCACCAACGAGACGGTGGGATGTGCACCGCCGACGGTTGTCCGAGCCGCTATCGGCTCCAACCTCACCACATCGTCCGGCGGATCGACGGCGGCTCCCATGAACCCGACAACCTCACCCTGTTGTGCTGGTTCCACCATCACGTCGTCATCCACCGTCACGGCCACCGCATCGATCCTCACTCACCGCCGGGACGGATCCGCTTCCTCCCACCCGAACCCGGCGTCGATCCACCTGTCTGACTCACAGCCGCGCCCGAAACGCCCTTCCCCGTCACGACAATGGCCACGCCTCTCTCCAGCCCCGCCACTCAGCGGGCCACCGCCGCGTGACGTCGGTGAAGTTCCTGGAAACAGAGGTCGCGAACCCACGACATCGGAGCCTGCCTGGGATACGTTCGAAGCCCCGACCCGAGGAGGTATCCATGCGTCTTCGACGCGCCCCGCTGATCGTGCTTGCGCTCCTGCTGAGCACTCTCTTGGCCGCTCCGGCGGCCGCCGGTTCCGATTCCGGCGAGATCGCGGTAGCCAACCGCGGTTCCGCCAGTGTGTCCGTGATCGACACCGACACGCTCGAAGTCACCACTGTCGACCTACCCGGCACCGAGCCGATGTACGTGAGTCACGCAGATCGATACGGCCGCGTCTTCGTCGGAGATCGCGCAAATTCGCAGGTGATCGCGCTGGATGATGAGGACTACTCGGTCCTCGGCACGGTGCAGGTGGGTGATGGCGTGTTCCACCAATGGGTGGATGGGAGCCAGCTGTGGGTGGTCGGCGACACCTCTGACAGCGTCAGCGTCGTTGACGCCCGTTCCCTCGCTGTGCGCGAAACGATCGATCTGCCGGCAGACATCGTGGACGCCGGCGGCTCGCCACACGACGTGTTCGTGAGTGGCCACAACGCCTTCGTGAGCATCGTCGGCCTCGAGGACGGCGGAGTCGTGCTCCGCTACTCCACGAAGACGTTCGAGGAGACCGGCCGCATCGAGACGGGCGGGGATCCCCACCTGTTCGTCCGCTCGGGTCGTCTATATGTGGCATCCCAGGATGGCTCGTCGGTCACGGCTTACAACCCTGTCAGCCTTCGGGAGCTGTCATCGGTCGAGGTTCCCACCGCCCACGGCATCTGGGTGACGAAACGAGGAGACGTCCTCGTCACGAGCATCGCCGGTGGTGGGGACAGCGCCGTGTTCTCGCTCGACCGACGTCTCGCCGGGGTGCGCGACACGGTTGACACAGAGTTCGCGACCCCCCACAACCTTGCGGTCGACGAACGTGACCGCCAGCTGTTCGTGACGCACTCAGGTGCCACTGCCGATCGTGTGAGCGTGGTGGACCTCCATGGTGGCGACTTCGGAGCGGTGTCGGAAGTCACGGTGGGCATCAACCCCTTTGGCCTGGCACTCGTCGATTGATCCGACCTGGTGGGGACGGCAGTCGGCCGTCCCCACCCACCCGTACACTGCTTGGGTGGAGCGCAACCAGTACGGACAACCCGTCGGTCGCCGCCTTCCTGATCGAGGCGACTGGCCGTCACCGCCGCTGACGCCGATGAGGGGGGATCATGTCGTGCTCGAGCCCCTGGACCACGGTCGACATCTCGACGGGCTCTACGAGGCATATGCTCGCGATCCTGGATCGATGTGGACCTACATGCCATACGGCCCGTTCGATCGGGAGAAATTCGATCCGTGGCTGTACGAATCGTCGAAATCGCGTGATCCGCTGTTCCACGCGGTCGTCGACATCGAGACCAATCAGCCACTCGGACTTGCCTCCTTCCTCCGGATCGAGCCACGGCATGGCGTTATCGAAGTCGGTCACATCAGCTACTCGCCTCTCTTGATGCGTACGACCGGCGCCACCGAGGCGATGTGGCTGATGATGCGGCGGGTGTTCGACGAACTCGGATACCGGAGGTACGAGTGGAAATGCGACGCGCTGAACGCGCGGTCGCGCGCAGCTGCAGCGCGGCTCGGTTTCACCTACGAGGGCACCTTTCGGAACCACATGGTCTCGAAAGGCCGCAACCGCGACACCACTTGGTTCTCGATCACCGACGATGAGTGGCCAGACATTGACCTCGCTTTCACGGCCTGGCTCCACCCCTCAAACTTCTCCGACGGGCGTCAGCACCGCTCGCTCCGTGAGCTACGAACGGAAACGGCGAGGTGACGGATCGGGCCGGTGGAATATGAGCAATGCCGCCCCGTGAGACTTGACGGCGCCGGCCATGCGAGGTCGCCGCCACCGCCAGCGAGTCAGGAGCTCGAGGTGTGCGCGAGATTGCCCGATCTACCCAAGTATGGGGTGCGCGGCTTCGCTCACGGCATTGAGCGGCACGCGTGTTCGCTCTCGTAGGTTCCTCACCAACGCGATCTCCAGTGGCCTCGGCGGGTGGTGATTGCGTGGCGGCCGCTCGCCCGGTCGACGAAGCCGGACGGTGTGTCGGTGTCCATAAGCCTCTGGTCGCCGGCGATGTGCGGCGAGAGGGTTTCGCTATGGCCCGTGGGTTCAAGGGACGAGTCGGGGAGCCATGGGGTTTGAGGCGGACTGAGCGCCGTGAGGTCTCGGCCCCACTGGGAACCTGTGTCGCCGGCGTGGTCGTTGTTGAGGCCGGCGGCGGGTATCCCGCGGAGGCCGGTGAAGTCCCGGCCGCCGGCCGAGGGGCTCGCTACCAGCTGAGAATCGGTGCGTGTGCCGTTGCCCCACATCGGGCGTTGCTCGAGCAGGGTGTCGGGTCGGACATTGCGACGGAACTTGCCTCGAATGGATCAAGGGTGCTCCTTGGGGACGTTGATCTGGACCGGGTCGAGCCATGAGATTTCAGATGGGGAAGAGGCTGCCGCAGCGATTGGACCACTCGGTCCGCGTGGGGATCTCGTTCGGCCTCACGTCGGGGGTCATCACCACCCTGGGCCTTCTGGTGGGCCTGTCGGCAGGTACGAGCTCTCGTCTGGCGGTCCTCGGGGGCATCTTCACGATCGCGATCGCTGACTCGCTGTCGGACGCTCTGGGTATCCACGTCTCGGAGGAGTCCGAGGGTGTCCATACCCAACGAGAGATCTGGGCGGCAACGGTGGCGACCTTTGTGGCCAAGCTGGTGACCTCGGCCACCTTTGCGATACCAGTTTTGCTTCTCGATCTCGATGTCGCAGTTGTGGTCGCCATCGTGTGGGGCGCCACCGCGGTCACCGCGCTCTCCATCGATCTTGCACGGAGCAAACATCTGAATCCGCGGCCACTGATCATCGAGCACATCGGTATTGCGGCGCTCGTCGTGGTCGCCGCTCACCTCGTCGGGCTTGCAGTCTCCGCGATCCTTTCCTGACCGGCGCTGCATCGAAGACTGAAAGCCTGACCCCGACGTGGTCATGCGGCAGCTGACTGATTCGATCGCGATCGACTGCTCGCCCGAGCCCATGATGGGACTGGTTGTCCGATCTCGCCGATCACTGCACGGAGTGGCATCCCGATCACGTCTGGTCCGGTGGGAACACGGTGAAGCCACCCCGTCATGTAGTCGAAGAGGCGCCG
Source organism: uncultured bacterium (assembly GCA_963792365.1). Lineage (GTDB taxonomy): Bacteria > Actinomycetota > Acidimicrobiia > Spongiisociales > ZC4RG35 > JAOUGY01. The sequence goes on from CAWBVW010000005.1 coordinate 56,305, forward strand.
GTCGTGCTGACAAGTTCCGACTTGTAGCAGCTAGACAGCGTCACTCCATGAGGCGCAACGTGCCGGGGAGATTCATCGTCATCATCCTGCGCAGGGTGAGCAGCGGCGCCAACACCACGGCTCCGATCCCCATCACCGTCACCATCACAATGGTCTCGGGAGCCAGCACCACCGCCAAGCCGAAGTCGGGGAGCGTCTCTGTGAGGACTCGCTGGGTGATCCACCACACCATGGCGAGCCCGCCCGCCGTCCCGAGCGACGTGGCGATGACGGCCACGACCAGGTTCTCGATCGAGGCCATGCGCAGCGCGGTTCGAACCCTCACCCCGAAGGCGAACATAGTGGCGTGTTCCCTGGATCGGGACTCCAGGTTGATGGATGCGCTGTTGAACGCGATCAGCATTGCCAGCAGCAGCGCTGCCACCACCATCACCTGGATCACGCCGACCAGTGGTGCAAAGGCATTGCGAACCGCCTCGGTGAGCGACGTCACCGAGGTGACCGAGGTCACGTGGCGGAGCTCGAACAACTCCTGCTGCACTTCGAATTCGGTCGCTCCCGGGGCGGGGAGCAGGTTGAGTCTGTTCGTGACGCCACCCAGGTTGAAGATGTCGGCGTCCTCGGCGTGCATGTACACCATGGCCCTGACGGGGTAGGGATGAGTGGCCAGGACCGGGAGCGGGGTGTCGACACGGCTGAACGAGGTGAGGCCGTCCCGGTGAGGGTGGCGGAGGACGACGGTGTCGCCGACCCCTACTCCGAGGTCGCGGGCGGCCTTGTCGGTGATGATCAGCCCACCTCCATCGCCCATGGAGCCGGTGGTCACCGACGGCCGCCAGAACCCATTGCGAAGATCGACCAACTCCACCACAGCATCGATCTCGACTGCACCCGCCCGCAACGCGACGGGGAGCTGCAGGGTCGGCTCGACCTGGCCCACGGAGGCGGCGTGGGCGACGGCCGCCACCTCGGGCGACTCGACGAGATGGAACGTGTCGAGTCCCACGGTGATCCGTTCAGCATGTTGGGCGACGGCTTCGGCCTCGGCGGTGTCTACGGCGTCGTACATGGAGTCGGCGATGCCACGGAAGCCAACCATGACCGTGATGGCGGCGGCCAGCGCCAGCACGGTCAAGGTCGTGCGACGCCTGTCACGAACCAGGTCATGGAACGGGATGAGTGTCAACGTCGATGCGGCATGCCGGCGCCGTCCCCGTGGCGTGTGGCCGCGGTAGACGAGGTGGCCGGGTCGGATGGCCTCGATCGGAGACACGCGTACCGCCCTCCACACGGGCATCGCACTGGCCAGCAGTGGCATGACGGCCCCGACGATCGCCACGCCGATGAAGGCCTCCGGCTGGAAGGACGTGTCCCACACCGGGATCGGAACCGCCGCCCGGAGCACGTTTCCCATCGCCCGACCGATCAACATGCCCACTCCAACGCCGAAGAGCACACCTAGCACCGAGATCTGCAGCGTCACCAGCAGTGGGCGGACCGCCAAAACCCACGGGGGCAGTCCCAGTGCCATTCCGATGCCGATCTCGCGCCGTTGCTGCTGGACCATCCGGTGAACCAGGTTGACGGCCGACCCGACCGCTCCCAGCATCAGCAGAGTCGCCAATGCGTTGAACATGGCTTGGTCCTGATCGATGTCGTTGTTGAGAGCCGTGTACGACAAGTTGTCGTCCCGGGTGGAGACCGTGGCCCCCGTCTCGAGCACGGACACGGCCTGCTCCAACTCCTCGACCATCGCGGCCCTGTCGGTTCCGGCGGTGAGGGTCAGCACCAGGTTGTTGACCATGCCTGGGACGCCCGCCACGTCCTGGGCCGTCTCGATGGTTGTGAACACGGCAGCGAAAGTCGCCTCCGACATGAACACGCCACCTTCGGGGGCGACGGTGAAGAACTCGGGGGTGGTGGCGGTCGCCACATACTGCAACTCCCGACCACCGCTCACCGAGATCCGCCCGGTGTCCGGCAGGTCGTAGAAGTCGGCGAAGATCGTCTCGATCATCGCTACCGGCTCGCCACGGTCAGAGCCGGTCAGGGGGCGCCCGCCAGTCACGTGGTACCCGTTCACTTGTGGCCCGTCGCCGGAGAAGTCCGCCCCGGTCAGCTCCCCCCGGACGATGATGGGGCGCCCGCCCGTTAGGGCTTCGACCTGGATGGGGACGATCAGCCTCTCCTCCATGGCGGCGATCTGGTCGGCATCGCCGATCGACCGTGCGGTCGCCTCCAGCTCGCCCCGTTCGGCCAGGGCGCCCACCGCCAGATCCACTCGCAGGTCGTACATCGCCAGTAGCTGGTAGCTGGCCGGGTACGACACCTCCCTCCACGCAGTGGTGGAGGTCAGCCCTGCGTAGCCACCGGTACCGATGGCAATCACGAGGGCGATGGCTCCCACCTTCGCCAGGTGTGATCGGAGATCACGAAACGACCATCTCAGGGTGACCGCCAGGCTGCGCATTCGTGCCTCCTCACCAGTGCAGATCCGTCACCGGGGCCTTCCCGCCCTGGGGCGGGCCATCTCCTACGATCCGTCCGCTCGACAGCTCGATCACCCTGTCAGCCATCCGGGAGATCTCCCGATTGTGGGTGACCACGAGCACCGCTCGTCCCGTCTGAGCCTGCTCCTCGAGGAGCTGAAGGATCTGAACCCCGGTGTGAAAGTCGAGCTCGCCGGTCGGCTCGTCGCACAGGAGCACTGGATTGCGGGTCGCGAGCGCACGAGCGATGGCCACCCGCTGCTGCTCGCCGCCCGACAGCTCGCTCGGGAACCGGTCGGCCTTGTCGCCCAGGCCCACGCTCGCCAGCACCACATCGGGGTCGGCGCCGGAGCCGGCGGCGTCCGCACCGAACCGGACGTTCTCGAATGCCGTGAGCCCGGGAAACAGGTTGAACGCCTGGAAGATGAAAGTAACCGTGTGCGCGCGGAACTCGAACAACTCCCGGCGACCGGACGCCGCCAGGTCGACCCCGTTTACCCGCACCGCGCCCGACGTGGCGGTGTCGAGTGCGCCGAGGACGTTGAGAAGAGTGGTCTTGCCGCTCCCCGAGGGTCCGAGCACCACTACGAACTCTCCCCCGTCGATCATGAGATCCACATCGACCAGAGCGGTGACGGCCAGCGGTCCCTCCCCGTAGCGCTTCACGACATCCTTGAGTTCAATCAGCATCGGCTGTACCGCTTCTTCCTTCTGCCGATCACGCCTGCCTCCGGCCGACCGCCTGATCGGAGCCGGGGCGGGCATTTCCCACTCAGTGTGAGCGTGGAGCCTGTTCAGCGGTAGGTGCATCCTGCCCATTACGCCGCTCCTGGTGGTGACCTGGACCAACCCGGTCCGAGGTCGCCACCACCTGCGAAACCGACGGTTCCATCTCGCCCAATCGTGCGGTGGTCGGTGAGATCAGCCATAGCACGCCGATCGCGTGACCATGCCTAGCACCACTTCGCTCGAGTCGACGTCACGACGCCGCCGGTAGAAGCCGGCTACAGCTTGTTTGCTGTCCCAGCAGCCGAGGAGGCAACGTCGGCAAACTTGGGAGGCGCACTGCGCAGGTTTCGATTCAACAGGTCGTCGAGGTGGCGGAGGGAGTGCCGGCTAGGAGCTGGCGGGCTTGCGAGCTGTGAACACAGCGAGCGACCCGACGACCTCGACCTCGACGTCGGCGAAGGAATCCAAGAGGACCGCTTCGAGGTCATCACGGGTGTCGGTCAGGTTGTCGAACGAGCCCCGCCTATTGGCTGACTTCACGAATGCTCGAGCCGGACCAGAGTGAGCTTCGTCGAGGCCGAGCACCGTGCCACCGAAGAGCACGCCTTCAGACTCGAGAACGGAGGCGGCATTGCGAATTGCCGCACCCTTATTCTGCATGGGGCCGTGTAGGCAATGTAGAACCGCACTCAGGGCGATCGAGTCGAACGGCCCTCGAACCGGCAGAGGCTTCAGTCCGTCTGCTTCGATCAGGGTTGGATCGAACCTCCGAAGGCGCTTCTCGCAATGATCGAGCACGTCACGATTTGGGTCCAACAGCGTCAACTCCACACCGTCGGGTGCTGCTACGTCGATGAAGTAGCCAGATCCTGGCCCGATGTCGAGATGCCTTCGACTAACCAGAGATCGATAGCGCTCCTCCATCAGCTGCGTAGGAGAGCGAAGGACCATTCGAGTCATGAAGCCAAGCACCCACCAGTCGTACACGGCTAGGAGTGGGGGTCCGTAATCCTTCTGCCCCTTGTAGCCGGGATCACTCGGGTCCATAGCGTCACATCAGGACGGAGAAATCAAGACCATACGCGCTGACACGTTGGCATGTCGTGCGCGGTCTCTGGGTCGAGCGAACGGCCGGAGACGCTCAGCTCCGGCACGCTTCTGGTTTGCCACAGACCCTCCAAGAGACGCGGCTTGACAGATCGTACCAAGTACGAGTCAATCGCGAACGGAACAAACAACGTCGACATCGAGCACCCGAAACAACGCACGACCAGCGCACAGAAGACGCTCTGCCGAGCATGCAGCAACGTCGTGCCTTCCAGCTCCATGCAAGCGTTTCGCCGTTTCGATGGTGATGATCTTCGTCGTGAATCTGGCCATCGCCCTGGCGGCTGACATCACCGGCGAATGGGTGGGCATGGTGGTCGGTTTGGCACTGACCGGTTGGGGCCTTGGTGTGACGATCCACGGACTTGTCGTCGGGACATCACCACCTCAGAGCTTCGGCTCGACGGATAACGCCGATTCGACCGGCGCCCGGTGAGTGCAAGCGTTCCTCAGGGGTCCGGCGTAGAGCTCGTGCGGTCGACGCTTTCGTGGTGTCGGATGACTTCTTCGATCACGAAGCGGAGAAACTTCTCGCTGAACTCCGGGTCGAGATGGGCTGAGGCGGCCAGGGAGCGAAGCCGTGCGATCTGGACGTCTTCGCGGCCCGGGTCCGCCGGCGGAAGGCCCACGGCAGCCTTGTACTCGCCGACCTTCTTCGTGATCTTGAAACGCTCGGCGAGCATGAAGATCAGTGCAGCATCGATGTTGTCGATGCTCTCCCGGTAGGCGGCGAGTTGGTGGTCTGTCATGGGGTCTCCACGGAGGCGGCAGGGGGCACCTTACCGGTGCACCCTGCCGCCTCCGCTCACTCGATCGTCGAGTTGACGATCTGGATCGGGCCCGACCCCAGATAGAAGATGCCCGGCATCGTCTCGAACTGGTCGCTGGGATTGCGACGCATCGTCGAGTCTTCGATCCGTAATGTTCCAGTCCGGTCGTTGCTGACGAAGAAGATCCCCCCGCCGCCTTCGCGAGCGTGGTTGTCCTCGATGATGGTGTCGATGACCTGCACATGGAACGTGTTGCCGTCGAACGCCATCGCTCCCCCGTTGCCGCCACCTGGCGTGCCGGCCTGCGCCGGGTTGGCGCCGTAGCCGATGGCTTCGTTGTGCGTGAAGAGACTGTTGATGATGGTCCATGACACGCCGATCGACGACAGTGCACCGCCGTTGGAGCACACGTTGCCGAATTCGGAACCACCTCCGAAGGTGCTGCTCACCACGTACACCGGCTGGTCCTGATACTGGTCGAAGACCCGTACCGCACCGCCGACGTCCGGTCCGGTGGCCGAACACGTGTTGGAGAAGAATCTGGAGTTGACGATCTTCAGGCGCCCTCCACGGGACCAGATCGCGCCTCCCCCATCTTCGATCTCGATTCCGGCGTCATATCCGTCAACGAATGTCAGGTTCTGCACCGTCAGTCTTGGATGGTCCTGGTCCTGACAGTGGCTGGTGGTCCAGACCTGATCGGGGTCGCAGGTGTTCATGTAGAGGATTCGGGTGTCCGCTCCCCCGCTGAGCGTCACGAGCCCGCCCCCGTCGATCACGATGTCGGGATCCTGGTCGTTGAAGACCTTGGCGGTTGCCGCCATCTCGATGGTGACCGGATCTGAACCACAGTCGAATACGATCACGCCTCCCTCGGCCACTGCGGCCACGAGCGCCTGCGACGTGCACGAGGCGGGGGTTCCGGTGCCGATGACGTGATCCGGACTCGAGACGTCTTCGGCCTGGGCCTCGGCGGGGACCGGAGCGTCACCGTTGGGGTTGCCGAATTGAGGAAGCTCGGGTGGTGGCGGGACCATCGGTGTCAGGCCAAGTGCGCGGCCGAGAAAGGTGGCCATCTCGGCTCGTGTCACGGCCGAGTCCGGGCAGTACCGGTCATTGGTGGGTGGGTTGCACCCAAGCGTCACACCGGCCGTGGCCAGGCGGTCGATGTCGCTTTCGAAGATGGAGTCCTCGTCGTCCACGAAGAGATCGTCGCCGGCACCCGCCGTGTAGCCGAACGCCCGGGCGATGAAGGCCGCCATCTGCCCGCGCGTGACGGTGTCACCCGGACAGAACAGCGTGGCGGTGCACCCCCTGGTGATGCCTCGGGTGGCGAGCCGATCGATGTCGTTCTCGAAGACGGATGTGTCGTCGTCGCTGAACAGGTCCGATCCTGCGCCATCGGTCAGATCGAACGCCCTGACGAGAAACGCCGCCATCTGGCCCCGTGTCACCGGATCATCCGGACAGAACCGATCGTTGGTCGGCGGGTTGCACCCCACTGTGATGCCTTCGGCGGCAACTGCCTCGATGTAGCCCTCGTGGACCGACCCGTTGTCGTCGATGAAGGTGCCCCCCGGATCGGTGGCATCCGCCGCCGCAGGCAGCGCTGCCATCACGAGAAGCACGACCAGTGCGAGTGCGCGAAGTGAAGTGTGATTCGACGACATCGTTTCCCCCGTGTCGTATGCGACGTTGTACCCCCGACGACAACTCCGGTTGCCACAGGGCAAGCTACCAGCCCGATGGTTGAGGTGGGAGGTGGCAATCGAAAGACTCTCGAGTCGGGTGGGTAAGGTCACCGGGTGATTCCGAACCACCCTTGTCCCGAGCTTCCCCGGGGCCTGGTCGAGAGGGTTTTCGAAAGGAGGGGACGGCTCCACGCCTACGAGCGGTTGGATCCATCCCGAGCCGCACTGGTAGTGGTCGACATGGACGCCGGATCTTGCGCACGCGAACCCGATACGAGTTCCAGGGCGATCGACCGGATCAACGCCGTCTCGCGGTCGCTCCGTACCGGTGGAGGCACCGTGGCTTTCGTCACCAGCGCGGTTCGTCCGTCGCTCGATCTGGAGCGCCGGCTCGGCACGACGATCGCTGCGCGGTACGTCGAAGAGACGAAGTCGGGCGGAGCCGGCACCATCCTCGCCGCCGACCTCGTGGTTGATGAGTCAGACCTTCGAGCGGTCAAGCTCGGCGCCAGCGCCTTCTTTCCCGGGCACTGTGATATTCATGACAGACTCGAGGCGAAGGGGGTCACCTCGTTGCTCGTCTCGGGACTGGTCACGAACATCTGCTGCGAGTCGTCCGCTCGCGACGCGGTGGAGTTGGGCTACCAGGTCACGATGATCTCGGATGCCAACGTGGGCCACTCGTTCGGCCTGCACGAAGCTTCGCTCGCCACGTTCTACCGCTACTTTGGTGACGTTCGCCCCAGTGACGAGGTCATACGGATGCTCACCGAGGCGAACACCGGCGGTTTCGATCAGCGGTGAGGGGCTGCCGTAGGCGCCATACCGTGGGGTGCTCCCGACAGCGGCTGCGTGGGAGTCACCAAGACCCGTGGTCCGCTGAACTGGGCTTCGTACAGGCTCGAGTACGCCCCACCGCGGGCGACGAGCTCATCGTGACTGCCCTGCTCGACGATGTGTCCTTCCTCCATCACGAGGATGAGGTCGGCGTCGCGGATGGTGGACAAGCGATGTGCCACGACGAAGCTCGTGCGTTCGGTTCGGAGCGCCGCCATGGCGTGCTGGAGGAGAGCCTCGGTGCGGGTGTCGACAGAGCTCGTCGCCTCGTCGAGGATGAGGAGCGGCGGGTTTGCCAGGAAGGCGCGAGCGATCGTTATGAGCTGCTTCTCGCCGGCACTGATGTGCGCGCCCTCGTCATCGACGATGGTGTCGTAGCCATCGGGCAGACTGTGGACGAAACGGTCCACGAAGGTTGCTTCCGCCGCCGCATGAATCTCGTCCTCGGTGGCGTCGAGGCGGCCGTAGGCGATGTTCTCCCTGATCGTTCCTTCGAAGAGCCAGGTGTCCTGGAGCACCATGCCGATCTTCGACCGGAGGTCGCTTCTGTGCATCTCTGAGATGTCGAGCCCATCGAGCGTGATCCGGCCCGCATCCAGGTCATAGAAGCGCATGATGAGATTCACCAGGGTGGTCTTTCCGGCTCCTGTCGGACCGACGATCGCCACCGTCTGCCCCGGTTCGACTCTCAGCGACAGGTCCTCGATGAGGGGCTGCTCCTCGACGTAGCGGAATGACACTCGATCGAACTCGACCCGGCCGGTGGTCACCTCTGCTGCGGCGGCACGGTCGGCACCGGCCGGTTCTTCGTCGGCGTCCAGCAGTTCGAAGACTCGCTCGGCGGAGGCCACGCCAGATTGCAGCAGATTCACCATCGAGGCCACCTGGGTGACCGGCTGCGTGAACTGCCTCGAGTACTGGATGAACGCCTGCACCTCACCGAGGCTCATGGTGCCGCTCGCCACCCGCAGACCTCCAAGGACTGCGATCACGACGTAGTTGAGGTTCCCGATGAACATCATGAGCGGCATGATGAGGTGTGAGAGGAACTGGGCTCGATAACTGGCCTGGTAGAGCTGTTCGTTCTCATCGGCGAAGCGGGCCTCGACTTCCCCGAGCCGTCCGAACACCTTGATGAGCGCGTGTCCCGTGAAGGCCTCTTCGACCTGCGCGTTCAGCCCTCCGGTCCTCCGCCACTGGTCGACGAACTGGATCCTCGATCGCTTCATGACCATGCCGGCGACCCCCATGCTCACCGGGATGGTCACCAGGGCCACGATGGACAGCGTGGCCGAGATCGAGAACATCATCCCTACGACGAAGATGATTGTTAGGACAGACGTCAGCATCTGGCTCATGGTCTGTTGGAGCGTCTGCGAGACGTTGTCCATGTCGTTGGTGACGCGGGACAGCAGCTCTCCACGGGGCTGATGGTCGAAGTACGAGAGCGGGAGCCGATTGAGCTTGTCCTCTACTTCGCCTCGCATCCGATACACCGTGCGCTGGACCACATCGTTCAGGAGGTATCCCTGGAGGTAGGCGAGCAGAGCCGAGCCGAGGTAGATGGCGAGGACGACGAGCAGGGTCTTTCCGAGAGCCGTGAAGTCGATGCCCTGACCGGGGACGACGTCGACGCCGGAGATCATGTCGGCAATCTGGTCTTGCCCGCGGGCGCGGGCGGCTTCGATCACCTGGGCTTTCGTCATGCCGGCCGGGAGCCGAGACCCGATGGCGCCGGCGAAGATGACGTCGGTGGCCCGACCGAGGATTCGCGGACCTATCGAGGCCAGGGCCACGCTGATGAGCGCAGCCAGCGCCACGAATCCGACGCGCCCACGCTCAGGCCGAAGCCGGCGGAACAAGCGCTTCGCCGATGGCCCGAAGTCGAGGGCCTTCTGCCCGATCATCCCCCCACCGTGCGGCCCCATGCGGGGAGCTTCGATCCGTTCCGTCGACGCCATCTTCTTCTGCCCTGGGGGGCGGGTCGGGTCGCTCACGATGCATCCGCCTTCAACTGGGATTCGACGATTTCGACGTAGGTCGGGCAAGTGCCCAGGAGCTGGTCGTGGGATCCGATGCCGACGATGGCGCCATCTTCCACCACCACGATCTGGCTGGCGTCGACGATGGTGGACACCCGCTGCGAGACGATCAACACGGTGGAATCCTGTGTGACTCCAGCGAGGGCACGGCGCAGCCGAGCATCGGTGGCCACGTCGAGGGCCGAAAAGGAGTCGTCGAAGAGGTAGACCTCTGGATTCCGGATCAACGCACGGGCGATCGCAAGCCGCTGGCGTTGTCCGCCCGACACATTGGTGCCGCCCTGAGCGATCGGTGCGTCGAGGCCTTCCGGCATCGCTCGTACAAAGTCCGCAGCTTGTGCGATCTCGAGGGCTCGCCACATTTCGGCCTCGGTGGCGTCGGACTTGCCCAGCTGCAGGTTCGACGAGACCGTCCCGCTGAACAAGTACGCCTTCTGCGGGACGAGCCCGACCTTCGCCCAGAGTGCCTCCGGGGCATACTCACGGACGTCTACGTCGTCCACGCTGACGGATCCTTCGGTTGCGTCGAACAGTCGAGGAATCAGGTTGAGAAGGGTCGTCTTACCCGCCCCGGTGGAGCCGATGATGGCCGTGGTCTCCCCTGGGCGAGCCTCGAACGAGATTGCGCCGAGAACCGGATGTGACGCACCGGCATACGTGAAGCCGACAGCGTCGAATCGGACTGTGCCGAGCTTGGGAACGCTGGTGCGGCCATCGGTCGGTGGCACCACGGAGGAGTCGGTGTCGATGACCTCCCCGATACGATCGGCCGACACTGCGGCCCTCGGGTACATGACAAGCACCATGGTCGACATCATTACGGCGATGAGAATCTGGATCAGGTACGCGAGGAAGGCGGTCAAGGACCCGATCTGCATCTCGCCGGCATCCACCCGGATACCCCCGAACCACAGCACGGCGACGCTCGACACGTTCAGAACCAGCATCACTGTCGGGAACATGGCCGCCATCCATCGCCCAACCGAGATCGTCACGTCGGTGAGTTCGGCGTTCGACATTCCGAAACGCTCCACCTCATAGGGCTCGCGGGTGAAGGCGCGGACAACGCGGATGCCAATGATCTGTTCCCGGAGCACCCGGTTGACGTCATCGAGCCGTTTCTGCATCCGCCGGAATCCGGGCACCATCCGGCTGACGATGAATCCGGCGGAGGCGGCCAGAACGGGTACGGCGGCGGCGACGAGCCACGACAAACCCACGTCCTCTCGGAGCGCCATGATCACACCCCCGACCATCGTGATCGGCGCGCTGATCATCAGAGCCAGGCCCATCATCACCAACATCTGCACTTGCTGGACATCGTTGGTGTTGCGGGTGATCAGCGAAGGGGCTCCGAAGTGACCCACTTCTCGGCTCGAGAAGGTCCCGACCTGATGGAAGATGGCACCTCGAAGGTCGCGCCCAACGCCCATCGCAGTCCGGGCGCTGAACAAGAGTGCGATCCCTGTGCAGACGATTTGTATGGCGGAGACGAACAACATCCACCCGCCCGTACGGAGGATGTAGTCGGTGTCTCCGAGCACCACACCGCTGTCGATGATGTCGGCGTTCAGGCTGGGCAGATATAGCGACGCGATCGTTGCGACGAGTTGGAGGCCGACGACGAGGGTGATCCACCGTCGATACGGCGCGAGCCTTCGGCGGAGGATCCGAAGAAGCATCAGATTCCGGCCCTTTCGACTGACTTCAGAACGCCGTGCGCCACGACGGCGGCCATCTCGTCGACGGACAGGCGCCGGTCCGAGGCGATCAACGGATGGGAGTTCGTGATCACCAGGCTCTGGAGTGCCATCGCCGCGCGCTGCGGCCCGAGCGAGAGGTGCTCACGGTGCGGCTCGAGCAAACCGGCGAGCGCGTCCGTGATGCGATCGATCGAGTTCGACACGTATTGGTGCGCTTTCGTCGGCGAATGTCGAGGGGTGGGCTGCAACGACCTCAGCATGCCGAACAGGGTGGCCATCTGGCGCGACCGGTGCGAAAGAATCTCCGCCGCTTCCGTCAGCTGACGTTCGAGCGTCAGCGTGCGGGAGATCGTATCGATGGCTGCGATCGTCGGCGCCGGATCCATCATCGTATGGATGGCCTCGTGGATGATTGCCGTCTTGTCGGGGAAGGCCCGGAAGATGGTTCCTTCGGCGACACCCGCAGCTTCTGCCATCTCCGAAGTCGTGACCGAAGCCCCCCGCTGCAGCAGCAACGGCAGCACCGCATCGATGATCGCGGCTCTGCGCTCCTCCGGCGGAAGGGGCCGTGCTCTGGGTGTACCTGTCGGCATCCGCCCCATATAAGTGAGTGAGCACTCACTCAGTCAACTCGCGAGGTTCGGCGCTGGGCGTGAGTCACCGACGCGCGGTACCGTCACCATTGGTATGACAGCCGCAGCCTTCTTCGACCTCGATCGCACGTTGATTGCCGGCGTCTCGGTGTTCTCGTTCGCCACGGAAGCGTGGCGCCAGGGCCTCGCCAGCAATCGTCAGGTCGCAGGTTGGGGTCTAGATGCGCTCGTGTTCGCGCTTCTCGGCGAGAGCCCAGAGCGCAAGGATGCAGCCCGCGCAGCGGTGCTGGGGGGTATTGCCGGAGTCTCCGAGGAGACCCTCGACGGGGTCGCATCGACGGTCGTTCCCAAGCTCGTCGCCAAGGTGAGGCCCGAGAGCCGGCGCCTCGTCGAGATGCACCATCAGGCTGGTCGTGCCACCTGGATCGCCTCGGCCTCGCCACATCGGATCGTCGAGCTCCTCGCTCAGGATCTCCACATGACGGGAGGCATCGGCACCAAGGGAGTCGTGGTCGAAGGACACCTCACCGATCAGATCGATGGACCCTTCGTGCACGGACCGGGCAAGGCGGAGGCCGTTGCCGCCGTGATCGCATCGTTCGGTTACGACCCGGCCCGGTGCTACGCCTATTCGGACTCGATCTCCGACCTCCCCTTGCTCGAGTTGGTCGGTCACCCTGTGGCCGTCAATCCCGATTCAGGGCTGGAGAGCGTTGCTCGCGAGCGAGGCTGGCCGATCGTGGTATTCGCCCGCAAGACCAAGCTCGCGATCGCATGGTCGGCCGGCGGGGTTTCGATGGTTGGCGTGGGAGCGGGTGCGTATCTGATCGGCCGTCGGCATGGCCGATCGGCCGCTTCCCGGCTGCCTATTCACTGACTCCAGGCATGTCGATCGCGCCATACTGGCGGCGTGCGACCGCTCCGTCCCAAGCTCGCAGCCGGCTTGATGATCGCCGGATGGCTGGTGTTCCTGATCGACCGATGGCTGTTGCCGCAGGGATCGTTCGTACTCGAACTATGGCTCACGATGGTCGGCGCGGTCTATGTGTCGGTTGCCGCGCTGGCGCTCCGAGGATCCCGATGGGCTGAGGCTGCGATGCCCTGGATGGCCCTGTTGCTCTTGGTGTGGGGAATCCTCGCTCTGCTAGGACTGTCGGCAGACAACGTGTCGACCCGAAGCTGGATGTGGTCTTCTCTGTTCGCCGCCGTACTCGGCACGGTCACGTTTCTCGTCGTGTCGCTCCCGATCGACCGCCGCCCGACCATCGGGCCTCTCGTGCTGCTCGCGTTTCTCGCATTTCTCGGTGTGGCGGCGTACCTCCAGATCTCCCGTTGCCGGCCCGACATTCATGCATCGTGGTGTGATCCCGGGTACGAGCAGGAAGACCGCATCGTGTCGACGGTTCAGTCGGACCGCCGCCCGAGCAACCGGGGCCACATCGGCGGCGTGCTCGGTCCCGCTTTCGGCTCCTTCATCTTCCCCGAGCGGCCGGACCCCACGGCCGACGTCGTTCCACTGTCGGCCACGATCGAGCTCACCGACGACCCGAACCTCGTGCGATGGCGATTCGGTGGGCGCGACTCAGAATGTCGAGCGCAGAGCCTGGTCCAATCCGCGGTGGGTGGATACGAGATCCGATTCAGCGTGGATTGCCGGCCCTGAGTCGCCGATGCCGGCTACGTCGACGAGGTCGGTACGATCGGTCCCATGTTCGGTCCTCTGAACGGCGTCCGCACCGCGTTGGTGATCACGGCCACCATCGCCGCTTTGCTCGCGGCTGTGTTCGGCCAGTGGGTCATGACCGCAATGCTCTTGGCGGGCGTTGCGGTGCATGGAGCCGGTTGGTGGTACCTCTATCGTCGTGGCGCTCCGACCGTCGATCGGAGCGGTTCGTCCGCCGTCTGACAGCGACGCCAGGTGATGGCCGCTCAGGCTTCTAGCATCGCCAGTCCATGACCGTCCTCCCTCGACACCTCCTCCCCGACTCGGCTGGCGTCCAGGACGGCCGTCTGGAGGTTGGTGGATGCGATCTGGTCGAGCTCGCCGACCGATACGGGACTCCTCTGTTCGTGTACGACGAGGAACACCTGCGCAGGCGATGTCGTGAAGCCGTGGCCGGAATGGGCGACGGCGCCATCTATGCCTCGAAGGCGTTCCTGTGCCGCGCCATGGCGCGCCTGGCCCATGAGGAGGGGATGCGCATCGATGTCGCAACCGGCGGTGAGTTGTACGTCGCAATGTCGGCCGGTGTTCCCGCCGGCCGCCTGGTGATGCATGGCAACAACAAGTCCGACGCCGAGCTCCGCATGGCACTCGAAGCGGGAGTCGGACGGCTGGTGATCGACAGCTTCGAAGAGATCGAGCGCATCGAGTCGCTGGTGACCGAAGGCCTTCCCAAGCCGACTGTCGTGGCCCGAATCACACCGGGCGTGGAGGCGCACACGCACGAGTACATCGCCACCGGTCAGGACGACTCGAAGTTCGGGTTCACGGTCTCCACCGGCACGGCCACCGAGGCGGTGAGGCGCATGCAGACCTCGGAGGCGATGGACCTGGTCGGACTCCACACCCACATCGGTTCGCTGGTCTTCAGAGTCGAGTCCTTCTCAGAAGCGCTGAATGTGGTCGCCGCCTTCGCCGCCGACTTCGGACTCCCCGAGCTCTGCATGGGTGGGGGGCTCGGGGTTCCGTACGTGGAGGGCGAGGATGCCCCTTCGATCACAGACTGGTGTCGCACGCTTCGGGCCGAGGCGGACCGCCTGGGAGTGACAGCCGAGCTGTCGGTGGAACCGGGTCGATCCATCGCAGCTGCCGCCGCCGTGACTCTGTATCGGATCGGGACCATCAAACACATCCCAGATGTGCGCACGTACGTCGCAGTGGACGGAGGGATGAGCGACAACCCGCGCCCGGTGCTCTACGGGTCGGGGTATGAGACGTTCCTCCCTGCCCGAACGGACGCCGATCGCACCGAGCCCATCCGGCTGGTCGGCAAACACTGTGAATCGGGCGACCTGCTCGTTCGCGAAGGCAGTCTGCCGGCCGGGTTCGACGTTGGTGATGTCGTCGCCACACCGGTCACCGGGGCATACGGACACTCGATGGGCTCGAACTACAACAAGGTTCTGCGCCCCGCCGTGGTGTTCGTTTCCAAAGGGCGTTCGAGACTCGTGGTACGACGTGAGACATTCGACGACCTCTTGATCACCGATCTCGGCTGACCGCCAGTTCGTCAGCGAACGATCATCGTCACCAAGTCTGCGGTCGAACGAATCACATCCGCCTCGATCCACAGGTCGTCCGGGAGATCGGCCGTCCGTCGCCATTCGATGAGTTGGAGATCATTGATGAGCACTTCGGTGGGCGATCCCGAAGGCAGAGACAGGTACACCATCACGGCATTCGGCTCCACACCATCGATCGAGTCGAAGGTGCCGGGAGGAACCAGCGTCTCGAGTTGCTGCCAAGCATCGGAGTCCTCCACGGCCAGCGGCACCTCGATGCGACGGAGCAGCTGCGACTCGGGATCGGACAGCGGGTCGGAGTCTTCGAACCGATACACGTCCAGTCTGATCTCGGGTACGACCGGCCCGGAGCGCTTGATGGAGGCCCGAAGGGCGTACTCGGGCTCGCCGTCCACCCACTTCCCGGTCGAGTCGAATACCCGATGGCGCGGCACCGGGACCCTGGCCAGGGGCCGCACCAGGGCGCCCTGTGTCCGGGTGGGAGCCAGGCGAAGCGCCAGATCGTGCTCTGCCGAGTCGACGGCAACCGTCTCGGTGCGGCGAGCGCCGTCCATCTTCCAGTTGTTGGCACCCATCTGGGTCTGGTCGGCGATCACATCGTCGAATGAGCCCCAGCGCAGCAGCTCACGCCCGACTGCAGACGCTTCCGGCATGCCGCCGGTCAACACGACGACGTCACCCGGCACCTGCCCGATCCCCCGCTGATCCATCTCGACCTCGATCTGACGGTCCTCGAGCGATTCAACGACCCGTCCACTGTTGCCAACAACCTGAAGGTCGGCCGAACCCGCGGGTGCTGCGTCGATGTTGCGTGCAACCACCCCACCGATCTTCTCGGCGGGAGCGATGCCCGTCGAGTCCGCACGCAGCTCGCGGAGGATGGATCGTGCGGCGTCCCCTGCCGCGAACACAGGAACGTACTCGGAGATGACGACCGGGAAGACCCTGGCTTCGAGCAACCGATCCCCTTCGTACACCACACGCAGCATCATCGATGAGAAGGTGGACAGGAAGTCCTGGTCGAAGACGAAGTTCCCCAGGCTGTGGGCGATGAGCCTGCCCTCATACCATTCGAACCCTTGGAGGACGTGCGGGTGGTGCCCGATCACGAGGTCAGCCCCGGCGTCGATCGCAGCATGGGCGCCGTTCATGAAGAAGGTCGATCCCACCTCGGAGAACTGGTAGCCGCCGTGGAGTTGAACCACGACCAGGTCGACGCCGTCCTCGCGGAGCGCCTGTACGTCGGCTCGGACGGCGGACCGTCGGAACCACGCCGCTCCGCCATGCCCGCGACGTGCCACCCAGTCCTGCAGTTCGGGGAACACATCCGACAACTCGGACCAGACACCTGCGTCAGCCTTGGCTTCGGCCGGCAGGCCCTCGAACCACGCCCACAGATCGCCGGCGCGGTAGTTACCGGCGGGGAGCGGGGTCACCCCGGCGGCGGTCAGATCTTCGATCGGCCGGAGCTCGTACTGCCAACGGTTCTGAACTGTCAGATTCCGAGGTTCTGGGAGTTCGGCCGTGGGGAGGGCATCGTTCGCTGCCGAGCCGGTGACAGTCGTATACGAGAGGACGCCGATCTCGAGACCCTCGCGGCTGACGATGGCAGGAACTCGAGCCTGCTCGTCGTCCAGCCCTGCACCGATCGCAGGGAGTTCCGCGTCGGCGAGTATTTCGAGTGTCGACCGAACCCCTGCATCGCCCCAGTCCGCCGAGTGGTTGTTGCCCAAGACCACCACGTCGACCCCGAGCGCTTCGAGAGCCGCAGTTGCTTCCTGCGGCGACTGGAGGAGGAAGCGCTTTCCGGTTGCCGCCTCTGTCATCGGTGCGTCGCCCAGGACGGTCTCCAGGTTCACCATCGAGACGTCCGCCGCAGAGAACACCGAGGCGACGCCTTCGACCACCGCAGCGGCGCTGGCACCCCCATCCCCGGTCG
The DNA here is from genome assembly GCA_963792365.1 of uncultured bacterium. GTDB lineage: Bacteria > Actinomycetota > Acidimicrobiia > Spongiisociales > ZC4RG35 > JAOUGY01. The sequence goes on from CAWBVW010000005.1 coordinate 73,451, forward strand.
AGATGAGCGGGGGTCGGCCGTCGCGCGATGTCAGGTATCGGCGACCGAACATCGAGTCACCGGCGAAGTGCATTGCAATCCGAGGCGTGCCGTCCGGTCCCTGTTCCGACCACAGAGCCACCTCGATCGTTCCCACGGCGGCGTCCACCACCACAGGCTCTGACAGGTACCCGGGCGCCTCGATCAGCCCCGCCCGCGGGTCGGTGACCCACAGCTCGATGACACCCGCGTCGGCCGGGTGCTGTGTGCGATCCACCTCTGTGAAGGCGGCGTCTTCGACTGGGGAACCGGACTCGTCCACCACGTTGATCGTCACCACTATGGGGACCAGATCGAGCGTCGACGGCTCGAAACCCCCGATGGAACAGGCGGCGGTCACGCACGCGAGCGCAACGATGGCTAGTTGGCGCATCGCTGACAGCATCGGCATCCTGCCAGGCGGGCTGGACCCTTTCGGCGCCGCGCGCCAGAATCCCGGCGTGCACCCGATCGACCGTCTGGCAACGATTCTCATGCGCCTGGATCGAGGACGCCTGGGCATTTTCCCCGAGGGTTGGGGAGATACGACCACCCTCGAGATGATCGGATCGCCGCCACGGCCCGAAGACCCGATACCCGAGCTCGACGTGGTGTGGGGCCGCAAGGAGGAGCATCGCGGCCTCCGGGTCCGCCGCGGCACGTTCGCAAGCCCCGTCTCCGATCGGCTTCCGCTCGAGTGCCGTCCGGTTCCGATCGAAGTGGTGGAGCCGGCGGCGGGCACCGACCGGATGGTTCTGCTCATGGCAGCGTGGAACGACCACGGTTTCGCAACCCGACGGAAGCTGGTGGCTCTGCTCGCCGAGCGTGGAATCGGAGCGGCCATGGTCGACATCCCGTTCTACGGCGATCGACGGCTCACCGCGCATCCAGCACAGGCGATCCGGACCGTGGCCAACTTCATGGTGATGGGTCATGGGGCACTGCACGAGGCGCGGGCACTGCTGGCGATGTTCAGATCCAGCTACACGCCGGGGGTGTCCGGCTACTCGATGGGCGGCAACATGGCGGCATTGGTCTCGGCATCGATGCCCTTTCCGGTGGCGACCGCACCGCACGCAGCGTCGCACTCTCCGGGGCCGGTCTACCTGGATGGCGTATTGTCGACCGCCGTCGACTGGTCGGCTCTTGGAGGCGGAGACGCCCGCGACCGCTTGCGAACCATGCTGTCGGCGGTGACGGTGCTCGCAACAGACCCCCTCCCGCATCATGCTGCCGCGGTCCTGGTGGCCGCACGGAAGGACGGTTTCGTTCCGGTGTCGGCGACCAAAGCACTCCATCGCCATTGGACCGGCAGTGAGCTCATCTGGGTCGATGCCGGGCACGCCTCGTTGCTCGGCCGTCATCGCCCGGAGCTCGCCGACTCGGTCGTCCGCGCCTTCGACCGGCTCGGCCAGTCCTAGACTTTCCCGTTGTGAAACGAGCGCTCCAATGGATTCTCACGATCCCGTTCTGGGTCGCATTCGGGCTATGCCTGGTGTTGTTCGACATCGCTGGGCGGATCGCTCGGCCGTTCAGCCTGCGGGCCTTCGAGGCGGTGATGGGCGCGTTGCAACGTTCCCTGATGGCCACCTTTTCGATCCTCGGCACGAAGGTCATCGTCGAGCGGGATCCCGCCATCCGGCCCAACACCGGCTACGTCATCATCTCCAACCACCAGAGCCTCATCGACATCGTCATGATCGGCGGGTTGTTGTTCACGAACTACCCCAAGTACGTGGCAAAGGCCGAACTCGGCAAGTGGATTCCATCGGTTTCGCTCAACCTGAAGCACGGCGGCAACGCCCTCATCGACCGGGGTGATCGTTCACAGTCGATCAGAGCGATCATCGCCATGGCCAAGCGCGCGCAGGACCGCAACGTGAGTGTTGTGATCTTCCCGGAAGGGACCCGATCGCGCACAGGCGAATTGGGACCGTTCCGCCCCGCAGGGAGTGCGGCCCTTCTCAAGGCCGCCGATCGGCTTCCCGTGATCCCCACCGCAATCGGAGGGTCGTGGCGGTTGCACAGGTTGTGGCCGGCGCCGGTCGGTGAGACCGTGCACGTTCGCTTCGGTGCGCCGATCGCACGATCGCCCGGCGATCACGAAGCGCTCCTGGAGGCATCGCACGCCTTCATCCAGCAAGCGCTCGACTCGTGGGCCTAGTCATGTCCTGACCCCGGCTGCCACGATTCGCGAGCGGCTGGAGCGCGTGGCTCAATCGTCGAGTCGGAGGGCGTACTGCTGCCAGCGCCAGCTGTCTGCGCACATGTCATCGAGAGTCCTCTCGGCTTTCCAGCCCAACTCTCGCCACGCCTTTGTGACCTCGGCCCAGGTGGCGGCCACATCGCCCGGCCTCCGTCCCGTGATCTCGTAGGGAATCCGAACGCGTGTCGCTCGCTCGAACGCCGAGACGAGCTCCAGAACGCTGGTCCCGTCTCCCGTTCCCAGATTCCAAATGTGCAGACCTGGGTCTGACGCGAGCCGATCCAGCGCCGCCAGGTGCCCCTTGGCGAGATCCACGACATGGATGTAGTCGCGGACTCCCGTGCCGTCCGGAGTCGGGTAGTCGTTGCCGAAGATGCTCAGCCTCGGCAACGCCTCGGCGGCGACCTGCGAGATGTATGGCATGAGGTTGTTGGGGACGTCGCTGGGGTCCTCCCCGATGATCCCGCTCGGGTGAGCGCCGACCGGGTTGAAGTAACGCAACAATGCGACGTTCCATTCGGCATTGGAATCGTGCAGGTGTGTGAGGATCTGCTCGATCATGAGCTTCGTCCAGCCGTACGGATTCGTGGGCGGCTTGGTGGGTGTGGCTTCGGTGACGGGTACCTCGTCCGGGTCGCCGTACACCGTCGCCGACGAGCTGAACACGAATGTCCGCACCGCATGGCGATCCAGCACCCGGAGCAGTGTCACGGAGCCGGCCACGTTGGCGTCGTAGTACTCGAGCGGGCGAGCGACGCTCTCCCCCACCGCCTTCAAGCCGGCGAAGTGCACGCATGCCTCGAACCCGGCACCGGCGACCACGGCTTCTAGCGCTTCCTCGTCCCGTATGTCCGCCTCGACGAAATCGGGGGTCAAGCCGGTGATCTCGCCGATGCGTTCCACCACAGAGCGCTTGGAGTTGTCGAGACTGTCGATGATCACCACATCGTGTCCGGCCAGGATGAGCTCGACGACGGTATGACTTCCGATGTATCCGGTGCCCCCGGTGACCAAGACGCGCATTCACAAAGCTTACGGCGTGGCATGATGGCGGGGTTCACGCCTTCCACGGGGCACGTTGAACGGGGGGTTTCATGAAGTTACGACGTTCGGGTCATGTCGCGATGTGGATTGCGCTGCTGCTCGCGCTCGTGCCGGCTCTCCCCACGCTTGGAGACCATGACATCACGATTCCGTTCGAAGACATCTACGAGCTGCCAGACGATGCCGAGGAGGACGCTGAACCGCCTGGCGCATGGGCCGACTTCGTGGACGCTCGCGACGATGACAGTCGCACGGTTGCGATCGACGGTTTCCGAGGTGACGGGGTGCGCGTCAGGATCCCGGCGTACACCAACCGGGGTATCGGCGGCATCCTCCGGCTCGACCCGACACCCGACGAGGCTTGGTTTCGGTACTACCTCCGGCTCGACTCTTGGAATGCTTCGTCGTCGGGCAAGCTTCCCGGACTGGCTGGCCTCTACTCGTCGTCCGCTCGCGGGTGCATCCCATCGACGGCGTCCAGCCCTGGATGGTCGGCACGGACGATGTTCGAAGCAACGGGCACCGAAGGCGCAGGCCCCGGCCAGGTTCGTCTCGGTACCTATCTGTACCACCTCGACCAGGAAGGCACTTGTGGCGACCAGATCCTCTGGCAGCCCGGTGTCATTCAACAAGACCGGTGGTATTGCATCGAGGGCCATGTTCAGATGAACACTTCGGGTCAGAATGATGGCCGTGTGGACGCGTGGGTCGACGGCGCGGCTGCGCTCCGGTGGCCCGATGTCGCATTTCGGCGGGCAGACGAGGCCGACATCGGCGCCCGTCACTTCTGGGCCAACATCTACTTTGGTGGGTCTGTCGTGAACGCCGAAGACCTCACCTCGAGCTTCGACGAGTTGGTGTTCTCACACACTGGTCGGGTCGGATGTCTGGACCCGTTCTCCGATGACAACGACAGCGAACACGAAGCCGACCTCGACGAGTTGTATGCCCGTAGCGTGTTCCTCGGCTGTGGAGAGCGGCTGTCGTGCGCCGGTGACTCGATCACGCGGGGCGAGATGGCAGCACTGCTCGATCGGGCGCTCGGGCTCCCAGACGGACCAGACGCTTTCGCCGATGACGATGACCACTTTGCCGAGGCCTCCATCAACGCGTTGGCGGCGGCCGGTATCGCTCGGGGTTGCACCGCCACGAGCTTCTGTCCGGAGGACCCCGTGACCCGTGGGCAGATGGCCGCTTTCCTGGTGAGGACGTTCCGCTATGTCGATGGAGCAGGAGCCGACATGTTCTCGGACGACTCGGACTCGGTCTTCGAAACCGACATCGATCGACTCGCCACCGCCGGGGTGACCCGAGGGTGCAACCCGCCGGACAACAGCGCGTTCTGCCCGGATGCAGAAGTGACCCGGGGTCAGATGGCGACCTTCCTTCGTCGGGCGTTGGGTTTCCCACTGGCGGCCGCCAACGTCGGTCTGGCCGACGAGCGAGTCGGAGTGGTCGTCCCCAACCGTTTCGAGGGAGATGACCAGGAACCGGCGCCAATCCTCGATTGAGCCCTCCGACCCATTCCGGGGGTGAGATCCTCGATTTGGGTACCGAGGATGACGACGATGTCGTTGTGAGTCCCGTGAGCTACCGGAGAGCTTGGACCTTGGCCGTGGCATTGGTCGCCCTACTGTGGGCATCCGTGCCCGCGTCTGCGGCGGTGGTACTGGAACACTTCGATGGATCCGGCACGGCGCCGACCGACCCTGGATACCGCGGTGGTGCCCTCGCCGTCGATGTGTCCGAAGGATCACATTGGGGCCTGGGCCAGTTCCATGCGGTGCCAGGTAGTCCCGACGAAGCCTGGTTCCGGTACATGCTGTCGCTCGATCGGTGGGAGCCGAGTCAGTCGGGAAAGCTGCCGGGCTTCGCAAGCCTCAGAAGTGGGACCGGGCGGGGTTGCGTTCCCGCCTCGGAGGGGTATCCAGGCTGGTCCGCTCGGATGATGTACAGACCGGTGGGATCGGCCGGAGCAGGGGCCGGACAGAGCCGAATCGGGTACTACGTCTATCACCTCGACCAACCCAAAGACTGCGGTGAGATCATGGAGTGGAACGACGTCGCCATCCTCGATCCGGGGCAGTGGTACTGCATCGAAGGCCACATCAGACTCAACGATCCTGGGCGTTCCGACGGGCTCATCGAGGGTTGGGTCGATGGACAAAGTGCCTTCGTCCGGGACGATCTCAGGTTCCGAGTGAACGCCGATGTCGGTGTCGACGACCTCTGGATGAACGTCTATTCAGGCGGGAAGCTGCCGTCGCCCGAGTCGCTGCGTCTCCGGCTGGACGAAGTTGCGATCTCGACCTCGAGCAGACTGGGCTGTCCCGATGCGTTCGACGACGATGAGACCGACCCGAACGAACAAGCGATGAACCGCCTGGCCGATCTCGGGGTGTTCCGAGGATGCGGCACATTTCTCGCTTGCCCCGACCGATTGATCACGCGTGGAGATCTGTTCGGCATGATCGCCGCCGCGGTCGATTTCGCTCCTGGGCCGAACGCGTTCGAGGACGACGACGGTCATCCTTCCGAGGATGGCATCAATGCCCTGGCGGCCGCAGGAGTGGTGCTCGGATGCGCCCGTTACGCCGTCTGTCCCGATGTCCCGATCAGTCGTGCTGACGCCGGACGATTGATCGCCGAGGCCTTCGACCTACCCCCTGGCGAGAACGTCAGGTTCAGCGACGTCCACGATCCTGTGATGTTGGCAGCCACCACTGCCCTTGCGTCCGCAGGTGTGAGCGGCGGCTGCGGTCCCGGTCGGTTCTGCCCCGACGCCGCCCTCACGCGATCACAAGCTGCTGCGCTGATAGCGAACGCCGTCGCCCAGGACCGGGTGCCGTCTTCGGTCTCCGGGCGTCTCAGACGCCCGACCCTCGATGAAGCACTCACCCGGCAGTTTTCGTTCCGGCGATACGTGGAATGACAGACGTAGGATCGGGCGCATGACCGATCCGAATTCGCCCGGCCAGGTCGAGATAGTCGACGTCTCTCCTCGCGACGGCCTGCAAAACGAGAAGACCGTCTTGAGCACCGGTACCAAGGTGGATTTGATCTCGCGCCTGATCGATGCAGGCGTGCGCAGGCTGGAAGCCACATCATTCGTTCACCCATCGCGAGTGCCCGCCATGGCCGACGCCGAAGCGGTCATGCAAGCAGTGCCGCGCAACCGTGGCGTCTCGTACATCGGATTGGTGCTCAACGAGCGTGGACTCGAGAGAGCGATCGAGGCCGGATGCGACGAGGTTGCCTATGCGGTCGTGGTGACCGACACGTTCTCACAACGCAACCAAGGCACTACGAGGGACCAGGGCGTCGAGGTCTGGAAACAGATCGCCACTCGGGCCAAGGAGCATGGCGTTGCACCTTCGCTTGTGGTTTCCGTGGCCTTTGGTTGTCCCTACGAGGGAGAGGTACCGGTCGAGGAGGTCGTTGAGACCGTGGAATCCTGCGTAGAGGTCGAACCGTCTCGGCTCAGTCTGGCGGACACGATCGGAGTGGCAACACCTCGAGACGTGACCGAGCGGATCGGTGCCATCGCTCCCGTGGTCCCCGATGGTGTGCAGCTGGGAACGCACTTCCACAACACTCGCAACACGGGCATGGCCAACGCCTACGCAGCGTTGGAGGCGGGCGTTCGCAGCTTCGATGCCAGCCTCGGTGGCGTCGGGGGTTGTCCGTTCGCTCCGAACGCAACGGGCAACATCTGCACGGAGGACCTGGTGTTCATGCTTCACCGAATGGGCTTTGCCACCGGTCTCGATCTGGAGGCCTTGGCCGGCACCGCCAACTGGCTCCGATCGCATCTCGGCGATTCCGTGGTCGGCCTGTACTCGAAGGCAGGGCCGTTTCCCATGTCGGGTCAGGACCCGGCAGGACCCTGATTGCTCACAGCGGTCGCGCCTGCCTCTCGCAGGGCGGCCCGAATGCGATTCGCAGCCTCGTCGAGTTGCTCGCGACTCGCAGAACCGGCGTTGGCGAAATCGAGATCGCTCACGCCCCAGATCGGGACCACGTGCAGATGCATGTGCGGGACTTCGAGTCCGGCCAGCATCAGGCCCACCTTCTCCGGGTTCCACGAAGCATCGATCGCTCGACCGATCTGTTGGGCGACGTCGAAGAGGTGATCCCGGAGGTCGCCCGGACAATCCAGCCAGTGATCGATCTCTTCGCGCGGCACAACCAGGGTGTGTCCCGGTTGGAGCGGGTTTATCGAGAGGAAGGCGACACAGTGGTCGTCGTCCCACACGAAGGTCCCTGGAAGAGCGCCATCGATGATGCGTGTGAAGATCGTCGGCATCCGCCGAGGTTACTCAGCTGACGGGGGCGAAACCGGTCGGTGAGTTCCCGGTCGCCGGGGCGGCCGGGAACTCTTCTTGACGTGCTCACATGCCTGCCGTTGTCACGGCACCGGTGTGTTCGGGGTCACGGCTTGGACCCGGGGTCGCCGGAGGCTCAGATCCGCCTTGGTCGAGCCGGAATGGCGGGTACTGGTCGGTCATGAGCCCGACATAGGCAACGACGCGGTACACCCAGCGGTTCAGTCCCATCAGCAGATCGAACAACGCCTGCGGATATCTCCCGGTGAACAGCAGGGCGATGCCAGCCACCAACACCAGCAGTCCTATGAGCCCGGTTCCGTACTGTCCCGAGGCGCTCGAGTCGCCCAGTTCTTGGGTCCACCAGATCAACCCATTCGTGAACAGGCTGACGATGATCAGATGCGGAATGGCCAGGAGCCACTTCACGAGCACCAGACCCCTGGACAACGACTCGGGGTAGGCGACATCGAAAGTCGCCGGGTAGTGGTCCTGTTCGAGCGTGAACGGTGGGTACCGGTCGGTGCCTATGGCACTCGTTGCGTAGTACGACACCCGCCAGCTCCACCTCAGGACACCGACGTTGAAGTCGAAGATCCCGCGCGGGTAACGTCCCGTGAAGAGGATCGCGAATCCGGCGGCCACCGTGAGGAACACCGCGGCCGTCCAGAGGAAGGCCAGAACGATGAAGTGCGGGATCGCCAGGAACCACTTCACGAGCCACAGCCCGCGACTGAGATGGGCGTCGAGTACGCCTTCGACCCGCACGGGATGCAAGCCTGCGGCCGTTGGCATCGTCTCCGTGGATGTGCGGGCATCGGAAACGGTGACGCCGGCGATGAGCAGTGCGATCGCCACGGCACCGAGCACTGCGCCCACCAGCGCCAAGCCGGCGGCCACGATCGGTACGATGGCGACGTTGGCGGCGGCAACGGCATCGGTCGCGAACCCTGGGGACGCATCGGCGTTCATGATCACCAGTGTCCACTCACCCTGTGTGAGCTCCCATGCAAACGAGTCGGCGGTGCCGTCGGCGTTGGTGGCCACCCAGAAGCCCTGATCTGCCGGTGGCGCGGGAGCGGCGTCACCCTCGATCGAGCGATACCGGACGGTGTTGTCCACGACCCTCGAGACCTCGCTGACGCCAACTCCGTCGAAGTACGCGTCGACCTCGTCCGAAGGGCCGATTCCCACGAACAGGGCTCCGGCTTCCGGCTGTTCGACTGCGATCCGAACGTCGGCCAGGCGCCCGCTGGGGAACCAATCGCCGGGTCGCGACCCGAGGTCGATGTCCGGACTCACGATCGCGTAGAACTCGGTCTCGAGCTGAACCTCCGGAGCCTCGAAATATCCGTCGGCCGTCCGATCGGCCGACCAGGCGTAGGCAAGTCCAGCGCCTGCAACCACTAGTCCGAACGCAAGTGAACCGATCAACGCGCCGAGCAAGATCAGCACGACCCTTCCGGCCCTCATCTGGGCCCCCTTTCCTTCTTTTCACCCGAGTCTGCGGGACCAGGTTCGGAGCGGCTAGAGGTCTTCGTCCCGATTGCCGGTCACGTGGACCGGGCTCGAGTCGGATGTGATACCCGCCGCTCTACAGGCAGCGAGATATCGTTCCACCGGCTCGTCGGAGACACCTTGGAGAGCCAACGCACGATGAACCAGAACGAGGTAGTCGAGGGCGTTTCCCAGCGGTCCTCCCCCGGCGGCGACGTTCCGAAGGGCCGCCTGCGCCAGACGAGATGCCGGGAGGTGGGCCCACCGATCCGACATGAGCCAGGTTTGAGCCGGTATCTGACCGTTTCCGATATGTGGCGTCACCTCCACGGGCTCGGACGCCTCGCGGGCCACGACCTGTCGTACGACGTCGTCGGCGACGAGGTGGGCGATACCTCTGACCGTCCCGCCCGCCACCAACGCCGAGGTGGGTGCGGGGGCATCGGTGTTGCCCCAATTCCTGACACTCGGGTGCCCGAACGACCGACGCCAACCTTCGACGACGGCGGGCTCGGATCGAACCACCGGAAAGGGCGGTTCGATCATGAGGCTGCCGTGCGCAAACAGCCATGCGACCATGGCCTACGACCCTAGGTGGACCGGGCCCAACGCGGCGGTAGGCTCTTCGATCGATGGTCGTTTTCCCCAGTCCCGTCGGTCGTTTCACACCGGCCAACGCCCGGTCCACGGACCCCGCGGTCTCGGTTGTCAGAGCAAGCTCTTGGCGGCGGGTCACCGCTTGGCCGGAGACGCTCGACCGCACATGACGGCGGCGTTGACGTGGCACAGCGAGCTGGTGGCCGCCGACGTGACGCTCTCCCGGTGGGGCGAAATCGGAACTCCGGTGCTCGTATTCCCAACGGCGGGCGGCGATGCGAACCAGATCGAGCGCGAGGGTCTCGTCCAGGCCCTGAGCCTGCTGATGGCCGATGGTCGAATCAAGGTCTATTCGATCAACTGCGTCGCCGGGCGCGGCTGGCTCGCTGGAGGGGATCCACTGCAGGCGGCCTGGCTGCAGAATCGGTTCGACGCGTGCGTTCGGTCCGAAGTGGTGCCCCGGATATGGGCCGATTGCAGGTCCGAGGGACTCGAGATCGTCAGTGCAGGCGCAGGATTCGGTGCCTTCAATGCGCTCGAGGTGTTGTGCCGGCATCCAGAGGTGTTCTCTTCGGCCATCGGGATGAGCGGTCGATACGATCTCACGCCCTGGTTGGACGGCACCTGGTCCGACGACTTCTACTTCTCTTCGCCCCTGCACTATCTGCCAGGACTCGAATCCGGTGCCCAACTGGATCGGCTCCGGGAGCGTTTTGTGCTCATGGCAACCGGGACCGGTGTTTCTGAGAACCCGGGGGAATCGTGGTGGATGGCCGATGTTCTGGGGGCCAAACGCATCCCGAACCGGGTCGACAACTGGCCAGGTTGGGACCACCAATGGTCCACCTGGCAAGCCATGCTTCCGGGCTATCTGAACGAGCTCCTGGCAGCTGACTAGCCCCATCGCGCGAGAGCGCGAAACCCCACGCTTGGTGTCAAGAGTCTCACGTTCAGTGACGATATTGAGGATGTACGTCCGCGATACCGCTCACCAACGACGAAAGCGCCAGGCACGGATGCCATTGTTTCTTCTTGCAGGTTCGACCATCGCCCTCTCGCTCCTCCTCTGGTGGGCGCGTGAGGCCGTGAGCCATCGCGCCCGCATGAACGGGCTCGAGCATCGGATCCACGTGAATGGGATCCGCGGCAAGTCCACCGTCACCCGCATCATCGCCGGAATGCTCCGCGAGGCCGGCATCGTGACCATCGCCAAGTCGACCGGCACCGCAGCCGCCGTGATCAACACGGAAGGCATGGACGAGCCCATCCACCGGAAGGGTCCGGCGACGATCCTCGAGCAGATCGAGATCGCCAAGCGATATGTGACCCACAGCGTCGACGCGCTCGTGATCGAGTGCATGGCTCTCAAGCCGGCCTACCAGGATGTCAGCGAGCGTATGATCGTGCGGTCCAGTATCGGCGTGCTGACGAACGTTCGCGAGGATCATCAGGACGTCATGGGTGAGACGCTCAAGGAGATCGCGGTTTCCCTGATGTCGACCTGCCCCACGAACGGGATCCTGATCACTGCCGAACAAGACCCCGTGATTCAACGAGTGATCTATCGGGAGGCGTCCAAGCGGAACACCGATGTGGTGGTGGCCGATCCAGAGGCCGTGACGGACGAGGAAATCGCTCGCTTCGACTACATCGCGTTCAAGGAGAACGTTGCGATCGGCCTCACCCTGGCTCGACTCCTGGGGATCTCGCGAGAGGTCGCGATGAAAGGAATGGTGGAAGCAGCACCAGACCCGGGAGTGCTGCGGATGAAGGATCTCAAGGTAGGCGCCAAACGCGTCACATGGGCGAACCTGTTCGCAGTGAACGACCGTGAGTCCATGGTTGCGGCGTTCGAGAAACTCGATCCGTACATCACCGCCGACACGACCGTGGTCGGCATCCTCAACAACCGCTCGGACCGGGAGCGACGTGCGATCCAGTTCGCCGACGTGGCGGTCTTCGATCTGGCATTCGACCGGTTGGTCACGTTCGGGGCATACGAGCCGCTGGTGACCGATCGGCTGGTCGAGAACGGCTATCCCCTCGACGCGATCATCAATCTCGGAGACAACCGGAACCCTTCGGTGGAGGAGATCATCGAGAAGATGATCGAGCGCCAGCCGACTTCGCACGTGCTAGCGGTCGGTTTCGTGAACATTCACACCGATCAGGCCGAAATGATGCTCCACCACTTCGAACACGTTGCCGATCCATGGATGCCGGCCGACATCTCGTTTGCCGGCGACCCTCCCGATGCATGACTATCTGTTCTCGACCGAAGTCGTTCGCTTCGCCTTCGTGACAGGCGTGGTCGTGTCGATGCTCCTCTACGAGCGTCGTCATCTGACCACCGGATCCATCGTCGTACCCGGATACATCGCCATCTTTTTCATCCAACCCGGGATCGTGGCAGCGACGTTCGCCAATGCTTTGTTCTCGTATTGGATCGTGAACAAGCTTCTCCCCAGATGGTTCCTGTTGTATGGGCGCGGGAAGTTCACCATTCTGGTGATGACGTCGACGGTCGTACAGGCCATCCTGCTGCAGATCTCCCCCACCGGCGCCGTGCTGTGGGAGTCCGATGTGCCGTTGCTGGTCGGCGCCGGGTATGTCGTCCCGGCCCTGATCGCCCACGACATGGCACGGCAAGGCATCAAGAGGACCTTGGGCGCAGTGATGCTGGCCGGAGCGCTGGTTGCGCTTCCGATCATCGCCGGCCTACTCCTCGGGCTCTCTGGTGTCAACGAGCTCCAGCCCCTTGTCGGATTCGGCGTGTCAGCCGTCTCCCCGTCGTGGGTGCCATTCGCCGTGATCCTCTCGATTGCCACCGCGTGGGGCCTGCAGAGCAATCTCGGGCTCAGGAGCGGTGGATTCGTCGGTGCTGCCTACATCGGCATGCTGACCGCTGCGCCATCACAAGTGATCTACATGCTCGCTGTCGCCCTCGTCACATACTTCGTGGTGACCAAGCTGCTCATGTCGTGGATGATCCTGTTCGGCCGTCGGAAGTTCTCCACGATGCTGCTCTTCTCGTCGGTCATCTCTTGGAGCGGGATGATCGTGGGGCAGCAGATCTTCGATCTGGAGCTCACCTACTACATGACACTCTCGTCGGTGGCGCTCATGCCGTTGTTCGTTCCGGGCCTCATCGCCAATGACATGCAGCGAACGGGACCATTGAAGGTGCTCACCGGGCTCACCCTGGGAGCGGCCTTTGTGATTCCTGCGACGTGGGTGGCGCAAGACGCCGTGGAGTTTGGGATCATCCACCCGGCGTGGGTGGCGTTGACGGTGGTGACCGGGTCGATGATCTACCACCGTCAGGTGCGCACGATCGGGGCCTTCGTTTGCGACAAGCTCGGGATCACCACAGCAAGCCCGGTGGGGACCTCGAGTGAACGTCAGGCGCCTCAACCCGCCCGCGTGCCCATGAAGCGTCAGATGCCGGTGGAGGCCGACATCAGAGTTGACGATTCGGAGGCCCACCGCGAGATCACCGTGGGGCATCGGGTCGCATAGACCCACGACGTCGTCGTCTGACGTACAGCTAGCGTGCTGAGCGTGAGGGACTGGATCACCACCGAAACCGAACGAAGCCTGGGCATGGTGATGGATGAGCTGTCGCCGCTGTTTGGCGACGATCATGCCATGCGGGACACCTTCGCCAATCGGCTCGAGGCCGAGTACGAGAGGATATTCCGCATCGCCCACGAACTCTATGGGTGGCGGTGGGACTTCTCCTGGCACTTATTGCGTCTTCTGAAAGAAGCAGCCGAGGCGTCGATGCAGCGGAAGAAGTGGCTGCGTCGACGAGATGCACTCGACGCCGGCGCAAGCTGGCTCACCGATCCGAAGTCGGTGTGGGCGATGGGCTACCTCGACCGGTTCGTCGGCGATGTGGGCGGCCTGGAGCGTGCTCTCCCACACCTGCGCGAGTTGGGAGTGACAGGACTGCATCTGATGCCGCCGTACGCCGTACCGGACGGTCCCAATGATGGCGGATACGCAGTGTCGGACTACCGCCGCCTCCGATCGGACCTCGGGACGATCGAAGGCTTGTCGAAAGCAGCCAAGAAGCTCGATCGGTCGGGGATCGGACTGGTCCTCGACTTCGTGGCCAACCACACGGCGCACGACCACTCGTGGGCGCGGTCGGCCCGAGAAGGGGTGATCCCGTTCGATCGCTTCTACTTCATGTTCGATGATCGCGAAGCGGTCGATGATTGGCTCCCGTACCTCAGGGAGATATTCCCCGATCGGGGTGGAGACGCCTTCTCTTGGCGGCCGGACGTACGAGGACCCAACGGTGGCAAGTGGGTGTGGACGACGTTCTACCCATTCCAATGGGATCTCGACTATCGCCAGCCGGAAGTCCTGGTGGCGATGGCCGCCGAGTTGCTCTCTGTCGCCAACATCGGTCCGGCAGTGATCCGCATGGACGCCACGCCCTTTCTGTGGAAGCAGCAGGGCACGTCGTGCGAGAACCTCCCCGAGGCGCACCTCATCCTCCAGTTGCTCAACGCCGTGGTGGCGGTGGTGGCACCATCGATTCGTTTCTTGTCGGAAGCGATCGTCCACCCTGATGATGTGTTGAGATACATCCGAGCCGACGAGTGCGCTCTGGGATACAACCCGATGCTCATGTCTGTGATCTGGGAGGCGGTGGCGACCGGTGATACTGCCCTGCTGGCGGACGTCCTCGCCAGGCGGTCGGCGTTGCCGGACGGCTGCCAATGGATTTCGTACCTCCGCAGTCACGACGACATCGGCTGGGGCTTCGCCGACGAGGACGCCTGGGCCCATGGGATCGATCCGAAAGGGCACCGCGTCTTCCTCAATGCCTTCTACAGCGGCGAGTTCCCTGGGAGCTTCGCCACCGGCGCTCGGTTCCAGGACAACCCGCGCACGGGCGATGCCCGCATCTCGGGAACGATGGCGTCACTCGCCGGGCTCGAGCGGGCACTCGCCACCGCCAGCGCCCGTGAGATCGACCTGACAGTCGACCGCATCATCGCCATGGAGACCGTGGTGTTCACCACGGTCGGCATCCCCATGATCTTCATGGGTGACCAGATCGCCACCTGCAACGATCATCGGTACGCCGAAGATCCCGCGCACGCCGGCGACAACCGATGGATGCATCGCCCCCGTTTCGACTGGGCGGCTCTCGATAGGGCCCGGAGCGACCCCGCGTCACCCGCCGGTCGGATGCTGGCTGCCATCGGTCGTCTGGTCGAGGTGCGCTCACGCATCCCAGGATTCGGCAATCCACCGGGCGTGGTCCCGTCGGGAGACCCCGGGCTGATCGCGTATCGCCACAGGGCCGGCGCCCGCATGGCTCAGATCGTCGTCAATCTGACGGAAGGAAGCATCGCTCCCGCGCTGGACGACGAAGGACTGGACTGGTCCGACGCCTACACCGGCGAACCGGTTGAATTCTCACGCCCGCTCGGCCCTTACGAAGTGGTGATCGCGCTCGCCGATGCCGCCGATTCTCACATTGGAGCGATGGCCTGAGGAATCACCACTCCAGAGGCAGCGCTTGTTGATCGTCGCGGAACGCCCGTTCCAATCCCGACCACATCAACGAGTCCATGAACGCCCAGCTCTTGCGGTGCGCCGTCGAGGGCCCCCACGCCTGCAAGGCTGCCTTGTGAACGGGACAGGGGTATCCCTTGTTGGCCTCGAAGTTGTAGGCCGGGTGGTGCTCGGCGACCTGGCGCATGATCCTGTCTCGCGTGACTTTGGCGAGGATCGACGCCGCGGCGATCGACAAAGAGGTCCGATCGCCGCGGACGATCTTGGTGGTGTTGCCTCCGCCGACGAAGTCCCAATTGCCATCGATCAACACGTGGTCGTGCTCGAACCGCAGCGCCGACAGCGCCCGTTCGGCTGCAAGCCGTTGTGCGTCCGACATGCCCAGTTCGTCGCACTCGGCGGCCGAGGCATGTCCGACCGACCAGGCCACGCACCAATCCGCGATTCGGTCGTACATCGCCTCACGCTCGGGTTCGGTGAGCTGCTTCGAGTCTCGGATCTTGTAGACCCGACGGTCGAGCGGGACGATGGCAGCTCCAACCGTCAGGGGGCCCGCCCACGACCCACGACCCACCTCGTCGACGCCCACGACCCAGCGACAACCCGCGTCGATCAATGAGCGTTCCACCAATAGGCCGGGAGCCCGCCGCCTCAAAGATGGCCGGAGACGAGGGACCGTGTCGCTGCTCATGGCGCCAGGATACGGCTCAGCCTGACGTGGTCAGTTGAGCGAGACATCTGGAGGATACGTGGCGACCCACGACAGCGGCGCCGGCTGGCGCCGGAGCACGCTCGACCAGAGCGACTCTGGATCGTCATCGAATATGTCGCTCACCTCGGCGTCGACCACATACCAAGCATGCTCCGCGATCTCCGCCTCCAGCTGGCCGGAGCCCCATCCTGCGTATCCCGAGAACACTCGGCACGGACCCGGATCGGGGGTTGTGGTCACATCGATCAACCCCACGCCGGGAAGGGCGGTGGGGACCGCGGGGTCCGACCGGGCCTCCAGGGCGATGGCGACGGCTGGTTCCACCGGGCCTCCGACGAATACCACGGCCGGCTCCTGCGCCGACCCGGCGAGAGCGGGGAGGTGTTCGCCAACCGGTGACTCCGAGGGTCGAGTCAGCACCACGCCAGCCGCGCCCGCCTGATCGTGTTGGATGAGGAACACGACCGTGCGGTAGAAGTTCGGATCGATCAACTCCGGGGCGGCGACCACAAGCCTTCCAGCGAATGCGCTCATCTCAGCGCAACGCTACCGGCGGGCGTTCGGCGTAGGTGGTTCCGGCTCCGAGAATCATCTGCTCGGCGCCCGGGGTCACTCGGTTCCCGGAATGTGACCATCGAGCCAGGCGATGATGTCTGCCACCACCTCAGGGCCTTCTGGCTCATTCATGCACTCGTGCCTGAGTTTCGGATACAGCGTTCGGGTGACGCCATCGATCGCTTCGAGCGGAGCACTCGACGATGGCGGGACGATCGTGTCAGCCCCGCCGTGGATGATGAGCGCCGGTATATCGAGGCTTTCGGCATGGGTGCGAGTGCGTTTCATGGCAGCGAACAGGTTGGCGCCGAAGCGGTTGGTCGATTTGGTGAGGACGAGCGGATCGGCAAAATAGGCTTCACCGACTGCCGGGTCGCGACTCAGCTGAGCCCCGTCGAGCCCGTTTGGCATCGTGAGCTTGGGGGCGAGCGCCGCAGCCACAGGCGCCAGGGCACGCTGCCACGCGTCGCCACCCGCCAAGCCAGGGGAGCTCAGCACCAAGAGATCGGGTTTGGGCCGCTCCGAGAGCGCATATTCGAGCGCTATCAGCCCTCCCATGGAATGTCCCATCAAGATGATCGGGCGCTCGGAGCGGACGGACTCCAGGTGATCCTGCACCTGGTCGAGGAACATCGTCCACGACTCGATGTCGCCTCGCCTTCCACCGGACGCCCCGAAGCCGATGAGATCGAACGCCGTGACGCGGTATCCGGCCTCGGAGAGCTGATCCCCGACACGCTCGTAGCGGCCCGAGTGCTCGGCCAGGCCGTGTACCAACACCACGTCGGCCCGCGACGCAGATGGTTCCCAGGTGCGGACGAGTTCGGGGATGTCGTGTCGTGTCGAGTCGGGCCGGGCAACACTGCTGACCAAGGTTCACCTCGTTGAGTCGTAGCAGCATGATACGACGGCGCACCGACGCGCCGGTCAGCCGAGGAAGCGGTCCACCACTCTGGCCCGGTGCCAGTCTCCTCGTATCTCGACCTCGATCTCGGTGATGTCATCCGCGGGAGGGCCTTCGAGATATGCCATTCCGATCCCGTGTTCCAGCGTGGGGCTGAAATTGCCCGACGACACGGTTCCTGCACGCCCGCCGTGTCGGATGGCGTATCCGTGGCGCGGGATCGTCCGGCCGTCGGTTGCGAACAGGAGCCGATGGCGTGGTACGCCATTGTCACGCTCGTGCTCGAGGGCGGCCTTGCCTGTGAATTCGTGGTCGAACGAGACGGCAAAACCGACACGAGCCTGAAGTGGAGTGATCGTCTCGTCGAGATCTTGACCCCAGAGCGGGAGAGCGGCTTCCAGGCGGAGTGTGTCCCGTGCGCCGAGTCCACACGGGACTGCGCCCTGATCGAGCAACTGGCTCCAGATGGTGGGGGCCGCCTCGTTCTCGACGATCACCTCTCCCCCACGTTCCCCGGTGTAGCCGGTCCCGGCGACTCGCACGACATGACCCTTGAACTCGGTTTGCTCGAGTCTTGAACGCTTCGGGGCCACCCCGAACAGGTGCTCGAGCAGTGCGGGTGCTTCGGGGCCCTGAACGGCCAGGGACACGGTGGACGGCCTCAGATCGGTCGCCCTCCCGCCAGAAGCTGCGGCCTGCAGAGAGGCGGTGATGCGATCGGAGTTGGCGGCGTTGGGCAGCACCCAGAACCCATCTAAGGGCCAGCGCCACAGGATGATGTCGTCGATCACGCCGCCCGCCGGGTTCAATGCCATCGTGTATTGCGTCCGCCCGTCGGCGAGTCCCGAAGCCAGGTTGCAGAAGGTGTGGTCGAGGGCTTCGACCGCGCCATCGCCGTTCCAGGCGAACCGCCCGAGATGTGAGACGTCGAATACGCCGACCGATTCCCGCACGGCGCGATGCTCGGCCAGCACCGATGTGTATTGCACCGGCATCTCCCAGCCGCCGAAGTCGACGAATCGGGCGCCGAGCCCGGCGTGGGCATCGTGGAGTGCAGATCGGACGCTCACGCCTCAGCGACTCCTCGTTCATCGAGGCGAACCACCTGTGGCGGACCCGGCATCCGTGTGGGAGCGGTGGCCCGCATCAGGTTCTCCGGCTGCTCCAGGCCATATTTGACGACCAGGTGGAGATAGTCCCGCTGGTAGAGCACCTTGCAGGAGATCTCCGGATACAACTCCCGGAGCCTTCTCACCTTGGCATTCTTCTTCGTGACGAGTTTCTGGTTCATCGTGGTGATCTCGATGAACAGGTCCTCGTCGGGCAGATAGAAGTCGGGCGTGAAGAACTGGGAGGGCTCGCCTCCCTTGGTCCAAGCGATGGGAAACGAACGAGGTTCGTACTCCCAGGGAACCCCGTAGAAGTCGAGCAGCAGCGCAAACTGTCGCTCGCTGTTGTGGGCGAATCGAGTGTCGATCACCTGGTCGGCTGCGAGAGCGGACTCGAGAGTCAGTTTGCCTCCGCCTGGAGGACCGCCGATGTGGTGTCCGGAACCAGCGCATGTAGGGCGCCGGCGACCTCTTCCTCGACCGGCCCGACCGCGATGCCAAAAACGCCCTGACCCCGCCGGAAGACGTCTACGACTTCGTCTGCGGAGTGGGCGGCGTAGATGGTTTGCCCGTCCGAGAGCAGGGTCACGTCGGCCAGTGGACGGTCGCTCTCGAGCTGCTCCCGAAGGATCTCAACCGCGAAACGAATCTTCTTCAGGCTCATCCCGGCGTCGAGCAGACGCTTGACCACCTTGAGCTGAACGATGTCTATGAACGTATACAGGCGTTGGGAACCCGAACCGTGGGCCTCCTGAAGCGACGGCTTCAGAAGTCCGGTCCTCGCCCAGTAGTCCAACTGTCGATATGTGATACCGACGAGCCGACACACTTGGGGTGCCCGATAGCCGTCACTCGATCCAATCGTCACATGCCACCTCCGGAGGCTTACACCATCGTAATTCCGCCCGGCGTGGAAGGTAGCCATTCTTTTCACGCGTTGTCAACAACCTCTGTGGAAAACCCGGTGGAGAAGTCACTCGATTCAGCGCTCGGCGGGTCGGAGCATGAGCGCGGCCTTCTCGACCTGGTCGGGGGTCCCCACCAGGATCACCGTCGCTCCGCTCTCGATGACGTGGTCGGGTGTCGGGGTAGTCAACATCTTCCGTGATCGGTCTTCGACCGCGAGCACCATGGCCCCACTCGTTTCTCTGAGCGCCGTGTCGCGAATGGTGGTTCCAGCCAGCCCGCTTTCGGAGGACACGAGGACTTCTTCCACCACGAACTCGAGCGTGCGGCCACCGATGACCACGTCGAAAACGTCGGCGAGGTTGCGTTCCACGGCCATCGCTGCCAGCCGCTCGCTTCCGACCACCTGCGGCGCCACGACCCGGTCGGCGCCTGCAAGCCTGAGCTTCTCCTCCCACTCCACCTCCGAAGCTCGAGAAACGATGTGGAGCTTGGGTGCGAGTGATCGTGCCGAGAGCACGATGACGAGATTGTCGGCGTCGTCGGTGACACAAGCCACGAGCGCCCTGGCTCGATCGATCCCGGCAGCCTGCAGTGCGTCGTTGTGGGTGGCGTCGCCCTCGATCACCACCATCCCGTCCTCCCGGGCCGACGTGGCGCTCTCGGAGTCGTTCTCGATGGCAACGACGTCGACTCCCCGATATTCGAGGGCGCGCAGAGTACCGATGCCGACCCGGCCGAGCCCGCAGAGTATGACGTGATCCGACATGTGTAGGGCGGTCTTGATCATTTTGATGCTGCGCCGTTCACTGCGCAGCAGGAAGAGCTGCTCGATGACGGCCCCGGCAGTGTAGAAGAGCAAGCCGACTCCGAGCACCATCACGACGATCGTAAAAGCCTCGCCTGCGGTCGAAAGGGTGAACGGCAGGCTGTATCCGACCGTGGTGATGGTGAGCATCACCATCCAGAACGCCTCGAAGGGAGGCGCGCCTTCGATGACGACGTATCCGGCGGTACCCCCCAGGATGAGCAGGATCAGCCCTGCCAAACCCGCGCCCACCCGGGACCGAGTGTTCACGAGGAGTTGGGGTCCGTTTCGCCCGGGTCGATGAAGTCGTCGATGGTGACGTCCTGGAGCATCTCACGGAACTGCTCGAGGGTCTCGGTGAGGTCCTCGTTCTCCTCGTCGTCCTCTTGGAACTCGATGGCGGCCTCGTCCAACACTCCGGTGCTCGCAAAGACCGGGGCGCCGGTCCGCACCGACAGGGCGATCGCGTCCGAGGGACGGGACGAAACGGTGACCTCCTGTCCGCCGATGGTGAGGACGAGGTTGGCGTAATACACGTTGTTCCTCAGTTCGGTGACGACGATTCTCTCGATCTGTGCTTCGAGCGAATCGATCACGGTGACGAGCAGATCGTGGGTGAGGGGGCGCGGCGGCGTCACCCCTTCGAGTGCCGATGTGATCGCCATCGCTTCGACCGCACCGACCCAGATGGGTAGGAACCGAGTTCCCGTTTGCTCGCGCAACAGGACGATCGGCGTGTTGGAAGGGAGTTCTACTCGAACTCCCGTCACGGTCATCTGCACTGCGCCTTCCATCAAACGCGAGGTTATCAGGTGATGCCGAGTGCGAGTCGGGTGAGGACGGAAGGTTCCCGCTGAAACGAGTCGAGATCCAGCACCGCCCACATCGACGGGAGGTTCCTGAACTTGCCCTGGTGATCCAAGCCATACCCGACGAGGTACTCGTCGCCCACCTCGAAACCCCGATACTCGAGGGTCACGTCCACGAGGCGACGCGGGACCTTGTCGATGAGAGTGACGGTCCTCAGCGACGCCGGCTCTCGGTCTTCGATCATGCGCCGGAGGACCGTGAGCGATAGGCCCGTGTCCACGATGTCCTCCACCAGTATCACGTCACGGCCGGTGAGCGGCAGAGCTGTGTCGGTGGCGATACGGATCCTCCCCCCTTCGCCGAACCGGTTGAGCATCAGGAAGTCGATCTGGTTGGGGACCGCAACGTTGCGTACCAGATCGGCCATGAACCACAGCGCACCGGTCATGACGGCGACGAAGACCGGAGAGCGGCCTGCGTAGTCGTCTGTGATCGCACGTCCGAGCTCGGCCACGCGTGACGCTATCGACTCCCGAGGCAACACTTCTGCCACGATGCCGGGATCACTCACGATTCGCCACCGAACCATCGGCTGAACCACCCGAGAGCCTCGGCGGCGTTAGGAAGCTGTTCCGACGACGATGCCACGGGGACCTCCAGTTGCTCCTCGCCCACCACGAACACGGGCTCGCCGCCGGCCAATTCGAGCTGAGGGCTCAACAGTCCTGCACCGGCGATGTGTACGAAGGCTTCCACCGTTGCTGCCGCCAGCACCGCTTCGACACCGGACGCGGTGCGCTGGAATCCATACGTGTGGCCCTCGATGATGAGTGGCACCACGCCGAAGGAGTCGAATCCGTAATCGAGGAGCGCCGAGGCATCGGTGAAATGGGCACTGTCGCCTTCGGATCCCATCACGACGGCGTATATCGTTCGGCCATCACGCTCGGCGGCAGCGGCGAGCACGAGGCCCGCCTGGAAGGTGTATCCGGTCTTGACTCCGATGGTGCCGGGATAATCCCACAGCATGAGATTCGTATTCTGCACGACCCGGAACTCACCTTCGGGGTCTGCCGGGAACCGGTAGACATGAGCCCGTACTGCGTTGGCGAACTCAGGAATCTGCATCGCCGCTCGCGCCATGGTGAGCAGGTCTGCTGCCGACGTGTAGTGGCCGGGCTCGTCGAGTCCATGCGGATTCGTGAAATGGGTGTGAGCGAGTCCGAGGTCCTCCGCCTTGGCGTTCATCAAGTCGACGAATGCGTCCACCGAGCCCGCCACCCCCTCGGCCACGGCGATGGCCGCATCGTTGGCCGACCTCACGAGCAGCCCGGTTGTGAGAGCGCCGATCCGAAGCCGCTCGCCCGCCACCAACGGCACTTCGGCCTCGCCGACATCGGCGGCGGTCTGGGACACGACCACGGTCTGGTCCGGAGTGGAGTTCTCGAAGGCGACGATGCCGGTCATGATCTTGGTGGTCGACGCCATGGGCCGCTCTTCGTCGGCGCCGTCTGACGCCAGCACCAGATCGTATGTTGCGTCGTAGAGGATCCATGTGGCTGCCGTGACCGGCGGTGGCGGATCCACGGCCAGACCCTCCAGCGGGTGGAGTGGTCGCACCGGCGCAGCAGCAGCCGGCCCCGGCGCCCCGAAGGCGACCATGAGGACGACCAGGAGCACCGGCAGTCGGGTCCGGCGACGACTCATCGCTCAATCAAGCGACGGAGCTCCTCAGACAAGAGTGCTCGGTGGATGGCCACCATCGCATCGCCGGCGCCGGCGAGGATGTTCTTGACCTGCTCTCGGGCTTCGGCGTTGCGGACTCGCAACAGTGCTGCGGTCAGCTGAGCGAGAACATCGGCTTCGCGTTCTGCGGCGTGCCGAATGACGCGCAAATGACGACTCTCGAGGCCGTGGGCGAAGAGGTGTCGGGCCTCGGTGGCCACCGTCACGGCCGCCGGCGGGTACAAGTCGGCCTCGCCGGCGAGCGGTGTGATCAACCCGTGTTCCCTGAGGGATGCGATCTGCGATCTGTTGAGCCCGCTGAGCTTGATCAACGCCGCCTCGGTGGCCGGCTCTCCCTGCTCTTCGCGGATCAAAGGGCGGCCACCGGCACGGGTCGGCGCCACAGCGTGTTCCTCTCCTCGTTCCCACAACGTCAACTTGGATTTGATCACCTTCAATGGAAGGAAGTGGTCGCGCTGTTGGCGCAGGATGAATCGGATGCGAGAGATGTCCTCGTCGTCGAAGAGCCGGTAACCACCCTCGCTGCGTCCGGGCGACAAGAGGCCCTGGGACTCGAGGAATCGAACCTTGGAAACGGAGACATCGGGGAACTCCTCGCGGAGGAGGTTGATGACCTCGCCGATCGTCAGTGGGGTTTCCTCAGCCATCGCCACTGGCGACGATGAGGTGGAATCGTCCGATCAACACTTCGTCTCCGGGCTGAAGCGAGGCACGGTCGACACGGTCGCCGTTGACGTAGGTTCCGTTCGTCGAACCAGAATCTTCGACCTGGAGGTTCGCTGCGTCGACGACGAAGCGGCAATGATGTCGGGACACCGTGATGTCGTCGAGGAAGATGTCGCTCTGCGGATGTCGCCCGACGGTGGTGGTGCCCGGATTCAGGATGAAGGTCATGCCCGCTCGCGGCCCGCGTTCGACAACCAGGGCGAAGCCCACCACGCCTTCGACGTCGGCAGCCTGGTCAGCAGTCAGCCCAGGGTGATCGGTTACCGGCACATAGATGACAGTGGGATCCGTATCGATGTGGAACCCACACGTCGGGCAGGTCGACGTACCCGAGGGCAGCTCGGTGTTGCATGACGGACATTGCATCAGTTCGGGGATGATATACGCCCTCCCCGAGTGGAGGGCGTCACTCCACCAAGCCTCGGTACGCAGCGGCGTCGAGGAACTCGACCCCGGCGTCGTCGACGTCGGTGAGTTCGACGAGCCACCCCGCGTCGTACGGCTGCTGGTTGACCAGCTCGGGCTGATCGGTAGCGGTGTCGTTGACGGCGGCCACGGTCCCGTCGAAGGGGGCGTAGACCTCACCCACGGACTTGGTCGACTCGACTTCGACCATCACATCGCCCTTCGAGACGGTCGCCCCAACCTCTGGTAGGTCCACGAAGACGATGTCGCCGAGCTGGTCCTGGGCATAATCCGTGATCCCAACCCGGAAACCCGTGCCGGTCGATCGCACCCATTCATGCTCGGCGGTGTACTTCACGTCTTCGGGGAACTCCACAGTGTCTCCTAGTCGATGTCGTGCGGTGACGATACCGAACCTGACCGGTCGACGCGAAGCGTACGGCGGATGTCCAGGAGATACTTCCATCCAACGACGTAGTAGAGGATGAGCCCGAGCACTCCTGCGCTCCACGCGGGGGGCGCCATCAGATCCCGGACCACGTCCGCAGCCGACAGGTAGAACGCAGGAATCGCGCCGTAGAGCAGGAATGTCGCGTATTTCCCCAGATACCGCACCGCCAGCTTGCCACCGCCCCGAGCCGCGAGGAACAGCGCTCCAACCCCGACCAGGGCCTCCCGGACGAGGAGCGGCACGCCGATGATCAGCGGAACGACCCCGGCGATGAGGCCGGCGAGCAACGCCGAGCCGATCATGAGCCGATCGGCCAGGGGGTCCAAGAACTTCCCCAGCTCGCTCACCTGGTTGAGACGTCGTGCGAGGTAGCCGTCTACCCAGTCTGTGGTACCGATGACAAAGATGAGGACGGCCGCCTGGGGGATGTCGTCGTTGACCAGGGTCACCCACCAGAAGTAGGGAATCGCCGCCAGCCGGACGAACGACACCAGGTTGGGGATCGTGAACACCCCGGTCATGGCGCTTGGCGTACCAGCGCCGGCATACCGTTGAGGAATTGCAGGCCGGACAGGGTGTCCGTGAACGGAAAGACCACCGTGTCGGTGCGGAATGCCTCGGTGATCGGCTGGTCGTACAGCACGATGTATGGCTTCTCGTCGAACACGATCTGTTCCATTTCCCACAGAATGTCGAACGCCTCGATGGGATCGCTGACCCGGTTGTACTCGTCGACGAACGCATCGAGCCGGAAGTCGGAGAACCCTGGTGCGTTGTTACCGTCGTTGAGCAGGGTGTCGTTGCGGCTGGCGAAGAAGGACTCGTGGTAGACGGGCATCGCAGGACTCGGCAGGCGCCAACCGAGGATGTACAGGTCGAAGTCGAGCGTCCCGGCGGGTGTCGGCGTGAAGACTCGGTTGACGAGCGTCGTGAAGTTGCTCAGCGTGACCTCGGTCTCGAAACCCAGCTGTGAGACCCACTCCTCGATCCACAGCGCGTAGGTCGCCCTCGCGGGATCGGATTCCGGTCCCGGTGCCAGGATTCGCACAGGGGGCACCGGCTCGCCCTCGAGGGTCGCCCCCCGGCCCGGCGCCACCGCATTGTCGATGTATGCCGGCTTCTGTTCCCAGGTGAACCCGGCCTGCTCGAGAGCCGTCGCGGCCGCGGTCAGACGCTGTTCCGTCGTTGCGCCGCGGTACTGCTCCGCGAACCCGCCGGCTCTCTCTTCGTCGTACCAGAGGGGGTTTCCCGTGGGAACGGTGGCGTACAGCGCTGTCGACTCACCCTCGAGAACCTGATCGACCATGAACTCCTTGTCGATCATGAGCGCCACCGCATCTCGGAACTCCGGCGTCGCCATGGGCTGGCTCCGGAGGTTGAAGGCGAGATACCGAAACCCG
Organism: uncultured bacterium; assembly: GCA_963792365.1. Taxonomy (GTDB): domain Bacteria; phylum Actinomycetota; class Acidimicrobiia; order Spongiisociales; family ZC4RG35; genus JAOUGY01. The sequence continues at coordinate 99,208 of CAWBVW010000005.1, forward strand.
TTCGTGCCGTTCGAGATGGCGCGGACGTCAGGGTTCGGAGCGAGGAAACCCGCGTGGTCTTTGTCGATCCCCGATGGCGACAGGATGATGTCGATCTCCCCGTTGTCGAGGGCGACGGCAGCGTCCTCCTTGCTCTCGTAGACAGTGAACGTCATCTGATCGAAGAACGGGCCGATTTCATAGGTCGCGCCTCCCGACTCGACCCGCTCCCCTGTCCGTTGGTAGTTCGGATTCGGAGTTGTCGTGATCTCCGCATTCCCGAACGCATCGATCTGAATCGGTCCTCCCGATGGCTCCCCGGCAGCATCGGCGGTGAGCAAGGCTGTCAGCGGATCCGCGCTGTTCAGTGCCGTCTCCAAGATCGGGGCCCAGAAGTGCTCGGGCATGATCGGGGCGGTCCCCGGGCCGTTGGGCCAGAAAGGAAGACCAGGCCGACCGTTGAACCGGAATACCACGGTGTCGGCGTCAGTCGCTTCCACGGCCGTCAGGCCGAGGCGATCGGAGTCACCCAACGGGTAGGCGGCGGTCCACCCTCGTGCGAGCTCCAGCGAGCGCACAGTTTCGAAGGTGAAGACGACATCGTCGGCCGTGATGGGCTCGCCGTCACTCCAGAGCGCACCCGGCCTCAAATCGACTGTCACCATCCACCCTTCCGCGTCCTGGATCGGCTCCGGCGGATCGGCGGATGCGGCCAGATCGGCGGCCAGATTCAGACCTGGGTGGTCGTAGGTGTAGAGCGAAGGTTTCGTGGGGTCGAGAACGTATTGATCCACCAACGAGCTCTGCGGGTCGTAGTACGCCCAGAAGTTGTCGGTGGTCGGCGACTCCGCCAGGCCGACGCGATAGATGAATGGCGGCGCTTGCGTTGTGGTCGTCGTTGCACGTGTCGTGGTCGTGGTCGACGGACCCGTCGTCGTGGTGGTTTCCTCGCTCGACTCCGTGCAGGCGGCGGCGAGCACGAGGAGTGCCATGACCACGACGAATCGCACAGATCGGATGTGATGGTGCCCCACGATGCAGCTACGCTACCTCTCTCACGACGGGCTGTGGCGCAGCTTGGTAGCGCGCTTGACTGGGGGTCAAGAGGTCGAGAGTTCAAGTCTCTCCAGCCCGACAAACAAAGCCCCGGCACACGCTGGGGTTTCGCCGCGTCAGCCGGAGATGTCGATGACGCCGCGAAAGCCAAGAGTCCGCGAGCAGTCCTCTTCAATGCGGCGTCGAGACAGTCGGCGGCGGCCTCGTCGAGACCCTCGAAGAGATGTTCGTACGTCTCGCAGGGTCACCTGGATCGAGGGGTGTCCGAGCCGGCGTCGGATCCCCGTGGGGTGCTCGCCCTGGGCGATAGGCATGTCGGCGGGGGGTGTCGCGGAGATCGTGAAACCGGAGCGCCTCATCGACCGAGGCGCGCACCGCCGGGAGCCAATCTCGTCGGCGGAAGTTGGTGCGGCGAAGCGGTCCGCCTTCTGGAGCGGCGCACAGGAACCCGTCCGACCGCCGCCGGCAACCGGGCGAGGTGAGTCTCCAGCTCGTCGGCGAGGAATCTCGGCAGCGCCACCTGGCGTCGTGCTGGGGCCCTCTTCGGTGGCGATAGCCTCACAGGGGGGAGAGCGGGCAGGTGACGCACGGCCGGGGTTGTGGCCGTGGCGATTTCGGCAGCACCTCTGCCGAGGAGGCCGCGTCTGGGTCGGAGTCCACATCTTGACCTTGTCGCTGCTTCAGACCGTCCTGCTCTGAGACAATGGCGTGGGAGGAGCCCGTCCGACCTGGTATTGCGGATGCGCCGGAGCGTCCCGTTGGAGAAGGACCCAATTGGCGATCGGTGGGTTGGATGGTCGCCATGTGGGCGACGTACGTCGCCACGCAGACGCTGGTCGTGACCCAGACCATGCCCGAGCTTGCAGGCGCTTTCATCGGTCTGACGCTCGGTGGGGCGGCGGTGTTGATGCTCGTGCGTGGTGGTGTGGCCGCAACTCAGTGCTTCCTCCGGGCCGGGAGGCTGTCCGGTCGAGGAGCGCTCGCTCTTCTTCCGGTGGCTGTCGTTTGGCCGTTCATTCTTGCTTCGGGTCGCTAGCTCGGACCGGACCTCGGATGGGCCATGGCTGGTGTTCTCGGGTCGGTTGCCCAGGAGCTCTTCTTCCGGTCCGCGCTTTTCCCGGCGTTGTTGTTGTGGATGCGGCCGCGTGGCGCGCTCCTAATCCATACCCTGGCGTTCGGGGTCTGGCATGCAGGTGCCCTGCTGGTGGCCGGAGACATGCTGGGGGGTGCGCTGGCCATCATCGTCCTCAGCCTCAGTGCGTGCTATGCCCGGGGATGGCAGACCTTGCGCGATGGCACAGTTGTATGGGCGATGCTGCACCACGCGGTGTTGTGGATCGTGGGAGCGTTCTTCGATCTGTCTCCGCCGGCAACCGGCGCCGCATTCGATATCGGAGGTGGTTGATCATGGCAACTCGAGATTCAGGGGGCGTCGCCGCACGGTTCGAGCAGGTCATGAGCCCTGCGATCCTCGATGTGCTCCGGTCGGTGTTCCGTCGCATGAACAGGGGCATGGTCCTACTGTGGCGGCTGGGACTCGGTCGCCTGGCCGGGGTGTGGCCCCGCGGCTTTGGACGGCTGCTCGTGATCGAGCACATCGGGAGACGCACGGGTGTCCGGTACCTGACCCCGGTGAACTACACGATGGTGGACGACAGCCTCTTCTGTGTCGCGGCGTTCGGTGAGAAGAGCGATTGGTATCGCAACATCATGGCCAAACCGCAGGTGGCAGTGTGGCTCCCTGGTGGAAGGTGGCTGGCGACCGTTGAAGACGCCTCCGATCACGCTCGACGACTCGACGTGATGCGCCAACTCCTGCTCGATTCGGGTTTCGCCGCCCCGCTCTTCGGGCTCCACCCGCACAAGATCACCGACAACGAACTTGAACACGCGACCTCGTCGTACCAGCTGGTCCGCATCGAGACAATCCGCCCAGAGAAGGCTAGGCCAGGGCCGGGAGACCGTGGATGGGTCGGAGCGATAGCTGTGGCTCTCGTAGTCGTGATCTCCCTCCGCTCCCGCCACCGGCGTCGAGAGCGACCCACAACACCCCCGGCCGACCGGGCACTTGACGGACGTGGACGGTCGAGGGGTGGCGGAGCCGTTGAGGACCCGGGTTCTGGCTGTTCCGATTGTGTCACGCTGAGGGCGTCGCCTACCGAGATGCCTGACACTCCGATGGTTGCCGACGAATCGTGACCGTGGGAGGCGACGACGCCAGGACCAGCCGCCCTCCGGCGTGGCGCGTGCCTTTGATCGTGCTCGGCGGCCTGTTGTGGCTGGTCACGGTAATCGGGATGGCCGCACAGGTCTTGACGGACCCTGATCGGTTCGATGCGCGGGGATTGGTAGGCCTGCTGTCCGGGGTCGCGTTCGTCGCAGTCATGATCGTGCTGCTGGCGCGAATGCCTCCAAGCACCGGCGAGCTGCCGGAGATCGGTCCGATGCTGCGGCCCGGTCTCGCCTATCGGCACTCGCTGCTGCGCTTGATTGGCTCGGCAGCGGCGCTGTTCGTGGCCGGGTTGTTCGTTGGACCATGGATGGCGGTCGTCGCCGCCCTCACCGTAACCGCGATCTGGCTGATCATCCGGTGGCGTGACCGCGTGCTCGGCGCGTCTGCTCGCCACCGGTGGTGGAGTCGCTCTGGCCCCTGATCGTCGTCCAAGCCCTCACCCAAGGGCTCGACGTGTACATGCTTGGCTACTTGATCAGTGTGGCGTTCGTCGCTGGTGCGCTCCTACCGACCCACAATGGATTGACGCGCAGCAGAGTCGCCGACAGGGACTGGTCGTCCGCAGTGAAGAGCTTCGTCGTCGGCGCCGCCGTGGCGGTTCCCTCAGGACTGCCCCCCTGGCTGATGAGCGGCTCCGGCGGGCAAGACGCCTGGATCTCGGATCGGTGGGATCCCGTGGCGGCGGTGGTTCTTGCTGTCGCCGAGGAGGTGTGTTCTCGCCTTGTTCGCACGACCTTGGAATGTGCGGTATTGAGACCGGCGAGCAACGGACGCGGCCCGAGCCGTCTCGACCGCCATCTTGTTCTCGGCAATGGTCCACGCCCAGGCGCACTCTTCGACGGCTGCTCTGCTGAGTCCGCTGTTGCTGACCCAGACTGTCAACGCGCTGGTGTTCGGGTTACCCATGGCCCTCGTCTTCGTGAAGAGAGGCTTGGAGGCTGCCGTTGGCTATCCCTTCGCCGTCGACGCGATCAGGTATCTCGGGGACGGGCTGCCCCGCTAGCGGACGCTCATCGAGTCGGGATTCGTCGGACACCTCCGAGGGCACCCGGCCTGTCGTGAATGCCACCGCTGGTGGCCCTGATCCGGCGTCACCCACGCTGCGTGGCATCGGCGGCGCAGCGGAATCCGACGCGGGGATCGTCGGCGGAGTGCGAAGAGTTGCGGGACGGACAGCGGCTCTGGTCGATCATCGCCATGACATCGGAGTGGCGAAACAGCCAGGCTCCACCCCTTATGGAGTGATTCCACTCCGGCCCCAGCCCGATGGGGTTCACCGCAGGCAGGAGCGCATACGCATCCGGGTCGTACCAGTCCGCAACCCATTCGGAAGCGTTGTCGGCGAGATTGCACACACCGAAGGGGCTGGCGCCTCCAAGGGGTTCCCCGACCAATGTGAGCGCGGCAGGTTGATCGGAGCCAGGGTCCAGCCAGGCGAATGCGTCATCAGGGTCGTCGAGTGGTGACATGGTGACATTGGCTCTTGAGGGCTCCCAGCGGTCGCCCCATGGGTAAAACCGACCGTCGGAGCCCCGGCAGGCTCGTTCCCATTCGGCCTCGGTCGGGAGACGACTCCCAGCCCACTCGCAATAGGAGTTGGCCTGACTCCACGACACCCCCACTACCGGCTGCGTGGCGGCACCGGACGGGAACCCCCCGCCTGCCCAATACACCGGCAGCGGTTCTCCCCCTGAGGCGAGGAACGCCGCATACTCGAGGTTGGTCACCTCATAGCGATCGATGAGGTATTCGTCCAGGTACACCAGTCGCGCCGGTTGCTCGTCGGGAGCACCCTCGTCACTGCCCATCGGTCCCCAGCTGGCAGGGATGGCGACCACGCTGGAGCGGAGCACGGAGAGGATGTCGTCCCACTGCTGCTGCTGCTCGAGCCACCGGAGTAGCGCCACCTCGGTTGCGACCTGCAGGCCCGGTACCGCGTCCACCAGGTGCCGCGCCGAAGTCGCCACACCCTCAACGGCCGCCTCATCATCCGGATGAGCGGCTGCCACCACCCGGTAGCCGGTGAAGGCAGCGACCCAGTCACCAGCGTCGGCAGCCGCCTCGGCCTCGCTCAGGGGATCATTGGTTCCGTCCGGACCACAAGCGGTCGCCCCCAGCACCACGGCCAGGACCGCCACCACGATCGACATGGATCGGCGACGGCTCATCACCCCAAACGTTACTCCTCGACCTGCGGAGACCGCCCAAAGCTCGGCCGTGGATGCGCGACATAGCCCCGAACGTCCCTGCCTGGAGCGACCTCCAAAGCAGCCCTTGGCGCAGGGCAACCGATGCGAGCAGCTCTTCACAACTAGGGTGAAGATCACGGCGCCCGTCGCCAGAGCCGGCACTGGTGCTTTTCCTCCGGGCGCCGTCGTGACCGAAGTGACGGACCCGGGCCGGGGCTGCCGGCCGGAGAGCGCCTCGAACATCCCAGCACGCAGGTCGATCTCGATTTGTAGGTCGAGAGGCTACGAGTTCAAAACGTCCCAGGCCGCGCCCGTTTCTTCGCTCGTGTCGTCCTCTGGGCGAGAACCACGCCGGTTGTAGCCAGCACGATGCCCAGTCCCTCCCGGAACCCGATCGTTTCGTCGAGGAAGAGCCATCCGAGCACGGCGATCTGGGTCAGCATCGTGTTGTTGATCGCTGATGATTCCAGCGCCCTGAGCGTTCCCAGGGTCCGGTTCCACAGTGTGAAGGCGACAGCTGTGTTGACCACCGCCAGCCAGCCGATGATGAGCGCGCTGCGGCCAGACAGCACGGGGAGCCCCTCCGTTGCCAACCCAACTGCGGCGAGGACGCCGGCGCCGACGACCATTGAGAGGGCGGTCACCACGATCGGCAGAGTCCGAGTTTCGCGATTGACCCCACGCCCCAACAGCGCTGCCACCACGTTGGCCATCAGGCCAACGAGTGCCGCAACCATTCCCGCTGTCGTCGCTCCGAGATCACCCGAGAAGTACGCCCATGCACCCGCTCCGACCAGCATGCTGCCGCCGAGTTGCAGACCCGACGGAGGCTCAGACAGCGAACGACCGGCCAGCAACGCCACGAGCAATGGAGTCCAGGACAGTACGAGACTCGTCGTCGCCGCTGGCTGGTTGTCGATCGCCACGAACTGAGCTCCCTGCGTGAGTGCGTAGAACACGATTCCCAGGACTGCGATCCCTCGCAGGTCGGAGCTCTTCATGCACGCCAGGTTTTGGCGAAGCGGGCCACGCGAAACGATCACCCCGAAGAGGACGAGCGCGGCCAGCCCGTAGCGAAGCGCCGCAAACATGACCGGCTCCAGCGACTCGTCATCGAGACCCCATCGGATGAGGACCCACGACGTACTCCACAGAAATGTCACAAAGAGGGCAGTGGCCATTGCGCCCGCACGACTGCGGTCGAAGGGTCTGGACATCGGAGGCCTCCTTCATCGGCACGCGTTCAACGTGCCGACCTGTCCCCTCGAGGCTCTTGTCCGGTGAGGTGCGAGCCCTTCCGGGCCTTCTGTGGCGCTCGGACCTGACCCCGCTCTGAGCGGGCGGAACCCTAGCCACCCTTTGGTCGACGCTCCCGACTCTATCCGCAGTTCCCGATCCCGGATGGATTCATCCGGGAATCTCCTCGCGATAGAGTCGCTCCACCCCGCCGAGAGGATCGCACGTGGACGAACACAGCTGGACCGACATCCGCGACGGCATGCGGATCGACTGGCAGGTACCGATCGAGATGGACGACGGCATCGTCCTGCGAGCGGACATGTTCCGGCCGATCGACGATGGGCGCTATCCCGTCATCCTCACCTACGGGATCTACGCCAAGGGACTGTCGTACCAGGACGGCTACCCGCACCAGTGGGGGAAGATGGTCGCCGACTACCCCGAGATCCTCGAGGGCTCGACCAACAAGTACCAGAACTGGGAGGTGACCGACCCCGAACGGTGGGTGCGCCACGGGTACATCGTGATCCGTATCGACTCGAGAGGGGCAGGTTGGTCGCCCGGCTTCATGAGCCCCGACTCTCCACGCGAGATCGAGGATCTCTACCAGTGCATCGAGTGGGCCGGGACCCAGGATTGGTCATCGGGCAGGGTGGGCATGCTTGGCATCTCCTACTACGCCCGCAACCAGTGGCGGGTGGCGGGCATGAAGCCGCCTCATCTGACGGCAATCCTGCCGTGGGAGGGTGGCAACGACAACTACCGGGACTCGAGCTATCACGGCGGAATCATGAGCGAGTTCCGGAAGCGATGGTCCGAGGTGCAGGTGGTGAACGTCCAGTACGGGAGAGGCGAGCTGGCGAAGACGAACCCCAACACCGGACAGTCCGTCGCGGGCCCTGTCACGCTGAGCGACGAAGAGCTGGCGCGCAATCGCCACAACGTCCACGAGGAGCAGAAGAAGCATCCGCTCTGCGACGACTGGCACGAGGACCGGACCGCCGACTTGTCGCTGGTCGACCTCCCGCTGCTGACGTGCGCCAACTGGGGTGGCCAGGGCATCCACCCGCGAGGCAACTTCAATGGGTTCGTCGAATCGCCATCTGAACAGAAGTGGCTCGAAGTGCACGGCGACTCACACTGGTCGCTGTTCTCGAGCGGCTATGGCCTCGACCTCCAGAGGCGGTTCTTCGACCACTTCTTGAAGGACGTCGACAACGGATGGCAGGAGACGCCACGGGTGATGCTCAACATCAGGCATCCGGGTGAACGGTTCGAACTGCGCTACGAGCACGAATGGCCTCTCGCCAGGACCCAGTGGACGCCGCTTCATCTCGACGCTTCCGGCAACGGGCTGAGCCCCGAGCCAACTCCGCACTCGTCCATCACCTACGAAACCATGGGTGACGGGGTGATGTTCTGGCTCCCCACGCGCGACGAGCCGCTCGAGATCACCGGTCCGCTGGCGGCGAAGCTGTTCGTGTCCTCGGAAACGGCAGACGCCGACCTGTTCCTGGTGCTGCGGCTTTTCGACCCCGAGGGGAACGAGGTCACGTTCATGGGGTCGACCGACCCCAACACCCCCATCGCCAACGGCTGGCTGCGAGCTTCACATCGTGCTCTCGTTCCAGAGAAGACGCTCGCCTACCGCCCTTTCCATCCCCACGATCGGGTCGAGCCTCTGACGCCAGGCGAGGTCTATGAGTGTGATGTCGAGTTCGTCCCGACGTGCATCGTCGTGCCCCCGGGATACCGACTCGCACTCAACGTGCGGGGCAAGGACTACGAGTACACGGGGCGGCTGTCGGACTTCGGGCAGGAGTTCCACTACGCAACGCGAGGTACGGGGGGTATGACCCACACCGACCCCGACAACCGGCCGCCCGAAGTATTCGACACCCGGGTCACGCTCCACACCGGCGGTGAACACCCGGCTCATCTGCTGTTGCCGGTCATCCCGCAGGAGTCCTGAGCGGCGTCAGCTCCGCAGGTGCCGATCGAAGAATGTGACGATCCGCCGTCGGGCGTCGACAGCCGACGGATCGTGGAAGGCCGTATGGACGAACCTGCCGGAGATGGCCGCCCAACGCAGGAGTCTCTTCGGGTGCGTGGTCGTTGAGGAACCCGTGTCCGGCATCGGGATACTCGAGGACGTCGTGATCGACTCCGTTCGTCTCGAGGATCTCCTCGAGACGCGCCGCCGCTCCCCGGAGGGATGCGTCCTTTGCTCCGTAGCTCGCCACGATGGGGCAGGCGTCGGCGAGTCGTGTGAGTGCATCCTTCGGCACGATCCCGTAGTTGACACTCGAGGCTCCATAGGCTCCGGTCCCGGCGAGAAGGAGCGCGAACCCGCCGCCCATGCAGAAGCCGATGACTCCCACAGCGCCGCTGCAGTCGTTGCGGTGGAGGAGGTGGTTCCTCACCTTCTCGATGTCGGCGAACACGTCGCCCTGGCCCGCTGCGGCTTGCCGCACCGTGGCGAACATGCAGCGGAGACGGCCGCCCCAGTAGTAGAGGTCGGGTGCGGCAGCGATGAAGCCTGCCTCTGCAAGCCACTCGGTCTGGTGGCTCAGGTCCGTCGTCATACCGAGAGCGTCGGAGATGACCACCACTCCGGGATACGGCCTCTCCCCTGACGGCGTGCGGACGATCACCGGCATGTCGCCTTTGGTCCCGTCGAGCATGATCTGGGTCACGATGGTTTCTCCACGTTCTCGTGTTGTGTGTGGTTCGTGCGCCCCCGCTACTTCTGGAGTTTCTCCATTGCGTACGCCGGCATCCGCTCGCCGGCGATGAGCGCCGGATCGAACGCCCTCGACAACGTCCGGACCTCATCTTCGGAAAGCTCGAGCTCCAGAGCGGCGACGTTGTCCTCGAGGTGTTTCTCATTGGTGGTGCCGGCAATCGGGAGGAGGTAGTCGCGCTGAGCCAGGACCCACGCGAGAGCGACCTGCGCGTTCGACACGCCATGGGCCACCGCAACGTCGGTGATCGCCTGGAGCAGCGCGGCGTTGCGGTCGATGTTCTCTTGACGGAACCGGGGGTGCTTCAGACGCAGGTCGCCTTCCCCGATGTCGCCCTCACCCTTGATCTCCCCAGAGAGGAATCCCCGCCCGATCGGGGCGAATGCCACGTATCCGATCCCGAGTTGCTCGCAGACCCCGAAGATCTCGTCCTCGGCGAACCGCGTCCACAGCGAGTACTCGGCCTGTACCGCCGCCAGCGGATGGGTGTCGTGCGCCCGTCTGATCGACTCGGGAGCGGCTTCGCAGATTCCGAGATATCTGACCTTGCCCGCCTCGATCAACTCGGCCATGGCTCCCACGGTCTCCTCGACCGGAACCGCCGGGTCGATCCGGTGGGCGTAGTACAGGTCGACGTGCTCGACGCCGAGTCGCTGCAGGCTCTGGTCGATGCATCGACGGACGTATGGGGCATCCCCGCGCACGATCCGGGTCTTGCCGTCGTCGGCCATGAGCTGCCCGAACTTGGTGGCGATGAACGCTTCGTCGCGGCGGCCGGCGACGCCCTGTCCCACGATCTCTTCGCCAGTCCCCCACCCGTAGAGGTCGGAGGTGTCGATGTGGGTGACGCCGATGTCGAGGGCATGCCTGAGCAGATCGACGGCGTCGCTCTGCTCGATCGTGCGGTAGCTGCTCGCCAGGGCGGCCCCGCCCAATCCGAGCGCCGACAGCCTCTCTCCAGTGGCTCCGAGCCGGCGTTGCTTGATCTGGTTGGTCATGCAGCGATTCAAGCGCAACCGTTCCGCGGTCGGGCCTGCCCCGACCTGGTTTTGGTGCACAAAGTGCGTGAATAGCGCACCTTTTGTGCACCAAAACGGTTCCGGCGGCTGGCGCAGTCCCGCTCGACCCGGGTTGGGCCGTTCGGCCCTGGCCCGTGGGGCCTATCCTGGGAGCGTATTCGGAACGACGAATCCATGAGTCTCGGGGAGTGAGCATGAGGATCGGACAGAGTGTGGTGCGCCGCGTGGCGGCGCTGACGGTGATGGGGCTTCTCGCCGCCGGATTGGCGTCACCGGTGATGGCTGCCGGGGGGCTGTTCGACGACGACGACGAGAGCGTCCACGAGGCCGACATCGAGTACATCGCAGAACTCGGTGTCACCACAGGATGTGGCGACCGGTTGTTCTGCCCTGAGGACCCTGTGACCCGAGGGCAGATGGCCGCCTTTCTGAATCGAACGCTCGGCTTGGCCGCGACCACCGTCGACTTCTTCTCAGACGACGCAACGAGCGTGTTCCAGACCGACATCAACGAACTGGCGGCCTCGGGAATCACGACCGGGTGCGACGACACGCTGTACTGCCCCGAGGACAACGTGACCCGTGGGCAGATGGCCGCATTCCTCGTGCGCGGATACGGGCTCACGGACACCGGCACCGCCGAGTTCATCGACGACGACGCCTCGGTCTTCGAAAACGACATCCGCAAGCTCGCGACGGCCGGCATCACGGTGGGGTGCAACCCTCCGACGAACGATCGATTCTGCCCCGATGATCCCGTGACCCGCGGCCAGATGGCCTCGTTCTTGGCGCGTGCGATCCGCAACCTCGGCGGAGGCGAAGTCGGTGGAGGCGGCGGAGGCGGTGGCGGTGGCGGTGGTGGCGACGGAGGTGGCGACGTGACCACGACGACGCTCACCGACACCGGGTGGAACCTCGTCACGGTGGACAGCCGTTCCGCTGCCGGCCGGTGGTCCTGGGTCGTGAATCTCGGTGGAGTGCCGGCGGTGTCGTATTGGTTGCCGACACTCAGCGATCTCGGATACGCCCGGTGCGATGACGCCGCCTGCTCGTCCAACACGAAGGTCCGATTCGAGACCGACGAGCAAGACGGACGTTCCACCTCCATGGCGATAATCGGTGGAGATCCGGTGATCGCCTCGATCAACACGGGTGGAACGACCCTCCGGATCGTGCACTGCGAGGACGTTGCCTGCTCCACGCACGAGACCGCCGATCCGATCGTGGGTGCAGTCACAGACCCGTCGATCGTCAACTTCCAGGGTCGACCGGCTGTCGGGTACATCCAAGGCGGAATGCTTCGGGTCGCCGTGTGCACAGATGTCTCTTGCACTTCGCTCGAGGATCCGACCCCCAATGTGCTCGCCACCGGGCTCACCGGGGAGATCTCGATAGGCGTTGCGGGTGGATCGGTGGTGGTGGCGTACTACGTCGCAGGCGACCTCAAACTGGCTACCTGCACCGACGATGCGTGCACAGCCGCCACGAGCGTTGATGTGGTGACGGCAGGCGACGTTGGAGTAGAGCAGGCGATGGCCGTGATCGGGGGCAACCCGACCATCGCCTACCGCAACTCCACCAACAAGACCCTCGAAGTGGTTCGGTGCACGACACCAACCTGCTCGTCGGTCTCGGGCCCCGTTCAGGTGGACACCGGTGACGTCGGGTTGAACCCCTCGATAACCGCAGGTGACGACAACTTCCCCTGGATCGCCTACGAAGACGTCGACGACCTCGACCTCAAGTTCGTGAACTGCAATTCGGCCAACTGCTCCTCGGGGGACACGCCGGTGATCGTGGACACGAAGGGAGAGGCGGACTTCCACACGTCGATCGCAAACGTCGGTGGAGTGGCGGTTATCACCTACCTCGAGAACATCGCCGACGAGCTTCGGATGGCTCGGGACACCACGCCGGAAGGCTGACGCCTGGTGGATCGCGGTGCTCATCCCCGCCACTCCTGAAGGATGTGGGGGGGACGAGCGTATCTGTCTCTCGACGCTTGGCGTGATCGGTCAGATGGTCGCGGTCCAGCCACCATCTCGAACCTGTCGCCGGCCGTTCCCCCTCGTCGATGCTGGCCACATGGGGCTTTCGATGGCGTCTCGGCGGCACGCAGGCGGCATCGGTGGGTAGGCTCCGCAATCGATTGTGGGCGGCATCGCTGGTACCGCATCAAGTCGGAGAGAGGACCCATGGATGGCGGTTGGTCGCGAACATGCGGGAAACACCCTCGTCGACCTGCTGTGCGCCCACGGCGTCGAGGTCGTGTTCGGGTTGCCCGGTGGCCAGACCAATGCGCTGTACGACGCAATCGCTCACGACTCTCGCATCACACACGTAGACGTGCTCGACGAGCGTACCGCTGCGTACGCAGCCGACTCCTATGCGCGACTGACCAGACGGGTAGGCGTGTGCGACGCCACCGTCGGTCCTGGGGCCGCCAAACTGCCGTCCGGTTTGGGTGAAGCGTTCAACTCTTCGATTCCGGTCCTCGCCATCGTGAGCGACCTCCCTCGGGCGACCGAAACCCGCCGCCACCGGGGCGCCACCTCGCAGGCTCTCGACCAGGAGGCTCTGCTCCGTCCGGTATGCAAGTGGGTGGGAACGGTGCGATCGCCCGACGACCTGGCGTCCGTGGTGCGGCGGGCATTTCGGGAAGCAACCAGCGGCCGACCCGGTCCGGTGGCGGTGATCATCCCCCAGGACATCCTCGACGGTCCTCCCCCGGGCTCGATCCCGGCGGATCCGCACAGCTCCCGCTTTGGCAAGTTCCCCTCGATGCCTCCACCTCCGGAGCCTCCCGACGTGGAAGTCATCTCGCAGCTGCTGGCTGGGGCAGAACGGCCCGTGGTCGTTGCGGGCGGTGGGGCGAACCGGCCTGGCATCGCAGAGGCGCTCGGACGGCTCATGGGGTCCGGGGTGGCCGTTGCCACGACGATCTCCGGCAAGGGCAGCGTCGAGGAACGTCACTCGATGGCTGTGGGCGTCCTCGGTTCGCTCGGAAACCCGGCCGCCCGCTCGGTCGTCGAGGAGGCAGATGTCTTGATCTTGGCGGGAACGAAGTGGGGAAGCGGGACAACCTCGGGTTGGGCGCTCCCCCGCCCCGGTCAACGGGTCGCGCAGATCGACGTCGACCCTGTGGAACTCGGCCGCGACCAGCCCGTGGAGGCGATTGCATGTGCCGACGCACTGACGACGATCGAGATGCTCGCATCCGGTGATCGAGACCGGGAGAGCTGGCAGCGTCGCATAGGCGAGCTGAAACGTGATTGGGCAGAACGGAGGACCGAGCTCAGCTCGTCTTCGTCGGTCCCCATCGACCCCCAGCGTGTGATGGCGGCGCTCAACGCCACGCTGACAGCCGAAGACGTCGTCTGTTCGGATGCGAGCCTGTCCAGCGGATGGGTCGCCGGGTTCCTGGACAGCGGACCCTCCGGTCCGAAAACGCTCTTTCCGCGCGGTCTCGCCGGTCTCGGATGGGCCATCCCGGCAGCGATCGGCGCCCTCGAATGCAGCTCGGGCCGTGTCGTGGCGGTCATGGGCGATGGGGCCGCGCCGTATGCGATCGGCGAGCTGTCGACCTTCGTGAAGCGGAAAGCGCCGGTGCTTCTCGTTGTGCTCAACAACTCCTCGTACGGATGGATCCGCTGGTATCGACGAGTGGCCTTCGGCCGTGGTTTCGAGGAACCGGATCTGCCCGAGACCCGATTTGCCGATGTCGCGAGTGCCTACGGGCTGCGGGCGACTCGAGTGCAGCAGCCCGACGACCTCGAAGATGCCTTCTCCCAAGACGTCGACGTCCCGTCCATGGTCGAAGTCGTGACGTCCGTCTGGGAGACACCCATCGATGCACACCGGCGAGCACTCGAACAGGGCGAAGATGCCGACTACTGATGAGAGGACAGAACATGCAGGGTGATCACCCATTGCTGTTGCCCAACATGACACAGCCCGACGCCGCATCGGGCCTGGCCCGAGGCACGGCGATCATCGTCACCGGGAGCGTCGAACAACACGGCGGCCATCTTCCGCTCGGCACTGACCACTTTGCTGCGCTGACCATCGGGTTGCGTGTCGCAGATCGTCTTCAGGCGCCCGTACTACCCCTGTCGCCGGTAGGGGTGGCTCCGTATCACCTACCTTGGAAGGGTTCGCTCACGCTTCGCCCTCAGACGATGATCGATCTCATGGTCGACGTGGCGGGTGGGCTCGCTGCCGCCGGCGCCACTGCGATCCTGGTCGTCAACTGGCACGAGGGAAACACGCCTACGGTCCGGCTCGCCGCCGATGAGATCCAGAGGTCCTTCCCCGTGAGGGTGGTGGTTGCCGAGACCCACATCATCACGAACTCGCTCTTCCCCGACGAGATGGAGTTCACGCACGCCGGGTCGATGGAGACCGCCGCGGTATTGGCCCATGACCAGTCGTTGGTCCGGCTCGATGAGATGCTCGACGGCGATCCGGTGGAACTCGGGACCGACGGACACGCCCTGTTCAGACGCCGGGACGTGTTCCCCATCATGCGTGACTTCCGCGAGGTGGCAGGTTCGGGATGGTACGGGACCCCTGGATCCGTCAGTCCCGAACGAGCAGAGGAGATCATGGAGGCGGTGGCGGACCATGTCACCGCAGGTTTCGAGGATGTGATGGCCGCACTCGAGGAGCGTGTGGCGATCATCGGGGAGGCACGATGACGACCATGAAGGCGGTGGTTCTCACCGACTGGAGCCAGCTCGAGGTCACAGAGACCGACAGGCCCGCCGCCGGTCCTGGAGAGATTCTGGTGAAGGTGACGGCCTGCGGTCTCTGCGGCACCGACCTGAAGATGGTCCACGGCAAGTTCCAGGAACGCGGCTGGCCGCCGGCACTCCCATTCGTGCTGGGTCACGAGTGGACCGGCACCGTCGTCGAGATCGGTCCCGACGTCGCCCGAACCGACATCCAGGTCGGCGATCAGGTCGCTGCCGAAAATCACATCGGGTGTCGAGAATGCAGCAACTGTCGCGCCGGTCGGTACAACCTGTGCATCAGCTCGGCGCGCAGCGAGTTCAAGCTCTACGGGCACACCGCGCCGGGCGCGCTCGCAGAGTATGCGGCACGGCCGGCAGTGATGTTCCACAAGATCGCCAGCACGATCGGTCCGCTGGCGGGTGCGCTCGTGAATCAGGGAGCCCTGACGGTCCACGCCACGAGGCGGGTGGGGCTCGCCCCCGGCACGACCGCCGCCGTGTTCGGTCCGGGTTTGCTCGGTCTGATGTCCACGGCAAATGCGAAGGCGCTCGGGGCGACCCGGGTGATCATGGTTGGCCGTGGCTCGCGCCTCGCCCTCGCTGAGAAGATGGGTGCCGACGAGATAGTCGACTACGAGCAGCACGATCCGGTGGAGGCGATCAGAGAGTTGACCGGCGGGATCGGTGTCGACTACGTGTTCGAATGCGCCGGCAATCCTTCGGTGATCTCGCAGGCGATCGGGTCGGTGCGCCGAGGCGGCAAGGTCGCCCTGCTTGGTTTGACCGGCGGGAAGACGGTGCCCATCTCGCCGGACGCCCTCACCCTCGACGAGATCGATGTGCTCGGCGTGCGATCGAGTCCCAATGCCTATCCGGCCATGATCCGTCTGATGGAGACAGGGGCGGTCGATGTGTCACCGCTTCTCGACCACGTCTACCCGATGGACCGTGTCACAGACGCCCTCGCCGCACTCGAGACGCGTGAGGCGATCCGCCCCATCATCGAGATCTGAGGGTCGTGTGGGTCAGAGCTCGGATCCGAATCCGGTTGCTGGTTCGTGGATGGTGATCGTCACCTAGCCCGGACCGGAGATGCCGGTGACATCCCTTTGCGGGCATGCCATCGGGGTGAGGCGCACTCAGAGCACCTTGTCGATCAACCATCCGATTCCCTGGATGAGACGCCAGAGCAGATAGAGAGCCGCCAGCGCGAGCATGATGCGGAATCCCCACGGGGCGCGATCGTCCGGCGGGCTGTCCTCCTCGGGCAGGTACGGGTCGGTCACGGGCGGGAGCGTCGCGAGCGGACGTGGATGTGAACCGGGGTACCTGTGAAGTCCTCCACCCCTCGAATCCGGTTTTCGAGGAAGCGCAGGTAGTCCGGACCGAGTTCGCCGCCCGAGATGAAGAGGATGAACGTCGGTGGTGCCACTCCGGCCTGGACGGCATACCGGATGGTGGGTCGCCTTCCCTTTCGGGTCGGCGGCGGGTGGCCGTTCATCCACTCGGAGAGGAGTCGATTGAGGGTGCCGGTCGGGATCCGGCGGAGTCGGTTCTCCAGTGCGACTTCGATCGCGGCCGGGATCCGTTTTGTGCGGGCGCCCGTCAGAGCCGAAATGCGGAGAACCGCGGCCCAGCTGACGAACCCGAATCGGTCTTCGATGTCGGACTCGACCCGGGACCGCGCCTCGTCGTCGATGATGTCCCACTTGTTGAGCACGACGACAAGCCCTGTGCCGGCCTCCACCACCTCGTCGGCGATTCGTTGATCCTGGTGGGTGATGCCGTCGATGGCGTCGATCACCATCAGCGCCACGTCAGCCCTCGCCAGAACCTCTTTGGCTCTGAGCACGGCGTAGAAGTCGGCGTCCTCGGTGATCTGGGGCTTCCGGCGGATGCCGGCCGTGTCGATCAATCGGTACTCGGTTCCCTCCAGCTCGACCATGACATCGATCGGGTCGCGGGTCGTGCCCGGACGATCCGACACGATCACCCTCTGTTCGCCCAGCAAGAGGTTGAGCAGCGTCGACTTCCCGACGTTGGGTCTTCCGATGATCGCCAGATTGGGTACGTCGTCCTCGGCGTGTTCTGCAGGTGCCTCCGGGAGAGCAGCGACCACCGCATCGAGCAGGTCACCCACCCCCAAGCCGTGGAAGGCCGACACGCCGTGAGGCTGCCCCAAGCCGAGCTTCCAGAAGTCGTCGGCGAGATGCAGCCGCGTCCGGTCGTCAACCTTGTTGGTGGCGAGGAGAACGGGAATCTCGGCATTGCGGAGGATCTTGACGACGCCCTCGTCGTCGTCGGTGAGTCCGGTGGTGGCGTCGGCAACGAAGACGACAACATCGGCCGCGGAAACCGCAGCTTCAGCCTGCTCGCGGATCTCGTCGACGAATGGCGCGCCGGGCCGGAGCTCCCACCCACCAGTGTCGATGACGAGGAACGCCCGACCCGCCCAATCGGCATTGAACTCGCGACGGTCGCGTGTGACGCCGGGCATCTCTTCGACCACGGCCTGGCGACCGCCCACGATGCGATTGACCAGCGTCGACTTGCCCACATTGGGGCGTCCAACCACGGCGACGACAGGGAGACGGGACATCGGACGCCAGGTTAGGGCTCATTGCGCGGGCGGTAGTCCGCCACAATGGCGGTCGATAACCCTGGGCTCGGTTCTCGATCTGAACACCGGGGCTCCCGGCTCGGACCACACGGATTCACCGTGGCGAGGTAGGCCCGAGCCGGGAGTACACCAGCATCTATGGCGATTCGCATGTGGCTTTTCGAGAGGCCATCGGGCACGACGGACCGTGCTAGAGGTCCCGAATTGTGAAGCATGTCACAAGCGGTAGGTTCGAGGGCGTCTCTCACCCGCCATTCTTCGATCGGTGATCGTTCTGTGGGCGGTGGTCCGTCAAAATGGCGGTCTATAACCCTGGGTTCGTGTCTTCGGATACGGGGGGTGGATCCCTAACCTCTTGGTCATGGAGACAGCCGAGCGACCTGAACGTCTGATCCTCGCCGAGCCGCGAGGGTTCTGCGCCGGGGTGGAGATGGCGATCAAGGCCCTCACGTGGATGGTGAGGATCTTCGAGCCGCCGGTCTACTGCTATCACGAGATCGTCCACAACGAATGGGTGGTCCGGGCGTTCGAGAAAGCAGGTGTGGTGTTTGTCGACGGCATCGAGGACGTGCCGAAAGGGGCTCCGGTGATGCTGTCGGCCCACGGCTCTGCCCCCGAGGTGGTGGCGGGTGCCAAGGAGCGCGGCGCCGTGGTCATCGATGCGGTGTGTCCTCTGGTCACGAAGGTCCATCACGAGGTCAAGCAGATGGCCAAGAAGGGGTTCGACATCATCTACATCGGCCACAGCGGACATGACGAGGCGATCGGCACGATGGCGGAGGCACCCGATGCCATCACGCTCGTCGAACCAGAACAAGGCCTCGAGGGCTTTACGCCCGCCGACCCCGAAAAGGTGGCCCTCCTCGCCCAGACCACCCTCGGAACCTACGAATGGCAGTCGGTACTCGAGGAGGCTCAGACCCGATATCCGGCCCTCGCCACATCCCGCAAGAGCGACCTCTGCTACGCCACCACCAACCGCCAGTCTGCGGTTCGCAGCCTCGCCGAGCAGTGCGACCTCATCCTCGTGGTCGGGTCAGACAACTCGTCGAACACGCAGGCATTGGTGCGGGTGGCCCGTGAGCTCGGACGCTCCGCTCATCGAATCGACTCCGCAGACGAGATCGGGGACTCCTGGCTGACCGGGGCCAAGGTGGTGGGACTCACCGCAGGCGCCTCGGCCCCAGATCACCTGGTCGAAGAGGTCATCGAACGGGTCGATGCCCAAACCGGCTTCGAGCTGTTGTCGGTGACCGAAGAAGGCGAGTACTTCCCCCTCCCACCTCAGCTCCGCGCACTGGTCGGAACACTCTCGGCGCTCGTGGAGGCCTCGGTGACCGCCAAGCCGGCATCCCAGCCCGGGTGGCTCGACCGCGACAGGACATGGACTGCGGCCGACGCCCTCGAGCTCCTTCGGAGCTGAAGCCCTACGGGGCTTTGGGTTTGTCTTCGGGCGTCGAAGGCACCGGTACGCGCTCGAGGATGGCGGCTACCACCTCATCGATCCCGAGGTCGGTCGTGTCGATCACGATCGCATCGTCGGCAGGGCGCATCGGCGAGGCAGCACGTCTGGCGTCGAAGCGGTCCCGTCGCTCCAGTGCCTTCTCGACGGAGGGGGTGTCGCCACCGGACTCGTCTGCCCGGCGACGGGCTCGCTCGGCCGGGTCGGCGGTCAGGAAGACTTTGAGGAGCGCGTCTGGGAAAACGACGGTGCCGATGTCACGACCCTCCACGACCGAGCCGGGATGACGTTCCGCCCAGGTGCGCTGCATGGCCACCATGACTTTCCGGACCTGAGGATGGGCAGACACTGCGCTCACGGCGCCGGTGACATCTTCGCCGCGGATGGGACCCGAGACATCTCGACCGTCGACCGTCATGACTCCGTCTTCCTGACCGAACCGGCGGAACGCAAGGACCTCCAGGATCGCCTTCTCGTTGTCGATGTCGGCTCCCGCCTCGAGGACGAGCAGGGTGGCAGCTCGATAGAAGGCGCCGGTGTCGAGATGGGTCCAGCCGAGCTGTGCGGCCAACTTGCGGCTCACTGTGGACTTGCCGGAGCCGCCGGGCCCATCGACGGCGATCACACGCCTCGTCACAGTCTCTCCAGCATCTGGAAGAATCGAGGCCACGTCTTGGCCACGCAGGCGGGATCGATGATCTCGATGCCCCGTACACGCAGACCCACCAGGGCAAAAGACATCGCCATCCTGTGGTCGTCGTAGGTTTCGACCGCCGCCGCGTGCAGCGGTCCGGGAACGACGATGAGGTCATCCCCTTCGATCTCGGCTCCGGCCCCGATCCGCCGCAGCTCGGTCTTCAGCGCCGAGAGCCGGTCGGTCTCCTTCAGCCTGAGGTTGCCGACGTTGCTGATACGGCTCGTGCCGTCGGCGAAGAGACATGCCACCGCCAGTGCGAGAACTGCATCCGGGGCCGAGTTCATATCCACGTCGATCGCCCGAAGGGCCGCCGGCCCGGAGAGCATGATCCTGCGCTCGCGACGCTCAACCCGGCAACCCATGTGTTCGAGCACGTCCAGGAGGGCTAGATCCGCTTGCGTGGAACCCTCGGGGATGCCCTCGATGGTGACGTTGCCGGCTGTGATGGCGGCGGCGACGAGCGGGTAGGCGGCTGCAGATGCATCGGCCTCTATGGGGTAGTGCGCCTTTCGGTAGCCGGTCGGGGCGACGACGAAGTGGTCGGTTCGATCCTCGACCTCGGCGCCGAAGGCCTCCATCACCTCGAGCGTCGAGATCACATACGGTCGGGAGACCAGATCTCCACCGGCCAACCTCACGATGACTTCCTCGCCCACCATCGGGGCGACCATCAGGACCGCCGAGACGAATTGACTCGATGCAGTGCCGTCGACGATCACCTCGCCGCCGACGAGATTCGACGGCCGAATCGTCACAGGCGGATATCCGTCGTCTGACTCGATGTCTGCTCCCATCGATTGCAAAGCCTCGGTCAAATGTCCGATCGGTCGTTGTCGCATGCGTTGGGTGCCGTCGACGGTCACTTGCCCGTTCGCCAGGGGCGCGATAGCGGTTACGAACCGGGCCGTCGTACCCGAGGCACGGGCATTCAATGGTGCCTCCGGGCCGACGAGCTGCCCGCCGGTGCCAAGTACCAGCCACGGTTCGTCGCTGTCGTCGATCAGAACTCCCAGGCCCCTCAGGCAGTCCCGCATCGCATGGGTGTCGTCAGCTTCGAGGGGGTCTTCGAGCCGGCTCGCACCGCCTGAAGCGAGTGCGGCGACCACGAGCGCACGATTCGTGAAGCTCTTCGATCCCGGCGGACGTACTACTGCCTCCACGGCATGGTCGATCGGAGTCACGAGCCGGTTCACGGCGGCGATCCTAGTTGCACCTCCGACGGCTGGATCCGTCGGCTCGCATGTATCCGTCATCGCAATACCATCGACACGATGCGGCGGTTCCTCCTGGCCACGGGGATTTTCGTCGTGGCCGCCGCTGCGGTGATCGTCGCATGGTTTGCGATCGACGAGGCGACGACCACCGACGAGGTTGCTCCCAACGTCACCTATGACGGGGTGGCGTTGCAGCGCGCCGCGCTCGACCGGGTACCGGAGATCGTCGACCAAAGAGCCGAGCAGATCCTCGATGCTCCGGTCACCATCCGCACGCCCGGCGGTGCCATCGTGACGAATGCCGGAGAGCTGGGGCTCGAAGTGGATCGGGGTGCAACCACCGCTGCGATCACCGACGCCGGGAGGACGGGATCGTTCGGGCGACGGCTCTGGTCCTGGGTGCGTGCCCCGTGGGAGCCGCGCACGGTGGCCACGGTATGGAGCTGGGCGCCCGAAAGGCTCGCCACCAGTGTCGCCGGTCTCGACGGCATCGTGGTCGTGCCACTGGCGGAACCACAGGTGGAGGTTGGTGCGGAGGCGATCGAGGTCATCCCCGGCGTCGATGGAGTGTCCGTCGACGCCGAACCCACCGCCGAAGTAATCGCAGCGAGATTCGAACCCGGTGAGCCGTTGGAGATCGATGCGGTGCTCCTCACTTCCCAGCCCCAGAGCTCGGACGAAACGGCACAAGCCCTCGCCGATCGCCTGGAGGAGATCACTGGAGGGGGACTCACCGTTCGGGTGCTGGGTGCGGTCGGTCGGCTCTCGGAGGCCACTGTGCGCGACGCAATGGAGGTCGGCGGATCTCTCACCGACCCGCAGATCTCGTTCGCGACCGCCGTGCTCCAGGAGGCACTCCTCGAACTGTTCTCGACGCTGAGCCGACCGGGATCCGATCCGGTGTTCGACGTGGTCGACGGGGTTCCCGAGGTGGTGGAGCCGGGCACTCCCCCGCAAGGATGCTGTGCTCCGGACGCCGGTCAGGTGATCATCGACGCCCTGATGGCAGAGCGTGACGGACCGGTCGATCTGCCTGCAGCCGCCGTCGGCGATCCGACGTTGGAGGCCTGGGCGAAGGGCGAAGGTGTGGTCGAGGTGGTCGGCGAATTCACCACGGAACACGCCTGTTGCGAGGCGCGTGTGGCGAACATCCACCGTATCGCAGACCTGATCCGCGGCCAGTACCTCCTACCTGGTGAGTCGTTCTCCGTCAACGGATTCGTCGGGGAGCGGACGGTCGACAAGGGGTTCGTGGGCGCCGGAGTCATCGAGCAGGGGCGGTTCACCCAGGACGTGGGTGGCGGAATCTCGCAGTTCGCCACGACCTTCTTCAATGCGGCGTTCTTCTCTGGTCTGGACATCGACGAATACCAGAGCCACTCGATCTACATCAGCCGGTACCCATATGGGCGGGAGGCAACCTTGTCGTTTCCAAAGCCCGATCTCGTGGTCACGAATGCGACGGAGTTCCCGGTGCTGATCTGGCCCACCTACACCGATACGTCGATCACCGTGACGATCTATTCGACCGAGCATCTCGTGGTCGAGGAGACCGGCCAGGAGGAGGGCCCTGCTCGCCGGTGCACTCAGGTCGAGACGTTCCGGTCCCGTACCTATCCGGACGGTTCTGTGGTCGAGGACTCCTTCCTGGCGTTGTACCGGCCCGCCGAGGGCCTCGACTGCAATGGGAATCCAACGCCGGAATCTTGACCAATCAGCGGGATCATGTGGCGGCGGCGTACAGCGAGGCGAGCTCGGTGGGATCGAGCAGACGCCACTCACCGGGCTTCACGGTTCGATCCTTGACCGGCCCGATGGCTGTGCGCACCAGGCGGCGAACATCGTGGTCGAGCACCTCGCACATGCGACGTATCTCACGATTCCGACCCTCCACCAGAACCATCTCGACGAGCGTCGAGTTCCGATGGGTGTCGATCACACGGGCTGAGAGCGCCCGTGCGGGACCGTCGTCGAGCTCGACGCCGGCAACCAGGGATCTGGTGAAGCCATGGCCCACGTGGCCGTTGACGACCACGCTGTAGGTCTTGGTGATCCCGTGGGACGGGTGGGTGACGATGTTCGTGAGGTCGCCGTCATTGGTCACGAGAATGAGGCCTTCGCTCTCTGCGTCGAGGCGACCGACGGGCCACACCCTGGGAACCGACGGCACCAGATCGACGACGGTCCGCCGTCCTTGTGGGTCGGATGCCGTCGAGATCACCCCGATCGGCTTGTTGAGCAGATAGGTCACTCGATCGGGAGCGACCGGGATCCGCTTGCCGTCGACTTCGATCCTCGCCGTCTCAGGATCGACGCGCTGTCCGAGCGTCACCGCGGCACCGTCGACCGTGACACGTCCCTGCTTGATGAGGTCCTCCGCGGCCCGGCGGGACATGAGTCCTGCTGCCGAGATGGCCTTGTGGACTTTGACGGGGTCGCTCACGCCTCTGGGAGCTCGGGTCGGAAGGTGTCCTCGAGGGCTTCAACCACCGAAGTCGGTGGTACATGGTCGGCGAGCGGAGGCAGCTCGTCGAGGGACAGGAGGCCGAGCTTCTCGAGGAACAGATCGGTGGTGCGATACACCGCCGGGTGTCCTGGCGTGTCGAGGCGGGCGGCTTCCTCGATGAGACCCATACGTTCCAGCGACCTGAGTGCGGAGTCGGAGTCGACGCCTCGTATCTCGCCGATCTGCCCGCGCGAGACGGGCTGCCGGTAGGCGACCACTGAGAGCACCTCGAGGGCGGCACCTGAGAGCTTGCGAGCCGTGGCCGACGTGGAGAATCGTTCGAGGTATGGATACGCCTCGGGATGCGAGTACAGGCGCCATCCCTGGGCAACCCTCCGTACCACGAGCCCGCTCCCCCGCGACTCCAGCGATCGGGACAGCTGTTCGAGAAGCCCCTCTACCGCCTCCGCCGGCACCTCGAGAACCTCCGACAGCTCCTGAGTTGGGATGGGTGACTCGGTAACGAACAGAATGGCTTCGAGTGCAGCTTCAGGGGTCACGATGCCCACTGGGATCGGCCGAGAGCATCATTGCCGTCGGAGCGGTGCCGCACCTCGATGGCGGACAGCCAATCGTGTTGCGCCAACTCGACCATGCCCCACCGCGCCAGCTCCAGGAGCGCGAGGAAATAGGCGGCTACCTCGACCTTCCGGGTGCAATGCGACACGAGATCCTCGAATGTCGTGTCCACCGCCTCGTTGACTCGGACGCGCAGCTCGTCGATCGCCGACTGGACCGATGGGAGATCCAGATCGAGATGATCGAGATCCGGCTCGGCATCGTGCTCGGCAAAGACCCGATACGCGATCTGCGCCAGCTCCCCCGCGTCAACCGGGATGACGATTTCGGCGATCGGGGGCGGGATCTTCTGATCGAGCCCTGACACCCGTGGCACAAAACGATTGGCGGCTTGCATTCGAGCCGACAGCACCGCAGCCACGTCCTTGAAGGTGACGCACGTGAGGAGGCGGCTCAGGAGTCGATCGCGCTCCTCCATCAGGGCGAGTTCTTCGTCGAGATCCACCTCGGCGTCGCTCGGCAACAGATGCCGCACCTTGAGTTGGATGAGGGTGGCCGCGATGAGGAGGAATTCGCTGGTGACATCGAGGTCGAGCTGGCGCATGTCGTCGAGGTACGTCAGGTACTCGGTGACGAGGTCACCGAGGCTGACCGCGGTCACGTCGACCTGCTGTCGAGTGATCAGCTGGAGAAGGAGATCGAGAGGACCCTCGAACACGGCTGTCTTGACGTGGTAGCTCATGATGTTCCGTCGTGCGAGCCGTCAGGGTATCCGGTCTTGGGCCGGGTGTTCGGTAGCCGGGCTCGATCGGCGTCCATGAGCACCTGCCAGTCATGCTTAGCGAAACTCGCCGGCCGGTCCCCATGATGATGGCGCACGAAGTCGATCACGAAGGCTTCGACGCCAAGCGTTTCCAGTTCCTCGGCTCCCAACGCTCCATGACGAGCGTACTGGGCGAATCGGCCGCGAAGCGGAAGGCGCAATCTGATGGCGACCGACGCGAAGACCCGGCCGATCGTCCCGAGCCGGGCGTGTCGCTTGCCGACGTCGTGGAGAATGGCCGCTCTGATGAGATCCGGGCGATCCGGCTGCTGCGCCGCCACATCGAGGCCACATTCCAACCCGTGGCGCTGATCGGCATCGGACTGGGTGGTGAAGATGTCGACCTCCCGATCTCGCAGCCAAGAACCTAGTTGAGCACGCTCCGACGGCGACAGCGGTCGAGCCGTGAGCACATCGAAGAACCGGGCCGCAAGGTGGGACCAGTTGCCTGGCATCGGGTCAGCGGCGAGCCTTGCAGTCGACGCAGTAGATCGATGCCGGGCGAGCCTCGAGCCGATCCGCCGGGATGTCCGAGCCACATGACGCACAGACCCCATAGGTCCCGTGCTCGATGCGCTCGAGTGCGGTGTCGATCTCTTCTATCTGGCCCGCGAGCGACTCGGCAAGACCGAGACGTTCGGTCCGTTCTGCCGTCGCGGCCCCGGCATCGGCGAATCCATCGCCGTAGTCGACGTCGCTGCGGAGATCACCGCTCTCGGTCGCGCCGAGCTCGTCGAGCTGGTGAACCAGTTTCGTGCGTTCCTCGTTGAGGGCTTCGCGTGCATGTGCGGTATCGATCGGCATCTTTCCTCGCCAGCTTCATCGGCTCCGCGGGTGAGCCTGTACGAACACCTCCATGAGATGCTGTGGGCTGACCCGCGTGTAGACCTGGGTAGTGGTGACATTAGCGTGACCGAGCATTTCTTGAACCGATCGAAGATCGGCGCCCCCTTCGATCATGTGGGTCGCGGCCGAATGCCGAAGCACATGCGGTGAAATCCGATCGGGATCGATGCCGCATCTGGTCGCTGCCTTCTTGACGATCAGGAAGGCGCCCTGGCGGCTCAGCCGCCCCCCGCGAAGATTGACGAACAACGCGTCATGCTGGCCACGCGCCACCTCCACGCGGTCCGGCAGCCAGCGCTCAACCGCGGCAACTGCACTGGATCCGAGCGGCACGAGGCGCTCCTTCGAACCCTTCCCGGTGAGCTGAACGATCCGATCCATGAGATCGACATGGGCGAAGTCAACACCGATCGCCTCCGACACCCTGGCGCCCGTGGCGTAGAGCATCTCCAACAGCGCAGAGTCACGACGACCTGCCACGGTCCCGACATCGGGACTCTCCACCAGCGCGACCGCCTCTTCGACGGAAAGCGCCTTGGGCAGGGCATCGGGAACCCTGGACAGGTCCACGAGCGTGGTGGGGTCGTCGACCCGATCGCCCTCGGCGACCTGGTACCGGTGGAGACCTCTCACCACCGCCATCTTCCGGTTCACCGAAGACGGTGCGAGTCCGCGCTCCCGAAGATGCGAGACGAAGGCCGACACGAGTTCGGCGTCCGGCGCTTCGGGACCGACGAATTCGAGATACTGGTCGAGATCCCGCCGATAGGCCACCAGCGTGTTGCGGCTGAGGCCGCGCTCCACCCTCAAGGTGAGCAGGTAGTCGGCGGCGGATCGGGCCAGCGGAATCATGCTGTCAGGATCGCAGATCCGGCAGTTCAGGCCTGTGAGTGCCGGATCCATCCGAGCACGGCGAGCTGGGTCTTGGCGTCCGGGATTTCACCTCGGTCCACCATTGCCACGAGCTCTGCGAGCGGGATCGAGACGATCTCTGCGAAGCGCTCCTCGATCCCGTCTGGCGCCCGGGTCGCCTCTCCCACGCCTTCGGCCACGAAGAGGTGGATCCGCTCGTCGGTGTATCCGGGTGACGGCAGAAAGGAACCGAGGGGAATCAGCCGGCTTGGGGCCAAGCCCATCTCTTCGATCATCTCGCGCTCGGCGGCCTTCGCCGGCTCACCGTCCTCGGGGTCGATCTTGCCTGCCGGTATCTCGAAGATCTCCGATCCGACCGCAACCCGGTATTGGCGCAGCAACAGGCCGTTGCCGTCGACGATCGGCAAGACGGCAACACCACCGGGATGTCGGACGACGTCTCGATGCGCGGTCTCACCGTCGGGAGCCTTGACCACGACGTCGCACAGCTCCACGATGCGGCCGGTGCCGAGGACGGTGGACCCGAGGATCTCGAAGCTCACGCCCGTTCGACTGCCGGGTCCGAAGCGGGTACGTCGAAGCCCGCCGACCTGCGCCGCTCCCCTGCGGCCACCGCAAGACCACGGAAGAGCGGATGTGGTCGATCCGGACGTGACTTGAATTCCGGATGGGCCTGCGTTGCCACGAAGTACGGATGATTTGGCAGCTCGATGAACTCGACGAGCGAATCGTCGGGAGCCAAGCCCGACAGCCGGAGACCGGCCGCCTCGAGGTCTTTCCGATATCGGTTGTTGACCTCCCAGCGGTGCCGGTGTCGCTCGTAGATGAGTTCCTCGTGATAGAGGGTGCGGACGAGCGATCCGGGTGCCAGCTTGGCCGGATAGAGGCCGAGTCGCATCGTCCCTCCCTTCTCCTCGACATCCGACTGGCTCGCCATCAAGTCGATCACGGGATGAACGGAAGTCGGGTCGAACTCTGTCGAGTTGGCACCCTCGAGCCCGACGACGTTGCGAGCGAACTCGATGACGGCACATTGAAGACCGAGGCACAGACCGAGGAACGGGACGTCGTTCTCACGAGCGTATCTGATGGCTGCGATCTTTCCTTCGACTCCGCGAGGGCCGAAGCCGCCGGGAATCACGATTCCATCGAGATCCTCCAGGTAGCTCGACGCCAGCATGCCGGTGAGCTCGTCGCTCGGCACCCAGCGGAGGTCGAGGTCGAGCCCGGCGGCGGCCGCCCCGTGGCGAAGCGCCTCGGCCACCGAGAGATACGCGTCCGGCAGATCTACGTACTTGCCGACGATGCCGATCGTGACCGGGTCCGAGGCAGTCTGCATCCGCTCGACCATCGCCTGCCAGTTCGACATGTCGGGCGGTCCGGTCGTGATTCCCAGCCGGTCGCAGACGACGGTGTCAAGACCGCCTTCTTGGAGGAGCAGTGGCACCTCGTAGATACTGGAGGCGTCGATGGCGTTGATGACTCCCTTGGTCGGTACGTCGCAGAAGAGGGAGATCTTTCGCCGCACGGCCTCGTCTATCGGCCGGTCCGAGCGCAATACGATCACATCCGGGTGAATTCCCTTCGACCGGAGCTCGGCGACCGAGTGCTGGGTGGGCTTCGTCTTGAGCTCCTCTGCGGACCCGATGTACGGAACGAGCGTCACATGGAGGTACAGGGCGTTCTGGTGACCCACGTCGTTCCCGAACTGGCGGATCGCCTCCAGGAAGGGCAGGCTTTCGATGTCACCGACGGTGCCGCCGACCTCGGTGATCACGACATCGGCCTCGCTCTCCTCACCGACCTTGGCGATCCGCGCCTTGATCTCGTTGGTGATGTGCGGGATCACCTGAACCGTGTCGCCCAGATAGTCGCCTCGGCGCTCCTTCTTGATCACCGAGAGATAGACGGAGCCTGCGGTCACGTTGGACATCCTCCGCAGGTTGGTGCCCACAAAGCGCTCGTAGTGACCCAGGTCGAGGTCGGTTTCGCCCCCGTCGTCCGTCACGAAGACTTCCCCGTGCTGGAACGGATTCATCGTCCCCGGGTCGACGTTGATATACGGGTCGAGCTTCTGGATCACCACTTCGAGACCGCGGGCCTTCAACAGGCGACCAAGCGAAGCGGCAGTGATTCCTTTGCCGAGACTGGAGACAACGCCCCCGGTCACGAACACGTACTTGATGCTGGAGGGCCCAGTGGGGACATCGGGCAGTTGCGACCCCGACATCTGACCGGTGGAACCGTGGGTGAAGAGTGCGTCCGCCACGGGAGGCCACGCTAGCACCTCTGACTCCCCGAGCGTCGTTCCAGATCCTGGTCGACGCGGAGTGCTGGAACCGGCGTCGACTCAGTTGATGCGCTTCCCGCCTTCCCAGAGCGTGTCTCTGAGAACGAACTTCTGGATCTTGCCGGTCGACGTCTTCGGAAGTGCATCCACGAACTCGACTTCGTCGGGTGCCTTGAACCGGGCAATGGAGCTGCGAACGTGTTCGATGATCTCTTCGGACGACGCTGTGGCACCGGGCTTGAGAGTCACGAACGCCTTGGGACGTTCCCCCCACTTCTCGTGGGGCATCGAAACCACGGCACATTCCAGGACCGCTGGGTGGCTCACGATCGTCTGCTCGACCTCGATCGTCGAGATGTTCTCGCCACCCGAGATGATGATGTCCTTGGCGCGATCCCGAAGCTCGATGTACCCGTCGGGATGCCAGACACCGAGATCTCCTGAGTGGAACCAGCCCCCCTCGAACGCCTTCACGGTGGCTGCCTCATCTGCGTAGTAGCCCGCCATCACGTTGTTGCCGCGCATGACGACCTCGCCCATCGTCGCTCCGTCCCTGGGAACGTCGTTCATCTCGTCGTCCACGACCCGAATGGGGTCTGCGCCGATGTAGGCGACACCCTGCCTTGCCTGGAGTCTCACCCGCACATCCTCGGGCTCTCCGGACCAGCCATCCTGAGGCTGGCAGACCGTGTACGGGCCGTACGTCTCTGTGAGGCCGTATACGTGGACGATCTCGGCGCCGAGAGCGTTCATCTGGGCGATGATCGTGGGGGAAGGTGGCGCACCCGCAGTGGTGGCGACAAAGGGGCGTTCGAACGGCGCCGCGTCCGGATGGTTGACCATCGAGATCATCACGGTCGGCGCCGCATTCAGATGTGTGACGCCTTCGTCGGCGATGAGTCTCCAGATCTCGCCGGGATCGACAGCCCGAAGACACACACTCGTGCCGCCGATCGCCGGCAGCGCCCAGGTGGTGCACCATCCGTTGCAGTGGAACATCGGCAGCGTCCAGAGGTAGACCGAGTCCGGCGAGTGCTTGCTGTGAAGCAGCTCGGCCAGTGCATTGAGGTGTGCGCCTCGGTGCGTGTACATGACGCCCTTGGGACGCCCGGTGGTGCCCGATGTGTAGTTGATCGAGATGGAGCGCTCTTCGTCGTCGACGCGAAACGGGAGTGGGTCATCCGAGCCGCGGCCGATGAGGTCGTCGTACCCGACGTGTCCTTCGACGGCGTCCGCCTCCGAGTGCGGATCGTGGAGCGTCACCACCTCCCGCAGATCAGCGCAGTTCCGGACATGACCGGCCACCGTGGGGTACAGGCCCGTGTCGACCACGAGAATCGACGCCCCGGAGTGCTGGAGGATGTATTCGATCTCCGGACCGGAGAGCCTGGTGTTGATGGCAACCAGAACGGCCTGGGCCAGAGGCACACCGAAATGGGCGATCAGCATCTCGGGGAGGTTCGGCATCAAATATGCCACACGATCTCCGGGCTCGACCCCCGACGCCTGGAGCGCCCGCGCCAGCCGAACGGCGGCCGCCTTCATCTCGCGGTAGCTGACCGACCGATCCCGATATCGGATGGCCGTCTTGTCAGGAAAGACGTCCGCCGACCGCTCGAGGAAGAGCAGCGGCGTGAGCTCGGTGATGGAAACTCGATCTCTCATGCCTCGGAGCGTAGATCTTCGTTGCGGGAGCGGCCTTCAGATGGCCATCTGGGCGGGCGTTTCTCGAGAAAGGCGCCGATGCCCTCCGTGGCCTCGGCAAGGCGCGCATTCGAAGCCATCACCGCCTTGGTGAGGTCGTACGCTCGGTGTTCGTCGAGCTCCACCTGGCTGT
Source organism: uncultured bacterium (assembly GCA_963792365.1). GTDB lineage: Bacteria > Actinomycetota > Acidimicrobiia > Spongiisociales > ZC4RG35 > JAOUGY01. The sequence continues at coordinate 130,087 of CAWBVW010000005.1, forward strand.
AGAAGGCCTCCTTGCCGATTCCGATCACCGTTGGGCTGAACCGCACGATCTGTGAGACGAGACGCTCGACCTCGGAATCGAGCTCGGCCGGCGCCACCACCCGATTGACCAGACCCCAGTCTCGTGCAGTGGCGGCGTCGATCGGCTCACCCGTGAGCAGCATCTCCATCGCACGCTTTCTCCCCACCGCCCTGCTGATGGGAACCATCGGAGTGGAGCAAAACAACCCGATCTTGACTCCTGGAGTCGCAAACGTCGCCGATTCGGAAGCGACGACGAGGTCACACGCGGCCACGAGCTGACAACCCGCCGCCGTAGCCACCCCGTGCACCCGGGCAATCACCGGTTGCCGGACGCGATGGATCGTCTCCATCAGCACAGTGCATCGGTCGAACAGGGCGGCGTAGAACGTCGGATCACGCTGGACCATCTCTCCCAGATCGTGCCCGGCGGAGAACGCAGGCCCATCGGCGGCGACGACGATCACTTGGCTGTCGGCGGGGATCGCTTCGAGCGCTTCGATCAGCTCACCCATGAGAGCCATCGAGAGTGCATTCCGACGCTCGGGTCGAGCGAGGGTGATCGTGGACACCGGCCCGGCGTGTTGGGTGCGGATGTGTTCCATGCCCCGAGTATGGCCCGCTCAGTCGGGAGGTGTGGGGTTCAGGATGTTCGTCCCGCTCGAGCCAGGTCGACCAGCTCTTCGGCAGCTTCCCGCCCGCGTTCGGAGTCGGGCAAACCGGCCAGCATTCGGCTGAGCTCCTCGATCCTTCTATCTGCGTCCACCACCGCCACACTCGCCCCATTGTCGGTTCGCGTCACGACGTAGTGCAGATCTGCGAACGCCGCCACCTGCGGAAGGTGCGTCACGCACAGGACCTGTCGATGCTCGGCCAGCGCTGCGAGCTTGCGCCCGACCTCCAAGGCCGTGGCACCACCCACGCCGGCATCGATCTCGTCGAAGACGAGCGTCTCGGTGTCCCCGGCCCCCCCGGCGAGCCGCAATGCAAGGACGAGACGACTCAATTCGCCGCCTGAGGCCACCTTGCCTATCTCACCCGGCTTGAGACGGCGGTCTGAGGCAAACCGCAGCTCGACGGAGTCCGTGCCGGAGGCCGACGGCTCGCCGGCTCCGACGACCGGGGCAACGATGGGGTCTTTGAACCCGAGTTCACGCAGGTGGTGTTCGGCGGTGACCGCCAAGGTCCCGGCCGCCCGCACCCGAGATTCCATCAAGGCGGCGCCCACCGTGTCCAGCCGGCCTCGTACCTCGTCGAGCTGTTCATCGAGAGTGTCGGCCCGGGTGAGCAGGTCGTCGAGGTCGTCGAGCCGCTCCTTGGCGGCTGCGGCGAAGGCATGGACATCGGCGAGTCGGGGCCCGTACTTTCGCCGGAGGTCGTTGAGGGCGCGGAGACGCTCCTCGGAGGCCTGGAGGTCCCCTTCTTCGCTCTGCAGATCGTCGAGTGAGGCGCCGAGCCGAATGGCGATACCACCCATGCCGTCTTCCATGGCCTCGAGCTCGCCGAGCGCTGTCTGGAGGTCCGGATCGTAGGCGGCGGCCTTGCGGATCTCGGCGACCGAGGCTCCGAGATCGTCGCGCCCGCGATCGAGAGCTTCACTTGCGGCATTGACATGGAGGCGCAGCGTCTCGGCGTTTCGCAACCGCGACAGCCGGGTCTCGAGCTCGACGTCCGCGCCGGGTTCGAATCCCGCACCCTCGATCTCCGAGATCTGATGATGGAGGAGATCTCGCTCACGCTCGAGGGAGGGTCGATCGCCGCCGATGGTCTTCTGGTCGGCGAGCAGACGACGGTACTCCGCCCAGGCCGTGGCATAGTCTGCGAGGCACGCCTTTCCTCGAGGATCGAGTGTCTGATCGATTGCGGCCCTCACTTCGGAAGGCCGAGTGATCGCCAGTTGGTCGTGTTGGGCGACGATCTCGACCACGCCGGTGGTCGCAGCATCGAGGGCTGCGGCCGAGGCAACGGATCCGTCGAGATACGCACGGCTTCTGCCGGAAGCCGTGAGGCGCCTGCCGGCGGCCACTTCGCGGCCGTCTCCGGTCACGAATCGTCCCTCGACCGTGGCCTCGTCCGCGAACGGGCCGATCAGGTCGGATCGGGCGGAGGCACCCAGCAACAGGCGGAGCGCACCGAGGAGCAACGTCTTTCCCGTGCCGGTCTCCCCCGTGATGACGGTGAGTCCAGCGCCCGGCTCGAGGTGCGCCTCTTCGATGATGCCGAGATTGCGGACGATCAGCTCGTCGAGCACCTCACTCCAATCCGAACTTCCGGGTGACCCGAGCAGGAAATCCCTCGACGTCATAGCGGACGAAGCCGATCGAACGCTCACCACGGGTGACGGTCACGGTTTCTCCTTCGTGCGCTTCTCCGATCTCGAAACCGTCCACGCTGATGCGGACCGAGCGATCGCCCGCCACACGGATGATGATCGTGACATCGGGCGGTAGCACCAGGGTCCGGTTGAAGAGCGAATGCGGCGCAACGGGCGTGAACAGCAGCGTGTCGAGTGCAGGATCGACGAGCGGTCCACCAGCCGAGAAGGCATAGGCGGTGGACCCGGTCGACGTGGCGAGCACGACGCCGTCTGCACGATGGGTCAGAAAGTCTTCGCCGTTCACCTGAACGTCGAGCACGACCAGCCTCTGGGACTCGATCTTCTCGACCACCACGTCGTTCAATCCCACCGCCTCCGCACCATTCTCGAGTCGCGCCTTGAGTGTCGAACGTTGCTCCACCCGGTACTCGCCTGCCACCAATCGATCGAGAGCCGTCTCGAGCTCGTCGGGCTCGGCTTCGGCGAGGAACCCGATGGTTCCCATGTTGAACCCGAGGACGGGAACGTCGATTCGAAAGGCCGTCCTTGCGGCATCCAAGACGGTGCCGTCACCACCCACGGCGACGACGAGGTCTATGTCGGCGGCGTCATCTCCTGGCCCCAGCATCCGGCATCCGAGGCCTCGATCGGCGGCGGCAGCGGTCAGTTGATCTGCGAATGCCGCAGCGGCGCTCCTCCCATGATTGACGACGAGACCGAGTTTCATACGGGTAGCTCCAGTTGCGCGACCGGGGCAGTGGATCGTACGCACCAAACGAAGAACTCACGATTCCCCTTGGCGCCCTCGATGGGCGATCGACACACGGATCGAGCACCCAGATCGTTGGCTGCCAAGCACTCGACCACCTTGGTGATGGCAGCTCTGTGGAGCTCCGGATCCGAAACCACACCTCCCCTGCCCACTTCTCCCCTGCCGACCTCGAACTGCGGCTTGACCAACAGAACCAGATCTGCGCCGGGAGCAGCAAGCGCCGACAGCGCCGGAGCAACCGTGCACAGCGAGATGAAAGACAGGTCACCGACGATCAGGTCGAAGGTCCCCCCGAGGTCTTCGGGTGTGACCGCACGAACATTGGTGCGGTCGACCACGGTGACCCTGGCATCGGCCGAGATCCGGTCGTCGAGCTGCCCGTAGCCGACGTCCACGGCAGTCACCGACCCGACACCGTGCTGGAGCAGGAAATCGGTGAACCCGCCGGTGGAGGCTCCGGCGTCGAGCGCTCTTCGACCGGCGATGTCGATCCCGAACTCGGCGATGGCGCCCGCCAGCTTCACGCCGCCCCGGCCGACGTATGGAGGTGGTTCGGCCACGAACTCGATCGACGAGGCCGAGTCGACGAGACTGGCGGGTTTCGGATTCAACATGCCTTGCACCCGGACCATCCCGGCTTCGATGAGCTCCGAAGCGTGCGATCGGCTTCGGGCGAGCCCGCGACGAACCATCTCGCGGTCGAGTCGATGTCTTGCGCTCAGCGGTCTTCCTCTTCGAGAAGCCGAGCGAGTGCGTCGACCACGGCCACGGCGCCGTCGGCGGCTGCGGCGGGATCGAGGTGGACGAGCGCTTCGACATCGTCTGCGATCAGTGCCACTCGTTCGGCCTGCTCTCCTTCGAGGCTCGGATCCTGGGCGTTCTCGAGTGCCCCCGCATCGAGCGCAGAAGCGGCGTCAGAGGTTTGTGTGCTGTCTGTCATCTGGGCATTATCGCCTCTCACAGTGACAGGAAACGGTCTTGCTGCCGATCAGGGACGACAATCCGACGCATCTCACACCGGTCGTCAACTGGCTGATCATCGCGGTGGCCGCCGCCGCCTTCTTCTTCGTTCAGCCGAAGTCCGATGCCGCCCTTGGCAGTTTCCTCTACGAAGAGGCGGCGATCCCATGCGAGATCGTGACCCAGGAACCTCTGTCTCTCGACGAGATCCAGACGGGCCGGTGCGACAACGGTGGAGCGCCGCAGTTTCCGAGCAAGGGCGTTGCGATGTCGATCGTGGCGTCGATCTTCCTTCATGGAAGCCTGGGACATCTCCTGGGAAACCTGTGGATCCTGTGGATCTTCGGCAACAACATCGAGGACGAGTTCGGCCATTTCCGATACGCGGTGTTCTATCTCGTCAGCGGGGTCCTGTCCACGTTCGCCCACGTGATCGGCAACCTGGCCTCCACGATCCCCGTGGTGGGCGCTTCAGGCGCCATCGCAGCAGTCATGGGTGCCTATCTCGTCCTGCATCCCTCCGCCCGAGTCACCTCGATCGTCCTTCCCTTCTTCTTTCTGCCGTTCCGGGTTCCGGCGGCCGTCTTTCTCGCGCTCTGGCTCGTCGGACAATTTGCGCTCGCCGGCGCCGACAGCAACATCGCCTGGCAGGCCCACGTCGGAGGCTTTCTGATCGGAGTGATCTATGCGTGGCGCATCAGGCGTCGACGCGCCGCAGAGGTTCGTGCGGCGGAACCGCGCTGGGACGTCCGGTAGGCGACACCGGTCCCGCCGGGCTACAGACCCAAATGGGGCGGCAGGTCGCTGACGGAGTCAAGAACCAGGTCCGGCCGCGGCTCCACCCCTTCTGCCGTGGAGGTGACTCCGGTCAGGACCAGGATCGATGTCCATCCTTCGATCTGTGCCATGGCGAGGTCGGTATCGGGTCGATCGCCGACCATCCACCGCGGGCCTTCCCCGGACAGCTCGGTGAGCATCGCTCGCATCGGTTCGAATGGTTTGCCGGCAACCTCCGGCTCGGTCTCGGCCGCTGTTCTCAGGGCGGCGATCATCGACCCGGCACCCGGCATGAGACCATGCGGAGTCGGAAACGTGGCATCGAGATTGGTGGCGATGAATCTGGCCCCTCGACGGACGGCCGAAGCAGCACGGGCAAGATTGTCGTAGTTGAGATTCCGGTCGAGACCGGCCACCACCACCCCGGCGACGGCCGGGTCGTCCGTGCGCTCCAGTCCCGCAAGACTGATCGCCTCCTCGATGCCCGGTCCGCCCATGATGAGTGCCGGGCCGTCGTTCGGTGCGAGCAGTGATGCCGCCGCAATCGATGATGAGATGAATTGGCCGGGCTCGGCCTCGTAGCCGGTGACCCGCCGGATCTTGGTAGCACCGTCGAGCTGCGTTCGCCACGAGTTGTTGGTCGAGAACAGGATCTTCATCCCCGCGGCTTCGATGCGAGCCAGGACACGACCGGCGCCGGGTACCTCCTCTTCACCGAGGTACAGGACTCCATCGAGATCGAAGATGACCGTGCCCCTCACGAAGCCTGCGTCCTGATGCGCCAGTCGTCCAACAAGGTCGCCAGCAGCGCCCTGGTGAGCTCCACCGATTCGACGCTCACCCGCTCGTTGTGGCCGTGGAACATCGAGAGGAAGTCGGCGAACCCGACTCGTTCGTCGAACAGGCCAACCCCGTAGGCGGCGATCCCCCGATCCCGAAAGAATCGGGCGTCGGTGGACGCAGGCATCACGGTGGGTACCACCCTGCGACTGCCCGTGTGGGTCTCGATCGAGTCGACGATCGATGCCCAGAGAGGGTTGTCGAGTCCGGACGCATTCGCAGCATGGTCTGCCATCGGGATGAGCTCTATTCGATCGCCCGCCGCGCCCATCGCCTTTCTCACATGCTGGTGAACGTCTGACCGACTCTGTCCGGGGAGGGCCCGCAGGTCGACCTGGGCGTCGGCGCCCTCGGCCACCATATTGGCCTTCACACCTCCCTGGATCACGTTGGGGCTGACCGTCAGGTGCGTGCAGGCGTGGACGTACGCGGCAAACCGTGGATCCTCCGCCGCCAGGCGATCGATCTCTGCGTCCACCTGGTCGGGATCGGTCAAAGCCGTTGCCTGGCTCTCTTCCAGCGAAAGGGCGGCGACGAATGCGCGCCACTCCTCTGTGATCACCACAGGCGGCGGTGTTGAGAACAAGCCGTGGAGCGCCTCGACCATGGGAGCGAGAGCGTTGTCGGATCCATACGGCACGGAACCATGGCCCGGAGTTCCCGTCGAGCGCAGCCGGAGCCAGCTCGGGCCCTTCTCCCCCACCGCTACCGGATACCCGGGGCCCTCCGACGTGTCGATCGGCGGGTAGGCGATCTCGGTCAGCAGGTAGTCGCACCGCACGAGATCCCATCTGGTCTCGACGAGCGGGCGGGCGCCGAGGCCGCCGGCGTTCTCTTCGTCGGCGACGGCCAGGTACACCAGGTCACCGGGCAGCGGATCAGCGGCCCCGGTGAGAAACGGCTCGAACACCACGGCCATGGCCGCGGTGAGGTTGAGCATGTCGATCGCACCCCGTCCCCACACGAATCCGTCCGATACCTCCCCGCCGAAAGGATCCACCGACCAGCCTGCCGGATTCACCGGCACCACGTCCGTGTGGCCCATCAGCATCAGGGCAGGAGCCGCCGGATCGGTACCCGGGACGCGATACACGACCGATTGACGACCGGGAGCAGGCTCGAAGACCGTGCCTTCGGATCCGAAGAACTCGGCCAGCGTGGCGACCGAGCGATGCTCGTGACCCGACCCGGGTGTGCCGTCGTTCACGCACTGGTTGCGGATCAGGGTTGTGAGCAGATCGACCGTCGGGCTCGTCACGAGACCGGTCCTTCGTCGTGCAACAGCGATTCCTTCCAACTTCGAAAGCGCGTATGGGTGGTGCCGTCGGGTCCAGGGCCGGTGCCGGTCCGGCCGTGCAGCCGAAACCGGAAAACCCGCGACCGGTCGTTGGCGTCCACTGCGAGATACCACGCCTCACCGACCGGCGGCCCGGCTCGCCAGAGCAGGTATTCGCCGATCCGTCGTTTGTACTCGACCGGCTCGTCGAGGTCGTCACCCAGATGCAACAGCTCGTCTGGGGCCTCCAACCACCCCGTCGCAGGAATCCGAAATGACCGCGTCGGGGTTGGTGGAAGTTCGTCGGTTGAGAACTTCTCGTCGGTGAACGGTCGCTCTCCGACTGGGAGGGCACCATCGCTCATGAACGCCTGGCCAGTGCTTCGAGGAGGGAGCGCATGGTCGGGACGAGCGGGAGTGATTCGGCGTCGTCGATCGCAACCCAGCGGGCTTCGTCGGCGTCGTCGGAGGCCATCAGCTCACCGCCCACCACCCGGCCGACGAAGTCCACGAGGGCGTAGTGCCATGCCGGTGGGTCTCCCGCTCCAATCGAATCCCCGACCCACACCACGGGCCCAACTTCGACCTCGAGCCCCGTTTCTTCCATGACCTCGCGACGGGCGGCTTCGCGAAGCGTTTCGCCGTACAGGACCTTTCCGCCTGGCACCGCCCACAATCCGCGCCCGGGCTCCCGGCCGCGTTTCACAAGCAGAATCTCGGTGCCTTCGAGGACGGCGACGCCGACACCCGGCGTCGGAACCCGATCAGTCATCGGCGTCGTTGTGATGCATCACGATGTGTCGAGCCGAGAATCCGCCCTGTTCGAAGAAGTTCTTGGCGAAGCGGTGTCCGGGCAGGACATGGGCGTCGAATCGCGATATCCCGCGTTCGCGCAAGGTCGCCAGCGCCAGATCTCGCATGGACTCGCCGACACCCACGCCTCGAGCATCTTGCTCCACGAACACCAGGCGGATCGCGCCCAGCTCCAGGCCGCCGCCCTGAGGCAGCACCGGTTCGATTCGGGCCATCAGAAAGCCGAACGGATGACCATCGAAGCTGCCGATCACCGTTGTGTGGTCCGGATCCGTGAGAGCCAGTTCCCACGAGTCTTCGATCGGCTCGGCCAGGCCGTCGGTGAGGGCCCACAGATCGGAGTAGATCGCCATCTCGTCGGCGAGCCTTCCGTACAGGAAGGTCAGCAGATCTCGGTCTTCGATGGTGGCGAGGCGGGCTTGGGCGGTCATCGGCTACGGAAGGGTAGCGACGCGGCCAAACGACGCACACCCCACTGCGTGATGAGGGCCATTGCCTCGGTCACGATCCGGCCGCTCATCTTGGATGTTCCGTGCTCTCTGTCACGGAAAACCACGGGAACCTCGGTGATTGCGAGTCCTGAGCGCTCGGCCCTCCATGCCATCTCCACCTGAAACGCGTACCCGGACGCCTGCGCATCCGCATATCCCAGGCGTTCCAGAGCCTCTACACGAAACGCCCTGAACCCTGCGGTTGCATCGTGCACCCGCATGCCGAGCATGATCCGGGCGTAGAGGTTCCCGCCGCGAGAGAGCAAGCGGCGGTGGATCGGCCAGTCGGGCGTGCTACCACCCGGCACATATCGCGATCCGATCACCAGGTCGGCGCCGTCGTCGATGGCCGCGATCAGGCGCGGCAGATCGTTCGGGTTGTGCGAGAAGTCGGCGTCCATCTCGACAACCACCCCCGCGCCGTTGGCGATCGCGTGAGCGAATCCGGCGGCGTACGCGGGGCCGAGACCCTGCTTCGAGGTGCGGTGGAGCACGGTGACCTGGTCGTCCGCGGCCGCAACCTCGTCTGCCACTTCGCCGGTGCCGTCCGGCGACGCGTCATCGACGACCAACACCCGATAGCCGGCGAGCCGGACCGCGGCGATCATGTGGGCGATGTTCGAGCGCTCGTTGTAGGTGGGGACGACGACGGTTACGTGCTCAGGCAGCACAGTCGGCGCAGATCATCTTCTTTCGATTCGCCAGCTGGCTCGTCCGCTTGACGAGGAAGCACGACTGACATACGAACTCGCCAGTTCGTATCGCTTGTGCTTCGACGTTGAGCGTGAGCTCTTCGCGACGGATCGCACGCAGTTCGGCGACCTCGTCGACGAGTAACGACTCGGAGACCTCGTCGTCGACGAGTTCTAGTTCTTCGGCTTCGAGCTCGTCGAGCGCCTCGTCTCCCTCGTCCTCGTCGGCGTCGTCGTCCGCGTCGTCGTCACCGTCGTCACCGTCGACAGCAGCGACCACATCGACGTCGTCTTCGAGCTCGTCGTCGGCATCGATCACATCGATGTCATCGTCGATTTCGTCGTCGAAGGCGTCGTCGTCTTCGTCGGGCTCGAGTTCGTCGCCGTCTTCTACTTCGAGGTCGTTTTCTTCGTCATCGGCCATGGTGAAACCTCATAGGGCGGGCGGGAGTATACGCAGGCTGCAATTCATTCGTCGGCGCGTGAATCTACAACATCCAGTAGTCGGCAGGAGCGTCTCAGATCTTGATCGAGACGGCCGCCGGAAGGACCTCTACCTGAATCGGTGTGGACCCGACATGATCGCCATCCACCTCGACCGGCCATGGGGCCTCCGTTCGCAGGGTGAAGGCAGCCAGGCTCCGCCGGGTCACTGCCCTGTGTTTGAGGTGGACACCGGCGATGATCCTCGGGACCAGGTTCGGTGCTTCCCACTTCTTGGCGTCGATGATCTGGACGTCGAGCTCGCCATCGACGAGGAGCGCTTTCGGCGCCACGTTCCAGCCCCCTGCGAAGAACTGCCCGTTCGCCATGATCACCGCCAGCGCTCTCGACCGAAGGCTACGAGCGCCTTCGATCTCGATCTCGCATGCCTTGAAGCCCGGGAAGCGAGCCGCAAAGGCGAGCGGGTAGCGAGCGGGGCCGAATGCCCGGCTCAGTCGCCGTGCCGACTCGGCGGCTGCGGCTCCGACACCGGCCTGGGCGATGTTCACGAACACCTTCTGTCCCCAATCCCCTCGGATGTGCCCGAGGTCGATGCGATATTCCCCGGGTCGAGCGAGATGGGCGGCGGCTTCGACGAGGTCCTGGGGGATGCCGAACGTTCGGAGCAGATCGCATCCTGTGCCGGCCGGGAGTATTCCGATCGGGTGGGCGTCGGCCGCCAGTCCGGCCGCTACCAGTGCGCCCATGGCCAAGCCGACGGTGCCGTCACCTCCTGCGATGACCAAACGGCGGCCGCCGGACACCACATCTACGACCGCTTCTTGCATCTCGGCGCGTCCTGCCACGACCTCGATGGCGTGGGGAATGCCGAAGCGATCCAGCGCGTCCGTGACGGCTGCCGGCTGGATCGCTTTGCGACCTGCTAGTGGATTGATGAGGACGACCGATTCGAGTGTCATCCCACTCCCTGGGCCGCCACCACGCCCCGGTCGACGAGCTTCAACGCGGTTCTCGCATCTTCGGCGAGAGGTGGGAAGACATCGCGAAGCTGTTTCACGAGGTCGACGAGCTGTCTCGACACCCGTACGAAGTCGCCGGCTGCGAGCCGGTCGGCTCCCGGTAGATCGTCGAGGTCGTGTCCCTCGGCCCAGGCATGGGCGGAGGGGGCGAAGCCAGGGTCGGGGCGCCGACCGACCGGAAGCCGATGCTCCCTCTCGGCGGCGGACAACTCGTCCCACAACTCCAGCAGCCGGTCGTAGCGGGCCGCAAGATCGGGTGACGGCCACACGGGTTGCGAAGGCTGATCGGTCCGCGGTTCGAACACGAAGCAGGATGCGAATGCCGCCAGCTCGATCGGGTCCAGCCCCCAGAACAGACCCCGCTCGATGGCTTCGACCAGCAAGAGGTCGAGCTCGTTGTACAGAAAACGGAGACGTTCACCCCGCTCGGTGAGCGCCCAGCCGTCGAGGTATCCCCAGTCGCTGAGCAGCTCTTCGATGGAGCGGAACTCGTCTGTGAGCCCAACGCCCTCGCGCCGAAGGTCAGTCCTCAACTGTTCCATCCTGCGCTCCGTTCTTCTCGCCTTTCGCAGCCAGTGGACATGCGGGTTCACATCAGGGCATGCGGCCACCGGGTGATCGATGGTCACGGATGGACGCGAAACGACGCGATGCTCCGAAGAGGGAATCGACCTGAGCTTGCGGAGGACCACCTGCGTGAACTTGCGGTCGTTGCCCCGGTAGGGGCGAGGAAACTCGACGATGCCTGACCTGACCGTGCCGGACACGATCTCGTTCTCCCCGATCGTGGACGTGCGCCCCGAAGTGCTCAAGACGAGATGGCGACTGCCATTCTTGCCTCGGGCAACCCTCCGCAGCACCACATAGCGGCCTGCTCGAGGCCCGGAGGGGATGTCGATCACCTCGCCGGGGTGCAGATCCCCCGCCAGGGAGCGTGCGCGGCCGCGATCCGAGGACTCGATCATGCTCAGGTATTCCTCTACCGATCCGAGCTCACATGCTGCCCTGGCGTATTCGTCCTGCGAACGCTGTTCCAGGTCCCGGAGGGTCTTCTGGGCCGCCTGATGCGATCCCTGACGCTGGAACTGGGCAAAGGACGCCTCGAGCAGTTCGGTGGCCCGTTCCTCGTCGTAGTTGGCCACGAGATTGGCCGCCATGTTGTAGGTGGGCCGAAACGACGATCGCAGCGGGTGACTGCCCACCGATGCGATCCTGAACACTTGGTCCAGGCGCACGAACCGGGAGTGGAGAACGACGCCGAATCCCACGGTGTCGATGCCCCGACGCCCGGCACGACCGGTGAGTTGGGTGTAGTCGCCCGGCTCGAGCAGCGAGTGACCCTCGCCGTCGTACTTGGACAGGCTCTCGAGCACCACCGTTCGAGCCGGCATGTTGATCCCGAGAGCCAGAGTCTCCGTGGCGAAGACCACCTTGAGGAATCCGCCGGCGAACAGTTCCTCCACGGTCTCTTTGAAGGCGGGGACCATCCCTGCATGGTGAGCTGCGACTCCGGCTTCGAGTGCGCTGATCCATCGGCCGTAGTCGAGGGCAACGAGGTCGGTGTCCGACAGGTGTGCGGTGCGCTCCTCGGCGATCGCCCTTATCTGGGCCCTCTGCTCGTGGTCGATCAGCCTCACCCCGTGTTCGAGAATCGACAGCGCCGCCGCGTCGCAACCTGCTCGCGAGAAGATGAAGTAGATGGCCGGCAGCATTGCCTCCTCGGCCAAGTATTCGATGATCTCTGTTCGGCCCGGTGTTGTGAACCGGTTGCGTCGCCCCCGTTCCAGCCCGAGGAGGTGTTCGAGTTTCGGATTCTGACGACGTTTGCCGCCCTTCTCCACGAAGGTGGGCAGCATCACCAGGCGTTGACCGCCACCGCGGTCGGCCAACAAGTACCGACCTTCGAGCGGTACCGGACGCTCATCCGTGTAGATCAGGGCGGTGTCACCACGTCGCTCCTCGATCCAGTCGGAGAACTCGTCGGCGTTGGCGATCGTCGCCGAGAGAGCGACCATTCGGACGTGCCGGGGAGCATGGATGAGGACTTCCTCCCACACGGCACCGCGGAACCGATCCTGCAGGTAGTGGACCTCATCGAGAATCACGAACTCCACGTCCTCGACCGCAGCCGGGTCGGCGTAGATCATGTTGCGGAGGACCTCGGTAGTCATGACGACGATGGGCGCGCCACCGTTGATGACGTTGTCGCCGGTCAGCAGACCGACTCGCTCGGGTCCGTAGTCGGCCACGAGATCCCCGAACTTCTGGTTGGAAAGCGCCTTGATGGGTGTGGTGTAGAACACCCTCCGCCCAGAGTTGACCGCCAGGTGAATGGCCATCTCCGCCACCAGTGTCTTGCCCGCGCCGGTCGGGGCCGTCACCACCACGCTCGAGCCGGCGAGCAGCGCCGCCGCGGCCTCCTTCTGAAACTGGTCGGGCTCGTAGGGAAGCCTCGAGAAGAACCCGGAGAGCGCGCCGGATTCGATCACTTTCTCAAGAGCAATCGCACGAGCCAGTACGTGATCTCGTAGAACAGGTAGAGCGGGGCCGACAGGAGCGTGAGGGTGAGAACGTCGCCGGTCGGGGTGATGGCTGCGGCCACGATCACGATGATCAGCACGGCCCACCGCCGGCCCTTGCCCAATTGCTGCGACGAGATCAGTCCTGCCGCGGACGCTCCGAAGAGGAACACCGGGTACATGAAGGAAACCCCGAATGCGAGCAGGAAGCGGATGACGAACGAGAAGTAGTCGCCGAGTCGATACTGGGACGGCACTTCACCGAAAATTCCGAGGAAGAATCGGAACGCCCTCGGGAGACTCCAATAGCCAAAGCCGACTCCGAGGATGAAGAGCACGACGGTCGCAACGATGACCGGTACCGCCCATCGGCGCTCTCGCTGGTGGAGGGCGGGGCTCACGAAAGCCCAGAGCTGATAGAGCACCACGGGGCTTCCCAGGATGAGCCCACCGAAGATCGCGACCCGCATGAGCACCGAGAACGACTCGGTTGGGGCGATGATCAGGAAGCACTCCTCCTCGGTCCCACAGATGTTCAGATATGGGGTGGCGAGGATGTCCTTGATCGATTCTGCGAACAGAAGACACAGCAGCGACGCACCGATCACCGCGGCAGCGATCTTGACGATTCGCCATCGAAGCTCATCGAGGTGGGCGAGCAGCGACTGTGGTTGGTCCTTGTCTTCCGCCTCCACGGTCACGCCGCGCCGTCCTCACCGTCACGGTGCTCGGACTCGGTGGGCTGTGTGCCGATGGGCTCGGGGTCTCTCGGCTCGGGTTCCGTCGGCTCGGGCGCTGTCGTTTCAGGCTGCTCCGACCCGGCGCCCGGTTCGTCGATCGCACCGCCGGTCTCGGTGATGCGCTCCAGATCCCGCATGGCATCTTCGGGTGTCGGTCCGGAAAGCGGCTTGGGACCGACCCACGGCGCAGGCTTCACCTCCTGGTCGAAGACCTTCCTGGTGTCGCGCATCGTGTCCTGGACCTCACGCATGGGTTCACGGATGTCCCGGGCGATCTCTCGCACGTCGCCAACCTCGCTCTCGAGACCCTCGCGCAGCTCGCGGGCAGCCTTCCGCAGCTCTGCGGTCCAGCCACCAACCTTGCGCGCCATCTCCGGCAGACGTTGCGGTCCCAGCACCACGAGCGCCACCAGAAAGATGACGAAGAACTCAGCGCCTTCGATCACAGCACCATGGTAGAAGCCTCACAAGTACACGTCGCGCCCGCGGCGGGTCCGCAGGCCCAGGCAACTCGCGTTCCGAGGAAGGCCCGTGACGGCGTGAGGAGCCGGGCTTGGGTGGCGGTCCGCACGGGGCCGACGGCAGACGGCCGACAGCAAACACGGAATGGTGGATGTCGGCCGTTGGCGATTGGCTGTTGGCCCGGCCACCCGCGCCCCGAGGTGGCCCGGTGCAGGCGTGAGCGGCCGGTCCTGCGGTGGCGCGTCGATCTGGCCGACTGCAGTCGGCAGACGCGGTTTGGTGTGCGGTTGGCGGTTGGCTGTTGGCCCGGCAACCCAGGGCCAGAGGTGGCCAGCGATGCCGTGAGTAGGTGGGGCTCGGGCTGGCGGTCCGCACCTTCAGCCGAGATACGGCACAGAGCATACGTGTCCGCACGCGATTCGACCCCGGCGGGTGTCACCCGATGCACCCTCCCGGTGGGCGGATCGAGCGACGGCCCGGCGGGGCCGGTCGCAAAGCGGATCAGTTGGAGTTCAGCTCAGTTGGCGAGAAGTCGAAAGGGATCGATCTCAGAGTTCAGAGCTGTCACGAACTGGTCGATCTCGCCCTCGGTGATCGGGTCGGGACGTACCACTTCGTATGCAACGCCTGTCGCCAGCAGCACACTGACGACTCGTGCGTTTGCGGGTCGACGTTCGATCTGACCGCACGTCGGGCACGAGAATCTGTACACGCCCGTCTCTTCGGACGGTTCCAACTCGAGTGCGACGTCATCGGGTGTGAGCTCGACGTCTCCGCACTGACTGCATGTGGTCTTGATCGTTGTCACTGGGGTCTCCGCTGTTCCGCTTCTGATTGCGATATCGGCGAAGCGTCAGCCCAACTGAAGAACCATTTCCCACGTTGGGTCGGAAGGCCCCCCGGCTCCTCGATGTCGGGCGCTCATGGCCCAGCCGGGCCGGCTCCGTACCGGGCCAAGACCTCCGACTTCAGGTCTGAGAGCGCGGCTCTGACCTCATCGCCCTCGAGGAGTCGTGCGGTCCCGCCGAGCCGGAGCAGCAGTCCCGCAGCGACGGCGGGATCCGACGCCGAGAATCGGATGGTGGTGAGGTCGGAGGTCTGCGACTCGATCGCCACCGGGTAGTACTCGGTCACCCATCGGGCAGGTCCCGATAGCTCGATGACACACTCCACATCGTCGTCGTCCGGAACGTAGCTCACCTGTGGAGCTGGCGGCTCCGCCGGCGGCTGGAAGCGATCGCCCGTCCGTCGCGCCGCGCGGATCCGATCGATTCGGAACACCCTGTCGTCGGTCGCTCGTCGACAGAACCCCGACACGTACCAGTTGCCCAGCGACGTGAAGACGGTCCACGGCTCGATCGCGCGAACGGTTGTCTCGTTGCGAGAGAGGGAGGTGTAGGTGATCTCCACCACTGCTCCTTCGGACGCGGCCTCTCTCAACATCTGCGTGAACTGTGGACCGGCATCCGCCAGATCCACCGTGAAGGCATCCGGGTCGTCGGGCAGGAGGGAGCGGCTGAGTTTCTCGACGGCCCGATTCAGCGCCTCAGTACCACCTCCCGAGCCCAGAACGGCGAGACCGGAGGCCAGCAGGGCAACCGACTCGGCGGCACTCAGGCGCGGGGCGCCGGCGAAGTAGTCGGCGGTGTCGACTATCACTTCGTCGTCTTCGACATACGCCACCATCAGATCGCCGGGGCCGTAGCCGGGCAAGCCGCACACGAACACGAGGTCGAGGTCCTCGAGTAGTTGTTTGCGCGTGTATCCGAAGCGATCGCACACCTCGTCGACGGTGACACCGGGGTGCGCGATCACCCAGGGCAGCATCGCAAGGATCCTGGTGAGCCGGGTGACCGTGCGTGCGCTCATACCTGCACCGCCTTGACCACGTCGACGAGGGCGGTTCGAACCTCTTGTGGGGCCAGTACTTCGGCTTGAGCGCCGAACGAGAGGATCCAACCGAGGAATGCGTCGAGATGGTTCACGGTGAGCGTCACTTCGATGGCGCCGTCGTCGGATCTGTGTCCACGGGCGGCGCTGTGCGCCAGCCGGCGCTCGGCCCACCAGGCCGCAGACTCGTCGAACCGGACGGTCACTTGCAGCGCCTCTCCTGCGCCTACTTCCCACGGGTTGTTGGCCATGGCCGCGCTGACCGTCAGGCCCGGCGTGCGCTCGAATGCGTCTTCGTCGGCACCGATCGTCAGGTCTTCGATGCGATCGATGCGGAACACGCGCTCCTGTCCGGCGGCATCCACCCCGACGACGTACCAGTGGCCGTTCCGGTGTCCGATTCCGTGTGGAGCTAGCACCCGGGGCTTGTCGCGGTAGGCGAAGGTGATCATCCGCCGCTCTGTGACCGCGACGTAGAGGTTGGCCAGCATGTCGGCGTCCGCCCCGAGATCGGCGCCGAGCGGATCCACTCCCCCGGTCGTCCTCGCACCACCGAGCTTGAGGATGGCGTCGGGACCCGATGGCTGGCCGCCGATGCGGACCACTTGCGCTGCGAGCCAGAGCGCCGCTCGCTCCTCGTCGTCGAGATCAGGGTCGGGAAGACGGTATTCGTCGGGTGGGATGACGTACCCATGCTCGATGTCCCATTGATCCGTAGCCGAGATGCGGATCGGAATGCCCAGCCTGCGGAGCAGATCCTTGTCGCGCTCGAACATTCGACGGAATGCCTCATCTGTCTGGCCGCCGTAGCCGGCGACGGTTTGCCGGATCTCGTCGGCGGTGACCGGTCGACTCGTGGTCAGCAGAAACGCCAGGAGGTTGAGGATCCGTTCGATGACGTTGCGCATTCACCCCTTGGTACACGGTGGGCCGACGGGTTACAAGGATGCCGTGCGTCCTGTCACCGGCGACGTCGACGTTCTACGTAGCACGTACGACGTTGAACGTGCTGGAGGGGCGGAGCCCGCCTACAACGACTCGATCAGCTTCTCCACGCGTTCGTCGAACGCCTTGAAGGGGTCCTTGCAGAGCACCGTGCGCTGGGCCTGGTCGTTGAGCTTCAAGTGCACCCAGTCCACGGTGAAGTCCCGCTTCTTGGCCTTGGCGGCTTTGATGAACGAACCCCTGAGCCTGGCGCGCGTGGTCTGGGGTGGCTCGATGACGGCTCGTGCGATCTTCTCGTCGGTCGTCACACGGTCCACGAGTCCACGTTTGGCCATCAGGTAGTAGATCCCTCGCGACCTGTTCACGTCGTGGTAGGACAGGTCGAGCATCGCCAGACGGGGATCGGACATCGGAATCTGGCGCTTCTCGCGGTACTGCTCGAGCATCTTGTACTTCATGACCCAGTCGACCTCGCGGTCGAGGTTCATCGGGTCCTTCTCGAGGTTCGTGAGCAGGTGCTCCCAGCGCTCGATTGCGATCTGGATCTCCGGTGGGAATCCAGGACTGCGGGCGAACCGCATCGCCCGGTCCAGGTACTCCCATTGGATGTCGAGGGCAGACAACTCACGCCCGTTCGCAAGCCGCACCTTCTTGCGACAGGTGAGGTCGTGTGCGATTTCCCGGATGGCGCGGATCGGGTTCTCCAGCGACAAGTCGCGGAACACGACGTCGCGCTCGATCATCTGCAAGAGGGCCACCACGGTGCCCACCTTCACGAACGTGGCGTATTCGCTCATGTTCGAGTCGCCGGCGATCACGTGAAGTCGGCGATATCGCTCTGCGTCGGCGTGGGGCTCGTCGCGGGTGTTGATGATCGGACGACTCCGCGTGGTCGCCGAAGAGACACCTTCCCAGATGTGCTCGGCGCGTTGGGCGAGCGAGTAGACGGTGCCCCTGGGAGTCTGGAGCAGCTTGCCCGACCCGAGGAAGATCTGGCGAGTCACGAGGAAAGGGATCAGCACATCGACGGTGCGATGGAAATCCTTGTGACGCGAGACGAGGTAGTTCTCGTGGCACCCGTAGCTGTTGCCCGCCGAGTCGGTGTTGTTCTTGAAGAGGTAGATGTCGCCGCGAATCCCCTCCTCCTCGAGCCTCTGCTCAGCCGATGCCACCAGGCTCTCGAGGATCCGCTCACCCGCCTTGTCGTGGGTGACGACCTCCTCGACCTTGTCGCATTCCGGTGTGGCGTACTCGGGATGGCTGCCGACATCGAGGTAGAGCCGTGCGCCGTTCTCCAAGAAGACGTTGGAGGAACGACCCCAGCTCACCACCCGCCTGAAGAGGTAGCGGGCGACTTCATCCGGGCTCAGCCGACGTTGCCCACGCAGAGTGCAGGTGACACCGTATTCGTTCTCGAGTCCGAATATCCGACGATCCACCAGGAACAGAGTATCGGTTCCCCGGGATTGGTGGAGACCTTTGCGATTGCGGGTCGGGCGAGGCCGCCGACATGCGCCGATTGCCCGGCCGCCGGCCGAAGCAGGCAGCGGGCGGTGCCGCCGTCAGCTACCGATTTGTTCGGGCGACAACCGACGAAAGGCGCGACGACCGTTGCCCCGGTCGAGGACGGCTGCCTCCCACCCTTCGGATTCGCGGCCCTCGGTGGCCCGAAAGGCCTCGATTCCGGCTTGGATGGCTGCGTCGAGAGTCATGTCGTCGGAGTAGCGCTCACGCAAGGCTTGTTCCAGCGACTCACCCTTCCCGCCGATGGCCGCAACGTCCCGCTGGTCGTACAGCGTCCCATCGTATGTCACCTTGTACAGCCGGTTGCCCTGTGCATCGTCGCCGACCTCACAAATCAGCACTTCGACCTCGAACGGCTTTGGTTCGTGGCTGAAGATCTGACCGAGGGTCTGGGAGAAGCCCGTGGCGAGTGCCATCGCGGTGACATCGCCGCGGGAATACAGATAGCCCATCAGGTCGGCTTGTCGGATTCCGGCCTTGCGGAGCGTCTCGAACTCGTTGTATCGACCGACACCTGCGAACGCAATGCGGTCGTACACCTCTGAGATCTTCTGCAGCGCCCTCGAGATGTTCTCGGCGAGAAGCAGAATCCCGGAGTCGAACTCGATCGCCACGATCGAACGGCCACGGGCGATGCCTTTGCGAGCGAATTCCGCCTTGTCCCGGACCAGCTGTTCGGGAGCCACGTAGAAGGGCACGCTCAACGGTACTGCCCTCCGATGGCCTGCTCGGCGGCGATTCTGATCGCATCTTCTGCGATCTCCTGGATGCCATCCGAGTCGATTGCATAGACGTTCGGGAAGATCCCGCGGATGAGGTCGGGCCCTCCGGTTGCAGTGTCCTCGTCGGCGGCGGCGACCAGGGATGTCACTGCGAGCCCGACTGCGTCGTCACGGTTCATGTCGGGTCGGAACGCCGTGCGCATGTAGGACTTCGCCAGGCGTGAGCCGGAGCCGGTGGCCGCATAGTCCTGTTCTTCGTAGCGCCCGCCGACGACGTCGTACGAGAACAGCCGTCCGGACTCGGCAAGCTCGTCGAATCCGGCGAAGAGTGGAACCACGACCAGGCCCTGGAAGGCCATCGGCAGTTGGTTGCGCACGAGCCGAGCGAGGAAGTTGGCCTTTCCCTCGAGGCTGAGACGCGTGCTCTCGATCTTCTCGTAATGCTCGAGCTCGACCTGGAAGAGGCGCACCATCTCGATGGCGATCCCGGCCGTCCCTGCGATGGCCACGGCCGAATAGTGGTCGGCCGGGAACACTTTCTGGATCTCACGGTGCGCCACGAGATTCCCCTCGGTGGCACGCCGGTCTCCGGCGATCACCACCCCCGCCCCGTACCGGAGTGCCAGAACCGTCGTCCCTTCAGGTATCTCCAGCGGGTGGCCCCCGTTCGGGGCTCCGTCCCAACGAGGTTCTGCGCCCATCGACTTCAGCAGATCGACGAAGCTCGATCCAGGTAGGGGCGCGCCCATTGGCAGCGTGCGTTCGAACCGTTCGGTCACTCGCCGCCCTTCTGGACGTAGTTCCGGACGAACTCCTCGGCGTTCTCCTCGAGGACCGAATCGATCTCGTCGAGCAGGTCGTCGATTCCTTCGACGGTCGAACTGTCGACTTCCTCGGTCGTCTTGATTTCGAGATCGTCCTCGGACTCCCGTTCCTGTGGGCGTGGGCGTTCGCGATCTGTCATGTCAGCCTCCTAGAGCGTCGATGAGGGCAGATGCATCATCGACCTCATCCAACAGCGGTCCTACCAGCATCTGAGTGCCTCGTAGTGGTTCCATCATAGGAATGCGCTTGAGATGCGCTTCGCCGGTGTCAAAGACCAGGGAATCCCAGTTCGCGGCAACCAGCGCATCAGAGAATTCAGAGACGCACCGCCCGCGGAAGTACGCCCGGGTCTTCGTGGGCGGATCGTTCACGGCGTCGTCCACTTGGTCGTCACCGAAGAGGCGCTTGATCGCGCCACGCTTCACGAGACGGTGATACAGGCCGGACGCCGGATCGATGTCGTGATACTGGAGATCGAGTGCTCGCAGTTTGGGGTCGGTCCACTCGAGTCCGTCACGATTCACATAGGCATCGAGCAGTCGCTTCTTTGCCATCCAATCGAGGCGGTCGGCACAACGAGCCGGATCGGTCTCGAGGTCGGCGAGCACCGCCGTCCATTCGTCGATCAGCTGCGTCCACACGCCGTCGTCGAACTCGCTCTCGGCGTACTTGGCCAGCCATTCGAGATAGCGGCCCTGGATCTCGAGGGCGGTGGCCGTGCCACCGTCTTCCAATCTGAGTGGCTTGCAGAGGTCGATGTCGTGGCTGACCTCCCAGCACGCTTCCACCGGCGTTTCCAACTCGATGGGATCGGGAAGGGCGCCATCTTCGAGCGCGGCCAGGAACAACGCCGTGACCCCGAGCTTCAGGAACGTCTGATACTCGGAGAGGTTGGCGTCGCCGATGATCACGTGCAGCCGGCGATATCGGCTCGGGTCGCCGTGTGGCTCGTCCCGCGTGTTGATGATGGGACGCTTCAGGGTCGTTTCGAGCCCTACTTCCTCTTCGAAGAAGTCGGCCCGCTGGGTGATCTGGAACGGGACGTCCGGTCGACCGTTCTCGCTACCGACCTTGCCTGCGCCGGTGAAGATCTGGCGGGTGACCATGAACGTCGTTGCGTATCGGATCACTCGACCGAACGGTGTCTCCCGACCAAGCAGGTAGTTCTCGTGTGCGCCGTAGGAGTTGCCCTTCCCGTCGGAGTTGTTCTTGTACAACTTGACGACCTGCCCGGGTGGAACGGCCGACTGGGCGACCTGACGAGCCAAATCCATGACACGCTCGCCGGCCTTGTCGGCCAGGGCAGCTTCGAGCGGATCGTGACATTCCGGCCCCGAGTATTCGGGATGTGCGTGATCGACGTACAGCCGGGCACCGTTCGAGAGCACCGCATTGACGAGCGCCGAGTCGGGGTCGGAAACCCCGTAACCGTCGTGGCCGAAGCCGCGAGCATCGCGCCCGGGCGACTCCTCCTCGTACGACCACTGCACACGTACGCGCACTCGCGGATAGGAGTTGATGATCAGGGCCGAGGCGAGTGCCGGATTGAAGTCCGGCTGGTTCCGGATCAGGACCCCGTACTCGGTTTCCGTTCCGAGAACCTTGTGGACTGCCATGTCAGAGGTACTGGCCCGTCGACACGCCTTCGACCATCTTCGACTCGTCGCTTCCGCTGATCAGGGTGCGAACGTAGACGATTCGTTCGCCCTTCTTGCCCGAGATCTTCGCCCAGTCATCCGGATTGGTGGTGTTGGGCAGATCCTCGTGCTCCTTGAACTCCTGCTTGATCGCAGCCAGGAGGTCCACCGTCTGAATCCCCGGGATTCCGCCTTCGATCTGGCGCTTGATGGCGTCCTTCTTGGCTCGCCGGACGATGTTTTCGATCATCGCACCGCTCGAGAAGTCCTTGAAGAAGAGAACCTCCCTGTCACCGTTCGCATAGGTGACCTCGAGGAACCGGTTGATGTCGTCTTCGGAATACATGGCGTCGACCGTCGAGTCGATCATGTGCTGGAGCAGGTGCTCGCGGTCTCCACCATGCCGTTCGAGCTCGGCGGCGTCGAAAGGAAGGTCGCCCTCGAGGTAGATCCGGAAGATCTGCCGGGCGGCATCGGGGTCGGGCCGCGAGATCTTGATCTTCACGTCCAGGCGACCGGGTCGCAGGATCGCCGGGTCGATGAGGTCCTCGCGGTTGGAGGCACCGATCACGATCACATTCTTCAACGACTCGACGCCGTCGAGCTCGGAGAGGAGCTGCGGAACGATCGTCGACTCGACATCAGAGGAGATTCCCGTCCCCCGGGTCCTGAACAACGAGTCCATCTCGTCGAAGAAGACGATCACCGGCACACCTTCTTCTGACTTCTCCTTCGCCCGTTGGAAGATCAGCCGGATCTGACGTTCGGTCTCGCCGACCCACTTGTTCAACAGCTCCGGGCCCTTGATGTTCAGGAAGTAGGAACGGGCATCAGGCCGGCCGGTCCGCTCGGCAACGGCCTTGGCGAGGCTGTTGGCCACGGCCTTCGCAATGAGGGTCTTGCCACAGCCGGGAGGTCCATACAGCAGGATCCCCTTCGGTGGCACGAGGCCGTAATCCGCAAAGAGGTCCTTGTGTACATACGGCAGCTCGACCGCATCGCGAATCTCTTCGATCTGGTGTCGGAGACCGCCGACGTTCTCGTACGTGACGTCGGGCACCTCTTCGAGCACCAGTTCTTCGACCTCGGGTCGAGCCATCTTCTCGAAAGCCAGTGAGCTCCGGCTGTCCAGCCGGACATGATCACCCACACGGATCGGAACATCCGCCAGTGAGTCGGCCAAGGCGACAACCAGCTCGTCGTCGGCACGCGCCAGCACGACGAGACGGCCGTCGGGGAGCTTGTCGCGTACCTGTACGACCTCGCCGCGGTCGTCGAAGCCTCGGGAGTCCACGATCGTGAAGCTCTCGTTGAGCAGGACCTCCTGCCCGCGCATCAGCTCCTTCACCTCGATCGTGGGTTGAGCGGCGACACGGAGCTTTCGGTTCCCCGTCATCACGTCGACGGATCCATCGGCGTTGACGGCGAGCACCGTGCCGAAGTTGTTCGGGGGCGACGTCAGCTTCTCGACCTCGGAGCGGAGCACGCTGAGCTGCTCTCGGGCCTCTTCCAGCACGGAGCTCAGCTTCTCGTTCTGCTCGAGTGCCCGTTGGAGCCTCTGGGTCGTCTCGCCGAGCCTGGCCTCGAGGTCGTCGACCCTTCTGGGTGCGTCTTGGAGCCTGCGGCGGAGAACGTCCACCTCGGCCTCGAGGTCGGAGATCGTGCGTCGCAGCGCGTGGGGATCGTCGGGTCTCATCGAGCGGTCGCTCATGTCGATCCTCCTTTTCGCGTGGTCCAAGCTACCTGGCTCTCGCGCAGTATACGGACGGGTCGCGTTTGCGCATCGAACTGTTCACGGCCCGGCAGCGGGGGCCATCGAGCGGACGGTGTGATCGGTATGAGCGTCGTCTGGTCTATGATCGAATTCTTCTGTTCCAGGAGTTATCACATGAAGGTTTGGATCGACCAGGACCTCTGCACGGGTGACGGTCTCTGCGAGGAGATCGCTCCGGACGTGTTCGTACTGCTCGACGACGGGCTCGCCTACGTACGTGAGGGCGACACCATCTACGCCGAGGAGAAGGGCAATCCGCAGGGAGCCGCCGGTCTGGCCACGGTGCCGGCCGGTCAGGAAGACATCACCATCGAGTCGGCCGAGGAATGCCCCGGCGAGTGCATCTTCATCGAACCGTGATCTGATCACGTTCGCTTCGAGCGCTTTGAGAAAGGGACGACCCAGCGGGTCGTCCCTTTCTGCTCGTGGATGTCTGCAGCCTCACTCCTGGGCAACCACCACTTTGCGGGCGATGACGAGGAAACCCGTGTGCCCGACCATGTGGTGATCGGGTCGCACCGACCGTCCCTCGACGTTCCACGTGCGGAAGAGGTGCTCTTGGACTTCGATGTCGATCCAACACAAGGCCTCGCGCAGGGTCTCGACCAGCGTCTGCACCTGCGGAATGGTTGGCAGGTAGGCGCAGAGGATTCCCCCCGGTGGCATCGTCTGTGAGGCAATTGCCGCCGCATGCCACGGCTCCGGCAGGTCCAACACCAGGCGATCCGGCTCGACCTCGGCGACGTGGTCTTCCACCTCACCGAGTCGCATATCGACGTAGTCGGGGATTTCGCCGAACCAGCGGGTGATCGACTTCACCGCCGTCTTGGAGTGGTCTTCCCTCCGCTCGATGGTGACCACCCGACCTTCGGGCCCGACCGCTCTGGCCAGCGCGATCGTCAACGCACCCGAGCCGGTGCCGGCTTCCAGGACCGTCATGCCAGGTCCGATGTCCGCCCACACCAGGATGGGACCGATGTCCTTCGGGTAGACGACCTGGGCGCCGCGGGGCATCTTCAACACGAAGTCGGCGAGACGCGGCCTGATGACGGTCAGCGTTCCGCCACCGGTCGAGGACACGGTGGAGCCCTCGGGCAGTCCCATCAGCTTGTTGTGCTCGAGCATCCCCCGGTGGTATTCGAACCGCTGGTTCTGCGTGAGCTTCACCAAGAACCGCTTGCCCTTGTCGTCGATGAGGAGAACGGTTTCGCCCTCGTTGATCGGTTCACCCATCGGTACGGCGTCCGATGTCGACCAACGTCAGATCCCGGAGCCTGCAGAAGGCGCACGTGTCGCCAGTGGTCGGACTGCCGCACGAGGCACAGGCCGACAACTCGGGTGTGCCCCCCGACTCGAATGCGCTGGCCGCCCGGTCGAAGAAGCCGAAGAGGAACTGAGACTTCATCCCCGGTGATTGATCCTCCAAGATGTTCAGCCACTGCTTGTAGCGGTTCACCGTGTTGCCGGCGGCCATCGGACACTCCTCGACCTCGTACTCGATGCCTTTCAGAACGGCATACGCCGCTGTTTCGCGCTCGGCCACTCGAACCAAGGGTTTCACCTTCCTGGCGAGTCCATCGTCGGTGGCTGGGAGCACAGGACGCTGCCGGGCCAGATACTCGGTGTTCCACTGGATGACGTTTCCGAACAGTGTCGCCGCTTCGTCGTCGAGGTTGTGACCCATCACGAGGACGTCGTAGTTCCCGTCGTCGGCGTGCTTGTTCAAGATGTATCGCTTCGAGAGGCCGCATGCCGAACAGGGAACGCGGCGACCGGCAGACGCTGCCTCAGGAACCGAGAAACCGAAGTCCGAAGGGAGGTCCACCACGTCGAGGCTGAGACCTCGCTCGCTTGCGAACCGTCGTGACAGGTCCAGGCTCTCCGAGCTGTAGTCGCCGATACCGAGGTGGAGGTAGACGCCGTCGACCGAGTACCCGAGCTCGGTGAGGATGTCCCAGAGCGCCAGGCTGTCCTTGCCACCCGAGACACCGAGCACCAGCCGTTCGTCGGTGCCAAACATCTTGTGGTCGTGGATCGTGCGTTCCACCTGCCGCAGGATGTGCTCGAGGTAGTGGTCGCGGCAGAAGTTGGCGTTGTGTCTGCGGACCTGCATCACAGCCTTCTGGCGGCAGACGCGGCATTTCACGCTCAACCTCCAGAAATGACGGGACGAAGCTCGATCACATCGTCCGGTTCCAGTGTGTCCTCGGTTGTCAACAACTCGTTCCCCCGGATCACGAGCACCGATTCGGAGACCACATCGAGGCGCTTCAGGAGCTGTGACACCCGGGTGGGTCCTTCCAACTCGATTTCACGCCGCGGTTGACGAAGGATGACCTTCACAGGATGGCGCCCACGAGCGATGCGCCAATGGTCAAGACCATCCCGATGACCACCACCCACACCACGATTCTGACGAGACGTTGATTCCGCATGTTGTCCTCTACAGTTGGCCGTCCAACGTGCAGGAGTAAACGGTAGTGCCATCGTTGTCGCAGCTCATCCGAGCGAAGGTCTTTGGCGGAATGGCGGGAGTGTCCCCGGTGTCGGCGGGTGCAACCCGCGTCTTTCGGGGACTCCGTGAGGGCGACCAACGGACCCTGCTGACGGGAGCTGCCCTCGCGGCCTACGGCCTGCTGAAGAAGTCTGGTCCCCAACGGGAGCTGATCGCTCGGCGAGAGGTACCGCGTGGATCGACCGTGGTGATACGTCACGGGAAGAAGGGCGAGATGCCCGAGATCCAGATCTACGAGGCCGACGAAGATTGACGTCGGCGATGTCCGGTCACTTGACGCGGTAGACCTCGACAACGGCCTTGCCGGCCTTGCCCTTCCTACGGCCGAAGAAAAACGCCAGCAATACGATGACGATCACGGCGACACCGGCTAGAACTGCGGTGTTCTGAGCCGACTCCTTGGTCTCGATCAGCGCAGATTCGATCTGCTTTGCTTTCGCTTCGATTTCGGAACGCTCGATCATGCCTTACTCATCCTCCATCCCAACAGCCCTGCCCCGGCTACTGAAACCAGCACGGTGAGCCCTCGGGACAGCACGATCCACCACTCTCCGTCCGGCAACACCGTCTTGAACAGGGCGTAGGCGCCGAGCACGAAGAACAGGGTGGCGAAGGCGAAAATGAATCCGGCGCCGATCCCCATCCCGGCCATCCGCCCCAGCCGCTTGGCCGGTTCGATGGTCTCCTGACGGAGGTACGTCTTCGACATGTCGACGAGTTCGGTTACCAGCTGAGGAATCTCGCTTGGTGCTGCAGCCATGGGTCAGAGGCTACACACTTCGGGAGCTCGTACTGAACGCGGAGACCGTTCCACGAGCGTCCCGTGCCGCGAACTAGAGTCCCCGCCATGTGCGCCGGGGGAAAGTCGCCATGACGCAGCTGCGCGCGTCGACCCATGCCGGACGGTCGATGACCGATCGCCGCTTCAACCTGCTCTGGGCCGGTCAGGCCGTATCCCAACTCGGGGACTACCTCCCGTACGTCAGCCTGCCGCTCTTTGTCAAGTACCTCACCGACGGCACCCTCGAGGTTGCGCTGGCATATGCGCTCGACGCCAGTCCGGCGGTTCTGGTCGGGTTCCTCGGCGGGGCTCTGATCGACCGGTGGCGGCTTCGCAGCGTCATGCTCATCACCGACGTGTTGCGGGCGGCAGCCTTCGGGTATCTCGCCTGGATAGCGGCAATGGGACCTGCCGAGGGCAGCGGAGAAGGCCTGGTGGCGGTTCTCGCAGTTGCGTTCGTGGCAGGAACGCTGGCCGCATTCTTCAACGGCGCCCTCTTTGCCGCAGTACCGCGTCTGATTGCCCGTGATCAGCTCGCAACGGCCAATTCGAAACTCGCAGCCAGCCTGAACCTCGCCACCATCCTGGGACCGGCCCTGGCCGGTCTGCTCATCTCCAACATCGGCTTCTGGCCGACGTTTGCGTTGAATGCGGCGACGTTCCTCGTCTCGGCCGTCACGATCTTGGCGGTCGGTGAGATCAACACCGGGCCGCCGGTTCAACAGAAGCGCGGTTACCTGGAAGAGTCGCTGCAGGGGCTGTCCCATCTCTGGGGTGATCGGCGGTTGAGAGTGGCCACGCTCGGAGTGGCCGCCGTGAACTTCGTCACAGGGTTCGTGGAGGGAACGCTGGTGCTGACCTTCGATCTGGTCGGCGCCACCGAAGAGTGGCAGCAGGGCCTGTTGTTCACCTTCATGGGAGCCGGTGCCCTCATCGGATCTATCACCGCGCCCCGCGCAATCGGACGTCTTGGGAATGGGAAGACGCTGGTGCTCGGCACCCTGGCCTTCGGGACGTTGTTCTCGTTCTTCACGAGCACGTCGTACGGAGTGGCGGCGTTCGCCACCATCTTCTTCGCCTTTGTCGGTTTCCAACTCGTGGCGGTGCCGTACGCGACGATCCGGCAGAAGTACACGCCGGACCACCTCCTCGGCCGCGTCGCCACTGTCAGCAGGGCGATCGCATGGACCACGTTGCCGGTTGGCGCCCTGATCGGAGCCACGGCCAGCGATCTCACCGACTTCGGTGCCGTGGTGCGCGCCGCCCCGATGTTCATCGTGGCGGTGGCGCTGACGCTCATGCTCACGGTCGTCTGGAGCGACACCCCGTGATCGGGGCGTCCGCCCTCTCGCTCGGGCGGAGTCGTACACTCTTGGGCAGAGACCGATGCCCCTGACGATCGCCCAGATCTCCGACATCCATTGTGGTTCCCCGCTCCACGACCGGGAGCTCCTCGAGCTCGCGGTCGAAGAGATCCTCGACTTGGCCCCCGACGTTGTGGTGGTGGCGGGCGATCTCACCCAGGAGGGATACCCGGACGAGTTCCAGGCGGCCCGCGACGCTCTGCGGCCGTTGCTCGAGGCCCTCACGACCATTGTCATCCCGGGAAACCACGACGCCAAGAACGTCGGGTACGTGCACTTCGAAGACCTCTTCGGAAAGGGAGAGGACGGTCGGGCTGATCGGGTGTTGCATCTCCGACGCGAGGCGCATCCCGAGCGGGTGGCGATCGTGGCGGTCGACTCGTCGATGCCGGACCTCGCCGAAGGTGAAGTCGGCCGAGAGCGATACAGCTGGATTCGCGAGCAATTCGGCGCCGAGTCGCAGTATCGAATTCTCGTGATGCACCATCACCTGGTGTCGGTCCCCGGCACCGGGCGGGAGCGAAACATCGTGTGGGATGCGGGCGATCTCTTGGAAGTCCTCGAGGATTGCAGTGTGGACATGGTCATGTGCGGCCACAAGCACGTGCCCCACGTGTGGGTGCTCGGTCGGATGATGCTGGTCATGTCCGGCACCGTGTCGTCGTGGCGGACGCGCGGCTACACGCGCCCGTCCTACAACGTGGTGGAGATCGACCGCAACGAGGTGCAGGTCACCCTCGTGTACCCGGGCACGGGTCAGCGGCGCGCTGCCACCTATGACCGATCTACGGGGCTGCTCGACCGCAATCCGGAACTCGCCGACATGTTCTCGAAGGACAACTGGCGATGGTGATCCGATTCTTCCTCTCGGCGGTTGCGCCCTCCGACCTCGACAGGGTCGTCGCAGCTTTTCAGCACGACGTCGTTCCGGTGTTCGAAGCGCACCCCGACTGTATGGGAGTCGAGTTGATCATGTCCACCGAGCCCGGTGTCGACGGACTCGTGGAGGGTGGCGCTCTCACCCGGTGGGTCTCGCTCGAGGCCATGGAAGCCGCCCTCGCCTCCGAGGACCTGACCTCGTCACAGGCACGGATCCGCCAGTACCTGCGTCGCGAACCGATCCGCAAGGTCTACCGCGTGATGGGGTGAGGCTGATGCCTCGAACTGCTCCTCCACGATTCCGGCGAGTGTGCCGATGCCCCCGTCCATCATCACGGCGTTGTGGACGAATCCGACATCTGCGCCAACCGCCTCGGCGGCGGGCAGCACGATGCCGGCCGCGGCCGCTTTGACCTCGGTGAGCACGAGGCACTCACGGCCGAGGTGGCCCAGATCGGCCAGCAACCGCCGCCGGTCCGACAGCGAGTGCACCGATCGAACCGACTCGGCACCGAGCCCGAGAAGCGCGTTCTCGATCAACCCGGCCGCCGTCGGAGGCGCCGTTGTGGCGAGCACCACTGAACGACCCACCACCGACACGGTCGGCTCCGGCATCAACCGGCCCACGAGGCACGGGAGGTCCGGCCGCACGCGCCGAGCCGCCTGGATCAGATCGTCGCTGCCCTCAGTTCCTTCGATCACAACGAGCACGGAAGCGACCATGAGCCGGTACGAGCCCAGATACCCCACGAGGAATTCGGGATCGAGCGACGATCGCGTCACCAACACGGTCGCATCGGCCTCGACCGGTGGGACGGCGGTTCCACTCCCCTCGTAGATGACGATCTCCGGATCGAGCTCGATTGCCCGTGCCACCCCGGCCTCGAAGTTCGCGTCGACCACCACACCTGCAGGACCCGCGCCAACGCGGCGCGTTCCGATCGTGTCCACCCCGGCGAAGATGGCATCCTCGACGTAATCCGAGGTCGGATGCAGTCCCGCATCCATGAGTCGCTGGAACAGCCGGACGGGGTCGTGTGCCTCTCCGGCGCCGACGAACACCGGTTCGGGTGGGCCTCCGCGGCCCATGGTGACGATGCACGTCCGACGCTGCGCCGCTTTCCAGTGGCGGGCGAGATCGATCGCCACCGCGGTCTTCCCGGTGCGCTTGCCTGTGCCGGCGACCGTCACCGACGGTGACATGGTGAGCTTGGTCCGCTTCGGCGGATCGAATCGGAATCCACCGCCGGCATAGGACGCTCCGGCCGCGAGAGCAATGCCGGCGAGCGTGAAGCGTTCTCGTGGGTTGACCACAGGCTCGTCGCTCAAGTCCATGACGGTATCGACATCCAGTGCCGCGATCAGCTTCGGGAGCAGCGCACACGGGTCTCCGGAGTGGACCGGGATTGGCAGATCGGGCGGGGCGGAGGTCTTCTCGAAACCGCCGAGAAACAGGGCGCCGACCGGTTCCAGCCTCCGCTTGCGAAGCGTCGGGAGGGCCGCCTCGATGACCGGTGGATAGTGCTCTCCGTCGATCAGAAGGAGGGTACGTTCCATGCGGCTCATCCGGCGGCCTCAACCGCTCCTGCCGCCGTGACCTCTGCGACCACGAGGTCGATCAGCGATTGGATGGCACGGTCGAGCTCTGTCGCGTCCACCAGCTGGACGCCGGACGCTCGAGCGGCCGCGATCAGATCGTCCTGGATGATGCGGATCCGGTCGAACAGGTCGAGGTAGCGATGCGGGCTGCGTCCGTGCTCGTTGTCGAGACGGTTCAGGAAGTGCGAGCGATGGATCTCGGGACACTCGAGGACCATCAGGACCTGCACGATGACCGAACGGCTCCGGAGATCACGGAAGCGCGGATCATCCAGCAGCCCAGGTATGAGATGGACACCCTCGATGATGAGATCGGTGCGTTCCGCGACCGCTCGCTCGATCAGGCCGATGACTCCGCTCGAGAGCGCCTGAGCCTGGGACAGGAACCCCGCGCTCCCTTCGCCGCCCTCGAACGACGACCGGTGAATCTCGGGCGTGGTCTCCGGCGGCAGGAACGATCGCATGATCTGTCGTACCGAGTCGGTCGAGGTCACCCTTGGCAGGTCGAGTCGCGCGCCGAGCTTGGTGGCGGCCGTGGACTTGCCCACACCGGTGGCGCCCCCGATCAGCACGATCACCGGACGTGGCGACCGCTTGGCACGCCGCCACGCCAGGTACCGGTCCGTGGTCTCGCCGCCCTCGTGTGCGTTCAGCACCATTGCGGCCTCGGTCGTCAGATCGTCCGAGCCGATCGAATCGAGACCGCGGTCGCGCAGCCGCTCCTCGATGGCGAGGGCGAGCTGATAGGCCCGCTGCGGAGGAAGCCCCGTGGCCATTATGGACGCCGCCATCAGGCCTTTGGAGTACGGCAAACCGGTTCCATTCCGATCGTGCACCCAGATCGGATCGCCGGTGGTCACCGGCCAAACACCCGTCGAAGGCATAACGCCTCCTCTTCTGTTTGACGCCGGCAACCCCTCGCCGACGCTGCACAGAGCCAGCGCGCTGGCTCCTCCCTGATGCCTACGGGGTTAGCTGACGGGCTCGGGCTGGAAGGCCGCCCTACCGATGCATCGGATTCGCCCCAAAGAGTGGATCCCCCGCCCGGTGGCACCGACCACCGGCTCGGCAAGACGAAGCCTACTTGGTCACATATGTGAACGGTAGGGATTCTCGTAGGCTTGGGATCGCGCTCGATGGCTCGACCAAAACGTGGCGCCCTTCCGAACGGCGTCGGAGCGTGACTCGGCGCAGGCGAGTGTCGATCACCGTGTCCGGTATCGGCCGCGGCCGCTGCGCCGCGCTTGGTCCTGGCCCGAGTCGGTTCCGATTTCGCCGGAAACACACGCTCCGCCGGCGCATCGCTGGCGCCCTCCGGCTCGGTGGGCCACTACCCTCACCAGTGAACATACGACTGACGTCCGCGACACGGATTGAAGCGGAGACTGGGCAAAACTGAGATCGTGAACGACGAGACGACAGATGCCAAGCGAGATCGCGAAAGGCTCGAGGCGGAGCGTGCGCAGCGTGAGGCAGACCGAAAGGCCGGGCACGCCCGGCGCGAGGCGGACCGCAAGGCCGAGCATGTCCGACATGAGGCCCGCCGCCGCGAGGATGAACGACGCCGAGACGCCGGTAGCACTGACGAACAACGGCGAGAAGAGCGCATGGAGCGGGAGAAGGCCGAGGCGGAACGCCGAGAAGAACGCGAAGCCGCGGAACGAGAACGTCGGCGTGAGCGTGAGCTTGCCGAACGGGAGCGGCGGGAGCAGCGCGAGTCGGGCGGGTCGTGACGACGAGTACTGACGCCTGAGGTTCATGTTCGGTCCGTAGATGAGGTGACCCCTCTTACGCCCTGGACGTCGGCATCTCGGTCAGCCGTTTCGTGAACCGGCGGATCGAGAGGTGCCTCTCGACTCCGCCAGGTCGATCGAGATGACGATCATCAGCGTCGAGCATGTGGACGGACCCGGTGATCGAAGAGATCGGTCCCACGTTGGGAGGTGCGCGGAGTGGACGAGGTGTAACTGCTGGGTGCCTTGCGCATTCAAGACGAAGTCCTGACTATCTCGTCAGGCGGCCAGACGCGCCAGCAGGCCGAACAGGCTGGCGTACCGCATTCTACGTTCGACCGGCTGGCCGCGGACGGCTCGATCCTCGAGAGGGTCGCCCATGGGGTGTAACACCTCGCCGGTGCTCCCCTACCGGATGATCTCGAGCTGCGCGCCGCCTGGCTACAGCTCGCTCCGACACACCTGCCTGGGTGCGGACCCTGGATCAAGGTGTCGTTTCTCACCGGTCCGCTGCCGCGATGTACGGACTCGGTCACCTGCCGGCTGACACTCATGACTTCACGCTGCCAGCGAGGCGCCAGACACGCCGTCCCGACGTTCGCCTCCACCTCTACCGCTGGATCGGCATGAGTGCATCCAGCTTCGCGGGCTCCCGGTCACCAGACCTTCCCGCACTGCTTCCGATCTTCTCGCTGACCATGAGGACCCCGAAGCGGTCGCCTACGTGGTGGCCGAGGCCATTCGAGGTGCGCACGACTACCCCGCAACTTTCGCCGATTCACTCGCCCCGTACGGGGCTCGGTTCGGACTCCGGGGAGGCGATGGGTTCGCACTGCTTCGATGGCTACTCGACCTCGCCGGAGATCCGGACGCGGGCGAGTGGATCGCTGAGGCCCGTCAACACCCCGCGCAGGCCGGCGGCATCGCGTCAGCATCGCCCGCCGCACGGAAGCCGTAGTGGCGGGCGATCGGCGCTACGGCAGTCCCGCGGCGTTTCGCCGCGCTTTGACCGACAAGCTGCCGCGACCTAGCCGTACACAGTCGCTGGTCCCTGCCGCAGCTGCAGCGTCAGCTCGCCTACGACCGGTTGCTCGAAGGGCTGTACCTCATGGACGATGGGTGGATCGTCAAGGGTGCAGCGGCACTCCTGGCGCGGGATCTCCCGGTACGGGAGCCGGCCGATGTCGACGTCTATCGAGCTGCGACCCTCCAACAAGCAGAGGCCGACCTGCGAGCGGCCGCAAACAGGGACCTTGAAGATTGGTTCCGATTCGAGATCGGTCCCAGCCGTACCATATCCGTCGGTGGGGCTGCGCTCCGACTGCCTGTGATGGCGTTCATCGGCGCGTCTGAATGGTGCACGTTCCGCGTCGACCTTGTCGGGTCAGAGGTCCGAATCACCGGTCAACCGGACCAGGTACCACCATCGCCCGCATTGCGATGCCCGACATAGAGCAGCACGGCTACCGAGCCTCTCCGCTCATCGACCACATCGCCGACAAGGTGGCTGCCACCCTGCAGAGCTACGGAGCAGAGCGGGTGCCGTCCACTCGATACAAGGATCTCGTCGATCTCGTGGCCATCGTGTCATTAGCCACGGTCCAGGCCGAGGCGCAGCGGCTCGCGCCGGAATCCGAGGCCCACCGGCGTGAAGTCACGCTCCCAAAAGCATTCTCGGCACCCGACCATGGGCTGTGGGAAAGGGGATACGCGGTCGAAGCCGGACGAACACTGCTGGACACTGCGCTGACGCTCGACGACGCACTAGCGGTCGTGATGCCCCTCCTGAACCCGCTCCTCGATTGCACGGCAGCCGGCGCTTGGGATCCCAAGTCCAGTCGATGGACCACATGACCGAGTGTTGTAGAGCGACCAGCAGCCGAGTCCGGTCGATCGGCGCCGAGGTCCTCATAGACATCGATGATGTCGGATTCGGCCAACAAAACCACCAGGACGGTCGGGCCGTCATCGAACCCCGATCGCGTGCAGTTGAGACTGGTGTCGGCGAGAGGACTCGAACCTCCACGAGCTATACGCTCACCGGGCCCTCGACCGGGAGCGTCCAGCAGACACAGTGCCACTCCGCCTCCACGGCGAGGCCAGGGTTTGGAGACACGAGGAAGCCACCGTTACGGGAGGCTCCGGGATTGTCTGGGATTCTTCCCAGATCGGTGTCGGAGAGAGGACTCGAACCTCCACGAGCTATTCGCTCACTAGGCCCTCAACCTAGCGCGTCTACCAATTCCGCCACTCCGACGTGGGCGCCGTGATCTTAGCCTTTGGGCTCCCCGCTACGAACCGAGGAGCCACGTGAGGGCGATGGTGGTGATGCCGAACACCACACCGGTGATCACGGTGAGTCTGTTGAGGTTTCGCTCGGCGAGCGTCGACCCGCCGAGGTTCGATTGCATCATTCCGCCGCCGAAGACGTCGGAGAGACCGCCCCCCCGCCCTGCGTGCAGGAGGATGAGCACGACCATCACGACCGACACGATGACGTGTAGACCGCCGACGATCCAGGTGAGTACTTGCATGACCGATCCAATGAGTTCGCGAACGGGCGAGCCGTATCCAGGGGTCGAGCGTGTCAATACGCTCGGGCCACAGCATAGCCGTCACGCGGGCAAGGTCGATTTCAACCCGCTTGGGCGGCGACTGCGGCGGCTGCCTTGGCGGCGGCCTCCGGATCTCCGAGGTATCTCGCAGGCTCGGTGGGGCGCAGATCATCGCCGAGCGTGTAGACCAGCGGCAATCCGGTCGGGATGTTGAGCCCGGGAATCTCGTCGTCGTCGATGTCGTCGAGATGCTTGACCAGAGCCCGCAGGCTGTTGCCGTGGGCGACGACAAGCAACCGCTTCCCCGCCCGGATCTGGGGGACCATTCGGTCGTACCAGTAGGGCAGCATTCGATCGACCACGTCCTCGAGACATTCGGTAGCCGGCACGAGCTCGGGAGCAAGATCGGCGTACCGTGGATCAAACCTCGGGTGACGTTCGTCGTTGTCGTCGAGCGGGGGCGGCGGGACGTTGTAGCTCCGACGCCAGACGTGAACCTGTTCCGAACCGTGACGTTCCGCGGTCTGCTTCTTGTCGAGGCCCTGGAGGGCACCGTAATGGCGCTCGTTGAGACGCCAGTGCCGCTCGACCGGCAGCCAGTGCAAGCCCATCTCCTCGAGTGAGAGCTGAGCGGTCTTGATCGCACGCAGCAGAAGCGAGGTGTGCACCACGTCGAAGACGAAGCCTTCCTCCTTCATCAAGCGGCCACCTTCGACCGCCTCTTCGCGGCCCTTGTCCGTCAGGTCGACGTCGGTCCACCCGGTGAAGAGGTTCTCGAGGTTCCACACGCTCTCGCCGTGGCGCAGCAGTACCAGTGTCGAAGTCATGGCGAACCCTCTCAGATCCAGTAGCGAACGATGGAACCGAAGCTGTCCGGGTCGAGTGATGCACCGCCGACGAGGGCACCATCGATGTGCCGCTTTGCCATGAAGCTCTTGATGTTTCCGGCGTTGACCGAACCCCCGTACAGGATCCGAACGCCATCGGCGGCGCCCTCCCCATGGGTCTCTTGGATCGTGGTCCTGATCAGCTCGGCCACTCCCCCGGCGTCGTCGACGTCCGGCGTGCGTCCCGTGCCGATCGCCCACACCGGCTCGTAGGCGACGGAAGACCGGGCGAGATCATCGGCTTCGATCCCTGCGAGTCCGCCGCGCACCTGGGTCACGACGACCTCTTCGGTGCGTTCGCCATCACGCTCTTCCAGCGTCTCGCCGACGCACACGATGGGCGTCATGCCGGCAGACAGGGTGGCCTTGGCGCGCTTGTTCACAGTCTCGTCGGTCTCGCCGAACATGGCACGGCGCTCGGAGTGTCCCACGATCACATGAGCCACCGAGAGTTTGGCGAGCATCATCGGCGATATCTCGCCGGTATAGGCGCCGCTATCTGCCCAGTGCACGTTCTGAGCCGCCAGGCGAATCGCCATGTGGTCGGCTTCGATCACCGTCTGAACGGAGCGAAGTGCCGTGAAGGGCGGCCCCACCACGACCTCCACTCGCTCGTAGTCAGCCGGCTCCAGCCGGTACGACAGCTTCTGCACCATCTGGATCGCATCCAGATGCGTTGCGTTCATCTTCCAGTTCCCGACGATCAGGTCGGTTCGGTCGGCCATCGATTCGGCTCCTCGTTGTGGATGTTCTTCATTTGACCCAGCGACTCAGGACTGCGACACCGGGGAGTTCTTTGCCCTCGAGCATCTCGAGACCCGCTCCGCCGCCTGTCGAGAGGTGGGAGATCTTGTCCTCCATGCCAAGCATCCGGAGCGCAGCAGCCGAATCGCCGCCGCCCACCGCCGTGTAGCCCTCGCATTCAGCCATGGCGGAAGCAACCGCTTCGGTTCCCCCGCGGAACGCCTCCCACTCGAACACTCCCATGGGGCCATTCCAGAACACGGTTTGGCCCGACCGGACGATGCCGGCGAACCGGTCGGCGGTCACGGGGCCGATGTCGAGACCCATCCAGCCTGCAGGGATGTCGTCGACCGACACGACTCGGTATTCGGCGTCTTCGGCGAACGCATCGGCCGCCACCAGGTCGGTGGGGAGCTCGATCTTGTTTCCTGCATCGGAGTCCAACAGTCGGCGCACCGTGTCGACCATGTCGTCTTCGACCATGCTGGCCCGCACGTCGACGCCGGAGGCGCGCAACAGCGTGAAGCACATGCCACCGCCGATGATCATGCGGTCGACTTTCGGCAGCAGGTTCTCGACGACGGCGAGCTTGTCGGAGATCTTGGCACCGCCGAGCACCACCACGTACGGACGGTCCGGTTCACCCAGGAAACGTTCGAGCGACGTCACTTCCCGCTCGAGAAGTGGTCCTGCCACTGAATGAACGCGCTCGGCGACGCCCACCGTGGAGGCGTGAGCCCGATGAACGGAGCCGAAGGCATCCTCAACGAAGAGGTCGAAAGGAGCCGCCAGGCGCTCGGCCAGCTCTGGATCGTTCTTGGTCTCGCCAGGCTCGAAACGTGTGTTCTCGAGTACCAGCACCGAGCCGGGGCCGGCCGCGGCGACTGCATCGTCGACCGAATCCCCGACCACGGCGTCGAGGGCTGTCACCTCGAAGCCGCCGAGCTCCGACATCCGTCGTGCCACCGGCGCCATCGAGAATGCGGGATCGACTCCCTTGGGGCGGCCGAGGTGGCTACAGACCGCCACCACGGCTCCGGAATCGCGAAGCCGCTCGATCGTGGGCAGCGCCGAGCGGATGCGAAAGTCGTCGGTGATGGTCCCTTCGTCGAGCGGGACGTTCAGATCGGATCGTACGAGCACCCGACTTCCGGACGGGTCGATGTCGTCGAGCGTGGAAAACCTGGCCATGTCCTTCTTCAATCGATGGAAGCGAATTGCATCTCAGACGAGGGTGGCGAGCACTGTCCGCAGCTTGCCTGGATCGTGCATTGCACGGCTGGCTCCTTCGTCGAGCAGGTCGGCCGAGATCACCGACCAACCCCGCTGGGCAGCCCATTCCCGGTCGACCTCGACCACTTCGAGCGGTGCTGACACCGGGACCGGCCCCTCGTGCAGGACGATACCACCGGGACGCAGCAGCCCACCCACTGCCTCGAGCGCCTCGACATGATCCATTCCGGTCATCCCGAGGGTTTCCGCGTCCTCGGTCACCATGTTCAAAACCACGCTCACCGAACCCACTGACTCGTTTACCGCCTCGGCGATGCCGGGAACGGCGAGGGCGGCGATCACCGACGTGTAGAGGCTGCCGGGACCCAACACGATCTGCTCGGCCCGGTGGATGGCATCGATGGCATGAGGATGTGCTGTCACGCCCTCCGGTCCAACCATGATTCGCTTGACTCGACCGGCCTCGGCGCCGATCTTGGCCTGACCGTCGACGACTCTGCCATCGACGACCGCCGACAGATGTGCGACCCGGTCGGCAGCCGGGATCACGTCACCCATTGCCCCCAGCAGCGAACCCGCCCACTCGACGGCATCGGCGAAGTCCCCGGCGAGATCGGTGAGCGCGGCGATGATGAGGTTCCCGAGGGAGTGACCACCGACGTCCGCTGCCTCGTCGTCGCCGACGTCGAACCGGTAGGCGAACAGGTCGGACCACACCGATTGGTCCGGGGTCAAGGCCAGCAGACACCGACGGATGTCACCTGGGGCGGGGATCCCGAGACGGTCGATCAGGCGGCCTGACGAGCCGCCGTCGTCGGCGACGGAGACGATGGCGCTGGTGGTGGAGGCGTACTCCCGGATGGCCGTGAGCGCAGACGCAAGACCGTGGCCGCCGCCGATCGCCACCACGCGGGGACCGTCGAGCTCGTGTTCCAATTGGGCGAGCTCGAGCTCCAATGCGGTGGGCGTGGTGACGCTCACCGGCCTGAGTCCCGATGGCGCACGACGGCGTCGATCCCTTCGGACTCGAGCCACTCGCCCAGACGTTCGGCCAACGCCACCGACCGGTGATGCCCGCCCGTGCACCCGATTGCGATCGACAGATACGACTTGCCTTCGGCCATGTAGCGGGGAATCAAGAACGAGACCAGGTCCTGTGCCTTTTCGAGGAAGGCGACCGCGTCCTCATGTGACATCACGTAGTCGGCGACCGGTTTGTCGGTTCCACGGTAAGGACGCAGCTCGGGAACCCAATGAGGGTTGGGGAGGAAACGAACGTCGAACATCAGGTCGGAGTCCCGAGGGATGCCGTGCTTGAACCCAAACGAGGTGACCGACACGCGCATCGGGCGGTGCGGTCCGCCACCGGCAAACTGGTCGGTGATCCGATCCCGCAAGTTGATGGACGTTGAGGTCGGTGGTGTCGATCACCACGTCCGCCAGGTCCTTCAGCTCGCCCAGCAGGTGGCGCTCGGTGTCGATGGCGTCGGCGAGGTTTCCCTTGCGGAGGGGGTGGGGACGGCGGTTCTCCTCATATCTGCGGATCAGCGAAGCGTCTTCGGCGTCGAGGAAGAGCACGAGACTGGTCAGACCCTGGCGATCGAGCTCGTCGAGCCCCTGGCGGATGGCATCGATGGGCAGTCCGCCGCGTGAGTCGATCACCACCGCCAGACGCTTTCGGCCTTCCGCCACCCCGTGGTGGTCGACCACCGCCGCCATCAGTTGGGGAGGCAGGTTGTCGATCACGGTGTACTCGAGATCTTCCAGCACGTTGGCGGCCGTCGACCGACCGGCCCCCGACATCCCCGTCACGACGAGGACCTGGGGACGTGAGGTGGGGGTGGCGTCAACGTTCATGCAGAGCAGCGTAGAGGTCGGCAGCAACCGATTCCGGCACCACCTCCCTCAATTCTTCGCTTGTGGCCTGGCGCATCTGTTTCAGTGACCCGAACCGACGCAGCAAGGCTCGCTTCCTCCCCGGGCCGATTCCTCGAACATCGTCGAGCACCGAGTCCACCATGGACTTCGATCGCAACTGACGGTGGTACGTGATCGCAAAGCGGTGGGCTTCGTCGCGTATCTGCTGCAGCAGATACAGGGCCTCGGCGTCGCGCGGGATTCTGACGGGGTCGATCTGACCGGGCAGGTAGACCTCCTCGAAACGTTTGGCCAGCCCGATCACCGGGATGTCGATCATCAACTCGTCCAACACCTTGACCGCTCGACCCAGTTGTCCCGGTCCCCCGTCGATCACGACCAGCGACGGTGGATAGCTGAATTTCCCCTGTTCGGACGGCGGCTTTCGGGACTCGCGCAGAAAGGCCTCGAACCGCCGGCGGATGGTCTCTTCCATCGAGGCGAAGTCGTCCTGACCGTCGACCGTCCTGATCTTGAAGCGGCGGTATTCGTTGCGCTTCGGAACGCCGTCTTCCATCACCACCATCGATGCCACCGTGTTGGTGCCCTGCAGTGTCGAGATGTCGTATGCCTCGATCCGCAGCGGCGCATCGGGAAGCTCGAGCGCCTCCTGGAGGCTCCGAAGTGATCGGGCACGGGCGTTGTGGTCGGACTGGCGGCGGAGCCGGTGGCGGGCGAAGGCTTCCCGGGCGTTGGTTTCAGTCGTCTCGATGAGGCGGCGTTTCGATCCACGTTGCGGCTTGGTCACCTGGACGTTTGACCCCCGTCGTTCACGCAGCCACTGGCCCATCAGCTCGATCTCGGCAGGCTCGATCGACGCATACACCTTTCGTGGTGGGGTGCGCTCGTCGTACAGATCGCGGATGACCCGTTCCATCAACTCTGCCTCGTCCACGTCCTCCACCCGGTCGAGGATCGATCCGAGGCGCCCCACGATCCGGCCACGACGTACGAACAGCACCTGAACGGAGGCTTCGAGGTCGTCTGCGTGCATGCCGACCAGGTCGAAGTCTTCAGGCTTGTCGGTGACCACCTCTTGGCGGGCGACCGCACGACGGAGGTCTTCGATCCGATCGCGATCAGCGCGCCGCCTGCTCGTACTGCTGGTCTTCTGCGGCACCCCACATCTGCTTGTGCAACGTGTCGACCACCCCCTCCGTGTCGCCTCTCAGGAACTCGGACAGCGAGTCGACGATCTCGTCGTACCGTTCCCGTTCGACTTCGCCGACGCAGGGCCCGGCGCACTTCTCGATGTGGAAGAGAAGGCATGGACGGCCCTGCGCCGCCTGTCGATTGAACACGCCGTCGGAACAGGTGCGGACGGGAAAGGTCCGCAGCAGCATGTCGAGCGTCTTGCGAATCGCATACGTGTGGGCATACGGACCGAAGTACTCGTCCCCCTTGCGCTTCTTGCCGCGAACGACCCGTGCCCGAGGCCACTCGTCGCTGCGGGTGATGGCGAGGTACGGGTAGCTCTTGTCGTCGCGCATCTTGATGTTGAAGCGCGGACGGTGCTGTTTGATGAGCGAGTACTCCAACATCAACGCTGCGACCTCGGAGTCGGCGATGATCCACTCCACCGATTCGGCGTTGTCGACCATCGTCTCGGTTCGCGGGTGCAGGTCCTTCGTGAAGTAGCTGGTGACCCGCTTGCGGAGCGACTTGGCCTTTCCGACGTAGATCACCCGTCCGTGACGATCACGGAACAGGTACGCCCCAGGGGCGTCTGGGATCTCGGACGTGGGTGGGCGCTGCTGCACGATCTGAGGGTATCGACGTCTGCGGACAGTGTGAGACGGGAGATCGAGGAGATCAATACGCAGGCAGCCAGAGCGCCTGACAGCGAGGCGGGTCCTGGGAGTCGATCGAGCGGAACAGCCCGAACTTCTCGACCAGCAGCGGCATGGGCTCACCCAGGGTGGCACCGTCTCCGGTGATCGTCTCATCACCGAGCCGGTAGGTGACCGTCGCCCCGGGATGATCCGCCAGATAGTCGAGGAGGTTGCGCTCCGGCACGCGGTATCCGCTGTCGATGTAGTACGACAGACCGCGATCGTCGGTCTCCAACACTTCCACGTAGTTGATGTCGACGGCCTCGGCCGTCTCGCGTATCACCCAATGGTTGGACTCTCCCTCGGTGGTACGGAGGTTGGCGTACATGTTGAACGAGGTGCTGGTCTTGATCCCGAGATAGGGCGTG
This sequence comes from uncultured bacterium, assembly GCA_963792365.1. Taxonomy (GTDB): domain Bacteria; phylum Actinomycetota; class Acidimicrobiia; order Spongiisociales; family ZC4RG35; genus JAOUGY01. The sequence goes on from CAWBVW010000005.1 coordinate 171,953, forward strand.
AGGCCGTTGAACAGGATCAAGGCGATGAGTGCAAAGCCCACAGGACCGGCCGAGAGCACCACCAGTGGTCCACGATCAGGTGTGGCGTGCCGGAGCACCGCCAGCACCAGCACCGCGCCGACGGGAATCCAGACGATGAACGACGCCCGCTGGACGATCCACACCGTCGAGGGTCGGGGAGGGAGCACCGAGGCGACGGTCAGGACCACCGACGATGCAGCTACTGCCACCACGACGGCTCGGTACCGCCGCGCCATGCCTTCGAATCGTTCCAGGACCTCGTCGGCCAGGAAGAGGCTGAAGAGAGCCAAGAGGACTGCGGTGAAGTCGTAGAAGTGCTGCCCGAGATCCAGCGAGATCAGATAGTGGAAGGCGAACCCGAGCATCACGCCATAGGGTCGGGTCCGCTTGATCACCAACAGAACCGGCACCGCCAGTTCGATCAGTGTGGTGCCGGCCGCCACCACGATCGGAAGCGCGCCGCCGGATGCGACCTGCGGCAGACCCCAGGATGAGAGTGACTGGTTGGCGTAGAACAGGCCACACGAGACCACGGGGTCGAAGAACCCGGCGTTGAGCTTGGCGAACGCTGCAAATGAGTAGAACACCAGCAGAATCCCCTGCGCTGTGGGGCGGAAGCTCAGCCACCAGAACCCTCTGAGCTCGCTCACCAGCATGGCGAGGGAGACGAATCCGACGACCAGCCAGTGGTTCCCGATGAACGGCGCTTCCAGCCAGACGGTTGCGAGCACCAGGACGTTCATGGCGATGCGGAGCGTTCGCTGGCCCGGTTCCAGCAGCACCACGGCGGCCGTCAGCCCCAGCAGGAGGGTCGCGATCCCCCGGGCGTCCAGTTCGAAGGGCCGATTGCCAGCGATGTGGGCGAGCACCGCTCCGGCGAACAACCGGGTGAACCAGAGCGATGACAAACGAACGGAGTCCATAGCGGTGTTTTCGGTGCGCCTCAGCCCTCACCTGAGGCTTTGCGCCACCTGAGCCCCATGAGCCTGGGGATGTGGCGCTGGCCGGCCAGCAACGGGGTCCGCTCGATCTGGGCGTCGGATGGCCCGAGCTCCACCATCTGTTCCAGACAGAAGCCGGTCCGCGCCGCGGCGTTCAGCAGGTGGGCGGTGCTTCGATGATGGAATCGTACAGTCCCGTCGCCGGCAGGCTCCTCGGTGTAGCCGAGGTCGAAGTATCGCCCGGGGCGCCACAACAGCTCCCCATCGGCGTCGGCGATCGGAGCGCTGTCGGGAGCCGTGAACATCGGGTGGTTGAGAACCACAACCAGTCGGCCGCCGGGCTTCAGTACCGCGTCCGAGGGAGGTGAGGGTCGGAACGGGATCCTTGAGGTGCTCCAGCACCAACGACACGTAGCCGGCGTCGATCGATGCGTCGACGATCGGGAGATGTGGCAAGGATGTTCGTACGACCGGGCCGTGCTCACACGGCCGTGTGAGCAGCCCCTGATCGATGTCGACGCCGACTGGCCGGGCGCCGTGAGCGGCGACAGTCTTCATGACCCTCCCGTCGCCACAACCGACATCCAGGACGAGATCGTCCCTTCCAGGCTTGAGCAACTGGATGACGAGTGGGGTGACCACCTCGTCGTATGCCGGGTCTGAGGCGACCTCGTCGATCCACCAATCGGAGAGGCCAGCCCAACTCATGGGTCAGGTGAGGATCTCTCGGAGGAACTTTCCGGTGTAGCTCTCCCCCACCCCGGCGACCTCTTCGGGTGTTCCCACGGCCACGATCGCACCGCCCCCTGACCCGCCTTCGGGACCGAGATCGATGACATGGTCGACCGACTTGATCACGTCGAGGTTGTGTTCGATCACGAGCACTGTGTTGCCGGCGTCGACGAGTCGCTGCAGAACCTGGAGCAACTTGCGGATGTCTTCGAAGTGAAGGCCGGTCGTGGGCTCATCGAGGATGTAGAACGTCCGGCCGGTCGACCGTTTCCCGAGCTCCGAGGCGAGTTTGATCCGCTGCGCCTCGCCGCCCGATAGCGTGGTGGCCGGCTGGCCAAGACGCACATAGGTCAGCCCGACGTCGTACAGCGTCTGGAGGATGCGGGCGATCTTGGGCTGGTTCTCGAAGAAGTGCAATGCCTCTTCCACCGACATCTGGAGGATGTCGCTGATGTTGTGCCCCTTCCAGAGGATCTCGAGGGTCTCACGGTTGTAACGCTTGCCCCCGCAGATCTCGCATGGGACGTACACGTCTGGCAGGAAGTGCATCTCGATCTTGATCGTGCCGTCACCCGAGCAGGCGTCGCATCTGCCGCCCGAGACGTTGAACGAGAACCGTCCGGGCTTGTAGCCACGTGCGCGGGCCTCGTTGGTCGACGCAAACAGGGTTCTGATGTGGTCGAACAACCCGGTGTAGGTGGCCGGGTTCGATCGGGGCGTCCGACCGATCGGCGACTGGTCGATGTTGATGACCTTGTCGATGTGTTCGATTCCTTCGATCTTCCGATGCCGCCCCGGGTTCGACCGTGATCGATAGATCGCCTGGTGGAGAGCCTTCGAGAGGATGTCTTCGATCAGCGTCGATTTGCCGCTGCCGGACACCCCGGTGACCGCGATGAACGAACCGAGTGGGAACGACACGTCGATCTTCCGGAGGTTGTTCGCCGAGGCACCCCTGATCGACAGATGAGCCCCGTTCCCGATCCGGCGGGTGCCTGGAATCTCGATGGTCCGACGCCCCGACAGATAGTCGCCGGTGAGCGACGCCTCGCTGGCGGCGATGTCGGCCATGGTGCCCTGGGCCACGATGTAGCCGCCGTGCTCTCCCGCCCCAGGGCCGATGTCGACGACGTGGTCCGCCACCCGGATGGTGTCTTCGTCGTGCTCGACCACGATGAGGGTGTTTCCGAGGTCCCGCAGGCGTACCAGGGTCTCGATGAGACGCTGGTTGTCGCGCTGATGGAGGCCGATGGACGGTTCGTCGAGGATGTAGAGCACCCCGACGAGCCCTGAACCGATCTGGGTGGCGAGCCTGATGCGCTGAGCCTCTCCCCCGGCCAACGTCGCCGCCGAACGTGCCAGCGTGAGGTAGTCCAGGCCGACGTCGAGGAGGAACTGAAGCCGCGCCCGGATCTCTTTGAGGACTCGTTCGGCGATGGCGGTTTCTCGCTCGTTCAGCTTCAGATCAGCGACGAATGAGTGGGCGTCACCGAGCGACATCGCCGAAAGCTCGTGGATGCTGGCGCCTCCGATAGTGACCGCGAGCGCGACGGGGTTGAGACGACCACCCTGACAGGTGTCACAAGGCACTTCCCGCATGTACTCCTCGTAGTACTCCCGGGCGGAATCGGATTCGGCGTTCTCGTGTCGACGGCTGAGGAACGGAAGCACACCTTCGTAGGTGGCCGAGTACTCGCGCTTGCGGTTGAAGCGGTTGGTATAAGAGACCCGGATCTTGCGGTCGCCGGTTCCGTGCAGCACCGCTTTGCGTACCTTGGCGGGCAGATCACTCCACGGTGTCTGGATGTCGAAGCCCATCTCGTCCGCCAACCCGTCGAGCATGCGCTGGAAGTAGCGCATCTTGTTGCCCGACCACGGTGCGACGGCGCCGCCGGCGATGGATCGATCCGGGTCGGGAACCACGAGGTCGGCGTCGACCTGAAAGCGGGTTCCGATTCCGGAGCAAACGGAGCAGGCACCGTACGGGCTGTTGAACGAGAAGTTGCGGGGTTGGAGCTCTTCGAAGCTGAACCCGTCGACGGGGCAGGCAAGGTGCTGGCTGAATGTCAGCGTCGGGCCGTCGATGATGTCGATGTCGACGATGCCCTCGGTGAGTTTGAGAGCCGTCTCCATCGACTGGGTGAGGCGCTGGTCGATCCCCGGTTTGCTGACGAGCCGGTCGACCACGATCTCGATCGTGTGTTGGAAGTAGCGGTCGAGCTTGATGTCCTCGGTGAGGTCCCGGACCTCGCCGTCGATGCGGGCACGGGCGAACCCCTCGGAGGCCAGTTCCTTCAGCATCGCCTCGTATTCGCCCTTCCGGCCCCGGACGATCGGGGCCAGCACCTGGAAGCGGGTGCCTTCTTCGAGCTCGAGAATCTGGTCGACGATCTGCTGGGGTGTCTGCTTGACCAAGGGGGTGCCGTCGTTGGGGCAGTGCGGGATCCCGATGCGGGCGTAGAGCAGCCGGAGGTAATCCCAGATCTCTGTCACGGTGCCAACCGTCGACCTCGGATTGCGGCTGGCGGTCTTCTGGTCGATCGAGATCGCCGGAGACAACCCTTCGATGAAGTCCACGTCGGGCTTGTCCATCTGACCCAGGAACTGGCGGGCGTAGGCCGAAAGCGACTCGACATACCGTCGTTGGCCTTCGGCGTAGATGGTGTCGAACGCCAGCGACGACTTGCCCGAGCCGGACAGGCCTGTGAACACGATGAGTTTTTCCCGCGGCAGCTCGAGCGACAGATTCTTGAGGTTGTGCTCGCGTGCGCCACGGATGAGGATGGTGTCGGTCGACATGGACCCCTGATGCCTCCACCGAGAACAGAACGACGGGAGTGTAGTTCAGGATCGAACCGAACGCATGTTCGGGGAGGATCAGGCCGAATGGAGTGACCTGACGGCGACCATCGTCTCCGCGACTGCGCCCGGCGAGGCCAGGATGATGCACCCACGTTTCGCCCCAGTTTCTTCGCGCGACGGCAACGTCGGGAAGAATGAACTCATGTTCAATCGTTCTACAAGCGATCCGAATACGTCCCAAGTGAGCCTCTTGTTCGCCCCGTAGTCGTCGTAGCCGTATCCAGGATCGCCGGGAACGGCGAAATCATCGATCATGATCACGTAATCGTTCCATCGCCTTGCGATGATGTTGAGCTCCTCCGCCAGCGGTAGGTCGTCGTACCAGTGGGCGTCGAGATAGAAGAAGGTGACCCCCGGGGCGATTTCGAGGCTGGACAGGAACGATCTGGAATCGGACAAGCTGAAGGAGATATGACCGATCCCTTCAAGTCGGCGTTCTGCCAGCGCCTTGAATCTCGGGGTGAGTTCACACGTCGCGAGCGGGAGGCCGGTGCGCGTGGCCATATACCCAGTTGTGTTGCCCACCCAGGTTCCTGTCTCGACGATGGTCGCCAGCTTCACAACGGAAGTCAGGTCATCGAAGAGTGCCTTACGCCCGCGTTGTCCGTTGAATCCCACGTGTTCTTCGTCGACCCAGAAGGGCTCTACGAGCATGTAATCGAGAGCCGATTCGAGGTTGGCCAACCTGACGAGGAGGTCGTCGTAGCGTTGCAGTATGGGGTGCAGAGCGCGGCGCAACGCCCTGTCCAGCGAGGATCGAGGCTTCATGTGGTATCCGTTTTCGTCTTGACAGTCCTGCCATCGCCGTAGCCCAAACGATCCAGTTGCACGCTGCATGTCTCCGCTATGTACCGACGAGTCGTGTCGGTCATCGGCGCTGCAGGGCTTCCCTGGACGAACTCGACGGTTCTTCGGAGACTGAGAGAGCGATAGAGGTCTTCGTTGGCCTTCATGTTCTCTACCACCGATCGTCTCACAGCTTCCGTGATGTTGGCGACTCCCAGATTCCAGCCCATACAGCTATCGATCTCGGAGATCACGGACGCGGCATCCGACAGAAGGTCCTCATAGCGAACGGTGAGAATGTGATTGTGAACGATGGAGCCAGCAAGCCAGGATTCAACGTGGGCAAGCCAGGCGGGGACACCAAGGCGTGGATCGCGCAGCGAAACGCGTCGAGGGAAGTGTGCGGGTTCTGTCCGTGATCGGTCATATATCGGAAGTAGCTCACGATCACATCAGCGGGATGCCGAACTAGATAGATGACAGCGCCATAGTGGTGGTTGTAGACATCGTGAGACTTGATGAATCGGACTGGCGGGCGTTCGTACGGCAAATCGCCGATGTTCCGCGATACGTGGATGTCGGGCACGTACATGCGAGAGCTTGTAAACGTCGCTACTTCCGAACGGCCACTCGCCAACAGGGCTGCGTTCGCCACGATCGTCGACAGCCAGGTCACACCCGACTTTGGAAACTCGACCAAGTAGACGTCGTTGTGTCTGGGTTCACGGGCCACGTATCTCCGCGATCGCGCTCGATCTATACGCCGCCTCGCCCTCCGGATCAAGCTCATTGGACCGTCCTCGTACGATTTGCCCCCCAGAATATCGGGGGTGTGAACAGCCGCAGGTCCCTCCAGGCGGCGCCGGTCAGTATGACGTTCCACACCGCCAGTCCTGCGGTTGCCGCTGCGGCTGCGCCGGTCACAGAACGGGTGGGAATGAGGAGAGCCCCCATCGTCGCAGTCACTGCAAGTCCTACGATCGAAGCCTGGAGCACCCGTCGGTGACGATGCAGCATGAGAAGGACGATGCGACAGGGCCCAGAGACGGCGTTCACAAGCTGGCCCAGCGCCAGCAGGCGGAGCGCAGGAGCAGCTCCGGCATATTCCTCCCCGAACAACGCTAACACTGCCTCAGGTGCCGCCAGGAGTGCCAATCCCCCGAACAGGCCCACGATCGCGCCGTATCGGGATGCTTCGGTGATCAGTCGTTGGGCGTCGGCACGGTCGTCCCGCGCCCACGCGGCCGCAACCCGGCCTTGGAGTGGCATGTTGATCGATACGAGGCCAAAGACCACAAGGCCCACGATCTGAGCAGCAACGGCATACAGACCAGCGTCGTCCGTGGTCCCCAACACCCCAATCAGGATCAGCGGGACCTGGACTTCCGCTATGCCCGCCACCCCGATAAGCCAAAAAGGAAGAATTGACTCCGACCATGGGGTGATTGGCGCGGCCTCGTTGGACACTTTCGGCCCCAGAGCCCGGCTCAGCTGCGTTCCACCGATGGCCAAGGCGAGACCCGCCGCAAGGACCTGGGCACCGACGAATTCTGCCGCAGACCACGGCCCCGCGGCTAGACCCACGATGGCAGCAACGAGCAGGACCAGCGGACGTATCAGGAGATCCGGCAGGTCAGCGCTGACTGACCGATGAAGCCCTCGCATGATACCCGCCCGTGCTTGATTGAGAGCGAGAATCGGGATCAGCGCGCAGCCAGCCAAGGTTGAACCCAGTCGAACTGGCGATTGTGATCTCACTGCGAGAGCAACGAACGCGACGGCCGTTCCGGCCAACATGCCGCTCCAGAGAACGTGTGCCAGAGCGCGCCGCGCGAGAGAACCGAGCACCGCCGTTCGTCCTGTCGCTCCCAACGTTGCGAATTCTCGTGGAGCTAGCTGTGGCCACCCAATGCTGGCGACACTTGCCAGAAGCGCTGCCCATGCGACGACAAGCGAGTACTGGCCGAACTCCGATGGTCCGAGGGCGCGAGCGATAAGAACGCCTGCGATGAAGCCGGTAGCAGCACCCGTCAGGCGCATCGCCAGACCCGCCATCGCTTCCTTGGCGATGGCCGCGACATGAGGTCTTGGCTGCGGCGTCACGGTGATGGTCCCAGCATGAGTTTATGGATTCGGCACATCACGACACCTCTGAAGGTCTTAAGGACCTGTTGAAGCGACGAGGCGGGAGAGTGCCGAGTCAAGTCGAGTTCCCAGCTCGTACCAGCCGAAAACGATCTCAGTGTCACATATCGAGCCGTTCGCCAACTGTCTCAGGATTGAGTTCGCCAGCGCGCCCGAATCGCCTGCCGGGTACACGACCGCACCAGCTGGCTCGAGAAGCTCACGAAATCCAGAAGCGTCACTACTCACTATGGGGACGCCGCAAGCCACATACTCAGCCAGCTTGTTTGGATACGTGAAGTCACCCCATTCGGTCTTCAAGTAAGGCAGAACGACTACATCGCACGAAGCGATAAGGCGGGGCACGTCCGCTTGCGGCACCTCGCCTCGATGGTCGTGCCATTGGGGGCGCGGAAGAGTGTCAAGGCGGTGCGCGCCAGCACTCAGGAGCACGACGTTGGGTACCGTCAAACGCACCTGCGCAATGGCGCCCATCAGCCCTTGGAAACCACGAGCCGGTTCGATGGAGCCAAAGTACCCGACGACGGGAATCCCAAGAGGGACACCGGAGTCGCGTCGGGCATCTTCTCGGGCGATCGGGTGAAAGACCGATCGGTCGATCCCATTCTCGATCAGAAGCACTCGGTCACCATGCTCCGCGATCGATCGTTTCAAAGGGGCACTGGCGACAACCACGAGATCGGCGTTCGATTGCAGCCGGGAATAGAGAGCCTTGATACCCGGCATCCGCGAGGATGCAAAGGCCCCGTAGTTGTCGTAGATGTCGAAAACGAAGGGCACGCCACTGCATCTAGCAAGCCGTTGACCCAGCCAGCCGATCGGCGTGTCGGCACTGGCGAGGACGATGTCTGGCAGATACTGGCGTCCGATGCTCTTGAGACGTCGCATCAATCGAAGGCTCCTGATCGTGCGGACGCCAAATGACTTGAATGCGACCCCATCGAGCACGGTTTCGTCATCACGTGCCGTTCGATAGTCGAGCGCCAAGACCGTCACGTCATGACCGAGCCGAGCGAGTTCGACAGGCAGGTGGTACAGGCGCCCGTACCGGTCACCGATCAGGTCACGGTTGGTGTAGTAGCGCTTTGTTATGAACAGCAGTCGCAATGGGAGTCCAAGGTCGATGGCAGGCACGCTACCTGTACGGAGGCGGGGCAACCGTATTGAGGGGTTGGTACGCCGAGGTCCCACGGTAGATTGTGCTGCTGTCCCCGTCCCGATCGAGCTCGATGCCGCCCCGAGGTACATCCGACTTTCAGCTGTCGATCGTCATTCCGGTGTTCGGGCACCTGGAACAGACCGTGCGATGCCTCGATGCGTTGGCTCGCGCCGTTCCAGATGCTGCCGTCCTCGTCGTCGACCACGGTCCGGATGAGGGCCTCGGTGAAGAGATCGCGGGTCTGCACCCGAAAGCTGAACGGATCGCCGCAAGCTCGGATCTCTGGTGGGCCGGAGCGACCAATGTCGGCGTCGAACACGCGCTTCAGGGCGATGCCACGCACGTCATGTTGCTGAATGCCGATTGCGTGATCGATGCCGAGTCGACTCGAGCACTCACAGAGGGATCGCGCCATGCCGAGATTGTGTATCCCGTCCAGCGCGAGCTGATATCGGGCGCGGTGCTGTGCACGGGCGCCGTCCCGTTCGTCACTGGCGGATTCCCAACGCTCATCGAGCGACGATCACTCCGGCCGTCACGTTTGCCAGTGATCGCGTGCGGTGGGCGAGGGGCCGTGATCTCGCGGACCGTGTTCGAGACGATCGGTCTCTTCGCCGCCGATGACTTGCCCCACTACTGGGCCGATCATGATTTCTATCTCCGGGCGAGGCGAGCAGGATTTCGCCAGAACTTGATCGCGGGAGCGAGCGTCCTCGTAGATGAGAGCCGGACCTCGGAGGCAGTTGGAACCTCGTCGCTTTCGGGACCACGGGTGGCGGCAAGCCTGTCGAGCCCGCGATCACACCGCAACCGAGAGTACGTCAAAGCATTCTTCCGCCGCAATTACCCCATTCGAGCGCTGTACCACCTCGGTTCCGGCGCATACACGGCTCGATACCTCGTGAGCTGGGGAATCCAGCGCGCCTGGCGACTTGGGCGAATCAGCTGATGCGGGTGCTCCATGTCGCGAGCTCCTATCCGCTCACCAGCGGAGATCACACGGCGCCGTTCATGGAAGAGATGCTGGGCGCATTGTCGGACGCCGGCCACGAGGTATCGGTCCTACTCCCTTCGTGCTCGGGCTTGGAGCGCGGCCTGCGCTCGGGGGTGCGAGTCGAGACGTTTCCATACGCTCCACCGTCGCTCCAGCACTGGGGGTACGGCCGGAGCCTCGCTGCAGATGGGTCGATTCGTCGTGGCGCCTTCCTCGTGGCGCCCAGCGCGATGTCATCGATGCTTATTCGAACGCGCACGCTCGTCCGACGGTTCCGCCCCGACATCCTCCACATCCACTGGGTGCTTCCCCAGGGTGTCGTGGCGTTGGCGTTGTCTGCCGACATCCCGGTCGTCGTCTCGATGCATGGAGCCGACGCCAAGCTCGTTCGTCACCCGCGCTTGTCGGGCGTGGCCCGTCGGATTCTGAGAAGGGCGGATCACGTGATTGCCGCCTCGAGCCCCATTCTCGAAGTCGGTCGGGCGATCGAACCCACTATCGCTCGGCGTTCGAGTGTCGTCCCACACGGTGCGAATGCGGCCCTGTTCGGCGGCATCGACCGCAGCGAGGCGCGGCCGCTGCTCGGACTGCCACTCGGAAAGCCTTTGGTCCTCGCCGTGGGGCGGCTCGTGCCCAAGAAGGGACTCGATCGTCTCATCAGCGCGCTCGCCGAGACGGACCCCGACGTGCGATTGGCGATTGCCGGTGAGGGACCGTTACGCGCCGACCTGGAACTCCAGGCTGGGAGCGTCGCTCCGGGTCGCATCCAGTTCCTGGGGGCGCTCGCCCGACAGGACCTTGCCTCGTGGTACGGGGCCGCCGACGTCGTAGTCATTCCATCGGTCCCCCACGCGGGCGACATCGATTCGGGCCCGGTGGTCCTGACCGAGGCGATGGCGGCGGGCCGGCCGGTCGTCGCCACGGCCGTCGGCATGGCGCCTGATCTCGTCGTGGACGGCGAGAACGGGTATCTCATAGCCGATCCGACACCCTCCAGCCTCGCCGGAGCGATCATGAGCTGCCTCGAGCATGCCGACATCATGGGTGCCCACGCCCTGGAGACGTTCAATAGGGCCGGCGACTGGTCCAGAGTCGCCCACCAACTGGGCGAGATCTATGTGGCGGCTGCATCTCGTCGGAGCAACCTTTGAACTCAACCGGCCTTATCGAGGATCTCGACGCCGGTCTGCGCGGTCTCCGGCATCACGTCGACGCGGCGCTTGTTCAGCTGAACGAGCAGATCCGCGAGCATGCCGAGTAGAGCGAGCCCCATAGAGACGCCCAGCACAACGAGCGTGTTCGCCACGATCCGAAAATCCTTGTCGAAGATGTCAAAAACGAGTTTGCCGAGCCCGATCAGACCCAGGATGGCCGCTGGAGGTCCGAATACCCGGAACGGCTCCCACATGAGCGTCATTCTGACGACCTGCATGAGATAGCGGCGTGTATCGGCCCACCAATGGAACTTCGACTGCCCCGCCCGAGCCGCATACTCGATCGGGATGTAACGCACAGAGTATCCGTTCGAAAGAAAGGCCATGGTGATGGTCGTCACGCACGAAAAGCCTCGCGGGAGAAGGTATAGGAACTCCTTGGCCACGTCGCGACGGAACGCACGGAAGCCAGAATTGAGATCGGGGATTCTGCTGTTCGTAAGGTAGCTCGCCAGTCGCCGGATGAACCACTTGGCGGGGGTGCGAAGCAGCTTGACGGTCCCCCGCTCGGAGGTGCGAGCACCAACGACCTGGTCGTAGCCACCAAGTTCCCGAACCAACTCGGGGATCTCGTGATTCGGGTATGTCATGTCGACATCGGTCCATACGACCACACGACCGCGAGCTGCCATCGTTCCGTACCTGCGGGCAGAACCTGAACCACGGTTCGTGTTGAACTGGATCAGACGAATGTCTTTCGTCTCCCGGAGCCGCTGCCCAGATCCATCTGTGGACCCGTCGTCGACAACGATGATCTCGTACGAGAACTCTGACGCGTCCAAGGCGTCGCGAATCCGCGAGATCTCCTCGTCCAGGTGGCCCTTCTCGTTGAACACCGGTAGCACCACGCTCACGTCGATTGCGTTGGTCTCCATATCCTGTCCAAATCTAGTCATGGAAGCTGATCCTCCTCGGTGATGGATACGCCGTACAGACGAATCGGTGCCTCCCGCGTCTCGCTTGGCGGACCTGAGATGGTCTCCTGGATGAACGTGAGCAACCCTTCGAATTCCCAGTCCGCATCGGTGCCGAGCAGATCAGGGTCAGCGGCCACGAGTGTGATGGGCTCGAACGGCGCCAACGCAATGGTGTCGAGAGCCTCCGCCGAAATCGCGGCTACTGGTACGCCGCACCAGAGTCGGAGCGGCTGCAGCAAGAACGTCGACATCGGGAACTCCGAATCCACGAGCAGGATCGGATCGTGGCCGATCTCCGCGCACAGCTCCGCGAAGAGTTCCACGGAGCCTTCACCGTCGGTGACGGAAGCCAGAGGGATTGTCGTCGGGACCGGCGACAGAACGAGCGCGAATGAGGCAAGGCCGATCGCCCAAGTGCGCAAAGGCGGCTCAACTGCGCGCCGTACCACGTCCACGGACGCCCAAGCGAGGGCGATCAAGAGTGGCAACGAAACGGGGAGAAACCTGCGCATGACCCAAATGTGATCGGGATTGGCGCTTGGCTTCAACAAGTAGAGGAGAGTCGGGAGTGCACACGTGAGGACCAGCAGACGAGCGACCGGCCGCGACATCCACCGACTGCGGACTGCTCCAATGATCGCGATGGACAACGCTGCGATCACGGTGACAGGGCCTAGATACCACACCTGCCACCAGGCCGAGAACTCGACATAGTCTCGACCGGTTCCCGTGAGCAAGCCTTCTCGAGCCTCCATGCCTGGGAGCCCGTAGCTTCCACCGTACGAGGGGAACATCCAAGGGCGGATGGCGAAAACGAACAAAGCGAAAGCCCCCAGGACTCCTGCAACAAAGAGGTGCCCGCCTCGCTCGTGCGCTGCCATCCATAGGCCAATCGACCGCCACAGGCGGGAAAAGATCGGAGACGCCAGTACCCGCGCTCCGAGGGACGCCACCAGCAGCAGCATGATCTGTGATCGGTGGAACTGCAGATAAGGCAGTGAAAAGACGAAGAGGTCGAGGACTCCGATGAGGGCAACCCCGAAGAAGCCGGTCCAGATTTGTCGCGTGACCAGCCGCTCCCCATCGTCGGAGAAGACAGCGTCCGTCGCGACTGCAACAGCAATCGCGACGCCGATCACCCATCCATCGATCCTCACGACCGCGCCGACACCGAACGCAGCCCCCGCGAGCAGCGCCACGCGCCGATCTGATCTGCGGATTGCCTCCTGCGCCAACCATATTCCCCCGAGCACAGCCAACAACGCCGCTGGCTCGGTGAACGACGAGCGTGAGTAGTAGACCATCGGAAGAGTGAGGGCGAGACTGATCGTTGCCCCGAGCGCGACCCACTGTGATAGCCACCGCCGGAGCGTGAGAAAGAACACCACAAGAGCCCCGGATCCGACGACGACGTTGGCCCAGTGCAGTGCGGAATCGCCGAATGCTCTGGCGAACACCGCCCATAGCGCCGGAACTGCGTGGAGAAACTGCTGGTAGAGGGTTCCGTCGTCGCGTAGGACGAAGCCCGGAGCCTCGAAGGTGAACACAGACACGTCGCCGAAGGGGGCGGTGACGACTGTTGGCAGCAGCGAAGAATCGTTTACAAGACCCCTTGCGATGTTCAGATACGTTGCTCCATCTCGACCAGTCACGATCAACTCAGACGAGAAGACTCCGTTCCAGACGGCCCAGGCGAGCGTGCCCACGAAGAGAACAGACCAACAGAGCTTGGTCGTGCTCGACCCGAACACTGCAAATTCTCTCGGTGCGAATCGGAGCAGCAGGGCCGCGCCGGCAGCCGCAATAAGCGCCACGGAGATGACGGAGAGGATTCCAGCCATCGCAGACACCACACCACCAACCAGTGCTCCCAAGAGCACACCCAACATGACAAGACCCACTCGGGGTGAGTCCCATGCCTGGCCGATGCCGGCCGTGGGTTGAAGATGATCGGACACGCTCAATGACATCTCATGATCGGGCAGAGGGCGTCAATCTGCCCCGAGCTACGAATCGGCACGGAATTGCAACGGTTGACCGATTTGGTCAGCGCGCCTCCGCCACCTGCTTGAGCTCCCGCTTCAGCTCATTGATCTCGTCTCGGAGCCTGGCGGCGTACTCGAACCGTAGCTCCTTCGCCGCTTCGTGCATTTCGTCCTCCAGTGACAGGATCAGCCTCGTGAGGTCGTCGTCGGCCAGGTCGAGCGTCTTTCGAGCTACCTCCCCGGCACGGCGATCCGCGCGTGGTCCCTGTGACTGGACGAGCTCGAGGATGTCGGAGATCTGCTTTCGGATCGACTGGGGATCGATTCCGTGCTCTTCGTTGTATTCCCGCTGAAGTCGTCGACGGCGGTTGGTCTCATTGATCGCTCGTTGCATCGAGTCGGTGACCTTGTCGGCGTACATGATCACCTGCCCGTCGACGTTGCGAGCTGCGCGTCCGATGATCTGAATGAGGGACGTCTCCGAGCGGAGGAAGCCCTCCTTGTCGGCGTCGAGGATGGCGACGAGCGACACTTCCGGAAGGTCGAGCCCTTCGCGAAGGAGGTTGATACCGACGAGAACGTCGAACTCCCCCAGCCGGAGATCTCGGAGGAGGGCCACGCGTTCCAGCGTGTCGATCTCGGAATGAAGGTATCGCGCCCGCACCCCCATTTCGAGCAGATAGTCCGTGAGGTCTTCGGCCATCTTCTTGGTGAGGGTGGTGACGAGCACTCGTTGCTCCTGAACGGCTCGCTCCCGGATCTCCCCGAGGAGATCGTCGATCTGTCGCTTCGTCGCGCGGACCATCACCTCTGGGTCCACCAGACCCGTGGGACGCACGATCTGTTCGACGACCTTGGTCGAATGCTCGCGTTCGAATGGCCCGGGGGTCGCAGACAGGAAGACGACCTGATTGGCCTTGTCCAGCCACTCGTCGAACCGGAGCGGGCGATTGTCCATCGCAGATGGCAGACGGAATCCGTGGTCGACGAGCACGTCCTTGCGGCTTCGGTCGCCCTCGAACTGCCCCCCGATCTGAGGAATGGTGACGTGTGACTCGTCGATCACCGTCATGTAGTCGTCGGGAAAGTAGTCCAGCAGCGTGTACGGCGACTCCCCCGGGTTCCGGCCGTCGAGATGGCGGGAGTAGTTCTCGATGCCGGAGCAGAACCCGACTTCCCGCAGCATCTCGAGGTCGTACGCAGTTCGCATACGAAGGCGCTGGGCCTCGAGGAGCTTGTCCTTTCGCTCGAGCTCGGACAGACGATGCTCGAGCTCCTTCTCGATTCCTTCGATGGCTCGTTCCATCCGGGCTCGCTCGGTCACGTAGTGACTGGCAGGGAAGATGAACAGCTCTTTCATCTCTTCGATCACCTCGCCGGTGATCGGGTCCATCCGGAGAATTCGATCGATTTCGTCGCCGAAGAACTCGACTCTGGCGACGGTCTCTTCGTATGAGGGAAACACCTCGAGGGTGTCTCCCTTGACCCGGAACTTGCCTCGTACGAGATTCATCTCGTTGCGCTCGTACTGGATGTCCACGAGACGGCGGAGCGCAGCCTGCATCGGGTACTCGACGCCCTGGACCAGGCGGAGCAATTGACCTTCGTACTGCTCGGGTGAGCCGAGGCCGTAGATGCAGGAGACGGATGCAACGATGATGACGTCCTTCCGAACCAACAGGGCCGAGGTGGCGGCATGCCGGAGCCGATCGATCTCGTCGTTGACGGTGGCATCCTTCTCGATGTACGTGTCGGTCTGGGGGATGTACGCCTCTGGCTGGTAGTAGTCGTAGTACGACACGAAGTACTCGACCCGGTTCTCGGGGAAGAACTGCCGGAACTCGTTGGCCAGCTGGGCCGCCAGCGCCTTGTTGGGAGCGATCACAATCGTGGGTCGCTGCACCTGTTCGATCGTCCACGCGATCGTGGCCGACTTGCCGGATCCCGTGATGCCGAGGAGCGTCTGGAAGCGCTCGCCGGCGTTGATTCCCTGGGCCAGTTCGGCGATGGCCTTCGGCTGGTCTCCCGACGGCTGGAACTCTGAGCGGACCCGGAACGGAGGCATGCCCGAGAGTGTACCGTCCAGGTGTGACAGTCGAACCGATGTTCGATCAGTGCTGAAGCACGCGCAGCTCGCTCCACAATTCGTCGACCTGGCGCTCGAGATCGTCTAGATCCCCATCGTTGTTCACGACCAGATCGCCGTCGTGAACCCAATCCTCGGCAGCAGGCTGGGCCGCCATCCGCTGTTCGATCTCTTCGACGTCGAGACCTCTGTCGAGGAGCCGCTGCCGCCTGATGTCGCTGCCGGCGAGAACGACGATCCGCCCCCACCTCGGGTCGACCGGAAGATGCGGGACCGACACCTCCACCACCGCCGGTCCCGGATTGGCGGCGTCCATCAGCTCGCGGAGACGCGCCACGATGTGGGGATGGGTGATCGCCTCGAGCTCGGCGAGCTCGCCGGCATCGCCGAACACGATCTCGCCGAGACGCCTGCGGTCGATGTGTCCGCCTACGACCGCTTCCGGCCAGCGTTGTGCGACCGCCGCAAACGCAGGCCCGGACGAGTCGATCACGGCATGACCGATTCGGTCGGCGTCGATGACCCGTGCTCCACGGGCGGCCAGCATCGACCCGACGGTCGATTTGCCTGTGCCGATGGCGCCGGTGAGTACCCAGGTGGTCGTAGGATCGTGCACCCACCCCAAGGTAGCCTCTCTCAGATGATTCCGGGTGAAGTTCCGTGGGAACGCCGTGTCACGGTCGTCATCGTAGTGGCGACCTGGGTCGCGCTCGCCGTTGGCATCTTCACGTCCGTTGCCTCGGGCGAGTACGACATCAATGCCGCCTTGAGCGGGTCGGGCGCCGGTGCGGTATGGGTGTTGGCGTTGACCGTCGCGCCGCCGGCCTTCATCAGGCGCCCCCTTGCCTTGGAGGGTCTCACCCTGTTTGGCGTTGCCACATCCGTGATCGCCATGGCACTGACCGGCTCGATCGACAGCCCCTTTCTCCTCTTGTCGCTCACACCGACGATGTTCGCTGCCATCAACGGCGGCTTCCGGGTTGGGATCGGTACGGCCGGACTGTCGTCCCTTCTGCTCGGGGTGGTCACCTACGCACAGCAGGGAGACCTCCTGTCGGCAGCCCCCACGATGGCGCTGTACCTTGCGGTTGGCATCACAATCGCCCAGGTCCGTCGCCTCTTGATCGACGCCGTTCAGCAGTCGCAGGCTCTGCAGCAATCCTCTCTGGAAAGCGAACAGCGCCTTCAGAGCCTGGAGGGCGCTCACACGTTGCTCGCCCGGCTCGCCGACGTGACAGGTTCCGCCGACACCAGCCCCATGACGATCGCTCGTTCGGCCTTGGAGATGGTTTGTGACCGCTATCCCGACAGTTCTGCGGTAGCCGCCATCGCAGGCGAGGAGGGACCGATCATGGTGGCCCGTCACGGTGTCGCTCCCGAGCCCTCGATCGAGAACATGATTCCTCTTCGGGTCGGGAACGATGAGGTAGGTCACGTGAAGCTGAGGACGGCGGTAGTGCTCACGGGCGGCGAGATCGAGGGTCTCGAGACCTCCCTCCGACCGCTGGCGCTGGCGTTCTCGAACACCCGACTGCTCCAGAACATCACCGGTAGTGCGATCGAGGCCGAGCGAGTGCGGCTGGCACGCGAGCTTCACGATGAGATCGGACCGGGTCTGGCATCGCTCGGTCTCGCACTCGACCTTGCCCTGGTCCAAGGCGCATCGCAGAGTGACCTCACCGGACACATCGAGCAACTGCGGGGGCGCGTGACGGACCTCGTCGATGAGGTCAGGGCCACGGTCACGGATCTCCGCTCGGGGAAGGCCACCACCCTGAGGGCGGTGGCAGATCGGATCGTCGCCGACACCAAGACCGACATCGAGGTGCGGTACGAAGTCGACGAGCGTCGCCCAGTGCGGCCATCGCTCAGTGATGCCGTCCTCGGAATCGCCGGCGAGGCGATCCGCAATGCCATACTGCACTCTGGAGGTACGATGGTCCGCCTGTCCGGGTGGATCGATTTCGACAGGGGGAAGGTCGTGATCGAGGACGATGGCAACGGTTTCGATCCTTCCGATCTCCCGACCGGGCATTTCGGCGTCATCGGGATGAAGGAACGTGCACGGGACGCCGGGGTGTCGCTGGACGTGTCGAGTGAACCGGGCTCGACCCGAGTGTTGCTGGAGTGGAGCTGACATGATCAGGGTGGCGATCGGAGACGATCATCAGATGTTTGCCGAGGGCATGCGCGATGCCCTCCATGCCGTGCCCGATCTTCGGGTCGTCGGCATCGCAGGCGACGCAACCGGTCTCGCAGCCATCACGCGCTCCGAACCGGTGGATGTTGCACTCATCGACCTGGAGATGCCAGGCGGTGGCGGTCTCGTCGCCCTCGAGACCATGGATCCCGATACCGTCGGCATCATCGTGACCATGCACGTGTCGCCGGAGACGATCGCCGCCGCCAACGGAGCGGGAGCCGCGGGGGTGTTCTCGAAGGGTGCGCCCCTGAAGGAGCTGGCGGCAGGCATCCGGGCCGTGGCTTCAGGCGAAACCCTCCCCGACGACGGTGAGTTGCGGGCGGCGTTGCTTGCACAACATGCCAATCCTGTGGTCGATCCCGGGGCTGCCAGCCTCACGGAGCGTGAGGTCGAGCTGCTGAGCCTGCTTGCCAGCGGCGTCTCCTCGACAGAGGATCTCGCCGACCGCTTGTACATCTCACAGAAGACGGTCAAGAATCATCTGGCCTCGATCTACACGAAGCTGTCTGTGAGTGACCGGACTCAGGCCGCAATCGAGGCGATCCGGCTGGGCTTCGCACGTCCGAAATAGCCCGAAAACTAGGCGCCGTTTCAAATAGGGCGAGCGACCCATGGCAGCGAAGGGTCTGATGGGTACGTTGTGCTAGTGCAAGCCGCAATTCGTATAGGAGGTCCACAATGCTTGCTTTCTGGAACAAGGTCAATGCATGGCTCGCAGACGAGGAGAAGGGCGCCTCGATGGTGGAGTACGCACTCCTCGTCGCCCTGATCGCCGTGATCGCCATTGTCGCCGTCACCACTCTGGGTGAAGAGGTCAGCGACACCTTCACCGCCATCTCCGACGGTGTCGGCGGCGCCAACTGATCGATAGGATCGACAGGAGGTTGACCGTGTTGATGCGATGGCTGAGCGAAGAGCGGGCCGCCTCTATGGTGGAATACGCACTGCTCGTTGCGCTCATCGCAGTGGTCTCCCTCGTTGCGCTACAGGTGTTCGGAGACGAGCTCTTTACGAGCTACAGCTCATCGACCTCACAGGTCGCTCGGGCCGTCAACTGAACAGATCAGCGCAGAATCATGAGAAGGACTCGGTCTTCGGACCGGGTCCTTTTCATTGTCACGGCACCTCGGACGCTTCGGATTTCAGCAACGTACGTCTGCGATCGCGGCTCTTCCGACCCGCCCACAGGGTGGGCACCGAATGGTGGCGAGAGACCCACGGGCGCCCACCGTGCGAAACACCCCCCGTTCGTCAAGGACTCCCCGGCCCCCGGCTACCCAAACTTCGGAAGCCCGTTGTGCTGCGTTCCGACGTATGATCCTTGGGAGTTGTGTGTCGGCGACCGGGCCGCCGCCGAGACCGAATGTCGAACCGATCAGCGGCGGCGGCGAGCTCTATTTGCCTGCCCCGACGCACGGATAACCGGGACTTCGCGTTGAATGGGGGTGTGACGGGTGAGGGTTCTCGACAAATATCGGGACTCGACGGATGTGGACATGCTCCAAGCGTTCGAGATCCGGGAGTCCCTGGAGTTGTCTGATGCTTTGCCATGTGCGAGCTGCTGGTCGGCTTGCCGGACGTCAACGTCCTCGAGTTCACCGAGACCGATGCCCACCGTCGCGTAGTGGTCGAAGCCAGAGAAGATCGACCGCCGTGCCCGGTCTGCCGCTCGGTGGTGACGATTAAGCATCGGGACACGGTCGAGCTAACCGACCTGCCGTGCTTCGGCCGGCCGGCGATCTTGGCGTGGCGGGAATCGGTTGGGAGTGTCCGGTCGGGTGTGGTCCGTTCATCGAAGGCACTGCGATCGCGCGCCTCGGCTCAAGTTGACGGATCGGGCAGGAGCAGTAAGCGACGGTGCAGGTGAGTCGTCATGGCCGGTCGGTGAGTCAGGTCGCCAAGGACCTGGCCTGGGGCTGGCACCCGCTGATGGACGCCGCCGCCTATGGCCAACCACTCGTCGAAGACCCAGCCAGGTTCAGAGATGTCACCGCCCCCGGGGTCGGATGAGACGTTGCGGTGCCGTCTCGGGAAGTCGCGCCCGCGACAATGAATCACCCAGATCGTCGACGTAGAAAGCAGCCAGCTCAGCGACGTGGTCGCGGAGCTGGCTGATCGAACTACCACATCGACGATCACGGGCTCGCCTGAGCGCTACCCGCACACCCTACTGAAACGCGGAGCGATTCCCTAACGACTGTCAAGTGCTGCGCTGGTCACGGTGGGTGGGCGCGTGGTAGCACGCCGGCGGGTGCCGGCGTGTTGGCGTGGGTGAGGCCGGTCAGCTGGCGAGGCGTCCGCGGCGTGTTGCTGTCGAGTGGCTACGGGTGCGGGCTCGGGTCCGTTCGGGGACGGCGAGGCTGGTGACGAGTTGACGGGCCTGGCGGCGGGTGATCGGCTCACCGGCGAGGTCACGCTTCTCGTAGGGGGTGCCGCTGGTGATGATGGCCCAGGTGCGGCCGATCAGTTTGCGGGCGACAGCACAGGTGGCTTTGGTATGGCAGTGTCCTCGTTCGACCATCAACCGCCGATAGAACTCGGCGAGTTGGGGGTCGACGGTTCGGGCGGCGTTGGCGGCCTGGTAGAACGCCAGCCGGAGCTCCTCGGGGCCTTCTTTGGTGATCGACCGTGACGGCTGGGCGACGGTGCCCGACGACCAGTTCGACGGGTTCATCCCCACGTAGCTCTGGGCGGCTTTGGCGTCGTCGAAGTGCTGGCCATCACCGAAGAAGGCACGCACGATGGGGGCGGTGATCACACCCATGCCGGGCACCGACATCAGCACCGGGTCGTCGCCCCAGTGTTGCTCCCATCGTCGGGTCATCTCGGCGGTGGCCCGGCCTATCCGCTGTCGGGCGGTGTCGTACTCGTCGACAAGCTCGACGAGTTCCCACTCGAGGGTGTCGAGGTCGAGGCGGCCGTCCCAAGACTCGACCCAGGCTCGAGCACCGTCACGGACCCGTTCGGCGCGCCGGTGGACGTCTGTGACTCCTCGGGTGTTGGCAGCGATCATCTCTGCGATGGTTGCGGTACGAGCCCGTGACAGACCAGCCAGGTTCGGCCATCGGCGCAGCACTCCCAGTGACGCCGCCCGTGACGACGCCAACGGCCGCCACACGTCAGGGAACGCCCACGACGCCAACGACACGATCCGTCGATGGGTCCGATTCTGTGCCACCACCTGTCGGTGCCGGAGCTGCACCACCCGCCGCAACGCCAACTCGTCTGATGTCGGCGGTCGGGTCGGGTCCAGCGCAAAGAACTCACCCGCCCGGGACAACATGTCTGCATCGATCACATCCGACTTGTGTTTGCCGACCAACGCCCCCCGCAGTCGGGCCGAGTGACGAGTGACGATCAACGACATCTCACACCCGGCACGCTCCGCTGCGGTCTGGATGCTCAGCCACGTCATCGACGTCGGCTCGCACACCACCACCGACCCCGGAAACGCCGACAACCGCTCAGTCAACTGGCCCAACCCAGCGATCGTCGACCCAACCTTGAACCGCTCCACGATCACTCCCGGCCGACCCGGTTCGGGCCGACGCAACGTCACCTGATGATCCGCCACGATGGCCGCGTCGATCCCCACCGCCATCGGGCTACTACCTTCAAAGGTCATCTGAGGGTTCTCCTCTCAGCCGTGGACAGCCCGACCACCATCCCGACGGCCAAGACGGACCCGGTGACCACGCTGTCCTCTCTCAGTTGACGGGAGAACCTTCAGCCCCACAGGGCATTGGACGTCCCCGACACCACCCCTTCGAAGCAGCTGGCACCACGCGGCTACCCACGCGTGTCCGTGATCCGGTCCCAAACCCCTGCGGGGCCTCGACCGATTCTCTCAACCGGGTCCGCTCGGGAACCAGGCCCCGGCAACCATCGCTTTCACGAGCCCGAAACTCGCCCGAAAACCGTTACCGCCGGGACCCCTCCCGAGGCCACCCTACGTGGCCACCAACCCATCACGGGAGGCACCACTACTGATACAAGCCGGATAACCCTGAGCGGTAGGGAAGCGACTGCGTGAACCCGGTTGCGTTGGGTCCGCCGCAGCCGCATCCTGAAATTCACGTTTGATCCACGCTGATCCCGCGGTGGGTTTGGTCAAGGTGTGACCTGATCGTAGATCAGAAAGTCTTCGTCCTCGTAGGTTCGACTCCAGTCGCCGGAGACTTCCAGCAACGATGCCAGAGCGTCCTCTTGGCGAACCAACACCTGAGCTACTTTGGCTCTGGCTAGTTCGTCGTCCCATCCAGCCATACCTGCACGAGCGTCGGCGAACGCAATGAGACGGTCGCCGTACAACTCTGCCCGATCGTCCACGTAGATCAGCCGGTCTGGCCATTGGGTATAGATGAGATAGCCTCCCACGACGTCGTCGTGGAACACCCGCTCCGCCGTGAGATGCGTCGCCGCCTCGATCGGAAATCGCTCAGCGTCGATGGGACCCGCCGCCGGCCCGAGAAGAGGGACCACGATCATCACGATTCCGAGTGCTCCGATGAGGCGACCGGGTGCCGAGGCAGACGAACGAAACTGCTCTGTCGCCGAGACCAGGGCCTGTGCTGCTGTGGGCACAAACATGATCCAGAAGAGCGGCATGGAACGACTGGCTGTGAGACCAAATACCAACCACGCCAACAGCGGCAGGCCCTCTCGCCGCGGCATCGGATGCCGCGAGACCCACGCAATGACTACAGCAACCATGATCACTACCGGTATGAAGCGGGGCGCTAGGAGATCTGGCGGCAGCCATTCACTGATTCGCTCGAGAGCCTCACGACCCCGGGCGAAGGAAACCAGGATCTCCCAGACGCCGAATCCATGAGCGGTGAAGTTGATGATGACGAGCGACCCGATCGCCGCCTTCACTGCGTCCGCTCGACGCACACGAAACCACTCCGTCCCCATGATGACGAAGCCCAGGAAGAAGGAGCCGTGAGCGCTGGCCCACACCCACATCAGAAGCGGAATCGTCCAGTACATCCTCTCTCGCATGGCCAACAGAACCAGAGCCACGAGGAGATAGCTGACGACGACAGGCCTTGGCTGCAGGTACGGGAGCATCACGATGGCTGTGAAGGCCATCGTGATGCCAGAACCCGGACCCACCGACACGACGGACCTTATGAGGGTTGCGATGATGAGGAAGAAGAGGCCGCCAACGACCGGTGGTACCCACTGCCCGAACCCTATGGTCCCGAGGTCGACACCCCAGGAGTACCACAATTCCACAAGCCACGACTGCGTCCGCCAGGCTTCGCCCACGGTCAGAAACGAGAACGGGTCAGCGGTCAGCACTCGATGCGACATGAGTTGGATGTCACCTGCCGTGACGTGCCAGAGGAACGAGTTGTCGACGAGCGGTCTACGGCTGGCGAACCCCACGACCAGCGGCCCGATCAGGAAGGCGAGAGCCCAGATCGAGACACGCGCCCTGGTAGCTGCTGCCATGAGCGCGCCGATTCAGCTGGCGAAAGCGCGGGAGATGCTGATCGCCGCCGGACCCAGCAATACGACGAACAGCGCCGGGAAGATACAGAAGACCAGCGGAAACACGATCTTCACCGGCGCCGCGAAAGCCTTCTCCTGGGCTCGCTGACGCCGCTTGACCCGCATTTCGTCGGCCTGCACCCTCAACACCCGTGCGATGGCAACGCCGAAGGCTTCTGCCTGCAACATGGCGAGCAAGAACGTTCGCAGCTCTTCGAGATCGGTGCGATCCATCAGATGACGCATCGCATCGCGCCTGCTCACACCGACCCGGGTCTCCTGCAGCATCCGGAAGAACTCTTCAGACAATGGCCCCGGAACGGTCGTGACCACCCTAGCGAGTGCCGAGTCGAAGCCGAGGCCGGCCTCGACGGATATCACCAGCAGGTCGAGCGTATCGGGAAGGGCCCTGAGCATCGCGCCCTGCCGATCTTCGATCCGTCGGTTGAGCCACACATCGGGCAGGAAGAATCCCATGAGCGGTGGCGCGAAGATCACCAGCATCCGCGTGATGCCGTCTCCGAAGTCTCTGAGAGCGAAGGCAGCTACGACGCCGACCACCGTGAGCACCGCTTTCACAACGGTGAAGGATGCTGCGTCCATGTTCTGAGGATTGCCGGCGAACAGCAGCCTCCGTTGGGTCTTCTCGAGGTATCCCACCGGCGTGAATCGGCCCAGGAACTTCCCGAGTCCGAGGACTACCGGCGCCATTGCTCGCTCCACAAACGGCTTCGAGAGCGTCTCCTCACGACTGGTGGCACGTCCGTATACGGCGAGCCGGTCGGTCGCAGTCCGCTGGACCCGGATGACCGCGAAGCCGATCCAAGCCACGATCAGAAGGATACCGAAGAAGGCAAGTGCTACCGGTACGAAGATTTCATCCATGTCAGACCTCGATGTTCACGATCTTGCGGAGCCAGAGGATTCCACCGGTCATCAGGCATAGTCCGATTCCAATGGCGATCAGGCCTGTGGTCGACTCGAACAGCGGCCTCAGGTAGTCGGGGTTCGAAGCCCAGAGGAAGCCGCCGATCGCAAATGGCAGACCCCCGAGCACGATGGCCGAGATTCTTCCTTCTGCCGTGAGGGCGTTGATCTCTCCACGCAGTCGGTTTCGTGCGAGCATCGTGTCGGCCACCGTCTGGAGCACTTCGGCGAGGTTTCCGCCGACCTCTCGCTGGATGTCGATGGCCATCACGGCCCACTCGAAGTCCTTCGACTGCGTCCGGTCGGTGACACCGGCGAGAGCATCGGTCACTTGACGTCCCAGTCGAGCCTCGGCGATCGCCCTCCCGAACTCACGGGCCGTCGGGTTCGGTGCCTCCTGTGCCACCGCCTCCACGGCCTGCAACAGCGAGTATCCGGCCCGGAGCGAGGTCGAAAGCAGGGTGAGGGTGTCCGGCAATTGCTGTTCGAACTTCTTCTTCTCACGACTGCCGATGAAGTTGATGATCCCGAAGACCAGCATCACAGCGGCGACGAAGACGACGCCACCGACGACCAGGTTCAATGAGAGAACGCCGGCGATCAGGCCGAACACAGCTGCCAATCCGATGCCGGCGGCGATCGCTTCGCCGGCAGACAGCGGAATGTTGCCCTGCTCGAGGGTCGAGTTCACAGCCCCGAGCAGTCCACGCTTGCGAACCTGCTCCTCGGCGGCTGCCGTGAATCGGTTGAGGAGCGGAATCCGCTCGAGCAGTGGGCGCCTTTCCTCGGCTAGACCGCCCCGGCGTCCGTATGCAGCGAGTCGCTTGCCGAAGCGGTTGGCAGCGTCGCCTTCGTTGCCCATGAGGATGTAGAGGAACAACATCACCGATCCGCCAATGCCGAGCGTTGCGAGAAGGATGATCGTCGACAGAGGCAACGGAAGATCGTAGGTGACCACCCTCGGCTCCGCCTGTGCCAGCACATACTCGGTGCTGGTCGTCGACTCCCGGAAGCCGGTGGTGGTCGTGGCGAAGCCAGGCACGCCCTGCACGCGGGTGTCGGTCAGTGTTCCGTATGACACGCCGAAACTGACGTCCGCCGGGTTGACTTCTGAACTCTTGAACCGGATGTACAGCGCCCGGTTGAGCTCACGTTGGATGTCGCTGTAGAGCGCCGAAAGTTCCTGGGGGTCGGCGGTCCTGAGCAGCTCCCCACCCCCGGCCTGGGCGATCGCCTCGAGATCTTCGGGTTCGAAGTCACCCGACTGGATGGCGACGCCGAAGGTACGCACGTCCTCCCGCTGGACGGCGGCTATGGCGTCTTCGACCGTGGCCGCTCCGCCATCAGGCTCACCGTCTGTGAGGACAACCATGCTCTTGCGGACGTTGGCTGCTGGACGCTCCCGAACAGGTCGGTGGCAGCGATCACGCCGTCGAACATCGCCGTACCGCCCTGTGGAACCAGCGCGTTGATGGCTTCGATGATGGTGTCGGGGTTGGAGTTGAAGTCCCGAACGACCTCGGCAACGTCGTCGAACGTCACCAGGGCAACGAAGTCTATCTGGCTCCTTCTGCTCGACGAATTGGATGGCGGCGGCCTTGGCGGCCCCGAGCCGGTCGTCGGTCTCCATCGAGCCGGATGTGTCGATCACCAGCGCGACGAACGCCGGGATCGCCTCGAACTGGCCGAGGGCGAACTCTGCGCCCTCGACGGGCGTTCCGTTCTCTGTGACCACGATCCGCTCGAGGTCGACGTCGTCGGAGAGGCCCTGGAGGGCCACCTGGAGCACGACCTCACCGTCGTCGGCGAAGTTCGAGGTGTTGATGTCCCGAATGCGGATCGAAGCCCCGGCGGGGATCTCCTCAGGCGCCGACGTCGCGTCCGTGCCCACGGTCGAATCCGTAGACTCTTGTGCAACCGCTGCTCCCCCGCCGATGAGCGAGAGAAGCAGCGTCGCGGCTGCGAGCAGTCTGAGCGTCTTCACCGTGCGAGTGCGAACTGATCGCCGCCCCGGCGGGCGAAGGGCTCTGGCTCGAAGAGATCGGCGGGAAGCTTGATACCGAGGTCCAGCAGCTTCTCGCTGAAGGTCGGCCGGATTCCGCTGGCCTTGAGACGGCCCAAGAAGCGGCCGTTCTCGTCGAGACCCATTCCGAAGTCGAAGAGGAAGAGATCCTGAAGGGTGATGATGTCGCCCTCCATACCTTCCACCTCGGTGACGTGGGTGATGCGACGGGTTCCGTCACGCAGACGTGAGACGTGCACGATCATGTCGACCGCCGAAGCGATCTGTTCACGAATCGCCCGGATCGGCAGATCGTATCCGGACATCATCACCAGCGTCTCCATACGAGCCAGGGTGTCACGTGGCCCGTTCGAGTGGAGCGTGGTGAGCGAACCGTCGTGACCGGTGTTCATGGCCTGGAGCATGTCGAGCGCCTCACCGCCACGACACTCACCAACGACGATCCGGTCGGGTCGCATACGGAGGCAGTTCTTCACGAGGTCCCGAATGGTGATGGCGCCCTTGCCCTCGATGTTGGCCGGACGAGATTCCAGGCTGAGGACGTGGTCCTGATGGAGCTGGAGCTCCGCCGCGTCTTCGACCGTCACGATGCGCTCGTCGGTCGGGAGGTAGCCCGAGAGAACGTTCAGGGTGGTCGTCTTGCCGGAACCGGTACCGCCGGAGATGATCACGTTGAGCCGTCCGACCACGCAGGCGCGGAGGAAGTCCGCCACCCGCTGGTTGTAGGTTCCGAACCGGATGAGGTCGGATTCGGTGAGCGGGTCGACCGAGAACTTACGAATGGTGAGGAAGGGCCCGCCGATGGCGAGTGGCGGGATCACCGCATTCACGCGGGAACCGTCGGGAAGACGAGCGTCCACCATCGGGGTTGCCTCGTCGACACGGCGGCCGATCTGACCGACGATCTTGTCGATGATCCGGCGAAGGTGGACCTGATCGACGAAGCGGATGTCCGACTTGGTGAGTCGCCCCGCCCGCTCCACGTAGATGTCGTACGGACCGTTCACCATGACCTCGGTGACATCCGGGTCGTTGAGGAGCGGATCGATGGGTCCGTATCCGAGAACGTCGGAGGCGATCTCGTTCAACAGCTGACGCCGGTCGGACGAGGTCAGGGGCAGACTCTGCTCTTGATCGACGGCCCATTCGAGCATCTCCATGACACGGAGCCGCAGCTCTGCGTCGCTCATCTGACGGTCGTACAACGTGGGGCCCAGCTCCTCCACGACCTTGAAGTGGAGGCGGCCACGCAGCTCGGTCACGGCCTCGGAGCGTCCACCCCCGAGCGTCGAGACCTCGCTGGCTTTTGCCGCTGCGACCCTTTCCGAAAGCGATGCCATCTCGGTGAACCCCTTGTTCTCTGTGACGTGTGGTACGGAGTCAGTTTCGGCGGAATACGCCGCGGCCTGAAGCGCCTTGTGCAGGCGAGTGCCCGAGAACGACCTGGGCGACCTCTTCGAATCCCTTGGCGACCTTCGACTTCGGGCTCGACTCCACGACCGGCCGGCCCTCGTTGACGCTGGCAGCCACAATGCCTTCAGAAGGCACCCGGGCGCTGATCTGCGACTTGAGTGCGCCTTCGATCTCTTTGTCGTCGAGCCGGGCCTTGGCATTGGACCGGTTGAGGATCAAATGCACCTTGTTGGTCGGGTATTTCAGCAGCCGGAGGGTCTCGAGCGCCAACTTGGCGTTCTTGACCGACGGCAGATCCATGTCCACAACCATGAGCACCTGATCAGAGCGTTCGAGCAACGACAGCAACAGCTCGTCGAGCAGCGACGCAGTGTCAACGACCACATAGTCGTACTGTTCGCTCACAACGTCGATGATCTGGAGCAGACCGCCGGTGGTGATGTCGTCTGCGAATGCGGGCTCCAACGGCGCGGCGAGCACTTTCAGCCCGCTCGGATGTGGCGTGAGAATGGACTCGACCAATGTGGCGTCGAGCCGGTGCAACTCGGCGGCGGCGTTGACCACTGTGAACTTTGGCTCGAGCTGGAGCACGAGACACACGTCTCCGAATTGGAGATCCGCATCGATCAGAGCCACCTTGGTGTCGGGCTCACGCGACAGCAGGATAGCCAGGTTCGTCGCCGTTACGGTCTTGCCCGACCCGCCTTTGGCCGACATGACCGTGATCACCTTGCCACGGTCGACCGGCTCTCCGGCTGCCATCCCGGGCCCGCCACCCCTCCGCAACTGAAGCATGTCACTCGAGAACTGGCTGATCGCCTGCTCGATCTTCTCCTCGGTGAGCGGGGCCTCGATCACGTCGGACACGCCCACGCGCATCGCCGCTCGAAGCAGATTGGCCGTAACCGACTCCGCCACGATGAGTGAAATCAGAGTCGGATCCTGATGGCGGAGCGTCCGGACCGATTCGAGGGCGTCCTCCTTGGCGAAGCTCGGGCCCAGGATGACCATCCGCAACGTGCCGCTCTCCACGGCCTGCAGTGCATCACCGATCGAACGAGCGGTGGGCAAGCGGCCATCGAACAGGCGCTTTGCCTTGTCGATGAAGCCGTCGTCGTCATCGACGACCAGCAGGTTGTTCTCAGTGAGCGACACGTTGCTTCTCTCGATCTCTGGTCAGTTGTCGAAGATGTCGTCGATCAGGTTGCCCTCGAAGAGGGTGTCGATCGTCACGCCCTGGGTCACGACCTCCTCGTACCCGTCCGGTACCAGGGTCAGATAGATCGTGCCTTCCTGCATAGCGTAGACGAGCCGCTCGGCCTGTCCCGGGTCGACTTCGAGGGTATAGATGGTGCTGGCTTGCGCTGCGTCGGCCTCGCCTTGAACCTGTCCCTGACCTTCGGTGGTGATCTCGCCTTCGGCGGTCACGTTCTGATCGTCGGGATCGGAGGGCACCACCTCACGTCCGACGGCCAGCACCTTGAGGTTCTGGAGCACGAAACGGGTGTAGGGAACGACCACGGTGCCTTCGCCACCGGTCTCGCCCTCGGTGCCGTCGCCGGTGTCGCCGGGGATGCCGAAGGATGGCTGGTTGCCGACCGCCGTGAGCCCGAACTCGATGTCGACCGTGACGATCACGTTCACGTGATCACCCGGCTGAGCGAAGCCGTTGACACCCTGTACGTCTCCAGGTGAGATCGTCAGGGCCTGCTTGCCGGTCTCGATGATGTCCTTGAGGGGCGTCAGCTCCACCGTGGGCGTGACCCACTGGCTGGCGACGAGAATCCCGTTCGCCGGGATGGGTCCGACGGCCACACTCCCTGAGAGCACGTTGCGGAGATCTTCCTCGGTCTGGATGGCGCCTTCGGGCAGGTCGACGAACTGCTCTTCGCTCTCCTTGTACAGGATGCCGGCCCCGCCCTGGAGGATCTGGGCGCCCTGGGTGCCTTCGGTGATCGTCTGCGTGGCGCGGAAGACCGGGATCATCTCCTGGTCGCGACGCGCCTCGTCCTCGACGCCCTTCAAGAACTGGAACACCGCGAAGGCGGAGGCAGCCGCCAACACGAGCGCAATCACCAGTACTACCGCTCTTCTGCCCATCAAAGCTCCTTGATCGTGTCAACGCAGGTCACGCCCATGTGCGGAACGCACTGGCGGTGGGCGCAATCCTGAACGGTGCCCCTTCTCCACAGTGTGACCAACGGGCTAGTCATCTGCGTACTGATCGACCTTCCACCCCGGGTACTTGAGATGAATTCGCGGGAATTCGGCCGATGCTCGGATCGAACGGGAGGGTCGTCGCTCAGCGACGACCGATTCCTCGTTCCTTGAGCTCCTGCAGAATCGCCTCGAGTGAGGCGTCGACGGCCACTGGTGGACGCTCCTCCTCCTCGGGGCCGAATTCGCGTTCGAATTCTCGACGGGTCGGCGGGCGACGACGAGGTGCGTTCATGGCGGCCTCGCGCTCCTTCCAGTCGGGCAACGCCTGCTTGATCGAGAGCGACACCCGCCGCTTGTCCTCGTCGAGCTCGGTGATCTTGGACTGGACCTTCTGCCCGATCGTCAGCTCGAGTTCGGGCGATTCCACCCGGTGGATGGCGATCTCGGACACGTGCACGAGTCCCTCGACCCCTTCGGCGACCGACACGAATGCTCCGAACGGCACGGTCTTGATGACGACGCCCTCGACGACGGCGCCGACCTCGTTGTCTCTGGCGAAGACCACCCAGGGATCCTCGAGGGTCTGGCGGATCGACAACGAGATGCGCTCCCGATCACGATCGACCTCGAGCACCTTGACGGTGACCTTGTCGCCGACCTTCACGACCTCCGACGGATGGTTTACGTGCTGCCAGGACAACTCGGATACGTGGACGAGTCCGTCCATGCCACCGAGATCGACGAAGGCGCCGAAGTTCACGACAGACGAGACGACGCCCTCGCTCACCTCGCCCTCGGCGAGGTCGTCGAGGAAGGCCTGGCGTTGTTCGGCCTGCTCTTCTTCGAGATAGGCACGCCGAGAAAGCACGACGTTGTTCCGGTTCCGGTCGAGCTCGATGACCTTCGCTTCGATCTCTTCACCGACGAACGGATCGAGATCACGAACTCGACGAAGATCGACCAAGGAGGCCGGGAGGAAGCCGCGGAGCCCGATGTCGACGATGAGCCCACCCTTGACTACTTCGATGACGGTACCGCGCACCGTGCGATCCTGATCGGCGAGGGTTTGGATCTGACCCCACGCGCGTTCGTACTGGGCGCGCTTCTTCGACAGGATGAGCCGGCCCTCGTCGTCCTCTTTGTTGAGGACCAGCGCCTCGACCCGCTCGCCCACGGACACGACCTGGCTCGGGGGTACGTTGTTTCGGATCGACAGCTCTTCGGACGGAATGAGACCCTCGGACTTGTAGCCGATGTCGATCATCGCGCCGTCTGCGTCCACACTCACAACGGTTCCCTCGACGATGTCGCCCTCTTTGAACTCGAGGACGGTTGCTGCGATGGCAGCCTCGAAGTCGTCGACGTCGATGTCGTCGGGGAGTTCACTGAGATCGGGCGCAGAGATGGCCTTCGGGCCGCCGTGCTCCACACCTGCGAGTGGATCGAAGATCCGAGCTTGCTGCTCCGGCTCTACTGCGGGCGCCGGGGTTTCCTGAACCTCCGCCTCTGGCTCCTGAGCCGGCTCATCGCTGGGCTCCTCGGTCGAGGCTTCGGTCGGCTCAAGTGTGGGATCCTCGGTGACCGTCTCTTCGGTCACGGGGACCTCGGTCTCAGCTTGGCTGTCGTTGGTGGGCGCCGTCACTTCTTCAGGCGCGGTGTCGTGGTCAGACATGGGTGGGTCTAGTTCCTCCGGAATGGTTCTCCCTGCGGACGCGGAGACCGGTCGCAAGGGCGGCTACAGCGTATCACATCGGCAATTGGCACGGGAATCTGATCCCCGACTCGCCTCTTCGTGGCGAGCCCGGCGCCGGCGATCAGCCCTTGACGGCGTCCAGGGTGTCGCCGTGGGCAACGTCGACCACCAACGGGACCCGCAGCTCCACGACCTCTTGCATGACGGCCTCGATGGTTCGTTCGATCGCGTCCACAGAGCCTGCTGGACACTCCACGATCAGTTCGTCGTGGATCTGGAGCAGCATGCGTGCGTCGTCGGCGAGTGCAGGCTCGAGGTCGATCATGGCCTTCTTGATGATGTCGGCGGCCGTGCCCTGGATGGGCGCATTCAGAGCCATCCGCTCCCCCATCTGCCGGATCCTGAAGTTGTCGCTCTTCAACTCCGGCAGATAGCGGCGGCGGCCGAACAACGTCGAGGTGTACCCCATCCGTCTTGCGTCCGTCACGACGCCGTCGAGAAACGCCTTCACATCCGGGAACTGAGAGAAATACGCCTCCATGTGGGCCTTGGCCTCTTCTCGAGAAGAGCCGAGGCGCTGAGCCAGCCCGAAAGCCTCCATCCCGTACAGCAGCCCGAAGTTGATCACTTTCGCCATGCGGCGCATCTCGGCCGATACCAGTTCCGGTTCGACCCCGAACACCCGGGCGGCGGTGGCGGTGTGGATGTCCAGGCCCTGGGCGAAGGCCTCCACCAAGCCCGGGTCCTCACTGAGATGAGCCATGACCCGCAGCTCGATCTGGGAGTAGTCGGCGACCACGAACACGGAGTCGGGTGGGGCGACGAACGCCCGACGGATCGAGCGCCCGGATTCCGACCGCACCGGGATGTTCTGGAGGTTCGGCTCCTCGGAGGACAGACGGCCGGTGGTTGCCGCCATCTGGTTGAAGGTGGTGTGGATTCTTCCATCGGAGCCGATCAGCGGCAGGTAGCCGTCGACGTAGGTGCCCCTGAGCTTCTCCACCTCCCGATACCGGAGCAGCTGCTCCACGAGCGGATGGTCGAGCTTCTCGAGCACCGAGGCGTCCGTGGACGGCTTGCCGCCGGGGGTCTTCTTGAGGATCGGCAACTGGAGCTTCTGGTAGAGGATCGTGGCGAGCTGGTCGGTGCTGTTGACGTTGAACGGCTCACCGGCCAATTCGTGGATTGCTGCTTCGAGGCTTTCGAGCTCGCTGCGCATCTCTGTGCCCATCGCTTCCAGATAGGCACGGTCGACGAGGATCCCGGCGGCCTCCATGCGGGCGAGCACCCCCACCAAAGGCAGCTCGAAGCGCCGATACAGGTCGAGTTCGCCGCGATCGACCAGCTCCTGTTCGAGCGCCCTGGACACTCGATCGACGGCCACGACACGGCGGGCGATGGCATCCAGGTCGGGTCCGTCGGAGAAGTCGAGCATGCCCTGGCCGCCCGAGGAGGCCGCCTCCGAGTCCGGCGACTCGAGTTCGATACCGGCGTACCGGAGTGCGATCTCACCGAGCGGATAGGTGCGAGAGGCCGGATTCACGATGTATGCCGCCAGCGCAGTGTCGAAACCCAGGCCGCGCATCGACACACCGTGATCCAGGAGGGTCCGCACCAGCGGTTTGGCGTGGTGGGCCACCTTCTCCACCCCGGGGTCGGTCAAGACCTCTGCGAGCCTTCCAAGACGATCGAACGGCACGATCGATGCCACACCTGCGTCTTCGAGCACCACCAACCCGGAGACATCGCTCTCATCGACGACATCGAGCACCAGACGGACACCGGCTCGGGCTGCAACGTCGTTCCCCGACGCCATCCGCCCTTCTGCATCGATCGGTTCGGCGGGCGCCGCCATGTCAGCTTCCGGCTGCACCGCCACCAGGTCGTCCCACAACGAATGAAACTCGAGGCTCACGAACAGATCCTTCGCCAGCCTGTGATCCCACTCCTGACGAGGGAAGTCTCCGGGGCCGACGTCGAGTTCCAGATCTCGCACCAGCGTCATGAGCTCACGATTGAGCAAGACCTGGTCCTGGCTCGCCGCCAGGTTCTCACGGAGCTTGGGCGTCGCTTCGTCGAGATGTTCGAAGATCCCCTCGAGTGAGCCGTATTGGTTCAGCAGCTTGGCAGCTGTCTTGTCCCCCACGCCCGCAACGCCGGGCAGGTTGTCGGACGTGTCGCCGCAGAGAGCGGCACGCTGTACATACATGCCGGGTGCGATGCCGTACCGGCCCGCAACGTATTCGTCGTCTGCGATCACCGTGTCGGTGATCCCACGCCGGGTGTACAGAATCTTGCGGTGGTCACCGATCAGTTGAAAGGCGTCGCGATCGCCCGTGACGATCAGCACGTCCCATCCGGCTTCGATCGCACGTTCCGAAAGGCTTGCGATCACGTCGTCGGCCTCGAAGCCCTCCAGCTGGACCTGGCGAATTCCCAGCGCGTCGAGCACTTCGCGCATCAGAGGGAGCTGAGACTTGAACGTGTCCGGCGCCGCCGTCCGCTGAGCCTTGTACTCGGGATAGCGTTCGCTCCGAAAGGTCTGCCGACCCACATCCCACGCCACGACGAGTCCTTCAGGGCTGTGATCGCCGAGCAGCTTGATGAGCATCCGGGTGAACCCGTATACGGCATTGGTCACCTGCCCCGACGTCGTTGCCAGATCCTCGGGCAGAGCGAAGAACGCGCGATACGCGATGGAGTGTCCGTCGATGAGAGCGAGTGTGGGCATCAGCTGTCGAGCTTGGAGAGCAATCGGGTGCGTGTATCTTGCAGCTTGGCACGTTGCGACGCGATCTCTTCCAGCCGTCGCTCGAAGCGACCGACGTCGGCCTTTGCCAGCCCTGCCTCCAGCCGGTCGAACTCCCCTTCGCTGAGCACGGCATCCCGAACGATGTCGTCGGACATGTCGCGATGATGATCGAGCTCGGCCCGCACCTGTCGCTCCTCGACCTCGAGTGCTTTCAGCTTGTCGGCGATGGCAAACAGACGTTTCTCCGTGCGGCCCATGAGACCGGTGATCATAGCGCCGAACACACGTTCGAACCGACGAGGAACGTGCGATCGTGAGCATCCAGGCGACCCCGGGGCCGGCCACCGAGCACTGCGGACCGAATGCTGCGCATTTGGTGTCTCGGTCGAGTGCCTAAAATGGCCGGCCAGGCCGGAGTGGCGCAATTGGTTGACGCGATGCACTCAAAATGCATTGTCCGAAAGGGCGTGCGGGTTCGAATCCCGCCTCCGGCACTCTCAATCGACCGATCTTGGCACGGTGACCATCAGGCGTCCGCGCGAGTTGTGCAGACACGAGGCGCAAAACGCGTTAAGGTTCGCGCCGCAACGGTCACCCGAGATCTACATCCTTTGCCGCATCCCCCCACTCCCCCCACTCCCTGGCTGAGGATGACCGGGTCTCCCCGGTGGCCGTTGCATCTTTTTCGGCCCGCAGCAAGCCGAGGTGTGGAAGGCTGGCATTCCCGCATTAGAGTGCCCCGACGGGGAGGCAGCGGCGGCAACGGCCCCGTTCCAACGCCCCGAGAAGGACCGGGGGGTCCGGCGTTCGACAGGGGTGAACCACCGAGTTGGGCCGGCCTCGACGTCGCTAGTCAGAGGTGATTCGGTATGGAAGAGAACCGAGCAACGATTCGAGCGTTCCTCTCCGAGATCGTCGACGAGTGGAGTGACGAGGTCGGTGACGACGACAACCTGTTCTCTGCCGGACTGCTCGACTCGCTGGCCATTCACGAGATGGTCGGATTCCTCGAGGACGAATTCGGACTCGAGTTCTCGGACTCGGACCTGGCGGTCGACAACTTCGCCTCGGTGACCGCGATGGTCGCCACTGTCGAGCGGAAGCGCACCCAGGGATGACTGCGTCGGCCTTGATCGCAGCCGGTGTGGTCGCGGCCGCCGACTTTGTGGGCGCCCCCGGCGCCAAGGTCTTCGTTGCTCGGACCACTCCCGTCGAGGGCGCCGAGCGGCGTCTGATCGTTTGCCCACCCTTCGGCGCGGAAGGACCTCGAAACTACCGGCGTGAGGTCGAGCTTGCCCGCCTCCTCGCCGGACGCGGCGTCGAGACGATTCGGTTTCACTACCGAGGATCAGGACAATCCGACGACACATCAGCCTTCGGCTTCGACACGATGCTGTCGGACGCCCAAACGGTGGCCGAAGCCGTCGGCGACCATCTTCCGACCACGTGGATGGGAACACGCCTCGGGGGTCACGTGGCCGCTCAGATGGCCCCGGGTACTTTGATCATATGGGATCCGGTGCTGGATCCCATTGGGCACTTCCGCGAGATTCTCAGGGCCAGGGTGTTCAGCGCCTTCAGATCCGATGATCCAGGAACCGCTCCCAAGACCGACCTCGTTCGCCATCTCGAGAACGAGGGCGAGATCGATCTCCTCGGCTATCTGCTTCCCGACCGCCTCCGCCGCCAGGTGTGCGACACGCCCCCGCTCAGACAGCTGGAGGCCTCCGGCCGCAGGTTCCTCCTGTTGGAGATGCGTCGTCGTGGAACCCCGCGCAACGAGGTGAATCGCCTCGCCGAGATATGGCGTGCCGCCGGCGCAGATGTGACCGTCGAGGCGGTCCCCGTCCATGAGCCGTGGTGGTACGGGGGTCGGCCGGGAGCATCCTCCCAGGAGTCGGCGCAAGCGAACGACCGTCTGCTCGCCGTCACCGCCGGGTTCGTGACCGACTACGACCGCGTGCCGCCCTGATGGAGTTCGTCGAAACGCCCTTGTACCTCGAGAGTCCCTCAGGGCCGTTGTTTGCTGTCGAGTCTGCCCCGACCGGTAGCTCCCGCGGTGCGGTGGTGGTGACCGGCGGCGGCTGGCTCAGCACCGGAACCAATCGGAACTCCGTAGTGGTGCGCATGGCGCGCCGTCTCGCCGAGGCGGGATACCGGACCGCGCGATTCGATTGGCGAGGGACCGGTGAGAGCGGAGGCTCACTCGACCGCTTCGATCTGAGGACGCCCTTCACCGACGACGTGGGAACCGTGATCAGGCGTCTGGAGCAGCACCAACCCGCCAACCTGACCCTCACAGGGATCTGCTTCGGCTCGATCTCGGCCCTGGCCGCCGCACAGCGACATCCGGGTGTCACCCGTTTGGCGTTGATCTCGCTTCCGTTCCCTTCACGCATGTCGAAGGCCGACCACAAGGCGGACCGAATCGACCTCGACTCCGTTCTGAAGATGGCGGCGAGGCCGACCACCTGGACCACCCTGATGAGGAACCCGGGAATGCGCACGGCGGTGGGAAAGGCGCTTCGCCGCAAATTGCTCCGATCGAGCACTCGAGGAAAGACCACTCCCACTGATGACATGGGATTCGACACGGCCACGATCATCGAGGACCTGGCCGCCAAAGGCGTGGAGATCCACTTGATCTTTGGCGAGGGGGACCTCGAGTACGCCTCCTACCAATCGTATGTCGAGCGGATGCCCCTGCCCGGTTCGATCGAAGTCACCGTCGTCCCTGGCGACCTCTCGAACTTCGGGACGATCGACGCGCAGAACGCAGCCATCGATCGTGTGGTGGCCGCCGTAACGGGTCGCTGAGCTCCGCCAGCCCGCGCCCGGGCGGATTCACTCCAGGCCCAGGGCGGCCTTTGTGCCTGCGATGTCGGGCGTGGCGAGTACCACCTCTCCCTTCGTTCCGAAATAGCCGACGTTCACCATGATGCCGGCGTCAGCGACCGCCCGAGACGCTGCGACTGCGCCGCCGGGATAGGCGCCCGGGACGACGACGCATTCGCGTTCATCTGCGACGACGCCGCCGTGTCCCTGCACGACCGTCTTCAACCGTTCGACGTCGCTCTCCCTCACTGTGAAGTGAGCAACCCGGCCTCCCAGTCGCGGAAACACACAACCGGCGATCACGGGAATTCCTCGTTCAGCCGCCTCTGCCAGCATGTCGGCGGGCCGGCCGAGTTCCAGGTCCATCAGGATCGTCAAGTCTCTCATCTCGTCCTCTCCATTGCTCGCGGGTCGGGGTGTTCTGCCGCCCATCCGTCGACGACCCAAGCGTGGGCAGGGTCGTTGCAGACGAGCCAGCGGCGCTGCGGGTCGGGGCCGGCCATCACGTTCAGGTAGTACATGTCATATCCGGGAGCGGCCGCACACGGCCCGTGATAGCCCCTGGGAATGAGAAACACGTCACCGTTGCGAACCGTGACGGTCTCGTCGATCTCAGCGTCGATCGTGTAGGTGCGATGGAATCCGAAGCCGTTCTCGCCTGCGATCTCGAAGTAGTAGATCTCCTCGATGGGGACTTCGGAGTCCGTCCACTCATCGTGCTTGTGCGGCGGGTACGACGACCAGTTCCCGGCGGGTGTGATCACCTCGACGACGATCAGGCGCTGTGGACCTGACACATCGGCGGACAACAGCCCGTTGACAACCCTCGTCGCCTGCCCTGCGCCTCTCACCTCGACGGCGATCTCGTCACGGTCGACCATGAACCCGGGTCGTTGCTCTTGGGCGGTGGCCGTGGCGACCGCAAACCTGCCTCCCGACCGGGTGCTGATCTCGACCGTGGAGTCGAGCGGGAGATAGCACACGTCGGGAACACCGTCGAACACCGACGGTCGGCCTCTGAGCTCGAAACGCAGCCGATCGCCCGTCACGGTGCACTCACCTTCCAGCGGCACGACCGCCGATTCCACGTCGCTGAGGTGCAGCTCTCTCGACGAGCCCGCAGCGAGGGTGATCACGTTGAGCCCGCTGTAGGTCCATCCGACATCCGCCGGCGTCACACGCACCTCGTCGACCTCGGTCGCAAGGGTTCCTGACGGTCGAAACAGGTTCATGATGTCTCCCCTCCATGAACGATCGAAACGGCCGCGTCGACCCAATGCTCCACCTCGCCGTCGGCGGGATACAACAGGCTGCGCCCGGCCGTCAGACCCCGGACATTCGGTATCGACATCGCCCGCCGCCACAGGTCGAAGAGGCGACCGCTGTCGGTGCCTGGATCCCCCCCGAGCAACAACGACGGCATGGTGGTCGCAGCCATCATCGTCTCAGGATCGTCCACTGCCGGGAGCTTGAGCCACGTATACACACTGGGTGATCCGAGCGCCGATGCCACGGCCACCGCCTCGACGACCAGGTCGGTGTCACCGACCACTCGAACTCGGCCGTCGGCGTCGCGCCGTGCGGGCAGCGGCTCAACCATCGCCACCAGGCGGCGGACGGCTAGTTCGTCGACAGCCCGGGCACACGCCTCGATGGTGGCGTTGGTGCCAGGGTCGTCGTAGTCGATCCGCAGCAGCATCTTGCCGCCGTCCAGGCCGAGTCGCTCGATCGAGTCGGGCCGGTATCCGGTGAAGCGGTCATCGAGCTCCCACGCCGACGCCGTCAACCCACCTCGATTCATCGAGCCGAAGACGAGCTTGTCATGGAGCTCGTCGAGGACGATCAGGTCCTCTGCGACGTCGGGAGTGGCCAGGATTCCGTCGACACCCGGGCGGCGCAGAGCACGGATGCAGCGTTCGAGGGCCTCCCGCCTGTTGGCCATGGCCCTAGGTTCCGAGCCGACACCGAGGATCCGTCGGGCGGGGTGATCGAAGGCCACGATCATCACGTTTCCGTCGCCCTGTACCATCCGACGACGTCGTCGAGTCTCGGCCTTGCGGAACAGGGTCTCGGGCGACTCCGCTCGAAGACGAAGCAACTCGTGATACCGATCGTCGTCCAGAATGGTCATGGATGCGTGCACTCGTCGTGATGCTGCTCTTGCTGAACGCCTGCTCGGCCCCTGCCCCGCCCCCGGCGTTCGTGTTTGGGGCGAACACGCCCGACGACCTGCGAGCGGTGGCGGCCGGCACTCTCGACTCGGTGGCGGAAGCCTTTCCGGCACAACTCGATTGCCTCGACGCGATCGAGCTGGAGGGGGCGTGGGAGCTCGACGATCGCGCCCGGTACGACCCAGACCGAAGTGCCATCACACTCCGGATCCCGGCAACCGCGCCACAACTCGAGATCTCCATCGTGCACGAAGCGGCACATCACCTCGAGTTCGCCTGCCCGGGACAGGTAGACGTGCGCGAGCCGTTCATGGGGGCGCAAGGTCTGCCCGCCGATATGGACTGGTTCGACGGCGAGACCTGGACGGCAACACCGTCTGAGCACTGGGCTTCTGCGGTCGTGATGCACGTGCTCTCCCGACCCGACGAGCGAGCCGGGATCGCTGTGACCAACGGCGCGCTCGACGTGATCCGTGCCTGGGCGACGGATCCAGGGTGAGCGACCCGTCGTCACTCGGTTGACGCCTCCCGCTTGAACTCCTTGGCGGCCGACGCGAGATCATCCTCACCGTCGTCCCGTGCCGCAGACTCCAACTCGTGCGACAGCACTTCGAGGTCGGCGCCTCCCGCCATCATCTGAACGAGCTGCTCGAGCGGAATCTCCGCCTTCGTGTAGTCGCCATACACCTGTCCCCGCCGAAGGATCACGAAGTGGTCGCCCACCGGGTAGGCGTGATGGGGGTTGTGCGTGATGAAGATCACTCCGATCCCCCGGCGTTTCGCCTGAAGGATGTACTTGAGCACGACGCCCGCCTGCTTGACACCGAGAGCGGCAGTCGGCTCGTCGAGGATCAGCACCTTTGCGCCGAAATACACAGCACGCGCGATGGCGACCGATTGCCTCTCTCCACCCGACAGCGTGCCGACCGGTTGGTCAGGGTCTCGGATGTCG
Source organism: uncultured bacterium (assembly GCA_963792365.1). Taxonomy (GTDB): domain Bacteria; phylum Actinomycetota; class Acidimicrobiia; order Spongiisociales; family ZC4RG35; genus JAOUGY01. The sequence continues at coordinate 212,423 of CAWBVW010000005.1, forward strand.
ATGCCCATCTTGGACATCTCTTCACGGGTGGTGCGCTTTGCGAATTCGACATCGAAACGCTTGAAGGGTCCGAAACCCGTGGTCGGCTCCGACCCGAGGAAGAAGTTCCGCCAGATCGACATCAGCGGGATCATCGCGAGGTCTTGGTAGACCGTTGCGATGCCGACGTCCAGCGCTTCACGCGGAGAATCGAACTCGACCTGATTGCCTTCGAAGGTATAGGAACCCTCTGATGGCTTGTGAACCCCAGCAAGGGTCTTGATGAGGGTGGATTTCCCGGCACCGTTGTCGCCGAGGAGGCAGGTGACCTCGCCGGGCCGGACGAACATCGAGACGTCCTGGAGCGCGATCACGGAACCGAAGTACTTTGAGACCTTCTTGATTTCGAGAATGGGGCTTGCTTCTGTCATTTCACTCACCGCTTCTGCGCCTGCTGGCGGACGAAGTTGTTGAAGATGACGGCGACCACGAGGATCCCGCCGACGAAGACCTTGAACCAGTCACCGTCCACTCCCGTGATGATGATTCCCTGCTGCACCATCGCAAAGATGAGCGCCCCGAGGGCCGCACCGATCACGGAGCCGTAGCCGCCGGTGAGCAAGACGCCACCGACCACTGCGGCGATGATGGCGTTGAACTCCTGCAGCTCACCTCGAAGCGAGTCGGCGCCCTTGAACTGCGTCACCTGCATGAGGGCCACCAGGAACGCTGCGAAAGCGGTCGTCATGAACAGAGAGATCTTGAGCCGGCTCACGGGCACGCCCACATTGCGCGATGCGTTGTTGTCGCCTCCGACGCCGAAGATCCAGTTGCCGATCTTGGTGCGTGTCAGCACCCAGGTGGCGAGCACGGTGACCCCGACCCACCACAGGATGGCGATGTCGAATCTCGATCCGAAGAGATCGATCTTCTGACCGAGAATGGTGTTGATTGCCCCGAAACCGGGAATGTCGTCGAACCCGCCGAGCTGTGTCCTGTTCGTCATCGTCCGCGGGATCGCAGTCGCCAACCCCCGGAACACGAACAAAGCGCCCAGGGTGATGATGAACGACGGCAGTTTTGTCGTCACCACCATCAAGCCGTTCAGGAAGCCGACCCCGAGCGTGATGAGCAACGCGATTAGGAGCGATGGAAGCAGTGGCCATGCAAAGCCGCCTCCCGAAGAGGACGTCACGAGGAGCATGATGGCCATCCCCGCGAAGCCGACCACCGATCCGACCGAGAGATCGAACTCGCCGGAGATCATCAGGAGCGCTACGGCGACGGCCAGGATCCCGAGTGGAGCGGCTCGATTGAGGATGGAGGCAGTGGTCGCCCAACTCACGAAGTTGTTGTCGCGTGCGGCGATTGCGAAGAACACCCAAACGACAACGAGGGCGACGAGGGCTCCGAATTCTGGTCGAGTCAGAAGCTTGGTCACCATTCCGATCGTTCGGACACGCTCATCCTGAGCGACCGGTGGCGGGGCGGTTTCTGTGGCCACGGTTCTCTCCTCCCGTAGTGGGTTGTGGGAACCCTACGTCCCCAAGGGTCGACGGAGGGCCGGATCCGGCCCCCCGTCGACTGATTCGCTCAACGGAGGCCCTGCTCCGAGAAGCTGATGACGTCGCCGGCGGTCTCCGCCGTGACGATCTGGGGTCCGGTCAAGATCACTCGATCCACCGAGCCGAGCGGCAGTGCGCCCGTGTCGAGGTACTTGGTCAGCAGCACGATCGGTAGGTATCCCTGCAGATACTGAGCCTGGTCGATGGCGAACAGCATCTCGCCGTCGATGATGGCCTGCAGCACCTCGGGCCCGAGGTCGAAGGTCGCGAGCTTCACGTCGACGCCGGCCTCGTCGACCGCGTTCATGGTCGGAAGTGCGCCCGTGGGGCCGAGGGCGAGAATCCCGTTCACGTCGGTGTTCGCCGAGAGAGCCCCCGCAATGGCAGCCTGTGCGCCGGTCGGATCGGCGAGATCCACCGGGATCACGTCCACCGTGCCGCCGAGCCCATCGGTGAAGCCCTGGCACCGTTGATCGAGCGCCGCGTTACCGACTTCCTGGTTGATGCACAGTGCAATGGTGACACCCTCGTCGGCCATGCGCTGACCGGCGATGAGGCCTGCCTCGTATTCGGTTTGACCCACGTGGACGAGCACACCGAGATCGGCGAACGCATCGGAACCCGAGTTCATCGAGATGACCGGGATTCCTTGGTCTACGGCCGCACGCACAGAGTCCCCGAGAGCCTCGGGATCCGGCAGCGTCACCACGATGCCATCGGGCTGCGAGGCGACTGCTGCGTCGATGATCTGGCTCATTTCGACCATGTCGAAGGTACCCGGTGCCTGATACTCCACCGTCACACCCATGTCTGCTGCCGCGGCGTTGACGCCGTTGGCAGCGACCGACCAGAACGGGTCGGACGACTGGCCGTGGGATACGACGACGAAGCGGTAGTCCCGCTGTGCGACTGCACCGTCGTCTCCACCCGAGCCACCCGACGTGGTTGCGGTGTCACCGCCTCCTGCCTGGGTCGTGGCGGTACCGTCACCCTCTGCACTGCTCCCGGTCGATTCGTCGACCGATGTGCAGGCAGCGAGTACGAGAACGAGGACTGCCAGGAGTGACAGCCAAACGCTCTTCCTCATATCTCCTCCCTTTCCATTTGCTACCCCGTCTGGGGCTTTCTTCGTCGGCGACATGTCAGCCGGTCGCCTCCGCCTGCGCCGTGCCGGACTCATCCGCCAGCGTGCGCAAGAACTCGAAACTCCTTCGGGCCGCCTCGATCGGGCCTTCTCCGGCTGCGGGGTCGGCGACGAGAGACACATCCTGTTCGAGGACGTACCAGCCCTGGAAGCCTGAGGCCTCCAGGGCGAGAATGGTGCCGGCGATGTCGACACCGCCCTCTCCGAGCGGCTTGAACATGCCATCGATGACGGCCTGGCGGAATGCAATGTCCCCGGCCCGAACCCGCTTTGCGAAGCCGGGATCGAGGTCTTTGAGATGAACGTGGTGTACTCGCCCCTGGGTGCGGGCGATGAAGGACGGGATGTCGACCTCGGCGAGGGCGAGGTGGCCGGTGTCGAGACAGAACCCCACGTCGGATCGATCGATGACCTGATCGACATCCGTCTGCCTTTCGACCGCCATGCCCCAGTGCGGGTGCAGGGCAAGCTGTATGCCGCACCGATCGGCGATGCTGCGGAGGCCCGCTAGGTGGCGCACGAACGTGTCCCACTCCTCCGGACCCAAGTGATATCGCACGTCGTAACCCGGCAGGTGCGAGTCGGCGCCGAGAACGGCGACCCGCGCTCCACCCGCCACGAGCGTGTTCGCCGCCCGCTCGAAGTACTCGAACTGGGCGGCGATGACGGCATCGTCGTACAACACCACGGGGACGAACCCTCCTACCAGACGGAGCCCGTGCCGGTGGAGACGAGCGAGAACTTCCTCGGTGCTCGCCCCCAGATAGCCGTCCGGTCCGAGCTCGGTCGCCTTCAAGCCCACTTCTGCCATCTCTGCGAGGACCCGGTCGGGGTCCATGAGGTGCCCCCATCCTGGTGAGCCGTCCACACCCCATGTGATGGGCGCTCCTGCCATCCGATCGAGAATCCCGATTGACATCACACTCCCTCCAGTTCGACAGGCCCGCCGACGTCGAGCGATTGCCGGCACGCCTCGGCGATGACGACGGCGGCTCGAGCATCGTGAACCGTGCAGGGGCTCTCCGCCTTTCCGTCGACCATGTCGAGGAACGCGTCCATCTCGGCCCCGTAGCTCGCGCCGAACCGTTGCAGCCACTCCGTGTAGGGATCGCGGGGAGGTTCAACGCCGGGCTCTGCGGATCGCAGCGGCATGTGCGGATCGAGCCCCACCGCGATGCTGTCGAGCGTTCCAAACACCTCCATGCGAACGTCGTAGCCGATGGGATCGATGCGGACGCCACACAATGTGGCCATTGCGCCGGATGCCAGCCACAAGGTCACGACGCTCACAGCTGTGTCCCCGTAGCGAGCAACCATCTCGACGCCGACCGCGCTGCCGGCGGCATGGACCGCCACCGGCTCCTCCCCCGAGACGAAGCGGAGAAGATCGAAATCGTGGATCAACTGGTCCTGGAACTGGCCGCCGGACACCGGGACGTACTCCTCCGGCGGGGGACGGTGGTCGTGGTGATGTCCGGTGATCAGCATCAGGGTCCCGACGCTGCCGCCGGCGACCGCGTCATGAGCGGCCCGGTACCCGGGATCGAACCTCCGATTGAAACCCATCATCACTGGGATCCCCGCCGACTCCACGGCTGCGATGGCGCGGTCGGTGGAGGGAAGGTCGGTGGAGATGGGCTTCTCGCAGAAGGCCGGCACGCCGGCCGCGGCTGCCATCTCGAGGTGTTCGGCGTGTGAACCCGTGCTCGAGGCGATCACCACCGCATCGACCGAGGCGAGGAGGTCGGATACCGAGTCGGCGACATCTGCGCCGGCGTCATCGGCGAGCTCGACTGCTCGAGACGAGATGGGGTCGTAGACCACGACGCCATCGACACGCTCCTTGCCCACCAGTGTCTGTGCGTGAAGGGATCCGATGCGCCCCGCACCCAAGAGTCCGATCCTCACCCAACCTCCCGCTTCGAGCCCCCTAGGGACGCCGATGCCGGAGCCCCAGGGGAGATTTGGAACGTTCCAATGGTTCGACGGTACCGGTGGCCTCAGAGGGCTGTCAACTGAAACCGGGGAGAGATTTCACTACTCGAGTGCGCTCGCGACATGCGCGATCCTTGCGATCGCTCGTGCCTCGGACTCCGCAGGCGAGCACTCGAGCCCGATCGGACCGGAGTAGCCGAGTGCAGTGAGCTCCCGCAGGACGAAGCCGTATTCGATCTCACCCGTCCCCGGCTCGTGCCGACCGGGGTTGTCGGCCACCTGGACGTAGGCGATGTGTTCGAGTCCCTCGGACAGGTGCCCGGTGAGATCCCCCTCGGCGATCTGCAGGTGATAGAGGTCCCAGTTGATGCCCACTGATCTCGACCCCACCTGCTTGCAGACCTCGACCACCTCCTGGCTCGTCGGCAGCGCGTAGCCGGGATGATCCACGCGCACGTTCATGGGCTCGACCATCAGCGTGACACCCGATGACTCCACGAGATCCAGCACGTCGCGAAGCGCCTGGACCACGGCCTGCCGCACTTGGGCCGGGTCCTCGCCCGGGGCAAGATACGGACCGTTGACGTTCACCCGCTCCACGCCCAGCCGCTGCGCAACCTCGACAGCTGAGGCGATCCCCGTACGAAAGCGCTCCCGGTTGGCCCGCTCGTGGAGACGGGGCTCGAAGTCCCATCCTCCGATCTGTGTCATTTGGATGCCGTTGTCAGAGCAGGCCGAAACCAGGGCATCCACGTCCCAGTTCGGCCAATACCAGATCTCCCCCAGCCGAAAGCCGGCCCGAGCCGCCGCCTCGATGCGTTCGATCCGGGGCAGATCCGTCCACCACATCTCCAGGTTGACCGCAAAGCGGTCGAACATGTCAGCCACTTTTCACCTCATCGATCACGACACGGCGGGCCTCGTACGAAGAGCGAAGGCTCGCATCCAGAAGCCGCTGCACGGCAGCACCCTCCGACAGGTCCGGAGCGATCTCCGACCCGGTGGCCAGCGCTTTTGCCCAGCCCCGGGCCATGGCATCGGTCGTCCGGAAGACGTCTCGATACGTGTCATGCACGGGTGACCTACGAACGGAGCCCCATACTTCATCGGGAATCTCGAGTGGCGCCGGCGCTCCCTCACCCACGCGGGCTCCGAGCACCACCTGCTGGTCGTCCCAGTCGCAGACATATCGAAGTGTTCCTCGGTCGCCGTGAACCTCGATCACGTGGAGCTGGTCCATGGACGTCCCTTCATACGCCACCGATGAGGCGTGGAGCAGAGCCTGCCCGCCGGCGGCGTACTCGAGGATCACCGCGGCCGTGTCGGGTGCAAGCGGGTAGGAGTCGCCGTCGGGGTCCCGTGTCGCATGCGTTCCCACCGTGTCGAGTCGGGCGGTGAGGGCGTCGACCTCGCCCCCGAGGACCCTGGCTAGATACAGGAAGTGCGAGCCCACGTCTCCGAGCGCGCCGGTCGGGTTCTTCCGGGCATCGAGCTTCCACAGATAGCCGCCCCCCAACGCGTATCCGGTGTGATACCGCAACCCGACGTGATGGATCCGACCAACATATCCTTCGTCGACCAGTCGTTTCGTATACCGGAATCCGGGCATGAATCCGTAGGTGAACGGAACCATCGTCACCAGCCTCGCATCGGTCGCCATGCGGGCCAGCTCGGCCGCCTCCGCATACGAGTCGGCGACGGGCTTCTCGCACAGCACGTGGATTCCTCGCGCGATCGCTTCCTTCGTGGCCGGGTAGTGGACCGGATTGGCGGCCGCGACGACCACACCATCGAGCGCCTCGCGGTCGAGCATCTCGTCCCAGGCCGAATACGAAGCAGGAACTTGCCACGCCTCGGCCCGGGCCCGCGCCCGTTCGGCGTCCCGGCCGGCGATTGCCACCACGTCGACGCCGGGGAGCGTCGTGAGCGCCGGCAGGTACATGGCATCGACCCACCAACTGGTCCCGATGATGCCAAGGCGCAGGGTGGACTTGTCGGACGTCGTCATCTCGTCACCCGCGATCTTGGAACGTTCCAATCGTCTCACGTATACTACGCCGGTCGACGAAGTGGTCGGAGGACCTGCATGCGTGAGCTCCGGATCGGACTGATCGGATTCGGTTGGATGGGCCAGGCGCACTCCCGTTCGTATCGGGACATCCCCGTGCTGTTCCCCGAAGGCGAGCTACGGCCCCGCCTCATCGCGATGTCCGACACGGTCGAGGATCGCCGACGACTGGCCACCGACAACTTCGGTTTCGAGGCGGGTTACGCGAACTGGGAAGATGTCATCGCACGGGAAGACGTCGACGTCATCGACATCACTGCCCCCAACGACCTCCACCGCCCGATCGCCGAGGCGGCGGCCGAGGCAGGGAAGCACATCTTCTGCGAGAAGCCCGTCGGATTGCTCCCTCGCGACACCGCCGCCATCGAGGTGGCGGCGCGTGAAGCAGGAGTCATCACGGGATGCGGCTACAACTACCGGTGGGCGCCACTGGTGCAGCACACGAAGACGCTCATCGCCACCGGCCGCCTCGGTCGCCTCAGCCACTACAGGGGCCGGTTCTTCTCGATGTACGGACGCGATCGGCTGGGTCTCTTGAGTTGGCGATTCCTGCAAGAGGAAGCCGGATACGGCGCCCTGCTCGACATCATGTCCCACGCCGTCGACATGGCGCTTCATCTGGCGGGCCCCATCTCGCGCCTCGTGGCGACCCGGGACACCTTCGTCAAGGAACGCCCACTCCCCCAGCCCGGCAGCGGTACCCACTACGACCGTGGACGTGCCGGCGATCCCACAGGCGCAGTGACCAACGAGGACTACGTTGGCGCGCTCGTCGAGTTCGCCTCGGGGACGAGGGGCACTCTGGAAGCCGACCGCAGCATCTTTGGCCCGCAGAGCGCCATGGCCTTCGAGCTCAACGGCGACCGGGGAGCGGCGAGCTGGAATCACGAGACGCTCAACCAACTCGAGCTCTATTTGCCCGACGAATCCCCTGCGGACGGGTTCATTCGGGTGTTGGCCGGCGACTGGTTGCCACACCACGGCAACTTCGTTCCCGGTGGCGGCAACTCCATCGGGTACGAGCAGCTCAAAGTGATCGAGGCGCTCGAGTTCTGCCGGGCGGTGGCCGAGAACCGGCCGTACGCACCGGGCTTCGGCGATGGGCTGGCCGTCGCCGAGGTCCTCGACGCCATGATCCGCTCGTTCGACTCCGGACGCTGGGAGGACGTCGAATCGTTGGCCATCGACATCAGGTGACGGCGCTCCGAGCGCCCAACGGACCCGGGAGAGAGAAATGCAGACCGTGAGACTGACGACCGCACAGGCGATGGTGAGGTGGTTCCTCGCACAGAAGATCGAGAAGGACGGCGATGTGCTCCCGGTGTTCGCCGGCGTGTTCGGGATCTTCGGTCACGGCAACGTCGTGGCCCTGGCCGAAGCCCTGCAGCCGGTGCAGGACCAGCTTCCGACGTGGCGGGGCCACAATGAACAGTCGATGGCGCTGGCCGGGGTGGCGTACGCAAAGGCCGCCAGTCGCCGCCAGATCATGATCGCCACGTCGTCGGTCGGACCCGGGTCGACCAACATGGTGACCGCTGCCGCCGTGGCCCACGCCAATCGTCTGCCTCTTCTCCTCATCAGCGGCGACACGTTCCAGCATCGGTTGGTGGATCCGGTCCTTCAGCAAGTGGAGCATTTCGGCGACCCGAGCATGACCGTCTCCGACGCCTTTCGAGCAGTGACCCGATACTGGGATCGGATCACGCAGCCGGTTCAGATTCTCCAAACGCTGCCCCAGACGCTGGCCACCATGCTCGACCCGGAAGACTGCGGTCCCGCCTACCTGGGGCTTCCCCAAGACATTGCCGCTGAAGCCTTCGACTTCCCGGTGGAGTTCTTCGAGCAGCGAATCCACCACATTCGCCGCCCTGGACCCGACCCACGCGAGGTCGAGGCAGCGGCGGCCGCACTCCGCCACGCCGAGCGGCCGCTCCTCATCGCAGGAGGCGGTGTTCACTACTCCGACGCAACACGGACCCTCACCGAGTTCGCCGCCTCGCATGGCATTCCGATCGTCGAGACTGTGGCGGGCAAGGCGACGGTCACCGCCGATCATCCCAACTTCGGCGGACCGATCGGAGTCACCGGAAGCACCTCCGCCAATCTCCTCGCCAACGACGCCGATGTGGTCCTCGCGGTCGGTACCCGCCTCCAGGACTTCACGACGGGATCGTGGTCGATCTTCCGAGACCCAGATGTGAAACTGGTGTCGATCAACGTCGGTCGGTTCGACGCAACCAAACACCGCCCGATCTCGGTGGTCGGAGACGCCAAGGTCACTATCGAGGCGCTCGACGAGGCCGTCGGCGACTACCGCGCTCCCGCCTCCTGGCTCGAACGGACCGCAGAGGTGCGGGATGACTGGTACCGCTACCTCGACGACATCTCCGCCCCGGGCGAGGGCATGCCCACGTACGCCCAGGTCGTGAGGGCCGTCAACGACCTCGCACGGGACGACGACTACCAGGTCGCAGCCGCCGGGGGACTTCCCGGCGAGCTGAACACCGGCTGGCACTCCAAGTCGATCCATTCCTTCGACTGCGAGTACGGCTACTCCTGCATGGGCTACGAGATCGCGGGGGCATGGGGGGCGAAGATGGCGCTCCCCGACCGAGAGGTCATCTCGTGGGTGGGAGACGGCTCCTACCTCATGATGAACTCGGACATCTATTCGACCGTCTTCACCGGCCACAAGGTGATCTTCATCGTGTGCGACAACGGCGGATTTGCCGTCATCAACCGTCTGCAGGTGAACACCGGCGGCGAGGAGTTCAACAACCTGCTGCGAACGGCCCGTCACGACCGAATGGTGCGGGTCGACTTCGTCAAGCACGCGGAGTCGTTGGGAGCGATCGCCGAGAAGGCGGAATCCATCGAGGAGTTCAAGGATGCCTTCACACGGGCACGCAGCGCGGATCGCAGCAGCGTGATCGTCATCGAGGTCGACGAATATTCGTGGACCGAGGGCGGTGCATGGTGGGAGGTCGGCATTCCAGAGGTCTCCGAACGAGAACAAGTGCGTCTGGCCCGCGGCGAACTCGAGGCTGAGAAGAAGCATCAGCGAGTCGGAATCTGACGATGGCTTTCGACGTCATCACCGTCGGGCGGGTATCGATGGACCTGTATGCGCGGGAGATCGGCGTCGATTTCGAGGACGTCCGCGGTTTCGACGCCATGATCGGCGGCAGTCCGTCGAACATCGCGATCGGCACAGCACGTCTGGGCGCACGCTCCGCCGTACTCACGGCCGTCGGGCCCGACGAGATCGGAAGGTTCGTGCTCGCCAACTTCGAGCGTGAGGGGGTCTCGACCGAGTTCATACGAACCGTCGACGGAACCCGGACCGGCCTGGCGATTCTCGGTGTGCAGCCGCCCGATCGCTTTCCGCTGACCTTCTACCGTGACAACCCCGCCGACATCCATCTGACGATCGACGATGTCGACTCTCTCCCACTCGGCGAGACCCGGGTCGTGTCGCTCTCCGGCACGGGGCTGTCTCGAGGGACTTGCAAGGAGGCGACGCTCTACGCAGGCGAACGAGCGGCGATGCTCGATGGGCCAACTGTGGTGATCGACCTCGACCTTCGGCCAGACCAGTGGGTCGACCGCCGGGGGTATGGCGCGGCCGTGCGTGCGCTGCTCGAGCACGTCGACGTCGCCATCGGCACCGAGGAGGAATTCCACGCTGCGCTGGCACCTTCGAGCCCGGCGCTGGAGGGGCGACCACTCGTCGACACCGAGCGCTCCGACCTGGATCGTCTGATCGCCACGCTGCGATCGCACCGGCCCGGGATCGTACTCGTGGTCAAACGCGGCCCTCGCGGCGTGACGGTGCTCGGTGCCGACGAGGACCTCGATGTCGAGGGCTACCCGGTGGAGGTGCTCAACACCGTCGGCGCAGGCGACGCGTTTGCATCTGGCCTCATCCACGGCATGCTCGAAGGATGGGACTGGAGAACCACGGCGCGCTTCGCCAACGCCTGTGGAGCAATCGAGGTGACCCGCCATGGTTGTTCGTCGGCGATGCCCACGGTGCCCGAAGTGATGGAGTTCGTTGGAGGTCGCGGTGGTCTCTGACAACGTCGCCCGCCCATCGGCAAGCCATCACCTTCGCCCAGCGCCGGGGCGGGTCCTGCACCAGGTCACGCCGGAGTCGGCTGGATGGTCCTACCTCTCGTTCTCGGTCGTGCGGCTGGAGGCGGGAGAGGTCTTCCGGCACAAGGGCGATGGCCGTGAGATGGCGCTCGTGCCCCTGGCCGGACACGCCCGCGTCGAGGCCGGCGACGTGGTCGCCGACCTCACCCGCGCCTCGGTGTTCACGCACATGTCGTCGGTCGTGTACGCGCCTCCTGGCATCGACATCGAGGTCGAAGCCGGCGAGACGTTCGAGTTCGCCCTCGGAGGTGCTCCGGCTTCCGGAACGCTGCCACCTCGGCTCGTCACTCCCGACCAGGTGAAATCCGAGGTGCGGGGAGGAGGCGCCGCTACCCGCCAGGTCAATCACATACTCGCCCATCCCCTGCCCGCCGAACGGCTGATCCTCTACGAGGTCTACGTGCCCCGCGGTGGCTGGTCCGGGTGGCCACCGCATTGTCACGACGGCTACGCCGGCTCTCCGTATCTGGAGGAGACCTACTACTTCCGTCTCGACCCCGGAGACGGCTGGGCGGTACACCGCAACTACCGCGTCGACGAGGACTTCGACGAGACCTTTGCGGTCGGCGACGGCGACCTGGTGGTCGTCACGCGCGGCTTCCACTCGTCGGTGGCCGCCCCGGGCAATCACATGTGGTTCCTCAACTACCTGGCGGGCGAACCCGTCGGCGATGATCGAGCGATCCCGCCTTTCTTCCAGCCGGAGTACGCCTGGATCGACGGACGGTGGGACGAGGACGACTGGCACCTGCCGGTCGTCGAACCGTGAACAGCGCCGCGCGACGGCGCCGGCTGGCCCGACTGTCCGGGGCCGATGGTGTCTTCCGGGTGCTGGCGATGGATCACAGGGACTCGCTGCGGGTCGTGATCTCGCCCGACGATCCCGACGACGTGGGCGCCGACGTGCTCCGCCGGCTCAAGGCCGAGCTGGTGGCAGCCGCCGCAGGGCTCGTCACCGGTGTCATGCTCGACCCGGAGGTCGGGATGGACGAGGCCGTCGTGTCGGCAGTCCCTCTCGATGCGGGGATTGTCGCCGCGCTCGAAGAGCAGGGATACCTGGCCGACGCCGCGGTCAAGCACACCACCCTCTTGCCGGGTTGGGGCCCGACGGCTGCCGCCGACCGTGGCGCAGACGCGGTCAAGCTGCTTGCGCTGTGGGATGGCACACGCTCGCTTGATCAACGTCGGGTGATCGACTCCGCAGTCGGAGCGGCCCACGATCACGGACTGCCGCTGGTCCTCGAGCCCCTACCGCGAGGACTCCCTCCCACAGGCGACTGGGTCACGGACTGGGTGACATCCCATCGAGCCACTGGCGCCGATTTGTTCAAACTGCCGTATCCCGGCTCGGAGGAGGCGTGCGCCGCCGTCACCGGTGAACTGTCGGCGCCGTGGGTGATGCTGTCCGCCGGCGTGGGATTCGACGAGTTCCTCGCTCAGCTCGAAGGAGCCATGGGTGCCGGAGCCGCCGGGTACATCGCCGGAAGGGCGGTTTGGAGGGAGGCGGCCACTCAGGACGAACGCTCCCGGGCCGCCGCCATCGAGTCGCTGGTCGTCCCCCGTCTCGGTCGCCTCGCAGAGGTCCGCAGGTGACGTCACCGGGGAGGGACGTGATGCCATGAGACACCCGGTGTGGTTCGAGCGGAAGGTCCTCGCAGACCTCCAAGCGGAGGTCGAGAGCCGCGCCGTGGTTCTCGGTCCCAGCACGACGGAACACCCTCTCGCCGGGATCGACAACGCGACTGGAGCCGTCGTGGGTGTCCGTCGCGTCGATGCCGCCACAATGGACGCGGCACCCGCTCTGCTGGTTGTGGCCCGGACCGGAATCGGCGTCGACAGCGTGGACGTCGTCGAAGCCACCCGGCGCGGTATCGCCGTGTGCAACGCTCCCGACGGCCCGACGATCTCGACGGCCGAACATTCGGTCGCGTTGATGCTCGCAGTCTGCAAGCGCCTCGAACAGTCGCATGTGCGCCTTCGATCCGGCGAAACCGGGTTGTATGCAAGGCATGAGGGAATGGAGCTCGCGGACCGGACGCTTGGGCTCGTCGGGTACGGCCGCATCGCCCGCCGTGTCGGCGCCGCCGCCCGAGGGCTCGGCATGCAGGTGACGATCTTCGACCCCTATCTCGACGAGGCTCCCTCCGACGTCGCAGTGGCGGATTCGCTCGACGGCCTGCTGTCGGAGGCCGACGTCGTGTCGGTTCACCTACCTCTCACCGACGACACGGCCCGCCTGTTCGATGCTGATCGCTTTGCGCAGATGCGTCAGGGCGCGGTGTTCGTCAACACCGCCCGAGGCGGGCTGGTCGACCACTCTGCGTTGCAGGCCGCACTGGATCGGGGCCACCTCTTCGGAGCTGGACTCGACGTGACCGACCCGGAGCCCCTGCCGCCCGATCATCCCCTGCTGCATCGGGACGACGTCGTGGTGACTCCACACGTCGCCTCCGCCACCGCAGCCGGCAAGCGTCGCCTCTTCATGTCGGCCCTCGAACAGACGATCCAGGTGCTCGACGGTGAGCGGCCGCCACACATCGTGAATCCGGAAGTGTGGCTGCATCTGACGGCGAGACGCACGACATGACGGAGGAAGGAGCCACCCGATGCTCGTGAACACACTCAAAAGCCGACTCGGTGCGGGAGAGGAGGTATTCGGATGCTTCCTTCGGTACGCCGAACCCTCCCTTGCCGAGTACGTCGCTCTCCAGGGCTGGGACTTCATAGTCTTCGACGGTGAACACGGCACGCTGGAACCACACCACATCGAAGATCTCACCCGCGCCGCCGAAGTACGCGGAGTGACCCCGATTGCCAGAGTCCCCACGAACCAGGCCCACGTCATTCTTCGCTTTCTCGACACCGGGATCCACGGGATCCACGTCCCGTGGGTGAACTCGGCTGCGGAGGCGGCCGCGGCCGTCCAGGCGGCCAAGTACTGGCCGGCGGGCAGCCGTGGGCTTGCCGGGAGCCGCGCCTCTGACTGGGGCATGACCGAACCGGTGGGCGCGTATACGGAGCGGGCGAATCGTGAGACGCTGGTCGTCGTGCACATCGAGACCATGGATGCAGTCGAAGCGGTCGACGACTATCTCATGACCGACGGGATCGACGTGCTCTTCGTCGGCCCCACCGACCTCTCGCACTCGCTCGGTCATCCTGGCAACATAGACCACCCCGATGTCGTGGCGGCGATGGACCGGGTGGCATCGGCGGTAGCCCCGTCCGACACCATCCTCGGCGTCTTCGCCGGAACCCCGGACCGGGTACGCGAGTGGCGATCCCGGGGAGCCCGGTACTTCGCCACCTCTCCCGAGACGTTCCTTCGCAAGGGCATGCAGGACTACCTCGAGCTGGCGAGGACTCCATGAACCGCAAAGTGGCCGTGATGAGCGGTGGAGCGTCGCTCATCGGACTTGCCTTGGCTCGTCGATGGATCGACGCCGGGGGCCAGATCGTGCTCGGAGACCGGAACGAGGACGTGAGTCCGGACATCGAAGCTGCGTTGGGATCTGCGGGGCGATATCTCACGGGAGACGTCTCCGACGACACCCATCTCGCGTCCTTGGTCAACACTGCGGTTCGAGAGTTCGGAAGACTCGACGTCGTAGTCTCAGGTCCGGCGCTGTTCGATGACCTCGGCTACGACTCGACGCGCGAGCTCTGGCATCGAGTGCTCGATGTCAACCTGGTGTCGGCCGCCCGCCTCACCGACCTCGCCCTTCCACACCTCGATCGAGGTGCGGCGATCGTCTACATTGCGTCGGTCAGCGGTCGCTCGTCCCAGCCCAACCGGATGCTCTACAACGTCTCGAAGGCAGGCCTGCTGATGCTGGCGCGAACCGGAGCTCAGGCGCTGGCGTCACGTGGCATCCGTGTGAACACAGTGTCGCCCGGATGGACGTGGAGCCGAAACATCGAGCGCCGCTACGGCAGCCGCCAGAGAGCGGATGAGTTCGCTGCAGAGTTCCAACCGTTGGGCCGTATGGCGGATCCCGATGAGATCGCCGCTTCGGTGATGTTCGTCGCATCTGCCGATGCCGCCTTTGTGACCGGAGCGGATCTCGTCGTCGATGGTGGATACTCTGCGCTCGGTCCGGAGGCGCTAGGCCAGGCTGCGCTGAAGGTGCCCCCAGAGGCATGGTGAGGGCCCTGTCATCGCTGGAACGTTCCAACGGTGGAAGTATGATCCTCTCGTGGTGAGACGATCAGCCCCCACGATCCTCGACGTGGCCAAGCGAGCCGGCGTGTCGAAGTCGCTGGTCTCGCTCGTCATGCGCGACTCACCGAACGTGTCCGACGACAAGCGCCAGGCGGTGCTCGACGCCGCCGAGGCCCTGGGCTACCGACCGAATGCCGCCGCTCGCAGCCTCGTGCAACAGCGATCGTGCCTCATCGGCGTGGTGGTGAGCGACTTCGGGAACCCTTTCTTCGCCGAGCTGCTCGAGGGTATCGAAGAGGCGGCCGTGTTGGCGGAGTACAGGGCGCTGTTCAACACGGGAAGCCGGGTCCCCGAACGAGAGATCAACGCTCTCGATACGCTTCTCCAGCTCCGAACCGACGGGCTCATCCTGGCCTCCCCTCGGTTCGACGACTCCGAGCTCGGGAAGATTCCTCGAGCTGTGCCGGTCGTGATGGTGGGACGTGACACCTCGGCCGTTGGGGTCGACGCAGTGATGAACGACGACCACCGTGGCTCCGAGCTCGTAGTCGGCCATCTGACTTCACTGGGACACCGACGCATCGTGCACCTCCATGGTGAACCGGGGGCAGGTGCGGCCGCCCGGCTCGAAGGGTTCGTCGATGCCATGAAGCGTCGGGGGCTCGAGCCCAGGGTCGTCCAGGCAGGCTTCACCGAGGACGCCGGCGCCAAGGCCGCGCAGGAGGTCCTGGACATGGATCCACTCCCCACGGCGGTGTTTGCCGCCAACGATGTCGCTGCGATTGGAGTCAGCCAAACGCTCGAAGCCGCCGGACTCCGGATCCCTGAAGACATCTCCCTCGTCGGGTACGACAACGTGGGCTTCGCAGGCCTCGATCACATCGGACTGACGACGATCGATCAGCCCCGGAGGGCGATCGGCACGATGGCCGTCGAGATGCTCCTCCAGCGACTCAACGGCTCGCGGACACGGCGTCGCTGCGTCACGATCGAACCAGCGCTCGTCGTGCGGACGACCACCGCACCTCCTCGGGAAGAAGGCTGAGCCGGAGCAGGTCGCCGACTGGACAACCAGTTGCCGCTCGACCGGCGCAGCTGCAGCGACCGGCGACGTACACCATCCAGGTGCCCGCATCGTCACTGTGCGGTCCAACCTCCGTCGACCACGAGGATGTGGCCTGTCACGAGCGACCCTGCGGGCGACGCCAGGTAGATGACCGCCCCGGCGACATCGGAGGTGGTCCCCACGCGGCCGATCGGGATCCGCGCGAGCACCCCGGCGAGGTATTCGGGCTGGTCGAGGCGCTCGGCGGTGCCGGGCGTGTAGATAAAGGTCGGGGCGACGGCGTTGACGGTGACGCCGCGATTCGACCACTCCAGCGCCAAGACCTTCGTCAGCAGGTTCACCCCGCCCTTCGACGCGGAGTACACGGTGTGATCCCTGATCCCGACGACGCCGGCTTGTGAGCTCATGTTGATGATGCGCCCGGATCCGCGCTCGAGCATCACGCGCCCGGCGGCCTGGCAGCAGAAGAAGAGCCCGCGGAGGTTCACGGCCATCATGTCGTCCCAGTCGGCTTCCGTGACCTCTTCGGCCGGCTGGTTCCAGCCGAGGCCGGCGTTGTTCACCAGGATGTCGAGTCGACCGAGCTGTCGAGCGACCGTGTCGACCGCAGCGCCGATCTGCTCGACGTCGCGCACGTCGAGTGCCACGGGGAGAGCCTGGCCGCCCGCGGCCACGATCGCGGAGCACACCGGATCGAGGTCCGCGGCATCGCGGGAGGCGATCGCGACGGTCGCACCTGCCCCGGCCAATGCGATCGCAAGGTCACGTCCGATTCCGCGACTGGCACCGGTGATCATCGCGACCTGGCCGTCGAGACGGAAGCTTGGCTGTTCCATGGGCGGGAGTGTTGCAGGTCCGCCCATGTCGAGAGGACGGCTGGTCAATCCAGCATCACTTCGGCTTGATCCGTCGCGGCCCGCTGCACGGCCAGGCCGATCGAAACCGTCCTGGAGCTGGCGGACCCGCCCGGATGGTCGAGGGCTTCGCCGCGGATGAGTCGAGCGAAGGCCAAGGCCTGAGCCTGAACACCGGCCGCGAATGCATCTTCGGTTCGTGACCCGGCGACCACTTCGATCCCGGCGGCCGTACACAGGCGGGTCCGGCCGTTCGGCAACGTGTCCACCAGGATTGCTCCCTCCTCACCCAGCACCTCCGTACGGACATCGTCGCCGAATCGACAATTGCGGGTCAGATCGACGGTGGCCACCGCGCCCCCCTGCAGGTGCAGCCACGCCACGAGGTTGTCGACATCGCCGACCGCAGCCACGTCTTCGCTCGCGATCGGGAGGTTCCGAGCGGTCACGCTCTTCACGCGCGCACCGGTCAGCCATTCGGCGAGGTCGTACTCGTGGACGCCGCAGTCGATAGCGAGCCCTCCACTCACGCTCGGGTCGCAGAACGCGGCCGGCGGCGGATCGGCATCCCATTGCGCCAGGCGCACGAACAGCGGTCGGCCGATCGAGCCGGCGTCGATCAACCGTTTGGCCGCGACCCACGGGGGTGAGAAGCGACGCCAGAAACCGATCTGAAGCACTCGCCCAGCGGCGTGAGCCTCGGCCGCAACCGTCGCCGACTCCTCGGGATCGAGCGACAGGGGCTTCTCGCAAAGCACGTGCGCACCGGCACGCAACGCCGCTCTCACGATCTCCACGTGGGTGGGCGTGGAGGTCGCCACCACCCATCCATCGATGTCGTGTCTGGTGGTCAGCTCGGACAGTGGGATGAGGTCGACGCCGAGTTCGTTCGCGGACATCTGCGCCGTCGACGCTACTGCGTCCGTCACCGATGCGAGGTCGATGCCCTCGGCCGACGTCAGCACCCGAGCATGAACGCTTCCCATCCGGCCGACGCCCACCAGTGCCAAGCGCACCAAGTCACCCATGGCTCCACATGGTATCGGTCGCGCTCGACGCAAAGGCGGTCCTCAGGTGACGGCGTCCACCTCGGGAGTCAAACGGAGGTCGGACAGCATGGCCTTGATCTCGTCGACGTAGATCGGGTTCATCACGACGACCAGACCAGGATCGATCTCCTTCAGCCTCTCCGGCGCCACGACCTCGAGTCCCGACCCTGCAAGGAACTTCCCCTGCTTGTGAGGGTTGATGTCCACGACACCAGCGATGGCATCGTCGAGGCCGAGGGCGGCCACGAAGGCTATGGCCTTCGAGCCACCTCCCCACAGCACCGGGCGCCGTCCGCCGGCGGCGGCGTCACCAATTCGGCTGCGCCAGTAGGCGACGACTGTGCCCACGCGGCCGGCGAACCGGGTGCAGAGCTCGATGATCTCGTCCACGGACTCCTCGGCCTCGTGCACGATCGGCTCGGAGCCGGGAATGCCGGTGGCGAGCAGGTACTGGTTCTCGAATGCCAGCTCGAGCGCCGTTGGCCCCAGCCCCAGGCGGCGCATCATCCGCGCCAAGGATCCGAGCGAGAAGTAGGAGCAATGCTCGTGGTAGACGTCCCAGAATGCGCCATCCCGTAGAACGCGGACTGCGTCCGGGACCTCGGTGAACAATGGAGCACCCGGTGTGGCCTTGGCGGACTCGATCAGAAGCCGGGTGAAGGCGGCGACGTTCGGCACGTGCTCGAGAGTGTGGCGCGTGACGACGATGTCGCCGGTCAAGTGTGTGTAGCGCTCATCGAACACGTCGACGATGAATTCCAGCCGAGGATCACCCTGTCTGCCGGCCCGGTATCCAGGGTCGATGCCGATACCCCTGGCGTTGCCCGCTTCGGCGAGAAGAGCGAGGAAGTCACCCTTGCCGCATCCGACCTCCAGAACCGTCCCACCGGTGAGGTTGTGCTCGGCCACCAGGGAGGCCGCCAATGTCTCGGCGAACATGTTGAAGGCAGGCGAAAAGGCCTGGCTCTCCTCGCAATCCTGGCCGTAGTCGATGAGGGCGGGATCGAATGCGACGTTCTGGACGAAGCCACACGACTCGCAGTAGGCGAGCCGCATACGCCCCATCGGATAGCCACCCGCCTCGGCGGAATCGTCGAGCAGCACACACGAGTGCGCGGGTACCGCACCTCCGTCGTAGAAGACCACGAGGGAACGCTGCTCGCAGGCTGCGCATGGGATGTCCGGCCGATCGACGGGCCCGGCTTGGCTCACGTGATCACCTTGGGAACCGGGATCGGGACGATGAACCGGCCGCCGGCTTCGACGTAGGCGGATTGTTGGGCGACGATCTCGTCCGCGAAGTTCCAGGCGAGGATGAGAACGTAGTCGGGTCGGTCCTCGAGGAGACGCTCCGTCGGGTGGATCGGCAGTCTCACGCCCGGCATGTGCCAGCCATGCTTGTGGGTGTTGCGATCCACCACGTAGTCGAGGAAATCCGTGCCAATACCGGTGTAGTTGAGCATCGTGGCACCTTTGGCGGCGGCGCCGTACGCTGCGATTCGCTTCCCTTCGGCCTTCAGTTCGGACAGGAGTTCCCGAAGGTCTCGCTTGATGCCCTCCACCCGCTCTGCGAACCCCGAGTAGTAGGAGTAGTCCAGTGCACCGCGCGCCCGCTCCCCGGCCCGGGCGTTGCGCACGGCCTCGGAGGGATCGCCCCTCCGACTGAAGAACGCACGAATGCTTCCGCCATGGATCGGGTGATGTTGGATGTCGACGAGATGCAGATCGTGCCGCTCGAAGAGGCGCGAGATCGACTCGACCGAGAAGTAGCAGTGGTGCTCGTGGTAGATGGTGTCGAACTCGCCGTGATCGACGAGGTCGAGCACATATGGCACCTCCACCGATACCAACCCGGTATCGGCGATGAGCTCGCCGATACCGGCCACGAACGAGTTCTGATCGGGCACGTGGGCGAGCACGTTGTTTGCGACGATCAAGTCGGCGCGAATCCCCTCGGCAACGAGTGTTCTGGCAACTTCGAGATCGAAGAACTCCCGCCGGGTGGGGATGCCCCGCTCGATGGCTGCGGCGACGGGACCAGGCGACGGGTCGATGCCGAGGACTTCGACACCGGCCTTCTGGAAGTACTGGAGCAGGTAGCCGTCGTTGCTGGCCAGTTCGACCGCAAGCGAATCCGAGTTCAGTCCCAGACGTTCGATCAACTCCTCGACGTTGGTGCGGGAGTGCTCGAGGAGCGCATCCGAGAACGACGAATAGTACGGGTATTCGTCTCCGAAGAGCACCTGGGGAGGCACCGTCTCCTTGATCTGCACCAGCGTGCACGACGGACAGAATGCGACGGAAAGCGGGTACATCGGTTCCGGTTGAGCGAACCGTTCTTCGGGAACGAGCCCATCGGCAAGAGGTGTGACACCGAGGTCGAGGAAGGTCTCGAGTGCCGCCCGCCCGCACGATCGACAGCCGTCGATGGTGGCGTGCGGTGAGATCTGGGTCATTGCTGCACCCGACGGAGATCATCGCCAACCGTGCCGTCCGCCATGCGCTCTTTGAGGTAGGCGATGCGACTGAGCGGCCCGAAGAAGGTCTCCTCGTTCAGGTCGTACGCCTGATAGGCGTCGACGAGCTGTTGCGCTCCTCGTTCGATGTTCCACTCCATCTTGAACGCTGGCACCATGTCGTGGAACTTCGAGCAGTCGACCCGGTAGTTGCGGATGTCCGGCCCGGCCGATTCGGCGAGCTCGATCGAGGCGTTCGGCACCACGCGCTCCACGGTCTCGGCGACCGTCCGGATCTGGTAGTTCTCGTCGTTGCTTCCGACGTTGAAGATCTGGTCGTGGATCGCCTCCCGTGGCGCACCGAGAACGGCCGTGAAGGCTCGAGAGATGTCCTCGATGTGGATGAGAGGACGCCACGGCGTGCCGTCGCTCTTCATGTACACCCGTCCCTGGGTCAACGTGTACCCGACGAGGTTGTTGATCACGAGATCCGCCCGCAACCGGTGGGAAAAGCCGTAGGCGGTGGCGTTGCGGAGATAGGTCGGGCTGAAATCGTCCGACGCGAACTCCCGGATGCCGTTCTCAGCGTCGATCTTGGAGAAACCGTATGGCGTCACAGGGTTGATCTCGGAACCCTCGTCGACAACGCCTCCGGGCGATGATCCATAGATGCTGCACGAACTGGAGAAGATGAAGCGCTCGACGCCGGCCTCCGACGCCAGCTGCGCGAGGTTGACGCTCGCACGGTCGTTGATCTGCCGAGTCAGGTCGGGGTCCAGGAACCCCAGAGGATCGTTGGAGAGGCCCGCGAGGTGGCAGATTGCGTCGACGCCCTCGAGGTCGTCGGGCGTTGCGTCGCGTACGTCCTTGATGATCTCAGGCACCTGCGGTGGCGGAGGCCCGATCGTGCATGCCTCGAAGAGTCCGCTGTCGAGTCCGACAACGTCGTGGCCGGCTTCGAGGAGCATCGGGACCAGTACCACCCCGATGTAACCCTGGTGCCCGGTTACGAGAACTCTCATCAGTCACCCTCCCAGGTGCGCCACGGCGGGTGTCCGCTCGACCACAGATCCTCCAGGATCTGCTTTTCCCGCATCGTGTCCATACATTGCCAGAAGCCCTCGTGCCGGTAGGCCATGAGCTGGCCGTCGGCCGCGAGCGCCTCCATGGGTTCCTTCTCCCATTGCGTTTCGTCACCCTCGATGTAGTCGAAGATGCCTGGCTCGAGCACGAAGAACGCACCGTTGATCCAGCCCTGGTCGAGGGGCTTCTCGGAAAAGGAGAACACCTGATCGCCCGTCATCTCGAGCTGGCCATACCGCGCAGGCGGGTGCACGGCGGTGACGGTCGCCAGCTTGCCATGCGATCGGTGGAAATCGAGGAGTGCGCCCAGATCGATGTCCGAAACGCCGTCACCCCAGGTGAGCATGAATGTCGAGTCGTCCACGTATGGCTGCAACCGCTTGATACGGCCGCCCGTGTTCGTCCATCGGCCCGTCTCGATCAGGTCGACCATCCACTTCTGATCATGTCCCTCATCGAGGAATTCCACGCCCCCGCTGGCGAGGTCGACCCGCATGCTCGACATCGAGCTGATGTAATCGGCGAAGAAACGTTTGATGTGCTCGCCCTTGTAGCCGAGAGCTATCACGAACTCGTTGAATCCGTGATGGTCGTAGTGGCGCATGATGTGCCACAGGATCGGCCGCCCGCCGATCTCGACCATCGGCTTCGGTCGAATCTCGGTCTCCTCAGCCAGGCGCGAGCCAAGTCCCCCAGCGAGAATCGCCACTTTCATGGATCTGAACCTCCCCATCAACCCCAGTCAGGGCAAGAGCATACCGGCGAATTCCAAGCCCTCCAGGGGGTTCTTCCGCCTTCGCGACCCCACTTGAGGACCGGAGCAATTCGGGTATCGTGCCACTGCGTGGGGACTCATGTGACGATCGGGGTGCCGGTCTACAACGGCGCCGATTACCTTCAACGCGCGCTTTCGTCGCTGGCGAATCAGACGTACCCGGACATCCGAGTGCTGATCTCTGACAACGCCTCGACCGATGAGACCGAAGAGATCGCGCGATCGTTCGTGGCGTCCGATTCCCGTTTCGAATACTGGCGGAACGATTCGAACATCGGAGCTGTCCCCAACTACGACAAGGTCTTCTACGCCGCCACCAGTCCCTACTTCAAGTGGGCCGCCCACGACGACTGGATCGAACCACGTTTTGTGGAAGCGTGTGTCGAGGCGCTCGATGCCAACCCGACGGCTTCGCTGGCGTACACGGACGCTCGTCAGGTCGACGAGAACGATCAGGAAACCCAGGCGAGAATCCCCCACTCGGACGCGTCGAGCCCCGACCCGGTGGAGCGATTCCGAGAGATCGTTCGCCGGGAACGCCTCAACCTCCCGATCTTCGGTGTCATGCGCCGGGATGTGCTGGGCCGGACGCATCTGCAAGGCACGTATCACGCCTCGGCTCGAGTGTTGCTGGCGGAGCTTGCGCTACTGGGACCATTCGTGCGGGTACCTGAGGTCCTGTTCGTGCACCGCAACCATCCTGCCGGCTCGTTGCGCTCGCACGGTGACGCACACGGCGTTCGCAAGTGGTACGACACGTCGAGCTCGGCCAAGGGCTACATGCCGCGATGGATGTACCTGAACGGCCTCTCGAAGGCAGGCGAGGTCGCACCCCTCGGGCTGCCCCAGCGAATGGCCGTCAAGGCCGAAGCGCTGCGATGGGGTGTGAGCAAACCCAAGGCGCTCGTCAGCGACCTCATCATCGCCGCCAAGGTAGCTCGTAGCTCCCGAAGCGGAGGCTGATCGTTTCGCCGACCGAGTTGCGCGGCGTCGATGGATCAGGTCGTCAGAGAGCCGGCGACCGCCACGACCTCGGAAGGCTCGGCTCTCACCCGGTGGTTCAGATCGATGAAGTCGTACTTGATGATGCCCGCACGATCGACCACATAGGTGGCGGGTACCGGCAAGGTCCAGGTCTCGGTGCCGTTCATCTCGCCGATGTCTCGGCCATGAGCCCGGTAATAGTCGACCTGTTCGGGAACCATCTCGTACACGAGCCCGAACGCTGACGCGACCTCGTTGCCACTGTCAGACAGCACCGGGAAGGTGAGACCGAGGTCGTCGATCATCTCCTCTGAGACGTCGGGCTTGTTCGGCGAAATCGCCACCAGCGTGACACCCGCCTGCTTTGCTCCGTCCACCTCACGTTGGAGTGCCCGAAGCTCGAGGTTGCAGAATGGGCACCACGATCCCCGGTAGAACGAGATGACTGCGGGACCATCCTGGAGCACGTCGGCGAGACGGACCCTGTTTCCATACGCATCCGGGAGGTCGAACATCGGGGCTGTGTCCCCCGTTCGCAGAGCCCGTTCGAGGATGTCCGATTGGGCCAGTGCCTCGGCCTGGCGGGCGTACACCGCCGACCGCTCGGCATCGAAGCTGCCGCGGCCTTTCTCGACCCGTGCCTGCAACTCTTCCCTCAGTGACATATCGACCTTCCCCTGGTTGCGATTCTCAACAACAAGATCCTGCACGATATTTCATGCAGGATCTCGCTGTCGACCAGAGTCGAAGTTCAGCTGACGGCGAGCATGACGTCGAGTTCCTCATCGCTCAGCAGCGGCATCGCCAACAGCCCGAGCCTCTGGAGGGGTGCGATCGTCGCTCGGACGTCTTCTTCCCATCTGGGTGCCCACCCTGACGGGTACGGATCATCCGAGAATGGATAGAACAGTCGCGCCTCGGGCTGGCTCCCCGTTTGGAGGACGACGAGCTGATTGCCGAACGAACGGGCATCGGCGATCGCACGGTCCAGCTGAGCGATCGCCTCTTCCGACCCGAATCGCCTGGCGGCGCGCTGCTGGCGCTCGACGTCCTCGATGAACATGGGCAGGACTTCGTCGGCCAGAATCGAGACGTGAGTCGCATCGAAGCGATGACCATCCACCATGATCTGGAAGAACCGGTTGGGACTCACCAGGTGCAGGATCGTGGGTTCCCGGCCAGATCTGGCCGCATGAACGCGGAAGAAGGCGATCGACAGCCACGCATCGAGACTCTTGCGTACGACAGGGACCGATTTGAGCGGCCCGCTGCCGAACAGGATCTCGATGATCTGACGCTCCAGGGCCGCTCCCTCCTTGGCTCCCATGTCGTCACGAAGCAGGCGTCCGATGGCGCTTCCGACAGTGGTCCGATCTTTGACCGGGTGCAACGGCAGCATGCCGTCGTGATCGAATCCGACCGACCTCGGACGCAAGATGATCTCTTCCGCCATGTCCGCCACGAAGTCGGCCATGGGTCCATAGGCCTTGGACGGGTCGATCGAAGCGAGAGCATTGGCCACCTCGACAGTCGCGCTCTCGCGGGCTGCGCCGTCCTCGGACGGCCGGCGCAAGACGTCGTAGAGACGGGGCTCGGGCTCGGCCTCGACCACGGGCGCGTTCGAGCCCGCCGTCGCCGGCTCGCGTACGTCCGGCTCCTCTTCTTCGACGTAGCCCTCGAGCATGGCTTCCTCGGCCTCGGCCGGAACC
Source organism: uncultured bacterium (assembly GCA_963792365.1). Taxonomy (GTDB): domain Bacteria; phylum Actinomycetota; class Acidimicrobiia; order Spongiisociales; family ZC4RG35; genus JAOUGY01. Next base: position 237,407 of record CAWBVW010000005.1, read on the forward strand.
GCCACGACGAACGCCGGTTCGCTGACGTCGCTCCGCTCGGTTGTGCTCGTCGGCGCGATGACGGCCGTGCCCTTCGAGAAGAAGCGTTCCCACAACGCGGACAGCCTTGGAAGCGCACGGCGCGTTACGATCAACATGCCGAGCAAATTGGCTCCGCGACGCGTGAACTCCTCCGTGTACAGCTTCAGCTCGTTCGAGAGCGACCGACCCGCCGACACGACGAACAACGACGTCTCGGACCGGGTGATCACTTCTTGGGCGACGGTTTCGGCCAGGTCACCCGCGGAAACGATCACCACGTCGAAGCGATCAGTCAGCACTCCGAGTGCCCGGTCGAGGATGTCGCCGGCGAACAGGTCGGCCGGGTCCTCGTCGAAGGAGCCCGACGGCATCGACCACAGGCTCGGACGCACCTGGATCACCGCGTTGAGGTCGATGGCCACGCCGGCGCGAAGGTCCACGACCATCTTCGCCAAGGTCATACCGCCTGCGGGGAATTCGGCGAGTCCGTCCGAAGGGTCGAAGTCGGTGTCGAGAAGCATGACGGATCGACCCGACTGAGCGAAAGCCACCGCGAGGTCGGCAGCAGCTGCCCTCACTGACAGCGAATCGAGGCGGCTCCCCACCAGGGCCACCGAGCCCGAACGATCCTGGAGGCGGGCGAGCACACCGGCTCGCAGTGCCTGGATCTCCGACCTGCGACGGGTGTCACCCGGCTGGTCGTACCAGGTGAGTTCGGTTGCCGTCCGCTCCGACACCGTTGCCAGAGTCGGAAGGAACGACGCGTCCGAGGCCACCCAGACGGGGGCTCTGAGCCGGTCTCCGCTGAGGATGCCGGCGGCGGCGAGCGCGGTCCCCACCATCAGCCCGACCAGCGCATACAGCCCCTGGCTGGCGTCAGCCGGAGTGACATCGGTCGTGTTGATCTCCTCCGTCACCACCGGGTTCTCGAGCTCTTCGAGTTGTAGCTGGTATGCCTGGAAGTCGGCCTCGAGGTCGGTGTAGCGCTGTTGCCAGACCCGCAGGTTGGTCGCTGCAACCGAGTAGTCCGAGTTCGGGGGTGGTGGGATCGCAGCCAGTTGCGTCTCGGTGGACACGATCTTTGCCTGCACCTCGTCGATGTCAGCCTGGATTTCTTCGAGCGGACGAGGTTCGGCTTCCTCATCCGTGTTCACCGCATTCCGCTGTTGCTCACGGAAGGTGATCTCGGGAAGCAGCAGTTCTTCCTGGAAGTTGATGAGGCGCCCGCGGAGCGCATCCAGCAGTGCCGTGAGCTCGGCGCGACGTTCGACATTGGGGTCGAGACCCGCAACCTCGCCCTCGAGCTCGACGATACGCTGCCGCGTTTCTGCCATCTGGTCGCCCAGATCGCCGATGAGCTGGTTGAGGCGAGCGGTTGCGTCTCGCGCCGGATCGGTCAAGTACGTCTGCCGGATCTCGGACGCTCGGGCTATCGCCTCGTCCTCAGTTCGTGCTTGAGCGATGAAGACGACTTCACCTACGTCTGTGTTCACGAGGATCGTTCCGGATTCTGGAGAGGTTTCGATCTCGCGAGTGTCCGGATCGATGTCGATTATGTCGCGGTTGGCCTCGAGAGCGAGATCACGAATCTCGTTGAGACGGTCTTCCACCGATGCACCGGCGCGAGCGTTCTCCTCGTCTGCCGCACCTTCCACCAATGAGATCGGCGCCCCGGCCTCCCACAGCGGTTCGATCGAGTCGTTGCGGTAGCCGGCGCCCATCCAGCCTGCGATCGCGCCCAGCAGAGCGAGGATCACGACCACCGGCCATCGTGCCCGCAACACCCGGGCGGTACGTGTCAGATCCATCAGCACACTCCCTCTTCGGAGACGACGAGCATTGCGATGGTCGGCAGCACGATCTTCATTCTGCTGAGTCTCGCCACAACACCCACGTCTCCGCCCCTGACATCATGAGCATGCCGCGACATGCTCCACCCGTGCACTCTCACTCCCCTTCGACCCCACGAAGGGGCCGGTGCCAATTGGAGCCCGCACTCCGATCAGCCATATCCCCAATACGGTAGACCAGCTACGACGCATGTCCATCCGACACGGACGAAACTTCCGGGATACACATCCCCTTGGATTCCCGAGGCCGACCGGTGGTGGGGCGTTGCCTCTACAGCCTTCCGAACGGGGCGAGATCCTCCAGTTTGCAGACAGACCACCCCTTGACCGGGGCGCCGGGCCATGCGACGCTGCATCTGGTCCGTGGTAGGCGACGCCGATCGGTAGCGTGGCCTCCATCGACGGACGTATCCGAGAGTGACTCGACGGCTCAGCTGAGGGTCGAGACGATGGGCGGGAGTGAACTGGTGGATGGCTTCCACACGCTGGGCGGGTGCTCGTGAAAGAGACTGCGACGTACGTCTTCGTCGCGGCGCTGATCGTGCTCGTCGGCTTCGCTCTCGGCAGCGGGGGCGTGGCCGTGCACCTGATCGTTCTGCCCTTGCTCGTCGTCGGGGTTTCCTACCTCCTGGGCCGGGTGATGGCCGTGGAGGCGGACGCCCGCTTCTTGCCATCGATGTTCGCTCTGGGCGCAGTGGGGAAGATGGTGGGCTCGCTCGCCCGCTACTGGGTGCTCCAATCTCAATACGGAGGCGTCGGTGACGCAGTCGGGTACCACAACCGGGGACTTGAGATGGCCGACGTGTGGCGGTCAGGCGCCATCCCACCGATCCCCGAGGGTCTGACCTCTCTCGGCACGAGATTCATCGGATGGGTCACCGGCTTGGTGTACGCCCCCTTCGAGCCGAGCCTTCTCGGGGGGTTCTTCGAGTTTGCGGCTCTCGCCCTGTTCGGGCAATTCCTGTTCTACGCAGGTTTCCGACGATGGGCACCCGAGCAGACACACTTCCGTTACCTGGCACTGATCCTCTTCTGGCCGACGCTCATCTACTGGCCATCGAGCATCGGGAAGGAAGCGTTCTTGATGCTGTTCATCGGGCTCGCGGCCTACGCCATCGCTCGCCTGTTCGAGGGCTATGGCTTCCCATGGCTGATCCTCTTCGGTGCGTCGGCCGGGGTGGTGTTCGTCGTCCGTGAGCACGTGACAGCCCTTCTCGGGCTGTCGCTCATCGGCACCATGCTGGTGGTGAAGTCCCAGGCAGGCGTCGGAGCACGGCGGCTTCTGTTGGTGCTCGTGATGGTCGCCGGACTCATCCCCGTCGCCGCCGGCGTGAGCGCCAGGTTTGGGGTGTCGTTCGAGGATTCGGTGTCATCGGAGGACTTCGATGGCGTTCGCGACGACCTCGAACGCTCGACCGGACAGGGCGGATCCGCAGTGTCCGGTGGCGTCGTCTCCGGTCCGCTCGATCTTCCGGCCGGGCTTCTCAAGGTGCTCTATCGACCTCTGCCCAACGAGGCTTCCAATACCCAGATGCTGATCGCCTCCTTCGAGGGGACCGCGTTGCTCCTGCTCACCGTTTGGACTGCACCTCGATGGTGGCCGGAGCTCCGGCGCGCTCGCTCGTCTCCATTCGTCTTGTTCAGCGCCGTCTACACGCTCGGATTCGTGATCGCGTGGTCCTGGATCCTGAACCTCGGGATCCTCGCCCGTCAGCGGTCTCTCGTCGTCCCGTTCGTCCTGGCGATCTTCGCCTATGGCTGGTACGAGCGGCCCCGCGCAACGGCCTTCGAGCCGATCGAGCCCGTACCGGTCGGGCATTCTTCCTGACTCGGCGGCGCTACCGCGCCTGAGCCAGCGCCGCTGCGATCTCCGAGACCCTGGACGACAGAGCAGAGATGGCAGCATCCTCCGACGAGGCGTCGAGCACGAGATGCACGAGCGCAGACCCGACGATCACGCCATCGGCGCCGGCGTCCGCAGCCGCCCTCGCCTGTTCGGCATTCGAGATCCCTACGCCGAACACGATTGGAGCTTCTGTCACGGCGCGGATGTGTTCCACCACCTCACCCGCCCGTCCACTCGACTCACGCCGCTCACCTGTGACGCCCATCTCCGCCACGGCGTAGATGAAGGCCGGATCTGCCGCTGCGACAGCCTCGATTCGCTTCTTGTCCGATGTCGGAGCCACGAATAGGACAAGGCCGATCCCGTGGCGCTCGGCCGCCTGACGAAGCGGGCCGGCCTCCTCGACCGGGAGGTCGGGCACGATGATGCCGTCGGCACCCACCGCCTCGAGACGTGCACAGAAGGCGTCGATGCCGCGCCGGAACACGGGGTTGGCGTAGGTCATGACCAACGACGGCACCTGGGTCTCCTCGACGACCTTCGCCAAGACGTCGATGCTCGCATCGAAGCCGGCGCCGGCCCGAAGCGCGGTATCGCTCGCCCTCTGGATGATCGGTCCATCCATGAGCGGGTCCGAATACGGGATCCCGACCTCGAACCCGTCGGCACCCGCTGTCGCCATGGCGCTGAACAACCTGGGGGATGTGGCGGGATCCGGCAGCCCAGCGGTCATGAACGGCAAGAAGACCGCCCGGTTTGCCGCCCGGGCGCCGGTGAACAGGTCGTCGATTCGTTGGCGTCCCATCAGGTGTTCAACTCGGGCTTTGCGCGACCGATCTGCTCGACGTCCTTGTCGCCGCGGCCGGACAGGTTTATCAGCACCTTCTTGCCTCGCAGCGAGTCCGCTTCTCGTTCCACCCAGGCGACTGCGTGCGCGCTCTCGAGCGCCGGGATGATCCCTTCGGTCCTTGCGAGCAGCTCGACTCCACGCAACGATTCCGCGTCGTCGATCGACTCGTACCGTGCAAGACCGGTCTGGTGGAAATAGGCGTGCTCCGGACCCACGCCGGGATAGTCGAGGCCTGCCGAGATGGAATGGGCCTCGAGAACCTGGCCGTCGTCGTCCTGGAGCATGTAGGTTCGCGTGCCGTGCAGGATGCCGGGACTACCGGCGCCGATCGAGGCACCATGACGTCCCGATGCGATACTCTCACCGGCCGCCTCGATCCCGACCAGCTCCATGCCCGTGTCGGCGAGCGGATGGAAGATCCCCATGGCGTTCGATCCACCGCCCACACATGCAACGACCACATCGGGGAGGCTGCCCTCCATCTGCGCGAGGACTTCTTCACCGATGACCTTTTGAAACTCTCGCACGATCCATGGGAAGGGATGAGGGCCGACCACCGAACCGATGATGTAGTGGGTGGTCTCGACGGTTCGTACCCAGTCTCTCATCGCCTCGCTCACCGCGTCCTTCAGGGTTCCCGCTCCGGATGTGACGGGGATGACCTCCGTCCCGAGAATCCTCATTCGCAACACGTTGAGAGCCTGCCTCTCGATATCCACTTCCCCCATGTAGACGCTGCATTCGAGACCCAAGACTGCGGCGGCAGTCGCGGTCGCCACACCGTGCTGGCCGGCACCGGTCTCGGCGATCACACGGGGCTTGCCCATGCGCTTCGCGAGGAGTCCCTGTCCGATGGCGTTGTTGATCTTGTGGGCTCCGGTGTGGGCCAGGTCCTCGCGCTTGAGCCACACGTCAACGCCGAGCAGCTCCGACAGGCGGTCGGCACGATGCAGGGGTGTCGGCCTACCCACAAAATCCCGCAGCATCAGCTCGTACTCGGCAACGAACGACTCGTCCGCCCACGCCTCTTCGAATGCAGCGGAGAGCTCGGTCAATGCGGGCATGAGGGTCTCTGGGGCGAACATGCCGCCAAACTCTCCGAACCGACCCTGTGCGTCGGGCCGATCGAGCCTCAGGCCCTTCGTGGTCATGGCTTCTTCGCCTCCTGGACGTACCGTTTGATCCTGTCGTGATCCTTCACGCCGGGTGAGGACTCTAGGCCGCTCGAGGCATCCACCCCCCACGGGTCCACCTCCGCCACTGCACGCGCGACATTCTCCGGGCTCAGACCGCCTGCGAGCACGAATGGTCGGGTGATGGCGGTTGTGAACGACCAATCGAAGGTCCGTCCGGTTCCACCGTGGAGATCGGCGTGGGCGGTATCGAGCAGGGGCATCTGTGGCGGCGGGATGTCATCGAGGTCGAGGGGGCCGACGACGCTTCGGGGACGAAACACGGTGAGGCCCGCCTTCACGGCCGCAGCGCCTGCTTCGGCGGCGTGCTTGCCGTGGAGTTGGACCGCCGAGCTTCCGGTGAAGCCGGCCAGATCCAGGATCTCGGTTGCGGTGGCATCGACCGTGACCAGCACGGTCTCGCAGTCGGCGTCCGCTATCAGCGATCGTGCCCGGTCCGGGGAGATCTGGCGTGGCGATGTGGCGAGCATCAGCCCGACGGCGTCGGCGCCTGCCTCGCACGCCGCCTTCACGTCAGCAGGCGTCCTGACTCCGCACACCTTGACCCACACCATCAGGGCACGCGCAGATCGGCGATCGCCGACGCCGGGTCACCGGAGCGAACGAGTGCCTCGCCGACGAGCACGGCGTCGTAGCCCGCATCCCGCATCCGTCTGGCGTCCGCTGTGTCGAAGATGCCACTCTCCCCCACCGTCACGGGCACGTCCGCCAGCAGGTCGGCGAGGGCCTCGGACGTTGCCAGCTCGACTTCGAATGTCGCGAGATCGCGGTTGTTGACGCCCACGAGCTGCGGGTCCAGCCGAAGGGCCCGCTCCGCCTCGGCCGCCGAGTGCACCTCCACCAGCACATCCATGCCGGCTTCGAGCCCTGTCTCGTGGAGGACGGCCAGCGTGTCGTCGTCGAGGGCGGCCACGATCAGCAGGATGGCGTCGGCGCCGATGCTCCGCGCTTCCCAAACCTGAGCCGGGTGCAGGGTGAAGTCTTTGCGGATGACCGGGATCTGTACCCCGCTACGGACCGCGACGAGGTCGTCGTTCGAGCCCGAGAAGTGGCTCGGTTCCGTCAGCACCGACACGGCAGCTGCTCCGCCGCGTTCGTAGGCCTGAGCCCTTCCCACCGGGTCCAGCCCGGGCGCCAGTTCACCCCGCGACGGCGACCGTCTCTTGATCTCTGCGATCACATCGAGGCCTGGCCCCTGGAGCGCGCGTGCGAACGGACGGACCGCGGGGGCGTCGTGACACCGGCCGCGGAGTTCGGCGATCGGTGGCAACCGGTCGATTCGGTGCCATGTCGAATCGATGATCGGAGCGAGCATCGTCGTCATGCCGGCTGCCCGTTCTTCACGATGGCCGGAGCCTCGCCGCCGTCCCATCGGATGGTGACCTCGTGGCCCACCGACACCTCGTGGCGAATCAGGATGAGCCCGATCGGCGAGACCAGATTCTCGCTCACCGATGAGATGCGCCCCACCTCCCGGTCGCCCGAAAAGACGGCAGCACCTTCTGGCGGCAGCACACTGCGCGTGACCGCCACGCTTCGCAGCACACGGTTCACATGCCCTCGCGTGTCGATCCGGGCCACGAGTTCCTGACCGAGATAACAGCCCTTCTCGAACGAGACCGCCGAATCGGTCAAGCCGGTCTCTTGAGGAATCGTCTTGGAGTCCACGTCTCTTTCGAAGACAGGCTCGAGATTCTCCACCCTCACCGCCGACGTGGCGAGCGCTCCCGCCATCGGAAGCCCGGAACCAGGCTGCTGACCCACCATCACAACCCGCGGCAGGTTCCGCATCGGAATGGGGATCAGGGTGCGATCGTGGTTCTGTTCCCAGCGGTCGGCAGCGGTGAGCCCGCTCGCTGCGAGGCTGTCGGGACCCCACAGTTCCCAGATGTCGCGGGTCTCCTGTCGAACCTCGGCTTTGACCCTGATGCGGTAGTACTCCAGCCGTTCTGCCAGGTGCGGTCCTCTGCCCGCGTCGACCAACAAGCCGACCGAGTCGGTGCCTCGCGCCACCCACAGCAGCGCCTCGAGCTTGCCCTGCGGGCTGAGGAAGAAGGATCGGGCAACTCCTCCCGTGGGCATCCCGGCGACGTCCTGACTGATGAGTCCCTGGAGGAAATCGCCAGCCCCTGGCCCTTCGACCCAGACGAGATCGTGTGCCCCCTGAACCATCGCCACCGAGGTTGTGAGTGCGCGATATTCGGCGACCACGTCGCCGTACCCGTCTCGCATCACAGCTCCCATCACATCGACTCCGCCAACGCGATCGCCTGCAGGGCGGCGGCCGCCTTGTTCATGGTCTCGTCGAACTCCGCCGAGGGGTCGGAGTCGGCGACGAGGCCGGCTCCGGCCTGGACCCACGCCTTGTCGTCGGCGAGCACCACGGTGCGGAGGCAGATGCAGGTGTCCACGTTGCCTGAGAAGTCGAGGTATCCGACTGCGCCCGCGTACGGGCCGCGTGCCACCGGTTCGAGGGAGTCGATGATCTCGATGGCCCGCACCTTGGGGGCGCCGGAGACCGTGCCGTGCGGGAATGTCGCCCGGATCACATCGACGGGACCGACCCCCGGACTCACCTTTCCGGACACCCCCGAGACGATGTGCATCACGTGGCTGTACCGCTCGATGACCATCAGATCGTCTACGTGCACGGTTCCGAACTCACATACCCGCCCCAGATCGTTGCGGGCGAGATCGATCAGCATGACGTGCTCGGCCCGTTCCTTCGGGTCCGCCAGCAGCTCTTCCTCGAGCGCTCGATCTTCATCGGGGGTTGCACCCCGGGGACGGGTCCCGGCGATCGGACGGGAGAAGGCGATGCCATCACGGACCCTGGTCATCAACTCTGGCGAGGAGCCGACGATCGTGATCTCTGGGTCACGCACGAAGAACAGATACGGCGACGGGTTGACGAATCGGATGGCCCGGTACACGGCGAAGGGATCACCCTGGAACTTCGTTTCGAGACGTTGACTCACCACGATCTGGAATGCGTCACCTTCGGTGATGAACCGCTTCGCCGATCGGACCGCATCTTCGAACCCGGTGCGCTCGAATGTCGATGTGTGCTCCGGGGGTGCTGTTGGATCCGGAGCGGAACGCGGTGCGTACGACGTGCCACCCGCCAGTTGCAGAGCAGCGGCGTCGAGGTGTCCGACTGCCTCATCGTATTGCCGTTCGGGGTCGTCGCCCACGAAGACGTTCCGTACGAGGACGATCGTCTGCCGGAACCGGTCGATGGCCGCCAGTGAACCAACGAACTGCCAGACCATCTCGGGAAGGCCCCGGTCATCAGTCGGCATGGATGGAAGGTGCTCCACATATCTGACGCAGTCGAATCCGAGCAACCCGACGGCACCAGAGTGCAACGGCGGCAAGTGAGGCAGGTCGGCCGACGTGAAGCGTGAGGTGAGGGCCTCCAGCACCTCCAGCGGGTCGCCCTCTGGGATTTCGATGCCAGGATCGTCGACGGTGCTGACTCCGGCGTGCGAGCGCAATGTGAACACGGGGTCCCATCCGACGAACGACCAACGCGCCCATGTCTCACCGCCCTCCACCGACTCGAGCAGGAAGCCCGGTCGGTCGCCGACGAGCTTCTCGAACGCCGTCACCGGGGTCTCACGATCCGCCAGCACCTCCATGGTCACGGGCACGACCGAATGCCGACCGGCGAGGTCGATGAACTCTTCTCGGGAAGGGGTGATCGCCACGACGCGAGGGTAGCCGGGAGTCGGCGATGACCCGATGGGCCGGGCACACGCTCAGCGGCGCCGGGTAGTCGACCGCTCCACGCAGGGTCGCCGTTACGAGCGCTCAGATCTCGGCCAGCTTCTCCAGGAACGGAATCGCCTGGAAGATCTCCGAGACCCTCGCCGACAGCCAGAACACGTTGCCCGTGAACATGATGATGCCGAAGGCGATCATGACGACACCAGCGGTGATGTTGATCGGGCGCATCCACTTCCGGAAGCTGCGCATGGCGGCCAGCGCTCGGGACACGCCGACACCGGTCAGCACGAATGGAACGCCGAGTCCCAATGAGAAGAAGAACAGCAGGAGCATGCCCTGTGCCGCGGTGTCCTGGGTGGCGGCCACCGCCAGCACTCCTCCCAGGATGGGCCCGATGCACGGGGTCCACCCGAACCCGAACGCCAACCCCATCACGGGCGGAGCCCAGGCCCCCAGTCGGGATGGCCGAACCTCCACTCGTCTCTCCCGTTGCATTGCCCCGAAGAGACCGCGATTGGAAAAGGCCATACCCAGCATCAGGGCTCCGAACGCAACGATGAGGACACCGGCCACGCGGCCTGTGGTCTGCTGATTCCGGGCAAGGAACTCCGACAGACTCGTGGCTGCAGCACCGCTTGCCACGAACACGATGCTGAAGCCGAGTACGAACAGAAGTGTTACTCGCAGCATTCGGGCTCGCGACACCGAGCCTTCCTGGAGGCTCGACACGGAATAGCCCGACATCAGGCCGAGATAGCCGGGTACGAGCGGGAGGACACAGGGCGAAACGAAGGCGAGGATCCCTCCGCCGAATGCAAGCGCCAATTGGAGGGCGAAGCCGGTCTCTGCGAATTCCATGTCACCATCAACTCATTCGGTTGTCGGCATGTTCCCACCTTGCGCGCCGTAGGCTGACATCGTGCGGAGTGTGTTTCTCAGTTTGTTTCCGCTCCGCTCGCTCGACGGACAGGAGCGTCGACTCGTCCTGCTCCTGTGGCTGATGGGTGTTCTCCAGGGTCTTGCACAATCGCCGTTGTCGGCGATTCTCCCGTACACGCGCCTGGGTTTGGGCCTCACCGGCGGCCAAATGAGTCTGGTGCTGGCGATCACCCGCCTGGCCTCGCTCGGGGCGATCGGATTCTCGTGGTGGGCGGACCGGGCAGGGAGACGGCGCCCGTTCCTGGTGGCCTACACCGCGCTGATCCTCGCCTCCGGTGCCACATCCGTGGCTCCCAATGCCGGCTGGTTCACCGCTTCCCAAGGTGTCGTACGGATCGCCACCACTGCGGTCGGAACGCTGGCCGTGGTGCTGCTCGCCGAGGGCATTCGGGGCCAGTACCGGGCCTTCGTGATCGGGCTGTACGCGGCCGCCGGAAGCCTGGGAGCCGGGCTCGGACAGTTGATGCTCCCAATCGCGGCAAAGTCACCGGACGCATGGAGGATCGCCTTCGCCGTGCCCCTGGTCGGCCTGTTGGCGATACCGACGTTGCGAAAGGTCCAGGAGTCACCCTTGAGGGGCATCGACGTGCGTCGAGTCCCGGTCTCCCAGATCCTCGTCGGCCCCCATGCGCGACACTTCTGGATCGCGGGTGTGGGAGCGCTGAGCGCGGCAGCGTTCCCCGCGGTAGCTCTCGCGTTCACCAACGAACGCCTCGTGAACGGACTGGGCTACTCCGCAGCCGCCGCCACGGTGCTGGCGCTGTCGGGCGGCACGATCGGCGCCCTCGGCTTCTGGCTCGGGGGCCGCATGGCCGACGTGTGGGGACGGCGTCCGACCACCATCGTGGCATTGGCCGCTTCGGTCGCCGGTGGGGTCGCATTGTTCGAGGTCGAGAGCATTCCTGCGCTGCTCGTTGCGATTGCGATCGGGGGGTTCGGAGCCTTCTCATACGTTCCCGCTGCCTCCAGCCACAGGGCCGAGCTGTTCCCCACCGAGGTTCGTGCCACCGCCGGTTCGGCAGGGGCATACCTGGCGACGGTCGGCTCGGCGCTCGGACTCGGGTTCGGTGCCGGAGTCATCGACCGTTTCGGTCTCACCAAGACACTGCTGGTGCTCTCGATTCCGATGGCGATCGCCGCCGTCCTCACCCTTGCCCTACCGGAGACGAAGAACGCGCATCTCGGGGATCACGGCTGAGCATCAACCGAGGTTCGTCGCCAGCCGAACGCCAGCACGACACCGCGGGCCACGACCATGCCCGTCACCGCCCACCACACCGCGGTCAACCCGCCGCCGGTCGAGATTGCGAGCAGCGCTCCGATGACCATCGCCCCGAACCCAGCAGCGGTGGAAGCCGCCAGCCAGCGGATCTCGACCATCCCGAGAAACACCCCGTCGGCCACGAATACGAGGGCGGCCGCCGGCTGCATGATGGCGGCAACCACGAGCGCCGGGCGAGCCACTGCGCTCACATCGGCTTCGAGTCCGAAGACGACGGACACCACCCCGGCGGAGAGCCACACCACTACCGCCAGGACGACCCCGGCTGCAAGACCCCACCGATACAACCGGACCGACAGAACTCGGGCCTGCTGCCTCCGGCCACTGCCCCAGAATTCGCCGACGAGCGCTTGGGCTGTGATCGCGAGCGCATCGACGATCATCGCCAACAGGAACCAGATCTGCGACACCACCTGGTGGGCAGCGACGGCCACAGTCCCGATGGCGGTGGCCGCGGCCGTGGCGACCGCCAACGCCGAGACCAGCAGCAGCGTACGAACCATGAGCAACCCGCCGATGGCCAGCAGCGGTCGGGTGGACACGAGAGGGACAGCCTCGAGCGTCCACCCTTCCGACCGTCCACGATTGCGCAGCACGACCAAGAACACGCCCGCCCCGATCCACTGTGCGACCACCGTCGCTCCGGCCGCTCCGGGCAACCCGAGATCGGCACCGAACATGAGGATCGGATCCAGCATGGCGTTGAGAGCGTTGATGGCAATTGTGATGAACATGGGAGTGCGGGTGTCCTGCATCCCTCGAAACGCACCGTGCCCTGCCGTGATGATCAGCAAGGCGGGGATCGCAACAGCTCGGACCCTGAGATAGTCCACCGCGGGTCCGACGACGGCCGGCTCGGGTCCGAACACCTCGACCAGTAGGGGGGCGATGGCCACGAGGATGGTCCCCACGGCGACCCCCAGGACCACGGCAAGCGTGATCGCCTGTTGGATGACGCGTCCGGACTCGGCCAAGTCCCCTCTCCCACGGGCACCGGCCACGAGTGGCGTCGTCGCGTAAGCCAGGAAGTTGAACACGGCGAACACGAATCCGAAGATGGCGACGTCGATCGCCAACGACGCCAAGGCCTGCGACCCGAGACGCCCCACGAATGCGGTGTCGACCAACGACAGGAGCGGGTCGGCGGCAAGCGCCCCGAGCGCTGGGATCGCCAGGCCGAGGATGCGACGGTTGGAAGGCTGGCTCAGATCGACTTGTCGGGCCAAGGGCAGATCTTCAGCATCTCGCATTCGCCACACAGTGGCTTCCGGGCATCGCAGACATCCCGCCCGAACTGGATGAAGCGCATCGAGAGTCCCGCCCAATCCCTTTCCGGATAGAGCGCCTTGATGTCCTGCTCGATCTTCACGGGGTCGGTGGCGGTGGTCAGGCCGAGTCGAGCACTCACCCGCTTCACATGGGTGTCGACGGCAATCGCCGGATCGCCCCACGCTTCGGCCAGCACCACACTCGCCGTCTTGCGGCCAACACCTTTGAGCGTCGTGAGCCTGTCGAGGTCACGGGGAACCTCGCTCTGGAATCGGTCTACGAGATCGGAAGCGAGGGTCACGATGGCTGCCGCCTTCTGGCGATAGAAGCCCGTGGAGAAGACGATGGCCTCGACATCCTCGAGGTTGGCGTGTGCGAGATCCCCCGGCGTCGGGTACCGCTGGAACAACACCGGCCGAACCTTGTTGACGTTCTCGTCGGTCGTCTGTGCCGACAGCACGGTGACGACGAGCAGCTCCCACGGACTCCGATGCTCGAGCGCAGTCCTGATGGTCGGATAGCGGGCGACCAGACGATTCCACACGGCACGAGCGTGACCGCGCTCCGCGGCCGTCGGGCGGCTGCCGTCGTGTCTGAGGTGCGTCACGGGCGTGCGATGGTACCGGTAGGCTGACCTACCGTGTCAGAGCTCCTCAAGAACGCCTTCCGCGAGCAGGACGAGTGGAAGGCGACCTGGTGATGGTCGACCGATTCGAGAACCATCGCGTCGACGTGGCACTCATGAGCGACATCGGTCGCTGGCTCGCCGAAGCGCTCGGTCCATGCGACGCCGCGGTGACCTCGGAGGCGTCGGGGATCGCCCCGGCTTTCGCCACGGCCGAGGCGCTGGGCGTCCCGATGATCGTTGCGAAGAAGCGCCCTGGCAGACCGTCTGGTCCCATCTCACGAAGTGTTCACTCGCCGACCAAAGGTGACACTCCCTGGCTCCACCTGGTCCCTCATGCTCTCGACGGGTTGCGGCAGGTAGCGATCGTCGATGACTTCCTCTCCCGAGGGAGGACGGCGGCCGCGCTCGTCATGCTCGAGGAATCGGACATCCGGGTGGTCGGCGTCGGCTTCTGCATCGAGAAGGCGCATGAAGGCGGGCGCCAGCTCCTGGAACATCACGGCGTCCGCGTCCACGCGGCCGCCACCATCTCAGGGATCGAGGGAGGATTCCCTGTCATCCTCTGACCTCGCCGAGTTGGTGGAAGGCATCCAAGCCGCGTACGGCCATGGGTGCTTCGCCTGTGGCCGAGACAACCCCACGGGGATGCACCTGCAACTGGTTGGGATCGAAGACGACGAGATAGTGGGCGGGTTCACGCCTTTGGTGGATCACCAGGGCTCGCCTGCTGCCCTTCACGGTGGAATCGCCGCCACCGCCCTCGACGAGATCCTGGTCTGGGCCGCGATTGCCTTCGAACGGGTGATGTCTGTCACCGGCAATCTCGAGCTGAAGTTCCGCCGTCCTGTTGGAGTCACCGAGCCCATCGAGCTCCGAGGACGAGTCGTCGAGCGCCGGGGCCGGCGGCTCATTCTGGACGGTCGCCTCGTCATCGACGGCGCCGTTGCCGTCGAGGCCCGAGGCCTGTATCTGGTTTCAGCAGATGTTGCCGACATCCTCCGGGCGAGCACGTGAGCGAACGACCTGCTCTGCCGATTATGGCGCTGGTCGTCGCCGCCATGGCGTTTGGCGCGACGTTCGTCGTCGTGAAGGACACCGTTGCCTCTTTCCCTCCTCTCGCGTTGGTGGCTTGGCGGTTCCTGTTCGGTGGGCTCGTGCTCATCGCCCTGGCGTTTCCCACACGTGCCCGCGTGTGGCGAGACGGTGCGATCGCGGGCACCTGGCTCTTTTTCGGATATGCGTTCCAGACAGCCGGGCTCCAGACCACGGGGGCGACCAACTCGGCACTCATCACCGGCCTCTACGTGGTGTTCACCCCGCTCGTCATCGCTGCATGGCGTAGAAGGCGCCCCACACCATGGGTCGTCGTCGGAACCGTTCTCGCCTTCATGGGGCTCATCCTGTTGACGATCGAGCCCGGGTTCCGGCTCGGGCGCGGGGACGTGCTGACGCTGTTGTGCGCAGTCGGTTTCGCATCGCACATCGCCTACCTCTCGACTCGCGCCCGCTTTCATGCCGTGATCCCATTCACAGGCGCGCAACTGATCGTCACCGCGGCATGGGCCTTCGTGGCTTCGATCGTGTTCGAGGGCCCCCGGATCCCCTCGGCGGACGTGCTACCTGCGCTTCTCGGGCTTGGTCTAGGCGTGAGCGCAGTGGCATACCTGCTCCAGGTGTGGGCACAGACCCGAATCGGTCCGTCGCGCACCGCGGTGATCCTCACTCTGGAACCGGTCTTCGGCGTTGCGTTCGGAGCCCTCCTGCTGGGGGAGAGGCTCGACGTGCGCGGGTGGATCGGCGCACTTGTGATCGTGGCAGCCATCCAGATCGTGCTGTCGAAGGAACCAGAAGAAGAAGTGCTGATGGCCGAAGGGGTCTCGCCCGCCGGCTGAGAGGCTCCCTAGCGGCGCGGATCAGGTCGGACCGCGTCGCGGGCGAACTTCCGCGACAGGTGCGTGGTGAGCCGGAATCCGCCGAGGACCACCAGCAATCCCGCAGTGAGAGCCGTCATCAGCTCGGGAGCGGCCGTGTACGGATTCCGGCACGATCGAACGCCGAGGGGGCACAGCCCATATCCGGTGCCGTCGTTCGCCAGGTCGAACAAGACGAGCAGCGGAAATGCCGCCAGAAGGACTGCAGCCAGGATGAGGACGAGCCTCAAGGCTCTGACGAGTGTCCGGGGATCCATGCCAAGGAGGGTAACGCCGAGCGAGACACACTCGGTTCCATTCATGCGTCTTGCGTCGAAGACGGTCGCAGGGGGCTGCGCTTCGGTACTCGGTACCCAGCACCCGGTACCGGGCAGGTACAGTCGCATGCCGTGGGATATCACCAGGAATCATTCACGCCTGAGGAGACTGCGGTCCTCGAGCGCTTCTTCACCAACACCGAGCTGCCGGTGTTTGCGCTCGTCAACATGCCCGAGGTGGTGAAGGGCGCGCTCTTCGCCCGGTACTCGCGTTCGTCGAAGTCGATCCGCCGCCTGTTTCTGGACGAGTTCGCCACCGACCCTGAATCCGGAACCGAGGCGATCGCCGATTCCATGGCACACGGTGATCCTTTCGTCGACCTACGAAAAGCCGAACAGCTGTATCAGCGGGTGTTCTTCGAGTACGGGGACGATTCCGTCGCCCAACTCGGTGGCACCCACCTCGCGTGTGAGCAGGCGTCGAACATCCTCACCAAGGTGCTCGAGTGGGGACGGCTGGCGGCATATCTCGAACAGTCGACCCGCTACATCTACTACGACGTCAAGCTCGGCGACCGATACCGCTACCACGTACCCGCCGAGATCGAACGCTCTGTACTCGCCGGTGACTACACCTCCTTCATGGAGCGGTCCTTCGACACGTACGCCCGAATCGTCGCCGCCATGACCGAGGCCTACCGGGCTCGCTTCCCACAACAAGAAGGCGACTCGGACATGGTCTACCGGGCGACCATCCGTGCCAAGGCGTGCGATGCCGCACGGGGCCTCCTGCCCGCATCGACGCTTTCGAACGTCGGGATCTATGCAAGCGGCCAGGCCTACGAGATGGCGCTGATCCGAATGCAGGCCCACCCGCTGGCGGAGGTTCGGGAATACGGCTCGATGATGCTCACGGAGCTGCGCAAGGTGATCCCCTCGTTCCTGACCAGGGTGGATCGACCCGACCGGGGCGGGCGTTGGAGCGAGTATCTCGCGAACATCGCCAACCGCCTCGAGGATCTCGCACCCGACGCCGACCACGACGATCCAGTTGGCGCTTCCGTCACCCTCACGGATTGGGACCCCGCTGCCGAGACCAAGATCGTGGCGGCGGCGCTGTACTCGATGTCGGAACTCCCCGATTCCGGCCTGCTCGAGCTGGCCAAAACGATGACCCCGGGCGAGCGCACCGCGGTCCTCGATGCGCTCGTCGGAGACCGTGAGAACCGACGACACAAGCCGGGACGACCGATGGAGCGCACCGCGTATCGGTTCGATGTCGTGTGCGACTTCGGGGCCTTCCGCGATCTTCAACGGCACAGGATGCTCACCCTGGAATGGCAGCGGCTGTCGCCGCGCCTCGGCTTCGACTTGCCGGAAGACATTGTGACGGCCGGGTTCGGGGACGAGTGGAGTGCGATCACCTCGGAGGCTTCGGAGCTGTACGAGCGACTCCGCGACTCGCTCGGTCCGGACGTGGCTCAGTATGTGGTGCCGTTCGCCGCCAACATCCGGTTCATGATGGAGATGAACCCTCGCGAGGCGTTCCATCTCCTCGAGCTTCGGAGTCAGCCTGCCGGCCATCCGGCCTATCGGACGGTCGCCCAGCAGATGCATCGCCAGATAGCCGAGGTCGCCGGTCACACCGCGATCGCCGAGGCGATGAAGTTCGTCGACCACACCTCGGTCGATCTCGAACGGCTGGAATCTGAGCGCCGGGCAGAGCAACGCAGACGGACGACGTCGTAGCGGCTGACGTTCCTCACCGGTCCGATCCCGACCCGGAGCGTCGCAACCGATGAGGTGGCCGAGCACCAGGAACCTGTCTTTGGAAAAGAAGCTCCCCACGCGGCCGACCAGACGTGTATGTTCGACCCAGGCACAAGCTGACGGCCAGCTGAACGGCACAGGGGCATGTCGCCGAGCTGGTTGGCGATCCTGGCAACCATTTGACGGTGCCGATTTGGCATCGTTGCGCGGCAATGGGCTTCCAACCGCTCCGTTGATCTCTGCCCTCGGGCAATTCGGCGCACGAGAGAGAGCGCCGGCGGAGAGAGGCGGCGCGCGTGGGAAGGAGCCGCGAGGTGATCCGCTCATTGGTGCTATTCGGGATCAGGTTCAGGCGTTTGGTCGTACCACTGGCAATCGCATTGGTGGTGGTGGCAGCGACACAGATCGGCAACCTCCGCACCGACATTCTTCCGGAGTTCGCGCCCACCACTGTCGAGGTTCAAACCGAAGCTCTCGGTCTGTCGGCCGAGGAAGTCGAACAGTTCATCACCGTTCCCTTGGAACAGGATCTCCTGAACGGCGTGGCGTTCCTGGACACGATCGAGTCTGTTTCGATGCCCGGGTTGTCATCGGTGGTGATGACCTTCACTCCTGGAACCGATCCCCTCGACGCCAGACAGGTGGTAGCCGAGCGACTCACTCAAGCCGTTGGAGCGGCGGGCCTGCCCCAGGTGGCTGACCTCCCCCAGATGCTCCAACCCCTCTCGGCGACCAGACGCGTCTCCATGGTGTCGATGGATTCCGAGACCTTGTCGCCCATAGAGCAGTCGGTCCTCGCTCGGTGGGTCATCGTGCCGCGACTGATGGGCGTCGAGGGTGTGGCCAATGTGTCCATCTGGGGGTTCCGCGACCGCCAGCTCCAGATTCTCGTCGACCCGACCGAGACCGCCCAGTTGGGTGTCGACCTCGGTGACGTGGTGCGCTCTGCCGGAAACGCACTCGAAGTGTCAGGGCTCACCTTCCTGGAGGCATCCACCCCCGGCACCGGCGGGTTCATCGACACCCCCAATCAGCGGCTGCACGTCTTTCACGAGCAGGCAATCTCCAGCCCCCAGGAACTGGCCCAAGTGCCGCTCGAAGGGGCGTCGAACGATCCGATACTGGCCGACGGCATCGCGCTGACCCTCGGCGATGTGGCCGAGATCGTGGAGGATCACCAACCTCTCATCGGCGACGCTCAATGCTCCGGCGGACCCTGCGTGCTACTGGTCGTGGAGAAGTTCCCAGAGGCGGACACACCGACGGTTACCGCCGATGTCGAAGCGGCACTCGACGCTCTCCGTCCCGGTCTCGGGGACATCCAATTCGACACGGAAGTGTACCGACCTGCGGATCACATCGAGGCCGCGACGTCCAACCTGCGCACTGCCCTGTTGATCGGGGCCGCCCTGGCCGTCATCGCGCTTGGTGTCGTCGACTGGCGGACGACCTTCGTTGCGTTGGTCACAGCCGCCTCGGGCGGCGCCGTCGCAGTCCTGGTGCTGCTGGGTACGGGTACCACGATCAACATGGTCATCCTGGTCGGCTTCGCCGGGGCGGCGGCATTTGTCATCGTCGACTCGGTCGTGGCCGCCAGGAGCATCCTGTATCGCCCGGGCGAGAACGGGCGGCATTCCGCAGCCGTTCCGCTCAACAGGACGCTGGTCGAGGCCGCCCTCCCCGGGCGAACCGTGGCGCTATACGCATTGATCATCGCGATCAGCATGCTCGTTCCCGTCTACTTCCTCGACGGCGTGGCAGGCGCCTTCCTTCCTCACATGGCTACCGGTTTCTTGCTGGCGATGGCATCGGCGGTCTTGGCGGCTCTTGTCGTGGCACCGGCGATCGGCATGCTCCTGAGCGAACACGGCGCTCCTCTCGATGAGGCGCCAACCGTCGTGGGCATCCTGCGGAGGTTCTCATTGCCGAGATCCGACACGCGCCGCTCGTATCGCCTCGCCGTTGCTGCGTTCACGCTGCCGATCGTGGCGGCATTCGTGGTCGCTCCCATGCTCGACGTGTCGATGCAACCCGACATCGCCGAGCGCGACACCTTGGTCGACCTCACGGCGCCACCCGGCGCATCCCTCACGGCGATGGGCGACTCGACCGACCGCCTCGCTTCGGACCTCCGCTCCATATCTGGGGTGGAGGAGGTCACCGCACACGTCGGGCGTGCCGTACGGTCGGATCAGATCGTGAATGTCAACCGGGCTGAGATCTGGGTGCGCATGCAGGACGACGCCGACTACTCGACGACACTCGTCACCATCGAAGAGCGGGTCGCGGAAACCGGACTCGATGCCACGATCTCCACGTATTCAGATCAGCGGACTCAGGCCCTCCTTCGAGAGCCAGACCATTTCAGCGTGCGTGTGTATGGGGACGATCCGTCGCGTTTGGCGGATGCGGCCGAGCTGGTGAGAGCGGCGATGGCCGACGTCCGGGGAATCCAGGATGCCCGGTTGGATCTGCCCCCCACCGAGGAGACGATCGAGATCGACATCGACATCGAGCGGGCCACGGCATCGGGTGTGAAACCCGGAGACGTCCGACGGAACGCGGCCATGTTGCTATCGGGCATAACGGTCGGAAACTTGTTCGAAAGCCAGAAGGTGTTCGATGTCGTGGTTTGGGGCAAGCCCGAGCTGCGGTCCTCGGTCGACGCGGTGCGCTCACTCCCGATCACTCTTCCGGACGGATCCCACATCCCGCTGGGCGACATCGCATCGGTGGACGTGGTACCCGCTGCGACGGCCATCCTCCACGACTCCGTTCAGAACTTCATACCTGTTGTGGCTTCGGTCGAGGGTCGCACACTCACCGAAGTGACCGCCGATGTCGAGGGGGCCATAGCTCAACTCGATCTCGATCTGGGGTTTCACGCGGCAGTGCAGGATGCCGGCGCCGCAAGCGCAGCCACTCGAAGCCGGACTCTCATGATCGCAGTGGCGGCCGTCATCGGCATCTACCTGCTCCTGCAGGCCGGATTCGGAAGCTGGCGGCTCGCGACCGTGGGTCTGGTGTCGCTCCCGATGGCGGCCACGGGAAGTGTGGTCATGGCCCGAGTCTCCGGCGAGACGTTTGGGCTGGGACCAGCGACCGGCCTGATCGCGACGCTGGTCGTGGCTGCCTATTGGATGGTGCTCCTGTTTCGACGACTTCAGACGAGGCGTCGGTCGGGCCAGGCCTTCGGTCCCCGGCTGGTTTCGGCAGGTGTGACCGACGTGGCAGTGCCGGGGGCGATGGCCCTCGGTGCCGCCGCCGTCGGGATGATCCCCATGGCGGCGATGGTGAGGATGGCCGGCATGGAGCTGGCGGGAGCCACGGCCATCTCGGTTCTGGGCGGACTCGTCACAACAACGCTTTTCGCGTTCGTGGTCCTTCCGGCGGCCTACCTGCGATGGGGCGCCAAGGCCGAGCCCGACACCGAGGCCGACGATCTGTTCTCAATCGACCTCCGGGAGCTCGAGCTGACCGGGAGGTCGTGATGAAGCGCATCAACGTGGTGGCTGTTGCGGTCGTTTCCGTGACGATCGGTGCGTGCGGTACCGAGGCGGCGCCGGTCAGCTTCGAAGAGCCGGCGGTGGTGGAACCGATCGATGGCTCCGAGCTGAGCCGACTCGTCCTCACCGCCTCTGCAATCGAGCGTCTCGACGTTCAGACCACGCCCGTGACCGCGGTGGGCGAGCGATCGATGGTCCCCATCTCGGCGGTGATCATCGACGCCGAGGGCCGCCGGTGGGTGTACACCAACCCGGAGCCCCGGGTGTATGTCCGCGCCGAGCTCGGGTCGGTGTGGGACGAGGGCGCGCAGTCGTACTTCGAAACGGGTCCTGAGCCCGGAATGCACGTGGTGACCGTCGGGGTCCCGGAGCTGTATGGCACCGAGTTCGGGATCGGGAAGTAGGAGGTCGACATGCTGCGTTGGGTAGTCGGATCCAGTCTCAAATTCCGGTTCCTCGTCGTGGCGATTGCAGCCGGGTTGATGTTCTTTGGCGTCCAGGAGCTGCGCCACACGCAAGTGGACGTGTTCCCGGAGTTCGCGCCGCCCCGGGTCGAGGTCCAGACGCCGGCGTTGGGCCTGTCGGCCAGCGAGGTCGAATCGTTGGTGACGATCCCCCTCGAGCAGTCGCTGGCCGGGATTCCCGATCTCGACGTCATTCGCTCCAAATCGGTGGAGCAGCTGTCGTCGATCCTGCTCATCTTTCACGAGGGCACCGACCTGCTCACTGCTCGCCAGCATGTGGCGGAACGTATCGCGGTCCTCGCACCCACACTGCCCACCTGGGCGAGCCCGCCGTTCCTCATCCAGCCGCTCTCTTCAACGAGCAGGGTGATGAAGATCGGACTGGTATCCGAAGACCCGAACATCGACCTCATCGACATGTCGATGCTCGCCTATTGGAACATCCGCACCCGGCTGTTGCGCGTCGAAGGCGTTGCCAACGTGCCCATCTGGGGAGAACGGCTCGAGATGCTCCAGATCCAGGTGGACCCGGATCGCATGGCGGCAAACGATGTCCGGATGGAAGACATCATGACCGCCACGTCGGATGCCGTGGAGGCCGGTCTGCTGCGGTTCTCCGAGAGCCACTTCATCGGCACCGGGGGCTGGGTCGAGACCGGGGATACGCGGTATGGCATCAAGATGGACCGCCCGATCGTCACTGCCGCCGACCTCGAACAGATCCCGGTGGAGACCACCGACGGCGACACCGTTCCTCTCGTATCGGTCGCTGATCTCGTTCGAGACCATCAGCCTCTCATCGGTGACGCTGTCATCGACGATGGCGACGGACTGATGTTGATCGTCGAGAAACTGCCTTGGGCAAACACCCTCGATGTGACCCGTGGGGTGGAGCAAGCGCTGGCCGAACTGGAGCCGGGCCTGGACGGCATCAAGGTGGACGCCGAGATCTTCCGACCGGCGACCTTCATCGAGGCCTCGATCGACAATCTCTCGAACGCCATGTGGCTGGGCGCCATTTTCATGATCATCATGCTCGGGGCGTTCCTGTTCGAGTGGCGAACGGCTCTGATCAGCGTGGTGGCGATACCCCTGTCACTGGTGGCCGCAGGACTGGTGCTCCATGCTCGCGGCGCCACCATCAACACCATGATCCTGGCGGGGATGATCATCGCGCTCGGGGACATCGTCGATGACGCGATCATCGACATCGAGAACGTCGTGCGACGGTTGCGCCAGCACCGGGCCGAGGGCGGAACCCGATCCACCGCCCGGGTGATCCTCGATGCCTCACTCGAGGTCCGCAGTGCCATCGTCTACGCCACCTTGATCGAAGTCGTAGCGGTGGCTCCGATCTTCATGCTCGGGGGTCTGTCGGGGTCGTTCTTCCGCCCGCTGGCGATCTCCTATTCCCTCGCCCTGCTGGCGTCGATGGCGGTTGCCCTCACGGTGACGCCTGCCATGAGCCTGCTGTTCTTCCGGAAGCCGGCCTCGCTGCAGATGCGCGAATCCCCGTTGGTGCCACCGCTCAAGCGTGCCTACGAGCGCTCGCTTCGCCGCATCGTCGAGCGCCCGAACCCGGCGTTCGGCTCGGTTGCGGCCGTTTCGATCGTCGGGTTGCTGATCGTGCCGCTTCTGGGGCAGTCGCTGCTGCCATCTTTCAAGGAGCGTGACTTCCTGATGCACTGGCTGACGAAGCCCGGCACCGGCCAACCCGAGATGGTGCGGATCACCAAGGAAGTCAACGGCGAGTTGCTGGAGATCCCGGGAGTTCGCAACGCCGGCTCCCACATTGGACAGGCACTGCTCATGGACGAGGTCGTGGGCATCGACTTCGGCGAGAATTGGGTGAGCGTCGACCCGGCGGTCGACTACGACGCCACGGTGGCGTCGATCCAGGAGGTCGTCGACGGATATCCCGGGCTGTACCGCGATGTCCTCACCTACCTCAAGGAGCGCATTCGTGAGGTGCTCACGGGCTCCAGCGAGGCCATCACGGTCAAGATCTACGGGCCGGACCTGTTGACGCTCCGAGAGCTCGCAAGCGACCTCAACGATGCGCTCGCCGCCATTCCCGGCGTCATCGAAAACCATGTCGAGCACCAGGAGGACATCCCTCAGGTGCGGGTGGAAGCGGATCTCGCGGCCGCTCAGGCCGTCGGCATCAGCCCTGGCGGGGTACGTCGACAGGCTTCCCAGCTGATCGCCGGTGAAGAGGCCGGCGACCTCTTCACCGGCGGACGGGCGTATGACGTGCAGGTGTGGAGCACACCTGCGGTTCGTCAGAATTACAGCGACCTCTTGACGTTGCAGCTCGACACGCCATCGGGCGATCGCGTTCAGCTACAGGACGTCGCCAAGGTCGAGATCGTGCCTGTTCCCAACGTGATCGAGCACGAGAACCTGTCGCGCAAGATCGAGGTGGGCGCCAACATCGACGACTCCCGCGATTTGGGCTCCGTGGTGGGCGATGTCGAGGCAGCGATCGCAGCACTCGACTGGCCCGAGGAGTTCCACGCAGAGCTCACCGGCGAGTTCGCAGAGCGCAACGCCGCCACCAACAGACTCATGTGGTTCGCAGCCGCCGCCGCCGTCGGCGTGTTCCTGCTTCTCCAGGCGTCGTTCTCGAGTTGGAGATTGGCGATGCTGACATTCGCCACGCTTCCGATTGCGCTGGTTGGCGGCGTGATCGCCGCCTACATCACGGGCGGCGTGATCTCGCTGGGGTCCCTCGTCGGGTTCTTCACGGTGTTGGGGATCGTGGCCCGCAACGGAATCATGCTCGTGAGCCACTACCAACATCTCGAGGATGTCGAAGGAGTGCCATTCGGTCGGGAGCTGATCCTCCAGGGCGCACGAGAACGAGTGGTTCCGATTCTCATGACTGTGTTCACCACAGGGTTGGCGTTGATCCCCCTCATCATCTCGGGTGAGATCCCGGGCCAGGAGATCGAATACCCGATGGCGATCGTCATCCTCGGTGGCCTCATCACCGCCACGATGCTCAACCTGTTCGTGGTGCCGAGCCTCTATCTCCGTTTTGGGAATCGTGGCCTCCGGGAGGCGGCCGCACGACCGCAGTACCAAATCGGGTAGTCGGTGACGAACGCGGCCCCCCGCGAAGATGTGCGGTGCACAGCAGCACCCTGACACGCCCACGATCGGTCGTCGGGATCCACGAATGTCGCCCTGCGGTCCAACGCGCAGCTGAACGATCGCGAGATCTCCTATCCTCGGCCCATGGCCGAATTCGACGTAGATGCGATGATCGCCCGATTCCGTGAACGCGCCGATGCGGTGAAGGACCGCCCGCTCCCCCCGGTAGCCGGCGAGGAACGCAAGAAGTTCTTGGCGCAGGCCGAGACCGACTACACGGACTATGCCCTCGTTGGCAACGCCGAGTGGTCGGTGGAGGACGGCAAGCTGATACTCCGTATCCCCCTCGGAGGATCGAGCTGACGTGAGCGACGAGCACCGGCTCGCCATCGTCTCCGGCAAGGGCGGGGTCGGTAAGTCGGCCGTGGCGGCCGCGCTCTCCTTGGCGGCCCATCGACGAGGGAAGCGCATCCTGTCGATCGCCATGACCGGCGACGGCGGTGGTCTCGCCGCTCACCTGGGCGTGCCGCCGCTCCAATTCGAGGCACGAGAGGATCGTCCGGGCCTGTCCACCTCGGTGGTCGACCGCACCAAGGCCCTCGTCGAATACCTCCAGGTCCAGGTTGGTCTACCTCCGATCATTGCATTCGGTCCTGCGGTCCGGGCATTCGATGCGCTGGCCTCGGCCGCTCCTGCCATTCGCGAGATCGTGACCATGGGCAAGATCCTGTGGGAGGTGAAGCGCGATCACTGGGATCTGATCGTGGTCGATGGGCCCCCAACCGGCCAGATCGGCTCGTACCTCCGCGCTGCTCGTTCGATCACCGAGTTGGTACCCAGCGGAAAGATCCGCGAGCAGGCCACATGGATGGAAGCCATCCTCTCGGCGCCGGCCACGACGGAGCTCATTCTCGTGAACCTCGCCGAGGAGCTGCCGACGTCGGAGACCCAAGAGACGCTGGCATGGCTCGATGCCGAGAAGGTCGTATCGGACACGACTGTGGTGACCAATCGGGTGCTGCCGACCCTCGACTGGGAAGACGGCGAACTCCCCGGCGGTCGCGCCGGCGACGCCGCCCGACTGCACCTCTCGCTCTGGGAGGAACAACAGCGCTGGCTGGAGGAGTTGCCCGCCGATCAGTTGCTTCCGTTTCTGTTCGGCACGATGACGCCAACCGAGGTCGCTGCGCTGCTGGCGGATGAGATCGAGGAGTGGTCATGACCCGTGCCTTGCTGGTCACAGGTGGAGGTGGAGTCGGAAAGACCACTGTGTCTGCAGCGCTCGCCGTGCGCTCCGCACGGCGAGGCATCCGCACGCTCGTGGTCACCGTCGACCCGGCTCGGCGCCTGGCAGACGCTCTCGGCCTCGAAGATCTGGGTTCCGAGCCCACCCCTCATCCAACCGAGCCGAACCTGTGGGCCGCCATGCTCGACGCTTCGGCATCATGGTCGGCGATCGCCCGGCGGCATGCCTCCCCCGATGCTGCGGAACGTCTCGTCGGAAATCCGTTCTTCGTCGCGGCCACCAACCATTTCCCGGCCAGCCAGTCGTATGCCGCTGCAGAGGAGGCGGCTACGTTCCTCGACGCCCGGGCATGGGAATTGGTCGTCGTCGATACGCCGCCGTCGGCAGGCGGCATCGAGTTCTTCACGGCACCGAGGGCCATGACCGAGCTCGTCGGCGGCCGGGTCCTGAAGTGGGTGACGGGAGCGTCGCTCCCGGGCCGCAAGTTCTTCTTCGATCGGGCGACCAGGCCGGCCCTCCGTCTTGCGGACCAGGTGCTCGGCGCTTCGCTCCTCGAACAGATCGCACAGTTTCTCATGGACCTGAGAACAACCTACGACGGTGTGTCGAGACGTTCGAGACAGATAGAAGCCCACCTCCGCCGGGCGACGTCGATCGTCGTCACGACGGCCGATCCGACCCCGATGCGCGAAGCGGTGAGATTCTTCCGGGAGCTCCCCGAGATCGCCTCGCGCCCCGAGGCGGTGATCTTCAATCGGACCCTGCCCGAGGATTGGATCGATGCGCGTCCGGGACGGGTGGACCCGGCCTTGGCCGACAACCTGCGGCTCTGGGGCGATGAGTCGAGACGACAACGCGACCTGCGCACCGAGTTCGCCTCGAGATACGCCACGGAGTTCAGCGAGATCCCCTGGCAGCATCATGCCCCAACCGATCTCGACGCATTGGACCGGCTGATCGCCGATGCGAACGGGTTCAACCTCGAAGAGCTGCTCTCGTAGCTTGCGCACCCGCTGATCCACTTCGCGCCCGGATCAAACCGTCTTCAGTCGACGAGCTGCGCCATGACGTCGTCGTCGACGTCGTAGTTGGCGTATACGGTTTGCACGTCGTCGAGATCTTCGAGAGCGTCGACGAGCCGGAGGACCTTGGCGGCGGTCGAGGCGTCCACCGGGACCAGGTTCGAGGGCATCTGCACGAGCTCTGCCGATTCCACCTCAAAACCTGCTGCCACGAGCGCATCGTTCACGGCGAACAGGTCGTGGGAGCCCGTGATCACCTCGTGCGCCTCGCCGGTGGACCGCACGTCCTCGGCTCCGGCTTCGAGAGCAGCCATCATCACGGCGTCCTCGTCACCGTTCACGATGACCTGTCCTTTTGGCTCAAAGAGATAGCCAACCGACCCCGGCTCACCCAGCGCGCCGTTGTTGCGGTTGAAGGTGGACCTCACGTCAGATGCGGCCCGATTGCGGTTGTCGGTGAGTATCTGGCAGTAGAAGGCCACGCCCCCGGGGCCGTACCCCTCGTACCAGATCTCCTCGTAGTCCGCCCCATCGAGGTCGCCTGCGCCGCGCTGGATCGCACGCTCGATGTTGTCGTTCGGCACCGAGCTCGCTTTGGCTTTGGCGATCGCCTGCGCCAGCGTGGCGTTGCCGGCAGGGTTCGGTCCACCTTGCCGCGCCGCAACCTCGACCGCCTTGACCAGCTTGGCGAAGAGCTTGCCGCGTTTGGCATCGTTCGCGCCCTTCTTGCGCTTGATGGTTGCCCACTTGGAATGGCCGGACATCTACCTCACCCCGACGAAATCATCGAAATCAACATCTCATGTATGCGGTCATCACCGGTCAGCTCGGGATGGAACGAAGTTCCGAGGATGTTTCCCTGGCGGACCATGACCGGGTGTTCTCCAACAGTAGCGAGCGTTTCAACACCACTCCCCACCTTGGCGACCCAAGGCGC
The DNA here is from genome assembly GCA_963792365.1 of uncultured bacterium. Taxonomy (GTDB): domain Bacteria; phylum Actinomycetota; class Acidimicrobiia; order Spongiisociales; family ZC4RG35; genus JAOUGY01. The sequence goes on from CAWBVW010000005.1 coordinate 265,243, forward strand.
CCTGATGAAGACCGCATGGAATGGCTCCTGTAGGCCCCGAACATCGAGGTCGGCCTCGAAGGACTCGTTCTGACGACCGAAGGCATTGCGTTGCACCACAACATCGAGGACGCCCAACAGCGGCTGATCCCCCTCCGTCACCGCCATCGCCGAGAAGATCAACCCGGCGCACGTGCCGTAGGTGGGGAGGCCGTCGAGGATCAGCTGCCTCAGCGGATCGAGAACCCCGAACCGAACGGCGAGCTTGCCGATGGTTGTCGACTCCCCTCCCGGAATGACGACGGCGTCGATGCCGGCGAGATCTTCCGGGAGCCGCACCTCACGAACCTCTGCCCCGAGGCGCGACATAACCGCTGCGTGTTCACGGAAGTCTCCCTGAAGCGCGAGGACGGCAACCGTCGCCATCAGCGCTCGCCCGAGATCACCAGCCGCGCCGCGCGAGCTGTTCGGCCTCCGAGAGCGTATCCATCTCGAGTCCCGGCATTGCCCCGCCCAGCCCGCGAGAGACCTTCGCGACGATGTCGGGGTTCTGCCAGTTGGTGGTTGCGTCGACGATCGCCCGCGCGAACAGGGCCGGGTTCGAACTCTTGAAGATCCCCGATCCCACGAACACCCCGTCACAGCCGAGTGCCATCATCAGGGCGGCATCCGACGGTGTGGCGATTCCGCCGGCGGCGAAATTGACCACCGGGAGCTTCCCCGTCCCGGAGATCTCTCGAACCAGCTCGTAGGGAGCCTGCATGTCGCGAGCGGCGGCCATCAGTTGCTCGTCTCGCAGCACGGTGAGCCGCTGCATCTCGTCGGTCATGGTGCGCATGTGTCGCACGGCTTCGACCACGTTGCCGGTACCGGCTTCACCCTTGGTCCGGATCATCGCCGCGCCCTCGCCGATGCGGCGGAGCGCCTCGCCGAGGTTGCGGGCACCGCACACGAAGGGAGTGACGAAGGCCCACTTGTCGATGTGGTTCTCCTCGTCCGCCGGTGTCAGCACTTCCGACTCGTCGATGTAGTCGACGCCGAGAGCTTGAAGGACACGGGCCTCGAGGAAGTGGCCGATCCTCGCCTTTGCCATCACCGGGATCGACACCGCCTCTTGGATGCCAACGATCATCTCGGGATCGGACATCCGGGCGACTCCGCCGTCCTTGCGGATGTCGGCGGGGACACGCTCCAGAGCCATCACCGCTACCGCACCGGCTTCTTCGGCAATCTTCGCCTGCTCCGGATCCACGACGTCCATGATCACGCCGCCCTTGAGCATGTCGGCGAGGCCACGCTTGACCAGGTCTGTTCCTCGTTCCACCTTTGATCTCCTCTCGTTTCGAATGGTACCGGAGTTCGCAAGCTGCCCAGACCCGTTCGAATCTGCCTCAGGCACCGATCGTCGCTGCGTAGACCTTGCGATAGCTGTCGAGGACCACACTCCAGTCGTATCTCCGGACCACGCGACGACCAGCAACACGCAGGGACTCGATGAGATCCTGCGATCCGAGCATCAGGATGAGTTGTTCGGCCCAATCTTCGGCATCTCCGGGAGGGACGTAGAGGGCTGCGTGCTCCGCGACGGCCCGAAACGCCTGGAGATCGCTTGCCACAACCGCACACCCGGACGCGAGCGCCTCAGCCAGCACGATGCCGAAGCTCTCACCCCCCAGGTTCGGCGCGACGAACACCGACGACGACGCCAGAAGTGACCTCTTCTCGGGCTCGCGAACCCTTCCTGCAAACTCCACACGGGAGGGCCCGTCAAGCCTCGACGCCCCGATCACCACCAACTCGGCATCTGGATGGACGGCCAGTACGGCAGGCCATGCCTCGAGCACGACGTCCAGGCCCTTGCGCGGTTCGTCTCGTCCGAGGAAAGCGACTCGCTTCGACCGCCGGGGGACGTCGAGCCGGTACGCGTCGATGTCCACCGCGTTCGGAATGATCTCAACGTGGCCCCAGGAATCAGGTATGGCCGAGGCGGCGACCGGGCTCACGGCGGTGATCGATGCCCCGCCCAACATCGAGTCCCCAATTGGTCTGAGCGTCGAGTACAGGCGCCGCGCCCAGACCGGCGGGTCTGCGTGAAACGTGGCCACGGTGGGGTGACCGGTCTTGACTCCCGCCCAGCCCACGGTCGGTATCAATGGCTCATGGACGTGGAGCACGTCGACATCGCCCATGTGGGCACGAATCCGCCGGCTGACCAGGGGTGACAGCGACAGTGGGACTCGAGATCCATTGGCCACGACCGGCACCACCGACCCGAGCGAGACCCACCCGTCTCCAACTCCTGGCGCACCCAACACCACCTCGTCCCCGCCTTCACGGAGCCGTGAAGCCAGATCGAGGCAGACCCGCTGGACGCCCCCTGGTGCACCGAGGTCGTAGGGACAGACGAGCCCGATCTTCACGGTTCCTGCCGATCGGAGGGCCAGTTGGGCTGCAGCAGATGCCATTGCTCCGGCGCTTCGCGGATGAGCCCTTCCAGCTCCCGGGCGAGGTTGGCGGTCCCGGCGCGGAGCGCCTCAGTGCGGTTCACGCCCTTGGGTACATCGATCGGGGGTCGCACGACCACTCGGTGAGAACCCTCGGGGCCGAAATATGCGGCGGCGGGCAGGATTGGAGCGCCGGTCCGGAGTGCGAGCGTGACAGGACCGGCAGGCAGGGTGGTCTCCTCGCCGAAGAACACCACGGGGACTCCTCGCCGCTTGAGATCACGGTCACACAACAGCGCCACCGAACCGTTACGCGCCAACCTGTTCTCGAGGGCGCGCATGACCGTGGTGCCGCCGGTGGCGAGCACGATGTCGATGTCCATCCGCCGGCGGACATCGACGAACCAGTCCCGGATGCGCCGATTGTCAAGATTCTCGGCGACCGCCACGAGATCGAGTCCGAGCCGTTTTGCGACAGGCCCGGCGTACTCCCAGTTCCCCATGTGTGGGAGGGCGAGGACGACTCCACGGCCCCCGGCCCGTGCTGCTCGGATCCATTCGTCACCTTCGATGGTCGTCGACGCCTCGATCTCTTCACGGCGGCGGGGACGTATCCAGAGTGTCTCGGCCCAGTATCGACCGTATGCAGCGAACATCCGCCTGGCCTGTTGCGCAGGGTCGGGTGCACCCAAGCGCCGGGCGTGTCGCACTGCCATTCTGCGACGGCCGCGCAGGACGCACGAGCCGGCTGAACCAAGCGCTTCACCGATTCCGATGGCCACGCGTCGGGGCAGAAGTCCCACCAGACCCATCGCCACCCTGAACGCCAGATATCCGAGGAGGGGCCTCACGACTCGATTCGACGATAGGTCGACCAGAACCGCTGACCCACCGTGTACCAATTCCCGACCAGCATGATCCACAGCATCGGCTCGATGAAGCCCGACAGAACACCGATCGAGAACAGAATCACCCGCTCGGCCCGCCCCATCAGGCCGCCCTTGCCGTCCAGACCCTCCACCTCCGCCTTTGCCCGCATGTAGGGAATCATCAGGGCAGCACCCATCGACAGCAGTGACAGCAGAAGGATGCGGGTGTCGGTGCGCTGAGACACTGCGAGCCCGGTGAGCATGGCGATCTCGCCGAGCCGATCGACCGTTGCATCGAGAAATGCGCCGCGGGCCGTCACCCGATTGGATGCGCGGGCCACCGCACCATCGAGTCCGTCCAGGGCAGAGCCGACGAGAAAGACCAACGCACCCGAGATGTGGCGGTCCGTGCCGATGAGGATCGCACCCATGGCGGCGACGACGAAGCCGAACAACGTCATGAACGTCGGCGAGACACCCAACTTCGCCAAGAAGCGTCCGATGGGTTGAAGAATGCCCTGTACGCGGGGTCGCACCCGCAAATCGATCACGATCGGGGAAACGTAGCAGGAGCAAAGGTCCGTGACATACGGCCTTCTGGCCCCGGTCGGGCCCCTGACCCCGTCACTATGCTCAATTCCCGGTCTCCAGGAGGTTTCGACGAAGTGGTACCAGACAAGATCCGCAACGTGGCTTTGGTCGGTCACGGTGGCAGCGGGAAGACCTCGCTGGCCGAAGCGTTGCTATACGTCTCCGGCACCACCACCAGGCTGGGTTCCGTGGATGCCGGAACGAGTCTGCTCGACCACGAGCCAGAAGAGCAGGAGCGGAAGATCTCCCTCGGCCTCAGCGTCGCCTCCGTCGAATGGGGCGACCATCACATCAACCTCATCGACGCCCCCGGATACGCGGACTTCGCCGGGGATGCCCGCGCAGCGATCCGCGCCTCCGACCTGGCGCTCTTCGTGGTGTCGGCGGTCGACGGTGTCGAGGTCGGTCACGAACTCATGTGGCGAGTTGCGGCCGAGGAGAACGTGCCGCGAGCCGTGTTCATCACCAAACTCGACCGTGAACGGGCTTCTTTTCAACGAACTCTCGACCAACTCCGCGAAGCGTTCGGCAAGAGGATCGCGCCCATCCAGGTGCCTATCGGCGAGGAAGCCAACCTCCAGGGCATGGCACGCGTGGTGTCGGAACGTGTGTATCTGTATGAAGACGGCGCGCTGCAGGGGAAGCTGACGGAGGAACCGCCGGAGGGCTCGCGGGAACTCATCCACTCCGCTCACCTCTCATTGGTCGAGTCGGTCGTGGAGACCGACGAGGCGATGATGGAGGCCTACTTCGAGGGTGTGGAGCCGTCACGCGAGGTCATCATCCAGACCGTCCACCAGGGCATGCTGGGGTCCACGATCTTCCCGGTGCTGGTCGGTTCCGCTGCGAACCTCGTCGGAATCGACACCCTGGCCCAGTTCCTCGTCGATTTTGGACCCAATCCTCTCGAACGACGGTTCGTCGCAGGCGACGGTTCGACCATCGTGCCGACGTCGGACGGTCCGGCACTGGCGTCGGTCTTCAAGACGATTTCTGATCCTTTCGTCGGCCGCATCTCCGTGTTCCGGGTCATCAGCGGCACGATCAAACACGACGACATGATCGAAGTGGTCGGCGGCGTCACCGCTCGTATGCACAACCTCTTCCGGCTCCAGGGCAAAGAGCACACCGACGCTGCCGAGGTGGTCTGTGGCGACATCGCAGCAGTTGCAAAGGTCGACGGCATCCACACCGGTTCCGTGCTGCGCGCCCCCGGCAGTGACCTGGATCTGGCGGCCATCGCCTATCCGCAACCCGTGATGGAGGTCGCCGTCACCCCGCGGTCGAATCAAGACGACGACAAGCTGTCTGCGGCGCTGCACCGCATTCTCGAAGAAGACCCGACGCTGTCGGTCGAGCAACGAGGCGAAACCCACGAAACGATCCTCGCCGGACTCGGAGACATGCACCTCGATGTCACGATCCAGCGCATCGCCCGAAAATTCGGAGTCGAACTCGACACTTCGACTCCGACCATCGCCTATCGGGAGACCATCACCACGGGAGCCGAGGTCGAAGGCAAGCACAAGAAGCAGTCCGGTGGGCGCGGTCAGTTCGGCGTCGCCACGGTGAAGTTCGCTCCCCGACCGCGGGGATCGGGCTACGAGTACATCGACTCCGTCAAGGGCGGTTCGATTCCTCGTCAGTTCATTCCAGCCGTCGACAAAGGCATTCAGGAGGCGTTGGAACGCGGAATGCTCGCGGGATTTCCGGTGGTCGACGTGGCCGCCGAAGTGGTGGACGGGAAGTACCACGCCGTCGACTCCGACGAGATGTCGTTCCGGATGGCCGGCGTCCAGGCCGTGCGCGCTGCCGCCGCTGCCACCCGGCCAGTGCTCCTCGAGCCAATCGTCAAGATGACCGTGCGGGTCCCAGAGGCCTACACCGGGGATATCATGGGCGACATCAACTCCAAACGAGGCCGCGTGCTCGGCATGGACACCGACGGGTCCCTCCGCGTCATCACCGCAGAGGTGCCCATGGCGGAGGTCCAGAGGTATGCCATCGATCTTCGGTCGATCACCAGCGGCCGCGGAACGTTCGAGATGGTCATCGACCACTACGAAGAGATGCCCCAACAGGAGGCACAAAAAGTCATCGCGGCCGCCGCGACCGAGACAAGCTGAGAGCGAGGTAGGAATGGCTGAGGTCATCGTCCGATACGGGGACCAGGAGATCACTCTCCCCGTGGTGGAGTCGGTGGAGGGCAATCCGGGGGTCGACATCTCCACGCTTCGAGGCAGCCTCGGTCTGGTCACGCTCGACCGGGGATTCGGGAACACGGCCGAGAGTGTGAGCACGGTCAGCTACATCGATGGCGAGTCGGGCATCCTCCAGTATCGGGGCTATCCGATCGAACAGCTCGCCGAGCAGGCCTCGTTCCTCGAAGTCGCATATCTCCTCAACTATGGAGAGCTTCCGACCAAGGCCGAATTCGAGGCATTCGAAGAGGCGATCACCCGGCATTCGCTTCTTCGGGAAGACATGAAGCATCTGTTCGAGGCGTTTCCCCACGAAGCGCATCCGATGCAGATTCTTGCGTCCTGTACCTCTGCGCTCGCCACGTACTACCCCGATGCCCTCGACCCGAAGAGTGTCGAAGCCGTGGACATCAGCTCTCGACGCCTGATCGCCAAGATGCCGACGATGATCGCATGGACCTACAAGTATCGGGTTCACCAGCCATACGTCTATCCGCAGAACGATCTGGGGTACGAGGGCAACTTCCTCAACATGATGTTCTCGGTACCGGCCGAGCCCTACGACGTCGATCCGACCATCGTCCAAGCGTTGAAGGTGCTCCTCATCCTCCACGCCGACCACGGACAGAACTGCTCCTCGTCGGCGGTGCGTCTGGTTGGCAGCGGCGAGTCGAACATCTTCTCGTCGGTCGCCGCCGGGATCCATGCCCTCGCCGGGCCTCTCCACGGTGGCGCCAACCAGGCAGTCCTCGAGATGCTGGAACGCATCGTCGCGGACGGCGGCGATGTGTCGAAGTACGTTGCCAGGGCGAAGGACAAGGACGACACCTTCCGTTTGATGGGATTCGGCCACCGGGTCTACAAGAACTTCGACCCACGGGCCAAGATCATCAAGAAGATGGCCGACGAAGTCCTCGCCAAGCTCGGCGTCGACGACCCGCTGCTCCACGTGGCCATGCAGCTCGAAGAGGTAGCTCTCGAGGACGAGTACTTCGTCGAGCGCAAGCTGTATCCCAACGTGGATTTCTACTCGGGGATCCTGTATCGGGCCATGGGTTTCCCGACGGACCTCTTCACCGTGCTGTTTGCACTGGGGCGTCTGCCGGGTTGGCTGGCTCAATGGCGGGAGATGTCGCTCGATCCGAAGACCCGCATCTACCGCCCCCGCCAGGTCTACGGGGGCCCTGACGTCCGCGACTTCGTCGCAATGGATCAGCGGTAGAAAAGGAGCCGGGGAGGAGGCGAGCCGAGGCCCGCACCACCCCACGCAACCACAGACGACAACGAACAGCCGACCCACGACAGCGGGGTCGGCAGTTCGGCCTCAGGCGTGGTTCCAGCAACCCCTCAGCCGCTGGGCACGGCTTCGACATAGGGCTCGGCGGTTTGATCGCCGGTCACAGCGTCGAACTCCACCAGCGCCCGCTGAGACGGCGGATCATCAGCGGAGTAGGCGACCACATGCCAGCGAGGTCGTGAACGCCACCCGTGGAAGGTGACGGCTGCCGAAGCGTGGCCGATTGCGAACGGAATGACCTTCGAGCTGCGATCGAGCGCTGCCTCCTGGTCGAGACCCAATGGCCATGCCGCCACGAGATTCCAGACGGCGAGTACGACGAGGATCGCGAATACGATCCAATACCCTGGGGTGGCGAACGCCAGCAGCCCAACGATGACTGCGGTCGCCACATACAGCCAGGCCGACGTCCGGCGCCGCCGCGGGTCGGGGAACCGATACGGCCCGACCACCCCGGCGTCCAACTCCTCGGGAACGCCCTCTTGCTCGGCCAGCTCACGGTCGATCTCGATCCCGTCTGAGATTCTGCGCCGATCGTCGCTCACGAACCCACCTCCACACCACTGGGAGGACGAGCCTCGGCTGCGAGCTCGGTGGCGATGTCCGCGATGGACACACCACGTTTGTCACGCTCTTCCCCGTAGCGTCGGAAGCCGGCCGTCCGGGGTTCGATGTCGTTGTCACCCACCACCAACACTGCCGGATGTTTCTGGGTGAGGGCCCGGCGGATCTTCTCGCCAACGGTCTCGTCACTGTGGTCGACCTCCACGCGAAGGCCTGCCGCCCCGAGTTCGGCACCAACCGATTCTGCGTACTCGAGATGTCGATCGGCAACCGGAATCACCGTGGCCTGGACGGGTGCGAGCCATGTCGGGAAGGCACCTGCGTAGTGCTCAGTCAGCACGCCCATGAACCGTTCGATGGACCCGGCTTTTGCGCAGTGGACCATGGCCGGTCGCTCGGCGGTGTTGCCCGAGCCGGCGTACTCGAGCTCGAACCTCTCCGGGAGGTTGAAGTCCACCTGAATCGTCGACATCTGCCAGCGTCGACCGATCGCGTCCTTGATGTGAACGTCGATCTTCGGGCCATAGAACGCCGCCTCGCCGTCGGCGACCCGGTAGCTGAGCCCGGACCGATCGAGCGATTCTCTCAAGAGGGCGGTCGCCTCATCCCACTGCTCCACCTCGCCCATCGCCTTGTCCGGATCGCGAGTCGAGAGATCGGCCTCGAACTCGGTGAAACCGAAATCGCGGAGCCATGTGAGCACGAAGTCGAGGTGCATGACCAGCTCGTCGGCGAGCTGGTCGCGACGACAGAAGGTGTGGCTGTCGTCCTGGGTGAACCCTCGAGCACGAAGCATTCCGTGGACGACGCCCGAACGCTCGTACCGATACACGCCGCCGAGCTCAGAGAGCCGGATCGGGAGCTCCCTGTAGGAACGACCACGGCTCCGATAGATCAGGATGTGAAAGGGACAGTTCATGGGTTTGACCCGATAGTTGTCCCCTTGGTCCATCTCCATCGCCGGGTACATGTTGTCGGCATACCAGCCGAGATGACCAGAGATCTCCCACAGATCCTCCTTGGCCAGATGCGGCGTGAACACGAAGTCGAATCCGTACCGCTCGTGGAGCCTCCGACTGTGGTCCTCGACCAGCTTCCGGACCATGCCGCCCTTCGGATGCCACACAACGAGTCCAGACCCGATCTCACGTGGGAAGCTGAAGAGCTCCAGCTCGGGTCCCAGCTTGCGATGGTCCCGGCGTTCGGCCTCCTCGAGATTGTGGAGATGGTCCTCGAGCGCCTTCTGTGACTCCCACGCGGTGCCATAGATCCGCTGGAGCTGCGGCTTGTGCTCGTCCCCGCGCCAATAGGCACCTGCGGTCCGCAGCAGCTTGACGGCCTTCAGGCGCCCGGTGGACGGAACGTGTGGGCCGCGGCACAGGTCGACGAAGCCGTTGTTGCGGTAGACCGTGACCTCTTCACCGCCGGCAACCTCCGACGGGTCGACGCCCTCGATGATCTCCACCTTGAAGGGATGATCGGCGAAAAGGTCGAGCGCGGTGGCCCGATCCATCGATTCCCGCACGAACGGCTGGTCTGACTGGATGATCTCCGCCACCCGGGCCTCGACCGCCTCGATGTCCTCCGGCGTGAACGGGCGCCCGATGTCGAAGTCGTAATAGAAGCCGTTCTCGATCGGCGGCCCGATCGCAAAGGTCGCGCTGTCGAACAGGCCCAGCACCGCCTGTGCGAGCACGTGTGCCGCAGAGTGTCGGAGAATGGATCGGCCTTCGTCGGTGGACTCAGTGACGATCTCGAGGTCGCCGTCGTGGGGAATCGGACGGAGTAGGTCATAGGCGATGCCGTCGACCTTCACGGCAACGGCCGCCTTCGCCAATCGTTGCCCGATGCCCTCGGCCACCTGCAGTCCAGTCACGCCGTCCGGGTGTGTTTGTTCTGTTCCGTCTGGAAGTCGTAGATGTATTGCCACGTTGGTTCTCGCTACGCTGTGAATCCCGCAGGGTAACTGGCCGCCATCGCGGCCAGTGCCGGGTTTCGCCGAAGGAGGGTCGAAGCAGGATGGACGCAGCGCAGATGGTGGCAGGACTGATGCCGACGGCGACGCTCAAGGAGTTGTCGGCTTCCACCAACCGCGTCTTCAGGGTGCGTAGCGAAGATGGCGAGACGACGATTGTGAAGGTGTATTCGTCTCCGGCGCGCGAGCGACGCGAACGTCACGCCATGGAGGCTCTCGCCGGGGTCCGAGGTGTGCCGAAGATCCTCGAACGCGGATCCAATCAAGGAATGTCATGGATCCGCATGCCCGACGGCGGAGCATGGAGTCTGGCGACCCTCCCGAAGAACGCCGCCACGATCGCTCGAGCCGGTGCCGTCTTGCGGGGCGTACACGATTCTCGGGCAGAGATAACGAATCTCGGTAGCGGCCTCGATTCGGCATACGTCAGTGACCATTATCAGTCCACGCTCGATCGCCTCGCGCGCTATCGCGGAAGGCTGGGGCTGCCCGCCGAGGTCCTGGAACGGGCGCTCTCCACCGAGCGGCGGCCGCAGGCCAGCACCCCGAGGCCCGCCCACACACGCCCCCATCCCCGGAGCTTCATCGTGTCGGAGTTGGGCGAGGTGATGTTGATCGAGTGGGAGTGGGCGACGCTCGCTCCCCCCGAGTGGGACCTCAGCCTTGCAACGTGGCGACTGACTCGTGAACTCGGGCGCGATGCTGCCGAGGCCTTCTGGGAGGGTTACGGAGCATCCTTCCCCCAGGCCCGCCTGCGACCCTGGATCGCGTATCACGCAGCGATGGCGATGCTCGAGGCCTCCGAACAGCGCGATGGCAGACTCGGCGACCTCAGCTACCTGGTCGACGATCTCAGCAGCTCTGTCAGCTGACGAAGACCCTGCGAGCGAGACGCCACCAGCGCCGATCACCTGGGCTGTATCGGGTTCGACTCGGCCGTGCTCGGCGCCAGATCGCGAAATCCTTCACTCGCGGAACGCGGCAACCTACGCTGTCGACACGTCGTCGAGGAGTGATGGGTGTTCGAGGTACTGCGGACCGGAAGCGTATGGCAACAGCTACGGATGACGCCGGGTGACCGGCGAATGACACGAGGCGAGTCGACCGCTGAAGACCTGCCATGTCCCTGGTGCCAGGCCGACACGGCCGAGGGGGATGTGCGGTGTCCCTCGTGCGGCCGCCGGTTCGGCTGAAAGACGCAGGCCCCAAACCTGCGGACCGCGACGTCGGGGTCTCGAAGGACTCAGCGGCCGATCTCGAGGACCAGCGAACGGTCGACGTGATCCAGCCGGAAGCCCAGGCGGTGGTAAAGCCGAAGCGCTCGCTCGTTGTCGGCGTCGACATAGAGCATGCCTCGGGAAACGGCTCGCTCTTCGTGTAGAAACCTGAGTCCCTCCAACACGAGCGCTTGTCCGAGCCCTGAGCCCTGCTTTCGGGAGTCCACACCGATCACGTAGATCTCGCCCACACCGTCGTCGTGCACCTTTGTCCAGCAGAACCCGACGAGGTCCGCCCTTTGCCAGGCCATGCGAAACCCGGCGGAATCGAACCACGGCTGAGCCTGACGATCCTCGAGCACTGCCCGCGTCCACGACCCATTCTCAGGGTGACCGGCAAAAGCCCGGTTGTTGACCCGCAACCAGAGGTCCTCGTCGGTTCCGATTCGAAACGGCCGTATCTCGATGTCGCCGGGGAGAGCTGGTTCCTCGGGGAGCGGAAGGTCGACGCGGAGTTGGCGCAGCTCGCGTTCGGGTTCGAATCCCGCCTGTTCCAACGCAGCCACCAGATTCGGCTGGAACGCCCAGCATCGGACTCGCTCCGCACCGTGTGCAGCAGCCTTGGTGGTGCCGGCACCCACGACGCCTCTGGTCGTGTCACGGTCCCGGTGCAGAGGGTGGACGGCTACTTCCATCGCCCACGTGTTCGGGTCCTGGGTCGGACCGATCGCCACGTACGCAACCGGTACCCCGTCCACCTCTGCGACCAGCCCGCTGTCTCTCTCAGGAGACGAGTGGAACAGATCGAGGTACTTGTGTTCACCGATGGGGGCATGACCGTCACATTCGTGAATCGTCTCGAACAATCGATCGAGCGCTTCGAGGTCAAGAGGACGTTGGACCGGGCGAATGAGCACTTCAACACCGTAGCCCTGCGCCGAATGCCATCTATATTGCATCCGAGATGAGCTCTGTCGGCCTGGTCCTGGGAGGAGGCGGCGTCACGGGAGCCTCTTACGAGATGGCGACCTTGATGGCGGTCGAGCTCGCCACGGGATGGAATGCGAACGACGCAGAAGTGGTCGTCGGGACTTCTGCCGGCTCCTTCGTCTCTGCGCTCATCCGCCACGATCGTCTGGATCTCGACGGCCTCGTGCGTCACGGAGAGAGCCGATCCGACGTCGCCAACCGGGTCTCGAATCATCTGTTCCGGCGCAATCCAGGCGTCAACATCGCCACGTGGGTTCGTCACGGGCTCCTGCCCGGCGTGCGCCGTCCCGGCCTCACGATGCTGCTTGCCTCCCCGGCACCTTGGGAGGTGGATGGTGTGGCGAGCTGGGTTCGAGAGACAATTGGCGACTCTGCCGACGGATGGCCGGCCCGACCCACCGTGGTGACGGCCTTCGATGTCCGATCCAGGCGACGTGTTGCGTTCGGCACCGCGGCTGCCCCCGACGCTCCCCTGGCCGATGCCGTGGCGGCATCGAGCTGCATCCCGTTGGTCTTCCGACCGTACCGTATCGGTGGCCGGCTCTACGTCGACGGAGGTGTGATGTCGGGCACACACGCCGACATGGTGCTGGGACACGGCGATCCACTCGATTTCGTGCTCGTGATCGCTCCCATGGCAGCCGACGAGGAGCGCAACGGCGCCATGTTCTATGAACGTCTGCTCGATCAGGTCGGCATCACGGCACTGGACCAGGAGCTCGAGATCATCTCGGAGGCCTGGCCGGACACAGAGTTCCTGGTGCTCCGGCCGACACCGCAGGTGCTCGCCGCCATGCGCCCGAATCCGATGGACCCACGAGCCGCCGTGCCTTCCTTCATCCGGACGCTGACATCGATGAAGCGAGAACTCGCCAGGCCCGAGGTGTGGTCGGTGCTCGAGCGGCACCTCACACCGTCGGTTGCCCGGAACTCTGCGTGACATCCGACGCTCCGCGCAACCGCCTCCGCATGCTGGTGGTCGCCGGTGGTGCAGTCGGCACTCTCGCACGCGCCGCGCTCGGCGAGACGATGCCAGGCGCAGGTGCTTTTCCGTGGGGCACGCTGGCAGTCAACATCGCCGGGTCGATCGGGCTCGGCTACCTGGTCGGACGAAGCCTCACGATGCCTGCCGAGAGCCGCAGGATCCCGCTGCTGGGGGTGGGCATGATGGGGGCTCTCACCACCTTCGGGGGAGTCATGGTGCAGACGCTCGATCTGGTGCAGCGCGGCACCACCTCTACCGCCCTGCTCTACGTGGCGACCAGCGTAGGGGGCGGCCTGGCGGCGGCGCTCATGGCGATCCGTATTGGAGAGATACGGTGACCTGGGCACTCATCGCAGGCTTCGGAGGGATCGGAGCATTGCTCAGGTTCGAGCTGGGCACGTTCGTGGGAGCCCGCTCCACCGGGAGCTTTCCCACCGGGACCCTGGCCGTCAACACCGTCGGTTCTCTCGCCACCGGGCTGGTCTGGGCGCTCGATCTACCCGAGTCCACGATGGCGGTGCTCACGACCGGCCTGCTCGGCGGATTCACCACGTTTTCGACCTGGATGGTCGAGACCGGCCGGCTCCTCGATGAGGACACGTCGCCGAGGCGAGCGATCCTCAACCTGGTGTTCATGCTGATCGGCGGGCTGATGGGCACGGTGCTGGGTTCGGTGATTGGTCGCCTCATCGCCTGACCACTTCCCGGTGCCATCGCTCGATGTCCGGCCCGAACGCCTCATACCAACCCTCGTAGACCCCGCGCACGTACCTCTCGACGCAGGCTTGCCGCTCGGAGTCGCCGGACGAGACCAGGTCGACGACGGTCGCCGGCCAACGGTCCGGTTTCGGAGTCAGCCATTCGAAACCGTTGCGATGTCCCCATTCGGCGGCATCGACTCGAATCCGGTTCAGCTCACCCACATCCCGGCCATGCGCAAGACGAGCGTGGAGCGCCACCAGATGGATCGCCACCGATTGTCGGGCAGGTGGCACGTCGGCACCGGGATGCTGGGCGGCGTAGGCATCCACCACGGACGCAGCGAACTCCGCCGGAGCGATGCTCGGCTCGCCGGCCAGGAGCCGACCGTACAGCGCCCAGCATCCGGCAGTCGCCCCCAGATAGCGATGAGTGGGACCGTCCAAGGCCGGCACGGTCGCCCCGCAGTCGTCACACCGGACGTTCTTGTCGTCGACCATGGTCGTAGGATGCCATCGGGACCGAAGGAGCACGATGGAGTTCGAGAAGATCCGCTTCGAGCAGGACGGCGGCGTGGCCACCATCACGTTCAACCGGCCTGACAATGCCAACGCGATGGATCGCGATCTGATGTACGAGTTGATGCACGCCGCCCTCCGTTGCGATGAAGACCCGGCCATACGCGCCGTGATCGTGACCGGCTCCGGCGCGTTCTTCTCGGCGGGTGGAGACCTTGCCGCCTTCGCCGACGCCGGCGACGACGCGGGGATACTGCTCAAAGAGATGACGACTTACTTCCACGCCGCCATATCTCGGCTCAGCAGAATGAACGCACCCGTGATCGCTGCCGTCAACGGAATGGCGGCCGGGGCGGGCTTCTCGTTCGTGGCAGCCTGCGACATCGCAATCGCTGCGGACACCGCGATGTTCACGTCGGCCTATACAGCGGCCTCTCTCACCCCTGACGGGTCGTCGACCTACTTCGTGCCGAGACTGGTCGGGATGCGTAGGGCGATGGAGTTGATGCTCACGAATCGGCGGTTGACGGCGCAGGAAGCCCTCGAGTGGGGCCTCGTGAACCAGGTGGTCGGCCGGGCCGAACTCCTCGAAGTGGCGATGTCCCTTGCCACCACCTTCGCCGAAGGGGGCACCCTGGCATACGGCGCCGTGAAGCGCATGCTGCACGAGTCCTTTGCCGGCACATTGGAAACGCAGATGGAGCTGGAGGCGCGATCGATCGCCTCGATGAGCCACACCGAAGACGGCCGCGAGGGCATCACGGCCTTCTTCGAGAAGCGCAGACCCAACTTTCAGGGACGCTGAACGGGCTCGGGCGAGACTTCGGTTTCGTTCCCAACGCCGTGCCCCACGTGGCGAAACGAGTAGACGGTGGCCGCGAGACACAGGAAGTAGCTGACGAGTACGGCTGCACCTCCGACGGGAGTCGCACGAAACGCAGCGCCGATGACGCACCACTGACCCACGTAGAACGCCGCCAGATAGGGCCCCAACCAGCGTGAGGTCCGGACCTCGAAGTCTGAGACGACGTCGACCCACGTTTCGATGATCGCAAAACCGACGAACCCGAGGGGCAGGACCACATCCCACATCTCTCGGGCGGTGACGATGGCGAGCACGGAGGCAAGGAGCAACGGGACTGCCATCGCCGTGCCAGAGAGGCCGAGGATTCGGGCCGTGTCGGGTTTGTGCACCCGGGCCACGAACATCGAACCGATCAGCAGGTTGGCGATCAATCCGCCGCCCACGACCAATCCGAGGTACATCGCGTCCACCTCTCAAACGTGGCGTTCTGCCGCGGCCCTGACAAGAGTCGATCGGACGGTCAACGGACCGGGCTACGCGTATGGCGGGCCGTCGATTGCTCGAACAACCTGTGCATAGTCTTCGAAACCCGGGGCCTCGAAACGCTCATGGGCGTCGGTGGCGAGGGCGAACGCACGTCTGGCCGCCGAGTCGTTGGACATTCGCCGATCGAGCAGCCCTGCGTAGTGTCCGGCTGCAGGCAACGGCGCCCATGCGATTCCGCAGATCTGTGTCTCGATCGGTTCCCAAGCGCGCCGGACCACGGCCATCCAGTGAGGGTCTTCGAGTGCAATCGCGATTCCGGTCGCAGCAGCGAGACCCATCGATCCCAAGAAGAACTCCGGCATGGCGGCAATGCGGCCCTCGCCAACGCGCGACATCACATACGCAGCCTGGGCAAGATCCCCCATGTCCACCTGCATCCACGTCTCGAGCAGACGAACGATTGGACCTCCCACGGCGTCGGCGAGAGCAGCC
This sequence comes from uncultured bacterium, assembly GCA_963792365.1. Classification (GTDB taxonomy): domain Bacteria; phylum Actinomycetota; class Acidimicrobiia; order Spongiisociales; family ZC4RG35; genus JAOUGY01. The sequence goes on from CAWBVW010000005.1 coordinate 281,355, forward strand.
ATGCGTGGCAGGTCCCGACCAGGGTCTCCGTCGAGTCGGTTGGCGAAGGCGTGGATGTAGATGTGCATCGCCATCGCAGTGTCGTTCCAGGAGTCGGCACCGGCAGCCAAGGCGTGATCGGCATGTGCCCTGGCCGCCGGCAGCCGCCCTTCCGCCAATGCGATCGTTGCCGCCAGCGACTCGATCCGCCATACGTCGATGTCCCGGGTGGGATGGTCCGCTGCCTGCAGCCCGGCCAGATAGCGGCGGAGGGCCGCACCATCCCCTGCCACGTGTATGCCACCTCGTGGGCGGCGGCGCCGTACTCCAGCGAACGCACCCTCCTACGTCGAAGGACGTCGATCTCCTCGTCCATGGCCACCACCGCGTCGAGCTCGGCGGGGCACGCGATCGCGACCCAGCGGGCGCTGAGAACACGATGTCGGGCATCGAGATCGGCACTTTGCCCGAGAACCTCCAACGCTGTGTCGGCCAGGTGACGTCGCTTCGAGAGGCCCTCGGTGAAGATCGAGAAGGAGGCTTGTTGGGCCACGACCTCGGCCGCGATCTCGGCGGGCAACTCATCGAGATGTTGCGATGCCCTGTCGAGGAGTCCGAGGACCTCCGTCGATCTGTTGGCCCTCCACGGATCGTTGCCCCAGATTCCGAGCGCCGCTCGTGCCATGTGTGCCGTCATCTTCCGCCGCGGCAACGGCAAGGCCGAAGAGCCGGGCAGCCTCGTCGTACCGCACTCCACCAAGCGCGTCTTCCGCAGCAGTCACCGCAGCGTTGCGGGCGCGGTCGGCGCTCACTGCCGGTATCGCTGCCACCAGGTGGCGAGCCACCGAAGCGGAGTCGGAATCGTCCATCTCGAGCACTTCGGCCAAGCTCCGGTGGAGCCTCGCCCGATCCGAGCGCGACAATTGCTCTTCCAATGCGGCCGTGATGAGAGCGTGGGCAAACTGGTAACGATCGAACCCGACCTCCAGGATCAACCGGGCCCCCATCGCCTGGGTGATCGCCGCTCTTGTCGCAGCTTGGTCCAAGCCCACCGAGCGTGCCGCCACGCCGGCCACGAATTCCAGCCCGAGCAGCGCCCCAGCCGTCAGAAGCTCTGCCACGTCACCAGGCAGTCGGGCCAGCCGCTCCATCACGAGTCCGGAGACGGTGGCCGGCACCGAAGATGGGATGCCAATCACCAACTCCCTCAGCAACTCACTGGCGAAGAAGCCATTCCCTCCGGAGCGCTCGAACAACGCCGACTGGACCTCACCGCCTCGAACGCTCCCGAGTGCCCGCTCCGCCAGGACAGCGACGTCTTCTTGGGACAGGCCGGCCATCGAGACGACCGACATGTCGTGGGATCTCCGTAAAGACTCGAGCCATGCGCTCGTCTCCGGGTCGAGGTCGTCGGCGGTGTCGCGACACGTGAGAATCACCATCACGCGGTCCGAGGGCAGCGACCGGAACATCCGAGACAGCAGATGCCTGGTCGCATCGCCCGCCCACTGAACGTCGTCGAGCACCATCAGCACCGGCGATCGACGCGCAAGCGTGGAGACCACATCGATCACGGCCCGACCCAACCGGTACTCCTCCAGCGACGGATCCTCCAGGTCCGGCGAGGGTTCAACGCCCTGTTCCGTGAGATGAGGCATCACTCTCGCCAGGATCCGTTCGGCAGCGGAGACATCCGGGGCGCCAGGGTCAGTCGGTGAAACTCGCAGATGCCCCTCCATCGCATCCAACAGGGGGCCGAAACGCGCGGAACCTTGGCGCTCGCATCGGCCCGCCAGCAGGGTTGCATTGGTGGCGAGTCGGCGGGCAAATTCGACCGCAAGCCTCGTCTTTCCGGCCCCGGGCTCGCCTGCCAACACCGCGAGTTGAGTCGCACCCCCCAGCGTCCTGCGCCACATCCGCTCCCCCGGTTGGGCGTCTGCGCACAGCCGTGCCACCTCGGCTGCAGGCGTCCCGTGGATGTCGAACTCGGTACGGCGCACGTCTCCGGCCGACACTCCGAGTCGCAGCGCCAAGCCGGAGTTTGCACGCTGGATGGCGCACGCAGCCGCCAATGCGGCCGTGGCACTGCGGAAGAGGAGGAGCTGGCCGTCACCGGTTCCCTTGACGACCTCTCCCCCGTGCTCGGCGACCAACCCGGCCAGCTTCTGTTCGAGATCGCGGAGCAGCCGCTCGGCCTCGCCGTCGCCGAGATCGGTGCGGATGCGAGTCGAGTCCACGACGTCGTAAAGCACGACGGTTGCCGTCACCAGTTCGCCTGCCACGGTCAGAGGGTACCGATCCACCTCACAGACCGACTCAGCCTGTAGCGTCGCCCTCCACCACCACCTCGCCAGGGTGCGAGATCGAGAGCGGTCCTTCGATGTAGGTTCTCACGGTCGGGTACGCGAGCTCGACGCTCGGTTCTTCGGCGATCGCGTCCAGGAGCTGCGCCCAGATCGCCTGCTCGAGGTTCCGGCGTTGACGTGCCCCCACCAGGTACCTGGCAGTGAGGAGGATTCCGCTGTCCCGTACCGTCAGGTACACCGTGGGTGTCAGCGCTCCGATGCGGATGTGATAGGACCGTGCAGTCTGGCGGATCCGATCACCTGCGGTCGCCTCGACGTCGGGGGCGTGCCGTTGCAGGGCTGCTTCGATCAAGGCCCGGGCCTTGCGGTGATCCGACTCGAACGTAACCAGGACCGGGATCTCGTGCCAGATGTATTGGAAACCCTCGGTGTAGTTGGCCACCTTGTTGGTGAAGACCACGCCGTTGGGGACGTGGACCAGGCGGCCGGTGGATTGTTCCGCATCCACCCACTCACCCACCTCCATCAGCGAGAACCTGAACAGCCTGATGTCCACTACATCGCCCTTGGCGTCGGCGACCTCCACCCGGTCGCCCACCCGGAAGGGACGGCGACTGAGAATGTAGATCCACCCGGCGAGGTTCTTCAGCACGTCGGAAAGGGCGATCGCGACACCGGCCGAGATCAGCCCCAGGAAGGTGGGCAGGTCGTTGAAGGCGTCGACCCAAATCCATGCGATGGAGATGAGACCCACCACCGTGACTGTGTAGGTGGCGGCTTTACGGGCCCGATACTCGTCCCACTCCTCCTGAAATCTCCGATGAAGAGCGCGCAAGATGGCCCACCGGCCCAGCACGAGGACCGCGATCGTGATGATCGAGGCCAACACCTTCGAGATGGTGGCGGCGGAGATACCAAGCTGCTCTGCGATCCAACGGGTCATGGCTCCAACGGGTAGGCATCTGAAGTGTGCCACGCCAACCCCGGGCCGACCGAATACGGCACCCAGGGTATAGGTCCGCCGTTTTGGCGGACCACAGCCCACAGAACTGGGGCGGCTGGCGATGGTGGGGCGGTCGTTGCCGTCTCCGTGCGCCTCGCCGGAGCCGTCGCGGCGTTCTCGGGTTTGGCCTGCAGAGGCGAAGAACGCCCCCTAGTGTCGACGACGGGCGTGCGATTGGACCGCCCTGATGCACTACCCGATCGGAGACACTGCGGGCGTAGTTGACAGCCCCAAGACCATGGAGGCGACGAGATGACCAAATTCATGTTGATCTACACAGGCGGAATGGGCATGGAGGCAGATCCTGAGGAACAGCAGAAGATCATGGCCGAGTGGGGAGCCTGGTACGACCAGTTGGGCGCTGCGATCGTCGACGGCGGCGCTCCATTCGCCGAGTCCAAGCACGTGACCAGCAGCGGCACGGGGGACGGACCGGGCGGAGGAACACCGGCGACCGGCTATACCGTCATCGAAGCGGATTCGCTCGACGCAGCCGTCGCCAAGTGTGAAAACCACCCCCACATCAACCACGGTGGGGACGTCGCCGTGTACACCTGCGTCGACATGAGCCCACAGCAGTAGCAGTGTGGTTGAGCCTCCCTGATGCGGGAGCTCAACCGCACGCCCACGGCAGCAGGCACCGCATCGGTGCCTGCTGCCTGTCACGTCGGCCGAACCATCCGATCTTCATCCGCCGGTGGGCGCCTCTCCGACGTCGCAACGCGAGCAGGAGCGGCTCTTAGAGTTCGCCTCCCCGTGCCGACTGGCGAAGCATGGAGGGCTTTACCCGCCTCACTGAGCATGCCCACTCGGCTTCATTGGTGAAGAACCGGACTGTCGCCGTGCTGATAGGCGCGCTCGTGGTTGCCCTGGCGATCAGCCTTGCCCTGGTGTCTGCCAGCGCGCGAAACACAGATCGCATCACGCGCAACGCCGAGAGCCTCCATTGGACGAACTCGGCGTTGGGAAGTGCCGCCGTGGCACGTGTTGCCAACGCCCAGGCGGTGTTCTTCGCCGTGGACGAATCGATAGGCGTTGCTTCAACGGCTGCAACCCAGACGGCCATCACCGAGGCCCGGTCGGCGCTCACATCCGTTGAGGGACTCACCGGATCCGTACCCTCTGACGTGAGCCCAACTGCTGTCGAGCGAGTTCGCCGATTCATCGATGCGGCGCGTGACGTACTCGACCTGGTCGACAACGGTGAGGTGACAGCCGCACTCGTCGAGAGCAAAGCCAAGCTGGAACCGGCTTTCGTCGAACTGGAGAATGACCTCGAAGAAGCGCAGTCGATCATCCGCGGTCGAATCGCCGACACACAGGCGACGGCAGGACGGCTCGCCACGGTGACCCAGATCGTCGTCACGCTCCTGATACCGCTGGTGGCAGTCGTCACATATCGGAGGATCGTTCGCCGCCAGGTTCGAGAACGCAGCATCGTGGCCGACGCCAAGCTCCAAGCCGAACGGGCTTTGAACAAGGCCAAGGACGAGTTCATCGCAGGCTTGTCTCACGAGTTCCGCACACCCCTGACGTCCATCTACGGGTTCTCAGAGGTTCTCATCGAGTCGGGCATCGTCGACCCGGAGTCGAGCCTGGAACTGATCAACCTCATCAACATGGAGTCCGCCGAGCTGTCACGGATGGTCGAAGACCTGCTCACAGCCGCCCGCCTGGAATCGGAAGCACTCACCATCGTCTCCACCTCCGTCGATCCGGCCACCGAGCTCGAGGCGGTGTTGAGCCCGATGCGGCGCTCCGGCACCGAAGTCGACATGGATCTGGCCGAGGGACCCGTGCTCGCCGACGCCCTCCGGCTCCGCCAGATCCTGAGGAATCTGCTGTCGAATGCCACCAAGTACGGTGGCGGACGTATCGGCGTGATCGGGAGGCGCCAGGGCACCTCGTACGTGTGCTCAGTCGTCGATGATGGGCCAGGCGTGCCGCCGGAGATCGCCGATCGGCTGTTCGAACGCTTCGTTCACGACGGTCGCAACGCACTGCTGGCAGGAAGCGTCGGGCTTGGCCTCAACATTGCGCGGTCCCTCGCGATCGAGATGGGAGGCTCCCTCGAGTACCGTCGAGATGGCGCGTTCACAGTCTTCACCTTTTCGCTGCCGCTCGCCGCTGTGGAGAGCGACAACGAACTATGGGCGCTTCTGCGGGTCGGGACTACGTGATGGCGGGAGGCCGACGCCTGACGCTCAGGCGGGACCGAACACGACAGGCCGTCGCTGCAGGCACGCTCGCTGGGTTGGCATTCAGCATGCTGGCTCCTCTGCCCAGTTCCGCTGCCGCCCCGCGGCAGTACCGAGACGAGTTCACTGCGCCGGGCGTGTACAACGGATCCAACGGCTCCGACCCGTGGAACGGCCCATGGGTGGAGTTCGGCGACGACTTCAACCCTGGTACGGGCGCCGTAGCGGCCAGCAACGAGGCCCACTGCCCCGACGGCGCGTGCCTCGTCATCGGCAAGGATTCCAATCCGAGCGCATCGATCGTCAGGGGATTCAACAGCGCTGGGGCTGCGACGATCTCCCTGACGTTCGACTTCAAACGCCACGTGCATGATGCCGGAACCGGCGAGGTGAGGCTCCTCGCCACCGCCAATGGCCTCTCGTGGGACACGCTCGATGTCTTTCCGCTGTCGGTCGATGATGGATCTCCGCAGTCCGCCTCATTCGACATCTCGGCGTATGCCGGGACATTCGCCGCCGTCGGCTTCTCCCTCGTATCCGGCCTCGATGACAGCCACATGAACATCGACAACATCCAGGTCATCGCCGCGAACTCCGACGCTCCCGAGTTCGACAACGTCCTCGCTGGTCGCACCGACGCGGAAGGTGATGTGGTTTCGATCGACGCGGGCGCCACCGATCCGAACGAGCGACACGCTGAGCTATTCGGCCACCGGACTGCCGCCAGGCGTCTCGATCGACACCGCAAGCGGTTTGATAACCGGCACCATCGGCTACACGGCGGCGGCATCCAGCCCATACGCCGTGCAGGTCGTGGTGACCGATCCCGCCCTCAACTCCGACGTCGAGAGCTTCACCTGGACCGTCACCAACACCAACCGTGATCCGAGCGCAGCGGACCGGTCGGCTTCGGTTGCAGAGGACGACCCGACAGGTGTGACCATCGACCTCCTCGACCCCGGCTACGTGTCGGATCCCGACCTCGACACGCTCGTGATGTCCGCAATCGACACGACACTCATCACCGGAGGCGTCGTGGTGGACAATGGGGACGGCACGGTGACCTACACTCCGGCCGCCGACTTCGACCAGACCGACACCTTCGGCTACACGGTCGGCGACGGGCAGGGCGGATCCGCAACCGCCAATGTCACCGTCACCGTGAACGGCTCGCCCGACGATCCTGTGCTCGACCCACCACCGGCCATCTCCATCGCCGAGGAGACCGTCGCCACCTTCACGGCCACGGCCCATGATCCCGATACGGGCGCGGTCCTTTTGTACTCCCTCGTCGATGGACCCGATCCGGTCCCGGCCGCAGCGTCGATCGACAGCGGAACGGGTGCGTTCTCGTGGCTGACCGACGAGTCTGACGGGCCCGGGACATACAGGTTCACACTCCGGGTCACCGACGACACGTTGCGGTTCGATGAAGCGCAGGTCACAGTGGACGTCGCAGAATCGAACCGGGCGCCGATTCTCGGACCGGTGTTGGACCAGGTGCATGCCGAGGCGGACTCGGTCGGCCTTGCGATACCGGTCTCCGATCCTGACATCCCTACCGGCACACTGACGTTCGGGGCAACCGGTTTACCCAGCGGCCTCAGCATCGATCCGGCGACAGGGGTGATCGCAGGCGTGGTGTCCTATGACGCGGCGGTTGGCTCACCCCACGCGGTCACGGTGACGGTCCAGGATTCCGGTGCTCCGCCTCTTGCCGATACGGTCGCATTCAACTGGTCGATCATCGACACCAATCGGGCTCCCCTCGCCGGCCCGCCGCCGGCCGACGTCACGGCGGTGGAGGGCGATTCCGTGACGGTTGCGCCCTCGTTCTCCGACGCAGATGGCGACGTGCTCCTCTACTCCGCAACCGGGCTTCCCTCGGGGCTCGACATCGACCCGGCAACGGGAGTCATCACGGGGGTCATCGCCACCGGGACTGCACAGGTGGTCCCCTATACGGCGGTCGTGACCGCCGTCGACCCGTCGGGCGCACCAGCCATCTCGACGTTCACGATCGACGTTTCCGCTCCTCCGGTGCCGTCGACCACATCGACATCCACGACGACGACAACGACAAGCACAACATCCACGACGATGCCACCGGCCACCACGTCGACGACCGCCCCACCCATCACTCCCAGCAGCACCACCAGCACGACGGCGCCGATCAGTTCGACCACGGTCCCTCCCGTGACAGCCACCGGCACCACCACGCCAACGCTGCCGACGACAACCACTACGACCGTCCCCACCACGGGTACCCCGATCGAGGAGATCGTGGCACCGCCTTCGACAAGTCCAGGGTCGTCCACGACCGTCCCCGAACTCGACGCCCAGGTACGCGAGGAGATCTCGGAGATCAAGGACGATCTCCTGGTCGAAGTCGGAGGGGCATCCGGTTCGGAAGCGGCCGCAGGCGGACGTCGCGGCCTCGAGCCACGCGAAGGCCTCGCCGTGACGTTCGTGTCAGCGGTCGAAACCCTGCGATCCCATCTGCTCACTTCCCTGCTTCTGGGGATGGGGGTCGCGATCCTCCTGTTGCTCGGCATAGACGAGCGCGAAGAGCCAGTTCCGGTTTGAGCACCAGCTGCCTTCGAAGTCTCTCGTGGGCTACGAGTCGGGGAGAGCCTCGAGCAGCCTCATCTCGTGCTTGGCGAGCACCTCGATGATCCGCTCGGCACTTGGCATCTGATCGACCGGCATCGGGTCCAGGGACGACTCCATGGGTACTCCGATCTCCTCGAAGAACTCTTTCTGGTGGACCACGGGTGCGTAAAGCGCGAGGACCTTCCCCATGGTGTCGCCCACATTCCGGAACCCATGGGGCACGTTCCCCGGCACGTGGATGGTCGCACCAACCGGCGCTTCGATTGCGTACTTCTCCCCTTGCTCGTCCTGCCCGTAGACCTCATACCGGCCTTCGAGGATCCAGAAGGTCTCTTGCGGAACGTGGGTGTGTAGGAATGCCGGTCCACCGCCCGGTTCGCTGGCGATCTCTGTGAGGAAGTAGGCGTTGTCGGATTGATCGGCGGTGATCTTGAACGTGACAACGTCGCCGAGCACGAACAGGGCCTTGCCTTCGTTGGGTCCGAGTGTGAAGTGCCTGGAATCGGAACTCATGGACGCCTCGAGTAGATCGGCGATTTCGAGTCCTCCCGGAGCGCTCGGGGGACGGTGACCCAGCGTAGACTCGGCCGCCTGCGACTGTCGGACGACCTGCCGCCGACCTGGGTCAGATCGCCGACCCATGGCGCATGCACAACGGGCCTCGGCATACGTTCCCGTCTGCGCGGTCAGCGGTATCCCGCCTGGCGGTTCAAAGACATTCCACGTCGACCCGTTTAGTGGGGCGCCTCAAGACTCCCTCGCCGTCACTCTCCCGTTGCGGCGCCGTCCAGGACTGCGGCAAGCTGAGCGGGTTGGCTCACCATCGGCCAGTGCCCCGAATCGAGGTCCACAAATGTGATCCGCGTTGCCCGCGCGAGTTCGGGAACATCGCCCGCGTCGATCCATGCCTTGGCCTGGTCGGGGTCGTATTCCGGGCACACGAGAAGCGCCGGGACGTCGAATCGCCGTTCATCGGTCAGGCGCACCACGCCTCTCGCCACACCCTCTGGAACGGGAACGGCGACCAACGCGATACGGCCGCGATCGACGTCGTCGAGGTCGGCGGCGTCAGGACCTTCGAAGGGCTCCCAGCCGGGGAAGGCCATGACCCCGCCCACCACCGGGAAGAAGTCCGCGTAGGCGTCACCGTCAGAACCCGGAAACCCGCCGATCAGCACGACCTGATCGATGGCACCGGGCCGCCTATCGGCGATCATCCACGCCAGGGTGCACGCCGCAGAATGACCGACGACCATCGGTGAATCGGCCTGATCGACGATCGCAAGAACGGCATCGACCTGATCGGTAAGCGTCGCCGTCCTGGACCCGTCGTCGACCCCCGGGAGAGCGACCGGCATCGGCCGGTGACCGCGACTCTCGAGCTCTGCGCACACCTCGGTCCAGATCGCCTGCGGAAGCCAGAGACCGGCAATGAGAACGATGTCCATCCGCCAACTGTAGAGATGGTCGGCCGCCGATCTCCTTCACTTCGACAACGGAGCGCCGCAGCCTTCAACTGTGGTCTGAGACCGGCTCTGGTCGTAGGAGCTCCTGGCCGCATCGACATGCGGTACGCCGATGCCGAGGTGATCGATCGGCATGTCCGTGTCCCGTGGCTGGTCTCGTCGACAACCACGGTCAGCATTTCGACGGAATCGACCGGCACCTCGTCGCGAGCCAACCTTGGCGGCTTCCATCCGGCTGCCGCGATACCCTCTCGCAGAGTCGTCTGGAGGATCACCTTGACCCAGTTTCAACACATCAACCCTGATGGGGTGTTCGACCCGTCGCACATATACAGCCACATCGTCGTTCCTCCACCCGGCCGCGTCGTGTTCATCGCCGGGCAGTGGGGCGCTGACGAGGACGGGAACCTGGTGGAGGGGGGCTTCTCGGCGCAGGTGACGGCGACATATGCGATCGTGCGCCGCCATCTCGACGTGCTCGGCATCGGACCAGCGCACGTGGCGAAGCTCACCCATTATGTCGTGGGCCTCGACCAGGACAAGCGTTCGGCGCTGCATGCTGCTGCCGGCGAGATCTGGCCGACCGACAAGCCGGCTTCGACACTGCTCGGCGTTCAACGGCTCGCACGAGACGACATGCTCTACGAGGTGGACGTCCACGCCGTCCTACCCGATTGAGAAGGCGGCTTCGCGACTCGGAGGGCCTAGGTGTGTGCGTCGGCCCTCGACCTCCCTCAGCCTCTCGGCCCCTCAGCCGGCAAAGCAGCCGTAGGCGTCATTGAGCAGCCGGAGGTCCTGAAGGGCCACCTCCCCGATCGGCGTGTCGACGGTCACATCGCGCAGTTTGGCAGTCACAGGGTTGGGATCACACCCACCATCGGAGTCGGACGGAACGAAATCGAGCACGCCGGAGGCGAGTTGCCATCGGGCCGACACCTGCGGTTGCGGCTTCCACCCTTCGATCGCGTCGTTGCAATGGTTGACCATGAGGTTCTTCCCGACCTGTACCTCCGCTTGCCAGCGCCCATCGGGAAAGGAGATGGGCGGATCGGGACTGGATCCGCTGTCCAGGGGTGCAACGAAGAGCGCCACACGCTGGTCTTCGGTGGAAACGGTGAACCCGAGTCCGCATCCCCAGGAGACGTCGAGATCCGCCTGGCCCAGCAGCGCAACCAACTCGTCGACGGTCGCCTCATCGGGGCGATACGCAGGGCCGATCGAGTCGAGAACGAGCAGGTCCACGGCTGCCGGTTCGCAGAATGCGATGTAGTTCCCCCAGTAGCCGTCAGAGCCACCGGGCAGGGCCGACGGCGGGACCAGGCCGCCGACTCCGTCGAAAGCCATCCCGTCCGTCACCACCATGCCGTCGGGCGCAAGCATGACGGCCCGCTCGTCGTCCGACTTCGTATATGCAGCCGGGAACACCACGAGGCGAGGAGAGTCGCCGAGGTCTGCAGTCCAGCATCCGTCATCGCGCATGGTCAATGTGCCCGTGACCGGCTCCCGAGTGTGATCGTAATCGTCGCCGGGTTGTTGGACGGGCAGTGCGTCGCCACCCAGATCGGACGCACCGGGCTCTTCTACCGTGTAGGCGGGACCGCTCGGCCCTTCCAGGTCAGGCCCCTCTCCGCACGACCCAATGACAAGACCGGCGAGTGCGATCAGCGAAGCCAGGAGCACGAGCCGCCTCACGGTGTCGTCCTTTGGTGAGAGGTGAGCTGTTCGGCATTGGACGCCCGCCGCAGGCCATCGGTTCCATTGCTCTGCCCCCGGGTCGCAGCGCGTGGGGACTCCGACGCCGGGCCATGCCCGATCTGTCAGAATCGGCTCGGCCATGGCTGTTCAAGAGCTTCCGACACGCGGTCCGGGAAACGCCAGAGGGGCCCGGCCGGGTCGCAATGCCGTGATCTCGGGGGAAACCTCGACCGCCTTGCCCATGGCGCGAGCTCGGGCCGACGCGTGTGCGGCGGGCAACACGTGAGCCGCCTGACCGGAAGGGCCCAGGCTGCGGTCGCCAGCCGGTTCGTGCGCAGTGCGATATACGAGGGCACGTCGGGAAGGGTGTGGTTCGCAGGGTCCGAACAGCGCGCACCCAGCATTGCGTCGTTCTTCTGCGGGGCCGACGCCCATCTGGCCAACCGCGATCGCCTCTGGCGCCGGAACATCCCCGATCGGATCACCGAGGTCGCATCCGCAGGCGGTCTCCCGATCGTTCAGGTCCACAAGCGCGACTCGGGCCTCGGCGACATCATGGCGCTCGCCATCGAGGTCCCCCTGCTGGTCGACATCCACACGGATCTGCCCGACGATGTGGAAACATTGCGGGCGAACCTTCGAACGTCGACCACCCGCGAGGATCTCCGGCGGATTCGCCGTGCCGGGTTCAGCTACAGGATCACCAGCGATCCGGATGCCGTGCGCGAGTTCCATTCAAGACACTACGGGCCGCTCGTGGCGGATCGGTTTCCTGAAGACGGCACCGTCGCCCCAGTCGAGAGCATGCTGCGGAACCTGGACCGGGGCGGGGAGCTGATCTGCGCCGATATCGACGGAACCTGGGTGGCCGGAATGTTCAACGTAGGCCAGGAAGCCACCTACTCGTTGAGAAGCCTCGGCATCCGCGATGCGGACATGGCCGTTCGCCAGAAGCGGGTGGCTTCGGCCCTCATCGTCCGAAGTCTCGAGCGGGCAGTCGAGCTCGGCAAAGCGCAGGCCTCCCTGGGCCGCGCGCTGCCATTCCTGGGCAAGGGCCCGATCTGGTTCAAGGCGAAGTGGGGCGGGATCGTCACGCTCGGCCCTCCCACAACGTATCTACACATCTTCGTGGATCTGCGCCACGCCACCGTACGCAGGATGCTGTCTTCGACCCCGATCATCCACGTCGTGAGCGGATCCCTCGCAGCAACCACTTGGATGGAGCCTGGGGAAGAAGCGCTACGCACGACGCTCCGCGAAGCAGGACGCTACCCAGGTATCTCGCATTGGTACGTCCTGGGGAGGCCTGAGACCCTTGCTGCGGGCGCCGAGCACCTTGCTGCGTCCGGGCGGATCGTCCCGATCCCCGTGGACTCGGACACACATCGCCCCGTCTGGCTGGGCGAGGCTCTCCCCTCCCCCAGTGCTCGCTGACCGACCGACGGCGTCCCCACGAGATACGAACGCACGTCCACGTCCGAAGCGTCGGCCCCGGAGGGTGGATGAGAGTGAGAGCATCGTCTCTTCAAACAGGCCGACCTGGCCAATCGGCATGTGCCAATTCGGCCCCGGATAGGCGTGCGATCCTGCCAGGATGAAACTGGTTGCCACTCCGGCGGCCAGCCTGGAGGCACACTCATGGCATCGAAGGACAAAGGCGGAAAAGGCTCCAAGAAGCCCGCTGCCAAGAACCTCAAAGAGAAGCGCGCCGCCAAGAAGGGCAAGCGGGACGACGCCGCCGCCAAGTCGCACAAGATCATCTGAGTCGAAACTCGGGTTCCTGCGGCGTGCATCGAGACTGGCGCCGACGCCATCGCGGGCGAGACGCGAGCGGATGCGAGAACGCCGGTCGCTCGATGGCCTGACTGCGACCGGAGTCGGGCGGACGGACCGATCCGCGGGTCGTCAGCCGACGACCGGTCGCCCGGCTTCGCCCGGTCCTGGCCAACCACTACCCACGCCGGACCGTACTGCTGGCGGACGCCTGCACCCGGGGCACCATCGACTCGGGGTATCGATGCAACGAGGTGAGAGGCAAGGGCCGAGCACAACTTCCTTCCACGGTCATCGTGGAGACCAAATCCGCGGGAAAGCCGGGACCGCTCCACTGCTTGTTGTGGAGAGCCGGGTACCGGCCGCAGCGGGTCAGCGAGTACTACACGGGTCTGGCCGTCGCCCGCGGCGGGCTGCCCGCCAACAAGTGGTATCGCAGCATCGTCCGCTACTTCGAGTCGGGGTGCGGAGCGCACCCCCAACCCTGGTCCAGCGCTCTCCCGAACCTGGGCCGCGAACGCGTATTGGCTCCGGCCACCTGGGTGACAGCACCCGACGACCAGACGCAGTTTCGCCTGGTCAGTGGCGCCAACGCTCATCCGACCCGCCGGGTCATCAGCGGACGAGCACTCGGCGCAATCGCCACGTTGCCAGCACGCCGAGCACCGTGGCGTAGCCGACCAGGATGAGGAGGAACGCCCAGATGTCCGCCAACCCGCCATCCTCTGCGACCAGCTTCTGGAACGCCTCGAGTGCCCAGGCGTGGGGCGTGACATGTGCGACCCGATACACGGTGTCGGACAGGAGCTCGAACACGGCGAGTGGGAACATGCACCCTCCCAGGGCTGCCAGTCCCAGTCCGAGCGCAGTAGAGATGGCACCGGCTTGCTGTTCGCTGCTCACCAGCGCGCCGAGCAGCATGGCGGCTGCGGTGGACACCAGCGAAAAGGTGAGAACGGTGAGGATGGAGCCGAGGGGCGACCCCCACTCGACTCCGAAGATCAGCCAGGTGCCGACGAAGATGAAGCCTCCCTGGACCGTGGCGAGCGTGAAGCGGCTCAGCGCCTCGCCCGCCAGCATCGTTCGGATGGGTGTGGGCGTCGAGTACATCCGTCGCGACACTCCCAGCTGGCGCGAGCGAACCAAGGTGATGGCGCCGTTGAGCGTGGTGATGAAGATGAACAACACCAGCATTCCCTGGGCGTAGATGTCGAATTGTCCGAGTCCGGCCAGCACGAAAGGCTCGCCGGCGATCGACGCCACCACCTCGACGGGTGGCAGCGCCTCTTGGGCAATCATGGCGACGGCGAGGGCGTCATCGAAGCTCCCGGCCCCGGTTTGCTCAGCGAAGCGAGCCGTCCGCAGCAGCGTCGCCTGTTGCGTGACGGCGGCCCTGATCACCTCGCTTATCCCCTGGATCTCTTGTCCCGCTCTGGTCACCAGCTGGATCTCGACATCCCCACCTGAGCGGAGTGTCGATTCGTATCCACCGGGGACGATCACCGCTGCCCGCAATCCGCCCCGCTCGACCTGGCGAATCGCAGAGTCTTCGTCGTCGAGCTGGACGACCTCGAAGCCCTCGACGGTCTCGAGGATGCCGAGCAGCTCTGCCGTGAGGGCATCGTCGTCTGCCACGGTGAAGCCGAGCTTGGGTGTCGACGCCCCACCCTGCATGGCACCGAGGAGCAGAACGATCAGCATCGGGAGCAGGAAGACGCTGAAGATCGCCTGCCGATCACGGAAGAACCGGACCAGGTTCACCCGGGCGATGGCAACGGCCTTCATGGCCGCAGCCCCTTACGCAGCCGGCTGATCCCCACCGCTCCGGTGACGAGGCCGAACCCCAGCATCGCCAGCACCGGTACGACGACGACCGTGAGATCGTCGGATCGGAGGTCGGCCAGTCCCTGCATGAACCACCCGTGGGGGGAGATGAAGCGCAGCGAGGCCAAGAGCCCGCCCGCCTGAGAGACGTCGAAGAATGTGCCACCCAGGAAGCCGAGCACCATGCCCGTCATCGAGCCGAAGGCGGTTGCCTGCTCCTCGGAGCGTGCGAATCCGGCGATGATGGAGACGATACCGATGGCTGCCACGATCGCCGCCAGCACGAGCAGCGTCACACCGAGCGGAGGACCCCAATCGGCGTCAACCACAAAGGTGGTCGCCACGAACAGCACTGCCATGCTGACCAGGCCGACGAGGAATGCGCTCAGCATCTTGCCTCCGAGCACGGACGTCCGCGAGATGGGCGACGACAAAAGCCGGGACATGGTCCCGGTGCGTCGCTCTTCCAGCAATCCGGTGATCCCGGACTGCACCGTGAAGAACAGGAAGAAGATCGCCATCCCCGCCGCATAGAACGTCACACCGTCGAGCTGTTTGGTCGATGCGGTGTCGTCTCGAACCGTGACCGGGTTGGGGGTCTGGAGCACCTCGACGCCAGTGACCAAGCGGTCGACCTCACCACCGACCATGTTCTCGACCGTGGCCACCGCCACCCGCACAGACGTCAGTTCGCTCGCAAATCCCTCCGCCATGGCGACCGCAATGCCGGCCTCGGTCTCGGACCCCTGGTTGCCGATCACCTGAATGGTCACCGGGCGCTCAGATTGCACATCGGCGCTGAAACCCGCCGGGAAGATGATGGCGGCGTCCGCCGAGTCTGTGCCCTCTGTGCCGCCGAGCGGCGTGACCTCGGTATCGACCATCGCCTCGGCCTCGGCCAGGGTGCCAACTTCGATCACCGCGATGCCTTCGGCGCCACCGAGCACGTTCTCGACGAACAGGCGCGGAATCGGACCTCCGTCCAGATCGACGACCGCATACCTGCCTTCGAACTCGAACCCGGACAAGGGATTGAGCACAAAACCGAACACCAGTGCCAGCCCCAGCGGCGCCCCGATGCCGATGATGTAGGCCGACCGGTCGCGAAGCCGCTGCTTCAGGTCCTTGCGGGCGATGGTCCAGGCTGCTCCCATCATCACTCCCGCAGCGCTCGTCCAGTCAGCTTGAGGAACACCGACTCGAGGTCGGCGGAGTCGACGTCGACGCTCTTGACCATCGAACCGGTACGTCCGGCAACCTCCAGAATCTGTGGAAGGTGATCGTGCGCGCGATCGACGATGAGCACGATCTCATCGCCGGTTACGCCTGCGTCGTCGACCGCCTCCAGCGCGCCCAACGCAGAAGCCGTGGCAGCCAGCGATCCGGTGGCGGTGAGCGTCAGCCGATCCCGCTGACCAACGATGCGGACCAGATCGGCCTGGGTCCCCTCGGCGATCAACCGTCCCTGGTCGACGATGCCGATCCGGTCACACAGACGCTCGGCTTCCTCCATGTAATGGGTCGTGTAGAGGACCGCCATGCCCTCCTCGCCGAGACGTTCCACACTGTCGAGAATCGCATTGCGGCTCTGGGGATCCACCCCCACCGTCGGCTCGTCCAGGATCAGCAGGGTGGGCCGGTGCAGCAGGCCCACGCCGATGTTGAGCCGCCTCTTCATGCCACCCGAGTAGTGCTCGGTCCTATCGCCTGCCCGGTCGGTCAACTCGATGATGTCGAGAACCTCGGCCACCCGGCGCCCCAGTTCAGTGCCCTTGATCCCCTGCAGTCGGCCGAAGAACTCCAAGTTCTCGACGCCATCCAGGTCGGGATAGATCGCCAGATCCTGAGGGACGAGTCCCACCAGCCGCTTGGTATGGGTCGCATCCGGGTTCATCGGCTCACCGGCGATCCGGATATCGCCGGCATCGGGCTCCAGCAGCCCGGCGATCATCGAAATGGTCGTGGTCTTGCCGGCCCCGTTCGGTCCGAGCAGCCCATAGGTCTCACCCGGGCCGACGCTGAATCCGAGTTCTCGAACCACGGTGTTGTCGCCAAACGACTTGCTCAACCCGAAGCACTCGAGCACCGGCTCACCAGAGGGCACGGTCATGTTGATCTCCGATTCGGGTCCTCACCTTCCATCAGGGACGGCGCCTGTGCCAGAGCCAAACGACTCGATCCGAAACGCGACCAGGAGCCTGGCATCGCTGGTGACGGAGGGTCACGCAGTGAGATCCCTACTCCTGCGCCAAGGTCATCCGGCCTTCCGTGGACGAGGGCTTCTCGGCCGGCACGGTGGTCAAGGCGACTCACGCCATTCACCAATGCAGCGTGTACGTGGCTTGGTCGTGCCCACCCCGCAGAGATCGGGCCACCGCCGCCGACGGGGTCCAGCATGTCGGCGTGGGCGCACATCGGGACGCTGGCACTCCACTCTCAATACTTGCCACGCCGACTTGGACGTCAGTGGCGAACTGAGCGCCTCGATCTCACAGCGGGTGAGTCCACTGTGGCACGACGCCCGCACATGACTCCCCTCACCGGCTACGACGATGAAGCCGCGGTACTCCTGCAGCGGCTTCATCGTCGTAGCCGCGCACCGACTGGACGAGCGCACTGCCCAACTCGACCATGGTGGCCCCAGAAGCCTGCTATCACCGGCCCGCTCTGCCTCTGCGACCGACCGGCGCAAGCATTCCATGCCGGCATCTACGGCACCCGCATCGACCGGCGCCAGCCCGGCGTCGAGAAGAGCCTTCGCAACGGCCCGGGGTGGAACACCGGGCCGGATCGGTGATTGTGGCGCGTGCAGCGCTCCACAATGCCGCGGACGGATCAGTACCCAACTCGGACCGAAACATGTCGGTGGTCGAGGCGACATGACGTTCTGCCGCATCGGCCATACCGGCGGCCACGAGCGACTTCACGAACAGGACGTGCGCTCCTTCGCCGAAGGGTCGCCGGCTCACCGCCAACTGTCCCAAACCCGTGGCCCTCTCGTGATCGCCAAGCGACAGTGCCCGCAGGATGGCCTGGCGAAGCTGGCCGTCGATCACGGCCGCCGTGCGCTCCCTCTCGACCAACAGCCACGACTCGAACTCCGGACTCGAGTGCGGATCGATGTCCAGAAGAAAATCGCCCACATCGATGCGGTCCAAGTGGCCGCCGGCCAATTCCCACACGTCGACACCGGCGCCGGCAGGGAGGTTCGCGATGACTGGGTCGCCAGACATCGCTTCTGCCGAACCAAGCGTCCGTCGCAGCTCGGCCAGGCTCCAGCGCAGCGAACCGAGAGGATCATCAGCCCGGTATTCACATCAGCCGACGGCTCCCCAACTCAACGCGCAGTCTCAACAACTCGCGAGATAGCTGCCGCTTGCCGATCGGATGCTCGGCAAGCAGCACCCGGGCAAGGAGCGCCCATGGCTTGTTGCCCCGGATGCTTCGGATCTGACCGTCGCAGTCGCGAATCTCGGGCGGCCCGATGAGCTTGATACGGGTGTTCATTGCGCACGAAACCTACCGTCGAAGCGTGTGACGGGACGTGTGGGCTGCGCCCCGCCATTCATTTCTCGGCTCACGCGATCGCACACACGGTGAGTTGGGATGGTCAGTGCCGAAGGGTCCCTACGAGAAGGAGCGTACCCATGACCACATTCATCATCGAACGGGAGATTCCCGGCGCAAGCACGCTGAGCGCAGAGGAACTGGCCTCCATCGCCGCGAAGTCGAATGAAGTCGTCGCCGGGCTGAAGGTTCCCTATACCTGGCTGCACAACTACGTCGCGGGCGACAAGATCTACTGCGTCCATGAGGCCGAAGATGCCGAGGCGGTACGGGAACATGCTCGGCGCGACGGATTCCCTGCCAATGCGGTAGTCGAGGTGACTTCCCTCATCGGACCGCAGGCGGCATCAATGGCGCAACACCGGGAGCCTGCATCCCCGCCAGAGCGGGGATGCAGGCTGATCGCGACCGTCTTCGTGCGCGTGGAACGCGCCGGTCAGCTCAGCTCGTCGAACATCGGCTGGTAGCGGGCCGCGACTTCTTCAGGAGTCTCGTCCGTTCCGGTGACTGTCAGCTCCTCCACCAGATTGACCAGCACTTCGCCGACGGCGTTCGTGTTGGTGCCTGGGGGGATCTGCGCCCCGAGGTTCCGGAATATGTCGAGCAGCTCAGCCGTGAAGAACGGCTGCTCCTCTGCCATCTGATCGCCCTCGAGGACCGGGATCGACTGGACGACCCCAGACTCGAGCACGAAGTATCTCTCTGCAGCAATCTCGGGTGTGGACAAATACCGAAGCACGAGGCTCGCCTCGTATGGATGTTCGGTGTCCGCCCCCATCGACCAGCCGCGTGGCACGCCCATGAAGATGCCGCCGTTCTCTTCGTGTACCGGAACCGGCGCCGTCAACCAATCCTCGCCGTAGACGAAGTCATCGAGCATGAAGCCCCCGCCACCGTTGAGCCCTTCCTCGATGAATGGAAGCTCGCCTGCGACGAATGCACCCTTTCCCTCGTCCTGTTGGTTGATCATGAACTCAGGATCGGTGATCTCCTCCTCGAACATCGTCTGGAGGAAGTCGATCATCTCGATCCCCTGCGGCGTGTTCACGTTGGGGATGTTGCCTTCGAACGGCACGCCGAAGGCATACAACCATCGGAACATCCGGTCGTGGCTGGCACCACCGGTCGCAAAGTATGCCGGAAGATCGGGGTTGGCGGCCTGCACGGCCCGGGCAGCGTCCAAGAAGTCCCAATACGTGTCGTAAGGCGGTAGTGGAGCGTTCGCAGCCTCGAGCATGGGCACGTTGTAGAACAGCGCATCAACCAGGTTCTTGTTGGGATAGTGATAGATCTCCCCGTCGTACGTGCCGTCGGTGAAGACCGAACCGGGGATCGTGGCATACAGCTCGGGATCTTCCTCTTCCCACGTTGCGAATGGCTCGGTCATCGGCGCCAGCAGCCCTGCCTCGATGAAGGCGGGTGTCAGATGCGAATCGATCTCGACGATGTCGGGCAACGGTTCGCCCGAGTCGCGCATTCTCAGCATGTCCGTCAGAATCGCATCGCCGCGTATGTCCCATGACACGTTGATTCCTTGCGCTTCCAGCGCAGCGAACTCATCCGCCGGGACGGTCTCTCCGTTGAACCAGGCCACGACCTCGACGGTGTCTCCGTCCCCGCCGGCTCCGGTCGTCGTGGCGCCCTCGGCGTCTCCGTCACCGCACGCGGCCACCATGACCATGAACACGGCTCCGATCGCTATCAAGCGCCGGGACCTCTGATGGCCCCGGCGGAAGCTCGGTTCGTTCAGTCGTTTCGATGTTCGTCTCATCTCTCCTCCTCGGTGTTGCTCTCGGTTCGTCTTTGTGAGCCAAGCGTTGCCACGAGTCGTCTATGCGGTCATTTCAGCGCTCCACTCGTCAGACCACTCACCACATACCGCTCTATCCGCAGGTAGACGAAGATGAAGGGAATAATGGTCATGATGGCGAACGCCGCCTGGCCCGGATTGTCCTGAAATCCGGTCGTCTGGGTCATCAGGAAAAGCTCGTAGGGCAAGGTTCTGCTGCCCGGAGTAGACGTGAGCCCGAGAACGAGGTTGAACTCGTTCCAGGCCTCTCGAAAGGCGAGCACACCGACGGTGATGATCGCAGGTAACGCCAGAGGGAGCACGATGTGGCGGATCCGGGTGAACATCGTCGCCCCGTCGACATTGGCTGCCTCCTCCAGTTCTCGCGGCACCTGCTGGAAGAACCCCACGAAGAGCCAGACCGCCAGGGGAAGAACCGTGCCGGTGAAGGCAACGACCAGCGTGAGGAGCTTGTCGATGGCACCGAGCGCAACCGCGATCCGATACAGCGGAACCATCAGACCCAGACCGGGGATGAGACGCGGGAGCAGAGTGAAGAGCAGGAGGAAATGTCTCCCCCGGAAGCGGAATCGGGCGAACGCATAGGCGGCGGGTACGGCCAGGGCCACCGTGAGAAGCGCGGTACCCAGTCCGACCACCATGCTGTTGATGAACGCATCCTGGAACCCCTGCCGGTCGATGACCGAGCGGTAGCCATCGAGGGTCGGATTGGACGGGATGAGCCCGGGATCGGCGGAGACATCGGCACGGGACTTGAACGAGATCGACAACGTCATCAGCAAGGGGTATACCGTCCATACGGCCAGTGCCGTCAGCGGTATCCAGACGCCGACCTTCCGAAGCCACGCCTTGACGTGCAGCCAGGATTCGGAGGAACCAAGCTCTGTGGGCACGCCACGCGTCGGGGTTTCGATGCTCACATTGCGTCCAGGTCGTAGCGCCTCGACAGACCCCAGTAGCCAAGGGTCAGGAGGGAGTTGAAGATGAGGATGACGAACACGATGGCGAGCGCCTTGTTGGTCTCGAGATCGATGAAGGCCGACTCGTAGAGCGCAATCGGCATCGTCCGCGTCGCGTCGACAGGTCCCCCGCCCGTGAGGGCGATGATCACGCCGAGGGACGTGAGCGCCTGATAGCTGAGCAGGATGGTGGCGAGCGCGAGTTGTGGTGAGATCAGTGGTATCGAGACCCTCATGGCGCGCTTCCAGCCGGTGGCTCCGTCAACGGCAGCCGCGTCCAAGAGGTCTGCATCGAGGGTCATCAGCCCGCCGAGGAGCAGCAAGACGACCAGGGGTAGGTCGGACCAGACCTGAGCGAACACCGAAGCCAACATCGCAAGTGTGGGGTTGGAGAACCATCCGAGTTCTTCGATGCCGAACAGCCCCAGGATTCGGTTCACCGCGCCGAAGTCCCGGTTGAGAATCAGCCGAAAGATGACGGCGGTTGCGATACCCGAGATCAAATAGGGAACGATCGTCAGCCCCCGTAGAAGCCGGAGCTTGCCGGTTGCCTTGCTCAGCGCGAAGGCGAAGATCAGACCAAGCGACACGCCCATCACCTGCACGCCTGCGACGAAGATCAACGTTCGGCTGATCGACCACAAGAAGTCGGGATCCTGGAAGAGGTCGACGTACTGGCCGAGCCCGACGAAGCGCCACGGACCCCCGATCGAGTCGGTGTCGAACAAGCTGCCCCACAGGGCGTAGACAACCGGGAACACGAGCAGGGCCACGACCATGATCATCGAGGGTCCGGAGAGGAGATACGGGGTGCTCGTGCGGTGCCCGGTCAGGCTTGTCCGGTCGATCCGTGCCGACGCTCGGCTCGGGCTGCTGTTCGCGTTCTTCGCCTCTCGGCGAAGGATCCGCCGCTTCGAAGACACGTCGGATCGGCTCACAAACCTGTTTCGGGCACTAGCAGCATCGAAGGATATATACACGGTCCGCGCACACTCGGTCGGCAAAACCGCGATCGACCATCCATGCTCGTGCACAACGAGAGTTGCCGGCTCCTCCACGGATGGCCAGGTACGGGGGCGTCGAACAGCGAGGGTCAGCACGATTGACTCCTACGACTGCGGCATCGGACATCACGCCGTTCTGGGTAGGCGGCAACATCTCTAACAGTGAGGAGGCGACTCGGCAGGCGATGGCAGCGATCACATCTCCGGCCGAGTCCAACCAGCGGGGCGCTCTTCGATTGAGACTTCGCTAGGTTTGACGTACGCTGGCCGGAGGCGTTCGTCTGGTGTTCTGTCTTGGGGTGCCGGCGCCGTCAGGAGGCTGGGACTGCCGTTGAGATTCCGCCTGAGGCCGAAGTAGCGACCTTCTGTCCATTGTGCATCTCCCGATGCGGGGCGCGGGCAACCGTGACCAACGGAACGTTCACGCTGTCTCGCGACCGTCGCACCCGACCGGAAAGGCGCTGTGCGTCAAGGGGAAGGCAGCACCAGAGATCTCGGCGCATCCCGATCGACTCCAGCACCCGCTGAAGCGCACGGCGCCGAAGGGGGCGTCGAATCCCGGTTGGGAGACGTATCGGCTGGGACGAAGCGTTGGACACCGTCGCTGATCGTCTCCGAGGGCTTGCACACGATTACGGCCCTGAATCGGTCGTGTTCAGCTCGGTGTCACCATCGACCTCGGCGATCGTCGACTGCGTCGATTGGATCCAGCGGCTCCAGCGTGCATTCGGCAGCCCGAACCTCGTTGCGTCCATGGAGCTGTGTGGGTGGGGACGACACCTTGCATCTCTGTACACGTTCGGGGCGCCGGTGCCCGGTCAGTTCATGCCCGATCTCAACGGTGCCGGCTGCATTCTGTTCTGGGGATACAACCCGGCCGTGTCACGGCTTGCCCACGCCACCGCGAACGCGGGAAGCGTTGCGACGAGGAGCGAAGCTGGTGGTTGTCGACCCTCGCCAGGCGGGGTTCGCCGCCCAGGCGGATCCCTGGCTTCGGGTGCGTCCTGGCACCGACGCCGCGCTGGCACTCGCGATCACCAACGTGATGATCGAGCACGGGTGGTACGACGAACATTTTGTACGTCGTTGGACGAGCGGCCCCCTCCAGGTCCGGGCCGACACCAGGCGATTCCTACGCGCCAGCGACCTGGCTCCCGGCGGCGACGAGGGGCACTACGTGGCCTGGGACGCTGCCTCTGAGCAGCCGGTCGTGCTCGACCCGGCCGCCCGCGGCGCCGACATCGACGACCACGATCGGCTGATGCAGTTCGGAACGGTCGGAGTGGCGACCACCGACGTGCCGGTTACGTGCCGGCCAGTTTTCGACATGGTCGCCGAACAGTGCCGTGCCACTTCGCCGGCGATCGCCGAGAGGATCACGGGAGTCCGGGTGGCAGATATCGAACGCGCCGCCCAGGTGCTGTGGGAGCACCGCCCAGTCGCGTTCTACACGTGGAGCGGCCTCGAGCAACACAGCGGCACCACCCAGATCATTCGGGCCATCAACGTGCTGTACGCCCTGACCGGCTGCCTCGACGATCCGGGTGGCAACGTCCTGTTCACTCCCGTCCCGTCCAACGCCGTCGCCGGAGCCGAATTGCTCGACCCAGCTCAGTGGGCGAAGGCCATCGGCGTCGGTGAGAGGGCCGCACGGCCCAGCCCGCTTCGGGTTCGTCACCGGAGAGGACTTCTACAACGCTGCGCTCGACGGAAGCCCGTACCGAGCGCGCGGGTTGGTGAGCTTCGGGTCCAATCTCGTGATGGCGCATGGCGACAGCGCTCGCGGTCGGGAGGCGTTGGAGGCGCTCGACTTCCACGTGCATCTGGACCACTTCATGAGCCCGACCGCCGAGCAGGCCGACATCGTGCTCCCGGTTTCAGCTGCCTTCGAGGCCGAGGCGCTCAAGATCGGATTCGAGGTCTCCCAGGACGCCCACTCGCTCGTGCAGCTGCGACGTCCACTGGTCAGCCCTCCAGGTGAGGCACGCTCGGACATCGAGGTCATCTTCGATCTTGCGACTCGGCTCGGACTCGGAGAGCACTTCTTCGACGGCAACCTCGACGCCGGCTGGGCGCACCAACAGGAGCCGAGTGGAGTCACACTCCAGCAACTGCGCGACGACCCGGCCGGGGTCAGGCTGGCTTTGGAGACGCAGCATCGGAAGTACGCGGCGGTCGGCGCCGACGGCGTCCCCGACGGATTCAACACGCCCACGGGACGCATCGAGCTGTATGCAGAGGCCTTTCTCGACATCGACCAACCGCCGGTGCCGGCCTTCGCCGAGCCTGCGTTGAGTCCCCGCTCGCGTCCCGACCTCGCCGAGTTTCCGCTGGTGCTGACATGTGCGAAGTCGCTGTACTTCTGCGAGACCCAACACCGCCAGATCGCGTTCCTCCGCCGCCACGTGCCGGATCCAGAGGTCGAGTTGCATCCGGAGACGGCCACCGCACGGGGCATCGCAGAAGGGCGGTGGGTGGAGATCGCCACGCCCAAAGGCACGGTTCGTGCCCGAGCTGTGTTCAACGAGACACTCGCCCCAGGCGTTGTGTGCGGACAGCACGGGTGGCTCGAAGCGTGCGAGGAACTCGACCTGCCCGGTTATCCGGCGTTCGGTCCAGGCAGCGCCAGCCTCAACCTGGTGCTCAGCCAAACACCCAGCGACCCGATCAGCGGCAGCTCACCACTCAGGGCCCAAGTCTGCGAGGTGACGCGACTGGTCTCGACGTGATCCGTGCGCTGAAAGCGGGTTTTGGTGCACAAAGGGCGTGAATAGCGCACCTTTTGTGCACCAAAACCCGACGAGCCAGCGCTTTTCGTTTCCGCTCGGGTATCAGATGCTCGGGGGGCGACTCGACTTCCACGTGACCATCCCGGCCGCCTCGCCGAAAACGATTCCCCGACGACCTCTCTCACTCGACGTCGATCGGGTCCGCAGTCATTTCGACTTCCCGGGCACGGGCCGGATCGTCACCAACAACGCGGCGAGTACGCAAGCACCCCGCCTTCTGCTCGACCTGACACGTGAGGTGCTGCGGAGCTACGAGAACGTCCATCGTGGCCAGTCCCAGGCCTCCCAGTTGACGACGGGGCGGTTCGAGCTCGGCTATGACACCATCGCTCAGTGGATCAACGCACCGAGCCGCCGGAGCATCGCCACCTACCGAAACACCACCGAAGCACACAATGCGGTGATGTACTCGCTCATGACCGAGTTCCGCGATGGGGACAACGTCGTGACCACGACGCTGGAGCACAACTCCAACTACGTGCCGTGGTATGCCCTCGCCCACGAGATCCTGCCGAGTTTCGGCCGGAGCATCGAATGCCGGCTCGCCCGATTCGACCCCGCCACCGGAGCACTCGACGTGGATCACCTGGCGTCCATCGTCGACTCCCGCACGAAACTGGTGTGCTGCACCGGTGCCTCGAACTTCTTCGGAACCAAGCCTCCGCTCGACATCGTTCGTGCCATCGCCGACGACAGCGGCTACCGCCAGCCGAACGGCGAGTCCGGCTCACGCATGATCGTGGACGGGGCGCAGTTGGTCCCGAGCACGTACGTGGACGTTCAGGCCCTGGACGTGGACTATCTGTCGTTCTCATTCCACAAGCTGCTGGCGCCTTACGGCGTCGGAGTCCTGTACGGCAAAGAGCATCTTCTCGAAGGATCGCTGCCGTTCTTGTACGGGGGCGACATGATCGCGGAGGGTCAGGTCAGCCCCGAGCATGTCGGATACAACGAACTCCCGTGGAAGTTCGCCGCAGGCACGCCCAACATCGTCGGCGTGATCCAATCCGCGCAGACCTTGCGGTTGACTCTCGATTTCACGGCCGGACCCGGTGAGCCTCCGTACTTCCGAACGGAACGGCCGCTACCTGCCGACTGTGTGCGCGATGCGATGGAATGCATCGGCGCCCACACACAGGCGTTGACCGACCGAGCGATGGAGCGACTGTCCTCGATCCCGAACATCACCATCTACGGTCCACCCACCGGCGCTCCTCGATCGCCTTTGGTGGCGTTCAACATCGCAGGCCGCAATCCGATGGAGCTGGCGACCGAGCTCGACAAGATGGACGTCGAGGCCCGGGCCGGTTGTCATTGCGCGACGCTCGCCCATCACAGCCTCGGGCTCGACCCGCCGGCGAGTTGTCGGCTCAGCTTTGCCCTGTACAACTCCATCGACGACGTCGATCGTGCGACCGCAGCAGTGCGGGATGTCGCTCGCGGCAAATCCTTCGTCCGCTGACCCGCACTCACTCACCGGCAGCGGTTCGGACTCAAGCAGCTGGCCCAGAGGTCTATCAGCGATATGGCGGGCTCAGTCGAAAGAGGCGACCCTCGCGGTTCGAGGACCAACTCGCGCTCCTCGTCGGATGGCGTCCTGACGCCCGGTCATCGATGTACCAATCAGCCGACGCTCGGCGACTATCCGCCATGAGAGATCTCGCAGGCCAAGATCTCCCTTGCTATCCAACCGCTCTGCCACTGCTCGACCTCAGTGCGAGCAACGGCCAGCCCGGCATTCGACAAGACGAGCCACGTGTCGCCCTCGAGCTGCTGCGGGCTGCCACTCACGTCGATCGTGGAGGCAATCGCCATCACTGCTTCTTCGGGCGTGGCGTGTCCATCGAACTCAGGAGCCGGATCCCCGTGGCCAATGGTCCGTGCATCGCTTTCACACTCGAGTTGATCGGATTGAGGAACCGTCGTTGCCGGCCCGTCCGTCGTCCCCGTGGTCGCTGGACCATCTGTGTCAGGAACCACCTCGACGTCACCGCACGCCGTCCCGATGCCGGCGACGACC
Organism: uncultured bacterium; assembly: GCA_963792365.1. Classification (GTDB taxonomy): domain Bacteria; phylum Actinomycetota; class Acidimicrobiia; order Spongiisociales; family ZC4RG35; genus JAOUGY01. The sequence continues at coordinate 308,361 of CAWBVW010000005.1, forward strand.
GCTGCCACCAACAGAAGCCAACCAGGACCGCTTCCCGAGCGTCTCATGGAGCAACCCTCCTTCCGTGACGATGGCGATCGGTAGCCGGCACCGATGCACCGCGACCCGCACTGTGCCAAATCCCGCAGGCGAGGATTGGCACGGCCGACGAGTCAACATGGTTGCCGGTACGATCTCGCTCCGTTTTTGTCGTGTCTGACGGTTGGACGGCTGACGGTTGCGGTCGGTTCCCGCGGTCGATGCCAACCTTCCACACCGATCGATTCGATCAAGCCTGCACCCAAGAGGCGAGCTCGATCGGCCGGCGCGGGCGGTTTCTGGAACTAAGCCGCCGGTGCGCCGCCAGTTCCCATGTCGAGAAGATATGCAGATCGTGCCGACCGGGCTCACCCAAAGACGCGAACCGGCAGGCAGCGCAGTCCGGACGGATATGGTCACAGTTCGAAGAGCGAGACCGTACCCTTGTGATAGGCCATGATCTGATCGGAGCGTCGACGATCGGGGCCTCCCGGACGTTCCGTCGGGAGGCCCCTTCGACTCCTACGCTTCCGGTTCAACGCTCCGATTTGAGCACGCCGGCGTCGCCGCCTCCACGGCGCACGGGTTCTGCGGCGGCGAGGAAACGCCCACCGGGCAGGATCTCGATGCCGGTCGCCGCGCCGATCTCCACGGTATCGGTGAGTAGATGGCCGAGAGCCTCGAGTTCTGACCCGTACAGCGCTCGGTAGTCTGCTTCTGCTACGACGGCGGACGTGTTGCGTTGCGTCGCCCGCGGGGCGGCGATGGCGTCCGGTAGCGACATCTGCCGATCGATCCGCTCGTGGAGGATGGCCGCCACGGTGGTGATGATCGTCGAGCCGCCCGGGCTGCCGACAGCGAGGAACGGCATCCCGTCGTCGAGCACGATGGTGGGGCTCATCGAGCTGCGGGGCCGCTTGCCCGGAGCGGGCAGGTTGGGACCCTCGCCAGTGGCATTGAAGTCCGTGAGCTCGTTGTTCAACAGGAATCCACGGCCCGGAACCGTGATCCCGCTCCCACCGGTGGCCTCGATGGTCAGTGTGTAGGAGACCACGTTGCCCCAGCGATCTGCCGTCACGAGGTGTGTCGTCGAGGTACCGGTCAACGCCGCCGTTGCGGTGGGGTCGGGCACACACAGCGGGCTGCCGTCGAACGCACAGGGATCACCAGGTGCGACCGGTTTGGGGGCTGCCGCGATCGGATCGATCGCGGCCGCCCGCAGGTCGGCGAATCCCTGGGACAACAACCCCGAGGTCGGAACGTAGTCGTACTGCGGGCGGTCGTCGCCGATGTAGGCATTGCGATCGGCGAACGCCAGCGCCGTGGCCTCGAGTACGTGGTGCTGGAAAGCCGCATCGTCGACGCCGTCGAGGGTGAAGTTCTCACCGATGTTGAGCGTCTCACCCACGGTGATACCACCGCTGGATGGCGGTCCCATCCCGAACACCTCGTATCCCCGATAGTCCACCATGGTGGGGTCGGGGTGGAGCACCTCATAGTCGGCCAGGTCGCCGACCGTCATGAATCCCGGACGCACCGGGAACGAGGCGTCCGGCACCACAGGCGGATCCTGGATGGTCTGAGCGATCTCCTCGGCCAGCGCTCCTTCGTAGAAGCCGGTCAGGCCCTCCTTCTGAAGCAACCGGTAAGTGCGCGCCAGGTCGGGATTTCGGAACACCGAACCCACTGCTGGAACATCACCGTCCACCAGGAACGTTTCGGCAGTCGAGGTGATGGCGCGGAAGCGGTCCAGGTTGGCGAGGGTCTGGCCGGCGAACGTCTCATCGACCACGAAACCCTTTTGGGCGATCACCCGCCCGGGCTGGAGGGCCTGAGCGATGGTGATGGTGCCATAGCGTTCGAGGGCGTCGACCCAGGTGGCGAAGGTCCCCGGGACCCCCACGGCGAGACCGCTGGTGATCCGCTCCGGGAAGAACGGGATCGGCACCCCGTCTTCGAGGAACACGTGCTGGTCGAAGCGCGGGTCGGCCGGCGCCTCCTCCCGCCCGTCGATCGTGATCACCTCGCCCTCGCCGGCGAGGTACACGACCATGAACCCGCCACCTCCGATGCCAGCCGAGTAGGGCTCGGTCACGCCGAGTGCGGCGGCAGCGGCCACGGCGGCATCGATGGCGTTGCCTCCGCTCCTGAGTATTGCCAGCCCGGCTTCGGTGGCCAGCGGGTCGACCGTGGCAACGGCTCCACCCGTGCCGATGGCAACCGGCTCTTTCTCCGGGAGCCTGGGGGTGGCGCCGGCCGGCACCATCGCAAGGATGAGTGCGAGCACGCTCAGCACGCCGAGTGTCAAAGATCTACGCATGTTCTTCCCTCCCGTCACTCATTCCCAACCTACGCGGCCGCGGCGGACGATGACGGGTCGATACCTCGACCACTTCAAGTTGACGACCACCAGCGCGGCGGCGGATGGCCGGTGGACGACAGATCGGCTAGCCGCGAAGTTACTCACACTCGGGGGCGCCGAGCGTTCGTATGCTTCGTTGCGATGGAAAAGTCGGCGATCCCACGAGCCCAGGGAGTCGGGCGTTCCGACGCCACGGCGACGCACGGTTGCGAAGTTGCCGGGGCGCTCTCGTGACACCGACGACGTCCCAAGTCGATCTCTACTGGATTCCGCTCGGTGCCGGGGTGGGCGGTGGTTTGGTGCGATGGAGCGGCCGGGCCTACGAGGCCGTAGGCGCTCTCCTTGCGAGGCGTCCACGCTGCGACCTGTATCACTCGGCGCTCGACGTTCGCCACAATGGAGAAGCGAGTGCCATCGAGATGGGACCAGTGTGGGCCAAACGAGGTGACCGAGGGGTCGTCTCGGAAGGTGCCGTCGGCGCCCCACTGCTCGGTCGCTCGAGGCTGTTTCGGTATGAGGTTCGCTGCTGGAACGGGGGGTCCATCCCGGATGTGGCCGAAGCAGTGGGCGGCCCTGTGCGCGTGGCCGACGATCCAGGCGTCGCTCGGAGGGTGCTCGAGCTGGTCGCCGAGTACCCGACATTCACGTGGGGGCGCGACGAGTCGTCGGTCGGTGAGATGTGGAACTCGAACTCCCTCGTGGCTTGGCTGCTGACCAAGGCCGGCATCGACCTCGATTCCGTTGTTCCGCCTATCGGCGGCCGGGCACCTGGCTGGGAGGCGGGTCGAATCGTCGCCTCACGCACGTGATTGTGTATCGACAATGCTGCTTCCATGGTCAGGGCGTCGCCGCTCCGTGAAACGACCTGCAGCAACGGGTCGCCAGCAGTCTCGGTGGGCACAGTCGACGGCGTCGGGAAGGTCTTGGCCCCACAGCGTGAGGCCGAATTGCACCCCCGCCAGCGTGACCGCAGTCCCGATGGTGGCTCTGAGGTGATGACGACCGATCCCAAGTGACCGCAGGTCGCGCCCGCGGTCCCAAACCAGATAGACGACGGGGCCTACCACGCCCAGGAGCATTCCGGCCGCGAATCACAAGGACAGACCGAGCACGTTGTCGACAGTGAAAACCGAAAAGGCGAGACGGAAGGCGCCCACGACGCCGACGGAGAACACTCCGACGGCAGCGAGATCACGTCGATCGACTCCTCGCACCGTCTCCGGCTGGAACCCGACCGTCAAGCTCATCACGAGTGCAACCGCCACCTCGATTGCCGCCCAGATCGTCAGGTCATCGATCGAAAGGATTGCCGGCGCCCCCGCGCATTCGTGATCGTTGACCTCCTCGAGCATCGACTGGATAGTTGAGTGGTGAGGTCGGGCACAGCTTCGCCCACGTGCCCTCGCGGACGCAGTCAGGCGCTCGATTGTGCGAGGAAGCTGTCGTTCAGATCTTTGAAGGTATGCCCGTGCTCGTTGGCGAGGGCCTCCTTCTTCGGCGCTAGGAGAGACGGCGAAACGACCTTCTCTTGAGCCCGGGCCATGACCGTGCCGTTCTCGCCTCTGAAGACCGTGAAGCGGAAGCGAGCCTTCACCACCCCGCCGAGGGCCAACCCCACAGCGTCGAAAATCATATCTCCGTCTGGGTCCGATTTCCGTCCGGCGGACGATTCGAGGACTCGACAGCGGATCTTCATGAAACGACCGACTCTCACGACATATTCGTCGCCTGCCCGGAGCGGCTCCGTGGCCGGTGGGACGAGTGTGGTGAAGACGTCGGCGCTCCGCATCTCGCTCGCAGATCTCCACTCGGGCCATCGGGTCTGAGTCGCCAGCCTCACCCAGCCCGCCTCGACGCTCGGGCAATTGGGAAGGGGTTGGGTGACCGTCGTCGTCCAATCCATGTCGGCCGGCGACCCTGTGATCGTGTCAAGCAGATCACGGCTGCGTTTCATTTCTACCTCCTCCTGGTCAGGTTGAACCACCCCATACTGCGGCCGCCCGATGGTCGTCAACTGTGAACAGGGCTCCGTCTCCGGGTCGGGCGGCAGCACCGCTGACGTTGCCTTTGCGGGCGCCGCTGACGGGACTGATCGCATATGTAGTCGTGAGCATGGCCGGCGGGGCGTGCATGCCGTTCCGGGGCGACGACGTCCTACAATCCCGCATCCAGGACGGGACTGACAGGAGGTCCGTAGCGCTCAACTCGATACTCCCGATCATGCGACTCCGTTCAGTATCTCGTCCACCAAGATCTGCACGGTCCGGTTCGGTTCTTCGAACATCGGCGAGTGGGCAGACTGCTCGAAGGAGTGAAACCGGGTCCGGGGGGCCCGGAGCAGCTCTGCGTATTCACGCGCGAGCGGGTACGCACAGGTGTAGTCGTAGCGGCCATGCAGGAACCAGACGGGAATCTCGAGGTTCGGCACGATCTCTCGCATGTCGGTGGTGAGCATCGCGTTCCACAGCCCGAACTCGGGTCTGCTGGAGAAGCGCTTCCCCCGCCAGAGGCCGACCTTTTCCCGCGCCGTGTAGCCCCGGAATCCCCATGACGGCAGGAAGATGCCCGTGACGACCGATCGCATCTCGTGCATCGTCCCGATGCCGGCGGCATGCATGTACGCGTCTCGGAGGGCGAAGTAGTCAGCCGGGAGTGGCGCGGCGTCGCTGGGCGGAGCCGCTTCGAGCTTGCGAAGCATCCGACGATTGCCGACGGTTTCGAAGTGCCGCAGAGCGTACCGGTACGCCAACTGCTCGGACTCGATCTGGTCGACGACCTGGCCCACGCCGATGTAGGTCGCGAACAGCTCTGGGTGACGAGCGACCGCCTGGATCCCAAGGAAACTGCCCCACGAATGCCCAAGGAGATGGACAGGCCGATGATCGAAACGTTCCTGGAGGTAGCGGGTCACTTCCACCAGGTCGGAGATCAGCTGCTCGACCGTCATCGTCTCAGGCGGGATGTCGGGGGCGTATGACAGGCCGGCGCCGCGCTGGTCCCACCAGACGACCGTGAAGTCCCGGTCGAGACCGGTCGGGTACCGCTGGTTCAGCCAGTGTTCGGGCATGCCCGGGCCGCCGTGCACGAAGAGCAGCACGGGTCGAGCCGGATCAAGGCACTCGATGAACATGCCCTGGTCGAGACCATTGATCTCGACCCTCAACTTCTCCGAGGCGCCCCTGGTGGTCAACATCCCATCCAGAAGCCTTTCCGGTGGCTCACGCCGAGGAGCGCCACGCAGAACGCGTATCCGACGATCCGATCTGATGGTCGCCGCCTGATCGCAGACACGCTCAGCAAAGCCTCACCGTCCCGGGCGGCGGAAGAGCCCGCCGTAGAGCCGCCATGCAATCCCCAACGCGATCAGGGCAAATGAGGTGAATGCCACTGTGTTGGCCGTGCTGGCTGCCGGATCTGCCTCGATCTGCATCACGATTGCCATCCCTGCGACTGAGCTTCCCAAGAGTGCAGTCCACCCGGCTGCGGCGTAGCGCGCCTTGGCGGCCCAGTGCCGCCCAGAGAGGATCCCGATGGCGGTCGCCAGGAGTGCAGGCACCACGATTCCCAGATCCATGAACTTCACCAGCCAGAAGACCACGGGATCAGCCAGGTACTCACTGCTCGCCGGCGCATCCGACCATGCGTCGACCAGCCCGGGCACGTGAAGCCCAAGGGTGAGAAACACGGCCACCACGATCAGGAACCACGCAAGCCCACGGTCCAGCCGTCGGGACGGTGCCGGGAGATCAGCTTTGAGCATCGTCCAGGAGCGGATCGCGATGACTCCCGCCAGCACGAACAAACCGAGATACAAGACGAAGAATCGCTCGCTGTTGCCCGGGTACTGGGCGAGATCACCGCTCACGGCCAGCTGGCTGTACATGTAGAGGGCGTAGAACGCCGGTCCGATCGCCAGCACCGGCCCGGCGCGATGCCCCCGCCACAGCAGGAACGCCGCAACCAGCGACACCGGCGAAACCAGGAACAGCCCGGCGAAGTCTCCGCCGGCGATCTGGTTCATTGCGTTGTCGGAAGCGTGGTACTCGATGGTCCCGGTCACCAGGGGGCCGAGCAACGACACTGCGGCGGCGCCGACGCCCAGCATCGAGGTCGCCAGCGGCATCCACCTTTCCTGAGTGTTCTGGATGGTCGGTGGCGCGGTGTCCACACCAGTGGCGGTCATGTTGACTCTCCTCTCTCGGCGGTCGGGACGCTCGCGGTGAGGACGCGTCCTGGCTGTGGCGTGCCGTCGGGTTCCGGGGCGAACAGGTCGGTCGGAGCTCCACCTCGCGAGAACAGCCTCCTGCGGTTGAGTGCCACCACGGCGACAGCGATCGCGACGAAGAGGAACGAATCGATTGGCTGAGCGTCGGGCCAGATCGGCCCGTTCAGCTGGAAGTGATAGAGGATCGGGATGAGGATGCTGCCACGGGCGGCGTCGAACATCGGCGTCAGCGTCAGCTCGATCGCTACGAGCCCGATGAAGAAGGCCGCGAACGACCATTCGCTCTGCGGCGTCCCTTCGAGCAGGAATGCGGGGAGATGCCACGTCGCCCAGAGCGTGCTCAGCAACAGGCCGGCCCAGATCGGCGCCATCCGGCGCTGCAGCAGAGGCAGCGCCACGCCTCGCCATCCGAACTCCTCCATCGGACCCAGGATGAGCGTCAACCCGAGGGCGGGAATCACGGAGTACCACGGCGAGAAGGGGAATGGGTCGAAGCTCTCGCCCTTCAACCAGGCTCCGAGGTAGAACACGGCGGGCATCCCCAGCACGAGGTACGCCCACCACACGAGCGGCATCCGCCACATCAGTATGCGCCTGAAGTATCGGCTCAGACCATGCCTCCCGTGATGTCGCCACACCAGCCCGATGCCGCTGATCGCAGGCGAGTAGACCACGAGCATGAAGAGCGGATTCGTCATCCCGATGGGGCCGAACACCGCCTCGACCTGCTCCTGGAAGAAGGCTGCCATAGCTCCGAGCCCCCACGACATTCCGAACGCAATCGAGAAGAAGGTCACGAGAGAGATCGGCTTGGTCGCCCGGGCGGGCTCTCCCGGCCGGATCGTTCGAGCTTCATCGATGCCCAGATCGTGGGTGGCGGGGTTGCCCGAGCCCACAGTGGTCATGTCATCCTCCTGACGGGTGGGTCGTAGCCGGCACGTCTTCTGACCAACAGAGCAGCCGCTCTGCGAGCTCGACGAGTCCGGTTTGGTCGTCCGTGCTGTTGAACGCGGCGGCGAGGGAGCGATCGCGTCGATCGGCCTCGACAAGCGCCATCGACACCGTGCCATTGACACGGCCTTCGTGTCCGTAGAACAGACCGCACGACAGCTCATAACGAGCGAGTCCGAGTCCATACGTCCCGCCCGATTGCCATGTCGGGGTCTGCATTTCGATTCGGAGCTCCCTTGGCAGCAGCGAGCCGTGGACGAGCTCGGTCATGATCGTGAGAAGCTCATCGGCGGTGGAGATGATTCCTCCGCTGGCACCGTTGCCGAAGGCCAGGAGGTCGCCGGTGACGTCGACGGCTTCGCCAGTCCGGACGTCGGTTGCGTAACCGTGGAAGTCGGGCGGCGTGCGGTCGGAAGGCGCAAGCGAGGTGTGAGTGAGAGCGAGCGGCGCACCGATGCGTGAGCGGAGCAGGTCGTCGATCGGCCTGCCGGTCACATCGCTCAACAAGACACCGACGATCTGATAGTTGGCGTTGCTGTAGTGGTACCCGGAACCGGGCGGGAAATACCGGTCGTGGGTCTCCGCCAGCCCGATGGCCAGCCGATCGGAGGCGACGACCTGCCGCCCGCTGGTCGCGCCCGCGATCAGCGTTTGACCTTCCTCGATCAGCACGGCATCGGTGAGCTTTGCGAGATCGGCCATAGCGTCGCCCTCGTTTCCGATGTCGAAAATGCCGCTTGTGTGGTTGAGCAGGTTTCGGAGGCTCACGGGCGGAGAAGTCCTGAGCGGCGGACCGACGACGTCGGTGATGTTCCGGTCGAGGGCGAGCGTGCCTTCGTGGACCTGGTCGAGGGCGAGAGCGGCGACGATCGGCTTTGTGATACTGCCGATCCGAAAGCGCATGTCGGTTGAGACCCGCGTGTCCACATCGTCGGCCGTGCCGGAGGAGATCCGCCACGTCTCGCCGTCGCTGTGGATGACGGCGAGCGCTCCGGGTGCGCCACGCTCGCGGCGAACGACATCGAGGGTGTCCTGCATCATTTGCGCTGGACCCGGAACGGAGCCGGCTCGCGACGGCAGCGGGGCGTCGACAGCGCCCTGAGGTCGACAGGCTGCGAGGACCAGCGCCGTGATCACGCCGACAGCGCAAAGAGCCGTCCGTGTCACCGTTGGCCGCCATCCGTCGGGCTCGCCAGTGCTGCCTCCACTCGCTCCAGCAGGTCCTGATGATTGAACGGCTTAGGGACGAGCTGTTCTGGATCGATCATCTGCGCGCCGTGCCGCGCTGGTGCGTAGCCCGACATGAACAGGACCCGTAGCGCCGGGAACCTCACACCGAGCTCCTCTGCGAGCGCAGGTCCCGACATGCCGGGCATGACGACATCGGTCAGGAGCAGGTCGGGCGAAACACCCCCGTCTACGAGCTCGATCGCCGGGATGGGGCCGAGCGACGCTGCCACCTCGTATCCGGCATCCCGCAGCAGGTCGGCGGTCAGCTCGAGGATGGCCGGGTCGTCTTCCACGACCAGTATCGACCGGTGTTTCCGCTGCCGGGACTCGGTCGGCGTGTCTTGGGCAGGCTTCACCGAGTCGGCCGGCATGGTGACGGGGAGGGTGATGGAGAACTCCGAGCCGGCACCCGGGGTGGATGTGACGTCGATCGTGCCGCCGGCGTCGAGTACCGAGTCGTAGACGGATGCCAGCCCGATTCCGGTCCCAAGGCCTTCCTTCTTCGTGGTGAAGAATGGTTCGAAGATCCTCTCGCGGGTCTCGGCATCCATTCCGACTCCGGTGTCCTCCACCGACAACGCCAACCACCGCCCGTCGGGCAGGTCGACGTCGCGTGTCCTGATGGAGAGGTGGCCGCCCAGTGGCATTGCGTCGCGGGCGTTCGAGACGAGATTGAGGACCACGGCAGACAGCCGAGCTTCGTCGAACCTCACGAATGGTATGGACGCGCCCAAGTCGAGCCGCAGGGTGATATCTGCGCCGACCAGTTGTCGGAGCGAATCTGCCGCCGACGAGAGCTGTTCGTGCACATCGATCACATCGGACGACGCGGCGCTCGGTCGTCCGAGTTGCATGAGTGCAGAAACCATGTCGGCACCGCGGGTGACCGCCCGCTCGATCGAAAGCAGCCGGGCCTGATTTTGCTCGGTCAGTCCCGGATCCCGCATGACGAACTCGACCTGGCCCTGGATCACCGCCAGGAGGTTGTTGAAGTCGTGTGCGACCCCTCCGGCCAGCTGTCCGAGCGACTCCATTTGAGCAGCATGCACCAATCGCTCGTCGAGACGCTTGTACGAGTCGATGTCGAGGACGGCGCCCACGACCCTCGTGTTGCCGCCCGGATCGTCGACCAAGGTGCCGTGCATCCTGACCCATCGTGTGCGGCCGTGATCGGTCCGCAGGCGAAGCTCGACATCGAATGCCGACGTGTTGACGGCGTTCTTGAGGGACGATTCGAATCGTGTGCGATCCTCGTCCAGGATCCGATCGAGGTAGCGGTGCCAGTCGTCTACTCCGTCGTCGTCGCCGAGCCGGAAGAGGCGGCGGGTGCGGCCATCGGCGGCGATGAGGTCGCTGGCGGAGTTCCACTCCCAGATCCCGAGACCGGCCGTGGTCACCGCGACACCAAGGCGTTGCTCACGTTCCCGTAGAGCACGCTCGGCCCGGACGACCTCGGTGACGTCCCGCATGATCCACAGTTCTTCGTCGGCGCCGAGGTAGGCACTGAACTCGACAAGTCGGGTGGCCCCGTCCCGCCGCGTGACGGCGAGGATCTCGGGTCGTGGGAAGCCGGCGGTGCGGGCGGCGATGTAGATGGCCCGTGCCTCGGGGTCGCGCTCTCCGTACACGGCACGACCCCATGCATCGACCGTTCCCAACTCTGCATTCTCGTATCCGACAATGTCCTCGGCGTGACGATTGAGCCACAGCGACGAGCCAGACACGTGGGCCGCGCCGCCGGGGAATCGGCCAGCGAGTATCCGGAGCGGCGAGCTGGCAGGATCGTCCACTCCGGGCCCTTGCGACCATCCATCAGTTGGTTCGTTTGGTGGTGTGTCGGTGTGCCGCATACGTCGATCCCACGTTCACTCCGTGGTGTCAACCGCCGCTGACTCCCAGATCAACGGTCGTTCAACTGGCGGTCTCTCCATTCGGGACGAACCGGTAGCCCGCACCCCGCAGCGTCTCGATCCATCTGTCGGTGGACCCGATGTCCTCGAATTTCCGGCGCAGGCGGTGGATGTGCTCGCTGACGGTCGCTGTGTCCTGCCACTCTGCCGAAGAGCCCCAGACCCGATCGAGCAAGACCTCCTTCGAGAAGACACGTCGGGGCGACGACGCCAGGAAGGCGAGCAATTCGAACTCCTTGGCCGTCAACGCCACTGGCGTGCCATCGACGACCACGTCGTGGGCGCCGAGATCGATCGTCAGGCCGTCGAAGCTCAAGACGTCGAGAGTCGGGCTCACCGAGGTCCTGCGAAGCACCGCATGGACCCGGGCCAGCAGCTCACGGTGGCTGAAGGGCTTGGTGAGGTAGTCGTCGGCTCCGAGTTCGAGTCCAACCACGACGTCGGTCTCGGAGCCGCGACCGCTGACGATGATCGTCGGGGGCCGGCCGGCGTCCTGGAGGCGCCGGAGGACGTCGAGACCGCCAACTCCCGGCAGCCCCAGATCCAGCACCACCAGATCGGGACGCCGATGGCCCAACAGACCGAGCAACTTCTCCCCATCGCTCAGACCGGTGGCCTCGAAACCATCCTCTTCCAACACGTCGCGAATCGTGTTTCGTAGATCGGTGTCGTCTTCGACCACGACGATGTGGGGCGAGCCTTCAGGCACTCAGCGTCTCCTCGGACACAACGATACGAGTCACGCGCTTCGATCTCACGTGCCATCCGTCCCTTTCCCAGGGACCTCGTCCCCAACAGGAATCCACGGCCTGCTGTGGGTGTTCTCGACCATTCCGCCTCGCTACGCCACCCGCCCCACCACAGCCGTCGCCGACCATCCAGACGAGCGCAACGCCGCTGCGGGTTGATGCGGTGTTGATCGAGCGATGTGCATACGTCGAACCGGCCGACCGACGATTGGATCGGAGGCCGAGGAGGAGAGTATGACCAAGACCGTGCAGATCGAAGTTCCCAAGTCGACCACCCAGTCTGAGGTGCGCCCATGGTTGGAGGCGGTCTGGTCGCGCACGTGGGCCGGCGTGGTGGTGGCCGCCGGAATTGTGGCGGCGTTGGCTGTGGTGAGCGCGCTGGCTGTTCCCCGCGGCCCGGCGACTACACCGGAAGCGCTCGTGTCTATCGCCTCGGCATTGGCGATCGGCGTGGCATCGGGGCTGATGATGGCAAGCCGTTGGTCCGTGCTCCTGGCTCCGTCCGTGTACATGATCATCTTCGAGCTGGCTCGGCTGGGTGTGTCCGGCCCGACGGTCGATGCCATCCATCTCGACTCGACGCTCGGGATCGTGGCGGTCGTCGTCGGTCGGCTGGCGCATGGCATCTTGGTCCTACTGCCACTCGCCGCCGGGGCCTCCCACGGAGTGTGGCTTGCAGGTCGAATGGGCGCCCAGACCACATTCGGTGGTGCATCCTGGGCGGTGACCGGTGTGCTGAGTATGGCCGTGGTGCTCGTGGCGGTGTCGATCGCCCGGCCGGCCTCGACCGCCCCCATTCTCGGCAGCGACGGCGAGCCGCTGGCGGGCGGTGTCGCCGAGCTCGCAACTGTCGAACTCGGAGGTCACGAGCAGGCCGTGATGATCCGCGGGAGAAGCGTCGACAATCCTGTTCTGCTCTACCTCGCCGGTGGCCCTGGCGGCACCGACCTCGGAGCGATGCGGGCCGACACCGGTCTGGAACGGGATTTTGTCGTGGTCACCTGGGATCAACGTGGAGCGGGCAAATCGTATCCGGCGCTCGATCCGACCGACACGCTCACTCCCGACCGTCTGGTTGCAGACACGATCGAGCTCACCCAGTATCTCCGGGACCGATTCGACGAGGAGAGGATCTTCGTGGTCGGGAACTCGTGGGGATCGACCCTCGGAGTGCTCGCTGCGGAGCAGAACCCGGAACTGTTCCATGCCTTCGTCGGGACGGGCCAGATGGTGAGCCAGCGTGAGACCGACATCATGTTCTGGGAAGACACGCTCGCGTGGGCGGAACGAACCGACCGCAACGACCTCGCAGAAACACTCCGCACCAATGGGCCACCACCCTATGAAGACGTCCGCATGTACGAGTACGCGACCTCCTACGAACACGACTGGAACAGCTACCCGGAGTTCGACCCCTCGAACGAGATGCCGGCGATCCTCTTCGTGCCCGAGTACTCCTGGATGGACCGGATCAACGGCTTCAGAGGGTTCTTCGACTCGGCGGCCGTGATCTACCCGCAACTCCAGGACATCGACTTCCGGACCGACGTCACGCGCCTCGACGTACCGATCTATGTGGTCAACGGGGAGCATGAGGCCCGGGGCCGTGCGGTGCTGGCAGAGGAATGGTTTGCGATGGTCGATGCACCCCACAAGGAGTGGATCACGCTCGACGGTGCCGGCCATCGTGCCCACTTCGATCAACCGGCGAGGTTCGTCGAAGTGATGCGTCAGGTGCTCGCCGAGACTGTCGAGGCCGAGAGGGAGGGGTCGTGACCGCTGGTTCACTGCAAGCCATCGTCGACCGGCCGGCGATGGACGGGATGAGCCCTTCGAAGATCCCTTGGCATGACCCCGAATTCAGCCGCCGGATGCTTCGGGAGCACCTCGACCAGCGACACGACCATGCGAGCCGCCGGTTCGAGACCATCGACGCCCACGTCCAGTGGCTGTTCGATTCGGTCCTCGGCGGTCGGCCCGGCTCCGTTCTCGATCTGGGCTGCGGTCCGGGCCTCTACACCGAGCGACTCGCCTCGCGCGGGTGCTCGTGTCTCGGTGTCGACATCTCGCCGGCCTCGATCGAGTATGCCGAACAGGTCGCCGCCGAGCGAGACCTCAGCTGCGCCTACGTGTGCTCCGATATCTGCGACGCCGATCTCGGGTCTGGGCACGACCTCGTCATGCTGTTGTTCGGCGAGCTCAATACCTTCCCGCGACGCGCGCTTCCCGATCTGCTCCACAGAGTGCGAGATGCACTCCGCCCGGGCGGTTCGTTGATTCTCGAGGTCCACACCTACGAGTCCGTGGTGAGAGAGGGGCGCGCGCCAGCAGGCTGGTGGACCTCCATGGGAGGACTGTTCGGCGCTGGTCCACACATCGTCCTCCACGAGCACGGCTGGATACATGAGCTGGCCACAGCGGCTTCACGCCTCTTCGTCCTCGATGCCGATACAGGCGACGTCGATCGGTACGCCGAGACGCTCACCGCGTTCACCGACGACCAGTACCGGGCGCTCCTCGAAGGCGTGGGGTTCACACGGGTGGAGTTTCATTCGGCGTTCGGCGGAGAGGCTCACCCAGACCTCGAGATCGTCACGGCTCAGTCGCACCCGACATGAGCCGATGGATTCGACCCCCACGAGCCCAGGGACCAGGAGAACGGCCGAACACATCACCAGCGACTGCGGGGGTGCCACCGGGCCAAGGTCCCAGTCGGAGACGCTGGGAATGTTGAAGCTCGGTTGAGATGGGCGTGAGCAGGTGGAGATCTGTCTGCCCGACGCTGATGCCGAGGTTCCATTCACCTGACTCGAGAGGAGGCATCGTGAAAGCGCAGAGAACCGTGTTGGTGATCGTCGGGGCCCTGGCGACAGCCGTCGCCATTGGCTTCGTCTTCGGGGGTGCAGGGCTGTTGTGGGCCGGTGCCGGCGGGGAAGCCGATGGCTATGTGACCGTGGACGGGCTCGAGCTCGAGACCGACACGTACGCTCTCACCGGCATGGAACTCGAGCTCGACATCGGACCAGGTGACTGGATCCCGCCGGGCCGAGTCGCCTCCGTCAAGATCGACGTCGAACCCGTGAACGGGCGACCCCTGTTCGTGGGCGTCGGTGCACACGACGAGGTGACCGACTATCTGGCCGGTGTCGCCCAAAGCGAGGTCGACACCTTCGGGCGGGCCGTCACCTACAACCACACGCCCGGGTCGGCACCAGCGACCAGACCTGGCGCTCAGAGCTTCTGGGTGTCGTCCTCGGAGGGCTACCAATCTCAAGCAGTCACGTGGGACCTGGAGCCCGGGAAGTGGACGGTCGTGATCATGAATGCCGACGCGTCGCCCGGTGTCGCGGTCGAAGCGACGCCAGGCGTCAAGGTGGACTGGCTGGGGGCCCTTGCCGGAGGAATGCTGGCAATCGGCATCGCTCTCGGCGTCATTGGCGTTGTGCTTCTCGCCGCCGGGTCGTCCGTTGCTTCGCACCACGGGGAATCGCCGGCGTCCCAGGAATATCCGGTGACCGTGCAGGGCCGCCTCGATGATGATCTCAGCCGCTGGCAGTGGCTCCTCAAATGGCTGCTGGTCCTGCCCCACATCGTGGTGCTGACGCTTCTCTGGTTCGTGTTCGGTGTGCTGACGATCGTCGCGGGATTCGCCATTCTCTTCACGGGTCGATATCCACAGGCGATCTTCGAATTCAACGTCGGGGTCATGCGCTGGACATGGCGCGTCGCCTACTACTCGTATGGCGCCCTCGCCACAGACGAGTACCCACCGTTCACTCTCGGTGAAGCCGACTATCCGGCGACGCTCGACGTCGCATACCCACCGCGGCTCTCGAGGGGCCTGGTGCTCGTCAAGTGGTGGCTGCTTGCCCTTCCCCACTACCTCATCATCGGGTTGCTCACGAGCGGGATGGTGTGGTGGGCCGTCGACCTCGGCGCTCCCGGTGGAGCATCGCTCCGCATCGGTGGTGGGCTCATCGGGCTTCTGGTCCTGTTCGCCGGCATCACCGTCGCTGTCGCCGACAAGTACCCCCGGTCGCTGTTCGACCTGATCATGGGTCTGAACCGGTGGGTGTACCGGGTGATCGCCTATGCCGCCCTCATGACCGACGAGTACCCACCGTTCCGCCTCGACATGGGCGACAGTGAGGGCACGAGTCCCAACCGGCCTGCGGACGGTGCCGACGACGGTGCTGTGGGCGCCCTGGCGGAGCTACCGACATGACGGGTCAGCACAATGAACCGCCACGGGCCGATCGAGCGCCCGCAAACACGGCACCGAAACGGGCTGCCACGATGCCAGTTCACCAAACGGCCCTATCCACCCCGCCGTCGGCCGGCCGGAGGGAAGGCCCCCACTAGGGTGACTCGACCTCGAGGATGGCAACACCATGGGCGAATTCGATCCTGATCCTCCGGCCCCGACCGTTGGGGGCATGGCGGCCAGCGAACTGATCACAATCGAACGGTTTCTCGTCGAGCGACAACCTGCCGAGGCCTCTGGGGATCTGACTGCCCTGCTCTATGACCTGGCAGTGGCCGGCAAGCTGATCGCCAGTCGTACCCGGCGGGCCGGTCTCACCGATCTGCTCGGCCGGTCGGGAGTGACCAACGTCCAGGGCGAAGAGCAGCAGAACCTCGACCTCTACGCAGACGAGGTGTTCACCGGATTCCTCGACCGTGGTGGCCGTGTGTGTGCGCTGATATCAGAAGAACGGGCCGAGGTCACGATCTTGCCGGACAACGGCCCGTACATCGTCGTCTTCGACCCGCTCGACGGTTCGTCGAACATCGACGCCAACGTCAGCATCGGGACGGTCTTCGGGGTTTTCCACCGAGGGGAAGAAGTCCAGCGTCCCGGATCTGCCGATTGGCTTCGACCCGGCAGGGACCTCGTGGCTGCCGGTTACCTGCTCTACGGCACGTCGACGATGCTCGTCTACAGCGCCGGTGACGGCGTGCACACGTTCACCCTGGACCCTGAGGTGGGAGAGTTCCTCCTGTCGTGGTCCGATGTTCGATTCCCCGATACCCCCGCCTACTACAGCTTCAACCTCGCCGCATCACCGCGTTGGGAGACCGGGCTCGGCAAGTTCCTCACCTGGCTGGACGGTGACGACTCGCCGACCATGTCGCAGCGCTACATCGGCTCCGCGGTCGCCGACTTCCATCGCAATCTCCTCCACGGGGGCATCTTCGGCTACCCGGGCACGGTCGACGAACCGCTCGGCAAGCTACGGCTCATGTACGAGGCGGCTCCGCTTGCGTTCTTGGCGGAGCAAGCGGGAGGACGTGGATCGGATGGTCATCAGTCGATTCTCGACATCGAGCCAACGGACATCCACCAGAGAACTCCGGTCTTTCTCGGCAACCGCGATCTCGTGGATCGGCTGGAAGCCCACCTTGCAGCTGAGATGTAAAGCGCCGTGTCCGATGTGCTGCGGGCCGCGTTCAGTTTCGGTCGACCGATACCGACAGAGTTAACCCGGCCTGATGTCGACGCCTGCGGTCGATGAGTCGGGGAACCTGTCTCTACCGATCGACATTCATCCGCGCCCACGCAAGACCGTTGCGACCAGGGAATCCGAAGGGTCTTCTGCCCTCGCAGCGAACCGGCGCCTGGCCTCCTGTCTCTACCCCACGTCCCACACCGGCCGACGCCCCTCGGGGTCGACCACGCGGATGTTCTTGCTACGCAACGTTGCGATCCGGGCCATTTCCGCGTCGCTGAGTTCGAAATCGAAGAGATCGATGTCCTCCTCGATCTCACCGAACTCGAGAGCGCGCGGGACCACGGCGACGTGCGGTTGCTGGATCAGCCAGCGCAGCGCAACCTGTGCGGCCGACTTGCCGTGGGCAGCGCCGATCTCGACCAACACCGGATCCTCGAGCACCCGCCCGCGAGCCACGGGCGCGTAGCAGGTGAGGATCATCTCGTGCCCCGCGCAGGCAGCGAGCACCTTGTCCTGCCGGAGGTAGGGGTGATATTCGACCTGGTTGGCGAACAGCGGCTCGGTGCACTTGGCCGCCGCCTCGTCTACCAGCGCCACCGTGAAATTGGACACACCGACTTGGCGCGCAAGCCCCTCCTGCTTGGCCTTTGCAAGCGCGCCCAGCGTCTCCTCGAGCGGCACTCGAGGCTGCGGCCAGTGGATCAGCAGCAGGTCGACGTAATCGAGACCGAGCGTCTCCAGGCTGGTGTCGATCGAGCGGGCGAAATCGTCGGCCTTCGCATTCTCTTCCGTTACCTTCGTTGTGACCCACAGCTCGTCGCGCGGTACGCCGGCACCTCGGATCGCCTCACCGACCCATTGCTCGGAGCCGTACTTACGAGCCGTGTCGATATGGCGATAGCCGCTCTGGATCGCATACGTGATCAGCTCGACAGCCCGTTCGGGGTGGGGGTACAGCATCGTCCCGTAGCCAACGACGGGCATCGAGGCGCCGTGCGCAGTGACGGTTGGAGCCTTCACCGGTTGCATCGTCTTCCTCCTTCAAGTAACGCCGTCCGGACGGCAGAAATCCGACCGATTGCCCTCGGCACCGTAGCGGTCGCCATCCGCCAAGACGCAAACACGACCACCGGCAACCTGGCGATCGAGACCGTCGCCGAACCACGAGGATGGACCAGAGGCGGACCAAGGGGAACTTGCCCTCGTCCAACGGCCCGGAACCGACGAGCTTCGAGGGCGTTCGGGGCGAATGTGAGCCTCGAGCCCACGACCTCCGGATCGACAGTCCGTCGCCAACCCTTGACCACGGTGAGCACTGGAGGCCATCACCAGCGGTCCCCGCCGGGCAGGACCCCCCCCAGTCGGCCGGGATGAAGCTCGATCGTCCCGCAAAGGCGTCACGTTCACGGACATCGTCGTGACACTCGGTGCTGCTGGCATGGCTTTGCACCTCGCAGCCTTTTACCTGCTCTTGCCGCAGGGTGCCCGCAGGTTCGCTCGACGAATTCGGGCGGCCATGGAGCGGGTGCCACGCCATGCTTGGAGAGCCGGAGGTCGCATCGGTCGCAGCCCCACGCCAGCGTCTTGGTCCGCCGCAGCCCGATCCCCATCGCTTCGAGCATCACGCAGTCGAGGTCACAGAGGTAAGGGCAGAGTTCGCCGGCCCCTTGGGCGTGGAGGAACTTGGCAATGCCGCACGCGGTCATGTCGATCCGGAACTCGAAAGTCTCCCCATCACCGTCGATGCGCTCGAACACCCAGTCCCCCGGGTAGCGGCGGGCTTGCGACCGGCGGGCGGCCCTCTGCAACTTCTGCTGACCCACCCGGCTGAAGCGGTATCTCTTCAGCAACGAACGGGCGGCTTTCGGAACGCGCTCGATCTCCGTCCGGACCATGACGCGAATCAGCTCGCCGGCATCCTCCAGGCAGCCATCGTGCCCGACCACGACTCGATAGATCGCAAGGGCGTACGCACCAAACCAAAGGTCGCTTGAGTAGATGTTGCGCCGTCCCGATGTAGGGAACCTCAGGGATCAGGCGCCGGTACTCGTCGAGCATCTCGAGTCGCATCGCCGCCGCCGACTCGGCACCAAACCGATCGTTTATGGCATCACTCGGCCGCTTCAACATGCCGGCGAACTAGCCGACCAACTTCTCCGTGTGCCGACTCGTCAAACCATGTTTTGGCGTCCCGACACTCATGAAACCCTCCTGAACCAACCAACCGACCGGCGGACCCGCCATCATGCACGGGCACCGACTCGCATCACCCGGCCAGAGGCGGGTCAGGTGGCCGTGGCCTCCTGCTTCTGGTGGCGCCTCTCCACCTCCCGCATGGTCCACTTGATGTTCTTGAGCATTCCCCGCTTCAGCAACGGATCGAGGAACCGGCCGATCAACGGAATCGTCATCCGGGATGCCGCGTCGATGGTCACCCGGGTACCCCCGTCCTCTGGCTCGAAGGTCATCGTCGAGGTCGACTCCAACGCCCCGAGGTTCCGGAACGACAGGCGCTCGCCGGGGACGTACTCGGTGAGAACTGTGATCCCCTTCTGGGGCACCCCAGCCACCTTGAAGCTCCATTCGTACACGGTGCCTGCTCGACCCGTGGCTTCGTACACCGGCGCCATGGCCATACCCGGCGGGTTGACACTCGAGTCCAGAACGATGGACTGGACCTCCTCCGGCTTCGCGTCCACGTGCAAAGTCTTCCTCATCTTCATCATGGCGACTGCACCTCCCGTGACCCATGACGTGTCCATCGTCGCGCTCCACTAGGCCGCCCCACAAGAGGCGAACTCCCGTGATCTGGACACCTCGTTGGCGCAGTTCGTGCTGCGCTCCGATCCTCCTCGACGGTCGAGCCGGCGACACCGATCGGGTGAGGACCGCCATCGCCTGCCCTCAATACACGGAAGCGCCCGACGAGTGAGGCACCACCCCCCGACTCTCGACCGGGGCGATGAAGCGGTTCCGGACCGCCTCAATCCCGATCTCAGCCGCGCAAGCACCCAGCACCCTTCCGCAGGCTCGGGTCCTTCACCTGCCAGGGTCCAGACCGCCACGATTCCACACCAACGCCAAAGGCTCTTCCCCCGACCACGACCGAGCTCTGGCATGATGAGTGCGAAGGGGTCTCGGACCAGCGACTTCAGGGGAAGGTCGAATGGTGACACACCTCGAAAAGGGGTTCCGGCTCTGCCTGACAGGCGACGTGATGATGGGTCGAGGCATCGACCAGATCCTCGGTCATCCGGGCGAGCCGACGATCTACGAGCCGTGGATGAAGTCGGCCGCATCGTATGTGGAGCTGGCCGAGCGACGTTCTGGCTCGATCCCTCGGCAGGTAGATCACCGATACGTGTGGGGCATGATCCCCGATGAGCTCGCCGGATATGACGCCGATGCGACTATCGCCAATCTGGAGACCGCGGTCACCGACCGCGGCCGACCCTGGCCGGGAAAGGGCATCCAATACCGCATGCATCCCGCCAACGTCGATTACCTCGCGCCCCTGGGGGTCGACGTTGTCACGCTCGCCAACAATCACGTCCTCGATTGGTCCCAAGAGGGGCTCGTCCAAACCATCGATGTCCTCGAGAAGGCCAGCATCAGCACCGTCGGCGCGGGTCGTGACGAGCGCGACGCTTGGAAACCTGCAAGATCGTCCACAGCCTCCGGCAATGCCCTGATCCTGGGCGTCGGAACCGGTGACAGCGGGATTCCGCCCGAGTGGGCGGCGGCCGGAGACAGGGTTGGAGTCGCCTTTCTCCCGGACCTCTCCGATCGTACGATCGACCGAATAGGTGCCATCGTCGATGACTCGAAGAAAAGCGACGATGTCGTGGTGGTGAGCATTCACTGGGGCGGGAACTGGGGCTTCGAGGTCTCCCGTGCGAGGAGGCGGTTCGCCCACCTGCTCGTCGATCGGGCCGGGGTCCACGTCGTCCACGGGCATTCGTCGCACCACCCTCTCGGGATCGAGGCGTATCACGGTCATCTGATCCTCTACGGATGCGGCGATCTGATCAACGACTACGAAGGTATCCGTGGCCACGAGCACTATCGCGGCGAGCTCGGAGCCCTGTACTTCGCGACAGTGGACCCCGGGACCGGAATCCTCCTCGGACTCGAGCTGCTCCCGACCAAGATCCACCGATTTCGGCTGAGCCGACCTGATGAGGATGATGTGAGATGGCTTGCAGGCATCCTCGACCGCGAGGGGCGAGCGCTCGGGACACGGATGCGGCTTTCGGACGAACACCGTCTCATCGTCGAATGGTGAGCTCAAGTCGACCGCAGGCCCACCGAGGTAGAACCCGTGATCATGGTCATTTGCCCCTCCGGCCGATCACCCGAGCCGCCATCACATCGAGGCCACCGTGGACGGCGACAGCACCAGGCCTCACGATCCGTACGTTCGGTCCGTCGTAACCGGTGGTCCTCTACGGTGGGGCCTGATCTCCGATGAGCATCCCGGCGGCGAGCTGCTCACCTTGCGCCCCGTTGGCTCGGTTCCCCGGCCGACGTACCTATTCTGGAACGAAGTACCGCAGCCGACAACAGCACCAGGGCGCCGGACCCGACCATCACCGCCCGGGCGGGATCACCGATCATGTCGAGATCCCCGAGGCTGTCGGCGGCAAGCCCGGCGGCGAGGGCCCCGACCGCCAAGGCCACTCGGACGCCCATGTGGAATGCGCCGATCGCCAGCAGCTGATCCGCCGGACGCAGATCGACCTGGAGAAGCGTGAGACCAGACACGATCGCAAAGGCTCCCGATGCCCCGAACACGAGGGCCAGGACGAACGCGAGGGGTACGCTCGGAGCGAGACCCATCATCACCTGCACCAGACCCATTCCGGCCACACCGGCCCGAACCGGCCACGCACCCTCCGTACCGACTGACTGCCGGAGCACCAGACCGGCCACGGCGCCGAGCCCGAAGACCAACACCATGATCCCGAACTCCCGGTCTGTTGCACTGAGTGACTCCCGGACGAAAGCGATACCGAGGGAGAACATCGACCCGATGCCGATCGAGGCGGCCATCACCGTTGGGAGCGTGGCCCGGACCCTGGGCACGCGCCCGACATCCCGGAGACGCACGTGTCCGCCTGTCTCGGGAGCCAGATCGGGGTGATCTGGAATTTGGTGGATCGTCCTGATCACCATCATCGAGATCAGGAAGGTGCCACCGTCGAGCCAGAACGCCAATGCCTGCCCGCCACCGACCGACGAGTTCAGGGAGGCGATGGCGGTGAAGGCGCCAGCCCCAAGCGGGATGCCGACGTAGGTCGCGGCCAGGACGATTCCATTGGCGACTGGAAGTTCAGAACGCTTGACCGTGTCACGAATCGATGCGTCACGGGCAGTGATCGCGAGGACCGTGGCCACCTCGATGACCAAAGCCAACGGATAGACCCACAACAACGAACGCACCAGCGGGATGGCGATCACCGCCGCGGCACGAATGGCATCGAGGCCCACGAGCAACGGTCGGCGACCCCATCTCCTCCCCACGGCGCCGAACAGTGGTCCGGCCAGGGCGGCCGGGAGCATGCGAAGGGCGAGGACGCCTCCCACCGCGGCTGCGGAGCCCGAAAGGTCAAGCACCAACGCCATGAGCGCGAACGTCGCCAGCCAATCCCCGAACGAGGACACGAACTGGGCCCCGATCAGTCTGCGGAACCCGGTCGCCCGAACGACATCGGCCAGCGGTTCCATGACTCAACCGTATACGCGCCCGCCGGCCGCGGCATAGGATCGGAAGTATGAAGATGGCCCGCCGAGCGCCGGATTGGGCGGTTCTGACGATCTCGTATCTGTGCGGCGCCGTCCCATTCTCAGGGCTCATCGCCGTCGAGGCACGAGGCGTCGATCTTCGCACAGTGGGCACCGGAACTGTCTCCGGCACCGGGCTGTTCCGGATCGCCGGCCTCCGATACCTCCTGGTGGGCGGCGCTCTGGATGTCGCCAAGGGAACCATCGGGCCGCTTCTAGCCGGGCCAGATCGCCCAGAGCTCGCCCGGCGCGCCGGCGGCGCCACGGTGGTGGGCCACAACTGGTCGGTGTTCCTGCAGGGAGCCGGGGGGCGAGGGATCTCGCCGGCGATGGGCTCGTTGCTCGTCAATGGCTGGGAGGGGTCGCTTCACCTCCTGGCGGCCCTTGCGGTCGGCAAACTCTCCAAGGCCACCTCCTTGGGTGCCTTCGCCGGATACGTCACGCTGGGGGAGGTTCTGGTGCGTGGAGGTCGTCCGCAGGGCCGACGCATCGCAGGATGGCTGATCGCTCCGATGCTGGTGAAGCGGGTCCTCGGCAACTCTCCGCCCACCTCGAAGCGGGTCGCCCTGATTCGCCTGTTCTTCGATCAGGACGCCCCGCAGTGGCCGCGGTGGGTTGGAGGGGTGTCATGACGGTCCTCGTCGTGACCGACTCTGCCGCAACCATCCCGGCCGAGCTTGTATCGCGCCTGCCGATCGCCATCGTGCCTCTCGAGGTCATCGTCGATGGAGTAGCCCACCTCGACGGCGAGATCCCCGTGGCGGAGTTGCTGGGTCACGAAGATGTCAGCACCTCCGGGCCGACCCCTGCTCGGTTCCTCGAGGTCTATGAGGGGCGTGCCGGGGACGATGGCGTGTTGGTACTGACCGTTTCAGCGGAGCTCGGGTCGGGGACCATCACCGCCGCCCGGGCGGCAGCCGTCGCATCGAGCCGTTCGGTTCGGGTGGTTGATACGGCAACTGCCGCCGGTGCCGAAGGTCTAGTCGTACTCGCGGCCGCCCGGGTGGCGGAGACGGGGGCCGACCTCGATGCAGTCGAAGAACGAGGCCGGTTCGTAGCAGATCGCGTCCGTCTGGTGGCGAGCCTTCCCGACCTGTCCCGCCTCGCCCAATCCGGGCATGTCCCGGGTGCAGGCGCCTGGGCGGCCAACCTCGTCGGCCTGCGCCCGGTCATCTCGCTCCGGCATGGGTCGGTGCGTCCGCTTCGCCCCGCACTGAGTGAGGAGGCGTCGGTCTGCCACATGATGGACGCATGGCGACGAACCCGACCGCCCGGCCGGGCCCGCCTCCACGTTGCGGCGCTCCACGCCCTCGTCCCCGACAAGGCTGCACACCTCCTCGACCTCATCCGTGACGAGGTGAAACCCGCTACCTCCTTCGTCGGCTCGTTCAGCACCGGGATGATCGTCCACAGCGGGTCGGGCCTCACCGGGCTCGCCTGGTGGTGGGAAGAAGTTTGACGCCGGCGGCAGTCAAGGCGTCGACCAGGCCGTGCGTCCGAGCACCCACGCCACTGACTCGAGAACCGCCGGTATCCCAAGGTGGTGGTAGGCATGTCCCATCCCTGGGACGAGATCCAGCCTGCTTGGCGCGGTCCCTGCAGCCGCCAGCGTGTATGCCTCCCCGGCGGGAACGATGCGATCTGCTTCACCATGGACGATGGCAAGCGGCGCCACGATACCTCTGGCAGCCTCCTCCGGTGAAGGCGGACTCGCCCACTCGGGATGGACTCGGACGCCCAGCGCCCGTTTCGCCAGCGCTCTCCCCGCCCCTGTCCTCGTGAGCCCGGCGGCCAGCACCGCCTTGACACTCCTGGGAAGCTTCCATCGCGCCGGAGTGCTGACTGCGACTACCCCGTCTACGTCGCCGTGCTCGGATGCATGACGCACGACGGCGATGCCCCCCATGGATGCGCCAACGGTCACCACTCGATCGGCCGACTTTCGTGCCTCGGCCACCGCGGCGGCAACGTCATGACGCTCGAGATCTCCGAGGGTGCACAGTCCCCCAGATGAGTGATGACCGCGACCGTCGTACGACAACACCCGATAGCCGTCGGCGGACAGTGCCTCCGCCACGTTCACAACCTCGGGGTGGTCCTTGCTACCCGAAAACCCATGAACCAACACCACCGTTGCGACGGGGTCGACGGACGCCGGCCAGGTCCGAGTCGACAAGACGACGCCGTCGATCGTGTGGATGATCCCGTTGCGTGACGACATCAGACGGCCGCCGGGAGTCCTGCCTCGGCGTGGAGTCCGTTCGTGCGCAGCACCCGGTTGAACCACACCATCGACCCACCAATGGCCGGTGCCATCACGAGAACTGTGGCGACGGTTTTGGCGGCGAGGAACACGTCCACCGGTTGACTGACCAGCAGCCAGCCGGCGAGCCCCGCATTCACGAGCTGGACCACACCAAACAGCAGCGTGATCCGTGCGAAGTAGCGCTTTATCTCCGGATGCGTCCAGAAGGCATCCGGCATCGGGAGGAAGTCACCCGCCAGCCGTGATGCCAGCGGCCTTCCGATCGCCACCGATGCCAGGAAAGCAACCGCCACCACAACCGCACCCAGCGTCGGCTGGAGAAAATACAGGAAGACACTGTTGCTGGCCGCCGCCACTGCGGTCCGTGCCGTGACGCCCATCGCTCCCAGCACGAGAAGCCCCGGGACCGGGCGGCGAGCCGCGACTCGAAGAGCGACGGCGGCCCATGACCAGGCGAGAGCCGACAGCACCGCCGGCCAGATACCCGCCATCCACAACACGGCGTAGAAGATCGCCAGCGGCGCCAGGATCCCTTCCACCACTTTGGGGACTGCCTGACGGGCGATCGATCGGAAACGCGGCACACAGAACTGGCGGGCCTCCACGGACCTTCCTCGAGATCGGAGCGTCGACCGAACTGGTCGACGAGAGCAGAGTACCCCTGTTTCTGACCCTTGCCAGATCTCCGGCTTGCCACGAAGTCGTCTCGGGACACAGAGCAGGGAGCCTCCCACTCTTCACGGCACAACGCATGAGTGGGAAGTTGCGACCACTCGGCGTCGGCGAAGGCAGATCGACAACGACGTGTCCTGTTGGAACCACATGCAACGAAGACCCGATACGGCAATCCCTGTGGTGACTCGAAGCGCGGCCAGGCGTATCTGGAGATGTTTCTTGGCGGACAAGGCCCTACCCCGAGCTACGGGGCATCACTGGATACGTCCTTGCAGGCGACTTCGAGGAGAACCCCCAACATCCACCGATCGGGATATGTGGCTCACAGCCCGTGCCTGGGCCATTCGTGGCGTGGCCCGAACAGGGGACGGCGAGCCGGGCCCCGGGCTTTGTGGCATCCGGACTTGCGGGCCCTGCCCGACCGAGATCGCCCCGGCTTGGCGACCTTCTCGGGGACCACTCGACCACACAGCTGCCGCGGCCCGGTGGCGGCCGTCCGGCACCATCCCACCGAGACCAGTCCTATGGGAGATGAGTGGTGCCGGTGCCGTTGTCGAGCACACCGTCGATGCCATTGTCGAACGTGTCGTTGTAGAAGAGAGCAGTGTCATCAGCTCCAGTCATCACGTTGATGCCCCAACCACCGTTCTCGTGTGACTGATTGCGCTCGACCCGCGTACGGTCGCCGGCGATTCGGATGCCGTCACGTATGTTGGCAAACACCTGATTGCGGAGAACCACCGCGTCATCAGCCGAGTCCTTGATGAAGATCCCGACCTCGTTTCCGGACACCTTGTTTCGCGCAACGGTTACACCGTCGGACTCGGCATCAACCTGAATCCCGGTTTCCCACGCGCCGGACACGTCGTTCTTGGACACAGTGGTCAGGTGGGCACCAACGAAGACCGCGATCCCCCATCTCGCCCCGTTGACAACGTTGCGGTCGATCAGATTCCTGTCGGCGAGGTCCGAGACCGTGATGCCGATGAGGTTGCCCTGGGTCACAAGGTTCTGGGTCACCACGTTGTCGTCCGATCCCGCACCGTTGACACGGATCCCGTCGAGGAAGCTGAGCGAGATCGAGTTCTTCTCGATCACGTTCGCCGATGCGTTGGCGAGATTGATCCCCCGTGTGGTCTCGACCACGGTGAGGCGGGAAACGTGGTTGCCCGTCGTGGAGTCGAGGACGACGCCCTCGGAGAACTGCGCGATGGTGCCGTTGCGGATGGTCAGGTTGCTCACGCCCGGCGGCACTCTGACGCCGGCCCCGCCTGAGTCCGTGCCCGGGGGTTCGTCACCGTCGATGGTGTAGCCGCCGAGGTTGATCGTGATTCCCGACGTGCCGACAATCAGCCCATCTCCCGGGCAGTCGACGAGATCGTGGGTCAATGTGAAGTCTCCGTTGATCGTGGCTCCACACGACACGCCGTTCGACGCTGCGGCAACCCCCGGAATCACGGCCGATACAGCCGCCAACACAATCGCTACCGTCCAGCGTCTCATGAGCTGCTCCTCCCTCGATCTTCGGCCCGCGGCAAACACACCGTCACGCCGTTCCCCGGACACTGCCGGCGTCTTCTGCCCCTTCCTACCCTAGACAGGGAGTTCTACGGGGGCCCCTGCTCTGATCGGAACGATCGGGAGTTCATGAGCGGCAGCTTGTGAGACGTTCATGCTGATGCGCAACCGCGAGATCTATCTGCTCCACAGGATCATGGCGGTCGTCCCACTCTTCGGCAGAGGACGGGCATTCACAAGGCGCCTCGGCGGCTGATGATCGTGACCGCCCATGCTCGAAGCCCTCCGAACGCGACTCGATCGGTGCCGGCTCGGCAAGACCCTCGGTCCACCATGCAGCGGAAATGGACGGTCTGACCACGATGGATGGACCGGGCGGTCAGACGTCGCGTGGATCACCTTGTACGCGGACAAGGCCGCCCTTCTCAATGTGCTCGGCATCGACGACGACAGCACGATCTACACGATGCTGATCGATCGGGAGGGCACTGTCCTCTGGCGCATGTCGGGCCTCCTCGACTCCGAGAAGGAGAAAGCTCTCTCAGACTTCCTCCAAGCCCGCCCCAACTCAGACTGACCCCCGCATTCCTCTCGACGTCCGACGGGTCGCCTGACTCGCAGGAGCCTGAACTCGAAGGCAACCTCGCACGCGGCCGAAAGCCTCATCGGTTGATCTGAATGAGCATGTCGATTGCCTAGGGGGTCGAGGCAATCTGCCCTTCCACGCTGGTTCACCAACCTCGCACCCCCTATGGTCGCTTCATGCCTGCAATCGGTTTCACGCTCAACGGAGAACGGGTAGATGTCGAGCTAGCCGGTGGATCGGCACTCGACCTGATTCGAGGCCGACTCGGCTTGACGGGGGCCAAGAACACGTGCGGCGCCGGCGGATGCGGCGCATGTGTCGTGCTTGTCGACGGTGTTCCCACCGAGACCTGCATCGCAGGCCCCGAGGAACTGTCAGACAAGACCATCGTGACGATCGAAGCACTCGGAACGAACGGTGAGCTCACCGCACTGCAGGCGGCGATGGTCGCCCACGATGCCATCCAGTGCGGGTTCTGCACCCCCGGCCTGGTTTTGGCCGGCGAAGCCTTCCTGACCACCTGGCGGGAGCAGCACGGCAACAAGACTCCCGATCGCGCCACGGTGGCCAGAGCGCTCGACGGGCACCTCTGCCGTTGCGGTGCGTATCCCGGAATCATCGAGGCCGTCCAGGCGGCAGCCTCCGGTGAAGTCGACTCCACGAGTGGCTCCGTCCGGCCAGACGCTCCCGCCAAGGCGTCCGGAGCGGCCAAGTTCACCGTGGACATGGAATTGGAAGGCCAGCTCGAAGGCCGCATCATCCGCTCCACGCGTCCCCGGGCAGAGGTCAAGTCGATCGATTTGTCTCCTGCGCTGGCAATGCCCGGTGTTCGGGGGTTCGTCGACCTGCTCGGCAAGGATCGCCAGGTTCGCTACCTCGGACAGCCGATTGCAGCCGTCGCCGGAACAGATCTCGAGACGGCTAGGGCCGCGGCCGATGCGGTCGTGGTCGAGTACGAGGATCTACCTTCGGCCATCGGGACGGAAGCAGCCCGGGCTGACGACGCCCCAAACCTGATCGGCAGCCGGCTCTTCATGACCAGCAACTACGAGGCGGGGATGTTCGCCGCCACCCTGCCCCGCAGCGGCAACATTCGGGGACCTATGAACCTGCTTTCCAAGCGTCGTTTCACGGCGAAGAGGCGCATCGAGGCGGCACGCGGGCGACGCGATCCGCTGCTCGTGGACGATGTGTGGCGGGCCGCGTCTCAGGCGCACGCTGCGCCCGAACCTCACGCGGCCTTGGCGCACTGGGAGAAGGGAGCGCTGACTCTTTACCTCTCGACACAATCGATCTACGCCACCGCGGGCAAGATGGCCAAGCATCTCGGCATCGACAGGTCCAAGGTGAGGGTGGTGGCGGAGCACGTCGGCGGCGCATACGGTGGGAAGCAAGGCCTCCCTCAGCCGTCGGTGGCGGCGGCGGAACTGGCCCGGGTGTCCGGCGCCCCCGTGCGCATCGTGTTCGATGCCGCCGAGGAGCTTGCGTTCGGTGGCTATCGCCCTGGTGCGGAGATCGAGCTGGCCGTGCTGGTTGGCGGCGATGGCACCCTCCAGGCCATCGTGTCGAACGGTTACATGGACAGCGGTGACTCGGCCGGCCAGACGGTGGTGGGCCTCATGCGGATCAGTTATCCCGGGCCTCCGATGTCGTTGAACGACTACGACGTGATCAGCAACGGAGCTCCCGCCAGACCGTTCCAGGCGCCCGGTTCGCCGATCGCGCTGTTCGCTCTGGAACAGGCGGTCGATGAGCTGGCGAGCCGGTTGGGGAAGGACCCGATCACACTGCGCCGGGGATGGGATCCGCGCCCTGCCCGCCAGAAGCTGTATGACTGGGTGGAGGGTCACCCGCTGTGGCACTCACGCAACGACCCGGCGCCGGAGGGAAAGCGCCGGGGAGTCGGGGTGGCGTTCGGGTCATGGCATTACCTATACGACCCGGGAACGGTGGTATCGGTCTCGTGTGGTACAAACGGGCTGACCGTTTCTACTGGTGTGCAGGACATCGGCACCGGTTCGGCCACAACGCTGGTCGAAGCGGTGGCCAGGGGGTTCGGAGTCGACTCGTCCCAAGTACGCGTCATGATCGGGGACTCCTCGTTCGGCCATGGGCCGGTTTCGAGCGGCAGCCGCACGACGCCGTCCATCTATCCCACAGCCCAGAAGGCGGCTACGGAATTGCGCAGTCAGTTGCTCGAGGTGGTGCGGTCCGAACTCGGGATGGTCGGCGCCGAGCTTTCTGACGGTGGCGTCCACCATGCCGGCGAGTTCGTGCCCTGGGTCGACCTGTGGCCCCGGTTGGGTGGGCGATCGGTCACGGCGAAGCGGCCCCGCGATGGCCGGCTGCCGGCCACTCCGATCGCAGTGGAAGGCGCACAGTTCGGATGGGGCGTCTCAGACGCCGCCCATATCGTCGAAGTCGAGGTGGACCCCTCGACCGGTGACGTGAGGGCAACTCGTACGGCCGTGGCGCTGGCTGCCGGAACGATCCACACCCCGGCCCAGGCACGGAGCCAGGTGCACGGAGCGCTGGCGCGAGGCATCGGGGAGGCGCTTTACGAGGAGAGGCTGACCGACACCGAGACCGGTGCGGTGTCGACGGCGAGCTACGCCCGCTATCGCATGATGCGGATGAGCGAGATGCCGGAGGTGGAGGTCGAGTTCCTCGAAGACGGGTTCGACCACGCACCGGGAGGAGGAGTGGGGATCGCCGAACTGGCGATCACGTCGATCCCGGGAGCGGTCGCCAACGCCATCGCCGCTGCAACCGGATGGCGACCCAAGAAGATGCCGATGACTCCGAAGATGGTGCGAGCCGCACTGGCCGACGAGTAGGCCACGCGTCGGTTCCACCTCGTGCTCGGCGGACGTTGATTGTGATCTCGAGCAGTATTCGAAATCACCAACCGAACGCCTCACGGGTCGTGACCCGTCCCACCGGCACGGGCTGGCGGAAATTGCCGGATCGAGGATGGTTGGGCCGCAAGACCGTTGGGGATTCGGCGCTCGCCGTGGGAGCGACGAGGGCGTCGTACGCGTGCGCATGTGCTTGGGCTCTACCTGATCGGGCAAGCCATGTGGCGTTCATCTCCTCGCATTGCTCGCCCGATCTGCCTGGTACCAAAGCGACCTGGAACCGGGAGCGGAGCTCACCAACCGCTTGGCCGAGCGAGCACCGTGGTTCTTGCAGATGATTGTCGCCAAGTTTGCTCGCACGCCATGCGGGACGCCGAATCGCTCCTTTCGAAGCTCGACCAACTCGGACCAACCGATCGGGAGATCCTCGGCCGGGCGAAGAGCTACGACGGGCTTTGGGCCGGAGCGTGGCCGAAGCCTTTCGGCAGGGAGGACGCCGGCGTGACACACGATTACACGCTCGACGTTCGGCCGTGGAATGTGCCATTCGACCAGATCCAGGTCCCAATCCAGATCTGGCATGGCGAAGACGACCGCCTCTTGTCTCCGCAGGCGAGCCGAATCCTCGCCGACGCTCTCCCCCACGCCGCCAGAGGGGCGACGAGGAGCTCCTGTAAGCCATCCATCAGGCGCTTCCGGCGCGTTGCCAAAGCCAATGGGTCATCTGATGAGGATCAGGACGATGGCGACGATCACCAGGCCGACCATGAGCGCTACTCCGACTAGCCCTCGGCATCCCCTGGGTTTCGGAGCCGGCAGATATTGTGGTTCACCTATTCGCCAGTCGATCCGCAATGTTCGTTCTGGTTGCCGGCATCCGAACGGTGGCCTACGAGATGGGCTGCTCGGACCATCGGTGACGAGGCGGATCATCGAAAGCTCCCCGGTATGGCACCAATTGGCGACGACGGCCGTGCGGGGTACGGACACACTCGTCTCCACACACGACGACGCGAGGTCCGCGTCATGCATGCTCTCCCAGCGAGACACCAACAAGGAGAAGCCCAAATGCTCGAAGGAATGCACCTGTATGTCGTCGGAGGCACCGCAGTGGCCAGCGGCCTCGTAGGCGGCGTGTTCTACGCGTTCTCGACGTTCGTGATGGCAGGCCTCAAGCGCCTACCACCGGCGGAAGGAATCGCTGCGATGCAGTCGATCAACGTCACCGCCGAGAGGCCGGGGCTCATGGTTCCGTTCTCCGGGACGATGATCGCCGCCGTGGCCGTCGGGGTCGTCGGAGTCCTCAACTGGGGAGACCCTGCGTCGCCGTGGATGGTCGCCGGTGCGGTCAGCTACGCAATCGGCACGTTCGCCATGACGGGCGTCTACCACGTGCCGCGCAACAACCTTCTCGCAGCGACCGCGGCGACATCCCACGACGCTCCGGCGGTGTGGGACCGCTACCTCGCCGAGTGGACCCGCTGGAACCACCTGCGGACCGCGTCCTCGATGGCAACTGCAGCGACGCTGACCGTGGCGCTCGTCGCAGGATGACGGGCGCCAGCCGGAATGCAGCGGGCCGGGCCCGTGACCCATCACGGCCGAGAGATGCAGCACGACCTGCGTAGGACCTCACGTGTCGGTCAGGAGCAGACCGGTTGGACCGTCGCATGCATTGTCCAGGGTGAGGAGGACCATATGAGAAACGCGCGTAAGAACCCTCGCGCCCTTGTTCCCGCGCGCAAGCCCTGGTCGACAGGTCAACAACAGTGGCGCTTGACCACTGGTAATTACCAATGGCAGTATCGGGAAATGGGCAGGGCACTCCGGACGGGGACCACCGCGGACCGGCTTGTCGAGACGACACTCGACCTGATTGCCGAGGAAGGTGGCGCTGGCCCGATCAATCTCCGGCAGGTTTCTCGCCGGATGGGGTATGCGCACACCAACCTCTTACAACTACTTCCCCAGTTTCCAGGATCTGCCATGGATGGCGTTTCGACGGACCCTTTACGGGTCGTGGCTCACGCAGGACCTCGACGACTCACTCGGACGTGAGGAGTACCTGCGCCCGGTCTTGGTCAATCTCGCCTCGTTCCCGCAGACGCATCCTGGTCTCTATCGGTTCATCGCCTCGGATCGGTTGCCGATGAGCGAGATGCCCGCAGACGTCCTCGACACGGTGAGCCCCATGAAGCGGTGGCTTTCGGACACCTTGTGGGCGGTCTCGGGCTCGGGGATCGACCCTGACGAGGCCGCGGTCATCGCCGACATGGTGCTGGCGTATGTGGATGGTGAGAGGTTGAATCTCATCAACGAGCGGGTTGTCCCCGGCGAAGACGTCTACGGCCGGATCGTGGGCAACGCCCTGCGGATCTATCGCCTGCTGGTCCTCGACGCGACCGCTGGCACGCCGTCGACTGACCGTGTGGCTCGCCCACCGTCGTATCCGAGGCTAGAACTCGCCGAAAGGAGGTTGACGTGGCCATCACCTGGGGGATCGTCGTCATCGTCCTGTCCGTCCTGGCCTGGGGAGGGCAGGCGATCTCGTGGTTCCTACCGCCAACCGCCGAGCGGTTGTCTCTCACCGAGCCAGAAGCTGACGTAGAGCCGGCGTTCTACGCCGACGTGCGCGGCGAAGCGTTGTGGGACACACTCACCCTGTGGGTCCTCGTTGTTGCCGGTGTGCTGCTCATCGCCGGCAATAGGGCCTGGCCGTACTTCGGACTCAGCGGAGGCGGGATCTACATCGATTTCGCCGGTCGTGGCCTGCTGACTCGGCGGGCCATGCAACAGCGTGGACTGCGGGTCGGATCTGCCCAGAACGTGAAGTCCGCCTACCTGTTCCTCACGGTCTGGGGAGTGATGGGCCTCGTGACCCTGGTCACCGCCGCCGTCGAACGCGCATCGTGATGGGCTGCTCGAGCGGACACGAGGCGGTAAGGAGTGCCTGATGGATGTGACGCTTGCCACCTGGGTCGTGGCGGTCGCGGGCTTGCTGTTGAAGGCGTTGCTCGGCGGGTAGCAACTCACGGCAGTCGTGAACCCCCAGAGCGGATGGACCATCGAAAACGTCTACGGCGGAGACCCCGCCGGCACCGACCCGCGTACCTATTTCGCGTTCAACCACGGGTACGCCTGGGCCGACCGCCCGGGGCGAGGCGGGGCCACGCACTTCCGCCAGCTGACGGTCCCCTCGGATCAGCCTCCGGATGCGGCCGCGAATTGGAAGGGGACTCCGCTACGTCTTGGCCGTGACCTTGGCTCGCTTTTCGATCTCGGCCTTCATCCTCGGAATGTCCCTCTTCTGCCAAGACCGCATCATCATCCGCCTGGCCAAGTGGTTTACGACTGGGATCCGGGTCTTGAACTCGGGCTGGACAGTCACATCGGTACCGCCATCGACCGGTTCGAAGATCCAAAGCGACGAAACCGGGCCGCCAGTCAGTGCCATTGCCGGTCCACCACCGGAGAACTCCAACTTGACCCGCTCTCCGGGGACGTACTCCGAATACGTGTACGTCCCGTGTCCCAAGCGCATCCCCATCAGCTGGAAGTAGTAGCGGAACTTCGATCCCACCCCATCCGGGGTCTCCTCTACGACCTCCATCCGGAGGGATCCTCCGCCCTGCAGCTCAGGGTCGAGCATGGCGGCGAACACCTTCTCCGGCGGAGCGTCGAAGTGAGCGGTGTACTCCTTCATGTACACACCTCCTCTTTGCCAACGTACGTCCGAAATGGCGCGCCAAACAATGGTCATTCTTCCCTCCAGGCCTCGGAGAGTTCCCCGACCGCGTCGGTTTCGTGGCGTCCTGTCTGGACTGGGGGACACCAGACTCCGCAACCGCCCGGTGAGAGTGGACCGAATGCCCTCGAGGTCGCTATCAGGACATTGATGGGTAGCCGGCCGGCTGGTGCACGAATGCTCATCGCCGAATGCCCGGGTTCGGCACCTCGGGCTCGCTACTTCGGGATTGCGCCATCACGTCCTCTCTGGCAGGTCGCTGCCGACCGCAGCGCTGGGTTCTGCTGTGACGGCGGCATTGGTGGTTCGTGGACCCCGGTAGGCGACATAGGCGGTGAGCACGGCGAGCACGAAGGTCGCCCGCCCGAACAGGAACTTCTCCAGATCGCTCTGTGACGCCAAGTTGCCGACGGTGTTGAGCGCCATGTGCCCGGCGATCCCCCACGTGACCGCGTCAGAGGCTTCCATGTCGTGAACCGCCTGATGACACCGGCGTGGGCGAGTACGACCGTGGTCATTCCGAGCAGCGGGACGGCGGCCCCTGCGCTGATGAACCGCATTTCCACGGGCGGCTCGGCGGCGAAAAAGCCTCCCCAACCGTGCGCTCCCCATGCTGCTCCCAGTGCGAGAGCGGTCCGGAAGCCGGCGAAGCCGGTGAAGAGTGCCGCGGCGGTGATTCCGAAAGGCCGAACAAGCCCGTCGAGCGCGCCTGCTCTTGTGCGGGTGTCGGTGGTGGTCGAGGTCAATGGTGTTTCTCCTTGCGTCTGGTGAAGAGGTCTTCACGCGTTGAGCGAAGGGGTCAGGCGTGGATCGTCTGACGACTCGGACGACCTCGCGTGGTCCTTGATCAGCGTGATTCCGAGAGCGGTGAACCAGACGATCAAGCCAAGGCCGAAGATCGCACCCACGTTCTCGAGAACCGGTACGACGGTGACGAGCCCTGCAACGCCCATGACGACACCCAGACGGTTGATCCAACGGCCGAACATCCGCTCGCGCAGGGCGACGATGCTGATTCCCAGCACCCACATGCCGCCGAGGACTTCGTTCCCTCCGCCGAGGCCGTTGGTCACGGCGTCGAGAACCGCCCACACCGTGGCCGCCATCTCGGGGTGGGTACCGTGGAGTTCGGTGACGGCTGCGTAGGCGATGTTGAGGATCATCCCGGTGGAGATGATCACGCCCGACCAGATGAGTCCGAACACGGAGGCGACCCTGGCCAGCGGCGAGTGCGCATCGCGAAGGCGGTCTCCGATCGCCAGGACGAGCGGTACGAGCACGATCCCGAACACGATCGTGATCGTGATGTTCCACACGTACAACGGCAGCTGGTTGTCGGCGATGAACTCCACCGCCGCTGCAGGGTCGGTGGCGGACACGAAGTCCATGAGGATGGTTGCGAACATTGCGAGGCCGACGACGAACGTGCCGGCAGCGATCAGGGCACCGATTCCGCCCATCTTCTGCGTGGATTGCATGAGATTGCCCTTTCTGTTGGGGTTCCCCTCGTTCGAGGGCTGGCTCCACGATGTCGCACATCCCCGCTCGGCACATCGGACTGAGAGGTACGGTTGGGTCGTCCCACGGTCGATTCGCGTCTCGTACTTTCGGCTGACGACCGCCGGCCCACCCCCGGGGTACGCTGCCCACCGTGCTGATCAACGCGCTCCGGTCGCTCTGGGCCGAACCCCGCGAACCAAACCCGCCGCGCCGGGTCTGGAGGGACTGGCTGCTGGTCGGTGTCCTGGTCGCACTCGCGCTGATCGAGGGCTTCACCCGACAAGAGATCGTGTGGCGACCGCTCTCGGTGGCGCTCCAGCTGGTGCCGATCGTCGCCCTGCTCTGGAGACGCACCCATCCGCTGGCGTCGGTGGCGGTGGCGTGGAGCGTCATCGCCGGCCTCGACTTCGCTGCTATCGCAGCCGGACAGGATTCACCCGGCCTCGACACGATGGCGCTGCTGATCGTGTTCCCCTACGCCCTGTTCCGGTGGGGATCGGGACGTGATGCAGTCATCGGCCTCCTCATCATGAGCGTGCCGCACGTGACCAACATGGTGTTCTTCCCGGCGGGCGCCGCCCTCACCGCAGCCGGGTTCGCCTTCCTGCTCTTCCCATCGGCTCTGGGCGCAGCCGTCCGTTTTCGCGAGCGATCCCAGGAACGGGCCATCGCCGAAGCGAAGCTGTTCGAGCGTGAGCAGCTCGCCAGGGAGCTGCACGACACGGTCGCACACCACGTGTCGGCGATCGCGATCCAGGCCGAAGCCGGCTGGGCCCTCGCGGCGTCGGATCCCGAAGCATCGGCCCAGGCGTTGAAGACCATCAAGACCGAAGCGAGCCGCACACTCGCGGAGATGCGCAGCATCGTCGGGGTGCTCCGACGAGGCGGGGACGAGCCCAGTCCTCAGAAACGCCTCGGCGACCTCGAGTATCTCGCCACCGACGGACGGCACCCTCCCATCGATCTCGAGATAGGCGGCGACCTCGACGACGTTGCGCTTTCCATCCAGACTGCCGTGTTCCGGATCGTGCAGGAGGCCGCCACCAACGCCCGACGCCACGCCAGACGTGCCACGGGCATCACCATTCGGGTCGAGGGCGACGACCAGGACGTGGTGGTCACGGTCGCCGACGACGGCGACGCCTCCTACCCCGGCCCGAAGTCGGCCGCGGGATACGGACTCGTCGGGATGAGCGAGCGCGCATCCCTCCACGGCGGGTCGCTGGTTGCTGGGCCGAACCGGGGGCGGGGTTGGACGGTGAAGGCCGTGCTGCCCAAGCGAGGGCGGTCTGGATGACACTGCGTGTGATCGTTGCCGACGACCAGGACCTCGTACGGACCGGGCTCGCCATGATCCTCAACGCGCAACCTGACATCGAGGTCGTCGCCGAGGCGGCCGACGGTCGGGAGGCCGTCGAACTCGCCCGCCGGTTCCGCCCCGACGTGTGTCTCCTCGACATCAGCATGCCGAAGATGGATGGCATCGAAGCCACCAAGGCACTCGCCGGACCGGACGTGGACGACCCGATCCCGGTCGTGATCATCACGACCTTCGATCGCGACGAGTACGTGTACGGCGCGCTCAAGGCGGGGGCCCGGGGGTTCCTGCTCAAGGACGCCGACCAAGAGCTACTCGTGCAGGCGATCAACGCCGCCGCTGCAGGAGATGCCCTGGTTGCTCCGAACATCACTGCGAGGCTCCTCGAGGCCTTTGCCACCACGGGGCGCTCCCCCACCCCGCCCCAGCCGATCGATCCCCTCACCGAGCGCGAGGAGGAGGTGCTCGCAGAGGTCGCCCGAGGCAAGACGAATGCCGAGATCGCCGAGGACCTCTTCATCAGCAACAGCACGGTCAAGACCCACATCGCCAGGCTGATGACCAAGCTCGAGGCCCGGAACCGAGTGGAGATCGTGATCTGGGCCTACGAGACCGGACGCGTCGGCCGAACGTGAGCGGCGACGGTCCCCGGTTACGTCGATCCATACAGCTCACGGCGTCTGGCACAACCAGAAGACCGCTGAGTGGCCATCGATTACGGTGCCCCCATGGAAGCCGCAGCAATCGTCGCCGCCGTCCTCCTCGCCGCCGTCGCTGCCGTTCAAGTCGCTCTCGTGTTCGGTGCCCCGTGGGGTGACCATGTCTACGGCGGGCGGGCCGAGACGGACAACGGACGTCTGTCACCGCGATACCGGGCGATGAGCGCCGTCGCCGTCCCGATCCTCCTGCTGTCTGCTGCGATCGTCCTGTCTCGGGCCGACGTCGTCCCGTGGTTCGACCACGACGGCTGGGTGGCCACCGCTGTGTGGGTGGTTTTCGGGTACCTGGTGCTCAACACCCTCGCCAACCTCGCATCCACGAGCCGCGTCGAACGTATCGGAATGGGATCGCTCACGCTGATCGCGGCGATTGCCACTCTGGTCGTCGCGATATAGACGTCGCCTGAACGGTCCTGCCCATGAGCCTCCCGCCGAGCGCACGGCGCCATGGCCAACGCAGGGTGAACCGAACCCGGAGCCAAACCGCCCAGCTCAGTGTGAACATCGCCATCAGGACCACCTCGAGGTGACCGCCGGCTGCCGCCGCCGATCTTGGTATCGCCCTGGCAACAAGGATCCAGCTCACAGCTGGGAACAGGGAACCGCCGATCATTGAACCGACCATCCGAGCCCGCCGAATAGCGCAACTGCCGGTCATCCGGACGCCCATCCACATCGGAGACCGCTGGCAGGGTGCCGCTGCAGCTGCGGCGGATCTGGTTCTCGTTGGTGCTCATGGCTTGGCCCTCCCAAGTAGATTCCATGGAATGTGACACCGCTGGGCTAAGATACATTCCATGGAACCAAACCTTCCGCCCGCAACATCTCCAAGGGCCGCCGAGCTGGCCACACTGTTCAGTGACCTGGTGAGGCTGGAGACCGAACTGTGGGATCTGATCGATCGCCGACTCCGTCGCGATCACGACCTGCCGTTGTCGTGGTTCGAGCCGCTGCAGGTCATTGATCGGGTTTCGAGCTGCCGAGTGGCCGACATCGCCGAGATGTTGTCGATCACAGTTGGCGGCACGAGCAAACTGGTCGATCGCCTCGAGCGGGCTGGCTTGTGTGGCCGTGCTCCGAACCCCGACGACGCTCGATCGTCGGTCCTCGCCCTGACCCGTGCCGGGCGCCGCCGTCTCGATGCCGCCCAGGTCTCGTTCGAAGACGAACTCGAGGCCCGGCTCCGAGCCGCGCTTGCACCCGAGCGGCTCGATTCACTCGCGTCGACGGTGCTGGCCGTGCGACAGCACATCGCCGACCAACAAGCGAGCACCTGATGACCGACATCCCGAATTCGATGCGTGCCGTCGTGCTCGATGCGCCCGGGCCGCCCGAGGCGCTGCAGATACGCGACGTCCCCGTACCCGTGCCAGAGCCCGGCCAGGTGCTGATCAAAGTCGAGGCCTTCGGACTCAACCGGTCCGAGTTGCACACGCGCCTTGGTCTTGCCGACGGTGTTGTCTTCCCTCGGGTGCTCGGTATCGAGGCGACGGGGGTGGTCGTCGCCTGCCCAGGCGGCGAACTCGAGCGTGGCATGCAGGTGGCCGCCATGATGGGCGGCATGGGTCGCACCTTCGACGGTGGTTACGCCGAGTACACCTGTGTCCC
Source organism: uncultured bacterium (assembly GCA_963792365.1). GTDB lineage: Bacteria > Actinomycetota > Acidimicrobiia > Spongiisociales > ZC4RG35 > JAOUGY01. Next base: position 347,836 of record CAWBVW010000005.1, read on the forward strand.
CGTGGCCCAAACGATCCCGTTCGCGAGCGACCTCGACTGGGCCACGATCGGCGCCGTCCCCGAGATGCTCCAGACCTCCCATGGCTCTCTGACCATCGGCCTCGACGCCCAACCCGGCCAATCGATCTTGATCCGAGGTGGCACGTCGTCCGTCGGGATGGCGACTGCCGTGCTCGCCCGCCGACTCGGCATGATCGTGCTGTCGACCACCCGCAACCCCGACCGCGCCGACGTCCTCGGTGAGATCGGGGTGCAGCACCCGCTGGTGGACGACGGTGATGTTGCTGCTCAGGTCCGCAGGCTCATCCCCGAAGGCGTCGACGCCGCGCTCGAACTCGTCGGGACGCCCACTCTGCCTGACACGCTCCGGGCGACACGGGTGCATGGTGTGGTGTGCTTCACCGGAATGTTGTCGAACGAGTGGACCGTTCGCGACTTCTACCCGATCGAGTACCTGCCAAGGGGGGTGCGGCTCACCGCTTACGGGGGCGACGCCGGCGATCTCCCGCCGAGGGTGCTGCAGGAATTCCTCGACGACGTTGCGGCGGGTCGGGCCAACGTGCCGATCCACCGCACCTATCGTCTGGACGAGATCGCCCAGGCCCACGCCGACATGGAAGCCGGTCGAGCAACGGGCAAGCTCGTGGTGCTGCCGTGATTCCCCTGGTGGTATCAACCGATTCCGTCAGGGTAAGACGAGTCGGGTCGGGTCTCTCATCATCGAAGCACAGCAGCCAACATCCCGGTCCGTGAGCGATCGACCGCCGGGCCGTCCGTAGAGTGGAATCCCTTCGAGCCCGACGTGTTCTGAAAACGGCTTCTTCCAGGCCACGGTCCCCGGGCGTACGGCGACCCTCACCTACACTGCCGGCGCATGAAGGGCATCGAACTCCCTCCGCTCACCGAGGACTTCACCGCAGATCCCGTCGAGCTGTTCTTCGACCTGGCCTATGTGTTCGCCTTCTCGCAGCTGGTGGCGCTTCTCATCAACGAGCCAACCTGGACGGGAGCCGGCAAGGCCACGTTGTTGTTCGCCCTGCTGTGGCTTCCGTGGCAGCAGCTGACGTGGGCCGCGAACGCAATATCGGGCAACGGGCGGCCAGTACGCATCCTGTTTCTCATTGCCACAGTGGTCAGCATCCCGATGGCGGCTTCCACCTCGACCGCTTTCGCCGGCGGCGGGCCCGTGTTTGCGATCGCTCTCACCGGGATCATGCTCATCGGATTCCGCATGCAGACGATGGGGACGACCGAAGAGGTCGACTATCGCTCTGCTGCGCTCACCTGGATCGCTCCCAATGTCGCTGCCGTTGTGGTGCTGGTCGTGGGGTCGTTCTACGACGGCACGGCCCGGCTGGGGTTCTGGCTTGGCACCGTCGCCATCGTGCTGTGGGCGATGGTCAGGGCCGCCGACAGCGATTGGCTGGTGCGTCCGGGCCACTTCGCCGAACGTCACGGGCTGATCATCATCGTCGCCCTGGGCGAGGTGATCGTTGCGATCGGAATTCCAGTCGTCGCCGCCCTCGAGGAGAATGGCAGCTTGTCGCTGGCGACGATCTCGGCGCTGCTCGCCTCTGGCGGATTCGCCGGTCTGCTGTGGTGGGCCTACTTCGATCGACCCGGCCCCGGGCTCGAGTTTGCCGCCTCCAAGCTCGACGGTCGAGCGGCCGGCAGGTACATCCGAGATGTGTACACCTGGGCCCATGCCCCCATCGTCGCCGGCATCATCGTCGCCGCCGCAGCGCTCGAAGAAATCGCGCTGCACCCTCGCGACTCGGTCCCTCTCGAGTTCCGGGTCATGATGGCCGCCGGCCTCTTCCTGTTCCTGACCGGGGTCTACCTCGCAGTGTGGCGCGCCTTCCGGGCCCAAGCGCGGGAACGGCTGGTCGGCGCCATGGTCATCGCCGGCATCGTCTTCGCAGGAGCGTCGCTCGAGGGCCTGAATCTGTTGACCCTGGTCGTCGTCGTGATGTTCGTGGTGCTGGTAATCGAGCATCGCCGCATCCAACGCCTTCATCCACACGCCGATCTAGAGGACTGAGGGCCTCCGGCGTCGGACGCGACGTCCAACCGATGTCGGCGAAGGCTCCAGATGCGTCTCGCTGAACCCGGGCTAGATCTCACTGGCAAGGGGTGGTGGTTACAGATGCCGGGGTTTGGGGGTCTGGTGACCGATCCTGTGGTTGTTAGCGACCAGAGGAGGCCGGTCACCATGACCCCCGCCGATATTGTGCCCCAGCGGCGTGTCGCCGCGGTCATTCACGCCATCGAGATCGACAACATCGCTGAGACGGCCCGACGCTTTGGGGTGTCCCGCAAGACCATCCACGCCTGGAAGCGTCTGTTCGAGACGTACGGGCCTGAGGGGCTGGCCCCGAAACAGCGGCGACGGCCAGCTCAGCCGAATGCCACCCCCACCTGGGTGGTCGACGAGGTGGTGCGGCTGGCGGTGACCGAACCGGGGTTGGGTGCCCGCCGGTACGCCGACCGTCTCAGCAAGTTGGATACTCGATCTCAAAGACCACCATCCAGAACCTGTTGAACGCCCATGGGCTGGGACGTCGTCAGCATCGGTACGCGGCGGCGGCCCGGTTGGCGTTTGTCACCAAGGGTCTGGTCACCGACGCCGCCATCGACGGTCTCACCGACCATGCCGAGCGTAGGGACGTGCCGTTTGGGTTCTGTCTGTGGGCGTCCCGGCCGGCGGCGCTGGTCGGGATCGACTGTTTCTACATTGGCAAACTCAAAGGCGTCGGAGAGGTGTGGCAGCTCACCGCCGTCGACGAGCCTGTCAAGTTGTTTGTGTAAGCGGGATGGGTCGTGGTGGTGTTCATAGGTGGGGGTTGATGCGGTCGGGGTAGGCGAGGGAGAGTTGTTCGAGGGCTTGTTTCCAGTTGGTGGTGATCTGGCCTTCGACAAGTCGGCCGGGGGCTTTGCGCTGGTTGGCGGGTAGCCCGCGTTCTCGGCTGCGTTCTCGTGCCCGCTTGTCTTCGATGCAGATTGGCCTTCCCCCCAAAGCGTGGCGGCATCGACTAAACGGAGCTCGCGGGCGATCTGAGCGATCGGCCGGCCCGTCTCAGGGACCAGCACGTCGTGATGCGTCGCCGCACCGGGCCACGTCAGGCCGAACGCCAAGGGAATCGGTGTGACCTGTGCCGTGTGAGCGCGGAATCGATGACGCCGGTTCGCCCCGAGGTCCGTCGGCCACCATCCGCCCAGGCACCTCGGGTATCGCGAGACTGATCGGCAACGGTGGGCAGGCGCGCCACATCCGGCACATGACCGCCAGCACCGCGCTGGTGGACTGAGGCGCCTCGTTCTTCCCCATCGACTGAGCCGACGTCCATCCTGGAGGCGGCGCCGATCGAACCCCCTGCGACCTTCCGGAACGAGGGGGATGCTCGCCGCTCCGGGTCAGCCACCGGTAGCTTCATCGGCCAGTCGGATGTGCATCGAGTCCAATCATCTCTGACGCTGGGAGGCTTCCTGATGATCGCCGACATCACGAGGTTTCGAGGCACGTGAACGAGTCGGAGCCGAAACACGCCCGCGAAAGCCCGACCGATCTCCTCTACCTCAGGAAGGGAGGCCGCCGGCGACGGCCCCCGTCAACTGTGCCGTCGCGGCGGAGTGGTCGGGCCCACCGACCGGCAGGACCATGGTGAAGCGCGACCCTCGACCTGGCAGGCTGTCCACCGAGATGCTCCCCCCGTGCAACCCGACCAGTTTGGAGGCGATCGCCAAGCCCAAGCCCGAACCTTCCTGCTGGCGGGAGAGGCTTCCGTCGACCTGGAGGAAAGGTTCGAACAGCAGGTGCTGGCTCTCGAGGTCGATTCCGATCCCGGTGTCCCACACGGTCACGGCGATCTGCTCGGCCCGCCCCTCCAGCTCCACGCCCATGCGGCCGCCGCGTTCGGTGAACTTCACAGCGTTGGATGCCAGATTGACCAGGATCTGGAGCAGCCGACGCCGATCGCCGACCACCACCGACTCGTTCCCGACCGGGGCCAGATCGACCGAGACTCCGCGCCGAGCGGCCAGCGGCCGGATCAGGTCGAGCGTCTCACCGATCACCGATGTCAGGTCACAGGGGCCAAGCTCGAGCTCGACCCTGTCGGCGTCGAGCTTGGCCAGATCGAGCACGTCGTTGATGAGTCCAAGCAGATGCTGACCGGAGGCCGAGATCTGGTCGACGTATTCGGACTGTTTGTCGGAGAGTTCGCCGAACGTGCGACGCCCGAGGACGCTGCTCAGACCGATGATGGCGTTGAGGGGAGTGCGAAGCTCGTGACTCATCCCAGCCAGGAACTCGTCTTTGAGCCGTGCGGTGCGGGCGAGCGCCACGTTCTCGGTTCGCATCCGTTCGGCCTCGAGTCGGGCGGTGATGTCGTGGCCGACCAGCACCGCCCCCCGGCTGCCGTCCGGCCCCATCCTCGCCGTCACGATGAACGCCACGGTGCGTGGAGGCGATCCAATCGTCACCGTGGCCTCTCCGGTCTCCAGCTCGCCGGCGGCAACCGCCTCCACGGCTCGGCGAGTACGGCTGGACTCGACATCGGGCGTGCAGACCACCCCGCACAGATCCTCGAAGCGGGCGGCGGTAGCCACCTCACGGGACAGGCCGGTGAGCTCGACCATCGCCCGGTTCCACTCGGTGATCCAGCCGGCGGCGTCCACCGCGACGATCGGACTGGTGGTCGAGTCGACCAGGCGAGTGAGGTTGTCGGACATCCGGGTCACCGCCTGTCGTTCCCGCTCCCACCGAACCAGCACGACCACCACCAGGGTCGCCAGGGCCGCGCCTACGGCGAGGATCACCAGGCTGACAGGGCGGAGCGGGAACAAGGGCCACCCGTCAGTCGGAAGGGCTCCCACCTGCCACGTGCCGTTGGGAACCAGGACGTCGAGCAGCACAGGGTTGCGATCGAAGACGCGCACATCACCCCAGAACACCTCACCTTCGGCTCCGAGCCCGTCACGTCCCCTCAGCGCGTACGTGAACCCGTTTCGCTCGCTCGAGGCGAGACCTGCCTCCCGGGCAACTTCCTCGAAGTTCAAGACCACGGTCGCGAACCCCCAGAAGGAATCGTCGTCGAGGTAGATCGGAGTCCGGCCGACCAGACCGGTGCCACCCTGCACCAGCTCGAAGGGCCCGGCGAGGACGAACCGGCGTTCGTCGATTGCCCGCCGCACGGCCGGACCCCGCACCGGATCCGCCAGGAGATCGTGACCGAGCGCGGCCTCGTTCCCTTCCAGCGGAAAGACGAACGTGACGACCGCATCGGGCGCCAACTGGAGGCTGCGCACGGCGGCATCATCCCCGGTTGCCCCCAGATATGATCGATGGCTCTCCGCCAGGCCCCTGGCGAAGTGATCGAACTCGCTCGCCACATCGCCTCGGTGTGCGATGGAGAGGGCCGCGAGCGCATCGGGCAGCACCAGCCGGTTGGCCAGGGCCGATTCGAGCGCGGCGCGCACGTTACTCACATCTGACACCGTCTGGGCGCGAACCCGTTCCCGATACTGCGTGTGCTCTGCATAGGCGACGACGAGGGCTCCGACCATCACCAGCAGGGCGGCACCGGCGACGAGCAGCGAGGACTGGCGGCGGATGAGGGCGAGGAAGGGGCGTGGCAATGGGACTTCCGTCTGATCGGCTCCGCACCGAAGAATACTATGACGTTTTATAGCGTCAAGCGGGAACCAGGTATCGCTCGACCACGCTCAACACCGTTGCGGGGTCACACGGCTTGGAGAGGTATTCGTTGCACCCGGCGGCGAGGCATCGCTCGGCATCACCATTCATCGCCAGGGCGGTGAGGGCGATCACCGGGATGTGGCCTGTCTCCGGGCGCTGCTTGAGCTCGCGGGTTGCGGACAGGCCGTCTCGCCTGGGCATCTGGACGTCCATCAGGATCAGGTCAGGTGCAGAATCGAGTGCCCGCTCGACGGCTTCGTTCCCGTCGACGGCCGACACCACCTCGAGCCCGTGTGCCTCCAGATAGTCGGTGATGAGCATGCGGTTGACGTCATTGTCCTCGACCACCAGCACCCGTCCCGGGCCTGGTCGGCGACCGGCTTCATCCTCGCCGGGGGAATCTCCGTGCGGCTCTTCCATCTCGTCCCCGGCGATCGGGAGCCGGAAGTGGAATCGAGACCCAACACCCAGCGTGCTGTCGACCCGCAGGGTCCCGCCCTGCGCCTCGATCAAACGACGACTCAGTGCCAACCCCAGGCCCGTTCCCTCATGGCGGCGGTCGAGCGAGGCGTCCACCTGCTGGAAGGGGAGAAACACCTCCTCGAGACGGTCTGCCGGGATCCCTATCCCGGTGTCCGACACGGTGACCTCGACCTGGCCGTCGCTCACGCCTGCCGTCACCGCGACCCTTCCTCCCGCAGGGGTGAACTTCACCCCATTGCCGAGGAGGTTGACGAGCACTTGCCGGGTTCTTCGCTGGTCGGCGACTACGGCGGGGAGGCCGGCCGGAAGGTCGCAGTCGAGTGCCACCCCCTTCGAGACCGCCGACTCCCGGACGATTCCCATCGCCTGGTCGACGAGAGCCGGTACCTCGAGGGGGGACAGGTCGGGCTCGAGCCGGTCGGCCTCGATCTTGGCGAGGTCGAGCACATCGTTGATCAACGACAGCAGGTGCTTTCCGGAGGTCTCGATCTGCGTGACGTACTCCTCCTGTTTGGGCACCAACGGTCCATGGGTCCCGCGCAGCAGGATCGACGAGAGACCGATGACACCGTTGAGCGGGGTACGCAGCTCGTGGCTCATGCCTGCGAGGAACTCGTCTTTGGAGCGGCTGGCCCGCTCGGCGGCTTCCTTGGCTCGCCGCAATGCGTCCTCCGTCAACTTGCGCTCGGTGATGTCGCGGACGACGGCGGTCACGGTGATCTTCCCGTCGATGTGGAACGATCCGAGGCTGACTTCCACCGGGAACACGTCACCAGAACGATGCCGGAGCGAGAGTTCCTGCGGCGCTCCGGCCGCATCCAGCCCCATCGCCAGTTGCTCATACTCGGCGACGTGCTCGGCCGGGATCAGGCGGCGGACGTCGTCACCGACGATCTCGGCGGCGCGATAGCCGAAGAGCTGCTCGGCCGCCGGATTGAACGCCTCCACCAAGCCTGACTCCTGGAACACGATCACCGCATCCACCGCCGCCTCGACCACAGCACGGAACCGCTGCTCGCGCACCCGCTCTCGCTCTTCGGATTCGGCGCGTGCCCGACGTTCTCGGATCGCTTCGACGATGCTGCCAACGGTGGTCAGGAAGGGCTCGAGGAACGCAGCCACCTCCAGGGAGTACCCGGAAGGTCGGTTGGCCAGAGCAACCACTGCGATCACCTCGGGACCCTTGAAGACCGGGACCCCGAGAAACGCGTCGAGCGGCGGGTGCCCATAGGGTCTACCCCCCTGGCGCGGGTCGGAGATGGGGTCGTTGCTGACGACCGGACCGGCATCGAGCACCACCCGGCCGAACAGCGTTTCGAGGTTGTGGAACTCCATGCGGCGGGGTCCGAGCCGCTCGTACATCTCCCGGGTGGCCTCGTTCCATGCAATGTTGGTCATCGCCGTCGAGCGCAGAAACCTGCCGTCGCCCTCTCCCAGGACTTCGGCGATGAACCCGTACTCGCTCTCGGTCAGCGACAGCAGCACGTCGAGCAGGTCGTCGAACACGATGCCGGCTTCCACGCCGGTGAGGAACCGATTCTGGGCTGCGGTCACCGCGTCCAGGAGACGATTGCTCTCGGCCAGCCGGCGATCGCTCTCCCGTCGGTTGGTGATGTCCTCCAGCACACCCTCGTAGTAGAGGACGGTGCCATCCTCCGACGCGACGCCGCGCGAGGAGACCCGAACCCAGATCTCGGTGCCATCGAGCCGGCGCAGTCGGATCTCCTCGGGAGCGATGGCCTCGCCCGCGGCAACCCGGTTCACCATGTGATCGCGCTCACGTGGATCGATGTACAGCGTGCGCACGTCGAGCTCCGCCAACTGCTCCATCGAGCGCGCACCGATCAGGTCGAGCATCCGTGGATTGGCCGCCACGAACCGCCCAGCCGGGGTGGTTCGGTACACCGCCACGGGGAGCCGCCACAAGAGGGCGTCGAGGCCCCCGGGGGCGTCGAGGTCGGTCATCGGAAACACGTCCATGTTCGAGGAAAGGCATCGGGATACACGGCCGCTTCCTTGACCCCGATCACGCCTGGCGGAGCCGGGCGGCGATCGCCTCGACCAGCGAGACGACGTCGAGCGGCTTGGCGAGCAGGTCGTGACCGAGGTCCCCCGCACGCGCCAGCAGTCGTTCGTCGGTCGATGACGTGATAAACACCACCTCGGTCCGTTCCAGGCCTTTGATGGCGGGGAGCCGGCGGGCCACCTCGATGCCGTCGATTCCAGGCATGAGGATGTCGAGGAAGATCAGGGCAGGACGCAGCGAGCCGCAGCGCACCAGACCCTCCCACCCGTTGAGAGCCGACTCGACCGTGATCGCTGGGTCGACCTCCCGGGCGGCAGCATCGATGATCGCCCCCGTGGCAGGGTCATCGTCGATCACGAGCACGGTGATCTCCGAAGTGATCCCGAGATCGACGGCGAGCTGCTCGAGCGCCCGGCGATGATCGGGGCGGGGACTCGAACGTCCCCGTTCCCAGGCGTTCACGGTTGGGAACGACACCCCGAGCCGGCGGGCCAGTGCCTCCTGAGTGTCGCCTCCCACCCGGCGGATCGCCGCCACCAACTCGGCAGTAGAAAGCATCAGCGCATGATAGGTGTTTATAAAGTGCTGTCCAGACGCTCATGCCGGCAGGCGGGAAGCGCCTCGCCCAGCAAGGCAGAGGCCGATCCGAGGACCATCCGGCCGATGTGGACCAGGTACCAGTCGACCACGTCGTCGATCGACAGGCCCCGCGCAGCTCTGTGGTTGTGCTCGGCAATCGCCCGGCGGACGGACTCGTCGTCCAGGACCGCAGCGATGGCCCGAGCCAGGTCGAACGGGTCGTCCGGCTCGAAGAACACCCCGGTGTAGCCTTCGTCCTCGATCAGCCCTTGCAGGTCGCCAATCCGCGGCAGCACAGGTGCGCATCCGTACGAGCCCGCCTGGTGGAGTACTCCCGAGCTGCCGGTGGTGGCCGTGTACGGAAAGACTGTCAGACCCGCCTCCCGGAAGACCGATTCCACCTCGCCTTCGGCGACATAGCCGGTGAAGCGGATCCCCGACCGGCCCATCCGACGCTCGACCTCGGCTAGGTAGCCAGGCGTGTTGGGACTATCCGTTCCAGCGATTACCAGCTCCACCTCTGGTCGGTCGAGCAGCCGGAGCGCCTCGATCAGCACTTCCACCCGCTTGTAGGTACCGAATTTCCCGAACGCCACGACCCGGTTCGGGTGGGCGGGAGCCCGGGGCGGAGCAGGGACGTCGAACGACCCATGCGGGGTGAGCGCCACGTTGGTGGCCCGGTACTTGCAGCGCAGGATCTCCACATAACCGGGCATGGTGGTGGTCACCAGATTGGAGCGCAGTACCAGCCACGTGACCGCCGATCCGATCGCCCGGATCAGACGCTCGACCGCCGGGGTTGCCCCGAACCCCGCGGCGCCGAGGTCGACGGTCTCGACGAGGTTGTGGAGCAGGGTGATGGACTTGATCCCGGTGAGCCGGGCGACCAGAGGCGACAGCAACCCGAGGGTGGCCGCCACCTTTCCCGATCCGAACGACGTGAAGTGGGCATTGAACAGCACGACGTCGGCGCCGGCCCGGCGAGCGGCCCGAGCGATGCGGACCGGGTTCGAGAGCGCGTCGAATCGCCACACCGGCACCACTTCGACACCTTCGATCTCCGGATAGGCGTGATCATGCCGGTCCTCGACCAGCGCCACCACCCGGACGCCGTTCTTCCGCCCCAGGGCGGCGAGCAGGTGAAGCCCGTACTCGGACAGTGTGGTGGGCGACGGCGACAGGGCCGTCACCACGGCTACGGTGACCTCAGGCATCGGCGTACACCCCCGACAGGGCGTTCCAGCGGATACGGGCGATCGACTGGAGGAATCGGACGATCTCCTTCTTGGTGTCGACCTTTGAGCCGGGAGCGTCGTACCAGCGGACGGGCACTTCGACGATGCGTAGGCCCTTTCTTCCCGCCAAGTACAGGATCTCCAGGTCGAAGGAGAACCCGAGGACGGTCTGCGCCCGGAACAGGGTCCGGGCGGCCCGGGCGGTGAACAGCTTGAAGCCGCACTGGGTGTCCTTGACCGGCACCCCCAGCCCGAGCTTCACGATCTGCTGAAGGCCGGACGTGAGGATGCGGCGGAGCCCGGAGCGATGCTCCACGGTCGCCCCGGACTCCTTGCGGGATCCGATGGCCACATCGGCCCCGCCCTCGATCGCCCCCACCAGCCGGTCCAACTCCTCGACCGGCGTCGAGCAGTCGGCATCGGCGAACAACACGAGATCACCCCGGGCGGCGAACACCCCGCGACGAACCGCCGAGCCCTTGCCGCCATTGCGATCGGCGCGCAACACCCGGATGTTGGCATGGTCGAGCATCTCCACCAGCGCCACCGTCTCGTCGCTCGACCCGTCGTCGGCCACGATCAACTCCCAGGCGACCTCGCTGCGCGACAGGTGGGCGGCGAAAGCACCGATCGTCGGCACGATGCGCTGTTTCTCGTTGAACGCCGGAATCACCACGCTGAGGTGGGGTCGACGGTCGTCCCGCTGGTCGCGCCAGCGGCGGTAGGTGTCGTAGTCCATCTGCATTCATCCTTGTTCGTGTTTGGTTCTCGCCCGTGTCACGAGGAGAGAGGCTGCCGAGGCGACGGCGACCGCCGCCACGACGGCGGGAACGGCTACGGTCCGGATCCCGGACCAGTCGCCGAAGAAGAACGCGTCGGATGCGGCGTCGATGGCCGTGTCCGTGAGCGTGGTGGGTCCGGCGGCGGGCTCGACCGGTGTCAACGCTGTGTCGGTCACCACCCGGTGGCGCAGATGCCAGCTTCCGTCGACCTGCACCATGACGAGGATGGCGGCCTCGGCCCTCACCAACCGTTCACCAGAGCCGGCATCAACGGTCAGGCTCGCCCGATCTGCCAGCTCGACCAGTTGGCCGTCGGCAGAGTGGAAGAGGACGCGCAGGTGATGCCGCCGCTCGATGACCTCCACCGTCGCCGACCCGGCAGCCGCCTGGAGGGCCGGGCCGGTGAGGTAGGCCTCGGGTGAGACCCCGTCCATCCTATGCTCGCCATCGAGGATGGCCAGCGCCGACAGGTACGACTCCGCGATGGCGCCACGAAGCCCGTCGTCCACCGGGCGAGCGAGTCCGGGGGCGTCGGGATCCCACCCCACCGCCCCGGCGTCGACTGCTCCGATGGCGGGTGTGTATCCGGCGGCGACGTCGGCACCGGTCCCCGTCGCTTCGACGAGGTCGCCGAGGCGGGCCAGCGTCAGCCAAGTTCCGGCCATCGCCAACACGCCCAGGATCACTGCCAGGACTTGCTTCAGCCGGGCGGTGTTCATGGCCCCTCGTCCACCCTGACCTCCAACATGGCCCCCCCGACCGAGACGTCGATCGTGTCGGCATCGCCGAGTTCGACCGAAAGCGCCGCGACACCCGAGCGGGTCAGCCCCACGACGGCGGTGCCGGCCGACGGCGTCACCACGGTCACCGGAGTTCCATCGGGCACGAGCTGTCCGAGATCGCCCACCACCGGACCCACCCGTACCAGATCCGGCCCCGGCCTCACCTCGATCGCCACCGGCGGAACGGTGACCGCAACGGCCGGCGACAGCTCGACGGTGCGGCGGGCTGTCACTCCCCCCGACGACACCACGATCTCGAGCCTGCCCGGCTCGACGCCCACTTCGAGCCGCGCCCGGGCCACACCGTTGACCGTCGTGGCCGTCTGGAAGCTGCGAGCTCCCCCCGGCGTCACCGTCTCAACCACGACCGCGGTGCCGTCGAGAACCGGATTGCCGAACCGATCGGTGAGGGGCGACGTCTTGAGGTCGATGAATGACACGCCGTCCGCCCGACCGGGTTCGGTCGTGATCTCGAAGTCCAGGTCCTCTATTGCGGCCGGGACCACCCGAAGCGTGCGCTCCGGGCCCGGGACCGATCCTGCGGTCGCCGTCACCAGGGCTGGTCCAGCCATTCGACGCGATGGAATCCACCCCCACTGCAGTGTGACCCCTCGACGCATGGCGATCACGGCGACTACCCCGTCCGGCCATCGCGTCCTCACGGTGGCGCCCTCGTCGACGACGGGGTTGCCGAGCCGGTCTACGGGAATGACCACGACCATCGAACGGTCCTCATCTCCTGCCACCACGGATCGGGAACCAACCATTGGCACCGGTGGCTCGACGACGTCGCCGGAGGTCAGGTCCACCGCGGTGGTCGCCCAGGTCCATCCCACTTGCACGGCGATGTCGAGCCGACCGGCAACGGCCGTGACATCCGGAGGGGCCATCAACACTGCCCGCCCGCCATTGACCGCCGCCCCGATCTCGACGGTCCGGTAGGCAGAGAAGAACACCGCGCGCAGCCTCGTCCCGTCGGCTACCGCCGCCTTCACGACCAACTCCAGCGCGCCGCCGGCTTCGATCTGGCTGGTGCCCTCGACCTCGAGGTGGGGGACGATCGGACGGGGCGCCGGGCTGTTGAGTCCACCAGCGCCCGCCAGCACGGCCGCGGCACACGCGAGGATCCCGAGAAGCCGCGTCACCTCGAGCTCCGCTGGAAGGCCACCGCAGTGAGGCTCAGCCCCGAGTAGCCCGACTCGGTCGGGAGTTGGATCGCGGGAACCGACCGGGGACCGAAACTGACCGGCAGGCCGTTGTCGAACCCGACGACCGGGAGGTCGACGAGTTCGAGCCGGTCACGGGCGGCGAGCGACGCTTCGAACCGTGCAGATAGGCCCGGACGAGCCGACTCGGACACCAGGACCCAATCGACCCAGATCAGTTCTCCCTCGAGATCGTAGAGGGAGGCGAGCAGCCCGGCGACGGTCACATCGGCGACTCCGAGGTTGAGCACCTCCCCCTCGATCATGACTCCTCCGGATTCGTCGACCATCGCTCGCACGTGCTGCACGGCGAGCGGCCGGTCGAGGCCCCGTGTAGTGACCACCGCGGCGGCATCGATCCGGAGCGAGTCGGAGTCGCCGGGCAATTCGACCGCGGTGAACTCGGACGGGTCGAAGTCCCCGGTCTCCATGCCGGCCACGCCTTCGAAGTCGATGCGGTACGGGGTCCATTCGCCCGGGAGCAGCGAGTGCTGGATCACGTGGCGGGCATTCGACGACAACGGGCCCGCCCCTGACCGGGAGAACATTGAGGCGCTGACCGTGAGCGAGCCCGGATCGGCGTCCCGGTTTCGGACTTCCCCCACCACCACCGGCCGGCCATCGGCCAGCACCAGTCGAGCAGGCCCGAGATCCAGCTCGGGCCGGTCCAGCACGTCGTCGTACTCGGTGGAACCCGTGGTCACGGTCCGCCGACCGGGCGCTTCGAACACGACCTCGACCATTCGGGCGAGCCGCTCCGACGGCTCGGATGGATCGGGCTCCGGGAGGCGGATCCACCAGCCCCCGTCGTCGACCAGCTCGATCTGTTCGGTGACCCGAAACTCGGCGAGCGAGGTGACCCACGACAGTTCGACCTCCGCCGTCGCTCCGCCGGGATGCGGACGTACGGTGTTCACCACGACCGAGTCGAGCGCGGCGTAGGAGTCGAACAGTCCGTCCTCGACGCTCAGGCGGAGCAGGTAGTCCTCGAGCGGCGGCCGGTCTGCGGGATAGAGCCGCTCCCAGGCACTCTCGAAGCGCCGGAAATCGAGATCGGCATAGAAGTCCTCGATCATGCCGACCGGTCCCGGATTCCTGGGAACCAGCGCCAGCCCCGCCGTCACGAGGATCACGGCGCCGGCTGCCATCCCGCACCCTCTCACCACCACGTCCGACGGCTGGAGGCGCCGGACGAGGCGCTGCAGCGGCTCTTTCCACGATGGCGCCACCTCGCCGTCGAGGGCCCGCGGCAGCGGCGACCGCCCCAACCATCCCTCCACCCACGTGACCAGTGGCCCGCCGGGACCGGGAGGCCGCGGTTTCCACCACCCGGCCGTGGCGGCGCCGGCCGCGGCGACGAGGGCGGTGGGAGGCAGCAGACCCCACAGCAGTCCGATGGCTCCAGGAAGCTCGGGCCGCCACATCGCCGCCGGCAGCGGGGGCACGTCCTCCCGTTCCCAGACCACCACGCCGTTCTCGAGGCGCTGCAGCACGCGCCACCCCGAGAATGCCAGCAGCGGGTCGTAGAACTGGTCGTTGGAGAAGACGTACTTGAGGTGATATCGCTCAGGTGTGCCCAGGAACTGCTGAAGCGATCCAAGTCCCGGGATTCCCCGGAACTTGGCACCTTCCAGCCGCTCGACCGGCGTGGAGATCAGCTCGGGCAGGCGGCGAGCGGAGTGGTAGTTGCCGTCGACCGTCTGGGCGGTGGTTTGGGCCGAGAGCCATGCCATCTGGTCTCCGAAACCAAGGGTCAGGTACCGCCAGCGATCGTGCTGATCCTTCTCGAGGAACGAAACGATCGGAGCAGGATCGATCCGTTCGGGTTGCATCCTCCGAAAGTGGGTGAGGTTGGCGGTGAACACCGCCGCGGCGAGCAGGGCGACCACCGCGGTCCCCTGGGCGAGGAGGAGAGCCGACCGACCGAACACCCTGATCAGGCGGCGGCCGAGATCCCCGTGTACGAGATCCTCGACCACACTTCCGGCGAAGGGGAGCACGAGGACGGTGGCCCAGAACGTGAACCGGTCGAGCGTGAGGATGTCGAACGCGCCTCCGAGCAGCATCCGGGGGACCGGGGTCGTCCCCCCGGTGCCGAGCAGGGTGAGCAGGCCGAGCGACGCCACGAACGGCCAGGCCGGAGTGCGGAGACCCTTGACGAACGCATATGGCACCGCCGCCACCATCAGGCCCCACGGGATGGCCCAGAACACCAGGCCCGTATTGAGATCCTGGAGGAAGTTGTCCCGGCTGGCATGAGGGATTGGCACCTGGGCTATGGGATCTGTGCTGCTCCAGATCCAGTAGGGAAGGACGACTGCCACGAGCACCGCCCCGACCAGCGATCCGAGCACGGCCGCCCGGCTGAGCGGACGGATGATGCGGCGCAGCCCACGGGCGGCCAGCGGGAGGAAGGTGCGCACGCCCACCCGGGCCGGTCGAGCCCGGCTCTCCCCCGGGTGCGGTATCCGCAGCCGCTCGACGAGGGCGGTGGCGACGACGGGACCCACGAAGAACACCGCTCCGAACAGCGTCGTGACGTGATGCAGAGCAGTGGTGCCCGCCAGCATGGCGGTGGCGGCCACGAGGTGCCGGCGGTCGCCGTAAGCCACCCATCGATACACGAAGGGCAGGGCATTGAGCAGCGCCCCGAGAGAACAGATGGTCGGGAGCTGGCCGAACACGTGGACCGCCTCCCCGATGCTGGTCGAGAGCACGGTCAGGGCGGCGGCGAAGCCGGCCGCCCGGCGGGTGGCGATCATGTCGGTCACCCGGTAGACGCCCACGATCACGAGCAAGACCCCGGCGAGCTGGACGATCACGAAGGCCGCTTCCAGCCCGACGAGACGGGAGCAGAGCGCCACCAGCTGATGGGTGCCGGGCGGATATGAAGTGACGGTGAACCCCGTGTACCAACGCGGCTCCCACGTGTCGAACCAGCCGCGCACGTAGTGGTCGGCGAAGAAGATGTGGACATAGGCGTCGTAGGTACGCCGGTACGTCCCCGCGGCCAGCAGGCCACCGTGAAAGGCCACCGCCCCCGCCAGCGCGCCCAGCAGCGTGCGATGCTCGCTGCCCAGCACCAAGATCGCCTCTCGGAGCTTCGTCACCCTCGACCCCACAGCGCCCGGCTACACCATGCGACCACGACCGCCAGGAACACCGCCATCAGGCCAACCTGGAGCCACACGATCGCCTCGGGAGACGGGTGCACGAGCCCCAAGGTGAGCGCGACGACCACACCTCCTGCCATCGCCACCGCTCCGGCCCGATCGTCCCCGCACGCCAGTCGCAGCGAAAGCAGCGTGGTTGCCACCGCAAAGAGGCCGGTGGCAGCCAGGTACGGCCCAAGGACATGGGCGAGACTGACAAAGGGAGAACCGAGCGCCACCGTCACGATGGCGTTCGGGGCAGCGAACCCGAGCCCTGTCGCCACCACGGCCACCACGGCCACCGCTCCGGCGGAGAGCCGTATCACGCGGTTGACGGGACGGCCCTCGGCCGCCGCACGCGCCACCGAGGGGAAGGCCAACATCGTCACCGGCCAGGTGACGAAGAACACGGTGCGTCCCAGCAGGGCGATGCCGGCGAACTGCCCGGCGATGATGGGGTCGAACGCCGCCTTGGCGATCACGGTGTCCACGTGATTCGCCAGCGCCTCGCCGATCAGCACCAGCAGGGATGGCACCACGCCGGCGAGCAGCATTTGCCGCCGGGCGGGGTCGAGACCGGTCGCCGACCCTGCAGGAGGAAGGCTGAAGGCGGCGGCGACCAGCACCGAGGCGACCAGCCCACCCACTGCGCCGGCGGCGCCGTATCCGAGGAGCACCGCACCGACCCCGACCACCAGGCGAACGACCATCTCGGCCTGGAACGACACCGCCAGACGGCCGAACCGGCCGGAGCCCTGGAGCCAGCCACGGCCGACCCCGGTGACGAAGGCGAAGGGGAGCGCAACGGCCACCCCGGCGATGGGTGCCCGCGAGCCGGTGTCGAAGAGGACGGCGAGGGCGGGGAGAGCGGCGAGGGCGGCGAGGCCGAGCCCTGCGCCCGCCCACAACCCGACCCGCGAGAACCAGCGCGCCAGCGAAGCGGCTTCGGCCTGGTCCGTTCCGTGCATCGCCACCATCCGGGCGGTTGCCATTTGCAGACCGACGGTGACGAACCCGGCCAGCATCAGGGCGGACACGGCCAAAGCCACGTCCGAGTACTCGGCGGGCGCCAGCCGGCGGGCGACGACCACGTTGTAGGCGTAGTTGCCAGCGTGGACCGCGACGGACCCGACGAGGAACCAGGTCGACCCTTGCGACGAGCGGCCACGGACGGCGGTGGTCGTCACTGGACCGGCCCCCGCGAACGGAGGAACTCGAGCTGCCAGTGGTTCTCGGGCCCCATCCGTCGGTAGCGAAGGTGGTCCGCTACCGCGTCGATGATCGGCAACCCGTAGCCGCCGGCTCTCGGCTCGGCGGGGAGCGGGAAGTCCAGCTCACCGTCATACGAGCCACCCGCGTCGAAGACCGAGACGAGCAGCGAGGTCGGATTGATCGATATGTGCATCTCCACCATCCCGTCTCTGCGGTGATAGGCATGGCGGCTGACGTTGACGAGCAGCTCGTAGACGGCGAGATGGATCCGCTGGAAGCCTTCTTCCCCGACCCAGGTGACTCCCGGCTCGATCACGGACCGCAGCAGGTGGGGCAGCACGTCGTAGTGAGCCGGGTCCGACCTGAATACGAACCTCCCGGTCATCACGATCGACCTCCCCGGGTCACGACGACCAGCGCCTGGTCGTCCTCCTGGGGAGAATCCCCCGCGAAGGTCGCCACCGACTCGAGGAGCCGCTCCGCCATTCCCCGTGACTCCCCGCCCGCCTGGTCGATCGCCGCCAGCAGACGGTCGACCCCGTATGCGGTCCCAGACCGGTCCCGCTGATCGATCAGCCCGTCGGTCCCCACCACCACCACGTCCCCGGTGGCGAGCAGATGGGTCCGTTCCGACGCCGGCCCCGCGGGTACGCCGAGTGGCACCGAGTCCGGCAAGATCAGCTCCGCCCGACCTCCCGACCGGACGACGACAGGCGAGTGCCCGGCCGATGCCACGGTGGTCCCGCCGCCCAGATCGAAAGCGACCGCCGCCATGGTCACGATCCGCGAGGTGCGCTCGAGCAGCGGGCCGGTCTCGGCCCGTACCCGGTCGATCAGCTCGGCCGGCCCGGCGACGCCGGAAACGAAAGCCTGTCGCACGGAGGCCTGGATCGAGGCCATCAACAGCGCGGCCGCGGCTCCCTTCCCGGAGACATCGGCCACGGTGACGATCGTTCCCCGGTCGTCCGAATGCCAACCGAACAGGTCGCCACCGACGTGACGCGCCGGACGTGACAACCCGGTGATGTCGAGACCAGGGGCATCCGTTCCCGACGCCAGCATCTCTCTCTGTACTTCGCCGGCCAGACGGGCGTCATTGGCGAGCTGCTGATCGACGAGCCGGTCATGATGAAGCGCCACCACCTCGAACTGGGCAGCCACCCGGCGGGCGGTGACCACCAGAAGCCACTCGTCGATCGCTCCGAACGCACCTCGGACAGGATCCACGGTCATGACCACACCTCGATACCGGCCCGCCGCCTCGAACCCCACAGCCAGGATGTCGAGATCGTGGCCGACTAGGTCCGCCAGATCGGATCCGTCCAGCACCGACCAGGGGTGGCCGGTCGCCCGTTCGAGCAACAGAGACGAGGCAACCGTTCCAACCCGACGCGGATACGATCCAACGACGGAGCCCTCCGGGCCTTCGACCGCCACCGCCCCGAGATCGGAGGCGGTGAGCCGGGCGACCAGCTCGGCGGTGACCCGGGTGATCGCATAGGCGTCGAGATGGGGGATCGGCTCCGCGAGCAGGTCGCAGGCCGCAAGCAGCCGGGCCGGCCCGGTTTCGGTTGCGGTGATCACTTCGCCGGCACCCCGATCAGCGCAGACCGAGCTGCTCCAAGCGAATCGACCTGCGGGAAGACCTCATCGAGACGGGTGAGCTCGAGGATGATGCGGACCGGAGCCGCGGCCGCCACCAGCACGATCCTGCCGCCGTGCTGCAGGCAGCGCTTGAGGGTGGTGACGAGTGCAGCGAGCGCGCTCGAATCCATGAACTCCACCCCCGCCATGTCGAGCGCAACATGGGGATGATCGGATGTGACCATGTCGGCCACTGCGTGCATGTAATTGTCGACGGTATGGGCGTCGAGTCGGCCTTCGATTCGAGCCGTGATGACGCTGCCGGCGAAGGTCGTGGTTATCTGCATGTGGGTACCTCCCTGTTCCTGTTCCGTAGTGCGGATGCGACGCTCAACGTATCGACGCCAGCAGGCTTGAACTTTATAAGTGTTTATATATACTTGACGCCGATGTCACACATTCGAGAAGCCCGTTCGATGGAAACCAACAACCGCCCGCTGCCCCCCACCGCCCGGCCCCACGTCCTGGCGGTCGACGACGAACCCCTGAACCTGCTGGTGATCGAAGGAGCGTTGGCGCCGCTCGGCTGCCGGATCGTCGGAGCTGCAGACGCCCGTTCGGCGATGGCGGCGATGCTCGCGAGCCGGCCCGACCTGGTGCTTCTCGACGTAATGATGCCTGGCGAGAGCGGGATCGAGCTGTGTAAGAAGATGCGCAACACCCCCGCCCTGGCCGACGTGCCGGTGATCTTGGTCACGGCGCTGGACGCCGCCGGGCACCGGTCCGAGGGCCTCACCTCGGGCGCCGACGACTACATCGAAAAGCCCATCGACGTAGACCAGCTCACCGGTCGGGTTCGCTCGCTCCTGGCAAGGGCCGGATCGGGGCCACACGAGACCGCAGCCCAGCCCGCCCGGCGACGGGTCACGTTCGAAGAAGCCCGCAGGCAGGGGTTCGACGAGCCCGCTGCCCGTCTGATCGGGATGGCCGCAGCGCTCCACGAGGCAGCGGTCCTCAGCGGAGCGGGTGAGCAAGCCGGCGCTCTGGCGGACGCAATGGCCCGCGCCGTCGGTCTCCCGGCGCCGAGCTCCCTCGGCCGGCGGCTCGCCGGCACGGTCGACTGCGCCGACGCCATCGACCGGATGATCGGAGGGAGCAGGCCATGACGGCGTCGGGTGCCGGACGCGAGTGGATCCTCGCCATCGATGACGACCCGTGGGCCCTGGAGGTGACCTCGGTCACGCTCGGCGAGCACGACTGGCACGTCCAGCGTGCGATGAGCGGTCTGGAGGCTGCAGGGATCATCTCCCGGTTAGGACCGCCGTCTCTCGTGTTGGTCGACGCCATGATGCCCACGGAGGACGGCTTCGCCGTCTGCCGGCGGCTGCGCAGGGCGGAATCGCTTCGAGACGTGCCGATCGTGTTTGTCACCGCCAACGACGACGAGACGATCCGGGAGCAGGCTCTCGAGGCCGGCGCCAACGACTTTCTCACCAAGCCGGTTGCACCCTCGCTGCTGACCACCCGGGTTCGGACGTTGATCGAACTGCACCGGCATCGATCCGCCAACGACGCCCGCACCCGCTACGGCATGATCCTCGAGACGATCGGCGAAGGAGTACTGACCCTGGACGCCGGCGACCGGGTGATCGAGGCGAACCGGGCGGCGATCGCCTTGCTCGGTCTGCCTCGCGATCTAATGACCCCCATCCACCTTCCATCCCACATCGCCCGTCACTGGACGGTGCTCAGCGGCCAGATCGGGCGGAACCACGATGCCAGGCTGCTGTTCCGCAGCCGCGTCGGCGCCGCCACCACCGCCGTCGACTGGACCTCCCGCCCCCTTCCCGGGGAAGGTGACGAGGCCTGGTCGGTCGTGGTGCGAGACAGCACCGACCTGTGGGAGCGCGATCAGGCGCTGAGCCGGATGATGAAGTCGCTCGGCCACAAGCTGCGCACCCCCCTCACCGGTCTCAGCGTGAGCCTGGAGCTCGCCCGCGAGTATCAGGTCGACCCGGTCGGGGCGGAGATGATCGAGACGGCGCGGCGCTCCGCTACGCGACTCCAGGACACGATCATCCGCATGCTCGAGTACGTCGCCACCGCCGGATCCCCCGTCCAAACGACGTCGCCACCACATCCGCAGACCACACCGGACGACCTGATCGCCGAGTTTGGCAAGGACGGGGAGGTTTCGGTCACCACCAGCCTCGGCAGATCGGTCCGCATCGATGTGGGGCTGGTGCTCCGGGCGGTGAAGGAGCTGGTGGCCAACGCCCGGGCAGCCGGTGCCGAGAGGATCGCCATCCACGTCGCACCGCACCCCGATCGGTCGGTGCAGTTCGAGATCACCGACGACGGACCGGGAATCCCGGCGGCGGCGGAGGATCGGGTGTTCGAGCCCTTCTACCAGCTCGACCTCACTGGGGAGCAGCCTGGGGCCGGACTCGGACTGTCGATCATCAAAGCCGACATCTTCAGGGCAGGAGGATCCGTCGGGACATGGTCATCGCCCGAGGGAGGGACCACAGCGTGGTTCCGACTGCCCGACCACTCCGGCTCGAGCTCGGACCAAATGAACGATCCGGAACCGGCCAACCCCGGCCTACCCCCGGCCATAACCCGTCCACGGGTCTGAGGCTCCCCAGATGGCGCCAGAGCGCCGCGGACAGGTCCTCGTACTGACCCAAAACCAGTCCCAGGTCGTTTCACACGCACACAGCGAGGCGAACCGCAAAACGGGCTCGGCGACCTCGTGAGCCGGCCGTTGGCCTCGGCGCGGGTCCCGCGGCGACCGATGAAGAGCCACCGGCCGCCCGTGCAGGACGTCCAGTCGTCCACTTGCAGAGTGGGTGAGGTCCGCCGGGCGGGCCGGCAGTCGGCGGATCGGGGCGCGGGTTCACGTCGTCTCGTGCCATCCGCGGTGGAGGGCGTCCAGGGCAGCACGCACGAGAGAGCGCGGGTCGTTCAGCACGGTCTTCGGGATCTTCTGATGGGTGTCCAGCCGTGCGATTCCGTAGACGAGTCCCCACACCGCCACACTGCGGTCCAAGACCTCCTGGCCGGGCACGTTCGACGGTTGGCAGGCGGAAACCACCTCGACGAGCAGGTCCCAATACTCGATCGCAGCCGCCTGTAGCCGGGGATGGTCGCGCATTGCGGCCATGGGGCCGTATGCGAGATCGTGCAGCTGCGGTTCGGATTGGACGAAGTCGACGTAGGCGTCGGCCAAGGCAAGCAGCCGAACCTGAGGATCTGTCTCAGCCCCCCTGACCGCCTCCCGAGCGCGCTCGGCCGCAGCCCTGAGACCCGCACCGGCGACAGCGGCCAGAAACGTGAGACGATCGCCGAAGTGCACATAGGGCGCCTGATGGCTCACGCCGAGGCGGTCGGCGACCCGCCGCACGCTCAGTTCGGCGGCGGGAGTGGTGGCGAGTTCCTCGAGGGCCGCCGAAATAGGGCGATCCTCGAGAGATTGCTGCAGCGGTGACCCCGGCCGCCGCTACACGATGGAGGAATGAGCCGACGCCGCAATCGACGTTCTCGACCACATCGCCGTCGGCGAACCCGTGGACCGGGTCGGGAACGCCTGGGGTGGACACGTCGGCGTCGTCGCCGCCACCCGGCACGCTTCCAGGGTTAGGTCGTTGGTTGCGATTAGCGCTCCCGTGGCCGCCTTCACCGATGCAGAGAGGCGGCGCATGCGTTTTCTCGTCATGGCCCTCACCGCCCTCGGCCCTGCCCGATTCCTGCGCGCCTGTGTGGCAAAGGTCCTGTTGTCGTTTGACACTCTCGCTACGTCTCCGCCAAGACCGCCTCGGCGAAGAACTCACCGCAGTCTTGACCGCGGACGAAGTCGACTGGCTCGATGCTGACCTCGGGTGACGTCATCGACCTCGACCTCGGACTCCCCGAAGGTCGCGAGGCCGGGTTCCGCCATCCCGCTGTGCTGGTCACGGCGCAGCGCATCCTCGATGCGCAACCCACCGTGATACTACGTGGTGCCGCTCACCACGACCATCAGGGGATTCACGTCGGAGATCACAATCGAACCCGACGACACGAACGGACTCAAGCAACGGTCGGCTGCGCAATGTCAGCACGTACGGGCGGTGTCGACCCGGCGGGGCGGACATGTACGGGGCAACACCGGACCGGTGGTCTTGGCAAGATCCGGGACGTCATCGGTCTGATCCTCGACATTCCGACCTGAACGCAGCCCGATCACCAAATCCCTGGCGCGAAACGCACATTGCGCCGCGTGCGCAGTGACCGCACCTGGGTCCTTCCCGAGAGTGGGATCGCTCTAGCCGCCTGGACCGACTTGCGTCCCACCTTCCCGACCTCTGCCCCGACGGGGCACCAGGTCAGCCGGGCAGCCGTTTGCCCGCAACTCCTCTCCCCGCATCAAGCAGACCCGCCACGATCTCCGAGGAGGCCCAGGACATCGCTACCTACGACTCTGGGCTTCTCAGAGATCATCGGGCACGCTGTTGACACGTCGGGAGGAGTCGGACAGCGGCCAGCGCTCCGTGCCGTGTGAACGCGAAACCGATACCACCGGTCACTGCTGGTTGTCGTTCAGTGGTTGCGATGTGTTCGCGGCGTGGTCGCGGCTGGTTTGCTCGATCAACGGATGTCAGGCGCCCGCGAGGTCCAACGCTTGTTCGAGGTAGGGGCCCCACTTCTCGGTGGGTGCGACCTCGACCCATTCCTTGAAGACCTTGCCGGCAGGCGCCACCGGTGAGCCCTTCCCCGATTCGAGCAACTCGGTGACTCGCGCTGCCGGAAGTTTGACGACCATTCCGTCGGAGTCGTGCCCGGGCATGGCCACGAATGCCTTGCCGGCGCGGACACACCGGAACCCGAACATGGTCCCTTCTTCGAGTCGGCCGGACGCCTGCAGCGGAGCCACCTCGTCCCAGAATCGATCACTCATCGCTGCTCCCGGCCGGCTCCTCGTCGCTGTCCGCAGCAAGGCTACTGATGACCGCTGCTTCGATCTCGGATCCAATACCGTCGTTGGGTTCGGGGATCGCCGGCATGCCGCCGGCCAGCTCCCGCTCGATCGTCGCCCGCAGAGCCGCAGGGCCTCTGCCCAGTCGGGAGCCGAGGAGCCTCCGACCGGCGAGATCGTTGACGACACGCGCGAGCCACGGCCCGCGACCTTTGCTGCATGTGATCGTGACTCGATGCGAACCTCGTTGAAGATCCTCGCGCCCCCGGATGGGCGTCGTGTCCTCGGTGACCATACTGTTCAGAGGTTGTATGGCGAGAACCGTCTGGGTCGTGACACTGCTCTTGCCGTGGTAGCAGGTGAAGGCCGATCCTTCTGCGATGCGCCCCTGCTCACGGCGAGCCGGTTCCTGGCGGTTCCGTGTTGCCCGAGATCTGGGGGACGCAGGGCATGGAAGCGGACCGCGACGTCTGACCCGAGGCGGCATCATCCCACGCAGCCCCACAGATCCTGACTGGGTCCGTGTCGACACGCTCCAGCAACTCGCCGTTGATGAGCCCAAGTCCCGGAATCCCAGTCAGCACAAGTGACTCCCGAGTGGGCGCTACAGGGATCGAACCTTTGGCCTCTGCCGTGTGAACTCGGATCAGACCGATGCTCTGACCCGGGCGAACACTCAGAAACGCGGTCCGACCCGGCCATTCTTGCCCTCGCGACGTCTTCTGACGTCCTACGTCTCTTCCAGCATCTAGCGGACCCGAGACGGACCGGAACCGAAGGAACCGGCGCGTGCAGCAGCTCTTCTCCTCCAAGAACCCACTGGGGAGATTCGACGCACCATAGAGAATCGGGCCGGACTTACCCTCAAGCAGCGTCAACCGAAGGCTCCATGCCGCCTCCGTGGTTGGGCCGAGCGTTGTTACTCCCAAGGCGTCGGCAAGATCAGTCTTCAACCGGATAACAGAAGCCTCGATCACGAACGCCACCACCCCACACGCACGCGGCGGGCGGTCAGTTTCAACCGATCACGGCAGCAGCCGGGTACCGCGAGCAGCAATCCACGCCCCTCCGGATTGCAGCCGACACATGTGACTACTCCTGAGTGTGCTCATCCGAGAGGATCGGCTCTGGTCGGCAGCACGGGCTGACGAACGCAAGAAGAGACGCCTCCGACGTCGAGAAAAGGACCACAATCCCCGACGGGTCCAGCAGCGAAGGCATATTGTCGGACCGCGGTCCGACTGGGAGAGCCTGCCGTCCAAATGCGCCAGATCATGAGATCCACGACCCTTCCGAGAGAGCGAGGGGTCGGGCAATGGCAGCTGCCACATGGGCCCAGCTGTCGTAAGCGCATACCTGCGGGCGGCCGAGGTGTCGTGACAACAGCCAATCCGGTCGCAGGCTCGGCACGGAACTAACAGCAAGGAGGAGGAAGGATGAAACAGTTCATAGCTGTTTTCGTCGCACTCGGAATGCTCCTCGCCGCCTGTGGCGGTGAGGACTCCGATTCAGAGGCGACCACAACGACGGCAGTAGCCGATGCAACGACGACCACGGCCAGTGGGGAGGCGGGAGGCGAGCCGATTGTGTTCGCTGCCTCTCTTCCGCTCACCGGTGGATTCTCGATCCCCGGCGTGCTTCATGAGCAGGGCTACCAGGTGTGCGTGGACATCATCAATGAGCGAGGCGGTCTGCTGGGCCGGCCGGTGGAACTCCTCATCAGCGACAACCAGTCCGACACGGAGACGGTGGTGGCTCAGTATGAGCGCTTCATCAATGTCGACAACGTCGACATCTTGCTCGGCACCTTTTCTACTCTTCTGTCGTTTCCTTCGTCTGCCATCGCCGAGCAGGCTCAAATGGTGTACCCCGAACCGTCTGACAGCTCGCTTCAGTCACACTCGAGGGGGTTCAGGTACAATTTCGGGTTCACGCTGAAGCCGATCAACTACATTGGCCAGACTCCCGTCGACGCGCTGGCCTACTACCGAGATCAAGGGCTGATCGCGGAAGAGGACTTCCCCAAGACCGCTGCGGTCGTCTACGTCGACGACTTCTTCCCGAACTCGATCGCATTGGGCCTCGTGGGGGGTGAACTGCAGATCCCCGGTTCCGATGACGTGGTGGACTTCGGCAACGGCTATCTCGAGGACATCGGGATGGACCTCGTGTTCACCGAGCAGTATCCAGGCGATTTCACGGATTGGGTCGGCCTCGCCAACCGCGTCAAGCAGTCGGGCGCGGAGATGGTGTTCGTCCTGACTGTCCCTCCTTCCGAGATTGATCTCGTGAGAGCCTTCCAGACCATCCAATACCAACCGAAGGCGGCATTCTTCACACAGGGCACCTATTTGGAGTTCGGCGAACAGCTCGGGGAGGCGGCCGAGAACATCCTCGTCTGGAGCACGTTTGACCCAGAGATCGAGCACGAAGGATTCCTGGCCGGTGAGCGCTTCGACAACGCGGACTTCGTTCGCGAGGTCGAGGCGAGACTCGGCGAACCCGCCAACGAGGACCACGCTCAGGCCTTTTCTGTATGCCAGACGATGGCACAGGCGGTCGAAGCCGTCGGCTCAACTGACAACACTGCGATTCGGGATTGGCTGGATTCGAGGACCGCACAGGACCCAGTTCGGACCATCCAAGGCCCGTACTACTGGGACGATATTGGACTAACGGCGGAACGCGACGTTCTGCTTCTGCAGTGGCAGGACGGTGCGCTCAGGTTCGTCTTCCCGCGAGGTGACGCGTACGCGACGTCGGTCGATCTTCGCTGGGAGGGGCCGCGTTGGTGACCGCCCGACGCTGAACATGGTGCTACTCGAGGTATCCGATCTCCACAAGGCGTTCGGCGGCATCCATGCCGTCAACGGCGCAGCCTTCTCAGTGGCGGAGGGCTCAGTGACGTCTCTGATCGGACCGAACGGCGCCGGGAAGACAACGGCCTTCAATATGATCAATGGCGTCCTCGCCGCGGACCGAGGATCGGCCCGCTATGACGGTGTCGAGCTGATTGGCAGGCGACCGCACCAGATCACGAAGCTCGGGATCAGCCGCACGTTCCAGGTAACCCGAACGTTGCCTGCGCTCACCGTCGTCGAGAACATGGCGCTCGCCGCACCAACCGGCGGTGTGAGGGCGCTCCTGGGGTCAAAGGTCCTCGAACGTGAGCGAGAGCAGGCACTCGAACTGCTGGAGTTCGTCGGGATCGCCCGGCTCGCCGACTCGAAGGCTGCCGACCTGTCGTACGGGCAGCGGAAGCTCCTCGAATTCGCTGCCGTCATGATGTCCAAGCCCCGGCTGGTCCTTCTCGATGAACCCGCGGGCGGCGTGAACCCCGCTCTCCTCGAAGAGATCATGAGTCGCATCGACACCTTGCGAAAGGGAGGAATCACGTTTCTCATCGTCGAGCACAACATGGACTTGGTCATGCAGCTCAGCGATTCGGTGATCGTGATGGCCCAAGGCCAGGTGATCATTCAGGACCGGCCTGCGGTGGTCCACGCCGACCCGCGGGTGGTCGATGCCTATCTGGGAGTGGCATGACGGCGTTGCTCGAGGTGAGCGAGATCCACGTCGGATACCCGGGCGGTCCGGATATCCTGAAGGGCCTCAGTCTCGAGGTCGCCGAAGGCCAGAGCTATTGCGTAATCGGTCCCAACGGTGCCGGCAAGTCCACGATGCTCAAGGCCATCGCGGGACTGTTGCCCACTCGATCTGGTTCGATTCGTCTCGAAGGCAGAGATATCGCCGGACTGCGCCCGGATCAGCGACTTGCCAGCGGGGTGTGCTTCGTCCCCCAAGATCCGAGCATCTTCCCAGCGATGACGGTTCACGAGAACCTCATCATGGGGGCGTTTCTT
The DNA here is from genome assembly GCA_963792365.1 of uncultured bacterium. GTDB lineage: Bacteria > Actinomycetota > Acidimicrobiia > Spongiisociales > ZC4RG35 > JAOUGY01. The sequence goes on from CAWBVW010000005.1 coordinate 375,394, forward strand.
GTGGACGATCGCTCTCTCATCCGCGGACGCCTCGAGCGCGTGTATGACTTGTTCCCCCGTCTCACCGAGCGATCGAAGCAGGCTGCCGGAACGATGTCGGGTGGCGAACAGCAGCAACTGCTCCTCGGGCGCGCCCTCATGATCGATCCAAAGGTGCTGATGATCGACGAACCGAGCCTCGGCCTCGCGCCGATGATCGCCGATCAGATCTTCACGGTGATTCGCAACCTCGGGACTCTTGGCGTCACGGTGCTGATGGTGGAACAAAGCGTCGTGCGGGGACTTGGAGCAACCGATTGGGCATTCGTTCTCGACCTCGGGTCCAAGAGGTTCGAGGGGCCGTCGAAGGGGTTGCTGGAGGACAAGCGAATTCGTGACCTGTATCTCGGCAGGACGGCCTCAGAGGGCGTCGAGTGAACGCGCTGCAAGTTGCGATCTTCGGCCTGATGTTGGGGGGCGTCTATGCCCTCATGGCATCGGGCTTGACACTCTTGTTCGGAGTGATGCGGATCGTCAATCTGGCGCACGGGGTGTTCATTCTGCTCGGCGCGTATTTCGCATACTTCGCCTATGAGCGGGTCACCGTCGATCCGTTCGTGTCATTCGTCGCGGTCGTTCCCCTGATGCTCCTCCTCGGAATGGCGATCTACCGCCTGTTGTTCACACGCATCGAGGGATCAAGTCGATTCGGAGAGATGACCGTACTCCTCACCTTTGGAATGGCCCTCATCGTGGAGGGCCTCCTCGGCTACTTCTTCACAGGCATCTTCCGGTCAACGAGTCCCTCCTACGGAACCAGCGCTTTCATCCTCGGGGAACTCTTCATCCCCAAGGGTCAGCTGTACGGGTCGATCGCCAGCTTTGGACTTCTGATCTTGCTGTGGGCATTCCTGACGCGAACGAAGATCGGAACGGCGATTCGCGCGACGATGCAGAACAGGACGGCTGCACAGATTGTTGGAGTCAACGTTCGCTGGGTGTCGACCGTTTCCTTTGGGATCGGCGTTGCGATGGCTGGCGCGGCCGGCACCCTCATGAGCTACCTGTCAGCGTTCTTTCCGGCGCGGCATTGGCAGTGGATAGCGATCCTGTTGTCTCTGGTGGTGCTCGGCGGTCTCGGTAGTCTCAAAGGTGCAGTGGTCGCGGCGTTGGCGCTCTCAGTGCTCAGTGCCTTCGTCAGCGACTGGCTGGGCCCGACGTGGTCACCGATGACGTTCTACCTGGCGTTGTTCCTGATCTTGCTTGTTCGTCCCGAGGGCTTGTTTGGAAAGGCCGGTGCCGCGTGAGCGAGTCGAAGACATCGTCTGACGCTCTCCACTCGACTGTCCGGGTCGACCGTCGCGCACGGGTTGTGCCTGTTATCGCGCTCCTCGCCGTTGCCATCGTGCTCCCTCTTGCCCGCCCACTCTTTCCTGGGACGTACAACTATGTGCTCCAACTCCTCCTTGTCACCTACATGTGGGTAGCCCTGGCCTCGAGCTGGAACATCATCGGAGGGTATGTCGGCTACATCTCCCTCGGGAACAACGTCTTCTTCGGGATCGGCGGCTACTTCGCCGGATCACTGCTCGTCTACTACGGCTGGTCGCCTTTCCTCACAGCCCCGGTCGCCGGCGTGCTGGGACTCGGCCTGGGGTTGCTGTTCGGCCTGGTGGCTCTGCGCACCAGCGGCGCGGCGTTCATCATCTCGACGATCGCCCTGCTGCTCATGACCGCGCTCGTGTTCGACAACTGGGAGTGGGTAGGTGGAGCAAACGGGCTCAGTCTGCCCTTACCGCAATTCGAACTGCGCTGGGTGAAGGTGCCCTTCTATTACGCGATGCTCCTCACCGGTATCGGGGCAGTGTGGCTCTCGTGGAAGGTCGCCCATTCGCGTTTCGGCCTCGGGCTGCGCGCTATCGCCGAGGACGAGATCAAGGCGGAGGTCGCCGGCATCAACACTCGGGCATACAAGGTCATGGCTTTTGCGCTGAGCGCCATCTTTCCAGCCATCGCCGGCGCCTTTTGGGGCTATTCGCTCACCTATCTCCGGGGGACCATCTTCTTCTCCATCGCGGTAGCGGCGGAGATGGTTCTCATGGCGATCATCGGAGGACGTGGTACGGTCGCCGGTCCCGTGGTCGGAGCCGTCCTTCTGGTAGCCATCAACGAGTTCTCGGTGGCCCGGTTCGGTTCATCCGAATTGAACATCGTCGTGACAGGATTGGTCCTGTTGGCGGCGCTCGTCTTTTTCCCGACCGGGATCGTCGGAACCCTTCGGGAGCGGGGAAGACTTCCCCGATTCCTCGATTGGGACTGACTCAAGAGCAGAGAGGAGCTGGCATGCCCGAGCGATACGAGTACATCCACACCAAGGAGCGCGATCTCCGGTTCAACATGCCATACACCCCGGCCATCGCCGTTACCGGCGGTCGGACCGTCTATCTGTCCGGGGTGACCGCCGCACCCGTGTACCACTCTCATCCCCACGTTCCATCTGAGTTCGACGACATCCCGCTGGACCCGGAGGCTCAGGCGTCGCTCTGCATGGAGAACCTCGTCAAGGTTTTGGAGGAGGTAGGAGGGGAACTGACAGACATCGTCGAGCTGACCCGCTACATGGTGGATCAGGCGTCGAACCAAGACGGCGTCAACCGAGCCATGGCCAGGTATCTCGGCGATCACCGGCCTGCGAGCACATCGGTGGAGGTCGTCCGACTGGCGACGGACCCACGAATGATCCTCGAGTTGAAGGCAGTGGCTGTAGTCCCGGAGTAGAGAGCTCAGGGGTAACGCTCAGCCAACGCCGACGGCCCCTCGGCCCACACCTCCCCTTGGAGTTCCAACGCGGTGCCGAGCGCGTCGGTCGCGCCTGTCACGCTTTCACGTCGTCTCGACTGGGAGTCGGTACCACGCGCCCGCTGCTCCTCCCATGGTGTCTGAGGCTTCTGCACCGGACAGCCCGGACATGATCGCTCTCCGGATCCGGCTCACGTCGGCATTCGGGAAGGGATGATCCGTGCCGAACATCAGCCGATCCGCACCCACCAGATCGGCCGTGAGGCGAACCGCGCCGGCGTCGTATAGCGCAGCATCCAAGAGGAGATGGCCAGCGGATTGACGTGGAGAGCTACTACTTCGGGCCTGCGAAGGGAGCGTTCCCTCTAAGCGACCGATCAGGAACGGCAACGTTCCGCCACCGTGAGCTGCCACCAGTCGAAGTCCTGCGTGGCGCTCGAAAACACCGCCAAGGAGCAGACGTGCCAACGCGATAGTCGTCTTGAGCGGGAAGCCGATACCGGCCGACAAGGCGATCCCATATCCGGTCAGCTCCTCGGGTACTTCGGCCATCATCGGATGGATCATCAGAGGCGAACCGGTTCCCGCCAGAGCCTCCCACACAGGGTCGAGGCGTGTGTCATCGAGGGACAACCCGCCGATGGTGGTAGGTGAGATAACCCCTCTGAGACCGGGAGTCTGGGCGACTTGCTCGACCACCAGGGCGATATCCGTTGGGTCCGCTCGAGGCAATACTCCCATACCGATGATCCGGCCTGACGTCTCCTCGGCGAGCGTGGCCATTCGGGCATTTGCGTCGCGGGCCAGATCCAGAGATTCATCCGGCTCGAAGACTTCCAGCCATGGGTTTCCGAGAGACACCACCGAACAGTCGATCCCATGCATCCGCATGAAATCCAGCTTGGCAGCGACCGTCGTGTAGCTCTCCGTGAGCATCGGGCCGGACTCCTCTCCGCTCTGCGTCGTGAACAAGAGAAGACGTTCACCGTCCCCGTCTTCGGCTACCCGAGGAACCTTCGTCCTGCCGCGGAAGAAGTCGATGAACCAGTCCGGGTAGAGGTGGGAGTGGATGTCGACGACGCGACTCACGCCGGGCCCATCCACCCAGGTTCGAGCTCTACCATGGTGCTCCTTCTGTGGGCATCTGCAGCGTAACCCGTGGGCGGACCCGGCTCCCTGTCGGAGAGGCGACCACGACCGGAGCGAGCGATGAAACCACCCGCAGCCGGGTCGGGAAATGCCCGGGCGGTCAAAGGTTGATGCGGAAGCACCCGGCCTTTGCCAGAGTGCTATGTTCAACAGGAATGGTGGTTCCTGCGACCGGTTGGGAGGGGCGGCGAAATGCTTGATCCGCTCCACCGCGACGATGTCCCCCGCGGACTGGTCTTCACCTTGGGTTACGCCGTTGCACCAGGGAGTCGCTTCGTCTTCCTGAAGAGTTCTGACACTCGCTCTCAGGCAACTACGACCGGAGACTTCCACAGCCAGTCGCGCGATTCTCTGGCCTACCTCCAACGATTGGCCACCTCGGTGAGCCCTGGCGCTCGGATCGCGAAGGTCCGACGCTATATGACGAGTGGCCGTGGTCACAGGAGCCCGGAAACCCTTCCGATCTGGAACGAGGCTTTCGCCGACGGGCTCCCGGCCTCGACGGCGTTGGAGGTCCCCGGTACGACTCTCCCGGGATCGGTGATCGATCTGGAGGGGTGGGCTTTCGCCCCGGCGGACCCGGATGTCGAACCGCTGCAGCGCTTCCCGGGCGTTCGGCTGACACCCGACGCCGTGTCGATGCGCGGGGACCAGGCCGTGTGCGTCGCCGCAGTGAAGCCAGAGGCCGGCACCTGCGTCGAACGGGAGCTTCGATCATGCCTACTGCGGATCGAAGACAGGTTCGAAGAGCTCGGAGCAGACTGCGACAACGTCGTCAAGCTAACGGTCTACTTCCGCGATCCAAGGTCCTGGCCGGTCATCGAGAGCATGATCTTCGGGAGGTACGGCGAACAGAGCCCCGTGGTCAACCCGGTTATTGTCTCGAACCTCTCCACCCCCGGCGGCCACGTCGAGATGACCGGATGGGCACGTTCAAATCGAAGCGGGCACGAGAAGAGCGACGCCGTCGTCGACCTCCAGGACCGTCTGTTTGCGACCACCGGGACAGGAGCGATCGAGATCTTCATCGGGGGGGAAGCATCCCAGATGTACGCCCAGACTCCACCGGCAACAATCGAGGAACAGGCGCACGTCGGCATGCAAAACCAAAGAAAGGTGTTGGAGGCGGCCGGAGCGACCTTCGACGACGTGTTCCGGTCGAATTTCTATGTGACCGACATTCGTGAGTGGGAGGCAATCGAGCCGATCGTGTCCAGCTACTTCGATCGACCTCCCCCGGTCCCAATGGTCGTGGAGGTCTCGCGCCTCACTGCGAAGCAAGGAGTCCGCTTCGAACCAGATCTCTGGGCGGTACTACCACGCTCGCAATGAGTCATCCGACGAGGCGGATCCTCCGTCCGGCCACATGGTGTCTCGACACACGCGCAACGGGTCACGCGTGAGGTGACCATCACGATGGCGAAGGGGACGCTGGTCTATGGCCCGGCGATGCGGGTCGGGGACTACTTCTACATCTCGGGACAGGTTCCCATCGAGGAATCCGGGAACACTGTCGGCCGCGTGACCCGGTAGCTCAGACACGTCAATGTTTCGAGAACATCAGAGAGTTGGTCGAAGCGGCCGGAGCCACTATGGAGAACGTCTTCTGGTTGACGAGCTACGTCACCGACATCCGAGTGTTCATGGACCAGCCGCCAATCCGCACCGAGTTCTTCTCGCCTCCATACCCAGCATCGACCGTGGTCCAAATCTCATCCCTCGCGCAGCCGGGATGGATGATCCAGATCGAGGCGCGGGCATACTTGGGTGCGTGACAGGATCTGTTCGCTCTCGATCAGATGATGCCGACTCACAGCTGCAAAGCGGGGGCCACCACTCCACGTGACTCGTGAGCCTTCTCGGTTGCACATCTCCCGATAGGGAATCGCATTCCCAGGCTGAAGGATGACGATGGGCGGGAACGTCGGTCTCCTACTATCACGGCTCTGCGGGACGAAGCCGACGATCTCTTCGCCGTCCTCGGTGACCGGGAAGCGTGAGTAGGCGCTGGCGAAGAACTCGGCGAGCACTTCGGCGATCCGAGTCGCCGCGTTACGGGAGCCCAGCTACGCCCACCACGGAGCACGAGCACGGGCCGGTCGGCGACGGGGAGGTCGAAGCGGGACCAGTCGATCTCCCCCACGACGTCGAGTTCTCGCTCGATGACGCCGGCTCCGCCCCGTAGCTGATTCCACGTCGACTTGACAGACCTGGGAACGGAGAGCTCCTCCTCGGTGATGACGGCCAGGTCGACGGTCATCACGGCGATCGCCCCGTCGATGTCGCCCTCACCGACGAGCGAGACCACCTGATCGACGGCGGCGCGGTCGAGTCGGTCCTGGATCAACGGAGGTTCGTACAGGCTCAGGGACCGCATCGGGACGCCCGAACCCGCCGCAGCCAGAGCGATGAGCCCTCCATAGGAGTGGCCGAGCACATGTGCCGGCGAACAGGCGGCATCGAGCACCGCCCGAAGATCCACGATCTCCCGATCGAGCGAGTACTCCGGACCGTCGCCGCTCTCGCCCCTGCCCCGCCAGTCGTACACCCACGTCGAGTAGCGCTCGGCGATGGTCAGCTCGACCATGGCGATTGTATTGATTCCCGTAAGTGCACCATGGACCAGCACCAAGGGACCACCTTCGCCCAATTCCCGCACCGACAGCGTCGTTCCATCGGCGAAGGTCACCGTGCGGTCACCGCCCTTCGTTCCCAAGATCAGGGACCGGATCAGGCGCCGCTTGCTCGGCGTCTTTCGGAACAGCTTCAAGAGATAGCCGGACCACACCATGTTCGCCCCTTCGTCGCCAGAAGTCGATGTCCAGCCGCCTACCTCGACGTAGCGTCCGATCAGACGGCGGCCTCGAGTTCGAAGCTCTACGCCGCCTGCATCGGCATGCCGGCTCGCACCGTCGCCACGAACCGTTGTCGCGACCTCTGACGGCACTAGACGGACACCTGACACGGCGAGAAGACCGAAGCTGATCCGTGAAAGGAGAATCCCCTGTCACTACACGAGATTCCGTGAGTGGGCGCTACTGGGATCGAACCAGTGACCACTGCGGTTTGCAGGCGGAGAAAAGCCCTTGAAACGAAGGGCGAATCGGGAATCCTCTGGGGAATCAACAGTTGTTGCCTCTCGTCGCTTGGCCTCCTCCATGGTCGTCTTGAGTTGTCTGACCGACACCTGGGGTTCAGTGGTCCAGGACCGAGTCGTCGGAGTCGGGGCCGTCAACAGGTACGTCGATCCTCGCAACCCGGATCTGGGTCAGCTTGTAGCCGTCGACGCCTTCGACGGTGAGCTCGTGGCCTTGGGACTCGACCCGATCGCCCTCCTTCGGCACAGTGCCCGTTTCGGCCAGGACGAGGCCGGCGAGCGTCGTCACTGCGTCGTGGTCGAACTCGAAGCCGTAGTCCTCGGACAGTTCGAGCAGCGTGGTCTCGCCATCCAATGTGGCGGACCCGTCGTCGTGGACGACTGCGGGAAGGTCGTGGTCTCCCGCTGGATCGTCGATCACCTCGGAGATGATGTCGTCGAGCGTGACGAGCCCAATGGTGCCGCCGAGCTCATCGACGACGAGCGCAGCATGGATCCGTTCGTTTCGGAACCGGTCGAGGAGGACGTCGGCACTGGTCTTCCCACCCACAGTTGGGAGCTGGCGGACGAGCGTGCTGAGGTCGATGGGATCGTGGGATTGGCTGACCCGAACGAAGTCCTTCACGTGGAGGATCCCGATGACGTGATCGAGATCGTCGACGAACACCGGGAAACGCGACGTTGGCGACGCCTCGATCTGCGCGGCGATGTCGGCTCGACCGGCATCGTGCTCGATCGCCCGGATGTGGCTGCGGGACGTCATCAGTTGGTCGGCGGTGAGGTCCTCGAGCTCGAAGATGTTGTGGATGATCTCGCGTTGCAGCTCGGGAAGTGCGCCCCCCTCCGCCGACTCGTCGGTGACGATGGCCAGTTCCTCGGAGCTGTAGAGAGACATCGCCTTGTCGGGTTCGGGGATGCGCAGCAATCGCATCAACGACAACGCCGTCCAGTTGAGCAAGGCGACGGCCGGCCGGAAGAGGACGCTGAAGGCCCGCATCACCGGATTGACCCGCACGCTCGTGCCCTCGGGCTGGGACAACGCGAGGGCCTTGGGGATCATCTCGCCGAGCACGACATGGAGGTACGTGATGACGCTCAGCGCCACGATGAATCCAACGGTGTGTGCTGCCGCCATGGAGAGCCCGAGCGACTCGAACGGGCCGTACAGCCAGTGGGCGATGGCGGGCTCGCCGTACATGCCGAGACCGATCGAGGCCAGGGTGATGCCGAGCTGGGCGACGGCGATGTAGTTGTCTTTGCCGGTGGGACGGTCGAACACTCGGCGGAGCCAGCGTGCGGCACGGTTGCCATCGTCGGCCAGGGCGTTGATGCGCGAGCGGCGACTGGCGACGAGCGAGAACTCTGCAGCTACGAACACGCCGTTGATCGCCACCAGCGCAACGACGGCGACGATCGGCAGGATCACCCCGGTCGCGAGGTTCACGGCGAGCACGGTCGCGATCATTCCGGTTCCTCGCCCGGTGCGTCGGCGGGGAGGGTGAAGCTCACCCGCTCGACGAGGGTGCCGTCGACCGAGTCGACCCGCATCGACGGATACGGTCGCTCGGGATCGGAATCATCGGCGCCGTCGTGTTCGGCGCGCCCCGCCGTAAGCGGAACGAGGTCGCCGACGGCGGGAAGACGCCCGAGGTGGTGCCAGACGTATCCGCTGACGGTGTCGGCCCGGTCCACCGGGAGGTCCAGTTCGAAGCGCTCGTTGAGGATCGTCAACAGCACGTCACCCCGCGCCGACACCACCGACCCGGTGAGCGTGATCGGGTCGGGTTCGGAGTCGAACTCGTCGTTCAACTCACCGAAGACCTCTTCGATGGCGTCCTCACGGGTGACCATGCCCGATATCGAGCCGAACTCGTTCACCACGATCGCCATGTGGATCCCCTGTTTGGCGAAGGCGTTCATCAGCTGCGGAACCTCGAACACCTCGCTGACGACCATCGGCGCTTCGGCCACGTCGGCGACCGTCGCCGCCCTGCCTTTCTCGTTGGCGAGGAAGAGGTCGCGCAGGGTGACGAAGCCGACGATCTCTTCGCCGTCCTCGGTGACCGGGAAGCGTGAGTAGGGGCTGGCGGAGAACTCGCCGAGCGCTTCGGCGATCGGAGTCGCCGCGTCGATCGTGACGAGGCGACGGCGCGGGGTCATGACCTCGCGCACGACCCGGTTCGTGACCGAGAGGGCACCAGTCAGCATCTTCCGCTCGTCCGAGTCGATCAGCCCGCCAGCAGCACTATCGCGGTAGAGGCCGGCGAGCTCCGTCGGCGAGTGCACATGGGAGTGCGAGTGGTCGATCTGAAGCCCGAGCCCGCGCATGATGGCGAAGGCCGAACCGTTGAACAGGGCGACGAGTGGGCGCAGCAGCCATTGGCTGATCCGCATCGGCGTGAGCGTTGCAATCGCCAGTGTTTCGGGATACCGCAGTGCGACGGTCTTGGGCAACAGTTCGCCCAACACGACCTGCAGAGCCGTGATGAACAAGAGCACGATCACGACGGCGACGGTGTGGCTCGCGCTCCCCAACCGGTCTTCGAGGAGTGGGACGAGCTGTGCCTGTCCGTAGGCGCCGGCGACGAGACTCGAAAGCGTGATGCCGATCTGGCAGGCGGCGACATAGCTGTCCAGCCGTTTGGGATCCTGGAGGATCTCGAGGAGGCCCTTGGCCGGTCCGCTCCCCTTCTCGGCGTTCTCCTGGATGCGGGAACGGCGCGAGCCGACGGTAGCGAACTCCGCAGCGACGTACAGCGCGTTGAAGCCCACCATGACGAGGATCAGCAACACCACGACGAGGGAATTCATTTCGAGTGCCGATGGTACAGACGGGAGCCCACTGCACCACGATGGAGGAGGTGGCTCGTCCGGGTGGCGCCTCGCCTGCCGTCACCCCGGGCCCGGACTCGCCGAGGGCGTCGTGATTGGACGGTTCGGATCGAACCCGAGAACATTGCGGCGAACGCCTGACCGGTCTCGCCAATCATCCCCGATGACCACCGAGCACGTTTGCCCTCCCTGAGCGTGGCGCCCGCCTTGAGTACGACCGCGACCGAAGCGTCGAAGACCGGCCAGCGCTACATACACCGGCTGGAGGGAGCGCTCGAGGCGTCGGTAGTGGTTTCCACTGTCAGGTCGGATGGCTTGCCGGGCCTACAACCATCCGTCGAGAGCGGGTGTTCGACACCAGATCTGTCGCCGGCACAGGCGCTCGGCACTCTCGCACATGAACGGTCGCTGCTATCGTCCTGTTCCGCCTCGGCGAGGGCATCGACTGGACCACGCGCTTCGCCACCGCCGCCACCATCGTTCAGTGGATTCTCTTCACGCAAGCTCTGTCCGATCCGGATCCCCGCGACAAGTACGCACCAACACTCGTCTCGGCCTGAGCCGACCCAACACCACCCGTAATGGTCAGAGAAGGGTGGATAGAAGCCGACCCAGCATCTCGGCGGCGGTGGCGAGTTGGGTCTCGGTAGACACGAGCGGCGGGAGCAAGCCGATCACGTTGCCGTGATGGCCCCCCGGATAGACGAGGAGCCCCTGCCGGACCGATTCGTGGCTCACCCTCTTCGCTACGGTCAGCGGGGATCCGTCGTCGTCGGTCAGCTCGATCCCGACCATAAGACCACGCCCGCGGATCTCGGCGACACGACGGTTCGGAGCCAGATGGCGTTCCAGTTCACCGAGCAGGAACTCGCCTTTGGCAGCGGCCACCGATGACATGTCCTCCAAGCGATACACCTCGGCGGCTGCCAGCGCCGCCGCACACGACACCAGATTGCCGGCATAGGTCGACGTCTCCGTCCCCGGGGCGGTCGACGCCATGACCGCCTCGGTTGCCAGCACGCCCGACAGAGGCAGGCCGGCCGACAGCGATTTGCCGAGAATCAGGATGTCCGGGTCGACCGCCTGGTCGTATTGGAACGCAAACCGACGGCCGGTCCGATGGAAGCCGCTCATCACCTCGTCGACGACCAGCAGGACGTCGTGGCGTCGACACACTTCGCTCAGTCCGGTCAGGAAGCCCGCGGGCGCCGGAATCATCCCTCCGTTTCCCTGCACCGGTTCGATCACAACCGCACCGATCCCATCCCAGCCGCCGGCCGGGTTTCCCAGCTGCACATCGATCAGATGGAGCGTCGCCTCCGCCACCGCCTTCGGGTCCGACCCGAAGGGAGACCGGAGGGCGTGGGGATAGGGGAGGAAGGTGACTGCACCGAGTGTGCCGAGACCGGAACGCTGGCCGCTGCGGCCCATGAGCGCCAGGGCTCCCATCGTCCGCCCGTGGAACGCCCCGGAGAAGGCGAGCACCCCGGTCTTGCCGGTGGCCCGGCGAGCCAGCTTGAGGGCGATCTCGGTGGCCTCCGATCCGGAGGCTCCCAGCATGACCCGAGTCAGCCCCGGCAGCATCGCGGCCATCGCCTCGATCAGCTCGGTGCGAACCGGCGACGCCATCGACATCGCCTGCTGTCCCAGAGACAGCTGGCGAGTCGCGGCCTCCACCACCGCCGGATGGCTGTGGCCGAGATTGAGCGAACCGAACCCGGCGACCATGTCTAGGAACCGATTGCCGTCCGGGTCCTCGATCACCGCCCCCTCCGCTCTGGCCAGCACCGGTGGATCCATCGCAAGTCCGAAGGTCAACCCTGGAGCTCCCTCGGTCCGCCTCAGCCGGTCGGTGACCGCCCGTGAGTTTGGCCCTGGGTGTGACGTGGTGATGGACGGGGCGTCTCCGAGCACCGGGACAGACTACCTCCGACGCCGCCCGATCGCCCCGGCAAGCCGCGCGTTGCTCGGCGCTCTCGCCAACTGGCGGCTTGATTGGGTGGTTCGGAGATCAGGTTGCCTCACTCGGGTACTACAGCCCCACCACGACCGCCGGACAAGCAATGGAGCCGGGCGACTACTCGGTATGGAACCAAGGTGAAGGTCGGGAGGCCGGATCGTACGAGAGCCGCAACGAGAACGTGGCGTTCTGGCCCCAATTAGCCTGACCAGCACGACTACTACCTGGCTGCATGTCAGGATCCCTGGCATCGTAGGGAGCGGAGCCTCTCCCGACCGGTCATCGTCTGGACCTGTCTGAGAGCACCCAAATGGCGGCCGCCATCACCGAACCAGTGACCTCTGCCGTATGAACGCGAAACCGCTACCACCGGCCATCAACGGATACCACCGAATACCCACGGTTGCCTGGTTTCTCACCACCGATTGTCCACGGTCGTCACCGGTCATCTGTGGTGGCCATGTGGTCGCGGCTGGCCACGGGAACTCTCACGGACCCCAGACGAACGCGGCGGCAAGGTCGCGTCAGGCGCTGGTCATGTCCTCGACAGACCGGACGAGGGCCGGGTTCAGACCGGCGACAGCCGACAGCCTTGTGGTGAGGGTGACGCGATCGACGTAGCCCTCCTGGAGCGATGCTCGACAGAACTCACGGTCCTTCGGTCGTCCGGCGCCTTCGAGATCCACAGGTCGCGCAAATCGAGACGCCATGCAGCCACTCCCCCGTCGGCCGGTGACTGATATCGGACGATCGATCCATCGATGAGGTCGGCTGGGAGCCGTCGTCGTCATCCACCGCCGCAACGTCGACTCCAACCGAGCGCAAGGCCGCCTCCGGCAACTGGCCCCCAATCGACCGATGAACCGCCTGGCTGCCGATGACCAGGATCTCTTCGACATCGAGAATGCTCCCGGCGGCGCGAATCGCATGATCGAACTCCCCCCGGTTCATCGACCTGCCTCCGTGGCCCGGACTCCGAATACACCGAGGCCCTCACCCCCGGACATGGCACGCCTGAAAACGGCGTCACGTGACGAAGCTCCCGGGCATGGATCCCCGGGTCGAGGAGGACTTCCACGATCTCATCGACTGACCGCTGTGGCGAGCATCTCCTGAACCGCTACTTATCGGTACCACTGCGCCCGGTTGTCGTGCGACATGTTCAACAGCTCGTGGCATCTCGGAGGGTCCGGCAGGCTTCGGCCATACGGGCGGGTCCGAGTTGGGTGACCCGCCGCCGGAACGAGTCCTTCGGCAGCGTGTGCAGGTTGTCGAAGTTGGCAACACATGAGGTTGGTACACCATCGAGGTCGGGAGTCAGTTCGAGCTCGGATACGAGGCCGCGAGTCAGGCGGGTGAGCGCTGCGACTACCACCAAGCCGATCCGATCGGCGACGGGATCCCGGGTGAGGATCAGCACGGGACGGTCGCCACCGGGAGTCGCGGCGAACCAGATCTCACCCCGCTGCATCGGCCCAATCCGACCAGTCCTCGGCGGGACCCCAATCGGCGATCTCGGTGAACGCCGCCTCGTCCGCCGCGAGTGGCAGGTTGGTCCATGCCTCGACGTCATCCTCGGCGCGGAGTCGAACGAGGTGACGATGGAGCGCTTCGCGCAGGAGTTCAGAGCGGTCCACGCCGAGCCGTTCCGCCCACCGCTGGGCATCGGCGGCATCGTCGTCTTCGACACGGAAACTGAGCATCGTCATACAGCAATCATATCGTGTATGACAGCCAGAGAACCGGATTGAAGAAAACGGCTCGATCAGCTTCGTGGGCCCGTCACCCACTCGATCGACGACACCGGCAATCTCATGACCGGGCTGCATACCGGCTGGGTCTCCCAATGCACCGTGGAAGACGTGGAGGTCAGACCCACATATCCCGGCGGACGTGACTCGGAGGCGAACCCACCCGGCAGTTGGCTCGAGCATGTCACGTTCGACGACCCCGATCTCGCCGACACCTCGGTACACCCCAGCCTTCATCGATCGTCCCGCGCTCGCCGCCGTCGAGTGTCATCCTATGGCGTTGCGGGAGACCCACATCGCGTTGGCGAACGCCATCACGCTCCGGACTCCACCTGCCCCCTACATCGCGGTATCCAGTGACGGAGGCACACCGCCGTTCTGCACCGGCATCGAACCAGTGACCACTGGCGTGTGAATGCACGGCAGCCCAGATCGCTGACTTGGGGTTTCGACCCGCGCCCGGTGGAGACCTCCGCGAGAGTACGTTCGGTGGATGGTGTCGGAAGAACACTTCGAGACCCGGCAACGCACGGTGCGTCGTTCCCGGGTAGACGACGGGGCGGGCGGGAATCGCACTCGAAGATCGAAGCGAGTCTCGCGGACGCTCAGTGCCGGCGGCGCAGGCGGTCGTTCACCGCGGCCAACCACCGCCGCGGCTCGTCGTCGGAGGCCCCGAATCGCTCGGCCTCGACGATGTTCAGCATGAAGTTCATGCCCTTGTACACGTCGATCCGCACGGGATCGCCGCTCGCCGCGAGGTCCTCGCCGTAGCCGTCCCAGAACGCGGCCGGCACGCCGTACAGGATCAGCACCCAATCCGCGAGCGGGTCGCCCCAAAAGGCGCGCTCGCCGTCGATGACGGCGGCGATGCGGATGTCGGCTCCCTCGCCGTCGATCAGGATGTTGCGCGGCCAGAGGTCGCCGTGCAGGAGGTGCGGCGTGGTCACCTCGTCCAGCCGCTCGCGGAACCGCGGGAAGATCCGGACGAACTCCTCGACCTCGGGATGCATCCGATCGAGTCGGCGGCAGTCGTCGGCCAGCCCCTCGACGTTGCGCGCACAGAACTCCGCCCACGTGGGTGCGCCGACGAACGGCTCCGGATAGCCGAAGCGATCGCCCTCAACCGAGTGAACCGTGCGCGCGAACTCCCCCAGCTGACGCCAGAGCTCTGCGTTCTCGGCATCGGTCAACGACGCCTCGACCGCGTGCCAGAGGCGTCCCGGAATGAAGTGCTGCAGGGACGCGTGTCGACCGTCGATCTCGAAGAAGCCCAGGTAGCCGGGCACCAGCGGATGGACGGCGGCGAAGCGAGGCGCGATCGTCCGCTCCCGCTCCATCAGATGTCGTTCGACGAAGTAGACCGGGGTCTCCACGCGCGGGGCGACCTTCAGCACGAAGGTCCCGTCGTCGGTCCCGATGCGGTAGGTGTTGTTGAACAACCCCGAGTCCAGCTCGACGATCTCCCGGACCGACCGGCCCGGGAGTGCGTCGGCGACAGCGCGAACGGCCGCCGCCTCGTCGACGGGCTGCTGGAAGTCCGTCGACGCGCGTTCGATCTGTCGGACGTGCACGCGCCTACTCGTCCTCCGGCCACAGATGCCTCCACCAGGCGGCATCGTCTTTCAGGTGCTTGTCGAACCTCGCGGCGATCGACTCCGACCAGCGCTGGCGCCGGTCGCACTGCAGGATCCAGTGCAGCTCGTCGTCGATGCGGATGTACTCGACTTCCTTCCCGAGCACGCGCAGCGCGGTGTACATCTGCTCGCTCTCGCCGGGCGGAACGTTGTTGTCGATCGCGCCGTGCAGCAGCAGCAGCGGAGTGACGACCTTGTCGGCCGCGAAGAGCGGCGACTGGTCGATGTAGATGTCGGGACGGTTCCACGGGTAGCTCTTCGCAGTGGCCGCGGCGCTGGAGGCGAAGTTGCCCTCGCCCCAGTAGCTGCTGATCGAGCTGATGCCTGCGTGCGAGACGGCCGCGCCGAACATGTCGGTCCGCGTGGTCAACAGCATCGTCATGAAGCCACCGTAACTGGCCCCGATGCAGTCCAGACGCGCAGCAGGTCAATCGACCGGCCTTGCGCTGGAAACGCCTCTCCCCCACCTTCCCCGGTGGTCAGGAGATCAGAACCCGGGAATTCAGCCCTCGACAGTAAGCGTTCCAATCATGCCTCGGAACGACAGGAGCTTTCTGAGCTGCGTCGGGAGAACGCCCGGCTGCGGATGGAACGAGACCTACTCAAACGAGCGACGGCCTTCTGGGTGAAGGAATCGGGACAGTGACCCGCTACCGGTGGGTGGCTGCCCGGGAGGCCGAGGGATTCCCGATCACCAAAGCGTGCGAGGTGGCAGGGGTGTCCCGCCAGGCGTTCTACGAATGGAACAAGAAGACAACGACGGGTCCCAGCGATGCCGAGGTCGAGGAGGCCCGGCTGGTCGAAACGATGAGAGACATCCATCGTGACGACGACACAGTCGGTTCGCCCCGGATGACAGTGGCGCTCAACAACCTGGGCTGGGAAGTGAACCACAAGCGGGTGGAACGACTGATGCGGGTCAACGGCCTCGTCGGCATCCCCGAGAAGCGCACGGTGCGGACCACCATCCCGCCGAGGACACACCCCCGGTGCCTGATCTGGTCGGTCGCCGCTTCGCCGTGGGTGCACCGGATTGGGCGTGGTGTTCGGACATCACCTACATCCCGACCGCCGAGGGATGGCTGTATCTGGCCACCGTCATCGACATTGGATCACGGCGGCTGCTCGGCTACTCGATGGCCGACCACATGCGGGCCAGTCTCGTCACCGCCGCCTTGGACATGGCCATCGGGATCAGAGCAGGCTGCTGTGCCGATGCCATCTTCCACTCCGACCGGGGCTCCCAAGGCGACCACCGATTGAATCCGCCCAATACATGTCAGCCGAGGCACGGACCGTGCTGGCAGGCGCCGGCATGTCCCAATCGGTTGAACGGACTGGAGTGTGCTGGGACAACGCCGTCGCCGAAGCATGGTTCGGGACGTTGAAACGCGAACTCGTGTCACGGGTCCGGTTCGCCACCCGAGCCGACGCCCGCAGGGCGATCTTCGGCTGGATCAACCGATACAACCATCGACGACTGCACTCCAGCCTCGGCTACCAGACCCCAACCCAATGGGAGGACCAGCACCGTCAAAGACACAGACACGACCAGGCCGCGTAAGCACGGTGTCAGGCAAACGGGGGGAAGACCACATGGCAGCTCCCCCTCCGGACCGGTCACCTCGATAGTGAGGTTGACATGTCAGTTATGGAGAAGCCGAAGAGGACGAGGCGGAAGTTCACGGCCGAGTTCAAACGGGACGCGGTGGCGATGGTGTTGGACAACGACCGCACGATCGCTGATGTGGCTCGGAGTCTCGGGATCGGTGAGACGTCGCTTGGGAACTGGGTGAAACAAGAACGGATCGACCGGGGCGAGAAGGCTGGGTTGACGACGTCGGAACGCCAGGAGCTGTCGGAGTTGCGGCGGGAGAACGCCCGGTTGCGGATGGAACGAGATCTGCTCAAACGAGCGACGGCCTTTTGGGTGAAGGAGTCGGGACAGTGACCCGCTATCGGTGGGTGGCTGCCCGGAAGGCCGAAGGATTCCCGATCACATGGTCATGTGAGGCGGCTGGGGTGTCGACCTCGGCGTTCAACGACTGGCGACGCCGCTGCCATGCCGGCTCTTCCGACGCCGAACGATCTGAGGCTCGGTTGGTGGCCGAGATCGGTGCTATCTGGGCTGAGACCGACGGCACCTACGGCGAACCGAGGATCACACCCGAACTTCAAGAACGCGGGTTCAGGGTGAATCACAAGCGGGTCGAGCGGCTGATGCGCATCCACGGCATCGTGGGTGTTTTCAAACCGGCCAAGGTCAAGACCACGCTCCCCGCCGAGGATGCACCACCGCTGCCCGACCTGGTCGGTCGCCGCTTCGGAGTCGGCGAACCCGACGTCGCCTGGTGCGGCGATATCACGTACATCCCGACCGGGGAAGGCTGGCTGTATCTGGCGTCAGTCCTCGACCTGGGATCGAGACGTTGGCTGGGGTATGCGATGGCCAACCACATGCGCACCGAACTCGTCGCCGCAGCACTCGAGATGGCCGTCGGGGTTCGAGCCGGAGACGTCGAGGACGTGGCCTTCCATTCGGATAGGGGCAGTCAGTATCTCTCCCGGGACTACCGGCAGCTGATCACAGGGTTCGGGATGGTCCAGTCGGTGGGCCGGACAGGCACCTCAGCCGACAACGCCGTCGCCGAAGCAGCCTGGTCGTCGCTCAAACGAGAACTCGTATCCCGATACCGGTTCCCAACCCGTGCCGACGCCCGAAAGGCGATCTTCGCCTGGATCAACCGATACAACACGACACGCCGGCACTCGACACTCGGCTACGTCACCCCGACCGAATGGGAGGCCCAATACCATCAACGATCACACGACCAGGCCGCGTAACCAACGTGACCGGCCCACGGGGGGAACTGCCCATCGATCAACACGGCGTTCAAGAACCGAGGCGGGAACCACCGACTCAAGAACGCCATGTTCCTCGCCGCGTTCGTCGCCTCCCGACACGACCCCTGGGCCAAGGCCTACTACCAGCGGCAACGAGCCGAAGGAAAGAAACACAACGCCGCCATCATCTGCCTCGCCCGACAACGCTGCGACATCATCCTCGCCATGCTCAAAACCGCCACCCCCTACCAACCCGCCAGCCTCGAAGCCGCTTGACAACAAGACGGGGACACCTTACCACCGTGCATGCGATGATGTATGCTGATGTGCATGCAGAGTACGAGTGTTCGCATCGACCAGACAACCCATCAGGAGTTGAAACGACTCGCCGACGAACTCGGCACCACTGTCGGCGAAACCGTCGCGCTTGCCGTCCGACGTCTCCGCCAAGACCGCATCGGCGAAGAGCTCTCCGCAGTCTTGACCGCGGACGAAGTCGACTGGCTCGATGCTGACCTCGGGTGACGTCATCGACCTCGACCTCGGACTCCCCGAAGGTCGCGAGGCCGGGTTCCGCCATCCCGCTGTGCTGGTCACGGCGCAGCGGATCCTCGATGCGCAACCCACCGTGATACAAGTCGTGCCGCTCACCACCACCATCAGGGGCTTCACGTCGGAGATCACGATCGAACCCCACGACACGAATGGCCTCCAGCAACGGTCGGCTGCGCAATGTCAGCACGTACGGGCGGTGTCGACCCGGCGGGTCGAACACGTACGCGGCAACACCGGGCCGGTGGTTCTCGGCCAGATCCGGGACATCATCGGCCTGATCCTCGACCTTCCGACCTAGGTGCAGCACCGATCACCAGATCTGGCGCAAACGCTCCTTCTCCCAAGTGCCCTGGACCGGCACTTCGGCGAGTGGCTCTACTTCTCCGACGCGACAGCGGCGTCAGCCGACGACAGCGCTCGATCCTCCGGGCAGCTGAGCCAAGACGCCCGAATGACCTGGAACGACGGGGAACGTTTGCCGCTGGAGGCCGAGCAATCCTCCTTCTCGCGGTGCGCATATTCCCCTTCGAGCGGGTGTGGCTGTGGCCGCTACTCGGTGAGAATGGATGATGGCGCAGGAGTTTGCGATGGTGGTCTCATTACGGGGAGGTGGCGGCGTGCCGGTGGAGCATTCGGTCAGGGTTGGGATCTCCTTCGGGCTCACCTCCGGTGTCATCACGACTCTCGGCCTTCTTGTGGGCCTTTCGGCGGGCACTAGCTCGCAGCTCGCTGTCATGGGTGGGGTCTTCACCATCGCAGTCGCGGACTCCCTGTCCGACGCACTTGGTATTCACGTCTCGGAAGAGGCGGAGGGCGTTCACAGCCAACGCGAGGTCTGGACCGCCACCATCGCTACGTTCGCCTCGAAGCTGTTGATGGCGCTGACCTTCGCCATACCCGTGATTCTCCTCGACCTCGATGCAGCTGTTGTCGCGTCGATTCTGTGGGGGGCGTTTGCACTGTCCGTACTGAGCTGGAATCTGGCGCGCTCGCAGGGCATCAAGGCGGGGCCGGTCGTGTCGGAGCACCTGGTGGTGGCGGCACTTGTCATCGTTGCGGCACACCTGATTGGCCGGTGGATCTCCTCGGTCTTCTCATAGGTCCGGAACTGACAGGAGCGGTTTGCACTGTGGGTCTCGGATGGACAGCCGATGCCTGGACATCGAGCGGCGGGGTCACATGCGGTGCACGGCCCTCGAGATGCCTGCGACTGCTCGTATTGCGTAGCGGGCGAGACGTGGCGACACCAACGCTGACATCGACACCAAGGTGACGTGACGGAGACCGACGCTGACGAGTGCGCCGATCTGATCGATGACCTGCGTCGGGGTGCCCCACACGACGGTCTTGGCGAGCACGTCGGCGGGGACCGCGGCCATGGCTTTGAGGATTTCGGGACCCTCGTAGCGTTGCGGGATGAAGTCGATTCCTCCGCGAAACCCTTCACCGAGCGGATGGGGGTGACCGAGCTGCGCCCAGAAGGAGTGCGGGGTCAGCAGTGCAAAAAGGCGCAGCGGGGGGCTGTTGAGCAGCTGCTCGGCTTCGGTCTCTGACGCAGCGACGGCGTAGAACATGGAGAACCCGGGGGTGATGGCCATCGGGTCACGTCCCGCGCTGGCGGCGGCGTCTTGTATGGTCGCCAGGCTGGTGGCGTACTGGTCGGGGGTCATCGGGATGGCGGGGTACCAGCCGTCTCCGTAGCGGCCGGTCAGGCGCAGCATGCGAGGTCCGTGTGAGGCTACCCAGATCTCCGGGGTGCGATCCGGTGGTGACCCAATGTCCATCATCGCCGCATCGAGATGGAAGTGCTCCCCGTTGAAATCGAATGGTCCGCGCGAGTCGAAACACATGCGAATGATCTGGAGCGCCTCTTCGAGGCGAGCGACAGGTGTATCGAAACTGATGCCGTAGGGGATGAGGTTCTCGGCTTCTCCAGCGCCGATCCCGAGAATCGGGGGCCGCCGCGCCACATGGGCGAGTGTCAAAGCGTCTTGGGCCAGCTTGACCGGATGATGGCGGAGCGGATCGGTTACCCCCACCGCCAGCTGGATCTTCCCCACTCGCCCGGCTGCCCAACCCAGCAATGGTGTCCAGCTGAAGAACTCGTGCGGGCTGGTACCGGCTTTGGCGACCCAAGAGAAGTCCTCGTCCCAGATTCCCATGGGAGGAAAGTCGAGCCAATGGTCGATCGCCCACAACGAGTCGAGACGCATCGCTTTGGCGGCTCGAATGATCATCCTCGTCCGAGAGATCGGAGGACGGGAGTTGATCCCAACACCGACCGTGACTCTGGGCATCACCTCGATGCTACGCCAGGCTGGCGGTCGGTCGTTGGGGCGCGAGACGGACCGTGCCGATCGTGCGCACACTCCTCGGAATGAACGGCAGCCCCCGGGAATTGGAGCTGCCGGCCGTTGAGCGTGCGGTGATGAGTCATCAGTCTCACGTCCACTCTGCATTGCCCGAACCTGCCGGTCCGTGGCTTCGCTGGTCTGCCGGCGTCTGTGCGGCATTCGCGCCTGGCGCAGGTGCCAAATCGGGAGCACAATGGGACATGAGCCATCAAAGCAGAGGATGAGCGGTGCGGCAGCTAACAGATTCGATAGGAATCGACTCGCCGCCTGAGCCGGTCTGGGAATGGCTTTCCGCTTTGTCCCAGCACTACACGGAGTGGCATCCGGCTCACGTATCGGCCGAATGGGTACACGGGGAACCAAATCAGGTCGGGTCTATCCTCGAGGCAGTCGAGAACCTCGGTGGCACCCGGGAGGTACTTCGGTTTGAGATAACCTCGGTGGCAGCTCCTCATAGATTCGAGTACCGGATCCGAGGTCTGATCTCGCTGCTGCTCCCCGGTGGCGCCTTCGAGGTGGTGCCGGAGGACAAAGGCTCGCGGTTCACCGCCACTATCTCGTATCGTTTCGGGCATCTGACGGAGCGACTGTTCCAACATCGCACGGCCGCCCTCAAGGGACACATGCAAGAAGAGGGCGAGAACCTGAAACGAATCATCGAGTCCGCACGGTGAGAGCCGCGTCCCCTCGTCACTCCCCCAAGCCGCCACGACGAGGGGGCCACACGCCGCCGGGAGATCGACTGACACTCGTCGTCTTCCTCCCGTTCGTGGAAACCCGCTCGGCCACGCCGCACGACGTCCGCCTCGACCGCGTATCACGGTGACGCACGCCGCGACGTCTCACCAGCTCGACCAGCCCAGAGTTTCGTCGTTGTCGATGGAATCCGGACCCCTAAAGGTCGGTAAACGGCAGGACGCCGCCTTGCGAGGCATGAGGATTCGGAGCTCAATTGCCATTGGTGCTGAGGTGGGAGCCGGAGACGGCTCTCGCCCGCCACCTAGCGTCCGGCGTATGCGTCGAATACTGCCGCGGCCCGGGCCTCTGGCCGTACTTCTAGCGGGTGCGAGTGGATGAACCCGGCGAAGGCTTCGGCGCGTTCTACGCACCGCTTGATCTCGTCGAGGATCGTCTTCCGCGTCCCCTTGATAGACGCCATCGAACATCAGGGAGCGATGGCCCTGGCGCGCGGGATTGGGCCACCGTAGTTTCGGAAGGAGCCGCAGAGGGACTGGGCACTCTCGGCACCCGGGTCGTCTGCCTGGTCCTTGCCACAAGGAGAAAGGCGGTGACGCCATGGAATCCGTACCGAGCTACCGAAGCAACGCGATCTGGGCAGGGATCCTCTTCATCATTGCTACAGCGTTCCTGTTCGTGGGGGAAGCGTTCTACGGGCCTGCGCTGTCCGACCCCGATGTCCTGACCAGGGCCGCGGGTGCAGAGAGTGACATTGCGGTGGGCGTTCTCATCGAGTTCGCCTGTGTGCTGGCGATTCCCCTCATCGCGGTCGCGCTGTACCCAGTACTGCGGCGCGTGAGTGTCACACTGGCAATCGGCTACGTGGCGTTCCGCCTGT
This sequence comes from uncultured bacterium, assembly GCA_963792365.1. Taxonomy (GTDB): domain Bacteria; phylum Actinomycetota; class Acidimicrobiia; order Spongiisociales; family ZC4RG35; genus JAOUGY01. Next base: position 397,924 of record CAWBVW010000005.1, read on the forward strand.
TCGAAGCCGCCGTCTTCTTTCAGATGGAAGTCGACAAGCTCCAGGTGTTGGCCATCTCTCGGGAATTCGCTGCGTCCCCCACCGCCAACACGGAGCAGATTGACCTGCTGATACGCAGCCTGACGGGAGGCGAAGCCTGGTCGGGCACGAGCGGCTCCCTGTACAACATCGTCTTCGTGACCGGAATGTTGATGTTGAACTGGATGCTCTGGAAGTCTCGACTGGTTCCACGTCTGATCGCCGGCTGGGGGATGATCTCCGCTGTGCTCCTCGGTGGGCTGGCGATGGTGGTGCTCTTCGTCGAGGTCTCGAACACCCTCGCCATCACGTTGATCGTGCCACTCGCCGTGCAGGAAATGGTCCTGGCGCTGTGGTTCATCTTCAAGGGGTTCGATCACGTGGCTCTGCGGAGACTCGAACACGTTGCCACGCCGTCCCGGCAGGGAGAACACAGCCCGGTTCTCGCCGGCTCGTCGAATCCCTGAACATGCGGACAGGCCGATCGAATGCACGCCTCGTGGCGTCATGGGCACCCCACTCCGCACCGGGACCACAGCGGGCCGGTCTCTACCGACCAACCACCTGGCGAGGAATGCGACTCCGGACCCGCGACTCTTCGGCAGGCACCTCGCAGATCGACATGTGCCACGCCGCCCAGAAGCCCTCGACCACGCACCAGGCCCTGCCGGCGCCCTGTCCGAAACTGCGCCTCGCTGACACCCTGAAAGGAGCCTGACGTGGCCATCACCTGGGGAATCGTCGTCATCGTCCTGTCCGTCCTGGCCTGGGGAGGGCAAGCGATCTCGTGGTTCTCGCCACCGACCGCCGAGCGGTTGTCTCTGACCGAGGCAGAGGCTGACGTGGAGCCGGCGTTCTACGCCGATATCCGTGGCGAAGCGTTGTGGGACACCCTGACCTTGTGGGCTCTCGTCGTCGCCGGTGCGCTGCTGGTCACCGGCAATGACGCCTGGCCGTACTTCGGGCTCGGCGGCGGGGCGATCTACGTCTATTTCGCCGGTCGTGGCCTGCTGACTCGGCGGGCCATACAACAGCGTGGACTGCGGATCGGAGCTGCTCAGAGTTTGAAGTCCGTCTACCTGTTCCTCACGGTCTGGGGAGTGATGGGTCTCGCAACCTTGATCGCCGCCGTCGCCGAACTCGCGTCGTGATGAGCTCCTCGAGCCGGCATGAAGAGGGAAGGAGTGCTTGATGGATGTAACGCTCGCCACCTGGGTCGTGGCGGTCGGAGGTCTCCTGTTGATGGCGTTGCTCGGCGGGTTGCAGCTCATCGCAGTGGTGAAGCCACGTAGCGAGTGGACCATCGAGAACGTCTACGGCGGAGACCCCACCGGCACCGACCCTCGAGCCTATTTCGCCTTCAACCAGGGCTACGCCTGGGCCGACGCGTTGTTCTGGGCGCCACTGCAAATCGCCGGGAGCATCGGCATGCTGCTCGGGCAACGCTGGGGATTCCTGCTTGCCTTGATGGCCTCGGTGCCGTTCTGGTACACGGCCATTCCCATCTTCATCTGGGACCGAGACATGAGCTTCCGACGCAGCACCTTCGGATACTGGGTCGTGATCTGGGGCATGTGGCCCGCCTACGGGATCGTCGCCGGCGCCTACTGCCTGGTCCGACTCCTCCAATAACAGTCCACCGAAAGGAACCACCGATGCGAACGCAGTTGATGATCATGCTGATCGTCACGGCAGTGATGGCGATGGCGGTCGTTGTCGTGATCGGTCTGGTGTGGTGGTTGGGATGGGTGGGTGGGTTTGCTGTCGCCCTGGCCTTGGTGGCCGCCCTGGCGGCGCTCTACCTCTGGGTGCTGAAACCCTGGCACATGCAGTGGGGGGCAACCACCGAGGAAGCCCAACGGCCAATGCCGGGCGACGACCTGATCCCCGGCGCCGGGCAGGCCACCCGAGCGATCACCATCCACGCCGCCCCGGAAGAGGTCTGGCCGTGGCTAGTCCAGCTCGGATATGGCAAAGCCGGCTGGTACAGCTACGACTGGATCGACAACGACTTCCAACCCAGCGCCGACCGAATCCTCCCCGAACACCAGCAGCTCCGGCACGGCGACAAGATCCTGATGATGCCCGACATGGGCTTCGTCGTGAACCAGATCGACCAACCCCACTCCATCGTCAGCGTGCTCGAAGACGGCTCGACCAGCTGGTGTCTCGGCCTCTACCCCACCAACGACGCCGCCACCCGGCTGGTGAGCCGCTGGCGACCCAAGTTCGAGATGACCCCAGCCACCTTCTTCCTCACCATGCTGTCCGAACCCGGAACCTTCATCATGGAACAGAAGATGCTCAGATCGATCCGCAACCGTGTCGAGACGACGCACGCAGACCACAGGCAACCGGAACCGATCGAGAAGGATCATCCGGCCAGCCCAAGGCCAAGCACTCCCGAGTGACACTCTGCTGACGGAGAGATTCTGGCGTCGAGCGCGCAACATGAACCGATTCGCGGGCTTCGCCCAGGTCATGGACGAACCAGCGAAAGATTGACCAGCACCGGGCATCCGCCGGTCTCGAGAACCTCCTCATCAAGATCGGCACGTCGGCTGGCGAGCCGGTCCAAGAATCCTCCGATATCTACGGGGTTTCGGTGAACGCGAGTTATCGGGCATGTCGCCACGCGTCCTGCATTTCGGGGCGAGAGACCTTCGCCGTGAGAACACGGAATGAGGACCCTGGAGCGACAGGCGAATCAGCGAAATCCTCAAGTAGATCAACGGACTTCGCCTATCGACGCTTGTGCTCCTCCATGGTCGTTTTCGGTTGTCTGACGGACACTCTGGCGGACACCGAGCGCTACCTCATGCTCGAACATCTGCCCCGGGCGCTGGCGGCGCAACCCCTACTGGGCAAGCGTTCCGCAGAGCGAGCGGTCACTCCGAGATGAGCGAGCGGAGTCGCTCGGCGATCTCGTGAACGTCCAAATCGCCGGCTGCGACGGACATCACAAACTCGAAGACAGCGTCGTTGTCGGCGCTCGACACGTCGAACCCGTTGAGATCCAGGAACACTGCGGTCGCCAACCATCCAAGCCGCTTGTTGCCATCAACCAGCGGATGGCTCTTGAGGATCGACTGAAGCATCGCCGCTGCCTTCGACCACATGCCGGCGTAGGCGTCTTCACCGAACGCCGACGCCTTGGGGCGACTGGCCGCCGCCTCCAGAAGCCCCAGATCACGGACAGGCGGCGGGTCGCCCAACAGCGCGGTTGCGAGTGTGAGCAGATCCTCGAGGTCGAGATACTCGACCGAGTTCACCGACCGAGCCGATCGAGTGCGTCGGCGTGTGCGGCCATCACCTTGCCTGCGGCCTCAACCACACGTTCACGATGTGTCTGGAGATCGACGTACTCGCGGATCGCTCGTCGTGCCGCCTCCTGCATCGAGATCCCCTCCGCCAGAGCACGCGCCTGAAGCGCCGCCTTCTCTTCTTCCGTGAGCCGGAGCGTCATCGCCATGAGGATATGGTATCACGTTGATACCATCCCGCAGCTTCCCCTCCAGGGTGAGCGGCACATGCATCCCCTGTCTTCAACGGCAGAAGATCGCATCGGCCGGAGCCATCGCCTTCCGCCATGGCGGCAAGACCAGCAAAGACTGCTCAGAGCAGCTTCCGCCGGATGGTCCTAGCTTCCGAAACTCGGCGCTACAAACCTCGAACCTTGACCTCTGCGGTGTGGAACGCGCAACCGCTACCACCGATCATCACCGGCTATCACTGGTCAGCATTCAGTCGCGGTGTGGTCGCATGCGGCTCCATCGGTCCAACAGAGACGATGGCCCGCGGAAGGTGCGCTCGTCACCGCCGGCTATAGGATTCGACTTCGTCGACTGCCGCCGTAGGGCTTCAAAGCGCCAACCAACCGGAGAAAGGGACTCCAGTGACAAAGGACAGGTTCTTGACGGTGCGCTGGAACAACCTGCTTGCACTTGGACTCGGGATTCCAACCTTGATCTACGTCGTGACTGCCTTCTCCACTGCGTTGTGGCTGGAACGGGGAGGACTGATTGGCCTCGCAGTCTTTGGGGCCCTCTTCTGACTGGTCCTCGAGTACCACACGACCGTGCGGTTCGCATGGCTTCGCCAACACACACCTGAGTACGAGTCGGTCAAACAGCGATTCCCGAACCCTCTCTGGCTCGTGAGGTTCTTCTACAACGCAGCCTTCTGGGTGTTCCTGCTCCCCTTCTTCACCACGATCGACTTCAGCGTCGGATTCGTGGCCTTTGCCATCGTCATCCTCCTGAGGTTCATTGCGAACTCGTACACGAACAACGTCCTCGATCTCACTCCCCAGCAGTACGAGGCCCATCCCTTCAGAATCCCGTAGGAGTCCGTGCAGACGGCGCGTCTCCGTCGGCAGCCTCGATGGGCACCCTGGTCGATGGGGTCACATGGTGATGATGCTGGTGCCTTGGTTGTGCCCTGCTCCAACGGAGCCGATGGCCTCGACGCCCTGCTCGAGCGGGAAGGTCCGGTCGATGACCGGGGTGATCTTGCCTTTCGCCGCAAGTTCTCTCAGTGTGGCGAGGTCCTCCTCGTTCTCCTTCGACAGGAACGGCCGTCCCTGCTGCTTGGAGAACATGGACGAGAGCGCAACCTTGAGGGGATGGCCGATGCCGCCGAACCAGCCCGTCGGAGCGGGTGCACCGTTGGCCAGCAGCAGCCCATCTGGCTCGAGAGCACGTCTCATGTCCTTGAGGGAGTACGCGCCGACGTTGTCGAAGATCAGGTCGTACTTCGGGCCGCCTTCGGTGAAGTCTTCTTTGGTGTAGTCGATGACGTGGTCGGCGCCGATGGAACGGACCATGTCCAGATTCCGGGTGCTGCAGACACCTGTCACCTCGGCGCCGAACGCCTTGGCGATCTGCACGGCGAAGGTGCCCACACCACCGGAAGCTCCCGTGATCAGCACCTTCTGACCTTCCTTCAGGTCGCCATGCTCTCTGAGGCCTTGGAGAGCGGTGAACGCAGACACGCCGACCGCCGAGGCTTGCTCCAGGGTGAGGTTGTCCGGCACCAGCGCCAGCGCCTCCGCCTTCGCTACTGCATACTCGGCGAAGGCTCCCGCGCACGAACCGAACACCTCGTCACCCGGCCGCAGATCCGTCACGTTCGCCCCCACGGCCTCGACGACCCCGGCGATGTTCGTTCCGACCACCCCGGTCTCGGGCAGCAGCGACTTGAACATCGGGCGCATCACCTTCGGGTATCCCCGTACGCCATAGACGGCCCCGATGTGGATCGACGCCGCATGGACCCGGACCAGCACCTCGTCTTCGGCAACCTCAGGTGTGTCGACTTCGGTGACTGTCAATACCTCGGTGGGCGCACCGAACCCGTCTTGGACGATTCCCTTCATCATGCTTCCTCTCCTGCGTGAGCCCGCCGACACCGTTCGCCGATGCTGCGGAGCGTGTCCATCTCGTTCGAAGCCAACGCCGCTCCGAACACCTTGTTCGATACCTGTGGATCCGACTCTGTCATGTCCGTCCTTGTTGTCCTACCCATGGTGTGTGCTGCGTACTTAGTACGCACCAGGTGGACAGAAGATACGCGTACTTAGTACGCTCTGTCAAGTAGCGTTCCGAAGAAGGATTCGACATGGGAGAGAAGACAGGTTCATCGCTCAGCCGAGACCACGTGCTGAACAGCGCGGTGGCCCTGGCCGATGAGATCGGTATCGAGGCCCTGACGATCCGCAAGCTCGCGAAGTTCATGGGCACAAAACCGATGACGATCTACCGCCACGTTCCGTCGAAGGAAGAGATCATCGACGGGATGGTCGACAGGGTGTTCGCCGAGATCGATCGACCCTCGGAAGACGGAGACTGGCTGTCTGCACTCCGACGACGCTGCGTGTCGGCCCGAGCAGCCTTGAACAGGCACCCCTGGGCGGCCCCGCTCATGGAGTCTCGAACCTCACCCGGCCCCGAGACCCTGGGGCATCACGACGCCGTCGTCGGATGCCTGCGCCGGGGCGGCCTGAGCTGGCCGATGGTCGCCCATGCAAACGCCATGCTGGACGCATACATCTACGGGTTCGCCCTGGTGGAGGCTTCCCTCCCGTCACAGGCCGAGGGCGAGTTCGTCGGCGCGGTCGAGGAGATCGCGTCCGCCATGGATGCCGACGCCTACCCCAACCTCGTCGGGTTCACCGTCGAGCACGTGTTTCAGCCCGGCTACGAGTTCAGCGACACCTTCGAGGTCGGTCTCGACGTGCTTCTCGAAGCAGTGAGAGACTTCGCAGGTACCGCATGAGACCTCGATTCGCGAACCGACCGGCGAGCTCTCGTAGGTGTGGGTGCGGCCGATGGCTCGCTCACAACGCCTCGGCGCTCCCAGCGCGGGGATCGCTCCATCTGCTCGGGACCGGTCGAGATCCGCTGCCACCGACCGCTGCCCTAACCCGGCGTCAGCTACCGAACAGCGGCGTGCCCGCGGCGCCACTCCCCCGCCACCGCCCGGTGCTGAGCGGACTGGAAACCGCCTCTGACCTGGCGTCTCGTCGGACGAACCGCGACAGGTGAGGCGGGTCTGCCGGTCTTCCTGTTGACGGACCTCCCTCTCACGCTCGAGCCACGAGCACGACGACATTCCCTCGCTTGTGGCCCTGCTCCACGTAGCGATGAGCCTCACGTATCCGGTCCAGGGAGTAGGAACGGTCGATCACTGCTCTGACAGCTCCGCTGGCCACCATGTCCCGGACGGCGATGAGGTCGTCGACCTGTTCTCGCCGCCGTGTCTGAGTGGTGGCGAATCTCCCGTGCTCGGCGAGCACCCTGGCTGCCTTCTTGGCGGTGGTCCTTCCGGCGGCATCGAAGACGACGTCGTACCTGGCGCTACCTTCCGTGAAGTCCTGTTCCCTGTAGTCGATGACGACGTCAGCTCCGAGCGATGCCACCAACTCGAGGTTGGCCGTGCTGCTCACGCCGGTCACGTGAGCTCCCATCTGCTTGGCGATCTGGACGGCGAAGGTTCCGACGCTGGCGCAGAGGATCGCTGCCTGCACAGCCGACCACCAGCGCCATCCCCGCAGCAACGGCGAGAGATCGGAGGGGTCGATTTGGTTCCATGACTCCTTCACTCGATCGCACTCCCGATACCCGGCGGGACGCAGTCACAGACGCCGACCGGCGATGCGCCCATCGCCCCTTGCACGCTACCGGAGAGGAGCGGTCAGCTCACCTGGCCGAGAACGCGCCGCAGGATCTTGCCTGTGTCGATCGTCGCTGTCCCTGACTTCGACAAGTGTGGGCTCGCACCGTCCGCACGGGCCCAGTCAGGACGTCAGGCCGGGACCTGGTCGGGCATGTCGGGGGTCTCGCGTTGGGATTGCCGTCGGAGATAGATCACAACCGCCCACAGCGCGAGGTTGGCGATGACCGCGGCGGGAGAAGCCTCGAACAGGAGAACGGTCGCCAGCGGCAGGGTGTTGAAGATGGCGTGGATGAAGATGTTGAGGAATACGCTCTCGGTTCGCTCATAGAACCAGGCGTGCAGTATCGCGGCCGCAACGATTCCGATACTGAAGCCGGCGAGGCTGCCGATGATCGCCGCCGGCTCCAGGCCTTGCCCGAGGAAGATGAACACAACTACGGGGAAATGCCACAACGCCCAAGGGACGCCCACAGCCCAACCGGTGTCCCAGACGTCCCTGCCATGCCTGAGTTTCTCGTTCAGGTAGCCTCGCCAACCGATCTCCTCGGTTCCCGATGTGAGCATCTGGAACACGAAGAAGACGAGGAGGAAGACAGCGACGGTCCCGACGCCGGGAGCATCAGGCATGAGGTCGGAAGTGAGGGCCACGATCAGGGCCGCCGGACCAGCAACGAGGAGCAGTATCCCGATCACCAGGCCGTAGACGCGTGGACCCACGCCCACCCGACGAATCTTTCGCCACAGTGCTTCCGACGTAACCGACGGGTCCAGTCGGGTGGCAACGATCCCACCGATCATCGGGCCGTAGACACCGACCAGTGAGAGCAGCGACAGCCACACGACGGTAGTTGATGCTTGGTCTTCGAAGAACAGGCCCCACACCAAGTCGGCGTTGAACAGTTGATCCCCGCCCTCGAGGTTCTGGGTGACCACCCAGGAGACGATCCAGAAGACCCACGAGAAGCCGAATGCGATGGCCAGGAACACGATATGCGGGCGCACCCAAAGACCAACAGGTTCGCTCGACTCCGTCCTCGCCACCGTTTCCCTCTCCGCGTCTCGAGGTGGCCAGCCTATCAGCGGCAAGAACAGTGCTCGACACCCCTAGTTCGTGATGAGCGGTCTTGCCCCTGCGAGATCATCCACGGGTTGTCGAGGAAAGGCGCAGTCTGGTGGACGACGCAACCGAGCAGCCGGCCGATGACGCGAATGGCGAGCTCGAAGTCGATGGCGCCTGTGCCGAATGCCGTCTGGATGCTGAGGCCGATGTCAAGGCGGAACTCCTCGAGCCGGGCAACTGCGGCGGCGGCGAACGGTTCGTAGGTGAACTCTTCGAGCGCATGACCCCACCACAGCGCCAACGCCTCGTGGAATGACGACCGATGCCGTGCCCGGGTCGGTCGCCAACAGCGCCCGACCCTCGGCAGCGAGCGTCTCGAAACCGGCGGCATCGATCTGGTCCGGTTCGCACACGAGCATGTATGCGGGGGCACGAGTGACGAGAACGGTGCCTTCGCTTCGCCGTTCCCGGCCCGGTTCGAGAATCGACCTGAGCCTCGATACCACCACCTACAGGGCATTCTGACGAGCCCGACCTCCGGTCATCCCGGACGGTTTCATCCAAGCGGTTGCCAGGGATGCTGGGTTCACCCGACTTGGATCAGGCCGAAGGAGCAGATGGCTGTAGTAGGGGTCGGACCGGAGCGCCCTGCCGTCTTTCGTCCGGTGGGTTTCTCCGGCCCGCCCTCCGAACCGGACGTGCATGTTTCCACGCATCCGGCTCTCCACGTGACTGTGCCGTTCAGGCGGCGGGTGTCCAGGGTGTGGGGATGCGGGTGCCGCGGTAGCGGTAGCGGGACACGGTGATATCGGATGGCTTGAGCAGGGTCACGCCGCCGATCACGATGTTCCAGCCGACCATGAACCGTCGGCGGATGGTTTTCCACGACAGGCCGTGGTGTCGTTTCCGCAGCCAGTAGGCGACTCTTCGCCAGGCGAAGGAGTCGAGGTAGCTGAACGTGCGTTTCGACACCCCGTACCGGAAGTAGTTGGCCCATCCCCGCAACACCGAGTTGATTCGCATCAACAGGGCCCTGGGCGGGATCGGCGATGATCTGTGTGTCAGTCTCCTCAGCTTCGTCTTGACCGCCCGAAGGGCGATCTTGGACGGATAGGTGTAGACGTGGAACTGATCGGTGCCTCGCTTCCGGCGCCGTTGGATACGGAACCCGAGGAAGTCGAAGCCCTCGTCGAGGTGGACCACTCTGGTCTTGGCAGCGGATAGGTGCAGGCCCATGGGGGCCAACACGTCCGCCACGTCGTCTCGCAGTGTTTCGGCGTGAGTTCGGGTGCCGGAGACCATGACGACGAAATCGTCCGCGTAGCGGACCAGCCGCCAGTTCCCCAGTCCCTTGTTCCGCCGGGTGCGACGCCGCATGTCGGTTGACATCACCGTGTTCCACTGCTCGACGAAATGATCGTCGAGGGCGGATAGGGCGATGTTGGCCAGCAGCGGCGAGAGGATCCCTCCTTGGGGTGTGCCGGTGACCGTGTCTTCCTCGGAGCCGAGTTCGGTGAGGATCCCGGCTTTGAGGAACGCCTTGACCAGCGTCAGAACCCGTTTGTCTCCGACCCGTCGACGAACGCGGTCCATCAGGGCTGCATGGTCGATGGTGTCGAAGCACGCCTCGATGTCCGCTTCCAGCACCCACTCATATGTGCGGGAGCCCAGATAGTGGATCTCGGCGATGCCGTCCTGAGCGCGTCGTCTCGGCCGGAACCCGTACGAGCACGACTGGAAGTCGGCTTCGAAAATGGGTTCTAACACCAGCTTCAACGATGCCTGCACCACCCGATCCGAAACGGTCGGGATCCCCAACCGGCGGACCTTGCCGCCAGACTTGGGGATCAGCCGTTCCCGCACCGGCTGGGGTTCGAACCGCCGGGCCTTCAACGAGTCCCGGATCGCGTTCAAGAACGCGTCGACCCCACGGCGGGACTCGACATAGCGAGCAGTGTCGCCGTCGACCCCGGCAGTGCGGGCACCCTTGTTGGTTCTGACCCGGTTCCACGCCACCGTGAGAAACGCCGGATCAGCGACGAGGTTGAACAGGTCATCGAACCGGCGGCCCTCGTCGCCGCCAGCCCACCGGTGCAGCTTGGTCTGAATCTCCAGTACTCGCGTCTTCGCCTCATCGAGGCTCGGCCACGACACGCCCGTATTCACAAGCGATCTCCTGGCATGACAGTCCCTCCGCTACGAGTCACGCTGCCTCCCTTCGCCATGCAGACGGCTTTCCCGTCCTCGGACTACTACGAAGGCTCCGCCCCATCCGATGTCAACAGCAGACGACGTGCCTGCCCCAAGCCAGCCTGGCCGGACAGCACTAGGGCGACACCGGACGGTTCCCACGTTCACTCTTTGCCCGGTCGACGAGTGAGGTGCCCAACTATGCCGCTGCGGCCTCGCCACGCCTACGCCGCAGTACTTCGACGTGGCCTCCCTACCAGCGACATGCCACCGGCCCGGGAGTTCCCCACCAACAGTGGGTGCGCGCCGCTTCCCAGCCCAGATCCGCCAGGTTCGAGCTGGTGGGCTGACTTGAGCGGTCTTAGAACACTGGTTCCTCTCGTACACCTTCTCGTCTCGCTTGCCGGACCCGCATCGTCTGACGGTGCCGATACGTCCCGTCGTTGTCAGGGCTGCTTACCGCCCTCCCCGGCGTCTCCCAGGTCAGGCTGCCCCCAGCTTTCATGCGGCTGCTGCGACAGCCCCACAGAAGAGGTCTCTCACCTCCTCCCGGTCAAACAGCGCCTCGTGGCGCTCCATGTCGGTCGACCAGATCCGGTTCCTCTCCTGGGGACACCCTCGGCCTGCTACTGGTGTTCACCGACTGGAACGGCCATTGGGTCCAGCTGACCGCGTTCCCTCTGCATCTGGCCGGCCGGCGAATCATCGGCCCCGACGCAAAGACCGAAATGGGGATCGGCTGGGGCTCCACCGTACGGAACTACTGGCCGTCTTCCCCGAGGCGTCGCTCGGGATCAACGACTACACCCCAACTTTCTCGCCGAAGTCCCGTCGGGTTGGAGGGGTGGTTTCGACTGGCCGCACGCTCGCATCTCCACCGGCGCTCACCCGGTGCCCCATACGCGGTGTGCCGTACGGTGATGGCTATTGACATCGTCACGGAAGTCGAGAGCGATGAGGAACACAGTGGTGGGTAGCGCCACCACCCAAGAAACGAACGCGACCGCCAGGGTCAGGGCGCCGACGTCAAAAAAGAAGGCGAAGACCAGCGGCAAGTCCGGTCGGACCACCGTGACAGGGGGCGCTCGGGGTGGGCGCTACTGGGATCGAACCAGTGACCTCTGCCGTGTGAAGGCAGCGCTCTCCCGCTGAGCTAAGCGCCCGATGGCAGGGAGAATACCAGCACGCCGGATGTGCCTTCGCCAGCCGGTCTACACATTGTCCTCTGGTCGACGGGTGCTCCGCCGCCTCACGATGGGCGGGAAAGGAGCTATTTGATGGCGGAACATCCGTTCAATCTCGTCGAGCGTCCAGACCTCGTTCCGATCTGCTCGTTCTGCAACCTCGATCTCCATGAGATCCACATGCAGAAGCGAGGGTTTCCCCTGATCCAGGGCCAGACCATGATCTTCTTCTGCCCCCACTGCAGGAAGGTTCTCGGCTTCGGTCAAGAAAGAGTCGCGTGAGAGCGTCGCTCGTCCGTCGACCTACGAGTACTCACACGGTCGAAGGTAGGGTCACCGCACCCAGCACTCGAGGGAGACATGAACGAAGTTCGAGCCGTCGTCGCACGTGCCAAGAAGGAGCCGGTCACAATCGAGACCTTGCTCGTTCCCGACCCGGGGCCCGGCGAGGTCCTCGTCGACATCCAGGCGTGCGGCGTTTGCCACACCGACCTGCACTATCGGGAAGGCGCGATCAACGACGAGTTCCCCTTCTTCCTCGGACACGAGGCGGCCGGACGTGTCTCCAAGACCGGCGAAGCCGTCACCAACGTCTCGGAAGGTGACTACGTGATCCTGGCCTGGCGGGCGCCCTGCGGCACCTGCCGGTCGTGCTCACGCGGCCGCCCCTGGTACTGCTTCAACAGCGCCAACGCCACCCAGCAGATGACGCTCGCCGACGGAACCCCGGTCTCCCCCGCCCTCGGGATCGGCGCCTTCGCCGAGAAGACCCTCGTCGCCGCGGGCCAGGCCGTGAAGGTCGACGATCGTGCCCGACCCGAGGCAGCCGGTCTAATCGGATGCGGGATCATGGCTGGGTTGGGAGCCGCCATGAACACCGGGAACGTCGGACGCGGCGACTCGGTGGCGGTGTTCGGGTGCGGTGGGGTGGGCGATGCTGCCATCGCCGGAGCGAAACTCGCCGGTGCCTCGAAGATCATTGCCGTCGACATCGACGACACGAAACTCGACTGGGCGAAGGGATTCGGAGCAACCCACACGATCAATTCGACGAAGGTCGACCCGGTGGAGGCGATTCGGGACCTCACCGAGGGCTGCGGTGCCGACGTCACCATCGACGCGGTTGGCATCCCCCTCACGTTCGAACAGGCCTTTTACGCCCGAGACCATGCCGGCACCACGGTGATGGTGGGCGTGCCCGATCCCAGCATGAAGATCGAACTGCCGATGATCGAGATCTTTGGACGAGGGGGCTCGCTCAAGTCCTCGTGGTACGGCGACACCCTCCCGAGCAGGGACTTCCCGATGCTCATCGACCTGTATCTACAAGGCCGTCTCGACCTCGACGGCTTCGTGTCCGAGACGATCGCACTCGACGACGTCGAAGAAGCCTTTCACCGGATGGAGCGGGGCGAAGTGCTCCGCTCGGTGGTGGTGTTCTGAGACGATGCGTATCGACCTCGCCATCACCAGAGGGCTATTCACGCTGCCGGCCGAACCGATCGAAGTCGAGAACAACATCTGGTTGTTCGGAGACGACGACCGCGTTGTGATCGTCGACTCCGGACACGAGTCGGACCCGATCATCGACGCAGTCGCCGGTCGCTCGGTGGAGATGGTGATCTGCACGCACGGCCACAACGACCACATCGACACGGCAGGCGTCGTCGCCGACGTGTTCGGCGCACCGGTTGCGCTCCACCCGGCCGATCGGCTGTTGTGGGATCGCGTATACCCGAACCGCACACCCGACGTGGACCTGGCAGACGGCATGACGATCGAGATCGGCAGCGGCAAGCTCGATGTGATCCACACTCCGGGACACACCCCTGGGAGTGTGTGCCTGCTGGCAACCGGTGAGCTGTTCGGCGGCGACACGCTCTTCAAAGGCGGGCCAGGCGCCACCCACTTCGAGTTCGGCGATCGCTCGACGATCCTCACATCGATCGAAGAACGGTTGTTCGTACTTCCGCACAGAACCGTCGTCAGGACCGGCCACGGCGACACGACCACGATCGGCGACGAGATCGCACGCGGCATCGGAGACGATTGAACGGGGGGCGTGGTTGCATGCACGCTGTGCGCATCGAAGAGTTCGAAACCGTGGTCGACCGGGTGCTCGACGAACTGCCGGAATGGGTCTGGGATCAGATAGACAACCTGATCGTGGTCGTCGAAGACCGCCCAACACGCGAGCAGGACCCGGATGGTGATGGCCTGTTGGGGCTGTACGAGGGCGTGAGTCTGCACGAACGCTCCGGTGACTATTGGGGAGCGCTGCCCGACCAGATCACCATATTCCGACTCCCCCACCTCGCCCTCCACCTGCCGAAACCCGAGCTGGAGGCGGAAATCCGCAAGACCGTCTTGCATGAGCTCGGACATCACCTGGGTATCGACGACGCCCGACTCCACCAATTGGGATGGGATTAGGCACGTTGTCCCTGGGAATATCGGCCAGATGTGCCATGGTTGTTGTGTGAGAACACATCCGCAGCTCAGAGATTTCTCAGCGGACGAGGGGAAACTGAGGCCGTGGACCAGGAGACACCAATGAGGAACAACGATCGCCAACTCATCGACCCCGCCAATGTGATGGCGATCGACTTCGACGACCCCCTCCTCGCACAGGAAGCGGTCCTGGCTGCGACCCGCCTGGCCCGCAAGGGATCGATCCAACTCGCGGATGCGGTCCTGGTCTCGAAGCTGGTGAACGGCCGAAGCCGCGTCAGGCAGACGAAGGAAGTTGCACCCGGGCAGGCGGCCCTCACCGGTAGCTGGTGGGCGGGAATTCCCGGACTGCTTCTGTTCGGCACCACCGGCTGGATCGTCGGCGCCATACTCGGCGCGTTGGCCGGCTGGCTGTGGGCCACCTATCGCGACATCGGTATCCCAAACCCATGGCTCCAGGAAGTCGCCGACCGACTCTCACCCGGCCACACCGCCACGGTTCTGCTGCTGCCGCAGTTCTTCCCTACGCATCTGCTGCGAGAGTTGCGGCGCTTCAGTGGCACCTTGCTCTACTCCACCCTCGACGGGATCGATCCCGAAGCCCTCGAAGAAGCGCTCGGAGATGGCTGACCAACAAGAACGGGCCCGATCAACAGATCCAGGGCCCGTTCCCATGTGATGTGGGGAGTGTTCAGCCCCGTCGGGTCCGAGGGATTCCGGCTTCCTTGAGGACCGGTGCGGATACTCCGACCTCACGCCACGCCGAATACGAGATCCCCTTGCGTTCCGAATACGACTTGGCGATACCCACGAACTCCCGCTCGAGTGATTCGACGTCGATGTCGATCGACAGATCCTCGAGTTGGTCCTCGGCATCCAGCTTCGCCTGAACCAGGTCGAGCCGCTTGAGCGGATCGGACTCGCCTGAAAGCTTCTCTTCGATCCCGGCCAACTTCTTCTTCACCGAATCCACCGTCACCGGTCGTCCAGGACGTTTTGATCCGAGGGCTTCCAGATACGCCTTGACCGCTCGCGACTCCCGCCTCCCTTGGGCCAACGCCTCTTTGTGGGCGTCTGACATCGCCATTGGGCCATCCTTTCCTGGGGTGCTATTTTGTGAATTCTGCCACGAAAACCGTGGTACGCCAACGAGGTGTGAGCACCCATCACACTGCACACCGTATTGGAGGGATACGATGGATGAACTGATTGCCGCCATCTCTGAGCGGACCGGGCTCCCGGCCGACAAGGCGCAAGGCGCAGCCGAGGCAGCGCTCGATTTCCTGAAGGACAAGTTGCCGGCCCCGATCGCCAGTCAGATCGAAGGATTCCTGTCGGGCAACAGCGACAAGATCGGCGACGCGATCGGCGGCGCAACAGACAAGCTCAAAGGCATGTTCGGCGGCAACTGACCAGCCGCACCGGTGGGCCTGGTCAAAGGCACCAGGTTCACCCAAAAAGCCGCTCACAAACGTGAGCGGTCTTTTTGGATGCTTGAGGATGACTCCCGCGCAGGCAGGCCGTTTGCCGACCAAGCTCGCTCGGGCCGCAGGGCGCGTGGCGCGGCGGATTGTCGGCGGTCGGAGGTAAGAGTTTGCGAAGCAAACTCAGTTAGCTGGCCGAAGGTCAGCGGCGTGGGCCCTACTGGGTTTGAACCAGTGACCTCTTGCGTGTCATGCAAGCGCTCTTCCACTGAGCTAAGGGCCCGTTTCAGGCGCACTGCGCCCGGAGGCGACGCCCGGAATTGAACCGGGGTGACGGGTTTTGCAGACCCGCGCCTAACCACTCGGCCACGTCGCCTTGTCGATCCAGTCGGACACGACACCGCCCAGCTCGAGGCGAGGGAGGATCCGACCGATCGGTGGAGCGGAAGACGGGGCTCGAACCCGCGACCTCAACCTTGGCAAGGTTGCGCTCTACCAACTGAGCTACTTCCGCGTGGGAGTCGATGATAGCCGACCTCCAAGACCCAACAAACGCCGTCACCGGCCCGTGGAACCGAAGCCACCGTCGCCCCGGCTCGACGAATCGAGTTCGTCGACTTCGACGAACGACACCTCGGGGAGCTCGATCACCACCAGCTGGGCGACACGATCCCCCGGTGCGAAGACCACGGTCTCGGACCCATGGTTGATCAGGAGCACACGAATCTCACCGCGATAGCCAGGGTCGATGAGACCGGGCGCATTCACGAGAGCGATGCCATGGCGCGAAGCGTGGCCGCTGCGAGGTGTCACGAGGCCGGCGGTGCCGGAAGGTAGCGCAATGGCGAGCCCGGTACCCGCCGACCTGCGCTCGCCAGGTCGAAGCACGACCTCGTCGATGGTGTGGAGATCGAAACCGGCATCGGTGCCATGGGCGCGACGCGGCAACAATGCCCGCGAATCCAGCCGCACGAAGCTAATCTCAAACATGTTCAAATCACGTGGGGCGTCCGGGCGGACCGACCACGGAGCTGAAGAGTGCCACACGGCTACTGTACCGAGTGCCGAGCGCGGGTGACCGCCGTCGACGGGCGTTGCCTTCTCGGCCACCGGGTCGACCAATCAACCATCTCTTCTCGGCGGGGACGCCGTATCAGCGGTGCAGCCGCGGCCGGGCTCGCCGTCCTCGATCGAGTGCGAACCACGGCGGATCACGCCGAGTCTCCCACGCAGAGACCCACTCCGTCGCGCCCGTCCGGGCAGCCGCCGCGAGACCATCTGGTCGACACCGGACAACAGCGAGCCGTCAATCGCGCGGCCGCGTCGACCGCCCTGGCCGATCGGCCCGTGGCGCCCCGTTCCCCCACCGGGAGCGCCGGGGTCGACCTGAATCCCACCGGCGAAATGGTCATACAACTGTGGGACGAGACTCCCGACGCACCAGCTTTGGAGTCCTGGGACTCCGAAGAGGCCCTGTCGGCCATGCCCGAACGCAGCGCTGCGCGAATCGTCAGCTTCGGCCTCCTCGCGGTGGCGCTCGTGGCAATGATCATTGCCGTATCGCTCATCTTCGGCAGTGGTTCCTCGGTTCGGGAAGACCTCGTGGCGGCATCGAGGGATCTCGCGCAGACGCTCGGGGCCTTCGACTCGTCGGCGAACCCAGACTTCTCCGACGTGGACGCCTCCGCCCGCCGATTGTTGGAAACCGCCCAAGAACTGGAGATCGGTGATGCGGACCGTGCCCTGGCGATCGACGCATCCGGGCAGGTGCTCGAGGCCGAACGCTCGTTGAGCGAAGCCCTGGCGTACGAGACAGGTTTTGTCGTGTTCGTCGGACGCCCGTCGCTGCCGGCATCCACCGAAGATCTCTCCGAGATCAGCGAGCAGTACACGTCATGGCTCACATCGCTCCTGGGAGTGATCCAACCGGTGCCGGATCAACCGGCGTTTGCGGAGCACGGGACGCTCGTCGACCGTTTCTCGGACGCCAGCTCGGCGCTTCAGGCCCAGTATCTCGACGCGTTGAGGTCTGGCGATGCTGGTGCGGCCACCGCAGCCCTCGAGAAGATCGACGCTCGGGTGGCGGAGCTCGAAGCCTCGCTGACGACCGCGATGGCACAGGCCCGGCGTGCGTTCGACACAGCATCGACCGACGCCTCGCAGATGCTCGGTCGGATCGGAACGGGCTGAGCTTCAGCTCTCGGGCGGTTGAAGGCTCGCCTCCAACTCTGCGAGCTCGCGCTCGAAGTCGCCAACGTCACGGAAGTCCTTGTAGACGCTGGCGAACCGCAGCGAGGCGATCTCGTCGAGGGCCCGTAGACGTTCGAGGACCATGAAGCCGAGCCTCTCGGATGAGACCGGACCGGGACGGGCACGGATCTCGCCCTCAACGGCATCGATGAGGGCATCGACCTGGCCACCGAGAACAGGACGATCAGCCAGCGCCGCCTCGACACCTCTTCTCAGCTTGGCGCTGTCGAATGGCTCGCTCTGCCCCGACCGTTTGACGACCATCACCGACGACACGACACGTTCGTACGTCGAGAACCTGGACTCACATCGCTCGCAGACACGTCGGCGTCGAATCGACGTCCCGTTCTCGGCGGGTCGGGAATCTATGACGCGACTGGCGGAATGTCCGCAGGAGGGGCACTGCATGAGAGCCCCAGGCTAGTGGCGGATGGACGTGTACCCGGCTCAGGCCCGCCGCGAGCGTCATCCCACCGGGATCATCAAGATCTGGCCAGGGTGCAGCGCAGAGCTCTCGAGTTCGTTCAGTTCGCGGATCAGGGCGACGGACTCGCGGACGTCGTCACCCGACGACGTGAATCCCTGGGCGATGGCCCACAACGTGTCTCCCGATCGAACGCGATGTTCCATCGTGATCGACGGCTCGCTCGCAGCGCCCGTGCCACCGAGAAGAAGAAGGATCGCAACGAGCGCGATCAGGAGAATCAACAGCCTGCCGGGCAGGATGCGTACGCTTGTCATGTCGACCCTTCCTCTTCTCGATGTCTGGTTGCCCGATGTGGGCGTTGCCCCAACGTACGGTCGGGGTGTGACAGAATCTCCGAGGTCACCCATCGTCGCCGTGCTGGACCGTCGGGTCGGCTCCACCCCAGAGCCCCCTACCGTCGCTCGAACATGACGCACACCTCCGGCGGCCAGACGGCCGTCGGTGGTCGAATCCACCACCGGGATGGCGAGCATCTGATCGTGGTCACGTGCACTCGGCCGCATCCGAGCATGCCCCACCCCACCCTCGATGGAAGGTCGGGTGGCGTGACGGGATCGATCACCTCGACGGGCGTCGCCGGTGCGGGTGACATTCACCATGGGGCTCATGCCACTCGGTTGTGTGGTGCGGGTTACCTCGAACATCTGTTCGGCCACTGTACCGAACGTCTGTTCGATTCGTCAAGTCGAACACATGTTTGGATCGCGAACTCGAAACCACTACACTATCGAACACACATTCGCCCCCCGAGGGCGGTCAGAGATCGGTGACCCGTCGATCTCGCCCAGACCAGGAGGTCGACGACGATGGCAGTGAAGAAGGACAAAGCGATCAGCGATCGACAGCGCCAGGTACTGGACTTCATCCGGGAGACGGTCGCAGCTCGCGGCTATCCCCCGTCGGTGCGCGAGATCGGAGAGGCCGTCGGTCTCTCTTCCCCATCCACGGTGCACAGCCACCTCTCCTCGCTCGCCAAAGCCGGTTTGATCCGCAAGGACCCCAGCAAGCCCCGAGCCATCGAGGTGCTGGGAGAACCCACCTCCGCCGTGGCGCCGGCGCCCGAGCCGACCCGGGACGACGTTCGTGACGTACCGCTCGTCGGTCGGATCGCCGCCGGTCGACCGATCCTCGCCGAACAGGACGTGGAGGACGTGATGGCACTCCCCACCGACCTGGTGGGATCAGGCCCAGTGTTCATGCTGACCGTTCGAGGCGACTCGATGATCGACGCCGGGATCCTCGATGGCGACTATGTCGTCGTCCGGAGCCAGGCCGATGCGAACGATGGCGAGATCGTTGCGGCTCTGGTCGACGAAGAGGAGGCCACCGTGAAGCGTCTCCGCCGCCGCGATGGGAAGGTCGTGCTCGAAGCGGAGAATCCTGCATATGAGCCCATGGTCTTCGACGGCGGCGTCCGGATCGTCGGCAAGGTGGTTTCGGTGCTCAGGAAGGTCCGCTGAGCGCCAACTGGCCCTCGAACACGGTCTCCGCCGGACCGACGAGCCACACGCGATCGTCGAACTCGACGCGTCCCACACCGCCCGGAACGACGACTTCGACGCTGTCACCGCTGACCTGACCCGACGCTCGCGCGACACTCGCCACGGCGACCATCCCGGTGCCACACGCAAGAGTCTCGCCCACGCCTCGCTCCCAGACCCGCATGGTGACGGAGTCGGAGCCGGTCGGCAGGTAGAACTCGACGTTGGTGCCATCTGGAAAACGGCTGTGGTGCTCGACTCGCGGTCCGACCTCATCGAGGGCGACCTGGATCGGGTCGGACAGCGCCACCGCATGAGGATTGCCGACATCGACCGTTGCATAATCGATCCCGTCGACGACCACCGTCCCGCCCAGACTCACAGGACCCAATTCCACCGTCACGGTGCCGTCACCGATGCGAACGCGACGAGATCCAATGGGAGTCTCGACGATGAACTCGGGCGAACTCACCAGCCCGAGATCGACCGCCCGGCGCGCCACACATCTCAGCCCGTTGCCGCACATCTCCGCTGCCGAACCGTCGGCGTTCCAATACCCCATGTGGACCGAGTCGCCCCGGGAAGAGACCTGCAGGACGCCGTCGGCACCGACGCCGAATCGGCGGTCGCACACTCGACGAACCA
Organism: uncultured bacterium; assembly: GCA_963792365.1. Classification (GTDB taxonomy): domain Bacteria; phylum Actinomycetota; class Acidimicrobiia; order Spongiisociales; family ZC4RG35; genus JAOUGY01. The sequence continues at coordinate 418,290 of CAWBVW010000005.1, forward strand.
GATCCGGCGTGACGTCGATCTCGCCGTCGACCACGACGAAGTCGTTGCCGAGTCCCTGCATCTTCACGAAGTCCACGAACGTACCTCTCGCTCGATCTCGTCGACCAGACCCGACACTGCGTCGGCGTCCGAGGCATCGATCCATCGTATTCGGGGGTCACGACGGAAGTACGTTCGCTGCTGTTTCGCCAGGGCCCATGTGGCACGAAGCACCTCCTCGAATCCGCGGTCCTCATCGAGATCCCCCTCGACGACCGCCGACAGTTGCTTGTATCCCACCGCCTGCGACGCCTGGACACCAAGACGGCCCCGAAGACGCCGGACCTCGTCCATCAATCCCATGGCCCGCATCTCTTCGACCCGGGTGGAGATCCGCAGGCGCAGATCCGTTGATCGATCCAGGCCGAACACGATCACAGGCCTGGTGGGCCGGTAGTCGCGCACGGCGGCTGCCGCCGGTGACCGGTGGCGTTCTGTGGGAGTGAGTCCGGTCAACCGGAGGATCTCGACGGCACGGACCACCCGACGCCGATTCTTCAGGTCGACGACTGCGTCGGCGCCGGGATCGCTCTGCCGGAGTTCCCCGACCAGCTCGACGTCGCTCACCGCCTCCAACTCACTACGCAGATCCTTGCTCGAAGGAGGGAACTCGAGCGGGTCGACGACCGCCCGGAAATGTAGACCACTGCCGCCGACGATGACCACCGGTATCTCGGCGGCGTCGATCTCGGCCCGCGCCATCGTCTGGAACGCTGCGACGGAGAAGTCGGCTTCCGGCTCCACGACGTCGATCATGGCGTGCGGCACCTCTGCACGATCGTCCGGCGACGGTTTCGCCGTCCCGATGTCCATGCCACGAAAGACCTGCATCGAATCCACCGACAGGAGCATGGCCCCGGTTCGTCGAGCCGCCTGCAATGCCACCTCGGACTTGCCCGATGCCGTCGGCCCGACGATGGCGATCAACGGGGTCAGACGAGCTCCCCGGTGAGGTGGTGGAGAGACGTGTCAACGATTCTGGCGTCGACGAACGTACCGACGGGAATGAGACCCCTGGTGTGGACCACCTTGCCGCCGCGAGTGCGGGTGGTGGCGACGGCGGGATCTCTCTTGGACGGACCCTCGGACAACACCTCGAGAGTCCGGCCCAGCCACCGCCGGCTGCGCGCTTCGGTGACGGCATTCTGAGTCTCCAGCAGGCGCTGGAACCGTTCCTGAACGACCTCCGGATCGACGAACCGGTCGTCGTAGTCGGCGGCCGCCGTTCCAGGTCGGGGCGAGAAGATGAACATGAAGGCCTGATCGAACCGGGCCGCCTCGATCACCTCCAGCGTCCGCTCGAAGTCGTCGTCGGCCTCACCGGGGAACCCGACGATGATGTCGGTCGACACCGACAGATCGGGGATGACCTCACGGGCCATCTCCAGACGTGTCAGGTACTTCTCAACGGTGTATCCACGGTGCATGGCCCTCAGGATGCTGTTACTCCCCGACTGGAGCGGGAAGTGAAGCTGTTCGCAGACCGTCTCGGTCTCCGCCATCGCCTCGGCGACCTCACGGCCGAAGTCGTTCGGGTGCGGGCTGGTGAAGCGCACCCGGCGGATTCCCTCGACTGCTCCAACCTGGCGCAGCAGCTCTCCGAACAGCGGTCGACGGCGCCCGTCGAGCGCGAGATCGCGGCCATAGGTGTCGACATTTTGTCCGAGCAGGGTGACCTCCGACACCCCATCGGCAACCAGCCCTCTGACCTCTTGGAGGATGTCTCCGGGTCGGCGAGAGATCTCGGGTCCGCGGACAGACGGCACGATGCAAAATGTGCACGAGTTGTTGCATCCGACCTGGATGGTCACCCAAGCCGAATGCGCCACTTCGCGACGCACTGGAAGCGACGAAGGCATGGCCTGCAGCGCGTCGACCACCTCGGTGATCGGACCCCAATCCTCGACGTGGTCCAACAGGTCGATGACCCGATCCAGGTTGTGTGTCCCCAGCACGACGTCCACCCAGGGTGCGCGCTCCCGAACCATTTCCCGGTCCTTCTGGGCTGCGCAGCCGCCCACCATCAGACGCATCTCGGGGTTCAGGTCTTTGATCGCCTTCAGATTGCCGAGCGTGCCGTAGAGCTTGTTGTCGGCGTTCTCTCTGATGGTGCAGGTGTTGATGAAGACCACATCGGCGTCCTCGTAGCCATCGGCAGGAACCATGCCGTCTGCCTCGAACAGGCCTGCGACTCGCTCGGAGTCGTGCTCGTTCATCTGGCAGCCGAATGTGCGTACGAGGTAGCGGGCGCCTGATCGGCTCGGCGATCGGTACGGTCGTTCGCGAACAGCAGGATCAGGAAGCAGCACCGATTCCATGATCATCAGCGGGCGTAGTCGGTGGCTCGGAACTCGCGAATAACCGTCACCTGGATCTGGCCCGGGTACTGGAGGTCTTCTTCCAGTTTGCGGGCGATACGTCTGGAGAGGTCGCTGGCAGCCAGGTCGTCGATCTCACCGGGATCGACCACCACGCGAACCTCGCGTCCTGCCTGCATGGCGAACACACGCTCGACACCTTCGAAGTCCAACGCCAGCTTCTCCAGCCGCTCGAGACGGCGCACATACGACTCGAGGGCTTCGCGGACGCGCCCCGGGCCGGGCAGCGGAAACGGCATCCGCCGCCTGTACGAGCACGGCTAGCACCGTCCGAGGCTCCACCTCGTTGTGATGCGCCTCGATGCCGTGGACGACCGACGGATCCTCTCCGAAGCGACGGGCGATCTCAGCGCCGATGAGGGCATGCGAGCCCTCGACCTCATGGGTGACGGCCTTTCCGATGTCGTGAAGTAGGGCCGCTCGCTTGACCGGGGCGGTATCGACACCGAGCTCGCTGGCGAGCATGGCCGCCACATGTGCGGACTCGACGAGATGATTGAGCACGTTCTGCCCGTACGAAGTCCGGTACTTGAGGCGCCCGAGCAACGTCACGAGCTCCGGGTTCATTCGTGACACCCCGACCTCGAGCAACGCCCATTCTCCCGAGTCCCGTACGGCCTGTTCCACCTCGGCCTGGGCCTTCTGATAGGCCTCCTCGATCGAAGCCGGGTGAATGCGACCGTCGGCGACCAATCGCTCGAGCGTGAGCCGTGCCACCTCTCGTCGCACGGGATCGAACGATGCGACGGACACCGCCTCTGGCGTGTCGTCGACGATCAGGTTGACACCGGTGACCGACTCGAGGGCGCGAATGTTCCTGCCCTCACGTCCGATGATCCGGCCCTTCATCTCGTCGGATGGAAGGGAGATCACCGACACGGTGGATTCGGTGACCACCTCGGATGCCAGACGTTGGATGGCCGTGGCCAGAATCCGTCGAGCGCGCTTGTCCGCTTCTTCTCGGGCTTTGATCTCGAGGTCCCTCACCAAGAACATGGCGTCCCGACGGGCCTCGTCCTCGACCTGAGCCAGCAACTGCTCCTTGGCGGCGATGGCGTCCAAGCCGGCGAGCCACGCGAGCTCTTGGCGTCCCGATTCCCGAAGCTGCTCGGCCTCGGATCGGGTCTCGGTGATCTCGCGCTCGCGCTGGAGAACCATCTGCTCGCGGGTCGCCAAGTTGGCAGCACGCTGATCCAATGTCTCTTCGCGCTGGCTGAGGCGGCTCTCCATGTTGTCGAGCTCCACCTGGCGGTGCGCCAGCTGGGCCTCTTCACGCTCGCGGAATCCATCCGCTCGAGCCCGGCCTTCCTCCTCGGCGCGGGCGAGAATCCGCTGCGCCTCCAACCTCGCCGATGACAGAATTTCTTCGCCGTCACCCCCGGTCGAAGCCCGATCCGACCGGCCGACGGCTCGGGCGAGGAGATATCCCCCTCCACCTGCCATCACAGCGGCGAGGACCACAGCCAGTGCCACGATCGCCGGACTGTCCATCGTTCCTCATTTCATGCCTGCCCGCCGAAAACGAAGGCGTGCCGAGCCCGCAGGGACTCGGCACACACGACCGGAATCATTGTTCAGCGACGAAGGATCGTCAGGACGACGTTCGTATCGTCGAAGGTCTGTTGGTCATTGCTTCGTTTCGGTTCTCAAGGCGGTTCGTTCGTGTGTGTGAGAAGTCAGTCTACTCGGTGCGCGAAGATCCGCCTGGGAACGATCAGTCTTCGACCGAGACCTCTACCTCCGTCTCAGCTTCTTCCTCCACCGGGGAGGTTTCGTCTTCTTCGACGGGCTCGGGGTCGACCAGTTCGTAGATCTTCGCCTGCAGTTGCATCGCGATCTCTGGATTCTCCCGGATGAACCGCTTCGCATTCTCGCGACCCTGTCCCAGCTGATCCTGCTCGAAGGTGAACCATGCTCCGCTCTTGCGGACCACTCCGTGGTCCACTGCGACATCGAGCAGGCTCCCCTCCCGCGATATGCCTTCGCCGAACATGATGTCGAACTCGGCCTGACGGAACGGTGGCGCCATCTTGTTCTTTGCGACCTTCACCCGGACTCGGTTTCCGACCTGCTCACCGCCGTCCTTGATCGTCTCGATCCGCCGGACATCGAGTCGGACCGACGAGTAGAACTTCAAGGCACGCCCACCAGGGGTCGTCTCGGGCGAACCGAACATCACCCCGATCTTCTCTCGCAGCTGGTTGATGAACACGCAGGTGGTCCTGGAACGACTCAGATTGGCGGTCAGCTTCCGCAGTGCCTGAGACATGAGACGGGCTTGGAGACCGACGTGGGTGTCACCCATCTCGCCCTCGATCTCGGCTCGTGGAACCAGGGCCGCCACCGAGTCGATCACCACGACGTCGAGCGCGCCCGATCGAATGAGCATGTCGGTGATCTCCAACGCCTGCTCGCCGGTATCGGGCTGGGAGATGAGCAACTCGTCGACATCGACGCCGAGATTCTTGGCGTACACCGGGTCGAGCGCATGCTCGGCATCGATGAACGCGGCGATGCCGCCGTTTCGTTGCGCCTCGGCGACAACGTGCAGTGAAAGCGTGGTCTTTCCTGAGCTCTCGGGACCGTAGATCTCGACCACGCGACCACGTGGCACACCGCCGATGCCGAGCGCCAGGTCGAGGGACAAAGCGCCCGTCGAGATGACATCGACCTTCTGGTTGGCAGCCTCACCCATCTTCATGATTGCGCCGGTTCCGAACTGGCGCTCTATCTGCGAGACGGCCATCTCCAGTGCCTTGTCGCGTTCCATCACTGTCTCCTCTGTCGGCGTCCTGTCACCGTCGCACCGTACGAGTGGAGTGTGACAGATCCTGAGTGCGAATCACATCCGTGTGACTTGCACCATACACGAACAGACGTTCGATACAAAGCACCTGCCTCAGAACACCAGCCAAGGTGAGGCTCCGACCGGGGTGGATCCGCATGCACAAAGATACGATCCACCCCCGGTCCGAGCTCGGCGGCTCTCAGGGATGGACGGCCTCCGCCAGTCGCTGCGCCGCTTCGCGCTCCGAGACCCGGATGCGTTCGACCCGGTCGGCCAGATCCGTGAGGCGAGCCTCACGGAACCCCTCGTCGAAGGCGGCCTCCCCCGCCAGCTCCTCGAGCTGATCAAAGACCCGTCGCCGGCGGTCGCCAATGTCTCCGGAGTCCCCGGAGACCGGCCTTCGGAACTCCGAGCGGAGCCGCTCCCACTCCTCGAAGATCGCCGGGCCGGCGGTGGCCGCCGCCGAAAGTTCCTTCCAATCGTTGCCAAGGGCGCGGTAGTCCCCGGCAACCTCGGCCAGACGCTCGGACTCCAAGATGGCTGATGCCTCGTCCAGGAACTCGGCGTAGGTCTCGCGGCCGGCGGCCGGAGGCGTGAACTCCCACTCGATGGACGATCGGACCTGCGTGAGCGCCTTGAACAAGAGCCTGTCGGTCGAGAAGACCTCGGACCAGCGTCTTGGGTCGCGCCGGTCGACCATGATCCGAGCCCATTTCTCCATGCCGGCGTGTCCCCAGTTCGACGCAAAGCCCCGGAACGGCGACTCCTCGAAGTTGTGAACGTTGGCGTCGATCGCCGCTCGGACACCGAGCCTGAGGTCGGCGAGGTCGCCGCCGCCGCCGACGACGATCATGGTGTTGTTCCTGGCCTTCTTGTACGCCCCACGGGCCGATCGGAACGACTCCTTCGAAAGACAGATCGGCGCTCCGTGATCGATCCAGAACGACTCGTCATCGGCGCCGATGACGGCCACCTGATCGGCACTCGCACCACGGTAGAAGTCAGGCACTCCGCTGTGCGGCAACGAAGGCCCATCGACGGTGACGATCGGTGCAATCCCCCGCTCGAGTGCCCCGCCGATGGCGCCATCGGCTTTCGAGACGCTGGTCGTCTGAACCACGTCGAAGTGGACGCCGGACCGGTCAAGGGCGGCCCGGGCGAAATCGTGCCCCATCATCGTGTGGCGCACGCCGATGCTGAGCATCGGGGCCATCCCCCGGTACTCGAACACGGCATACAGGAACCCGGTTCCACCACCGAGCCCGTACAGCAAGGCATCGGAGTAGGGCTCTCCGTCGTGAGGTGCAACGATCCCGGCCGCCGCGAGCACGTTGTGGACGACGCCCGTGTCCGGATGGCTGCCACCGCCGACCAGCTCGTACCCTGGCACGCGGCGTGGGATGTCGATCGACGGCCGGTCGCTTCCGAGCAGGTGCATCCTGGCTGTGGTGTACCGCTCACCGGTTTCCGCCATGCGGGCGCGAATGCGGTGTTTGAGACTCTTGGCTGTGGTCATGTGATCTCCCGGGCCTTACACGACAGGCTCCGCTCCCGCCGTATCGTGCGCCCATCGGATCGACGTCGCACTCCGCGTTCCCACGAGCGGAAACGCTGCGACCCGGAGGCTCACGAGGTCCCCTTTGCCCCTTCGAGGGGCCTTGAAGCGGAAGGCCCACAGGGGTTGGGCGGCGGGTCAACGCCTGAGCAAAGGTTATCAGGGGCGCCCTCACTGCGTGCGGCGGAAGCTCGGGGGGCGGGCGAGGTTCACTGCAGCGCAAACCGTTCCAACACCTCGTAGGTGGCGTGACGACCGCCGAGCACAGACCGGAACAGGCACACCTGGGTGACGTTCATCGACACCGGAGCCGGGGAGGAGCCGTCGATCAGTGCCTTCACGTTGCGATCAGGGCGAATCCTCGACAACGTGAGATGCGGGCGAAACGGTCTGTCCTCGGGCTCCAGGCCCGCGGCTAGACACACCTGTTCCGTGTCGGCGGCCAGTTCTGGGAGCCGTTCGGTGCGGTCCGAGATCGCCCTCCACAGGACCGTCGCCCGGCTCGATCTGGGGAAGGCCCCGAGCGCCCCGAAGACGACCTCGAAGCGGGGTCCCAGATCCAGCTCGTCGAGGCCGGCGACCAGCCGTTCGAGGCCGACCTCGTCGATCGCCCCGATGAACCGCAGTGTGATGTGCCAGTTCCGGGGTGGGACGACCTTTCCCGGCATCGACAGGCCGGCCATCGAAGCCGCCAGTGCGTACCTGGTCTCGTCATCGAGATCCACGGCCACGAACGACCTCGTTACTCCTCCCACCATGCCCCGGTGATCGCCAGACGCACCAGATGGAGCGCCGAAGTCGTGGCGTAGGTGCGTACCCGTTCACGGTCTCCTGGCAACCTGAGGGTGCGCGCCCGCGCCCCTTCGGGTGTTGCCACACCGATGACCATCGTCCCCGGTGGAGCGTCGTGGGGCTCGGGGCCGGCGGCGCCGGTCACCGCCACCGCCACATCCACGCCGATGACATCACGTGCGCCTCGAGCCATCGAAACGGCCATGGCCTCACTCACCACCCCGGCCGCGACCGCCTCGTCGTCGACACCCAGCAGCGCCTGCTTGACACCGATGTCATACGCGACGACCGAACCTCGAAACACCGCCGAGGCACCCGGTACTGAAGTGATGCGGGCTGCGACCAACCCACCCGTCGCAGACTCCGCCGAGCCGAGAGTCCAGCTGCGCTCTCCCAAGAGTCGCAGGAGGACCGTTTCGATCGTGTCATCGTCGAAACCGAAGACCGATGACCCCAACCGTTCACAAACCAGTCGCTCCACGGGTTCGATCAGGGCTCGAGCATCACCGAGGGTGGGGGCACCGGCCGTGATTCGCACTTTGATCTCCCCCGCAGAGGAGAGGAAGGCGATCGAAGGATTGGTGCTCGACCGGTAGACGTCGTCGAGCAGCTCGCCTACGGACGCCTCTCCCCTACCCCAGGACCGCACGACCCGGCTGACGATGGCGCGGTCGATTCCCGCCGCCTCACGAAGACGTGGCAGCACGTGGTCGGCCATCAACAGCGCCATCTCCTCGGGCACACCGGGGAGCGCAAACAGCAGCGTGCCATCGTGTTCCAGCATCAGCCCGGGCGCGGTCCCTTTCGGGTTGGGAAGGAGTTCGGCACCTTCGGGGTATTCGGCCTGACGTAGATTGGAGTCCGGCATCTCACGGCCCCACGCGGCGAAACGTTCGCGGAGTGCTCGGGCGTATTCGTCGCTGAACGACATCGAGCGACCGGTTGCGGCGCAGATGCCCTCGCGGGTCAGATCGTCCTGGGTGGGCCCGATGCCGCCGGTGATGATCACGGCGTCGGATCGGGAGATGGCGAGGCGCAGGGAAGAAGCGAGCCGATCGAGGTTGTCCCCCACCACCTGTTGATAATGAGCGTCGAGCCCGGACTCTGCGAGCGTGACACCGATCTGCGCCGCATTGCCGTTCACGATCTGGCCGAGCAGGAGTTCGGTGCCGACGGCAACGACTTCGATGATCACGAAACGACGACCCCGTCACGATCGGGCCCGAAGGCTCCTGTGATCTCCACTTTCACCAGATCGCCTGGGCGCCCCTGATCCAGGGTGATCATCCCATCGATCTCAGGAGCTTCCCTCGACGATCGACCGACAGGTACGCCGTCCTCGACCTGGTCCACGAGCACGCCGATCACGTCGCCCACCGTCGCCGCATTGACGTCGGCGGTGATGTCCTCCTGGATCGCCTGGAGATGTCGCAGGCGCTCCTCGATGTCGGGGCGAGCCACGTGGTTCGCCATGTCGGCAGCCGGTGTGCCCTGCTCGGCGGAATAGGGAAAGAAGCCTGCCCAGTCGAGACGAACGTCCTGGAGGAACTCGGCGAGCTCCTCGACATCGTCTTCGGTCTCGCCCGGAAACCCGACGATGAACGAGCTGCGGAGCGTGGCGTCAGGGGCAGAGCTCCTGATGTCTTGGATCAGCCGGCGGTACCGATCACCGTCTCCAGGACGTTTCATGCCCCGGAGGAGCGAGCGCGACGCATGCTGGAGCGAGAGGTCGAAGTACGAGGCGATCCGCTCGTTGGATGCCATCTCGTCGATCAGCGACTGACGAATCTCCTTCGGATAGAGGTAGAGGAGCCGGACCGCATGGAGGTCGGCGACGCCGGACACGAAGCGGATCAGGTCGACGATGTTCCACGTCTCGTCTGCGTCCCGGCCGTATGCGGCCAGGTCCTGGGCCACGAGGACGATCTCGCGCACACCGGCGTCGACCAGTCCCTCGACCTCATCGCGTATCTCGATGGGGCGCCGGGACCGTTGACCACCCCGGATCAGGGGGATGGCACAGAACGTGCACGGTTTGTCACACCCTTCCGCCACCTTGACATAGGCGTACGGCATCGTCGGAGTGGGACGCCGCACCACATTGAGAATGTCCATGACAGGGCGGCGCTTGATCTGGAGCGGGGCCCAGTTGCCGGTGAGCTGATCGATCGTATCGATGAGCTCTCCATAGCGATCGAGGCCGATCACGGCATCGACCTCCGGGAGAGCCTCTTCCACTTCCACTCCGAAACGCTGGGCCATACACCCGATGACGATCGTCTTGGCGTCGGAACGCTTGGCATCCTGGGCGTCGAGGATCGTGTCGACCGACTCGCGCCGCGCCTCCTCGATGAAGGCACAGGTGTTGATCATCACCACGTCCGCCGACCCCGGTGAGTCGGCGAGAACGTACCCGGCCTCGCCGAGCATGACCTCGACCTTCTCGGAGTCGACCTGGTTCTTGGCGCAGCCGAGCGTCGTCAGCCACACGGAGGGGGAAGGCATGCGAGGAGTCTATCGAGCGTGCGAGCGGGCGGAGACCGAACTCCTCGACCATCCTGGCGCAGCGCTCGGCATCCGCGCCGCTCACGGCTCGACCGAGCGAGAGGCTCACCCGGTGGACACCGAGTCGAGCACGATGATCGTGGCTGCCGCCACCTGGTCCCACTGTCGTTCGGCGGTGATGGCTGCGGGGTTGTCTCCTCGCTGATCGCCGTAGTTGCCGAACTGGGCGTGGTTCCCACCGTCGATGACCTGGAACGCTGCGTCGGATGGGAGGCGTGCCCGAGACGCCTCGATCTCTGCGGTCGTGGCGAGCCCATCGTTGGAGGCGGAGATGGATGCCACCTCGAGGTCCCGATCACTCAGATCGAGCGACGCTTCTGGATAGGCCGCCCACAGAACCAAGCCGGCGACGTTCGGATCACCGGCCGCATAGCGAGCTGCCATTGCACCACCCAGCGAGTGACCGGCCACGACCCAGTGCTCGATCTCCGGGTGACCGGCGATGACTTCGGCCGCGGCATCCTGGTCGAGGATCGCAAGATTCGCCGTCAGGCTCGGAACATAGACTGGATACCCGGCCGCGGCGATCCTCTCTGCGACCGGCGCGTAGGCCTCAGGAACGACTCGCGCCCCGGGGTAGACGATGAGTCCGATGTCCGAAGACGTCGGAGGCACGGCTGCCAACCCGTCGGCGTCGAGTGTCACGCAGACATTCGAGCCGTCGCATGCCGATTCGCGGAAACCCACCGCCGGCAGCGGCGACAGCAGGACCGACCAGGTGATCGCCGCCAATAGGCCAAGCGTCACCACCGTCCACAGCAGCAGGCGCACGAACCGTGTCACAGCGGATGTGTGCTCCGGACCCGTCGCTCGAACCGGAGATGGCGGTCGTAGCCGGCGGCCCTGGCAGCGTCTCGCACCTCGTTGCTGCCGTACGCCACCTGCTCGACCAGGTGGGCATCACTGGCGAGGGTGATGGCAACCCCGGCGTCGTGGAACATCTGGAGGAACACCGGCGATGGATACACGTCTTTGGCGGGGTTCCGCAGTCCCTGACTAGACACCTCGACTGCGATCCCATTGGCGGCTGCCGCCTCGACAACCGCTCGGTACAGCTCGATCGGCTCGACCGCCGGTCGATGCCCGTACTTCTTGCACACGTCGACGTGGGCGAGGACATCGACGCCGCCACGCCGTGCGAGCTCGGCTTCGAGGGCGAAGTAGTCGGCCCACGCCTGATCGACGCCGCGCCGATCGAACTCGTGGGCCTGTTCGAGCGAGTCGATCGACCACCCCGCCACCCAGTGCACCGACCCGATCAGATAGTCCCATGGATACGGATCGATCAGATCGAGCACGGCGTCGTAGGTCTCCGGGAAGAAGTCCACCTCCAGACCGAGCTTCACCGGCAGCCCGCAGTCTTTGGCAGCGGTGACGGCCGCCACGTAGTCCTCGAGCGACAAGGTGAGGTCGTCCTCGACCATCTTCTTGGTCGCCGCCGCCAGATCGGGCTTGGACTCGCGTTCCCAGAACGGTCCTAGCACCGGAGCGGCCTCACGGCATCGATAGAGGTGTTCCGTGAACCCGAGCTCCCCGACGCCTCGTGCCGCCGCCGTCTCGACGAACGACTCGATCAGTCCCGGCGGATACTCGCCTTGGCGTGGCCCGTCAGCGGTCGGCTGATGCGGGTGCAGATGAACGTGATAGTCCGACACGCCTGGGATCAGCCTCGGGCCTGCTCGACGAGGCCCTGCAGGGGACCGGGCCCGACGGCGTCGGCCAGTGTGTTCCAGGTCGCGGCGTCGATGTCGTCGTCGGCTTCGAGATGGGAGGCCGCGAGATAGACCGCGTCGGCGAGCGCCGCGAACACCCCGAGCTGATCACGCTCGACGGCGATCGCGACGGCGGAACGCGCACCCGCCGGGTCCCGACGACCGAGTGCCTCGATGGCGTGTTCGGCCGCAGTCAGGGCTTGCCGTTGCAGTTTCCCGTCCATGTCCTGAACGCTACCCGAACGTGATCGATCACCGCTCACGCCAGCAGCAGCGGATAGAAGGCGGCGTACAGGAGGAGCAGCACCAGTCCGGATCGCTTGTCATGGCGTTCGCGGGCGGCCAAGAGGATCACCACGAGGCCCATGACCGCCATCGCCGCCAACGAGCCCCTCACCGCAAGCGTCGCTGTGACCGCTACGGGTGCGACGAGCGGTCCTGACCCGATCGAGAGGGTGGCATCCATCAGCGACGAGCCGAAGGCGTCGCCGATCGCAAGCTCACGGTCGCCTCGCCGTAGCGCGGTGACGGTCACGGCCAACTCGGGAAGCGACGTCCCGATCGACGCACCGAAGAAGCTGACGATGTACTCCGGCACCCCCATCTGGTCTGCGACCGAGATCAGCCCCCACACGGCAGCGCTCGCACCCGTCACGACCATGGCGAGTCCACCAAGGACCAGACCGAGACACCGGATCACTCCACCTCGCAGCGGCAGCTCGGGCTCGCCCGAAGTGGGAAGGAACCGCCACACGCCTGCGGAGAGCAGGACCCACAGCCCGATCAGGACGCCGGCGTCCATGCGTGACAGGAATCCGTCGGTCATCAGGATGACCCCTGCGCCCAGCCCGATCATGGTCGCCCCGCCGAGCGCGGACAGTCCTCGACGTCCTACGAAGAACCCACCGGCGATGAACGGGAGGAGTCCGACGACGAGGGTCGATTGGGTGACCACCGATCCGACCGAGTCCCCGATGTTCAGATCGCCGTGCCCCGAGATCGACGAAATCACGGAGTTGGCGATCTCGGGCAGATCGGTGCCGAGCGCGATCAGGGTCAGCCCGATCACAAACGGCGGAATCCGGCTTCCCGCCGCCAGGCGCGATGCTGCTCGCACTGCGATCCGGCTCCCCCAGATCGCAACGAACAGGCCGAGCGCCACGGCAGCAGCTATCCCGATCGTGCGGACCATGTCTCCATGATCCGGGACGTGCGATCAGTTCACCAGGGGAGGATGACCGAGCCGATCGGGCCTCCGACTACCCGGCTCAAACCTCCTGGAACAGGTACGGCCTCAGCACGTCCATCCGCTCGTCGACCCGTGTCGGATCGAGATACCAGAGCATTCCGGCGACCGTGGACAGCAGCGGGTTCCCGTCCTGGGGGGTGAAGCAGAACCCGACGAGTTCGTTGCCTCGCACCGCCAAGGTCTCCACCGGCACCACGGTCTGGGCGAGAATGCGCCCGAAGTAGCCGTGATCGCGGCCGAAGCTGAACACTGCGTTGGCCGAGCGCTTGTACGTGATCGCCACGCGCTTGTTCTCGACGAACCGGTCCACCGCCTCGTCGACCGTCATCGGGCTGTCCAACTCGAGACGGAAGTGGATGGCATGCATGTACTGGGTGTTGAGCTTGAGGGCCGACGAATACAAGTTCAGGTCGTAGCCCAACGTCTCGAACACACCGTGAGCGTCGCGTGCATGGTGGGTTCCGAAGCGCTCGTCCTTGTGCCGTTCGACGGTCGGTGCCGGAACGAAACCTTCGTCCTGGCTGATGTCGTTCGAACGGCGGATGCAGAGGAACTGGCCATCTTCGAGATGGTTCGTTCCATCTGCGTCCATGGCCAGCGTCTTGATCAACACCGAGATGTTGTGCGTGTTGCACGACACGATGTGGAGGAACCGGTCTCCGTCGGTGAGGGCCTCGTCGTTGATGCCGCGCGCATACATCTTGCCGAATCCGAACTCGGAGCCCTGGGCCATGAAGCCGACCGGGCCTTCTGCGCCCTCGTAGAAATCCGTCTTCATCTGGTTGCCCACCGGTGTGCAGTCGATGACGACGGTGGCCCGTTCGATCGCTTCCCGTGCCTCGTACTTGGGAGAGTGCCCGAGCTCCTCGAACGCACCCCTTCGGTCCTCGTCCACGGACAGGACCGCCCCCCGACGGACGAGATCGTTCACCTTGCCTCGCTCGGTCAGGAGTGGGGTTCGCTTGTGAAAGGTGACCTCGTCGATCCCGAACGCCTCACGGTCGTCGGCCAACAGGCCGATCAGTGGCTCACCGATGGTCCCGGTACCCACCACGTGGACGATGTTGCTCATGGTTCTCCCTAATCGCGCTCTCGCTATTCAAACAAGGTCCGGGTTTCTGATCTACCCGTCAAGCGGCCATCGAACACGGATCACGAAAAGAATTCAAGATCTTCGTCCGATGGCCACCTCACGGACGCTCGTCAGAACTGCTCGGCTTCGGTCGAACCCACCAGCGCCAGGGTCGATGCCTCGCCGGCAGAGACCACCGTCGAGACCTGATCGAAGTAGCCGGCTCCGACTTCGCGCTGATGCTTGGTTGCGGTGTAGCCCGACGACTCCATCGCAAACTCCCGTTCCTGGAGCTCGACGTAGGCGGACATTCCGCTGGTCGCGTAACCGCGGGCCAAATCGAACATCGCTGCGTTGAGGGCGTGGAACCCGGCCAGCGTGATGAACTGGAACTTGTAGCCGAGCGCTCCGAGCTCCTTCTGGAACACGGCGATCGTCGACTCGTCGAGATGCTTCTTCCAGTTGAACGATGGCGAACAGTTGTAGGCCAGCATCTTCCCGGGGAACTTGGCGTGAACGGCCTCGGCGAATCGAGCCGCCTCGTCGAGATCGGGTTGCGCGGTCTCGCACCAGATCAGGTCGCTGTAGGGGGCGTACGCCAAGGCACGGGCGATCGCCTGATCGAGGCCCGGATTCACCCTGTAGAAGCCCTCTGCCGTCCGCTCGCCGGTGCAGAAGTCCTGGTCGCGCGGGTCGACATCGGACGTCAGCAGGTTGGCGGCATTGGCGTCGGTGCGAGCCACCACGAGGGTCGGCACACCCATCACGTCGGCGGCCAGGCGGGCAGAGCGAAGCGTTCGAATGTGCTGGCTGGTCGGCACGAGAACCTTCCCGCCCATGTGCCCGCATTTCTTCTCGGCTGCCAGCTGGTCCTCGTAGTGGACTCCCGCTGCGCCCGCCAGAATGAACGACTTCGTCAGCTCGAACACATTGAGTGCGCCGCCGAACCCGGCTTCGCCGTCGGCCACGATGGGCACGAGCCACTGGGTGGACTCGTCGCCTTCGGACCAGGCGATCTGGTCGGCGCGACGCAATGCGTTGTTGATCCGGCGAACCAACGCCGGCGCCGAGTTCGCCGGGTAGAGCGACTGGTCGGGATAGACCTCCTCGGAGAGGTTGGCGTCACCGGCCACCTGCCACCCGGACAGGTAGATCGCCTGGAGTCCGGCCTTCACCATCTGCACGGCCTGGCCACCCGATAGGGCACCCAGTGCCTTCACGTAGTCGGTGGTGTGCAGCTGGTCCCACAACCTCGTGGACATGGCCGTGGCGAGGGTGTGCTCTTCGGGCATGCTGCCGCGCAGAGCGATCACGTCGGCCGCCGAGTAGTCGCGCTGGATGCCGTTCCAACGTGGGTCGGTCTTCCACTGGTGTTCCAGCTGCTCGGCGAGTGCGGTGCGATTCGTGGTCATGGTTTTCTCCTGTGTGTCGGACGTGTCGAGAGATCAGGCGATGTGGTCGTATGCAGGGAGCGTGAGGAACTCGGGGAAGTCGTCGCCGAGCGCAACCTCTTCGAAGACCTTCCGGGCTTCGGCGAGATGCGGTACGTCGCCGAGTCCCGCTGTCTCTTCGTCGGCGACTCGGCGAACCAGCTCCTCGGTGACAGGACGGCCATCGGAAAGGACCACCCCGTGGTGCACCCACTGCCAGATCTGAGACCGTGATATCTCGGCGGTGGCTGCGTCCTCCATGAGATCGTCGATCGCCGCGGCGCCCTGGCCCGCGAGCCACGAAGCGAGGTAGCGAATGCCGACGGACACGTTGGCCCGCAGGCCTTCCTCGCTCACATGCCCACCTTCGACGGTGAGGTCGAGGAGGTGCGGAGCCGCGACGTGAACATCGAGCTGCTTGGACACCTGGTTCGGGCGGTCTCCCAAGACCTTGTCGAACTCGGCCCTTGCCACCTCGACGAGATCGGGGTGTGCCACCCACGTGCCATCACATCCTTGCTCAGCTTCTCGTCGCTTGTCCTCGGTGACCTTGGCGAGCGCACGCTCCGTGACCTCCGGGTTGCGGCGGTTCGGGATGAACGCCGACATGCCGCCGATGGCGTGAGCCTTGCGACGGTGACAGGTGGCCACCTGAAGGTCTGTGTAGGACCGCATGAAGGGCACAGTCATGGTGACCTGGGAACGGTCGGGCAGCACCATCGTGGGGTCGGATCGGAAGGTCTTGATCACCGAGAAGATGTAATCCCAGCGTCCAGCGTTGAGGCCGGCTGCGTGGGTACGCAGCTCGTACAAGATCTCGTCCATCTCGAACGCCGCCAGGATCGTCTCGATGAGGACGGTGGCCTTGATGACCCCCGAATCCCATCCGAGCCTCTCCTCCGTGAAGGTGAACACGTCGTTCCACAGTCGAGCCTCGAGGTGGCTCTCGAGCTTCGGCAGGTAGAAGTACGGCCCGAGGCCCGCCTCGATGGCCGCGGTTCCGCCGTTCATCGCGTAGACCCCGAAGTCGAACAGCGAGCCGGACGTCGCCTCACCATCTACGAGGACGTGCTTTTCGGGCAGGTGCCACCCGCGCGGTCGCACGACCAGTGTGGCGATCTCATCGTTGAGCGTGTACGACTTCTCGCCGGTGTCGAGCGAAAGGGTTCGCCGGTAGGCCTCCACCAGGTTGGCCTGGCCGGAGACGAGGTTGTCCCATGACGGCGTGGATGCATCTTCGAAGTCGGCCATGAAGACCGACGCCCCGGAGTTGAGCGCGTTGATCATCATCTTGCGATCAACCGGACCCGTGATCTCGACCCTGCGGTCCTGGAGCGGCGGGGGAACCGGATCGATGGTCCAGTCGGACTCCCGGACTCCCCGGGTCTCCTCCAAGAAGTCGGGTCGCTCGCCGGCCTCGATCCGAGCCCGGCGCTCTTGACGGCGTGCCAGCAGCTCTGTGCGTCGCGGCCCGAAACGACGTTGCAGGTCCGCTACGAATTGCAGAACCTCAGGGCGGAGCACGTCGCCGCCGTCGGCGGGCACCGGTGATGTGAGGGTTGCTGCACTCATGACACTCCAAACTCGTTGGTTAGGGCATTGTTTCGCAATAGTTGTATTGTATCTGGGTTTCCAGGGCCTAAGAACGTGCTATCTTTCGTATTCACCGATGTTCGGGCATTTGTTGTGACCATAGACCCCATCGTCTTCGGACAGAGACTGCGCCACTTCCGGAAGCGGCGCGGCTTCACGCTCGAGCAGCTGGGCGCTGTCATCGGTCGTCCGGCCCCGTATCTGTCACTCGTCGAAAACGGCAAGCGCGAACCCAAGCTGAGCCAGATCAGCCGGATGGCCGAGGCGCTCGGGGTCTCGGTCACCGAGCTCCTGGAACCCGAACCGCCGAACCGACGGGCCAGACTGGAGATCGCACTCGAACGAGCTCAGGCTCATCCGCGCTACCACGAACTGGGACTCCCGTACCTCAAAGCATCCGCCCGGCTCCCCGACGAGGCGATCGAACACATCATCGCCCTGTTCGACCAGATCACCGGCAGCGAAGAACACAGAGCGGCCAGCACAGACGAGATCCGGGCGGCCAACGGCGAGGTGACGCGGATGCTCCGCAAAGCGGATGGGTATCTCGGCCACGTCGAGGAGGCAGCGCTCGATGCTCTCCGGGCTGCCGGATACAACGGTCCCGGGCCCCTCACCGGCAGGCACGTGACCGACCTCGTCTCGTCGCTCGGCTACCGGGTTCGGTTCGTCGACGACACTCCGGCCACGGTCCGTTCGGTGGTGGACCCCGAGCGCAAACGGATCTACCTGCCTCAACGAAACGAGCTACGCACCCGCCAGGCCAGAAAGGCGCTCCTGCAGACCGCCGGTGCGATGATCCTCGGCCACACGCCACCGCGATCGGCGCGCGAGCTGCTGGTCCAGCGACTCGAATCGGCGTACTTCGCGGCAGCCGTTCTCGTGCCGGAGCCATCGGCGGTGTCCTTCCTGCTCGACGCACACCGTGAGCGTGACCTTTCCGTGGAAGATGTGAAAGAGCAGTTCTACGTTTCCTATGAGATGGCCGCCCAGCGGTTCACGAACCTCGTGACCCGCCACTTCGCAGTGCCCACACATTTCATTCGATCGGACGGCGACGGCACGATCTGGAAGGCCTACACAAACGACGGAGTCCCCCTGCCGACTGATGCCGAAGGCGGGAGCGAAGGCCAGCAGCTCTGTAGAAAATGGGGTGCCAGAGCCGCCTTCTCCTCTGCCGACAAGTTCGCGATCCACCACCAGTTCACCGACACTCCCGGCGGGTCGTACTGGTGCTCGACCCACATCGCCGCCGACCTGTCGGGACATGCGTTCACCGTCGGTGTTCGATTCGAGGACGCTCGGCTGTTCCGCGGTCGCAGGACCAATACCCATGTTCGATCGACCTGTCCGTCACCGACGTGCTGTTCGAGGGTGGAACTCGGCGGTACCGGGCACACCACCCGCGCCCAACACCGACTCGTCGCCCTGCTCTCCCCGGGGCTTCCAACGATCGAAGACGCCACGATCGCCGAGTTCCTCGTGAGACACGCCGACGACGAAGACCCTTCCGCCGATGAGCACAGCGAATAGCCTGTAGGCCACAGAGGGTAGGAGACAGGACATGAAGACGTTCGACGGATCGTTGCGCATGCCCGGTGAGCCAGGGCCGGGACTCAATGTGTTGATCGACCTGACCGACGAGACCATCTCGTTGCGAGCTCGTTCGGGCGATCTCGGATACTGGCCCCGTTCGGCGGTTCGGATCAACGCCCGCGAGGATGGATTCCATCTTCAGGCCGACGGTGAGGAAGTGATCCTCGACATCTCCGACGACGCCGAGTTCGCACTGGCCTGCGGGCTCACCAGCGGACCACCGCTCCTGAGACGCAAGATGTCGTCGATACTGCGCGAACGCAATACGACCTGATCGATCGCTTCTGCGGTCAGACGAGGAACAACGCAGGCTGTTCGATGTTTTCGATCAGCATCGTCATGAAGCGACGACCCTCTCCGCCGTCGATCACACGGTGGTCGTAGGAGAGCGACAGGGGCATCTGCTTGGCGATCTCGACCTGTCCGTCCCGCGCCACGGGCGTGTCGACCGCACGACCGACCGACAGAATGCCGACGGTGCCATGAGGCACGATGGGGGTGCCCATGCCTCCCCCAACCGCGCCGATGTTCGACACCGTGAAAGTCTGCCCGGTGAGTTCCGACGGCGTCAGAGTCCGAGCCTTGGCACCTTCGGCGAGCCGGACGATTTCGGCGGCGAGTCCGATCACATCTCTGTTTCCGGCGTCCGCGATGACGGCGACCATCAGACCCTGATCGGTGTCGATAGCGACACCGATGTCGATCGATCCATGCAGCACGATGTCATCACCGTCGAGCGACGCGTTGAACGACGGGAACGACCGGAGTGCGGGAACGACCGCTGCGACCACGAGGGCATCGAGGGGCACGGCGGTACCGTGACGCTTGGCGAGCGCGGAGCGCACTTCGAGCAATCGGCCGGCGTCCACCTGGTCGAATGTGGTCACGTGAGGTATCTCCGACCAGCTGCGGCTCATGTTCGTCGCAATCGTTCGACGGAGCCTCGACATCGGCCGTCGTTCGCCCTCCGGTCGTCCGGCGGCGAGCGGAGCCACGTCGGGCGGAGAGGGCGGCGGCGCCGACGACCCAACCCGCTGAGCGTCGACAGCTGACATCACATCCTCACGGGTGATCCGGCCACCCGCGCCCGTCCCCTCTATCGAATCGAGCTCGACGCCCAGGTCTCGGGCCAGCTTGCGAACCAGCGGAAGTGCCGATGGTCGGGCGGCAGGCCCACTGGTTGTGGCCGGCGTGGGTCGGGTCAGGTCGACCGCTTCCGACGTCAGGGTGCCCACGATGGGTGCCACCTCGGAGGGAGCATCGGAGTCGTCAGCCGGGGCATCCTCGTCGGGATCGGCGATGACGACGAGCACGGCACCGACGGCAAGTACCTCGCCTTCGTCGCCGCCGTGTCGCACCACCACACCCCCGAACGGGGACGGAATCTCCACCACCGCCTTGTCGGTTTCGACCTCGACGATCGTCTGATCGACCGCAACCGTTTCGCCGACGGCAACGTGCCACCGCACGATCTCGGCTTCGGTCAGGCCTTCGCCGATGTCGGGAAGCCGGAACTCTCTAGCCACGGGTCGCGTCCTTCATGGGGTTTCGTCGGTGCTCGGTCATCAGCTGTGGACCACCATACGAGCGGCTTTCATGATGCGCTCGACACTCGGCAGGTAGTGGTGCTCTGAGCGTTTGAGCGGAAAGATGGTGTCGTAGCCGGTGACCCGAGCCACCGGTGCGTCGAGGTGATACAGGCACCGCTCTTGGATCTGGGCTGCGATCTCGGCCCCGAACCCGGCTGTCCGCGGCGCTTCGTGGACCACGACGGCCCGGCCTGTCCGTTCGACCGAGGCCACCAGGGTGGCGACGTCCAGGGGAACCAGGCTTCGCAGGTCGATGACCTCGGTGTCGATGCCCTCGCCTGCGAGCTGATCGGCTGCCATCCGCACCTCGCGCATCATTGCGCCCCACGAGATCATGGTCACGTCGTCGCCGATGCGCTCCACCGATGCCGACCCGAGGGGAACGGTGTCCACGACATCGGGCAGCTCCTCCTTGACCGAACGGTACAGACGGATCGGTTCGAGGAAGATCACGGGATCGGGATCCTCGATCGCAGTCCGGAGCAGTCCGGCTCCATCCCCCGGCCGGGACGGCACGACCACCTTCAGCCCGGGCGTGTGTGCGTAGATCGCCTCGGCCGACTCCGAGTGATGCTCGGCCGCCCCGATGCCGCCTCCGTATGGGATCCGGATGACGAGGGGAGCGGTGAATCGATGCCGCGACCGGTGCCGAATTCGGGCGACGTGATTGATGATCTGATCGAAAGCGGGGTACGAAAAGCCCATGAACTGGAGCTCGAGCACTGGACGGAGACCGGCGATGGCCATGCCGAAACCGACGCCCACGATGCCCGACTCGGCGACCGGCGTGTCGATCACCCGATCTTCGCCATACCTCGCCTGGAGACCGTCTGTGATCCGGAACACCCCACCCGTGCGACCGACATCCTCGCCCATCACGATCACATCCGGCAGGTCCGCGAGCGCCTGGTCCATCGCTTGATTCAGTGCCTGGGCGAGCGTGCGAACCGTCACAGGTCCTCATCCTCCATCGCCCACATGCGCTGTTCGGCCATGATCGGCGGAAGCTCGGCAAACATGGCATCGAACATCGCCCCGGCGCCTGGCTCGGGCAACGACTCGGCCGTTTCGACGGCCACCTCGATCTCAGCGACGGCTGCCGCCTCGATGTCAGCCTGCCACTCCTCGTCCCACCGGTCTCGTTCCGACAGATAGATACGCACCCTCTCGAGTGGGTCCCGGATCGCCCAGACTGCGCCATCATCGGCACTGCGATAGCGAGAAGGATCGTCGGCGGTGGTGTGCGGCCCCACGCGATAGGTGATCGCTTCGATCAGGGTCGGTCCATCCCCTCTTCTGGCCTGCTCGGCCGCCTCCGAAGCGGCTGCATACATGGCGAACAGATCGTTGCCGTCGACCTGAATGCCCTGCATTCCGTAGCCGAGTGCCTTCACCGCGATGGTTTCCGATGCCGTCTGGGCGTCACGCGGCATCGAAATGGCCCAGCCGTTGTTCTGGCACAAGAAGATGCACCCGACGTCGTACACGCCTGCGAAGTTCATCGCCTCGTGGAAGTCTCCCTCGGAGGTCGCTCCATCCCCGAAATAGGTCATGGCGATCCGGTCGGATCCTCGAAGCCTCTCTGCCCAGGCAAGACCCACGGCATGCACCATGTGTCCACCGACCGTGATCGAAGGGGGAAGCACATTGACCGGCTCGGGCGGCGATCCCCCGCGTTCGTCGCCAGTGCGGCCGGCGAGCAACAACTCGAGCGGGTAGCCCTGCATCCACATAGCGGCTGCGTCCCGATAGGTGGCCACCACCCAGTCGTCGACGGCCAGGGCCGCTGCGCTCCCGACCTGAGCGGCCTCCTGTCCTTCGTATGGCGCGTAGGTGGCGAGCCGGCCCTGCTTCTGGAGCGCGGTGGCCTTTCGGTCGAAGAGCCGCGCGAACACCATCGCTCGGTACAAGCGGGTGGTCATTTCGAGGTCCAGCGGAGGGTCGCCGACGAGGTCGCCTGACGGTGTGAGGATCTGACGCATGGTTGGCATCCGTAGCGTAACTGGTTGGCAACCGAGCTTCGCTCGGTCCTAGTTCCCCGGACCAAGTACCCAAGTACCCGGACGGGCGAGTCCATGAGACTGGAGACCGGGGACCGGGGACTCCGCCAAGCAACGAGCTTCCAGCAACGAGCAACGAGCCGGATCCCTGATCGGCTCCTGCTGCGGATTTCCATCGGTCGGTCGCCAGATGGATACCGGTGACCGGGAGCTGGAGACCGTGTACTGGGAGCTGGAGGCTGGAGACCGGCTTACTCGGTGGTCGGCGCGAACAGGTCTTCGAGTTCGTCTTCGGTGACCAGGACTTCCCTGGCCTTGGAGCCCAGCGAGGGGCCGACGATTCCACGTTGTTCGAGGATGTCCATGACGCGACCGGCGCGGGCGAATCCGATCCGGAGCTTGCGCTGCAGCATCGACGTCGATCCGAGTTGACTCCGGACCACCTCTTCCATTGCCCGCCGAACGAGCAGCTCTTCCTCGTCGTCGATCTCTTCGGCGGCGGCCACCGCGGCCGCCTGAGCGGTCTCGAGTACTTCCTTGTCCTTGTACTTCGCCTCTTGCTGAGCTCGCACCCATTCGACGACCGAATGGATTTCTTCCTCCCTGACCCACGATCCCTGGATCCGGGCGGGACGAGGCTCCTTGGCGGTGACCACGAGCATGTCGCCCATGCCGACCAGCTTCTCTGCTCCGGCGGAGTCGAGGACCACGCGGCTGTCGGTCTGGCTCGCCACGCTGAATGCCAGACGGGACGGCACGTTGGCCTTGATGACGCCGGTGATGACGTTGACGGATGGACGCTGAGTGGCCAGGACGAGGTGGATGCCGACCGCCCTGGCCATCTGCGCGATGCGGACGATCGAGTCCTCCACTTCGCGTCCTGCAACCATCATGAGGTCGTTGAGCTCGTCCACGATCACCACGATGAACGGGAACCGATCGAAACCTTCCGGGTCGAGGTTCCCGGCGTCGAGCTTCTCGCGATAGCCGGTGATGTCCCGCACTTTGGCATCGGCGAGCAGGTCGTATCGGCGATCCATCTCGGCCACGGCCCACTTCAAGGCGTCGTTGGCCTTCTTGGGGTTGGTGATGACCCGCGTCAACAGATGCGGCACCCCGTTGTACTGACCGAGCTCGACACGCTTGGGGTCGACCATGATCAGTCGGACGTCATCTGGGTGGGTGCGCATCAGGAGCGATGTCACGATCGAGTTGATGCACGAGCTCTTGCCGGCGCCGGTGGCGCCGGCGATGAGCACATGCGGCAGTTCCGAGAGATTGAGGAGCTTGGGGACACCATTGATGTCCATGCCGAGACCCACCGTGAGCGGGTGGGCCTGCTTGGCGGCCTCAGCACTCCGGAGGATGTCGCCGAGACTCACCAAGCGCCGCTTGCGGTTTGGAACCTCCACACCGATCGCGCTCTTGCCGGGAATGGGAACGAGCAATCGAATGTCCGGCGTCCCGAGGGCGTAGGCGATGTCGTGACTCAGGTTGGAAACCCGGTTCACCTTCACTCCGGCGGCAAGCTCGATCTCGTAACGAGTGACCGTCGGGCCAGGCACGATCTTCGTCAGCTTGGCATCCACTCCGTGCTGACGAAGCGTCTCCTCGAGCTCGCGGGCTGTCTCCTCGAGTGCGCGACGGTTGTGGTCCTCGCCACCACCGAAGTCGAGCAGCTCCAATGGCGGCAGCTGATACGTCCCCGTCGCGATCGGCTCCGGCACGGGCTTGGCCGCAGGCGCGGTCTTGGGAGCCTTCGGCTTCTGAACCTTGGGCTTGGAAGGCCGCTCGTCCTTCGGCCGCTGGCGCTTGGGAGCGGCCTCGGGGGCCAGATGCCGGGCACGTCGTCGATCCGGTGCGGCCGTGGCGGGCTCTGTTCCCTTCACCATGGCCGTGCGGGCGAAGACCCGCAGATTGCGGCTGAGCTCTCCCACAGCCATGAAGAGCTCACGGACCGATGTTCGGGCCATCACGAGGACACCGAGCGAGATGATCGCGACCAGCACCACGAGGGCCCCCCAGGTGCCCAGGAGGCGCCGCAGAGGAAACGCAAGGAGCGAACCCACCGCTCCCCCGCGCTCGCGCACCTGCTCGAGATTGTCGAACAGGGCTTCGGCGCCGGTCAGCAGGTGAAAGAGGGCAAGCGAACCCACGAAGATCGCCGTGGACCCGCCGACAAGCCGACCTGCCCCGTCTGACGTGCGTCCGAGGGCGAGGGCCAAGCCGATGGCGATGAGCACGATGGGAAGGACGAACGCCCAGACACCGAACAGCAGGGTGAGACCCGAGTCGAGGAAACGCCCGGCCGGTCCGGCCTGGCCGATGAATCCGAGGATGAGGATGATGGCGGCGACCACCAGCACGAGACCCCACACGTCGTCGGCCTGACGGCCGAGGCGCTCTCGGAGAGTCTCCCGTACCGCTCCCAGCGTGAAGCGTGACGGTTGCTTCGTGGTCTTCGCCGGTGCCCGCCGCGCACGAGTTCCGGTCGACCGACCCTTGTTAGTGGTCTTGCTCTGTGACACCCGCTTCCGCCCGTTTTGCCCACGGCGGGTGGGTGTCTTTGTTGGCATGTGGAACAGAAGGTAGCCGACCCGCGCGCGCCGTCAAAGGCTTTCACGCGCTGCCCGCGCGAACCTCGCGCGCAGCGTGCCCGCGGTCGAGTACACGGCGTGCCCCAGCCATCGTCGGGATTCCCGGGTGTATGGGGTGTATCGTCGGAATAGGGGCGGTCGGACAGGAGTAGGCATGTTTGCTCGTGGCGTTCTGGCAGCGCTGGTGGTCGTGGCCTTGGTGATGGAAACAACACCCGCTGCCGCAGCAGAATCAGATCTCGATCCGACGTTCGGCAGAGACGGCGTGACGGTCACCAACTTCGGCTACGACTACGAGTGGCTCAGGTCGATGGCCGTGCAGATCGACGGAAAGATCCTCGCCCTCATCGAACCCGAGGACGATCCACCTCTCTTCCTGGTGCGCTACACGGCCGATGGCCGGCTCGATCCCACATTTGGAACGGACGGTCGCGTCGAACTCGACTCTTCTCAGGCCCTTCCCAACCCGGCGAGCGCGGTGACCGAAGTCGCCGGTGCTGTGTCCGTACGCGCCAACGGAGACATCCTCGTCGCGACCGGCGTATGGACCGGGGACCAGTACGAAATGGTGGTCACGCAGTTCGCTCCGTCGGGATCTCCGGACATCGGATTCGGGGAGAGTTCCGGTCGCACGGTCTTGACGCCAGGCTCGATGCTTCCGAACGAATCGACGCTCCTCGCCGACGGGAGTCTGATCGTGGTCGGATCCGATTTCGACGGAGACACCAACACCGACGGGTTCATCGCCAAGCTGGACCGGTACGGCATGCGCGTCCCTGAATTCGACGAGGATGGCATCGCCACACTCGACCGCGGAAGCACCGAGGAGTTCGGCAACGTGGCAATCGACAGCCGGGGTCGAATCATCGTGTCCGGGTATCTGGCGGGCGACAGCGGGATCGCCGCCCTCCGATTCACCCCCAACGGCCAACCCGACTCGTCGTTCGGGACCGGAGGTCTCGCGCTCCTCGACATCGCCGGGACGTTCAACTCCGATCGCGACGTGGCTGTGGACGCCGAGAACCGGGTTCTCATCGGCGGCTATGTCGGACTCCCGGAATCCGACTTCGCCGTCACGCGTTTCACGAGCGACGGCGAACCCGACGCAGCTTTCGGCATGGGTGGCCGGTTCGCCCACGACGCAGCCGGCGACGACAGAATCGAGTCGATCGCGGTGCTTGAAGGAGGCTCGATTCTGGCGGCCGGTTCGAGCGACACGGATGTGGCGATGACCCGTCTCGATCCCGATGGGACCCTCGACACGACGTTTGGAGACAGCGGCATCGTCGTCGTGTCCGTGGCGGCGACCGGGTTCGACACGCCGGGGGCCATGGTCCTCGATCGGAACGGGGCAGCAATCGTGGGCGGACTCACCACGGCGAACATGGGGGATGCGTTCGTCATGCGCTTCGAGACGTCGACCCGGCCCGGGGCAAACCCGTTCACCGACGACGACGGATCCGTCCATCAGAAGGATATCGAGACGCTCGCCTGGCACGGCATCACGACCGGGTGCGGACCATCGCTGTTCTGTCCCGACGATTTCGTGACCCGCGGTCAGATGGCCGCCTTTCTGAACCGCGCGTTCTTCCTCGAACCGCCCCAGGAGTCACAGACATTCGACGACGACGACACGACGGTGTTCGAGGGCGACATCGAAGCGCTGGTGTTGGCCGGCATCACGTCCGGATGCGGGCCTTCCCTGTTCTGCCCGGAAGACACGGTCACCCGCGGTCAGATGGCGGCATTCATCACGCGCGCCCTTCACCTTCCGCGACCGAACACGACAGACGCGTTCACCGACGACGACGGCAGCATCTTCGAGCGGGACATCGAAGCCCTCGCCGCATCCGGTATCACCACCGGCTGTTCGGACACCCAATTCTGTCCGGAAGACCCGGTGACCAGAGCGCAGATGGCATCGTTCCTGGTCAGGGCGCTCCACCTGAGATGAGCGGGCGATCGGTCAGATGTCCATCACGACCGGCAGGATCACCGGCTTGCGAGATGTCTCGGCCCGAATGACGGTCGACGCTGCCTGGCGCACAGCCTGTTGGAGGGCGTTGAGGTCGTATCCGTCGGCCCCTGACCGGTCCTGGACCGTCTGACGAACTGCGTCGGCCGCCTTCAACAGGACGGCCTCGGGATCGTCCATGAGCCCGTGGCTGTCGAGGTCCGGGCCGAAGACGATCTCGCCGTTCTGGTGGTTGACCCCAACGGTCACCACCACCACCCCCTCGTCGGCGAGGTGGCTGCGATCCCGGAGCACGGCACGTTTCACGTCGCCGAGGCCGGTCCCATCCAGGTAGACGTAACCGGCCTCGAACGCCCGACGGTCCACCCTGGTCTCGTCCCCGTCGATGGTCACGGTGTCACCGTCCTCGAGCACGTCGACCCACGGCACACCCATCGTCCGGGCCAGGGCCGCGTGCGCGTGGAGGTGCCGGTATTCGCCGTGGACGGGCACGAAGGCCTGCGGACGGATGACGTTGAGATAGGTGAGGAGCTCCTCACGGTTGGCGTGCCCTGAAACGTGGACCCGTGCGTTCCGGCCGTGGAACACCCTCGCCCCCCGGCGGAGAAGCCGGGAGATCACGCGCGATACGGCCGTTTCGTTCCCGGGGATCGGCGTCGCAGAGATCAGAACCGTGTCGTCCTCGGTCAGCTTCACGAACTTGTGCCTGCCCTGAGCCATCAGGGAGAGCGCGGCGAATGGCTCTCCCTGGCTGCCGGTGGTGATCAGCAGCTGATGGTTCGCCGGGAGTTCCATCAGTTCTTCGATGTCGACCAGTGAGTTCGACGGCACATCCAGGACACCCAGATCCCGTCCCACCTCGGTGTTGCGTTGCATCGAACGCCCGAAGAAGGCGAGGGTGCGGCCGGTTGCGAGGCCCGCATCCACGATCTGCTGCACACGATGGATGTGAGACGAGAAACAAGCGGCGATCACCCGACCCGGCGCGTCGCGCATGATGTCGCGAATCGGGTCGGCGAGGGAGCGCTCCGACGGGACGAACCCTGCGTTCTCGGCATTGGTGGAGTCCGACAGCAAGAGCCGTACGCCTTTTCGACCGAGCTCGGCGAAGGCGGGAAGGTCGGTGGGCTTGCCGTCGATGGGCGTCGGGTCGAGCTTGAAGTCTCCGGAATGCACCACCAGGCCCTCCGGGGTGTCGAATGCCACTCCGGTGGCATCCGGCACCGAATGACTGACCGGAATCACCTTGAACTTGAACGGCCCGTGTTTGCGCCATGTGAGAGGTTCGAGCGGGTGGAAATCGGTCTTGACTCCGACCTCCTCCACCCGTCCCTTGGCCAGCTCGAGAGTCAGCCTGGATCCGTAGACGGGGACCGTGATGTCCCTCAGGAAGTACGCCAGCGCACCCACATGGTCTTCGTGTCCGTGGGTGAGGAGCACGAAGTCGACGTCCTCTTTGCGCTTGATGAGCCAGCTCCAGTCGGGGAACACGAGGTCGACACCAAGCATGTCCTCTTCGGGAAACATCAGGCCGACATCGATGAGACAGATCCGGCCATCGATCTCGAGCGCGGCACAGTTCCGCCCGATCTCGCCGAGCCCGCCCAGGAAGTGGACCTTGACGCTCACGAGTCGTGCAAGTGTGACATGGCATCCTTGATGGCCTGCACGGTGCCGTCTCCGGCCGGGACCATCGGGAGGCGGGGCTGGCCGACCGGCTCCCACAGAGCCGACAGCCCCGCTTTCACAGGCGTCGGATTGGTCTCGAGAAAACACGCCCAACACATGGGAAGCAGTGATTGGTGGATCCGGCGCGCCTCGCCCATGTCGCCACGATTGGCAGCCGAAACCATCCGCTTCACCTCCGTCCCAACCAGGTGGGCGATCACCGACACCACGCCGATGGCTCCCACCGCCATCATCGGCCACGTGTACGAATCCTGCCCCGAGTACACCGCCAGCCCTTCGACGGTTCGGACGGTCTCGGAGGTGAAATCGATGTCCATGACGGCGTCCTTGGTGGCCACGATGTTCGGATGAACCGCGAGCTCGCGCAAGGTCGCCAGCTCGATCCGTCGGCCCGTCCGACCGGGGATGTTGTAGACGAGAACCGGCAGGTCGGTGGCGTCGGCGATCGACTCGAAATGGGCCCTGATGCCGGCCTGTTCCGGCTTGCTGTAGTACGGAGTGACCGCCATGACAGCGTCGACGCCCGCATCGGCCGCCAGTCGGGAGAGGTGCGCCGATTCGGCTGTGTCGTACGTGCCGGTTCCGGCCACGACCACCGCCCGCTCGCCGACCGCTTCGACCACGGCCCGATACAGCTCGAGCTTCTCGTTTCCACTCAGGGTGGGCGACTCTCCGGTGGTCCCGGTGACCACCACTCCGTCCGAGCCGGAGTCGACGAGATGCGTCGCAAGCCGACGGGTTCGCTCCAGGTCGATCGATCCGTCGTCGGCGAAGGGAGTGACCATGGCGGTCAGGACCTCACCGAAGGGCCCAGCTGCGGCTGACGTCATCATGAGTCCATCGTAACGGTCTCGCCGGGTGGTTCTCGTTCACTTGTACCCTTGGAGCATGGTTTCACATGTGAAAGATGTCTCGACCGCCGACTTTGCCACCGATGTGGTCTCCCGGTCACACGAGGTCCCCGTCGTCGTCGACTTCTGGGCGGAATGGTGCGGCCCCTGCAAGGTATTGGGACCGACGCTCGAACGGCTCGCCGATGAGGGTGGCGGTACCTGGGAGCTCGCGAAGGTCGACGTCGACCAGAATCAGGAGCTGGCGATGCAGTTCGGGGTTCAGGGAATACCGACGGTCGTCGCCTTCAAGGACGGGCAACCGATCGGTCGCTTCACCGGGGCGCTCCCGGAGGCGCAGGTACGCGAATTCGTGGGCGGGCTCGCTCCGTCCGAATTGGATCTCGCCGCCGAACGTGGCCACCAGGCTCTCGAGCTCGACGACGAAGTCGGCGCCGAGCAGATCTGGCGGGCGGTGCTCGAACGTGATCCGGCGAACGAGATCGCCGCCACGGGACTCGCCGGACTCTTGCTCGAACGGAACGACGCCGAAGGCGCACTCGACATCTTGTCCCGGGTGGCGCCGACAGAAGCAGTTCGTCAGTTGCAGGCGGCGGCCCGCCTATCGGGCGACGGCGACCTGACGGCGCTCGAGGCCGCGGCGGCAAGCGGCGACCTCCAGTCCAAGACGGACTATGGCAAGGCGCTGGCGTCCGCCGGACAGTACGAGACTGCGCTCGATCAGCTGCTGGATGTGGTCGGAGCGCGGGACGAAGAACACTCCGACGATGCGCGGGTGGTCATGCTCGACCTCTTCGAGTTGCTCGGCCCGGAACACCCGATCACCACGACGTATCGGCGGAGGCTCGCCAGCGCATTGTTCTGATCTGACGGGAGATCCCCCGCCATCACGCGCAGGTCGAGAAGCCAGGGACAACTCGCCGCAACCCCGCTCCCCCGTTACCGTCGGGGTCGATTTCATCGAAAGGACCCTCACCGTGGCAGCCAACCAGTGGGCCTCCGCGCCCGAACTCGCGATCGATCTCAACAAGTCTTACCAGGCGACGCTGAAGACGAATCATGGCGAGATCGTGATCGACTTCGACGCAGCCGGGTCCCCCCTGGCGGTCAACAACTTCGTGTTCCTCGCCAACGAGGGTTTCTACGACGGGGTGATCTTCCACCGGGTGATCCCAGGGTTCGTGGCCCAAGGCGGCGATCCGACCGGCACCGGTCGTGGCGGCCCGGGATACAAGTTCCGCGACGAGCTCGAGGGCTCCGGCTCCTACGGCCGTGGGACGGTGGCGATGGCCAACGCCGGCCCCAACACCAACGGCAGCCAGTTCTTCATCTGTCTCGCCGATGTCGGACTGCCCCACAGCTACTCGATCTTCGGACAGGTCAGCTCGGGGATGGATGCCGTGGACTCGATCGCAGCCGTACCCACCGGACCCGGCGACAAGCCGACCGCCGACTGCATCATCGAGTCGGTGACCATCACCGAGTCCTGATACCTCGTCCATGACCACCCAACCCGGCGCCCCCGAGGGTGTGGGGTGCAAGAGTCTGGTCGCCGTCGCGGGCGCGCTCATGGCGTTTGCCGTCGTGATGGTCACGATCGGTCTCGTCATCCTCCTCGGGGATCCGTCGGCCACATCCGAGGCGATCGGGTTCACGGCCTATGCAGCCGGGGCTCCCGTCTCCGGGGCGTTCGCCGCCCTCGCCGGCGGGCTCCCTCTCACTCTCTATCTGGATGCGCTGGTGTGGATTCTGATCGGGGCGGGCATCGTGCGTCTCTCCGAGCGTGGGAGATCACTCCAACGTCTCGTGCTGACGACCGTTTCGGTCGCCATCGTCTACGGCGTGATCATCTCGTCCCTCGTCGAGCTGGCGTAGCGTCACCAACGATGGTGGACGTGCGGAGCGATCAGCCGCTCGTACACGTCGCGCACCCGGTCCAGATCACGATCCGAGATCGGCGGAAGATTCGACGAAACGGCGTTGGAACGCGCCTGGTCCTGGTTCTTCGCACCCGGGGTCACGTCCGAAACCTCGGGAAACGTGAGAACCCAGCGCGCGTCTGACTCCGCAACGTCGCCCCAATCGGCGCCGATCGCCCACGCTCCGAATCCGACCTCGGAGACGAGGAAACCGGTCTTCCCCAATGCCCGCTACTTCATCTGCTCGATCCTATTGGCTCCCAGATGCGACGATTGCCACGGTTCGCCCCGACGCCATTGCCCTCAGGAGCCGACGAGTCGAGCGACCACCGGTGCGGTGAGCAGCACGGTGACGATCCGGATCAGGTGCACCACCGAGACCAGCACGGGGTTGGCTCCGAACTCGGTCGAGAGGGCGGCCATCTGGGAGAGGCCGCCGGGCGAGGCAGCCAGAAACGCAGTCACAGGATCCAATCCTGCGCCACGCAGAAGGAGGGCCAACAGACCGGATGCGATGAGGAGACCACCCACCACCACGAGTATGGGGACCGCAGCCTGGCGCACCGACTCCAGCGTCTCCTTGGTCACCTGGGACCCGAGTTCCCATCCGATCACGACGAACGCCGCGAAACGGAGGAGATTGCCCGACCCCACGGTCGGGGCTCCGAGAAGCCCGATGGTGGCCACGCCCACCATCGCTCCGATGAGTGCTCCGGCCGGGACCCCGAGTCGCTCGAACAGAAGAGCGACCGAGACTGCTACTGCCAACGAGCGAGCGATTTCCATGAGACCTCCAAGGTGTGTGTGGCCGGCGACGCCATGCTCCGCGCCGCCTCGACGCGTCGCAAATGATTCGCGGGCGCCTGGGAAGCATTACCTTGGGGAGTGAGAGCCAGATCTGGGAGCAAACAATGGAATACAAGCGGGTACTGGTGGCCACCGATCTCACCCCGGCCTCCGAAAAGGTGGTGGCCGAGTCGGTGGCGCTGGCGAGGAGGCTCGAGGCCGACTTGTCGGTGCTCTACGTGCTCACCGAAGAAGAGCTGCGCGACATGCGCGAGGACTTTCCCGCCGAAGAGGCATACGTCGACAGGCAGATCGCCCGACTGCAGAGCGAAGCCCTGGATCAGATCCATCGGGTCGGCGGTACGTCATCCGACGTGAGGGTCGAACGTGGCAAGGCAGGCGAGGCCGTGCACCGCGTGGCCGCCGACATCGGGTCGGACATGATCGTGATCGGAGTCCGAAACCGGTCACGAGTCGGGAAGTTGCTCTTGGGCAGCGCAACCCAGGAGATCCTGATCGACGCGCCTTGCCCGGTACTCGGCGTGCCGATCTGAGCTCCATCGCTCCGTGGCCGAACGCCTGAAGGATCGATTCGGAGAGGACATCCCGCGCCGCATCGCGGAGATGATCGTTCGCGTTGAACCAGCGTTCGAAGCTGCCGGATTCGTGGCCGATGCCCTCGCGGGATACGAGCCTCTCAGTCTCACCGGGCGTGCGCGAAACATCGCAGATGCCCTCGCCCACCATCTGCCGGCCGATCGTGGTTGCGCCATCGAAATCCTCGTGGAGTCTCTTGGGCCTCCGTACGAGACCGAGGAGCTCGATGGAATGGAGTCGTTCCTGTACCTCCCGTATGTGTACTTCGTCGCCGAGCACGGCCTGGCCCACTTCGAAACCTCGATGCGGGCGCAACACGAGCTGACACGGCGTTTCACCGCCGAGTTCTCGATACGCGCTTTCCTCGACGCCGAACCGGATCGCACGCTCGAGAGACTGTCCTCGTGGTGCGACGATCCCGATTCCCACGTTCGCAGGCTCGTCTCCGAGGGCACCAGACCGAGGCTGCCTTGGGCGGCCCGGCTGGACAGGTTCATCGCGGATCCAGGCCCAGTGCTCAGACTCCTCGATCGCCTCCACCTCGATCCCTCCCCGTACGTGCGTCGTTCCGTGGCCAACAATGTCAACGACATATCGAAGGACCATCCGGATCTGGTGATCGATACCGTTCGTGGTTGGCTGCGCGACCCGAGATTCGACCGACGCGTCGCCTCACACGGGCTGCGCACCCTGGTGAAGCAGGGACATCCGGCAGCGCTCGACACGCTTGGGTACAGCCATGGCTCCCCCGCCGGCGTGACGTGCACGTGCCAGCCGACATCGGTGTCGATCGGAGAAAAAGTCACGCTCGAAGTCGCAGTTACGAATCCCACCGCCAACGCTCTCCCGGTCCTCGTCGACCTCGTGGTGCACTTCGTGAAGGCAAACGGCCTGCCCAGCCCGAAGGTGTTCAAGGGGCGTGAATTGGAGGTGCCGCCGGGAGGCACCGCCACCTTTCGCAAGACCATCACGCTCGCTCCACTGAGCACTCGAACACCTCGGCCCGGTACACACCGGGTCGCCGTGTTGGTGAACGGCGAAGTGAGAGAGGGACCTGCGTTCGAGGTGATCGAGACGCCGATCAGATCAGATCGTCGAGGCCCACGCTGACGCCCGAGACCGAGTGAATGCTCCTGATGGCCAGCAACACCCCTGGCATGAACGAAATCCGATCCGTCGAATCGTGGCGAATCGTGAGGACCTCACCGTCGTTGCCCAACAAGACCTCCTGGTGAGCGAGCAGACCAGGGAGTCGAACAGAGTGGACGGGGATGCCTCCCACCGATCCACCGCGGACGCCGTCCACGGACTCCGTGGACTCCACCCGGCGATGCTGGTGTGGAGCCGCCGATCCGATCCGGCTCGCAGTCGAGGCGGCCGTGCCAGACGGGGCGTCCACCTTGCGATCATGGTGCAACTCCACGATCTCGGCGGCCGCGAAGTGGGGAGCCGCCATCTCGGCGAACCGCATCATGAGGACTGCCCCGATCGAAAAGTTCGGCACCACGAGACACGCCTTCTCCGACGTGCCCCAGATACGACGCGCTTCGACGAGGCGAGCTTCGTCGAACCCCGAGGTGCCCACAACGACGTGCTTGCCCATCCCCCGCCACCGTTCGATGTTGGTCATGACGACGTCCGGACGGGTGACCTCGACCACCACGTCGGCGTCGGCAGCACACGAGGGGTCGTCGGACAGTGCCAATCCGGCCACCTCCTCGCCTCCATGGCCGGGAGCGAACAGACCGGACAAGGTGAGGTCTGCGGCGTTCAACACTGCTTGCGTGACGCTCCTGCCCATGCGGCCTGCAGCCCCGGAGACGGCGACCTTCATCGGAGATACCTGGTGAGGGTGTCGGGCTCGAAAGGCCCAACGGCGCCGATCACCCGGGGACCGACGAGGAAGTCGGCGGCCACCGACCGCACCTGGTCGAGCGTCACGTCCTCGATCCGCGCGATCCGTTCGTCGACCGACAGGTGGGGTGCACCCACCATCTCGTCGCGCCCGAGTCGAACCATGCGGCTGTTGGCATCCTCCATCGCCAGCGCCAGCCCACCGCGCATGGCTCCCTTCGCCCTATCGAGCTCCGTATCGGTGATGCCCTTCTCCACGACGGAGTCGATCTCCTGACACACGAGGTCGAGCACTCGAGGGGCCTTGGCCGGCGTAGTCGCTGCATAGACGCCCCACGCACCAGCATCGGCATACGACGTGCGGAACGAATACACCGAGTACACGAGGCCCCGCTCCTCCCTGATGCTCGTGAAGAGGCGCGATGACATGCCACCGCCGAGCACGAGGTTGAGCACTTCGAATGCCCACCGACGTGGATCGCCTCGCTCGAAGCCGAGCCCGCCGATGACCAGATGAGCCTGTTCGGCGGCCTTCGATCGCACGTTGGCGGTTGAGCTCGGCGCCGGCGGAGTGTGCTCGTGCTCCACGGGATCACCCGACCACTCCCCGAACACCGAGTCGATGAGCGCAACGGCCTCACCGTGGTCCACGGAACCCGATAGCGCCACCACGGTCGAGCCGGCTCCGTACCGTCGTTTCCAGTACCCGAATATGTCGTCCCGGGTCATGCCACGAATGCTCTCGCGGGTCCCGAGCACGGGAGCGGACAGCGGGTGCCCTGCGAACACGGCCTTCGTGAACTCCTCGAACGCGACGTCGGCGGGATCGTCTTCGCTCTCGTTGATCTCCTCGATGACGACTTCGCGCTCGGCATCGATGTCGCGCGGCCGGAACGCCGGGCGCTGCAACATCTCACCGAGGATCTCGACGCCCCTAGGCAGGTCCTCGTCGAGCATCCGCCCCCAGAAGCACGTGTGGTCCTTGGAGGTGAAGGCGTTCGACTCGGCGCCCATGGCATCGAAGCTCTCGGAGATCTCGCGACCGAGCATCGTCTCGGAGCCCTTGAACAGCAGGTGCTCCAGAAAGTGCGAGGCGCCCGCCTCGTTCGGATCCTCGTCCCGAGTACCGGTGTCGATCCAGCATCCCACCGCAACCGATCGAATGCCGGGAACCGGCTCTGTGATCACCCTCAGGCCGGAGGGCAACGTTGAAAGCTCGTAGTGCATCGGCGTCATGGTACGGGTGATCGGCTCTCACGAACCAACCAGGCACCGGTACCCTCTGTTGGGCATGTCCGACCAACGCAAGACCGTCGCAACGATTCTCGTCACGCTGGGTGTGATCGGGTTGGTGGTCGGGATCGGTGTCACCGCCTTCGTCGCCGGACGCGCCGCCCGAACCGTCGACCAGGTCGATCAGGTGATCGACGGTGTCGTCGACGCGGTCGACGCCGAAGGAGAGTTCACCAGGGTCGGCGAGGTGACCGTGGAGTCGCTGCGCAACCTCGCCGAGCTCACGACGGTGGAAGTGGTCGAGTACACGACTGTGGAGAAGGGCAACGACGAAGGTCTGCTCAACTGGGCGGTCGGCGACAAAGTCGAGATGTTTGCCGTGGCCCGCATCGGCGCCGGTGTCGACCTCGAAACACTCGATCCAGAGGACATCTTCTCGGACCCAGCCACCGGTCGGGCGATCATTCGCATCCCAGAAGCGAAGATCACCTATGTCGCTGTGGACAACGAGCGCACCGTGGTGTACAACCGCGAGACGGGATTGTTCACGAAGGGTGATCCGGATCTCGAACGCTCCGCCCGGATCACCGCCGAGGAAGCCCTCGTGGCGCAGGCCCTGGAGAACGATCTGCTCGGTGAAGCCGAAGATCGCGCCAAGGTCGTGCTGGAGGATCTCTTGGGGATACTGGGCTACACCGACGTCACCGTCGTGATCACGCCTTCGGGCGAGGTCGACGAGGACACCACTCCCTGAGCGACACGACCTCCGAACCGCAAGCTCTGCGCGCGGCTGCACACGAACCCGAGGCTTGACAGACCGTGAGACAATGAGGGTTATGCGCGCACGTTCGGACACCGTTCTCAGAGACATGCTCCGCCCCGACGAAGGGGCGATCGAGCAGGTGGTCGCGCGCTATCAGCGTGTTGCACCGGCCATCACGCGTTTTGCGCGCAGCCTGTCGGGCAACGAACACCTGCGCGTGCGCCTCGGCTCGGAAGCAGCGGCGGGAGAAGAGGAGGTCGTGTGCGACCCCCGCCTGTTCCAAGCCGCATACAACCGCAACGCTCCTGTGACGGCTGCGGAAGTCGCGCTCGCATCTGCCCTCCACGAAGTGGTGCACCTCGTGTCGTCGAACTTCGAAGAACGGCGGCCCGTCCCCAAGGAATGGCCGATCAAGGGCGAGCGAACCGACGAGCCGGTCGACCTGCTCACGGCGCTCGACCGAGCCGGCGGACCGATCGCAGAAGCAATGTTCTTCACGCTCGAGGACGCACGACAGGAACGCCAGGGTCTGGGCGTGTATCCGGGGGCGCGGTCGGTGCTCACCGACCTCTACCGGGCGGCCTTCCCCGACGCCAACCGTCAGGCGGGTGCCCTCTCCCAGTTCTCACTCGGTTGTTTCCTCGTTTGCGGTGGCTATTCGGAACGCGAACCACTGGAACGTCGTTTCGACGCACGAGCAGCCGTCGCCCTCGCCGAAGCCTCAGACGTTCTCACGAAGGCAGCCGAGGCTGCCGACCCCTGGGCCGTGGCGACCCACGCCCTCGAGCTCGTCGAGATCGCCCGTACCAACCACCTCCTCAACAAGACCGAAGAGGTGACGACCGCACAGCAGAAGATCGTCGACCAAGCCGACGCCGACTCTGTCGCCGAGGCCGTGGACAAGGTTCGATTGACGAGCCCCGTGGTGAAGGACGCTCAGAGTTACTCCGAGACCCGCCGGGCGGCCGACGCCAGGGCGGGACTGACCGAGCGCGCAGGAGCATCTGAGCTCGGGACCGATGCCTCCACGGATCAGCTGCTTCGGGTGTCGGAGGCTCCAACCGTGTATCTGCCCACGGGTCAAGCCGGAAAGCTCGTTGTGGCCGCCGCTCCCCGCTCGTTCTCGGCCTTCGCCTCCCAGGGGCGCGAGGCTCTGTCCGCCGCCGCCACCAAATGGGAGATCGCACAGCGCCAGGTGTCAGGTGAGCTCTATCCGCTCTTTGCCGCCAACCAGCGGCGAGGACTGCGGTCCGGCTACGACCAGGGGGATGTCTCGCCCCATGCCGCCCTGTTCATCGGTGCCGGCCTCTACACGCGCATGTACGAGCGGCGCTCCGCCCGCACGCGGCGCACCTACGCGGTGAGCCTGCTCGTCGACGCGTCCGCGTCGATGCTCCAGCCTCGAGGACCGAGCGTCGTACGATCCGGGGCGTGGGGGATGTCGGCCGCGCTGATGGGTGCATGGACGCTCGCCCGCCTGGCAGACGAGCTGCAGATCGACTTCGAGGTCGCCCTGTTCAACCGATCGTTCGCCGCTCGTTCGACCGATACCGAGTGGTCGTACACGAGGTCCCGAAGTCAGTCCATCGCCGGACTTCGCCGAACTCAAGGAAGTGCGGCGGAGCGGCTCACCTCGACTGTGAATCACTACGTCATCAAGCCGTTCGATCGACGTTGGCGGGACGCCGAAGACGTCTTCGCAGGGATGTTCTGGACGGCCACGGAACCCGGGAAGGCCGCCATGGCGGCCCGCCGGGAGCCAAAATCCTCTCCCCCCGTGTCGATGTTCGACAAAGCCTCCAACGTCGACGAGTACAACCTGACCCTCGCCGCAGAACGGATGGGGAGGCTCGGGAGTCATGTACGGGTTCTGGTCGTCCTGGCAGACGGCATGACGAGAGGTTCGATCGCCGACCTGTCCGAGACGGTCGAGGCGATCGAACGAAACGGCACGACGGTGCTGGGGATCGGGATCGGGGACGACACGGTCTCGACCGCCTATGGACGGCACCAAGTGGTCGAGCATCCGGGTGAGTTGACCCGGGCGATGGTGGACGGGGTACGGTCCTCGCTCCGCCGCAGCCTCTCCCTGTGGGGAATGGATACCTGGTGGTCGCGTCCGTCGCGACCCACGACGAGCCGAAGGGAACGAGTCAGTGTCTGAATCAGTCGCGTTCGAGGACCCCGTTGGGGGCGGCCCGGCAATCACGTTGCCACGATTCACGCTGCCCAAGGGGACCGAGGACCACGAGCAACGCGCCAGGAAGATCCCTGAGCCGGATCCCCACTACGTCGATCTGGGGATGCTCTACCGGTTTGCTCAAGTTGAGCAGGTGCGTCAGGCGAACCCGGAGGGTTTCGCTCCGCTGCATCTCGCGGTCAGGGGGCACATGGGGACGGGCAAGGACCACGACATCGAGCAATTTGCGGCCCAACTGGGTCTCCCGTACTTCCGCATCCCGCTCACGGGTGAAGTCCGTGACGTCACACTCATCGGCTCCACCAAACTCCATGGTGACGGCAAGGGCGGAACCGAGAGCCGTTGGGAGGATGGCGACATCACAAGGGCCCTTCGAGGACCTGCGTTGCTGAATCTCTCCGAGTTGAACGCAGCAGGCGCCGAGACCCTGTTCGCCCTCCACGGATTGCTGGATCGGTATGGGGCCATCGACCTGCCGAACGGAGACACGGTCG
This sequence comes from uncultured bacterium, assembly GCA_963792365.1. Taxonomy (GTDB): domain Bacteria; phylum Actinomycetota; class Acidimicrobiia; order Spongiisociales; family ZC4RG35; genus JAOUGY01. Next base: position 457,606 of record CAWBVW010000005.1, read on the forward strand.
CCCTGCGACCCGACGTTCGCGTGTTCGGCACCATGAACCCGACCGATCTCAGGGACTATGCGGGCACGCAGACCCTCAACAAGGCATTTGCCGACCGGTGGGTCATCTGGGAGAAGTCGTTCCCGGGTGAGGAGCAGATCGAGTCGATGCTCTCCCGGCGCTATCCGTCTCTCAAACCGGCGTACGTGACGGCCATCGCTCGACTGGCGGTGGAAGTGAACGCCTCGTTCGAGGCACTCGACGCCGGTACCCGGGTCGAGACTCCACTGAGCCTCCGCTCGATACTCGACCGCATCCCCACCGGGTTGCACATCCATGCCGATGCAGAGGATCCCTTGCGGCTCGCATGGGAAGAATTCGTGTTGCCACACGTCGACCTCTACGACCGGGACCACTACGAGACCGTGTGGAACGCCGTGGTGCGCAAGGGTCCGTCCGAGCGGCCGTTTTGAGCCGCCTGCCGACTCGCGCCGAACCGGTACCCTCTGGTGCCCATGCGTAGCTACGACCTCGGCAACCCCGAGCTCGACAAGACGGTCACAGATCTGATCGCACAGGTGTCGAACAACGACAACGGCGATCTGATCCGCGAGATGATCGTGACCGTTCTCAAGCTCCACCGCGACGCGCCCAGCCGGGGCGACCTGAAGCTCGTCAACACCGCTCTCAAAGAGATGCGATATTCGATGCTGGTCTTCTCCCGCCACGACGAGCCGAAGGTCACCATCTTCGGATCGGCCCGGCTGGCAGATACGGACCCCAACTATCGTCTCGCCGAGGAGTTCGCCCGCATCATGGTGGAGCGGCATTGGGGCGTCGTCACGGGCGCCGGGCCCGGGGTCATGGAGGCGGGGAACCGCGGAGCCGGACTCGATGCCTCCTACGGTGTGAACATCCGGCTCCCGTTCGAGGCGAACGCAAACGAGTACGTCTCACCGGAGAAGACCGTCAACTTCAAGTACTTCTTCACCCGGAAGCTGGGTTTCGTCAAGGAGTCACACGGGTTTGCGCTCTTCCCTGGTGGTTTCGGCACGCTCGACGAGACCTTCGAGCTCCTCACTCTCATTCAGACCGGAAAGAGCGACCTGCATCCGATCGTGATGCTCGAGGCCGAAGGCACCGGATACTGGGGCCCTCTCGTCGAGTTCATGCAGGCCGTCCTGACCGACAAGGGACTCATCTCCCCCGAGGACACGTCCTTGTTCACCGTCACCAACGATCCGACGGAGGCGGCAGATGTGATGTGCAGGTTCTACGCGAACTTCCACTCTCAGCGCTACGTCGATGGAACACTCGTGCTCCGACTTCGACAGGCCCCCGATCCGGCAACGCTGGCACGGCTGTCCGACGACTACAGGGACATCATCGTGTCCGGGGACATCGAAACGATCGGGGCCACCGACGCAGAAGTGCGCGACGGTGACGCGCTCGACTGCGAGCGTGTGGCTTTTCGATTCGACAGGCGGCGGTACGCCCGCCTCAGAAGCCTCATCGACGAGCTCAATGCGATCGTTGCGCCCCCCGAAGCGGTTCATCCCCCGGCTCCGTTCGGGGCCGAGCAGGCCGACCGCAGCTTCTGACTCCCGGTCCAAGCCGGTCGACGAGAGAACCGGTTCCCCGATGCAGGATGGCGGAATGCTCGAACCCCGCCGGGCGGGCATCCAATGCTTCCCAGGCCACTAGAATGAAGCGCCGTGCGTGAGATCCTGTCAGACCTCGTTGCTGAACAACAGTACCTAGACCAATTCCTCCAGCGGATTGCGCTGAAGGACTGGGACAAGCCGACGCGGTCGGTCGGCTGGTCCATCCGCGACACGATCAGCCACCTGGCTGATTCCGAAGAGCTGGCAGCGTCGGTGATCACCGGCGAAGCCGACCTCAGTCGATACCGCTCGACTCCCGATCTCGACAGCATCCGACAGGAAGCCGTGGAACGTGGCCGAAGGATGCGGCCTCAAGACGTCATCGAATGGTGGCGCGGTGGGCGAGCGAAGGTCGTCGAACCACTTTCACACATGGATCCAAGCCATCGACTCGAGTGGATCGCAGGATCGATGAGTGCGCGAACCCTGGCCACCACGAGGCTCATGGAGACGTGGGCACACGGTCTCGACATCTACGAGGCCATGGAAGCCGAGATCGAGGACACGCCCCGCATCCGCCACATCTGCTGGCTCGGCTGGAAGGCGCTTCCCTACTCCTTCAAGCTGGCAGGCGAAGATTACGTTCCGATTCGCATCGAGCTGATCGGTCCGGGATACACGAAGTGGATCTTCGGCCCCGAAGACGCCGAGAACCTGATCAAGGGATCGGCCTCCGATTGGGCACGGCTCGTGGTGGCACGAGCGAGCTTTGCCGAGACACGTCTCAAGGTCTCCGGTGACGCGGCAGAAGTTGCCGTCGAGGTGGTAAGGGCCTTTCTGTGAGCCTTCGCCGTCTGGTGGGGCGGATCGAGGTGCACCATCCCCCAACCGAGTGGACCCGGCCAGGGCAGCAGCCCTCATAGGCGCTGCCGCCGTCATTTTCTGGTTCTGACGCCCACTCGCAATCCACATCGCTGTGGATAAGTCTGAGCCTCCCGGCCCATGGACCGCCGCCGTTCGATACGTGATTATGTGCGAGGCGCGTAACGCGAGTCCCTTCGATGAGACTCAGTTGACGTGGACGGCTGTGAGGAAGGGCGGAGATGGACTCCTTGATCGAAGCGATGTCGGACGCTGTAGAAGACCTCTATGGACACGTCTATCGCGTGAGTTCCTTCGCAACCCAGATCGGCGCGGCGATCGGACTCGATCATGATGACCTCGATCGGTTGACCACCGTGGGCGTTCTCCACGACGTCGGAAAGATCCACGTCGATCCCGCGATCCTGGCCAAACCCGGTCCCCTCGTCGGCGATGAGATCCGCCGCATCCGCCGTCACCCCGAGTACGGATTCGCAATGACGATCGATGCCTACGACCGGGCGATCGCCGAAGCGATCCTGCACCACCACGAGCGGTGGGACGGTGGTGGCTATCCCTTCGGGCTCCGCCGGGACGAGATCCCTCTCCTCGCTCGCATCGTTCTCGTTGCCGATGCCTTCGATGCCATCACGAGCCACCGCTCGTACCAGCCGGCGCTCCCCGTCGATCATGCGCTCCATGAGCTCCGGACCTACGCCGGCACCCAGTTCGATCCAGACATCGCCTCGACCTTCGTCGGCCTCGTCGAAGGTGGTTCCTTCGCAACGACGGTCGCCGCCGGTTTTCAGCGCACCCCCGTGACGCTCTGACCCGTCGATCTCTCACCCCGTCTGCCCATCGATCTGCCGGCTCTCCAAGCACGTTGACGATGTCTGATTTCAGCGGAGCCGTCCGGTTTCCACCGACCACGCCTCGGTAGAACAGATCCCCCACCGCGACGCCCGGCCCCGGCGAGCCCTCATCCCATGCGTCGGCCGACGCTGCCCGATTGGTCACAGGGCACCGATACAGTGAACGGGTGTCCGATTCCCTTTCTCCGTTCTCCGCTGCCACCCGAGCGTGGTTCGAGGCCTCGTTCGCGGCACCCACCACGGCGCAGCGACTTGGATGGGACGCCATCGGCAGTGGCGCCCACACACTGATCCATGCACCCACGGGCTCGGGCAAAACCCTCGCTGCCTTTCTCTGGAACATAGACCGACTGCTGACCAGCCCGCTGCCCGACAAGCCGGACCGCTGCCGGGTCTTGTACGTGTCACCGATGAAGGCCCTCGCCTACGACATCGACCGGAACCTCCGGGCTCCGCTCCTCGGCGTCCGCCACGCCGCAGCGCGCCTGGGGATGGGAGATCTTCCCGAGATCACGACCTTCCTTCGGACGGGTGACACACCCGCCGACGAGCGACGACGGATGCAACGGACGCCTCCCGACATCTTGATCACCACGCCCGAGTCGCTTTACCTGCTGCTCACCTCTCAGGCGCGCGAGACGCTTGCGGGCGTCGAAACCGTGATCGTGGACGAAGTCCACGCCGTGGCCGGCTCGAAGCGAGGCGCTCATCTGGCGCTGAGCCTGGAACGGCTCGAAGACATCACGCACAGTGCTCCGCAACGGATCGGCCTCTCGGCGACTCAGCGCCCGCTCGAGACGATCGCAGCCTTCCTCGGCGGCTCCATTCAGGTCGACGACGAGACGATGGTGCCGCGACCGGTCGCCGTGATCGACGCCGGTGGCGAACGCGACATCGATGTCGAACTGGTCGTTCCGGTCGAGGACATGGTCGAGCCGGCGCCTCCCGATCCGCTCGAGTCGTTCCTCGACGGCGGCGAGGGGCCGGTGCGCACGCGCTCGATCTGGCCGGCCGTGTACCCGAAGATCCTCCAGCTCATCGAGAGCCACGAGTCGACGATCGTCTTCGCCAACAGCCGGCGTCTCGCAGAACGGATCTGCGCAGAGCTCAACACACTCGCCGACACCGAGATCGCGCGCGCCCACCATGGTTCGGTTTCGCGGGACCAGCGTGTACAGATCGAGGAGGCACTGAAACGAGGCGAGCTCAAGGCTGTGGTTGCGACCTCGTCACTCGAGTTGGGGATCGACATGGGGGCGGTCGATCTCGTGGTCCAGGTGGAGTCACCGATCTCGGTTGCCTCGGGCCTGCAGCGAGTGGGACGAGCCGGCCATCACGTGGGAGGCGTTTCGAAGGCGAAGGTCTTCCCAAAACATCGCGGTGACCTGCTCCTGTCCTCGGTGGTGGTCGACCTGATGGTCGACCGGCAGGTGGAGTCCACGAAGATCCCCCGCAATCCGCTCGATGTGCTGTGCCAGCAACTCGTCGCAGCAGTCGTCGTGGAAGACCGGACGGTGGACGATCTCTACGAGATGACACGACGCGCAGCGCCCTACACCGAACTGTCGCGAGCGGTCTTCGAGTCCACACTCGACATGCTCGCCGGTCGATACCCGTCGGACCTCTTCGCAGAGCTCCGCCCCAGGGTGACCTGGGACCGCATCACCGGCGTGGTGTCGGCTCGGCCCGGTGCGAGACAGCTCGCGGTCGCCAACGCGGGAACCATCCCCGACCGCGGGTTGTATCGGGTCCAGCTGCCCGATGGTGCTCGCGTCGGAGAGCTCGACGAAGAGATGGTGTACGAGTCACGACAGGGTGATGTTTTCCTGCTCGGATCATCCAGCTGGCGAGTCACCGAGATCGGCCCGGATCGTGTCGAAGTGGTTCCGGCACCCGGCGAGCCCGGCGCCAAGATGCCCTTCTGGCATGGCGACTCCCTCGGACGAAACCTGGAGACGGGCCAGGCCGTGGGTCGGTTCATCAGAGAGCTGGGGTCTCTCCCCCCTGACGATGCGACTCGGCGTCTCGTCGCCGAGTTCCGGCTCGACGAGCTGGCGGCGACCAATCTCGTGCGATATCTGGAGGAACAACGCGAGGCGACCGGGGCCCTGCCCTCAGACCAGACGATGGTCGTCGAGCGCTTCCGTGACGAGATCGGCGACTGGCGTATCGTCATGCTCTCACCACTAGGCGCCAGGGTGCATGCGCCGTGGGCGATGGCCCTGACCACCAAACTCCGGGAGACGGCCGGGATCGACGTCGACGTGATCTGGTCCGACGACGGCATCGCGCTCCGCTTCCCCGATGCCGACGAGACGCCGTCCCTCTCCGATCTCACGCTCGAGCCGGAGGAGGTGGAGTCGATTCTCCTCGATCACCTGGCCGACACCTCGCTCTTCGCCGCCCGCTTCCGGGAGGCGGCAGGGCGCGCGCTCCTTCTCCCCCGCCGCAGGCCCGGCAAGCGAACACCCCTGTGGATGCAGAGGCGTCGTGCTGCCGATCTGCTGAAGGTCGCCAAACAGTTCGGTTCCTTCCCGATCGTGCTCGAGACTTTCCGGGAGGTCCTCCAAGACGACTTCGACCTGCCTGCACTGCAGAGCGTGCTCAGCGATATTCGCTCCAGGGCGATCCGGGTCGTAGAGGTCGAGAGCCGGACACCCTCACCGTTCGCATCCTCGTTGCTCTTCGCGTTCGTGGCCGCGTTCCTCTACGAGGCCGACACGCCGCTCGCCGAACGCCGTGCAGCCGCTCTGACGCTCGACCGCGATCTGCTGCGGGAGCTGCTCGGAGAGAGCGAGCTGCGTGAGCTCGTGTCAGGCGAGGTGCTCGCCGACCTCGAGCTCGAATTGCAGCGCCTCACCGAAGACCGCCGAGTCCGCGGTGCCGATGGGATCCACGACCTGCTCAGGGATCTCGGCCCGCTCGGGACCGACGATGTGGCGATCCGAAGCTCCGAGTCCGACGCCCTCGACCTCCTCGAAGAGCTCGAACGAGCACGCCGGGTCATCCGAGTGCACATGGCGGGCGACGCACGGTGGGCTGCGGTCGAGGACGCAGGTCGGCTGCGGGACGCACTGGGCGTCCAACCGCCACAGGGGGTGCCCCAGGTGTTCCTCGAGCCTGTTGCCGATCCTCTCGGAGACGTCGTCGGCCGTTTCGGACGAACCCACGGCCCGTTCACTGTCGACGAGGCCGCAGCCGCCCTGGGCCTGCCACGCGGGGTGATCGACACGGCCCTCGCCAAGCTCGAGTCGGCCGGCCGCGTGACACGCGGAGCCTTCAGGCCCGGTGGAGCCAGCCAGGAATGGATCGACATGGAGGTCCTGCGGAGGCTCAAACGTCGATCGCTCGCCGTCCTGCGCCATGAGATCGAGCCGGTGGATGCCGAGGGGCTCGCCCGGTTCTTGCCCGCATGGCACGGCGTCACGGATCCACCTGCCCGCGGCCGTTCGGCGATGCTCGATGTTCTCCACCAGCTTCAGGCGGTCGAGATCCCAGCCTCGGTGCTGGAGAGCGAGGTTCTCTCTGCTCGCCTGGTCGACGGGGGCGCCCAGCTCGACCAACTCTGCATCGAGGGCGAGGTCGCCTGGATCGGAAGAGGTTCGATCGGCGCCCGCGACGGGCGGGTGGCGCTGTACCACCGCGATCAACTCCCGGCGCTGCTCACGGACGGCTCCGTCGAACGACCCTCGGGCCCACACCACGATGCGATACGTGCCCACCTCGAACAGCGAGGTGCGGCCTTCTTTCGCGACCTCTACGGAGCCTGCGGCGGCGGTGAGCCCGGTGAGATTCTCGCCGCTCTGTGGGATCTCGTCTGGGCGGGCGAAGTGACCAACGACAGCTTCGCACCCGTGCGGGCGTTCCTTCGATCGACCGGACGTTCACGTTCGAGTAGGCGCCCCACGGTTCCTTCGACCTTTCCGCCGCATGCGGCCGGCCGATGGTCGCTCGTGTCAGATCTACTCTGGGAACAGCCCGATCCGACTCGCCGTGCGGCTGCGCTCGTCGACCAACTCCTCCGCCGGCATGGCGTGCTCACCCGGGCCGCGGTGGCACACGAGTCGGTGGCCGGCGGATTCAGCGGGATCTACCCGGTGCTGTCACAACTCGAGGAGGCGGGCAAGGTACGGCGAGGGTATTTCGTGGAGGGTCTTGGTGGGGCGCAATTCGCCCTGCCGGGCGCCGTCGACCGGCTTCGGGCTCCTTCCGATGATGTCGTTGTCGCGCTGGCAGCCACCGACCCTGCAAATCCCTACGGAGCGGCCCTGGAATGGCCGACGGTCGAGGAGGGTCGGATCGGGCGGATCGCAGGTTCACAAGTGATCTTGGCGAATGGATCCCTCGTAGCCTTCGTCGATGGCCGAAAGGTGCGGATGTTCGATGCCGACCCGGCGCTCGTTCACCCGGTTGCAGCTGCGATCGCCGACATCGCCGCCAGGCGAGGACGGGCCACGCTCCACACCGTGGACGGCGAGCCGATCGCGGCCGCTCCGCTGGGTCGTGCCCTCACGGAGTTCGGGTTCCGGCACACTCATCGGGGTCTCCGTATCGATGCCCGAAGGTGATTCGTATGCCCGGGCAGCCGCCAAGCTGCGGCCTGCGCTCGTGGGCAAGGAGCTTCTCGAGGTGGGTGGGTCCCCCAACGTACGACGGTGGGCAAGTCGGTTGGTGGGCGCCCGGGTGACGGGTATCCGAACCCACGGGAAGCATCTCTTGATCGATGTCGAAGACGCGGTGACAATTCACGTGTGGCTGGGCATGCCGGGGCGATGGCGCATCCGATCCAACGCCGGCATGGTCGAGACCGACGGGGAACGCACAGGTCGCCGTGCAGACGAGCCCGGAGCCATCCGTCTGCTGCTCCGGACCGCAACCCACGTGGCTCTCTGCTACTCGGCACCCACGGTGGAGGTCGAGCGGACGCGGGTCATCGATCGATCACTCAGAAGGTTGGGGCCCGACGTCCTCGGCGACGAGTTCGATTTCGACTCATACCGCCAGAGGGCTGCGTTGCTCCCTCCCGACACACTCCTCGCAGACTTCCTGCTCGACCAGCGGGTGATGGCCGGTGTCGGCAACGAATACAAGAACGAGATCTTGTTCCTCGAAAGCCTCCACCCGGAGCGGACGCTGGGATCGATCGACGCCGATCGAATCGACGCGCTGGCGGCACGAGCGCGCAAGCTCATGGTGCCGAATGCGAGTCGACGAGGGGGACGCGTCACCACCGGATATCGCCGACCAGGTCTCGAATCCTGGGTGTTCGAGCGTACCGGACAGCCGTGCCATCGGTGCAACACGACGATCGTGTCGCAACCCATCGGCGTGCGCCATGCCCGGATCACGTACTGGTGCCCGACCTGTCAGGTCGCTCCCACCCTCTGACGAGCATTCGGGCGCCGGCTGCGACGCACTACATTCCCTGACGGTGTCAGTCCTCACAGTACGCCCCGGACATCCCGACTTCCTCGACCTGCCTTGGGACAAGTCGATCCTCGAATGGGAGGTTCCGCACATGGTCGTACTCCCCAAGGGCATCTCGCGCCATGAGGTCCGCTTCTTCGAGTATCCCGGCGCCATCTATGTGGTCAAGGAGCTGTCGCAGAGAGCCGCTCAACAGGATTACCGAGTGCTGCGGGCGCTCGAGTCATTGGGCATGCCGGCGGTGACACCGGTGGGTCTCGTGGAAGGACGCCATCCTGATCGGCACGCCGAGCAGAGCGCAGCGCTCATAACGCTGTACGAACCGTTCTCGTTCTCATATCGCGAATTGCTCGCCGGCGCCGGATTCGGCCCGCGCCGCGGCCAGATGCTCAATGCCTTCGCCCAACTCCTCGTTCAGCTTCATCTCAACGGCATCTACTGGGGTGACTGCTCCTTGTCGAACGTTCTGTACCGATTCGACGCCGAAGCCATAGAGACGATCATGGTCGACGCCGAGACCGCCGCGATCTATCCCGATGCGGAGCTCTCCGATGGCCAGCGTCATGAAGACCTCGACATCATGATCACCAATGTGGCGGGTGGTATGGCGGACATCGCAGCCCAGATGGGAAGGGACATCGACGAGGCCGACCTCGGTCTCGGCGAGGACATCGCCGAGCGATACCAGGCATTGTGGGACGAGCTCCAGAGCGAGGATGTGATCGGATCGGACGAGCGGTATCGCATCGAGGACCGCATTGGCAGACTCAATTCCCTCGGCTTCGACGTCGAAGAGGTCGACCTCGTCCCGACCGAAGGCGGGTCGCAGCTGCGGGTTCAGTTGCGCGTCGGGGGACGCAGCTTCCACAGCTCCCGCCTCAAGGCCCTCACTGGCATCGAGGCCCTGGAGCAACAGGCCCGCCAGATCCTCTCAGACCTGTATTACTACCAGGCCACCCACCACCACCACAGCGCCACCGGCAAGAGCATCGTGGCCATCCAGTGGCGAGCGACGGTGTTCGAGCCGATGCTCGCCCGGCTCGCCGCCATCGATGGAGTCGCCGATCCGATCCAGGCCTACTGCGACGTCCTGTACCACCGATACATGATGTCGACGAGCGCCGGGTCCGATGTCGGGATCGAGGCAGCAGTTGGGGACTGGCTGGAACGAGGGCGACCGGGGTATCCGCTCGACTCCCGTTGATCATCCACCGAACTCGGCGCGAATGATCTCCACCACCCGATCACGATCGTGGTCGGACAGCGTCGACCCGGACGGCAGGCACAGACCGTTGTCGAACAGGTGTGCCGACACTCCCCCGCCGATCGAGGGATAGCCGGCGTAATAGGGCTGCAGGTGCATCGGTTTCCAGACCGGCCTCGACTCGATGTCGTGTTGTTCCAGCGCGAGCCGGATCGATTCCCGATCGGTCCCGGCCTGCTCGGGGTCGATCGTGAGCGCGGTCAACCAGAAGATCGAACGACACCCTGGCGCCTCCGGCATGAACTCGACGCCAGGAAGAGCGGCAAGTGCCGCTCGGTAGAAGCTGTTGTGGGCTCGGCGGCGCTCGACGCGACGTTCGAGGTCGGCCAGTTGAGCCCGGCCCAACGCCGCCAGGAGGTTCGACATCCGATAGTTGTAGCCCAACTCCGAATGCTGATAATGAGGAGCCGGATCTCGGGCCTGTGTGGCGAGGAAGCGAGCCCGTTCCGCCCAGCTGGTGCGACCGGTGACCAGTGCACCACCTCCGCTGGTGGTGATGATCTTGTTGCCGTTGAACGACAGGGTGGCGATCTTCCCGAAGCTCCCTGCGGGCCGGCCGCGATAGGTCGCACCGATCGCTTCGGCGGCGTCCTCAATGAGCGGGACCTCGTACTCGCGACACGCAGCCTCGATCCGCTCGTAGTCGGCGCATTGGCCGTACAGGTCGACCGATATCACGGCTTTGATGTCACCGCCGGCCAGTAATTCGCCGAGAAGGTCGGGATCCATGTTCCACGACGCCGTCTCGGAGTCGACGAACACCGGTACGGCTCCGGCGTAGCGCACGGCATTGGCGGTTGCGGCGAAGGTCAGAGACTGGACGGCAACCCGATCTCCTGGCTCCACTCCCACCAGCAACAGGGCCAAGTGAAGGGCTGCTGTTCCGCTGGACAGAGCCACTCCGAACCCCCGACCCGTGACTCGAGCGAGATCCTCTTCGAATCGGTCGACTTCGGGACCGAGGGGGGCAATCCACCCGCTGTCGAAGGCGCGGACAAGCGCATTGCGGTCTGAATCGCCGACGTCCGGCGGCGAGAGGTACACCCGTGCCATCCGAGAGAGGCTACCCGAGGAGCGCCACCGTTCCACTCTGGAGGTCACCGGCGGGGAGCGTCATGGTCCGAGGTCCGGGAGCGTTCGGACGTAGAACGTAGAACGTAGAACGTAGAACGTAGATAATCGGACCTGAATGGCAGCAACAAGCTGATCAACGACCAGGCAGTCGTCGTCAGTCGGCGTGTATTCCGGCGTGAGACTCTGCGAGCTCGATGCGGCGCCGCGCCGCCGCGAACCACCGCTGGGTTTCCTCCTCGGCAGCCGCAACGATCTGTGCCGCTTCGTTCCGTGCCTCTTGCATGATCGTCGCGGCCTCGCCCGACGCCCGGGCAAATGCCTCCTCGAGGTCGGCCAGCTCGTCCTTCGCCCGGTTTCTCGACCAGGTCAGCTCTGCGATCGAGGCTTCGAGGGTGCTGACGCGCTCGTCGTGAACCCGTTCGAGCTCTCGAACCTGTCGCTCGAGATGAGTGGAGCGCTCCGACAGCGCCTCGGCCCTCCGACGCCACTCCTCCAGCGCCCCGACCGCCTCTTCGAGCTGGAGGCGCCATGCCTCGGCCTGTTCTTTCACGAACGATTCGACGGCTTCGGGGTCATACCCCTTCCGGACGACTGGGAACGTGCTCGACATCAAGTTCCAACATCGGCGCCGATCGATACACGCTTGACCAGAGCCTCGGGGTGTTTTTCCGGGATTGCCACTCCAGTTTCAGCCGGTCCGGTCCGAAACTCTCCATGGAGACCGTTGCCAGACGGGGGAAACGTCATTCATGCGCAGAGTCCGCCGATCCGATGCCGAACCGACCGCGCCACCCGGTGCCTCAGCCTTCGGGAGGCGATGAATTGAATGCTCTGGACGCGCTCGCCTCGGCATTGGACATCGACGGGTGCATGGGCGTTGCACTGGGCGACCATGCCAGCGGGCTCACGCTCGGGGCAGTCGGTGGCATCGACCGCCCGATCCTCGATGCTGCCGTCGCTGCCGCCACGAAGACCCTCCGAAGCACACTGGCGGTCATCGAGAACATCGAGTCCGGTGAGACAGTCGACGATCTGATCATCGACATCGGGGATCGGATCCACATCGCCTGTCCCCTGCCGGCGGCAGTCAACGGTCCCGGATTGTTCCTGTACGCCATCTTCGATGCCCGGGTCACCGGGCTCGGGCTGGCAAGAAAACACCTTCGCACGCTGGCGGACGGGGTGATCGTATGAACGGATCGAAAGGAGGGGTGAACGCCAATGGCGAGTGAACTCGCTCACGCTTCACTCACGGCTGCCCTGCGCTGGGTGGAGTCCACCGGTGCCACCGGGTCGATGAAGGTCGAAGGGTCGCGGACCGGGTCGCTCTTCTTCGAGTCGGGACGGCTCTACTTTGCATCTATCGAGGGTGTTGCAATGAGCGGTTCCGAGCTGGCGGATGCCGGTATCGACCGTACGCTATGGCAGTCTGCCTCTCAGCAACCGGATGCCCGTCTGAATTTCGTCGATGAGCTCATGGAGATCGGCTGTCCACGAGAGGCAGTCGAACGATTCGTGCGCCGCCGTCTGGAGTCGACGATCGAGCTGCTGACCCTGTCGGCGGGACCGGTTGTGACGTCCAAGGGCCGCCACGGCTTCGGGACCTCGGTCTCGTTCCTGCCCTCGGAGATCGTTGCCATACCGCGGCCCTCGGACCCGCCGTTGTCCCGAGTCGACGACGACGCTCTCGTGTCACTGGCCAACGTCCATCCGCAGGCGGTCGTCACCCTCGACGGAGAAGCCTGGAACGCTCTCACCGTCCTCTTGTCCCCAGCTCGATTCGTTGAGCTCGTCGAGGAACTCGGCGGCGATAGGGCCCAGCACCTCGTGACCTCCTTGGACGCCCACGATCTCGTCACCGTCGTCCGACCGCAGGACGCCTCTGATCATCGATGGGGGGAAGAGAAAGCAGCCCCCCTGGACGATGACATCCCCTCGGGGCGTCCTCTGATCGACGGGCCGCCCACGGCATCCACATTGTTCGCCGAGCAGGCGGCGCCAGAGGCTCAGGATGACGACGAGTACGTGCCGGACCGCGTAGGTCGCCAGGCATATGCCGCCATGGCGAGCATGCGAGCGTCGTCTCGCTCCGAGCCTCCACCACAGGAGAAGGCGCGGGCATTGAGACGCCTGATCGAGGCCGTGAGAGGACTGTGAGCGAGGACCGATGAATCAAGTAGATGTGATCAACTTCAAGCTGGTTGTCACCGGTCCCTTCGCGGCCGGGAAGACCACCTTCATCCAGTCGGTTTCCGAGATCCCGGTGGTCAGCACCGAGACCGGGACCACCGACGGCAAAGAGGTCAAGGACCACACCACCGTCACCATGGACTTCGGAAAGATCTCCGTGGCCGACGAGGACTTCCTGATGGAGCTGTACCTCTTCGGTACTCCCGGACAGAGCCGGTTCGATTTCATGTGGGACATCCTGAGCCGCGGGATGCTGGGCTACGTGCTCCTGGTCGATGTCACCAGACCAGAAACCTGGTCGGACGCCGCCGATATCAAGCGTCGATTCGACGAGCTCGGCTCGGTGCCGATGGTCGTCGCAGCCAACCGGGCATCCGAGGGCGACGCCTCGCTCCTTCGCACCGCGGTGGGGCTCGATTCATCGGTGCCGGTGGTCGCATGTGAGGCGAACGACAAGGAGTCCGTGAAACAAGTGCTCCTCACGCTGCTCATCGGAGTGGTCGAGGAACTCGAGAACACGGTCAAGGGAGGGATCTGACGGTGGCAGCAGAGAGCTTCTACGACTTCGGTGCGGCCGACACGGCCGTCGCCACCGAACCACCGACACTCACGCCGTCGACCGGCGCATCCATCCTTGCCGCTCGCACCGCAGCGCGCTCGACCGGCGCAGGAGCCGTGGTCGCGGAATGCGAGGCGCTCACCCACTCGCTTCAAGGAGTCTTGGCCGTGATCGTTGCCACCTCCGACGGGATGTTGATCCACTCGAGCTGGAGCGAGGTCGAAGGCATGCGGGCAGCCGCCATCTCCGCCGCTGCCTTGGGCCTTGGACAGCGGATCGCAGCCGACTTCGGACAGGGCGAGTTCCACGACTCGGTCGTGTCGACCGGCGATCGCGTGATCGGCATCTACGCGGTGGGTGATGGCTACGTTCTCGGCGTCGTTGCCGTGGCCGAGGATGTGAGCCTCGGACTGCTTCATCTCAATGCTCGCCGGACCGCAGCCGCCATGAAGGGGATATTGGAGGCGGGGAGATGATATCCGGCGACATCTCCGAGCTGGCTCTGTACGACGCCCTCAACCTATGCGAGTTCATGCTGGTCTCCGGCACCCTCAGGTGTACGTCGGAGAGCAAATCGGGCTCCCTGTACCTGAGTGACGGCCGATTGGCGTTCGCAGAAATCAGTGGCCGCGAGGTTGCGACCATCGACGCCGAACGATCAGGCCTCGATGGCTCGCTGTGGTCTTCGGTGGCGATCGACCCATCGAACCGGGGCGCCATCGCCTCGGTGTTGATCCAGCAGGGAGCAGACCCGGACTCACTCCGCCGGTTCATTCGCCGCCGGATCGAAAATGTAGTGGCAGAACTCGCCCTGACCCACGATCTCCGGCTCGACATCGTCCTCGAACCGGGGTGGTTCGGTGCCGAGGTCACCCATCCGATCTCGTCGATCATCGATGCTGCCCGCGTGATCAACTTTGGCGGGGAGCTCGTCGGAGACGCCACTGGGAACGCCCTCGTGGCCTTCTGTCCGGTGGATGACGGCAACGTGATGCTCGGTGCCGAAGAGTGGAATTCTCTGGTGGACCTGCTCGGTGCGGTCGATCTGGGCTACCTGCGAGAGCGCCTCGGTTCCCAGCGAGCGATACGATTCGTCCGCTTCTTCCAGTCCAGATCCCTTGCCACCGCCATCACGGCCATGCCCGACCTCGCCTGAGGCGCCCGAAGGCACCTGAAGAAGGGCACTCGTATAGGTCGTTGGACCTACACGAGTGCTCTTTTGCGCGCTAGCATGCGTGTCGGGGCAGGCGACAGGAGCGGAGTGATGAATACCTTCAAAGGCGGATTCGTGGCACACGCCGGCGGCGATCCCGTCACGGCCACGGTCCAAGTCGACGGCGACTGGGTTCGGGTCGTGGCCGGACACCGGCGTCTCGGCGCGTGGCCACTGACGCAGGTCGGATGCGAACGGGTCACCGTATTCCGCTTCATGCTCAAGCTCGACGGCGAGGAGTTCACCTTCGCCCCCGACGATCCGAAGGCATTCGCCGAAGCCATGGGAGCAGTCATCGATCTTCGGCCAAAGGCTCGATTTGGCCTGGGCGATCGTGTGAAGGCTGCTCGCGCCGCGCAGGCCATGGGTTCGAACAGCTGACAACCTCCAGGTTGCCGTCGTCCACTCGATAGCGGCGTACCGCCTCGCCCCGTACACTCCCCGTCGTCATGACATCCCCTGGACGACGAGTCCGATCCACCGGCGTGTTGTTCACCTCGGTCGCCCTCGGAAACACGGGCTATATCGCAGCGATCACCGTTTCTACACTGGCCGCTCGTGCCCTCACCGGGTCTCCGATGCTGGCCGGGACGCCGGGGGCGGTTGCCGTCATCGGAACCGCCGTCGGCACTTCGGTTCTGGCCGCCGATGCCGCCCGGGCCGGTAGGCGCCGCGGGCTCGTGGTCGGCTACGCGGTCGCCGCCATCGGGGCCGTCACTGCGTCGATCGCAGTGATCACATCGAGCCTGTTGATGCTCCTGGCCGGGTTGTTCGTCATCGGATTCGGCCAGTCGGCCTCCCAACTCGCTCGGTATGCGGCCGCCGACGTCGCCGAAGATCACAAGCGCGGGACATCGGTGTCCCTGATCGTCTGGGCAGGGACCATCGGTGCGGTGCTCGGTCCATCGTTGCTGGAGCCGGCGGGTGGGTTCGCCGAGGGTCTCGATCAGGCGGCCTACCTCGGCGGCTACCTCGTGACGGCGACGTTCATGACCGCGGCCTTCATCACCCAACTCATCGCGTTCCACCCTCCTCCACCCCGTGGCGGGTCTGTCACAACCCCCCGGTCGGTTGCCGTGGAGACACGAGAAACCGCTCGGGGCTTCTGGGATCCGCGTATCCAGGTCGCCTTGGTATCCATGATCTTCGGCCAGGTGGTCATGGTCCTCATCATGACGGGAACGCCCATCCACATCGAAGACACCGGACGAGGCCTGTCGATCGTCGGACTTGTGATCTCGGCCCACACCTTCGGCATGTTTGCGTTCAGTCCGATCACGGGGCGTCTCGTCGACCGCCACGGGCCTCGCGTGATTCTGACGGCGGCGGTTGCCATCCTCGCCGTCTCGGCGATGATCTCTGCGGCTGCACCCGACGACCAGACCTGGATGTTGCTCGTCGGCCTGCTCTTGCTCGGCGTGGGATGGAACGCCGGATTCGTTGCCGGCAGCTCGGTCCTCGCCACAGCCGGCACCGCCCGCCTTCAAGGCATCGTCGATTCGACGGTGTGGGTGTCGAGCGCGGCTGCCAGCTTGAGCTCTGGTGTGCTCCTGCAGTTCGTGGGTTACCCCGCACTTTCGCTCGCCGGGCTCGCACTGCTCGTGGCTCCCACGACCATGCTCGCGGTGCGAGGACAGCGCGCCGTGTTCGCCGCTTGATACCAATGGGTGCAGCTTCGCCTCACGTGCACACCCGGGATCACCTTGCGTCCGACCTCGGACGCCTTGGGCTTCACCAGGGCGCCACGGTCATGGTCCATGCGTCGCTGCGTTCGATCGGCCCGGTCGAGGGTGGAGCGGTCGCCGTGATCGGCGCGATCATGGATGTCGTGGGGAGAGAAGGAACCATGCTCATGGTCCTCGGAGCACGCGACGATCTCGCATGGATCAACGATCGTCCTGAAGCAGAACGCGCAGCCCTCTTGACCGGAGCTGAACCGTTCGATGCACTCACCACCCCGGCCGATCCCGAGGTGGGATACCTCGCAGAGGCGTTCCGGCTCCACCAATCCACGCACGTGAGCGACCATCCGGAAGGTCGGTTCGCAGCGGCCGGCGCCGGCGCCGCTCGAATGGTCACGAACGTACCCTGGGACGACTACTTCGGGGCGGGCTCACCCCTGGAGCGGCTGATACAAGCCGATGGGCTGATCCTCAGGATGGGAGCCGATCCCGATACCACCACGGCTTTTCACCATGCCGAGTACCTGGCGGACATACCCGACAAGCGACGGGTCCGACGCCATCGCCTCATCGCCACCGACTCTGGCCCGCAGATCCGTGTGGTCGGGACCCTCGACGATTCGAACGGGATCGTCGAATGGCCGGGTGACGATTATTTCGTCACGATCCTCGAGGCCTACCTCGCCACAGGGCGGGCGCACACCGGCCCCGTGGGCGATGCTCCCAGCCAGTTGCTCAACGCACGCGATGCGGTCGCGTTCGCCGTCGCCTGGATGAACGCCAATCTGTCGTGATCACCAAGAGATCTGTACTCCGGGTGGCGGGAATCTCGGCTGCGGCGCTCGCCGCCCAGGTAGTCGGCGCCGTCTTCCATCCCGTTCCGCGCCAGCCCGAGTTCGACGCCTCGGGTGTGATCGGCGACGGCGAAGTCTTGCAGCGGTGGCTGGTGCTGGGCGATAGCACCACTACCGGTCCCGGTGTGTCCGGTCCCCACGAGATCTGGGTGCAGCAGCTCGCTCGGCGGTCTGCAGCCGACGGTGCGATCCACATCCGGTCCATCGCCGTGGGTGGAGCCGGTGCCCGCCACGTGGTCGCCGACCAGCTCCCGATCGCCATGGCGTACGAAAGCTGCGATGTCGTGTTCGTTTCGGTCGGGGCCAACGATGTGCTCAAGGGCGCCTCCTTCTCCACCTACCGCAAGTCGCTCGAGCTGATCGCCCGAGAACTGTCGAGGCGCCATCGATCGGTCGTGATCTCGGGCGTCGGTGATCTGTCGGCGATCCCACGCCTGCGCCGGCCACTGAGTTGGATCATCGGTCGGCGCGCCCGTCGGTTCGATCGAGCAGCTTCGGAGGTCGCCGCAGCTCACGGGGCCGCAAAGATCGACCACTGGACCCACACCGCTCCGGCCTTTCGGACGGCAGAAGGGGTGTTCTCCGCCGATCTGCTTCACCCAACCGGGGCGGGCCATGCAATCTGGGCCGACGCGGTGGAAGCAACGCTCAGAGGCCGTCGGCAGACCTGAGTTCGACCCGTCGCACTCCGTCGTCGGTTGCGAGATGTGTCATTGCCTGGTCGTGGCCCTCCGTCGGCACGTCGGCGACGAGCAGACGCTCGAGGGTCACGCCGACCCTGGCCACATCGGAGGGGAGCTCTGACAGCAACTGGTCGTAGTAGCCCTTGCCCCAGCCGATCCTGTCCCCCGTACGATCAAAGCAGAGCCCGGGTACGAGAACCACGCCGATCTCCTCGTACGCTGCGCGCGGGGATTGGGCCACGGGCTGCAGGTAGCCAAACCGGTGCACCTCCCTCGGTGTCGAGAAGTGGTGCACGGTCAACGGCCCTGTCGGTGGCGTCCGGGTCAGGTAGAACCGATGGCGAGCGACGAATCGATCCACCACCCGCTCGACGGGGATCTCTGCCGGCATCGATGAGTAGACGAGCACCCCTGAGCTTGGTTGTGTCGCCAACCAGAGGGCCAGACCTTCGACGACGGAATCCGACTCTGCCGCGGTGGGCGCCAGTTGCGCTCGAGCCCACTCACGCAGCCTCGCTTTCTCCCCGGACAGATCGCTCGACACGAGGACGAGGATAGGCAACACCAGGTGACCGCCGCCCTTGGGCAGTATCGTCATCGAGCGTGCGATACGTGACTGCGATCCCCCGGACCATTGTGACCCTGCTCTCGGGGTTCGTCGCCACCGTCGTCTGTGGGCTGTCCGCCTGGGCGGTCGGGCATTTTCGGCCGTCGAGCCCACTCATCCAGCGGATCATCGTGGCATGGAGCAAAGCATGGCTGGTGCCGGCGAGGGTGCGACTCGACATTCGGGGCATCGATCACGTCGACCCACACACCAGCTACGTGGTGGTGGCGAACCACCGATCGAATATCGACGTGATGGTGTGTTTTGTCGCGCTGCCCGTCCCGATCAGGTATCTCGCAAAGCGCGAGCTGTTCCGGGTTCCGGTACTTGCCCAGGCGATGCGGGCCATCGGGATCGTGGAGGTCGACCGACAACACAGACGCGACACTTCGATCATCGAGACCGTCAATCGCCAGGCGCAAGCGGTCATCGAACGGGGCCACTCCCTGATCATCTACCCCGAAGGTACTCGCACCCGGGATGGCTCCCCGCGCCCCTTCAAGAAGGGCGCATTCACCATGGCGGCAACATCAGGCATGCCGGTGCTGCCCGTGACGATCCACGGCTCCCACGCGATCTGGCCCCCGACTCGCCCATGGATCCATGCCGGCACGGTCACCGTTGTGATCGATCCTCCCATCGCCACCACTGGCCTGGGGCGCGAGGACGTCGAAGGGCTCCGGTCGGCTGTTCAGAACCAGATCAACGAGCGTCTCGGCCAGCTTGCGGTCGAGACGCTCTGATCGGTCAGCCTCGTCGGCCGCTGCCGGAACGCCGGCCACGGCTCTGACTCCGGTTGCGACTCCGGTTCTGGGTCTGGTTCTGATTGCGGCTGCGATTGCGGTTTCTGGTGGGGGTGCGGGATCCGCTGGAGCGTTCGCTCGGCAGCTCACCCACTCGACTCGCCGTTGCACCGGTCAGCCAGTCGGTCATCGGGTCGTGGAGGCCGCGATTGACGCCCACCGCTCCCTGAAGCCGACCGAGCTCGGCCCGCTGTTGGGCTGTGACGAGCGTCACGACCACGCCATCCTGTCCTGCGCGAGCAGTCCTGCCGGAACGGTGCAGGTAGTCCTTGGCGTCAGCGGCAAGATCGAAGTGAACGACTGCCGAGACGGCATCGACGTGAATCCCGCGTGCGGCCACGTCCGTCGCAACGAGCGCCTTGACCTTTCCGCTGGAGAATTCCCTGAGCGCACGCGTGCGCTGAGCCTGCGTGCGGCCGCCGTGGATCGACGCTGTACGAAGCCCGGACCTCTCGAGCTGACGAGCCACGCGATCGGCACCATGTCGGGTGCGGGTGAAGACGATCGCCGAGGCCGTGGATTCGAGGATGCGTGCAGTGGTCTCGACCCGGTCGGCGTGCGAGATCTCCCAAAAGTAGTGGAGGGCGTCTCCGTAATCTTCTTCCGACTCCACCTCGTGGAGCACCGGGTCCCTCTGATACGTGCGCCTGAGATTGTCCACATCTCCGTCGAGCGTTGCCGAGAAGAGGATCGTCTGACGTTCGTCGTTGGTCTGGTCGAGGATCGCACGCACTTGTGGCATGAAGCCCATGTCGGCCATACGGTCGGCCTCGTCGACGACCACTATGTCAACCTGGTCGAGCAGCACAGAGCCGTCTTCCATCAGATCGATCAGCCGGCCGGGTGTGGCGACCACGATGTCGGCACCACGTCTGAGGTTCCGACGCTGGAACTCGTATCCGACACCGCCGTAGATCGCCAGAACCCACCGGTCGAGTCGTCGAGCGAGAGGGATCAGCTCCTGGGAGATCTGCTCTGCGAGCTCGCGCGTCGGGGCGAGGACGAGTGCTCGAGGTCGATTGGGCTTGGATCGTCCCACCATGGTGATCAGTGGGAGACCGAATGCCAGGGTCTTGCCGGAGCCGGTGGGCGCTTTGCCCAGGATGTCACGACCTGCGAGCGCATCGGGGATCGATGCGGTCTGGATCGGAAATGGAGCCTCGATGCCGCGTTGGGCAAGCGTTGAGACGAGGCGCGCGGGCACGCCGAGATCGGTGAATGTGGTCATGTGGTTCCTCGTGTGGCCGCCGACGCATAACCCCGGCGGGGCGGTACGGGGTATGTGCTCGGCCGTCGCACTCCGTACATACGCGGGACCGAGTCGCGCTGAAAGACGTGCGCGTCCGGGATACTGCTTCGGGTCGCGGCGAACGATCGCAGGGACCAAGCGGTGAGTGAAGCATACCACCTGTCGGCGGCTGTCATGGTCGGACTGCGTGCAGCAACCGACAGCGCCGGCGTTCGACGTGCCGCCTGGCGGGTACCGTGGCAGGGAACGTGTGCCGCAACGCCCCGTATCCCGGGCCAGGAGCTCCATGAAAACCCGCCTCCTCACCAACGACGACCTGTACTTGTGGAACGAAGGCACGTTCCATCGCGCCTACGACCGTCTCGGCGCGCACATCACCTCGATCGACGGTGTATCCGGCGTCACGTTCGCCGTCTGGGCGCCAAACGCAACCTCGGTGTCGGTGATCGGGGATTTCAATGGGTGGAACCGCTCCGCAGACCCGCTCGAGCCCGAGGCCGACTCGGGCATCTGGAGTGGATTCGTCTCCGGCGTGGGCCAGGGGGCGTCGTACAAGTACTCGATCGACCCCGGGGGCGACAACGCCCGGCTCGAGAAGGCCGACCCGTTCGGGTTCCATCACGAGACACCACCTGCAACGGCCTCGAAGGTCTGGGATGTCGCGTACACGTGGAGCGACGACACATGGATTGCGGGCCGAAGCGATGTCCAGTCACTGGCATCGCCGATCAGCGTCTACGAGGTACATCTCGGTTCGTGGATGCGGCACGAAGACGGAAACCATTTGACCTATCGCGAACTCGCCGACCGTCTGACCGAATACGTGACCGGCCTTGGATTCACCCACGTCGAGTTCCTGCCCCTGATGGAGCACCCGTTCTACGGGTCCTGGGGATACCAGACCACCGGCTACTTCGCTCCGACCAGTCGCTACGGGACGCCCCAGGACTTCATGTACCTCGTTGATCGGCTGCATCAGGCTGGGGTCGGCGTCATCCTGGACTGGGTACCGTCGCACTTCCCCGCCGACGCACACGGGTTGGCGGGCTTCGACGGTACCCACCTGTTCGAACACGCCGACCCCAAGCAGGGATATCACCCCGACTGGCATTCGGCGATCTTCAACTACGGGCGCGCCGAGGTCACCGGCTTCCTCACGTCAAGTGCCATGTTCTGGCTCGACGTCTATCACGCGGATGCCATCCGGGTCGATGCGGTCGCATCCATGCTGTACCTCGACTACTCCCGTGACGACGGTGAATGGATACCCAACGAATACGGGGGCAACGAGAACCTCCAAGCGATCGACTTCCTTCGGAACCTGAACACCGCGGTCTACGGCGCATATCCCGGGGTGCAGACCATCGCCGAGGAGTCGACGGCGTGGCCAGGAGTATCGCGACCGACATTCGTCGGCGGACTCGGCTTCGGTATGAAGTGGGACATGGGGTGGATGCACGACACCCTGTCGTACTTCCAACGAGATCCGATCCACCGCGGCTACCACCATCACCAGCTGACCTTTCGCATGATCTATGCCTTCACCGAGAACTTCATGCTGCCGCTGAGCCACGACGAGGTCGTGCACGGAAAGGGCTCACTGCTCACGAAGATGCCCGGGGACGAATGGCAGCAGTTCGCAAACCTCCGACTCCTGTTGGCGACGATGTGGGCGCAGCCGGCCAAGAAGCTGCTGTTCATGGGAGGCGAGTTCGGGCAGCGAGCCGAGTGGAACCACGACTCCTCGCTCGAATGGCATCTTCTCGGCGACTCGAGTCACGACGGCCTCCGACGCCTGGTCGGCGACCTGAACCGGCTGTACCGGGAGGTTCCGGCTCTTCATGAGCTGGATTGTGACCCGGCGGGTTTCGAATGGATCGACGCCAACGACAGCGATCAGAGTGTGCTGACCTTCCTGAGGACGTCGTCGAGTGGAGACACGGTGATGGTGGCGTTGAACCTGACGCCGGTGCCTCGTCACCAGTATCGAGTCGGGGTCCCCGAGCCGGGACGGTGGCAAGAACTGATCAACACCGATGCCCAGATCTACGGCGGGACCGGCCAGGGCAACCTCGGTGGTGTGGACACAGGACCCATTGCACTCCCACGACATGGGCGTCCCCACAGCATCGACATCGTGGTGCCACCCCTCGCCGCCGTCTTCTTTCGACTCGAACGATGACCCCTGGCGCGCGGATCACAGACAGTGGCGTTGCATTCCGGGTGTGGGCCCCGCGGCAACCGACGATCGGCGTCGTGGACGAAATCCGCGATCGGACGTTCGAGCTCCCCCACACCGACGACGGGTGGTTCGTAGGCACCGTGCCGGACATGGGCAGCGGCGACCGATACTCGCTTCGCATCGATGACGGGGCGACACGGCCGGATCCCGCCTCACTGTCGCAGCCGGACGGTGTTCACGGCCCTTCAGAAGTCGTCGATCTGACGTTCGACTGGACCGACGGCACCTGGTCGGGCATCGAACTCCGCACCCAGATCATCTATGAGATGCACGTGGGTACCTTCACGCCCGAAGGTACGTTCGCTGCAGCCATCGATCGCCTCGATCACCTCGTGGATGTCGGATTCACCACGATCGAACTGATGCCGGTTGCACAGTGCCCCGGTGCCCGCAATTGGGGATACGACGGGGTCGCTCTCTACGCAACCCAGAACTCATATGGCGGGGCGAGAGGACTTCAGGCCTTCGTCGACGCCTGCCATACCCGCAGTCTCGCGGTGTGGCTCGACGTCGTGTACAACCACCTCGGACCCGAAGGAAACTACCTCGCCGACTTTGCACCCTTCTTCACGGACAACCACAACACGCCGTGGGGACCGGCAGTCAATCTCGACGACCACGGATCGCAACACGTTCGGACGTTCTTCATCGAGAACGCCCTGATGTGGCTCACCGACTTCCACATCGACGGTCTCCGAATCGATGCGATCCATGCGCTCCGGGACGACAGTCCCACTCCGTTTCTGCTTGAGCTGGCCGACGCGTGTCACGCAAGAGGCAACGAACTCGGGCGACGGATCCACGTGGTCGGCGAGAATGAACGCCCCGAGCCCCATGTCGTGCGTGACACCTCGGACGGCGGCTGGGGGTTGGACGCTGCATGGAACGACGATTTCCACCACGCCCTCCACGTTGCTCTGACCGGCGAGACAGCCCGATACTACGCCCACTTCGAACGCCCGATTCCGGACCTGGCGAAGGCGCTGGCCTCGGGATACGTGCGGACGGACTCGCCGGCACAGTCAGCCGCCGACCTTCCGCGAACATCGCTCATCGTGTTCGCACAGAACCACGACCAAATCGGAAACCGCGGACATGGTGACCGACTCTCGACGCTCGTGGATCCGCCCGCCCTTCGGCTGGCTGCAGGCCTGGTGTTGTTGTCGCCCTGGGTGCCGATGCTGTTCATGGGCGAGGAGTGGGGCGAGACGCGACCATTCCTGTACTTCGTCGACCATGGCGATGCCGGACTGCTCGAAGCGGTTCGGGCCGGCCGGCGATCCGAGTTCCAGGGCCTCGTCGACGGCGAAGTGCCGGATCCTGCCGCCCCCCGGACTCGAGACCGCTCGGTCCTGGACTGGACCGCTCGCACCAGAAGCGGGCATGAGGAGTTGCTGACGCTCCACCGGGCTCTCATCGCTGCCAGAAACGAATATGATGCTCTCACCGATCCGAGACCCGACACTCATCGGGTGGAATGCGTCGACACAATCATCGTGCTCCACGGAACGGGAGGCCATCCGGCGACGTTGGCGATGTTCAACGTCGGGGACGCCTCATCCATTGTGTCCCTCCCTCCCGGACGCTGGCGGCGCGTTCTGGACGGAGCAGAGCCACGATTCGGTGGCGCGGGTGCTGTACTCCCAGATGCCATAGAAGGCCGTTCCCTGACTCTCGATCCTTGGGCTTTCGCCCTGTACCTCCAAGAGGAGACCACGTGACCAACCGAGCCGTGTGTGTCCACGGACACTTCTATCAACCCCCGCGTGAGAATCCCTGGCTCGAGAGCATCGAGCAACAGGATTCCGCGTATCCGTTCCACGACTGGAACGAGCGCATCGGGGCCGAGTGCTACCGCCCCAACGCCTGGAGCAGGATCCTGGATTCGGATGGGCGCATCCTCAGCATCGTTTCGAACTACGAGCGGATGAGCTTCAACGTCGGTCCGACGCTGATGGCTTGGATGGAATCGGCCACACCCGACGTCCACGATGCCATCGTCGCCGCCGACCGTGCCGGACAGGAACGGTTCCGAGGGCACGGGACCGCCATCGCTCAGGTCTACAACCACATGATCATGCCCTTGGCCAACAGCCGGGACAAGGAAACCCAGGTGCGGTGGGGTGTAGCCGACTTCGAGCGACGCTTCGGACGCAAGCCCGAAGGCATGTGGCTGGCCGAGACCGCCGTGGACCTCGAAACTCTCGGCTTCATGGCCGCCGAGGGGGTTGCCTTCACGATCCTCGAGCCCCATCAGGCGTCTGACGTGCGGCCGATCGGCGAAGAGGACTGGACGGACGTGTCCGGTGGCAGGATCGATCCGACCATGCCCTATGTCGTGGAGCTCGGCGGTGATCGCTCGATCGTCGTGTTCTTCTACGACGGACCTGCGTCCCAGGCGATTGCTTTCGAGGGTCTCCTCAACGATGGCGACCGGTTCGCCGACCGCCTGATGGGACTGGTCACCGATCGCTCCGAGCCACAGCTCGCAAACGTGGCATCGGACGGCGAAACCTATGGCCACCATCAACGACATGGCGACATGGCGCTCGCATGGGCGCTCGAGCGGATCGATGCCGCTCCCGACACGGATCTCATGATCTACGGCACCTGGCTCGAGGACCATCCCCCGACCCATCAGGTCCAGATCGTCGAGAACACCGCGTGGAGCTGCGTGCATGGCGTCGGTCGATGGCACACGGACTGCGGGTGCAACAGTGGTATGCACGGAGGCTGGCATCAGCGCTGGAGGGAGCCGCTTCGCGACGCACTCGACTGGCTGAGAGACACGGTGGCACCGGCGTTCGAGACGGTCGCGTCCACGGTGTTCGACGACCCTTGGGCTGCGCGACAGGCGTACATCGACGTGATTCTCGATCGTTCCGATGGCTCCATCCGCTCCTTCCTCCAGGATCATTCCAAGAACGGCGCTGACGGGGTCGATACCGTGGCGGCCCTCCAACTCATGGAGCTCCAGCGCCACGCGATGCTCATGTACACGTCGTGCGGGTGGTTCTTCGACGAGCTCTCTGGCATCGAAACCGTGCAGGTGATCCAATACGCCGGCCGCGTGATCCAGCTCGCACAGCAAGCGCTGGACCTCGAGCTCGAGTCAGAGTTCATCGACCGTCTGGCAAAGGCGGAGAGCAATCTCCCCGGGGTCGGCGACGGTGCGGAGGTCTATCGCCGCTACGTCGCGCCTGCCCGAGTCGACTTGGCCAATGTCGCCGCTCATCACGCAATGACCGGGTTGTTCGACGAGCACGAAGACCAGACCCGGATCCACGCCTTCCAGGTGGAGACGCTCGACCACCGGTACGGGCGATCGGGACGCTGGAGCGTCGCTGTCGGGCAACTGGAGATCGTGTCGACGATCACCCGCGAATCAGAGAAGCTGGCGTACGGGGTGCTGCATTTCGGCGACCACAACCTCACTGGCGGGGTGCGACCGGGCGGCACCGCCGAGGAGTATCAGGCCATGGAGGAGGCCGTATTCGAAGCCTTCGACCGCGCCGACCTGCCGGCGACGCTCCGCCAGCTCGACTCGCAGTTCCCGTCTCAGCCGTACTCGCTGGCGACGCTGTTCCGTGACGATCAGCGTCGGATCGTGTCCCAAATCGTCGCAGACACGGTCGAGGAGGTGGCAGATCAGACAAGATCTCTCTACGAGGACAAGGTGCCGCTCATGCGATTCCTCGCATCGATCGGGGTGCCGATACCGGACGAGCTCCGTTCGACAGCTCGTGTCGTCCTGTCCCACGAGCTGACCCAGCTGCTGGCAGATCCCGACCTCGACGTCGAGACGGCACAACGCCTGTTCGAGGACGTGGCTTCTTTCGAGGTTCCTGTGGATCGTGAAGGTCTCGCCTTTTCGCTCGGTCACACGATCGAAACGGCGATGGACCGGTGGCAGGCCGAACCCGACTCGTACGGTGAGCTCGATCGCGTCGCAAGGTTGGTGGAATTGACCAGGAACGTGGGACTCGACGTGGATCTCGGTGACACCCAGAACCGGTTCTATCGCGCCAAGGAGAGCCAGTTTGCCACCATGGCCAAGCGCACGTCTGGCCCCGCCAGGAAGTGGGCTGCCCGCTTCCGCCAGCTCGGCGCCGGCCTCGAGGTCAAGGTCGACTGATTCGTGCCCACTCCTGCTTCCGCCTACCGAATCCAGTTCGACCCGGCAGTGGTAGACCTCGAGGACGCCACTCACCTCATCGATCATCTCCACGGGCTCGGTGCCACCCACGTCTACGCCTCCCCGCTCACGACCTCGCGACCCGGGAGCCCACACGGCTATGACGTCGTGGACCCGAGCCGAATCGATCCCGAGCTCGGTGGTGTCGAGGCTCTGGAACGATTGTCCACTGCCCTCCGCGAATCCGGGATGGGCCTGATCCTCGACATCGTGCCGAACCACATGGCGATCGGGCGGCACAACCCGTGGTGGATGGACGTTCTGGCCCGTGGGCGTGACTCCGCATACTGGGAGTTCTTCGACTTCCGTGCGTCCGATACCCCGATACTCCTGCCGGTGCTCGGCAGGCCCTATGCGGAGACGCTCGAAGAGGGAGAGCTGAAGCTCGTCGTCGAGGGCGACGATCTGTTTGTGGCGTATTGGGAAGACCGGTACCCGCTGTCCCCGTCCTCGACCTCGTCGTTGCTCGACAAGGCAGGTGTGAAGCAGGTCGACGACACACCGGCGCTGCTGGAGGTGGTGCGGTCGATCTCCCGAGATCCTGATGCCTTGCACGAACTACTGGATCGGCAGCACTACCGGCTCGCGTGGTGGCAGCTCTCTCGTGAACGGCTCGATCACAGGCGCTTCTTCACCATCACGGAACTGGTCGGCGTCCGACAAGAACTCGGATCGGTGTTCGAGGCGACGCATCGGCTCGTGCTGGACCTCATCGAACGAGGCATCGCCGACGGGCTGCGAATCGATCACGTAGATGGGCTGCGCGACCCGGCCGGCTACCTGGACCGACTCGACCGCGAGGCCCCCGGTGCCTATGTCGTGGTCGAGAAGATCCTGGCCGCCGACGAGCACCTGCCCGAGCGCTGGCAGACGGCCGGCACCACCGGGTACGAGTACATCGACGCAAGCGCAAAGGCATTCGTGCACCCCGAGGGATACGCCGTACTCCGATCGCACTACGGCGGTTTCGCGGCCTCCCCCACCGATTTCGATCGACTCGTGTTCGACCAGCAACGGTTCATCATCCACGAGCGTCTCGGCGCCGAGACCATCCGATTCACCGCCGAGCTCGCCCGACTCGCCCGACAGGACCGAGATGCGCGCGATGCGCTGTCCTCCGATCTGATCGAGCTCGCGATCGATGTGATCGCCTCTCTGCCCGTCTACCGCACCTACGCCGTCGGTGGCCAGATGAGTGACGAAGACAGACGGAGGATCGACGAGGCCCTGGACCTGGCTCGAGTCAGAGGTGACGAGCGACCCTCCCGAGTGGAACGCTTCATCGAGAAGCTGCTCAAGCTCGAGCACGCCGCCGCTCACGACCCGGAAGAACGATCGGGCCGTGAGGACTTCGTCGAGCGCCTCCAACAGTTCACGGGGGCGGTCATGGCCAAGGGGGTCGAGGACACTGCGTTCTATCAGTACAACGTCCTGCTGTCGCTCAATGAGGTGGGCGGGCATCCGGCCACCCTTCCGCCGGATCCAGTGGGGGCTTATCACCAGCACAACCTCGACGTTGCCGCCTCGTTTCCGCACACGATGACCACGGCCACCACCCACGACACCAAGCGTTCGGAAGACGTTCGCAATCGCATTTCGGCCATTTCACAGTTCGCCGACGAATGGGTGGCCAAGGTTGGTGCGTGGCACGTGCGGAACCGGATCCACCGCCTCCCGGGCTCGGCCGGA
Source organism: uncultured bacterium (assembly GCA_963792365.1). Classification (GTDB taxonomy): domain Bacteria; phylum Actinomycetota; class Acidimicrobiia; order Spongiisociales; family ZC4RG35; genus JAOUGY01. The sequence continues at coordinate 486,653 of CAWBVW010000005.1, forward strand.
CTTGCGCCAACCAACAACGAGGAGCTGTTCATCTATCAGACGCTCCTCGGATCGTGGCCACTCGAACAAGACGACTCCTATGCCGACCGAATCGTCGAGCACCTGATCAAGGCCGCACGTGAGGCCAAGGTCCACACGGAGTGGCTCGACCCGGATCAACAACACGAGGACGCCTTGTCCTCCTTCGCCCGCAACCTGCTGGACAACGAGGAGTTCGTCGCCGAGATAGAGGAGTTCGGCGATCGCATCTGGCGGGTGGGAGCGCTCGATTCCCTTGCACAAACGGTGCTTCGCCTGATGGCGCCCGGCGTCCCCGACATCTACCAGGGCGCCGAACTGTGGGATCTGTCGCTCACCGATCCGGACAATCGGCGCCCCGTCGACTGGGATCTACGCCGAGCGATGACGACACGAGCACTCGAGACATCGATGGTGGAGCTCGCCGAGACCTGGAGAGACGGAGCGATCAAGCTGCGAGTGCTCGGCACCGCATTGCAGGTTCGCCGGGCGTGGGCCGACGTCCTCCTCGACGGCGAATACGTCCCGCTCGTCGTGGAAGGTGACCGGGCAGAGAATGCCATTGCCTTCGGTCGGCATCACGACGATCGATGGATCGTCGCGATCGTGCCCAGGCTCACGGTGGGCATGCACGACTCCAGCCTCTGGCCGACGGCCGGGTGGGAGTCGACGACGGTGCTGTTGCCGGACGCCGCCCCAACCGCCTGGCATGAAGAATTCTCGGATCACAGCATCGACACGTCGGGCTGTTTCGACTTGGCAGGCATATTCTCGGACACACCTGTCGCTGTCCTTCGATCGGCGCATCAAGCAGAGGAGCGATGAGCAACGACATGCAGTTCACCCCGACAACCCGGCGCGTGGTCATCGAGGGCGTACAGCCAGCAGTCGACTGCGGTCGATTTGCGGTCAAACGGGTGGTGGGCGACGAGGTCGTAGTTGGAGCAGCCGTCTTTGCCGACGGCCACGATGTCGTGGAGGCCGTCACCGAGCACAAGGCCCCCGGTGAGAACACCTGGACGATGGTGACGATGGAACCGAAAGCGAACGATCGGTGGACGGCATCATTCGAACTCGCCGACATCGGCCGCCACTGGTTTCGGGTGGCAGGATGGGTCGATCACTTCGCCACCTGGGCCCACGGCGTCGAGAAGAAGGCTGAAGCGGGCCAGGAACTGGAGGTGGAGTTCCGGATCGGCGCCGACCTGATACGGGCTGCCTCAGTCCGCGCCAATGGCATGGACCGGACGTTGCTCGAGCAATTCGCAGGTACCGTCGCCGACACCGACCTCGATCGTGACGCGCGGCTCCGTGCCTCGCTCGACGACCGACTCCACGCGACGATGAAGACCTTCCCAGATCGCACGGCGGCATCCACGTCGATCGAGTATCCGATCGATGTCGACAGGGAACGCGCCAGGTTCTCGTCGTGGTACGAGCTGTTTCCACGGTCGTGGGGACCGGAGGGCCGCCACGGCACCCTCGCCGACGTCGCCGACCGCATCGACTATGTGGCCGATATGGGTTTCGACGTCCTCTACCTGCCACCGATCTCTCCGATCGGCACCACCAAGCGCAAAGGCCCCAACAACACCCTCGACGCCGGCAAAGACGACCCTGGAGTGCCATGGGCGGTTGGCTCGAAGCACGGCGGACACACGGCGGTCAATCCCGAGCTGGGATCGATCGAGGACCTCCGGCGCCTCAGAGACCAGGCAGCCGACCGTGGTATCGAACTCGCCCTCGACATTGCATTCCAGTGCTCACCCGATCATCCCTGGGTCACCGAGCACCCCGAGTGGTTCACGGCACGACCCGACGGAACCATTCAATATGCCGAGAACCCGCCCAAGCGATACGAGGACATCTACCCGATCAACTTCGAGACCACCGACCCCGAAGGTCTGTGGAATGCATTGAAGGGCGTGTTCGACCACTGGATCGACGAAGGGATCCGCATCTTCCGGGTCGACAACCCCCACACCAAGGCCTTCCACTTCTGGGAGTGGGTGATCGACGAGATCCGGGGCACTCATCCCGATGTCATCCTTCTCGCCGAGGCTTTCACGCGACCCAGGGTCATGCACCGCCTCGCCAAGGTCGGTTTCACACAGTCGTACACCTATTTCACGTGGCGCAACACCGCATGGGAACTGAAGGAGTACATGTCCGACCTGGCCGCGGTCGGTGACTTCTTCCGCCCCAACTTCTGGCCGAACACTCCCGACATCCTCCCCTCGTACCTCCAGGCCGACGGTCGCGCCGGCTTCATCGTTCGTCTCATCCTCGCTGCCAGCCTGTCCTCGAACTACGGGATCTACGGTCCTTCGTACGAACTGCTGGAGAATGCCCCACGGGTGCCCGGATCGGAGGAGTACCTGGACTCAGAGAAGTATCAACTGCGCAATTGGGACCTGGACCACGATGCGTCGCTGGCTCCACTGATACGGGTCATAAACCAGATTCGCCGCGAGCATCCGGCGCTGCAGCACACGGACAACGTCACGTTCAACGACACGGACAACGACATGATCCTCTGCTACACCAAACGCTTCGGAGACGACGTGATCGTGTGCACCGTCAACTTGGATCCTCATCACCGCCAGAGCGGATGGATCGATGTGCCGCTGGACGACCTCGGCATCTCGGAGCATCAGAGCTACCAGGTTCACGATGCGATCACGGATCGACGATTCCTCTGGAGCGGTCGCCGTAACTACGTTGAGCTCGATCCTGGCGGCGTCCCTGCGCATCTCTTCGTGGTGCGGCGCCACATCCGAACCGAGCACGACTTCGACTACTACCTCTGAACAGGGCAAGGAACATCATGAGTGACGCCTGGTACAAGGACGCTGTCATCTACGAACTCCACGTTCGAGCGTTCCACGACTCGAACGACGACGGCATCGGCGACTTCCGAGGACTCACCTCGAAACTCGACTACCTGCAGGACCTCGGTGTGACGGCCCTGTGGCTCTTGCCGTTCTACCCCTCTCCCCTTCGGGACGACGGGTACGACATCGCCGACTATTCCAGCATCAACCCCTCCTACGGCACCATGCGCGACTTCCGTCGCTTCTTGGACGAAGCACACAAGCGCGGGCTCAGGGTGATCACAGAGCTCGTGATCAATCACACCTCTGATCAGCACCCGTGGTTCCAACGAGCCCGGAAGGCTCCGGCCGGCTCGCCGGAGCGAGACTTCTACGTGTGGTCCCACAGTCCCGAGAAGTACTCCGACGCTCGGATCATCTTCCAGGACACCGAGACGTCGAACTGGTCGTGGGACCCGGTCGCGAAGTCGTACTACTGGCATCGGTTCTTCTCACATCAGCCCGACCTCAACTTCGAGAATCCTGCGGTCCACGACGCCGTGTTCGAGGCAATGGAGTACTGGCTCGAGATGGGCGTGGACGGGCTTCGCCTTGATGCCATTCCTTACCTCTTCGAGCGCGAGGGAACCATGTGCGAAAACCTGCCGGAGACGCACGGCTTCCTCAAGGAGCTACGGGCGCGTATCGACGTCACATACCCGGACCGCGTGCTGCTGGCGGAAGCAAACCAGTGGCCCGAGGACGCCGTCGCCTACTTCGGCGACGGTGACGAGTGTCACATGTCGTTCCACTTCCCGCTCATGCCCCGCCTCTTCATGTCGACCAAGATGGAGAATCGCTTCCCGCTGATCGACATCCTCGAGCAGACTCCCGAGATCCCCGAGGACTCCTCCTGGGCGATCTTTCTGAGAAACCACGACGAACTGACTCTCGAGATGGTCACCGACGAGGAACGGGACTACATGTACCGGGTCTTCGCGACCGACCCGCAGGCGCGCATCAACGTCGGGATCCGGAGACGTCTCGCGCCGCTGCTCGGCAACAACCGCCGCGAGCTCGAGTTGATGAATGCCTTGTTGTTCTCGCTGCTCGGCACACCGGTCATCTACTACGGCGACGAGATCGGCATGGGCGACAACATCTACCTCGGCGACCGCAATGGCGTACGAACGCCAATGCAGTGGTCCGGCGACCGCAATGCCGGCTTCTCGCGCGCGAACCCACAGAGGCTGTATTTCCCGGTGATCACGGACCCGGAGTATCACTACGAAGGGCTGAACGTCGAGGCGCAGCAAACGAACACCAACTCACTCTGGTGGTGGATGAAACGCCTCATCGCTCAGCGCAAGAGCCTGCCGGCGCTTTCGAGGGGGACCCTCGAGTTCCTGCATCCTGACAATGGAAAGGTACTCGCATTCGAAAGGACACACGAGAACGAGACGGTCCTCGTCGTGGCCAACCTCTCCAGACATGTACAAGCAGTCGAGCTCGACCTGGGTCACCATCGCTCGTCTCGACCCGTGGAGGCCTTCGGTCGGATCCCCTTTCCCGAGATCGGCGAGCTCCCGTATCTATTGACGCTCGGTCCACACGAGTTCTACTGGTTCCGAATCGAACGGACGCCCGAGGAGAGCCGCGAGCCTGGGGAGTTGCCGAGGATTCGCCTCCGATCCGAGGACGCAGACGTCTTCCGGGCCTCGACTCAGTTGGCGAGGGTTCTGGCCCGAGACATGCCCGCTAGACGATGGTTCCGATCGAAAGCAAGCACGATCACCGAGGTCGACGTGGTCGACGCGCTCACCGTTCCGGGCTCTGAGGCTCGACTGGTCGTAGCAGAAGTGCGTTTCGTCGAGCAAGAGCCCGAGCTGTATCTCGTTCCGCTGACGATCGTCGATGGACAGGCCGCGGACGATCTCCTCGTCACCCACCCTGCGAGGATCCTCGCCGAGATCCGCTCCGGGGACGACACGTCATTGCTGGTCCACGCAGCGGACGACGAGGTCCTCGCCCGTGGACTTCTCAAGGCGTTCACAGGTCGCCGGCGCAAAGCGGGGACCCGATACGAACTCCGTGGCTCGACGACGGGTCCAAGATCACGTATCAAGATGGAGCTGGACGTGCCGGTGGTCGCCAGCGGCGTCGAGCAGACCAACACCTCCCTCGTGTTCGGAGAGGACGCCATTCTCAAGCTCTTCCGCAAGCTGGAGGAGGGAGAGAATCCCGAGGTCGAAATGGGACGCTTCCTCACGGAACGTGCGGGGTTCCCTCACACTCCGCCGGCGCTCGGCGTGCTCGAAGCCGTCGACGGGGGGCGTGCGCTGGCAATCGGATTCCTGCAGCGGTTCGTTCCCAACCAGGGTGATGCCTGGGCCCACACCGTCGATCAGGTCGGGCGATACATCGAGCGAGTGGTGACCGTCGTCGATCACATCGGCCACCTGCCAAGACGCGCCCGTCATCCGCTCGAGATCATCGACCATCCTCCACCCGAGCGCGTTCTGGGGATGATCGGTGAGGAGCTGGCCGAGGCGGAGCTACTCGGTCGCAGGACGGGGGCTCTCCACATCGCTCTCACGGTCGACGACTCTGATCCCGTGTTCGCTCCGGAAAAGATGAGCACGCTGTACCAACGCTCGCTCTACCAGGCAATGCGAACCAGCGTCCGGCAGACCTTCCAGTTGTTGAAGCGGCAACATTCGACCCTGCCGGAGGAAACCCGCGACGAAGTAACGGACCTTCTCGGCCGGGAGAGGGTCCTCTTGGACCGCCTGCGCCAGGTGTCGAGCGTCAAACTCGACGCCCAGCGCATTCGCATCCACGGCGATTACCACCTCGGGCAGGTTCTCTTCACGGGCAACGACTTCGTGATCATCGACTTCGAGGGGGAACCGGGCCGACCGATCTCGGAACGACGCATCAAACGATCACCACTCCGTGATGTGGCCTCGATGATCCGCTCGTATCACTACGCCACCAATGCGGGTGTCCTTCGGCAGATCGAAGTGGGTGTCATCGGGAGGGAGTCGAAGTCGAGCGAGTGGGTTCACGCATGGTCCGATGCGTGGTTCCGGTGGGTCTCTGCAGCCTTCCTCAGAGGCTACCTGAGTGAGGTCGACGGACATGGCGTCATCCCGAAAGACCTCGACCACACGAGAATTCTCCTCGACGCCTATCTGCTCGAGAAGTCCGTGTACGAGCTCGGCTACGAGCTCAACAACCGACCTGATTGGATCGGCATCGCCATCGACGGGGTCAAGAGCCACCTCGACTGACGGGCCATCAACGGTGCGATTCGGGTGGAGGCGCGGAGGGCTTTCCCCGTCGGCCGCCATCGATCAACCGAGTTCGCATGCTTGGCGACAAATCGAGCGGGAACATGCGACAGGACGGTCAGCGGCCTGATGTTTGGGGCGTTCTCTATCTGCGGGGCACGGCACGACTCGTGGCTATGGCTCCGGGTTCTTCGACTCGATCGCGTTCGTATCCGTCTACTCGGTGTCATCTGATCGATTGCACTAGTCGTAGACACCGGCGAGGAAGGCTCCCTCAGGGCTCACGATGCAGAGGAAGGCTCCGGCGGAGGTGACGAGCTGATAGCGATCCACAGCTGATTGGCCTCTCCACCACTGGCCGGTGAGTCGCCAGGGCCCGGTCCAACCGATCACCGGCTCCCATCTGGTGCCCAGCCTCACACTGACGGGGATTCCCGCCTCCCACTCGACCTGCAGTGGCGTGGGATCAGGCGGAACAAGGGCAGGAGTGGGCGATGGTGTGGCACCCGGCCACGGAGCGGTCGGGTCTCGTTCGACCCCTTCGAGCGGCTCTCCCCACCGTCGCCACGAAACCCGCTCCTGCGGCATACGTCCGCCCTGAGGCTCGGCTTGGAGCACCGACTCGGGACCGACAAGGGCTTGAGCCCGTGCAAGGGCGCGCTCGGCTTCGACCTGTGACGAGATGTCTTCGAACATCCCGAGTTGCCTCCCGGCGCCAGACAGATCGGATGGATCGAGACGGATCCGTACGACTCCCCCGGGTATCTGACCGGTATCGATCCACGCCCGACTCTGCCACCAGACCCGATCGGCGAGCGAAGATTCGGTGAAGGGACTGGTCGAACGCCACACGCGTTCACGGATCGAACCATCGGCAGCTTCGATCTCGACCACCACCCGATAGGGCGACATCCCATTTCGACGGAGGGCGTTTGCCAGGCGAGCGGCGAGCGCCTTCGATGCAAACGCCATCTGATCGAGCGATTCGAGAGGTTCCTCGTAGATCGCTTCCACTGCCAGTTCCGGGGGGATCGGCCGCGGGTGGACCATTCTGTCCTCCCCGTGAGCCAGACGATGCACCGCCAGGCCTTCCGACCCGAATCGGGAGGCAAGAGCTTCACGCGGGAGTTCGGCGAGGGCACCCAGGGTGGTGACCCCCAACCATCGGAACACCGAGACGATGTCATCGTGTCCGAGTCGATCTCGTGTGAGTGCACCGACATCGAGCGAAGCGAGGAACCGGCGTGAATCGTCGATCAGCAAAGGCTCGCCTGGCGCAGCAACCCGGGCCGCCCATGTCGAGGCGAATGGTCCGTCTGCCAACCCGAGCCTGGCATCGTGACCGGCTGCTGTGAGCTTTCCCGACACGAGATCGAGGATCTGCTGCTCGCCACCGTAATAGGCGATTGCTCCCTCGATCGGCACCAACGCGAGTCCGGGTTCGATCACCTCGACACGCGGAATCATCTCTTCGAGCAAAGCGATCACCGCTTCAAAACGCTGGGCTTCTTCACCCATGTCGCGAGTCAGCACTGCTGCTTCAGGGCTCATCGCCTCTGCTTCACGTCGTGCCATCCCGATTTCCACCCCGGCTTCGAGCACCTCTGCCGAAGCAGCCACGACCCGGGCATTCGACCCCATCTCGACGACCAGAAGCGGCCGATCAGACGGCGCGTCCCGTCGTTTCAGCGGCCACTCCGGAAACCACACGCACAACGTCCTCACCAGCATCCTCCAACTCGATCCGACGGGTCATACCCGACGCCCCTTTGCCAGAAATCTCCGTGACCAGCCGTCGCCCTTTCAGATGGCCATGTCCCCGTTCGACTCCGTCCCAGGAGACCCCCAGCGCCCGCACACGGAGGTGGACGATTCCTCCAGCGAGGTCGCCCCGGAGCGGTCGGAACACGGCTCGGACCTGTCTGGCACGGATCAAAGCCGCAAGGCGTCTGAGGTCTTGATCCCTCACCCCGCTTGGCACCTCGGCGTATACGGCAGAAACGCCCTCGCACAGAGCGGAGACGACCTGTGGCCACAGCCTGGGATCCGGGCATCTCACCACCACCAAGTTGCGACGCTCAACACCTGCTTCCCAGGCCGCACCCGGCGACATCCACCCCCGCACGTCGAGCGCAACCACCGGCGCTTCCCGGGACCGCTCGGCGAGCATTCGATATCCGAGCCGGGTGAGGCCCATGCCGGCGACGCCGCTCAACTCGACGATCCGGCCAGGCTGCAACGTCAGCAGGTCACCGGCCGACTCCAGGAGCCGTGTGGACAAGTCCCATCGATCCGCGCCAGAGGCGGCCCATGCGTTCCTGGTACTCACCTCTGACGTCATCTGACTCCGTTCGGGAGCAACACACTATCGAACATGTGTTCGATACACAAGAGCGCGAAATCATTGTTTTCGAGCGTAGAAACGCTCAGCACGCTATCCGCGTACGAATCGTCAGCCTTCGATGCGCTTGAAGGGGAACTCGAGGCGATGGCCTTCAGACGACTCGACGACCACCGTGAAGGACTCGCCAAGCGGGACTTCGGAGAAGACGACCTTCGCCTCGAAGGTTCCGTCCTGACCGATCTCCGCCCGGCCGGTTCCATACGCAGAGACGAACTCCACGATGGTCCCCGGGCTTCCCGTGCCGTAGTACACCTCGAACGGCGGACTGGCGCTGCTCTCGTAGTAGGTGGCGAACACCTTGAACTCGATCGTCTGCTCGACCTCTTCGTCCACCTTGGTGGTGGTGGTCTCCTCGGTGGGCTTGGTCGTGGTCGTGGTCTCCGGAATCACGAGAGTCACCGTCACCCACGCCTCTGTCTCGTTGCCGGCACCATCGACGGCCACGAAGCGTGCCCGGTTCTCGCCGGGCGAGAGAAGCAAAACGATGCTCCATTCGCCACCTTCGTCAACGGTTGCCTCGTACTGGCCGGCATACACCCGAGCACCCGGCTCGGTGATGCCACGGAATTCGATTCGTGAGTCTTCGCTCTCGAACCCGTCGACCGGATCGGTGATCTGGAGCACCGGCGGGTCCGTATCGGCGACCGTGGTCGAGGTCGAACTCGAAGTCGACGATGGCGCGGTCGTCACCTCGTCGACAGGAGGGGTCACAGTCTCTTCGGATTCGTCCACCGGGTCGATCGATGTCGGTGAGACCTCGAGAACGCTCGTCACTGTGGTCGTCGGTGCCGTGACCACATCCTCGGTCGTCGGGTCGAACGGCCCCACGAGCAACACGGCCAACACCGCCGCTGCAGCCGCTACTCCCCCGGCGAACGCAACGAGAGCACGGCGGAACAATGGAACCGGCTCGCCCAAGACCTGCTGCGCCAGCTTCAAATCGGTGCGGTCCACCGACCGTCTCAGGCCTTCGGCTGCGGCCCGGCCTCTCACATCGAGATCATTCATGGTTCGCCCCCATTCCCAGCGCAGCAGCGAGGTTCTTTCGGCCCCGGAACAGGTGCACCTTGGCCGTCGAAGGGCTGCAATCGAGCACCTCCGCAATGTCGGTGACCGCCATGTCTTCGAGGTAGTGGAGGGCAATCGCCTGTGCCTGCCGAGTCGGCAGCGACCTCACGGCAGCCCAGAATTCGGCATCCTGAGGTTCCATCGCCGGGACCACCTCCTGCCGCCGACCCGCCAGCCGCGCGATTGCCTTGGCTTCGGACTTCCGCTTCCGATAGGCCGACACAGACATGTTCGACACCACTCTCTTCACCCACGCGTCGGGCCGCTCGAGTCTCGAGACCTCGGCCCACCGCTTGTGGGCCACCATCATTGCTTCCTGCGCCAGGTCCTCGGCGGCCATCCGGCTTCCCGACAAGGCCAACGCCAAGGACACCATGCTCTTGAACTCGCGCCGGTAGAAGGCCTCGAAGGACTCGAGGCCGACGACCACCGGTTCCTCGGCGGCATTCATCCACATGCGTCGTGGCGTTCGGGCACTCTCGAACATCACTCGTTCCATCGACCTCATCTGGTTTACCCACATGGGTCATCCGACCCATTCGGCGGCGGGCGTAAACCCTGCCACACCCTGTTGACGAGTGCAGGGAAAGGCGATCGGGCTGGGAACCGACTCGACCAGGGAGTGAATGTGAAGAACATGAGACGAATGGGCATGTTTGCTGCGGGATTTGCGGTCATGATGATCGCCGGGATCGCAACAGCCCAGATCGGCGGTTTCGGGGAGCCGACGACCACCACCGGCGCGGCCACCGAGGCAGGCCTGGAATCAGAGCTGGAGACGCCCTCGACCACGACCGAGAAGCCGGTGGAAACACCCCCGGTCGGGAAAGAGGACACCGACGTGGTCGACGAAGAGAAGCCGGAACCGAAGGAAGATCCGAGGGCGGAAGAGCCCAAGGAGGAGCCTGTCGCCGACACCGATCCTCCGCGGTTCGAGATTCTCCATCCCACCGACGGCCAGGTCTTCGAGCAGAAAGAAGTGGTCTTCGAGGGGATGACGGAGCCGGGTGCTCGTGTCTTCGCCGGAGATTATCGGGCCGATGTGCGTGAGGACGGGAGTTGGCGAATCGTGCTGTGGCTCCAGGAGGGGCGGAATGTTGCGACCCTCGAGGCGATCGACGAATCGGGCAACGTGTCGACCGATTCTGTGACGGTGATCCTCGAGACTCCGCCGAAGGACGAGATCGGCGACAAGGACCATTCCAACGACGAGTCGGACAAGCCCAAGGAAGAAGAGCCGAAGAAGGACGAGCCCAAGGAAGAGGAGCCCAAGGAAGAAGCTCGGGTCGAGTTCACGATCGACCAGGCGAAAGGTGCATCGGACGCGGCCGAGCCGTACGAGGTCTTCTTTGGGACAGGATCGCCGGGTCTGGTGATCGAGTTCATCTCGCCATACGGGGACAAGCGCATCGAAGTCGGCGAGAGCGGGAAGTGGGAGGCGAAACTCGTCTTCCACGAGGTGCCGGCGGGCAAGACGTTCGAGATCGTCGTGGAGACATCCGAGGGACATCGCAAGGTGTTCACCTTCACGCGGTTGGGGGAAAGCGAGAAATGACTGCCGGATCGGGGGCCGCCGGGTGGGCGGCCCCCACCCCTCACTGGCGCCGCTCCTCCAACTCTTCGAGCGTGGACGGCCAATCGTCCTTCAACAACCGTGACAGCGAACGGTCGGCGAGGAGTTTGCCGTCGGTCTGGCACGTGGCGCAGTAGTTGGTCTCGTTGGCCGCGTAAACGATGCGTTGCACAGAAGAGCCGCATCGAGGACACGATTCCCCGTACTTCCCGTGAACCGCCATGTCCGGCCGAAACGCAGTGACCTTGGTCGGCCAGCCGTCACCGACATCCGCCCGCATTCGCTGCGTCCACCCCTCCAGGGACGTCTGCACCGCCTTCCGAAGCCGTTCGACTTCGTCATCCGAGAGTTGTCGTGTGCGTTTGACCGGGGACAGACGCGCCTCCCACAGAATCTCGTCGGAGTAGGCGTTTCCGATGCCCGAGAACAACCTCGGGTCGGTGAGTGCTCTCTTCAACGTGCGGTTCTCCCGCATCAAGGCTTCGGAGAAATCCTCGAGGGGCGCTTCGAGTGGCTCCACTCCCCCACGGTTCTCGGCATCGACGGCCTCCCGATCATCGAAGATCCACACGCCGGCGCGCTTCTTCGTACCTTGTTCGGTGAGGATCAGGGTCCCGTGGTCGAAGTCCCACGCCGCCAGGCCGACCTTCTTCGGAATCGCCACTCCTTGTTGGTCCTTCCATTGGAGGCGACCGGCGATCATCAGGTGGATCACGACGTACAGGCCGTCTTCCAGTTCGAAGACGATCCGCTTGCCAATTCGATCGAGAGCGATGACGCGTTTTCCCTGCACAGAGTCGTGGAAAGGACGGAAGGTCCGTAGCAATGCCGGAGAGGCGACGCGAAACCGCCGAATCACCTGCCCGACGATGCGCCGCTCGAGTGCCTCGAGATAGATGACGATGTCAGGAAGCTCTGGCATCGCCTCCAGGCTAATCATCCCATGAACCACACATCGGGGATCACTAACATGCCCCCCCGACCCGGGTGGAACTCGAGGGAAGTCAATCGAACGAGGGATTTGTGGCGCGACCTGCGACAACGGCGAGCATCCTTGCCAAGGCTGCTCTGACGGCCATGGGTGTCGTGTTGACCATGGTGGGGTTTGCGACGCGGGCACGTGGATACGGCAGCCTTCTCGCCGTCACCCCTGTCGACCCCGAACTGGCGCGCACCGGCTCGTGGCTGTTGCTGGCCGGCGCCGTCTGGATGCTCGTCTCTGTGGGCGCATGGTTGGTGTCGCCAGGAGCGTGGGACGCCATCGCCCCGTTTCTCGTGGGCCTGATGCTGGCACTCTCGATCATCGCCACGCTGCTGCTGTCCGCTGCCTTCTCATTGACGGGTCGACCACCACTGATCGACCCGAGTGAAGGCGTCCCATGGCGAATTGCTCTCACGGTTGCGGTCGTCGCCATCAGTTTTGCGCAATTCGTGGTTGCGCGGGCTCTGGTTGGCCACGAGCCCCCCGTGCCGCTTTCGAACATCTGGCGGCTCCGGACTTCGGCCACCCTCGTCCTCGTGTTGGGGCTCGTGGCGGCATGGACCTCCCCAGTGGCATTGGTGTCCGTGCTCACGCTGGCATCGCTCGTCTACATCACCATCGAACTCACCCCCCGCGGCGCCTGACCATCGGTCGGGGACGCATGTGAGAAGATGACGCCCGGATGTCGAAGACCGTCGTGTACACAGATGGCGCCTGCTCCGGGAATCCAGGACCAGGCGGGTGGGCGTGGGCCGTGCCGGACGGTCCCTTTGCGTCCGGTGCCGCCGCCAGGACCACCAATCAGCGCATGGAGCTGGAAGCCGCCCTCGACGCAATGAAGACACTCGAGGGGCCCCTGCATGTCGTCAGCGATTCGACCTATGTGGTCAACTGCTTCAGGGATAGATGGTGGGAAGGCTGGATTCGAAGAGGTTGGACCAACAGCCAGAAGAAGCCAGTTGCGAACCGCGATCTCTGGGAGCCTCTGGTGGCGGAGGTGCGATCGCGCGACATCTCATTCGAGTGGGTCAAGGGCCACTCAGGTGACACTTGGAACGACGTCGTCGATCGCCTCGCGGTGGAGGCTGCGAGCTCCCAACAGGGTCGTCGAGGTGACCGACCACCCGAGACGCTTGGTGCCGCAGACGAGTTGAAACCCACCACGGCGGTCAAGTCGAACGAGATACCTGGACACACGGTGGTGATTCTCGGCCATCGTCCGCCCGATCTCGGAGGGTACGACGACAACCCGACACAAAGGGCTCTCCGCGCCCGGCTCCGAGAGGTCATCTCGGCCAAACTCCAGATGTACGGCGACCTCGTGGTCCTCACCGGGCTCTCTCTCGGTACCGAGATGCTCGCAGCAGAGGCAGCTGCTCTCGCCGGTGCGCCGTACGTCGCAGTGCTCGCCCACCCCGGCATGGATCACCCGTGGCCGGAAGCGACCAGGCGCCGGTTCCATCATCTCGTCGACGGGGCCCGTGAGGTGCGGACCCTCCAGAACAAGCCTCCAGGGAACAGGCAACAGGCTGCTGCCAGCCTCGCCCGCCGGGACGCCTGGCTGAGAAGGAATGCCAGCGAAGCGATCCTGGTGTGGGATGGAGTCGACGACCACATCGGGCGCTCGTACCGCAGCATGGTCGATGCGATCGGCGAGGAACAGGTCTGGAGGATCGACCCGACGGAGCTCTCCACTGACTGAGTCTCGGACCAATCACCCGGAGATCGGACGGCCGTACACCACGATGTTGTCCTCGTAGGATCCGATGCTCCGATCGAAGACCCCACCGCAAGTGATGAGCACCACGACTGGGTCACCGACCTTGGCGAAGACACGCTGGAACGGAACCTCTTCCTTGTCGTACTGGGCGATCTCGAACACCTCGAACGACTGGGTGGTCCCATCTTCGAACTCGACCACGAAGCTGTCCTCCAGCTCCATCGAAGCCAACCGACGGAAGACCCCTGCGCGGTTGTCGAACGCGATATGAGCAGCCAGGACGGCCGATCCCTCGTTCCCTGGACCAGGGCCGAACTTGTACCAGCCGACCTCGGTACGGCCTGGAATCTCCATCTCGCCGTTGTCGAGCACACCCACCGGGATCACGGGTGCCGAGTCCACGCCGATCGTGTCGATCGTCAACGCCACCGGAACAGAGACCGGCAGCCGATCCGACGGTTCATGGAGTGCCGAGCCGATCGGGCTGACGACTGCTGACAACGGTGATGATGGAAGCGAAGTGGTCGTGGCGGAGGGTGCGGTCGTCGTCGTGGCGGCGACCGACGTCGGCGTCGAGACCGAATCGGAGACTGTCGGGAGCGAGCGGGGCTCGACATCGGTTCCTGCGCTGCAGCCCGATAGAACCAGGAGCAACATCAGTGCCCAGATGGCGGTTGTGCTTCTCGGTCTCATGAGGGTGTTGGGGACGGGACCTCACAGGTCCCGTCCCCGGGTAGATAGGTCAGCCTTCGATCAGGTACCGACGGGTGACCACGGTTCCCGCAAGCACTGCAAGTCCGAGGCCTGCGAGGATGATACGTCCGTCCGCTCCCACAGGACTGGTGCCGGTGTTCACCGCGGTCGGCGTGGCGCCGAGGCCGGTGATCGACTCGGTGAGAACGGTCAGCGACTCGCCTTCGAGCGAACCGACTGCGTAGACGATGAGGGACTCACCGTCGTTGATCGGCAGATCCGCCGGTCCGATCACGACCGGCTCGGATGCGCCGGCCGGAACGACTTCGGCCGAGATCGTTCCAACGGCCAGGTCGGCCGAGACTTCGTTGGGGTTCGTCAGCGACGAGAACGCCACGTCACCGTTGGCGAGAACGTCGACTGCGGGTGCGGCCGCCGTATGACGGACCGTGAGGCGCCCTTCGCCGGCTGCGATCTCTGAGGTGTCATTGGCGAACACGGCAAGGGCGGGCGTCCCAGCCTCGTCGAGATGCGCGATGATCGTGTAGTTGCCGGATGCCGGGAGGTCGACGTCGCCGGCGTCGATGGCCACGTCTTCGGTGCCCGCCAGCCGAACCTGCAAGCCGACCAGGGTTTCGCCTGCGAGCGCCGAGAGATCTTGGGTGTCGCCGAAGGCGAAGCCCTCGAACACGGCGGCCCCATCGACCACGACGTCCACGTCGGTGTCTGGGATGCCATGGATCAGATGGATCCTGGCTGACTCCTGAGCCATTGCCGGGACGGCCATCGCAAGCAACGCCAGCGTTGCAAGGACGGCAGTGAACAGTTTCCGCATGTCTTTCTCCTCTGGTGGGGTTTCTCTTCACATACGGAGTCCGCGTCGATGCGGATGAATCAACTCGTTCGGACCGCCTGACCTTGATGATCGAGGCTGCTCGGGAGCCGGCGCCTGCGACGTCGACGAGCTGCCAGGCCGAGGAACGACAGGAGCAGCAACAAGACGACGGCTGCGGCAACCACTCGGGTGCGACCGGCCTGCTCGGCGGAATCCAGCCAGCCTTGGGCCCGCTCGGCCGACACGCGTGCATCCTCGAGGCTTCCCTCTGCAAACGCGGCGCGAGCGGAGTCGATCACGCCCAGGGGATCGGCACCCAGCAGTCCGATCGTCTGGAGCCACGTACGATCCCGTGAAGCCGTATCCACGGCATCGAAGATGACATCGGCCACCACGAGCTGGCCCTCGATCTCGGCGGCCAGCAGTTCGGGATCCTCCCCAGCCTCGAAACGGGATTCGAGTGACGGCGCTTTGAGTCCCGCCCTTTCGACGGCCACATCCAGTCGGTCTCGGGCGTCGATCACGATTTCTGCTGCGCCGATCTCCACCGCGGCAGTGTCGAAGTCCCATCGGCTCATGGCCCGGCGCAGCTCGGGAGGAAGAGCCCAGTTTCGGGCGCGGTCCGAGAGGCTCTGATATCGGGCTCGCACCTCGTATCGCCGTTCGAGTTGGATGCGATCGGCGTCGTTCGCCACCCACGTGTCGAAAAGACTCAGAGCCTGACTCGATCTGCCCACCTGCTCCAGGAGATCCAAGAATCGGCGCCAATCGTCTCTCGGTGCCACGTAGTCGAACGCCGTGTCACCTCGATACGCATTCGTGTCGGACCAAGCCGCATCGAACACCTCCGACATCGCCTCGAACCCGACGTCGTCCACTACTCGATCCACGACCGTCCAGGAGGCGGCGTACCCATAGTCCTCGGTGAGATCGCTGGTGCGATCGTCAAGAGTCGGATTCTCCCAATCGTTCAGCGCAAGGTTCCCTCGAGTATTCCGTGTGATCGAATCGGGCTCCCATCCGATGGCATCGATCTGCTCGACCGCAGCGGCGGCGTACACGTCGGCCAGTCCTTCGCCGATCCAGCGCCCCGTGAAGAGATCCTCGTCGAACCAAGCATGCGAGACTTCGTGCAGCACGAGATGGGCGTCGAGATCCTCGCCGATCTCGATGGAATCCGACTCGTTCGCATACCAGCCCCCGTAGCCGTGTATCGAGGGCTCCATGGATTCGGTTATGACGACATCTGTTTCCCACGGTTCGTCGATGAGGGACGCCAACACCGGTATTCCATCACTCAGTATCTGCGTGACCGCATCGGCCCATTGATCATCGGACGGCCACGATCGCAGCTCGATCCGACCACCGGGCACCTCGAACTCGGTTGTCACGAGCTGAGCATCGTTGCGGGCGGAGATCACCGAAACCCAGGCGAACGGGTCCGAGATGTCGCCCGACTCGAACACGCTGCGCCCCGAATCGTCTCGAGTCTCGCGAAGTGGGTCGCCCACCACGTCGACCTCGAACTCGGGAGGTACGACCGCGGTGACGGCCGATGAACCCGGATCGCCATAGGCCCAGAGGAAGAACCAGCCATATGCCGCGTCGATCCTGATGTCACCATCAGAGCGGGGCGCGGCCCCGGGAAGGTCGAAGCGCAGCTGCAGATCACGGGTTTGACCGGAGTACAGCCTCGACCGCAGTGCGATCGCCGCCTCGGTGATCCCGTCGTCGGGACGCTCGACCATTTCGACCGCCAAATCACCAGATCCATCCGTAGCGACCAGATCGACCGCCTCGTTGGGTATCGCGAACACGACTTCGTCGAAGTAGTACCTGGTCACCCCGAAATCATCGGTGGCGTCGGTCAGGGTGTTCGTGGCACCGATGTCGAGACGAACCTCGATGCGTCCGTCGGCGGGTCTCATGTCGTAGGTGGTGACCACCTCGAGCATGAGACCGTCGTCTTCCTGAGCCCACACCGCCGTCGTGGTCCCGACAAACAGACCCACGACGAGCACAACCACCGAAATGGCCCGGCCCATCACACAGACGCTGCCTTCATGAGCCGTCGGGACGGCAACCGCGTGAAGACCGTGACCTCCGAGATGACAGCATCGGCCGGCAGGCGAGGGGGCCGCCGAAGGCGGCGGCTCGAACGGGTGGAATCGGCCACTTGTACCCCTCCCGTACCTGGCGTGGGCGTGATCGACCGTTGGGGGATTCCATTCTCGCACACGGGCCCAGTCATACAACTACGAGCGCACCGCCCGACATGGTGCGACGTGACTGGGCAAGACGGCGTCAACAGCCGGTCGAGCTACGCTCTCGCTCGTGCCCGACTTCATCTACCAGATGTACAAATGCTCCAAGCATGTGCCCCCGAGTCGCGACGTGCTCAAGGAGGTATCTCTCTCCTTCTTCTACGGGGCCAAGATCGGCGTTCTCGGCCCCAACGGTGCGGGCAAGTCGACCCTCCTACGCATCATGGCGGGACGCGAGGAGCCAACTTCAGGCGAGGCCCAACTGCTCCCCGGATACAGCGTCGGCCTGCTCGAACAGGAGCCCGTGCTGGATCCTGCCAAGAACGTCCTGGCCAACGTCATGGACGGCGTCGCCCAGACCCAAGCGCTCATCGATCGGTACAACGAGGTTCTGGCGGCGTGGGCCGATCCTGATGCAGACTACGACGCGCTTGGCGACGAACAGGCCCAACTGGAACGCAAGATCGAAGCCGCCGACGCATGGGACCTGGACCGCAAGGTGGCGATCGCCATGGATGCCCTGCGCGTTCCTCCCTCCGACGTCGACGTCACGACCCTCTCGGGCGGCGAGCGGCGCCGGGTCGCGCTGTGCCGACTGCTGCTGTCGGCCCCGGATCTGCTGCTCCTCGACGAACCCACGAACCACCTCGACGCAGAGTCCGTCGCATGGCTCGAGCGTTTCCTCGCCGACTACCGGGGATCGGTGATCGCAGTCACCCATGATCGGTACTTCCTCGACAACGTAGCCGGTTGGATCCTCGAGCTCGATCAAGGGCGCGGGCATCCCTTCGAAGGCAACTATTCGTCGTGGCTGGAACAGAAGGAAGCGCGGCTCGCCCAAGAGGAACGCCAGACCTCGAACCGCCGGCGCGAGATAGCTCGGGAACTCGAGTGGGTTCGGATGTCACCTCGTGCACGGCAGGCC
This sequence comes from uncultured bacterium, assembly GCA_963792365.1. Taxonomy (GTDB): domain Bacteria; phylum Actinomycetota; class Acidimicrobiia; order Spongiisociales; family ZC4RG35; genus JAOUGY01. Next base: position 505,241 of record CAWBVW010000005.1, read on the forward strand.
AAAGGACGCGCACGGCTCGCAGCGTATGAACGGCTGGTGGCCGAGGCGGGCTCGGACGAGGATCGGGCCGATGCGCTGGCGATGGAGATCCCTTTCACCCAGCGCCTCGGCGATCGTGTGATCGAAGGCCACCGGATCTCGAAGGGCTACGGCGATCGGCTCCTGATCGAAGACCTGAGCTTCTCCATCCCTCCCGCCGGTGTGGTCGGGATCATCGGAGCAAACGGTGCGGGAAAAACGACCCTGTTCCGGATGATCACCGGAACCGAACAACCCGACGACGGCACCATCGAAATCGGCGCCACCGTCGACCTGGCGTACGTCGACCAAACCCGAGATGCCCTCGAACCTGCGGCGACGGTCTACGACGAGATCTCGGGTGGCTCCGAATGGCTCAAGATCGGCTCCCGCGAGGTCAACGCCAGGGCGTACGTCGCATCGCTCAACTTCAAGGGCTCCGACCAGCAGAAGCGGGTGGGCGACCTCTCCGGGGGCGAACGCAATCGTGTGCACCTCGGCAAGATGCTCAGAACGGGTGGCAACGTCATTCTGCTCGACGAGCCATCGAACGACCTGGACGTGGACACACTACGGGCGCTCGAAGAAGCGATCGAACACTTCCCCGGGTGTGTGCTCGTGATCTCGCACGATCGGTGGTTCCTCGACCGCATCGCTACCCACATCATGGCGTTCGAAGGAAACTCACAGGTCCGCTTCTTCCCGGGCAACTACACCGACTACGAGGACTACATGCGGGCGGAGTTCGGTGACGACGCAACGAAGCCACACAGGTTGAAGTACAAGCCGCTTGCGCGAGGTTGATGCCAACGGCCGATGGTGACCCGGGTCGACCGGCAATGTTGCGCTCCGCTCTCGGTGACCGACCTTCCGGGTCGGCCCAAATCAAACGACAGAAGCGCCCGGGGTCGGTCGACCCGGGCGCTTCTGCGGCATCGTCGATGCGCTTCGTCAGTCCTTGTTCATCTCATCGAAGACGTCCTCGAAGGACGCGGCACGACGTCGCTCGCCCGACGGGTTGCCCGAGCGCGGAGCCGGCTGCTGATCGCGATTGCGATCGCCGCCGCGGTCGCGACCCCTGTCTCCACCGCGGTCGCCACGATCACGGTCGCGTCCACGGTCTCCACCGCGGTCGCCACGATCACGGTCGCGTCCACGATCGCCATTGCGTCCGCCGCGGTCGCGGTCGCGTCCACCACGATCACGATCGTTCCGACGATCCTCCACAGGCGGGGCGTTCGGATCGGGCTTGTACTCCAACTCTTGAGCGAGCTCGAGCGACAGCTTTCCGTTGCGGTCGATCTCACCGACGACGACCTTCACCACCTCGCCGAGGGACAGGTAGTCCTCGACTCGATCGACACGACGATTGGCATCCATCTTCGAAATGTGGAGCAAGCCGTCCCGGCCGGGGAGGACGTTGATGAAGGCGCCGAACTTGGTGATGTTCACCACGGAGCCTTCGTACTCCTTGCCCACCTCGGCCTCTGGCGGGTTCACGATGAGCGTGACTCGCTCGCGAGCGGCCGCCAGGGCGTCCGCGTCGGAAGAGGCGATCCGGACGATCCCGATCGAACCTTGTTCTTCGATCTCGACGGTTGCGCCGGTCTCTTCCTCGATCTCGCGAATGACCTTGCCCTTCGGACCGATGACCTCGCCGATCTTGTCCTTCGGGATCTCGATCGACTCGATTCGCGGAGCGAACTTGTTCAGCTCTTCACGCGGAGACGAAATCGCCGATCCCATCACATCGAGGATCTGCAGTCTGGCTTCCCTGGCCTGATCGAGGGCTGCAGTCAACACATCCGACGGAAGACCGGACAGTTTCGTGTCGAGCTGGAGCGCGGTGATCACATCGGCCGTACCGGCGACCTTGAAGTCCATGTCACCCAACGCATCCTCGGCGCCGAGGATGTCGGTCAGGGTCACGTATTTCCCTTCTCGCTCGATGAGGCCCATGGCGATTCCGGCAACGGGAGCCAGGATCGGAACGCCGGCGTCCATCAACGAGAGCGTCGAGGCGCACACCGATGCCATCGAAGTGGAGCCATTCGACGACAGCACCTCGGACACGAGTCGGAGGGCGTACGGGAACACATCCGGGGTCGGAATCACAGGATGCACTGCCTTCTCGGCCAGCGCACCATGTCCGATCTCGCGGCGCTTCGGCCCTCTCATGAAACCGGCTTCACCGGTGGAGAACGGCGGGAAGTTGTAGTGGTGCATGTATCTCTTCGCCTCTGACCGGCCGAGGTCGTCGAGCATCTGCTCCATCTTCAGCATGCCGAGCGTCGTGATGTTGAGCACCTGGGTCTCGCCACGTTGGAACAGACCAGATCCGTGCGCACGTCCGACGACACCGACCTCGGCCGACAATGTGCGAATGTCGGTCGGTCCGCGACCGTCGAGCCTCACTCCCTCATCCACCACACGGGCCCGCATCATGTCCTTCAAGACCGACTTGAAGGCGCGCTTCGCAGCGGCAAACTCGGCTGCATCGGCGTCCTCGCCGTCCAGGCCGAGCTCGGCCATCACGGCCTGCTGCGCGGCATCCTGGGCGTCTCCTCGCTCCTGCTTGTCGGCGATCCGAATGACATCCTGGAGCTTCGGCGCTGCTGCGGCCTTCACGCGATCGAGCACCTCATTGGAGTAGTCGAGCTGCGAGGGCCAATCCACGTGCTTCTTCTCGATCTGTGAAGCCAGTTCACTCTGAAGGTCACACAACGCGCCGATGTACTGCTTGGACTCCTCGAGACCACGGGCCACGGTCGCCTCGTCCGATGCCGGCTGGCCTTCGGCGATGAGCCGGAGGCCGTCGGGCGTCGAGCCGGCCTCGACCATGATGACGTCGATGCCGCCCTCGGCGTTCTTGCCGCCGGCGACGACCAACTCGAACACCGAGTTCTCGAGATCTTCGTAGGTCGGGAACGGGATCCAAGCTCCGTCCATGAGTGCAAGCCGTACGCCCGCAACGGGCCCCTCGAATGGAATCGAGCTCACCATCAACGCCGCGGACGCGCCGTTGAGGGCGACCACGTCGAAGGGGTTCTCCTCGTCGACGGATAGCGACGTCATGACGACATGCGTGTCGTTTCGGTATCCGTCGGCGAACGACGGACGCAACGGTCGGTCGACCAGCCGGCAGGTCAAGATGGCCTGCTCCGTGGGACGACCCTCACGTCGGAAGAACGAGCCGGGGATCCGGCCGGCGGCATACATCCGCTCTTCGAAGTCGACGGTCAGCGGGAAAAAATCGATGCCCTCGCGAACGGTCTTGTTGGCTGTCGCCGTGACCAGTATTTCTGTCGAACCGAGACGGGCCACGACGGCTCCGTCGGCCAGCATGGCGAGCTTGCCTGTCGAGAAGCTGAACTGCTTCCCACCAATCTCGCCGGAAACCGTGATTTCTGACACGGTGCTCCTTTCGGGGAAGGGAGTCCCCTTCCCGGATCTGGGAGCCGAGACCCGTTACCAGTTGTCATCCATCGTTCTGGCCGATGGGTGGCGACTAGCAACCGGTCGGGGCTCCATCTTTGATTCGGACGTGTACGTCCGTGGAGGTGATCCCGGTGAACCACCGGAACTGTGGCTTCGGATCGAAACTGCTCCGACCCAAAGCACGAAGGAGCAGGTCCGACCTGCTCCTTCGAAGAATCGTGCTCAGCGACGAAGTCCCAATGCTGCGATGAGGTTGCGATACCGTTCGACGTCCTGACTTCTCAGATAGTTCAGGAGGCGGCGCCGCTTACCGACCAGCATCAGGAGTCCGCGCCGGCTGTGATGATCGTGCTTGTGAGTCCGCAGGTGCTCGGTGAGGTGATTGATCCGGTCGGTCACCAGTGCGACCTGTACCTCTGGCGATCCGGTGTCCGAATCGTGCTTGCCGAACTCTGCGATGATCTCTTGCGTCGTCTTCATATGCGCGTATGACCTGAATGGGTAGGTGGATCGGCCGCGGAAACCACATCCGACAGCCGGGAACGGACGTAGTGTAACACCCGCCGTCCGCCGCAACACAATTCGCTGCCCGGACCCCGGCAGCAGTCGTTCGGCGCATGCCACCCCGGTAACCCCTCAGCACGACGGCACGTTGACCGCCAGTCCTCCGAGTGAGGTTTCCTTGTAGCGTCGATCCATGTCTGCGCCGGTCTGTCGCATCGTCTCTATGGCAGCGTCGAGCGAAACCAGATGGTGACCTGAGCCGCGAAGGGCGAGAGAGCCTGCGGTGATCGCTTTGACGGCGCCAACGGCGTTGCGCTCGATGCAGGGTACCTGTACGAGTCCGCCAACCGGGTCGCACGTGAGTCCGAGGTTGTGCTCGACGGCTATCTCGGCGGCGTTCTCCACCTGCATCGGGGTACCTCCGAGCGCGGCAGTCAGACCGGCTGCGGCCATCGAACATGCCGACCCGACCTCCCCCTGGCAGCCGAGCTCCGCACCAGAGATTCCCGCTCGCTCCTTCAAGAGCGACCCGATCACCGTGGCGGTCAGAAGATACTCCTCTATCGGCTGCGCCACCTGAGGCGAACAATGGTCGAGCATGAACCTCATCACCGCCGGCACCACGCCTGCCGCTCCGTTCGTGGGGGCTGTGACGATCCGCCGTCCCGCCGCGTTCTCTTCGTTCACCGCAATCGCCCACACGCCCGCCCAATCGGTCGGTTCGCACGGCGGCAGCGAGTGTGGCCGACCCGGATTGTTCAGCTCTTGGGCGAGTCCATGAGCCCGCCGGACAGCCCCGAGGCTCCCCGGCAACGAACCGACAGTCGACAGCCCACGATCGATCGATTCGAGCATGACCCCGGCGATCTGCCGGATTCCTGCCGTCAGCTCATGCCGGTCACGTATGGCAAGCTCGTTGGCCCGAGCTATGTCTGCGATGGTCCCGAGGTTCGCGGCCGCCTCGAGCATCTCGGCTGCCGATGAAACGACGATCGTCTCGGGCATATCAGGCGTTTGGCCGGCCACCTGTTCGAGGTCGACGACGAACCCACCGCCGATCGAGGCGAAGGAGCGGCCCACCCACGCGCCATCCGCCAGGTGCGCGTCAAACGTCAGGACATTCGCATGCTCGGTGCGAAACGACGACTCGAACACGATGTCGGCTGCTGGATCGAAAGCCACCGGATGGCGGCCTGCGAGCATGATCGAACCGGCCCTCGCCACGCGTTCGATTCCGCCCTCGACCTCGGTCATGGGCACGGTGGCAGGCTCGAAACCCTCCATACCCATCACCACCGCCCGATCGGTGTTGTGCCCGCGGCCGGTGAGCCCAAGCGATCCGAACAGTGTCACTCGGATGCGCTCGACCGCTTGGAGCCTTCCCTGTTCGAGCAAACCCAAAACGAAGTCCCGGGCCGCGACCATCGGGCCCACCGTGTGCGAACTGGAGGGGCCGACTCCGATCTTGAACAGTTCGAAGAGGCTCGTGTAGCTCACGGTCAGTCCGCGCGTCCCACCAGTGCCTCGACCTCGATCTCGACCTTCCAGCGCCGGTCGAGCAACGCCTTGACAACGATCATCGTCGCCACCGGCCGAGCCTCGCCGAACAGCTCACCGTGGGCCCGCCCCACTTCCTCGGCATCGATCGAACTCGTTATGTACATCCGGGTTCTCACGACGTCTGCGGCAGAGGCACCAAGCTGTTCGAGGGCGTCGATGGCGATCCGTCCACACAGGGTCATCTGCTGATAGGGACCCTCGGGCGGATCCGAGCCATCCTGCGGAATCGGCGCGGTGCCGGCGACCTCGACCCTGTCTCCGACGCGAAGGGCGCGGCAGAACCCATAGGCGTCTTCGTACCGTGATTGGGATCCGACTCGCTGGGTCACGTATCGACCTCCAGGCTGATCTTGGCGTTTTCGACGTCGACTGCAATCTGTGCCACGAGATCTTCGACCGAGTCGTACCGCTGCTCCCCTCGGAGACGTTCGACGAATCGGATGTCCATAGCCTTTCCGTACAGATCATTGTCGAAATCCAAGAGATGTGCCTCGATCGTGCGCCGGGTCCCATCAAAGGTGGGTCGTACACCGATGTTCACGACCGCCGGCCTCAGGTCTTCGTGACACCGCGCCCAAGCCGAGTAGACGCCGTCCGCCGGTGTTGCGATGCGTTCGTCGACCGCGAGATTGGCGGTAGGGAACCCGATCGTGCGCCCCCGCCGGTCGCCCTCGACGACGATCCCGCTCAACTCGTACGGATGTCCCAACAGCTCGGCGGCGGCCGCCACTTCTCCTGCCTGGAGGAGGTCTCGAATCCGAGTGGACGAGATCGGCCCGCGTCCGTCGTCGGCGACCAGATCGATCGCGAGCAGCTCGTACCCTTCCGAGAGGCCCGCCGCCGCAAGCGTATCGAGATCTCCCAAGCGATCACGTCCGAACCGGAAGTCAGACCCGACGGCGACCAGCTTGGCACGGAGGTGCGTGCCAAGCACCTCTCGTGCGAACTGATCTGGAGCCATGTCACGAATGATGGGAAAGGGCAGGACACCGACCACATCTGCTCCGGCACTCGTGAGCGCGGAGATTCGCTGTCCGATCGTCGACAGCAACCTGGGCGCGCGATGAGGTGCCAGCACTTCGAGCGGGTGGGGGTCGAATGTGAGCACGGCGGGCGTGAGGCCGCGGTCGTGGGCGTGGCCGACGAGCTGTTCGATCACGGCCCTGTGCCCCCGATGCACCCCGTCGAAAACGCCGACTGCCACCGCAGTCACCACGTGGTCCGGCAATCGCCAGTCCAAGGGATCACCGGTGAGGATCACGCGATCACCACATCGGCACGGGAGCCGTTGGCGGCGTTCCGGTACACGGCGAGCAAGCGATCGTCGCTGCCGACGACACAGAAGGGCGTGTCGTCTTCGACGGCGGGTGCGATCCTGTATGCGAAGCGAACGCCATGCGCCACTGCTCTTGCCTCGTCGTCTGTCACGATGACCGCGGCGAGATCCGACAAGCCTGCTCTGGGTGAGATCAGCATCTCGGCCCACCTGGACTCGAGCTCATCCACGGTGAGTGCCATGTCGAGCGTGAAGCGTCCGACCGAGTTTCTCCGGAGCGCCGTCAAGTGCGCCCGTCCACCGAGCGCGGCGGCAATGTCGTCGGCAAGAGACCGGATGTAGGTTCCCTTGCCGCATGAGACGCGCATCTCGACGTCCGGATAGGGAGGCGGGCCCACATCGAGGATTTCGATGTCGTGAACGACCACGGGGCGGGCTTCGCGTTCGACCTCGGTGCCTTCCCGCGCCAGTTCATACAGCCTTCGTCCGCCCACCTTCAGTGCAGAGACCATCGGTGGGACCTGGAGGATATCGCCGACGAATCTCCGAGAGACCGCATGCACGTCATCGGAGGCGATCTCCATCGGCTCGCGCGTGAGAATGGCGCCGTCCGCGTCGAGGGTATCGGTGGCGACACCGAAGCGGGCGGTCGCCACGTACTCCTTCACCGTGTCCTGGACATAGCGAATGAGACGTGTCGCTCGTGCCAGCGCCACCACCACGACCCCGGTCGCCATCGGGTCGAGCGTCCCCGCGTGTCCGGCCTTCTTGATCTGCGTGACCCGTCGGACCGCGGCCACGACGTCGTGCGAGGTCAGCCCCGAAGGTTTGTCGACCACGAGGAAACCGTCGAGACCCGCCGGATTCCCGAGGGCTTGGCTCACGCTTCCACCACGGGTTCAAGACGCTGCCTGACTGCATCGATGGCGGTCTCCACGGAACCCTCGACCGTGAAGCCGGCGGCGTTGTGGTGCCCTCCGCCGCCCAGATCCACTGCGATCTCCCCGACGTCGACCCGACCCCTGGAGCGGAGCGAGCCCTTGACCCGGCCATCGTCGAGCACCTTGAAGAGGGCGGCAACATCCGATTCGCGCGCGACGCGCAGCGCATCGATGAGCGGATCGGTGTCGTCCAACCCGATTCCACCCGAAGCCAGATCTTCTTCGGTGAGCACCGACCACACGAACCGGCGTTCGGGTTCCAGCACAGCCCGGTTCAGCACCGCGCCCGCAACCGCCAGATACCCGAAGGGCACCTCCTCGTAGACGTGTTGGCCCACCAGCTCTGGACGTGCCCCGGCGTCCACGAGCGCCGATGCCACCTCCAGCGTGCGGGGCGTCGTGTTCGAATACTGGAACCTGCCCGTGTCGGTGACGATCCCGGTGTGCAAGCAGTTCGCCACCGCTTCATCCACCGGCCAATTCATTCGAGCAAGGAGGTCGAAAACGATCTCGGCCGTGGCCGCCGCGTCGGGCACGATGAGGTTGCAGCTGCCGAAACCCGTGTTCGAGATGTGATGGTCGATCACCACCAGCTCACCCGCGGCTTCCGCCACCGGTCGAAGCGTGCCGAGCCTGTCGATCGAGCCTGCATCGAAGGTGACCATCGTCGCCGGCTCCGACGGAACGGCACTCGGCTCGACGAGTATGTCGATCGGGAGGAACCTGTATGTATCCGGGATCACGAAGGGCTCGCCGAAGCTGGCGAAAACCGTCTTGCCTGCGGAACGAGCGGCGACCGCGAGCCCCAACATCGAACCGATGGCATCCCCATCGGGACCGATGTGACATGCCATCACGAGGGTGTCGGCGGATTCAACGATGTTGGCGGCGTGCTCGAGTTCGGGGTGATCGATCACTCTTCTTCATCCGATTCGTGGGCAAGTTCTCTGAGAATCGCATCGATCCGCTCGCCGCCGGTCACACCCTGGTCGATCTCGAACTCGAGTGCGGGCGTGTATTTCATCCTCACCTGATGTCCGAGGGCACGGCGCAATCGAGGAGCGGCGGCCGTCAGCCCTTCACGGGCCGTCTCCAGGGATTCGGGATCCAAGGTCGAGAAGTACACGGTGGCCCGGCGAAGATTCGGAGCGGTCACGACGCCGGTGATGGTCACCATGGAAAGCCGTGGGTCCTTGAGGACCTCCACCTCCTCGGCGAGGATCTCGTGAACGATCGAGTTCACCCGGCGCATTCGTTCGTTCATGGCTCCATCTCAACGTATTCGATCGAAGTGTTCAACACCTCGATGTTGGCATCGGAATCGAAACGCTCGCACACCATGCTGACGATTCGCTCCATCGATCGCGGATCCGGCGTGACGATGGCGACGCCGATCGCCGAGCGTTGCCACGTGTCCTGGTGATCGACCTCCGAAACACTCACCGATGCCGCCCGGCGCAGCCCTTCGACCAGGGGGCGAATCACCGCACGTTTCTCCTTCAGCGAGTTGGCGAGCGGTACTCGAATCTCGAATCGGAGTCCAGCGACAACCATCCGAGCGCTCAGGTGCGAGGCACCTCACGCGTCACGAAGGCCTCGATGACATCGCCATCCTTGAGGTCGTTGTAGCCCTCGATCCCGATACCGCACTCGAACCCGGTTGCTACCTCGCGCACGTCGTCCTTGAATCGCCGAAGCGACCCGATGGGCCCGGTGTGGATGACCACGCCATCCCGCAGCAGCCGCACGCTGGCGTTGCGCTGAATGACGCCTTCGGTGACGTAGCACCCGGCGACCGTTCCGATACGTGGCACCTTGAAGAGCGCGCGAACCTCGGCCGTCCCCAGAACCACTTCTTGGATGTCCGGAGCGAGCTTGCCGACGAGCATGGACTCGAGCTCGTCCAGCAGCTCGTAGATGATCCCGTAGGTGCGGATCTCGATGCCCTTCTGCTCGGCAGCGCGACGCGCTTTGCCGTCGGGTCGAACGTTGAAGCCGACGATGACCGATCCCGTGACCTCTGCGAGCGTCACATCGTTCTCGTTGATCCCTCCGACCGCCGAGTGCACGATGTCGATGCGTCCCTCGTCGCGCCCGATCTTCGCAATCGAGTCTCGGAGGGCCTCGATCGAGCCATGGGCATCGGCCTTCACGATGATCCTGAGCTCCGTCTCCTCTGAACGGAGCTGCTCGAGCAGGCTCTGCAAACGCTCCTTCGCGGAAGGAAGGCGTTGCTCGTCATCACGCATCGCCTGGGCCCGCTCGGCGGCCACCGCTCGTGCCTCCCTGTCGTTGGGATACACCTCGAAATGGTCACCCGCCGTCGGCACGTCGGACCACCCCATGATCAAAACCGGAGCCGATGGACCCGCCTCCTTGAGGCGGTTTCCCTCATGGTCCATCATCGCCCGGACCCGCCCGGCGACCGCGCCGGCCACGAATGCATCGCCCTGCGCGAGCGTTCCTCGCTGGACGATGACGGTGGCGGTGGGTCCCATGCCCGGATCGAGTTGGGACTCGACGACAACACCCTCTGGGTTTGCGGTCGGGTTGGCCTCGTACTCCTGCAACTGGGCGATGAGATCGATGACCTCGAGGAGGTTTTCGATGCCCGCCCCGGTGACGGCCGAGACCTCGACGGTTGGAACCTCGCCACCCAGATCCTCAGTGATCACGTCGTGCTCGGTCAGCATCGTCCGGACCCGGAACGGGTCGGCGCCTGGAAGGTCGATCTTGTTGACGGCAACGATCATCTCGACTCCGGCAGCCTTGGCATGGCTGATGGCTTCGATCGTCTGCGGCATCACCCCGTCGTCGGCAGCCACGACGAGCACGACGATGTCGGTGACATTGGCGCCCCTGGCGCGCATCGTCGAGAACGCTGCGTGGCCTGGAGTGTCGATGAACGTGATCTTGTTGCCGCCGACCTCCACTTGATACGCACCGATGTGCTGGGTGATCCCGCCCTGCTCGTCGGCGACGACGCTCGCCTTGCGGATGCTGTCGAGGAGGGTGGTCTTGCCGTGGTCGACATGGCCCATCACCGTGACTACGGGAGGTCGCGGCGCCAGGGACCCTTCGTCTCCCGGACGAACATCCGGTTCCTTGGCGGCAGCGGCCGGGGTGGCCGGCGCCGTCTCGACCTCGACGATGAAGCCAAACTTCTCGGCAATGTCGTCCATGAGATCGGCAGGCATGGGCGCAACTGCTCCGATCGGCCTTCCCCTCACCAGGAGCTCTTTGACGATCTCAGGAGCGGACTGTCCGATCGCCGCCGCAAAATCGGCGACGCTGACGCCCTCGAAAACGGACACGATGCCGACGTCGTCGCGCTCCGGCTCGGGTTCGGGTTGGGGTCTCGCTTCCGGCTCGGGCTCCGGCTCCGGTTCGGGTTCGGGTTCCGGTTCGGGTTCGGGTTCCGGTTCGGGTTCGGGTTCCGGTTCGGGTTCCGGCTCGGGCTCGGGCTCCGCTTCCGCTGCGGGTTCGGGTTCCGGCTCGGCCTCCGCTTCCGGGGCAGCTTCCGGCTCCGTGGTCGGTTCGGCCCCACCGAGAGCGACGCGGACGCGATCGGCGTCGCCGTCTTCCAAACTGGAAGAAGCGGTCTTCACGCCGAAACCGAGCTCCTGCGCCTTCTCAACGACCTCCTTCGATTCGAGGTCAAGCTCTCGCGCCAGCTCGTAGATCCTGATCTTCGCCACTCTCTCTCCGTCTCTCAATCGTCGTGCGCCGTCAGGCGCGTCACTCTTCTTCGCCGGCGCCGGTCTCTTCGGCCGCTTCCTCGGTACTCGATGGAGCCTCTTCCGATTCCAGAGACGCCGTCTCTGGAGGCTCAGGCATCTCGGCGGCAGACTCCTCAGCGGTCCCGTCACCCGAGATCTCGGGGTCTGACATGGCAGCAGCGGCATCCACCGGAACCGTCGACGCGTCGCCGCCTACGGGCGCAGGCGCCTCCGCCGGCGATTCGGGCTCAGGGCTTTCGACGGGGGCCTCCACCTCATCGGAGCGAATGTCGATCTTGTAGCCCGACAACCGGGCGGCCAATCGAGCGTTCTGACCCTCCTTGCCGATGGCCAGCGAGAGCTGGTGCTCGCTCACGATGACCTGAGCCGTACCGGTTCCGTCATCGATGATGACCTCCTTGACCTTCGCTGGGCCAAGCGCCTCCGTGATGAACTGTGCGGTGTCATCGCGGTATTGCACGACGTCGACCTTCTCGCCACGGAGCTCGTTGACCACCTGCCGTACCCTTGAGCCCCTGGCCCCCACGCATGCTCCCTTGGGGTCGACATTGGGGTCGTTGGAGCTGACAGCGATCTTCGTTCGGTGCCCCGGCTCACGGGCGATCGCGGCGATCTCGACGGTGCCGTCCACGAGTTCGGGCACCTCCAGTTCCAGCAGTCTCCGTACGAGATCCGGATGGCTCCGGCTCACCACTATCTGAGGGCCCTTTGCGTCGTTGCGGACTTCGAGGATCAACGCCTTGATCCGATTACCACGATCCAAGCGCTCGTACGGGATCCGCTCGGAGCCGGGCATGAGGGCCTCTGCGTCACCGAGGTCGAGGATGACATATCGGTTGTCGACCTGCTGGACGATGCCGGTGATCAGGTCGCCTTCGCGTCCCTCATACACGTCGAACACCTGGTCGCGTTTGGCCTCACGAAGGCGCTGTGCGATCACCTGCTTGGCGGTCTGAGCTGCGATGCGACCAAAGTCATCGGGAGTGTCCTCCCACTCGCGAACGACGTTTCCGTCTTCGTCGAGCTCTTGGGCGTACACGAAGATCTCCCCTGAGTCGGGATCGATCGTCACGCGCGCTTCTTCGGCGGCACCAGGGCTTCGCTTGTAGGCAGACACGAGGGCGTTGGCGAGCGCATCGAGAATCGTGTCGACCGGTACGCCGCGTTCGCGCTCGAGCAACTCGAGCGCCTCCATGACTTGAACGTCGATCTTCATGACACGCTCCTCACTGCTTCTTTCCGGGTTTCGGGGCCGCCTGCCACTTGAACACGGTCTTGGCGGTGATCACGTCGTCGTATCGGGATGCACGTTCGTCACCATCGACAGCCACCACGAACTCCGAGTCGTCTGCCGAGAGGAGAACACCTTTCATCACTGTTGTGACCCCGTCTGTGCGAGTCTTGACCGACACCTCACGGCCGATCGACTTCTCAAAATGGCGAGGAGTCTTGAGTGTCCGCTCCAGCCCGGGGGAAGAGACCTCCAACCGGTACGGGTCGTCCAAATCGGTCTCGGCATCCAACAGCGCCGACAATCCAAGGCTCAACTCGGCGATCCGATCGATGTCCACCCCATCCTCGGCATCCACGAGCACGCGAAGCGTCAGCCCCTTGCCGGATCCGGCGAGCTCAAGGTCGTCGAGTTCGACCTGCTCGGCTGCGAGCCAGGGCTCGATAAGACCACGAAGTGTCTCGTGCCGTGTGGTCATGATGGTCAGTGTGTTCTCCTCGTCATCGGAGCCGCGTGGCGCCTCAACGGTCGTCGGTTCTTCATTCTTCTTGCGCTCGATCCATCTCGAACCGCACCCGCCAAAGAGCGCCGGCTCGGGGGCCGCCGCTCCATCACACAACGAGGTGGGCGGGCGCCCACCTCGCAGTAGCGTCCTATCAGTTGGATCAATCAGTATACCGACGTCGAAGTCAACGGTTTTCCGCCGCGAAATCGGTCATGAATTCGGCCAAAGTCGCCACGCTTTCCATCGACAGCGCTGCGTAGAGAGACGCACGACAACCACCGACAGACCGGTGACCCTTCAGACCAATCAACCCCGATCGGTCGGCGGCATCGACGAACTCACGTTCGAGATCCTCGGTTGGCAGCCGGAACACGACGTTCATGTGGCTGCGTGCACGCGGGTCGACCGGGTTGCGGTAGAACCGGTCACTATCGTCGATGACGCCGTATACGAGCCCAGACTTCTCGGCGGAACGGGCCTCGAGCGCGAGGATGCCTCCTGAAGTCTCGATCCGGGCCAGCACCTTCGCCATCACATAGATCGAGAACATCGGGGGCGTATTGGCGAGCGAATCGGCGGCCGAGTGCCATCCAAACCGCAGGTACCTCGGCAGCGACTCCGGGGCTTCTTCGATGACGCTCCGCCGGACGAACACAACCGAAAGGCCGGCCGGTGCAAGGTTCTTCTGGACGCCCCCGTACACGAGGTCGTAGAGCTCCCAGGCGATGGGCCGCGCCAGGTACTCAGACGACATGTCGGCGACCAGCGGGACTCCCAGGTCAGGGAACTGGGTCATCCGGATCCCGTTGATCGTCTCGTTGGTCGTGACATGGAGATAACGCGTATCGGGCCGGAGCGCGATCTCAGACGGATCGGGCATCGTGCTGTATCGGGAACCGGCGCCATCCCACGCCTGGTACGCGTCGGCGACCAGAACGGCGTCACCGTAGGCGGCCTTGGCCCAACTCCCACTCATCACATAGCCGACCGGGCGATCTGAGGCGACGTTCATCGGAATCATGCCGAACTGGAGCGTTGCACCCCCCTGAACGAGAAGGATCTCGAAGTCGTCGGGAGCCCCCGACACCGACCTCAGAAGCCTGAGTGCCTCCCGATGGACGCCGTCGTAGGTTGCACTCCGGTGACTGAGTTCCACCACCGACATCCCGGACCCCTCGAAGTCGAGAAGCTCGGACTGGGTCTCCTCCAGGACTTCGGTCGGAAGGGTGCAGGGACCGGCACCAAAGTTGTGAACTCGCATCCGCCGGATGGTGCCAGTCGACCGGCCCGGTCGCCAATCACCCGGTCGTCGTAGTCCAGATACCCCCGATCGCCCCCATCTCCGGTCTTGCTGGCCGAACTCGCCTCACAGGTCGTCGATCGACTGCATGGACCATGCCACCCACTCCCCGATAGGCTTGCCGCGAATGGAGCAACTGCAACCGGCGGTGATACGGCGCAGCGTGACACGCTTCGATGCGCATGGATCGAACAACGTAGAAGACCTCTTGGCCGTGGAGACCCCCGTGGAGCTGCGGATCGGCGAGGTCCCGATCGGAGTGCTGATGCACACCCCGGGAATGGAGCGTGAACTGGCGATCGGCTTCTGCATCACAGAGGGCATCGTGCTCGGCCCACACGAGATCGCCGACGTGACGCCCGTCGACGACGGCCAACGGTGGAGAGTCGTGCTGGCGCCCGGAGTGAAGATCGACCCCGAGCAGTTCCGGCGCTCCGTCTACACCACGTCATCCTGCGGGATCTGCGGCAAGGCATCCATCGACGCCGTGAAGATCGCGGCCCGGGCCGTTCCAGATGGGCCCGTGCTCTCACGGCGCCTGTTGCTGTCGCTCGGAGGTCGCCTCCGAGAGCGGCAGGCCGCGTTCGATGCCACAGGCGGCCTCCATGCGGCAGCCCTGTTCGACGCCAGTGGAACCATGCTGTCGTCGTCCGAGGACATCGGGCGCCACAACGCCTGCGACAAGGCGATCGGAGCGGCTGCCGTCGATCACTGGCCGTTCGGGCCGGTCGTGCTCAAGGTCTCCGGACGCGTCTCGTTCGAGATCACGCAGAAGGCAGCCGTGGCTGGGATTCCGGTGATCATCGGCGTGTCCGCTGCCTCGTCGTTGGCCGTTGAACTGGCCGAAGACCTGGGAATGACCGTCATCGGCTTCTCACGGGGTGAGGACTTCGTCGTGTACTCGGGCGCCTGGCGAGTCGCCGATCGTTGAGCTACGGCTTTCTCTGCGCCCCGACGAGCTCGGTGAGTCTTCCTACGACCCGTTCGATGGGCACTGCCACGGTCTCGAGCCCACGGCGGGTCGTCAGTTCTGCCTCGCCGTTGGCGACACCCTTGGGACCCACCGTGACCCGATATGGGATGCCGACCAATTCGGAGTCGGCGAACTTGACACCCGGCCGCTCTGCTCGATCGTCGAGCACGACCTCGATGCCGGCTGCCGCCAGCTCGTCGTGGATGCGCCTTCCGGCGATGCCGGTTTCCTCGTCATCTGGCCTGATGACGGTCACGACCACCTCATAGGGCGCCACCGCCACGGGCCAGATCATCCCGCGGTCGTCGTGAGATGCTTCGACGATCGCGGCCATGCTGCGCTCGACACCGATCCCATACGAGCCCATCACAACAGGGCGCGACTCGCCACCTTCGTCCTGGATCGTGGCGTTCATGGCCTCCGAGTACTGCGTGCCGAGCTTGAAGATGTGCCCGACCTCGATTCCCTTCCAGAGGTCGAGAGTGCCTCCGCAGTTGGCGCAGGTCTCGCCTGATGTGACCGTTCGGAGATCGGCCCACGTCGTGACCTCGATATCTCGATCCACATCGACGTTCTCGAGATGCCAGTCGTCCTCGTTCGCCCCTGTCACCATCCCCTTGCGACCGGCGAGCGCCGGGTCGGCGATGATCGCCATGCCATCGACGCCCACAGGACCGAGACTGCCCGGGTGAGCACCGAGCAACTCGAGAATTTCCTCAGGCTGGGCAGGTCGCACCGCCGAAGCGCGACTGGTGTCGACCAGCTTCTGCTCGAGCAGGTCGTGGTCGCCGCGAAGCAACACGAGGGTCGGGCGCCCGTCCACCACGTAGACGAGCGTCTTGATCTGACGATTGGCCTCCGCCTTCCCCGGGAAGGCGGAGGCCAGCGCCTTGATGGTCCGAAGATCCGGTGTGGCGAACCGTGTGGGACCGTCGCCGGCGTCGGGATCGTCGACGTCGGGCAAACGGGCGACAGCCTTCTCGAGATTCGAGCGGTAGTCACATCCGTCGCAGGTGACGATCCAGTCCTCGCCGGCCGGGCTGCGAACCATGAACTCGATCGAGCCCGAGCCACCCATCGCTCCCGATGAAGCCTCGACGTCCACCGCATCCAGCCCGAATCGCCGAAAGATCCTCTGGTAGGCGCCGTGATGCCGGTCGAAGGCGATGTCGAGACCGGCTTGGTCGACGTCGAGCGAGTAGGAGTCCTTCATCGTGAACTCGCGAACTCTGAGCAACCCGGACTTGGGTCTTGGCTCGTCACGAAACTTCGTCTGGATCTGGTACCAGATCTGTGGCAGATCCTTGTAGGAGAACAGTTCGGTGGCGAGCAGGGCGAAAACCTCTTCATGGGTCATCCCGAGGGCGTTGTCAGCGCCCTTGCGGTCGACCAGCCGGAACATCTCGTCGCCCATCACCTCCCACCGGCCCGAACGTTTCCAGATCTCTGCTGGGTGCAGGGCAGGAAGATGGAACCGCTGCCCTCCTATCGCGTCCATCTCCTCCTGGATGATGGACGACACCTTCGCCCGCACCCGCTGGCCAAGCGGCAACATGGAATAGTGCCCTGCGGCCAACTGTCGGATGAATCCGGCCCGTACGAGCAGCCTGTGGCTCACTGCCTCCGCTTCAGCCGGATCGTCGCGGAGTGTGGGAATGAAGAGTTCTGACCAAAGCATCGGCTCCGGACGATAGCCGGGCCCTTCCACGCGCCGAGACGGTTTGCGGTGGTCGGGACAGCCCGGCCGACGGCAAACCGCCGACCGCGCACCAGGTGGGTCGGCCGTCGGCCGTCGGCTGTCGGCCCTTGGCCTTGCGACCCGAGGGCGACGCTCTACGGTGCGCCGAGCCGGCTATTGGTCGGCGACTTCGGCGACTCGGTCGCGACGCTCTTGTGCGCGATTGGGGTCGCCTTTGATCTCGATGAGCTGGAGCCGGTCCGCCTCCGCGATGGCGGCCGCGTTGGCGTCCGCCGCTGCGAGGCGGGCGTCCACACCTTCTTCCACGAGCTTCTTTGCCTCGTCGAGCAGTGCGTCGACCATCTCGTCTTCGGGGACCACGCGGACCACCTGTCCCCGGATGAACAGATGCCCCTTTCCTCGACCAGCAGCGATGCCGATGTCGGCCGAGCTGGCTTCCCCCGGCCCATTGACCACACATCCCATGACCGCGACCTGTATCGGAAGGTTCGCCGCCTCGAGGGCCTGCTGCGCCTTGCTGGCCACCTCGATGACGTCGACCTCGGCGCGCCCACATGAAGGGCAGGCGATCAGGTCGAGCCCTTTGCGTTCCCGGAGGCCCAGGTATTCGAGAAGCTGGCGACCTGCCTTGGCCTCCTCGACGGGGTCGGCCGTGAGCGAGAAGCGGATCGTGTCCCCGATGCCTTCATTGAGCAGCGTGCCGATGCCCGCCACGGATTTGATGAGACCGCCTGGGAGCGGCCCGGCCTCCGTGACACCGAGATGCAACGGATAGTCCACGGTGTCGGCGAGCAGTCGATACGACGCCACCATCATCGGAACATTCGAATGCTTCACGGAGATCTTGATATCCGTGAAACCGACATCTTCGAGATAGCGGATCTCCGTGAGCGCCGACTCGACGAGCGCCTCCGGTACGGCACCGCCGTACTTGGCCTCGAGATCTCGATCTAGTGAGCCGCCGTTGACACCCACCCGGATCGGGACACCACGATCTCGAGCCTCACGCGCAACCGTCTTGATGTGCTCCTCGTTGCGGATGTTGCCGGGGTTCAATCGCAGACCCTGGACGCCCGCTTCGAGCGCGGCGAGAGCGAGCTTGTGCTGGAAGTGGATGTCGGCGACGATCGGGACCGGGCTCCTGGGTACGATCTCCGCCAGCCCCTGCGCCGCCTCGACGTCGTTGCAGGTGATCCTGACGATGTCGGCGCCGTTGGCCGCCAATGCGTACACCTGCTGCAGGGTGCCGTCGACGTCGGCAGTCTTGGTGGTCGTCATCGACTGCACTGCAACTGGCGCTCCGCCGCCGACCGGCACCGGCCCCACATGGATCTGGCGCGTCAGCCTCCGCTGGATGAAGGGCTCCATCACTACCTCAAGACGGCAGTTCGATGGGATTGACGATGTCGAGGATGATCGACAAGACGCCCACGATCGTGAGCGCCCCGATCACGAGCACGGCAACCGGGACGAGTGCTCGAATGTCCACCTTGCGGCGGGTGACCTTCTCGAACAGGGCGACGGCAAAGTGCCCACCGTCGAGCGGGAAGAGCGGCAGGGCATTGATGGTACCGAGCACCACGTTGACCGCCGCCATCAGATACAGCAGGCGAGCCACACCCAGCTCGTCAGCTTGCGCACCGATCTGCGCCAGCCCCACCACACTCACGGGGCGAACGGCGTCGTCGACCTCTCCCCCGGCGATGCCGCCTGCGAGCTGTCCGAGGGTGTCGAACCGGAAGATCCGTGAGAACACGTCGAACGTCGAAGTCAGCTGGAATCCAACTTCCCTGGCCGCCCGGCCCGTGGCTGTGAACAACGAGATCGGCACCTGTTCGAAACCTGGGCGCACCCCGAGGAATCCGATCGTCTCCCCTGTCTCGGGATCCACACGCGACCCAATCGTGGCGGGAAGGGACAACGCCTCGCCGTCGCGCATGATGTCGATGGTGAGTTCTTCACCGGCTGCCGCCGCGATCGTGTCGACGAGGGTGTCCCAGTCAGAGATGGCCACTCCGTCCACCCCGACGATCACGTCGCCCGCTTCGATTCCGGCATCGGCTGCGGCGGTGGACACACCCTCTGCCGGAGCGACGACCTCCGACACTTCGGTGGTGAGCGTCTGGTCACCGGCGGAGTACGCCAGCCCCAGAAGGATCAAGAAGGCGAGAAGGAAGTTGGCGGCGACACCGGCGAGCACAACCACCGATTTCTTCCAGAACTCCTTCTCGCGGTACGTTCGACCCTCGTCCTC
This sequence comes from uncultured bacterium, assembly GCA_963792365.1. Classification (GTDB taxonomy): domain Bacteria; phylum Actinomycetota; class Acidimicrobiia; order Spongiisociales; family ZC4RG35; genus JAOUGY01. The sequence continues at coordinate 524,680 of CAWBVW010000005.1, forward strand.
TGGATCTATGTCCTCCAGCGCGCTCATCCCTACGATGCGGACATACGCTCCGAACGGAATCGGCTTGATGCCGTATTCGGTCTCACCTCGCTTGAACGACCAGATGCGGGGTCCGAAGCCGAGGAAGAACTCGGTGACTTTCATCCCGGTTGCCTTGGCGGCGAAGAAGTGTCCGGCCTCATGGGCGACAACGAAGATGATGATTGCTGCGATGACGCCGAAGCCTCCGAGAAATCCATTCATGGAGGTCCACAACCTAGCCGCCCACCCGGGCTATCGACAGTCTCGGTGTTGCGTCAGCACGCACCCGCGATGAGCGCTGCCGCCAACGAGCGAGCTTGCGCATCGACCTCGAGCACATGCTCCACCGACTCGATGGGAACCGGAGAGGTTTGTTCCATCGTCGATTCGATGGCTCGGGCGATTCCGTTGAAGCCGAGTCGTTCCTGGAGGAACGCCGCCACGGCCACCTCGTCGGCAGCGTTGAACACGGCGGGCAAGGAGCCACCGACACGGCCTGCTTGATAGGCGAGCCGCAGGCCGGGGAAGGTGTCGAGGTCCGGAGGCTCGAAGGTGAGGGTCGTGCCGGGGATCTCGAACCGCGGCAGCGCACTGTCGACCCGATCGGGATGTGTGAGGGCGTATTGGATCGGCACTCGCATGTCGGCGTGGCCCACGTGAGCGAGCAACGCCCCATCCGAGAGCCGAACGAGCGCATGCACGAGGCTCTGGGGGTGAACCACGACCTCGATGTCATCGAATCCGATCCCAAACAGCACGTTGGCCTCGATGACCTCGAGACCCTTGTTCACCAACGTTGCCGAGTCGATCGTGATTCGACCGCCCATCGACCATGTCGGATGTGCCAGCGCTGCGGCGACCGACACCTCTTCGAGATCGTCGCTCTTGCGGCCCCGGAACGGCCCTCCACTGGCGGTCAGGACGAGGGCGTCGATTTGCGACGGAGGACTGCCGGCCACCAACTGGTGGAGAGCGGAATGCTCCGAATCGACCGGGATCAAGGTGCCGGAGCCGGCATCCAGCGTCGAGCGCACCAGATCGCCGGCGGCTACCAGAGACTCCTTGTTGGCCAGGCACAACCTGTTGCCCGCCTCGAGTGCGGCGATGGTCGCAACAAGTCCGGCTGACCCCACGATTCCGTTCATGACGGTGGCCCCGGTCGTCGACGCAAGAGCCGTCACCGAGGCCGCGCCGAACTCGACGCGCGAACCCAACACCTCGCGCGACTGCTCGTCGCTCCTCCGAGGATCCGCCGGCTATCGCCACCGCGGCCTCCGGGAAACGCTGGGCCAACTCGACGACCCCTGGGCGTGGACGTCCCACTGCAAGACCGGCAACGTGGATGCCAAGCCGCTCGGCAACCTCCAGAGTCTGGCGACCGATCGAACCGGTGGCGCCGAGCAGGATGAGTGGTTTCACGCCAGGCCGAAGAATCCGAAGAGCAAATAGGCGCCGGGAACGACGAACAACAACGCGTCGATCCTGTCGAGCATTCCTCCATGCCCGGGGAGCAGCGAACCCATGTCTTTGACCTCGAGGGACCGCTTGACCACAGACTCTGCGGCATCACCGAGCGGAGCGAGGATGGCCACCACACCCACGAGTGACAACGCTTCGACGAGCGACACGGGGAAGACGGCCTTGAACGTGGAAAGAACCGACGCGAGGAGCAAGGCGGTGACGAGCCCGCCCAGATACCCTTCCCACGTCTTCTTGGGCGACACCTTCGGGGCCATCAGGCGCTTGCCGAAGGCGCGCCCTGCGAAGTACGCGCCGGCATCGAAAGCTGCGGTGACCAGAACCACGAGCAGCACCAATCCGACATAGGACTCGGCACGCGTTATGCCGACGGCGAACCCGAGCAATCCGATCCATCCGGCGCCCATCATCGTCACTGCAGCGTTCTCGAGGGGGTCCCGACGTCCGGCGCCGGCCATGAAGAGACCGACCACCACCACGACTACCGACAATGCGACGCCAATGGCGACGATGCCGACCTGCAGCGTTCCCACAGCTATTCCGATCGCACCGAGGAAGCCGAAGATGGCCACCGGCACGAAGCCCTGTGTGCGCGCAGTCGAATAGAACTCTCCGAGCGAGATGATCATGACCAGCGCCACAAACCCGGTGAACCAACCGCGGCCGAGCATCAGGCTCCCGAGGAAGATCCCGACCAGGACGACAGCCGTCACGACGCGCATCGTCAGATCCGACGCACGCTTCTGCTCCTCGAGCTCGACGTCTTCCTCGGTCGGCCCTCGCACCCCGGTCACATCGTCGAACCCGATCAACCCGGTTCCGACTCCGGGCAGCGACGCAGCCACCGCCTGCTGTTCGACATCTTCGGCTGCCGCCCGCGCCACGTCCTCGGCGAGCCCCTGGTATTCACGGGTCGTTGCCGCCTGGTAGTCGTCGTTCGTGAACTCATCGAGCGAAGTGGGGCCGCTCTCGAGGTGGTCGAAGTTGTCCGATGCGGAATCTTCCCGATCGGCGGAATCATCTCGATCCTTGGCTACGTCCCCATCGTCGGGTTCGGTCGCGGAGGTGTCTTCGTCCGGGGTCTTGTCGTCCAGTTCCCAGGGACGAAGCACCCGTGGACGTGCCTGGTGGGAGGGCTCGTCGGTCATGTCATACCTCGAGGAGCTCGGCCTCTTTGCGCTCCAGCAATCCATCGATCTCGGCGATGTGCTCATCGGTGACAGTCTGCAGATCCTTCTCGGCCCGCCGGATGTCGTCGTCGGAGATCTCCCCATGGAGCGCTTCCATGTCCGACTTGCCGTGTCGACGCACGTTGCGCACGGCGATCCGACCGTCCTCAGCCATCGAACGCACCATCTTGATGAGGTCGCGTCGGCGTTCCTCGGTCAATGAAGGGAAAGAGAGACGGATCACCTGGCCGTCGTTCGACGGTGAGATCCCGAGGTCGGCTTCCTGCAGTGCCTTCTCGATCGCCCCGATCGACGACTTGTCGAACGGCGATATGACCAGCAGCCGCGGCTCGGGTACCGAGAATGTGGCCAGCTGCTGCAACGGCGTCTGGCTGCCGTAGTACTCGGCTGAGATCCGATTGAGGATCTGAGGGTTGGCCCGGCCGGTGCGAACGGTCGCAAACTCGGACGCGACGTGATCGACGGCTTGCATCATCTTCTCACGAGCCTCATCGAGCAGTTCGTCGATCATCATTCCTCCAGTCCGCGCGGCACGTGGTGTGCCGCCGAAGAGCGTCAGTGCACAATCGTGCCGATGTGCTCGCCCTTGACCGCCCGGACGATGTTGCCGGGCTCGGTCATGTCGAACACCACGATCGGCACGCCGTGCTCCCGGCACATGGTAATGGCCGTCGAGTCCATCACCCGGAGTCCCATCGACAGGAAGTCCATGTACTCGAGCTCGGGGATGTGGGTGGCGTCAGGATGGGCGACGGGATCCTTGTCGTACACGCCGTCGACCTTGCTGGCCTTCAGCAGCAGGTCGGCGCCGACCTCGACAGCCCTCAGAGCAGCGGTCGTGTCGGTTGTGAAGAAAGGGTTGCCGGTCCCTGCCGCAAACACGACGATGCGCCCCTTCTCGAGGTGGCGAATTGCGCGCAAGCGTATGTACGGCTCCGCAAGCTGCTGCATGCTGATCGCCGACTGCACCCGCGTCGGAACGCCGGCTTTTTCCAGGGCGTCCCTCAGCGCCAGGGCGTTGATGACGGTGGCGAGCATCCCCATGTAGTCGGCCGACGCCGGATCCATGCCTTTGGCCGCAGACGAGACACCACGAAAGATGTTCCCTCCGCCGACGACGATGGCGATCTGGGTACCTGTGGCGTGGGCCTCCGCCACCTCCTCGGAAACACGCTTCACCGTGACGGGATCTATCCCGTATCCGAGCTCGGGGTCGGCGAAAGCCTCGCCGGAGAGCTTGAGGAGAACCCGCCGCCCGGTCACGCGTTCTCGCCGATTGCGATCCTCGAGATCCGTCGCACGGAGATGTTCTCGCCCATCTTGGCCGCCAAACGCCCAACGAGCGCTTCCACCGTGCCCTCGAACTTCTCTTTGTTGACGAACTCCTGCTCATACAGCACGTTGTCGCGGAAGAACTTGTCGAGGCGTCCCTCGACGATCTTGGTGATCGCCTGTTCGGGTTTGCCCGAAGCACGGGCTTCGCGCTCGATGAGCTCGGCTTCCTTGTCGATCGCAGCCTGCTCCACGTCTTCACGCCGAACCCACTGGGGGTTTGCCCACGAGACATGCATCGCGATGTCGGTTGCGGTCTCCCCGAACTCCGGGCTCTTCGCTACGAAGTCTGTCTCACAGACGAGCTCGACGAGCACGCCCATCACGACATGATCGTTCTGCACGTGGAGGTAAGACCCCACCGTGCCCTCCGAAGCTTCACGGCCGGCGCGTTTGGCGACGGCTGCCAGTCCACGTTCGCGGAGCAACTCGAAGGCCTTGTCGAAGTCCCCGGCGGAGTCGTCGAGCGCCTTCTTGGCGTCCAGCATGCCCACCCCGGCCTGCTGACGAAGGTTCTGAACGTCCTTTGCGGTGTAATCAGCCACTAGATCTCTCCGTTGATCAGGACTCGTCGGACTCGGCCTCGGCCAGTTTGCCGGAGGCCTCTCGACCTTCGCGGCAGGCGTCGGCGAGTGCCATTGCGATGAGCTCGGCAGAGCGGATCGCGTCGTCATTGCCCGGGATCACGAGATCCACAGGGTCTGGATCGCAGTTCGAGTCGACGAGGGCCAGCACCTTCATGCCCAAGCGCTGCGCCTCTTTGACGGCGGTCTGCTCGTTGTTCACATCCACGACGAAGATGGCATCCGGGACACGAGTGAGGCTCGCCACGCCGCCGAGGTTCGCCTGCAGCTTCTCGAGCTCGCGCCGCAGGCGGAGACGTTCTTTCTTGTGACGGGCTTGCATCTCGCCCGACTCCTCCATGCGCTCCAGTTCCTTCATGTAGAAGATGCGCTTCTGAATGGTGTTGAAGTTGGTCAACATGCCGCCGAGCCAGCGGTAGTTGACGTAGGGCATCCCGGCATGTTCTGCCGCCTGCGCCACGGCCGACGCCGCCTGCTTCTTCGTGCCCACGAACAGGAGAACGCCGCCGTCGGCGACGAGGTCCCTCACGTAGTCGATGCTGGTTCGGATCTGCTCGACCGTCTGACGCAGGTCGATGATGTGAATGCCGTTGCGCTCGCCATAGATGTACGGCGCCATTTTGGGGTTCCAGCGCCGGGTCTGATGTCCAAAATGGACACCGGCCTCGAGCAGCTGCTTCATCGTGACTCCAGCCACTTCAGCTCCTTCTGGTTGGTTCCTCCGCCTCAGAGACCCGTTGCAGGTCCCACCTCGTTTCGAGCAAGCTCGACCAGAAGAGGTGCCGAGGCGTGTGTGATGGCAGACACTGTACCGCTGGCCATCGGGGGTGCACGAATCCGGCAAGGCGGTGTCGAAATGCCAAACGCCGGTCACCAGCTACCAGTCACCAGTGAAAAGAACGAATGGAATGCGGGCCGAGGGCCAACCCGCGAACGTGTGACACGCGTCGGCCGTGGGCTGGATGCCGTCGGCCGGGCCCCGGCCGGGGACTGGAGACCGGGCCGCTAGCGGTAGGTCGGCTCGGTCATCCGGTTTCGGAGGCTCATGACGCTCTTGGCGTGGATCTGGCACACCCTGGACTCGGTGACGCCGAGCACCTCGCCGATCTCGGCGAGGGTGAGTCCTTCGTAGTAGTACAGAGTGAGCACCAGGCGTTCCCGGTCGGGAAGGCGGTTGATGGCGTCGGCGAGGATACGCCGGGTCTCTTCCTTCTGGAATGCCGCCTCTGGGCCTGCTCCGGTTGGATCGGCAACGATGTCGCTGAGCGAGTTGCTGGAGTCTGGTGACAGGACCTCATCCAGGGCGACGATTCCGAGGTTGGATATCTCCGCCAGTGCGTCTCTCAGCTCGTCGACGGTGCTTCCCATGTGACGGGCGAGCTCTTCGTCTGTCGGAGTGCGCTGGAGCCGATGCTCGAGCTCGGCCATCGAACGTTCGATCTCACGCGCCCTGGCGCGGACGGAGCGAGGAACCCAGTCCATCGCCCGAAGCTCATCGAGAATCGCTCCCTTGATCCGGTTGATCGCATAGGTCTCGAACTTGAATCCACGCTCTGGTTCGAACTTGTCTATGGCGTCGATGAGGCCGAAGATCCCATATGACACGAGATCGGCTTGATCTACGTTTCGGGGAAGGCCCACTCCCACGCGGCCGGCGACGAACTTGACGAGCGGCGAGTACTGGATGATGAGCAAATCACGCGTGTGCTCATCACCTGTGGATTTGAACCTCTCCCACAGGGCGAGGACGTCGTCCATGGGCGACGGGTCACGCCCGTGGGTGGCTGCGGTCATAAGTGGCCTTGAGATGGTCGCGAGTGACTGAAGTGTAAGTCTGTGTGGTACCCAGGGCAACGTGGCCCAACAGCTCTTGCACGCTGCGGAGGTCGGCACCTCCCTCGAGGAGGTGGGTGGCGAAGGAATGTCTCAGAGCGTGAGGGAAGGTCCCGACCCGCCCCCGAACCACCCTCCGGATCGACCGGGCATCCATGCTGCGTCCACGCCGGCCGATCCACAGCGTATCTCCGGCGCCGACAGTGACCAGCTGGGGGCGCCCGAGGGCGCACCATCGCTCGACAGCAGCCATGGCCGGCCTCCCGATCGGCACCGAGCGGTCGCGGCTGCCCTTCCCCCTGACGATCACGGCCGAGGCGCCTCGCACCGATTTCACCGTCATCGCAGCCAGTTCCGCCACGCGCACACCCGTGGAGTACAGGACTTCGAGCAGGGCCCGGTCTCGAAGATCCAAGGCGCCGGTCCCGTCGATCGATTCGATCGCAGCCTGAACCTGACGTGCCGACAACGCGTGCGGCAGCGGCTTCGGCGTTTTGGGCCGCGCGACACCAGCAGCCGGGTTCGAGGCGATGAGTCCGCGCCGAACCGAGTCGTCGAGGAATGCCCGGATCGCCGAACCCTTCCTCGCGGTCGACGTACGGGCGTATCTCAACGCATCGAGCTCGGCGAGAAAGGCACGCACCGTCTGACGATCGATGAGCTCGAGCCCGGTGACACCCTGGTGTTGACAGAAGTCCAGGAACTGGCTCAGGTCGCGGCGATAGGCCTCGATGGTGTTCGGAGAGAGCCCCCGTTCGTCGGCGAGGCGACGCATATAGCCATCGACAGGCGCACCCGCCCACGCCGGAAGTTCGGGAACTGAAGACACCTGGTGATGCTACGCCAATTCGCAGTCGATACGTGGGATCACCTTGCCGGCCGCACGACACCCTCCACGAGCGTGACCTCGCGCCTCCCCACCGCATCGGTGATCATGAGCATCACTTCCGCCAACGGCGCCGCGGTTCGCTCGACCACCTCCTCCACCGTGGCGGGCAGCGGCCCGAGGGCCGAGGCCCCTTCGTTCGGGCCCGGCTGACGCGGCGCAGGCCCCAGCACCATCTCCACCAACTCGACCGCCTCGTCGACATCCACCATCGGGTGGGCACCGTCCCGGATCAGACGGTTGCATCCTTTCGAGGTCTCCCGTCGAATGTCGCCGGGCACGGCGATCACTTCCCGTCCATGGGAGAGAGCGAGGTTGGCCGTGATCAAGGCCCCGCTTCGGTCTGCAGCCTCGACAACGAACACGATGCCGCTCAAACCGGAGATGATGCGGTTGCGACAGGGAAAGCGCCACGGTTCAGGGGCGATTCCCGGGCCGAACTCCGACGTGATCGCTCCGCCCGTGACGAGAATCCGCTCGCCGAGCGCCTCGTTGCGACGCGGGTACAACCGATCGATGCCGGATCCCAAGACGGCCACCGCCGTGCCACCGGCGTCCACACAACCACGATGGGCCGCAGCGTCTATGCCAAGGGCCAAACCGCTCACCACAGGCCACCCGGCGGCACCCATCCGGCCTCCCAGCTCCTCGGCGACCTCGAGGCCATACCGAGTGGCGGACCGGCTGCCGACGATGGCAACACCCGCCGCCGACGGAAGCCGGCCCCTCAGAAACAACCATGGTGGTGCATCCGGCAGGAGGGAGAGGTGTCCCGGCAATTCGTCGGACACGACGAACCGGACGTCAGGAACGGGCCACATCGACTCTTCGACCGGATAGGCGGGGATCGACCCGGAGGCGAGCATCTTGCGGACGCGATCGGGGTTGAAGCCTTGCAGCGCCAGCGCCAGCAGCGGAGTCACCACGCCTCCCGAAACGCCAGTGCCTCGGCGACGTCGGATTCGCCTACTTCGTCTCGATCCGAGAGATCGGCGATTGTTCTCGAAACCCGGCGCACCCGGTCGTAACCCCGGCCGTTGAGCATCCCCGAGTCACACGTCGATCGCAAGAGGTCGGAAGCGGCCTTGGACACGGGAAGCTCGTCGAGCTGCGAAGAGCCGAGTTCCGCATTGGGTGCTCCTCGGGCGAACTGTCGGGCGACGGCGGCCGCCACCCTCGCACCGACGACACCTGACGACTCTCCCGGAGGACCGTCGAGCCGCCCCGGTCGTCCGATCCACACCCTGAGATCGAATCGATCGAGCAAGGGCCCCGACAACCGACGGCGATAGCGTTCTACTGCGCCGTCGGAACACCGGCACCCCTTCAGTGTGTCGCCCCGGTGACCACAAGGGCAGGGGTTGGTCGCCGCGACGACCTGGCAGCGTGAGGGGTACCGGACGCTCCATCCTCTGCGGGCGATCTCGACCACGCCGTCCTCCAACGGTTGGCGAAGTCCATCGAGTACCGACGCCGGGAACTCACCCAACTCGTCGAGGAACAAGGTCCCGCGATGGGCCAGGCTCACCTCACCGGGGACCGGCGTCCCCGAACCACCACCGAGCAGGGCGGCGCGTGATGCCGAGTGGTGCGGGGCGCGGAACGGCGGCCGGGTTCCCCATGACCAACGCCGGTCGGCCGCCTCCCACACGCACAATGCCTCGAGGAGGTGCTCCCTGGACAACGGCGGGACAAGTCCCGGAAGGCGACGAGCGAGCATCGACTTCCCGGTTCCGGGTGGCCCGATCAGCAGGAGGTGATGGCCGCCCGCTGCCGCTATCTCGATCGCACGGCGGCCGAGCGGTTGCGAACGCACGTCGGCGAGGTCGGGATGAGTCTGCTCGTCGACGAAACCGGAGGGAGAACTCATCTGAGTCGGAGCTCCCTCGGCGGCGTGAACCGCCTCCGACAGCGATCCGACCGGGCGTATGTCTGCCCCCGGAACGACGGCGGCGAGCGCTGCGGAGTCACTTGGAATCAGACACGGGAGACCGAGCTTTGCTGCCACGAGAGCTCCGGCGACAACCCCGCGGGCAGACCGCACCGAACCGTCCAGGGCCAGTTCGCCAACGGCCACCACGTTCGCCGCATGCCTGCTGATTGTTCCCGCAGCGGCGAGCACACCGAGCGCGATCGGCAGGTCGAACGCCGATCCGGCCTTCGGGATGTCGGCGGGAGCCAGATTGACGGTGAGCACGCGCTGAGGGAATTCGAACGAGGAGGAGACCATGGCAGCCCGGACTCTCTCCTTGGCTTCACGGATTGCGGTGTCGGGCAAGCCGACGAGCGAGAAGCGCGCCTTCCCGGCCCCACCAACATGAGCTTCTACGCGAACGCGGCGAGGCGACGCTCCGACGAGGGTTGCTGAAGAACTGACGGCGAACATGGACCGAACGTACGGCCCAGGGGTGACGAAAACGGCGGGACGGGGATGCGTCAGCGACCGCGGAACTGCGGTCGACGCTTCTCGATGAAGGCCGACACTCCCTCGGCCACATCTTCGGTGGTGAAACAGATGGATTGGGACTGCCCCTCCCAGTCGAGGGCATCCTCGTAGGAGATCTCCCAGGAGCGGTCCAGGCCCTGCTTGGCGAACATCTGTGCCACCGGCGCACCAGCGCCGAAAACCTCGGCCAACTCGTTGGCGCGCTCCTCGAGCTCCTCCGGTCCAACCACCTCGAGGCAGAGGCCGATGCGCAACGCTTCGTCGGCTTCGACGATACGACCTGTCAGCGCCAACTCCTTGGCCCGCTGCGGGCCGACGACTCTCGGCAAGAGCCAACTGCCGCCGAAGTCGAGCGTGAGACCGCGTTGCACGAAGATCTCAGAGAAACGGGCTCGCGTCGAGGCCAGCACGACGTCGCAGCCGAGCGCGAGGTTCATTCCGGCGCCGACAGCCACGCCGTCGACGGCTGCGATGGTTGGCTTGGTGATCCGCCTCAACGCCAACGCCGCGTCGGCGACTCGGTTCATCGACCGTTTCCGATCGGCCACCCCCTGGGACCCGATGCCCCTCGGGTCGAGGTCGGCGCCCGAACAGAACGCGCCGCCGGCGCCGGCGACGACCAAAACCCGCTGTTCGCTCTGCTCGAACGCCACCAGAGCGTCCCTGAGGTCCACCCATCCGCCCGGCGACGGAACGGCGTTCAGCCGTTCCGGTCGGTCGAGTACGAGCCACCGCACGCTGCCACGATCTTCGATTCGGATCCAGTCCATGCGGCAGCCTAAATCTCGAACGCCGGGCCCGGGTCCTACCCTGAGGCCGGATGGGACTGAATCCGTTTCGACCGCAGACCAAGTCTGGATTCGACATCGCCATGGTGATCGGGGCGCTGCTCCTCACACTGGCGGTGATCATCTGGGCACTCGTCGGCGGCTGACATGTGGGACACCGAAGAAGTTGATGTCAGTCCAGTCCAGCCGTACGCAGCCCGCAAGACCTACATCTGCCCCGGGTGCGAGGGCACGGTGCCCGCAGGCACATTCCACCTGGTGGTCGTCCCGCGGTACGAGCCAGACCTACGACGCCACTGGCACCATGGATGCTGGCACAAGCACCAGCGTGGCCGTCGAAGCCAGACTACGCCACCACAACGCTGAGTTGCGGACAGCCAAGCGAATGGTGCCGACGTCGCTTCTGGTTGCCGGTCCACGATCGACTCAGCGCTACAGTGCGCAACCGTCGTTCGATCAGGCACAGACGACGTTCCGCAGAGTGAATCCCGCGGTGGAACTGCTCCACTCGCGCGGATACCGAGGGAGATTGCAATGACCGAGAAGGTGGCCCTGATCACGGGTATCACCGGCCAGGACGGATCATATCTGGCCGAACTCCTGCTCTCGAAGGGGTACGAGGTGCACGGGACGGTGCGCCGAGCCTCGACGTTCGGAACCGAACGACTCGACCATCTCTACCTCGACCCCCACCAGACCGAGGCTCGGCTCTTCCTGCACTTTGCCGATCTCGCAGACAGTGGGTCGCTCGCCCGACTGGCGGCAGAAGTGCGACCCGACGAGGTGTACAACCTCGGAGCGCAGTCCCATGTCGCAGTGTCGTTCAGGAACCCGCTCTACACCGCCGATGTCGACGCTCTCGGCACGCTCCGCCTGCTGGAGGCGATCCGGATGCTCGACAAGCCGGTGAAGTTCTATCAGGCATCGTCGTCGGAGATGTACGGCGAAGCGGCCGAGACGCCGCAGACCGAGCTCACCCCGTTCCATCCCCGGAGCCCGTACGGCGTCGCGAAGGTCTACTCCTACTGGCAGGTCGTGAACTACCGGGAGGCGTATGGGATGTTCGCGACCAACGGGATTCTCTTCAACCACGAGTCGCCACGACGAGGGGAGACGTTTGTGACCCGGAAGATCACCAGGGCGGCGACTCGGATCAAGCTCGGTCTCCAGGATGCCCTGTACCTGGGCAACCTCGACGCTGAACGTGACTGGGGTTTTGCGGGCGACTACGTGGAGGCGATGTGGCTCATGCTTCAACAGGATGAACCCGACGACTTCGTCGTCGCGACCGGCGAGCGCCACTCGGTCACCGAGTTCCTGACCGCATCGTTCGGGTTGCTGGGGCTCGACTGGCACGACTACGTCAAGATCGACCCCCAATACCTGCGACCGTCCGAGGTCGAATTGCTCCAGGGTGACGCAACCAAGGCCCGCACGGTTCTGGGCTGGAGTCCAGAGGTTCGCTTCGGCCGGTTGGTGGAGATGATGATCGAGTCGGACTTGGCGCTCGCCAAGCAGGAGCAGGCCCTCGTCCATGCCGGCCTCAAGGCCAACGAGTGGAGGAGCGGGCGGCCGTGACGGGACTGGAGGACGCCAAGGTCCTCGTCACCGGCGGAGCCGGCTTCCTGGGACGGGAGGTGTGCGCCAAGCTCACCGAAGCCGGAGTATCGGAGCTGGTGGTCCCACGGCGAGCCGAGCACGATCTGACAGAACAACATGTGGTCAGGGACCTCCTCCAGCAGACTCGTCCCGACGTCGTTGTTCACTTGGCCGCGGAAGTCGGGGGCATCGGCGCCAACCTGGCGAACCCCGGCCGATACTTCTACGCAAACGCAGCCATGGGCATCAACCTGATCGAGGAGAGCCGACGAGCAGCCGTTGCGAAGTTCGTTCAGGTGGGCACCGTGTGCGCCTATCCGAAGTTCACTCCGGTGCCCTTCAAGGAGGACGACCTCTGGGACGGGTACCCCGAGGAGACCAATGCGCCGTACGGAGTGGCCAAGAAGAGCCTGCTTGTGATGCTGCAGAGCTACCGGAAACAATACGACTTCAACGGCATCTATCTGCTTCCGGTCAACCTGTACGGCCCCTGGGACAACTTCGATCTCGAGACCTCCCATGTGATCCCGGCGCTGATAAGGAGATTCGTCACCGCCCGAAACGAGGACTCGCCCACGGTGACACTCTGGGGAACGGGTTCCCCCAGCCGGGAGTTTCTGTATGTCTCAGACGCCGCCGCAGGAATCGTCGTCGCCACCGAACGGTACGACGGCGCCGAGCCTGTCAATCTGGGGAACGGACGCGAGATCTCCATCCGTTCACTCGCAGAGACCATCTCACGCCTCGTGAGTTACAACGGTCGGATCATCTGGGACACATCCCGGCCTGACGGCCAACCCCGAAGGGCTCTCGACGTCACTCGGGCCAAGGAGTTCTTCGGATGGGAAGCCGAGGTCGAGTTCGAAGACGGGCTCCGACGAACCATCGAGTGGTGGGAGCAGCACAACCAGGCTTGAGACGGATGCCCGTCATTCACAGGTTCGGTGTCCAGCGCATGTGGGCGCCCTCGTCGTCGAATCGGATCGTGACGAGATCTATTCGGTGGCACGGGGGCGAGAGTCGTTTTGCCGACCTCCGGACGCGATCCAGCTTCGTGGCGTCGAACGCATCGAGCGGATCCTCGTACCAGCGAGTCCTGACCTCCACAGCGATCCGTTCGCCGGCGAGCTCGACGATCAGATCGACCTCTCCATCGGACACAACGACGTTTCGCTCGAGCACCCGCGCCCCATTTCGACGGAGGTACGCGGCGGCCAGAAGCTCGCCGCGAACACCGGTTTGGCGTCTCGGATCATCCATGCCACGGGTCTACCCGACGAGTGCGACAGATCGCGGAGTCATCGAACCGCCCGTTTCTGTGGCGCGGCGAGGGACCAACGTGCGCTCAGCTACAGGTCGCCGAACCTGTCGAACGGCCATATCACCATGATCGCATGACCGAGGATGTCGTCCGTGGGAATGGCACCGATCACACGGCTGTCCTGGCTACAGCCGGAACATCGATGGTCGCCCATCACGAACACGGTGTTCGGCTCAACGGTCAGCTCGGCCATCGGAGCCATCTCCGGATCCGAGATGTAGGGCTCGTCGATGGCAACGCCGTTGACCATCACGTGGTTGTCATCGATCTCGACCGTATCGCCGGGGAGGCCGATCACGCGTTTGATCAGGTCCTCACTCCCCTGCTGTTGTATCCCGAGTGCTTCGAGAACCGATCGAACGACCGACTCCGGGACCGACAGGCCCTCATCGTCACCACGACGGAATACCACGACGTCGCCGCGGTCGATCTCGCCGAGCTGGTACGCAGGCTTCCACACCAGGACCCGATCGCCGATCTGGAGCGTCTCGCGCATCGACTCCGACGGGATCCAGAATGGCTGGACCAGGAAGGTCTTGAGGAGCACTGCGATGAGCAGCGCTCCAAGCATCAGACCGGGAAGCTCGAGCAGAAAGGACCCACGACGGGGTCGCTCGGCGCGAGGTTCTTCGAGGTCGGTCATGTGCGCCTCAGGCTACGGCGGATGGAGAGATGTGCCAGCCGGCAGCCGTTGCTACAGATCGATGCCCGGCTCGAGCGTCTCGATGTTCACGTCTCGGAACGTGAGCACGGTGACCGACTGGAGAAACCGTGCGGGTCGGAACATGTCCCAAACCCAGGCGTCGGTCAACGAAATCTCGAAGTAGACGGAACCGCCTGCATCCCGACGCTGAACGTCGACGCCGTTGGTCAGATAGAAACGTCGCTCGGTCTCGACGACGTACTTGAACATCGGCAGCACGTCGCGATACTCCCGATAGATCTGGAGCTCGACTTCGGTCTCGAAACGCTCGAGGTCTTCGTCCATCCCATCACCGTCTGAGGCCATGTTCTCCCCGCCTCACAACTGGCCGACTCGGTCGACCGGCCATATTCGCACGATCGCCTCGCCCACCACATCGTTGATTTCGATCGGCCCGAACACCCTACTGTCGGAGCTCGCATTCCGATTGTCACCCATCACCCAGATGTGGCCGGGAGGAATGATCGTCTCGGCCATGTCGGCCATCAGCGTGCCTGGGTTCAGATAGGGCTCCGGAATGGCCTCTCCGTTGACCAGCACCTGGTTGTCCAAGATCTCGACGGCATCGCCTTCGAGAGCGATCACCCGTTTGATGAGGTCTTCGTTGGCCGAGGTCCTGATACCGAGGGCGTCCAACACCGCCTGCACCACTGCCTCCGGAGCGCTCTGCTCGACCACCGGTCCTGTCTCGAAGACGACGATGTCCCCACGCTCGATCTCACCGAATCGATACGAGAGTTTCGACACCATCACGCGGTCGTCGATCTCGAGGGTGTGCACCATCGACTCGGAGGGGATGTAGAAGGGCTGGATGATGAAGGTCTTGATCAGGATGGCCACGACGAGCGCAGCCAAGAGCAGACCAGGCAGCTCCAGCAGGAAGGCGACCGGTCCCGGCCTGGGGCTCCGCTCCCGCCGGGGCTTGCGCATCGTTTCGGTGCTCAGTCCCGGAGCTCTTTGATACGAGCGGACTTGCCCGACCGGCCACGGAGGTAATACAGCTTGGAACGCCGGACGTCGCCGCGACGGGTGACTTCGATCCGCTGAATGATGGGGGCATGGACCGGGAAGACCCGCTCGACGCCGACACCAAAGCTGATCTTCCGGACGGTGAAGGAAGCACGCAGGCCGCTGCCGTTGCGGGCGATGACCACACCTTCGAACACCTGCACCCGCTCGCGGCCACCCTCGACCACTCGGACGTGCACCTTGACGGTGTCGCCTGCGCGAAAATCGGGGACGTCGTCGCGCAGGAACGCGCCTTCGACCATGTCGAGCTTGTGCATGACGGAACTCCTGTTGATGCTGTGCGGCCCTCACGGGCTGCGGTCGTGACAACCGCGAAAAGGACGCAGGGAGGACTGCGAGGAACGGAGTCTATCAGCTCTGACGCCCAGGTCCATCTCGGCCGATTTCGGACGCTTCGAGCAAGTCCGGCCGCCGATTGCGCGTGCGCTCGACCCGCTGTTCTCGGCGCCATTCGGCGATACGGCCATGGTCTCCCGACAGGAGAACCTCGGGCACCGCCCAGCCTCGAAAGTCAGCCGGGCGGGTGTAGACGGGCTCTTCCAACAACCCGTCTCGAAACGACTCCGACACCGTCGACTCCGGGTTGCCGACGACCCCGGGCAGCAGTCGGACGACCCCCTCGATCACCGCCAGCGCGGCCGCCTCCCCGCCGGCGAGCACGAAGTCGCCGAGCGACACCTCCTCGTCGATGAAATGATCGATCACACGCTGGTCGAGCCCTTCGTAGCGCCCGCACACGAGCGTGAGGTGCGGCAGCTCCGACCACTGATCGAGATGCGCCTGGGCGAGCGGCACCCCGGAGGGTGTCAGGTACACACGGTGGCTGCCGGCCAGAGGCTCGAGGGTCTCGGCCATGGGCTCGGGCATCATCACCATCCCCGGTCCTCCCCCGAACGGCGAATCGTCCACCTGCCGGTGCGCCCCCCTGCCGTGCTCCCGCGGATCGGCCGTGTCCACCGCCGCCAGACCCGCATCGAGCGCGCGTCCCACGATCCCCAACCGCAACGGCGACTTGAAGTACTCCGGAAAGATGGTGACCACGGTGATACGCACGACCGCGAGTTTGGCACGGGTACGAGGAACGTCGTAGGTAGAACGTCGTAGGTAGAACGTTGTGTAGAACGTTGTACGTAGGACGTTGTACGTAGAACGCATGACGGATGGGGCCGACACACACGGCGCAGACGGCCCACATCCCGACTCGAGACCCGAGACTGGAGACGGCCTAGATCAGTCTCCGCTCGGCCGCCCATCTGGTGAGCTCGTTGCGATTCGAGAGCTGGAGTTTGCGGAGGACGTTCGAGACGTGGCTCTCCACGGTCTTCACCGAGATGTACAGCTCCTCGCCGGTCTCCCGGTAGGTGTAGCCGCGGGCGATCAGCTGCAAGACCTCGCGTTCACGTTCTGTCAGAGCCCCGAGTTCGGCGTCGACGACGTCGACCGGGATCGACGAGAAGGCGTCGAGGACAAACCCGGCGAGTCTCGGAGAGAACACGGCATCGCCACCGGCCACTCTGCGTATGGCGTCGGCGAGCTCTTCGGATGAGATGGTCTTGGTCACGTATCCGCGGGCTCCCGCTCTCACCACCGACACCACGTCACCCGGCGCATCGGAGGCCGAGAGCGCCAGGAACAGCATGTCTGGCGCCTTCTCACGCACCCTTTCCACCACTTCACGGCCTCCCCCGCCCGGGAGATGCACGTCGAGCAACACAACTGTGGGAAGGCGCTCTGTGATGAGTTCGATGGCGCCTTGGGTGTCCGATGCCTCGCCGATCACCGTGATGTCCGGGGGTAGCTCTGCCTTGAGTCCCGCACGGAAGATGTCGTGGTCGTCCACGATGAACAGTCGGATCGGGTCTGTCACAGGGGCGCCTCCAGCTTCCATTCGGTACCACGTTCGGGGCTCGTCCTCAGGATCGCGGTTCCTCCGATCGCTTCCAATCTCTTTTCTATGGAATCGGAGATGCCACGACGATCCGTCGGTATCGACTTCGGATCGAATCCGTTCCCTCTGTCCCGAACGTACAACACGGCCATGGTCTCGGTCACCTCGGCATAGACCGACACCGAGTCGGTGCCCGAGTGCTTCGAGGCGTTGACCATGGACTCTCGAGCCGCGGCCACCAGCGGGGTGACCACTCGCTGATCGAGCGAGTCGCCCACCGCGACAACGTCGATCGGGACTCCATATCGTTCTTCGACGTCGCCGGCGGTGCGTCGGAGCGAGTCGCCGAGGCCCTCCTCACCCGCTCCCTCTTCGCCATACAACCAGCCGCGGAGCTCGCGTTCCTGTCGACGCGCCAGCGCCACCACGTCTGACGGTCGCTCTGCTGCCCTCTGGATGAGCGCCAACGTCTGGAGTACCGAATCATGGAGGTGTGCCGAGATCCGTGATCGCTCCTGGGTGCGTGCCAGTTCTTCACGGGCGGCCAGGATCGCTCGGTCCGAGCGCCTCAGCGTGGTCACAGCCCACGTGACGATGAAGGCGCCCGCGACATACACGAAGATCTGAGAGACCGGTTGTGCAAAATCTCCCTCGGAGATCGCCTGCACGATCAGCTGGCCGGCGGTGGTCACCGACAGCGTTGCGGCTGCGATCCATGCGGCGAGGGGGCTTCTGATGGCCGCGATCACCACCACCAGGATGGGGAACCCCCCGTAGATCCCTACGGTCGAGACCGCCAGGAACCGGGATGCCAGGACCGCGAACACCGCGAGCACGATGTCGACCCCCACGGTGAGCCGGGATGTCCCCAGCGAGGCGTCGATCCGATACATCAGCGATGTTGCGACCGCCCACACTCCGGCGAGAGCGATCGACACGACAACCCAACCGGGCTCGGCGGCCACGCCATCGGAGAAGAGGGTCACCATGCCGAGCGCAATCCACCATCCGAGACCGAGCAATCGAGCTCCGTGGGCGACGCGACGGAGGACGAGTTCGAACTCGCTGCGTTCCTGGAGACGATCGAGGAGTCGGTCCATGCCACGCAGGTTACGAGAGAGGCGACGTGCCCCGAGTGACCGAAGGCCGGGCGTTGTGCGAATCGTCAACCGGTAGCCTGCCTTGATGACTCGGAAGGCTGCCGTCGTGCTCCTGGCCCTGGTGGCCGCCGCTTGCACCGGATCTCCGGCCGTCGACGCTCCGGCGTCCACCACCACCCTCGACGCGACCACGACCACAGCGCCTCCTGTTGATTCGAGTGCCGTCCCGGCGACCTCCGGCGACGATGACGAGTTCGACGGAGACCTCTGCGGGCAACCCGACGTGGTCTTCACCGAGAACGGGCTGGTCGGGGCGGGCGGCGTGGAGGAGTCGGATGCGGCGATCATCCAATCACTGGGCTGGGCGGCCGTGGGCGGGTGCCAGCGGCTCCGCATGACGTTCGCCACACTGGAGGGTGCACCGGCCGTGTCGCCGCCGGAAGTCGAGGTCCAGCTGCTCAGATATGCCGGCGTCATCAGGGTCACGTTCGGTCCGACGGTGACCGACACGGTCATAGGTGAACAGGTGGTCGAGACGGGCTGGATCGACCGGATCTATGCGGTGACCCAGGTCGATGGCACACTCATGCTCGACATCGTTCTCAGAGAACCCGTGTTCGCCAGGGTTTTGGCCGAGTCGGCGCCGGCAGCCGTGATCATCGATGTGACCCCCGGCGGTGACGCCTACCCGACTTCACCCGTGAGGGCGGGCGATGTGGTCATCATCGGCCCGGATCCAGAGGTGTCGCGCTACCCGGTGACGATCACGGGTTACACCCTGGGTGGAGACGACCGGATCAGCGGTGTTCTCAACGCGCCTGACGGGAGCACGGTGATAGGTCAGGCCACCGTCGGCACCAGTGCCCACACCTGGGGCGGCTTTTCCATGGTCTTCCCTGATGGGCCTGCAGGCGATGTCACCATCACCGTCGACGACGGACCCACGTTGTCACTCACTGTGGGCTGAGCAGCCCCTCGATGTCTGCGAGACGGATGTGCCCGGCGTCGACGTCCACCACCGGGACGACGGCCTTCACGAACGGAACCTCGACTTCGGACCCGTCGACCCTGACCAGCAGCCGGTCCTGAGCGACGCCTTCCACGAAGTCGATCACCTCACCTCGATACTCACCGGCGTGATCGAGAACCCGCAATCCGACGAGTTCGTCCGGCCACCACTCGTCGTCATCGAGCGACCGTCGCGAGGACTCGGGAATCGTAACGATCGATCCGCGCATGGCCTCCGCTTCCTGACGACCGGTGATGTGCGACAACCGGACGATGAGCCGGCCCTCGGCCGTACGCGAAGAGGCCACGGTGACAGATCGACCGTCCACGAACAGTTCGGATTGAGGGGCAAACCGATCCGGGTGGTCGGTGTGCGGGAACACGAAGAAGTCGCCCTTCAAACCGTGCGGTTTGCCGACCCGTCCAACGATCACATGCCCGTCAGGGACGGAATCAGTCGACGAACTCGACTCCGGCACTCAAACCTTCTTCTTCAGCAGCAGCCTGAGCGACCGTCCGGATCGCCCGAGCCACTCGGCCTCGGCGGCCGATCACGCGGCCCATGTCCCCCTTGGCCGTGCGAACTTCGGCCACCACCTCATCCGGGCCTTGCTCCACCATCGTCACCTGGACCTGATCCGGAGACTCGACGATGGACTTGACGACGTATCCCACGACGTTCTGGACGATTTCGCCTTTTGCCACGGTCATTCCTCCTCGGATGACTCGGTGGCGGCGGCGTCTGCCTCCGCCTCGGCCTCGGTGGGCTCGGCGTCTTCAGACCCGGAGTCTTCGGCCGCTGCCGGCTCAGGCTCCTGTGCCGGAGCGGGAGCGGAAGACGCAACGGTGTGGATCTTGCCGGAGGCAACCTTGTACCGCGACATTGCGCCACTGATCTCGAGGAGCTTGGCGACGGCCTCAGTCGGCTGCGCGCCCTTCTTCATCCAGTCGATCGCCTTGTCGTTGTCGATTTCGATCATCGACGGCTCCTGATTGGGGTCATACCGCCCGATCAGATCGATGTAGCGGCCGTCCCGAGGGGCACGGCCATCCATGACGACGACGCGGTAATAGGCGGAGCGCTTCTTGCCCATCCGCATCAGACGCAACTTGACGGCCATTTGCTTTCCACCTCTATCGATTCGTGTTGGAGTGTTCGGTGCGCAGGATTGTATGCAGGCTCGGCCCCGGGACGGGATTCAGCGACGTCCGCGCTTCCCGCCGCGCATCGCCGGCATCCCGGGCATACCCGGAACCCCTTTACCGCCGGCCATCATCTTCATCATCTTCTGCGCATCGGCGAACTGCTTGAGCAGTCGGTTCACGTCCTGGGGGGTGGTGCCCGACCCGGCCGCGATTCGTTTGCGGCGGCTGCCGCCGATGATCTTGGGGTTCGCCCGTTCGTTCGGGGTCATCGAGCGGATGATCGCCTCTACCCGAGCGAGGTCTTTGTCGTTGACATCGACATCGCGAAGTGCCGAACCGGCGCCCGGCAGCATAGCAAGAACGTCCTTGAGAGGCCCCATCCGCTTCAGCATCTGGAACTGTTCGAGGAAGTCCTCCAGATCGAAGGTGCCTTTCTGCATCTTCCGGGCGGCCTTCTCGGCCTCCTTCTCGTCAAAGGTCTGCTCGGCCTTTTCGATGAGGGTCATGACGTCGCCCATCCCGAGAATGCGACTCGCCATCCGATCAGGATGGAACGGCTCAAAATCTTCGAGCCCCTCCCCCAGACCGGCGAACTTGATCGGGACGCCAGTGACCTCACGGACGGAGATCGCTGCACCTCCACGAGCATCACCGTCGAGCTTGGACAGTACGACACCTGTCACATTGGTCTGCTCCGAAAAGCCCTTCGCGACGTTCACGGCGTCCTGACCGGTCATGGCGTCGACAACGAGCAGCACCTCGTGAGGGTTGACCTCCCTGCGGATGTCCGCGAGCTCGTCCATCAAGGCCTTGTCGATCTGGAGTCGACCGGCAGTGTCGATGATCACAGTGTCGTGACCGAACCGAACCGCTTCCTTCATCCCAGCCTTGACCAGCCGGCGCGGCTTGGAGGTCCGGTCGGTGAACACCGGCACTTCGATACGGCGACCCAAGGTCTCGAGCTGATCCACCGCACCAGGACGTTGAAGATCGGCCGCGATCAGCATGGGCCGACGCCCCTGACCCTTGAGATGTAGGGCCAGCTTTCCGGCCGACGTGGTCTTGCCAGAACCCTGAAGTCCGACCATGAGAATCGTCAGGGGTGACGGGCCCTTGTTGATCGGGACCGCCTTCTCTCCCAACGTGGCGATCAGCTCTTCGTGAACGATCTTGATCACCTGCTGTCCCGGCGACAGGCTCTTCTGAACATCCGTCCCCACCGCCCGTTCCTTGATCCGGGCGAGCAGGTCTTTCACGACCGAGACGTTGACGTCGGCCTCGAGCAACGCAAGGCGGACCTCGCGGAGCGCAGCGTCGACGTCCTGCTCGGACAACCTTCCCTTGCCCCGGAGCTTGTCGAAAACGCCTTCGAAGCGATCAGTGAGTGTGTCGAACATGCAGGACCACAGGGTAGGCGAGAGTCCTGGGTGTCGGGTCAGGAGGCTGGGGGCATCGCTTCGCTCGGCTCGTCTCCAGTCTCCGGTCTCCGGTCTCCGGTCTCCGGTCTCCGGTCTCCGGTCTCCGGTCTCCGGTCTCCGGTCTCCGGTCGGTGATAGCGCGAACCACATCTGCGCGGTGCGTCCGGCCCCGATGCCGCCTGACCCGAACCAACATCTCGTCAGGACGGCAGCGGGGGTCTGGGGGTCGCCCCGCAGCGTCTTGCGTCTTGCGTCTTACGTATTGCGTCATGCGTCTCCAGCACGCGAGCCACGGCTCCACGCAGCATCGCTACCGGACGCCGCCCCACCCGAACCTGCTTCCCGTCAGGACGGCAGCGGGGGTCTGGGGGTCGCCCCCAGCGTCTTGCGTCTTGCGTCTTACGTATTGCGTCATGCGTCTCCAGCACGCGAGCCACGGCTCCACGCAGCATCGCTACCGGACGCCGCCCCACCCGAACCTGCTTCCCGTCAGGACGGCAGCGGGGGTCTGGGGGTCGCCCCCCAGCGTCTTGCGTCTTGCGTCTTACGTATTGCGTCATGCGTCTCCAGCACGCGAACCACGGCTCCACGCAGCATCGCTACCGGACGCCGCCCCACCCGAACCTGCTTCCCGTCAGGACGGCAGCGGGGGTCTGGGGGTCGCCCCCCAGAAACCACAGCGCAGCACGCATCACAGTCGGCCGGGCGCATGACGGTACGCTTGCGGCCGTGAGTGACGAGGCTCGGGATGAAGGTCTCAGGAACGACATCCGCCGGCTGGGAAGTCAGCTCGGTGATGCATTGACGCGCCAGCACGGTGCCGAACTGTTGGACCTCGTCGAGCAGGTTCGTGCCACGACCAAGGCGATCCGCACCGACGCCGACACGGGCGCAACGGCTCGGCTCGAAGAGCTCCTGGCGCCGCTCGATCTGCATCAGGTGATCAATCTCGTCCGCGCCTTCTCGGCATACTTCTATCTCGCCAACGTCGCAGAGCAGACCCACAGGGTTGGAGACCCGGCCTACCTCGACGAGGCACGCACGTTCCGGGCCACCGTGGATCGCGTCCTCGATGCCAATCTGGACCCCGGGCTGGTGGCCGCCGTCGTCGAACGCCTCGAGCTACGTCCGGTCTTCACCGCACATCCCACCGAGGCGACTCGTCGAACTCTGTTGACGAAGCTCGGGCGAATTGCCGATCTCCTCGACGACCGCCACGACCCGCGCCGCAACGATCGGGAACGCGATGTGATCGACCGGCGCATCGCCGAATACATCGACCAGATCTGGCAGACCGATGAGCTTCGTGCCGAGCGGCCTCAACCGATCGACGAGGCGAGATCGGCGATCTTCTATTTGAACCAGATGTTCGAGCAGGTCACGCCCGACCTGGCGGAAGAGGTCGCCATGGGTATCGACCGGCTGGTGGAGGGGGCGGGAGATTCAAGGCCCGTCATGCGCTTTGGCACGTGGGTGGGGGGAGATCGGGACGGAAACCCTTCGATCACCCCCGGCGTGACGATGGAAGTGCTCGAGATGCAGCACGAGCACGGTCTTCGCAATCTCATCGACATGGTGGAGCGTGTCGCCGAGGAGCTGTCGACGTCGACCCGCATCCGATCGATCACCGCAGACCTGGCGGACAGTCTGAACGAGGACCGAGAACACCTTCCAACAGTGTGGCAACGCTTCCACCGACTCAACGCAGGTGAGCCGTACAGATTGAAGTGCGCGTACATCCATCAACGCCTCATCAACACCCGACATCGCATCAGCGAAGGAGCCCGCCACGTCTCCGGCCGAGATTACGCCGGACCCGACGAGCTCATGGCCGAGCTTCAGATCCTGAGGGATTCACTTCGGGCGAATGCCGGTGATCTGCTGGCCGATGGCGTCGTGATGCGGCTGATGCGAAACGTCGCCATCTTCGGGTTCCACGTTGCCACGATGGACATCCGCGAGCATGCCGCTCGCCACCACGAGGCGCTCGCCCAGCTCTACCAACGTCTCGACACCGACTACGAGGGATTGGACCGAAGCGGTCGGACCGAACTCCTCGCCGAGGAACTCGACAACCGGCGGCCCCTCTCGCCCGTCACCACCAACCTGCACGGTCGTGCCGTGGCGACCGTCGGGACGTTCGGCGCCATAAGAGAGGCTCTCGATCGTTTCGGTGGCGACGTCATCGAGTCCTACATCATCTCGATGACCGAGGGTGTGGACGACGTGCTGGCGGCGGCAGTGCTCGCCCGCGACGCCGGCCTCATCGATCTTCACGCCGGGATCGCCCGGATCGGATTCGTCCCCCTCTTCGAAACGATCGAAGAGCTGCGCCGGGCCGGCGAGCTGCTCGACGAGCTCCTTTCCAAGCGGTCCTATCGGCGAGTCGTCGAGCTGCGCGGCGGTATCCAGGAAGTGATGCTGGGCTATTCGGATTCCAACAAGTTCGGTGGCATCACGACCTCGCAGTGGGAGATCTACAAGGCACAGCGGCTGCTGAGAAACGCTGCCCAGGATCATGGCGTGACGCTGCGATTGTTTCACGGTAGGGGCGGCACGATCGGCCGTGGCGGCGGACCGAGTCACGCTGCGATCCTGGCCCAGCCGTTCGGGACGATCGACGGGCCGATCAAGGTGACGGAACAAGGTGAGGTGATCTCCGACAAGTACGGCCTTCCTGCACTCGCCACCCGGACCTTGGAGCTGGCGGTCTCGTCTGTCCTCGAAGCGTCGCTCCTCCACCGCGTCTCCAGACAGCCCAAACCGGTGCTCGATCGCTGGACCGCCACGTGGGAGACGATCTCTGGAGCGGCATTCGGCGCCTACCGGAGCCTCGTGGAAATGGACGGGCTGGTCGACTACTTCCTGTCGTCGACGCCGGTCGAGGAGCTCGCCGAAATGAACATCGGTAGCCGCCCCTCTCGCCGCCCGGGTGGAGGCGCGGGTCTCGAAGACCTGAGGGCGATCCCCTGGGTATTCGGGTGGACCCAGTCCCGACAGATCATCCCCGGATGGTTCGGTGTCGGAACCGGACTACAGGCAGCCAGAACTGCGGGGGTGTGGGACACCGTCGAGGAGATGAACTCCATCTTCAGCTTCATGCAGGCGTTCGTCGCCAATGTGGAGATGACGTTGACCAAGACCGATCTGGCAATCGCTCGACGGTACGTGGAGACTCTCGTCGACCCCTCGCTGCACCACATCTTCGATGTGATCCGAGACGAGTACAACCGCACGCTGCTCGAGATTCGCAGGCTGACAGGGCGGGAGCTGCTCGATTCGTCTCCGCTTCTCCAGCGCACCCTGGCGGTCCGCGACTACTACCTGGACCCGCTCAACTACCTGCAGGTGGCTCTGCTCGAACGGACGCGCAGTGAGGAGGGGAACGACCCCCTCCTCCAGAGGGCTCTCCTCCTCACGGTGAACGGTGTGGCGGCCGGGATGCGCAACACCGGCTGAGCCACGCACCGCACGCCGACGTGGGTGGCAAACCTCGGCCTCACATGAGGTGTTCTGATCGCCTGGAGCCACTTCCACCCTGACACGCTGCTGTGGGCTCCGTCCGGTTAGCCTCCTCGCGGCTCACACTCGGAGGTTTCGTGCTCACCGTTCTGGATCATCCCCTGGCTGCGCACTATCTGACGGTGCTCCGCGAACGCGACACCGACAGCATGACGTTCCGCGCCGCCGCACGCCGGCTGGCCTATCTCTTGGTGGCCGAGGCGACATCGGACATGCCGACCGTCGACGTCGACGTCGACACGCCGCTCGAGAACACAACCGGATCCGCTCTGGGCAAGCCTGTCGTGCTGGTGGCTGTCTTTCGGGCCGGGCTGGGTCTCATCGACGCCGCGTTGGATCTTCTTCCCGATGCCCGCATCGGCTACGCCGGCGTGCAACGCAACGAGGAGACCGCCGAGCCGATGGAGTATTACACCAAGTTCCCGAAGATGTCCGATGCGAGAGTCCTCATACTCGAGCCGATGCTGGCTACCGGCGGATCACTCGAATGGGCGGTGTCGAAGGTGAAGGAGCACGGCGCCAACGACATCACCGCCGTGTGCGTTGTGTCGGCCCCCGTCGGAGTCGAAGCGATGGAGGAGAAGCACCCAGACGTGCGGGTCGTGACCGCCGCCCTGGACCGCGACCTCGATCATCACTACTACATCCGTCCTGGGCTCGGCGACATGGGGGATCGGCTCTTCGGGACCGCGTGAGCGAGGCATTCGAGGACGCCGTCATCTCGGTGCTCTTGGGGATCCCGGCGGGCGAGGTGATGACATATGGCGAGGTGGCCGCAGAAGCAGGTCATCCTGGCGCGGCGCGAGCCGTAGGCAATCTGCTGGCCGTCAGCGCCGAAGACGTCCCCTGGTGGCGGGTGGTCGGCACCGGTCTCCGCCTGGTGTCACCGTCGGCCTCGGAGCAACGGAAGCTCCTGATGGAAGAGGGATGGCTCGTCGACGGTATGCGGATCCGATCGCGCGACTGAGGCTCAGAACCCGGCGAACCTCTCGAGATCTGCGGCGATACTCGCAGCCTGGCCTCTCGAGTCGGACTCCGACTCCTGCCAGTCGTCACCGGCGTCGGCTCGAAGGTCGACGTAGATCTTGATCTTCGGCTCGGTGCCGCTCGGACGAATGAGTGCACGGCCCGCTTCCCCGAGGACATACTCCACCAATGGAGTCGCTCCCAGCCACGGCGGCCGGGCCTCCGCCCCTTCCCGGTAGTCCGTCACTTCGCTGACGGTGAGACCGCCGAGCGACTCCGGGGTCTCGGTTGCGAGCAGCTTCATCGCTGCCGCGATCTCCTCGGCTCCGTCCGGGCCGTCACGAACGACAGACCTCTGGGTGCTCACCCACAGACCATGGCGCTCGTAGAGCCGGCCGAGCCGGTCCCAGACGGACTCTCCCGAGATCCTCGACTCCGCGGCCATCCGCAAGAACGCGAGCGCCGCACCGATTCCGTCCTTGTCTCTGACCGCCGTGCCAATGGTGTATCCGAGGGCTTCCTCGTACCCGAACACGAAGTCGGCGCCTTCGCGTTCGAGAGCCAGCCCGGCGTTGCAGATCCACTTGAATCCGGTCAGGGTTCGCTCGAATCGAGCTCCGTACGCTTCGGCGATCACGCCGAGCATCGGCGACGAGACGATGCTCTCCACGACCAGCGGATTCGCCACTCGAGCGTGATCGAGCGTGAAGTCACCGAGAAGTGCACCAATCTGATTCCCGGTGAGTTGGTGCCATCCGTTCGACATGGGAAGACTCACTGCCAGCCGATCCGCGTCGGGATCGTTGGCGATCACGAGATCGGCGTCGATCTCGGTCGCAACGGCATGCGCCTCGTCCATCGCCCCCGGCTCCTCGGGGTTTGGGAACGCAACGGTGGGAAAGCGCCCGTCCGGCTCGAACTGAGATGGCACCGGGGTCACCGACTCGAAACCGGCTCGCTCGAGCAACCGGACGAGGGTGTCGCCCCCGACCCCGTGCATCGCGGAGTACGCAATCCGCAGGTCGGCGTCCCCCTCCACCTCGGGTACCGACGCGAGGACGGCGTCCCGATATTCGACGAGCGCATCGCCATCGGCGGTCCGGATGGAAGGATGGTCGTCGAACACATCCGGCTCGACCCGCTCGATGACGGACGCATCGGGGGCGCGGTCGATCCAGGATGCGATCTGCTGGTCCTCTGGCGGAATGATCTGCACGGCGTTCGACGAGTAGACCTTGTAGCCGTTGTCGGCGGGCGGGTTGTGACTGGCCGTGATGACGATGGCAGCCGACGCGGCCATGGATTTGGCAGTGAACGCAACCACGGGTGTCGGAGTGGTCCCCGGAAACACGAACACCGACAGGCCGGCAGCCGCCAACACGCCCACCGTGTCGTCGAGAAACTGCGGACTCGAGATCCGGGCGTCCCGTCCTACGACCACCGGGCCCCGATCGCCGTCGGTCGTGGCGAGGATGTGCTGGGCCACGCCCCACGTCGTGCGAATCACAACGGCTCGGTTCATTCGGTTCGATCCCGCCTCGACCCTGCCGCGTAGGCCAGCGGTTCCGAACTCGAGCGTGCCTGCCATCCGATCTTCCAGTTCGTCCCAATCCTCACGACGAATCAACGATTCCAGCTCTGACGCGCTGTCGGGGTCGGGGTCGGCGGCTGCCCAACGGCGAGTCCGGGTGATGAGGTCGTTCACACCATCAGCGTAGAGGGCTGTCGAGTCATCCGATGTCGAACGCCACCGTGATGGTGACGCGCACGACCGATGTCCCGGGCCCGATCGGGGTGGCCGCGTCAGCCGCGAGCATCGCTCGTTCGTACGCGATCGGAGGGGTCGGCGCTCCGCTCACCTCGTCTATCGAGACCGCACGACCCAGCGGGACACCCGCCAGCTCGGCGAGTTGCGTCGCCTTGCGACTGGCGTCTTCCCACGCCGAGGCGCGAGCGGCCGCCATCATGTCGGCGTTGTGTTCGATGTCGAACCACAGCCCATCAACGGTGATGGCATCGCCACCTGCCGCTGCCGCCGCATCGATGATCGGTCCAGCACCTTCGATGTCGCGAATCTTGGCGCGCACGGTGTTGATCACGCGATACCCGACCAGCCTCTGAGCGGCGCCCGAATAGTCGTACTCGGGATTGACGGAGTAATTGACCGTCTGAATGTCGTCGCCTGCGACCCCGTTCGTCTCGAGGGTTGAGATCAGTCCGCCTGCGAGGTCGGCAGCTCGCTGGTTCGCCTCTGAGACCGAGCCGGCCAGCACAGAGACCCCGAGGTCGATCTCGAGCGTGTCAGGCACCCCGGCAGCTT
Organism: uncultured bacterium; assembly: GCA_963792365.1. Classification (GTDB taxonomy): domain Bacteria; phylum Actinomycetota; class Acidimicrobiia; order Spongiisociales; family ZC4RG35; genus JAOUGY01. The sequence goes on from CAWBVW010000005.1 coordinate 553,259, forward strand.
CGCCGGTTCCGGTGACGGTTATCAGATTTTGCATGGTGCCGGATGTCCCTCCGCTCTGCGCAACCGGTTGAGTGGTCGTGGCACATCCTGCCATGACGATGACCACACACGCAGACACGGCGATCGTGCGGCGGGGCATGGCATTCCTCCGTTGATCTCATCCATCGGGCGCCTGCAGGCGACAGACATTTCCCGTGCGTCGACGATCACTAGCATCCGCGCATGACCACCGCCGTCGAACTCATCGAACGCAAACGGGACCGCGGAGTCCTGACCGTGGACGAAATCCAATGGCTGATCGCCTCGTACACGGGCGGCTCGGTGACCGACTACCAGATGGCGGCGATGGCGATGGCCGTATTCATCAACGGCCTCGATGCCGACGAGCTCGCGGCGTGGACCAGCGCCATGCTTCACTCGGGCGACGTACTCGACTTCTCCGATCTGCCGTATCCGAAGCTGGACAAGCATTCGACCGGCGGGGTCGGTGACAAGGTTTCGATACCTCTCGCCCCGATGGTGGCGTCGTGCGGTGTCGCAATCCCGATGATGTCAGGACGAGGGCTCGGCCATACCGGTGGAACGCTCGACAAGCTGGAGTCGATACCAGGGTTCCGAACGGCTCTGGATCCCGACGAGTTCCGTACGGTGCTCGAGAAATGTGGCCTCGTACTCGCCGGGCAGTCCGAGCGACTGGTACCCGCCGACCGCAAGCTGTACGCGTTGCGCGACGCGACCGGGACCGTGCCTTCCATCCCACTGATCTCTTCGTCGATCATGTCCAAGAAGCTCGCCGAAGGCCTCGATGCCCTCGTCCTCGACGTGAAGTTCGGGCGGGGGGCGTTCATGCAGCAGATCGACGACGCTCGGCTTCTCGCCGAGACGATGGTCGGGATCGGCACTGCACACGCCGTCGAAACCGTCGCCCTCCTCACCTCGATGGAGGCACCGCTGGGCCGAGAGGTCGGGAACGCCAACGAAATCGTCGAGTCGATCGAAGTCCTTCGGGGAGAGGGTCCACCCGACCTCGTGGAGGTGACGATCCGGCTCGGGGTCGAGATGCTGCAGCTCGCCGGGGTGGAATCCGATCCGTCGGCTGCCGCCGATCGGCTCGAGGCTTCGCGGACTTCGGGCGACGCGCTCGAAGTCTTCGCCAAGGTGATCGAGGCTCAGGGCGGCGATCCTGCGGTGGTCGATGACCTCTCGCTTCTCCCTGCCGCACCCCGCACCCACGAGGTGTCGGCGACCACTTCGGGCTACCTGGCCGTCAGCGATGCCCTCAAGATTGGGGTGGCGGGAATGAGACTCGGTGCCGGACGAGAGCGAAAAGAGGACACCGTGGATCCAGGTGTGGGTATCACGATGCTGGCCCGGCCCGGTGACGAGGTCGAGCTCGGACAGCCACTCGCCCGATTGTCCTATCGGCACGACGCCCGCCTCACAGAAGCGCTCCGAGTGCTGGAAGACGCGTGGATCATTTCCGACGAGCCGGTGACGCCTGGGCCGATAGTGGCCGACCGAATCGCCGCAGGCTGAGGGGATTGCCCGGCCTCAGACGCCCGCTATCTGGGTGCGATCGCTGGTGGAGAGCGGAAGCTTGACTACCGCTTCGATGCCGCCCGAGACCGCCTCGAGCAAAACGACGTCTCCGCCCGAGGCCAGGACGAGCTCCCGCACGATCGCCAAACCCAGCCCGGTTCCGGGCCGGTTGTGATCCGAACGCCAAAACCGGTCGAATGCGCGGCTTCGGTCCTCCGGGGACATACCCGAACCCTGATCGATGACCCGGATCACGCCGAATCCCGGTTCTTGGTCGACGACAACTGCCACCCGGCCCCCCGGAGGCGTTGCGGATATCGCGTTCGAGACGAGGTTGTCGATCACATGTTCAACCAGCCCGGCGACGCCTGTGGCCACAGGAGCGTTCCGAACGTCCAGATCCAAGCCAACGCCCGACTCCTCTCCCACCGCTTCCCAGAGCCCCACCCGGTCCGTGACCTCGGGACCCAAAGGAATCGGGCCGGTGGGTCGCCTGGTCGACTCACTTCGGGCGATGGTGAGCAATTGCGCGACCAGATCAGCCAATCGGTCGCTCTCAGCGATTGCGGCTTCGAGGTCGGCCGCCATGGCCCCTGACGACTCGCCTTCCAGGTTCTCCAACCTGAGACGCAATGCGGTCAACGGCGTACGGAGTTCGTGAGACGCGTCTGCCACGAATGTCCGTTGGCGGTCGATCAGGTCCTCGAGCCGTCCCGCCATTGCGTTGAAGGCGTCTGCGACGTCCCGCACCTCTTCGGGAGCCTCCCCCGGATCGATTCGGACCGAGAGATCTCCCGTCCCGGCGGCCACCGCTGCCTCGTGCATCGACCTCAGGGGTCGGGTCACCGATCGAGCAATGATCCACCCGACGATCGTGACGGCCGACAGCACCACCAGGCCGATGCCGCCGAGGCCCCACCAGTATCCGCGGACCAGGTCGTTCACCTCTGCCGGATCGAAGGTGATGCGCACGGCTCCGTGGATCTGCCCGCCGGACGCCACGGGCACAGCGACGTACAGAATCTCCTGACCGAGTGTCTGGGAGTATCTCGTGTCCGGGCTCTGAGACTTCCCTGCGAGTGCTTCGGCGATCTCAGGACGGGTGGAGAAGTCGCGATTGGCGGGTGCCTGCGTGTCGACGATCGAGATTCCGGCCTCATCGACCACGACCACGCGGCCACCCGTCCGCTCCTGGTAGTCGATCGCCGGCCGGATGGTGAACGATGCGTCGTTGTCGAGCGCGTCCTCGTAGATCGTTGCGAGCACCATTGCATCGCGCTGGAGGTCGGCCTCGAGCCGTTCCCGTTGCAGCGACGCCGCGAATATCGCCAGCGGTATGCCGAGGACGGCCAGCGTGAACACGGCGATGGTGAGGTAGCTGAGGATGAGGCGCCTCGTCATGAGCCATTCATTCGATAACCGACGCCTCGTATGGTCTCGATCAGGGTCGGGTCGCCGAGCTTCCGACGAAGCGACGCCACATGGACATCAAGGGTCTTCGTCGACCCCCACCAGTTTTCGTCCCACACACCTCGGAGGATCTGATCGCGAGTCAGCACCGCACCCGCATCCCGAGCGAGGAGGACGAGCAGGTCGTATTCCTTGGGTGTCAGCGAGACCGCAGCCCCGTTCACCGCCACGTCTCGGGTACGAAGATCGATCGACATGGCCCCGACTGTGATCTCGGTGGACTCGGAATCATCGGAGGCCGATACAGGACCGCCTGTGCGCCTCAGAACGGCACGAATACGGGCGACGAGCTCACGGAAGCCATACGGTTTGACGACATAGTCGTCGGCTCCCATTTCCAGGAGCGTCACTCGGTCGAGCTCATCGGAGCGCGCCGTCACGACGACGATCGGAACCGAAGAGCGTTCCCGAAGCTTTCGACACACGACCTGGCCATCGAGATCGGGTAGGCCGAGGTCCAAAAGCACGAGGTCGTGGGGCTCCGCGTTCAGTGCGTCAGCACCCGTTTGCACCCATGTGACGTCGAATTCCTGGCGCCTGAGACCGCTGATCAGAGGCTCTGCGATGGACTTGTCATCTTCGATCACCAACAGACGCATGTTCGGAGCTTCCCACGCCACGGCCGGTACCGAGACGATCTTTACCCTTCCTTTGCCTTGACCACAACGCGCTCTTGCGTCCGATGCGTAGCTTGCCACCCATCGACTCCTCAGAAAGAAGGAAACATGCGACACAAGACCGCCCTCGTTTCGGCATTGTCGATGGTGGGTGTGCTGATGGCCGGAGCCACGGCCCTCGGCGCCAACATGGGCATCCTCAACGGCAGCGACAACCTTGGTGAGCTCACCGCCGTGTCGGACACCGCCGCTGCCACGACCAGCAGCACGGAGACGACCGGCTCCACCCTCGCTCAGCCCGAGCTCCTTTCCTATCAGATCAATGGTGTAGGCGTCGTGACCCTGTCACGCGACGGACAGAAGCTGTTCCTCGAATCCGCCGAGGTGGGCAACTGGAGCTACACGGTGGAGACCCAGGGAAAGAAGCTCGCTGTGACCTTCGGAAAGCAGGATCGTGAGGTCCACTTCGAGGCGAATGTCAAGAACGGCGAGATCCTCGTAGACGTCTGGGAGGAGAACGTCGTCGTGGAAACGGTCAACAGCGGGGGCTCGAACGGGGGCACCACCGGCACGACGACGGCCAGCACCTCGACCACCGCTCCCTCGACCACGTCCAGCACCTACGACGATGACGACGATCAGTACGACGACGACGGGTACGACGACGACCAGTACGAGGACGACGACCAGTACGAAGACGACGACCAGTACGAAGACGACGACCACGAAGACGACGACCAGTACGAGGACGACGAGCACGAGGGTCACGAAGACGATGACTGAGGAAGAGCGGGCTGAGAGGATCGCCGCGCTTCAGGCCCGTCGGGCGGGTTCGACCCGCCCGACGGGCGGCTACGGGCGGCTCCGATAGCGAACAAACAAAGCCTCTCGATCAATCGCAGATCGAACGCCAGGCGCGAATAGAGCGACTCCAGGCCAGAGGAAACCGCTCCTCCGAAGCTGACTCCGCTCAGACGCAGCGATTCGATGAGATGACCGCCGATCGTCGAGAACGGATCCGCCAGCTCCAAGAGCGAAGCGACGCCGCATCGTCGGCGTCGAGCACCCGGGAGTCAACGACCGCCAATACGCCATGGGTACCGCTCCACGCAGTCCACCCCGCCGACGATCCGTCCTGGAGGGGATCCAAAGGTGCGGCGCCCCGACCTCGGCGCCGCAGCCACAAAGCAGAAGCTTCCCGGGTCGCCGCCGTCGGTGCAGGTGTTTCGCTCACTTTCTCGCTCATGGCCTTCATGGCGCGAGCCGACACGGTGGCCGCCGAGGAGACTCCCTCCGTCGACCCTCAGGCGAGCACCCAGGCGCTGTCCGCCGTGCCGGTGCCGGCCTCCGACCCGACCACGTCGACGTTCGCTCCGGCCACGGCCCAGGCGGAGGTCCCGGTGATCCTCGCCCCGATCCAGACCCGGACGCGTGTCGTCAAGGTGTATCGGAACTCGGGCGGCGGGGGTGGCGCGAGCGCGTCGGGCGGCGGCGGAAATGCCTCCGGGGGCGGTGGCGGCGCCCCGGTTGCGACATCGGGCGGCGGCGGTGGCTCTTCTGTGCAGCCTCCTCCCCCGCCTCCACCACCACCCACTGCGAGCAATGGCAGCAAGTGAAGCCAGAATCCGGGTGATGGGTTCGACTGCCCATCTCATCGTGATGGGCGGCGACACCGAGCGTCTCCTCTCGAGCGCTGCGGATCGCTTGATGGAACTCGAACGACGCTGGACCAGGTTCGAGCCCGACAGCACCGTCTCCCGACTGAACAGGGCCGCCGGCGAGCCGATGAGGGTGGATCCCGACACCCTGGCCCTGGTGGCTCGGACGTGCGACGGGTGGCGCCTGACCAACGGGCTCTTCGATCCGAGTGTTCTGCCTGCCATGGTCGCGGCCGGCTACAGCCGACCCCTCGACTCAGCTGGGCTCAGTGGCACAGGCCACGCCGGTGGTGAACCGGCGCCAGGCTGCGCCACGATCATCGTCGATACCGATGCTGCCACCGTAACCCTGCCGGCAGGTCTCGCCATAGATCCAGGAGGGATCGGAAAGGGGCTAGCCGCCGACCTCGTCGCAGTCGAGATCGTCGAGCAGGGAGCCGACGGTGCGATCGTCAACGTAGGCGGAGACCTCCGGGCCGCGGGTCTTGGTTCGCCGGAAACGGGATGGACGGTGCAGATCGAGGATCCGTTCGACGAGTCCATCCACGTCGCAACGCTTTCGATCGCCTCGGGTGGCGTCGCCACGACCACGCCGCTGCATCGGCGCTGGCGCTCGGATGGGAAGCCTGCACCGCACGTGATCGACCCCCGCAGCGGGCGACCGGTCGAGACCGACGTGGCCTCCGTGACCGTCCTCGCCGCCCAGGCATGGATGGCCGAGGCAATGACCAAAGCGGTCACCGTCGCCGGCGCCGAACACGGCATGAACCTCGTGGAAGACGCCGCGTTGTCGGGCGTGATCGTGACGACGGACGGCCACATCCACATCTCCTCACGAATGGGAGCGTTCCTGTGAGCACCCTCGTCCTCAACGAGAAATTCTGGTGGTACCTGTCCAGGTCGTCCGGACTGGTCGCCTGGTTGATACTGGCTGCCGCGGTCATCTGGGGCCTGCTGCTCTCAACGAAGATCCTGCAGACCAAACGCCGTCCGGCCTGGCTCCTCGATCTCCACCGCTGGCTGGGCGGGCTCGCGGTGATCTTCACCGGATTCCATCTGCTCGGACTTGTGCTCGACTCCTATGTCGAGTTCGGCTGGCGAGAGCTCTTCATCCCCATGGCCTCCGAATGGCAGCCTGCGGCGGTCGCGTGGGGAGTCGTCGCATTCTACATCCTCATCGCCGTCCAGACGACGTCCCTGCTCATGAAGAAGCTCCCGCGACGACTGTGGAAGGCCGTTCACACTTCGAGCTTCGTGCTGTTCTGGACTGCTGCCATCCACGGAGCCCTTGCAGGCACCGACGCCACGACCATCTGGTACCAGGTCGGCTCGGGCGTGGTGATCCTTCTCACCCTGGTCGTGGTTCTCTACAGGATCATGACGGCCAAGGCGCTCAGGAGGGCCGACACCAGTCCCGCTCGCACCAGCGCGATCGCATCCTGATCCCCTCGCTCGGCTCCCCTCAGGTTTTTGAGTGGAGATTCCAAATGTATCGAGGTTGCGTGTACGATCATCTGCGCAACTCGAACGAAGGAGTCGATCCACATGAAGGTGGTCGTCTGCGTCAAGCAGATTCCAGATCCGGCCACGCCGTACGCTCTCGAGCCCGACAGTCACTGGCTGATACGGCCGACCGAGCAGATCCTCGACGACGGGGATCGGTACGGGGTCGAAATGGGTCTCCAGCTCGCACAGGCACATGAGGGCAGCGTCACGCTCGTGAGCATGAGCCCATCCGGCAACATGCAGGGCCTACGCCAGGCTCTCGCCATGGGCGCCGACAAGGCAATCGTCGTCGATGACGGGGCCCTGCGAGGTTCCGATGCGCTGACCACCGCACGTGTGCTCGCTGCGGCCATCGAGAAGGAAGGCTTCGACCTGGTCATCGCAGGCACCGAGTCGACCGATGGCTATGCGGGTGTCGTGCCACAGATGCTCGCGGAACTGCTCGACGTCCCCGCTCTCACCTATGCCACGAAAATCGAACTGGGCGACGGCACGGTGAACATCCACCGGCAGACGGCGACCGGATACGACGAGGTCTCTGCATCGCTCCCGGCCGTCGTGTCGGTCACTGCCGGCGTCGTGGAGCCCCGGTATCCGACGTTCAAGGGAATCATGGACGCCAAGAAAAAGCCGGTAGAGGCAACGACGGTCGCCGACCTCGGACTCTCCCCCACGATCCAGCAGAAGGTCGTCTCGATCGACGCAGCTGCCGAGCGACAGGCCGGGCGAAAGATCGAAGACGAAGGGGAAGCCTTCCTCGAGATCGTGAAGATGCTCGAAGAAGTGAAGGTGATCTGAATGGCGAACGTATGGGTCTTCGTTCAGGAAACCGACGGTCAACCGTCGACGCTCGGGTTGGAGCTTCTCACCAAGGCTCGTTCGCTCGGAGATGTCAGCGCGATTCTCGTGGGCGCCGGATCCGAAACGGCGGTGGCCACAGTCGGTGAATACGGCGCCTCCGCGGTCTACCACATGGATCCGGGCGATCGACTGTTGTCGGCACCGGTGGCTTCGGCGCTCGCCGGGCTCGTGGAACAAGGAGCACCCGACCTGATCCTCTTTGGGCAGGCGTACGACGATCGTGATGTCGCCGGCCGCCTCGCGGCGAAGCTCGGTCGGTCCGTGCTATCAAACGCGGTCGACGTGACGCTGGACGGTGGCGTCAACGCGAAGCACGAGATCTTTGGCGGAACTCAGATCGCTACGTCGACCCTCGAAGGTCCCGCGCCGCACCTTGTGATCTGCCGGCCCAAGTCGTTCCCCGCCGAGAGCGCCGGAGGTGGCGCGCCCTCGGTCACGTCCGTCGATCTACCGGACGTAGGCCGCTCGGGTGCGACCGTCTCGGCCACTCACGTGGAGGAAAAGGAAGGTCCACAGCTCGAAGAAGCGGCCGTCATCGTGGCCGGTGGACGCGGGCTCGGCACGAGCGACAAATACGAGTTGATCGAACGCGTTGCGAAGCCCCTGTCGGCTGCCACCGGCGCCACCAGGGCGATCGTCGACGCAGGGTGGGTCCCATACGCCAAACAGGTGGGCCAGACCGGCAAGACCGTCAAGCCCGACGTGTACATCGCCGCCGGCATCTCCGGGGCGATGCAGCATCTCGTGGGCATGAAGGACTCGAAGACGATCATCGCCATCAACAAGGATCCCGACGCGCCGATCTTCCAGGTCGCCGACCTCGGCATCGTGGGGGACGTGAACAACGTCCTGCCGAAGCTCGCCGAGGAACTCGAAAAGCGCTCCTGAGAACGGGAGGAGCGATCGCGAGGGGCGGTCTGATATGACCGCCCCTCGATCGCGTCAGAAACCCCGCGGGGCTCCCACGACGTTTCTTCCTCATGCGCAGGTTTGTGATCGCCGGAGGCCTCGCTGCCATAATCTCGGGATGTGTCGCCGCGACGCCTTCGACGCCGCCCGACGACGCTGTGGTGGCCGAGATCACCGCCGATGCACTGGCTCGGGGATGCGCCACCGAATGCAATCGGCTCAGGATCTACGTACGAGACGAGCTGGTGTCGAGCCCACCGCAGGACCCGGCAGAGACCCAACCGATGCCTGACGCGACGACGGAGGCCATCCGGTCCGCATTCGAAGAGGTGACGTTCGTCGATGGCGACGGTGCCATGTCGCTGTTCGGGGAGGACTTCCTCGTGGACGGAGGGCGCGGGGTCCTGGTCGAGGCAGGGCCGCTCCGCCATCTGACCGGCGACGTATACGGCATCGATGTCGGCGTTCACTCGGCGCGCGACGGCGCCCACGGCGGCACGCTCCTGTACACCTGGAACGGCTCCACATGGATGCGGACCACGGCTGAAGACGCCGACGTGACGGTCACCAGCTGGGTGTCCTGACCTCAACGCCGGTGGTGGAGCACTCCGCCGGTGTCGAACAATGCCGACCACAACGGCCCGAACGCCGCCAGCCACACGATCAAGCCGAGAACGGCCAACGCGGGCCAACCCCACGCCTGCCGCGTCGTCTGCAACGTGACCGCCCGCCACCGGCCTTTGATGGCATCCGTGAACGGAATGGTGCCGAGGAGACCCACGGGGAAGAGACCCCCTGCCAGGCCTCCGACCCCGAGCATGCCGGCACCGTACGCCACTCCAATGCCGAGCTGGCCGGCAGCCACCACACCCATCGCCAGCTGCCCGAAGGCAACGACACCCCTGGCGACCTGGCCGATCGCGATGACCCCGGTCGCGAGCTGTCCGATCGCGACGACCCCAGTTGCCATCTGGCCGATCGCGATCACTCCGTGTGCTTCGACACCCACCGAGAAGATCCTCACGCCGAAAGACGTTACCGATCGGGCCAGGCGGGAGTCCCGGAAGGGTCATCCCGCCCGTCGGAAGGTCAGAAAGACGTCGTCACCCTCGAGTTCGAGCTTCTCTGATTCGAGCGTGTAGATGCTCGTCCGCTGAAGCGCCCGCCAGTACACGGCCTCGGCCGACATGACAGCAGGATCGCACGCCATCTCCGTGATCTGACGATCGATACAAGGTGAACGATCCGGCGTACACATCCGCCTCGATGGCGAAGCCATCCGACTCGGCGTCAGCCAACCGCCGGGTCGGCCTGGACCCGGTCGCCGTATCGGATATCGGGAAGCCTCGTCGACAACAGAAACCCTGCGATCACGAAGACCACGGCAACGAGCCCGGTGGTCCGGGCCGCCGAGGCGAAGGCGTCCGAGACGGCAGCCACCACCTGCTCTGAACCTGGCTGACTCGCCAGCGAAGGCAACACCTGACCGGCCGAGCCGGCCACCGCTTCAACGATCCCGTCACGAGCTGCCTGGGGGAGGTCCCCGATGGACGCCAATGCGTCCGCCGTGCCGGCCTGGAGCCCCGCAGACAACACCGTCCCGAGGAGTGCGATCCCGATCGCCGCACCGACCTGCCGGAATGTCGATTGCATGCCAGATGCCTGACCCGATTCCCGTGGCGGGATCTCGGCCAGGATGACACTCGTCAGCTGGGCGCTCGCCAGCCCGACTCCCACGCCGTATACGAACAGACCCGGTACGAATGCCCATCCAGAGCGATCCGGCGCCAAGAGCAACGCGACTGTCGTGATCGCAATCGCTTCGAGTGCCATCCCCATGCTCACCACGCGACGCGGGCCGATCTTGGAAGCGATCGCCGCCGCGGTCGGTCCCCCGAGGAATGCTCCGATGGCGAGGGCCATCAAGAGCCGGCCCGTCTCAAAGGCCGAGTACCCGAGTACTGCCTGCAAGAACAGCGGCAGCACGAAGACGAGCCCAAACTCGCCCAAGCTGAGGATCGCAGCGGTCGAGTTCCCGATGCTGAACGAGCGGAATCGGAACAACGTCAGGTCGAACAACACGGCCTTCCCGGCATCCGCACGCGTGCGCTGTGTCCAGACGAACCCAGCCAGCAACGCCGCTCCGATCACAAATCCGAAAATGGCTGGAGAAACCCGGTCGAGCGGCCATGTGAATGATCCGATTCGGAAGACCTCGGTCGCCGACACGAACCCGTACCTCGGGCCCTCGATGAGCCCGAACACGACGCCGGCCATTCCGAGTCCAGACAACACGGTGCCGCCGATGTCGAACTCGCGCGCGTGCCCTTCGTCCCGGGTCTCCTTCACCCACAGGAACGTCCCGATCAGCGCCATCAGACCGATCGGCAAGTTGATATAGAACGCCCACCGCCACGAATGCTCGGTCGTGAGCCATCCACCCAAGAGTGGGCCGATCGCCGCCATTCCACCGATCACAGATCCCCAGATTCCGAACGCGATCCCTCGATCGCGACCTTGGAACGTCGCATTCACCGTCGACAGCGTGGCGGGAAGGATCACCGCAGCGCCCACTCCCTGGGCGAGCCTCGCCAGGATCAGCGAACCCCCGCTGGTGGATCGGCCGGCGAGGAGGCTCGCCGAGACGAAGACCACGAGGCCGATCATGAACATCCGGCGTCGGCCGGTGAGGTCTCCGACCTTCCCCAACGTGATCAGAAGCGCTGCAAACACGAGCGAGTAGATGGAGTTGATCCACTCGGCGTCAGACAACCCGATCTCGAACTCCCGGATGATCGACGGGAGTGCCACATTCACGATCGTGGCATCGACGATGATCATCGAGACACCCAAGCTGAGCACTGCCAAACCGAACCAGCGGGTTCGATTGGTGACGTTCACGAGCTGCCCTTTCGTTCCGACGCAATGTCGGAAACCACATTAGAAGCGTCTGCGACTTGGGTGACAATCCGGCGTTGCGGTTCACCGCCGTGACGGTTCCGGCCGCGGTGCGAGGAAACCAGCACACGGCGCCCGACTCGACCTGGCGCCGGACGTGTGCGTTCGCGACGCGGCTCATCTCGAGCGGCGAAAGGTGAGAAACACGTCATTGCCCTCGAATTGGAGCACGTCGTCTTCAACCCGATACCGGCTGGTCCGCTGAAGGGCCTCCCAGTAAGTGAACTCGGCGTTCATGATCGCCGAGTCACATCCAAGATCGGTGATCTCACGATCCGGATAGAGCTTGACCGTGCCCGCATAGACGTCGGCCTCGATGCCGTAGTCGTTACAGCCGGCGTTCCCCGTGATGGCGCCGCTCGCCACATCCATGACCACCGGGGTACCGAAGTGCGGCGTGATGGCCTGTCCATCCACGGTTCCGCTTTCGAGCATCCACACGCCGTCGGCATCGCGCTGGAGGACCGAGCACGCCGAGAGCATCACCAAGAGGACAAGGAAGAGGGCCGAACGCATTCGGAAAGGAGGCTACCCAGCCCTTCGATTCATGTGTCATGATCCGATCGTCAGCCATCAGCTGTCGGCCGGCGGGTGTTTGGTACTCGGTATTGCCGAGCGAAGCTCGGCTCAGTACTTCTCCGGAATCGGGTTCAGGTTGTCGAAGGGCGGACGCTGATATCCGAGGTCGCGCACGATGTCGGGAAGCTCGATGGGCGGATACTCCACCGATTTGTACGGAACGAGCGACAGGAGATGCTCGATCGTGTTGAGCCGAGCCCGACGCTTGTCATCGCCGTTCACGACCCACCAAGGCGATTCGGGGATGGACGTGTGTTCCATCATGATGTCCTTGGCGCGCGAGTATTCCGTCCACCGGCTTCGCGAGTAAACGTCCATATCGGAGAACTTCCACCGTTTCGCGGGATTGGCGAGCCGGTCGCGGAAACGCTGCTCCTGCACGTCGTCGGACACGGAGAACCAGTACTTCACGACCTGGATGCCGGATCTGATCAGCATCCGCTCGAACTCGGGCACCGACCGGATGAACTCCCAGTACTCCTGATCGGTGCAGAAGCCCATGACCCGCTCCACGCCGGCTCGGTTGTACCAGGAACGGTCGAACACGATCATCTCTCCGCCCGCCGGAAGGTGTGAGACATAGCGCTGGAAGTACCACTGCGTCCGCTCGCGCTCCGAGGGCTTCGGCAGCGCCACCACCTTGCAGAACCTGGGATTGAGCGGATCCGAGATTCGGGCGATCGTGCTCCCCTTGCCGGCCGCGTCCCGACCCTCGAACACCACCACCAGCCGGTGCCCCGAGTGACGGATCCACTCGAGCATGCGAACCAGCTCGAGTTGCAGTCGCCCGAGTTCGGCCTCGTAGTAACCCTTCTTCAACCTCGGTCGAGTGGTTTCCATCGCCGTCATGCTAGATCCCGGCTTCGATCGGTTCGAGGGTAATGGCGTTCAAAGCGAGAACCGATACGGCAAGATCTCGTTCAGGTCGTGCACTCGGAAATGGGCATCCGCGTTCGTGACCACGATCCGTTCGACGTCGAACTCACTCATGATCTGACGACACCGCCCACACGGATACGACTGATCCAGAGTGGCGGAGTCGATGCACGCCACACCGACGGCGCGGATCGACCTGACACCCTGCGACACGGCGTAGTTGATGGCATTGGCCTCCGCACACTGACTCACCGGGTATGCAGCATTCTCGACGTTGGCCGACGAGAACATTTGGTCGTCATGCGCAACCACGACCGCCCCGACCCGGAACTTCGAATACGGCGAGTACGACCCGAGCGCGGCCTCGCGGGCCACTGATGCAATCTGGGCGTCGTCGATCATCCGAGCAGCGCGTCGACGAACGCTTCGGGCTCGAACGGAATCATGTCGTCCATTCCTTCGCCGATCCCAATGAACTTCACGGGCACACCAAGTTCCTGTTCGATGGCGACGACCACTCCACCACGGGCGGTTCCATCGAGTTTCGAGAGAACGATGCCGGTGACACCGGCGGTTTCCTGGAATTGCTTGGCCTGGGCGATACCGTTCTGCCCCGCCGTGGCATCGAGAACGAGCAACACTTCGTCGATCACGCCGGTCTCCCGCTCCACGACCCTGCGGATCTTCGACAGCTCGGCCATCAGATTCTTCTTCGAGTGCAGGCGCCCCGCGGTATCGATCATCACCACGTCTTTGGCTCGCGCCTTCGAGGCTGCGACGGCGTCATACGCCACGGACGCCGGGTCGGCGCCCTCCTGGCCCGAGACGATGTCGACCCCGACCCGCTCTGCCCACGTTCGCAATTGGGTGTCGGCAGCGGCGCGGAACGTGTCCGCCGCACCGAGCAACGTCGACCACCCCGAATCGTCAAGCCGCTTCGCGATCTTCGCGATCGACGTGGTCTTTCCCGTGCCGTTGACGCCCACCACCATGATCACAGCCGGCGCCCTCTCGAGGTGGAGCTCGCGATCGCGACCCGACAATGCCGAGAGGAGCTCGTCGCGGAGCAGCCGACGAGCATCGTCGGGGGTGGCTGGATTCGCTGCCCGGACTCGCTCGACGATCATGGTCGATGCCGAGACACCGACATCGGAACCGATCAGCACCTCCTCGAGCGAATCCCAGAACTCCTCGTCCATCGACGGTCGGCTGAAGACCGACTTCAGCGCACCACCCAATGCGGTGCGGGACTTGCTCAATCGGGAGCCGAGCTCCGGCGGGGCGGGTGCGGCTCGGGTGCCGGCTCTGGCCTCGGCAACCTCGCGCTCGATGGTGGACGGCCGTCGGGTGATGACGAAACCGACACCGGCGACAACGACGACGGCTGCGATCACGAGAATGACGATGAGCTCAACAGGCATGAGTACGGAAGGCTACCCGCCTTCCGGTCACGTCGGATCTCACACCACGCGGCCCGCTGGCCACGCACAGGGGTCGTTGTGTCAGGCCCCGCCGACGGGCGACGGCTCATCGACCTCGTGTAGCGACTTGGCGACCACGCTCGAAGACCCTCCGGGTTCCATCGTCACCCCATAGAGGACGTCTGCGGTCTCCATCGTCTGCTGTTGGTGCGTGATCACCAGGAGCTGGGCCGTGCCTCTGAACGAGTCGAGCAGCCGCAGGAAACGGCGCAGGTTGGCGTCGTCGAGCGCCGCCTCCACCTCGTCGAGCACGTAGAACGGCGAGGGCCGCGCCTTGAAGATCGCAAACAGGAACGCGAGGGCGGCCAGAGACCGCTCACCGCCCGACAACAACGACATCTTGGCGACCTTCTTGCCGAGCGGCTGGGCCTCGATGTCGACACCGGACGTGAGCGGCTCGCCGGGCTCAGTCAGTCGGATCCGGCCCCTACCGCCGGGGAAGAGCACGCCGAAGTGCTCCTCGTAGGCGGTGGCGACCTCCTCGAAGGCTGCCACGAAGCGCTCCTGGATCTCCTCGTCGAGGGCGTGGATCACCTTGCGAAGCTCGTCACGGGACCGTTCGAGGTCGGCGAGTTGTTCGGTCATGAACCCATGACGCTCGGACAGTTCGACATATTCCTGCGCCGCGAGCGGGTTGATCGGCCCCATGCGCCGGAGCTCGTTCTCCTTCGTCGTGAGACCCGACCGCAGCTCGCCGAGCGTCGCATCGGGGTCCACAAAATCCGGCCGCACAGCCGAAAGAGCCTCGTCTTCAGAGACGTCGGCGTCACGGCGGAGCGCCTCGGCCACCGATTCGAACCGGACCCGCAGCTCGGCGCCCTCGATCGCCAGCTTCCCGCGTCGATCCTTCGAGCGTTCCACCAGGGCCGCCAACTCATCATGACGTCGCTGCAACTCCGTCATCCGGGTGCCAGTGGCTCCCACTCGAGTCCGGAGCTCGGTCTGGCGCTCCCTCAGAGCCTCGAGGTGGACCCTGAGGACCTCGAGCGCCCGACGTGCCAGCGCTTCGATCCGATCCAGCTGGTCGATGGTCGATGGATCGACGGGGTCACGTTCTTCTGCCTCGAGCGCACCTTCGATCGATGCCAAGCGCCGCTCGAGCATCTCTCGTCGCTCGACGATCGCCCGCAGGGCAGACGCGGCTTCCTGCCACGAGGCCCGGGCCGATTCCTTCTCGGATGCCACCGCTGCACGGCGATCGACGAGCTCCTGCCACGCTCGCTGGCGCTCCGCTTCTTCACCTTCGAGCGCAGCGAGACGCTCGACCAGGCGATCCCGCTGATCCGCGCGGTCCTCGGCGGAGACGAGGAGAGCACGCCGGCGTTCGGTGAGACGCTCCATCTCTTGCTCGACCGACAGCGCGGTCCGCTCCAGTCGTCCGAGCGCCTCGACCGAGCCGGCCAACTGCGCCTCCACCGACTCCAACGCCTCGAGCGCCTCACGCTCTGCCTGCCTTGCAGTGTCGAAGACGCGCTTCGTCTGGTGCAGAATGCTCTGCTGCCTCGCCAGAGCCCGTTCCGCGGCCTCGACCGCCGATGCAGCCGACTCGAGCATGGCTGGGGTGGCTCCGTCGGGATGGGCGACCCGCACGCCCGTCTGCGTGATGAGATCGCCCTCCGGCGTGACGACCCTGGCACCGGGGTGAGCTTCCACGAAACGCCGGGCACCGACCCAGCCTTCTGCGATCACGACATCCCCGATGAGAGACACCGCCAGCGCTTGGTCGCAGGCGGGTCCAAGGCGGTCGATCAAGAGCTCCAGTCCGGCGTCGGTGGCTGCCGCCCGCAGACCGGAGAGATCGGCAGCGGGTGCGGTCGGGGTGACCAGCGGCACACCGCCCCGCCCGGCGCCTTTGAGCGAGCCGACGGCGTCTTCCAGCGACCTACCGTCGCCGAACGTGACGGCGTCGACCCAGGGTCCGAGAGCGGCATCGACGCCTGCCGCCATGTCGCCGGGCACATCGAGACGGGCACTGATCGAGCCGATGGCGCCCGGCGCCGTCTCGACGAGTTCCCGGGCTTCCGGATCGGCAACGCCCGAAACCGCCTGTTCGACCGCTTCGAGCCTTGCGGTTGCCGCCGCCAGGGAAACCCGGGCATCGGAGTGCGCCGCCTCCGCAGCCTCCCAGGTCACCTGTTCGGAACGTCGCTGTGCTTCGGCCTCGGCATATCGCGCCTGAGCCGCACCGGCGGAACCATCGAGGGCCTTGATCTCGTCGTTGACCCGACCGATCTCAACGCGGTCTGTCTCGAGTTGCACGACGAGGCCCTCGATCCGCCGGTCGAGCGCCTCTCGCTCACGAGTGTCCCGTGTCTCGGCGGCGTCGAGGCTTCGCAGATCACCGCGAACGACGGCCACCGCCCCCTCCGTGCTCATGCCCTCCTGGTCGGCGAGCGAACGTTCTTCGTCCTCCAGGGCGCGGAAGCGTCTCTCCGCATCTTCGGAGACGCGTTGCGCCTCGGCGTGACGAAGCCCGATCAATCCCGCCTCGTCGCCGAGGTCCTTTCGCTCGGCGGCGAGGTCACGCTTGCGCTCGTCGGCGCCATCGAGGCGGCTGCGGGCTGCCCGTGAACGTTCATGAGCGACCGACGCCACCCGGCGCAATCGTTCGAGTGTTGTTTCTATCTTGGCTGCCGCGGCTGTGTCCCGGTCGAGCGCCTCACCGACCTCGCCGGCAGACCGGCGCAAAATGGCGAGCGCTGCTCCGAGTTCCGAGAGCTCGGCCTCGGAATCGGAAAGCACGGATTCGAGCCGGGCGTCCTCTGCTGTGATCTCAATCCGACGACCCGAGATCGACCGAAGGTCCTCACCACCTACGAACAGGCGCAGCGCGTGGACTGCGGATGCCACTTCGTCGTGACGGGCGGCGGCGTCTGCCTGACGCTTGAGCGGGCGCATCTGGCGGCTGATCTCCCCCAAAAGGTCGTGAAGCCGGAGAACGTCGCCGTCGGTCCGCTCGAGCCGTCTCACCGCCTTGTCCTTGCGAGTGCGGTGCTTGAGGATCCCGGCGGCTTCCTCGATCACCGCCCGGTGATCGTCTGGACCGGCACTGAGGACCTTGTCGATCTGACCCTGGCCGATGATCACATGCTGGTGGCGCCCGACGCCGGAGTCCGACAGGAGTTCCTGGATGTCGAGCAGCCGGCACCCCACGCCATTGATCTCGTAGTCGCTCGAGCCGTCGCGATACAACCGGCGGGTGAGGCTGACCTCCGGCAGGTCGAGCGGCAGTACTCCCTGAGCGTTGTCGAGGACCAGCGTCACTTCGGAACGCCCCAGACCCGGACGGGTGGCCGTGCCGGCAAAGATCACGTCGTCCATCTTCTCGGTTCGCAGCGACTTGGTCGACTGGGTGCCCATGACCCACGCAAGCGCGTCGACGATGTTCGACTTGCCCGAGCCGTTCGGACCCACGACAACGGTGACCCCGGGACGCAGTTCAAGGCGCGTCCGATCGGCGAACGACTTGAAACCGGTGAGCTTGAGTGACTTCAGAAACATGAATTACACAGGTGTGAGTTCAGACAGCGTAGCCGACACCATCGGCGCCGGGCGCCAACTCGCGCGCGGCGTCACCTTGGGCGGAATCGCTAGTTCGTGATGAGGAAGTCCTGGAGGTTGAGGTCTTCGGCCACCACGTCCGACTCGACGCCGGTCACATGGGCGTGGGGCGGGCCCTGCCACAGCCAATCCAACAACGACTCCACTTGGCGCTCGGCGCCCTGGGCCCACACCTCGACCGTTCCGTCCGGACGGTTTCTGACCCATCCGATCAGGTGGAGGCGGCGCGCCTCCTGGCGACACGACTGGCGGAAGTAGACACCCTGGACCCGACCCCTCACGACGGCCCGGTTCGCGACGGTCTGCGGCGCCATCAAACCACGATACCGTGGCGAGCGACCGTGGGATCGAACGGCTGGCACGACGGGCAGAAGTGACTTGAACGTTGTGCGACGACCGTGCGTTCGATCAGATCCCCACACTGCGGACACTGCTCTCCCGTCCTTCCGTAGGCGTACAGGCGAGACAGATACTGTCCCGCTCTCCCGTCGGGGAGCAGATAGGCGAGGTCGTCGAGGCTGGTTCCGCCGTACTGGATGCCGGCCCTCAGCACGGGAGTCACGGCCGCCATCAGCCGCGCGATCTCATCGAGCGAAAGGGAGTCGGCGGGTCGGCGTGGATGGATGCCCGAACGGATCAGCACCTCGTCGGCGTAGATGTTCCCGATGCCGGCAATGAGACGTTGGTCGAGGAGCACAGCCTTGATCGGCGCCGTGCGACGGCGAAGAGCGGCTTGCACTTCGGCCACCGAAGGCGGCGAGTCGAGCGCATCGGGACCGATGGACGCCAGGTTGGTGGCGAGCTCCTGTGGTGTCCATGCCGCCACAAAACCGAACGTGCGCGGGTCGATCATGCGGATGTGTGTCCCATCGTCTAGCTCGATCACCACATTGGCGTGGGGTTCGCGGGCTTCCTCTGCGTCGACGATGCGTATTCGTCCGGACATGCCCAGATGGATGACGCACCACATGTCGCCGATCATCTCGATGACGATGAACTTGCCGCGACGCCCGACCTCGACGATCTTTCGACCATTCAGTCGCTCGCCCAGATCTTCGACCCGGTTGTTGCGCCTGGCCATGCGAGCACGATGAACGTCCACGCCGGTGATCGTCCGTCCGACGACGGCTTCTGCGATGTGCCGCCGGGTGGTCTCGACCTCAGGAAGCTCGGGCATCGAGACAAGCATGGACCACGTCCGGCGATATCACAACGTGAGCGGGTGATCCTGTAGCCTCTCTGCGGTGGAACCCATCGCACTACGACCGCTCGCCTTCGGAGAGGTCCTCGACACCTCCTTCAACCTCTTCAAGCGGAACTTCAAGTCCGCAGTGATCGTGTCGGCTGTGATCATGATCCCCCTCTCGCTTCTCGGCGCTGCCGCGTCCGCCGGGCTGGCACCGTCGGACCTCGCCGCACTCGACGATCCCAACGTGACGCCAGAGGAGGTGCTGGGGATCCTGGGCGGCTTCTTCGGTGCGCTCGGCGCGGGGACTCTCCTCCAGCTTCTGGGCTCGGTGCTGGTCCAGGCGGCCACCACCCGCATCTACAGCGAGAACTACCGGGGCGTGAAGATCGAGCCGGGCGACGCACTTCGATTCGGACTGAGCAGATTGCCGGCGATGATCGGGCTCACCCTCGTCTCGAGCATCGGAGTCTTGCTCGGCGTTCTGCTTTGCATCGCTCCGGGTGTCTGGTTGTACGCAGCTTGGGGTTTGGCACCGGCTGCCCTCATCGCCGAAGGCGCCGGCCCGCTGGGGTCGCTTGGGCGATCGTTCAATCTCGTCAAGGGCGCATGGTGGCGGGTCTTCGGGATGCTCTTCGTCACGTCGCTCCTGGTGGCGGTGATCACGAGCATCGTCACCGCACCACTCCAGATCGCCGTCACCTTCGGGAGCGGCTTCGCCCAGTCGCCTGAGGCCGTGTTCTCGGGCGGGTATCTGGCGGCGAACACGCTCATTTCCGGCCTTGCGACGGCGATCACGCTGCCGTTCACCGCTGCTGTGGTCGTCGCCCTGTACTACGACCAGCGAGTCCGCAAAGAAGGCTACGACCTCGAGCGGCTGATCGCCGACCTGGGCCCCCCGCCCAGCACATCCACCGGAACGACCGCCGATCCGACCGATCCGTTTGGCCTCGGCTGAGCCCGGTGATCCAGCTGTTCGAAGGTGGGGGCGCCGCCACGAGGGCCGCAGTGTCCCGATTGGCCGGTTCGGTGGCGAGCAGGTTCGACGGACCACCGGTCGACCGAGATGACGTCGTCGACCGCGTGAGGACGATCCTCGCCGACCCCAGGTACGTACGGGACGAGCCAACGATTCTCGAACGCCTCCTCGGTCCGCTGTACGACTGGCTCGAAAGGATGATCGCGATCGTCTGGGAGATCGGGACCCGGGTCGTCACGTGGTTCGTGCGGCTGCTGGCCACCAACGCGATGACGGCGATCGGTCCGATCGTGGTACTCGTGGCGGCCGCGGCGGCCACGTGGGCTCTCGCGCGGCGACGCGCCAGGGACATCGAACGCCGTGCCACCATCGAGCGGATCCTCGAGATCGGCACCGACCCCGTGGAGCTCGAAGCTCGTGCGGTCGCAGCCGACGATGCCGGAGATCACGCCGAGGCGATCAGGCTCCGATTCGTCGCCGGTCTGCTGCGTCTCGACGCCGACGGCCGCATCGACTTCTATCCGGGACTGTCCAACGGTGCCATCTCGGACCGGCTGGCCGATCCGACCTTTGATGGGCTCGCCGCGCAGTTCGACCAGGTGGTGTACGGAAAGCGACCGGCGTCACGGGGCGACTCCCGAACGGCAGCCGACCGCTGGGCAGCGCTGACCGGAGTCAGGAGATGACCGACCGGCGCTGGTGGACTGCGAGCACCACGATCACCAAGGAAGGCCGTCGCACCCGGTCCAACCTCCAGACGATGATCGTGGCGCTGATACTGGTGGCCATCGTGGGCTGGGCCCTGGCCGAGTTCGGGCGCGACCGTGCGGGGACCGGGCCAAACGGCTCCGTCTTCGTGACCGACATCAACGGCACGGCCGCCCTGGGAGAGCTCCTGGAACAGCTCGGTCATCCTGTGCTACCGGCCATCGCACCACTGACCGGCCTTGACTCTGGAGGAACGCTCATGATCCTGGACCCGGGCTTTCGGTCCACATACGCGGCGACCGAGATCGAATCGATCGTGGCGTGGCTGGAAGGTGGCGGTCGCCTGATCGTGTCCGGACGTCCCCACCCCGACCTGATCGGAGATGTCCTGCCCGACGACATCAGACTCGGGTTCTCCGGGGCGTCGCCTGCCCCGATCGTCACGCCGATACGGGGGATCACCGGCGATGTCGTGACCGGCGGGGTCTATTCGATCGAAACGGATTCGGATCTCCTCCCGCTGGCGGGCAACCCGCCGATTGCCGCCGCATACGAGGTGGGTTCAGGCGTGGTGGTGTACATCGCCGACAGCTCGATGCTGTGGAACCCCTCCCTCGAACAGAATGGGCCGTGGATCGTGTCCCTCGTTCCCGACGGTCCGGTCCGCTTCGACGAGGTCAGGCACGGTTTCACGGCCAACCCGGCATCGGAGACGCCGACGGGTCTGCTTGCGGCCCTCCCGGAGTCGGTACGTCGAGTGATCCTGCTGCTCATCCCTGTTCTCGTTCTGGCGTTGATCACTTATGGGCGGAGGTTCGGCCCCCCTGAAGAGACCGAGCGGCGTATCGCACCTCCACGGCGTGAGCTGGTCGACGCAGTTGCCGGCCTGATGGCGCGGATGGGCGACCCGGTCGAGGCGGCCGAGCTCGTGCCGGTTCGGCTGCGTGAGGTGGTCGCACGGCGAATCGGACTACCGGCCGACGCCCGGCCGGACACACTGGTGGACCGGGCACAGGAGCTGGGATTGGACCCGAATGATCTCGAGCGGGCACTGGACCCGACCGACGAGGACACCATGCTCGAAGCCCAGCGCCTGCTGGCACATCTGACCGAAAGGGAACGTCTGTGAGCGACCTGAGAGAGCGAATCCAAACCGAGGTCTCCAAGGTGGTGGTGGGACAGAACGGGCCCGTCGACGCCCTCGTCGCCGCCATCCTCGTTGGAGGACACGTCCTGCTCGAAGGCGTTCCCGGGACCGCAAAGACTCTGCTGGCCAATGCCTTTGCCCGGTCGACCGGCCTGCAGTTCGGCCGTGCCCAGTTCACGCCCGACATGCTCCCGTCCGATCTGACCGGCACCATGGCGCTCCGCAGCGGCGAGCTGAGTTTCCGTCCCGGTCCGGTCTTCACGAACATCCTGCTGGCCGACGAAATCAACAGAACGCCGCCGAAGACACAGGCCGCCTTGCTCGAGGCCATGGCCGAATCCCAGGTCACCGTCGACGGAACTTCGCATGCGCTTCCGTCACCGTTCCTCGTTGTAGCCACGCAGAACCCGATCGAGTACGAAGGAACCTATCCGCTCCCGGAAGCCCAGCTCGACCGGTTTCTCATGAAGATCGATGTTGGATATCCGAGCGAAGTCGCAGAGATGGAGATGCTACGACTCGCTCGTGATGGGGTCCGTCCGGCGACGCTCGACGACGTGCAGCCCGTTACGAACGGAGACGAGCTTCTCGCCTTGAGGAACCAGGTGAGCCAGATCCACATAGAAGATCCGGTCCTCCACTACCTGACCGCGGTCGTTCGTGCCACCCGAGGACTTCCCTCAGTGGAGGTCGGCGCCAGCCCACGCGCCGCGGTTCATCTGCTGGCGTCGGCGCGGGCGATAGCCACCTTGGCCGGACGCGACTTCGTCACACCCGACGACGTCAACCGGGTTGCCCTCCCCGTGCTCCGCCATCGCATCGTGCTCCGCCCCGAGGCCGAGCTCGAGCGCTACCGCCCCGACGAAGCCGTCAAGACGGCGTTGTCGTCGATCGAAGTACCACGGTGAGCGTTACCTGGCGCACCGTTGGCCTCCTGGCGGTAGCGGCATTCACCGGCATCTTCCTTCCGTGGCGAATCGCAGGAGCGATCATGTGCATCGTTCTTCTCGCTGCTGGCATCGATGCCTGGACCGTGCGCTCCGTCCCAGACATCCGACGAACGGCCAGTCCGATCCTGAGCCGCGGGATCCCTTCGCCCTTGTCGCTCAAAGCGACCGGACGCTGGCCTCGAATCGCCCTGCGGCAGGCGTCCACACCCGACCTCATGATCGAGCCCCAGCAGGGTGGCCGCCAGTTCACGGCAGAGATCACGGCACTCCGCCGCGGCGCTCATCCGCTCGTCCCCGTCGCCACCCGAACAGTGGGACCATTGGGCCTCGGTGCGTGGTATCACCGGAGCGGAGACACGGACACGATCACGGTCTTTCCGGACATGCCGGCGGCCCGCAGGATCGCGGCATCGGTTCGCATGGGGCACTTCCGGGAGGAAGGCCGCCGGACCAGAGGGCCGCTCGGTCTCGGAACCGAATTCGAGTCGGTGCGCGAGTACCGCCCCGACGACGACATCCGGCAGCTCAATTGGTCGGCTACCGCCCGACTCGCCACACCGATGTCGAACCAGTTCAGGGTCGAACAAGACCGCGACATCATCTGCCTCCTCGACTGCGGGCGACTCATGGCATCGCGCATCGAAGACCGCACACGACTCGATGCCGCGGTCGACGCAGTCGCAGCTCTGGCCGCCGTCGCCGACCAGGTCGGCGATCGGATCGGCGTCGTGGCCTTCTCCCGGGTGATACGCCGCACGCTGGCCCCGCGACGCGATGGTGGACGATCTGTGGTCCAGGCGATTCACGACCTGGAGCCCGACGACGACGATTCGGACTTCGAGCTCGCCTTCCGCTCGGTCCTGAGCCGGAAACGAGCGTTCGTCCTGATCCTCACCGACCTGGTGGATGAGGCGGCGGCACGACCGCTCGCTCGAGCAGTCCCGATCCTCGCTCGGAAGCACGCGGTCGCAGTCGCTTCGGTGACCGACCCCGATTTGGTGGCGGCCATCGAGACGCCGGCCGAGGGACGGGGCGACCTCATGCGGGCCGCGGTCGCCATTCAGCTCGTATCTGCCAAGGAGGCGGTTGCCGCTCTGTTGACCCATCGGGGGGTGGAGGTGGTCGAAGCACCACTCCATGACTTCTCGTCGAGATGCGTCGCCGCCTACCTCCGTGCGAAGTCGAAGGCGAGACTCTGAGACCCAAGGGCTGCGCCGACTGGCGTGTTCGAGTCTCCCCGGCGTAGGTCGACCGTCAGGCGTTGGCCGTCTCGAGCGAGGGTCGGCGCCAACCGAGGAACCAAACGAGGAACCAGTAGCCGCCTCCAACTACGAGCCCGATGATCAGGGCCGGCACCCATGTTGTGCCGGTGCGGGATATGAACCCCTCCATGAAGCCGGCGAGCACCAACCAGGGCACGGTTCCGAGGGCCACGAGCGCCGACGATCTGGCTTCGACACCGAGCGATTCACGGCGAGTGAGGTGGCCGGGCTTCAGAATCGCCCGTGCCAGCGACAATCCGGTGCCTCCACCGATCACGACGCACGAGAGCTCCAGGATGCCGTGGGCGGCGACGGCCGCCGTGAAGACCTGGCCGTTTCCGGCCTCGAACGCCAGACCGGCGACGGCGCCGAGGATGAGCCCGTTCTGAACCACCACATACCCGGTCATCAGACCCCAGGTGATCCCCAAGACGAAAGCGAGCAGTGTGACCCGTATGTTGTTCTGCATCACGTAGGTCGAGAAGCCGACGAGCCCGGCCGTGCCATATCCCTGGTCGGTACTGCCCGCCTCCGTGACCCAGAGGAAATCCGGTGGGAGCACCGCGATCACGCGAGCCGGATCGGAGAGCGCCCACACGACACCGAGGGCGGCAGGAATCAACAACAAGCCGGCAGCCATCCCCATCTGTCGCCACCGCTGAGCTATCAGCTGCCAATACGTGAAACCGAAGAACGAGGCGATCGAATCTCGGGAACCGGTTCGGTCGAAGAGCAGACCCCGGGCGCGAACCACCGATCGCTCGAGCGCTACTGCAACCAGGTCGCCCGGAAACAGTCGTCGCGCCAGGGCGAGGTCTGCGGAGGTCGAACGGTAGAGCTCGACGAACCGTCGAAGCTTCTCGGGGCCCAGTGTCTCAGCCCGTCGGCCGGCCTCATCGCTCAGCGATTCGAGTTCGTCCCAGCGAGGCTGGCCGCTCTCGATGAACTCGGGTAGCTTCATGTCCTGATCATGAGCGATGCAGTTTGACCTTCCAAGACCGACTCGAAATCACCACGTCAGAGGGTGTGACGGTCCGCATGACGATAGCCGGGATCGGCTCCCGCTCTCTGGCGTGGCTGCTCGACGGCCTCGTCCTCGGTGTAGCAATCCTGTTCCTCGGCCTCGTGAGCGTTCGAACCGTTGACACCGACTCGTTGTTGACATTGGGTCTGCTGAGCCTGGCAACCCTGTTCATCCCGTTCGCCTACCTGGTGGGAATGGAAACCCTCAATGGGGGTCGGACCCTCGGCAAGATGGCCGCCGGGATCAAGGTGGTCCGCGTGACGGGGGCGCCGATCGGCTTCGGATCTGCTGTGGTGCGGGCCTTGTTCGTACCGATCGACGTCCTGCTCTTCGGAGTGGGCATCATCTCGATGTTCACGACCGAGCGGAGCCAGCGGATCGGCGACCTCGCCGCCCGCACCGTCGTCGTGCGCGATCGTTTCCGGGCCACCCAGGTGGCGCCGGCACCAACCGTCGACGACGGCCACCCTCGCTGGGATGTCTCGGCGATCACCCAAGAGGAGATCGGCGTCATCCGGTCGTTCCTTGCCCGCGGACAAGGCCTCCCGGCCGACTCCCGGACCGGGTACGCCGCACAGTTGCGGAGCAGGCTGGAGCCGAGAATCGGCGGGGCAGACGCCTCACTGCCCGACGAGGCATACCTGGCTCGTGTGGTCGCCGAGAAACACCGAGATTGACCAGGCATCACCGAGACGCCCGAACCCCCTGTGCCAAACCGCTGCAACGTCAGCGGATCGGCAGCACCGCCCCACGATCAGCCCCCGTCGAGAGCCGCTCGGGCTGCAGCTTGTTCGGCCTCTTTCTTGGACCGTCCGGCGCCCTCCCCCAGCGTCCGCCCGTCGAGTTCCACGACAGCCGTGAAGACGCGAGCGTGATCGGGTCCGGTGCCATTCACCACGTAGGTGGGGCGCTTCCCATCGGCTGCAAGCCGCTCCTGCAATCGGGTCTTGAAATCTCGCCATCCCGGATCCGCCGCCTTCCCGACGATCAGGTCCGACCACAGGCCGAGAATCATCCGGCGGGCTTGCTCCAGGCCACCATCGAGGTACACAGCTGCAATCACCGCTTCCATCGTGTCTGCCAAGATCGAGTCCTTGTCACGACCGCCGGACTGCAGCTCGCCGACACCCAGCCGGATGTGCTCGCCGAGGTCGATCCGTCGGGCGACGACGGCAAGCTCCTCCCGATTGACGCAGGCAGCCCGCACCTTGGCCAGTTGCCCCTCCCTCAGCTCCGGATAGTTCTCGAAGAGAAAATGGGTGACGACCAACTGCAGGACGGCATCACCGAGGAACTCCAGGCGTTCGTTGTCCGATCGATCGGGATGCTCAGCCGTGTGGGATCGATGGATGAGCGCGGCATCCAGATGAGAGGCATCGGTGAATCGGTACCCGAGCCCGTCCTCGAGGCGATCCCGACTCACGCCGGTGAAACCCGGTCTCGGACGCGACGGACGAGGTCGTGATCTGCACCTTCTTTCGCCATCACGAGTGCGTTCTTGATCGATCTCCTCGTCGACGATCCGTGGGCTATCACCACGACACCCGCCGCGCCGAGCAGATGGGCGCCGCCCGTGTTCTCGTAGTCCATGCGGCTCTGTAGCGGTTCGAGTAGTTCGAGTGCCTGGACGCGTACGTCGGGCGACGCATGGGCGAGCGCATCGGCGACCATCTGCGCCACCATCGCTGCAACCGCCTCGGTCGCCTTCAGCAACACGTTTCCGGTGAATCCGTCGGTCACGATCACGTCGGCGCGGGCCGAGGCGATGTCTCGACCTTCGACATTCCCAACGAAGGTGAGGCTGCTGCGCTCCAGAAGCTCATAGGCGTCGCGCTCCAGCTGCCGTCCCTTGCCGCGCTCCTCCCCGATCGACAACAGGCCGATTCGGGCTCGGTCGACATCGAAGTACACCTCGGCGAACGCAGCTCCCATGGCGGCGAATTGCACCAGATGCTCCGGCTTGACGTCGGGGTTGGCTCCCGAGTCGAGCACGACCGTTTGCCCGGTGGGCTTTGGGATCACCGATGCGATCGTGGGTCTGAGCACTCCGGGGACACGGCCGAGCACGATCGCAGCCGCAGCCATGGCCGCCCCCGTCGAGCCTGCCGAGACATATCCGGCGACTTCGCCGCTCTTCGCCATGCGGGCACAGGAGACGATCGAGGACTCCGGTTTCTCGCGGATGGCCCGTGCCGGATCCTCCCCCATCTCCACCATCTCCGGGGCATGGACGACGGGCAGGTCGACACCGGTTCCGACGAGATGCCGCCTGATCTCGGGTTCGTCCCCGACCAGCACGACATCGACGCCCAATGCCGCGGCATCCACGGCCCCCGCAACCGTTTCCATAGGGGCGTGGTCGCCGCCCATCGCATCGAGGGCGATTCGTGCCACGTCAGTCGGTCTCGAGGACTTCCCGGCCGTTGTAGGTACCGCATTCCTTGCACGCCCGGTGGGGCAGCTTGGGGCTCTTGCACCGCGGACAGGTCGCCATCGTCGGCCGCTGCGCCTTCCACTGAGACTT
This sequence comes from uncultured bacterium, assembly GCA_963792365.1. GTDB lineage: Bacteria > Actinomycetota > Acidimicrobiia > Spongiisociales > ZC4RG35 > JAOUGY01. Next base: position 581,054 of record CAWBVW010000005.1, read on the forward strand.
GCGTTGACGCGTCCGACTCCGCGACATCTTCTTCTTTGGCACCGCCATGGTGCGCGCTCCTTCTGGGATCAGGACTCGGGTTTCTGCGGCGACTCTTCGGCCAGAAGCTGACGGAGTGCGGCAAAAGGCGATTCGATTGTATCGCCATGCCCTTCGCAGGGTTCCACATTCAAGTCGGTTCCACACGTGGGGCAAAGTCCCAGGCAATCCTCTTTGCACAACGGGCGCTCTGGAAGACCCAGGGTCGCCTCGTCGTGCACCACAGAACCAAGGTCTATCCATCCGCCCGAGTCGATGGGCAGCTCGTCTCCGTCCTCATCAGGTTGCCGGCGAAACACGGCTTCGATGGGCACCTCCGCCGTCTGGGACCAGGTCGTGAGGCATCTCGTGCAGGTGAGATCGGCCGTGGAGCGAGCATGACCCCGGACCACGACTCCATCACTCAGCGACCGCAGATCGACTTCGAACTCGACCATGTCGTCGATGGCGGCATTGGTGAACCTGACCGATACCGGAACGGCTCCGCTCTCAGAACGAGCGGTCCCGGGATGGGCGAGAAGGTCGGAGACCTGGAATCGGGCAGTCATCGGGTCATTGTCGCACCCATCACGGGCCACGGTGAAGCGCGAGCGACGTTCAAGGCTCCGTGCCCGTCCCGCCGCAGATCGGACAGTGCGCGACGAGTCGCTGCCGGCCCCGCCCGCGGCAGGAATCGCACCGGAGGGTGCGGACCCGCCGGACGTCGAGCAGCGTCACGACTCCGTGGCCACCACACCCACGGCAGGCGGCGTGGATCCATACAGAACCGGATCCAGAACAGGACGAGCACACCTGCGAACCGTACGTGAAACGGGACGACGCTTGGCCATCGGGGGTGCGTCGCACCGTGATCCGGCGACCGCCGGCCCGATCTCGAGCCGGGGATTCGGCTGTGGTCGGATCCCTCGACGCCGAACCGCGAAGTTCCACCAGAGCCCGATACGCCAGGATCACATCCCGCACCGCCGCCCCACCATCGGACCCAGTCGAGGTGTCGGGATGGTCCCGTCGGACGGCTCGCCGGAAAGCCTGCCGGATCTGCTCCGGAGATGCCCCTGGGTCGAGCCCCAGCACCTCGTATGGATCGGTGTCGGGCATTGTCAGCCCTCCCCAAGGTCGAGTTCGAGCGCGTCATAGACGAGATCCGTCAGCACGGCACGACAATGGCGGATGGCCTGGAGGATCCATCCGATCCGATGCCTCACCTCCGTAGCGTCGACGTCGCCACCCGCTCCGAGCTGAGTGCGCAACGCAGCGGTCTGACGGACCAGGTCGTCGTATTGCGCCCGCAGATTCCGGATCTTGGAGCGATAGCGCCTCGGGTGTCCGGCTGCGATCAGGGCGAGAAGTGCGTCCGGACGGTGCAGCTCCGCCTGCTCCTCCGCCATTGCCGACTCCAGCCGATCCAGGTGGTCCATCACCTCGACGAGCCACGACTTGCCTGCCGACGCCTTCTCGAGGGCACTCTCGAGCCGAGGCACCTCCTCGAGCGTCCGATCGCGTTCGACACGGCTCGCTGTGAAGGCGGAGCCGAGGTCATCCGGTTCGTTCCGGATCACGACGTCTCCTCACGCCTGATCAGGCCGATCCGGTCGACACCGAGATCTTCTTGGGACGCTCCTCGGCGCGCATCGGGATCTGGACCGTCAGAACGCCGTTGTCGTAGGTCGCCTCGACACTTCCGGCGTCGAGTCGCTCACCCAGTCGCACTTCGCGACGGTGTGTTCCCGAGGGCCGCTCGCGCAACATCCAGGTCACGTCTTCCGTTTCCTCGAGCGCACGCTCGGCGGTCACCGTGAGCACATTGCCCTCCACGGTCACATCCACCGCCTCCGGGTCGGCTCCCGGCAGGTCGAATCTGAGGGTGTAGACACCATCCTTCTCGAAGGCGTCCATCGGCATGATCCCACTGCGCCATTGGCCACCAAGGGCCCCGAGTACACGGTCGACGTCGTCGAACGGATCGACGAAATGCGCCATCGTCACGGTCTCTCCTTTCGCTTCTTGTGGTCCACCCATCGTCATCAGGCAGATAATCTATACATACTCGACTCATATCTGTCCCGTCAAGAGTGGAATTCCGACGCCGTCACCGAGGCGGCCACGAGGCAACGATCTCAGCCACCGCCCGCAACGCCGATTCGATCGCACCCTGGATCCAACCGGGATCGACCGAGGCGTGCTCTCCCGCAAAATGGACCACACCGTCCGGTCGGATGGTGTCGGCGAACAAGTCGGAGTGCTCGCCAGGACCAGGCTCACAGAACGAGCCTGCCGTCCATCGATCGGAGTCCCAGAACATCGAGGCGTCGTCGTCGACCATCCCCGGTTCTGCGATGGCAGGGTGAATGCCACTCAGCTCTGCGACCACCGTCGATCGGCGTTGCTCCCTGGGAAGCGACCCGATCCGGCGGGCGTCCTGTCCCCAGGTGTAGGAGCCGAGCAGGACTCCTGGCCCGCCGGACACCGCCGGATCCGCAGGGATGTAGCGACCGCCGTCGTAGCCGCCGTACATCGAGTTGAACCTCTTCTGTCCGGGGGTTGCAGCAGCAGCGATCGTCGCGTTGTCCGAGGGGTAGTAGCACGCACGCCAGATCCGGTCGGATTGAGAGGCACCACCGACGATGCCGTCACGGCTCTCCCAGAATCGCTCCCGGGTGTGCAACAGCACCTTCGACGAGGACATGTACGCGAGGCGCCGAATGGCTCGAAGCTTGGCCCGGTCGAACGCCCCATCGATGTCCAGTTGGCGCAGCACCGAGAACGGCATGGTGCAGAGCACACGCTCGCTGGTCTCGGTGACGCGCTCCCCATCCCGCTCCAGGCGGAGCTCCACACCGTTTGCCGTCCGCTGCATGCCTTGCACGGCCGTCGAAGTCATGACGACCGTGTGTTCCAGACGGCTCGCCAGACCGGCCGGGAGTCGATCCATGCCACCGACTATCTCGTCGAACCCGTCTCCCGACGACACGAGAGCATCCCGGAGCAGCATCATGGTCGACTGGCCGTACATCGTATCGAGCCCGGTGGCCAGGCCGATCAGCTCGGCTGCTTCGGCCCCGCATCGCTCGATCAGGAATGCGGCCATCGTCGTGCCGTCCAGCCGCCGGAGCCGCTCCGAGGCGAGGTGCGGCGTCCTCAAACTGTTTCGCTCGGCGTCGGTCAGCCCTTCGATCACGTCTGCGACCGCCCGACCGAGCATCTTCGGCGGCGTCGAGTCGGCCCGTTGTTGCGACGACAGGTCGAACATCGGATACAGGTCGATCATCGCGCTACGGATCCGGGTCACCACGCCGGCAATGTCATAGAACCCGTCGATATTCTGGTGCGACGTGATGAATGGGCGGAGCGACAGCCCACAGACATCGACGTAATGCCGAGTGGCGTCGTGGTGGAGCGGGATTCGCATCGGTCCCAGCTCGCCGTAGGTCCCGTCTGAGAATCGGTGCGTGCGGATCCGCCCCTGCAACATCGGCCGGGCCTCGTACAGCGTCACCTTCGCTCCGAGACGCTCCATCTCGTACGCCGCCACCAGGCCGGCGATCCCGCCGCCAAGGATCGTCACCTCGCCCGGCCGGCGGCCGGCGGCATCACTCCGAATCCCAGCCAGAACCTCGTCGATCATGCGAGGAAATGTAGGCGACTCACCCTTCCGCCGCGTTGGCTGCGTTCAGCCTGCGGAACACCGCACCACCGCCAAGTCGCCCGGCGAAGGCGCAGCCCGAAACTCGTGACGCCCGAGGCCGGAGGGCCACCGGCTCGGGACGCCGGCGAAGCTCGCCTAGTACGGGACCTCGGGAGCGGGCGGACGTGCTTCGTGCAGCTCAGCCCGGGCTCCGTGGATCTTTCGAATCAGCTCGGCCATCAGGTGCTCAACCGATTCGAGCTCACGTTCGAGTTCGTCCTCTGCTTCGAGTCGCATCCGCCGCGACTCCCCTTCCGCTCGCCGAACCAGGATGTTCGCCTCCTCGACGGCTTCGGCCAGAACGTAAGACTCCGAAACGAGGCGCTTGCTCTCCGCCTGGGCCCGCTCGACGATCTCGTGAGCCCGTTCGTTCGTCCGAGCGATGAACGCCTCCCGTTCCCGGACCATCCAGCGCGCGGCACGAAGCTCGTCGGGTAGCTCGGATCTCAGCCGGTAGAGCATCTCGAGAAACGCTTCACGGTCCACGAGCACATTCGCGGACAGCGGCATCGACTTCGCGGCTTCCAGCTGGGCGATCATCTCGTCGACCATGTCCTGGAGCTCGCCCACCGACGCTCGCATTCGGGGCTCGGGGGAACCGGCCTCGATCGGCACCACCGTGTCGTCGTCGGATCCGTAGCCGTCGTCGCGGTCATTCATGACAGTTTCTCCTTCAATGCGGCCCCTACCTGCTTCGGGACGAGCGAACTGACGTCTCCGCCCAGACGAGCCACCTCCCGGACCAGGGAAGACGACAGGTAGCTCCACTCGGGAGCGGTCGGAATGAACACCGTGTCGACGTCCCGCAAGGTGTGATTCATCTGCGCCATCTGCAATTCGTAGTCGAAATCGGTGCCCGCTCGGAGCCCCTTGACGAGCACATCCACGCCGCGACTCTCGGCGAAGTCGACGAGCAGGCCATCGAACGCCGATATCTCCAGATTGGGGATATCGTCCGTCACCTGCCTGAGAAGCGCCACCCGTTCACCGGCGTCGAACAACGGCGACTTCGACGGGTTCGCCACGACCGCGACCACGAGATGATCGAAGACGGCGGCGCACCGTCTCACGACATCGAGGTGGCCATTGGTGGGTGGGTCGAAGCTGCCAGGGCAGAGAGCAATGGTCATGTTCCTGAGTCCAGCATGTATCTGATGATTCTGGTGTCTCCGTGGCGCCGTTCGTCGTCAATCGCGAATCCGGCCGGCTCCGGGGTCGGATCCGATGCCCGTCGCGTCAAGACCACGAGGCCATCCTCGTCGACATGAGGTCGAAGAAGCTCCATCGTTTCCGAGACCGCGACCGAGTCCATGGGCCACGGTGGATCACAGAACACGATGTCGAACTGCTCGGTCGTCGAGATCAGCCACCGCTTGACATCGGAGCGATTCACGTCCGCCGTCAGCCCGAGATCGTCGAGATTGGCTCGCAACGTCTCCAAGGCCTTGCGGCCTTGTTCCACGAAGACAACCGACCGCGCTCCCCTGCTCAACGCCTCGATGCCAAAGCTCCCTGCACCGGCATACAGATCTGCCACACGAGCTTGGACCACCCCGGTGCCGATCGAGGAGAAGATCGACTCTTTGACCCGATCGGTCACCGGACGGGTGTCCGGGGTGTCGGGACTGCGGAGCCGGCGTCCTCGATGAGTTCCGGAGATCACGCGCACAGCCGGCATTCTGGTCGCCTGTCACCGTTCAGCGGCGTCACACTGCGTCTCTCGCTCTCATCGCCCAGGTCAACACCGAGATCCCGAGCACGATGAGGACGGCGATCGTGACCGCCGCCCCACCGACACCGGGCTCGACACCGCCGAGCACATCGGCGGCGTCCCGAGGGAGTTCGGTGAGATCGGCGTAGATGGCCATTGCGAGTCTCCACACCGATGAGGCGGACAACCCGGACACGGCCGTGGCGAGGATTCCCTCCCATACGAACACATATCCCAGCCCCACCAGCAGCGACCGCGAGAACAGATAGCCGAGTGGCATGAAGACAGCGCTGTATGCCAAGGCCGCGGCGACATAGGCAGCGAGCGCCGGAAACGCGAGCGCCCATTCCCCGATGGTCACTCCGGCGGCGATGAACGCAACGAGCCAGCCGGCGAGCGCAACGAGCACCGACGCCCCGGCAGCAGCCATCCATGCCGACACGGCGAACACCAGACGAGGGACGGGGGTCACGAACAAGAACGGGAGGGTGCCCCCATCCCGCTCGTCTCTCAACACGGCGGTGGACAGGAAGAGCACGGCGAGCGACAAGGTGGCGGCGGGAACGCTCGATGTGATCTCCTTGAAGATCTGGGCACCTTCGGTGGCTGACTGCCCGAGCAGCGAGACCCACGCCACCAACCCGGTCACAGACGCGAGTGCCACCATGCCGACGATGCGCTTTCCGCGCAGAAGCCGGCGGAACAGATGAACGGTGAGGGCGACGTTCATCGAGCCGACTCCACGAGATAGCGGAAAACGCTCTCCATCGACTCGTCTGCCGGCGCGATCTCAGAGATCGTCACCGAGTCACGGTGCGCCACCATGGGAAGGGCCTTGGCCAGCGCAAGGGGATCGGTCGTGCTCACGGCGATCGCCTGATCGGAGAGCGTCACGCCGTCGACACCGGCGACTGCCACCAGGGCCGCGGCCAGCACGCGGGGCTGGTCGGTCCGAATATGCACCTGGCGCGGCTTGTCGGTCATGGCTGCCCGCAACGATGCGAGGTCCCCAGTGGCCGCCAGCCGTCCGTCCACCATGGCGACCACCCGATGCGTCATACGTTCCACCTCGGCAAGCACATGAGAGGAGACGATCACCGTCCGCCCCTGTTCGCCGAGTTGGACGAAGAGCTCGATCAGCTGCGCCCGCTGCACAGGGTCGGCGCCATTGAGCGGTTCGTCGAGAACCAAAACCTCGGGATCGGAGACGAGGGCAGACGCCACCTTGGCGCGCTGCCGCATTCCCTTGGAGAAACCTCCCATCGGACGGTCGGCGGCGGCGAGAAGCTCCACGGTGTCCAGGGCGTGTTGCGCCGCCGATTTCGGGTCGGGCACCCGTGCCAGTGCGGCTTTGAGCTCCACGAATCGCCGCGCCGTCAGGTCGGGATAGACGGACTCGTCTTCCGGCACCATCGCCACGCGGGCATAGACCGACCGGTCGGATCTGGGGTCCACCCCCAGAACCCGAACCTCGCCCTGGCTGGGAACCTGGAGACCCGTGATGACACGGAGCAGCGTCGTCTTCCCGGCACCGTTCGGCCCGAGCAGACCCGTGACACCCGGCTCGAACGAGAGCGTCACATCGGACAACGCCACCTTCTGGCCGAACCACTTCGACACTGCCCGCGCTTCGACCGTCATGCCAGCCGCCGATAACGCCCGAGTATCCATGTCGAACCCAGGATCGCCACCGCGGCGATGACCGCCACCGACGCCCACGGCGAGAAACCCGCAGCCTCCATGGGATACCGACCGAGATCCACGTCGAAGACCCAGTCGCGGATGTATCTGGCGTGCGAGTCCAACGACAGCAATGAGACCCATCGAGCCCCGGCGAAATCGGCCTCGGAGATCACCCGGGCCAAACTGTCGCCTGCGATCAGCACACCGAGGAAAGTGGCGGCAGCGAAGGGAGTGCGATCCACGTATGCCGAGATGATCGCGAGCACGCCGCCGTGGATGGCGACGAACGCAAGCGTCGATGCGCCGATCTGCCACAGGATGTCGAGGTTGCCGGTGAGGTAGGCGACGAATCCGTCGCCGTTGAGAGCGGCCCGGCCGAGATGGAAGGCGAGCTGCGGGACCAAATAGATCGAGGACGCCATGACGAGGTAGGCGACCGCCTTCGCTCCGAGGTAGTCGGCCACGGTGAGAGGACGCGAGAAGTACACCGAGAGAACGCCCTGGCGACGGTCCGGGCCCAACAACTCCGGCATCGTGACCGCCAGGAAGAGCAGCGACACCCGCGAATACACGTCGAAGAGCTGCGGATAGGACGGAAGACCTTCCGCTGCGGCAGCTGCGATCGAGCCGGCGACGAACTGCAACCCGATGAACACCGCCGCCATCAGGACGCCCAGCGAGAGCAGACCCCACGGCAGCACCTTCCGGCGAGCCTTGCGGCGCAGCCCGAGCACCCTCCGGATCCCGTCCCGAACGATGGCGCGCCGCGCTCCTCCACGCCCGGTCAGCTCACCGTCGTATGACCGATAACCGCGGTCGTAGATGACGGCGTCGCTCACGTTCTTCTCCGTGCCGTCGAAAGGAACTCGTCCTCGAGCGTCAGCGACGCCCGGCCGAGTCGGAGAATGCCGACATCCGACTCAGCGGCCAAGTCACGGATGAGATCGAACACGCCATCGTCCGCCGCCGCGATGGTCAGTCGGGCGCCATCCACCGCCACATCGTGACCGGCCGCAGACAAACCGTTCACCAGCGGGGCAACATCTCCGACGATCTCCACCATTACGCCGGCGGTCGACCGATGTCCCTCCAACGGACCTGACCGAACCAACGTGCCTGCGTCGAGCAAGACCACCGAGTCACATGTCTCCTCGATGTCGCTGAGCACATGGGAGGACACGATCACGTTGATGCCGAACCCGCCCAGGCGCCGGATCAGGGCGAGCATCTGGGTCCGACCCGCCGGGTCGAGGCCCGAAGCAGGCTCGTCGAGCAACACCAACCGCGGGCCGTGCACAATCGACTGCGCGAGCTTCACGCGCTGCAACATGCCTGTCGAGAAGTCCCCGAGAAAGCGAAATCGCTCTTCTTCCAGCCCGACGAGAAACAGCGTTTCCGACGCTCTCCTCCGGGCGTCCTTGGGTGGAACGCCGGCCAGCTCCGCGGTGTAGGCAACGAAGTCCGCTGCTGTCTGGTCGGTGGGCACTGCCGAACCCTCAGGCATGTATCCGACCATCGACCGCACCTCGATCGGTTGCCGGCACGCGTCGCGGCCGAACACCGAAACCTCCCCATCGGTCGGATGGAGCAGTCCCAGCAGAATTCTGAGCATCGTGGTCTTGCCGGCTCCATTGGCGCCAACGAGCCCAGTGACTCCGGCCCGCACCTCGAGTGTCAGGTGTTCGAGCGCGGTGACATCACCAAACCGATGTGTGAGGTTCTCGATGGAGACGATGGCTTCAGACACAAGACCCAGCCTGGCACACCGCGAGGGTGCCCGAAATCGGGGATGACCCCACCGCGTCCCTTGTCACCCCCGAGACGACCGAAGGCACAGCGGGTGCAGGAAACCCGAGGATCCCACGTGCTCGACGCGCCAACAGAATGGCTGAATCACTGAGATTCGTGCCTCGCCTCACCTCCGTCCGAAGCGGTCGAAGTTGGAATCGAGATCGACGCCTTCCGCCCTGGCGCGTTCGAGGATGTCCGAAGTGGGCAGCGTCTGCGGGGAGATGTCGACGGACAACTCGATTCGGTCCTCGAGCGATCCGAGCGTCCAGGAGTCGGGCCGGACGGAGTCGACCTCCTTCCACGTGACGGGGACCGCCACCGGCGCCGTCGGTCGGGGACGGAGCGAGAACGGGACGACGGTCGTCGCCCCTGGCACGTTGCGAAGCCAATCCACGAACACGCGGCCTTGCCGGTTCTTCTTCAGGAACTCGGTGGTCAGTCCCTCGGCATGCTGAGTGGCTGCGAGACCGGCCAGGGCACGCGCCGACATCACAATGTCCTCGCCGGTGTGCCATCCGCCGAGCGGCACCCAGACGTGGAACCCCGAGGATCCGGTGGCGATCGGGAACCCCTCGATGTTGAACTCGGCGAGCAGCGACCGGATCACGTGGGTTGCCGATCTCACCCCCGGAAGGTCGCCATCCTCCGGGTCGAGATCCATCACCAGCCAGTCCGGCGCATCGGGACGCGCCATGGTCGACAGCCACATGTGGAATGTGATCGTCCCCTGGTTGGCCAGGTAGGCGACATCCTCCGGCCGGGTGACGACCGGATAGGTGGTGACACCGCCATCGTTCTTGGGCACCTCGAAGCGCCCGATGGTCTCAGGGAAGTGATCTGAGGCGTTCTTCTGCATGAATCCCTTCGACTCGATTCCGTTCGGGAACCGTTGCAGCGTCAAGGGCCGGCCCGCCATGAATGAGAGCATGTGGTCCGCGACCGCCGAGTAGTGCTCGACGAGGTCCGACTTCGTCAGCCCGGCGCGTTCGAAGATCAGTTTGTCGGGATTCGATACCTGCACGAGCGCCATTGGACCATCTTCACAGCTGCGGGGTGCTGTGGAGTGGCGATTCGAGGTAGCGTCGCGCCCGTGGAATCCGAGGTCATCACATGATCTCCGACGTCGTCGGCTGGCCTGCTGTCGCTGCGTCGCTCGCACTCGTAGGGCTTGCGTTGGTCATGGCCCGCTGGGTGGGCCTGCGAGTCGAACGTGAGATCACGTGGGCGTCGATCAGGGCGGCAGTTCAGCTGCTCGCGGTCGGCGTTCTCTTCACGGCCATATTCCGCTCGCGCGGCGCAATCTGGTGGGCGTGGACCTGGGTGGCGGTGATGACGGCTGTGGGAACACTGACGGTCCGCAGACGGGCCCGCCACTCGATCCCGGGGATCGCTGTGACCTCGGCAGTCGCCATCGGTATCTCCGCCCTCATCGCGCTCGGCGTGGCGATCGGCTTCGGGGTGGTCGATCACACACCGGTGGCGCTCGTGGTCATCGCAGGTATCACCATCGGAAACGCCGTTCCTTCGGCAGCGCTGGCGGTCAACCAGTCGGTGAGTCTCTGCAGAGGCCGAGTGAGCGAAGTGGAGGCGCTGCTGTCACTTGGATTCGACCGACGCCAGGTCGTGCGGTTCATGGCTCCCCGAGCGGCGGGTCCGGCACTCATACCGCAGGTGGACCGAACCAAGGTGGTCGGTCTGATCGCACTTCCCGGTGCGCTGACAGGCCTCTTGTTGGCTGGTGCCGATCCCGTCGATGCCGTGGTCCTGCAGTTGCTCGTGATGTATCTCGTCCTCGGGGCAACGGCCATCTGTGTGGTGTCGGGTGCGCTCGCCGTGATACGTCAGGTCGTCACCGATGGCCTCGTGGTCGCCGACTGGGCACGACCTGAGGACGAATCTGGCTCGATCAGCTGACGAACAGCCACCCGACCTCGTCGCCCAGCAAGGCTCTCACCTCGGCTCGCAGCTCTGGATGTGCATCGAGGTTCGGGTCGGCGTCGACCAGGGCGAAGGCCTCGTCGCGAGCGGCGATGAGCGTCTCGAAATCGCGCACGATGTTGGCCAGCTTCAGGTCGGCGCGTCCCGACTGCCGCGCCCCGAACACGGTGCCCTGGCCTCGGAGCTCCAGGTCGATGTCGGCGAGGCGGAACCCGTCGGTGGTCTCGACCATGGCCTCCATTCGCCGCTCCCCGTCGGGTGTGGCGGGGTCGGAGATCAGCACGCACGTGCCGCCATGGCTCCCGCGCCCGACCCGGCCTCGAAGTTGATGGAGCTGGCTCAGTCCAAAACGATCGGCATCCTCCACAACGATCACCGTTGCGTTGGGAACGTCGATCCCGACCTCGATGACGGTCGTCGCCACCAGCACGTCGAGGTCTCCACGACGAAACGCCGCCATCACTTCTTCCTTCTCTCGGGGGTGGAGCTGGCCGTGGAGCAGCCCGACCTCGAGGTCTGCAAACACCTTGGAGAGACGATCGAACTCTCCGGTGGCCGACACCACTTCCAGCTTCTCTGAATCCTCGACCAGAGGGCAGACGACGAATGCCTGACGCCCTTCTGCCGCTTCGGCCCGAATCAGATCCCAAGCCTTCTGCTCTCGATCGCGGGCGATCCACATGGTGTCGATCGGTGCTCTACCGGGCGGCAATTCGTCGATCGCCGAGACCTCCAGGTCCCCGTACAGAGTCATCGAGAGGGTCCGGGGTATCGGGGTTGCGGTCATGATCAGCACATCTGGATCGATGTCTGCGGCCTTCTCCTTCAGAGCCACTCTCTGGAGCGCCCCAAAACGATGCTGCTCGTCGACCACCGCCACCCCGAGACGATGGAAGTGCACTCCCTCCTGAATGAGAGCGTGGGTGCCGACCACCAGGTCGACCTTGCCGTCGGCGATCCATGAGAGCAGCTGGCTTCGAGCGGCCCCGGGCACGAAGTTGGTGGCGACCTGGGATCCCGTCAGCAGCGCAAGCCGGACGGCGTCTCCGTCGCCGGTGGAGAAGAGGCTGTCCATTCCGAGCTCCGCGCCCGCTCCCTCCTCGGACGGCTGGAGCCCCGCGTCCTGGAGCAATTGTGCGATCCCCAGGAAGTGTTGTGCGGCGAGGACCTCGGTGGGCGCCATCACGGCGCCCTGCCATCCGCCTTGAATGCCTGCGAGCAGCGTCGCCACGGCGACCGCCGTCTTGCCCGAGCCGACCTCGCCCTGCAAGAGACGGTGCATCGGGCTCTCGGCCGCGAGGTCGATTCGAATGTCTTCGAGGACACGCCGCTGTGCGCCTGTGAGGTCGTATGGCAATCCTGCGATGAACCGGCCGACCAACGCACCGTCGAGACGGTGGCGTGTGCCTCGCTCCTGTTCTCGCCGACGCCGCTTCTGAAGGGCGAGGGCGATCTCGAGCCTGAACAGCTCGTCGAACACGAGGCGCCTCCGGGCAGGCGTCACCGCCCCGATGTCGTCGGGAAAGTGGATGTCGGAGAAAGCCTTGGCCCGCTCCACGAGCTGGTTTCGTTCGATCACCTCGGCCGGGAGGGGATCCGGTATGGGCTGGGAACGCTTCACCGCGTTGTGTACGGCTCGACGCATGTGTCCCGGCCCCACGTCCCCGACCGACGGATGGATCGGCACGACACGGCCCGTGGTCAACGCCTCTGACGTGCCTGACAGGACGTCGACATCAGGTGAGGTCATCTGCGGGGTGCCTCGAAACCGCTCGACTTTCCCCGACAGCGCCACCTCGGCGCCCACGCCGAGCTGACGTTCGCGGAATGGCTGGTTGAACCACACCACCTTGAGCGTGCCGGTGCCGTCCGAGACCCGCGCCTCTGTGATGGCGAGGCGACGCTTGGGTCGTCGGGTGGAGACACTGACCACCTCGACGATGATCGTGACCTCCTCGGCGACCGGCAGCGTGCTGACCGGTTCCACCCGCGACCGATCGATGTACCGCCGGGGAACGTGATGCAGCAGATCGGCGACCGACTCGATCCCGGACTTTCTGAGCGCATCGCCCCGTTTGCCCGACAGTCCTTTGACCTGATCGACCGGGATCCCCGCCAGCCGGCTCAACTCCGCCATGGGGTCATGATGGCAGAGCCCAGGGCTCACGGGGACCACCCTGCATCCGGGAGTTCGTCTCGCGCTATTCGATGGAGACGAAGTATGGATACAGCGGTTGCCCTCCAACCACTGTTGACACTTCCATCATGGGGTGGAGCTCTCCGAGCCATGCCTCCAGCGCCTTCGTGGTGGCCGGACTCGATCCCTCCCCTGCGTAGACCGTGAGCAGTTCGGATCCTGGCATCAACAAGCTCGCGACCAGCCCTCTGAGCGCCGATTCCAGATCGGGGTCGGCCACCACGATGGTCCCGTCGGCGATCCCGAGCCAATCGCCCTGGCGAATCGAACCGAACTCGACGACGGCATCCCGAACCGCCTTGGTCACTTCGCCGGTGATGACCGACGACGCCGCGGCAGCCATGTCTTCGAGCACGGTCCACAGACGATCACCGGCAGGGTCATATCCGAACATCGCGGCGATGCCCTGGGCGACACTCCGAGTCGGCACCACCGCAACCGTCTTGGTGGTCAGGGCGTCGAGTTGTTCGGCAACCGGAACGATGTTCTTGTTGTTGGGCAGCACCACGATGGCGTCGGCGGCAGCGGCCTCGACGGCAGCGAGGAGGTCTTCGGTCGACGGATTCATCGTCTGTCCACCTGTCACGACACCCTGCACGCCGAGTTGACGGAACACCTGGACCAGACCGGTCCCGGCCACAACGCTGACGACGCCGATGGGCGAGCCCTCCGCTCCGGCCATGGGATGGAATCCCTTCGAGCCGTGTACCCGTGCGTCGCCGGCTTGCTCCAACAGATCGGTGATCCGGATATTGCTCGGTGTGCCCACGACGACGGCCGCCTCGATCGAAGGACCGATGAGGTCGGTGTGGATGTGGCAATTCCAGGTTCCCCCGCCCCCCACGACCACGATCGACTCGCCGATCTCAGACCATGTGGCACGGAGCCGGTCTACACCATCCTCATCGGCCTCGAGCATGAACATCACCTCGTACCGGAGATCGGCGATGTCGCCGTCGACCGTGTGCTCGATCGCTGCGAGATCTGCGTGGGCCCTCAGAACCCGCTCCGGCAATTCCACATCGGCGCCGGTGACGACCTCGAGGAAGGCAGCCAGGAGCAGCAGGAACCCGGCGCCGCCGGCATCGACGACACCGGCTTGTTTCAGCACGGGCAGCAGTTCAGGCGTGTGTTCCAACGCGATGACCGCCCGGTCGTAGACCGTCCGCAGAAGGGCAGCAACATCCTCACCGGCGCCGGTGCCCTCGGCTTTCGCTGCTTCGGCCGCTTCGCGGAGCACCGTGAGAATGGTGCCTTCGACCGGCTTCTGAACCGCCTTATATGCCGCGCCGGAGGCGTGATCGAGAGCCGCCACCATCTCGGTGACGCCCACTTCGTCGCGCTGTCGGAACGTGTCGCCCAGCCCTCGGAGTATCTGCGAGAGGATCACCCCGGAATTCCCTCTGGCGCCCATCAACGATCCGGTTGTGAGCGCCTCGGCCACTCCGGCCATCGACATGTCGGATCCGAATGAGGCGACGACGCTGCCCATGGTGAGCGCCATGTTGGTCCCCGTGTCCCCATCTGGAACGGGGTAGACATTCAGCTCGTTGAGCGCCTCCCGGTATGCCGAGAGCCGTTCGTGATAGCGGTGTATGACCGCCTTGATGTCCTCCGGTTGGAGCGCCATGACGCCTGCGAGTATATGGAGCAGGTGGGCCGACGGCAGCCGAGACGTGGGAACTTCGCCCCGACCGGGCGAGGATGTGGCGACGGCCACCGAAAGCGCTATCCTCTCTCTGCCGGGTCGCTTCTGGGCGCGCCCACGCTCGCCCGGTCAGCCTCATTGTCCTCAGGAGTTTCTTCATGTCGTACCGATGCGAGATCTGCGGAAAAGAGCCGAGCTTCGGCAAGAACGTGACGTTCTCTCACAAGCGCAACAGCCGGCGCTGGCTTCCGAACATCCAGCGAGTCAGGGTGAAGCACGGATCCAACACCCGCCGCGCCCGCGTCTGCACTTCGTGCATCAGGGCCGGAAAGGTCGAGAAGGCCTGATGTCGGTGCAGGGAGTCGTCAAGACCTACGACCCCACCACCGGCGTCGGCGTGGTCGTCCTCGATTCCGATGGGTCCGAGGCCTTCCTGCGCCCGGGCTCGCTCACAGGCTCGATCTTCCGCTTCGTCCGACAGGGTCAGCGGATCCTCTTCGACCTCACCACCGAAGACGACAAGCCATACATCTCCAACGTGAAAGTGGGCCAAGGGGGCTATTGAGCCCGGGCCCGGATCGTTCAGGCGATAGGCCGCCGACCGGTCCACCAGACCTCGCCGACACCCATCGATCGAGCCTTCCCGGTCGAACCTTCTGTTTGGGAGTCACGGCGAGCCCGTGCTCTGTAGAGTCGGGATCGTCGCCCCGAATCGAAGGAGGAGCACAGTGGTCGAGGCCTATGTCCTGATCCAGACCGAGGTTGGAAAGGCCGCATCGGTCGCCGAAGAGGTTCGCGTCATACAAGGCGTCGAGAACGCCGACGACGTGACCGGTCCCTACGACGTGATCGTCAAAGCTTCGGCCGAAGACGTCGACCAGCTCGGGAAGCTCGTGGTCGCCCGGATCCAGGCGGTCGAGGGCATCACCCGCACGCTCACCTGCCCGGTGGTCAATCTCTGATCCCGATCTGAGGCCTTTCCCGCCCCGGATCAACCCAACTTGCCCGCGATCATCCCCGCGTTGCGAAGCGCCGAGCCGTCGGCTCCGGCAGTTGTGAACGCTCGGGGACGGCTCGCCTCCAACTCTGCAAACACGTCCTCGATGAGCTGCGCCCGGTCCACGGGCGGGTCGATCCAAAGGTACGCCGAAAGGCTGCCAGGAATCGTGTTGATCTCGTTCACCCACAGCTTGCCCTCCGACTCCAGGAAGTCGATACGGGCGATGGACTTCACGCCGACCAGAGCCGCAACGGCCGCTGCCGAGTCTCTCAGCTCGCGTTCGAGATCGGGGGTGACGTCGGCTGGGAGCTTGCGCTGGATGACGCCGCCCGATTCGCCCCATGCAAGGTATTTCTGCTCGTAGCTGTAGAGGCCGCCTGGAGAGCGAACCGGCTCTTCGATCGCAGACAGCTGGAATGTGGGATGGGTTCGCACCGCGACCTGAAGATCCCGGAAGTCTTCGAGGAACGGCTCCACGACTGCGCCGTCCGACATGTTCGGGGAGCGGAGCAGCGCCACCGCAGTGGCATGGTCCTCGACCACCTCGATGCCGATCGACGACCCACCGAACCGGGGCTTCACGATGTACGGGCCGTCGAACTCCGGGGGGACCTCGGTGCGCAACAACGTGCGAGGCAACGTGGGGAGCCCGATTTGGGCGACCGCCGCGCCGAACGACAGCTTGTCCATGCCCAGCGCCGACCCGGCCTGGCCAGGGCCCGAGTATCGGTACCCGACCAGATCGAACAGTCCCTGGACGGTGCCATCTTCCCCGGGGCCACCATGACAACAGTTGAGGATGACCACGCAGTCCAGAGGCTTTGGCTTCTTGGACAGTCCCGAGCCCGCCTGCACGAATCCCATGCCCGGCTCGGCGACGAACGACAGCGGTGTCGCCTTCCGGGGTACACCATCGATGAACTCGGCCACCTCGGACCGGGGATCGACGAGATGAAACCGTCCGCTCTTGTCCCAGTAGATGGCATCGACCGAGTCACTGAGGTGCGCTGCCTGGAGGCCGGTCGAGATACTGATGTCGTGTTCGGGGCTAGGTCCGCCGAACACGACGGCACGTTGGGGCATGATCCGCTCGCTCGCCTTTGGATTCGTCAGGGATAGTGATCGGGGAGGTCGTTCTCGTAGAGGACCGCATCGCCCTGTGTGAGGTTCTCACGAACCCACGCGACCGCCTCCTCCCGCGTCCCTTTGACGATAACCGAGCTCAAGCCTGCCTCTGCGGCACCCTCAACGAGCGAGGCCCGATTCGTCCTTCCCACGACCACCAGATCGGATACGACATCGGCGGCCGATGACACGAACGCCCGGTTCTCTTGGTCCTGCACGGATCCGAGCTCGACCATGCCCGGCGTGACGAGCACCCGACGACCGGCGTCGATCGCCTGAAGTCGTGCGAGAGCCGCCCGAGCACCCGCCGGATTCGAATTGAAAGTGTCGTCGATGATCGTGAAGCCGGCCTGGGACCGGGTCACGACCTGCCGGTTGGGAGCAACCGGAACCGACTGCATTCGATCGCCCAGCGACGTCACATCCAGTCCGAGGGCGTCCACGACTCCCACCGCGCAGGCCACGTTGCCGGCATGCAAGGCGCCGGCATCGAATGCGCCGACCTCCACGCCCCGTACGACCACGACCCCACGTTCGGGATCCGAGAACACTTCTACGTCGGCGCGTCTCGACGAGCACCGGACGATGGGGATCCGAACGGCCTCTTCGTCGGCGATCGACGCGAGCAGTGGATGATCGACGTTGATCACCCCGACACGCGCCCGCTCCAGGATCTCGCGCTTGGCCGCGGCGATCGTCTCCTCGGAGTTCATGCGCTCGAGGTGCACCGGTCCGATCGCCGTCATCACCGCAACCTCGGGCGGGATCCAGGAACACAACGCCCGAATCTCACCTGGCCCGTAGGTGCCCATCTCGGCGACGAACACCTCGGTGCCCGGGGCGAGACCTTCGTTGATGGCCCGGGCCAAACCCATCCGGTTGTTGAACGATGCCGGACTCGCCGTGGTGGATACGAGGCCGCTGAGCAGGTGGGCAGCGATCAGCTTGGTCGACGTCTTTCCGTACGAACCCGTGATCGCCACCACCCGAGCGCCCGACCGAGCCAGTCCCTTGGACGCCTGGTCCACCCACCGGTCGCCGCTTCGGCGCTCCAGGGGGCCGAGCAGAGCGAGCGCCAGGTCGACCCACACCGGCACGAGCAGGGACGCCAAGGCGGCGGCGCCCGACCCGATCCAGGCTCCCAGGCCGATGAGCCCAATCGCCACGATTCCGGTCACCACCGCGACTTTCCGCATGCGGCTCGTCCACGCGAGCGGCGAAGTCCGTCCCTTGATCGACAACCCGATCGGACCGAAGCCGGCGGTCACGGCGGCCAGCCACCCGGCAGGCGTCCATGTCGATGAAACAGCTGTGAGGAGCAGCACGACCACCAGGAGGAGCGGGTTCGGTGCGACCCCGATCCACCAACGCCGTGCAAAACGTGATGCCGAGCCCGCGATGTAGTGCTCGCGTTGCGCAACCCGCAGCCACCGGAGCGCAGCCACGATCGCGGATGCCGCGGCAACGATCACAGAGACGAGCCAGGTCACGAGTCACCTTCGATGGCCGCCCGCAGCCGTTCGGGAGCCTCAAGAGGTGTCAGATGACCCACGCCGTCGAGGGTGGTGAGCGTCACGGACGTGCCGTTGGACTCGAGGATCTCCATCGCGCGCTCTGCCACCGCCACCGGCACGTCGAGATCGTCTTCGCCCCACACGAGATGCACCGGGCACTTGATCTCGGCGAGTTCCTCTTCGTAGGACTCGTTGACCACCGTCACGAGCACATCCCGCATCACTCCGGTTGCCGCCTTGTAGTCGGCCGAGCCTCGCCGACGACGAATCCGTTCCATCCTCTCGTCCGAAACCGCGCCGAGCCGATGTGCGAATCGGATCAGCCGATAGCTCAAGGCCGGCTTGCCGGCCGGCCTCGACCGGATCAGCGGTACCCCGGTCAGCACCAACGACGCCACGAGATCCGGATGGTTTGCAGCCACCATCACCGCGATCCGCCCGCCGAAGGAGTGCCCAATGAGCCGATACGGCCCGGGTCCGATCGAAAGGAGTGCGTCGACCGTCGTCTGGGCGTACGCTGACACCCCGATGGGACGTTCAGGCGGTGGCGTGGCTCCGAATCCCGGCAGGTCGAACGCAACCGCATCCATGCCTTCGAGGACGCGGTCGAAATCGGCGCCGCGTCTCCCCCAACCATGGAGGGCAACGACACCGGGTCGGTCCGCACCATGAACCTGTCCGAAGAGGGGGCCGTAGGCACGGAGCGGCATCAGAGAACGCTCAACCACCCGTTCACGGCCGCCGAGGATACAGTTGCCGAGCAGATCCGATGAGCAATCCACAACCAGCGCCCGTACTCCCTGCGATCGCAGGGTTCCGCGCTGCGGCGCTCCGCCGTGGTGTCTTCTTCGCGTGGTTGATGGTCATCGCCCTGGTGGCGTCTGGGGTGAGCGGCCCCGAGAGCGACTACGACCGGCTTCTCGTGACCGCCGCCGGTTTTGTGGTCCTGCTGGCTCTGGGCACGGCCGTCAACTGGGAGGATCTGCTCCAGCGCAGAGTGGGACCCTGGTTCGCCTGGTTGTGGACCGCGCTCCTCACCACTGGCCTGGGCGTCGCCGCCTCGATCGAAGGGATGTTCGACGTCACGATGCCGTTGTTCGCAGGACTCCTCGTTCTGTCCGGATTGAGTCTCGAGCCGGTGCGCCACGCCGTCATCGCCGCGCTCGCCATCCTCGTGATCGTGCTGGCCTACATCTACCCCACGAATCTCACGGTCGAGACCCGGGACCTCGCAGTACCTCTGCTCACGGTGCTCGTGGTGTCGGTGTCGACCGGCTTCTTCGGGCTCGAGTTCACTCGTGAGGCCTACCGAAGCCACCGGCGTCAGGAGGATCTCAGAGCCCAACGTGAGGACTTCGAGCGTCTGTACGCGGTGACCGCCACCTTGGCCGGCGCCGAGTCGCTGGCCGACGGTCTGCCCCAGATCGTCGGCACGATCTGTCGATACCTCGGCGCGCAGGTCGGCGTCGTGTTCTTGTACCACCCGGACGACCACACCCTCAAGGTGATGAGCCCGATGTGGGTGAACGGCCACACTCTGGACGTGGGCGACATCAAACTTCCGATCTCGACCGGCGGGATCGTGCCCCAGGTCTTCAGATCCGGCAAGCCGATTCTCTTGGATCGAGTCGGGGAGAGCCCGGAACAGTTCGGCGTCATCGGCGAGCTCGGCTTGAAGGAGGCGATGGTTGCTCCCCTGCGGGTCGAAGGCTTCAACGTCGGTGCGATCGCCGTCGGCGACCCGCTTCACGGCTCTTTCCACGAGGATCAGCTGGATGTCTTCGCATCGCTTGCGGCGCCTGCCGCTCTTGTGTTGAGCCAGCTCGGACGCTACGAGGCAGCGTCGGAGATGACCCGACGAATGCAGGAGATCGCGCAGATGAAGACCGACTTCGTGTCGGTGGTCAGTCACGAGCTCCGAACACCGCTGACTTCGATCATCGGGTCGCTCGACACGGTCAACCGTCCCGAACTGTCGCCCGAGCTGGCTCAAGACCTGCTCGGATCGGCTCGACGCCAGGCAGGCCGGCTGCAGCGGCTCATCGAAGACCTCTTGATGGTGTCGCGCATCGACCGCCAGGCGATCCCGGTGGCAATGGAGACGATCAGTCTCAACCAACTCCTCAGCGAGGTCGCCGAGACCGCAGGCGGTGGCGAGGATGTGACGGTCTCGGTGGCACCGGCGTCGCTCCAGGCCACCGGCGACCCGGATCATCTCCGGCGGGTTTTCATCAACCTCGTCGAGAACGCCGTCAAGTACGCGCCCGGAAGCCCGATCGAGCTCGTTGCCCGTCAATTCCGTGATCGAGTGGATGTGGACGTGATCGACCACGGAGACGGGATCGCCCCCGGCGAGCGCGTCCGGGTCTTCGAGCCGTTCACGCAGACCGAGAGGTCGGACACCCGCACCAAGGGCGGAACCGGCCTGGGACTATCGATCGTGAAAGGCCTGACAGAAGCAATGAACGGCAGGGTGACGCTCTCAGACACACCTGGGGGCGGCGCGACATTCACGGTGAGCCTGCAACCGGCCGGATCGATGCTGGCGACCGATCGCGTTCTGCACTAGAGGGCTCACGTGTCCCGTTGAGGCGAAACCCACCACGAGTGCGTCACTCCTCGTCCACACCGGGCTGCCGACCCCCCGTGGCCACCGCATGGAAGCCTCCGTCGACGTGGACTATCTCGCCGCTGGTCGACGCCGCCCAATCGCTCAACAGCACACAAACCATCTTCGCCACCGGCTCCGGATTCGTGTCGTCCCACGCAAGAGGTGATCGTGCGTTCCAGGCGTCGTGGAAGATCTGGAAGCCAGGTATCGATTTGGCGGCCACCGTGGCGAGGGGGCCGGCTGAGACAGCGTTGACTCGAATGTTCTTCGGTCCGAGGTCGCGGGCGAGGTAGCGGGTCACCGACTGCAACGCCGACTTGGCGACGCCCATCCAGTCGTAGGCCGGCCATGCCTGGCGGTTGTCGAAGTCGAGGGTCACGAGTGCGCCACCTCCGGCCGCCTCCAACAGGGGCAGCAGGCCGGCGGCCAGAGTCTTGTACGAGAACGCCGAAGTCATGAACGCAGTGCTTGCGCTTTCGGGCGGCGTGTTCATGAAGTTTCCGCCGAGGGCGTCCATCGGTGCATAGGCGATGGCATGAAGAGCGCCGTCGATGGATCCCCATCGCGCCGCGAGGTCGGCGCGGATCGCCTCCATGTCCTCGGCGCTGTTGATATCCAGCTCGAGGACGTCGCACTCGTTTGGCAGCCTCTGTACTGCCCGTTCGGTGAGGCGCATCCCCCGGCCGAACCCCGTGCAGACGATCTCAGCACCCTGCTCCTGTGCGATCCGTGCCGTGTGCCAGGCAATCGAGTCGTCGGTCAAGACACCCGTGATCAGCAGCTTCTTGCCATCGAGCAACATGTGGAGATCCTTTCTCAGACCCATCGCTATAGACAGGCCCGCACCGACGGCACGAACGTACCTTGTCCGCGTCCTTCGTGTCGACCTGAGGCGAGCTTCGCTCGCCCGTCGCCGGTCTCCGGTCTCCGGTCTCGGGTCTTGCGTCTTGCGCGGCCAGGACGCGAATCACGGCTTCGACGTGCAGCGTGGGCTGAAGCCGCCCGAACCGGACAATCCTGCCGTCAGGACGGCACTCGGGGGTCTGGGGGTCGCCCCTCAGGAACTGAGAGTCTCGGGTCTCGGGTCTCGGGTCTCGGGTCTCGCGCGGCCAAGGACGCGAACCCCGGCTTCGACGTGCATCGTGACCTGACGCCGCCCGACCCGGGCACACCTGCCCTCAGGACGGCACTCGGGGGTCTGGGGGTCGCCCCCCAGACATCATCAGCCCGCGCAACCCGCGAACCACAGCTCCACCATGCGTCGTGATCTGATGCCGCCCGACCCGAACCCACCCGCCGTCAGGACGGCACTCGGGGGTCTGGGGGTCGCCCACCAGAAGTCACAGTCTCGGGTCTTGCGTCTTGCGTTCTACGTACAGCGTTCTACGTAGAACGTATGAAGGACCACGCTCAGAAGTTTTGGCCGAAGTTCGAGATGGCGCGTATGGCGAGCCCCATGAGGAACAGAGCCAGCAGGCCATACGAAAGCGCCGGGCGCTTTGCGAGTTGGAGCCGGTAGATGTAGGCGAAGGCGAGTGTGAACATGATCACGATGCCGTAGAAGACGTGCTGGTTGCCGGGTTCGACTCCGTCGACCGTGAGTGCCCACACGCCCATCGATACCTGACCGACGAGCCCAACCGTCCCGATCCCGAAGCCGATCCAGAACGGACGTCCTGGATCCCTCTTTGTGATCGCCAGTGCGAGTGCCCACACACCGACGAAGGCCATGAGTCCAACGGCATACCAGCCCCACGCGCGATGGAAGCTCCCGAATGTCGAGACGCTCTGTTGAGCGAGGACGTAGGCAGACATGGCGAAAGGGAGGCTAACCGACCCGGGCTTTGGGATTGATGTCCGAGGGTTCCGTACAACGTTCTAAGTAGAACGTCTTGCGCAGGACGCAAGACCTAAGGCGCAGACGCAACGGCTGCGCCGGCCTGTCAGCGTTCGACCAGCTGCCCGGAGCGAAGGTCCAGAATGAACTCCTTCTCACTGTTCGAGTCGGCGATCCAATGGGCTAGCCGAGCCCCCACGGGGCGCACGATCCACCAGGCGAAGTCAGAGCTTCCGCTGGCGAAGAACCCATCTCGGGCTTCCCTGGCCACCTCGATGGCCTCGCTCTCCGCGGTGAACACCCCGAGGTTCGTCTCCTCGATGGGAGATCCCGGTCGCTCTCTCGAATCGATGCTCTGAATTGCCTCGAACAAATCAACAACCCCCAGTTGTCGACATCGTAACCCGAGAATGCGGCGACGGAACGAAGATCTGTGAATGTCGACGGTCTGAACGAGCAACGGCCGTCGGGGTATCGCCGGCATCGACTTCGACGCCGAATCAGCTTCCCGGAAGGACCGAAATCATGCGCTCCGGCAGATCATCCGTCGCCGAGCAGCTTCCGCTTCTGCGCCTCGAACTCGCTGTCTGAGATCACACCCTGGTCCCGGAGCCTCGCCAGTGTCTCGATCTCGCCGGCCGTCGAACTTGCGCCGGTGCCTCGCATGTGGGTCATCCGCTCCTCACGAACTCGGTAGATCAGGGATTGAAGCCCTTCGGGGTCGCGGATGTCCGAGTACCTGCTCTGACCCATCTCGCCGGCCGACTCGATCAGAAGGTCACCCGAACGGAACATCCGTTCGACGAGCGTCTGATTGAAGGCCACGTCGTTGATGACCTCGAGCGGGATCTCTTTGCCACGCCTGCTGAGGATGCCAGCCCGATAGATGACGCGCTCGTCCGTGATGACGTGCTGCGTGGTGTACCAGTCGAGCATCCTCCTGGTCGAGGCGACGAGCCAGATGACCAGGACCCCCGCCACCACGATCCAGCGGGCAGGGTCCTCGAGCCAGATGAGAGCGGCGACCACGATCGCGACCATCACGATCGTCCAGCTGATCGGGCCGATCAGCGCCAGCCAATGCGGTCGAAAGGCTCGGATGACTCGCTCGTCGGAACTCAGAAGTCGTTCGGGATACGCCACGGCGACGAGGCTAGTGCACGGCTCAGCCGACGGGTGTTTCAGACGTCCTGTCGGCCTGGTGAGCCGAACGGTTCGACGCCGTATCGCGCTCGAGACGCGAAAGACCCCGAGGGAGCCTCGGCTTTCGCCGCAACCCTCTCGGGGCTCTCGCATCGGGCCGCCCGAGGGCGGACCCGACTCGACCGACGACTCTCGTTCTCACGACCTGTCGAAGGTCCGTTTGGAGGAGAACCAACGGTCCCGCCTCCTGGTCTCCGCCACCCGAAGACGACTTCCACCGGCTCGGCTTCCGCCATCCGAAGACGACTTCCACCGGCTCGGCTTCCGCCATCCGAAGACGACTTCCACCGGGTCGGCTTCCGCCATCCGAAGACGACTTCCACCGGGTCGGCTTCCGCCATCCGAAGACGACATCCACCGGGTCGGCTTCCGCCATCCGAAGACGACATCCACCGGGTCGGCTTCCGCCATCCGAAGACGACATCCACCGGGTCGGCTTCCGCCATCCGAAGACGACATCCACCGGGTCGGCTTCCGCCATCCGAAGACGACTTCCACCGGGTTCCCCGCATTCCCGAGCCCTTCGTGGTCCTTTCGGACCGTTCTGGTCGCCGACATGCCTGTCGACGGCGCTCGTTCTGCAGGACGGATGAGACCACCGAGGCGCCCTCTTCCGCTGCAGCCTTGCGGCTGCAAACCCCAACGTCTCTCCAATCCGCCCCGGGGGCGGTGGCTCAGACGTCGAGCCTCGCATACGAGGTGTGACCCCTTTCGAGGTCACCGGGCAAGGTCTGCGTCCAGATTCATGCCCACCCGTCCAAACCGAGCGATTCGACAATGCGAGATGCTCCGCCGGCCGGGCTCCGAACTCACTCCCTTGCGGGTCTGAGGTTTCGGATCATCGGTCGGGTCTCCCCTACCTCTGATGAGCGCAAGATAATCCTGCCGCAAACCCGCGATGGCCGTTTCCGCCACCGAGATTTCGCGGATCAGGATCATTTTTCGCGAAGGCGATATGAGGCCTCGAGGGAAGAAGAAGAGCCGAGCTCCGGACGCGAAGAACCCCGAGAAAGCGTCGACCGAAGTCTTCACCCTCTCGGGGTTCTGCCTGCCGATGGAACTCCGGGCCGAAACCCGTTCCTCCTCCGACAGCCCCGCCACAACCTCTCGGTCCCGACGGCTTCGTTTCGGGGTCGCCCCCAATCCGATGGAGTAGAACCTACGGGGATCGCCCGACCATTTCAAGCCCAGGGGCTGGCTGGTTTTCGCGACGAACTGCAAGGATTTCGCGACCGTATGCCATGCCACGTCAAAGCCCCGATATTCCTCATCCAGACCTGTGAATCACATTCTTGTCATTCGTCGATCGTATAGTGCCGGCATGGTTCTCGAGACCCTGTCCCCGTCACGGGCGAGCGACTTCAAACAGTGCCCCCAGCTGTACAAGTATCGAAGCATCGACCGGCTGGACGAGCCCGTCACGGTCCACCAGGCTCGAGGGACGACGGCTCACCTCGCACTCGAGCGGCTGTTCGATCTTCCCATGGCCGAGCGGACTCCGGACCGGCTCTATGAGCTGTTTCGCTCGGCATGGACCGAGCTCCGATCATCCGATGAGTATTCCGACCTGTTCGGGGATGTCGAGACCGAACGACAATGGGGGCTGTCTGCACTCCGTCTGCTGGCCAACTACTTCTCGATCGAGACGCCTGCCCAATTCGACCCGCTCGATCGTGAGCTCGACATGCTCGAGGAAGTCGACGGAATGCGAATCCGCGGAATCTTGGATCGGATCGACCGCCGGACCGACGGCCGCCTCGTGATCACCGATTACAAGACCGGAAAGGCGCCACCGGAACGCTTCGCCCGACCCGCTTTCTTTGCCTTGAAGATCTACGCCGCTCTCATCCGTCGCAGGGTCGGCGAGGCTCCCACCGAACTCCGCCTGCTCTACCTGAATGGGCCCACGGTGTACCGAATGGAGGTGACCAGTCACCAGCTCGACGGCGTCGAACGCCAGCTGCGAGCCCTGTGGAGCGCCATCGAACGGGCAATCCAACAGGATCACTTCCCGCCGAAGCCGGGCCGCCTCTGTGGATGGTGCGCGTTCAAACACCACTGTCCCGCCTTCGAGCAGAGCGAGTCGAGCGAGCACCTCGTGAGAGCCTCATGAGTCGGGTGCTGTTCGACTCACCCATGACCGAGGTTTCTGTCACACCCCTCGAATACGTTGGAGCCATGGGACACAGCCAGACACAAGCCGTACAGACACAAGCCGTACAGACACAAGCCGTACAGACACATACCGAATCCGATCCTCTGAACATCCTGCGCGCGGCGGGATTCGATTTCGAAGTCTTGCACGAAGGTCCAGGCCGGCAATGCGCTGTCTGCGGAGCAACAGGGGCCATCGCCGCTTGACGACGTTGTCGGTTGAGACCCGTGCCTATGGTCGACCCGTGGACCGCCTCGTCCTCGGAGTCGATGACTGGGAGCGAGCCGTCGCTGATGTCGACGGGCCTCAACTCGTGGTTGCCGGACCGGGAACGGGCAAGACCGAGTTCCTCGTCCGTCGCACGATCCGCCTCGTCTCCGCCGCCCATGCCGACCCCGGTGAGATCGTGTTTCTCACCTTCTCCCGTCGCGCCGCGTCAGACGTCAAAAGTCGCCTCAGCCGGCTGCTGGGCTCACCTGCATCGGGCATCGATGTCTCGACCTTCCACTCGTTCGCTCATCGCCTGCTCGAAGCACACGGCGACGGGCCTCTCGGAACGCTGCTCACCGGTCCCGAACAGATTCGGTTGGTTTCGGGACTCCTCGGTCGCCAGGAGCCGGATCGATGGCCAGTCCCGTTTCGCAGCCTCCTCGGCAGTCAGACGTTCGCAGAGGAAGTCTCCGACTTTCTGCTCCGCTGCCAGGAGCGGCTCATCGACCCCGATCAGCTTGGTGCCTTGGCCAGCGATCGCTCCGACTGGAGGGCTCTCCCGTCCTTCTTCCGTGCCTACGACCGACACCTCCGCGCAGCGGGCCGACTCGACTACGGAACACTGCTGCTGGACGCCATCTCGTTGCTCCAGTCGCCCGCCCTCGCTCCAAAGGTCCAGGATCTGTATCGGTATGTGGTGGTCGACGAGTATCAGGACACGTCGCCGGCCCAGGTCGAGCTGCTGGCGTGTCTCACGGCCGGTGATCGAAACATCACCGTTGCGGGGGATCCGTACCAATCCATCTACTCGTTCCGTGGAGCCGACATCGAGAACATCGCACTGTTCCCAGAACGCTTCCGCAACGCTCAAGGTCTTCCCGCGAGCCGCATCGTTCTCGGCAAGAGCCACAGGGTCCCTGCCGCCATCTTCGACGCCGCTCTCCGCGTGACCGCAAAGGGCGAGCTGCCGGGGTCGGCGGGACCTGTGTCGCCCGCTGAACATGCCGGCCGTGTCGATGCTCATGTGTTCGATCAGCAGTCGGCCGAAGCCGAATGGATAGCAGCCGAGGTCGAGCGTCTTTTGATCGAGGAACGCCTGAGCCCTTCACAGATAGGCGTTCTCGTGCGGAGCAAGCGACGTTTGCTTCCGGAACTGTCACGAGCACTCGAGCGAAGGAGCATCACCCACGACAAACCCGACTCTCGTCTGGTGGACCATCAAGCCGTTCGGATCGTGCTCGATCTCACTCGGGCCGCAACTCTGAGCGGTCTCGACGCCGACGCGTTCCCCGGGGTCGCAGAGGAACTCGATCGCGTGATGCGACGAATCCTCCTGGGGCCGCTCTTCACGCTACCGATCATGACCGAGCGTGAGATCCTTCGAGACCGCGCCCGTTCCGGGGAATCCTGGCCCGGCGTGTTGCGTCGGCGACTGCCCTCGGCGAGCGGGGTCGCGGAGCTCCTGGAGGAACCCGGGTGGGCCACCGACCACCCGGCCGCAGAGGGGTTCTGGCATGCGTGGACGTCGGTCCACGCCTTTCGTCGGTTGGCGGTCGATCCCGACCGTGCCGAAGACCGGCGAGCGCTCAGCGCGTTCGCTCAAGCCCTGGGAAAACAGGCCGATCGTGATCCCAACCTCACGATGCTCACCTACACCCAGCTGGTCGAAGAGGACGACTTCGAGGCGACCCCGCTGCTCTCCACCAGATCAGCCGCCGACCGGGTGGTGCTGACCACTCTGCATCAGGCGAAGGGCCTCGAATTCGAGGTGGTGTTCATCGCCGACGCCGTCGAAGAGGTGTTCCCTGACACCCGCCGGCCACGCTCGCTGCTGCAACCACATCACCTGACCGACGACAGCGGGGTCGGCTCGCAGATCCTCTTCCGGCTGCAGGAGGAAATGCGCCTTGCGTACACGGCGATGACGCGTGCGCGGCGTCGGGTGATCTGGACCGCCACATCCGCCGGCATCGACGAGAGCGGCCACCGCCCAAGCCGCTTCCTGCTCGCGGCCGCCGGCGTCGGGGCCGCGTCCGAGCTCGCCGATCCCCCGGACCGGTCCCAGGATCCGGTCAGCATCCGAGAGATCGAGACGATGCTCAGGCGACTCCTGGTCGACCCATCTGAGCCTGCCGCCCGACGACTCGGGGCGACCAGCGTGCTTGCGCACCCCCCCGTCGCCGGCTCCTGGCATCCCATGGCCTTCGCCGGTGTCGCCGAGCCAGGTCCCGACACAGGTCTGATCGACTCGCCCGTGAGGCTCTCTCCGAGCCAGGCCGAGGCATACGCGGCCTGCCCTCGCCAATACGCATTCGAGAGGCGTCTGAAGCTCCAGGAACCAGGATCTCCCTATCTCACGTTCGGAAGCGTCGTGCACGCCGTTCTCGAAGAGGTGGAGCGCCGGGCCATGGAAGAGGCAAGACGGTCGACCCTCGACGAGGCGATCGAGGCTCTCTCCACCACCATGGAGGCGGCCGACTTCGGGTCGCCTGTTCTGCACTCGGCCTGGGTCCGTCGAGGCGAAGAGCTCATGAAGACGCTCTACACACAATGGCCGCCGGACTCCCACCAACCGGTGCTCCTCGAGCACACCTTCAAGCTCGAGGTCGGCGGTCTCACGTGGATGGGACGCGCCGACCGCATCGAGCGCACGGCGAAGGGTGACCTCCGCATCGTCGACTACAAGACAGGGGCCACTCCGATGACGAAGGCGGAGGCCGCGTCATCACTGCAACTCGGGTTCTACCTGCTCGCCGCCCGGGCCGATCCGGAGGTCCTCTGTCTTGGCGATGTCGGCGAGGCGGAGCTGTGGTACCCCCTGTCGAGGAGATCCAACTGGCGACTCTCGTTCGAGGTGTCACAGCTTCCGGCCGTGGAGGAGCGATTGCGCCAGGCCGCGGCGGGAATCGCCGCCGAGGACTGGACACCAAGGGTGGGAACGCACTGTCGACGATGCCCCGTCCGGTTGATCTGCGATCTCTGGCCGGAAGGTCGAGAGGCATTCACCGAGTGACGACCTTTACACCGACCGCGGAACAGACGCGCATCATCGACCACCCCCTCGCCCCACTTCGCGTCGAGGCGGGAGCAGGCACAGGGAAGACCACCACGGTGGCCCACCGAATCGCAACACTCATCGGCGCGCACGGCATCGAACCCGAGCGCGTGCTCGGTATCACCTTCACCAACAAGGCGGCCGAAGAGCTCGCCGACCGTGTGCGCTCCGTGCTCGGTGCGGCGGTCGAGCCGGCGCGGCAGGTCGAAGTCCACACCTACCACGGCTTCGCCTCCCAGGTCCTGCGCGAGTTCGGTGCCCTCGTGGGAGTCGAGCGGGACGTTGGTGTCGTGACGCCGACCTTCACCCGACAGATGTTGTCGACCGTCGTACGGTCGGTACCGCTCCCGAACTGCAATGCGACCTGGTCCGGCCTCGTGGATCGGATCCGTAGGCTCGCCGCCACGATGGGGGATCATCTCGTCCGCCCCGACGAAGTACGGGTCCCCCAAGACGGAGATCCGACATGGCTCGAGCGACGGGATCTGTTGAGGGCGATCGAAGTCTACGAGCAGGAGAAGCGCCGGCTCGGTGTGGTCGACTACTCGGACCTGGTGGCTGCCGCCCACCAGCTCGTCGCCGAGCACCCGTGGGTGGCTCGTCGCATTCAGGCCCGATTCGACGTGGTGGTGCTCGACGAATATCAGGACACCAACCCCGCACAACGGAACCTGCTGGCCGCCATCTTCGCCGGCGGCTTCCCGGTCACCGCAGTGGGCGATCCCGACCAAACCATCTACGAATGGCGGGGGGCATCTCTCGGCAACTTCCGGCGATTCCCCGAGCACTTTCCGGATGCCCGCGGCCAGAGCGCTCCGACGCTTCCCCTCACCGAGAACCGACGCTCGGGGGCGCACATCCTGGACCTTGCCAACGCGATACGGGCAGAGATCGACGGTCGTCCTCGCCTCGCTCTGCGTCCCGTCGACACGTCGGCCCCGGGTTCGGTCCGCGCAGGTTGGTTCGACGATGCCGTGGTCGAGGCCGAATGGGTGGCCGGTGAGATCGTCGAGCTCCATGAAGCGGGGCATCGCTGGGCAGACATCGCGATCCTCTTCAGGAAGAACAAAGACATCGCACTGCTCCGGGACGCGCTCACCGCACGGGACATTCCCATAGAGGTGGCGAACCTCGGGGGTCTGCTGTCGATCCCAGAGGTCGTCGAGATCCACGCGTGGCTGCGACTGCTCGACGATCCCATGGATGGGCCGGCCCTGGCGCGGCTGCTGATGGGGAGCCGTCATCGACTGGGCATGGGTGACCTCGCCGTTCTCGCCCGATGGACCGAACGCAGCGATGAGGCCGAGGGGACGGAGCGTCTCTCGCTACTCGAAGCCATCGACCATCTCGACCGGGTGGGCGATCTGAGGCCCGAGGCTCGGGCATCCCTCGAGGTCTTCATCAGGCGCTACCGAACGCTGCTCGAAGCATCCCAGGGAGTGAGCCTTGTCGAGTTGTCGCGACAAATCCTCGATCAGATCGGTGCCTGGCGCGACATCGAGGCCATGAGCGACGCAAGACGGCTGTCGGCTCGTCTCAACATCTATCGCTTCCTCGATCTGACGGAACAGTGGAGCCCATTGGAGGGGCGGCCGTCGCTGACCTCCTTCCTCGACTACCTCAGGACGATGGAAGAGGAACCGTCCGAGGAGCTCGACACGGCACGATTGGCGGGGGCGGATGCCGTCACCCTGCTCACGGTTCACCGGGCAAAGGGACTGGAATGGCCGATCGTCTTCGTCCCGGCGGCCTATCAGGGCAACTTCCCTTCGGGAGTCACGGGGGCGTACGACAACCCCTTCACGAAAGCCGAATCGCTCCCGCACGAGTACCGCCTCGACACCGAGGACTTGCCCGTGCTCACGGCGACCATGTCGGAAGAGGAACGCAAGGCCGCATTGAGGCA
This sequence comes from uncultured bacterium, assembly GCA_963792365.1. GTDB lineage: Bacteria > Actinomycetota > Acidimicrobiia > Spongiisociales > ZC4RG35 > JAOUGY01. The sequence continues at coordinate 612,362 of CAWBVW010000005.1, forward strand.
GCGACACGACAGTCAGGAGTGGCGCATCGCCTACGTGGCGGCCACCAGAGCCAAGAGCATGCTCACGGTGACCGGCGCCCATTGGTACGGATACCCCGAACCGACCAAGCGGCCGGCAAAGCGATCACGGCTCTACGACCTCGTCGCCGCTCATCCCGTCACCACCGCGGTCGCAGATTCGACCGACGCACCGGAAAGGCCCGAAACCCTCGGTTATCGCAGCGATCGGATCTCGGCGCCCGACCCGGTTTTCGGCGAGGACGGCTGGCAGCACGGTCTCAGGGCGTCGCTCCAAATGCCCGACTATCCGCGCAAACTGGCGGAGGGGGCTGCGATGGGCCGTGCCTACGATTCGGCAGTGGAGGAGTTCCAGCAGCTGCTGTTCCAACTGCCGGACCCGGTCACGCCGGTCGAGACTCAGGAGACGAGCACCTCGGTCACGGGCCTCGTGACGTATGCGTCGTGCCCGAAACGCTATGAATGGTCCGAAGTCGACCGCCTTCCCCGCAGGTACTCGCGGTCGGCCCGCCGCGGAGTCGAGGTTCATCGCCGGATCGAACTCCACCACAGGGGCATCGTGCCGCTGGAGGAGATGGCGCCTGCTCTCTACGACCTCACAGATCACGAGGGCACCTCCACGGCGTCTGCCGACGCCTTCGAAGTCTTCGCTCAGTCCCGGTTCGCAGAGTCGGCTCCCTCCCTGGTCGAAGCACCCTTTGAATTGGCGATCGGGGACCGGCTGATCGTGCGTGGTCGAGTCGACGCCGTGTACCGGAACGGGGAGGTGTGGGAAGTCGTCGACTTCAAGAGTGGACGCCCCTCCGACGACCCGGCGATGCGGGTCCAACTCCAGGCGTACGCCATTGCCCTGCATCACGGAGCGTTCTCGGCCGCTCCCCCAAAGGCGCTGAAGGTGACCTTCGCCTATCTCGGCGACGGCCTCGCGGAGCGCACCGAGGATGTCGACGAACGGTGGTTGGCCGAAGCCCATTCTGCCCTCTTGGAACTCGCCGACGGCATCTCCAACGCTCACTTCGGGCCGCAGCCTTCGAAGTCTTGCCGGCGATGCGACTTCCTGGCGTTCTGTGACGCCGGGCGCCAGTTTCTCGATGCCCGATGATCGCGCTGCTCATCGGGTACTTCGGTGGAGGTATCCCAACTGCAGATTGGCTCGCCCGACTCTGGGGCATCGACCTCCGTAGGGGAGGAAGCGGCAATCCGGGCGCCAACAACGCACGAAGACTCGGCGGTCCCCGGCTCGGCGCGACGGTGCTGGCGATCGAAGTGGGAAAAGGTGCCGGGATCGTGGCGGCGATGGCGTCCATGCAGGGCCCGGGCCCCTCGGTGATCGCTGGTGTCGCCGCCGTGGCCGGCAACGTGGCGAACCCCTACCGGAGGCTCCGGGGCGGGCAAGGCCTCGGGATCACGCTCGGCGTTCTCCTCGCCGCCTGGCCAATGATCACACCGATCGCCCTGTTGGTCGTCGCTGCCGTCGCGGTCGCCACGAGACGAGCGCCGGCCGCCGCGCTGTCCGCCCTCGGCGCCCTCCTGGTGGGCTCGGTGGCGTGGGCCATGTGGGATCTCCCGACTCCGTGGGGGGTTGGAGGTCCGCTGCTTGGTTGGCTGGCAGTCGGATTGACTCTGGTGGTCGGACCCAAACAGCTGGCGAACCTCGTACGCGACCGACGGCAGCGCATTCAGGTCCGCTAGCCACGGCTGATTCAGACGACCACACCGTCCTGCGTCTCGATGATCACGGTGACCGGACCATCGTTGCTCAGCCAGACATCCATCTTCGCTCCGAAACGACCCGTTGCGACGGGAACGCCTGCAGCTGCGACATGATCGACGACCAGGTCGAACAATGGCTCCGCCTGCTCAGGTGCCGCAGCCTCGACGAACGAGGGCCGCCGCCCCCGTCGAACATCGGCGTACAGGGTGAACTGGCTCACGAGAAGCACCGCGCCTCCGATTTCCCTGACCGAGAGGTTCATCAATCCATCGCCGTCCCGAAAGATCCTCAACCCCACGATCTTTCGGGCGAGCGCCTCTGCGTCTCGAGAGTCGTCGAGGTGTGTGACACCGACCAGCACCAGCAGACCGGGCCCGATTGCTCCAGCCAGATCGTCGCCGACGGCCACGCCGGCCTCCGACACACGCTGTATCACGGCACGCATCCGCGAGATTTTGCCAGAGACCCCGCCGTCCCGATCGCGACCATAGAATCGGGCACCATGCCCCAACGATCCTTTCCAGCCGACCCGTCGGTCCCACTCGATGTCGAACCCGAGTGGCCCGAGCTGCCGGCGGAAAGACCGGTCGTCGTCCTCGCCGATGCTCCAAGTGCTTTGGAGAGAAGAATCGTCGATGCGTGGGTCGCCCGGCACCGCCCTCCCTCGACCCCGGTGGACGTGTTGCGATTGACGCCATCGAGACGCCGGACTCCCGGGCAGCGGACGGACCCGGCCGTCGGCGCACGATTGAACCGCGGAGACGACCCGTGGGTGCTTCCTGTTCGGGTCGCATGGCGAGCCTCCGAGCGCCACGGACGGCGCTCTGCGAGCTGGATCGACGTTCTCAAGCTCGGCGACCCACGTGATCCGGATCCGATCCGACAGCGTGTCATTCTGTGGAAGGACCCCGATCGGGTGGCAATCGTGATCGGCGCAGGTGCCGGAGCCGGTGAGCTGATCGCTGCTCACGAGGCGTCGGTCGAGGTCGCATCACTCGTCGAATTCGTGACACGCCGGGCCCATCTCGCGCTGGAGCGGGCAGAACGCGTGCTCCGGGGGAACAGATACAAGGTCCCCCGCTTCGTCAAAGAGGAGATACTCGGTCGCGCCGAATTCCGAGATGGCGTACTGCAGGTTGCCACCCAGACCGGTATGTCACCCGAGCTCGCCTTCGCTCGCGCTCGCTATTACCTCGGCGAGGTTGCAGCCTCGCACAGCCCGTTCCTCATCGACCTGCTCGCCAACTTCATCCACTGGGTGTACCGACAGGGCTACGGCGCCATCCTCTACGATCCTGCCGCCGTGGCCGAGATCGCCCGTTTGGGTGAGGTGCATCCGATCGTGTTCCTCCCCTCCCACCGCTCAAACATGGACAAGCTCTCGCTCCAATACCTGTTGTGGGAGAACGACCTGCCGCCCAACCACACGGCGGCGGGCATCAACATGAACTTTTTTCCGGTCGGGCCCCTCATCCGCCGAACCGGCTCGTTCTTCATCCGAAGGTCGTTCAAAGACAACGAGCTGTACAAGCACGTGCTCCGGTCATATCTCGACTACCTCGTCGAGCGCCGTTTCCCTCTCGAGTGGTACATGGAGGGCGGCAGATCTCGATCGGGCAAGCTCCTACCGCCGAAGTTCGGACTGCTCGGATGGGTGGTGGACTCGGTGCAACGTGGCAAGGCCGACGACCTCTATCTGGTCCCCACCTCGATTGCCTACGACCAGATCCAGGACGTCGCCGACTACGCCACCGAGGCCCGCGGGGGCGAGAAGCAGAAGGAGTCGTTCGGTTGGGCACTGTCGTTCATCAAGTCGCTGCGTCGCCGCTACGGGAACATCCACATCCGATTCGCCGAGCCGTTGTCGGTGGCCAAGGAGATACCCGTCGGCGACGAGGACGAAGTATCGATCGAGCTCCAGAAGCTGGCGTTCGAAGTCATGTACCGAATCAGTCGAGTCACCCCGATCACACCCACCGCCGTGGTGGCGATCGCCGTTCTCTCTGCACGTGGACGCGCACTCGGCGCCGAGGAGATCGCCGAACGGGCTCGGAGGATCGACGACTACATAGAGCGTATGGGATTTCCGACGACTGAACCTCTCCGTTTGGAGCTTCCCGAGGAAGTGCAGCGAGTGCTCGGTCAACTGGCTGCCCACGGGTCGGTCTCGGTCGATCGCGTTGCCGGCTCACCGCGCTACCACCTCGACCACGATCAAGCCCTGCAGGCGGCCTACTACCGGAACGTGGCGGTCCACTACTTCATCCCGGGGTCCATTGCCGAGATGGCACTCCTGTCGACCGGTGCAGACGACGACTCCGACGACCTATGGCGGGCGGTATCTCAGCTCCGTGATCTGCTGAAATTCGAGTTCTTCTTCTCGGAGCGTGAGGTATTCGCCCAGCAGGTGGAACGGGAGCTCGATTCGATCGCCGCGGACTGGGCGTCGCGCCTGTCCGAGGCGGAGGCGCTGCTCAACGATGCACCTCTGTTGCGGGCCCACTGGACGCTCCTACCCCTCCTCGAGGCTTACCAGATCGTCGCCGATCAACTGCTCGAAGCGCCTCATCAGATCGAGGAGAAGGCACTACTCGACGCATGCCTCGCTCGCGGGCGAATCTACCGAACGGAGGGCCGGGTGGCGGCCGACGAGAGCGTCTCCAAGGTGCTCTTCTCGTCGGCGCTCCAGCTCGCCAAGAACCGAGGGTTGCTCGAGTCCGATGGCGAACACGCACGTGACCTGTTCGTCGAAGAGGTCGATCGCTTCCGCAATCTGGCGCTCACCATCGCCGAGATCGCCGACCGGCGGTGACCGCGTACGAGTTGACCGTGACCGTGGTCACGGGCGTGGCGGTCCTGGTGGGCGTCGCCGGCACCCTGCTGCCGGTGCTTCCCGGTCTGTTGCTGGTGTGGGCGGCCGTGGTCGCATACGGCATGTTCGTCGGCTTCGGTGTCGTGGGCTGGATCAGTGTGATCGTGGCGACTGCGCTCACGGCGCTCGGCTTGTATCTCAACTTCCGAATCCCACAACGGGCGGCTTCGAGCACGGGTCTGTCCGTCGCTGCCCAACTGCTCGGACTCGCTCTTGCCGTTGCAGGATTTTTCCTCGTGCCGGTGGTCGGGTTCCCGCTCGGGTTCGTCCTTGGGGTCTTCCTCATCCGTCTTCGTTCGACCGGAGAGCGACACGAGGCTTGGAAGTCGACGAAGTCGATCATCGGTTCGCTGCTGCGAGCGTCGGCTGTTCAGGCAGGTTGCGCGATCGCAATCATGTTCGTCTGGATGGGATGGGCCGCAACGGTGACGCTCGCCTGAGGGGTCAGTGGGCGGTCGAGACCTTGCGCATCCTCCAGGTCGCCAGCCCGAGCAGCACCAGTGCGAACAGCGCAAGAACCCCCAGCTGGGGCAGGATGTCGCCGATGCCGCCACCTCGTCTCAGGATCTCGGCGAACGCCTCGTTGGCCCACGCATGCGGCGTGAAGCGAGCGACCGTCTGCATCGCGGGACTGAACAACTCCAACGGAAGCATCGAACCACCGAGCGCAGCCAGCCCGATCCCGGCGACCACCGAGACTCCACCGGCTTGTTGATCGTTGCGGAAAACGGTGCCAAAGAGCATCGCAGCGCCTGCACCCACGGCCGCAAACACCAAGAGCACTGCACCGCTGGCGAGGGGGTTGCCCCACCCAACCCGGAACAACAGGATCGTGGCCAGCATGATGTACAGCCCCTGCGTGAGGGTGATGACGAAGCGCCCCAGCGCCTCTCCGGCGATGATGGTGCGGACGGAGGTGGGCGTACCGACCATGCGGGTCGTCACTCCGAGCTGGCGGTTTTGGATCAGCGCAGCCGATCCCGACAAACCGGTGAGGAACATGAACAGCACGAGCTGGCTCGACGCACCGATGTCGAACTGTCCACCGACTCCTTCGAACAGCGACTCACCGGCGACCGAACGATCGACCTCGATCGCAGACAGCGACATTGCCCCTGCCCCGGCCACCTGGAGAGCGAGCGCCGGGTCCGCTCCCCGTCCGATGGCGAACGCCGCAGCCGAAGGCTCGAGTGACATCTCCCCCACGACTTCCGAGACCACCGACCTCAGCTGGGGGCCGACGCCGTCGGGCCTCGTAACGAAGCCCAGGGTCACCGGATCGCCGGCCGCCAGATCATCGCTGGCGCCTTCGGGCACCGTCACGCCGGCATCGAGATTCCCACGCTCCACCTCTCGTATCAGCTCGGACTCGGACGCAAATCCGCGCACCTGCACGGCACCGCCCTCCTCCAGGGCGGTCACAAGTCGATCTCCCAACTCATCACCGGCGGTCGACACGCCGACCAGCGGTGAGAAGTCCCCGCTGAACTGCGCTCCGATCAGCAGGACGATTCCGATCGGGAGAACGAACACGAAGAACACGTTCGACCGATCCCGAAGGAACCGGGTCAGGTTGGCACGAGCAATGGCGAGAACCTTCATGGTCGCACCGCCCTTCCGACGACGATCGATCCCAGCACGCCAGACACCAGCGCGATCCCGAACAGAACGGCGGCGGCAGGAATCCCGGCAGCGACGTCTCCACTCGCCATCTCAGCGAGTCCGCGCATGAACCAGGCGTTCGGCGTGGCGTACTGGAGGCTGGCTAGGAACCCTTCGTTCCCGGCGATCGGAACGAACGTTCCACCCAGCATCGCAAAGCTGACCGCAACCACCGACTGGAGGTTTCCGGCCTGTTCGGGGGTGTGTGCCAGTCCGCCGACGAGGGTCATGATCCCGACCACCGCCAGGATCGCGGTGACGATCAGCATCGCCACACCCAGCGGTGGCCCCCAGTCGGCGTCCATGACGAAGCCTGAAGCCACCACCAGGACGGTCATCGACACGAGACCGATGATCACCGAGGTGAGAGCCTTCCCGGCCACGATCGACGCACGCGAGATCGGGGCGGCGATCAGCCGCCCCAGCGTCCCGTCACGGCGTTCTTCCAGCATCGACGTCACGCTGAGCCCGGCTACGAAGAACATGAAGAAGATCGAGAGCCCGGCCACGAAGAACGTGGAAGCATCGAGCTGACGCACCTCGGTCTCCACCTCACCGAGCTGTATCAACCCCTCCTGGAGTCCGGCCTCCGACGCGGCCTCCACGAACCGACTCGGGTCCAGAACGCCAGACCCCACGGCCGTCAGCGCCGACAGGTTGGCACGGGTGACACCCGCCGCGAACTCTTTCGCGATCGAGGTGGCGATGTCTGTGGTGGTCGGCGCATCGACGTTGCCGAGAACGTCGATTCGCACGTCGGCGCCCTGCTCGATGGACCTCGAAACACCTTCCGGGACGTGGAACACCGCCCCGACGGATCCCTCCTCGACCGCCTGCTCTGCTTCGTCCAGGCCTCCGTATCGAGTCAGCTCGATGAAACCCTGGGATTCGATCGAAGCGAGCACATCATCGAATGCCTGACCGATGGGGCCCGAATCGTCGATCACGGCTCCCATGTCCAACGTGATCTGTTCACCCACGTCGTTGATGCTCCCGCCGAACACGAGACTGAAGATGTAGGCGAGCGCCAGCGGGGCGATCAGTCCGATGATGATCACGGACCGGTCTCGCAGGCGAAGCGAGAGGTCCTTCATAGCGATGCGCCAGGTAGCCCTCATGTCAATCGCGCAACGCCTTCCCGGTCAGATGCAGGAACACGGCCTCCAGATCGGGCTCGTCGATCGAGACCGAGGACACGCCCAGGCCGCCTTGTGTGATGGCGGCCAGCACCGGTGCGAGCACCTGGCTCGCACTCTCGGCGAGGATCTCGATGCTGTTGTCTCCGGCGGACGCACCGGTCACACCTTCGATCGCACCGACCTCCGCCACGACCGGTTCGGCGTGACCTGTGACATCCACCCGGATCCGATCCACCTGGCCAACCATCTTCACGAGCTCCCGCCGTGTCCCCTCGGCCTTGATCTCGCCCTGGTCGATGATTCCCACCCGGTCGCAGAGACGCTCCGCCTCTTCCATGTAGTGCGTCGTGTAGAGCACCGCGAGGCCCTCCTCCGACAGGTGCTCCACAGACTCGAGGATGGCATTCCGGGATTGAGGGTCGACTCCCACCGTCGGTTCGTCGAGGATGAGGAGACGTGGTCGGTGGAAGAGCCCAATGCCTATGTTGAGCCGGCGTTTCATCCCCCCCGAGAACTCCACCGCACGGTCATCTGCCCGGTCGGTGAGGCCGATCACCTCGAGGACCTCGCCGGCCCTGGATTTCAGATCCGGACCCCCCATCCCGTAGAGACGTCCGAAGAACTGGAGGTTCTCGCGGGCGGTGAGGTCAGGATAGATGGCGAGGTCTTGGGGAACCAGCCCGATGTCGGCCTTTGGCTCGAGAGACGTGGTCGTCATCTCCCTGCCATTGACGAGTACCCGACCCCCGTCGCGTTCGAGCAGTCCGCTGACCATGGAGATCGAGGTGGTCTTGCCGGCCCCGTTGGGCCCGAGCAAACCGTACGTCTCGCCCGGTTCGATCGTGAAGCTCACGTCTCTCACTGCGACCAGGTCGTCGAAGGACTTGCTGAGCCCGCTTGCCTCGAGCACCGGTTGGGTCATATTGGGCTCCTATCGCTGTCGGCGCCTTTCGCCATGTCTATCAAGGTCTGGAGCGTGGCGAGATGCTCGTCGAACGCACGCCTGCCTCTTCTGGTGGCGTGGATCCACGTCTTCGGTCGCTTCCCCTCGAACGACTTCTCGATCGAGATGAACCCGGCCTCCTCCAGAACCTGCAGATGGCGAGAGAGGTTGCCGTCTGTGAGACCCAATCGTTCCTTCAAGAAGGTGAAATCTGCGGAGTCCGCTTCTGCGAGCACCGCCAGAATGCCGAGACGAACCCGCTGGTGGATCGTGTCGTCCAGAAGCGTCGACGGGTGGACGGCCTCGCTCACTGGGGCACCGATCTCCGGGTGACCATTGCGAACCGGGCCAGCACGAATGCGAAGGCGACGGCCATCACCGGGTACAGCGCGAGCCCGTCTTGCGTGGCCACGCCGGCGACGATCGCCCCGCCGGTGAGTGCGAGGAACGCTCCCGGAGCCGCCGGGACCCGATCGAGCCACGTGAGCACCGCAAACCCGAGCCCGAGAACCACCCAGATCGCCACCACCACGATCTCGGGGGCCAGAGCGTACGAGAAGATTCCGTTGGCACACGCCATGCTCAAACCGGCGGCAACGTATGGACCTGGCTTGCGACGCAGTCGAACCCGTGCCTCCGCACGACTGGTCACGATCGCGGTGGCGGCCAACCCGGCCGGAGCGCCGATCAGCCAATACCACCCTGCAAACGGTGTGAAGGCCGAAGCGGCTGCCCCCAGGCACACAACCGACCAGACGAGAAGCCATTGCCACGTGCCATCGAAGAAGGCGGCCCGCGTGGCTCCTTTGATCCCGTCGATCTCGTCGATCAGGCGGAGCGCCTCCTCTACGGTGGCCCCAGTATCACCAACGTCCATCCGTCGACTTTACGACACAAAGCGACCGGTCCGCAATCAAAACTGATCGAGAGCGCCGACCTGGCGCTCGGTTGGCTCCGCTCAGCAGAACCAGGGTTCGCTCATTCTGGGACGTCCTGAGGTGGCACCCGCAGGTATCTGGGCGCGGTCCAGGTCGTGACCTGCCGCATCGAGCGACGCTCTCCACATGTCGGTCAAGACGTCTAGTGGAACCCGACCGGTGTCGGCACCTTCCGCAGCCAACCGTGCGAGTTCTGCCTGCAGGGCACCGGCGCCCTCGTCCTCGGCGACCCACCGATAGGTCAACGCATCTGCGTCATATTCGTCGAGCGGCACCACATCGAGCATCAGGGAGCCTTCGGGGATCAGGAGCCGGATCGACAACTGCACCGGGTCTGTGACCTCGAGCAGATCGAACCGATCCAGGAAGGAGAAGATGTCTACCACGTGCTGTGGCGTGGTCCACGGCATGAATGGCATCCACGACGGGTGCACTTCGAGGCCTGCATTTCGAGCCGCCACCAGGGCGGCGACCATGTCCTCGGGGGTGTGGCCCTTGTCGAGTAGCTGCAGGCTCGCCTCGTGGGTGGTCTCGAACGCGCTGACGACGAACAGGGTGTTTGCAGCAGCCATCCTCGGTAGGAGATCCCGGTGGTCGAGCAGATGCTCCACCTTGATCGTCACGTCGAACGTGAGATCCGGGAACGCCGTATGTGCTCGCTCGATGACCCGAAGCGAATGGACGGGCCCGTTGAAGAAGTCGGGATCGCCGAACGTGATGTGACCCGCCCCCATCGCCACCAGTTGCTCTATGTCGGCCAGCAAGGGGTCGGACCCGACGATTCGGTAGAGACCGTCGTACACCGCAGGGATGGGACAGTGCCTGCATCGGTGCCGACATCCGTGGCTGGCCTCCACGTATCCGACGAGCCGGTGCGTATCGCCGATCGCGAGGTGCGCGTAGCGATCGAGCGCAGGCAACCCGCTTCGGTCCGGGGGTAGGAACGTGCCGGTGGAGAGGTCGGTGCAGACGCCGGATGATTGCTCTCCCCGACACCAGGCAGACAACGCCGGCTCGTACTCTCCCACCAGAGCGGCATCCACGAGCGCACCGACCGTACGGTCGGCACTCATCGCGGCATACAACCCGTAGAACGCGATCGGAAGGGTCGGGTCATGGGACCGAATCCGCTTGGCAGTCTGGACGCCGAGGCGCATCGCGGTGTGCATGGGCACCGAAATGGCGACCCGATCGGCCCAATCGAGAAGCTCGCCACCGAGACGTTCCACCGAGGTGTCCAGCGTGCGCACTTCGAGGCCGGCCTGCCGCAGCGCAGCCGCCGGGGAGGCAACGTGCAGCGGCTGGTGACCGAGCTCGTACGTCGAGATGAGCAGGACCCGCACCGGGTCAGCGTATAGCCACCTGCCGTATACCAGCGAATGCGTCCACGGCTCGGTCGCCGGTTACCCTGGCGTCGATGCTTGAGTCACGCTTTTTCGAGACCGCGGGTGGCCCGATCCACCTGCGAACCCGCCGTGGATCGAGCAGTGAGACGTACCTGATGGTCCACGGTCTCGGCGGTTCGTCGTACAACTGGGACCTTCTGGCGGCGCGGCTGGGGGGAACGGTCATTGCGATCGACTTGCCTGGATTCGGGCACAGCCCTCCGCAAGCGGGGGACACATTCGAACGCCACGTCGAGGTTGTGACCGAAATGCTCGATAGGCTCGAAGCTCCGGTCACGCTCGTCGGTAACTCGATGGGTGGGATCGTGGCGGAGGTGGTCGCATCGCAGCGACGGATCGAGGCGCTCGTGCTCATCGCTCCGGCAACTCCACTTCCTCCGGGCGTCTTGCCATCCGACCCTGTCACCGTGGCTCGCCTTCTGATCCAGGGAATGCCGATCCTCGGGCCCAGCTACACCCGTCGCCTCGCCGAAGAGGGCACCCCTGCCGACCAGGTGCGAAGGACCCTGGCGATCGTGGCAGCTGACCCTGGAACGGTTGCACCTGAGTACATCGCCGCGTCGGAACACCTCGCGGCGCTCCGCCGCCATGCTCCCTGGGCGTATCCGAGCTTCACGGCCTCTGCCCGCGCGGTCGGACGGAGGCTGCTGCGCCGGAGGTGGTTCGACGACATGATCGACCGCATCGAAGCGCCAACGCTGTTGGTGTGGGGCGATCGGGACCGCGTCGTCACGCCAGCGTCACTCCGTCGCCTGGCCACGCGACGCCCTGATTGGACCACATTCGAACTCGAGGGCATCGGCCACGTCCCGATGCTGGAGGCACCTGCGACCACTGCAGACATCGTGCTCGAGTGGAGAACCACGGTGCGACCCTCTGCACGGACGGCAGGCTGAATCCTCCCTACCGAAAGCCGGGGCCCCCTGAGTAGGCTGGGTCGATGCAGCGCGACCTGACCTTCATCGACGGCTTCGTACATCAACTCCACGACGCCGACCCGATCGAGACGCAGGAGTGGCTCGAGTCGCTCGATGCAGTCGTCCAGGAACGAGGGACCGTACGGGGACGATATCTGCTTGCGAAGCTGCTGGAACGATCGCACTCGCTGGCGCTCGGCACGCCCGGCACGGTTACCACGCCATATATCAACACGATTCCGCCCGAGGAAGAGCCCGAGTACCCCGGAGACGCTGATCTCGAGAAGCGAATTCGACGGTTCATCAGGTGGAACGCCGCCGTGATGGTGATCAAGGCCAACCACAAGGAAAAGGGCATCGGCGGCCACCTCTCCTCGTTCGCGTCATCGGCCGTGATGTACGAGGTCGGCTTCAATCATTTCTTCCGGGGAAAGGAAGGTGACACACCGGGCGATGCCGTCTACATCCAGGGTCACGCCGCACCCGGGATCTACGCTCGCGCCTTTCTCGAAGGCAGACTGGACGAGAGCCAACTCGATCACTTCCGTCAGGAGATCGGCGGGAACGGACTGAGCTCGTATCCACACCCCCGGCTCATGCCTGCCTTCTGGGAGTATCCGACCGTTTCCATGGGCCTGGGCCCCATCAACTCCCTCTATCACGCCCGATTCAACAAGTACCTGCACAACCGCAGCATCGACGACACAACGGCAAGCAAGGTGTGGTGCTTCGTCGGAGACGGCGAGGTCGACGAACCGGAGACGCTCGGTTCGATCTCGCTGGCCTCTCGCGAGGGGCTCGACAACCTCGTGTGGGTCGTCAACTGCAACCTCCAGCGACTCGATGGGCCGGTCCGGGGCAACGGCAAGATCATCCAGGAACTCGAGGCGATCTTCCGCGGCGCCGGATGGAATGTCCTCAAGGTCATATGGGGATCGGGGTGGGATCCGCTCCTCGACGCCGACCACGACGGGGCGTTGGTGGAAGTGATGACGACGACGGTCGACGGCGAGTACCAGCGGTACAAGGCCGAGAACGGCGCGTTCGTCCGTCAGCACTTCTTCGGGAAGGATCCGCGAGCCGCGGCGCTGGTCGAGGGGTTGTCCGACGACCAGATCTGGGCGCTGCGCCGTGGCGGGCTCGACTATCGCAAGATCTACGCGGCATACAAGAAGGCGACGGAACTCACCGGGGCGCCGACTGTGATCTTGGCCAAGACGATCAAGGGTTGGACGCTCGGCCCCGACGTCGAAGGCAGGAACGCCACCCATCAGATCAAGGAGCTCACAAACCAACAGCTCCAGGAACTCAGGGTGCGGCTCCACCTCGAGAACGACATCCCCGAGGAGGCATTGCAAGGCGATCTCGATCCGCCCTACTTCCGACCGGCTCCGGACTCGCCCGAGTACCAGTATCTGATGGAGACTCGTAAGCGCCTACACGGTCCGGTACCCAGCCGCAGCACTGCGGTACGCAATCCGATGCCGCTTCCGCCGGACTCGGCGTTCGCCGAGATCAATGCCGGCTCAGGCAAGGTCGAGGCCTCCACCACCACGGCCTTCACCCGGCTCCTGCGCAACCTCGCACGAGTCGAGGGATTTGGTCCCCGCGTTGTTCCGATCGTCCCCGACGAAGCGCGCACGTTCGGCATGGACTCGCTGTTCCGAGAATTCAAGATCTATGCATCACAAGGTCAGCTCTACGAACCGGTCGACGCTTCGATGCTCCTCGCGTACGTCGAGGGCAAAGACGGACAGATCCTCGAAGAGGGGATAACCGAGGCCGGATCCACCGCGTCTTGGATCGCAGCGGCCACTTCCTACGCCACGCGGGGCGTCCCGATGCTGCCGTTCTACATCTTCTACTCGATGTTCGGATGGCAACGTGTGGGTGATCTGTTGTGGGCCGCGGCCGACGCCAGAGCACGAGGATTCCTGCTCGGGGCCACCGCCGGCCGGACCACGCTCATGGGCGAAGGGCTTCAGCACCAGGACGGCCACAGTCTCGTGTTGTCGAGCGTCGTCCCGGTGGCATGCAGCTACGACCCGGCGTTCGCCTACGAGCTCGGCACCATCATCCACCACGGAATCCAGCGGATGTATGTCGAGGAGCAGGACTGCTTCTACTACCTCACGGTGTACAACGAGAATTATCACCAACCACCGAAGCCAGAAGGTGTCGACAACGGCATCCTCGCCGGCCTCTACCGGTGGGCACCTTCGCCGGAAGGCGTGGAGCGGCGCGGCGCCGTGATCTTCTCCGGTTCCGCCAACCTCGCGGCGCGCCAAGCCCAGACCGAGTTGGCCGAACGGTACGGCATCGGTGTCGAGTTGTGGTCGGCCACCTCGTACAAGGCGCTCAGGGAGGATGCAATGGCCGCCGACCGGTGGAATCGCCTACACCCAGGTCAGGAACCGAGAGTGCCCTACGTGACACGCGCTTTGGAATCGGTAGGAGGCGGCCCCATCGTCGCTGTGACCGACTTCATGAGAATCGTGCCCGAGCAGGTGGCTCCCTGGGTCCCCAACCGCTTCGTTCCACTGGGAACCGACGGGTTCGGTCGGTCCGACACTCGATCGGCGCTGCGGCGCTTCTTCGAGACCGACACACCTCATATCGTCGTCGCCATGCTCTCGGCTTTGGCAGCAGACGGTGCGATCGGCGTGGACGTCGCCCAACGGGCCATCGCCGACTACGGCATCGACCCCGACATCGCTCCGCCCTGGACGCGCTGATTCTTTTCGACAAGGGCGACATCCACTAAAGTCGCAGACGGTTCGGCTCCGTCGATCATCTCTTGCTCGATTGCGAGACGATGATCGTTGGCCACCACGCTCGCTCCAGATGGGTCCAGCGACTCAATTCGCTCGATATTCGGGGCGAACATGCCGATCAATTCGTCAGCCATGAATGAGGCCATGCGGCCAGAGAAGGGGAATTCGGTGACGGATGAGCGGTGGCGTTCGCATAGGCTCGCCGCCGCAGTCCTTCGCGTACTGATCTTCCTGGTGCCCCTCGCAGTGGGGTTCGCAGCAGGGCGTTTTGTCGCGTCCAGGTTGCCACCAACCGAGACGGCCTATGACGTCGCCTCCTGGTGGGTGCTCGTCATCGTTGCAGCCACGCTCGCGGCCACCATCACCGACAAGCTCGCCCGCCGGCTCCTTCCGCTCACCATCCTCCTGAAGATGACGATGCTGTTTCCCGATCGGGCGCCGTCGCGCATGCGGGTGGCGCTCCGCTCAGGGAACTTCACCGAGCTGCGCAAGCGCATCGAGCGATCCCAACGAGGCGAGAACACCGACGTCGGGGAGATGTCCGAACTCATCTTGTCGCTCTCGGCCGCCCTTTCTCGTCACGACCGGAAGACGCGCGGTCATTCGGAGAGGACGCGCGCCTACACGGACATCATCGCCGAGGAGATGGGCTTGTCCGAGGAAGATCGCGACAAGCTGAGGTGGGCGGCATTGCTCCATGACGTGGGCAAGCTGGAGGTGCCTGCAGAGATCCTGAACAAGGACGCGAAGCTCGACGACGAGGAATGGCATCTCGTTCGCCAGCATCCCGTCTTCGGGATGAAGCTGATCGCGCCGCTCGTGCCGTGGCTCGGGCCTTGGGCCCTCACGGTCGAGCACCACCACGAGAGGTACGATGGTACCGGTTATCCACACGGGCTCTCCGGCTCGGACATCAGCGTCGGAGCTCGCATCGTGGCCGTGGGCGATGCCTACGACGTGATGACCTCAGGTCGCTCGTACCAGCGACCGAAGACGCCGGCCGCGGCCAGAGCCGAAATCGCGGAGCACTCCGGGCGCCAGTTCGATCCGGTGGTGGTCCGTGCGTTGATGAACGTCTCTCTCGGTCGCCTCCGTGGTGCCACCGGTCCGATCGCCGTGCTCGCCGAGCTCCCGTTCATCCGCGGCTTGCCCCAGATCGGGCGCGACGCCGCGACCTTGTTGACGAGTTCGGCGGTGATGGCAACGGCGATGGCCGTTGGCGTCGTGCCCTCCCCCGCCACCTTCTTGCCCAACGACGTGGTCGCAATCGTCGAGGCTGCGGGCGACCTCGCAGCGCCGCCGGGTGACGACGCGGGTCAGCCAGGTCAGCCGGGCCAGCCCGATCCCGGCCCTGCCACCACGTCCTCGGCTCCGGGCTCGAGCACGACGACCACGACTCAGAACCCCGAGGACACGACGTCCACCACCAATCCGCCAACCAGCAAGACCACAGGCGGCACCGGGCCGAACCCGACGACCACCACCACATCGGTTCCACCGACGAGCGCACCGCTGCCAAACGGCCCGGTTGCGCTCGCCGACAGTGCCTCCACATCCGAAGACACGCCGGTCACACTCGACGTGCTGGCGAACGACACCGACCCGACCGGGGATATCGTTGCGTCCTCCCTGTCGATCGCGACCTTGCCGGCTCATGGCACCACGTCGATCGTCTCCGGACGCGTCCGATACACACCCTCGGAGAACTGGAATGGCACGGATCGACTCGTCTACATGGTGTGCGACTCCACGGCCGTGTGCGATAGTGCGACGGCGGACATCGAAGTAGGTCCGGTGAACGATGCTCCGGTGGGACGACCCCGAACGGTGACCATGGCCGAGGACGACAGCATCACGGTCCAACTCGAGACCTCGGATGTCGACGGCGATGCGACCAGCTGTTCGCTGGCGGCCAGCCCTCCGGTCGGTGCTGCGACAGTCCCGGCAGATTGCGCCCGCCTTGTGTTCAAGCCGTCGGCCAACTTCTTCGGAGCGGTACCCATCCGGATCGAGGTCTCCGATGGATCGGCCACTTCGGAGTTCGTCATATCGATCACCGTCGAGAACGTCAACGATGCCCCCATTGCAAACGATGACAAGGCCTCGACGGACTGGGTCACGCGCATCGACATCCCCGTGCTCGGGAACGATGTCGACGCCGACGGCGATCGGTTGACGCTGGCGATCGCAACACCTCCGCCGGTCGGATCGGCCACCGTGAATGGGACCTCGATCCGGTATACGCCCACTCTCGGAGCCAAGGGCGTGCAAAGCATGACCTACAGGATCTGTGACCCGAGCGGCGCCTGCGACACCGCGCAGGTCTCGATCACGGTCGCTGCTATCACCATCGTCGAGGACGACTCGGTGACAATCAACAGGAACGAGGCGGTCATGATCCCGGTGTCGTCCAATGACGTTCCGGGATCCGGACGATGGTTCAGACCATCTTTCCGCGTCGTGATTCCACCCGACAGCGGGCGGGCACGAGACCTCGGGTGGGGACGAATCGCATACAGCCCCGCACGGAACTTCGTGGGTGTCGACTCGCTCGTCTACGAGGTCTGCGACACGAACGACTCGTGCGGAACGGCGACCGTGACCATCACGGTCGTGGAACCGTGAACCTGCTCAGGAGCGGGAGAACAGTCGCTTGAACCAGGCGACCAGGCTCTGGAAGAAGAGGGAAAGCCCCTTGACTTCGCCCGCCTTGATCTCTTGCGCCTCCTCGACCGTGGTGGCGGCGAGCTTTCCCTCCACACAAGCCACCAGTTCGCCGATCAAACGGGTCGACATCTCGTTGATCAGCCCGGTCCGCCCGAATTGGGCGGCAGCACCCGACAAGGTGACGTCGGCATCGAGCTTCACACTGGTTCCGGCGTCCGATGGCACCATGGAGTAGGTGACCTTGACCTGTCCCCTGCTCCCGCCACGGCGATCGACACCCTTACCGTCGATGATCCCCGACTTGGTCTCGGCATCGGGGGTCACCTTCGCCTCACCCTCGAAGGTTGCCGACAAGGGTCCGAGCTTCACCGACACCTTGCCCGCATAGGTGCCATCGCCACGATCCTCGAGCAACTCGGCTCCTGGAAGACACTGGGCGACGGAGGGCACATCCTGGAAGAAGTCCCACACCGTGGCAACCGGCCGTGCGACTTGGAATTCGTGTGTGATGTTCACGTTTGATCCTGGGTTTGGCTTCGGTGGCGTACGGTAGACCGACGCTGATCCCGTTGCACACACCGTGCGCCATGACCCGGTCAGGTCACAGAAAAGGCCCGGTGAGGGCACCCCTGACCGCCGGCTAGACCGCGGTCGTGGAGGCTCTCAGCTCTTCGGGGCCCTTGACGTCACGAAGTCGCCCCCCCGACCTGGCACGTCGGACTGCAAGGATCTCGGCGAGAATCGCCCACGCGATCTCCACCGGCCCCTCAGCTCCGATATCGAGGCCGGCCGGCCCATGCACCGTGTCGAGGGTCTCCCACTCGACATCCTGCTCGGCGAGGTCTCTCAGCAGTCGACTGAGACGCTCTCCAGGTCCGAGAACGCCGATGTAGGCAGGCTGCGCCGAGAGCGCCGCCCTCAGATAGTCCAGGTCGCGTAGGTAGTTGTGGGACATGAGCAACACGTGACTCCGGCCGTCGAGCTCGACGGCCGAGCCAAGCTCGCCCGGATCGCAGTGAACCAACGCAGCCGCTTCGGGAAACCGCTCTGCGGTCAGGAACTGGCGTCGGTCGTCGACCACGATCACTTCGAAGCCCAGCTCGGCCCCAAAACGGACCACAGGAACCGCGTCGTGTCCGGCGCCACACACCACCAGCCGGGAGGGTGAGCCCACGACCTCGATGAGTGCGTCGACGCCGTCCACGGAAACCAAACGGTGTCGGGACTCGACCAGCGCCTCCCGTGCCTGTTCTGCCATCGAGTCGCCTATCGAACCCTCGATCCCGCCGTGCGTCACCACTGCCCGCGACCCGACATCAGCTCCTTCCAGCACGTGGACCACCGCGGCCGGGCGTTGCGCAGCTCGCAGCTCTGCCAACCGGTGCGACAGCTCGGTGGCGGACGCCGCCGGCTCCACGAGCAGCCGAGTGGCCCCGTTGCAGCCGATCCCCCATCCCCAGATCGCCTCGTCGTCGGCCGTGAGGTCGAATTCGACGATTCGAGCCTTGCCGTCGGCGATGACCTCGGCGGCAACTGCGCGAAGATCCGAGTCCAGGCAACCCCCTGAAACGGTTCCGACCGACGTTCCATCTGTGGAAACGAGTTGCCGGGCGCCAAGACCTCGGTACGTCGATCCCCTGACACCTACGACGGTCGCCAGGGCGAATCCCTGCCCGCGGTCGGCCCACTCGACGATCGTCTCCAGAATCCGGTCGAAGTCGGCCATGCGAGGATGCTAGAGAAACTGCTGCGCTTGCGGGGAGCGAGGGCCGGGCCGACGACGAGAATGCGGCGCTCCGATTCAGTGCTCTGTGTTTCCCTCGAGCAGATCGAGGATGTGCGGGACGAGCGGCATGATGGAACCCAGGTTCTCGGCTGCGCCCTTGGGGCTTCCGGGCAGGTTCACCACGAGGGAGGCACCGAGCGACCCCGCCGTCGCCCGGGTGAGCGCGGCCATCGGCGTGATCGCGAGCCCATTCGACAACATCACATGAACCAAGCCGGGAGCCTCGCGGTCCAGCACGGACTTGGTCGCCTCGGGAGTGACGTCCCGAGGACCGAACCCCGTCCCTCCGGTCGTCACGACCAAACGGGCCGTCTGAGCCATCGACCTGATCGCCATCGCAATGGCGTCCGCCTCGTCTGCGACGACCCGACGTTCGACCACGTCAAAACCGTCGACGGTCAGGCGTTCCGCCAGGGCGTCGCCGGAGGTATCTTCACGACTTCCGTGGCTCACGCCGTCACTGATGGTGAGGATTGCTGCCGAGTGCCCGGTCACGGACGCCAAGTTAGCCGGAGCCGGTCGTCCCAGGGAGGAATCGGGACTCCGGGGCCGAGGCCGAACTTGGCAACCAGCAGAACGAGTACGAACGCCGTGATCAGGCCGACCGAAAGAGTGCGCTCTTCGATCACCTGCGGGGGGGCGAAAGACTTGGTGGCAGCCGCAGCGAGGGTCGTGATCAGCACGAACGCACCGGCCAGCGGCAGCGTCGACACGAAACCGGTGCCGGCGTCGGGAAGAAACATCGGAACGGCCAGCAAAGGACCTGCGATGCCCGGGATCAGAGCGATCGAGCCGGCGAATCGCAATCGCTCGCGGGCAGTCGCGACCTCGCTGCGGTGGCGTGAGAACGACAAGAATGCCGATGCGGCTCCCGTGGCTATCAGGACCAGACCGAGCGCTCCGACGATTGCCACCACCAGGTCGATCCCGTCCGGCGCGTTCCATTCCGCGAGCGCCAGCGCAACGGGAGACGCCTCGTCCACCGCGGCCATGGCCAGTGCGATGGCGGCGTTGCGGAAGGCAAACAGCAACGTCCACAGCATGACGAGCCGCCCCGCACTCCTGTCCTTCGATCCCGGGTAGAGCATCAGGAGCACGAGTCCGAGCACGAGCGAAGCGATAGGCTGTGCCAGCATCACGAGATCGGATCCGGGCTCGTTGAGCAGCACGGCACTGTTGGTGAGCACCGGGTCCCGACCTGCGATCGCCGCTGTCACGGCGACTGCCACCTGCTCGAACAGCCTGGCGCATGCGACGCCAAGGGCAGCCGCCAGCACCGAGTTGGCGAAGAATCCGGTGCTGGTACGAATCACCGACGGAGTCTGTTGCGCGGTCATCGACATATCAGATGGAAGTTATCGGCACGGATTCGACTGGCCTTACCGAAAATCCTGCCAGGTCGTCGAATATCATGTGCTCATGGAGTTCGTCGAACACCTTCTCGAACAGGCGGCTTCACAGGGGGCGTTCGATGCCGGTGACCAGGCCGGCCGGCCACTGGACATTCGAGACGCAGAACCCGGGTGGTGGGGGCGCCGCGAGGCCGAACGTATCAGGCGCGAAGACGGAGCGCAGGAGGTGGTCGCAGAGGTAGAGCACCGTCTTGGTCAGGTGTGGGCGCTCCCCTCGGAGACACTGGTCCGGACACGCGTCGAGCAGTTGAATCACCGGCTGACCGAGGCCGGGGCCGACGATGCCTCACTCGACTCGGACGAGATCGTCGAGGTCTGGAAGCGAATGGCCCGGCTTCGGATGTTCAGGCGCCCGTCACCTCGTTGACAGCACTTCCAACAGCTGGTGACGGTCGAGTGCGTCCGCCCAGCCGGTTGCGTCCAACTCCGCGTCCGAGCTACAACCCGCGACGCATCCCACCGAGACCCAACGATCGGCGCCCGAAGCCAGGAGCAGCTCGACCATTGCGGGTTCAGCGTCGCTGAAGACGGCCGTGAGGAGCGGCGTGATTCCCCGCTGCGATGGTGCATCGACATCCGCGCCGGACCGAATCATCTCTTCGGCAGCCTCCAGATGTCCCGCCCGAACGGCGATCGAAAGTGCAGATGGTCCGACGTCCCGTGGATGTCCGTGACCCTGCACCACCGCCTCGGACCTTCGGTCGATGTCGACCCCGACGGCGGCAAGCACATCGATCGCACCGATCGACCCGGTAGCGGCCGCATGGTGAAGGACCGTCATGCCGTTGTCCGACGCGAGATCCACGCTTGCACCGAGGGCCACGAGCTCAGCGGCCGCCTCGGGCGCGTCGGCCCTGGCGGCGACGTGGAGTGCTGTGAGTCCTTCTGTGCCTCGGAGGTCGACCTCCGCTCCCCCGTCGACGAGCACGTCGATGGCAACGACGTCATCGCGTGCTGCTGCCCGCATCAGTGGCGTGAGCCCGTTGACCACTGGTTCATCGGGACTCGCGCCACCCGCAAGAAGTCTCCGCAGATCATCGTGACGCCCGGTGGCCACGGCGTCGGACACCGTGGTCGATTCGATCGCATCGGGGCCGAGCCAGACGAAGATCGACGCTCCCACCCCTACCACCGCCAGCCCGACGACGAGCCAGCCGCGCTGCGAACCCATGTGTCGAGCTTACGCCCGACCGGCGGTCCACCGGGCATACTCGTCGGCAAAGCCGACCATCAAGAGCGGAACCAGCCCTCCCGCGAACACCCCTGCAGGCGTGACCGCCACCAACAGGACGAACAGGTAGAAGATCGTGAAGGCAACCGCCATCCAACGCCATCGCATCACGCCTTCGACCGGCGGTCGATCCAGCGTGAGAGACCCTCCCACCATGAACGCCGCAGACGCGCCCAGGATCGGCGCGATGAGCCCGACCGACATCCCCACGAGTGGCAGAAGCGCCATCGACCGGAGCACCGCCTTCGGCGTCTTGGGATTCCTCGACATGAGACCCATGGCGACGAAGACGAAGGGCGCCACCGCCAGCGAGATCGCCACCAGGATCAGGTCGATCTCCCCGTCCTCTCCACTGAACGCGGCAGCGTACGGGAAATAGCTGAACATCATCACAATCGTCGAGATCGCGATCGCGAGCCAGTTCCGTCTCCGTTGGGCCTCGAGGTCAGCCGGTTCCGCGGTTCACCCCTTCACGCCACCGGCTGTGAGACCGCGCACGAAGTACCGCTGGAGTGAGAAGAACACCACCATCGGCAGCACCATCGTCACGAACGCCGCAGCCGGCAGCAGGTTGAGCGCTCCCTCACCACGACCTGCGAGGTCTGCGAGCTCGGTGGTGAGCACCCGAACCGATGGGTCGGTCCCCAGGAACACGAGGGCGATCAGATAATCGTTCCACACCCAGAGGAACTGGAAGATGGCAAACGATGCCAGGACGGGTGTCGACAGCGGGACCACCAGTCGCCAGAAGATGGCGAAGTGATCGGCGCCGTCGATGTTGGCCGATTCGATGATCGAACCCGGCAACGACCCCATGTAGTTTCTCAACAGATACACCGCCAATGGCATGCCAAAGCCGGCGTGAGCCAGCCAGATCGCCGGGAACGTTCCGTTGAGCTCGAAGCTGGTGTAGACCCGAAGGATCGGGATCAGGGCCATCTGGAGCGGAACCACCATCAGGCCGACGACCACCACGAACAGGAAGTTTCGTCCCGGGAACTTCATCCAGGCGAATGCGTACGCCGCAAACGCAGCGATGGTGATCGGAATCACCACCGAAGGGATGCTCACGGCGAGTGTGTTGGCAAAGGCGTTGCCGAATCCCTCGTCGAGCACACGCGAGTAGTTGTCGAGCGTCCAGGTGCCCCCATCGAAAAGGCTACCGAAGACCGTCCACCATCCGGTACCGCGGATCGACCGCGGCTCGCGAAAGGAGTTGACCAGCAGTCCCAAGGTCGGGATCGTCCACAGCGTGGCCACCAAGATCACCGTCAGGTAGATCGGGATCTTGGTCCCGGCGGTGGTCGCAGGCTTTCCGCCTGCGGCGACGGTAGTTGTCATCGCATTGCCTCCTGAGCCTGGAACCGCTTGACATTGAGCACGAGCACAGGGACCACGGCAACGAAGAGGATGACCGCCAGGGCCGCACCTACACCGTCGTTGTTGTTGGTGAAGAACTCCTGCACCATCTGTTGGGCGATCACCTGTGTGCCGTCACGGCCCCCGGTCATCACCCATACGATGTCGAACACCTTCCACACCGTGATCATGACGGTGGTCCACACGACCACCACCGTGGAAGCGATGCTCGGGAACACAACTCTCCAGAACACCTGCCACTCGTTGGCTCCGTCGATTCGAGCCGCCTCCAGCAGAACGTCCTCCACACCCTTGATCGCCGACGACAGGATCACCATCGAGAACCCAGTCTGGAGCCAGATGAGGATCACCATCAGGAACAGGTTGTTCCAGGGTTGTTGCGCCACCCAGTTCACAGGATCGCCGCCGAGCTGGGTGACGATGCCGTTGAGCAATCCGATCTGCTCTCCGAACCCCGCAGGGCGGAACGAGTAGATGAACGTGAAGACGACCGACGCACCCACGAACGAGATCGCCATCGGCAGGAAGATGAGGCTCTTCGAGAACGACTCCCACCGGTTTCCGATCTTGTCGGTCATCGTTGCGAATGCGAGGCCCACTGCGACCGCCGTGAACGGCACCACGAGCACCCAGATGACGCTGTTGCGAAGCGAGATGAGGTATTGGCTCTCGGTGAAGATCCGTGCGTAGTTGTCGAACCCGATCCAGGCCGAACCTGAGGCGTTCTTGAACGAGATGATGAGTGTGTTGACGGCCGGATACACGAGGTAGAAGCCCAGGAGCACCATCGCCGGCCCCACATATGCGAACGGACGAGTCGCCGCTGCCGACTTCTTCGGCAGCATGCTTACGGCCTTGTCCATCCCCCAGTACAAGCCCCAGACACCGCCGATCCCTACGACCAATGCCAGCAGAACCTGGAGTAGCTTGTTGGCGTTCTCGTCCTTCAGATACCCGAAACTGAAGAACACGACCACGATGACCGCGGGCACGACGAGAGCCGATGCGATGCGCAGCACCCAGTCGACCGGACTGTGGCTGTCCGACCCATACTCGCCGGACGGGCCTCGACCGACGTCCCGATCGTCGTCTTGTATGACGGGGGGTGTCGTCATCTCTCCTCCGCTCTCTCTCGCTGGGCGCCATTCACCTTAAACACGTGGAGGTGGCCATCGCTGGCCACCTCCACGATCATTTGCTTCGCGTCATGTGACGCGAACACCGATCACGGCCAGCTGGCCTCCACGGCATCCACGACCTCCTGGGTTGGGGTCCCGCGGCTCCAATCCACCATGGCTGTCCAGAACGAACCCTGGCCGACTTCCGGCGGCATGAGGTCCGATGCGTCGAACGCAAACGTGTTCGCTCCGAGCGCCTCTGTGATCGAGATTGCGAACGCCTTGGAGGCGTCCGTCTCGTAGCAATCGGGGTTCACGTCCTTGTGGCCCGGAAGACGCTCGACGCCGGCCACACCGTGACCGCCGTACGGCGCAATTCCGCCACCACTGGCCGAAGCCAGCGTGCACTGCCAATCCGGGGTGATCCAATCCTTGACGGCGGCGACGTTCTCGTCGGCTCCGTCGAAGACGATCAGCGTGTCACCGCCACCCATCGCACCGCCGTTGCCGTCGATGCTGGGGAACGCGAACACCGAGATCTCGGACTCTTCACCGTCTTCGTATCCGGGCTGGTCCTTGAACACGTTCTGGATGAAGGAGCCCTGCTTGAGCATCAGACACCCAGGTCCGTCCCCGTTGGGGCCGGCATCGTCCACGAACAACGGGCCGGGCGAGTCGTTGAAGTTCACGCCTGCCACGTTCTCGGCACCGCCGAGCACGAACCCGTCGGCGAACAGCAGCTCGCCGAACGTGTCGAAGGCCGAAGCGACGGCCGGATCGTTGAACGGGATCTCGTGCTTGAACCATTGGCCGTAGACATCACCACCGGACTGACGGATGAGGATGTCCTCGATCCAGTCGGTGCCCGGCCATCCCGTTGCGCCACCACTCTCGAAACCGAAGCACCACGGGGTGTATCCGGCATCGACCGCCTGCTGAGAGACGGCGAGCAGGTCATCCCAGGTCTCCGGGATCTCGAGACCGAGGGCCTCGAATGTCGGCTGGTGATAGAAGACGATCGACTTGAAGTTCGGGAACCACGGAATTCCGTAGTGGCTTCCGTCCTCGCACAGGCCGAGGTCCATCCAGAACTTCGAGTGATTCGCTTCCATCTCTGCGATGTCGAATCCCATGTCCTCCAGCGAGACGAGCGCGCCCTCGTCGGCGAACTCGCAGATCGACGCCGGCTGCGGCGTGACCGCCACCGCCGGCGGGTTGCCACCGTCGACCTGGATCCGGAGCTGGGACTCGAAGTCGTCCGAGCCGGTGAACGTGATGCTTGATCCGGTTTCTTCGTTGTAGACGTCGATGAAGCCCTGGAGGGCCTCACCTTCCACGCCGGTCGGTGCGCCAAAGAGGTTGAACTCTGCGGCAGCACCGCCGTCTCCTCCGTCGCCTGCTGTGCCGTCCGCACCGTCGTCGCCACCACAGGCAGCAACGACGAGGGCAAGCACGGCGATGAGAACGAAGAAGCGATGCTTCCTCTCCATCATGTATTCCTCCCGTATGTCGTTTCCCCCCGGATCGCCGGAGGGGCTCACCGGACCTGCCGCCAGACAGGTGCAAGCCCGTGATGTAAGCGTTTCCACACTAGAACGATGGCCCTGACGTCGCCAACCACCAGGTCAGCAGTTCCGCGTCGACTGCCGGACCACGAGACGGACGTCGCCGCGGAGGCTCCCCGTTGCATCGCGCTCGCCGTTCAGCCTGGAGAGCAGACGGCCCGCGCCGACGGCTCCCATTTCCGCCGGATCTTGGGCAATCGTTGTCAGACCCATTGCGAATGCCAGCTCGTGATCGTCGAAACCCACGATCGACGGCCGGATGGACGCCGAGTCACTCCGATCTTCCACTGCTCGCATGGCTCCCATGGCCATCTCGTCGGACACCGCAAACACGGCCGTCGGCGGACGAGGTAGGGCCAGAAGCTCGAGCATCGCCTCGTATCCGCCCAACGCCGAGAAGTTCCCGAAGGCCGACGACTCCTCACCAACAGGCCCGGCTACCTCGGAAAACCCCGATCGGAAGCCCTCGAGACGCTCCCGGCCCACGGCACCGGCGATATCATCCGGGGAACCGCCGATCAGCCCGTAGCGACGGTGTCCCAGCGACGCGATGTGACGTCCCGCCAGAGCTCCCCCCGCGACGTTGTTGATCGACACCGAGTCGAACCGCTCCGTGTTCACACCCAAGACCACGATCGGCACGGGTGAGTCCAGGGCATCGTGATCGGGAGCCACATCCAGCAGCACGAGGGCGTCGGCGCCGTGCGCCAGTGAACCGGGCTCATGCCGGGCGAGTGTGCGGCTCGCCTCGTCCGTCAGGAACACCAACGACAGCTCCAGTCCGGCCGCGGACAGAACGGCTTCCACCCCGGCCACCGCCTGACCCATGTACCAGGCCGTGATCGACGGAACCGCCATCACCACGAGCCCGGTCTTGCCGGCCGCCAACCGCGAGGCATTCGGATCGGCCCGGTAGCGCAAGGCCTCAGCCGCCTCCAAGACCCTCCGTCTCGTGTTGGGCGAGACGTTGGGCATACCTCGAACCGCACGGCTCACCGTCGCCACCGAAACTCCGGATCGGCGTGCGACGTCGTCGATCGTCACACGTCTCACATCTCCGATTGAATAACGTCGGGCGCCGAGAGTCAAGCGAGTGTCGGGAATGCCACCGGCCTTGCGGTGTTGAAAGGATCGATGCGACGCCTGTATTTATCGGTTCCAGCCCTGGTGCTCCTCCTGTCCGCCTGCTCCTCGGACGCGACCGACTCCACACCGACCACGGGGCAGACCTCGCCAGACCCCACGGTCTCCATCGTGGAAGATCCGGATGGCGCCGGATCGGGGACCGATGCCGAGCCGACCGAGCTCCCGTCGAGACTGGTGACGGTCACGTCGGAGTGGGAAACGAACTTCGATGTCAGCACGATCGATCTCGAGGAGTTGAAGGTCGGGATCCGCGCCATCGATCCTCGTGACCTCATCCCGCCGATCGACGACCCGGTGTTCGAACCTGTCGGGGCGTCCGACTGGCTCGACGATCGAGAGCCGGGCGCCGTGGTGGAGGTCGAAGGCTCGGCCCGCTTCTATCCACTTTCCATCATGACGCGCCACGAGATCGTCAACGACGACTTCGAGGGAACTCCTGTCGTGGTCACCTACTGCCCGCTGTGCAACTCCGCATTGGCCTTCGACCCCGTAGTCGACGGCACCTCGCTCCGCTTCGGGGTGTCGGGGCTGCTCCGGCAATCCGACCTGGTCATGTGGGATGACGCAACCGAGTCGCTTTGGCAACAGATCACAGGTGAGTCGATCGTCGGAGACCTCGCCGGGAGCCGGCTCGAGCCGATTCCTTCGGCCATCCTCTCATGGGCGGATTTTCGCGAGCGCCACTCCGACGGACTGGTGATGGCGGCCGAACAGGGATTCGGGATCCCGTACGGAGCCAACCCCTACGTTGGCTACTCCTCGTCGGCGGGGCCGATCGGCTCGTTCTTCGACGGCGATGTCGACGACCGCTACCCCGCCCTGTCCCGTGTGGTGGGCGTCGGCATCGAGCAGGAGGACGTTGCCTATCCGTTCGATCTCATACAAGAGGCGGGGGCAATCAACGACCAGGTGGGCGGAGAGCCCATCGTGGTCATGTGGGGCGCACCGGAAACCGCCGATGCCCTCGACGCCTCGAACATCGCCAACGGGCAATCAGTGGGCACAGGCGTTGCGTACCTGTCGACCGTCGACGGTCAGGCGTTGACGTTTGCCGCGGTGGGGGACGACCGCTTCGTGGATGAGGAAACCGGCACCACGTGGACGCTGCTCGGCGATGCCATCGAGGGACCTCTGGCAGGCACCCGTCTCGAACTGGCTCCCCATCGCAACGAGTTCTGGTTCGCCTTCCAGGCGTTCTTCCCCGACGCCCGGGTCTGGCAGCCCTGAGCGGACCCGCCTATCCGCCGGCAAGGCCGGGTCCGATGGTCCAGATCTCCTCTCCTGTCGAGCCAAGCGGCACCGTGGCGCTGGGATGTTTGGACGCCACCAAGGCACATGCAGTAGCGTCGAGGACGTCGTCCACGGCCGCCGTGCCGGCCGAACCGAGATCCTCGGGAAGCCGGACGCCTGCTGCCTCGAGTTGAGCCCTTCTCGCCATCGCCCCGTCCCATGTCCTCTTCGACGGGAGCGGGGAGCCTCCGAGCGTGGCGAAGACCACCTCCGGGTGGACCTCGATCCAGGTTGGCTCCCGGCAGGCTTCGACCTCGACGATCGACGGCACGAGGTTCCACATCTGCTTGCTCACACCCGCCGATCGCGCCTCATCCCAACCGTGTTCGATGCTCGATCGTGGGGGCGTGAAGAAGACGGTCGATGCGCGTCTGCCCAGCAGGCGACGGGCCTGCAGCTCCGCCGGGCGTCTGCCTACGGAGGGAAACGCCATGGGCATGTCGACGGCGATCCACGACGCGTCCATGGTCTGTACCTGCTCGACCCGCTCGATGAACACCGCTCCGGCGAAGGCACCGTCTTCGAGCATCACGGCCACCCATCCACCACGTGCCTTGTCGATGCCCACCACCCTCATGCGACCACGAGCGTTCCGACAGTCCAAGCAACGAACAAGGTGATCGAGACCAACAGGACGATCCGGGTCTCTCTCCAGCGGAACACCGTCACCACTCCGGCGCCGAACCAGACGACGGCGGTGGCAACGGTCCACCAGGTCGGAACCAGACCGGCAGCGGCCGCGCCCACGATCAAAACGGCCACCACGGCGAGGAACCCTGCGCTCACCAGCGCATACAGCACCTGGCGCTCTGTGGGAGCTTCTGTCATCGCAGATCCACACCGGCGCGCTCCGCCACTTCCCGGTGCTTCCGAGCCAGACTCGCCACGGTCTCATGAGCATTGAGGCCACTCGGATTCGGGACCACCCAGACGGCAGTCCCGTCGATGTCCATGTCCTGTGGTCCCAGAGCGGCACGTGGCCGTCCGAAGGCGGTGCGAAATGCGGTGATGCCGGCGATTGCGGCCACGGCGGGGGCGTGGCGGGCGACGGTCTCCCGAAGCGTCTCGGCGCCTTCTCTCAGTTCTTCTGCTCGCAACTCGGATGCACGGGCAGTTGCTCGGCGCACGATGTTGGTGATCCCGATACCGCGTTCGATCATCTGCATTCGGCCCGAGCCCAGGACACTCGGACTTGGTGCCACACCAGGCATTGCGATCGACGGGCACTCTGGATCGACGACGACTGGCTCGTCGATGATCCCGGCCTCGAGGAGGCTCGGATAGAAGCGGTTCGATGGATGGGCGAAGTGGATGCCGGTCGCCGCGGTCCACAACCCAGGATTGATCCCTACGAACAGCAGTCTGCAGTCGGCTCCGATGAGATCCGGTACCTCGGCGCCTTCGCACATCGCCAGTTGAGCGTGCGTGTAGCCCACGTCGCAGACGCTAGTTCGCCGGAGCCGCATCGAGCTCAGATGCCTCGGCACTGTAGAGTCCGAGAAGCCGAACAGGGTCGTCTCCATGCTTCCAGTCCGTCGTTCATTGCTCGTGTGGCTGCTCGCCGCCCTCATGATCTCCATTGCGAGCCCGGCAGGCGCCGAGGCGACCCGGGTCCCTCGAGGTGATGACATCGTGGTGGAGACGCAACCGGTCGAGGGCCTGTTGCCGCAAGCAGCCATCGAGATCGCCTTCGAGGACGCATATGCCGCAGACCCCATGGGACTCGTCGCCTATGCCCCGTATCACCGCCTCTTCACCTCGGGCAGCGAGACCTGGGATGTCTGGATCTGCACGGATCCCGCCATGGACTCTCTCGGTCTCGACCTGAGCACGGCGGTGACGGCACTCAACGGCGTGACCGCCGACTACTTCGAGGAGATCTCCGAGGGCCGGTACCGACCCGTTTTCCGGGGGGCCGGTACCGCCTCTGTCGACGCTTGCGGCATCGACCAGCCCCACGACACGACCGTGCCCCGACTGTACGTGGACGACTTCTCGGTCATCTCGGACGGGAGCAGCTCCGAAGTCGGCAAGGGCGGCCCTGGAACCATCTCCTGGAGTACCGAGAGCCTGCTGTACGAGGGCATCTCCCGACGGGCCGAGGTGGACGGCGCCACCGTCGTCGAGATCGCCGCCTACGAGTTCTCACCTGCCGGATCGATCGCCGCCCACGAGATGGGTCACACCTTCCACTGGGCTCATCCGGGTGCGGACGATCCGTACGACAACGAACTCGACGTGATGTCGTTGGGCTGGGGCGGGACCAACGCTTTCAATCTCTACGCAGCCGGATGGATCGAACCCGAACAGGTGGCGCTGCATCACGGTGGCGATCGGACCTATCGGGTGGGGACAGTGGGCACTACGGGAACCCGGATGGTCGTCATCACCACCGGTGAGGAAGGGCTCTTCTACGCCTTGTCGGTGCGGGGCCCCGAAGACCCGGTTCTCGACGCCAACTCCCCGGTCAGCGTCGACGCCCTCGGCGTCGAGGTCTACCGAGTCGACCAACGCGAAGGCACCTGCTCGCCGCTACCGGCCGAATCACCGTGCTTTGGCATCCTTGCCGACATCTCACCGGTCCCGGCCGTGGCCACTCCCTATCCGGACTTCCAGCAGTTCCACGAGGCGGGTACCTCCTTCACCGTCGCCGGAGTACCTGTCACAGTCACTGGGGCCACCGCCACGAGCGTCGACGTGCTGGTGGAAGGCGGTCTCACCGGGAGCGGCTGGTTCCTCGACGACGACCTCTCCGTGTTCGAAGGCGACATCGAATGGGTCGCCGGCGAGGGCATCACCAAGGGATGCAATCCGCCGCGGGGCGACTTTTTCTGCCCCGACGATGCGATCACCCGAGGGCAGATGGCTGCGTTCCTCGTCAGGACTCTCGGACTCCCCGCTTCGGGAACAGACGTGTTCTCCGACGACGAAGCCTCGGTGTTCGAAAACGACATCAACGCCCTCGCCGCCTCGGGAATCACCACCGGGTGCACGACCACCGCCTTTTGCCCGGACGATCCCGTCACACGTGGCCAGATGGCAGCGTTCCTGAAACGGGCCTACATGCTCCAGCCGTCCGATGACGATGTGTTCTCCGACGACGAGACGTCGGTGTTCGAAAACGACATCAACGCCCTCGCCGCCTCGGGAATCACCACCGGGTGCACGACCACCGCCTTCTGCCCGGACGATCCCGTCACACGTG
Organism: uncultured bacterium; assembly: GCA_963792365.1. GTDB lineage: Bacteria > Actinomycetota > Acidimicrobiia > Spongiisociales > ZC4RG35 > JAOUGY01. The sequence goes on from CAWBVW010000005.1 coordinate 643,545, forward strand.
GGCAGATGGCAGCGTTTCTGCGACGAGCCGAGAGACTGTGACCGACCGTTACTTCTTGGCGGCCTCGTAGTACGGGTCGCTTCCCGAGGCGTGATCCGTCACGTCGACGACGTTGGTCAACTCCGGGATCGCCTCGAGGAGAATCCGCTCGATGCCTTGCTTCAGAGTGACCTGGGCCATGCCACACCCCTGGCAGCCACCCATCAGCTTCAGGTAGGCGGTGAATCCTTCGACACTCACCAATTCGGCCGCTCCACCGTGAGATGCGATGGCGGGGTTGATCTGGTCCTGCAGAACGGTCTGAACCTGATCCGCCAGCGGTCCGGTCAGGTCACCCTGGGGAGCCTCCATCGTCGGTGACGCAGGGGCATTGGGGTTGTTCATGGCGAGACCTTGATCGGTCAGTGACAACGAGGCCCCACGAAGCTTGTCCAGATCGTCGGTCGGCACGATCAGTGCGAGCTCGCCGTGGCGCTCGACATGATGGGCATCACCGGCTGAGGCTACGGTCATGAAGCTCAGGTCGTATTCGAACCGCTGGCCGGCGAACCCGGACACCTCGATGAAAAGGCCGTATTCCTCGTCACCAGGCTCCTCTCGGCCGAGTTGGAGGATCATGTCCCGAGCGTCGTCTGCGACCGAAAGAATCGTCTCATCTGTCATGCTGGCGACCATGGTACAGGTCTGGCGCGCGCATCAAAAGGACGGTGCCTCCTAGGACAACCCACACAGGTACGATCGACGGCGTGCCACGTGCGCTGGTCGTCCTCCCTACCTCGTCATATCGAACCGCGGACTTCGTGGCGGCGGCGGAGACACTCGGCATCGACCTCTCCATCGCATCGGACCAGGAACCGCCCCTCGGCGCCCCCGAGCGATTCGTTCAGATCGACTGCGATGACGTTGCCGCGTCGGCCCAGGCGATCGCCGATCTGGCGACCCGTACCCCGATCGACGCCATAGTCGCCGCCGACGATGCCGGGGTCGCCATGGCCGCCGAGGCCGCCGCCATATTGGGTCTGCCCCACAACCATCCGGCCGCCGTAGCGGCAACACTCGACAAGTTGACGTTGCGCAAGGCGCTCGACGCCGGCGAGATCAGACAACCGCGTTTTGTCGCGATCGAAGACGGGGACAACGTGGCCGGCGTCATGGCCACATTCGACGGTCCGGTGGTGCTGAAACCCAGATCCCTTTCCGCAAGCCGCGGCGTGATCAGAGTCGACGACCGATCGACGGTGGAGGCCGTGGCCGATCGGATCCGGGACATCCAAGCGACTCATGGCGTGCCCAGATCACGGCCACTGGTGATGGAGCGATTCGTGCCTGGGCCCGAGATCGCCATAGAGGGCACGGTCTGGGGTGGGGAGTTCCGTGTCCTGGCCGTATTCGACAAGCCGGAACCGCTCGACGGGCCCTACTTCGAAGAAACGATCTACGTGACTCCAAGCCGGTCACCCAAACTCGACGAGGCCACAGAGCTGGTGCGGCGGGCGACATCCACGCTGGGTCTCACACACGGCCCGATCCATGCCGAGGTACGCGTCGAGGACGGCATACCGACATTGATCGAGGTGGCCGCCCGATCGATCGGCGGCCTCTGCGGCCGGGCACTTCGATTCGGGCTGATGGGCCGCTCCTTGGAGACGGTGATCCTCGCCCAGGCACTGGGAATCGAGGCGACGCAGGCTCGCCAGCCTCGAGCAACCGGTGTCCTGATGGTCCCGACGCCGCGCGCAGGGATCTTGGCCGGATTCGCGGGGCTGGAGGAGACCCTTGCGATCAGCGGAGTCACAGGGTTCGAGCCCGCGATCCCGGTCGGTCGGTCCGTGACGCCGCCGCCCGAGGACGGGCGGTATCTGGCATTCGTGTTCGCAAGTGGGTCGGATCCCGAAAGCGTGACCAGAACGCTCCGACGAGCGAAGCAAACCCTGATCCCACAGATCGACTGAGCGCGGCGCCTGACGACAGCCCACCCGACGGTCAAAGTGCGAGAACACCCTGGATGGATTCCATCCGCCTCACTCGATCCATGGTGACGTCACTCGAGCCGTCCAGCAGCCCTTCCGTCTCGGCCAGGACCTCGCTCATGGGAAACATTCGAATGAAGGCGTCGCTGGTCGGCAGTCCCGGCTCGAGAATGTTCCATCCGGCCATGAGGTCGGTCTTGCCCTCCAGCAACGCGTCGACCACGACAAGGCCGAAGCGCCCAGCCAACAGCCGATCGCGGAACGACGAGTTACCGCCTCTCACCAGATGCCCGAGCACCGTCCCTCGAATGTCAACGTCCTCTTCGGCCAACTCGGCTTCCAGTTCGTTCACGAGCAGATGAGTTGGGATCTCCACGCCTTCGGCCTTGATGATGAGGACGCGCCGCTTGTTGCGAGGCCCGGAGAAGCTGCTTCGAACGCACGAGGCGACACCGTCGATGATCTCATCGAAGCTCTTCCCCTGCTCGGGGAGCAACACGGCATCGGCGGCCGTGGCGATCGCCGATGCCATGGCCAGATAGCCCGAGTGACGTCCCATGACCTCGACGATGAACGCACGGCGGTGAGATCGGGCCGTGTCGGAGATGCGGTCGCACGCCTCCACGATGGTGTTGAGGGCGGTGTCGACACCGAGGGCCTCCCGCGTGAGGCCGATGTCGTTGTCGATCGACGCCGGGATCGACAAGACCGGGATGTCGGATTCGCCGGCCAGCGCGTGCGCCCCCGCGATCGATCCGTTCCCGCCGACGACGACCAGTCCGATGCAGTCCCAGTCCCGCAGGTTCTCGACGGCCTTGGCTCGATGGGCCGGATCGAAGAACCGGGGGCAGCGTGCAGAACCGAGCACGGTCCCACCCAAGCCGCCGATACCTTCGACATCTGCAGCCGGAAACACGATGGCGCCGCTTTCCTCCCGACGTGTGAGCGGAATGACGTCCCCGTCTATGAGGCCGTCATAACCCCGCTCGACGCCCACGACGTCGTAGCCACGAATCGCGCCGACCTTCGTAACGGACTGGATGGCGGCGTTCATACCGGGCGCGTCCCCACCTGACGTCAACACTGCGATAGTCGGCATGCTTGCTCCTTGGGAGCGCAGGAAGATAGCGTGGAGACGTGCACATCGACATTCCTTCAGGGGCCGACCGCCCCACGGTGGTCTCGTTCATGGAGGGTCGAACATGAGGACGGCAGTGGTGATCGCCGGTGGAGAGGCACCCCCTCTCGATGTCCTCGACGACCTTCCCGACTCGGCATGGGTCGTAGGTGTGGATAGTGGCGCGGATCAGGCCCGGGAACTCGGATTGAAACCCGACCTGATCGTCGGAGACATGGACTCCGTGTCGGCCGAAGCCATCGACGCAGATGCGGAGGTCATGCGGTTTCCGACGGACAAGGACGCCACCGATCTCGAACTCGCCCTCGATGCGGTGACCGAACGCGACGACATCGATCGGGTGATCGTAGTGGGAGGGACCGGTGGCAGACTCGATCACTTCTTGGCCACGGGGCTGATCTTGGCGAACCCTCGGTTCGCCCATGTCGACATCCAGTGGCTCGCGCACCCGGGTCGTGTCACGGTGATCCACGAGCACGCACGGCTGCATGGCGGCGTCGGCGCCCACGTTTCGCTGCTCCCGGTGGGCGGCGACGTCGTGGGTGTGACCACCACCGGCCTCCGCTGGCAGCTGGAGCGGGAGATTCTGCGATTTGGGACCAGTCGCGGCGTGAGCAACGAGTTCGTCGCTGCGGTCGCCACGGTGTCGATCGAAGCGGGGGTTCTCCTCGCGGTGCAACCGATCGCAGACTGAACCGTCAGCCCGAACGCCCGCCGTACACCTCCGGGTTGGCACATGCCCTCATCGGCCTGCCATCGAGCCCGGCGGCGAGATTCTCGAATGCGAGGGCCGTCATGGCAGCCCTGGTCCGATGGCTGGCACTCCCGAGATGAGGAATCACAAGGCAATTCGGCAGGTCGAGGAGCGGATGATCCGCCGGGAGCGGTTCCGGATCGGTGACATCGAGGGCGGCGCTTGCGATCTGGCCGGTCCTGAGCGCTTCGACGAGGGCGTCGGTGTCCACGATCGGCCCTCGAGCGATATTCACGAGCGTGGCCGTAGGCTTCATCAGTGCAAGGGCAGCGCGATCGATGAGCGAGCGGGTTTCCTCGGACAGCGGCGTTGCGATCACGACGTGGTCCGCCTCTGCCAGCAGCTCTCCGAGTGGCCTGTGGCTCACCTTGAGAGACGCCTCGAGGTGGGGCTTGCGCCTCCGGGCCGAGTAGAGCACTCGCATGTCGAACCCCTGTGCCCGCCGGGCGATCGCCGAGCCAATCCGCCCCAGACCGATGATCCCGAGCGTCGTACCGTGTAGGTCACCACCGAGCAGAAGGTCGGGTCGCCATGGTCCCCACTCCCCACGCCTGACGTGGTCGAAGCCTTCCGGAAGTCGTCTGACCGCCGCAGCCAGCAGAGCCCACGCCGTGTCGGCGGTGGTCTCGGTGAGCACGTCGGGTGTGTGTCCCACCGGGATGCCCCGCGACGTGCACGTCTCGACGTCGATGTTGTCCACACCTACGGCCACTTGTGACAAGGCGACGAGTGCGGGCGACCGCCCGATCACCGATGCGTCGATGGGATCGGTGAGAAAGGTGACCGCTCCCACGGCATCCTCGAGCTCGGATTGCAGAAGATCGAGTGGCATCTGTGTCGTCTCCGGCCACATGGTCACGGAGACTCGCTCGAGCAAATCAAAGTGCTTCGGTTCGACGGCTCTCGTGACGACGATCTTCATGGCGCTTGCTCGAGGCTATCGCGGCAAGCTCATTGATCGCCAGCTCCACTAGGTTGTCATCCGATGCTCCGTCGAAGAAATCCTCTCGTTCTCGTAGTCGTCCTGGCGGCTTGCAGCGCCTCGGCTGCACCGCTCGCGCCGGCCGATGCCACCTCGACGACCACGACAACCCTGGCCACGACCACGAGCACGACGACACCGACGACCACCACGACCACGAGGCCGACCACCACGACCACGGTGCTCTCGACAGCATCGCTGGCCCCTGGAGAGTCGCTGGCAGCTCGTTCCGACGGGGAGTTGGGAGTGTTTGCGTCCGCAGGCGACGCCGAGCCCATGTTCACGCTGGAAGCGGCCACCATCCTGGGGACGCCACGAGTGGTGAAGGTGATCGAAGGTCCGGATGCGGGGTGGATGAGGGTCTCGTTGCCGGTACGGCCCAATGGGTCCGAAGGGTGGATCCGTGCGGACGACGTGACGCTTTTTGTGCTCGACCGCAGAGTGGAGGTGGATCTCTCGGATCGACGGCTGGAGGTCATCGGTCCCGACGGCACCCTGCTGGAGACGACGGTTGCGGTCGGGTCGTCATCGAGTCCGACGCCCGTCGGAAGCTTCTTCGTCACCGACTCCGTGATCGTCGGTAACCCCACGGGCCCGTGGGGTCCCTGGGCGTTTGGCCTCTCTGCCTATTCGGACGTCGTGACCGAGTTCAACGGCGGAAACGGCATCATCGGTATCCACGGAACCAATCGGCCGGGCTCAATCGGCTACGCCCAGTCCCTGGGATGCGTCCGGGTACCCAACGACGTTGCCCTCGAGCTCGGAGAGCTGATCAGCGCAGGGGTGCCGGTCGAGATCGCTCCCTGATCGGTCGGTGCTCCCCACTCAGCGGGTTCCCGTGTAGCGCGGCGATGCACGCCCCTGCTGCCTGATTCGAAGGCGGGGAGCACGAAAGGTCTGGTCGAACCTGCCGACCGGGGACGCTGGAGTCTCTGATGCTTGTTGACACGTTCTTTGCCCGCCAACCCATCTTTGATCGCAACCGCAGGTTGTGGGGCTACGAGCTGCTCTACCGGTCCGGTCCGGTGCGGACCGCCGATGTCCTCGACCCGGTGGCCGCCACCGCCCATGTGCTGGCGAGCGCCTTCTCCGACACCTTCGACTCCGACCTGACCGGCGGCGTGCCAGTGTTCGTCAATCTCCCACGGGAGATGATCGTCTCGATGGCGGTGCTCGCATTTCCTCCGAATCAGGTTGCTCTCGAGATACTCGAAGACGTTCGCGCGGACCAGGAGGTGGTCGAGGCCCTGGCCGAGCTGAAGACGGCCGGGTATCGCATCGCTCTGGACGACTTCGTCGTCGACGACCATCGACGATCGTTGTTGCCATTCGTCGACATCGTGAAGGTGGACCTGGCGGCCGTACCGGTCGAGGCGCTGGCAGCCACCGTCGCCGACCTCCGCCCGAGCGGGGTGGCGCTGCTCGCCGAGAAGGTCGAGGGCCCCGACATGTATGCGCGTTGCCACGATCTGGGATTCTCGATGTTCCAAGGCTTCTTCTTCGCTCGGCCAGAGCTCGTGGCTGGACGAAGGATCGACGAAGGCCGCTCCCGGCTGGCGGAGCTCCTCGCCGAACTGCATCGCCCTGATATCTCCATCGATGGTGTGGCCGAGACAGTGGAACGCCATCCTGACTTCTCCCTCAAACTGCTGCGGCTCCTCAACTCCGCCGTCCACGGGCTGCCTCGAACCGTCGAGTCCATCCGTGAGGCGGTGGTGATGTTGGGAATCAGAAAGGTCACCGAGCTCGCCACGGTGTTGGCGTTCGCTTCGAACGATCAGAAGCCGAAAGAACTCCTTTCCCTCGGCCTGACGCGGGCTCGGATGTGCTCGACTGTGGCCGAACGGACCGCCCGGGTCGACCCGCATTCCTTCTTCACCGTCGGAGTGCTCAGCGTGCTCGACGCTCTGGTCGATCAACCCATGTCCGACCTCGTGACGCCGCTCCCGCTCGCCGACGACGTGAAAGAGGCGCTGGTCACTCGCAGCGGTGCCAAGGGAGCGATCCTCGATGCTGCGATCGCATACGAGCGCGCCGAATGGGACCGCCTCGACTCGTTCGATCTGGATGCGACAACGCTGACGAGCAGTTATCTCGACGCCCTCGCCTGGTCACATCGATTGATGGCCGCAGCCGGCTGACAGCGTCGAGGAGCCGGTCACGCCGTTGCAGAATGGGTCACTGAGCCCCGAGCATCTGGCCGAGCAGATGGAGCTCTTCGCTCGACGCACCCATGATCTGATACGAACCGACATCTCGGATCTCCTCGATGTGCTCGGCAACCGCCTCGACCGTCGGAACCTGCTTCGGCCCGGCAAACCAACCGTCATTGGCACCCACGAAGAACCGGGCGTAGCGGCCGCCGCCGGCAGAGAAGATCTCGTGGCTGAATGGGTTGGCTTCGGAACACAGGTAGACGACCATCGGCGTGACCTGATCGGGGTCGAGCATTTCGGCGAACGGTCCGAGAAGCTCTTCTGTCATGCGCGTACGGGCGACGGGAGCCAAGGCGTTGGACCGGATGTTGTACTTGGCCCCTTCTATGGCGATGACTCCGGACAGCCCGACCAGACCCATCTTGGCGGCGCCATAGTTGGCCTGTCCGAAGTTCCCCAGGATGCCGGAGTTGGACGACGCGAAGACAAATCTGCCGTATCCACGTTCCTTCATGTGCACGAACGCCGGCTGAGCGACGTGGAACGCCCCTCGCAGATGTACGTCGAGGACGGCGTCGACCTCTTCGAACGTCATGTTGGCGAAGCTACGGTCACGGAGGATGCCGGCGTTGCTGACCACGATGTCGAGTTGTCCGTAGGTGTTCAGGGCCGTGTCGACGATCGACCGCCCGCCTTCAGGGGTCGCCACCGAGTCGTAGTTCGCCACGGCTACTCCCCCGGCCCCGACGACCTCATCGACCACTCGATCGGCGGCCGATTCACTGCCTCCCGAGCCATCGACCGTGCCGCCGAGGTCGTTGACGACCACGGAGGCGCCTCGGCGCGCGAGCTCCCTCGCATAGGACCTTCCCAGCCCGCCACCGGCACCCGTCACCACCGCTACCCGTCCATCGAATGTGATGGCATCGGACATCTGTTCCTCCTCTTGATTCAAAGACCGAGCGAGCGGCCAACGATCTCTTTCATGATCTCGGTGGTCCCTCCGTAGATGGTCTGCACCCGGGCGTCGCGGAACGCGCGAGCGATCGGGTATTCCTCCATGTAGCCCCAACCCCCGAAGAACTGAAGGCAGGAATCGATCACGCGCATCTCCAACTCCGTGATCCACCACTTGGCCTTGGCTGCATCCTCGGCGGTGAGGGTGCCGTCGTTGAGCGCGAGCACCTGCTGGTCCACGTATGTTCTGGCGATCTCGAGTTCGGTGGCCATCTCAGCCATCCGATGCTTGATCGTCTGGAACGATCCGATCGGGGCACCGAACGCCTTCCGCTCCGTGACGTACTCGAGCGTCCAGCCGAAGGCGGTCTCCGCGTGCGCGAGGGCTCCCGCCGCCAGCGACAGTCGTTCCTGTGGCAGGTTGTCGACCAGATGGAGGAATCCTCTGCCTTCCTCTCCGAGGAGGTTCGCCGCGGGCACCGCCACATCATTGAAGAACAACTCCGCGGTGTCCTGGGCGTGCATCCCGATCTTCTCGAGGTTTCGGCCCCGCTCGAACCCTTCCATACCGTCCTCGACCACGACCAGACTCATGCCCGAATGCCGAGCTTCGGGGTCGGTCTTGACCGCAACGATCACGACGTCGGAGTTGATGCCATTTGTGATGAAGGTCTTGGATCCGTTCACGATGTAGTGATCCCCGTCCCGGACGGCGGTCGTCTTGATGCCCGCGAGGTCGGATCCGGCGCCAGGTTCCGTCATGGCGATGGCGGTCATGATCTCACCACTGGCCATCCCCGGGAGCCAGCGTTCCTGCTGCTCTTCTGTCGCCAGGTCGAGGAAGTACGGAAGGCACACGTCGTTGTGGAGCGTGATGCACATTGCCGATGCGAGCGTGTCGGCCTTGGCCGACTCCTCGCCGATGATCATGTTGTACCTGAAGTCGCTCACACCGCCGCCACCGAAGCGCTCGGGAATGGCCGTTCCGAGAAGTCCTTGATGTCCGGCGGCACGGAACATGGCCTTGTCCACGATGCCCTCGGACTCCCACCTGTCACGATGCGGCACCATTTCTCTGGCAAGGAACGTGCGCACAGACTCGCGAAACAAGTCATGCTCATCCGAGAAGATCGTCCTACGCATCCCTGTCCCCTTCCACGAGTCTGGCAAACACCGGTTTCCAGAGGCCCACGATCCGCTCCTGTTTGGCGACATCGGAGCGGACGATCGCCGTGAGCGCGGCCCCCCGCATGAACTGCAGTGTCAGCTCGATGGCATCCGCAAAGCTGGGCTCGTCTGCCGTTGGGCGCCCGAACAGCTCGACCATCACCTTGTGGGTGTCGGCCCGCAGCGCACGTTCGGATTCGACGATCACATCGCGCAACTCGGGATCGGTTCTTGCGGCGGACCACAACTCCAAGTGAGCGGTGAACAGAGGACCGGAGAAGACCTCCCACAGGAGGTCGATCGCCTGGTCCATGCGATCCTGACCTTCGGCCAGGCGCTGTGACTGATCGTGGAGATTGAGGCCTCGCTGGTGCGCCAGGTGACGGACGGCCGCCACCAACAGGTCGGCCTTGGACGAATAGTGGTGCATCAACGCGCCACGGCTCACGCCGGCGCGTTGTTGAATCGCGTTCGTCGTGGTGCCGTGATACCCCAATTCGAGCAGGCAGGAAACCGTTGCATCCAGCAACCGCGTCCGCGTCTCCGCAGATCGCTCCTCCTGAGACCGGCGTTGTTGGATCGACACGAATCAGACGCTACCGCCGGCCGCACAGGGCAACAAACCGTACGGTCGGTTTATCCCCGTATCAGTGCCAAGTACTCAGGACTGGGATGTCTGAGCCGAAGGCTCAGGCATCGGCGTACATCTCTTCGATGTCGCCGGCGTACTTCTCCAACACCACACGCCGCTTGAGCTTGAGCGAGGGCGTGATCTCCCCGGTGTCGGGTGTCCACTCGTCAGGGACGATGTGGAAGCGCTTCACCTGTTCGACCCTCGCAACCTGCTCGTTGGCGTCATCAATGACGCGCTGGATCTCCTCCACGACCTTCGGGTTCTCCGAGAACTCCGCCAGGTTCGTGAATTCGATCCCGTTCGCCTCTCCCCATGCGGGTGCTTCGTCCCCGTCGAGAGCGACGACCATCGTGAGGAACTTACGCCGATCACCGATCATGCACGCCTGACTGACGAGCGGATGGTTCTTCACAACGGTCTCGAGCTTGGCCGGCGCGACGTTCTTGCCTGCGGCCGTGATGATGATCTCCTTCTTGCGCCCCACAATGGAGAGGTACCCGTCGGCATCGAGCGTCCCGAGGTCGCCTGAGTGCAGCCAACCGTCCGGATCGAACGTCTCGGCAGACTCCTCGGGAAGCTTCCAATAGCCGGCGGCGATCACGCCACCACGCATCAGCACTTCTCCGTCGTCGGCGATCTCCACCTCGACGCCCGGAAGCGCCGGGCCGACCGTGCCGACCTTGTTCTGCATACTCGGACGGTTCGTGGTGGCGGGTCCGGTGGTCTCGCTCATGCCGTACAGCTCGTACAACGGAACACCGATCGCATTGAAGAACAAGATGACCGACGGATCGATCGGCGCCGCCGCTGTGACCGCGATGGTGAGGTCGTCGAGCCCCATCTCTCCACGCACCTTGGCGAAGACCAGGCGGTCGAACAGCGCCGCCTTACCCTTGGCGAGAAGGCCGGGGTTGCGACCATCCGACTTGGCCCTTTCCACCTCGAGGGCGTTGTCGAGAGCCTTCATGATCAGATCGCGCTTCTCATGTTCTTCGAATCGACCCGTCAGGCGCGTATGGAACTTCTCCCAAACGCGAGGAACGGCGAAAAAGACCTGAGGCCGGGCCTTCTGGATGTAGTCGAGAACCTCGGTCAGATCCGGGCAGTAGTACACCTCTCCTGCCAGGTACACACCGTTGTAGTGCGTGGCGAGTCGTTCGGCGATGTGGGCCAGCGGAAGGTACGACACGAGTCGGGGGTTGTTCGGAGGATTGGCCGCTCGGCGGATGCACTCGGCAGTCCACACCACATTGCGATGCGAGATCATTACTCCCTTCGGGACACCGGTGGTGCCCGAGGTGTAGATGAGCGTTGCCATGGTGTCCGGGGTGATCGCCGTCGTCCACTCATCGATCAGACCCGGATTCTCGGCCAAGGCCGCCCGGCCTCGTTCGACGAGCTCGCTCCACGAGAGAACCCATTCAGTCGTCGCGTAGTTCTCGGCACCCTCCATGAGAACGATGTGCGTGAGACTCGGGATTTTGTCCTTGATCTCCTCCCATCGCTTCATGTACGACAGATCTTCGAGCACCGCGACCTTCGCCTCGCAGTTGTTCGCGATGTATTCGATCTGGTCCGACGTGAGCGTCGAGTAGATGGTCACACTGGTGCCACCCGCGTGCATCGCTGCAAGATCGGCGGCGACATGCTCAGGACGGTTCCCCGCCATCACAGCCACAAAGGACCCGGCGTCGATGCCGATGGAACGCAGGCCGGCGGCGACCTCGTGTACCCGCGTGCGGTACTGGGACCACGTCAGATGTTTCCAGACGGTCCCTTCCCTCCAGTGAATGGCGGGCTGATCGGGAAAGCGATCGGCGTTTCGGCCGAAGATGTCGACGAGGGTCTTGCCCTCGACCACCGCATCGATCTCGCGTCGCTCGCGCAGGGTGGTGTCTGAGGTCATCCGGTCCGTTCCTCCTCGAATCGCATCCATGGGCCGCAACAGGTGCTCACCAGGTCTACCGAACCCCGGAAAGAGGTTCAGCTGACCACACGAGCTGCCATGAGTCTATCAATCTCCGCGAGATCGAAACCGGCCTCACGCATGATGAGATCGGTGTGTGTCCCCGGATCAGGGGGTGGCGATGGTGTTTCGACCGACGTCACCGAGAAACGAGGCGCGGGGGCGGGCTGCGTGACACCTCCGATGTCGACGAACGTCTGCCGAGCCCGGAGGTGTGGATGATGCGGCGCCTCCACCAGGCTCAGCACGGGTGCGACGCAGGCGTCGGAGCCGTGGAACACCGCCACCCACTCGTCTCTGGTCCGGGTGCGGAACACCTCTCCCATCTTTGCGCGCAACTCGGGCCACCGCTCCCTGTCGAAACGGTCGGGCAGACCGGCTTCGGTCAGCCCCAATCGCTCGATGAGCTCCGAATAGAACTGCGGTTCCAGAGCACCGACTGCCATGTGACGCCCATCGGCAGTCTCGAAGGTGTCGTAGAAAGGTGCTCCGCCGTCGAGGAGGTTGGAGCGGCGTGTGGGCGCCCAGGCTCCTGCCGCGAGCATCCCATGGACCATCGTCGATAGATGCGCTGCTCCGTCGACCATCGCAGCGTCGATGACCTGCCCTTCTCCGGTTTTCCGCGCATGGATGACCCCGGCGAGCAGCCCCACGGCCAGATACATCGAGCCGCCTCCGAAGTCGGCTCCGAGGTTGAGCGGAGGGATCGGCTTGCCCTCCATGCCGATGGCGTCCAGGGTGCCCGATACCGCCAGATAGTCGATGTCGTGTCCGGCAGTCGAAGCGAGGGGCCCGTGCTGTCCCCAGCCGGTCATCCGCCCGTACACGAGCCGGGGATTGCGCAAGAGACACTCCTCCGGTCCGATGCCGATCCGTTCCGCCACGCCCGGACGCAGCCCTTCTATGGATGCATCAGCGGTCTCGATCAGCCGCAGAGCGGTCTCCACGCCGTCGGACTTCTTGAGGTCGATGACGATCGATCGCTTGCCTCGTTGAAAGACAGAGTCGACAGCCGGGTTCACCTCTGCCATCGGGCGGTCGACACGTATGACATCCGCTCCCAGATCTGCCAACAACATCCCGCAGTGCGGGCCTGGCCCGATACCGGCGAACTCGATGACTCGGATCCCGTGGAGTGGTCCCATGGCCGTGAGGCTAATGGGGGTCGGCGACCGTCACGCCGTTGAGACGCCCCGGATGCTGAGAGGCTCGGCAAAGTGACATGCGACGATGTGTCCGAACTTCTCTTCGAGCGGCGGTGCCACCTCGGCGCAGATGTCTTGCGCCTTCCAACAACGGGTTCGAAAAACGCACCCCGATGGTGGATCCGCCGGGTTTGGGACGTCACCGGTGAGCACGATGCGTTCCCGTTGGGTCCGCCCGACCGGCTCGGCGACCGGCACGGCCGACAGCAGCGCCTGAGTGTACGGGTGAACAGGGTTCTCGAACACCTCGTTTCTGGTGCCCAGCTCGGCGATCTTCCCGAGGTACATGACGCCCACCCGGTGCGAGATGTGCCGCACCACCGACAGGTCGTGAGCGATGAAGAGATAGGCGATCCCGAGACGTTCCTGGATCTCTATGAGCAGGTTGATGACCTGTGCCTGGATCGACACGTCGAGCGCCGACACCGGTTCATCGAGAAGGAGCAGCTCGGGGTCGAGGGCGAGAGCGCGCGCGACGCCGATGCGCTGACGCTGACCACCCGAGAACTCGTGAGGAAATCGGTTCCCGTGTTCGGGGCTGAGCTGGACGAGCTTCAGCAGCTCGGCCACACGGTCGGGTCCCCCGTCATCCCACAGCCCATGGATCTTGAGCGGTTCGCCTACGATCTCGCGCACGGTCATTCGGGGATTGAGCGACGCGTATGGATCCTGGAACACGATCTGCATCTCACGCCGAAGCGGACGCATCTCGGATCGAGACTTGTCGACAATCTCAGTGCCTTGGAACTTGACGCTGCCCGACGTCGGGTCGATCAGACGCATCACTGCCCGGGCGGTCGTGGACTTTCCGCAACCGGACTCCCCCACCAGACCAAGCGTCTCTCCGGGGCGCAAACCGAAGGAGACGCCGTCGACTGCATACACGTAGCCAACGGTCTTGCGAAACAGGCCTTCTTTGATCGGGAAATGCACCTTGAGGTCCGAGACCTCCAGGAGGTTGCCGTTGGGCTCAGCCAAGTCGGCCCCCTTCGGCTGCGATACCCGCCTCGGCGGCCTCCCGATCGACCTCGAGCACCATCTCGTCCGTGAAGTGGCAGGCCGCAGCGCGGCTCCCACCGGGCAGTTCTGGCACATCGGTGCGGCACACCGATCGACCCTGGAACAGGCGGCACCGCGGATGGAACGAACAGCCCGAGGGCAGGTTGATCAAGCTCGGTGGATTGCCAGGAATCGGGAGCAGCTTCGTGATCTCGCCCGTGAGCCGGGGAAGGCTCATCATGAGCCCCAGCGTGTACGGGTGGCGGGGAGCATGGAAGATCTCCTCCACGGGACCCCGCTCCACCACCTTGCCGCCGTACATGACGACCATCTTGTCGACCATCTCGGCCACCACGCCGAGGTCGTGAGTGATCAGTACCAGAGCCGATCCCGTGTCCCGCGTCGCTTCCTTCAACACGTCGAGGACCTGCGCCTGGATCGTCACGTCGAGGGCGGTCGTCGGTTCATCGGCGATGATCACCGCCGGATCGTTGGCGATCGCCATGGCGATCATCGCACGCTGCCGCATGCCACCCGAATACTCGTGCGGATATTGGTCGTAGCGCCGATCGGGGCTGGGAACGCCCACCCGATCGAGCAGCTCGACGGTCCGGGACCGAGCCTCGGTATCGGTCATCGAGGAATTGTGTTCGAGCAGAGCCTCGGCGATCTGCTCGCCAACCGTGAAAACAGGGTTGAGAGAGGTCATGGGGTCCTGGAACACCATGCCGATCTCCTTGTTCCGGACCTTCCGCAGCTCGTCGATCGGGAGCCCGATCAGGTTGCGGCCCTTGTAGCGAACCTCTCCACTAACGATCCGCCCGGGCGGCATCTGGATCAAGCCCAGCGCCGACATGACCGTCACGCTCTTGCCGGAGCCGGACTCCCCAACGACGCCGAGGGTCTCGCCGGGCGATACGGAGTACGAGACGCCGTCTACGGCGTGAACCACGCCATCGGTGGTGTCGAATTCCACCACCAAGTTGTCGATCTCGAGAACGGGTTCCGTCACGGCCGGTCGCCCTACTTGACTCGCTGCTTGGGATCGAGCGCGTCACGAAGACCGTCGCCGATGAAGTTGATGCACAACGCGATCGCCACGATTGTGAGCCCCGGGAACACCGCCAGCCACCACTGAGTGGTGAGCGAATCCTGCCCGTCCGAGATCAGCTTGCCGAGGGCCGGGAACGGTGGCTGAATCCCGAAACCGAGAAAGGAGAGTGCCGCCTCTACGAGGATGGCGGTGGCGACCGTCAGCGTGGCATTGACGATGATCGCACCCATCGAATTGGGGAGAATGTGGCGGAAGATGATCCGGAAGTCCGACGCACCAAGCGCCTTGGCGGCCTCCACGTACTCCTTCTCGCGCAATCCGAGGAACTCACCCCGTACGATCCGGGCCAGGGTGGTCCAGAACAAGAACGCCAGCACAAACGCAACACGGATCGGGTTTCCCTGTCCCCAGAACTTGGAGAGGATCATGAGCACGGGCAAGAACGGAAGAGTGAAGAAGAGATCGGTGAGCCGCATCAATAGGTTGTCGACCCATTTCCCGTAGTACCCGGCCACCCCACCCATCACCACCCCGATCGCCGTCGACACGCTGGCCACGATGAATGCGACGTACATCGACGTTCGCGTCCCGTAGACGGTCCTGGAGAAGTAGTCACGGCCAATCTTGTCGGTGCCGAAGAAGTGGCTGTTCTCCAGCGTCGGTGCCAGCGACCGGTCTGCGACATTGGGGGCATCGAACTCGTACGGTGCGATCTGCTCGGCAAAGAGCGAGGCCAAGAAGATGATGGTGAGCACGACCAACGAGCCAACGGCGAGCTTGTGCTGGAAGAACTTGCGACGCGCGAGCTGCCACTGGGTCAGCGACTCGATCTCGAGGCCTTCCAACTCGATCGCATCGAGTTCGTGATTCTTGGCGAGGTCGATGGCCTGCGCCGTCGTGGCGGCTTCGATGTCTGCGTCGCTTCGGGTCTCGGTGGGGACGCGATCTACTTGGTCAGTCATAACGGATCCTCGGGTCGAGCCAGCCATAGGCAATGTCGGCCAACAGGTTGCCGACGATGAGCGCAACCGCCGTCACCACCAACCAGGCCATGATCGTATAGGCCTCGCCGGCTATCAGAGCGTCAAAGAAGAACTTGCCCATCCCGGGCCAGGCGAAGATCGTCTCGGTGATGACCGCTCCACCCAGAAGACCGCCGAAGCTGATCGCGGCGAGAGTCACCACCGGAATGAGGGCATTGCGCAGGCCATGCTTCATGGTGACCGTCCGCTCTGAAAGCCCTTTTGCCCTGGCGGTACGGATGTAGTCGGCGTTGAGAACCTCCAGCATCGAGGCTCGCTGGAATCGGCTGTAGGTTGCGATGTTCACATATGCCAGTGTCATGATCGGGAGAATCATGTGCTGTAACCGATCCAAGAGTGACGGGAAAAAGCCTTCCATTCCGAAGCTGGACTGACCGAACGTATAGAAGAGGCGAACCCCGGTGGCTAGGAACAACGCCGTCACCAAGGCCTGAAGCATGAGGGCAAACCAGAAGATCGGTACGGAGAAGCCAAAGAAACTCAGCGTCGTCGTGGTGTAGTCGAACGCCGAATACTGGTTCTTGGCGGACTTCACCCCCAGCCATATCGCCGAGCTGATGGCAATGACCTCAGAAACCAAGATGAGCTGAACCGTGTTTCCGGCTGCTCGCATCAGATCGGGCCAGATCGGTTGGTCGCCGAGTGCCGTCGTGTTTCGCTCAGTGAAAAAATCCTTGACCCAGAAGCCATATTGCACGTACCACGGATCATCGAGATGCTTGCGATCGACGATGTTTTGGATGGTCTGCTGGCTGACGTTCGGGATCAGGTTGAGCTGGCCGAGGGGATCGGCAATCTCCGTCATGCCCCAGAAGATGAGCACGGTCGAGATGATCAGGACCGGAATGCTCATGAGGACTCGCCTCAGGATGAAGGTCGCCATGTGCTCCTCGTGGCCGGTGGGTTCCCGGACTCGTCGCCGTCGTGAACAACAGGCTAACGGCTGGCGCCGACTCGTGGGTGATGTCGTGCCCTCGACGTCGATGAGATCCTTCGGCCCCTCGAGGGAGCGAGTCCGAAGGTGAGCGGAGGGGGGGATCGCCGGAGCGATCCCCCCTCGATGCTCGTTCGGTCAGCTGCTGGGGACGATCGCCTCAGCGCTGGTGATCAGCTGCGGCACGTACTGGAAGTCGGGGGTGATCGTGAAAGCACCCTCGAGCACGGCGGTTGCCACGAGCCCTGCAGCGAACAGGTTCCCGTCTGGCGAGAACGTATTCATCGACTCGGGCTGCTGGTCGGCGCCGAAGGTCACGGTCTCCTTACCAGTCCATGTACCCACGTTCCAGAAGGGACCCACCTGGGTGGCGTTGTCCTTCGGGCCCTGGATCTCGGAGTTCCAGGCGAAGAACGTCGGCTTCTGGTACATCGGGATGAGCGGCACCTGGGCCAGCCACATCTCGTCGGCCTGGTTGTACACGGCGGCACGCTCGTCGGGATCGACGATCCCGTCCGTCGTCTTGATCAGTGCGTCAACTTCCTCGTCGCAGAACCGGAGGTTGTTGATGGCTCCAAATCCGTTGGGAGCATCACCTTCGCAGTAGTACAGCGTGTTGCCTCCGTTGGGATCAGGTGAACCCACCCAGGCGAAGTTGAAGATGTTCCACTGCTCCGCGCCACCGTAGAAGTTCTCGTCCGCGAAGACGTCGGCCGCCGGGCCGAACTTCGCCACGACTTCGATGCCGACGTTCTTCAAGTCGGCCTGTGCCAGCTCGAACTGGAGCTCACGACCTTCGTTGCCGGCAGTGGTCGTCCACGTGAGCGAGACACGCTCGCCGTCGCAAACGTAGATGCCGTCGTCGCCCTTGGTGCAACCGTTGTCGGTGAGCAGCGCCTCGGCGGCTGCCGGGTCGAACGGGAACACACTGTTGAAGTGGTCCTCGTAGTACGCCGAGTTGCTCATCCACACCGAGTTGCCGAGCGGCTCGGCTCCAGCGGAGATCGGACGGACGATGGCCTCGACGATGGCATCACGGTTGATGCCCTGGGCAATCGCCTGCCTGATGTACTGGTTCTGCAGGAGCGGCACATCCTGGTTGAAGTCGAAGTGCTCCCACACCGGTCCGAGGCCTGCTTCCCACTCCACGCCCTCGATCCCGTCCACTTCCTCCACGAGGGAGACCTGTGGCTGCGGGTAGAACATGTCGATCTCTTGTCCCTTGAGCGCCTGGACCTGGGTCTGGCTGTCCTCGAGGAAGGGGATAACGATGGTCTGGACGTCACCGAGGTCCGAACCGTCGACTCCGGCGGAGGCCCAGTAGTTCTCGTTCCTCGTGAGGACGATGCGCTCGTCCTTCACCCACTCGGACATCACGAACGGGCCCGACCCCAGGGTGATCAGGTCATCCCAGACGGTGTCGAAGTCTTTACCCTCCAACTCGGCCTTCGGCATGATGACGCCGAAAAGCGTCTGCCATGGGGCGTAGACCGAGTCGAACTGGAAGACGACGGTCTTGTCGTCGACCACTTCGTAGCCCGAGATCTTGTCGTATCCGTCCCTCGAGAGGATGTCGTTGTCCTCGTTCATGATGGTTTCCCATGTGAATCCGAAGTCATCGGCTGTCACAGGGGTGCCGTCGGCCCAGGATGCGTCCGGGTGAATGTTGTACTTCACACAGAAGGCAGTCGGGCAGTCACCGACGACGGTGGTCGTCGTGGTCGCGGCTGTGGTCGTGGTTGTCTCGGCGGCTGCGGTCGTTTCGGTTGTGTCCCCTTCGGTCGTCTCGGTGGTCGCGTCCGAGCCGCAAGCGGCTAGAACGAGTCCGAGTACGGCCAGAAGAGACAACATCCGAACGGCGCGGCCAGAGCGCAATGCTCGCACGGTTCGTTTCCTCCCTACTTGCGTACATGAGCGTTGAAGTGGCTCGACGAGACCGGAGAAGCCCGGTCTACCAGAGCTACACTCCACCGCATCCGAACAGAAATCCGGATGGTGAAACGATAGACGGATGCGCGCGACAACGCCACCCACGGCGGGCGACCCGATTCGGATCAGGCTTCGTCGCCCAGCGGTGATGCCCCGCCTTGTTTTGGCCGCACCCGGCGTTTCGGTTCGCGGAGCGACTCGGATTCCACCAGTTCGTGGCGATCGATGGCCGTCGAGATGAACGCCTGGATCGTTGCTGCCACCGGCAGCGCCAGGACGGCACCGACGCCGCCGATCAGCGAGGCTCCGGCGATGACGGCCCCCACCGAGATCGCGGGGTGAATGGCCATCGCCTTCGCAGTGATGCGTGGTGCCACGACGAAGTTCTCGAGCTGTTGGTACGCGACCAGCGCGATCACGACCCAGAGTGCATCCAACGGCGATTCGGCGAGCGCCACCAATACGGGCACTACGGCCGCGATGTAGGTGCCCACCACGGGGACGAACTGGGAGATCACACCGACCCACAACGAAAGCGCGAGGATGTACGGCACGTCGAGAACTGCCAAGACCGCAGCGGTGAATGCAGCCGCCACCGACGCCAGCACAAGCCGGGAGTAGATGTAGCCACCGGTCTTGGCGACAGCGATGTCCCAGATCTTCAAGAGCTCTCGCTGCCGGTGAGGTGGAAAGACCCCGAGAACGGTACGACGCATCGCCGGTCCCTCGGCAACCATGTAGTAGGCGAACAGAGCGATGGTCACCACTTGGAACACGGCGCTGAAGATGGTGTTGGAAACAGAGAGCAGACCCCCGGCGACACTGCCCCCGTAGGTACCGAGCAATGAGCCGAGATCTTCGAACTGCGAAGTGATCTGCTCATCGATGATCTCAGAGTCGATCAGATCCTGTTCGATCAGCATCTGCTGGGCGTCCTCGACATATCCGGGGATGTTGTCCGCCAGTGCCGATGCCTGTTCGACGAACAACGGGACCAGGGACCCGACAAAGGCGACGAGCACCACGATCGAAACCAGGAACACGAAACCGGAGGCATGTCGGCGCTTCCACCCTTTGCCGGTCAAGTACTGGGCTGCCGGCTCGAGGGCCACTGCCACGAACAGGGCGATGAAGGTCATGAAGATGAGCGTCCGGAGGCGGCTCGCGATCCACAGGACGGCCAGGACGCCGAGGATCACGAGCGCCACACTCAGCGACGCTCGCGGCAGCCAAGCCGGCACCCCACGACGGTCTGAATCGTTCACCGTCAGCAGGGTACCCGGGTCCTGTCGGACGAGCCGCCGGCAGCCCGGCCCTCCATATACTCGCGCCGAATGAGTCCCCGCACCTCCGGCATCCTTCTTCATCCGACGTCACTTCCTGGCCCGGGAGGCATCGGTTCACTGGGTGCCGACGCACGCACCTTCGCCGAGGTGCTCGCCGACATGGGACAGTCCTGGTGGCAGATGCTCCCGGTGGGTCCGACCGGGTATGCCGACTCGCCGTACCAATCGCCATCGACCTTCGCCGGCAATCCGCTGCTCATCGACCTCGACTCGCTTGCCGAAACCGGCTTGATCGATTCCGTACGGATGGGTAGCCCGGCGCTGCCCACCGACCACGTGGACTTCGGCTCGACGATCCCCTGGAAGATGTCGATCGTCGGCGACGCCGCGGACCGTCTCACGCTCGACCCACCGGTGGAACTCATCGAGTTCGAGCGTCGACACGGTCCCACGTGGCTCAACGACTTCGCACTGTTCACTGCGCTCAAGCGAACGCACGCCCTCGCGCCATGGTGGGAATGGGAGGACGATCTCGTTCGGCGACGGCCGGCGGCCATCGCGATGGCGCGGGCCGAGCATCGGGGCCTCGTCGGTCGGGTGGTGGCGGAACAGTTCTTGTTCGACCGACAGTGGTCGAGGCTCCGTGGCCATTGCCAGGAGCACGGCATACGGCTGATCGGCGACATCCCGATCTTTGTGGCACATGATTCGGCTGACGTCTGGGCCAACCCGGATCTGTTTCTGCTGGACGACGACTACGAGCCGACGGTGGTGGCCGGTGTTCCACCGGATTACTTCTCCGAAACCGGGCAGCGGTGGGGCAACCCTTTGTACGACTGGGACCGCCACCAGGCGGACGACTTTGCCTGGTGGATCTCCCGCATGGCACGCGTCTTCGAACTGTTCGACCTCGTGAGAGTCGACCACTTTCGCGGGTTCGCCGCCTCTTGGCACATCCCGGCGGAGTACGACACCGCGGTCGAGGGAACCTGGGTGAAAGCGCCGGGCGAGCAGCTGTTCGACCGTCTGTCCGAGGTTTTTGGTCACCTGCCGGTCATCGCCGAGGACCTCGGAATCATCACCGACGACGTGAAGGCGCTTCGCGACCGGTACGGGCTCCCTGGCATGAAGGTCCTCCAGTTCGGGTTCGGCACCGAGAGCGACCATGCCCTGGAGGAGTTCACCGCGAACGTCGTCGCCTATCCAGGCACGCACGACAACGACACCGCATTGGGCTGGTTCGACGACGACGACCCGGATCGCCTCGAAGAGCGTGAGCTCGCATTGAAGGTGCTCGAGTCGGAAGGCTCGGAGTTCCATTGGGACATGATCGACGCCGTCATGGCCTCGGTCGCCGACACCGCAATCACTCCACTTCAGGACGTTCTGGGACTTGGAACCGAATGCCGGATGAACCTCCCGGGAACGACGGGAGGAAACTGGCAGTGGCGATTCCGATGGGAGCAGCTGACGCCGGATCTGATCGACCGAATGCGACGACTCACCGAGGAGACCGGTCGCCTGCCGCGTTCGTCTCCATGAGGTGGAACCCCGAGGTCTACCTCGAGTACGCCGACTTCCGTCTCCGACCTGGCATCGAGCTGATGGCGAGGATCACCAACCAGGAGCCGCGCAGCGTGCTCGATCTGGGCTGCGGTACCGGGCATTTGACGTTGGCGCTCTCTCGCCGCTTCCCGAACGCGACCGTCACGGGGCTCGATGCCTCGTCCGACATGCTCGACCAGGCCCGACGACTCGATTCCGACATCCGATGGATCCAGGACGATCTGGCGACCTGGGAGCCCTCGCACGCCTTCGACGTGATCTTCTCCAATGCCGCGTTGCACTGGCTCGACAACCACGAGCAGCTCATCCCGCGGATCTCGCGGTGGTTGGCGCCTGGAGGCTCGTTGGCGATCCAGATGCCCGACAACTGGAAGGAGCCCACCCACACCGTGCCCGCCCGAATCCTCGACGAGCCGCAGTGGGCCCGGGGGGCCCGAGACGCCCTGATGAGGGATCGAGTCGGCACTCCCGCCTCCTACCGGTCGATGCTCGTGAGTCATTACGAGGCGATCGACATGTGGACCACCACGTATCACCAGGTGCTGACCGGGGACGACCCTGTGCTCGGCTGGGTGAGCGGATCCGTGCTGAGACCGGTCGTGGCGGCTCTCGACGAACCCGACCGCTCCCGGTTCCTCGACCTCTGCGCAGAGGAATACCGACGCAGCTACCCGCCGCAACCCGACGGGACCACCATGCTTCCGTTCAAGCGGCTGTTCATCGTGGGGTCGAGGGCTCGACCGTCTTGACGCGATGTCTCCGCGCCGCTCACTTCTCGATCGGAACCCTCACTGCATTGCCGTATTCGGTCCACGAGCCGTCGTAGTTGCGGACCTTGGGGTATCCCAACAGATGGGTGAGCACGAACCAGGTGTGGCTCGATCGCTCGCCGATCCGGCAGTACGCCACCACATCGTCATCGGGGTCGATCCCCTGCTCCTCCTGATAGATCGCCCGGAGTTCGTCGGCGCCCTTGAACGACCCGTCGTCGTTCGCAGCCCGCTTCCAGGGCACGTTGCGCGCTCCCGGGATGTGGCCGCCCCTGAGGGCACCCTCGTTCGGGTAGTCGGGCATGTGCATACGTTCGCCCCGGAACTCCTCAGGAGACCGGACGTCGACCATCGGCTTTCGGGCCTGCGAGTGTTCGACCGCGTCCGCCAGGAACGCGCGAATCTTCGAGTCGTCGCGCGGTGGGACCGGATACACGGTCGGGGTGCGGGGCGTGGGCTCGGTGGTCATCGGCCGTCCTTCAGTCACCCACTTCTGGCGACCACCATCGAGGAGCCTGAGGTCACGATGGCCGAAGAGCGAGAACACCCAGAGGGCGTATGCGGCCCACCAGTTGAAGTTGTCGCCATAGAACACGACCGTCGAGTCGGGCGCAATCCCCTTGACCGACATGAGCCGGGCGAACGCTTCTGGATCGAGGTAGTCCCGCACAGTCGGATCGTTCAGATCGGCGTGCCAATCCACCTTCACGGCACCCGGGATGTGACCGGTCTCGTAGAGCAGCACGTCTTCGTCGGACTCGACGATCACCACAGACGGGTCGTCGAGGTGAGCGGCGAGCCACTCGGTGGAGACGAGCTTCTCTGGGTGGGCGTACTCGGCGAACTTCTCGGAGGCGTCGAGCGGTGCGGGCATGGTCGGGTCTCCTTCCGGCGTCGAACCGATTCTAAACACCATCTGGATAGTGAAAATGTGTGGTCTACAGTCGAAGGATGGCGATTCCCGAGAAACTCCAACAGATCGTCGACGTCATGCGGGCTTCTCCCAAGGAGTTCCGGACGGAGGCACTCCTGGACTATTCGAAGCGCATCCCACCGCTTCCCGACCACATCGCCGCCGGCGACCTCGAACAGGTACACGAGTGCCAAACGCCGTTCTTCCTGGCGACAGAGGTCGACGAGGACGGCTCGACACACATGTATTTCCAGGCTCCCCCCGAGTCACCGACGGTTCGCGGGTTCGCAGGGATCCTGCTGGCCGGCCTCGACGGCGAACAGGCCGAGGCCGTCCTCGACGTGCCCGACGACTTCTTCTACGGCATGGGCCTCGAAGAGGTCGTCACTCCTCTACGCCTGAGAGGCATGGGGGCGATCCTCGCCAGGCTCAAGAGGCAGATACGCGAGCAGCTCGGCTGACGCCGAGCTGCTGTACTGAGTAATGGGTACAAAGCACTCGGACCGGAGCAGAGGGTCGTGATGGCCCGCTCCGGTCTCGGTACCAAGTACTTCGTACTCGGTACTGATCTGAGGGCTCTGCCCTCAGATCATTTCGGTCCCATCCGGATGCCGCCGTCCATGCGAATGCTCTCGCCGTTCATGTAGTCGTGGGTGAGCAGCAGGTATGCAAGTTCTGCGTAATCCTCCGGGACACCGAGGCGTTTCGGGAACAACACCTGTTCCGCCAGAGAGATACGCGCGGCCTCAGGCAGAGCCGCAAGGAGCGGGGTGTCGATGATGCCCGGTGCGATCGTGTTCACCCGGACACCGACACTCGAGAGGTCGCGGGCAATCGGCAGGGTCATCCCGACGATGCCCCCCTTCGAAGCGGAGTAGGCGGCTTGACCGATCTGGCCGTCGTAGGCGGCCACCGATGCGGTGTTGACGATCGCGCCGCGACTGCCGTGGTCGTCGACCGGGTCGGTCACAGCCATGGCTGCGGCGGCGAGCCTCGTGCAGTTGAAGGTGCCGATCAGGTTGATCGATATGACCTTCTGGAAGTACCCCAGATCATGCGGTGTGCCATCTCGATTCACCGTGCGCGCCACGGAGCCAATCCCGGCGCAGTTGACCAGAGCACGCAGCGGGCCCATCTCGGAGGCGGCGTCTACTGCAGCTTTCACCTCTTCCGAGGTGACGTCGGCCCCGACGAACGCCCCCGACAGCTCGGAGGCGAGCGACTCGCCCGCCTCGGCATTGAGGTCCACTATGACCACCTTTGCGCCAGCTTGCGAGAGGCGACGTGCGGTTGCTGCACCGAGACCGGATGCGCCGCCGGTGACGATGGCCGACGAACCGGACAGATCCATGTGAACTCCTCCTCGTGAACGAACCCCGACGGTACCGTGCCGATTCATGATCGCCGCATTCGAGCACGGAGCACCTGAACCCAATGCACCTCGCGGGGGTCGTCGTTGATCGGCGTGTTCGACTCCGGCCTGGGCGGCATGTCCATCGTGATGGCGATTCGGGACGAATTGCCTGACGCCGAAATCGTCTACTTCGCCGACAGCGGGCGCGCGCCCTATGGACGCCGTCCGCTACAGGTCGTCCGTTCGTTCTCGGAGGAGATCACGATCCGCTTGCTCGAGCAAGGTGCGCGAATGATCGTGGTCGCCTGCAACGCGGCTTCGGCGGCGGCCTTGCACCACCTGCGCTCCGTTCACCCTGGCATCCCTTTCGTGGGCATGGAACCCGCCGTGAAGCCGGCCGCCGCCACCACTGCGAGTGGCGTCGTCGGGGTGTTGACGACGGCAGCCACCTTCCAAGGCGAGATGTTCGCCTCGGTCATCGACCGGTTCGCCGCCGGGGTCGAGGTCGTGTCGTCCATCTGTGATGGATGGGTCGAACTCGTCGAGTCGGGGGTGATCGATGGCCCGAGCGCCGAGTCGGTTGTGAGACGTCACGTGGAACCGCTGGTCTCGGCGGGCGCCGACACGCTGGTGCTCGGCTGCACGCACTACCCGTTCCTCGGCCCCGTCATCCGGCGAGTCGCAGGTCCCAGCGTGACGCTCATCGATCCCGCCCCCGCCGTGGGCAGGCAAGCACGCCGGGTCGCATCCGATCTCAACGGGCAGCTCGGGCATTCCGGATCCCTCCGGATCGAGACCAGTGGCGACCCGGAACGGGTCTCACGTGTCGTCGCGATGCTCACCGGCTTGGCACCAGCCACGAGCACCGTAACCTTCCCGATGGCATGACGGATCATCTCGACCCCTGGGACAAAGCACTGCTCGAGGCGATGGATCAGGATGACGCCAATCTCCTTCCGCTCGATCGCCTCGCCGAGAGCAGCGGAATCTCGCTCCCGCTCCTCGAAGCCCTCGGCCGCGAGGGGTTCCTCATACCCACTGTCACAGACCCCGAGCCTCTCTATGCGGCCTCCGTGACCGATGCCATCGGTGCGGGGATGGCATTGGTCGAGCAGGGCCTTCCGCTGGGCGAACTGCTCGACCTTGCGCGTGCCATGGACGAAGCGATGCGACCGGTTGCCGAACGTGCTGTCGATGTGTTTGCGAGGTTCGTCCGCGACTCGGTCGAAGCCAACGCCGGCTCAGAGGTCGACGCCGCAGACCAGCTCGTCGATGCTTTCCGTTCGATGCTGCCGGCGGCGGCGAGCCTCGTGGCACACCACTTTCGAGAACTGCTGGTGGCCGACGCACGACGAAGGCTCAGCGGATGACCCGAGTGCGGACCGAGGTGCTGGCAACGCCACCACCGGTGCTGGATCATCGGCCTCCTCAAGTGTGGATGACCACGGATCAGACGCTCTTCGGTTTCGGCGAGGCGTTCCGGGCAGGCCCTGCCTCGGGTGCACATCGATTCGATCGGGCAGCCGGTGAGTTCGAGAGATGGTGCGAGAGTCTCGACATCGAGGACAACGTCGGGCTCCCCGGAAGCGGTCCAGTCGCCTTCGCCTCCTTCACGTTCGACTCGCGATCGAACGGCTCAGTCCTCGTGGTGCCTGAGGTGGTGTTCGGGCGCCATCGAAACACCTGGTTCATGACAGCCGTCGGAGACGTCGACACGAGTCGCTGGTTCCACCCCGCCGGCACCGGGGATCCACCAGTCGACCGGCCTCGCTACGCCGGCGCGTCGATACCCGACGTCGATTGGCTCGACGCCGTTGCCTCGGCGCTCACCCGGATCGGCACGACCGATCTCGACAAGGTGGTGCTCGCTCGTGACTATGCGGTGTGGTCGAAGGAGCGATTCGACCCCAAGCGCATCCTTCAGCGGCTCGAACAGCGGTTCCCGAACTGTCACGTGTTCGCCGTCGACGGACTGATCGGTGCCTCTCCTGAGTTGCTCGTGAGGGTGATGGACCGGTCGGTCGAATCCCTCGTGCTCGCCGGTTCTGCGGCCCGTTCTGACGACCCGACGGAGGACGAGATGATCGGGAAGGCGCTCCTCGCCTCGGACAAGGATCGACGGGAACACGACCTGGCCGCCGCCTCCGTGGGACGGGTACTCGGCGAGGTGTGCGAAAGGATGTTTCGCGATCCCGAGCCGGTAGTGGTCGACCTCGCCAATGTCAGACACCTGGGTACCCGCTTCCATGGCCGGTTGGGACAACGTGCTCGGGCTCTCGCACTCGCCGGTCGTCTTCATCCGACTGCGGCCGTTGGGGGCTCACCGACGCCGTCGGCAATCAGGGCAATCGACGAACTCGAGGGGATGGACCGCGGCCGCTATGCCGGCCCTGTCGGATGGATGGATGCACGAGGCGACGGCGAGTTTGCAATAGCGCTCCGTTGCGCCGAGATCTCCGGGGCGCGCGCACGACTCTTCGCAGGCGCCGGAATCGTCGCCGGTTCACTGCCGGAGAGCGAACTCGAGGAAACCCGACTCAAGCTCCAGGCCATGCTCGAGGCACTGGAGTAGGGCACCGGCCCCCGGTCACAGACTGGAGAGGCCTCTCGTACGACTCATCGATCGATCGCTGCCGCCACAGCTTCTGAGATCCGTCTGTGCGCTTCGACGTTTTCCTGCCGATCGGTGCGCACATGGAGCAGGTGGAGTCCGCCCGCTTCACGCCGGGCGATGATCCCCGGTGTCAATGCAGACGGATCCCCGATCTTCTCGTACTCCAGCCCATGAAAAAGGGCGTAGTCGTAAAAGGAGCGCCCGTGAGGCGTCCCGAACACTCGCTCGAAGATCTCCGGGAATGCTGCCTGCGGGAGAAACGAGAAGATTCCGCCTCCGTCGTTGTCAACGACGACGAACACGGCCGAGGGAAGCGGTCTCGTGAGAAAGCCGTTTTGGTCGTGCAGCATCGAGAGATCACCTGCGAGCGCCACCACACCGGGTTTGGTTCGAGCAACCCCGAGGGCGGTCGAGACGAATCCGTCGATGCCCGACGCACCGCGATTGGACACGAGGGGGGACAACCCGGTCTCGAGCACCACGTCCAGGTCCCGGATCGGCATCGATGACGCGGCGACCAGCACCCCTCCAGATGCTCCTCGGGCCGTATCCCTGGCCGTGCGCAATTCGGTGATGCCTTCCTCGTCGTCGAGGGCGGCATCGAGGGCCCCACGCGCCGCGGCTTCTGCCTCGAGCCAGCGGCGACGCCAGCCGGTGGGGCGTCCAGGTACGTCGTGAGGGTCGAGACCGGGATAGGCATTGAGCACGATGCGTGCCGAGGAGGTCGAATCCATCCAGCCGGAGGGGTCGATGGTGGCCGTCATCGCCCCCTGACACAGCGTTGCCACCGACCGGCTCAGCCCTATGCGACCTATTGCCAACACGGCCTCCGGATGGTGTCGGTCGGCGAACGTCGGGGTGGCGGCCAAGAGGTGAGCCGTCGTGATGGTCTGATCGGGTCGAGCACCAGCGGTGGACTCGCATATGAGCGGCCATCCAAGAGCCGCGGCCGCCCGGTCCGACCACCCGACGTCGGCTCCGGTGCCGGCCACCACCAAACCTCGTTCGCTCTGGACGAAGCTGTCCGGCAGCGGCGGGGCGGAGACGTCGGTTGCGGGATCCACGGTCCAGGGTCCTCCATGACCCCGTCCGGAGGTGTCCGCCTGAAACGGTTGGGCTACCGACCGTCCGTCGTCGACGGTTGGGACGAGCGGCTCCCTCAAAGCAACATTGACGTGTACCGGCCCCGCCGGGCCGAGCCGACCGAAAGCGTGGGCAAGTGACCTGCACACGGTCGATCGCCAATAGCCGTTGGACCTGGGGTGATCCTCGGGAACACCCAACTCGACGAACGAACGCACATACCGACCGAACAGGCCGATTTGATCGATCGTCTGATTTGCACCCACCCCCCTGAGCTCCGGCGGGCGGTCGGCCGACAGAATGATCATCGGCACGTTCGCCATCGATCCCTCGACGACCGCAGGCAGCAGGTTGGCAACCGCAGAGCCAGAGGTCACGATTACGGCGGCGGGCGTCCCCGCCCGGCCCAAACCGACCGCCTCGAAGCCGGCCGAGCGTTCGTCGATGCACACAATGAGAGACACACGCTCATCGCCGGCGGCAGCCATCGACAGTGGGGCCGATCGCGACCCCGGTGCCACGACAAACGTCCGCACGCCGTTGCGGATGAGCTCGTCGACGAGGACCGATGCCACAGCAGTCGAAGGGTTGGGATGGGTCATGTGAGCAACTCGGCCGCTTCCCGAAGCCGACGCATCAACAATGAGGACGTCTCGCGATCAGCCCTCCAGCGTTCTAGGAGTTCGGGCTCAGGGGTCGGTCGACGCACGGGCAAGAAGCCGCCCTCGGGAAGGAGGGGATCGCTCACCACGTCACCGTCGAGCAAGGTGCCGGTACCCAGCCCGCAGGCACGTTCGAGGCCCGGGAGGGCAGCCGCGGCGTACAGCCCGGCGGCGAGCCCCACAGAGGTCTCGAGAGCCGAGGAGACCACGACCGGGAGCCCGGACCGACTCGCCAGGTCGAGGAGCCGGCGCATCCCTCCCAGCGGTTGCACCTTGAGCACGAGTACATCCAGCACGCCGCGCTCGATCACGGCCATCGGGTCGGGCGCCGATCTGATCACCTCGTCGCCGGCGATCGGAACCTCGATCGCCGACCTGAGTTCTTCGATTTCCTCGATGGTGGCGACCGGCTGCTCGACGTACTCGAGATCGAACTCGCTCAAGCGCCTGATTCGCTCGATCGCCTCGGCCACAGTCCATGTCCCATTGACGTCGATCCGGATATGCCCGGCCGGCCCAAGTGCCGAACGCACGGCCGCCACTCGCTGAACGTCCTCGCTGAACATCTGCCCGGGCTCACCCACCTTCACCTTTGCGGTCGTACACCCGGACTCGGCCACGAGCGCAGCGGCGACGGGCGCCGGGACCGAGGGAACCGTTGTGTTGATTGCGACTCGCTCGCGCACCGGTTCCGGCCAGGAGGCATACGCAGCCTCGAGCGCAGAGGCGAGCCACCGCGCGGTCACGTGGGGTGGATACTCGGGGAACGGCGAGAACTCCCCCCAGCCGCCTCGTCCCTCGATGAGCACCGCTTCACGCCACGAGACTCGCCGAAAGCGCATCTTGAGGGGGATGCGGACCGGGTGGTAGGCAAGGTCGGTCGGGGTCATCCGTTCTGCTGTTCCCTCAAATGGGCCACCAAGCGCGCAATCTGCTCATCGCTCAACGCGCCGGAGAACGACGGCATCCGACCCTTGCCCCGTGCGATCGTCGTCGTGAGGTACTCGTCGGACTGCGTTGCCGCCTGCGAGCCGGCTCCGAGGGCCGGGCCGATGTTGCCCTCGTAGTTGCTGCCGTGGCAGCGAGCACACGACACCGCGTAGATCTCTGGTCCGCTGGCGTCCTCGGGGACACCTGCGCAGCCCACGAGGATCAACGAAGCGGCAGCGATCATCGTGCTGGCTCTCATGGGCGGCGATGCTATCGGCACGGGGCTCAGCGTTGGGTCGGGCCATCGAGTTCCGGCCTTCCCGCAAGATGCTCGACGATCGCCTTGACATCCTGGACCCGATCGCGTGCGGCGACCAGGACTGCATCGCCCGTGTCCACCACTACGACGTCGTCGAGTCCGATCACGGCGACGAGCCTTCCATCGGAGCGCACGTAGGAGCGTTCGACGTCGTGGACGACTGCGTCTCCCCGGACCACGTTGCCCAGGTCGTCCTTGTCCTCGATCTCCCATAGTGTCGACCACGATCCAACGTCACTCCAGCCGACGTCGAGGGGTATCACGACCGCACGGTCCGTGTGTTCCATGACGGCGTGATCGAAGGAGATGGAAGGTGCGTCGTCGAACCGGGCGCCAGGTCGGACATCACCGCCGCCGACGCGTCCGTTCACCGATGCGACCACCGCGTCATACACGTCGGGCGCCAGTCGGGCTATCTCTTCGAGGACCAGGCCCGCCCGGAATGCAAACATGCCGCTGTTCCACAGGTGCCGACCGTCGGAGACGTATCCCTCGGCGGTCGCCAGATCGGGTTTCTCCACGAAGGCCTCGATGGGACGGGGGGAGCCGTCGCCTTCGCGACTTCTGATGTAGCCGTAGCCGGTTTCGGGACGAGTCGGGGTCACGCCGAAGGCCACGAGCGTTCCTTCCTCGACCGCCGGGATCGCCAACTCGACCGCACTCCTGAACGACTCGGAATCGGTCACCACATGATCTGCCGGGAGCACCAACATCATGTCCTCGGGCTGGCACGCGAGCGCAGCCAGGAGGACTGCAGGAGCGGTGTTGCGCCCGACCGGTTCCCGAATCACCACCGAGGGCGAGACGCCGATCTCGCGTAGCTGCTCACGGATTGCATCGCCGTGACGTTCGCCGCACACCACGACAGGGGGTGCGAGCGACGGGAGCCCGGCCAGCCGCTGTGCTGTGGCCTGGATCATGGTGGAATGGCCGAGCAGAACCTGAAGTTGCTTGGGTGTCGCGGCTCGGGACAGCGGCCAGAGCCGTGCTCCTACCCCACCTGACAGGAGCACGGGAACGATACGCATGGCTCAGAAGGCTACCGTGCGAGGCGCCCCACGGAATCCTGGGTCCTTCGACGAATGGGAGTTCATCGAAGCCGGTACGAAGCGCCGAGCCGCAGGTAGTCGTCCACACCCGAGCGTTGACGCTGGACCTCCTCCGGGCGGAGCTCCCGCACCGGCTTGGCGGGGATTCCCATGGCGAGGGTGTAGGGCGGGATCTCCCTTCCCTCCGGAAGGACCGATCCGGCCGCGAGCCACGATCCCTCGCCGAGGGTCGACCCATTGAGCGCCCGGGCGCCGATTCCCACCAGACAGTGATCCCCGATGGTTGAGCCATGGATCACCGCTGCATGCCCGACTGTCACGCGAGAACCGATCATGGTCGGGATGCCTCCGTCGCAGTGCACGACCGAGTTGTCTTGGATGTTGGTCTCCTCGCCGATCTCGATGACGTCGAACTCGGCTCGTATCACCACCCCGAACATCACGACCGCCAGGCGCTCGATCATCACACTCCCACGAACCACGGCATTCGGTGCCACGTAGGCCTCGGGATGGATCTTGGGCTCCGGCAGCTCCACCGGCAGGATCGGAGTCACTTCCACCCCTCATAGAGGTCTTCGCCTGCAAAGGAGACGTGACCGCAAACCGAGCACACTCGTCTGGTGATACCACCCACGGTCTTCGATTCGAGATACTCGTGATCGTGCTGCTGATCGCCACGCGAGCGACCGAAAAGGCGACGCTTGGGGCGAACCGAGGGGGGCGGCGGCGCAACCGCAACGGATTCGACGCCAGCCTCCTCTTCCTCGTCTTCGACGGTGGTGCGGTCGAACACACCGACATGCGATACATCGCCATCCTCGATGCCGCCTTCGTCGGACGGCGCCGTCTCGACCTCGACTGGCGCTTCTCCAAGGGGCTCCGGCTGTTCAGCCTCGGGTTCAGTCTCGGTGCCGATCGGGGCCGCGACGTCGGCATGGTCGATGGGCTCCGCCTCCCCCTCGCTGTCGACGGCCTCGATTGGCTCGACCAGGTCGACGGCCTCATCCCGCTCGTGTTCTTCGACCAACTCGGCGGCCTCGACCCGTGCAACCTCGTCAGAGACTTCGACGTCCTCGATGACCTCATCGACGTCCTGATTGACCTCGAAAGCGCTCTCGACCCCGGCGTCCATCGGCACGACGTCGGTGGCATCGGAGCCAACCGACGTGTCTGACTGCCCGTCCGGAGGGGACTCGAATTGGTCTCCGACGGCTTCCTCCTCAGACGACGGATCGCCCCGAGTCAGGATTTCGTGGGCCGGCTCCGGATCGGACTGATGTTCGATCTCAGCCGACTCGGCGATATCAGCTGGATCGAATACCTGATCGGTTTCGACCTCTTCGACCATCTCGGCGGCCGCCTCGGCGAGTTCGACATCCGGCGTGGAATCCAGACCGGGGTCGAACGGAACGGCCTCGGCCGCCGGCTCTGCATGTGATTGCGCGGCGACCGCCGGCTCGTCGGTCGGGTGGGGCTCGGCGACCGCCGCATCGGCGACTCCGGGATCGAACGCTTCGACATCTTCGGCGTTCCCGAAGACGGACGGGTCGACCACGATCGGCTCGGCGGGTTGCGACTCGGGCATCACCACTGCCTCGGTGCCAAACGACACCGATGCGATGTCCTCCTCGATATCGACGTCGAAATCGTCGAACAGCCCATCGGTGGGGGGTGGGCGTTCGACACCGCCCGCCGGAGGCAGGAGAGAGCCGAGATCCTTGATCCGCTCGGCCGACACCGATGTGGGTTTCGGCTCCTGGATCTCCTCCTCGAGAGGCACACCTCTGATCAAATCGGGCTCGCCCGTCTTGCGACGGAACAAGCCGCGCCGCCGCTTCCTGAGCCTTGACGAGATCTCTTCGATGGTCGTCACCGCGTTGTACGCAAACCCGAGTGGATCGGCGGCTCGGAAGATCATGTCTTCGCCATCGAGCAGCAACCGGAAGTCGTTCCCCTCCAGTCGGGCTGCCTCGACGACATCCATCCGCCAGCGGCCCAGCTGCTCGCCATCGGCGCGCAGATCCACGTAGACATCATCCAGGCTCAAATCGACCGGGATTCCCTCGCCGGGATCGCCGGCCACCCTGAGACGACCCTTGTAGAACACTC
This sequence comes from uncultured bacterium, assembly GCA_963792365.1. Taxonomy (GTDB): domain Bacteria; phylum Actinomycetota; class Acidimicrobiia; order Spongiisociales; family ZC4RG35; genus JAOUGY01. The sequence goes on from CAWBVW010000005.1 coordinate 677,088, forward strand.
GATGCCTTCCGCAGACTTTTTTCCAAACGCCCTAACCGATGCTATCCGGTCCGCGCGCGATCATCAGATCCATCGGCGCTCCGGCATTGCGCCCCAACAACTTTGTGCCGTGGGTCGCTCAGTCCACATACGCCTCGATCGGGGGACACGCACACATCAGGTGACGATCGCCTTCGGCCCCGTCGATACGCGACACCGGGGGGAAATAACCCTTGTCGTGCCCCATCGGGTATCCGGCGAGCTCACGGGAATAGCGGTGGTTCCAGTCGTCGACGATCAGATCGACTGCCGGGTGCGGCGCGTTGACCAGCGGATTGTCGTCGGCCGGCCACTCCCCAGACTCCACCCTCGCGATCTCGTTGCGTATCGCGACCATGGCGTCGACGAATCGATCGAGCTCCACCTTCGGCTCGCTCTCGGTAGGTTCCACCATCAGCGTCCCGGCCACCGGGAAGCTCAGCGTGGGCGCATGGAACCCGTAGTCCGCCAGCCGCTTGGCTACGTCCTCCGCCGTGATGCCGGATGACTTCGTGATGGGACGGATGTCGACGATGCACTCGTGGGCGACCCGGCCGTTCCCGCCCCGGTACAGGATCGGGAAGTGAGGGTCGATCCGCTCGGCGACGTAGTTGGCCGCGAGAACAGCCATCTCGGTCGCACGGGTCAGGCCCTCTCCACCCATCATCGCGATATACGCCCATGAGATCGGAAGGATCGATGCCGATCCCCACGGAGCCGACGAGATGGCGGGGCCTTCGCCCACGGCCGAAACGAGAGGGCTCCCCGGCAGAAAAGGCGCCAGATGCGATCGCACGCCGATCGGGCCGACGCCGGGTCCTCCCCCGCCGTGGGGAATCGTGAAGGTCTTGTGGAGATTGAGATGAGACACGTCCGCGCCGAACAGCCCTGGCTTTGCCAGCCCGACGAGAGCGTTGAGATTGGCGCCGTCGACGTACACCTGTCCGCCGTGTTCGTGCACGATTCGACAGATGTCCGAGATCCCAGATTCGAACACTCCATGGGTCGAGGGGTACGTGACCATGATCGCCGCCAGATGTTCCTCGTGCTCCTTTGCCTTCAGTTCCAGGTCGGCGAGATCGACGTTGCCGAGTTCGTCGCAGGCCACCACCACGACACGCATTCCGGCCATTGCCGCAGACGCGGCGTTGGTTCCGTGCGCAGACGCGGGAATGAGGCAGACGGTGCGGTTTTCGTCTCCGCGATGCCGGTGGTAGTCGCTGATCGCCAACAGGCCTGCGAACTCTCCCTGCGAGCCGGCATTGGGCTGGAGGCTCACACGGTCGTAGCCCGTGATCTCGCACAACCACGACTCGAGCTCTCCGATGAGCTCGAGGTACCCGCCGGCCTGGTCGAGTGGCGCGAACGGATGCAGCGAGGCGAACTCGGGCCACGTGATCGGGATCATCTCCGTGGTCGCATTCAGCTTCATGGTGCATGACCCGAGCGGGATCATCGTGCGATCGAGCGCCAGGTCCTTGTCGGCGAGCTTGCGCAGATATCGGAGCATCTGGTGTTCCGACCGGTGGTTGGAGAAGACCGGATGGGTGAGGAAGTCGCTCCCTCTGAGCGCAAACTCTGGAATACCGGATCGCGTAATCTCGACCGGCGACGCCCCGAAGACCCACAGCAGTTTCGCAACAACATCGTCGGTGGTGGTTTCGTCGATCGAGAACGCCACGGTTTCCACATCCACCCTGCGCAGGTTGAGGCCTTCGCCGAGCGCACGAGAGAGGATGTCGTCGGCATTGATCCCGTGCACGGCGAGCGTGTCGAACCAGGTGTCGTGAACCAAGGTCGACCCCGATGCCTCGAGTGCCGCCGCCAGCTCTGAGGTGAGTCTGTGTACTCGGTTGGCGATCGAGCGCAAGCCGTCGGGACCGTGCCACACGGCGTACATGCCCGCCATCACGGCAAGCAGCACCTGAGCGGTACACACGTTCGAGGTCGCTCGCTCCCTCCTGATGTGTTGTTCCCTCGTCTGGAGCGCAAGGCGATAGGCGGTTCTGCCCGCAGCGTCGTGCGCCACGCCGACCAGCCGCCCTGGCAACGCCCGGACGTGCTTCTCACGGGTGGCGATGTACGCGGCGTGCGGACCGCCGAAGCCCATCGGCACGCCGAACCGTTGTGTGGATCCGACCACGATGTCGGCTCCCCAATCGCCTGGCGCCTCCAGCAGCACCAACGACAACGGATCAGCTGCCACCACCGTGACGACCCCGGCTTCGGCAGCCGCCTGCGCGACCGAACGATGATCGCCGATCGCCCCCGTCGTACCGGGATACTGGATCAGAAGGCCGAAAAGCGCGTCCATGGCGACGCCCGATGGATCTGCCACCTCGACATCGATCCCCAGAGCCCGCGCCCGATTCTCGACCACTGCGATGGTCTGCGGATGGCATCCAGAGTCCACGAGGAATCGCTGGCCGGGGGCTTTGGCGATCCGTCTGGCCATCGTCATCGCCTCGGCCGCAGCAGTCCCCTCGTCGAGCAGGGATGCATTGGCCACCTCCAGGCCGGTGAGGTCGGTGATCATCGTCTGAAAGTTGAGAAGGGCTTCGAGGCGACCCTGCGAGATCTCCGGCTGGTAGGGCGTATAGGCCGTGTACCAACCCGGGTTCTCGAGGATGTTCCGTTGGATGACCGGAGGGGTGATCGTTCCGTGATAGCCCATTCCGATGAGGGACGTGAGGATCTGGTTCTTCGACGCGATCGACCGCAACCTCTCGATGACCTCCACCTCGGTCAGCGGGGGTGGAAGCGCAAGGGGGTCGTGTACCCGGATGCCCTCCGGGACGGCTTCTGCAATGAGGTCTTCGACAGAACGAACCCCGACCGCGGCCAGCATCTCATCGACGTGCTCTTTTCGAGGTCCGATGTGTCGGGTTTGGAATTGCTCGGGTTCGTTGTGCACAGCGGGGTCGGACACGTCGCCTTCTCCATCCTTCGATCATGTCGGTCCCCGGCTGTTCCGCACGACGGCGGTTCAGCGTGCCTCGTCCGGTGGTCCTGCGGCCTGAGAGTTTTCCGGGGAGGTTGCCCCTTCGGCGCCCTGCAAGGGTCTCTCCCACCGGTGTCGTCGGCAGGTCCGATGCTACCCGCCGTCGGTCGAGCCCGCGACGCCCGGCTCCCGGCGCCTCCAGACGATCGCCCGTGAAGGTTGCATTCAAGTTCGTGCACGCTCTATCGTGCTGTCCGCCGGTCGGCCCCCCACCGTCCGGCCACCCACCCCACGCAGGGTCATGGCCTCGGCCCCGGGCCCGGGATGAACCCGGCTCCGCCCTGCGACAGAACGCTCTTCCCTCGGGAGGAGCCAGACGGCGGGGCTTCGGTCACCCCCTTACCGGAGCCCCGTCAGTCGTTTCCGGAGCCGCGGATCGGAACCCTCAGCGCATCGGCAATGTGACGATCGCAACGGGCATGGTGGCGTTGTCGATCATGTACCGGACGCGATGACCGAGGAACGGTCGATCGGACACCGGTCGGTTCGAGGCCCCTATGACTACGAGGTCGAAGTCGCCGTTGTTGGCGATCTCGACCACCTCCTCCTCGGCGTGGGGGGCAACCCGGACCCCCGTCTCCACGGTCACGCCGAGTCTCTCACCGAAACCGGCTGCAGCGGTAACCATCTCTTGACCGGTCCGGATGGCGTCGGTCACCGTCGGCTCCTCGAGCATCAGTCCTTGTCCTTCGGGTCGATTCACGACGTGCAGCGCAAAGGCGCTTCCTCCGTTGGTGCGCACGATCGAATAGGCCAGCTCCTCTGCCGCACGGGAGACCCGGCTGGCCACCACCGGAACCAGCACCCGTTCGGGCATGGGGAGCTCATCGTCGATACGACTGTGAGTGCGCACCGTCACGGTCGGCAGGTCGACACGCGGAAGAACCCGATCTACGACGTTCGAGAACATCCCATCGTGACCGGCGCGCTCCTCTTCGGACGCACCCAACAAGATGAGGTCATATCCGAGTCTCGCCTCGGCCGCGATGGCTTCGGCCGGGTCGCCCGCGACCCTTCGGACCACCCGGTGGCGGACATCGCCCAACTCCGAGAGAACGTCGGCAGGAGCGGCGGCACTCCCCCCCACCTTGCCGAAGAGCCGGCGCCAGCGAGAAGAAACAACCTCGATGCCCAGTACGGTGATCTCAGGGTCGTCGAGCACGGCTGCCAGCAGACGGGCGGCGTACCGGCTGTTCTGCCCACCTCTCGTTGGCACCAGCACCCTCTTGCTCGACAAGATCTCGGACGCAGCCAGAAGCTCCTCGCGGTCGAGGCGTCGCCGCTCCTCCTCCGGCACCGACCACCCTGCAACGACCCACTTCAAGAGCATCGGCGCCACCACCGAAGTGATAATGGCGACGAGCACCACCACCGTGTACCCGGTCTCGGAGAGGACGCCGAGATTCAGGGCCACGATCGCCACGACGATCCCCATGGCCCCCAGCGCAGCCAACCCCGAACCAAGGGCGAGCCCTTCACGGCCCGAAACACCTGCGACTCGGCCACCGATCAAGGTGCCGAGGATCTTGGCGGCGATCGCCACGCCAACGAGGCCGATCGTCCAGGCGACGGCGGTCATCGAGGACAGCAGTCCGATGTCGACTCTCAAGCCGCTGAATGCAAAGAAGATGGGGGCGAACACCGAGGCAGTGATCATCTCGAGGGTCGTCTGCACCTGAGGGAGTTGATGTCGAAGGGTCGACAGCAGGATGCCCATGATGAATGCGCCGAGGATCGCCTCCAGCTTGAGCGCCTGTGTCACGACCCCTCCTGCGAGGGCCGCGACGATCGCGACCGTCAATGCGGCGGTCCGGCTCGATCCGCTCTGCATCACGAGCTTCATGATGCGATCGAGAATGGGGCGCCCGACGAAGATCACGAGCAAGAGGAAGACGACCAAGCCACCGAACGACAGCCCGAGCGCCTCAGGGTCGAAACCGTCCTGGGCAATCCCGGAGAGAGCGGCGAGGAAGAGCCAGCCCACGGTGTCCATGGTCATTCCGGCGGCAAGCGTGATCTGGCCGAAGTTCCGCCTGAGGTAGCCGAGGTCTTGCAGGATCTTGGCCACCACCGGGAGCGCGGACACCGACAGCGCCAAGGCGAAGAAACCACCGAACACGTTCGGGTCCGTGCCCTCCCCGATGAAATCACGCGGCACACTCGCGGACAGTACGAACGTCACGCCCAGCGGGAGGAGCAAGGCCCCCGCAGACACCCAGAGCGCCGCCTTTCGAAAACGGCCGATGATGGCGAGATCGGTCTCGAAGCCGATCACCACCAGCAGCATGATCACACCGAGCCACGCGAGCCCGAACATCAGGGACTGCACGCGTTCCTCTCCGAAAAGCCACTCGTGGGACAGAGGAGCGACCTTTCCGAAGACACTGGGACCCAGCAGAATTCCCGCGATGAGCTCGCCGACCACCGATGGCTGGCCGAGGAGCTTCAGCAGTCCACCCATGACGCGGGCAACTCCCACCAGCAACGCCAGTTGCGCGAGAAAGACGAGCACTTCGTGCTCGCTCAGTGGGGTGGCAACGCCCTCGGCTGCCAGGACCAGATTCACGGCGAGGGAGAGTAGCCGCTCCTGTCGCGCCGCCGCCTCATCGGTATGGTGAGCGGCATGAAGTCGCCCCTCCCGGAGACTGCCCGTTTCGCCAAGCACCTCGGTTCGGTGGGGCAGGCTCTCGACGCCTACCTCGCCGAACACCCCGGCGACGCAATGGGCAGGTTCGACGAGTGGAGCAGCCGCCTGGCGGGGCGACTTCCCGAGTTCGGTATCGGCGCCGACTCCACGATCGAGAGCTTGCTCAGAGACGTGCTGCCGAACGGCCCCCGAATGTCACATCCCGGATTCTGGGGGTGGATCACGACGGGCCCGACGACGGTACCCACGGTGGCCGCAACGATGGCCGCGGTCAGTGGCCCTCAGCGGTACACGATCACTGCCTTCAATCGGATCGAGGAGCTCTCCCTCGAGTGGTTGGCGGATCTGTGCGGGCTGGCGCCTCACATGAAGGGCGTGTATTCGAGCGGTGGGTCGACAGCCAACCTCATCGCGTTGGGTGCTGCGCGACAGTGGGCATTCGCGCAACGCGGGATCGATCCGGCCGCCGGGGGTGTTCCCGGATCGAAGGTGTCGATTTACACCTCAGCGGAAGCTCACCACACCATTCAGCGCTCGGCGGGTGTCCTTGGTCTCGGTAGGCGGAGCGTGCGGGCGATCCCGGTGGACGGGGCCCAGCGGATCCGCCTCGATGACTTGGAGGACGCCCTGGAGCGTGACCAGGAAGACGGCGTGATCCCGCTCGCGGTGGTCGCCGCCGCCGGCACCACCAACACCGGTGCCATCGATCCGCTCCGAAGGGTCGGCGAGCTGGCCCAGCAATACGGGTCGTGGTTCCACGTGGACGGCGCATACGGTCTCCCGGGCATCCTCGATGACCGGGTCCGCCACCTCTTCGACGGCCTCGAGCTGGCGGACTCGGTCATCGTCGACCCCCACAAGTGGCTCGGTGCGCCGGTGGGCGTTGCCGCCACGTTCGTTCGCGACCGATCGATCCTGTTCGATGCCTTCACCCAAGAGCCTGCGGACTACCTGGAAGGTGCGTTCACCGAGGAGCCCGAATCGTCACTCGATTCCATGGGCATTCCCTACCAGGACTTCGGTGTGGAGCTCTCGTCGCCCGCCCGAGGTGTGATCGTCTGGGCCATCCTGACCGAACTCGGCCGGGAAGGCGCTGCCAACAGGGTTGTCGCCGACAACGACCTCGCCGGCCGGCTGGCGAAGCGAGTCACCGAGGATCCTCGGCTCGAGCTGCTCGCCGAACCGACCCTCTCGATCTGCTGTTTCCGCTACGCACCGCTCGACGTACTCGCCAGGGGTCCACACGACGTGGACGAGCTCAACCAGCGGGTGTTCCGCCGACTGATGAGAGAGACCGACTTCATGCCGAGTTCGACGTTCGTCGACGGACGGTTTGCGATCCGGCCGTGCTTCATCAACGCCCGCACCACGACGGCTCACGTGGACGCGTTCATCGACGCCGTCGTGACCATCGGTGCGGAGGTGGCGCGACAGTCGACGGAGCCGATCAGACGTTGAAGCGGAAGTGCATGACGTCGCCATCGGCGACGACGTAGTCCTTGCCCTCAACCCGGAGCTTGCCGGCGGACTTCAGCGCCGCCTCCGACCCCAGGGCGAGCAGATCGTCGATGCGGTAGACCTCCGCTTTGATGAAACCCTTTGCGAAGTCCGTGTGGATCGTGGCCGCTGCCTGCGGTGCCCTCGTGCCGTGACGGATGGTCCACGCCCGGATCTCCTTGGGTCCGGCCGTGAAGAAGGTCTCCAGACCGAGAAGGCGGTACGCCTCTCGTGCGAGCACGGCGAGACCCGGCTCTTTGAGATCGAGATCCGCGAGGAAGACCGCTTGATCCTCGTGTTCGAGTTGGGCGATCTGGGCTTCGATCTCGGCGCAGATCAGAACGAACCCTGCTCCATCTCGGTCGGCGATGGCCCGGACGACTTCGACGTGCTCGTTGCCCGCCAGGCCGCTCTCGTCGACGTTGCACACGTACAGGACGGGTTTCAGGGTGATCAGTTGTGCCTCGGCCAGGAGGGCGTACTCGTCGGATGTCCATGCGGCCGACCGGGCCGGGAGGCCGGCGCCCAGAACGTCCACCAGCTTCTCCGTGACCGCCTTGTCGGCGGCCGCAACCTTGTCCCCGGTCCTCACGGCCCGTGTGAGCCGATCGAGTCGGCGTTCGGCCACCGCCAGGTCGGCCAGCGCGAGCTCAAGATCGATGGTCTCGATGTCGCGCGCCGGGTCCACGGATCCCTCGACGTGGGTGACCTCACCCTCGAAACAGCGCACGACGTGGAGGATGGCGTCGACCGAACGAATGTGTCCCAGGAACTGGTTTCCAAGCCCTTCCCCCTCGGATGCCCCACGGACGAGCCCGGCGATGTCCACGATCTCGACTGCGGCAGGAACGATGCGCTCGGTCTCGATCTTGGTGTTGATCGCAGCGAGCCGCTCATCGGGAACGGGTACCACGCCCACGTTTGGCTCGATCGTGGCAAACGGGTAGTTCGCAGCCTCCACCGAGGCTGCAGTGAGGGCATTGAACAGCGTGCTCTTGCCGACATTTGGGAGGCCGACGATGCCGGCTTGGAGGGACACGATTGACTCCTCGAACTGAGGTGGGGGCTCCGGGAGAATAGTGGTCGGCCAGCGCCCACCGTCCACGCCCCCAGAATCGCCAACGGAATCCCGGTCCCACGTCCGAACGGCGAATCCGTTCGCCTACTCTCGGCCCCGATGCGTACCGCAGTGATCGGAGCCGGCTCTTGGGGCACCACCGTGGCCTCGTTGGCGGCCCAAGCGAACTCGACCGTGCTGTGGGCACGACGTGCCGAGCTGTGCGACGCCATCAATTCGTCGTCCGAGAACCCGGACTACCTGCCAGGTCACCGGCTGCCGTACACCGTGCGAGCCGTTGGCGACCTCCACGAGGCGGTGGCCAACGCCGAGCTCGTGGTCATTGGTGTCCCGTCGCACGGGTTTCGAGAGGTGTTCCGACAGTTGGTACCGGCACTGGATCCGTCGATTCCTATCGTCAGCCTCACCAAAGGCATCGAACAGGACACACTGCTTCGCATGACGGAGGTCGTCGTGGAGGAATTCCCCGCGGTCGACTCGGGTCGCGTCGGAGTGCTGACCGGCCCCAACCTGGCCCGCGAGGTCATGGAGGGTTTTCCGGCAGCTGCAGTCGTGGCGATGACAGACCAGGAGGCGGCAGCATCCGTGCAGGCGGCCTTCATGGGCCCAACGTTCCGGGTATATCGGAACGACGACGTCATCGGAGCCGAGCTGGCCGGTGCCCTCAAGAACGTCATGGCCATCGCCGCCGGGATGGCGAAGGGGTTGGGCTTCGGCCACAACACGCTCGCCGCTCTCATCACGCGAGCCCTGGCCGAACTCACTCGACTCGGCGTGGCGCTCGGCGGCCGGGCCGAGACGTTCGCAGGCCTGGCGGGAATGGGAGATCTGATCGCCACGTGCCAGTCGGACGACTCTCGCAACAACCGGGTCGGCATGGCGCTCGCACAAGGAAAGCGGCTCGACGACATCATCGGTGAGATGCGCATGGTCGCCGAAGGCGTCAAGAGTGCACGACCCATCCTGTCGCTCGCCGCCACCCGCAGCGTCGACATGCCGATCGCAGGCCAGGTCACGCGAGTGCTCCACGAGGGTGCCCACCCCCGAGAAGCGGTGCTCAACCTGATGACCAGAGAAGCCAAAGCAGAGGGCGGATGAAGCGGTTCGTCATCTGGACGTCGGTTGCACTCCTTGCGCTGATCGGCGCCGGCGTCCGACAGGTGACGACCCCGCCGTCGCACGCCCAACCACTCGGCGATGCTCTCGTCGTGCATGCCGGCGGTCGAGGAGAACGTCTGAATTCGGCGTTGGCGCTGATGGACAATGGCGCGGCCCCCGTCATGGTGATCATGAACGGCAACGATCCCCTGTGGCCGGACGCCTTTGCCCTGTGCAATCGATCCAATCCGTACATCGTCCTTTGCCCGACTCCGCAACCGGACAACACCGTCGGCGAGGCTTCCACACTGGGAGATCTCATCGCCGAGCAGAACTGGAGGACGGTCGTGGTGGTGACCTCCGACTATCACCTCCGACGCACGATGATCCTCGACGGGCGATGTGCAGGAGACGCCGACCTCCGCGGAGTGGCGGCGCCTGCCGACATCACCACGGCTCGACGTGCTGCATTGATCGGCCGCGAGGTGATCGCGCTGCCCCAGGCCTACCTCAGCGGATGCAGATGAGCGCCGGCGCTCAGGTGTAGTAGCGGTAGATCACCTGGGCAACGCACACCGGTTTGGTGCCACCTTCGATCTCGAAAACCACGTCTAGCGCGGCCTGCACTCCGCCGTCGAACTCATCGAGCGACGCCAGCGTGGCACCCGCCCGGAGCTTCGAGCCCACAGGGACCGGTGCCGGGAAACGCACCTTGTTGGTGCCGTAGTTGATGCCCATCGCCACCCCGCCCACCGAGACGATCTGCTCGATGAGCGGGACCGCCATCGACAGCGTCAGATAGCCGTGGGCTATCGGACCCCCGAATGGGCCCGACGCCGCGCGTTCGGGATCGACGTGGATCCACTGGTGGTCGTCGGTGGCGTCGGCGAAGGTGTTGACTCGCTCCTGAGTGATCTCCCACCAGTCGGAGTAGCCGAGGTGAGAGCCAACCGCAGGTGCAAGGTCGGACACGGAGGCGAAGTCGGATGCAGCCATGAATCCGACGGTACCGTTCCTCGACAGAGGGTCCAAGAAACCACTGGTCACGAGGGGATGCTGCGGCTCTACGCTGCGGTCGTGCCGAACACCGAGCCGTCCACTCGTGCAACCGCAGCCGGAGAGTTGGGGTTCCTTCGGACATGAGCGCCACCGCAACCCAACACCGCAGCGATCGTGACCAATTCGAACCCGTGGATTGGGGGCTGTTCCTGTTCGTCGCACTGATCTGGGGTGCGTCGTTCCTCTTCATCGCCATTGGACTCGAGTCGTTTCACCCGGGCTTCATCACGTGGGCTCGGGTGGCGCTGGGAGCGCTGGCGCTGAATCTCATGCCTGCGGCCCACCGCAAAGTGGATCGTCAAGACCGCGGACGACTGCTGGCCCTCTCGGTCGTGTGGGTGGCCATTCCGTTCACACTCTTCCCCCTGGCGGAGACCCACATCAACTCGGCGGTCACCGGCCTCCTCAACGGCGCCACTCCGATCTTCGCCGGAATCATCGCCGGCCTCTTCTTCGGACGTCCACCCAGGGGGCCACAACGTCTGGGCTTGGTGGTCGGTTTCCTCGGCGTGGCATCGGTCAGCCTCGGGTCGGCAGCGGAGGGCGGAACCGCATTCATCGGCGTCCTCATGGCGCTGGGAGCCACCTTCTGTTACGGGATCGCCACCAATCTCGCGGGCCCGCTGCAACACCGATACGGTTCGGTGGCGGTGATGGGCAAGATGCTCGCTCTTGCGACGCTCTGGACTGCCCCCTTCGGGGCCTTCGGCTGGGTCGAGAGCGGCTTTGCGTTGGGCCCCGCGGTGGCCGTCGCCGTCCTGGGAGTGGTTGGAACCGGCGTCGCATTTGCGCTGATGGCGACCCTGGTCGGTCGAGTGGGGGGCCCTAGAGCGACGTTCATCACATATCTCATCCCGGTGGTGTCCTTGGCATTGGGAGCCGTGTTCCTAGGAGACCGCGTCAGTTCTTGGGCGCTGGGTGGCGTCGCGTTGGTCATCGGCGGGGCGGTGCTGGCGAGCCGCCGGGAAGCGTGAATACCGAGATCCCAACCGGCGTCGACAGGTGACTAGTCACCGCGGGCGCAAACGCAATCACTCTCGGCTTCAACACCATCTCAACCGATGACTGAAGCAACGACGCCGGGAGAGACCGGCAACATCGGCTCAGGCCCGAGGTGGGGCCGCCCGATCGCCCTGGCATCAGGCATCTGGTCTCATCGAACTCCCGCCGGTGGTACGTCGGGCTCGAGCGACCCGGGAGAGGGGCGGATCCCGGATCGGAGCCCAGCGGCCAATTCGTTCGGATCGGTGGTGGCGCCCGTAGGGGTGCCACCACCGATGTGTGCCAGCATTGCGAGCATGACGTCGCTCCGCCATTCATCAGCCGACCTCGACGATCGGCTCCGCCGCCGACTCGATCTGCTCATCCCGGACCTCATGGATCGCGCCGGGCTTGACGCGTGGGTGTTGATCGCGCGGGAGTACAACGAGGACCCGGTGCTCGTGACGATGCTTCCTCAGACGTGGCTCGAAACAGCCCGCCGCCGAACGATCCTGGTGTTCCTCCGAGGCGAAGAGGGGGTCGAACGTATGGCGGTTGCCCGCTACGCCATCGACGATCTCTTTGCCGGCATGTGGGACCCTGGCGTCCAGCCCGACCAGTTGGCACGACTGGTCGAGATCCTCGCCGGCGCCAACGCCCAGCGCGTCGGCGTCAACACGTCGGCCGTGTTCCCACTGGCGGACGGATTGTCCGCCTCCGAGCACGCGGCGCTCGTGGCCGCGATGGGACCGCTGGCCGATCGCCTCGTCACGGCCGAGCGCGCCGCGATCGGATGGCTCGAGACGAGGCTCCCGGAGGAGATCGCCGGGCTCGAAACCGCATGCGCCGAGGCCCACCAGTACCTGCGACGAGCGCTCTCACCTGAGGTCATCCACCCCGGAGACACCACCACCGAGGACGTCGAATGGTGGCTGCGGCAACAGGTGCACGACGATGGATACGGATCCTGGTTTCACCCGACCTGCAGCGTACAACGGGTGGGCGGGCCACCCCTGTCGTCCTTCTCGGGACGACCCCGGTCCCACGTGATCGAGCCAGGTGACCTGGTGCACATCGACTTCGGAATCAAACGCATGGGCTTGTGCACGGACCAACAGCAACACGGGTACGTGCTGAAATCCGGCGAGAACGAACCGCCGCGAGGACTCGCGGCGGGACTGGAAGCGGCGAACCTCCTCCAAGATCTCCTGATGGAGCGATTCGTGACGGGATCCACCGGCAACCAGATCCTGTCGGAGACCCGACGCGCTGCAACACGGGCGGGTGTCGACGGCCTCGTCTACACGCATCCCATCGGTGTTCACGGCCACGCCGCCGGTCCAACGATCGGATTGTGGGATCAGCAGGATGGGGTCTCCGGTCAGGGCGACTACCCGTTGTTTCCCGATACTGCGTTCTCGATCGAGCTCCAGACGCGGCTTGCGGTACCCGAATGGGGCGGGCAGGTCGTCCAGTTCATGCTCGAGGAAGATGCATGGTTCGACGGCGACCTGTGCCGTTTCCTGGACGGCCGCCAAACAGAGCTCTGGCTGGTATAGAGGGGCTGCCGGGTTCGGCTCACACGGCGATCGCGGTCAGCGCTCGAGGATGTTGCCCAGGATGTTCTCCTCGATCGACTGGCCCCCTCCCCCGCTGGTGCGAGGGGCAGCCGCCAGGATGCGGACGGCGAGTTTCGAGAACGGCAGCGACTGCAACCAGATACGCCCGCTTCCAGAGAGCGTGGCGAGGAAGGCACCCTCCCCGCCAAACACCATCGAGCGGAGGTTTCCCGCCTTTTCGACCGAGTAGTTCACTCCCGGTTCGAACGCCACCAAACACCCGGTGTCGACACGGAGAGTCTCACCCTGCAGCCGACGCTCCACGATGACCCCGCCGGAGTGAACGAAGGCCCTTCCATCGCCGCTGATGCGCTGGAGGATGAAACCCCCGCCTCCGAAGAAGCCGGTTCCGAGTTTCCGGTTGAACTCGACAGCGATCTTGGTGCCCAGGGCAGCGCACAGGAAGGCGTCCCGCTCACAGACGATCGCTCTGCCCATCTGGCGCCTCCGGCGAGCTGTCCAAGAAAACCGCGATCGGGCTCGGACCCGTCGCCCATCTTGGTCTCGAATGTGATGTTCTGCTCCATCCACAGCATCGCTGCCGCTTCCGCGATAACCGTCTCCCCTGGGTCCAACTCGATCTCGACGAATTGAACGTCTTCACCGAAGATCCGTTAGTCGACGTCGTGACTCTGCATGGTGTGCACCCTTTTCTCGATTCCCAGCCGAACGCTACCCGACGGGCGGCCTCGGACCTGTCACCGAGAGGCGGTCTCGCGGAGTGCCCGATACATCAACCGCTGATCTCCCAACCGCCTCCGCAGCGACCGTTCGAGCCCGCCGATCGGATACAGATTCTGAGGCGCCCGGGGGTCTTTGTGCTCGTGGCTCGCAAAGCGCGGGAGCGTCGCCGTCACTCGATCTGCAAGGCGAGCCGCCTCCCCGGCCGTGCGATCGGCGGACACTTCACACCGAACGATGCCACCCATCGGACCCGGTGCCACCGCCAGTCGCAAGTACCACGAGTAGTAGCTGCGCATACCGGTGACGAGGAACAGCGGTGTTCGACGCCCCACGGGAAGGCCGATCATCACGTGCCGAAGGTCCTGCGGGAGGTAGTGGACGTGCTGAGTCTTCACGTACCCGACGGCATCGGGGACGCGTTGATGATGCGACAACGGACCGTCGACCACCACCAGCGATGCCTCCGCGTGACTGGCGGCGACGCTTCCTTCCAGCTCGCCCATTCGTTGCTGGATCCCCAGCCACATGTCGGGTGGCGTGGTCCCCGCGGTCGCACGCACCTCATAGGTGCCGTGTCGGGTCGCGATGTCAACGGCGTCGACCGCACTGGTGAACAGGCCGCGCTGGACAGTCGCTGCGACCGTGTCGGCCTCGCCGTTGCACCGAACCACCCCTGCCGCATAGGTCGCACACAAACCAAGAACCGGCGTGCCATCAGGCTGCTCGATCCACAGGTTGGCGTCGACGCGCCGCACACCGTCGATGAACATGATCTCGTCGGCTGCGCCCACGTCCGGAAGGATGGAGCGCCACTCCGAGGCCGCCAATTCGATCTCGGCATCCACCTTGGCCGCCGTCTCGTCGGCTTCGCCGTCGGTGGGCGTTCCGTATTCGGGAGCCCATGCTTCCACCGTGAACCTCATGCGCGCCCTCTCACGTGTCGATCCGTCGGACATTGGAGCCGGAGGCCGAGCGCACCACCTCGAAGCGGGTGGGTACGAGCTCCGCCAGTTCGGTGACATGCGTGACGATCCCAACCGTGCGACCCGACGCCCCCAGCTCTTGGATGACAGTGGCAACCACATCCAGCGTGTCGACGTCGAGCGTGCCGAATCCCTCGTCGAGGAAGATCGACTCGAGGCGCGCCGTCCCACCGGCGGCCATCGCCCCGATCTGTTCCGCCAGCGACAGGGCCAACGCGAGAGAGACGAGGAAGGTCTCGCCGCCTGAGAGGGTCTTGACGCCGCGGGTCTCATCGGCGTTGCGATGATCGACCACGACGAAGTCGCGCTTCGCCATCTCGAGCGAGTACGCACCGCTCGAGAGCTGGTTCAGCAACAGGTTTGCGCCGAGAACCAGCCCATGCAGAGCTTCCTCCATCAGCCAGCCCTCGAAGCCTCGCGCTTGGAGGTGACGAGAGAGCGACCTGGCGACGTCCGCCTGTCTCGTGACCGAGGCCAAATCCTCCGCTGCGCGCACCGCGGCCTCCCGATCGGCTCGAATGCGTCCGAGCGTCGACTCGGCAGCAGCCAGGGCAGCCACGAGCAGATCGCCGGGCCGGCCCTTGGCAGGATCGAGCTGATGGCGTTGGAGTTCGAGCTCGACGGCGCTCATCGCATCGTTCAGCTCGATCTGGAGCTGTGCGACATCGGCCGCCACAGCCTCGAAGTCCGCCGTCAGCTCGTCGTGCTTCGCCTGAGACCAGGAAAGCAGAACCCCCCAGTCAGCAGCGAGGTCTTCGAGCGGCAGCACCGGTGGATTGGCCGGAGACAGGCGGTCGCGCACCGACGACAGCTCTCGCCGTCCCGCCGCCTCGAGCTCCTTCGTCCTCTTCAGTCTCGACCGAGCCTCCACGACCACCTCCCGAGCCTTCCGCTCCGCGTCGCGGAGCGCGCCGAGCTCGAGGCTCCTTGCCCTGACCTGCTCGAGCATCGACTCGACCTCACCGGCGGAAGGCCGGCCCTCGAGCTCGCTGTCGAGATAGGACAGCTCCGCATCGACCGCTGTCAAGGTCGCTCCGCACGCCTCCAGGTGCAACCGAGCCGATCGCTCATCGGTCGCAGCTCGTTCCAGGTCCCGCCGTGACTGCTCGAGCTCGCTTCGAGCTGCATCCAACGCAGGCACTTCCGGGTGCTCGGGCAGCCGTTCGACCAGCCGGAGACACACGGGGCAGTCGGATCCCACCTCAAGATGTCCGGCGATCGCCTGCGCCGCATGCCGGGTCTCGATATCGCCGAGACCTATGCGGGCCCGCTCCTGCGCGGCTCGTGCCATCTCGAGCGCGGATGCCATGTCCACCGCTCGGGCCTTGGCCGTCTCGGTCGTGGCCAAGCCCTGTGCTCGACGATCTACGAGGGTTGCGTGTCGCTTCCAACGCTCAGCCAGCCTCGTCAGGTCGGCGATGTCGGGCAGGGTCCCGGCAAGCTCTTCCTCGGCAAGGACACGTGCCGAGGCGGCCTCCAGATCGGTCTCGGCCATGGTCAGTGCCGAAGTCGCATCGGCGACCTGTCCGGCGATGGCCGGGACCTCGGCCGGTATCGACAGGCGGGCGAGATCGGTCATCAGCGCGGTCGTCGCTTGCATTCGCTGCTGTGCCTCGTGGACGGACGCGGTTAGCTTGTCGATCTCCGGCTGCACCTCGGAGACCAGCTCGATGCTGCGGCGCAAACCGTCTACCCGCGTGTTTGCTGCCTGCTCCACCTCGACCGTCACCGCTGCGAGCCGCTCCAGATCGCGACTCAGAACGGCTGCTTCGCCATCGGCCCGCGACTTTCGATGTTGGGCCAGTTCCCGCATCTGCTCGTATACACCCAAGTCCAGCAGGGTCTGCAGCAGATCCTGCCGCTTGGCAGGCGTGTCGTGAAGGAACGAGGCGAAGGCGCCTTGCGGCAGGAGCACCGTCTTGGTGAAGTGGTCGAACGTCAGGCCGAGCAGGCCGACAACGGTTTCGCTCACCTCGTCTGCTCCGCTGGCGAGCACCACATGTTCGCCGTCATCCAGGTGGATCTCGAGTCGCGCCTCGGGTGTCGTCGCCCCGGTCTTCGTCCTCCGGACCACACGCGCCGACGTGTATACGTCGTTGCCGACGGAGAACTCGAAGAGGATGCGGGCCTCCTGGGCACCAAGCGCGATGACCGGCTCGACTGCCCGGGCATCGAGCCGGGGCACCCGCCCGTACAGCGCAAAACACATCGCGTCGAGCAGAGACGTCTTGCCGGATCCGGTCGGCCCGGTCAGTGCGAAGAGATCGGCATCGACGAACGAGACGGAGGCGTCCATCGTTCGGAAGACCGTGAATCCCTGGAGATGCAGTGACCTAGGCCTCATGGATCTCCTCGAGCAACTCGTCGAACAGAGCCAGGAGGTCGGGATCCTCGACAGATCGGTTGGCGAGGTACTCCAAGAAGAGCTCTCGCGGCTCGCGTCCGATCCGCCGAACCGCCGCCCGGTCGAGCCTCTGGGTGGGCGGCGTAGCCAGCACCACGTCGACAGCGCCCGGTACGAGCTCCCGAACCTCGTCTGCGAGCCCGGTACGGCCAGGCTCCTCCAGCTCGACCTTGACATAGGCATGCTCAGGGAGACCCTCGGCGGCATCCTTCACCTGGGCCAGCGTGCCGGTGAGCCTGATGAGCGGCGTCCCTGACATGAGCGGTACCGGCCGCACTCTGACCGGAAGCCCGGGCTCGGCTTCGACGATCAGCACGCCCTTCTGGTCGCCGGCCTCTCCGAAGTCGAGCTGGAGCGGCGAGCCCGAGTACCAAACGGGCGCAGGCGACGGCACCTGCTGCTGTCGATGGAGATGGCCGAGCGCCACATACGAGAGCGATCCTGGGAACGACAGCGCCGGAATGGCGTATCCGAAGATGTGGGCGTGCCGCTCGCTACCGGATTGCGCGGCGCCGTGGACCATTGCATGGGCCGCAACCACATTGACGGTGTCCGTGGTCATGTCGGAGGTGAGGGCCTCGATGAGCCGCCTCATCCGCGCCTCGTAGTCCTGCACTTGGTCGACCGCATCTTTGATCAGGAGGTCGGTGGCGCTGACGATGCCCCGCTGACTCTGCCAGGGAAGCATTGCGACTCTCAGCGGGATACCCAGGTCGTCGATTACCCCGCCTTCGGCCGGACGCATGATCTTCGCTCCGACGCGCACGCGTCCGAGCTCGAGCAGAGGCGCGACAGCCTGGAGCCGCCGGGGGTTGTCGTGGTTTCCTGCGACGAGCACCACCGGGGCGACCTCGGCGAGGTCGAGGAAGGCTCTGTACACCACCCGCTCGGCTTCAGGTGAGGGCGCCGCCACGTCGAAGACGTCGCCCGACATCAGGACCACATCCACTGCCTCACGTCGCGCCACCTCGCCCATCTCGGCGAGCACCACGCGGTGCTCGTCGATACGGCTCCGTCCTCGCATCGTTCGGCCCACATGCCAGTCGGAGGTGTGCAGGATCTTCAGTGCCGTCACGCGAGCCAGGGTACCGAGGGTGTGTGACAGGTTTGAGGACCCCCGTGATCGATCGGTAGGTTCTGTGAAATGCGCATCGAGTATCCCCACAGACATGAGCGCTTCGGAGCGGTGCGGATCCACGATCTGGTGCAGGTGATCGAGCTCGACTCGGGGTTGCGCGGCGAGCCCGGGGAGTCTGTCATATCGGGTCGACGGGTGGTCCACGTCCCACCGCCGGCGATCGCAGAGGTGGAGCGCCGTATGGCGATCGTGATTCCCACGAAGGACGAGCGCCGCAAGGTCATCGAGGGTGTGCTCAGCGCCGTTCCCCACGACTGCCTGGTCGTCCTCGTCTCCGCCTCCGAGCGCAAGCCCATCGACCGATACCGGCTCGAGACCGACCTGCTCTCGGATCTGTGTGCGGCAACCGGGCGGAGGGCCATCGCAGTTCACCAGGCCGACTCCGGCGTGGCGCTCGCACTCGACCGGGGTGGAATGCCGGCTCTGGTCGGGCCAGACGACCTCGTCCGGCCGGGCAAGGGGGAGGCAATGATCGTGGCGATGCTCATCACCGAGGCCACCGGCCAACACCACGTCGGGTTCGTCGACGCCGACAACTATGTGCCGGGTGCGGTGCACGAGTATGCGAAGATCTTCGCCGCCGGGCTTCACATGGCGCCCACGCCCTACGCCATGGTCCGAATCTCATGGCAATCCAAACCCAAGGTGACGGACGGTCGTCTGGTGTTCAACCGCTGGGGGCGGTCGACCAAGGTCACAAACGAATTCCTCAACCAGCTCCTGTCCGAATACACGGGCTTCGGGACCGACATCATCAAGACGGCCAACGCCGGCGAGCACGCCATGACCATGCAGCTGGCTCGACGGCTCGGGTTTGCGGGTGGATTCGCGATCGAGCCGTATCAGATCGTCGAGATGTTCGAGCAGTTCGGTGGGGCAATGCCCTCGAGTCATCCCGAGGTGAACGAGTCGCTGGTCGACGTATTCCAGGTCGAAACCCGCAACCCGCATTTCCACGAGGACAAGGGCGGCGATCACGTCACGGCGATGCGAACGCAAGCGCTGCATGCGCTGTGCGGATCACCTGTCTGCCCGCCGCAACTCCGGTCGGACATCGAAGAATTCCTGCAGCAGGAAGACGATGGCCAGGCCGCAGCAGGTGGCGGCGTGGGTCCCTATCCTCCCATCGACACCGCAGACCTCGACTCGTTCGCCGCCTATCTCGCCAAGGCGCAGTCCTTCAAGAGCTTCGGCATGTCGATGCGTCTTGGCGGGTGATCATTCCGCCAGCGCTGCCTCCACCTCGGCCTGGTAGTCGTCCAAGAGGGTGAAGGCTTTGTCAAATCCCTGGATTTCGCCGCTCCGGGGCGGACACTCGAAGAACGTCTCGTCGGCAACGCTCAGCCAGTCGTCGACCGGATCGTCGAGGGTGGACTCCGGGGCCGGAAGAAGATACTGCCGCTCTTCTCTCAAGAGAGTGAGTGCGGTGTCACACAGGGACTTCGCATCCTCCCCCTCCAACGCCTCCACCGCCGGGACAGCGGCGATCACACGGTTCCAATGCCCCTGCCAGTCCGACACCGACGGGCGGACTTCACGTTGACATGCGTTGAGAACCAACGTCATCGAAACGAACAGGAGAAAGAGACGCCTCGGCACGCCACCACGGTAACGCCCTCCGGCCCGGACCGGGTCACACCGAACCACCCCCAACCGGATAGTCTCGCCTGAACCATGCTCTTCCACCTCGCGACACGGGCCGATTGGGATGCCCGGGGCGAGACGGCCTACGAGCCTGCCGGACTGTCACGAGAAGGGTTCGTGCACTGCTCGACCGTCGATCAGCTGGTGCCGACTGCAAACACGCTGTTCGCCGGCAGACGTGATCTCTTGCTCGTGGTCATCGAGCCTTCTGCCCTGACGTCCGCCGTGGTCTGGGAGGACCTCTACGAGGCCGGCGAGGACTTCCCGCACGTCTACGGCTCGATCGACCTGGCAGCGATCACATCGGTTGAGATGTTCCTCCCGGACGAGTCGGGCTCCTTCACGTGGGGCCCACGGGACGAGTAGGTTCTGTGCATGCCGCGGGTGGAGCGCCCGGATATGGGCGACTACGGGGTTCCCGACGAATTGCAGGGCACGCTCGATTGGACGTGGGCGGAGGAGCGCCTGGCGAAAGCACGAAACTATTGGGTGGTCACGGTCGATCCACGAGGGCGACCCCACGCAATGCCAGTCTGGGGTGTCTGGCACGACGATCGGTTCTGGTTCTCGGCGGCGCCAACTGCTCTGAAGGTGCGCAACATCGCCCAGAACCCCCACGTCGTGATCACGGGCGAGGACACGGTCAACGTCGTCTCCATCGAAGGCACCGCCCGTCGGGTCCAAGGTCGGCGTGATGTCGCAGAGGCCTGGGCTGTCCGCTACGAGCCCGACCCGGTGCGGCAGGCCGAATTGGCTGATTTCATGATGGGCGGGGCGGTGCTCGAGGTCACGCCGGTCAAGGCGTTCGGGATGATCGAGTCCGAGGAGCTCTTCTCGTCCAGCGCCACTCGTTGGGTGTGGTGAGACGCACCCAGCAGGCGACCTTGCGACCCATTCAGTCCCCGGGTCGCTCAGTCAGTGTCATGGGGCCGGGTGAATCCGAGAGGTCACGCATGGCGTCGAGCGTATCGCACGCCTCGGCCGCCTCTTGGGCGGTGAGCCGGGACACCGCGAAGCCCATGTGGACGATCACATAGTCTTCGAGCCCCGCCTCGGGCACGTACTCCAGACACACCTCTCGCGTGGTGCCCGCGTAGTCGACAGTCGCCATGCGAACGCCCAGCGAGTTCTCCGCGATCGAAACCACGCGGGCCGGAATGCCGATACACACTCGTCACATCTCCTGGGATTTCACTTGATCCTCCGACAACCTCGCCCCTGTGAACAGTGGGATTTCGTCCCTGACGCCGGCACCTCAGCCCATTCTCGCCATTCTTCTCGGCCGGGGTGCGAACGGTCGACGTGGAGCACATCTACCCTGGTCGGGACTCGAGTGTCCGGATAACCAGATCCATCATGCTTCCGACATCACCCATATCGCAACGGTCGGGGCTGACGATGTTCGCCAGGTATGCCTACCCGCCCAACGAACGGGGGTATTGCGGACCAGCCGACCACCTCGAACTGCGCCAGTATCGGGACTCCGGCGTCGTCGATGCCGGATTGATGCGGTTGGCAAAGTCGTTCGAAGGCCCGTTCCCGTATCTGCAGGCTCTTGCGCACCGAGCCGGCCTCGACGACCCGTTCGATGTCCGGGTGGTCGAAGCATATTGGGTCGGGAACGAACTCCTCGACGATCTCCCCGTGCGGGATTTCGGGAACGCCGTGGAACAGCGGTTCCGCCCTCGGCTCGGCACCCGCTGGTCGGCGATGGCCGAGTCGATACCTGGCGGCGTGGCTCACCACAGCTACCACGTGTTCGTGACCTATCCCTGGGTCGGGATTCTGGTGGAGACAGGTAGATCCGAAGCACCTCTGGAGATCCTCGACCGCTGCCGGATCAGGTGGGGAAGAGTGGAGACCATCAGCGGCGGGATCGCCGTCGTTCGCTCTCAACCGCTCACCTGGGACGGTAGGAGACTCGCTCTCGGCGAACCGGTGGCCGAAGAAGCGCAGGTTCCGATCGACGGCGGCGACCTGCACCTGGCGCCCGGCGACTGGGTGTCACTGCACTGGAATTGGATATGCGATCGGCTGACCGAGCGCCAGCGCTCCCATCTGGTCCGGTTCAGCAACCGCCAGCTCGCATGGGTCAACGACGGAATCGACCATCCCCGCCATCGGGAGCTCCTCGGCTGAAGCCGGAACCCGTACATCACTTCGAATCGGAGAACCAACGATGAACAGAAGACTGCGCGCACGTCTCGTCCTGATCGGTGTGTTGGCGTTGATGGCCGGATGCGGTGGGATGGGCGAGGATTCGGCTGGAGCCACGGTCCGGGTGTACACGAGCGTTTCCCAGGACGCCGTGGACGCAGTGGTAGGGGCGTTCACGGCCGCCAACCCCGATGTGGCCGTCGAGGTGTATCGCGCGCCCACCGGTGAGCTCACTGCCAGGGTCGCGGCCGAGCTGCGCGACGACGACCTCGGTGCCGACGTGTTCTGGCTCACCGATCCTCTGTCGATCCAGCAGTACGCCGCCGACGGGCTTCTGATGGAGTGGGAGCCCGAGCATGCCGGCGAACTTCCGGAGTCGTACCGGACATCGAGCTTCTTCGGTACCAGGGTGCTCAACATGGTCATCGTTGCAGGCGTCGATCTGGCTGAGCCGCCCGCCGACTGGGACGACCTCGCCGACTGGCCCACACCGGGCGAGGTGGCCATCCCCGACCCGGCCTTCGCCGGTTCGGCCTTCGGAGCCCTGGCATCGTTCGCGCTCGACCCCGCCTACGGGCTCGCCTTCTACGACCGTCTCGCATCATCCGGGGCAGTCCAGGTTCCATCACCAGGGGATGTCGTGACCGGGGTGGCAGACGGCGTGTACGCCGCCGGCATCACCCTCGACCGGACCGCCAACGACGCCATCACCGACGGTTCTCCGATCCAGGTCGTGTGGCCCGCCTCGGGGGCGATCGCCATCTACAGCCCGATCGCGGTGGTGGCAGCAGCCGACAACGTCGACGCGGCGCGGGATTTCGTGAACTTCACCATCGCTGCGGATGGACAGCAGGTGATCGCCGACTCGGGCTGGCAGCCGGCCAGCCCCGAGATCGCCTGGCCCGAAGGCGGGCCGACCCGGAGCGTGGACTGGGCGTCAGCGTTCGGACGCCAGGACGAGCTCCTCGGCGATTACCGGTCCATCTTCGATGGGTGAGCGACCGGCATCGAGGTCGCTCCTGCGATTCCGGCGACCACCCGTCGGACTGCTCGGGTCTTCGTTGGTTCTGCTGGCCGTGATCGTCGTCCCTGTTGTGGCGCTGATCGGCGTCGCACTGGACGAAGTCGGTGGCAGCGATGGCTTGGGCGGATCTGCCCTCGCGGAGGCGATCGCCAACAGCCTCTCGATCAGCCTGCTGGCGGCCACCCTGGCCGTTGGCCTCGGGACGGCGACAGCCCTCGTCACCGAGCGGCTCAACCCACCGGGCCGAGGCTGGTTGCGCTATGGGATCATGTTCCCCATCGTCGTGCCCGGCTTCGTCACGGCGCTCGGGTGGACTCGAGCCTACGGTCCGGGCGGACTGACCGACCGAGCTCTCGGATGGACACTCCCAGGCCTGTACGGACGGTTCGGCATCGTGGTCGTCATCGCGGCCGGGGTCGTCCCGCTCTGCCATGTGATCGTCTCGGCTGCGCTCGCTGCGCTCGGGGATGAGGACCTGGAGCGGGCAGCCCTCGCAAGCGGGGCGTCACGACTCACGACCATCCGAACGGTCACGCTCCCCCTGGTCCGGGCTGGCATTGCCGGTGCCGCCGCTCTGGCGTTCGTGATGGCGATGAACGCATTCGGTGTTCCGGCAGTCCTCGGCACACCGGCCCGTATCACCACCGTCACGACGCGGATCTACCAGGACTATGCCCTGTCGGCACGACCGGAGGCGTTCGCCCGGGCGGTGTTCGGAGCCTGCGTTTTGGTGATCGTCACCGTCCCGATTGCAGCCTTCGCCGAGCGCTTGCTCAGGCCGAGTGACCGGACCGTTGCGCACGGCCCGCCGGTACTCGCCCGACGGGCCACCGCCAGGCATCGGCTGGCGGCCGTCGGCGTCTGGATGCTCATCGCGGCGGTATCGATCGTCCCACTGCTGGCGCTGCTCGCGACCGCCGTCACCCGGGCGATCGGGCTGCCTCCTACACCGGACAACTGGACATGGGCGCACTTCGCTGACGCCTTCGACGGGCGACTCGCCGATGCATTCGCCACGAGCACCCTGCTGGCCGGATCCGCCGCCCTGGTGGCTGTCGGCCTCGGATGGGTCTCTTCAAGGCTCTCGCGGGGTCGCCGACCCATCTCCCTTCTCGTGCTGCTCGGCTTCGCCATCCCTGGATCGTCGCTGGCAGTGGGAGTGCTCTTGTCCTACGGATCGCTCCTCCGGGGGACCCTGCTGCTGATCCTCATTGCCTACCTGGCGAAGCTGTGGGCGGTCGGCCACCGGGTGCTGACGGGTGTGGAGGCCGGCATCGACCCCGAGCTCGCATCGGCCGGGCGGGTCAGCGGGGCCTCGCCGGCGACAGCCACCTGGACGCTCACAGTCCCGATGATGCGTCCGGGCATCATCACCGCGGTTGCGCTGGTCGGGTTGCTTGCGTTTCACGAGCTCACGATGTCGAGCCTTCTGTACGGTCCCCGGACTGCCACGCTCGCGGTGTCGGTCCTCAATCTCCAACAGATCGGTGACGTTCCCACGAGCTCGGCGTTGGCGGTCCTCATCGTCATGCCGCCGTTGCTGGTGGCTCTGGCGGTCGGAGGGTGGAGAACCTCGAGACGACGGGCGGGGCGAGCATGACCGTGCTGGAGTGTCGTGGCGTGTGCGTCGACCACGGGTCGGACCGGATCCTCGACGGCATCGATCTGTCGGTGGGAGGCTCACAGACGCTTGCCCTCCTCGGACCGTCTGGTTGCGGCAAGACGACCCTGATGTACGCGATCGCCGGGTTGGTCCCGATCAGCCGGCGGCTCGATCCGAATCGACGGAGCGGAGGTGGCAGGACCCAACCTGCACCGACCTCCGGACCGCCGATCGGTCGGTGTGGTGTTTCAGTCGTACGCCCTGTGGCCACATCTCGATGCCGTCGACACCGTCGCCTACCCACTACGAAGAGCCGGACGGTCTCGGTCTGTGGCACGACAGGAAGCCCTCGCGCTCATGGAGCGGCTCGGGATCGATGATCTTGCCGATCGGCGACCCAACGAGATGTCCGGAGGCCAGCAGCAGACGGGTCGGTGTCGCCCGAGCCCTGGCTCGGACTGCGGCGGTGTACCTGTACGACGAACCGACGGCACATCTCGACGCTCCCCTGCGAGCGGCGGTCGAGGCCGAGATCGGCCTCCGGAGCCGTGACTCGGGTGCCGCTGGGATCTACGCCACCCACGATGCATCGGAAGCCCTGGCGGTCGCCGACATGGTGGCGCTCATGCGCAACGGCCACATCGTCCAAGTCGGGTCGCCGGTCGAGGTCTACGAACGACCGCTGGATCTTTGGGCGGCGCGGCTGACGGGTGCCGCCTCGGTCTTGAAGGCCACCGTCACCGAAGGTGCGGTGGTCGTCGACGGTCACGAGATCCCCACAGAGCTCGGCGGTTCCGAGGTCCTCGGGGAGAGCGCCGTGCTCGTCAGACCGGAGTGGGTGAGCTTCGACGGGGCTCTGACCGGAACGATCCGCGAAGTGTGGTTCCGAGGAGGTCACACCGACTACCTGCTCGATACGGTCGTCGGAGCCATCGCCGCCGGGACCCCCGGCCCTCCGAGTCTCCAACGGGGCGCTCAGGTTCGATGGAGCGTCGCCCGCGCGTGGCCGATCGCCGAGTCCCTGTGAAGCTGCCGTGTTGAGGACCGAACGGCTGCTGCTGCGGCAGTGGCGCGAGTCGGATCGCGTTCCGTTCGCTGCGATGCACGCCGACCCAGTCGTCATGGAGCACTTCCCATCGACGCTGACGGCCGATCAGTCCGATGAGTTCGTAGACCGCATGACGACCCATCTCGACGAGCACGGCTGGGGACTGTGGGCGACCGAGGTCATCGACACGGGCGAGTTCATCGGGTTCATCGGCCTGTGGCCTGCCGGCTTCGACCCGTTCCGGGCCGAGGAGCTGGTCGAGGTCGGATGGCGACTCACCCGCTCCGCCTGGGGCAACGGCTACGCCACCGAGGGAGCCCGCGCTGCCCTCGCCTACGCCTTCGACGTCCTCGAGCTCACCGAGGTGGTGTCATTCACGAGCGCCACCAACGTCCGGTCCCGGGCGGTGATGGAGCGCATCGGCATGACCCGCGACCCGGCCGGCGACTTCGACCACCCACGTCTTCCTGAGGGCCACCCGCTGCGTCCGCACGTGCTCTATCGGATCGGGCACACTGTCGGCTCTCCCGATCCATCAGCGTGATCCGGGAATTGTTGGCACCTTCTCGCGATTCGACGGGCCACGTCCTTGCACGGTTCCCATTCGATCTGGTCGGCACAACTCAGCGACACTGGTACAACGGGTCGTCAACACAACTCTCCCCGAGAGACCTCCAGCCAATGCGATCTCATGTTCAGTCGATCAGCCGACTCGTGTGGCCGATGTACGCCTTCTTGTTGGCCTGGATCGTGCTCCCGGTTTATGCCGGTGGAGCGGCCAGGATTCTCCCACTGGAAGACGCCGACGTTGATCGATTCCTGACGCTCGTGCTGGCAGCGGGCGGCATCCTCGCTGCATGGTCCGGGTTGCGAGGCGGTCCCCTGCTGCTTTCCGAGGCACAAGTGCTGTTGGGATTGGCTGGAGGTCGCAGTCTTCCCACGAGACTGGCGGTCGCCCGCCAGGCACTGTTCGTTGGGGGATTCTTCGGGTTGGCAGCTGCGTGGCTCACGGCTCTGGCCACCGGCGGGACGCCCCCGGTCGTCGAGTGGGTGCAACGTACTGTGCTTGGGATCGAGGCCGGCGTTGCGATCGTCTGCTTGTCGCTGCTGTGGAACGTGGACGGAGCCTGGCTCGTCGACCGGATCGCGGCGATCGTGCTTGCGATCGGCATGGCGATCGCTGCTACGGGCGGAGCGACCCCCGAACAGCACGTCGGCGCGCTCGGATTGCTCGCATTGGCGGCGCTGGTATTGGCGGTGCTCCGAGCCCCGGACCTACGCCTCGACCAGCTATGGAATCGTTCAACGGTGCTGGCCGAACTCCAGTACGGGGCGGCGTTGGCCGACTACCGATCGGCCTTGTCGGCGCTCCGTTCGGTTCGTGACGGACCACGGGTTCCCCGAGGTCGGCCGGGATCAGGACACGTGCCGGTGTGGCTATGGAGACCGGTTCGGTCCCTCGCCGGCTCGCCGCCGTTGGTGCTGTTGCGTGTCGGCGCCATGATCGGCGGGGTGGTGGTGATTCTGACGATGCTCGAGGGGACCGCAGCCCGGCTCGCCGCCCTCGCCGGCCTGCTGGCAGTCGCGGCGGTCGACTTCACCACGCCTCTCGCCTCTGTCGTGCGCAACCCGCTGCTGCACCGGTCGAGCCGAATCCCCGAGCGGATCACGCTGTTCGCCGAATCGTCGGTCGGACTGATCCTCACATTGACGGCCGGAATGGCCGGCTTTGCATTGGTGGCCCGAACAGCACACCCACCTGCGGCGTGGGCGGTGGCGGCCATCGCCCTTGCCGCAGGCGGATCGTCTGTCGTCCAAGCACGTCTGGCGAACCCGGACATCACATCGATCATCGACCGTTTCGGCCCCCAACAGGTGCAGACGACCCTCGCGGTCCGGGCCGCGACGCCAGTGGTGCTGCTGTTCCTGACCGTTGGCGGTGTCGTGGCGATGACCGCCGGGCGACATCCGGTGCTGGGCCAAGTCCTGATCGTCGGGTGGATCATCGTCCTGGCGACGACCACGCAACCAAAGCCGGAGGAGTGACCATGCACATCGACGCCGAGTCCATCGCTCTCGCCTTTGGTCGTGCCACGGTGCTCGATATCCCTCGCCTTTCGGTCGAAGGGCCGGCACTCGTGGTCCTCACCGGTCCGAACGGAGCCGGCAAGAGCACACTCCTACGACTGTTCGCCGGATTGTTGAGGCCCGACGCAGGGACCGTGAAGGTGGGCGACACCAAGGCACATCGCCGCAAGGCTCGACTCCGGTGCGGGTACAGCCCCGATCATCCCGTGTTGTTCGATGACATGACGGTCGCGGACAACATCGCATATGCCCACGAGTCGAGCGGGTCGGCGGCGCCCCATCCGCTGGCCGAGGACCTCATCTCGACCTTCGAATTCTCCGACCTGCTCGAACGCTTTCCCTCCCAGCTCAGCCGTGGCCAGCGCCAGGCGGCGTCTTTGATTGTCGCCGGTGCACGTCCCGTCGAGACCATCCTCTTCGACGAGCCAACGCTGGCCCTGGACAAGGACAATCGGTCTCGGCTCGGTGAGGTGCTGACCGGACACGCCAACGAGCAGCTGTACGTGGTCGCCACGCACGAGCCGACGATGGTCGATCGCGCAGTCAGAGAGATCGCGCTCGACCACGGGCGGGTCATCTCGGCGTGACCGTCACTCCAGACCCTCGAACGGGTCCTCCGGGCCGGAGTCGGGGGTCGGCGACGACCCAGCTTCGGAGGCGCGCGTTGCCCAAGCGGGGAAGGGGAACTCGAGCACCAACGGCACTGGGAGCTCGGGCTGGGCGACCAGCATGGTTCCGGGCTTGATGATCGTGGCCCGCTGGCGCTGGACCTGCGGCAGGAATCCGTACTCGTCGCGGCCCGCTTCGGCCGAGTCGAGACGGCCGACGACACGGATCGAGCTGTTGGCGATGATCCGCCTCTCCACCTCGGAGGCAGTCTGTTGAGCACCGATGAGGATGATCCCAAGGCTCCTCCCCCGCTCGGCCACGTCGAGGAGGATCTCTTTGATGGGACTCGACCCGTCGCGGGGCGCGTACTTGTTCAGCTCGTCGAGCACCAAGAACAACAGCTCGTCGGACTGACCGGCGCGCTCTCGCTCGTCGAAGGCCTTGCGGATGGTGACGCCGACCACGAACCGTTTGGCACGATCGTTCAGGTTGTGGAGGTCGACGACCGACACCTGATGCTGGAGCGGTGTGACCGAATGCCGGCCGGCATTGGCAACATCACCGCGAATGAGCCGTTCGACGTGACGGACGGACGCCCTGAGCCTCCGCACAAACGCGTTCACCGTTCCCTGACCGATGGCCGTGCCTGCCCACACCGGCCGGTCATCCTCGTTGGTGACCTTGTCGTTGATGAGATCGACGAGGTCCGAGAAGGTCCTGACGGTGGTGCCTTCGATGCGGACGGCGCCATCGTCGAGAGCAGTGCAGCGCTTCAGCTGCGCCATGACGTTGTAGACGACCATCGTGTACTGGGCTCTGTCGTCCTCGGCGTCGGCGAACAGGAACGGCAACAGGTCGTCTTTGCAGAACTCTTCGAGCGTCCAGAAGAACGACTCGACGCCGTGGCTCCGGGCGGCGACATCGGGGACCGCGGCAGCCGACCCCGCCCGGGGTGGCGCCCACACTCCCACCGACCCGAAGGCCTCTGCGGGAAGCCCCAGCTTCTGATATCGGGCCCTTTGGTCGTCTTCGAGCTTGGCGTTCGGATGGTCGAGGAAGAGCAGGTCTTCGCCCTTCACGTTGAAGATGAGCGCCTTCGTGTTGACTGCCCGGGTGCCCAGCACACCGCTGTTGAACAACGAGTGGAGCAGGAACGTGGCGTAGGTGGTCTTGGTCGCCACTCCCGAGATACCGGAGATGTTGACATGAGCGCCTCTGCGGCCGTCGAGAAACTCGAGATTCACGACCAAGGGCTCACCGGAACGAGAGAGGCCGATGGGGAGCTTCTCGGTCATCCGGTCGAAGAACAACGCCCGGTCCCGCTCATCTCCCTCGGCTTTGCGCACTTCCTCGCCTGGGCGGGGCGGTACGAAGATCTCCGGCTCGAACCGGGTAGCCGTGACCTGTGCCGACTCGGAGACCTCGGCCGGAAGGACACCCTCCGAGATGAGAAAGACGTCGGAGTCGAACCGGGCCCCTTCGTGACGAGCTCGAACCTGGGCCACCACGCCGTAGATCTTGACCACCTCACCACCGGGAAGCACCCTTTCGAGCGCCACCACATCGTCGAGTTGTAGGTAGGCGCCGTCGGCGACCCCCACCCAGAACTCGAGCGGGGTCGCATCCTCGGTGCCGATGACCCGGCCGACGATCTCCGCTGGCATGTTGTCTGGCATCGTGGCGAGCGTATCAGTCGTCACCGACAGTTCCTGGCGTCGATCAGCTGGCGAACTCCGCTGCCAGGAACTCTGTCGAAGCTCGATATGCGCGCTCGATGGCATCTGGAATCGATGCGGAGCTGCGATACCGTAGGCGTCCCGGATCGTTGAAACGATCCGTCCTGTCGACGCCGGTCGGAAGCACACGCACCGTGACCCCGGCTGGGAGAGTCTGAAGGTCACGATGGAAGCGGTGACGCCGTGCGACTTCGAACGACACCAACGCCACCTCCCATGCCCGACGAGGAACCCGCAACGGGGCATCGACGTTGCCAACGTGTAGCACGAAGACCTCTTCGGCCCCCAGCTCGAGCGCCCTCGAAATCGGAATCGAGTTGACGACGCCGCCGTCGACGTAGTGCCGTCCATCGATCTCGACCGGTGGGAACAGACCGGGAACGGCCGATGAAGCCATCACCGCCTCCACGAGAGGGCCGCGATCGAACCAGAACTCGGACGATCCCTCGATGTAGGCCGCGACACATTGGAACGGGACGCCGAGATCCTCGATCCGAGTCGCCGGGGCCCAATGATCCAAAAGCGCTCGCAAGGGCTCGTTGGAGTGGACATGGGTGCGATTCCGGAAGAGGTTCATCATCCGCTCGCCGAGGTTCTCCGAGAACAAACTGCGGAACTCCTCCGACCGCCAAGCCATCTCGAGGCGCTCCACCGCCCTCGTGAGAGGTCGTGACGCCACGATCGCGCCGTTGAACGCCCCAACCGAGGCCCCGACGATGAGGTCAGGCTCGACGCCGGTGTCGGCGAGCGCCTTCAGCATTCCCACCTCGGCGGCGCCCCTCATGCCGCCACCGCCGAGCACGAGGGCGGTCTTGCCGCTGCGTCCGGGAATCATGACTGTCAGACTAGAGCGGCCGGTCGAAGCGACGAGAATGCCCCCATGAATCCACCGCCTCAGGTGATCCGACGGTTGGTGATGACCCCGATCACGTGGGTTGGGGCGCTGGTGCTGACCTGCGTCTCGCTGCTCCTCTTTCCAATCGCAGTCATGATCGACCTGTTCGATCGCCGGTCCTGGCGATCCACGCGCCTCCTGAGCCTGGGCATTGCGTTCTGTGCTCTCGAGTTTGCGGCGTTGAGCGCCGGGTTCGGGGTCTGGGTGGCTCACATCTTCGACCGTGACCAGGCGTCACGGACCGCCGCCTTCCAGGGAGTTCTCGCGTGGTGGCTGCGTTCGATCACGACGTCGCTACGACGATGTCTGAACTTCAGCTTCGACGTCCGGTTCCCGGAGACTGGGGATGCACCGCTGATCGTGCTCAGCCGTCACGCGGGACCCGGTGATGCGCTGTTCCTGATGGACGAGCTCGCCAACGTTCAGCACCGGCGGATTCGGGCAATCGGGAAAGGAAAGCTGCTGTGGGACCCGTTCTTCGAACAGGTGGCCGGGAGAGCCGGATACCTGTTCCTCCACGCCGGCGACGACGATCCGATCGGAAAGGTACGCGCCAACTCGGCGATGCCGCCACGCGGCGCGTTCATCTCGTTCCCCGAGGGCGGCAACTTCACCAGGAGCAGGCATGGGCGGGCCGTGGAAGGACTGAAGCATGCCGGGAAGACCGAGCTCGCGGAGACCGCCACCAGGCTCCGGCATCTGCTCCTTCCCCGGCCCAGAGGCGTTCATGCCGCACTCCTCGGGGCGCCCGACTCCACGGTTGTCTTCGTCGGCCACTCGGGGTACGACGACCTCGACTCGTTCGCCGGTCTCTGGCGCGGGATTCCGGAGCGTCGTCGAGTCCAGCTGGAGGCCAGGGTCGTCCCGCGGCCTCCCGACTGGCACGACCCCGAGGTGGTCGCCGGGTGGCTTCTCCAGTGCTGGGAAGACATGGATCGCTGGATCCGCAAACACTCCAAGTCCGACGCAGGATGAGGTTCGGCCAGGAGCGCGCTTACATCATGTCATGAACGACCGTTGGTACTACTGCGTGGAGCACGACCGTGTCGAACCCGAGGTCGGGTGCCCCGTGAAGAACCGACTCGGCCCCTACGACTCCCGTGCCGCCGCCGAAGAAGCCCTCGAGAAGGTCAAGGCTCGCAACGCCCACTGGAAGGCAGAGGACGAGCGGTGGGAAGACGAGGACTGATCGCCCGGGTCAATCCTGACCGTCCGAGCGGGGCGCCATCCTGTCGAGCACGCGGAGCAGTTCCATCGGTAGCGGGAACACCAGCGTGGAGTTCTGCTCGGCTGCGATCTCCGTCATCGACTGCAGCAAGCGGAGTTGCATGGCCGCCGGCCGGTCCTCCAGCAGCCGCGCCGCCTCGGCAAGCGTGGACGCCGCCTCCTGCTCCCCTAGCGCGTGGATGACCTTCGCACGCCGATCGCGCTCCGCCTCGGCCTGTCGCGCCATCGCCCGCCGCATAGAATCGGGCAACTCGACGTCCTTGATCTCCACCAGCGTGACCTTCACGCCCCAAGGGTCGGTGAGACTGTCGATGATCTGCTGGAGTTGGCGGTTGATGTCGTCCCGGTTGATGAGCAATTCGTCGAGCTCGGCCTGACCCACGATGCTCCGCAACGTCGTCTGTGCGACCTGGGCCGTTGCGAAGTTGTAGTCCTCGATCTCGAGAATCGCCTTGTTCGGATCGATCACGTGGAAATAGGCAACAGCATTGACGCGCACCGTGACGTTGTCACGGGTGATGATGTCTTGGGGTGGGATGTCGAGGGTGACCGTCCGCAGGCTCACACGTACCAAGCGGTCGACGATCGGAATGATGAAGATCAGGCCAGGACCCCGAGGTTCACCCGTGACCCGGCCGAGCCTGAAAAGCACTCCTCGTTCGTATTCCGGAAGAATCTTGATCGCTGCTCGCAAGATCGCCAGGAGCACGAAGATCGCGATTCCCCAACCCGCGATCAGGTCAAAGTTCATGGTGTTCCTCCTCGAGTTCGATGACGAGGTCGAGTCCACGCATGTCCACGACCCGCGCCCGGGCTCCTTCTCTCAACACACCGTTTGCGGGCCGGACGTTCCACCAGGCGCCTTCGAGGAACGCCGACCACCCCGTCGTTTCGTCGCCGACCACCGTCACAGTGCGTCCGATGAGCGTCTCGACTCCCGTCGTCGCCGGATGCAGCCGGGCTTTCATCGCCAGTCTCCCAGCCAACCCGCTGCCAACCCCGACCACCAGTGCGGTTGGCCACAGGACCGGCATGCTCACCGACACATCACCTTCGAAGAGGAACACACCTGCGAGCACGAGCGCGATCGTGCCGCCCAGCGCGAACACGCCGAGGCCGGGCGCGAACACCTCGGTCACGAACAAGGCGATGGCGAGCACGAGCAGGGCGAGGCCGGCGGTTGCCACCGGGAGCACGCTGAGAGCGAAGAATCCGAGTACGAGCAGGATCGCACCGCCGATGCCGGCGAATCCCATCCCGGGATTGGCAGCCTCGTACACGACCGCCAGCGTACCGATCGACAGGAAGAGCAACGCCAGATTCGGGTCGGCGATCTGTCCGAGCAGACGGCGGAAGGGTGACATCTCCACCCGTTCGACCACGGCCCCTGCGGTCGAAAGCGTGACGTCGCGCCCCGCAGCCTGCACCGTCGTGCCATCGATCTCCAATAAGAGTGCGTCGACATCGTCGGCTATCAAATCGACGACACCGCGCTCGACCGCCTCGGACGCAGTGACCGACTCCCCCTCACGCACGGATGCTTCGGCAAAATCCACGTCACGCCCGCGGCGTTCCGCCACCGAGATTGCGAATGCAACGGCGTCGTTGATGACCTTGTCGCCGGCCGTCTCGCCGGTCTCGAGCCCGACCGGTGTGGCTGCGCCGATCGAGGTCGCCGGTGCCATCGCGGCCACATGTGCGGCCATCGTGATGAAGGTGCCTGCCGATGCCGCCCGGGCGCCTTCAGGCTCCACATACACCACTACCGGGGCGGACGAGTTCAAGAAGGTCTGGACGATGTCGCGCATGGACGTGTCGAGACCGCCGGGGGTGTCGATGCCTACGACCAGCGGAACGGCGCGCTCTTCGGCCTGCTCCACGGCATCGGCGAGATGATCGGCGACAACCGGGGTGATCGGCCCATCCACCTCGACGAGCAGCACATCGCCGGCGACAGCCGAACCCTGGGCTGCGGTCTGAACTGCGAACACACCTGCCAGCGACATTCCCACGATCAGACCGATGACACTCGGTCGTCTCATGCCCCCATTATCCACACCGGCTGAGCTACCTGGATTCGGGAGCCTGTTCCCTGGCGGATCGGACGACGACCAGTCGGTCGGTTGTCCGAAGGGGCGGGAGCGCCGGATCGTCGAACGGCAACCGCTCACCATTGCGGAGGACTTCGACCACCGAGACTCCAGCCGGAACGCCCACACCGCCGTCTCCGGTGCGGGTCGGCGCCACGACGGCCAACTCGAGCGCAGTTCCGGCGTTCAACAGATCGTCGATCACGTCGAGGGCGCTCGGCGTCTGGGTTGCCAGGCCGAGCAGGCGCCCGACGGCGGCTGAGGAGTCGATGACCGCATCTGCGCCGCTCTGCCTCAGCAGATGAAGGTTCTCCTGAGCTCGACCCGATGCGACGATCTGAACCTTCGGGTTGAGTTCCCGGGCAGTCAGCGTGATCAGCACCGCGGTGTCGTCGCGGTTCGGTGTGACGATCACTGACTTGGCTCGATCGATCGCCGACTGCGCCAGCACAGCCACCCGCGACGCGTCACCACGGATCGCCGTGAGGCCCGCATGGGTTGCGACCTCGATGACCTCGGGATCGGTGTCGACCACCACGATGTCGGCGGGCGACACGCCCTGTGCCACCAACGCATCGCCGGCACTCTGTCCTGTGGAGCCGAAACCACAGATGATGTGGTGGTCTTTCACCCGTTTCCTCCAGCGTTGCGTGATCAGCAGTTGTCGGGATCGTTCCGTCAGCACCTCCACCGTGGTGCCCACAACCAGGATCAGAAACAATATCCGCGCCGGCGTGATCAGCAGCAACGCCGCCAGCCTGGTCGAGGGTGTCACCGCTGCGATGTCACCGTATCCGGTGGTCGTGACCGTCACCGACGCGTAGTACAACGCATCGAGAAACGTGATGTCACCGCCGGCGGTGTCGATATAGCCGTCTCGCCCCAGGTACACCACGATCCCGACGAACACCAGCAGCCCCAGAGCGAAGACGACTCTCCTCGCGACATCGGCGATGGGCGCCCGCGGTGGTCCGGGCATCCTGACGAGATCGACGGGCGGGCGCGGCATGCCCCGACGCTAATGCGTACAGGGCGAGATTCACGAGATGGAGGCGGGGTCGCTCCGGAAGAGACCGACCCCGCCTGGGCATCTCCGGTCAGTGCGTCGACCGGAACTCGTGTTGGTCGAGCCAGCGTGCAACCTGCTGCCCGATCCGGGCGCCCTGGACATCTGACGCCCGGAAGTGGATTCCCTGGAACACTCGGGCATCGATCGTGTCGGCCACCACGTCCCTGAAGTGCTGGTAGTCACGCGACACGTCGGGCACGCCCGGCATCCGCTTCACCACGCTGAACTCCATGCTCTGGCCTCCGAAGAACCGAGCGGCCGTGTGCATGAACGCAGCGGTGACGCAGTTGTAGCCGGACGGGTGTTCCGGATACGGGGGCGTTCCGATCAGCGGGGTCCACGTCTCATCACCCACCGTCCGATCGTTGGCGTCGGCCTCACCCTCCTGGATGGCGGTGATCGGACGCCAGAAGCTCCAATACTCCTTGTCGTCCCAGCAGGTGATCTGGGCGTCGGCTGCAGCCATGTTGAGCATGGCGAAGAGCCGCGCCTGCTCGGCCACGTCGAGAGCCTCGGCCTCGGCAATGGTCCGGAAGGTCCGGTTGAACATCTCGATCGGGTGCACCAGATAGAAGGCCGCAACCGCATCCTGCTCCGGTGTCCGCGAGGCAGGCGTTGCCACGCCGTCACCGCCCAGAGCCTTCACTTCGTTGTATTCCCGCACGTATGCACCGCTTCTCAGAGGGTGAGGGCCCTTGCTGCGGAACTGCGAGGAGCTGTCCACCGTGAAAGGCGTCACATCGGCGATCCATGCGAACGGATCGTTGACGAACGACGGTGGCACCGGACGCCACTCGCCGATGCCATCACCGACCGGGAAGGCGGAGGGCGTGGCGGGATAACGACCGTCATCCGCACGTTGCGCCAGCATCGCCGTAGCGGCTGCCTCACCCGCCTCGACGCCGTCGTCGACGGACGGGGCGCCCTCGTTGGCCGTTGCCTCTGCAATGGAGGCGGCGTAGAGCGAATCGAGCCGATCGACCACGGCCTGAGGCAGCAACCGGTCTGGGCCGTTCATGAAGCCGACCAGGACCCGATGAGCGGCCGTCGCCGCCGCCGCTGCTGTCGATGCCGACCGAGGCGCCGCCGGCAGTCCGACGAGATATGGATCGTGGCCGCCATCGATCATGTTCACCGCGTCGTACACAGCGGTCTGCACGATCGCCATGTGGACGATCGACACCTGAGGGGCCTGCCCGATTCCGGGAACCGGCGCCGTCGGCTGATTGATGAGCGCATCCGAGGCGTGGAGATTCCACTCCACCACCGAGTCGTCGACCGTTCCAGCCGTCGCAGCCGGCTGCGCTGCACCTCCGGGCAACGCGGTGATGATGAACATGATGAAGCTCGTCGCCACCATCATGATGCGCGAGGCGCTCCTCGTCGTGAGCCGACCCATGATGCTCTCCCTTCCTGCATCGGTCCCGCCGCCCCTCGGGCGACCGGTTCGAGTCAGCATGACGGTCACCTGTCAAAGAACCGCGAAACGAGCCACATACGAGAGGTGGGCCACCCACCCAGGTGACCCACTCCTCGTCATGTACGCAGCCCTTGAGAATCGGCTGCTATTCCTCGGCGTACACCGAACACTGGGTGTCGTAGAGGAACCTCTCACACTCTTCGACGGTGAAGTCGCGAGTGAGTCGCGATCGAGCCAGCTGCACGAGTTCGTCCGCCCGGAGCGGAACTCGTCGAAGGATCGAGTCTCCCAACGGCCCGTCCTCGTGGTACAGGTAGCGATCTCCCGGGCTGAACACCGAGAACGCCCGGTTCGTCGTGTCGACGGGCAGCTCGAACCATGCCGTCCCGTCGTGGCGGGACCAGACCTTCAGCGCCTGACCTGAATGCCCAGATGCCACGAGGCGCTCCCCGACGGACACGTAGCCGGCGGGGCCTCGACTCGCTTCGACGGCGATACCGGAGTCGTCGACGGCGATCGCGTTCTGGACGTCGACGATGGAGACGATGCCGGATTGGCTCCCAAAGACGAGAACCTCTCCATCGGCGGAGAACACCGGCCGAAACGGTACGATCGCGTCGGCCAGCGTCGCCACGATCTCGCCGGTCTCGAGGTTCCGCAGCTCGATGAAAGCAGTTCCGTGGTTCAACGCGAACAGGCTTTCACTACGGGTGCCCACCGGACCGAGGCCTATCCACGAGCCGGCTGGATATGGCAGTCGAGCCACCTCGTCTCCAGTCGCCGCGGCCATGACGATCACCTCAGGATCCACTGAACATGAGTTCGACACCGCCGGCCCAGACAGTTTCACGACCGAGCGAGGGTGGCCACCGACCCGCCAAAGCTGCTCGCAGCGCGCATCGTCGATAAAAGTGGTTCCGTTACCGACAGACGGCATTCCCGACGAGTCGAGTCCGACCAGCCCGTTCGCCGGAAGCTCCGTGGGCCCTCCGGTCATCGATCCGCGCTCCAGGTCGAAGACTTCGAAGGCGAGCCCTGCTTCCCCTTCAATCACGAGCCCGACGTGGCGTCCGTCGAGCGTCGGGACGGAGTCCCTGAACAAACCGGGCATCGGCAGGTTGCCGAGTATGCCTGGCCCGTCACCCGTGATGTCCCAGACCATCGTGGCGCCCCCGAGCGTCGGTACGAACAGGAGAGTCCCGTCTGGCGAGGACGCCGATGCCCAAGCACCGCTCACATGACCTGGGAGGTCGACTCGATAGCCCTCAGCATCCAGCAGGCTCACACTCTCGTCGTTGCCCTGAGTGATCAGGTACTCGCCGCCTGCCGTGAAGCTCACGTTCTGGATCCCCGGGCTGGACAGCTCTTGGAGCACTTCCCCATCGCTGGTTCGGATCACCAGCGCGCGGCGTGTGACTCCGTCGATGACAGCCACTCTCTCCCCATCGGGCGAGACCGAGACCCGCCCGCCGTCAGACTCCGGTGTCTCGAGTCGACCGATCTCCTCGAGGTCGTCGACCCGGACCTCGCGAAGAAACGGCTCCCCCGGCTGGCTGACGAACACCTTGGACCCGTCGGGCGCAAAAGTACCCCGAGAGAGATCCGCCGCGAGCACCTCGTCAAAGGTCCCGAGAGTCACCCTCTCAGTTTCTGTGTCCGCATCGAACGCCCACGCAAGGAAATGGACGCCGTCAGGCGAGAACTGGACGTCGTATGCACAACACCGTGCGCTCGAGTCGCCTACAGCTCGGCCCGCACCGTCGAACAAGCGAACAAGTGGCATACCGTCGAATACCGATTGATCTTCGACGTCTCCCCAATTGTCCGCATATGTGACGGCGAGCTCGCCAGCGGGTGTGTACCTCATCCCTCCGATCGGCGCGCCAGTGTCGAAGCTCCGCACCTCTTCGAAGGAGTCCGTTCGATACACGTGCACGATCGACTTCTCGACCGGATCGTCGAGCGCCACCTGTGATCCGTCGGGACTGACGGCAACCGAGAATCGCCCATCGGGGAGGCGAGCGACGAGCCGGGATGACTGGGTTGCCACCTGAAGGGCTTCCATCACATGGCCTGGAACTCGCGGGAGGTTCAAGGACTCTGCCGTCTCGTACGCCTCCAATGCGAGAAGGATCGAGAGATCGGGATCCTCGCCGATGGCCGCAAGTGCCTTGGTCGACAGATCTTGCGACTGCGCCGTGAGCGCTTCCTCTTGCGCCGACAGGCTCTGATCGAATGCGACAGCACCCATCGCCAGGCTGAGCGCAAGTGCCGCCGAGAGCGAGGTGATGACCCGGCGACGACCCTGGCGACGCCGGCGGAGTCGTTCCTCTTCCAGCCTTCGACTTGCGGATACGAACGCAGTCTGGTCCGACCCCACATCCATTCCGGACTCGTCGCGCCAGCGTTCTGCACTCTCGAGGCGTCCACCGCTCAAGAGGTAGCTCGGGTCAGACCCCGACTCGAGCCAATCTCTTGTCGCGATTTCCACGCGCCGACGCATGAGCAGGTCATCTCGCGCTCCGTCAATCCAGCTCCTGAGTCGATCCCACTCACGGATGAGGGCTTCATGGGCGACCTCAACAGTGGGCCCTCGCGTCACCGGGTCCCGGTCGAAGACCAACAGGCGGTGCCTATCGAACGCCTCGAGAACTCGATCGAGCAGCCCTGGAGGTGCGGCGATCGCCTCCACCTCCGACCGCCGCACGCGGCGCCGGGTGTCCTCGGTGTCCTCGTCGACGGTGACGAGCCGCAGGAACATCTCTCCGATGTAATGCCGCTCGTCGGGCGAGAACCCCAAGTAGAGGTGCTCGCCTCGCCGTCCGATCGAGCCGGCGAGACCGCCCGACTCCCGGTACTGGCGGACATCGAGGAGATTGGCCTCACGCTCATCGAAGAACTCGGTGAGAGCATGTTGGAGGAGCGGCAACGCGCCCGGCTCTCGATCGGCATCGTCGATCAAGGCGTCGACGAGACCGTCGGTGATCGGGAGACCAACCCTGGCTGCGGGACCGCGGATGATCTCCTCGAGGTCTTCTCGGGACGGTGCCGGCACGGCGACGGTGCGTGGCGATACCAGCTCCCCGAACCTCGAGTACTGCAACGGCCGGTCGTAGAAGTCGGCTCGCATCGTGGCCACGACCCGTACGGTGCGGTTGACGTCAGTCTCGACGGCGGCCAGGGCGTCGAGGAACCGCAACCGCGTGTCCTCGTCGGTGAGGTGGGTGAACAGCTCCTCGAACTGGTCGACGACGAGCAGCAGCCCGGTGCCGACGGGGACGAGGTCTCGCACCACCTCGTGGAGCTGGCCGCTTCCGGTCCGAAGACTCTCGACTGCGGCGACCGGGGACGAGACCGCCACCCGCTCGAGGGCCTCCGCCAGGGCATCGAATGGGCGTGAGCCGGGGAACATGTCGGTCACCAGCCACGACTCCGAGCCTTCGATCGCCCCGAGTCGCAGCGCTGGCACCAGGCCGGCGCGGACCACCGACGACTTGCCGATGCCAGACGGCCCGACGACGAGGGTAAGTCGGTTCGTGGATACGGCTCCAATCAGTTCGTCGACGAGCTGCGACCTCCCGAAGAAGTCCCCGGCATCGGCCTCCTTGAACGCCGCCAGCCCCTTGTAGGGGTTCCGCACCTCGGTCCGGTCGGCGGGAGTCGTAGGCTCGCTGGGGGAAGACGCGGCCAGGTCGTCGAGGAAGTGCTCGACGCTGCGATGACGCTGGTCAGGGTCGGGGTGGGTGGCCCTGGCGATCACACGATCCAGCGATCCCCCCAGGCTCGGCAACCCGCGATCCGCCGGGAGCGCCGAGCCCGAGAGCAGCTCGGCTGCCAGAACGCCGAGCGCGTAGATGTCGCCGGGCACGTCGGGGATTCCCATGATCCGTTCGGGGGCGGTATAGGCATCGGGTTCGAAGGCGACCAGGTCGTAGAGGATCGCCGCCAAACCCAGATCGGTGAGATAGGGATGTCCGGCGTCGTCCAAGAGCACGTTCTCGGGTCGGACACGACCGTGGGCGAGACCATGGTCGTGGGCAATGGCCAATGCCGCTCCGATGTGATCGAGCACGTCCCTGGCATCGTGGCTCGACAGCCCGAAGCGCATCCGGGTTCGGAGGTCCCCCCCAACGAAGAGCCTCGAGACCAGGCATGCGGTGTCCGGTTCACGCCAGTAGTCGATCATGGGAGCCAGGTGCGGGTGCTCTGTCGCCGCCACCCTCTGCGCCTCGGCCTCGAACCGGCGGATGAACCTCGCGTCTCCGACCAGGTCGCGACGGATGGTCCGGACCGCCACCTCGCGACCGAGCGCACGCTGATACGCCCGATGAACGGTGCCGGACGCTCCCGTTCCCAGTTCCTCACGCAGTTCGTAGCCGGCGACAGCGGCCGGAGCCGCCAGCTCCGGCAGCGGGGGCGGCAGCCGATCGACCGCCAGGGGCGGGAACGCCGTCGCGTGGCCATCGAGCAGAAGTTGGTGGATCACGAGGTCGGCATCGATCCCGGAGATCCGGTGAGGTCCGAGCGAGCGTGACGCCCAGCCCGACGTGGTACCGGCCGATAGATCGGCGTGAGCCTCAGGCGACAGCAACGCCTGGCCGGGGTTGGCGACGGCGGCAAGACGGAGCGCGGCGCACGAGAGGTGGTCCAACCATCGTGTCATCGCCTACTTCGACGTCACCGACGTCGATCGCCAGTCGGAACGGCTCCGGTGCGAGACGAGACACCGCCTCCAACGCAGACGACACCGACGGGAACGCGGCGATGGCAGCGGAGCCGCGAACATCGACCAGGGCACCACCGCCGTCAGAGGCGACCGACGACAGGATCGCATCCCGGCGATCGAGTGCCTCGTCGCGTTCCGCAACGCCGGAGAAGGAGAGGTCGATCTCGGCGGCAATGATGGCCCGACGCTCGATCCGCGCCTTGACGCGGACCTCCAGCTTGGGATCCTGGGTGAGGATGGCCTCTTCGAGGTCACGAAGTTCGGGGGACGGGTCGATTCCGAGCTCCTCGGCGAGCACGGTCCGGGTCCGGCCGAACGCCCTGAGCGCCTCACTCTGTCGACCCGAGCGATACAGGGCGAGCATATGGAGTCCACGCAGCCGCTCGCGGCAGCGGAAACTCCTCGGTGAGCGCCTCGAGCTCGCCGACGAGGTCGTTGTGGCGTCCGACGGCCAGGTCCGCATCGATGCGGGCTTCGAGCGCCGCCAGCCTCAATTCCTCGAGGCGAGAGATCTCAGCAGACAAGACACCGCGATCCTCGACATCGGCATACGGATGGCCATGCCAGAGGGCCAAGGACTCACGAAACACCGTCGCCGATCTTGCAGGATCGACATCGCTGAAATCGCGTCCTTCTCGGTAGAGGCGCTCGAATTCGACTGCATCGATCGAGTCCGCTGCGAGCACGTAGCCGTCGCCGGAACGGGTGATCGCATCGCCAACCTGCGCACGGAGATTCGACACATACGTGTGGATGGTGCGCTTCGACCCCGGCGTCGCCTCGTCACCGTACAGACCATCGATCAAGGAGCCGATCGAGACGGGTGTGCCCGCCGAAGCGATGAGGAGGGCCAGGACAGTTCGCTGTTTCGGACCCCCGAGCGCCAGCGTGGCCCCTCCCTGGAGCGCCTGAACCGGCCCGAGCACACGGAACTCCACGGAAGAACCGTACGCTTCCAGGTCGATCGATGACCGGGGAATTGTCATCGGCTGATCATCGGCGGCTCCTGTCAAGAACCTGCAAAGACCGGCGGTGGATATCTCCGCCCCCGGTCTCTGCAGATGTCATCTCGCCGTCCTGAGTCGAATTCGGGCGAGCCTGGGGAAGCGTGCGAGCAGCGCGTCTCGGTGCGCTTCCTCTGGAGCATCGTGTTTCGGGATGCGCACCCGTCCGGCCTCCCTCTTCAGATCGTCGATCCGTTCCTTGGTCATCTGGTACTTGATCATCGGATGCATCTCCAACTCCTCTCAGCACGACGAGACGGTGAGCGACGGGCGGCATGCGGATGGTGTGACCGATGCCTCGTTGAGAATCGCTTCGACGTCGTAGACAGGGAGACGTTCCACGATGTGCCGGGAATACCCCTGATCCACGGCCTGATCGACCTGCGTCGCCGGGGCGGTGAATCCACCGGCGAGCGCCAGGATCACGGTCAGCGCCTTGATCTCGAGATGGCGAATGTGCATGACGGTGCCTCCTTCTCTCCGTCACACCGGTCGGTGCGACAGGGACACCGTCGGACACGGCGGCCAAAGAAGGCTCCAAAAGCTGTCAACGAATGGTCAAACCCAACCGGGGGCCGATCCTTACGCCGGCGGTGGCCGCTCGTAGACGACCCCGAGTGGGCTCTTCCACACATGGGTTCCGTCTGACCGACGCGTGTGTCGCCAGTCGAACCGGTGCCTGATCACATGGTGATGACGACAGAGAGCCACCAGTTGATCGACGTGGGTCTCGCCACCCTCAGCCACCGGGATTCGGTGATCGAGGTCGCAAGAACGGGCGGGCGTCCGGCATCCGGGAAACACACAGGTGGCATCGCGCGCCTCGACCTGTCGCCGGAGCGTCGCGTTCGGCCGGCGCCGGGTGGTTCCGGTGTGGACCGGATCGCCAGCATGATCGGTGAGCGTGTAGCGCCATTGCGGGCCGAACCGCTCGGCCGTCTGTCGGGCAATGTCGGCAACCACCGGACCGAAACCGCCGAGCTCGGCAGACCTGTCCTCGAGATTGACGAGCGTGGCAAGGTCGACGCGGATGTCGATGGTTCCCCGCCGGCCGTACGAGTCGCCGCCTTCGAGGAGGTCGAGGAACACGTCCGCCCGCAATTGGTCGATGGTCCGCACTTCGTCGCCACCCGTGAGCGTCTGGGCAATCCCGGTGAGGCGGTCCATGATCGCCGCAACACGATCTGGCGGAAGGTCCGAGCCGATCAGAGTGGCTGTGCCGTCTTCTGTGAGCTCTGCCGACACGCGCCGCTCGTCCACGGCCGACCGATACCTCGATCGGGCGTCATCGGGATCGATGTCGATGCACAATCGGCGAATCAGCGCACGGAGCTGCCCCGTCGTCATCCGGGGTGCCAGCGGAAGGACCTCGTCCACCACCACAGACGCACGCCCGGGGTCGAGATGAACCGTGCCGTCGACGATCACGCGGGCGCGCCGGAGGTCGATGACACCCGACCGCATCGCCTCAAGGACTCGAGGCAATCGATCGCGGAGCCGCCAGGCAAGCTCGAGATCGCTCTCTGCAGTCCTCCGGGTCGACACGAGGGCAGCCCGAATCTCGACTGCTGCCGCACTGGCCGCCTCCATCACGTCACCGTCGGACAGCTTCTCGTACTCGTCGAAGATGGCGGCCATCACCTCGAAGAGCTGAGCCTGCGCTTCGGCGACGAATGACGCCCGGACCCGAAGTGCGTGGACCAGTTCTTCGGTAGTCGGTGGCGCCCACGTGGCTGGATCCTCGTAGAACTTCTTCGTCAGTGCGTAGATCGCATCGTCGTCGAGCTCGGTCCACTCCCAGGCCGACATCTCGTCCTCGAGTAGGCCGCCGTCGAAGACGTGGGCAGACTTGTGGTTCGAAGCGTCGCTTGCTGTATCGAACATATGTTCGAAGATACCGGCACCCTGTGACAGAAATGGTCGCAATCGACCTCGAACTCTCTCGTCTCCCAGAAGGATCTGCTGACCGACCCGAGGAGTCTCAGCCTGTGTGTTCAGTTCCGACCAATGGCTCGTACACGGTGTTCCGGCGCATGGGGGTGCGACCGGCGGCAACGATGGCGGCTTCGAACTGAACCGGGGTCATCTCCTGGCCGTGGGCAGCACCAGCGGAGCGAGTGATGATCTCACCCATCAGCGTGCCGCCGAGGTCGTTGCAGCCGGCATCGAGCAGCCGGGCGGCGCCGTCCATACCGAGCTTCACCCAAGAACCCTGGATGTTGGGAATCAGCCCGTCGAATGCGATTCGAGACACAGCATGGATCAGCACGACCTCGTCCCAGGTCGGTCCCGGCCGTGCCCTTCCTTGCAGGAAGATCGGTGAGCCCATGTGCACGAAGGACAGCGGCACCATCTCGGTGAAG
Source organism: uncultured bacterium (assembly GCA_963792365.1). Classification (GTDB taxonomy): domain Bacteria; phylum Actinomycetota; class Acidimicrobiia; order Spongiisociales; family ZC4RG35; genus JAOUGY01. Next base: position 721,998 of record CAWBVW010000005.1, read on the forward strand.
CCACCGGTCCGGCGTTGGATCCGGCGGATGACCTCCAGATGGTTGGCCCAGCTCCGCGGGTGGTCGATGTGGCCGAACATGATCGTGGCGGTCGAACCCATACCCAGCTCGTGGGCCTTGATCATGACGTCTGCCCACTGCGAGGTACGGATCTTGTCGGGGCACAGATGCAGCCGGATATCGTCATCGAGGATCTCGGCGGCGGTGCCGGGAAGTGTCCCCAGCCCGGCGTCTCGAAGGCGCTCGAGAAACGCGTCGACCGAGATGCCGAGCGTCTCAGCGCCCTGCCACACCTCGAGCGGTGTGAACCCGTGGATGTGCATGTTCGGCAACTGGGCCTTGATCGCCTCGACGACACCGACGTAGAAGTCGCCGGTGAACTCGGGGTGTATCCCGCCCTGGAGCGTCACCTCGGTGGCACCCTTCTCCCATGCCTCCTTCGACCATTGGACGATCTCGGGTATCCCCATGAGGTATGGATCGCCTCGGAGGTTGAGGCTTCGCGGGCCCTTCGAAAACGCGCAAAAGCCACACCTGAAGTAACACATGTTGGTGTAGTTGATGTTCCGATTCACGACGTAGGTGACTGTGTCACCCACCGCTTGTTCCCGGAGCCGATCGGCCGTGAAGGCGACAGCGTCGACTTGATCGCCGCGGGCACGGAACAGCTGTTCGACTTCGTCACGTGTCGGCGGGGTCCCGTCGAGAGAGCGCTCGAGGATCGGTCGGAGGGTCCCAGCGCCTTCGAGACCGGACGGTGCCACTCCCCCGACCCAGCCCGCGTCGGGCCATTCCGCGGAGAACCGATTGACCGGGACGGGAGGCGCCTCGTCCATGCCCGGTGCCCAGGTATACCGGGGACGGGCCGAGCCGGAAGCATCGACCTGGGCCAGCCAGGCCGTGAACAGCGGCGCAGGAAGCCCGGCTCTGGCATCGTCGACCTCGACACCGATCGGCAGCGCCGTCCGTTCCACGAGCGGACGGTCGCCGAGCGCGTTGCGCAGCTCACCGATTCGCTCGACATCCCAGTCACGGAGCAAGAGATCCGCCGCACCTGCCCGAACTGCTGCGAGGGCCTGCTGGACATCGTCGACGAACACCGACACGCCGACATCCAGCCCGGGGCGATCCAGGCGTTCGACAGCATCGGAAACGTTCGAGCGACCGGTCCTCAGGAAGGCGGCGTGACTGCGGGCCACGGCGTCGAGCACGGCATCGTGGTCGTCGCCATCGACCACCGTGATCCTCCAACCCGGTATCCCTCGTTTCAGCAGAGCGAGAGCGTCGGCGGGTTCCACCACCCACGCCACAGGTACGGCGTCACCGACGCCGGCCGACACCACGAGCATCCTGGCGTCAGCGCCCGCCGCCACGGTGGCCGCATCGGGAACCGGCATCTCGATGGCTGTGGTGCCCTCGCGTCGACGAGTCGACGCCTGGATCCGGTTGAGGGTCTCGGCGGGCCTCACCCGCAGGTACGTCATGGTCACGGTGCTGTCTCCATCTGTGGCGCAAGAGCGTATCCGCTGTCGTCGGTGGATCGAAGGGCTTTGGCGAGCACGACCGGATCGAGCCACTCGGCATCGATGTACTCGGGATAGACCGGGAGCCTGGGCTTCAGCTCGAAACCGGCGGCTTCGGTTCGACGACCCAGTTCCTCGAGGTGGGGCCATGGAGCTTCGGGATTCACCCAGTCGATCGTCAGCGGAGACACTCCGCCCCAATCGTTGATGCCCGCATCAAGATAAACCTCGAACTGCTCGGTCAGATTCGGTGGAGCCTGCACGTTCATCTCCGGCCCGAGAAGCCACCGGGTCACGGCCACCACCCGGGCGAACCAGGATGGGATCGGCTCGGCGGATCGGCGCATCGGAGTGTCGGCCTTGGCCCGGAAGTTCTGGACGATCACTTCCTGAACGTGTCCGTACCGAGCATGAAGCTCACCGATCGCCAGGATCGAGTCGACGATCTCGACGTTGTTCTCCCCCAGACCCGCCAGGATTCCGGTCGTGAAAGGAACCTTTTGGCGGCCGGCAGCGGCAATCGTCTCGAGGCGCAGCGAAGGGTCCTTGTCGGGAGCCTTGTGGTGCGGCATTCCCGGCTCCATCAGCCTCGGCGAGGCGTTCTCGAGCATCATCCCCATCGAGGGGTTGGACGGCCGCAGCGCCACATAATCGTCGTCGGACATCAGACCGGGATTGGCATGCGGGAAGAGACCGGTCTCGGCGAACACCCGCTCGGACATCTCTCGGACATAGCCCATGGTGGTGGTGTGGCCGTGGGCCGCCAAGAAGTCTCGCGCCTGCGACCAGCGCGCCTCAGGCTTGTCCCCGAGGGTGAAGAGCGCCTCGGTGCAATGCTGTTCATCGCCAGCCTCGGCAACCGCCATCACCTCTTCGGGTTCCAGATACACACCGCCCGCACCGGGTGGCTTCGCAAACGTGCAATAGGTGCACACGTCCCGACACAAGGTGGTGAGCGGTATGAAGACCTTGCGGCTGTACGTGACCACCCGGCCACGCCCCTCGTCGCGGAGCCACTGCGCTTCACCGAACAACGGCGCAGGATCGACTCGACCGTCCAGATAGGCGACGGCGAGGTCGGCATCCGGAGCAGGGTGGGTCATGGCGCGAAGCTACCAGGCGATGCCAACAACTCGGGCAGTTCGACGAGCTGTCACATCAGAGGCTTACTCTCGGCGCATGACCGACTGGCAGATCACCATCGATTGCAACAACCCCACGCCGCTCGTGCCGTTCTGGGCGGAGGTTCTCGGGTATGAACCACGGCCTGCGCCCGATGGGTTCGCCACCTGGAACGACTGGTACATCTCGGTGGGCGTTCCCGAAGACGAGTTGGATCTCTCGGGTGACGGGAGCGACCGACTCCAGGATCCCGAGGGCAAAGGGCCGGACATCTGGTTTCAGCCGGTCCCGGAAGCCAAGACGATCAAGAACCGACTTCATTTCGACATCTACGTGGGTGGCGGGCGCACGGTTCCGATCGAGGAACGCCGGCTGCGGGTCGACGCCAGGGTGGCCGAGCTAGTCGCCATAGGCGGTTCGATCGTCCGCACGACCGACGCTGCCGACCACTACTTCGTGCTCATGAACGATCCCGAGGGCAACGAGTTCTGCATTGCATGAAGGAGGGGCCGCCCGTTCGGGCGGCCCCTCCTCATCGAACGCTGATCCGGGGTCAGGAACCCCAGCCCAGCGCTCTGGCGAGGAAGCTCGCCATCTGACCCCTCGTCACCGGATCCTCCGGGCAGAAGAGATCGTTGTCGGGCGGGTTGCAACCTTGTGTTATCCCGGCCTCGAAGATGGCATCGATGTCACCTTCGAACACCGACGTGTCGTCGTCGGTGAATTGGTCGGCGCTCGATGACGCCAATCCGAACGCCCGCTTCAGGAACGCTCCCATCTGGCCACGAGTGATCGGATCATCCGGGCAGAACTCGTCGTTGTCGGGCGGGTTGCAGCCTTGGGTGATCCCGTAGGCGGCAATCGCGTTGATGTCACCCTCGAACTCCGATGAGTCGTCGTCGGTGAACGCATCCGTCGACGACGGCGGCAGGTTGAAGGCGCGACGCAGGAACGCAGCCATCTGGCCTCGAGTGATCGAGTCCTCCGGGCAGTACTGATCGTTGTCGGGCGGATTGCACCCTCGGGTGATTCCGGCTGCGCCGATCAACTCGATGTTGGCAGCATGGACGTTTCCGGTGGTGTCGGTGAACGCCGGCTCCGTCGGCACGGCGAGCGACTCGATCTGTCCGCGAATCTCCCCCGAGGCGTACTCATCGGTGTGGATGTTCACGTACAGGGCCGACGGATCGACCCTCATCAGACGAACCAACTCTGCGAAGGACCCATCGAAGCCCTGGTCGGGTAGGCCTACGACGTCTTCGGGTGTGATGCTGCCCTCCACGAGCAGCCCGTTGACGGAGACCGGTGTCGTGACCCCGTCGAGCAGGTCGACCGCCACTCCGCCGTTCTCGCCGCTTGCGCCCACGTGGATGTGACCACCGACGATATCGGTGAGACCGTAGACGAAGAGCGAGTAGTCGATGGCCGGCGTACCTTCTTCGGTGACGCTGAACGTCGCAAGACCGGCCCCTGCGCTCTCGACCGCGGGCACCTCGTTGCTCCCTGACAGCAACGCCTTGAACTCCGTATCAGGTGTGAAACCCGACCACGGCTGGACGACCAAGGTGAGCGAGTCGTCGTCGGCGCTTCCGATCGCGTACACGAAATACTTCGTGTACTCGGCGAGATCGACCGCTCCGGCAATGAGGGCCGGCTCGGTCGTTCCGGTGGCCACGACCTCGATGTCGTATGAGCCCACGGGCACCATGACAGATGCCGATTCACCGTCGTTGCTCAGCTCGGAGACCAGCACACCGTCGTCGGCCGCATTGATCACGTCGACAGTGCCGGCATCGGCCACGTGCCGAACGACCACCTGGGCCATGCCGGTATCGACTGGCTCGTAGTCGTTCTGGAATGCCGTGAGCACCGGGTTCATGTCTGTGTCGTAGTGGGCGACGATGGTGAAGTTTCCACCCCCGGTCAGATCGAAGTCATCGGGACCGATGATCGAAGTCGCTCCATCCGACGACTTGACCTCGACGCTGTGTGTCTCTCCGGTCAATGCCAGCGGGCCGGCGATCTCCTCCGGAGCGAAGTCGTCGAGAGCGAGCTCGCCGTCGACATAGACGTCGACTGTGGTTCCTGGAATACCGTGGACCACCGAAACGGTGGCGTAGTCACCCGGAGCAGCGGATGCTGCCGGGATTCCCCCGAGAAGTCCTACGACCATCATCGCAAGAACGATGACTGCTGCAGGACGCTTGCGTTTCACGCGCATGTGACCCCCTAGGTTTGGCGCTTACCCGCTCACCCTATGCACACCCGTCTCGCTACCGGCAAGCGGGACCGGCGGTCCCGTCACCCCAGGCTTCCGGTTGCTCCCGTCACACCGCCGTCCACGGGCAGCACCACGCCTGTCAGCCAGGATCCGGCATCCGAGCACAGATATGTGATCGCCTGCGCCACCTCGCCGGGTTCGCCCAGCCGGTTCAGGGGGTGGGTCGATGCTGCCCCTTGCTCATCCGTCGTCCACAAGAGCTCCGACAGTTTGGTCTTCACGACGGCCGGCGCCACCGCATTCACGCGGATCGTGGGCGCGAGCTCGAACGCCATCTGATGAGTCATGTGGATGAGCGCCGCTTTGGAAACGTTGTAGGCCCCGAGCACCGGGGCGGGACGGATTCCACCGACCGACGCGACATTGACGATGCATCCACCGTGATCCTTCATCCAATGCCTGTACGCAGACTGAGCCCACACCAGTGGGGCTCGTTGGTTGACCGCCCATGTCTTGTCGACCGCCCCCATGTCGACATCCATGAGCGCGCCAGTGGCGGGATTGGTCCCTGCGTTGTTGACGAGGATGTCGCAAGCGCCAAATCGCTCGACGGTCTCCTGGACTGCGCGGTCGGCATCCTCGTCGACGTCGGCCCGGGCGGCGATGCCGTGGACCCGATCGGCGGATACTCCCTCGGAGACCAGCCTCGCAGTGGCCTGTTCCAGGTTGTCGGGTTTCCGCGAGGTGATCACAACACCCTCGGCCCCGGATCGAGCCAGCTCCAACGCCGTCGCCCATCCGATGCCCCGGCTCCCGCCCGTAACGAGCGCTACTCGTCCGTCGACTCTCGCGTCCATGAAGAACTCCTATCTCGCGTGTTGGAGAATGTGCCCCACCTTGCCACGCGGCGGCAGCCCAGGCGGACCAACGTCCGTTTCGGCCAGCCGGCCCACGGCTCCCACATCATCCGAGCGGACGCTCCAGCGGGCCGAAGTCCGCCTCCCCCCGAACGTGACTCCGCTGACACCTGCCACGAGTGCGGCAGCCCAGGCGGACCAGCGTCTGTTTCGGCCGGCGCCCCCCACCTCAACGACATCCTCCGGGCGGTCGACAAACCGGGCCGAAAGTCCGCCTGTATATGTCAGTGCCCGCCGCGCTTGACGCCGCCGTACTTCATCCGGGTGTCGCTCATGGCAGCGGGTCGGGTTTCGTCGTCGTTGATCCCGGCTGCCACGATGTCCCCGACGAAGAGCGTGTGGGTACCGAAGTCGATCGCCTGTCGGACTTCGCAATCCATCCAGGCGATGGCTTCCTCGAACACCGGAGCGCCGGTGACCGCCTCGACCACGGGACGGTCGTTGAGCGTCATCCCGTCACGAGTAGCCGGCTTGGAGAATTTCACGAAGGGCCGGGTGTCCTCCGACGACCACAGATTCACGGTGAACGATCCGCCATTGGTGATGAGCCGATGCGTCACGGCCTTGTTGTCGACGCCGACTCCGATCAGGACCGGCTCCATGGAGAGCTGAGTGATCCAAGAGGTGGTCATTCCGTTCCACTCGTCACCGGATCGCGATCCGACCAGGGCGAGTGCGTTCGGAATCTTCCACGTGACCCGGTTGACCATTTCGTCATCGAGGGTGAAATCCATCTCCGTCCTTCCGTTCGAGTCGACGGTACCGGCCGCGTTCACGCACCGTCACATCCACACCACCGTACGACACCGGGAGTCGTAAGCTCTCCGGGTGCACATCCTGATCGCCACGACGGGGGTCCTGCCGCCCGGCCCTGTCTCAGACCTGTGTGAACAGCTGCTGGGTGACACCGGGGAGCTCACCGTGATGACGGTGATCGAGGTTCCTCGGCACTTCCTCGAATCCATGGAGGACGAGGAACGACGTTCTTTCCTCGACACTGCCTCGTGGCAGACGGACACCGCCGAGATGAAGGCGTTGACCTATCTCGAAGAACGTGGGCGACGCGCCGTGGAGCCGGTTCTCGCAGCTCTCCGGTCTCGTGGGCATCATCCGGACGTCAAGTTCGTCGAGGGTCCCGACCCGGTGGATGCCATCGTCTCGACCGCCGCGCTCGTCGATGCGGACCTCATCGTGATGGGGGCCACACGCCGACTGTTCACAGAACAAGCATGGACCAGCGTTTCGGCTCAGGTCATGGAGCGGACGCAGTGTCCGCTGCTGTTGGTCCCAGGACAGCGGGCGGAGGAGCCCACCGACCAACGCGAGGAGGCCAGAGCGGCCTCAGCCGACGTCGACCGTCGCCTCGATCCCACAGAACCCTTCGACTGAATCTCGAGCGGCCACCACAACCGAGGCGACGTCGGGCGGGATCTCCACGCCCGACAGCGATCGCGTGAACGGCTGTTCGTCGACGTGAGGGTGTGCCAACTCTCTGACCTCAAGGACGTTGCCTTCGGGATCCCGAATCTCCCATGCATCCGCATACTTCTCCCAGCCGGTATCTGGCGACGAAACGGTGACGTCGAACATGTAGAGCCCTTGCCCGGACCGTGTGACCTCGACGGCGACCACGTCGGCACACCCTGTGGCATCGGGGGCTTCCCCCACAGTTGTGGTCGATGCGGGTAGAGCCTGTGACGTGGTTGTGATGGTGGTTTCCGGCACAGCGGGCACCGTCAGCATGGACGACGTCCCCGCCTCCTCTGCGCCACACGCCGCCAGCAGTAGTACGGCTGCAACGAGCAATACGTGTTTCGCCATCGGGACATCCTCCCAGACTCGTTGCAGTACCGGCCCGGTGCGTTTTCTGTCACACCCTCGAGATACCTTCTGGGCATGGACGTTCTCGACTTCCCCAGCGCCCGCCGGTCCACCGGCTGGCCGAATGCCGCCTCCGAAACGGCGATCCTCGACTTCGATCGGCGAGCCCGCAACACATGTATGCACGAGCGCATCGACGTCGCGGGACTCACGCTCGATCTGTGCCCTGACACCGCCGAGGCGCACTGGATGTCGAACGACTCAGAATCGCTCGAACCGGCGGAGGCATTGGCTGTGCTCTTCGGATCGTTCGATCTCAAGGCATCGCTCGCAGGACTCGATGCTCCTGGGGCGGCCGTTCTGATCTATCGGCCCGACTCCCGCCGCGGCAAGCAGGCGATGCGATCGCTCCCGTACCGGCGCTGGATCCACGCCGCCCCCGGACTGTGGTTGACCCATGACGGCGAACACCTCCTGATGTCACCGGAGGATGCGCTGTTGGCCGAGAACCTCTCGAAAGACCTGACCCGGGGGTCGTGAGCAAGCGGGCGTCCGCCGGGGAGCGGGGTGACCTACCCGGTGGACGCCCGATCTCACGACGGTTCTGCCGGCCGCTTCGTCAACTCGGAATCAAGCGGGTTGTTCCTTGTAGCGGAACCAGTCCGACAGCACGGTGATGCCGTCGCGTTCGATGTCCTCTTCCGTGAGCGAGATGTTTGGGGGCACGATCACCTTGTCACCCACGAGCTCATTCCGGGGCCAGTTGGCGGGCGTGTTCATCTTCGTGGCATCGACAAGCTGCAGCGCCTTGACCACACGCAAGACCTCGTCGAGGTTACGGCCGATCTCCTTGGGGTACTCGAGGATCGTTCGCACGATTCCGAGGTCGTCGACCACCACCACCGAACGCGCCGTGACCGTGTCGAGCGAGTCGTCTCTCAACATCCCGAGTGCAATCGACACGCTCCGGTCCTTGTCGTCGATCACCGGGAATTCGATCCCGACGCGGAGGTTGTCCTTGATCCACGCGATCCAGGCTCTGTGATCCTCCACCGAGTCGACGCTCAGCCCGATCAGCTTCACACCGAGCTCGGCGAAGTCCTCGGACCGCTTCTGGAATCCCACGAACTCCGTCGTGCACACAGGCGTGAAGTCGGCCGGGTGGCTGAAGAGGACGAACCAGCTCCCGGCGTAGTCGTCGGGAAGGGTGATCTCGCCCGCGGTGGTGTTGGCGGTGACTTCGGTGAAGTAGTCACCTATCAGTAGCTTCATGATGCTCCTTTCGCATACACAGAGCATCCCACCATGCGGCTACCAGACCTCCGACGCCAGGGGCCTTTGGACCAAAGCCCGAGCACCAAGCGGCCGTCCCCCTGTCGAAACCGGGGGCTGCCGTACGTCGGCGTTCTGTCACAGCGGAGAGATAGGTTCGATCCATGTCATTCACAGGATTCACCGCCCGGGGGCTCGAGCTGCTCGGAACATTGCCCACCTACGACCGCGATGCGTTCCAGAACGCTGCGGCGGTCTACAGAGAGGAGATTCTCGAACGTTCGAAGGCGTTCGTGGACGAGTTGGGCCCGGCGTTGAGGAGTTCCGTCTCGCAGGGGATCCAGTTCGCCGCCCAAACCAACCAGTCGATCTCCCCGATCAACAACGATCTGAGATTCAATCCCCACGCCGCCCCCTACAAGGACTTCCTGCTGTTTCGGTTCTGGGAGGGGGCCGACCGCCGTCTCGCCCCAACGCTCTATGTGAGAGTCGGAGCGGAGGATGTCGGGTTTGCCGTGGGTGCTCCGTTCCCGAGCGAGAGAATGGCGACGGTCCGGGAAGCCATGGCAACCGAAGGTGAGAAACTCGCCGCCGCCGTCGGGAAGCTCGTTCGTTACCAACGAGCAGAGGTGGTCGGTGAGCAACTCAAGAGGGTCCCCGCACCCTATGACGAGGATCACCCGCGAGCAGATCTGCTCCGCCACAAGAGCCTGCAGGTCAGGTGGCGCGCCGATCCAAAGGGAAGAGTCTCCAGACCGAGTTTCGTCCCCTTCTGCCGCGACCAGTTGGCGAAGGCGGCCGGAGTTCACAGCTGGCTCGTCGAGTATTTGGCATGAGCGCTGAACTGTTCTGGGAGGTCGCCGAACCGCACCTCCCGACGGGCGCGATCGAACACGGAACCATCATGGGGCAACCGTGCGTTCGCCCTCCGGTAACGGGTTACATGACGGTGAGCGGATCGGCATTGGCGCCGCAGACCGCGACGACCGTCGTGGAGCCCGGATCCGGGACGAATGCGCCCGACAGGACTGCCGCAGTGGCGGCCGCTCCACCCGGTTCCACGACGAGTCGGAATCGATCCCACAGATGACGCTGTGCGGAACGGATCGCTTCGTCCTCGACGAGCACCGACTCGGCTCCGGCGGCCGTCAGACAGGCATACGGAACCGCCCCGATACGACGGGCACCGAGCGAATCGGCGGCCACCGAGTCGATGTCGACGTCGACCGGGTGTCCAGCCCGGAGTGCTGCGGCGTAGGCCTGAGAGCCTTGGGGTTCGACGCAGATGATCCGTGCTCGGCCGGAGAACCAGGCAGCACTGCCGGCCGCAAAGCCGCCGCCTCCAACCGACATCACGATGGCGTTTACATCGGAGACCTGATCGTCGATCTCGAGACCCATCGTCCCCTGCCCCGCCACCGTGAGCTCGTGGTCGTAGGCGTGTACCTCGAGCGCACCCGACTCCTCCGCACGACGATGACTCGCCTGGAGGGCGTCGGGATACTGGCGACCGCCGATCACAACCGTGGCCCCGAGAGCAGCGATGCGGTCGCGCTTCATCTGGGGTGTCACCTCGGCCACGAACACCTCGGCAGGCACGCCGATGGAGTGGGCGACAAACGCGACTGCGGCGCCGTGATTCCCACCGGAGGCGGTGATCAGGCCGGCCTCGGGAAGGTCTCCGGCAGCCAGCACACGATTGAATGCACCGCGCGGCTTGAACGATCCGGTGTGTTGAAGGAGCTCGAGCTTGAGCGTCACGGCAACGCCATTCAGATCGACGTCTATCACCGGAGTCCGACGCACCAGTCCCGAGATTCGTTCTGCTGCCTCCCGAATGTCGTCGGGCGTGACGATCACACCGACTCGCGATCGCGAAACTGCGTCTCGTACAGCGTCGCATACAGCCCGCGCCCATCGAGGAGCTCCTCGTGCGTGCCGGACTCGACCAGCCTGCCCTCGTCGATCACAAGGATCAGATCGGCTGCCTGGACCGTCGACAACCGGTGGGCGATGACGAGCGATGTGCGGTTGGTCATCAGGTGCTCGAGCGCGTCCTGGATCAACGCCTCGGATCGGGTGTCCAGATGCGAGGTCGCCTCGTCGAGGACGAGGATTCGCGGATCCTTCAGGATCACACGGGCAATGGCGATCCTCTGCTTCTCACCGCCGGACAGCCGGTATCCGCGCTCGCCCACCATCGTCTCGTAGCCACCAGGAAGCGACGCAATGAACTCATGGATGTTGGCGGCCCTACAGGCCGCCTCCAGCTGATCCAGATCGGCGTCGGGTCGTGCGTATCGGAGGTTGGCGGCGATCGTGTCGTGAAAGAGATAGGTCTCCTGGGTGACGACGCCGATCGCTCGGGCGAGCGACGACTGGGTGACCTGGCGCACATCGAACCCGTCGACCAGGACCCGACCTCGTGTGACGTCGTACAGACGTGGGAGGAGGTAGCTGATCGTGGTCTTGCCCGCACCGCTCGGACCGACGAGCGCCACCAGCTGGCCGGGCTGGGCGACGAAGTCGACGTTCTCGAGCGCCCACTCCCTCGACGAGGCGGATGGAAGCGGAGCATCTCCCTCATCGGGACGGCCGCCGCCCCACGGGCGGAATCGTCGGATGCCTTCGAGCCCTTCGGGTTCGCTCGACCGGTAGGTGAAGTAGACGTGGTCGAACTCCACCCTGCCAGCCACGCCTTCGAGCTCGACGGCGGCGGGGTCGTCGGGGAGATCGGTCTCGAGATCGATCACCTCGAATACTCGCTCGAAGGAGACGAGTGACGTGGCGAACTCGACCCGCGAGTTCGAGATCGCAGAGAGCGGCCCGTAGAGCTGCACCACCAACGCTCCGAACATCACGAGTGTGCCGTCACTGAGATCGCCCTGGATTGCGTAGTAGCCACCAAGCCACCAAACGACCGCCGTGCCGGCCGCCGACACCAACCCGAGACCGGCGAAGAACCACCGACCGATCATCGCCCTTCGAATGCCGAGATCCCTCACCGCGGCCGCTTCGACACCGAACTTTGCCGACTCGTCACGGGTGCGGTCGAACAGCTTCACCAGCAGCGCGCCGCTCACGTTGAAGGTCTCTTGGAGGATCGCCGACATCGACGCGTTGTGCTCCATCTGCTGCTCGGTGACTCTCCGGAGCAGCCTCCCCACCCGCCGGGCGGGCAACACGAACAACGGAAGCGCGAGGAGCGCGAGGGCGGTCAGCCGCCAGTCCGCACCGATCATCACGATCAGGATGGCGACCACCGAAACGATGTTCGAAAGGATCGACACGAAGGTGCCGGTGATGGCCTGCTGGGCTCCGACGACATCGTTGTTGAGCCGAGAGATGAGCTCGCCCGTCTTCGTGGCCGTGAAGAACCGAAGCGACATCCCCTGGAGGTGGTCGTACAGCTGACGCCTGAGGTCGTAGATGATGCCTTCGCCCGCGGTCGACGACCAATACCGCTGGCCGACGCCGACGAGCGTGCTGACGATGGGCACGCCGATGATGCCGAGCCCAAGGAGGGATAGCAGGCCGAGGTCCTTGTCGGGGATGGCCACGTCCACGACCTGCTTGATGAGGATCGGGGGGACCACCCCGAGCCCGGCGATGATGAGCACGGTGACCAGGACACCGAGGAGCGCCGACCGGTACGGGGTGCCATACGACCAGACGCGCCGCAGGAGAGCGCGGTCTACTGCCGGTCGGTCTTGGTTTTCGTCATATTGGAGGTAGCTGTGCCACCCACCACCGTGAAACATGTCTCCGTCCTCGCAACGCCCGTGGGCGAGCCTACCGGCGCTGCCGAGACATCCGTGCGCGGCGTCAGCCCTCGGTGGGCTCCTCGCCCGTCGTGACCGTGGTCCCAAGCACACGAGCGGTGGGATCGGCAACCGTCACAAATGGCACTTCGTTGCGGATCATGAAGTCGGCCACAGTCTCGTTGGCATCGAGCGACCCGCGCAGGTAGAGCTGGTACTCGTAGGTGTCATCCTCCCAGATCCACGTCTGGCCAGACTCGGCGTCGATCCGCACCACGTCGAAACCGCCGATCGTTTCGGTGGTGCACGAGGCGACAGCCCCAGCGGCAAACCGATCGCAGGCCGAGTCGGGGGTCAGGCCGGCCACGATGAACGTTCCCCGCTGACCCACACTGCGGGATCGGGTGTAGGGCTCGACGGTCCACAACCCGAAGGCGGCATACACCTCATCATCCAGCCGGTCGCGAGTAGTGGACACGACGATCTGAGATGAGATCGCGATGACCTCGGGTGGCACGAGGTCCGGAAAGGTCATGCCGGGCAGGGTGGCGGCGATCTCCAGCCGGGTCGCCTGGATGTACCGCTCCGGTCCTGTGGTCCGGTCGACGATCTGTGCCAGAACCTCTTGAGGCTCGCCCTGCGGCACCGTGTCGGTCAGTTCGTCGTTCACCCACGCGACCTCGACGCTGCGAACCACCTGGGGCTGGCCGTTGCCCCCGGCCTCGATGGCACCTCCACCGGTGGGGTCACCGATCCAACCCGATGATCGCTGACCGAGATCGGCCAGCGACGATTCGGAACAGGCGGCGAGCGCCACCATCAAAGCCGCCAAAGCGACGAACCGGCTACCGGACATCTTCCCCATTGCTTCTCATTGTGGCCGCCTTGGGGTCCAACGTCCAAGCACCATCCCCGGTTGCTGCGACAGGAGTGGTCTGTCGGCGGACGCCGTCTAGCGTGATCGCATCATGTCCTTGCTGCCACCGCGACAGATCCAGCTCGTCGATGCCACCGCCGACGGCGCCGGTCCGGTGGACACCGGGCTCTCCCACGCCATCGCCCTGGCGGTCGGCGCCGGAGAGATGGGCGAGACCCTTCGCCTCCACGCGACGTCGGACGTCGTTGCCTTCGGTCGCCGCGACGTTGTGACTCCCGGCTATCGCCAAGCCGTGGCCGCGGCCCAGGACCTGGGCTTCCTGGCCGTGGAACGACTGGCAGGCGGGCGGGCAGCGGTGTTCCACGCCGGCACGCTGGGATTCTCCTGGGCGATACCCGCGGTCGACCCCAGGGCCGGCGTGCAGGAGCGTTTCTCGCGGGTGGCGGAGTTGATGACGGCAGCCTTCAGACGCCTTGGCGCCGACGCCCGAATCGGGGAAGTACCGGGCGAGTATTGCCCGGGCGCATTCTCGGTGAACATCGCCGGCGCATACAAGGTGATGGGAGTCGGGCAACGACTCGTACGAGGCGCGGCTCACGTCGGCGGCGTGGTCGTGGTCTCCGACGCCGCTCGGTTGCGTTCGGTCTTGGGCCCTGTTTACGAGGCACTCGGGATCGATTGGGATGCTGCGACGGCAGGCGCCCTCGAGGATGCCATTCCAGGCGTGGACCTCGAGACCGTGAGAGCTGCAATCCTCGAGGAGGTGGGCCGGGTGGCGAGCGTCGGCACCGCCACGATCTCGCTGGAAGTCGCCGAGATGGGACGCCGGTTGTCAGCCACTCATCGCCCCAACGTAGCGGCGATCTGACGCCCGCCATCCACGGCTCTTCTAGCCTGAACGCCCATGCAAATCCTGCTGCTCAATGGGCCGAACCTCAACCTGTTGGGAACTCGTCGCCCTGATATCTACGGATCGACAACACTCGGCGACCTCGAGTCGATGTTCCGGACCTGGGCAGGAGGGCTCGACATCGAGGCGGTCGAGACGTTCCAGAGCAATCACGAGGGCGCCCTGATAGATCGCATCCACGCGGCGCGAGGCGCCACCGATGGGATCGTGTTCAATCCGGGGGCATTCACGCACACGTCGTATGCACTCCACGATGCCATCGAATCCGTCGAGGTGCCGACTGTCGAGGTGCACATCTCCAACGTCGAGGAACGGGAGTCGTGGCGGCGGATCTCGGTGGTCCGACCAGCATGCGTGCACACCGTCTACGGCAGAGGAATCGAAGGCTATCGGTGGGGACTGCTCCACCTGATCAACCGCGCGGCGATGGCCGTCGAACGCCTGGTCACCGGTACGGAGCCGGATCAGTTCGCCGACCTCCGGTTGCCGGGGGAGGCGCCCGCCCCGTTGCTCGTCGTGGTCCACGGCGGATTCTGGCGCCATATGTGGACCCGCGACACCACCGAGTCCATCGCTGTCGACGCAACCAGACGCGGGCTCGCCACGCTGAACGTCGAGTATCGGCGGGTCGGTACAGGTGGCGGCGGATTGGCCACCGTGAACGACATCGTTGCTGCGATCCATGCCGGCCTCGGTCACCCAGATGTCGATGACGAGCGATGGGCGATTGCGGGGCACTCGGCCGGAGGTCAACTCGCCATCGCCGCGGCCAAGGCGATGACTGACGCCGGCCGCCCGCCCGTACTGGTCGCCAGCCTGGGCGGCGTCAGCGACCTTGCGCAGGCGATGGCCGACGGCACCGGTGACGATGCAGCCGCCGCCTACGTGGGTGCCGGCTCGGTCGACGAACTCTCACCCGTATCGATGGCACCCATCGGCGCACCGTTGCTCGTTGCGCACGGCGATGCCGACGACCGGGTCCCCGTGCTGCAGGCCGAGCTGCTTGCTGCGGCCCTCGAAGCTGCAGGAGAGACGCCCACCCTCCAGATCCGACGCGATGGCGGCCACTTCGAGTATCTCGATCCCGCCGAATCCGCCTGGGTCGACGTGGCAGACGCGTTGGTCACGGCGCTCCTCACGTGATCGGAACCGTCCTCACGGTCGCCATGACAACGTGGCTGCTGTTCGCTGAACGCTCCGAGAGCCGCTGGCGATTCGCGGCGAAGCCTCTCGCGTCGCTGGGCTTCATCCTCGTTCCGGTGCTCGAGGGGTTCGAGACCGACCCCCGCGGGGTCTGGATTCTGGCCGGCCTCGTCTTCGGGATGGCCGGCGACGTGTTCCTGTTGTCGCCATCCACCAGGCCCTTTCTCGCCGGCCTGGGCAGCTTCTTGTTGGGTCACGTCGCCTATGTCGTGGCTTTCACTCGCGACGGGGTCGACTCGATTCCGGCCTTCATCGCGATCGCGGTGATGCTGGTGATTTCGAGTGTGACCCTGCGCTGGCTCAATCCGCATCTCACGGGCGCCTTCTCTATCGCAGTTCCCGTGTATGTGATCGTGATCGCGCTCATGGTGACCACAGCTTCGGGATCGGGGCAGCCTCTGGCGATCCTCGGTGCGGCGGCGTTTGCCGCCTCCGACCTGTTCGTCGCACGCGAGCGCTTCGTCGAGAGCTCCATGTGGAACCGGCTGCTCGGACTACCGCTCTACTACGCAGGTCAGCTCATGATCGCGTGGTCTGTCGTGAACGAGCTGGGATGAACACACGGTCCGAATATGGAAGAAATTTCCTGGTGCTGGGTTGCCGGTGGCTGTTGTGGCATCGTATGCTCCAACGACCACAGCAAATCGGCTTCCCCCGGTCGGTGGCTTTGGTAGGAGGTTCATGAGAGTGCATCGCATCGTCCTGGTGGCGACGTGGATCCTCGTGTCATTGCTTGCCGTCGTCGGTTTCGCCAACTTCAGTGCATCCGACGACGCCCCATCCCCAACGGATTCGCCCGCTACCACGTACGCGCCGGATCTCGGCGCCGACGCCGGGGCTGCGTCAGCCATGGCATTCGCCTTCATGGCGGACGGTCGCGTTGTCTCCCAGGCCCAGTCGGCACCGGTCGAAACGACGATCGCCCAAACCGGACCGGCAGAGCCGAACCGCCCGAGCACCACGTTCGTCCGTTCGAGCATCCTCAACGAATCGGCCGTCCGCGAAATCGTGGCGCGGGTGTTCGAGCCCGCGGACGTCAGCCGAGCCATTCGATCGGCGTGGTGCGCCTCGAACTTCGATCCCGGCTACCAACACGGCGAGACCGGCGCCGCCGGACTGTTCCAACTCACACCGGAGCAGTGGTCTACCAACGCGCCGCTAGCGGGTTATTCCTCCGCCGAGATCACCGATCCGGACGCCAACGCCGCCGTCGCCGCCTGGATCGTGTATCAGGCGAGTGGAAGCTGGTCGAACCTCGCCTGCAGCGGCTGAATGGCCGAGCCGTCGCTCACCCCCGATCGAGGTGCCGGCGGCAAGCCCGGTGGGGTCCCCCAGTTCCTCCTCGGTACCGCCATGTCGATCGGTGGGCTCTACCTGCTCCTGAACTCCCTTCAAGTGGTGAGCTGGTTCGGCGGCAGGTTGTTCGGCTTCGGTCGGGTGGGGGTGACGAGCGGAATGGTGTTGATCCCGTTCATCATCGGCATCGCGATCATCTTCTATGACGCCGAGAAATGGTACGGATGGCTGCTCGCCATCGGGTCCTTGCTGGCTTTGATCGTCGGAGCGATAGCCAGTGTCGAGTTCAGGTTTCAGAGGATGACCGCCTTCGAACTCATCGTGGTTCTGGTGTTGCTGTTCGGTGGGGTCGGTCTCGTCCTGCGATCGGTTCGAAGCCTCGAAGCGCGCTGAAACCCGGGCTGCCAATCCCTCCTCGAGTACCGCGCCGGCGACCAGGTCCACCGCTCCGAACGACTGCACCCGGCCGCCGGGCGTAGGTTGGATGCTGGTATCACCGGACGCCGACCTCGACCCCTCCAGAGGAGGTCCCCATGTATCAACGACTGGAACCCATAGACCCTCGGTACGCGTTCGAGGTCGTGGCAGCCCGGGACAGCGAAACCACACAATCGGCAGCCGCCTCGCAGGCGGCGCTGCTCCTGTCTGCGCGAGCGGGAGTCCTCGGAGTCTCAGACGAGCTCTTGGCGGAGCTCGAACGTGAGACCGAGGGAGTCGCCTTTGACCTCCCACCACTGCGACCACTCGAAAGACACAGACGGCTCCGGGTAGACGAAGCCACGAGCCGGCTGGGCATGAGCAAAGCCGAACTGCGCTCGGAGCGCCCCGAGCGAGTCCAAGAGGAGATGGCGACCACCGTTCGCCGCCTGTACGACCACCCTGATACCGAGAACGCCGCCGCCCTCTTCGAAGCCGGAATGGAGAGCCCTCACCTGCTCGTGAGGGTGGCAGCCGCCGCCGGGGCCCGAGAGACCACACGGCTGCGCAAGCAGATCAGAGCAATCCTCGAAGAAGGCGTAGCGTCGGAGGACGCCACGATCCGGGAGGTTGCCAGGACGGCGCTCGGCAGGATCGATCGCGACGACCCGGAGTTACAGAAGCACGTCGCCGAACCTCCTGCATCCACCAGGCGGGACCGTGAATCGAATACCGCAGTCATCAGCCATGGGACGTGGGCCCCCGATCAGGCGTGGTATCAGCCCGCTGGCGACTTCTACGAGGCTCTGAAGGCGAGTCGGCCCGATCTCGATGTACACGACGTGAGCTTCCGGTGGTCCGGTGGGTACAGCGACAGTGCCCGCCGGACTGCTGCGGGGCAGCTCGAAACCTGGATCGGCGACCAGGGACTGGGCGTGCCCGACTTATTCGCCCACAGCCACGGAGGAACCGTCGCCAATCTCGCCACCAAGCGCGGCGTTGCTTTCGATCGGCTCGTGCTGATGGGGTGGCCCGTTCACGACCAATGGATGCCCGACCTGGGCAAGGTGGCACGGCTGATCGACATCAGGGTGAAGCTCGACCTGGTGATCCTGCTCGACGGAGGCGGCCAGCGATTCCCGGCGGGACAGCGACCTGCCGATGAGCACCGCAACGGCTGGTTCGACCATGCCTCGGTGCACGAGCCCGACTACTGGGACGACCACGGGCTCTGGGCGGTCCTCTGAACCTCGGCCCGACGTAGGCTCTCCCCATGGGTGTCGCCGGACAGATCGGGCTCGTGGCCGCCGGGCTCACGTGGCGGAGCGTCGGCGTCAAGTCGGCGGGCCGAGCACTGATCCACGGCCTCGAGGGTGGCGAGAGCGAACGAACGCTCGCCGGCATGGCGCTCGTACAAGCAGGCGAACGCTCCGTGGCCCTGATCGAGGAGCACCTTCAGTCCGCGGAACCTTCCACGATGGTCGTACGTGTCCTGAGCGACATCGAGGCACCGGAGTCGAGAAACCTCCTTCGCCGCATCGCCGGCGACGACACCGAAGCCGGAAGGCTCGCCAAGCAATCCGTCGACGAGTCAGACCGATAGCATCAGACGGTGTCGTTCTTCCAGCCTCTCCCGGAGATTCCCGAGGCCGAACCCGAGATTCACGTCCAACCACCCTGGGCGGGGCCGCCGCCCGGATGGCTCGCCGGCGTCGTTGCATCGCATCACATCGTTTTCCACACCGACGAGGCAAGCCTCAGTGTCGGACCTTTCGACGCGTACCCGACGGGAGTGCTGATCCGGTTCCGGCTGACCGTGCGCCACCCGACCGGTCGTCTCGGGGACGACCTCCACGATCTGTTCGTTCGTCCACATCATCGGGGCTCGACGAGCGCGGGCACCCTGAGGGTCGGAATGTTGCTCGCAGACGGATTCCGATGGGACGACGCCGCCGGGCACCGGCCGCCGAGCGGCGAGCGACACGTGGGCCTCCACGGGGGTCACGGCTCGGAGTCGGAGGCCGGACAGGATCTGTGGCTCTGGCCTCTCCCCCCTCCCGGTCCGATCACCTTCGTGACCGAGTGGAAGCACAGGGGGATCGACGAGACGAGGATCAACGTGGACGCACAGGCGATCCTCGAAGCCGCCGAGCGCGCGATCGAGCTCTGGCCCGCCGATTGAGGGTTGCTGCACAAACTCGACCCGACACCACACGAGAGTACGGGCGCCGATTGGGTGCTCCACTGGTCAACGGTGACGTGGGTCCGGCGATTGTGTCCCCCAGAAGGGTGGACAGGCTGCCGCAGGCGGCCAGGGGGATTCCGTGATCGGCGCGTCGCATCAAGATGCACCAGGACACCCATCGGCGTGGTGCTCGCGAGATAGCCGAATCGGACGGGGCAGACCCGAGCTATCGGAAGTCGCGGGAACCGACGGTTTGAACTTCGATGGGCTCGAAGGAGCGGGCGACGAGGTTGGTGACGCCGTCGCGGTACTCGACCATGCCGTCGACGATGAGAGCCGGGATGCGACGGGCGATCGGTTTGTACTCGGCCCACACCGGAGGCAGCACGACCACGTTGAGCAACCCGGTCTCGTCTTCGAGATTGAAGAAGATGACCCCCGCTGCGGTTCCCGGTCGTTGGCGGTGGGTCACCACGCCCCCGACCCTGACCTTGCGCGCCATACGGTGCATGGTCAGCACGTCGGCGATCGACACACATCCTCGGTCCGTGAGCTGTGCACGAACGAACTGGATGGGGTGGCTCGTCGACGCCTGGACCGCCCACAGGTCGGCGAGGTGGGCTTCGCGCTCGTCCATCTCGGCAATCGGCGGCGGGTCGACCCCTGGTGAGAGCGGAAGCCGCTCCGGATCGATCTCTGCCAAGGCGCCGGCCACCCACATCCCTTCGCGCCGTCCGAGGCCGATCGATTCGAGAGCGCCGGAAGCCGCCAGCCCTTCGTAGGCATCGACGGGGAGACCGGTGCGATGGGCGAGGTCGGAGGGAGAACGGAACTCGCCTCCCAACAGCCGCGCCGCCTCGATACGGGCAACCTCGGACTCGCCGAGGTTCCGAACGTATCGGAGGCCCATCCGCATCGCCACCGCCGAGCGCAGTTCGTCATCGAGGGCGCCTCTCCCCCGCCGCCACGTTCCACCGAGATACTCGACGACATCGTCGGGATCCGCGTCCACCGGCTCGATGGAGCAATCGTGCTGGGAGGCGTTGATGCACGGAGGCAGAACGATCACTCCGTGCCGCTGGGCATCCTGGACCAGGGTGTTGGGGTTGTAGAAGCCCATCGGCTGGGCGTTCAAGAGGCCTGCGAGGAACTCCGCAGGCCAATGATGCCGGAGCCAGGCGGACATGTAGACGATGTAGGCGAAGCTCACCGAGTGGCTCTCGGGGAACCCGAAATGGGCGAAACCCTGCAACTTCTCCCAGATCTCGTCGGCAGCGGCACCGATGACCCCCTGACGCTCCATCCCGGAATAGACCTCATCTCGGAGCTTCGCCATCTCCCGATCCGATCGCTTGTGCGTCATCGCCGCCCGCAGACGGTCGGACTGCCCACCGTCGAACCCTGCACACACCCTCGCGAGCTCCATCAGCTGTTCCTGAAAGATCGGAACACCGAGGGTCTTCTCGAGGATGGGGATGGTGGATGGATGGGGGTATCTGATCGACTCCTCGCCGTTACGCCGCCGGAGATAGGGATGCACCGACTGGCCCTGAATCGGACCAGGTCGGATGAGCGCCACCTCCACCGCCAGGTCATAGAAGGTGGTGGGCTTCATCCGGGGTAGCGTCGCCATCTGCGCCCGTGACTCGACCTGGAACAGACCGACGGTGTCGGCGGCGGTGAGTGCCCGATAGATGTCGGGCTCCTGAGGGATCGTGGCGAGGTCGATCTTGACTCCGTGTGCCTCTTCGATGGAGTCGACAGCCAGGTGAAGGGCGTTGAGCATCCCCAGGCCGAGCAGGTCGAACTTGACGATGCCGATGGCGGCGCAGTCGTCTTTGTCCCACTGGAGCACCGACCGACCCTCCATCCGACCCCACTCGATCGGGACCACCTGATGTAGCGGGCGGTCGGCGATCACAACGCCACCGGAGTGGATGCCGAGATGTCGGGGAAACCCATCGATTCGATGACACACGTCGTAGATGAGGTCGGCGGTGAGCCCATGCGGCAGTGGCGCCTCGAGCTGGAGATCGGAGGTGTGGTAGCTGTCGATGAACTTGGACATGCCGTCGACCTGCGCCTGGGTGAACCCGAAGGTCTTGGCGACGTCGCGCGAACACCGAGCGCGCCCGGTATGTGATCACATTTGCGACCATGGCGGCGCGTTGACGCCCATAACGCCGGTAGCAGTACTGGATCACTTCCTCACGGCGCTCCGCCTCGAGATCAAGGTCGATGTCCGGCGGGCGACCGCGCTCTTCCGAGAGGAAACGCTCGAACGGCAAACCGAGACGGATGGGGTCGACACGCGTGAGCCCGAGACACCGGCACACTGCTGAGTCGGCACCCGAGCCACGGATCTGACAGTAGATGTCCTGGGAACGGGCGAAGTCGACGATGTCCTTGACCACCAGGAAGTACCCGGGAAACCCCAGTCGGTCGATCACCCCCAACTCGTGATCGAGGCGGTGTCGGGCCGAGCGATCGATACCACCGTCGCCGGTTCCCGGGTAGACCTCCCTGGCCGCTTCGTACGTGAGATGCCTGAGATAGTCCATCTCGTTCCGGAAGTGGCCAGGCATCGGGAACGGAGGAAGGTTCGGTGCTACCAGTTTCAGGTCGAAGGCCAGCCGCTCGCCCAGCTGCACCGCCCGGTCGACCGAACCCGGGTACCGCGCAAATCGGCGAGCCATCTCCTCCGGTGTCTTGAGGTGACGCTCGTCGGTCGCCGGCCAGAATCCGAGGGCTGCATTCAAGTCTCGGCGTCCTGCGACGGCGGCAAGCACCTCGGAGAGATCGGCGTCACGCCGATCGGCATAGTGGACCTGATTGGTGGCAACCGCGGGAATCGACAGCCGCTGTGACACCTCCCACATGAGGTCGTTGCGGGGATCGTCTTCGGGCATGGCGTGGTGCCAGAGCTCGATGTGCAGTCGCGGCCCGAACAGCTCACGCAGCCTGGCGGCTTCGGTCATCGTGGCGGCCAGATCGCCTCGAGCCGCTGCCCGCGGGACGGCACCCTGCCAACATCCGGTGAGCGCCACGATGTCGGGGTTCGAAGCAACCTCGGCGAGATCGTCCCACAGGTGGACGGCTCGATCCTTCTCCCCGCGGAACTGGCCTTTCGTCACCAGACGGGACAACATCGAATACGCAGAAGGCGATCCGGCCAGCAGCACGAGATGATCGGTCGGGGGGAGATCGACCGGCTTGGTGCCGTGCATCCGCTTCTTGCGACCGCGTCGCCACCCGGACTCGGTCCGGACGTCCCAACTGTCGAGATGTTCCTTGTCCCAATCCTCGGCGCGATCGAAGGGATCAGGCGCCGGCGGCTGATCGGAGACCGGAGACTGGATTCCGATCTCGGTGCCGTACACGACCGGCATGCCGATGTCACGAGCGGAGATCATCACTTTCACCGACCCGTAGAATCCGTCGTGGTCGGTCACTCCCAGCGCGGTGTAGCCCAGCTTGGCCGCGGTCTGGACCAGTTCATCGGGATGCGATGCCCCATCGAGGAACGAGTGATTGGTATGGCAGTGAAGCTCGGCGTACGAATGTGTCCCTCCCACGACCGTCATTCTATCGAACATGTGTTCGATAGGTAGGTCGGGATTTCGCGAAGTGGATCAAAACGCCGCTCCAAAGAACTGTCAGCCCAGCGCCAGGGCCAGACGTTCGACTCCGAGACCGGAGATCATCGCCCGTTCCTTCTTGCTGGCGACGAGCCGTTGTGTCCAGTCGACCATTCCCCCGTCACCGATCTCGAACCCCTCGTCGTCGACGACCACGTGGGCTTCGATGGCGAGATCTGTGTAGTAGTTCTGCGCTCTGGTGCGGTCGGGATACGCCTCGACCGCCACCCGCCCACCACTCCACCGCCGGGACAACTCGTCGACCATCGGCCCGAGCGATCCGTCGGTGAAGTCGGTCACCAGGATCTCGACGTGTTGACAACCCAACGCCGGTAGCGCGACGGCGAGGTGTGCGATGTGGGTCTCGAGCGCACGGCGTTCGAACTCCCGGTCACCGATGTCGCGCCCGGCTGTCACAAGACCCGACACGGCGAAATGGGCGAAGGATCGCGGCCCCTCGAACACCTGCGCCCTCGTCACACGCTGGAATGCCGCCAGATGCAACATGTGGGCGTCCTTGGGGTCGGCGTCGAGCCGTCGGCGCCGACGTCTCGCGGCCTCGACCGCCAGCACCAGAGTCGGGTCGGCCGCCACCTCGTTGCCGCGGGTGGTAGACACGACGCGGTTTTGGTCGACATCGGCGACTGCTGCGTGGGCCGCGAACGGAGCGAGGGGTGCCAAGCCCAGTTCCTCTGCACCGTCTGGCAGATGAGCGGCCAACACTGTTTCGATTCGCCGGATCGCCGCCGGCGACGCAACCGAGCTCCGGGTGAACCGGTCGTCGAGACGAGCCAGCACGGTGGACGGTGTCACGGCCGCCGAGCGCCGGCGCATCTCTGCAAGCAACCGCGATGTCAACTCGCTACCCGAGTACGTCTCGAGGTCCATTCGAAAACGCTACCGGAGCGTGTCGATGGTCGCTCCGCGTTTCTCTACGCTCGCACCCATGAATGTGCTGGTCATCGGGGCGGGGATTGCCGGGCTCACCGCCGCACGCCTACTCGCCGACAGCGACGTCGACGTGACAGTGCTCGAGGCGCGGGATCGGATCGGCGGCCGGACCCACACAGTCGACCTGGCCGGTTCACCCGTGGATCTCGGCGCCTCGTGGATCCACGGGCCATACGGGAACCCACTCACCGATGCGGTTCGGGCAGCGGGCCTCAGCACCCGCAACGACGGGGTGTGGGGAACGGGTTCGGCAGTGTTCGTGCAAGGCAGCGGCTGGGCGTCGCCCACGATCGCCTCGACCTCGGTGTCGGCACGGTTCGACTTCGATCCCATGGAGGCGTTCGAGGCGGTCGGTGAGGCCGGGTACGAGGCGGCGGCCGAATGGTACGCAGCGGACCGGAGGCTGGACGGTGCGGCCGCCTCTGTCGCCCGATTCGGGATCGCGTGGCACGAGGCCGCACTGAACATCGGGGGCCCGCCCGACCGCGTCTCGCTCCAGGGGTCGGCCGCCTATCGACTCCACCCAGGGGGAAACGACGTGATCGTCGGCGGCTACGGAGTCCTGGTCGACCAATTGTCCTCCGGGCTCGATGTGCGCGTCGATGAGGCGGTGCTGGCAATCGAACATGGCGGGTCGGGAGGCACCATCGTGTCCACCACCAGCGGCGCTCACCGCGCCGACGCCGTCGTGGTGACCGTTCCGCTCGGAGTCCTCCGGCGCGGGGGCATCTCCTTCTCACCCGCCGTCCATGGTCACGAGCGGGCAGCCGCTCGGCTCGACATGGCCACCCTGGAGAAGGTGGCCATCAGATTCGACGATGCGTTCTGGCCCGAAGACATCCGGCGGATCACCTACGTGAGCAGTGACCACCGGTTCCCTGCCTGGGTCGACATGACCGACCACGCCGGAGCCCCCGTGCTCGTCGCCTTCCACAACCCGACCGTGACACCGGAGCTGCCCGACACGGATGAGGGTCGGATCGAAGCGGCTCTGGAGGTTCTGGAGGAGATGATGGGGGTCATCCCGGTACCGGTGGCGGCGACAGCGACCGATTGGCGAAACGATCCCTGGTCGGGCGGTTCGTACAGCTACATCCCAGTGGGAGCGACCCCGTCCGACATGACAATGCTGGGATCCCAGGCATCGGACCAGCTGTTCTTCGCCGGAGAACACACTGTTCCCGAATACTTCGGCACGGTGCACGCTGCGTATGTGTCCGGGGTTCGCGCAGCCGACCAGATCATGAACCGACCGTGAACCGGACGGATCGCCTGTACGCCATCGTCGAGGAGCTCAGGGCCTCACCTGGAGCTCCGCTGTCTGCGAGGCAGCTCGCCGATCGCTGCGAGGTCAGCAGCCGGACCGTTGAGCGTGACATCCTTGCGCTTCAGGAGGCCGGTGTCCCCATATACGCAGAAACGGGACGAAGCGGGGGATATCGTCTCGACGGCAGCCGAACATTGCCGCCGGTCAACTGCACCCCGGCTGAGGCCGCTGCGATGGCGGCCGCCCTGGGATCGAAAACCGCCACTCCCCTCCCACAGTCGGCCCGTTCCGCACTCACCAAGATCACGACAGCGATGTCGGACGAGGCTGCAGGCAAGGCCCGAGAGCTCGGGTCTCGCCTGCTCGGTACGAGCCCACCGCCGATCCGATGGCCGCTCCCAGAGAGTGATAGAGCAGGCGATCGTGGACCGGCGCGTCCTCAACATCCAGCACGAGGACAAGGATGGCGTTCACAGCCGCCGCTCGATCGAACCGATCGCCATCGTGGGCCTGGCAGGCCAGTGGTACCTGAGCGCTTGGTGTCGGCTGAGGGATGACTCGAGGGTGTTCCGGCTCGATCGGATCGAAGACGCCACGCTCACGAGGGAGACGGCGCCCGAACGAGAGCTTCCCGCCGTGGACATCACCGGATTGGAGCGACGAGCGACGTTCGAGTGATCGAGGAAACACCGACAGGACGCTGTCGGTCTCGTCGTGGATGGTGTGCCGAGGTGCCACAGAGAGGAGCATTCATGAGCACCAAGACCACAACGGGCAATCCGGTGACCTGGTTCGAGATCCACACCCCGAACCCTGAGCGAGCCCGAGCCTTCTATGGCGACGTGTTCGGGTGGAGCTTCCAGTCCGACATGCCGGAGTACGACATGATCGGGATGGGCGCGTCGGCGCCGATCGGTGGCGGGATCGCATCGAACGGCCCGGACCATCCTCCGATGACGGTTTTCAACGTACAGGTGGAGGATGTCGATGCTGCCTGCATCGCCGTCACGGAGGCGGGCGGAGCCGTCGCCGTAGATCCGCAATCGACGCCCAACGGACTCCGATTCGCCTATGTCGCAGATCCGGACGGAAGCACGTTCGGGTCGTGGACACCGCCCACCGGTTGAGCGCAGCCGGCTACAGGCTGCACACGGAAGAGAGCCCCCGCAGCAGCGGGGGCTCTCTGGTTGGAACTCAGTGTCGGGAGGCGCCCATCACCAGGTTCCAATGCTGTCTGGATCGCTCTCCTCAGAGCGACGTCCCACCGCCATCAACAGCGCTCCGCCACCTGCCAAGACCAGCAGTCCGAGCATCGCCGTTGCTTGGATCTCGAATCCGGTGAACGGCAGCGTGCTGGCCGTCACAGGCGGCACCGTCGTGGTGCTGACCAGTGGGGCGATCGTGCTCGAGGTCGTGTCACCCACGGTGGTGGTCGTCACCAGCGCCGTGGTCGAGGTCGTGGACGGGAGCGTGGTGACCGTGGTCGGGCTCACGCTCTCCCCTACCACACCGGCATCCCATGAGAGGTCCTGAGCTCCTCGAGCGAGTGAGATGAGCGTGGTCCGCCCACTTGCGTCTGCGTTCGAGTCCACCAGCGAATCGCCGGCGCCTTCGATCGTCCATGCCTCGTTCACAAGCCCTTTCAAGTCGGGGAGTTCGAACTGCACTCGATAGACGCCTTCGCACAGATCGGTGAACTCGTAGTGACCGTTCTCGTCGGTCGAGGTGACGGCAAGCGTCACTCCGTCCTCATTCTGGAGCTCGACGGCAACTCCTGCGACCCTCTCCTCACCTTCGTCCTGGATCCCGTTGCGGGGATTCATGTCGATCCAAACGGCATCACCGATGAGCGCCGTGCACTGCGGAGAGCAGTCCCCGATGGTGAACATGCCTTCGGCGGGGCCGACCATCGAATACCCGTCGGCAGCCGTGGCGACCCACGTGTAGACACCCGGTGCGAGCAAGAGCCGCTCGCCCGAACCGTCGATCTCGTAGGGACCTCCCGGGCCCTCGAGCAGCACGGTCGCGGTGCCTCCCGGTGCAATCCGGAATGTGACATCGGTGACGGACACTCCAGCCTCGGCGTCGTAGACGCAGTGGCCCATGACGACGGCAACCATCGTGTCCGTGGTGCTGCAGTGTGCGGTCCGGAAGCTACCTTCCGTCCGCCCTGTGAGCTCGTATCCCTCGGTGGCTGTCGCCTCCCAGAAGTAGCGACCTGGAACCAGGCGGACCGAGCCCGACTCCGTGAACACGATCGGTCCTTCGGGCGTCCTCAGCGTGACGCTCGCCGATCCGGCGGGCTCGATTCGAATCCACACGGGTGTCAACGACTCGCCGTGGACCTCTTCACACCTACCGACGTTCACCCACACGACGGCGTCGCCAACCGGCTTCGTCGTGGTCGTCGTCGCCTGCGTCGTTGTCGTCGTCGCCTGCGTCGTGGTGGTGGTCTCCTGCTCGGTCGTGGTGGTCGTCGGCTCGTAGGAGTCCACACACGCAGTCACGTGGGAGATGTCCGGTCGCTGACCACCGTTGTTCAGGGGTGCCACGAGATCGACATAATCCGAGGTGTAGGCCTGCGCTCCGTTGCCGCCCTTCACGATCACGGCGTGGATCGCACCACTCGACGACGAAACGCTCACCGATCTGAGCCCGTTGTAGTCGAAGAAGACACCGTCGATCGTTTCGTCGATGCCGGGTGGATCCGATTTGATCCCGTTGGCGTATCCCAGATCCTCACACGTCGGATTGCCCGGAACATAGGTGCCGGGGATCGTCGTGGTCGTAGTCTCGTGGCTGGTCGTCGTAGTGGTGGCGCCGCAGTCTCCGGTCACGGTGACCGAGGTCGAACGGGAGTCGCCCGCAGCTTTGCCGTTGCCCCATGGGCCGTCGGCTCTTGCCAACACGGTGACGGTTTTTCCCGCCCACGCCGACGCATCGATCGTTCCGGAGAACGTATAGCCGTTGGCCTCCGTGAATGCACCGGATGCCTGCCACACGCCGTCGACGTAGATGCCGATGTTGGCGTTCTCACCCTTCGCACCCGACGACCACGAGGTGGCCACGTAGTCGATCACCGGTGCGTCTGCACAGCGCGACTCGGCCCCGACCTCCGGATGATGTGCGAGTGCCCCCGGCGCACCGATCACCGTGATCGACGCGAGGAGCGACGCGAACACGAAGAGTGCCCCCACTCTCCGCAATCCCAGCCCTTTCATACGATGCCTCCCGTGGATATGTCTCCTGGGGAGGGCCGGTCTCACCACTTGCTCGCCGCGCACCAAAGGTGACCGAATACGGTACGCGGGTCTGTGCATCCCATTGTGCCCCGCCGCCACGGTACGTGACGGTCTGACCACTATTTGTAGATGCGATTGCTGATCCCGCCAGGACCTATCAATGCGATGCCGGGGTAGCTAGTCAGCAGCTTGGCTATGGCGTGAGCGGCGCAAGGCCCAGTGCTCGGGTGAGGAACGACGCCATCTGATCCCGCAACACCGGGTCCTCGGGACAGAACCTGTCGTTGGCCGGTGGGTTACACCCGAGTGTGACTCCGGCGCCCGCAAGAGCCTGGATCTCTACCTCGAACACCGAGCCGTCGTCGTCGATGAAGCGGTCGCCGGCCACCGACGGAAGATCGAGAGCCCGGACGAGGAACGCCGCCATCTGGCCCCGGGTGACCGGGTCGTCGGGACAGAACCGGTCGTTGATGGGAGGGTTGCATCCGAGCGTGACCCGTGCCGAGGCCAATGCCTCGATGTCACCCTCGAAGACAGAGGCATCATCGTCACCGAATCGATCGCCGTGCGACGACGGGTATCCGAATCCGCGAACCAGGAACGCTGCCATCTGACCTCTGGTCAGGGGATCTGAAGGGCAGAACCGGGACTCCGAGGCGCCGGCAAGACTGCATCCCCGGGTGATTCCAGCCGCCACGAGCGCCTCGATGGAAGGTTCGTGGACGTTGCCGTCGTCGTCCACGAAGGTCCCCCCGGGGGCCAGGTTGTCGACCACGACAGACCGAGACAGCGTGACGTCGGGGCCGGAGCTACCTTCGATGGTGACCACGATGCGATGGTCCGTCTCAGTGACACCGATTGTGTCCCAAACGATTCCCCACCCGTCGTCGCCATCGTCGTCTACTCCAATCGACACTCCATCGACGGCGAACACGACCCGATCGGCGTTCGAGGCCAACACCTCGATCGGAACCAGACCGGACACGATCGCGCCATCGGAGGGGGAGGAGATCGATCCGGAAGGATCCGGGTTGTCGACGGTGACGGCCACCGCGTCCGAGGCAGTCCGGCCTGTGTCGTCGGTGGCAGTGACCGTGACGACTCTCGAGCCTTCCCCGGTCGTGCGCGTGTCCCACCGCATCGTCCAGCCGTCTGTGCCATCGGTGTCGGTCCCCAGCACCGTGGACCCGATGGAGAACCGGACCGATGCGACCGAGCCGTCATCGGACGCCGATGCCTCGATGTCGGTCTCACCTTGCACGGTCGACCCCGAGGCGGGGTCGACGATCACGATTGCCGGAGATGTGTCGACGGTGGCAGTCGCTCCGTCCACCACCAGCGCATACGGCTGGGGGCCGAACGGGACGTTGTGACCTCGTACCTGCATGCTCCAGGTACCGGCGGCAGGAGCCGGCAGGTAGACGTTCTCGACGTTGTTGAGCCGGTCGGCGGTGCCACCGGTTGTCGACCAACCGCCACTGAAGCGGTTGCCTCGGTAGGTGGTCCCGTTGGGAGCGGTCACGACCAGGTCCAGGTCGTTCACCAGGTTGGTGCTCGCCGACACCGATGATGGGTAGTCGGACCACACGAGGGTGATCTTCAATGGCTCCGTTCCGGCACTCTCGACAGCGAAGGTCGTGTCGAGATCGGTGACGGCCTCCCGAGCGTCGAACCAGATGCGACCACCGTCGACGGCCTCCGCCACGTCGACGCGTCCCCAGCCCTCGTGCATGTTTGGGATCGGAATGTCGTTGTCATCCGTGCCGTCGTTGTTCTCGTCGGCGAGGTCGACGGCGCTGTTTATGAGCAAGGCTTTCACCAACGCGGCACTCGCCTCGTCCCCCGTCACTTCGTCTGCGTACTGCCGGACGATCGCAGCAGACCCCGCGACCAGCGGGGCCGCCATGGAGGTCCCACTGTTGTACTTGTAGAAGGCGTCGTAGGGGAAGCCCCACCCGAACGCCTGGTAGAGCCCGTTCTGCGGGTTGGGCCCGGCGTCGTAGCCCTCCTGATACAGATCGGAGTACGTCGACAGGATCCATGTTCCGGGAGCCACCACATCGGGCTTGATCCGCCCGTCATCCGTGGGGCCACGACTCGAGAACGCAGCCATCTGTTCGGCGTTGCCGGCCATGTCGTCGGCGGCCAGAGGCGCCGTCCCGAACCCCAGATAGCTGTAGATCCCGGTGTCATTGAGCGCACCGGCGGCCGAACAGTCGGAGAATGGATATGCACCGGAATACGTGGCATCGCACTGGTACCCGCCGGGGCGTACATTCTCCGACGCGCCGACTGCGATCACGTTCTTGGCCGTGCCCGGTGAGCCGATCGAACCGAGGTCGACCACGCCGTCTGTATTGGCATCCTCGCCGGCATTCCCGCCGGCGACCACCACCGTCATGTCCTGGTGCTCCCACACGAAGTCGTCGATACCTGCGGAGTCGATCGAGTAGGCGCCGGCATCGTCGACTCCCCACGAGTCGCTGTGGACTCGTGCACCGTCGTCGTATGCCTGGTCGAGCAGCATTCCGACGTCGGAGGGGATGCCACCGAAGAAGTACCCGGAGAAAGGTCCGCCGCATGCAGCAAACACGTCGAGGTGGTCTTCGACCGACTGGAAGACGAGCGACGCGCCGGGTGCGGTGCCTCGTCCTTCACCGCCGGGACCTCCCCCCGAGACCGCTGAACCGGCCACGTGGGTTCCATGGCCACTGTCAACGTCCACCGAACCGTCGGGTGTGGCGTCCCAGCAGGTCGGGAGATCCGCAGTGGGCCAATCGTGGATGGCTTGGATGCGCGGCGCTGGGATGTCGCGATGCGCCGTGGCCGCAGTGCCGCCTCCGAGCCCTGAGTCGGCGACGGCCACGATCTGGCCGGTGCCGTCGTACCCGGCCACTTCGGCCGCAGCCGACCCGATGATCGTCCCTCCTCCAGCCTCGTTGCGAGCGGTTCGGAGGACGAATGGCTCCACGGCCGCAATACCTGGAGCGGCCGCAAGCTCGTCTGCCCGACGAGAGTCGGTGGAGACGAGCGCGACATCTGCACTCGCCTCGACCACGTCAACGCCGGAAATGCCGGCCAGAACGCCGACATCGGTGTCAGGATCGAACCGGATGGCGAACACGCCGTCGATGGGAGTGGCGTTCGCACGGCGAACTTCTCCGGCGGTTGCCACCTCCACCGCCAGCACACCGGGGAGCGTCTCGAGCTCGGATGCCATCGCCGCCTCGACCCGCACCACCAGACCGCCCACAGGGGCGTATGCAATGACCGAACCACCCATCGCCTCGACCCGATCGGCCGAACCCGCAGGCACTTTCCCATCCTCGAAAAGCAACACCATCTCGCGTAAGGGCGACCCCTCCGCTGGTGTCGCTGTGGCCACCGGAATGGAGGCGTTCGTCGCCCCGAGTGTGAGAAGGGTCGCCAGCCAGATGCGGTTGAGTCTCCGCATGTACTCCTCGGAGGGTAGAGAACGGTACCGGATGGCATCGTCGCCAGACACCCCAACCTTGAGCAGTCAGCCGGGTCGGACCACCGCACCTGGATAGGGTGGCAACATGGCACACAACATCACGAAGACTGTGCGGTTGGGCGGGAGCTCATCCGACTCGATCGAAGACGCCGTCCGGACGGTTCTCGCTCGGGCGGCGGTGACGATCGATGAGATCACCCGGTTCGACCTGAAAGACGTGAGCGGGACGGTCGATGCGGCAGGTGTTCCGACCAGTTTCGACGTGGTCGTCGATGTCACGTTCGTCGTGAAGGAGTCGGTCCACGGGTGAGCCGGGAGCTGCCCGATGTATCCGATCTCGGACATGGGATCGGCGTGATACCGCTCCCCCTCCCGTTTCGCAGTCCTTCCTGGGTCAACGCGTACGTCGTCTTTGGCTCCGACGGCGCCGTTTTGATCGACTGTGGTGTCGACTGGTCGGAGGGCCACAGCAGGCTCATGAGCGGCTTCGAGGTGCTGGGCATCGAGCCCGCCGTCATCCACACCCTGATAGTGAGTCATCTGCATCCCGATCACGTGGGAATGGCACCTCGTCTCACCCGCGACCACGGCTGGCGTCTGTTGATGCACGAGCGGGCGGCGACCCTCTTCGAGCGTTACAACGACACACCCGCACTCGAAGCCACAACACGCGTGCTGGCGCTTCGCCATGGCACTCCGCCGCAAGATCTCGCTGCCGTCGCCGACATCGGACCGCGGCCTGCGTACATGCCGCTCCTACGGGCACCCGATCTCGTGGTCCGTGAGGGTGATTCCGTCGAACTCGGAGGACGACGGCTCGAGGTGCTACACACACCCGGCCACGAACAGTCCCACATCTGCCTGCGCGACGCCAAGACGGGCATCATGTTCTCCGGTGATCACGTGCTGCCCAGGATCACACCCGTGATCATGTACGACGAGCTCTCCGACGACGTGCTCGGCGACTACCTGCGGTCGCTGAGAAAGCTGATCGACATCGACGTCGGCCTGACTTACCCGGCGCACGGGACCGTGGTCGAGCGGGGCACGGCCCGCTGCGAGCAGATTGCGCTCCATCACGAACGGCGGCTCGACGGGATGCTCGACGTGATCCACCTGGGTCCGACAACCGCATGGACGGTGATGGGTGAGGTGTATCGACCGCACCTGACCCCGCTCGAACAGCGACTGGCGTTGCGGGAGACCGTATCGCACCTCGAACACCTCAGGCTCGACGAGCGAATCAACGCGTTCGAAGAGTCAGGTGTCCTGTTCTACCGAAGCTGACGCCGCATCAATCGTCGTCGGGCACCAGGAAGCCGAGAACGAGGCTGACGACAGAGATCACGATGGCCCCGATGAATGCCGACAGGAATCCGTCGATGGTCAGCTGTTCGAGGATGAGGGCGGTGAGCGCCAGCATCGCCGTGTTGATGAGAAGACCAAACAGCCCGAGTGTGACGATTCGGGCCGGCAGCGAGAGCAGACGGACGATGGGCTTGATGAAGGCGTTGACGAGCCCGAAGACCACCGCCACGATCAGCAGGGTCACGAGACTGTCGTCCGCGAACTCGATGCCCGGGGGGCCTGGGATGAACGTTGCGGCAACCCAGAGTGCGACCGCGTTGACTGCAAGCCGAATGAGGATCTTCATCCGGTCATCCTACGCGCCGGCTCGACACCATATGGGATTCTACGGCTGCAGGCCGAACGTCAGCACCACCCTGTCGCCCTGTCCGACGCCGCGAACGCAACTCGATCAGTGACCGCGGGCTCGACTCTCTCGGAAGCCCAGATGGTCGAACCACTCCGTCGAAGCGGCGAGCCATCAGACGTTGTGATCTGCGGCCTATGTAGGTTGCCTCATGTGAGTGCCATCTCGCGTTCGGCCTCGCGAACCAGTTCCGGGCGAGGCGCGGTGAAGCCCCGGATGATCAACCACAGGGCGAACGCCATCTCTTGGACTGCGAGCGGGGCGACGAGCAGTACCTGGGCCGTCGAGAACGGCTCCAGTCCGTACATGACGAGCACTCCCACGGAGAAATAGGGGACTGCTGCGATGAGGCCCCACAAGGACAGCCAGCGAGGGACGAGTCGCGCCCGGTACAGCACAGCGTTGAGGAAGACCGCGCTGACGGCGAACACGATGATCTGGAAGACGTAGTTGCTCCATTCGCGCCCGTCGAGCAACGTCCCGGCGATCGCCTCCAACTCGGACCCCGCAGGGGCACCGGCGTCGGCGAAGGCATCACTCACCGACATCACGGTCAGCGCGGCGATGATGCTGAGGCCGTAGGTCACGCCTTCGATCGTTCGTGCGACTGCGAAACCGAGTGCCATGCGCTCCGAGTAGCGACGCAACACCGGATACAGTGCGATGACGATCCCCATGATGGCAAGGCCCATGATGAGCTCGAGGAGCACCCCTGTCGCCATCCGACCCTCGTTCGAAGCGACCTCGACGAGGTAGCCGTCGGCATCGAGCAACGGTTGCTGCACCACACCGGCGAGAACGCCGGCTGCGGTGCCAACGATGAAAAGCACCCCTACGACGCGGGCGGCGGTCCGATCAGCCATGATGCGATCCTCCTCCCCCTCTTTCCCACGTTGTGCGACCGACACCCATGGACGGTCTTCCTCCCACGCTCTTCGCGGCCAGGCTCCGCGACCAGGGTCGAGTGTCATCTTCGGTGGGGAGCCGGGAGTCGGGGCCTCTCTTCAGCGGACGATGGAGTCGAAGTCGTCCAGCGCGTGGACGCCGCATCGGAGCCGTTCGACAGCTGCGCGGACGTCGGCGAGTGTGAGCGCGACCCAGCGACCACAGACCGCCCGCTTGCGTTCGTCGACCCGAGCCTGTTCGAACAACAGATGGGCGGCCCAGAGGCCGAGATACGCCTCGACAGTATCTCGTGCGGCCGCCTCGCGAATCATCGGATCCATACCGGCGACGAGCTCGCGGAGCTCGGTCACGGCCACACCCAGCTCCTTTTGACGATCCGAGAGCTCCTCGAGTCCGGACTCGATGGCGCCGTTGGCCGCCATGGCATGTCCCATCGTGTCTGCCAGCACACCGGCGAGGGCCGCCGACATCTGCACCTGGGTCGTCCCCTCATAGATCGTGGTGATCCGCACATCTCGGACGAGCCGCTCGATGCCAGTCTCGCGAATGTAACCCATGCCCCCGAAGATCTGCTGGGCGTCGAGACAGATCCGCTGGGCGGCCTCGCTGACGATGGCCTTGACAGCTGGGGACAGGAGGTCGACCTCGGCGGCGGCCTGCTTGAAGCGGCGTTTCAGGTCGGAGGTATCACTGCCCGATTGCTTCACACGATCGATCTCGACCTCGAGCTTGTTCCGCAGATCCAGCCGTTGACACCCGTCGTAGATCAACGCACGACACGCTTCGATCGTCGTCGCCATGTCGGCCAGCATCGAAGCAACGCCTGGAAACTGACGTATCGGGCGTCCAAAGGCCTTCCGTTCGTGCGAATACGCAGCAGCCATCCGGTAGGCGGCGTCGGCAATCCCGAGTGCCTGTGCCGCAACACTGAATCGGGCGTGATTGAGCGTGTACATGGTCTGAACCATGCCCATCCGCCGCTTTCCCACGAGCCATGCCGGCGCGTCGTCGAAGACCAGCTCGCAGGTGGGTGATCCGTGGAGACCCATCTTCTCCTCGAGCCTCGACACGGTGACGCCGGAGCCGTCAGAAGCGAACAACGACAAGCCAAACATCCCATTCACACCCGGCTCGGACCTGGCCAAGACCAGAAGCAGCCCACCGTTGCCATTGGAGATGAACTGCTTCGTGCCGCTCAGCCGCCATTGGCCCGTCTCGTCCTGGCGGGCGACCGTCCGGACGCCCGCCAGATCAGAACCTCCGCCTGGCTCGGTCAACACCATCGCACCGATCGTCTCGCCGACGGCGTAACGCGGGAGCAGACGCGCCGCGGTTTCCTCCGGGCCGAAGTGGGCGATCGCCTCCCCCACGTCTTGGTAGCCGAACATCGTCATCAACGACGCGTCGGCCCGCGACACCATCTCGATCATCATCACATAGACGGTGGCTGGAAAGTTGAGTCCACCGAATCGACGCGGCAGAAGTGCCCCCGCCATCCCACTCTCTGCGATGCGCCTGTACGACTCCGTGGCACCGGTCGGATACCGCACCTCACCATCGACCAGCGACGCTCCTTCCTCGTCGATGCCGGGCGATCGCGGAGCTATCACGTTCGCTGCGAGGTCTCCGATCAGCTCGAGCGCGGACCGGTAGGCGTCGATCGCCTCGTCGTATGTCGATGGGGCTAGATCGTGCTCACCGGACTCCGTGTAGCCGCGCTCGAGGATTCGCACCGGCTCACGCAGGTCGAGCCGGTCGAAGATCGAGACGAGATCAGGGGTGTCGAAGAAGAAGTTGCGCATCGCGACAAACACGGTACCCGAGGTGGGAGGTGTGTCGACGCCGGCGGTGGTCGCCGATGTCAGCCGGTTGGGCAAGGAGCGGCGAGCACGTGCCCATCCTCGGTTGCGAAATCGGTGAATTCACATCCGTAATCGTCTGAAGCCACCACTGCAGGATCGAGAACCACGTCGCCTTCTGGCTTGATGCCGTACTCGACCCATGCCACCAGGTCCACGAACGCCGTCACCAACTCGACCGGGGTGAAGTCGCAATGCCCGACCCCTCGGATCGCCCGTTGTACGAGGAGATCGCTGTCGCCGCGCTTGGCGACGTCGCGTGCGTACTCGATCTCGTTGTGGAACGGAACGAACAGGTCGCCCAGATTGTGGAGCGTCAGCACGGGAACACCGTTGCGCCCACGCACGATCGGGATCGGATTGAGCGCTGTGGAGAGACGGAGCGATGGCTCACCACGGACACGGGCGATGTTCTCGTTGAACTCGGTCTCTTCGTCGCTCAGGGCCGGATCGAGGTCGAGCTGGTACACGATTCCGCGATTGTCGGCAACGATGCCGGGTTTCCCGGCGACCGTGCCGTCGCCGATGCCGAGGTCGAACAGGAAGTTGCCGGGTCCGGTCGCGAACTCGGGGAAGGTGTTCCAGAAGTACCACGCCTCATCGAAATTGGGGCGGTCGCCACCTGAGCGCAGTTCGACGAGCTGTTTGAAGGCTTCACCTTCGGCGTTGAGAACGGTCGGCCACGTGCCGGGTGCGGCCTCGAGCGCGGCCTTGATGGCAGGCACCTGGGCACCGGCGTACAAGGCGGCGTCGTCGATCGGGTAATACGAGTCGCCTAGCCCCAGTTCGAGTGCGGCGAGGTTGAAGTCGAGGAAGAAGTCGAAGAGCTCGTAGTCGCCGAGCACGCCACAGATCGGCATCGCACCGTCGTAGGCCGTCGGGTACTGCTCGATCGAACGTGCCGTGACGTGACCGCCCATGGAAGCACCGGTCATGTAGGTGGTCTCGGGTCGGCCGACTTCGCGGCGGAAAAGCTGCAGGAGGCGACGCGTGTCGACCACGCCGTCGGCCACGTTGTAGTCGTTGGAGGAGTAGCTCGACGCGGCCCAGGCATACCCGTTGGCGACGAAGAACTCTCGAAGCGGGTGATTGTCGACGGTCAACTCGAGATCGGTTCCGCGATAGCCGTGCGCCCACATCACGAGCGAGCCGTTCCAGTTCGCGGGGACCTCGATCCTGTAGCCCGCTCCGCGATTCACGCCCCACAGCAGCGTGGCGTCTTCGAACCCGGGAATGGGGTCGAATGGGAGCTTGGTCTCGTCGATGAACCACTCGGGTTCGGGTTCGCCGCTCCCCTCGTGGTCGGTGGCGGCGGCGATGTTCGCCGGCATCGCCACAACCATCATCATCACGGCCACCAATGCCACCATGCGACGCATGGGCTCCTCCCGTCTCGCTCCGACAAACCGTACCCCGCCCCGTCCCACAACGTGCGCCGTGGGCACGACTTTGTCTCACCTCGTACACTGCGCCGCCATGGGAGGCACACCAATGCGGCTCGCCGTCATCCTCATGGCGTTCGTCACGCTTGCGGCCTGCGGCCAGGTCTCGGTCGATCTACCGGTCGACATCGGTGAGGACTTCGACATCGACTCCGCGCTCGACGAGATCAGGGATTGCGATAGGTTGCGCGACACCTTCATCGTGGTGGTGACCCAGGCTGCCGACCAGCTCGACGCCCTTGCCGAGCGATCGGGCGGGCGAGTGTCGCCACCCGAATTGCGTGAGAAAGTCGAAGCGATCTCGGTGAGCGAGTTCTTCGCCATCGCCGAACAGATCGGTTGCCGACGTCTCCAGATGCAGGTCGACACCGTCGACCGACTACGTGAGCTCGACCCGGACGGCGCAGCCGGGGAGGAACTGATCGACGCCATCCTCGAACAGGTCGAGGCGCAGAGGTAGACCGGCGTCCGGGCTCATCCTTCCGGCACGAGGCCGGAGCGGATCGCTTCGTCGGGACTGTCGAGTTGGTCGGCCCACCAGCGGCAGAAGGCCAAGCCATCCCCCAGTCCGAGCCCGCGGTGCCCAAGTGCTTCGGCCGCGCCGTCTCCGTGGATCCAGGGCGATCAGCGTGCCGTGATCCATCTCCCGGTGAATGATCGGATACACCGAGCCTGCAAGTTCCACGTCCCCTACGGGCGACACCCCGGCCGCCCTGAGCGCCAGTCCCTCCTGGGCCGTGAGCGATGCCACCGACTCGGCGGAACCGGGACGCCGCTGCCAGTCGAGCCTGACCAGTTGCTGGGTGGTCGCCGAGACGATCGTCTCCGGGTCGACCGATTCTCCGGCCCAGAAGCCGACGAACGGGAGAGCCTTGGTGCGGTGCTCGATGTCGGTGAACAACCGATCGGTCCATGCACCCGGCGTGAGCACCGCCAATGAGATACCCCGCTCACCCACCAGGCGGCCGACGATCTGCTCTGCGTCGAGTTCGATCAGCCGCACGACGGTCTCCAGCGCCTCCGGCTTCGACGTCATCGGGTTGTACAGGTGGACCGGATGCGTTTCGCAGAGCGACGTGTAGCGGCGAAAGCGGACCGACCCCGCTCCTCCTCTGGAGTCGAGCCGATAGACCTCCGCCATCAGATCCAATGCGGGGGCGACCGGCATGGCCGCCAGGCTATCGATGACGCCCGCCGGCGACGCTCGGCACTCACCGGTTGAGGATCTCGTACGCGGTTTGCCCCGACATGTACCAGGCGTGCTCGGCACCGCACCTCTGCGTCGGATCAACACCGTCGGCCGACAGTTCTCCTCCACCGAGCGAGATGGGTGTCCCGGTCTCGGCGAACGGCCGGCCGGATGCGTCGTAGACCACGGTCGGATCCCCGGCCACGGCGGTGTACCCATACGGCCAGACCACTGTGGTGCGCTCGGCGAACCCCTCGACATATAGACAGTTCATGTCTGGGTCGTAGACCAGCGACACCCCT
Organism: uncultured bacterium; assembly: GCA_963792365.1. Taxonomy (GTDB): domain Bacteria; phylum Actinomycetota; class Acidimicrobiia; order Spongiisociales; family ZC4RG35; genus JAOUGY01. Next base: position 761,508 of record CAWBVW010000005.1, read on the forward strand.
TGCACCAGAGCAGCCATCGCAGCGTCGCCTCGCACCCCCGACGTGGGCAGGACGACGTCTCCAGGCACGGCGGGCGCCTGGTCGGGAAGGTCGGCCAGCGGGGCGTCGAGCACCGTCATGAACGTCTCGAATTCCACGAGATCGCCAAACCGATCCCCAATGACTTCGATGATCCCCGTGTCGGTGGCATCGCCCTCCACGGTGATCTTGGGAACCGGGATCGAGTCGACCTGCACGGAGAGCAAGGGCGCCCCGGCCGCCGCCACCGCCGGCGACACCTCGTCTCGGGCGATGTCGACGAGTTCGTTGGCCGAGTAGTCGAACCCGGTCACCACGCACAGACCCTCGACCCCCCTGAGCTGCTCGACCGCGTCGTCTTCGTCACCCGTGAGAGCCACGACGATCTGACCGTCCGAGACCCAAGAGCCGGCCATCCTGTCTTCCATATCGGCGAGCAGAGGGTCGACGCCTCCGAGGATTTCAGGCGGCGGTTGAATGAGATTCGCCTCACCCGTGCAGGGGTTCAGGAGCGCCTGGAAGGTCGGAGGGGTCCACGGCTCCGTCCAGGCCACGGTCAGGGACACTCCGTCGTATCGTCCGCCGACACGCACCTGGTCGCCCGCCCCGAGTGCGACCTCACCGCCGAGAGGGAGCCCCGGGCAAGCAACGGTCTGTTCGAACGGGCACAACACGAGCCCGCGCCCGTCCTCGACGACCGTACCGATCGCTTCGATCGCGACACCGTCCCCGGGAGGTATGTCGCCAGGAACCGGCGCCACGACAGACGTCGCGGTGGATGCCGCTGCGCCGGCTGCAGGGAGGCTCGTCGACGATGTGGCGCCCGACAGCGCGTAACTCGAGGAGGCAGTGGATGCCATGGTGTCCGTCCCGCACGCTGCCACCAACGCTGCTGTCACAACGAGCGCAACTCCGAGACGCCATCTCTCATGCACGTCTCGACGCTACTCCCCCTCCGATCATCGGTTCGTGCGGTCCACGGATGCGATCGGGGCCGAGACCGCAGAACCTTCACATGCCGGGGCGGACCGGGTCCCAGACGCCGCTCGCCGGCGTCATCCTGCCAGCAGAGTGACGGCTGCGACGGCCGCAGTGATTCCGATCCATTGCAGGGGGGCAACTCGCTCCCGGAGCACGAGGCGGCCCGCCAGTACCGTCACCACCGGGTAGAGCGAGGCGAGCACGACCGTCGACGTCAACAGCCCTCTCTGCACAGACGCCAGATAGAGGGCGTTGGCCGCCATGTCTCCGGCACCGGCGAGGGCCGTTGGCACGAATGCGGTTGGGGGCAATTTGGCCTTCCCGGTCCGGACGACCAGAAGTGACCCCAGCAGCACGAGCGAGGCGATCCGGGCGGGCACCAGCGGCCAGAGACCGTCGTCGAGCGTGGTGACGGAGAGCGCCAGGAAGAACCCGGCGAACCCGATCCCTGCCACGATCGCCTCTTGGAGACCCGACCCGGCGATCGAGCCGTTCACCGATACGAGGATGATCGCCATCAAGGCGGCCGCCACACCCACCCAACCGGCGGTGCCGAGACGTTCCCCGGTGACCACCCCGTACAGCACAGGAAGACCCGTAGACAACAGCGCCGAAACCGGCGCCACCACCGCCATACGGCCATTGGCCAGCCCCTGATAGAGCGCCACGAGGCCGACGGCGCCACTGAGACCCGCCACGCCTCCCGCCGCCCAGGTCCCCGGAACCGGCGATCCGCGGAGAAGCATCGCCAGCAGCAGACCGAGTGCGAGCCCGACGACATGTGAGTAGAAGACCACCGTGGTGGCCGGGGCGCGCTTGGCGGCGACTCCGCCGGAGAAGTCGGACCAGCCGAACGCAAACGCCGATCCGAGCGCCAAGAGTTCGCTCATCATGCGCTGATCATCCCGAGCGACACCAGCGCCAGGCCGGCGCCAACCCAATGGTTGGCACGCAGCTTCTCACCGTTGAAGATCGCAGACAGCGCAACCGTCGGCGCCGGGTAGAACGAAGCGATCACCGCTGCCACCGACACCAGTCCGGCTCTGGTGGCGAACAGGTATGCGGTGGTGGCGAAGGCATCGAGCGCCCCGATCGTCAACACCAGACCGCGATGGGGTGCGAGCTGGGCGGGGCGGGTCCCCCGCGCACTCAGGAGCACGCTCGTGAGGAGCACCGACGCAGCCTTGGACCCGAAGACAGGCCATACGCCGGTGTTGTCGGGGGCCAGCCCGAGGAACACGAACATCGAGCCGAAGCCGAGGCCGGCGATCACGCCATACCTGAGGCCGTTGCCACCCACCCGCCCGGCATCGCCTCCGGTGAGCAACCAGATCGCCAGGACTCCAATCGCCATGCCGATGAGGGTGAGTGGCGACAGCGTGACTCCTCTCGCCAGGTCGACCACGACGGGCAACGCTGCCCCAACGACGGCGGCGGTCGGAGCCACCACGGCGGCTCGACCCGAAGCAAGACCCTGGTAGAGCGCGATCGCACCAAGTGCGACGGTCACGCCGCCGGCGGACCCCCACAGGAGCGCACCTCCGATCCCGTCCGGTATCCCCATCACGGCTCCGACGATCACGATGAGCACCGTCGTCACCGCTCCGGTCCCCCACACCACGACCAGCGGTGGCGCCGAACGCGACACCCTGCCACCGAGGAAGTCTGTTGTGCCCCACGAGAGGGCGGCGGCAAGGGCGAACAGCGCAGTGGTCATCGGCGGCGGAGGGTATCCAATCCGGCGCCACGCTTCCGAGCGTTGCCGGCGGCGTGCCTCTGCTCTATCTGACCGGGACGATCTGCAACACCTCGGTGGTGGTGAGGACGTACATGTTGGCGGCACCGTCGTAGCCGAAGGAGACCACCGATCCGGGCGCCCCCACCGAATCGGTCCAGTCGGTCACATCGGTGACACCTGCTTCCGTGAACAGGAAGCTGCGCAGGTATCCCCCGCAGTAGTCCGAGAAGAAATAATGCCCCTGGAGCTCGGGGATGTCCGCACCTCGATAGACGACACCACCCGTGATGGAACAGGTGCCGGCGTCGCCGTGCTCGACTTCGATCACAGGGAGCAGCAGTCCCTCATCGTCACACGAGTTGGAACCAAAGCAGTGAAACCCTTCCATCGCCGACCAGCCGTAGTCGATGCCGGCGGTGAGCGGAGCGACCGAAACCTCTTCGTAGGCGTTCTGTCCGACGTCGGCGACGTACACGAGATCACCTTCGATCCAGAACCGCCATGGGTTACGCAGCCCTTTGGCGAACTTGCTCGCTTCGCCCGACTCGACGTCGATCCGGACGAGCCCGGCGAGCAGCGTGTCGTCGTTGCGGCCGTTGCCGAACTGGTCGTTGGCACCCCCGCCATCACCCAGCCCCAGATAGAGCGCACCATCCGGTCCGAACTGAATCCATCCGCCGTTGTGATTGCCGGCCGGTTGGCTCACCGTGAACACCACACGCTCGCTCGCAGGATCGATCGTGCCGTCGGATGCCATTGCGAACTCGGAAACGGTGGTGTCACCGTCGCCGTCGGAGTAGTGGATGAAGACGCGGGAAGAGTCATCGGGGTGGACGGCCATGCCCAGGAAACCTCGCTCGCCTTCGTTGCGTACTCGATCGCGGATGTCCAGGACCTCGGTGATGTCGCCACCCTCCGTCATCCGGAACACCCGTCCTGCCTTCTGGGCGAGGAGCATGTCGGTGCTTCCCGGGAAGGGCAACAGCACGATCGGGAAGTCGAGCCCCGAGGCAACCGGCCGATAGGCGAGACCCCGGAGCGGTTCGATCGCCTCTGTCGATGAGGCCTCAGGCGTGGCGGAGGCCTCAGGTGTTGCGGCGGTCGTCCCCACGTCACCTGGCGTCGAAGATGTCGTGCGGACGGTGGACGGGGTGGAAGCCGGGGGCGTGGTAGCGGGTGACGTCGTGTCGACGGTGGACTCGCCGCCCGCGCATGCCGCCAAGCCCACGATCAGCGCCGCGAAAACCCCAAATCGAAACGACATGATCCACGAGACGTTCATAGCCGCAGGGTACGATCCACGCCAGGCTATCCCCAAGGCTGGACCCAGCAGTGAGCGTCACGAAGAACGACCGTCGCACCATTTTCGGCTGGGCGATGTACGACTGGGCGAATTCCGCTTACTCCACAGTGATCGCAGGAGCGGTTCTCCCTGCCTACTTCGCATCAGAAGTCGTGGGTGACGAAGGCTGGCAGGGACGTTCCGGGGAGACCCTCTGGGCACTGGCCGTGGGGCTGGGCACGCTTCTGCTGTTCCTGGCGATGCCGGTGTTCGGGGCGATCGCCGACTTCTCGGCGTCCAAGCTCCGATTCCTCAGGGTCTTCGCCTATGGCGGCGCATTGTTCACCACCGCGCTGGTGCTGGCCACCACCGGCAACGTGCTGTACACCCTCGGCGTCTTCATGCTGGCCCAGGCAGGCTTCGTTGGCGCCAACGTGTTCTACGACGGGTTCCTGCCCGACATCAGCACCCCCGACACGATCGACAAGGTGAGTTCACGCGGTTTCGCCACCGGCTACATCGGTGGCGGGCTGTACCTGCTGATCGTGATCCTGGCCATCCAGTTCGCCCCCGACGGCGCGCTCGCCGCTCGTCTCGGCATCGCCGGTACCGGCCTGTGGTGGGCCGGGTTCGCAGCCTTTGCGTTCTCACGGCTCGGCGAGACGGGCGACGCCGACGAGCTTCCCGCCGAGGTCCTCGTTCCACGCTCATTGGTCACGGGCATCACCCTGCTTGGCGCGTTGCTCGTGTTCGGCATCGGCGCGCTGGTGGTTGCTCTGACGCAAGCGACAGAGCCCGTGTGGTTCGACCTGTTGCTCGGGGTCTTCATGATCGCCCTGATCGTCTCTGTGATCGCTATCGCCTCCCGGATGAATCGGACGTCGGAGCGACACGTAGTCGCACGCTCGCCCCTCGCCAAGATGGCGGGAATAGGGTTCGTCCGCACCTTCGCCACTGCGGCAAAACTGAGGGCGTTTCCCCAACTCCTGCTGTTTGTGGTCGCCTTCATGCTCTACAACGACGGTGTCCAGACGACGATCAACGTCTCTGCTGCCTACGCCTCGGACACGTTGGGTCTGGAGACGACGGTGATCGCAATCACTTTCCTCGTCGTCCAGTTCGTGGCTTTCGGGGGCGCCCTGTTGTTCGGATGGGTCTCGACCAGACTCGACATCCGCCGGGCGATCCAGATCAACCTCGTCGTATGGGTCGCCGTCGCCATCGTTGCCTACTTCCTCCCTCGGGGCGAGTCGATCCCGTTCATCCTCACGGGCGTCGTCATCGGCGTGGTGCTCGGCGGTGTCCAGGCTCTCAGCAGGAGCCTGTACGGGTCGATGATTCCGGAAGAGGCATCGGCGGAGTTCTATGGCTTCTATTCGGTGTTCTCGAAGTTCTCGGCGGTGTGGGGGCCTCTGATCTTCGCCGTGGTCAGCTCAACCACCGGGTCGGGCCGACCCGCCATCCTTTCGTTGGTGGCGTTCTTCGTGCTCGGCCTGGTCTTGTTCTCGAAGGTGGACATCGCAGAAGCGCGGCGCTCTAAGGAGCGGTGGGCCTTCCACGGTGCCGACGCCGACACCGTCGACTGACGAACGCAGACGGCCGCCAACATGGATGCGAGTCCGGTCGTGCCCTCACTAAGCTGGGAGGTATGAACAACGACGAGGGCGTCCCGGATACCGAAGGTGATCTGGAGCCTTTGAGCAGCGACCCGGCAGCAGTCGACCTGTCCGAAAACGACACCGTAGAGGTCTCCGAACCGGCACCCACCAGGCAGGACATGCCGCGTCCGATCAATGCGCGGACCGAGATCCCATTCGGGCTGATCGTTTTCCTGATCATCGCCATACTCCTGGTCATCTTCACCGTTCAGAACAGCAGCGGGGATGTCCCCTTGAAGTTTCTGGTCTGGGAGGGAAGCTATCCCCTCGCTCTGATCATCATCGGAGTCGTGGCGGTCACGATCATCCTCGACGAGGTTCTCGGTCTCTTCCTGAGACGCCGCAAGCGCAAGAGGTTTGCAGAGAAGCAGGAGCTCAAGCGTCTGCGTGAGATGAACGGGTGAGATTGGTGGTGGTCGGTGGCGATGCCGCCGGCATGTCAGCTGCCAGCCAAGCCCGACGGCGCCGTTCCCCCGACGAACTCGAGATCGTTGCATACGAACGGAGCGGATGGGTGAGCTACTCGGCGTGTGGCGAGCCGTATCACGTCGCCGGATACGTCGATCCGCTCGAACGACTGGTGGCGAGGACTCCGGAGCGATTCGCCGAGATGGCGATCGAAGTCCACACCCGTACCGAGGTCACGGCCATCGACCTCGACCGCAGGGTCGTTTCGGTCCACGATCTGGTCGAGGACGAGCACACCGAGACATCGTTCGACCTGCTCATGATCGGGACAGGTGCGAGGGCGATCCGTCCGGCGATCACCGGCATCGATCTGGCCGGGGTCCACGAGCTGCGTACGCTGGATGACGCCCGCGACCTGCGCAATGCGGTCGACTCCCAAACGGGCTCCGTGGTGGTGATCGGCGGCGGGTACATCGGGTTGGAAGCGGCCGAGGCCTTCCGGCACCAGGGATGGGAGGTCACTGTCGTCACCTCGGGACCCTCCGTACTCGAACGGACCATCGATGTGGACCTGAGCATCGACGTGATCACATCGATGCAGGCGATCGGCATTCGGGTGATCACCGAGACCCGAGTCGCCTGCATCAACGGGACCGATCACGTGGTCAGCGTCGGGTGCGAAGGGGGTGAGCTTCTCCCTGCCGACATCGTCGTGATGGGACTTGGGAGTCGCCCGGTCATCGAACTGGCGGTCGCGGCCGGCATCGATCTCGGACCGACCGGGGCGATCGCCGTGGACGATCACCAGCGAACAAGTGTGCCCGGCGTCTATGCCGCAGGTGATTGCGCCGAAACCATGCATCGGTTGACGGGCCGGCCCGTCAACTTCCATCTGGGCACTATCGCCAACAAGACCGGTCGAGTGGCCGGCATCAATCTGGGCGGTGAAGATGCGACCTTTCCCGGGGTGCTCGGGACCGCCATCACCAAGATCTGCGACACCGAGGTGGCCTCGACCGGGCTTCGTCTGTCGGATGCCGAGGCTGCGGGGATCGTTGCAGTGGAGGGCACCGCCCGAGGAACCACCACTGCCGGCTATTGGCCGGAGGCTTCTGCGATGACGATCCGAGCAGTCGCAGAGCGGGACACCGGCCGGCTGCTGGGCGCTCAAGTGGTGGGAGGACGGGGTGCCGCCAAGCGGATCGACGTGTTCGCAACGGCCATTTGGAACGGCATGACCGCCGAGGAGTTGTCCTGGACCGACCTCGCCTACGCTCCCCCCTTCTCCGGGGTGTGGGACCTCATTCACATCGCAGCGCGCAAGGCGGCCGATGCGGCGTCGTGACCTGGTGGTGGCGGCGACGGTGGTCGCCGTCCTCTCCAATGGTTGCGCCGAACGGGATCGGAGCCCTGCCTCGGCGCCGGCCACGACCCCACGCCCCACCTCGTCGTCATCTGCGGGGAGTCTTCCTCCTCCGGATCTCGGCGGCATCGATCTCGTCGACGTGGAAGTGGTACGGGTCGACGACGGCGATTCTCTCCGGGTTGTCTTCGAAGGTTCCGAGGAACGAGTCCGACTGTTGGGGATCAACGCCCCAGAACGTGACGAATGCCTCGGCGACGAGAGCCGGCAGTCACTCGCCGAGCTCGTCGGGAACGAAGCCGTGCTGGGGCTGGAGCCCGACCGCAGGGACCAGTTCGGCCGTCTGCTCGCCCACGTGTTCGCCGACGACATGTATGTCAATCGCCACCAGGTCTCGGCGGGTCTCGCAATCGCCTTCTCCGATCCGAGTGCTTTTCAAGAAGAGCTGATCGACGCCGAGGAGCTGGCGGAACGGGATCGAGTCGGGATGTGGTCGGCCGACGCCTGCGGTGGCGGTCCGCTGCCAGAGGCGCTCGAAATCGTGTGGATCGAAGCCAATCCACCCGGCCCCGACGAGGACGCACTCGACGACGAGATAGTTGCCATCACCAACTCCGGCGACACGGCGGACCTGTCGGGGTTCGTGCTGCGGGACGAATCAACCGCCAATCGGTTCGTCTTCCCCGAAGGCACGACGATCCAGCCGAAGGAAACGATCGAAGTCGTCAGCGGCTGCAACCCGCCACCAGGGGCGATCGCCTGGTGCTCGGAAGGGCCGATCTGGAACAATGGCGGCGACTCGGCGCTGTTGCTGGACCCGAGCGGGCGCGTGATAGATCACTATCGGTACTGACCATGTGGCCCCGCAGACGTGATCCGCACCGATCTCAGTGAGGCTCCGAGCCGTCTCGCATCGCTGCACAACCAGATGGCGGTGGGGTTCGCAGCGTGTCGCTCACCATGCGCGCCGGACGAGCTGTGATCCCCGGCGACAAGACCGGCTCGATCCGTACGAGCGGGTCGATCGGCATCACGTCCGCAGTGATCCGCCGCAACGGTGACGTACTCCCGACCGAGCTCATCGATGGCCATGTCTGCGGGGTGTGGCGTCCCACCGACGGCCGAATCGAGATACGAGCCTTCGATTCGCTGTCCAGGGAAGTCTGGGATGCCATCGCACACGAAGCAGAGTCACTTGGTGCGTTGATCGCGACCCGAGACCCCGCAACCTAGCTGCGATACGCCAGATGGTGGATGAAGCTCCCCACCGGCGAGAGCCGCGTCATCGGGTAGCGGCACCTTCGAGTCCTCCTCATCAGCGGCGTGCAGAGCGCGAGGTCGCGATCGGCCCGAACACCAGCTCTCTCCACATGTGCGTCTCCGCCTGGGTAGGGTCGGACGGGCTGGAAAGACACCGAGGAGGACCTCCATGAGCTCGCCATCGGTCCCGCTGCAGCACGCGTCTTCCGATGCGGCTGAGATCGAAGCCATCGTCCGCGACTACATAGAAGGCTGGTACGCCGGCGACGTGGAACGAATGGACCGCGCACTCCACCCCGAGCTGGCCAAGCGCATTCCAGGGAGCGAGGACCCAGATGCTCTCCGGGAGGTCACCAAGGCTCGCATGCTCGAGCTGACCGCTGACGGCGGTGGAGACGCACCCGACCCAGACGTGAACATCGAGATCGACGATGTCTCGACCGACATAGCGGCGGCGCGGGTGCTGTCCCCGGAATATGTCGATTACCTCCATCTCGTCAAGACGTCGGTCGGATGGAGGATTGCCAACGTGCTCTTCCGCAACCGAGGCTGACTGTTCCGCACCGAGGAGCGAATCGGGCGCCATGTCGCCGGCGGGTCAGACCCCCGGCCGGCGCCTGCGCGCACACGAATCCAAGCAGTGGCCGGTGGTTGGCATGGCCTCGATGACGAGGGTCACCTGGTTGGCGATGTCTGCGGGGCCAGCTCCGAGCCGATCCCATCCGGCGCCCGACGCACGGATCAGGCGTTGCGCTCGGCCAGTCGCTTGATCTCGAGCATCATCTTGCGGCTCATGACGAAACTGACCGCCTCGATGGGGAAGCGCCCGAACGCAAGGCGACTCTTCCAGTCGGCGCTGTGGTCATAGCGGCCCCTGGTCAGAAACCGGCTGCCGCCACCAGGGTCGGGTTTGACGACGAACTGCCACGTCGACATGCCCCAACCCTCCTCTGCGCCAACATCGACGGGTGATCCGACCAGCACGAGGGCATTCGGCGGATCCACGACCTCGATTCGCAGCGGAGGAGCGGTCGGATGCAGATGGATGGGATCCCCGGCAGCAGGATGCTGGTGATCCGGAAGGATCTCTGTGACGTTGGTGATCCTGCACCCTGCCAGGTTCTCGAGCCCCTGATACGAGTAGAAGCCGCCGCGTCCCTGCCCGATCTGGGCGATCCACGGCCACACGGCTTCCGGTGGCGCATCGACAGAGACTCCGAGGGTGTAGGACCACTTGGGTGTGGGCACGAACTCGTCTCCCGGCAGCGGATCGCACGCTTCGGTCCCCACGGTCCCCCAACGCAGCCGCCGCCTTCCGATGAACTGAGTCGCCACGATGTTCCACGCGATGAGCAAGGCGCCCCCGAGTGCCGCCAGAACACCGACACCCGAGGAACGTACGGTGTCCAGTCTGCTGCGCGTCGTGTCCGCGTCGCCTGCCTTCGTCACAATGCCCTCCTCGATCTTCCAACGTTCATCGTGCCGTCGCCGACGTCCCTCTCCCAGAGCCGGATGTCCCGCGTCGGGAACAGTCGAGGAATCTTCTCGCGCGACAGATCGGCCGTGCCCCTCGGCGTGCGCGGACCCGTCCGTCACTAACATCGGAGGAAGGGAGCTGAACGAATGGAGAACCCATGGGACTTGGTGACACGCTGAAGAAGCTCTTCGGCAAAGCGAAGGAAGAGGCCGGAGACCTTGCCGAAAAGGCCAAGCCGATGGTCGAAAAGGTCAAGGAAGAGGCTAGCGAGCTTGGCGAGAAGGCCAAGCCGATGGTGGACAAGGCGGTCGGCGAGGCGAAGGAAGCCGCCGGCAAGGTGAAGGAAGCCGCCACCGAGGCCTGGGACAAGGTCGAGGACAAGGTGGGCGACATCCGAGGCGAGGCCGGCGACGCAAAGGACGCTGCCGCCGAGAAAGTCGAAGAGGTCAAGGACGCTGCCGCCGAGAAAACCGAAGAGGTCAAGGACGCTGCCGCCGAGAAAACCGAAGAGGTCAAGGACGCTGCCGCCGAGAAAACCGAAGAGGTCAAGGACGCTGCCGCCGAGAAGCCCGCAGAGGTCAAGGATGCTGCCGCCGACGCTGCCGACGCCGCCCAGGAGGCGGCAGAGGACGCCAACGACGCAGCGAAGGACGCTGTCGACGGAAACTGACACCTGAGACCGGTGGGGTGTCCGCCCAGGCATCCCACCTCATCTCGTATTGAATCCCGCCATATCGTCATTGGCGTCGGCTCCCTGGGCCGACGTGCGCGCTCGGCTCCTCGAGCTGATCGACCTTCTCATAGAGTTGCCCGACGTGACTCGCGCTTCGACATTGCTCGAAGTCTCCGAAGCCCGCTCGGACACGGGTCCTACTCTATGGCTGGCCGAATCCGTGGTGGTCCGAAGCAAGAGCCTCGACGAGGTGAGCGTGGAGATACGAGACACATCCTGGATCGATCATCTGGCGTTGCGCCTCGTCGAAGCGGAATCGATCGGGGTCCTGTCGGTGGGTCGAGCCACCAGAGCCGTGATCGAATCGACCGCGAGCATGAGGGCGGAGGTTCCCTCGGTGCGAGTGGCATCGGGCGTCCTGGCTCGGGGCCTCGATGACCTCGGAGCGGTCACCGAGGTGGGCAACCCGGCCACGGCGACCGTGTGTCTGATTCCGGTCGCAGCGTGGTCCGACCAGGGACTGTGGACGACCGAACGAGGTGTCGAGTGCCTCGCCGCGACCGGCACGTCGCCGGTGCCTCTCCTCGATCCGATCGCCGAACTCACCGCCTGGTCGGCGACTCGATATCGACCACCGGCGTGGCTGCGGTTCGCGACCTACCCGGACTGAGCCCCCATCCCCCGGCGCTAACGTCGCGCCCAGTCGATCTGGAGCCCAGCACAATGGCGCGTATCTCGCACAGGGTCGGAGCGATCGCCGAATCGGCGACCATGGCCATCAGCAACCGAGCCCGGGAGCTCAAGGCCTCGGGCCGTGACGTGATCTCCTACGGGGCCGGCGAACCGGACTTCCCGACGCCTGCACACATCGTGGAAGCCGCCGAGCTGGCGTGCAGTGACCCGAAGAACCACAAGTACTCCGCCAACGCCGGGCTGCCGGAGCTACGAGATGCGGTCGCCATGGTGACCGAGCGCGACGGCGGCCCTGCGGTCGACCCGATGAAGCAGGTGCTCATCACCAACGGTGGCAAGCAGGCGGTGTTCCAGACGTTCGCCGCTCTGGTCGACGATGGCGACGAAGTACTCATCCCGGCCCCGTATTGGGTGACCTATCCCGAGGCCGTTCAGCTCGCCGGTGGCGTCTCCGTTCCTATCTCGACCGAGTCGGACGCCGGGTTCAAGGTGACCGTCGACCAGCTCGAAGCTGCGAAGACCGACAGGACCAAGGTCCTGGTCTTCGTCTCACCATCCAACCCGACGGGCGCCGTCTACACCCCCGACGAGACGGCTGCCATCGGCGAATGGGCGGGCGCCAACGGTGTGTGGGTGATGACCGACGAGATCTATCAACACCTCGTCTACGGCGACACCGTGTTCACGTCGCTGCCGGAACTGGCGCCGGCGCTCGAGGACCGTTGGGTGATCGTCAACGGCGTGGCAAAGACGTTTGCGATGACGGGATGGCGGGTCGGATGGATGATCGGGCCCGCCGACGTCGTGAAGGCGGCCGCCAACCTGCAGTCGCATGCAACCTCGAACGTCGCCAACGTGAGCCAGCGAGCTGCGCTGGCCGCTCTCACCGGACCCATGGAGCCGGTGTACGAGATGCGGTCGGCGTTTGCCCACAGGCGTCACCTGATGCACGAGATGCTCGACTCCATCGAGGGTGTCACGTGCGTCGAACCCGGTGGGGCCTTCTATTGCTTCCCGGACTTCCGGGGTTTGTTGGGGGCGGAGATCGCCGGGAGGAGGATCGAATCGAGCATGGATCTCTGCGGGGTCCTCCTCGACGAAGCCGAGGTTGCTGCCGTCCCCGGTGAAGCCTTCGGGGCGCCGGGATACGCACGCTTCAGCTATGCACTCGGTGAAACGGATTTGGTGCGAGGGCTGCAACGTGTCCAAGATCTGCTGCGTTGATCTTCCGTAGGGAGGAGCCAAGGGTCGGGGGTGGCCGTGTCTGACGTGAAGGCGATGATGTTGGTGGAGCCTCGTCGGCTCGCCGCAACCCGTCTGTCGGCGCGGTCCGCTGCGACGGGTGGATGGCTCGCCGTCGAAGCGACCGGGCTCTCGGGGGCAGAAGTACAGGCCTGGCGCGGTGATCGACGCGACCTCGTCTATCCGCTCATCCCCGGACAACAGGTGGTGGGTCGCATTGCCGACCACCTCGACGACTCCGTGACCCTGCCGATCGGCACGAGAGTCCTCATCGAGCCCGTCATCCGATGCGAACGATGCACGTCATGTCTCAACGGACTCGCTTCCTGCACGTTCCGCCGCCCGCACAACATGTACGGGAGTCTCCCATCGACCGAACCGCCGGGGCTCTGGGGTGGACTGGCCGAGCGCCTCTACATCGATCCGCATGCACGCCTCCACGCGATCGGCGACGACACCCCGGCAGAAGTCGCGACCTTCGCCCATCCACTCGCCCATGGCTGGACGTGGGCGGTGGAGTTGCCGGACCTCCAACCGGGAGACAGCGTGCTGATTCTGGGTCCCGGGCCTCGAGGGCTGGCCTGCCTCCTGGCAGCGCAATCGGTTGGGGCCGGATGGATCGGGATGAGCGGGCTCGACGTCGACTCCGATCGACTCGATCTCGCCCGACGAATCGGCGCCGACCTCACGGTGGACGTCTCGGTGGACGACCTCGGCGTCGCCGTCGCCAACAGTCTCGGAACCCGGCCCGACATCGTGATCGACGTGACGTCAGACGATCCTGAGGCGATCTACACGTCGTTCGACCTGGTGCGATCGGGTGGCACGGTCGTTCTCGCCTCCACCAAGGGCAACCGCCCTTTGCCCCAGTTCTTCTCGGATGTGATCGTGGCCAAACAACTCGCAGTGCGCGGGGCCCTCGGAGCGTCGAGCCCCGCATACCGCTGGGCGGCAACGCAGCTGGAAACCGACCCCCGAATCGACGATCTTGTGAGCCACCAGTTCCCGTTGCCCGAGGCGAACCGGGCGATCCAGGCGACCGCCGGTCTGCTCGGACACGAAGAGCTGATCTCCGTCGCGGTGACCTTCTGAGCCGCATGCCACCAGCCGCAGACGTGCCGGCACGATCGGCGACTGCGGCGTGGGTCACATACGATCTCGCCAACACGATCTTCGCCCTCGGAGTGGTCGGGCTCTACTTCCCCGACTGGCTCACCAGCCGGGGAATACCCGACAGCCGGTTGTCGATCGTGGTGGCGTTGGCGGGAATCGTCGTCATCTTTCTCGCGCCGTGGATCGGCGCACGCAGCGATGCGATCGGGCGCCGTGTGCCGGGACTCATGGCAACGACCTTGGCCGCGATAGCCGCCACCTCGCTGCTGGGCCTCGAACCCATCGCTGTCACCTTTATTGCGCTCGGCTTTGCGCTCGTCGCAGTCAACACCGGATCTGTGCTGTACGACGCGCTGTTGCCGGACGTGAGCACACCGGCGACGCAAGGTCGGGTCTCCGGAATCGGCGTGGGAGTGGGCTACGTCGGATCGTTCATCGGGCTCGGAATCGGTGCAGTGGCGCTCGACGTCATGGGCTGGAGCCACGTCACCGCCTTTCGCCTGCTCGCACTCGGATTCTTGGTGTTCGCCATTCCGGCGTTCGTGTTCATCCGGGAGCCGGCACATCACACCTCACCTCCGCAGGCGCTCCGGAAGGTGGTGGTGGACCTCGTGCATTCGTGGCGCCGTGCCGCGCAGTATCCCGACCTGTTTCGTTTCCTCATCTCGCGCTTCCTGTACACCGATGCGATCAACACACTCATCGGGGGGTTCCTCACGATCTTCGCCATCGAAGAACTCGGGCTGGATCGGGCCGGATCGCGCAACCTGTTGGCGATCGCCATCCTCACGGCGATCTTCGGCGGTTTCTTGGGCGGCGCCATGGTGGAACGGCTCGGACCCAAGCGAGTGCTGCAGATCGTGCTGGCCATGTGGGTCGGCGCCATCGGGTTCGGGGTGGCAGCGGCGATCACCGACCTCACCCACCTGGTGTGGCTCATCGGCGCGGTCGGCGGATTCGCCCTGGGCGGGACGTGGGCCTCCGACCGGGTGATCATGACTCGGGTGGCGCCGCCTCGGCACCTGGGTGAATTCTACGGTCTGTACGCCACAGTGGGTCGGTTCGCCACCGTGCTCGGCCCCCTGGTGTGGGCTCTGATCGTG
The DNA here is from genome assembly GCA_963792365.1 of uncultured bacterium. GTDB lineage: Bacteria > Actinomycetota > Acidimicrobiia > Spongiisociales > ZC4RG35 > JAOUGY01. The sequence goes on from CAWBVW010000005.1 coordinate 776,517, forward strand.
GACGTCCTGGATTGGGGCCGCACCGCAGCACTCGGGACGCTCGGCCTGTTCATCGCCGCAGGATGGGTCGTGCTGCATGGCGTGGACGACGCGTGGCGTGAGTGGCCCGACGACCTCCGGTGACCGTCAGGTGATCTCACCGACCGGGTCGACTGGCTCGTCCCGTTGCATCCTGGCCTCGACGGATCTCGGAATCGGAAGGTCACGAACCTCACGTTCATGACGCACGAGGCGCCTTCCGATCTCTGCGAACCAGGTCTCGTTCGGAACCCGCCACGGCCATCGCCTCAGACCGAGCCGGGCGCCGAGGATCGAGCCGGAGACGACTGCGGCGTCGACGCCGATCTTGGCCGCCGCCTCGATGATCAGAGGCGGGGTCCCGGCCGGGTCGGCCGACGCAACGATCGCGGCCAACGGCGGCCGGACCGCATCCGGGAGGTCACCGAGGGCGTGAACGATCTCTCCGATCGGCCGATCGATCATCGAACGAACTCCGCGCAATCCCCGAGACACCCCGGCGGCACGATCGAAGTTCGAGACAGTGCGGTCTGCGACGACCCCGAGCCCGCGATCGGCGGTCTCGGCAGCGGCCAGCACGAGATCCCAACCGGACATCGCCAAGGTGGCCCCCGCCACGGCGCCACCCACGGCAACCGCCGTGACCACCGACACCGCATCCAGATTCTCAATGAGCACCGCCTCGATCACCGCAGAGACCAGGCGATCGGCGTCGTCACGGAACCACACACCCATTGGGACAGCTCGCGTCGCCACCTCCGGCGAGGGAGTCGCCGTTGCCAGCGCTCGCCCGTCGACCGCGCTCTGGATCCACGCCGAGAGCTCGGGGCTGGGATCGGTGAGCACGCTGTCGTCGGGCCGGCCGAGCTCCACCATCGCTTCAACGAGAGCCGATCGATCGATGTCGCCCGTCTCGAGGAGGTGGTAGGCGATGATCGTTCCGATCTGTGTGCGAGACGAGTACGAATCACGGTGGGCGGCGACATCGCCGATGGCCATGCCAAGCATGGTGCCCACACCATCGTCGACGATGAGCGACTGGAGTGCGCTGGATGGCGCGGGAGGAGCCGGCTCGAGTTCGGCGTTCAGGCCCGACCCCGCAACTGAGGGCGGCGATGCGGAGCTGGGGTCACCACCGGTTCGTGTCATGGCCGGACACGGTAGCCTGCACCGGATGTCGACCATGCTTCTCGTCGCCAACCCGGCGTCGTCGGGTTTCTCTCGTCCCCTCCATCGTCGGGTGGTGGCGGCGTTGGGCAAGTCACTCGACGTGGAAGCGGTGTGGCCCAGCTCGGCAGAGCACGCAAGGGAACTCACCGGGAAAGCCGTCGCAGACGGCGTCGACATGGTTGCGGCGATGGGCGGTGATGGCATCATCCACCACGTCGCACAATCCCTCGTGGGCAGCTCGACCAAACTCGGCGTGATCCCCTGCGGCACTGCCAACGTCGTGGCCCGCCAGGTCGACATTCCGGTGAGGGCGGTGGCGGCCGCCCGTATGCTTGCCGAGGACCCGGCGTTCATGCCGATTCCCGTGCTGGAGGTCACCGCAAACACCTCCTCGGGACCGCTCCATCGCCACGTCGTGTTCTCCCTCGGGGTCGGGGCCGACGCAGACATCGTCAAGGCCGCCGAGTCGAATCCCCTACGCAAACGCGACTTCGGGCCGCTGCACTACTTCACGACGGCGATCTCACAAGTCCGCAAGGAGATCGGACACCGCATCGCCGAGCTCCGTATCGACGCGGGCGAACGCTCCACTCTCGCCATCGGGGCCATGGCGCAGTTCCGGCCCTCGTACACGTACTTCGGGCGTGCCCCGATGCGGCTGTCGCCTCACGCCCCGGATCCGATCACGCTGCTCGTGGTCGATCAGCTACGGGTGAGAAGGGCACCGTCCATGATGCGCGCCACCATCGGTCGAAGCGGCCTCGAGTCGGTCAAAGGCTTCGAGATCTGGTCGGCGGTCGAATCATTCCAGGTGAGCTCGGGCCATCCGACGACCATGCAGGCCGACGGTGAGATCTACGGAGGCATCGTGACGCTCGAAGCGAGATTCATCGAGGATGCGATGTCCCTCGCCGTGCCGCGCCCCCGCCGCTGAAGGTTCAGCCGTTCTCCATCTCGGCCATGACGAGTTCGAATTCGGCCAGGGCGGCCGCCACACCGGCTCGTTTCCGAAGCACTTCCCGGAGCGGACGACCCAGGCGCCGATCGATCTCTCGTGAGACGGACCGGGTGATCGCCTGTCGTTGATCGGACACCACCTTCACAGACTCTCGACCGCCGATACCGGCGCCGATGGCTCCCGAGAGAAGGACCGCGAGCAGCGCTCCGAGGGTGACCGAAACGGGAACGAGCAGCGGGCCGCCGGAACGCAACACGTCGAACGTCCACAGACCTGCCACGACAGCCACAAGGGCCATGATCCGCCGGAACCATGCAACGCCTGCGGTCCAACCGGGAGGCGCAGGAATCGACACGGTCTCTCCGAAGGCAACGGCGTCGACCGCAGCCGAGACCGCTCCGTCTATCTCGCCGCCCACGGCCCTCACTGCGATCGCCACATCGCCCTCGACCCGGCCGGCGAGATCCGACACATAGGAGTCGAGCCGTCGGATCGCGGCGAGCGAACCCGGTCCTGAGTCTGGACGGCGCGACAGCTCTACGGTGCCAGGGCTGCGTCTCCGTCGCAGCAGCGACATCGCGGCCCGATGCGACGACCGACCGGCTCGAGCCGCCCGTTGGAGAACGGGCTTGCCTGCCACATCGTCTGTGATCCTGGCTGAAACGTCCCTCACGACGTTGTCCCACTCGGCGGCGAAGCCGGTGCCCCGGCCGCCCTCGACGCCCGCGGCCAGCGCCAGTTCACGAGCGGCCACCTCGAGGTCCTTCACGAGCTTGCGATGAATCACCGCCTTGGTCTCCCCCAGCCCACGCAGCGCCAGCACCAGATCGTCCATCCCCATCGGTGGACCGATCGTCGGGTCGGCTGCCGTGGGAATGATCACAGGATCCACGATCCCGTCGGCTTCGAGTGACTGTCGGAGATCGGCCACGAGCTCGGGTACCTGTGCGTCCGTGAGCCGATCGATCTGGTTCAGCACGAACAGGAACTGGTCGCCGTAGTCCGACAACGCCGCCAGATGATCGCGATGCAACACGCGGTCCTGGTATTTCTCGGGATCGAGGACCCACACCACCACGTCGACCTCGGGGAGCAGTCGAGCCACCGTCTGTCGATGATCGATGACAACCGAGTCGGTATCCGGAAGGTCGATGACCGCAAGCCAATCGAAACGGTCCTGGCCAACGCGCTCGGCGATCCCGACGTCGTCGAGAAGGCGAATCACTCCGGCCTCGGGATCGGCCGGGATCCAGGCCTGCGGGTCTGAGGTCGTGGGCCGGAGTGCTCCGCTGAGCGCGACCTCCTCTTCGGCCAGGGCATTGATCGTGCTCGACTTCCCAGAGCCGGTACCGCCCGCCAGGGCCACCACCACAGTGGAACCGGCGTAACCGCGACGGCTTCTCACCCTCCGAGCGACTGCGGCCGCGCGCTCCACATCGGCCCGCGGTGCGGTATCGGCGGCGGCGGCAACCAGCCGGTCGAACATGTCGATGGCGTCTCGAAGCTCAGCCATATCCGAGGTCCTCGGCGGCGCGTTGCATCGCATCGGCCTGGTCGACGAGACGGTCGGCCAGGGAGAGCGGGTCGATGGCTGCCTCCAACGCTTCGTGGAAGCGCTCCGCATCACCTCGCAATGTAACGGCGAGCCGCTCGGCGAGGTCACTCCGCGCCTGCTTGGCGAGCGCCGTTGACGCGGCCGAACCGAAGAGGTGCTCGAGCACTGCCTGTTGTGCTGCGGCGGCACCAGCGGCCACTCCCACCTCGGCCCCCGTGATCCCAGACGTCGAAGCGAAGACGCCGAGCAGCAACACGGTGGCGGCGCCGTTGATCCCAATCGACGCCAGACGCGCCAGTCGATAGCGGCCCTCGCCCTGGGATTGGATCAACCCGATGATGCCTGCGAGCCACTCGTCGACCTGATGCTGGACCTCCTCCTCGAGGCCGGCGCCCACACGGCGCAGTTCAGGGGTGATCAGTGCGCGAGCCCCAGGCTCGATCTCCCAGGCGGTGGCGGCTGCGGTCGTGGCCCGCTGTCCGCGTACCAGCACGAGATCCACCAGTTCGTCTCGGGCCTCGGACTCGACCCGCTCGGCTGCGTCCGGCTCGAGAGGGCTGCCACCCCGCGCCACGTCCCGGAGACGAGCCCAGCCCCGCGTGATCAACGTGGCCAGGTCGTTCACTCCGATCATCCGCTGCCAGCGAGCGACGACTTCCCCACGAACCAAGTCGCCCCGCTCGAGATGCAGCTCGATCTCATCGATCTGGTGCTCGAATCCCAGCTTGGCCGCCTCCCAAAAGGAGACTCCTTCCTCGTACTGGAGTCGGATCTGCTCGGCGGCCGTACGAGCGTCCCTGGCGAGATCCGCCACCGAACCCGCAACGGTCCGTGCGACGACCTCGTCCTTGTCCTTGGCCACCGCTCCGAGGTCGAGACCGACGCGCTCCACCGCCGCCTTCGGAAGCCGGCCATCGCCCTTGAGCCGATGCTCCTGAATCTGGATGATCTGGTCACGCCGGGCTGTGTCGAGCCCATGTGAACGAAGCAAGGCGGTGAGATCGGCCACTGCGCCGGACGAGCGCCTCGAGAGCCGGTTGGCCACGACCACGAGCGGCATCCTCCGATCGACGAGATCCCGAACGACCCCCCACGGAACGGCGTCGGCGTACCGCTGTGGTGTCGTGACGAACACTGCGGCGTCAGCCATGCGGAGCACCGATTCGGCCAGTTCTTTGTGCTCGGCGACGTAAGAGTCGAGGTCGGGTGTGTCCACCAGGGTCAGACGTTCCAACAGCGGGTGATCGTCCAGAGAAACGACCGGGTCACCCTCGATCGCCCGTGCCCGTTCGGCGTTGCGCTCGTGCGCCCACACCACGGGTCGCCTCGTCGTCGGCCTCAACGCGCCAGGCTCCGAGATCGTCCGGCCGGCGAGGGAGTTCACCAGCGTCGATTTGCCGGCACCGGTCGGGCCGAACACGACGACGGTCAACGGACCGTCGAGGTCTCTCAGCCGCCGGAGCAAGTACCGGCGGGCGAGATCGGACCCTTGCGAAGGGCCGAGCCTGCGGTGCGCCTGGTCGGGCACCGCGAGGTCGAACCGAACCTCCTCGAGTGTGTCGGTGAGGCGGTCGATCTCGGCGCGTAGTGTGGCCGTCGGGGCGATCTCGGGTGGCACAGGTGGGGAATTGTCGCAGATACGAAGACCCACTCGACCTCACCCGTCGGTGTCGTGGCTCGTGCCTTCGGGTCACCGACCCAAAAGCGCGAAATCTGTCACACCCGGTTCGTACCGTGACACCCATGTCGAACACCACTCCCCGACCCGCTTCCGACGCTCCGGTGAGGGGCGAGCCTCTCGTCGATGTCACAGGATCAGAAGTGATCATCGACGGCCTTCGTGTGCGAGATCCCGTGCTCGTCGGGCTTCTCACGCAGAGCGACGACCACGAACGGGTGGCGATGACGGAACGAATCCTCACGGTCGGAGCGCGCGGTCTCGCCACCATGGGACTCGGCTTCGACCTGTCGGAGGTCGATCTGCGGGTGACCCGGTCGGTCGAGCGCGCCACAGACGAGGCGGCGCTCCGGGTTCAAAGCATGCTCGACGAGGCACACCGCGTGCTCTCCTCATCTCTCGATCCTGAGCAGCGCTCATCGATGGTGGCGCGAACGGTCGCCGATTTCGGAGCCTGGCGCGACTCGTTTCTCGAGAAGGTAGATCCCGAGGCCTCACAGAGCCACACCGGTCGCCTCCTCGATCATCTGCGCGAGCTGCTCGGTCCTGGGGGCGCACTCGAACAGCGTCTGACATCGGTGCTCGACCCGAGCTCTGACACGAACGGCATCGGACACGTCGCCAGCCTCATCGAACACCGGTTTTCCGAGCTTCGGGAGTCGATGGCGCTCGATCGCGGGCGGCGGGAGGAAGCCGAACGTGGCACCGCGAAGGGCTTCGAGTTCGAGGATCGGATCGAGGAGGCGCTGCGCTCCATCGCCAAGCCCATCGGAGCCATCGTCGAGAGGACGTCGCGATCCTCCGGGGCGCTCGCCGGCGAGGCGATGGTGGGCGACTTCGTGGTCCAAGTCCCCGACCTCGGCCGGATCGTCGTCGAAGCCAAGAACGTGAGGGCATTGGCGCTCACCGGCAAGGACAGCATCCTGACCCAACTCGATCGCGCCCTGGCCAATCGAGACGGAACCGTCGCGGTCTGTGTCTCGGCCCAGGAGGCCTTTCCCCGGGAGGTCGGCTCCTTTGCGGTCTACGGCGACCGAATTCTCGTCGTGGACGACGGCGAGGGGACGATGGTCGAGGTCGCCATCCGGTGGGCTCAGGCGGCCCTGAAGGCTCGAGGAACATCGGGGACCGAGGTGGACCTCGGAGTGGTGGAAGAGCGGCTACAACGGCTCCGGTTGATGGCTCAGCGCTTCTCGACGAACCGCAGGACGCTCACGGAGATCAGTTCCTCCGTCGACAAGGTTCGCGACTCACTCGAAGACATGCGTCGCGACCTCGTCGAAGTGGTCGACGATGCGTCGAGCGAGATCCGACGTGGTGAGGCGGCAGCACAGATTCTGCCTCTGGAGCGGCATGTCGGTTGACCAGCCTCCGGGCGCGCTGCTCGTCAGTCGCCAAAGACCGCTTTGAACGCCTCGGAGACAGTGGGCTGAGCGAACTCGAAGCCGCTTGCTTCGAGTACGGAGGGGACGACGCGCTGGCTGGCCAGCAGCACCTCCTCGGCAAACTGCGATCCCAGCAGGAGTTTCAGCCCGAACGCCGGGGCGGGCAGCACTCCGGGTCGATGAAGTGCCCTCGCCAGCGCTCTGCCAAAGTCGGCGTTCTTGATCGGATTCGGCGCCGCCAGGTTCACCGGGCCGGCGATGTCGTTCTCGAGACAGTGGATGATGGCGCGAACCTCGTCCTCCAGGGTGATCCACGCCCACCACTGGTCACCACCGCCGAGAGGTCCGCCCACCCCGAGCTTGAACGGCAAGACCATGCGGGGAAACGACCCGCCGGATTCGTCGAGCACCAGCGACGTCCTGATGAACGCCGTTCGCACGCCTGCGTCGACCGCCGGCTGCGCTGCCTGCTCCCACACGACACACAGGTCCGCAAGAAAGCCGTCACCCGGACCGGCCTCCTCTCTGAGGATCTCATCTCCACGATCCCCGTAGTACCCGATCGCCGATCCACTGATGAGGATCGGGACGCCGGCTTCCGCAACGGCCGAGGCAATGAGCTCGGTGCCTTCGGTTCGAGACGAGACCAGCTCTTGCTTCTTGGCGGTCGTCCATCGCCGACCGATCGACTCGCCTGCAAGATGTACCACCGCATCCACGCCCGCCAACGCGCCGTCGTCGATGCGACCGGCGTCGGGATCCCAGGACGGGCCGCTGGATCCGCTCGGTCCCCGACGGAGCGCCACCGGGTCATGACCCGCAGCATGCAGACCTTCGGTCAAGGCTCGCCCGATGAAACCGGACGCCCCGGTGATGAGGACCCTCATGTCATGACTCCCGTCGATGTCGATGCGCAGAGGGTATGTCGGCGCCATGCCGAGTGGTAATCATTCCTCGTCACCGCAGACGAAATCGTTCGGCCGGTCACCCCGCTCCCACCCCTACAATGACGGCGAGGGGAATCGAGTTCTTTCCGTGAAGTCCTATCCGCCGCTTCGCATCGCAGTGTTCGCGCTCGCCGCCGTTGCTCTGATCACGGTCGGTGCGTTCGCGTTCGCCCGTGCGGTGGCCGGGCAAACCGTTCTCGGCGACGTCCGTGCTCTGGGTGTGGAACTCGGCGGACTCGGACCCGAAGAGGTCGAAATGGCCCTGTCTACCGCCGCCGCCACCCTCCGCGCGCGGCCCGCGGTGTTCGAGGTCCTCGACACCTCCACGACGCTTCAACCCGACCAGGTCGACCTCCAGTTCGACATCGAGACGCTCAAAGAGGAGGCGCTCGGTGTCGGACGACAGGGCAACCTCTCAGACCAGTTCAGGTGGTGGATGCGCCACTTCGGCAAGACCGAGGTGCTGCCGACGATCGCAACGATGGACGGCGAGGCCGTCGAGTCCATTCTCTCGTTGTGGGACGAGGATCTAGTGGGCAACCCGCCGTTCCCGGGAGCCGTCGAACTGGATGGCACCATGCCCACGCCTGCGTACCCGAGGCCCGGTGAGCAGATCGATCGCTCGGTTGCCGAATCGCTGATCCTCGACTCGTTGACGGCCGACGTGTCGGAGCCCGTTCGGCTTCCGGTGAGCACTGTCGAACCGATCCTCTCCAACGCCGACGTCGATCAAGCTGTCGCGACGGCCCGATTGTGGCTCTCGGCACCGGTGACCCTCCGCTCCGAAGATGGTGAGAGGAGCATCACGTTCGACATCGCCGCCATGGCAGCTGCTTTCACGACCGAGGCCAGTCCCGCCGGGCTCGACATCGGGTTCGATCCCGAATTGATCGCCCCCCGACTCGATGCCGCACGCGGCGACCTCGAGCAAGCCCCGGTCGAGGCCAGGTTCGAGCTCGACGGGCTCCAGGTGCGGATCGTGCCCGGTCGGCCCGGGACGGTGATCGATGCCGAGGCCACGGCGGCTTCACTCGAGACCGCGGCAGGATCAGCTTCACGGACCGGAACATTGCCGTTCGTGGAGGGGGCCGACCCCGACACCACCACCGAGGAGCTGGAGGCGCTCGGCGTGAGGCATCTGGTGTCACAGTTCACGACCTATCACGACTGCTGCCAGAACCGGGTCACCAACATCCACCTGATTGCCGACGCCTTGGATGGAGCCATCGTGCGACCCGGGGAGACCTTGTCGATCAACGAGTACGTCGGTCCTCGGACCGAGGACAAGGGGTATCTCGAGGACGGGACGATCGTGGGGGGTGAGCTGACGAAGACGGTTGGAGGCGGGGTCAGCCAGTTCGCCACGACCTTCTACAACGCCGTGTTCTGGGGCGGGTACGAAGACGTCGAACACAAGCCCCACAGCTTCTACTTCTCCCGATACCCGGAAGGCATCGAAGCGACCATCTCATGGCCGGCGCCGGAGCTGATCTTCCGAAACGACTCCGACGCTGCCGTGCTGATCGACACCTCGTACACGGACACGTCGATCACAGTCCGGTTCTACGGCGACAACGACGGACGTGCCGTCGCCCTCGCGTATCCGGTGGGTGGCCCGTTGCAGCAGGAAGTGCTGGCCGAGGGAGGCCCCAATGCGAGGGTGGTCTCGGCGACGGTGAGCGAGCGACTCGATCCCCGCGAAGCTGGCGAACCGGAATACCGCGGGAATCCCGACCTCGCCGTGGATCGTCAGGTGACAGTGCAGAGTCCGGCATCGGGATGGAGCGTCCGCGTCACCCGGACGATCAGCGTCGGAGGTGCCGAGGAAACCCAGGAATGGGTTGCGGTCTACTCGCCCCGCCGCGAGATCATCGAAGTGCATCCATGCATGGTGCCCGGAACGTCGATCGCCTGCCCGGAGCCGACCACCACCACGACCGAGGCGCCCGCCACAACGACCCCGCAGAGCGTTCCGCCTTCCACTTCCCCACCCTCGACGGTGCCCGAAGGCTGACGCTCAGCGGTAATGACGGAAGAAACCCGACACGACGCTCGACGCGTTGTCGATGGCGGTGTCGGTCCAGGCGGAAGGGCGCCGAACCGAAACCGTGTTCGACATGACGAAGACATGGTCGACCTCGGCGTCACCTTCGAACAGCCTCACGGCGAGCCGGGCCGGAAAAGAAGTCTTGAGCCGGGCAGCTTCCACGCCGCTGTAGCTCTCTCCGTCCTGACCGGCGAGGCTCCGATCCGTGTCGATGACGAGCACGTGATCGATGACCGCGGTTCCGTTGATCTCGATGGTCTGTCCCATGCGCTGCGGGATGCTAGTCGGGCCGGCCGCCGGCGTCGTCACCTGCGAGGAAGTGAGCCGATCTCAGGAACGCTTCGACCGCCCTTCTTCGAAAGGGCGCCGCGATCTCGCTCTCCGATCACATGGATCTTCATCAGGTTCGTCGACGCCTGGATGTTCGGAGGGATGCCGGCCACCATTACGACGGGCTCACCGCGCTCACAGATTCCCTCCTTCTCGAGGAACTTCTCCGCAGCAGCGATCATGACGTCCGTGTAGTCGCGCCTCCCGAACGGGTAGGGCTGAACGCCCCGATACAACGCCATGCGCTGGAGGGTTCGGGGCTCCGGCGTGAACGCCACGATGCGGGTCGGTGGTCGATACTTCGACAGCAACCGGGCCGTGTTACCCGACTCCGTGAATGCGACGATCGTGGTCACGTCGAGGTCGCGAGCCGCGGCCACCGATGCGCGCGCCACCGCAGAGGCGAACGAGTTTCCGACGTCGATGAATTCCACCGATGCCCAGGACTCCTTGGCTTCCTCGACGGTGCCGCAGATCCGAGCCATGGCCTGGACGGTCTTGATCGGGTAGTCACCGACCGCGGTCTCCGCCGAGAGCATGACCGCATCGGTGCCGGCGAGCACCGCCGTCGCCACGTCGGTCACCTCGGCTCGTGTGGGCCGGGGCGCATGCGTCATGGATTCGAGCATCTCGGTCGCCGTGATCGACACGAGGCCGGCAGTGTTGGTCCGGCTCAGAATGTCCGCTTGCACCAGTGGGATACGCTCCAGCGGCATCTGAACCCCCAGGTCACCCCGAGCCACCATCGCGCCGGCAGCCGAGGCGAGTATCTCGTCGAGGTTGTCATAGGCTGCGGCTAGCTCGATCTTGGCGATGATCGGGGTGCCACCGGCCAACTCCGAGATCTCCTCCATGTCCGCTCCCGTCCGAACGAACGAGGCGGCCACGAAGTCAGCACCGATCTCCCGGCCGAACTCGAGATCCACGCGGTCTTTGTCCGTGATCGCCGTGACCCTCAGATCGGTGTGCGGGAAGGCCACACCCTTGCCGTCGTAGAGGGTGCCTCCCTGCAGGATCCGGGCATCGAGTCGATCCGGATGCTTGTCGAGGACAACGAGGCGGATGATCCCGTCGGCGAGGAGTATCTCTTCGCCGACCTGCACGTCATCGAGTAGGTACTCGTAGTCGACGTAGACCTCTCCCGGTGACGCCATCTGGCGTCCCGGGCGGACCACCACCTGATCGTCGTCGTTCAACTCGATCGAACCATCGGGAAAGTAGCCCACCCTGAGTTTCGGACCCTGGATGTCCTGCAGCAGGGCGACGACCCTGCCTTCCGCAGCCGATGCCTCCCGAACCCACGATGCGAAATTCCTGTGCAGGTCGTGATCACCGTGGCTGAAGTTGAGGCGAGCCACATCCATGCCGGCGCGGACGAGCTCCCGGATCTTCTCAGGCGAAGCCACTGCCGGACCGAGCGTGGCAACGATCTTGGTGAGACGTTCCATGAGGTGCGCGAGCGTAGCCGCTGGTCATGTGGTCGATCGGACACGCCCGACAAACCGACGTCCGGCTTCGGCCCCATTGCACACCACGGCAATCTGTCGACCTGCTCGGGTCTGTCTCACGATCGACGCGACATCTCTCAGCGTGGAGGGGCTCATGCTTGCCGCGTCGAACTCGATGACGACAGCCTCGGATGTCATGGCCATGGCCCTACACACCGAAAGGACAAAAGCCTGCTCGACGTCCAAGACCACCTCAGGATCTGCGAGCACCTGATCGAGTCGCATCCGGGCCGCGAGCTGGCCGGCCCATGCCGCGGCCTCCGGATCGAGACCCAGCCCGAGGTTCCAGCCCACGAGGCCCCGAAACGCAACCGGTGGCCACGGCGCCACGGAGACGCTCGCAGCCGACGACGCGATGGTGGAACCGACGTCGGCAATCCGGTCCGGGTCGTCGACGGTGATCAATGCGACCTCACCTTGGACATCCGGGGCCGTCGACGCTGCCTCCGATGTCTTCGGCGCAATCAGCGCTACGACCGATCCGGCCAGGGCGAGCAGCGCGATCCAGCTCCACGGCCCGTCGGCGGTGGACATCACCACGAGAACGCCGATCGCGGCGATCGTTCCCAGCCACCACAATCGTGGAGCGAAGACTTCTCGAACCAGGATCTGCCGTCTCCATCGTCGGTCGACAAGCAGGAGCGCTCGTCGCTCAGCTCGGGGACGACGGGTCCACCACAGCGCAGGCGCGATCAGCCCCCCTGCGAGGCCTACGGCCAACGATCGACCTTCCACCGACAACGCAGTCATCGCTCCGAGACCGATCACTGTGGTCAGCGCAAACACCCCGACCGAAAGTCGGTCCACGGCCAGCCAGATGGCGGCAGCAACCCCGATCAGCAGTCCGACGCTGGAGCCGAGGATCTCGAGGGCCGTTGTCACGGCTGATGTCGAGAGCGAACCCTGGTGCGACGCGAGCGAGACAGCCACAGCAGCGTTCCTACGGCGGCCGCCGGAATGATCCAGACGAACACAACCGCAACCACAGACGCAAGGTCGGAACCGTTCATGCCATCAGCCTACGATCGATCCGGCCACAGTCCGTCCACGACCAGGTCGGCACCCGAGAGCAAGTTCCGTTCGACCGCACCCCGATAGATGGCAATCACGGTGCAACCGGCATCTTTGGCGGATCGAATCCCCGTCGGCGTGTCCTCGATCACCACCGCATCTGCCGGCGCTACACCAAGCTTGGCGGCGACTGCGGCGTACACGTCCGGAGCCGGTTTGGGACGTGGCACCTCGTCACCGGCCACGCTGAGGGGGATCTCCTCGATCATCCCGGTGCCCTTCAGGACCGCGTCGAGCCGCCATCTCACGCTGTTCGAGCCGACGCCGAACGGCAATCCGAGCCTCCTGACATGCTCCAGCAGCGCGATGGCATCAGGGAACGTCTCCAAGCCCTGGCGATCGACCATCGCGAGGAAGCTTCGTTTGGCCGTCTCCTCCATCAGCTCGACCTCGACGCCTGCCAACGGAGCGAAATGCAGTGCCAGGTCGTGTTCGGTCTTCCCGATGAACGACTCCACCTCCTCCGCGGTGACCGTGAGTCCGTGCGCGCTCGTCGCTTCGACCCAAGAGTCGACGGAGGCGGGTTCCGAGTCGGCGATGACCCCGTCACAGTCGAAGATCACGGCAGCAAATGCGGACGGGTCGAATAGCGTACTCACGCTGGCAGCGTCGGTCATGCGAGTTTGTCGCCAAGCAACTGGTTGACGATCTTGGGATCGGCTTTGCCTTGCGTCGCCCGCATCACTTGACCGACGAGGAACCCGACGACCTTCTGTTCACCGCTGCGGTACCGCTCCACGGCGTCGGGGTTGGCGGCGAGGACGTCATCGACAGCATCCGCAATCGTTGAGGTGTCGGACAGCTGGAGAAGGTCGCGCCCCTCGGCAACATCGCGAGCGCCGCCCTCACCCCTCATCACGCCGTCGAGCACGTCCTTTGCGGCCGACGCCGAGATCTCCGACGCCCCGATCATCGTCACGAGATCGGCAAGTGCGACACCCGTCAGTCGAGTCGTGTCGATCGTCCGGTCTTCACGCCGGAGCCAGGCAGTCACCTCGCCTGTGGACCAGATCGCGCACATCTGCGGATCGGCGCCCGCCGCCACTGCGTCGTCGAAGATCGCCCGGATCCCAGGGTCGGCCGCGGACAGCACATCGGCCTTGTGCGTGTCCACCCCGAGGTCGACGTATCGGCTCCGGCGCTGCGCAGGCAGCTCGGGAAGCGCGGCCCGTATCTCCTCTTGCCAAGCAGCATCGATGACGATCGGGACCAGGTCCGGCTCCGTGAAGTACCGGTAGTCCGACGAGCCTTCCTTGGTGCGCATACCGTGGGTGACCCCGGCTTCCTCGTCCCAATGCCGGGTCTCCTGGATCACGTTTCCACCGCTCTCGATCTCGTCGACCTGCCGAACGATCTCGTAGGCGACGGCACGTTCGAGCGATCGGAACGAGTTCATGTTCTTGATCTCGACCTTGGTCCCGAAGTCCTCCTGGCCCACGGGTCGCACGCTGATGTTGGCATCGAAGCGCATCGAGCCTTCCTCGAGCTTTGCGTCCGACACGTCCAACTCCAGGATCACGTTCCTGAGCTCCTGTGCATAGGCCCGCGCCTGGGCTGCCGTCCGCATGTCGGGTTTCGACACGATCTCGACGAGCGGCACACCGGAGCGGTTGAAGTCCAGCATCGTCTCGGTGGCGGAGTGAATCCGTCCGCCCCCACCCATGTGCAAGGACTTGCCCGTGTCCTCCTCTTGGTGCGCCCGCTCGATCCCGATCCTCACGATCTCATCGTCGACCGCGATGTCGAGCCACCCGTCGTGACAAACCGGGATGTCGAACTGGCTGATCTGGTAGTTCTTGGGGAGGTCGGCGTAGAAGTAGTTCTTCCGGTGGAAGACCGACGTCTCGGAGATCTCGCAGTTGAGGGCCATGCCGATCCTGGTGATCCACTCGATGGCCGTGCGGTTGGGCACGGGGAGCGCCCCGGGCAGACCGAGGCACGTCGGGCATATGTTCACGTTCGGCTCGTCTCCGAAACCGACCTTGCATCCGCAGAACATCTTCGAGTTCGTCAGCAGCTCTACGTGGACCTCGATGCCGATGACCGCGTCCCATCCTTCCGGTATCGCGCTCATCGCATCCCCCGATCCAGCCGGGTTTTGGTGCACAAAGTGCGTGAATAACGCACCTTTTGTGCGCGAAAACGGGTCTTGGGGGTCATGTGAGCACCTCCAGCATCTCGGGGCGGGCCGTGAAGCCCGCGAGGCGCTCGACCTCGGCCGCCACCCGAAAAAGGACCCGCTCGCCGAGCGCCGGCGCCATCACCTGGAACCCGATGGGGAGACCAGCATCGTCGAGACCGATCGGAACCGAGATCGCCGGATGTCCCGTGAGGTTGCACGGGATCGTGGCCACGTCACAGAGATACATCGCGAGCGGATCTTGCGTCTTGTCGCCGAGCTCGAACGCGGTCGTGGGGCTCGTGGGAGAAACCAGCACATCCACCTCCTCGTATGCCCGCGCAAAGTCGGCCTGGAGGAGTGCACGGGTGGCAAGCGCCTTGCCGTAGAAAGCGTCGTAGTAGCCGGCGGAGAGCGCATAGGTACCGAGCAGGATCCGGCGCGTCACCTCCGGCCCGAATCCCTCGGCGCGTGACTTGGCCATCATCTCCTCGGTCGTCGAACCGGGGACGCGCAGTCCGTAGCGGATGCCGTCGAAGCGGGCGAGGTTGGCGGAGCACTCGGCCGGTGCGATCAGGTAGTACGCCGACAACGCCTCGTCAGCGGTGGGAAGCGACACCTCTTTGACCACTGCTCCGGCGTCGGACAGGGAATCGATCATCCCTGAACACGCAGACTCGACTTCGCGCTGATACCCCTCGCCGCCCAGCTCTGTGACGACACCAACGCGAAGTCCCTTCACGCCGACGCCGAGATCCGATACGCCAGAGGCGATCTCCCCTCGGTACGAGGTGGCATCCTTCGGGTCGTGCCCCGAGATGCCGTCGAACAGGATTGCAGCGTCTTCGACCGTCCTGGCGAAAGGCCCGATCTGGTCGAGGGACGAAGCAAAGGCGATCAAGCCGAACCGGCTCACGGCGCCGTAGGTCGGCTTCATCCCGACGACCCCACACAGCGCCGCCGGCTGTCTGATCGATCCCCCGGTGTCGGATCCGAGCGCCCCCAAGGCCGACCCTGCTGCGACGGCGGCGGCCGATCCCCCCGACGATCCGCCCGGTACCCGGGTCGGGTCCCAAGGGTTCGTCGAGGCTCCGAAGGCTGAGTTCTCCGTGGACGAACCCATGGCGAACTCATCGAGGTTGGTCTTACCGGTGAGCACCGCCCCCGCCGCCCGCAACCTGGCCACCACGGTCGCGTCGTACGGCGGCCGGTATCCGGCGAGGATCTTCGACGAGGCGGTCGTTTCGACCCCACGGGTGCACATGTTGTCCTTGAGAGCGATCGGGATGCCGTCGAGAGGCCCGAGCAATCCATCGCCGGCCGCTCGTGCGTCGGCGGCCCTGGCCGCATCGCGTGCTCCCTCGGCGTCGAGCGTCAGATAGGCATGGACGTTGGCCTCGGTCATCGACGCCCGTTCGAGCACCGCCTCGGTGAGGTCCACTGCCGAGAGCTCCCCTGCGCGGATGGCCGCACCAGCCTCTGCGATCGTCAAGTCGGCGGGAGAGGTCATGTGCCCTCCAGAGCGGGGGGAACGACGAAGTACCCATCCCTCGATGCCGGAGCCTGAGCGAGGACCTCATCCCGGTCGAGCGACGGCTCGATCTCGTCGTCCCGGAAAGCGTTGACAAATCCGAGCGGGTGCGCGGTCGGAGTGACGCCCGAGGTGTCGAGTCCTTGCACCGTGGCGGCATGATCGAGGATGACCCCGAGCTGTTCTCGGTACAGCTCGAGCTCCTCCTCGCTGAGCGCGAGGCGAGCGAGACGGGCGACGTGAGCGATGTCGATGTCGATGGGCATGAGACAGAGAAGTGTAGAAGCCGGCGGTATCGTGCCCGCCCATGCCCGCCTACGCCCGCCATCTGCTCGCCGGTCTCGTATCGATCGCCGTGGTCTTTGCGGCTGCTGCCATGTGGCTCTTCGATTCGGCGACGGCAGCCGGTTTCTCCCTCCGGGTTGCGATCCTCCTGGCTGCCCTGTGGTTTGCGTGGCCCGAGATCACGCAACGCTCGCCCCGAAGACTGGTGATCGGGGCGGCGGCCGCGGTGGCGGTTCTCGTCCGTCCTCGATCGGCGTGGATCCTCATCCCGGCCTTTCTCTTCTGGCTGGCAATGGCGAGGCGGTAGCGTTCGATCATGCACTACGTGTTGCTGGCCCGCGTGCCGGAGGACGGCGAGGATGCTCGTCGCCTTCTGGAGAGAGTCGAAAGCGCCGCCTACCCGATCGCTCTTGCGGTCCGTCATCCCTTCGAACTCGAGGAGATCCCGTCGCTCGACTCCGGGCGGGTCGAGTGGATTCGCACCGGGTATTCAGAGCCTTGGTTCCCGCTGCTTCCCGAGGGTGAGATCACCCGTCAGATCGAGCGAGAGGCCACCGAATACGCAAACATGGGTGCCACACCTGGCCCGTTGTGGCTCACCGGGCCCTGGGCAACCCACCTCCCAGGGTCTTTCCGACGGGCGGGTGTCGAGGCCCTGCTGCTCGGTGCCCACACCCTCGACACCCCCGCACCTGGCGTGGTCGCTCACCTCGACGCCGTGCTCCCTGTGATCCCGGTGCACCCCAGGACGATCCTCTCGAGCGGTCCGCCGGCGTTCGCCGATGCCGCCGCCGCAGTCGAGGTCGAGTTCGACGACATCGACGATGTGGCGAAGGCGATCCAAGGACGGCCGGGAAGCGACCTCACGACGGTCACCGAATACCTGGCGTCGCATCGACCGCAGGGTCGGCGACGCCCCCGTCTCGATGATTGGGAGGCCCGCTACGCCGAGGATCCTGATCGGTTCGTGCTGCACCGCAAGTTGGTGCGGCTGGTGACGCGCGTCCCCGACCGGCTGGGCTCGAAGGCGGAGCGTGCCGTGTTGGAGGCCGAACGGGCCCGCGGCTTCGCCGACGACGAGGTCGACGCCGCCCATCTGGCCATCATCGAGGCACGAACCGCCATCGACGGAGAGCGGCGTCGGGGTGACGATTGGTGGAAGGTGTCGCGGCTGGACTGGGATGTCGACGGCGGTGAGGAAGTCCACGTCGAGCTGAGACACATGTCGATGGTGGTGGCTCCCCACCGATCAGGGGCAATCCCGACCCTCGACATGAAACAACCGGCATGGCCGGCGTCGGCGATCTCGGGGGAGCCGGGCTGGACGTTGTGCCGGTTCTCCTCAGACCTGGAGGGACTCGAGGCCCGACCGATCGAACTCGAGGAGGCGCGGACGACTGAGGTGCGCGGAGGAACGGTGGAACTCGAACTGACCGGCGTCGTGGACGACGGTTCGTTCTCGGTGAACACCCGGGTTCACGGCACCGTCATCGACATCGAGTATCGGCTCGACGCGATGCCGGCCGGTCGCATCGGTCCGGAACTGAAGCTCAACCTCGGCTCCGATGCGCAAGTGCGCGTCGACGGATCGGAATGGTTCGGCGTCACTGGGCCCACTCCCATCGCCGGGCACAAGATCCGGATCACCGACGGCACGCATCAGGCGGTGCTGACCACCCTGACGCCATGTTCGGCGTTCCTCCGGCCTGGGGTCGACGGCACCGGTCTCGTCCTGTGGCCTCACTGGGCGACATCGGGCTCGGCGATCCACCAACTGACGATCGATCTGACGCCCCTCCCCTCCGGCTGAAGCTGTTGAGATTTCGGCGAACGAATCTCCCGGTCGTGCGTCTTCTCTGCATGAGAAGACGCACAGAATGCATGAGATGACGATGGAGCGCACCGACCGTGGGCTCGTTTCACGGTTCGAGGCGTTCTACCGCAACGAGCGCGACCACATCTTCAGGGTGCTGGCCCTGTCCCTCAGGGACCGTGACCTTGCCGCCGAGGCAACGGACGAGGCGATGGTCCGGGCGTACCAACGCTGGCGGACCGTCGAACGCTACGACAACCCCACGGGGTGGGTGTATCGCGTTGCGTTCAACTGGGCGACCTCTCGCTTGCGTCGAAGCCGGCGACAGGCAGCGCTCGAAGGGTCCGACCGGGTTTCGAACGACGCCCTCGTCGACGTCGATCTCGAGCGTGCGCTCGGCGCACTGGACATCGAATCGCGGGCCTTGGTCGTCCTCAAGCATCTCGAAGGCTTGCGCTACGACGAGATAGGACGAATTCTTTCGATGCCCACGGGCACCGTCAAGAGCCGGCTCCACAAGGTGATGCGAGAGCTGCGCGACGCACTGGAGGTGGCCGAATGAGGCTGGAAGACCGACTGCATCAACATTTGAACGATCAGGCTCGCAGGATCCCCACGCCCCCGAATTCACTCGAACAGGTGGAACGACGGGGACATCGACGCATCGTCGGATCACGTGTGGCGATGGCCGCCGTCGGGCTCGCCGCCGTCGCCGGGTTCGTGGCGGTCTCGAGCATGATGCTTCAGGGAGAGGCCCCGCCCGTGGCGACGAGCGACGTGTTGGAGCCGCCGGTCGAGACCACGTTGCCGATCGACTCGGAGACACCTACTTCTGTGGCACCGACGCCTTCGCCCGATGCGCTGCCCACTGGGTACCTGGCCGCCGACGATCAGGGAGTCACGATCGGGTCGCTCGACGGAGTTGCGTCGACCCTCACGGGAGACCCCTATTACGAGGCGATCAGCTCCGTTCTGCCCGACGGAGAGGGCGGAATCCTGTTCACCCACGTCGTCACGCCGGTCGAGTGGCCGCAAGGCTCGATCGTGCGCCTCGCTCCGGGAGCAACGAGGCCGGAGATCGTGGCGGAGCCCGTCGTGGAGTCGGTGCCGCTCATTCCGATCGTGGTCCTCGACGGAACGCTGTACTACCGAAGCGAACACTGGCTCGGCAACGACAGTCGAGTGTTCTCGGTCCCGATCGACCGGACGGCCGCTCCGACCCAAGTGGCCGACGTCACCTCGCTTCACGGCGAAGACGGATGGGAGGTGACATCGGTATCCGTCGCTCGAACCGGATTGCTGGTAGTCGCGAGCAGCGGTTCGTGCTCGACGATCACCGGGCTCCCGATCTTCGGCGGCGACGGCCCTGAGGTCCCTGAGTCGGCGTACTCGTGCAGCCAGGATGGGCCCATCACGGCGGCGACGATGTCACCGTCGGGCCGTACGGTGTTCGTGGCGCTCTTCAGAGGCGGCGATCCGACCGTCCGTGCCGTGCATCTGGACACCAACGAGATCGTTGAGGTCGCAGTCGAGGGCTGGGGTCTCCACTCGACCACCGATGAATCAGTGGTGGTGTCATCGAACCCGCCTGTGCTGATCGAGGGTGGCACCGCGACCCCGATCGCGGGTGCGGCTGCAGGACCGGTAGTGGTCCCTTCCGTCGAACCGCTGGACCTCGCCGACGGCGCCAGCCTCGGCTCCGGTACCGGAGCAATTCCCTGCGAGCCGATCACGGTTGTGCCGCTTGCGATCGAAGGCCCCATCGGCGCGACGATCAACGCCATTCGAGAGGCTGCGGCCGCATGCGACTACGAGAGCCTTTCGGAAATGGCAGAGCGCGACGGAGTGACGATCTCCTTCGGTGGCGCCGAGAGTCTCGGGCAGGCCTGGGTTCAGGAGACACGAATCCTCGGAGTCAACCCGAGGGGTCAACTGCTGGCGGTCACCGAGATGGACCCGGCCCAGGTCGCGGGCGATCCGGCCTACGTCGTGTGGCCGGCGGTGACGGAAACCAACTCGGACGCCGATTGGGCCGCCCTCGTCGAAGCCGGCATCTATTCCGACGGAGGCGAGATCGAATCCATGCGGGACGCGGGTGGGTACCTCGGCTACCGGGTCGGCGTCGCCAACGATGGCCGCTGGCTGTTTGCCGTGGCCGGGGATTGATGGCGATGCCAGGGTGTCGGAGGCTCAAGCCTCCGACACCTCACCGGTGAGCACCAGGCGCAACGCGCGGTAGACGGCATCGACCTCGACCAGCTCGACGTACTCCACGGCCTGGTGGGCCTGCTTGGCAGAACCTGGGCCATAGTTCACGCCCGGAATGCCATACAGGCCGAGCCGAGCGACATCGGTCCATCCCTGTTTCGACGTTGTGGGCGCTCCCGAGGCCGTGGCCAGCGCCTTCACCAGCCGGTGGCCGGTGTCGACCGGACCCGCTGGGGCGATGTCGATGACTTCGACTTCGTCGGCACCGCCACACACCGTCCTCAAATGCCGAATGGCGTCATCCACCGCTCTCTCAGGACTAAATCTATAGTTGAGGTTCAAGGTGAAGGTCGGCGGAATGATGTTGTTTGCGATCCCTCCTGCGGCTCGGGTGACCGACATGACCTCTCGGAACTCGAGACCGTCGATGACATGGAGCTCGGGCTGGCGAGAATGCATCATGGTGAGCCACTCCCCTGCCTTGGTGACGGCATTTTCACCCCACCAGGGACGCGCCGAGTGGGCCGATTGTCCGATGAACCGCACCTCGGCGTTGATCGAGCCGTTGCAGCCGATCTGAATCTCGCCGTCGCAGGGTTCGAGCACCACGGCAAACTCCGCATCGCTCAGCCACTCGATCCGCTGCAACACCGGCTCGAGACCGTTGTTCGCCGACGGCCCCTCCTCCGCTTCGTAGAACACGCCGATCACGTCGTACGGACCGTTCGAGAGGGCCGGATCCTCTAGCAGGTGCAACATCACGGCAAGCCCACCCTTCATGTCGGCTGCGCCGAGCCCGAACATCTTGCCGTCGTCGATGTGGGCGGGATCCTGACCTTGCGACGGCACCGTGTCGAGGTGGCCGACAAGAGCCACCATCGGTTTGCCGGTTCGCCGTCCGACCACGCACGAATGGCCGACCCGAACCACATCGCCGCACTCGCGCTCTGTCAGCCGTCCGATGACCGCTTCGCAGATGGCCGCCTCGTCACCGGTCTCGGACGGGATGTCGATGAGCCAGGCAAGGGTGTCCGAAAGGTCGGTCACAGCTGAACGCCGAGATCACGCAGCATCTGATTCAGGACCAGCTTCTCGTCGTGACGCTCGGATCGATGACCGATGATGTAGGCACACTGGAGATCGACGGTTCCCGCCGGGAACTCCTTGGGACGGGTACCCGGAACCACGATCGAACCCGACGGCACGCGTCCCCGGTGCTCTATGGGGACGGTGCCTGTCACATCGATGATCGGCGTCGACGAGGTGATGGTGGTGTTGGCTCCGAGCACCGCCTTCTCCTCGACGATCACACCTTCGACCACGATGCATCGACTCCCGATGAATGCCCCGTCTTCGACCACCACAGGTCGGGCATTGGGTGGCTCGAGAACGCCGCCGATCCCCACTCCACCGGCGAGGTGGACGTTCCGACCGATCTGGGCGCAGGAGCCAACGGTGGCCCAGGTGTCCACCATGGATCCGGACCCGACCCGAGCACCGATGTTCACGTAGCCGGGCATCACTATGACGCCCGGTTCACAGTGGGCGCCGTAGCGAACAGTGCCCGGAGGAACGACGCGCACCCCTTGTTCCGCCAAGCCCTTCTTCAGAGGGATCTTGTCGTGGAACTCGAAGACACCGACCTCCATCGTCTCCATCTGCCGAAGCCGGAAATACAGGAGGATCGCTTCCTTGATCCAGTCGTTCACGGTCCAGACACCGTCGACCTTCTCGGCCACCCGGACCTCGCCGGAGTCGAGGGCGGCGATCGTCCCCTCCACCGCCCGGCGCGCCGCTTCGATGTCGGACTCACCGGCGTATGCCGCCTCGATCAGCTCTCGCTCAGACATGTGATCACCGCCTCTGCTGCTTGGTCGCAGTCTGCCAGGGCCGGTACCAAGGCCAGCCGTATGTACCCCTCGCCCCCCGGCCCGAATGCCCGACCGGGTGACACCACGATGTTGGCGCCCAGCAGCCGCTCGGTCACGGCGACGTCGTCGCCGACGCGGACCCACAGATAGATTCCTGCCACCGAGCCCACGGTTTCGAACCCCAGGGTCGTGAAGGCTCTCCGAAGCACCGCTCGTTTCGCAGCGAAGATCTCACGACGCTGGGAAGCGTGCATGTCGTCTGACCAGGCGGCGATTGCTCCTGCTTGTACGAACTCGGGAGACGCCGTGCCGACCGACGTTCGGAATCCGGCGAGAATGCCGATCGCCTCCGGATCACCGACGATCGCTCCCGATCGGTATCCGGTCATGCCCGATCGCTTCGACAGGCTGAAGAACGCGAGCACCCCCCTGGCGTCGGACCCGGCCGCCTGGAGTACCGACCGGGGAGCCTCGTTCTCGTAGAGGTCGACGTAACACTCGTCGGAGCAAAGGAGCGTGTCGGATGCCCGTGCCGTTTCTACGAATCCGCCGATTTCATCTGCGGACATGACCGAGCCGGCGGGATTGTGGGGCGAGCAGATCCAGGCCATACGAGCCCGCGCCCAGGACTCCGCATTCACCATCTGGGGCCGAAACACGAAATCGCCGCCAAGTACCACTGGATGGCCCTCGGCCCCTGCCAGCAGCGCTCCACGCCCATAGATCGGGTACCCGGGTGTGGGCCAGATCACGGCGTCGCCCCGCTCCCGATCCACGAAGGCGAGCGGTGTCGAGAAGATGGCCTCCTTCGAGCCGCTCGTAGGCAGTACCTGGGTGTCGGGGTCGATGGCCACACCGAACCGGCGCTGGACATACCCGGCAACCGCCTCACGCAGAGAACTGAGGCCGCGCACCGTGGGGTACTGGGACACGATGGGGATCGCGTCTCGGACGGCCTCCCGAACGTAGGGCGGCGTGGGCTCCTTCGGATCGCCGATGGAGAAGTCGATCAGGTCGACGCCTGCTTCGCGCATGGCCCGAACGCGGTTCTGGATCTCACCGATTGCGTAGGAGCCGAGCCCACCGAGGATGGGATTGTGACGCATCGACCGCACGGTACCGGCATTCCGTGAAAGGCCGTGGCGCTCGTACACTCGACCCCGTGCGGTACCGGGTCATATACATCGGATTGGGCGGGCTCGCGATTGCGATCGCAGCACTCGGATTCGTGTTCGCGCCAGAAGGCGGCGTGACGGAGCTGCCGCCTCCCATCGAGGAGGTGTTTCCGCTGCCGAACAACTCGGTGATCCGACAGACGACGATCGAGGTCGATCTGGAGATCGGCCATGAAGCCATCATCTACGTGGATGGGTTTGCCATCCCGGAGAACGAATTGGCCTACTCGGACGCCACCGGTGTCTACCGCTGGAGCCCGGGGCCCACGAGCCTCATCATGTCGGCCTGGGAGCCGGGCGACCACACGATCCGCGTCGAGTGGATGCGTATCACCGGCGCACCACTACGCGGTGAGTTCGAGTGGTCGTTCCGGGTGCAGTGACCTGTAGCGTTCTTCTCCGACCCCTGACACCCTGAACTCCCCCCATGCCGATTCGGGGGCCTCCCCCCATGTCCTCCCGGTCGACGAACACCGAATCTGTTGGTGGATGATCGACCAGGGAGTGACGATGACCAGTTCGCCCACGGAACGAGAACGTTCCAACAGCAGTCTTCCGTATCTGCTGACGCCCAAAGCAATGTTCCGGTTGGGACTTGTTCTGGTGCTGGCAGCAGTGGCCTACTTCCTCCGCTATTCCTTCGAACAGGGGTGGATCGGCGATCTCGCCAAAGTCGGCATGGCGACGGGCGCCGGTCTTGCGATGATCGTGGCCGGGGTTCAAATCGCCCCGCGACGGCCTGGATACGGCAACACGCTCCAAGGTGGTGGCGGCGCCGTTCTCTATCTCACCGCTTTCGCGACCCATCAGCGATATGCGCTGACCGACGGCACCGGTGCCTTCCTGATGCTCGTCGCCGTATCCGCCGGAGTCGTCGCCATGGCGCTTCGTCAACGGTCAGAGGCCCTCGCCATCGCCGGTGTGACAGGTGCGCTCTCCGCCCCTGTCGTGATCGGCGGGAGCATCCAGACCTTCCCTGGGGATGCCGGCTATCTGGTCGCCGTTCTCGGTGTTGCGTCGGTCCTGTACTTCCGAAATCGCTGGATGTGGCTGTTCGGGGCGTCGATCGTCGGCGTGACCGCCGTGATCGGCGTCGAGCTCGCCACCTCTCTGTTCGGCAGAGTCGAGCGACCAGCCGAACTCCAGGTGGCAGTCGCAGGTCTGTGGCTGTTGGGGTGCGGTGCCGCGGTGTCGACTGCGATGCGACCATTCGCGGACCGCGTCGTCCACACCATCGTTCCCGTCGCCGCCACCGTGGCGATTCCGCCGGTGGCTCTCGTAGCCACCCTCTTCGTGTGGGACTTCGACCTCGACAAGCCGGTGTGGGCAGCTATCGCCTTCGGCATGGCGGTCGTTCACCTGACGGCGTTCGCTTGGCTCCGACCCCGAGCTGCCACCCTCTCCGCAGCTCAGATTGCGCCAGCAGCCGTGGCCGGCGCCCTGGGCTGGATCGGATCGTTGACAGGGAGTTGGATCTTGTTCGCGGTGGCGGTGCAGTCGGCTGCGATGATCCTGGCTGGCGTCCGCACTCGTGTGCCGGTGTTGGCCGATCTCGGCCATCTATTCGGAGCTTTCACCGGCTTGGGGTGGATCCTCGTGATCGCGCTCACCTCTGACGAGCGTTTCTCGGAGGCAGACATCCTGACCGGGCTGGTCGTGCTGATCGCCGCTGCCGTGGCTTTCGCGATCCGCGAGGCGGAACAACCGCACGGGACGTTTGCCCAGGTGTATGCAGCCCTGTCGCTCCCCGCAGCCATGGTGTGGGCCATCGCCTCGCTCGGCGGGTTGCCGCAAGGAGCGAGCCTGGTGACCGCCGTGTGGGCCACGATCGGCTTCGGGGTCCTGATCTGGGGTCGTCTCTCCGAGAATGGGCTGGTCCGGAACATCGGGATTGGAGTGGTGCTGTTGGCGGTGGCGAAGCTGCTTGTCATCGACACCGCCGCCGCCGCCCCGCTCGTGCGGATCGGGTTGTTCGCAGGCATCGGACTCGCACTACTCGCAGTGGGCTACTGGCTGGCCCCGGACGACGAAGACACCAACGATCCGCAGGGGATCACAGACGGGTCGCCCGAGCCAAACGACGAGGAAGCACTCGTGTGATCACGGTTCCAGAG
>CAWBVW010000006.1:0-380266 GCA_963792365.1 uncultured bacterium
TGTTTCCCATCGCCAGCACCCTCGCAGGCCTCGGAGTTCTCGCCGCCGGGATCATTGCTCTCCTTCGCCGACTCCGAAACGCACAGCTGAGGCACCGCCGACCCGGCACCATCCCCACACCCCCACCCCCGGAGGCTGGCGCAACCGAGGCATTGATTCGAACCGCCGCCGCCCCCACCGCCACCGAGTTCCTCGACCTTGCCCTACGCACCATGGCCCGAGACGTCATCGCCTCCCACATCCCGCCACCACAAGTCGTCGGCGCCCACCTCAGCTCCGACATGCTGCGGGTGCTCTTGTGGACCCCACACCAACAACCACCGTCTGGATGGCGTATCGACGACGACGGACGCAGCTGGACCATTCCCACCGACACCGACATCAACAGGCTCCGCGAGCGGGCCGACAGTGTGCCTGCGCCCTACCCGGCGCTCGTCACCGTCGGACACGGAGACCACACCCAGCTCCTCTTGGATCTCGAATACCTCGGAGCCATTCAGATAACTGGTGACCCCGACGACGTCACAGCCACCTGCTACACGATGGCCACCGAGCTCGCCGCCAGCCCCATCGCCGACGAACTCCAGATCATCTGCATCGGATTCGGGACCGACCTCAACCACCTCGAGCGAATACATGCAGTAGACAACCTGAGCGAGATCCTGCCCACACTTGCAGCCAAAGCCGCAGCCACCGCCCGGGTCGGCTCCCCAACACCATTGGCTGGTCGGATCTCGTCGGTAAGCGGCGATACCTGGGACCCGATCATCGTCTTCCACCCCACAGCCGACGCCACCGACGAAGCGAACAGACTTCTCTCCACTGCTCACGCCGGTCGAGGCGTCGCCGCAGTCGTCGGCTACCCGACCGGGGACCGGTGGCGACTCCACGTCGAAGACGACACCGTACGAGTCGATCCACTCGGCCAGACGTACGCCCGCCGCAACCTCACCCCGACCGAGCAAACCGCCGTGGCCGACCTCGTCACCGCCGCCAAAGACCTCGACGGCCTACCACCCGAACTCACCACCGACCCCCTCCTGCTCAACGAAGCCATCGATGACGTTCCCGCACCGATCGAGGAAACCATCGAACCGACACTGTTCTCAGAGGAAGAGACCGCCGGCGAAGAGCTCCCGGCCCAAATCCCCGAAATGAAGGTGCTCGGCACCCTGAGAGTCGAAGGGATCGACGGGCGCTTCGTCGCTCCGCAGATGCACCGAACTCGTCGCCTACCTCACCTTCCACCGCGGTGGCGTCGAAGCCGACACCCTGATGGAAGCCCTTTGGCCCGAACAACCACCCGACTACCAACGGCTCAACCGACACACCTACCGTGCCCGCACCACCCTCGGACTCGGCCCCGACAGCGAGCCCTACCTTCCCTACGTCGCCGACGGGATCTACCGGATCAGCCCACACCTCCACAGCGACATCGAGACGTTCACCGGACACATACGCCAAGCCGACCGAACGTCAGGCGCCGACCAAGCGCACCAGTTGCGGGCCGCGCTCGAACTAGTCGAAGGAACGCCATTCACCGGAGCCGGCAACGCCTACATCTGGGCACACACCGACGGGATCATCACCCACACCATCGTCGCCATCGACAACGCCGCCCACCGCCTCGCCCAACACGCCCTCGCCAACGACAATCCTGCCGAGGCGACCTGGGCCGCCAGAAAAGGGCTCGTGGCCACCGGAGCGTGCGAGCAGTGTTACCGCAACCTCATGCGAGCAGCAGCCACCGAGGGCAACCAGGTCGCCTTCGAGGCCGTCTATTCGGAGCTGCTGGCAGTCGTCGACGCAGACGAAGGCCCCGACGCATCCAGCCTCCTCGACCCGGACACCATCGAGCTCTACGAACAGGAATCCCGAAGACGGCGCCGACGTCATGCAGGGTGAATCCTCAGCTTCCTTCTGAGTCAGCCACTCAAAGTGAGATACGTATGCGTCCGGGATTGCCGGTTCCCGGATTCCGGAGAGTGGGTTGGCGAGGCTTTGGTTGGTGTGATTATGGGCGGCTTGCTCGGTCTGATAGGCCGTGCTGGCAGATCTCGGCAGAGCAGCGCGCGGCTCCGGGAGGTTCTGTCGGCAACGTTGGGCAGCGTTGTGCTCTGCGTCGGAGGTTCGGGCGTATTCCTGTTTAGACTCCTGCCGGCTCTCGATCCTCTTCGACTCTGCGTCGTCTCGTCAACGCCAGGGCGACGAGAGCCAGGAACCCGATCAGACAAAGCCATTCGAACCAGCGACCAAACGCCGTATAGATAGTCGCTACGTGCTTGGTGGGCACCTGAGCAAGCATGGTCCGGTCGGTAGCACCGAAGAAGTCCACTTGGGCGAGGGTTCGTCCGTAGGGGTCGGAGGCGATCGAGAGACCCTTATCGGTTTGTCGCACCATGGCCATGCCGTTCTCGATTCCACGGAACACTGCCATTTGAGCGTGGACCGGGTCGATTTCGTACCAGTCTTTGCTGGGAACCAGGATCAAACCGGTGCCGTTCTGTCCTGTCTGGTGGACGACTGCGGGATAGTCCATGTCGTAGCAGATGATGCCCGACAGTACGCCGAATGGTGTGGTCACGGCTTGAATGTTGCCGTCACCGACTCGGGTGGATTCGATGATGGCTCCGCCGTATTTGATGTGTTCGATGACGATGGTCCCTGACGGATCGATCAACAGCAGCTTGTTCCAAACGAATTCCCGTGGCTCGAAGTTACCGACCGCGAGAGGGAGGGCCAGGTAGACGCCGTTCTGGCGTGCGATTTCTTGCGCTCGCTCGGTCATGGAGTCCTCGTCGGAGGTCAACACCACTCCTGCCAGCTCGGGCCAGAGGATCACCTCGGCGCCTGCCTGTGCCTCACGGGTGGTGGCATCGAAGTAAGCCTGCCAATGAGCCTCGATCTCTTTTCGGCTATCTGCCAGGTTCATTTCCGAGATTCGGTCGCCCAAGGAGTCTGCCGACTCTGTGGTGATGCCGGCCACCCGAACGGTTTCGTCGGTCTCGCTCGATGGTGCCAGTGTCAAACGCAGAAAACCGAAGATGAACACCACGGCGAAGACCGACCCGAAGATCGCCAATCCCCAGCGAAGCTCACTACCGCGATTTCGGTTCTCCCAGGCCCAATTGGCTGTCGAAGCGAACCAACTCATCAGGAACGTGATCCCGATCATCCCGGTCACAGAAGCCAGTTGCATGAGGGGCAGATTCCCGTACTGGCTGAAACCGGTCATGCCCCAGGCACCCAACGGGTTGGTGTGGTTGTTCAAGAATTCGACGGTCGTCACCGCCAACGGAAAGACCAGAGTGCTGGAGAAACCTGCGAGCCGCGAGCCCAGAATGCGGTCGGCAAGATAAGGCAGACTCCACAACAGCCCGTACCCGACAGCGATGAAGACCGACGTTAGCGTTCCAAAAACACCCCAGAACCCGATGCCGAGCGCCACGACGAGGGCGGCGAGGACCATGGCGTAGCCACGCCCAACCTTGTGGTCACGCGAGTAACGCAGGATCAGGACTGGCCCGATCCAGGCAGCCAGCGGAGCAAGCCAACGCCCCATCGAGAATCCCACCAGCAAACACCCGGCCAGCAACACGACCCGGGACACGGCCGGTCTCTCAGTAATCGCTCTCATCCTGATTTCCTTGCAAGGCTTCGTCTGGTGCCTGGCATCGATCGTTTCCCACCTCCGATCCTGGAAATAGAGTCGTAGGTCCCGATTGCACTTCCGACCACTGGACGGAATAGGCGACCCGTCCACCTGTCGGCACCCATGGAGATCAACGCTCCGGATCACCCCGATCTCGCTCCATAACGAACACGTCGCTATCCCGCTCATACCGGCACATCGGCGTGCGACCCCGTCGGCGCAGGTGGCCACCGAGGGTGGCAGCACGGGCGATGGCAAAACTGTCGTGTTGGCCGGTCACCACATCCACCGGCGCGGCTGTGGTGTGGGGCTTGCTATGGCAGCGGCCCCCACTGTCGGTCAATCGATATCTGCACGTACGGTTGGGCCGTCAGTCGGAGCGCTGGCTGCTGATCTCTGTGGTGAGCGCGGAGATAGCTCCGTCGACGAATGCCCTGCAGAGTGATGAGGGGGGTTGGTCATCGCCGTGGCCTTCCTGCGCCGCCAGCGACCTGTCGATGAGCGCTACCGCGTCGAATCGGTTGCGGGCCCATCTCCCGCCTTCGAGTTTGGAACAGAACATCCGGTGTTCGAGATAGAAGCGGGCCCGGCAGGCGTTGAGGACCGCATACGCTTCCGAACCCTGGGCCAGTGCCCAAGTCAGCTCTTCGATCATCTGGCCCACGACCAGGGTCGGGTCGACCTCGGCGAAGACCACCATTGGATCGGGTCCAAGAACAGTGATGGCGGACTGGCGACACACTGCCATGTGCAAGATCAGATCGGGGTCGCCGGAGTCGAGCGCGCCCGTGACCACCTTGCGGTCGGCGGGATCGGTGGTGACGTGCACCTCGAAGTCAGTGCGGTGACCACCAGACTGGGCGACCTCGTCGCGGATCACGCTGGCCTCGATGCCCCGGCCTGGCGACGATCCATGAGACCCCTGCAATGATCGGGCGACGCCTTCACGCATGTCGGGCTGCCACCGGCCATTGACCACAACCAAGAGGTCGAGGTCGCTCGCTCCTGGTTGGAATCCGCCCAGGGCCACCGAACCGTGGAGATACGCGCCCACCAGTGCACGACCCATGACATGGGTCAGGCGTTCTCTCAGCGCGTCGCCAAAATCCGCGATGGTGTGATCCTCCACACCGGAAGCATCTCACGTTCCCGTCCGCCCCGATCACCAAATCGGGTACACGAACGAGCATTCCCGAGCGTGTCCGGTATCGGCACTTCCAGGGCCGCCGCCCTCTCGTCGGGTCGTCACTGAGGGTGGTGTTCGCCCGTTGCCACGTTCCGTGCCGAGCGAGGTGCAACAACATGCCGGATCTGGGCTAGCTGCAGGACCGTCGTGATGATACGAGCGGCTTCCCGCGCGAGTGACTTCAGGACAACCAGCCTGCTCGAGCCGATCCTCGGGTCGAGTGCGGTCGCCTTCTCGGGTCTCGCAATTCCGTAGTGGTGGCCCCGCTAGGACTCGGCGCTGAGGCTCTGAAGACCCCGGCACGGAGCTGCGCCGAGGGCCAGCCACGGCGCGGGCCATTCCCATGGGATGGAGGGGTTGGCTGGCGGCGACTGCAGTGCCCCTGGATCGACGGGGAAGGCCACCCATACTTGAAGTCGGCGATGAATAAATTTGACCGACCGGTCGGATAGTTATACTGTTGACGCATGGGAGACGGTCGGCGGGCACGGGGGGCAGCCACTCGACAGCGCATTGTCGAGGCATCGGTGTCGCTGATTGCTACGAAGGGTCTTGCCGGCGTCTCGGGGGCGACGCTTTCCCAGGCGGCAGACGTATCCAAGGCCACCGTGTTCCACCACTTCCCGTCCATCGACGAGGTTCCGCTGGCGGCCCTGGACTTCATCATCGACGGGCTTGTTGCCGCGGTTGAGCACCACGACGACGCAAGGGCTTACCTTCTCCAGGCGGGGCACGATGTCCTGTGGCTGACGGCCGATGGTGCCGACGAAGCCCTCACGATGAACGCCCTCTTCACCGGCGCCAGTCAGAACCCGGGGCTCGCCGAGCGCATGGCGTCGCTGTCGACGACCAATCGCGATCGAATGGGACAGCAGCTCGCTGCCGCTGCGCCGAGCGCTGACCCGGCTCGAGCTCGAGAAGTGGCCGATATCGCCGTAACCGCGATCGACGGTATGGCCACCCATTTGATGCTCACCCGTGACAGGGAACGTCTCGAGCGAGCGTGGGAACGACTGGTCGAGCTCCTGCTCCTGGCGCTGGGTGAGCCGAGCGTCTATGCGGAGAGCGACCCATGAAAGCCGTCTGGATCACCGCCGTCGCACCGCCGGTTCAGCTCGCGGACACGTTCGAGATCCGAGATGCTCCGACCTCGGAGCCGGACCAAGTCAGGGTTCGGGGCCCCAGTGCGGCGGTCAACATCGACGACCTCCGCATCGCGGAGGGGCGATTCCCGGTGCCGGGGAAGTCGATCCGACCAGGTGAGGCCAAGCCCGGTGCGCCGGGTCATGACTTCGTGGGCTTCCACCCGGACGGCGTCGCGGAGTCCATCCGCCGCGTGCGGAGCCATCGCGCCGCCGGCAAAGTCGTCATCAAGATCGCCGCAGAGCAAAGGAGTCAGCAGTGAAAGCATGGTTTGACGGAACGACTCAGATCGACTGCGATCTTCAGACGGTGAAGTCCTCAGTCGCTGACATCGGCACCCACTTCCTGGGTGTGGTGCGTTCGATGCCGGGCATCAGCGCGGCGGAACTGCTCGAACAGGGCGAGGACTTCGTCACGATCCGAACCAACGAGGGCGTGATGAAGCGGCACAACGTCGAGCGCTCCGTCGCGGATGACAAGGTCATTCTGAGCTTCTACGAGGTCTACGAGACCAGCAAGGTCACAGGCAGATCACACTTCCAAGACACCTACACCGCATCGAACTCGGGTGGCGTGCAATTCCACAGCATGGTGAGCGATGTCCAGGCAAACGGCGTGCTCGGGTTCCTATACCGCAGATTCGGCTCGAGGAACATGGGGAAGGCGTTCCTCACCTCCCAGAAAAAGTACTTCGAGAACACCCAGCGTTGACCGGTACTCCGCCAAAGCCCTCGTGACTTGTCCTCGACCGCTCGACCTTCTCGGCGCTCCTATGAAGGTCACCGGTTCAGATCGCGACGTGGCCTCTCGCAAGCCGGGTGGTCTCACCGTCCAGCAATAGTGAGCAAGCATATCGATCAGGCCCCCGGACCGGCGACCCGCTCGGGATCGGCACGTTTGTGCGCTACAGGCCCGCTCGGACGTGAACACCGACAGTGGTGGAGTCGTTCTGGCCGGTGCGCGTTATCTGTCGGCCTTGAGGGGTCTGGGGCGTGGTCGTCCCGTTGTCGGTAATCGGACTAGGTGCCAGCTGGGGGGCTGATCCGCTGAAGAAACGATGTGAGCAGCGGGGCGATCTGGTCGGCTTGGTGGAGCCATGGGGCGTGGCCACCGTCGACGATGTGGAGTTCGGCGTCGGCCATGGCATCGGCCATGCGCTGGCCGATGGGTGTGGAGCCCATGGGGTCGTCGTTGGCGAACACGAGCAGCGTGGGCGCTTGGATGCGGGCGAGGTGGTCGGCGGTGAGGGCGAGGTCCGGGCGGTTCCCGCGGAGTCGTAGGAGCCGGTTGAGCATTGCGAGGAAGGTGTCGTCGAAGTGGCTGAGGCGCTCGGTTGTGAGGATGAGCCGGGCGATCTCGGGTGGGAGTGGGTGCTCGTTGACCATCTTGGCCAGCTGGTCGACTTGGCGCTCCGATGGAGGCTGGAGCTTCATCATCAACCGGCCGAGCGGTCGGGCTGCCAGGAGGCGCATCGGCAACGGGGCGGAGGTGTCGAACACGATGGCCGGGCACCCGATGTGAGCGAAGGCGGCGACCCGGTCGGGATGGTCGATCGCCAGCCAGCTGGCCCACAGCGACCCGAGCGAGTTGGCGACGACGACTGGCTGATCGAGGCCGAGGCTGTCGAGCACTTCGGTGAGGAACTGCACGGCGTTGGTGCGCAGGTCGTTGGCGAAGGTCGGGGTGGTGTCGGTCAACCCATACCCGGGTAGGTCGACTGCGTACTGGGTGACGCCATCGAGGCGGGCCATGAGCGGTGCCCACATGGCGGCGGGATTGCCGATCCCGTTGAGCATCACGACTGGTGGGCCTTCGCCTGTGACAAGAACGTGTGCCTGACCACCGACGACCGGGGCTTCGATCCAACGTTCCTCCGCAGCGAGGTCGTAGCGGTTGAGCACTGCCGCTTGAGCCTTCGAGAAGGTCTCGTCGAACATCACCAATCTCCCGAGACGAACGGTTTACACTGCGTCAACTCAAACGGTAGGACGAGGTTTACCTCATGTCAAGTAAGAGCCTCTACGGGGATCCGGCAACCCGGAGTCGCATCCTCGACGCCGCCTGGGAGTTGGTCGCCGAAGAGGGTGGACGATTCAAGCTCTCCGACGTGGCGGCTCGGGCCTCGGTGTCGCGCCAGGCCGTCTACCTACACTTCGGCGACCGCGCCGGCCTGCTGGTAGGGCTCGTCGAGCACATGGACGACACCCTCGATCTCGGACAGTCGCTTGCCCAAGTGCACGCCGCCCCCGACGGGGGATCTCTGCTCGAAGCGGCTATGCGCCTCAACACCACCTTTTGGGCGCACGTGTTCCCCGTAGCTCAGGTGCTCGAGGCAGCCCAACACGACGACGAGGCTCTCGGCGCAGCGTGGCGCAACCGGATGCGATTCCGACAGGCAGCCTTTCGGACGATGATCGAGGCTCTCCGCGAACGCGGCGAACTCGACGAGGACTGGAGCATCGACGACGCCGCTGCGACGCTATACGCAGTCGCCCACTTCGACACCTGGCGAGAACTCGTGATCGAGCTCGACTGGAGCGACGACCTCTACATCAAGTCGTTGACCCGCCTCCTCCGCCGCGCCCTCCTGCGACGCTGATCCGACCAGACGCTCAGGCCGGGAACTCCGCCCCACACGAGCGGTCGGACCGCCCATAACACCGAATATCGGACCCGAACGAGCACATCCTGGAACCCCGCATAGCGGCACGTCGGCGAGCGGCTGCCGAATCAAGTGACAGTGGTTGTGTCGGAGTCGTGGACGAGCGCTGCGCAGGTCGCCAGGCGACTGTGCGCGTGTTTGTGGAGAGTTGGTGGCGGATGCCTAGAAGGCGGGCAAGGGTCTTGATGGCGAGCGCAACTGATAGCATAATGCAAGCATGCCGAATGTACTTGTAAGAGATCTACCCGACGAGGTGCATGCCCAGTTGCAGCGGCGCGCTGAGAGCCAGGGACAGTCACTGCAGCAGTATCTGGTTGCCGAACTCAGGCGACTTGCGGAGCGGCCGACTTTGGACGAGGTACTTGATCGGATCGAACGACGCCACGGCGGCACGGTTGGATTCGACCAGGCGGTAGCCGACCTGACCGCAGACCGGACCTAGTCGGTGATCGTCGCTGACGCCTCAGTTGTCGCCAATGCCCTCGGCGATGACGGAGCAGACGGTGCCGCGGCGCGAGCGTGTTGCTAGCCGAGCGCGATCTCGCCGCTCCAGACCTCGTCGACGTCGAGACGGTCTCTGTGCTGCGCAGACGTTGGCTCAACGGCGACCTGACTGCACGAAGGTTCCGCAGCGCCATCACAGATCTCGGTGACCTCGCCATCATGCGGCATCCCACACTGCCGTTCATGACACGCGCCTACGAGCTCCGTGCCAACGCGACGCCCTACGACGCCGCCTACATCGGACTCGCTGAAGCGTTGAACTGCGAACTGGTCACTGCGGATGCCCGTCTCGCTGCTGCCCCGGGACCACGCTGTCAGATCCGCATCGTCCGATCCTGAGCACGCCGATCACCAATTCTGTCGCCATAACGATCACTTCGCCGAGTGCTCGGGATCGGCACTTCCCGCTCGGGTCGTTCGGGGTACCCCCATCCGCAGGACCGCCATCCAGAGGGCGGTGGTCAGTGGCCCCCGACGTGTTTCATCAGCTCCTGAAGGAGTGTGCGCGCTATGGATTGAGACGCGACCGCTTTGTCTCTCATCTCCTTGACGTTTCGGGCATCCCGTACTGCTTCCATCGCAAGGGCAATCTCCACAACCAACGAGTTGATTGTTGTGAACGTGTCCTCCACTTCAGCAGCCCTGTCTGGGTAGAGAGCCTGAAGGCCGAGCAGCCGAGCCCGAGTCGCTGCCCAGGTCGTGTGGAGTTCGCGCAATCCATCGATGTCATGGCTCCGATAGAGGACCCATTGATCAGGCGTGAAGTCCTCAACTACAGCCCGAGCCTCGCCAAGGACGCCCACCGCCAAAGCTCTGCGCTCCCGGTTGTCAGTCTCCCTTTGCGACCTGACCGCTGCCCTGTATGTGGCGATGCCACCAACCAGTGCCGCTATCACGCCTATAGCCCCACCGACCACCACGCCCCAGAGAGCCTCGCTCATGCGTCGAGGATAGGAGCCCGCGAATCTGGGACTGGTACTCACCACCCGACATCGGTACGTTGGCGCTCGCCATAGCGGCCACCGCATGAGAGTCTCACCGAGGGTCGGTCCCGGGGACTCAGCGTTGACACTCCCTATGTTTGGCCGTACACTGGCCGGACACGAGGTGGATATGACGACCGAAACGAAACGAGCCCGGAGTGAGCGTCTCGAGGTGCGTACGACTCCGGAGGACCGCGCTCTGATCAACCGGGCGGCGGCGGCGTCGGGGACCGACCTCACCGACTTCGTCATCACCAACCTGACGACCGCGTCACGCCGGGTACTGGCCGATCGGGTCGAGTTCAGTTTGGGATCTGAGGCTCAGGAAGCGTGGGAGAGGATCAACCGTCGTCCAGCGCGCAGTCTGGCCGGGCTTCGTGAGCTGATGGCCCGGCCGTCGCCGTTCAGCGACGAGTGACCCACCGGTATCGACCACCGAGGTTGCTGGAGACCGACGACGTCATCGACGACTTCGAATGCCGGTCCACCGAACAGACCGAATGGCTGCGATACCACGCCCGGCAGGCGCATGCCGCCGGCACCGCCAAGGTACTGGTCGTCACCCCGACAGACGATGACGCTGTCGTCGCCTACTACGCCTGGTCGATGGCCAGCATCTCCGTCGAGGACGCCCCGGCCCGGGTTCGCAAGGGTGCGGGACGCTACCCGCAACCAGTAGCGCTTCTCGCCCGCCTCGGGGTGGCGATCGGACACGAGGGCCGGGGGCTTGGCGCCGGTCTCCTCGCCGACGTCATCAGCCGCACCGCGCAGCTCGGCGTCGGGATCGGGTGCCGCGGGTTGCTGGTACATGCCGAGACACCCCAGGCCCGACACTTCTACCTGCATCTCATCCCCGAGTTCGAACCGTCACCGACCGACGACCTCCATCTCGTCCTCCTCATGAAGGACATCCTCAAAACCCTGCGTAACTGACTCCAGAGTGAGGCTAGGGGGAGCATCTCGGAGCGCGCTGGGGGAGCGGGAGAACGAGCAACGACGCAAAGCTGGCTCCCCAGCCAGGATCAACCGGAAGTTGGCTGACGTCCGCGGGACCTGGGTTCGACGTGCGGGCTGGCTACGCCGGACGTCGGATCGCGATCTGTCGGCTGTCCCAACTCCGCAGCACGGTGAGGGTGACGCCGACTGCCAGCGCCACCCACCACCATGGGAGCGAGGTAGTCCATCGTGGAAGGGTGGGATCGGCCCAGGGTTTCCACAGGTGGGGGACTGTCCAGCTGGCCCCGTAGAGGATCATTAGGATGACGGAGGCGACTCGCCCTGGTTCGGGGTGGTTGCGGGCAAGTCTTGCCGCGATGGCCACACCCCAACTGGCGAGAGTGACGGCTTCAAGCAGCAACCGACCGACGGGTAGCTCGGTCGGGTCGTATGGATTCGACAGCGTGAGCACGGGTCTGAGCCCGTCGGTCGAGCCTGCCGAGAGGACGATCGCAATGGTTGCGACCCACAGGATAGGCCGGGAAGGGTTCGGATCACACGCCGGGTCCGGAGCGGTACTGGTACGGCTTCGAGAGTGGTGGTGGCGGTGTCGTCGAGGGCGAAGCAGAAGCCGAGGGCGGCGAGGAGGCACCCGGCCCGGAGGTAGAGCTGGCGACCAGCGAAGTCCGGTTGCAGGTCCGTGATCATCCAGGCGAGCGGGGCAACGAGGACGATCATGATCGCAAACTGCGGCTGCCACGAATACGACCACCCTGCCAGGAGGGTGTGGCGGGGAAGGGCTCGCACCGGCGAGGAACGTCCAATCACGGGCATCCGCCAGCGAGGTAGCCGTATTCGTCTTCGCCGGTAGGAACGGAGATCCCCAGGAGTGCGCCTGCGTCCTCGTAGGTGGTCGCCGGGGCGGTGAGGGTCGGCCAGTTCCGGCGGAGGAGATCCGAAGCAGCGGGCATGGACCACAGGTCGGCCAACATGCACTCGGCAACCGAAGGCCCATCGCGACGTGTCGACATTGACTCTTCGATGTTGGCACGTATCTCGGCGACGTGGGATGCCAGCCACGACTTGACGACGAGTTGTGACTCGCCCTCGCACGGTGAGGCGCATTTCAAGAGCACCTCGGCGGCTCGGAAGGACTCGAAGATGCCGTCACCCCACGACATCGAACCCACTGGCACGACTCGGGACCGCCCGGCGAGGTCGTCTGCCGTAGGTGGGCCCACCACCATCCGCTGTCGCCCGCCATGCCTGCGTCGAGCAGAAAGGGTGCGTGAACTGGGTACTGCCGCACCTGAATGTCGGTGACCACACCGGTTGGTGCGGCTCTGACAACGGGGTCTACGGCTTCGGTCCAGTAGGGGATCCACCCGGCGTATCCGGGCATGGCGCAGTACTCGACGTGTCCCTCGGTCTCGCAGGTGAGGGGGGCGCGGTCTCCGATCAGCCGGCCGAACGCGAGGCGTTGTTGAGCCTCGGGTATCTCGCCGAGCTGCGCCAAGCCGGCAGAGAGCGCCACAAGCGAGCCAGTGACGATCAAGACCCAGAAAGCCCGCCACCTCGAAGCAAGGGCGATGCCAGCGATGGCGAGGACGAGTCCTGTCAGGTAGGCGAGGTGGCGGCCGGCGGGTCGGAATGCCAGTTCGTAGGGAATGATGTCCTGGGGCCAGGCGAGTGGCGACAACCACTCGACTCCGATTCTTCGGCCCCAATCTTCGGGCTGGTAGGGGAACACCAAGAGTAGGCCACCCAAGGCGAGCGCCGTCAGCAGCGGTGTCGCCGGGTACGGCGTCCAGCGGGCAGTCGCCGCCGCCACGGTGCCCGCCAGGATGACGAATACGGGCCCGGCGACCAGCTCGGCCCACACGAGGGTGGTCACCGGGTTCCGGATGGACGTCCACGCCAGCAGCCCCGCTTGGACACCAACTGCCAGGAGTGCCGGGTAAAGGAGCCCGAGGACGACGCCGCTGGTCCGGTGTGCCGTGTCGAGCGGCAGCACGGCTGGCGGGTCGGCGTCGCTGCGTCCTTTCGCTCGAAGTACGGCCCAGCCGGACACCATCCCACTGTCAGCCCGAGCGGGATCATCGTCCATGCGACGATGACACTCACCCGGTTGAGGACCGGTGCCTGCGCCCGTAGCTCGACCACCGCCCAGCCCGCTGACCCCAGGACTCCGGTCCAGGTGAGCGGGTGCTTGATCATCGTGCGCCCCTCGAACCGTGCGAGCGCTGTGACGGCCCTGCCGCTCGTCTGACCGGCACTCGGGCCGGTTCGGTCGCGGTGGCGGTCACGACGCATCCTCGGACGTGCCGAGCGCTGACCGGCCGACGAGGGTGAGGTAGCCGTCCTCGAGCGTCGGGTCGATCAACTCTGCTCCCTTCGGTGGGTCTCCGACGGCGCGATACCCGCCGTCGGGGGTTCTCCAGAAGACCCTGGCCGTGACCGGTTTCGCACCGCTCGTCCACACGTGACCTGTGGCGAGCGCAGCAAGCTCTTGCGGTGTGCCGTCGAACTTGACAAGCCCTTCGTCGAGCACGATGACCCTTTCGCAGATCGCGGCCACATCCTCTGTCTGATGCGTCGACATGAGCACGGCCCGGTCGACAGCCAGTTGCGTGACGAGTTCCCGAAAACGGAAGCGAAGTTCGGGGTCGAGCCCGGCAGTCGGCTCGTCGAGGATCAGAAGGTCGGGGTCACCTAGAAGGGCTTGGGCGAGGCCGAGTCGGCGTCGCATGCCACCGGACAGCTTGCGGATCTTGGTGGTCGACCGGTCCGACATGACCCGTCAACTCGAGCACCCGCCGCACCTCTGCCCGGCGGGAGGTCTGGTCGGTGTGCTCTTTGAGGATCGCCAGGTAGTCGACGAAATCGAAACACGTGAAGTTCCGGTAGAACCCGGGTTCTTGCGGCAGATAGCCGATTCGACGTCGGATCTCTGTCCGCTCGCTCGGCCGGTCGGGATTGAACCCGATCACGCCGATTGACCCTTCGCCGGGGGCCAGACACCGTGGCCAGGCAGCGGAGCAACGTGGTCTTTCCCGCCCCGTTGGGACCGAGCAGTCCGGTGATCCCCCAGTCGAGCCGGAAGGACACCCCAACCAGCGCGGGCACCCTCCCGTACCGTTGGGACAGGTTCGTTACAGCTACGGTCATCGTCTGCTCCAGTCCTGGTCGTACCGATCCCTCCTCAGTGCCATCGTCGCCCCCGCCACCGCGGCGACAACGACCAGGACAGCCTGGACCCCGACCCCGTACGGTTCGAGGTCACCGGCCGAAGCCGCTTGCCACAAGCCGAGCCAGGCAACCGACGTCACCAGGCCCGCCATCCACGGCTCCAGCCGCGACGCCAACGCCAATGTCGTCGTTGTCAGCGACAAGGCAGGGATCAGCCAAGCCGAGACACCCAACGTGGCGGGAGAAGGCACGAAGGGCCATGCCAACAACCCGATTGGTAGCGTCACTGCGAGCACGGTTGCGGCGCGAAGCAGGACAAGTCGAATCGCGTCGATCGGGGCGGCCATCGTGAGCTCGTGCGCCGGGTCGACCAACCGTCCATAGGCGAATGCGACTCCAGCCACCGGAACCAGCGGCGCCATCAGCAAGAACCAACGGAAGCTGCGGCCCTCCGGGTTCGACCCCGCCGCTGCCACCGCGAACCCGACGACCAGTAGGACGGCCAACACGAAAGACATCCGAAGCGCCGGGCTCACCGCCACCAACCGGGCAACGTGGCCCGGCACACCCAACGCCCTCAATGCCCGCTCGATCACACCCGGCCGGCCCGGCTCGACACGGTCGATGATCCGGGCCCAGGATTGATCGAGCCTGGTCTCATCGGCTGCGAACAGGGCCCTGCATACCTCGCAGGCCGTCACATGGGACTCCACCGATGCTGCGGCCACCCGGTCCAACGTTCCGTTCTGATATCGGCCGACGAGCAGCTCGTCCACGTGCCAGCTCATGTCAACTGCTCCCTCAGTACTTGCTTCGCCTTCATCAGCCGGGTCTTCACCGTCCCCGCTGGGATGCCCAACAGCCGGGCGGCCTCGCGGGTCGACAAACCGTCCAGCAGTCGCGCCTGAACAACTGCCATCAACTCCGGTGACAACCGACCCAACGCATCGCCCACGTCGCCGTACACGAGCCCAACCAGGACCGCCTCCTCCGCCGACGCAACCACTTCGGGACGCACAAGCCTCGGGATGCGATTCGACCGGAGCCGATCAATCGCCCTGCGAATGGCGATGCCCCACAACCACGCTGCCACCTCTCCCTCACCACGGAATCGGCCCGCCTGACGCCAGACCACGACGAAGGTGTCCTGCACGGCCTCATCCACCACCCCCGGGTCCGTCACCCGACGCGAGAGGCGGGCCACCATCCATGGTGCGTGACGCTCATACAGCAACCGCAACGCAGCAACGTCACCGTCTGCGATCGCTTCGAGCAACTCCCGATCCGTCATCACCACATTGTCGTATCCGGGAGACGAATCGGTTCACGAGAATCGGGCGCCGTCCAGTTAGCTGATCCGCCACCCCAAGCCACTCCGCGGGCTGAGCCGAGACGCCCGTGGCGGGTGACTTCCACCGGGTCTCAGTCCTGCATGAGGAGGAGGACGGATACGTCGGCGGTCGGGGATCGTTCGAGCTTGATGAGCCGTCGTGTTCCCTTCGCGGCTGACATGGAAGCGGGGCGACGGCGAGCATCTCGGGGCACGCGGGGGCGCGGGAGAACGAGCAACGACGCAAACGGCTCGGAGATGACCAGAGGTGATGACAGGTCGGAATCCCTTGCGGCACAAGGGATTTCGGCGGATTCCCCAGTAGGTCGGGCATCCCGAGAATCGGCCCTAACGGTCTTGAAAACCGTTGGGCCCGGTTACGGGTTCCGTGGGTTCAAATCCCACTCCCTCCGCCACAAACCCCGAAGCGGTCGAGGGGTTTCCGAGGTCGTCTTCGTGGCGGTGTCCGTAGAGGTCGAGTGACGTGGCGGCTGAGGAGTGACCGAGTTGGCGCTGAACGGCTCTCTCACGAGGAAGAGCTCCGCCGCCAGGTTGATCGTGAACGGAGACCATCCGCGTTTCGGCGCCGAACCAGCTGATCCGCTCCAAGTCCCAGCGACGCGAGACGCTCGTCGACGAGGTTCCGCCAGCAGCGCACCCGGTGACCGGGTGCGCTGCATGACGCTCTGAACCGCCTCGGGGTGCTATCGGTTGGCGTGGGAGGCGTCGTAGTCGATGGTTCCGGTGGCGGTGCCACCTACCAGGCCTCCCAGATCTGACGTCGGCATGTGCCAGACCTCCTCGTGCGCGGTGCCGACCGCCCCGGCGAACCGTCCGGTGCCACCGTCGAAGACGATCTCGACGATGTGCTCGGGTACGACCCACCCTTCGTAGGTTCCGTGGAGCTCGTCGCCGTTGGCGGCGACGTACACCAACACCCCATCGCCGATCGCCCCGCTGGCGGCGTTGGTGCAATGCCATCCTTCGCCTTCGACCCGTCCCATGTGGGTGGCAATGCCCTCGTCACCGACGATGTGGATGGGAATCCATCCGCCGGCGACATCGCACCATTCGGGACCGCCGGCGAACGCTTCGTAGGTGCCGCTCCAAGTCATCCGGAACGGCCGATCTCCTCCGTGCCCGGCCAATGCCGGCGCGGCTGCACTCAGAAGCAAGAGCACGACTCCCGCCACCGCCACCTTGTACATCGATCTGGGGCTTCGCACGGTGTTCCTCTCCTTTCATTTCGTAGGCAAACCGAGACTCGAGAAGGCCCGAAGTTGTGAACCACGCCGACTCATCCACTCGATGCGCGTCGCCAGACCTCGCTCGAGTTCGACCTCTTCACGTCTCGTGAAACTCCATCCATGAAGCCAGCTCCAGACCTGGGTAGAGCCGGATCTCCAGGCGACCGTCGTGGCTCTCCCCAAGTACCTCGTCTCGGATCGAGAAGACGTAGGTTCCGGTGTCGCTGATCGTGCCGTCGTCCAAGCGACGGACATCCGCGATGTCCTCGACGTAGTCGGCTGCGAATTCCTCGATTGCGTCCCGACCGGTCACCACGTTCTCGCCGTCA
This sequence comes from uncultured bacterium, assembly GCA_963792365.1. GTDB lineage: Bacteria > Actinomycetota > Acidimicrobiia > Spongiisociales > ZC4RG35 > JAOUGY01. The sequence continues at coordinate 17,162 of CAWBVW010000006.1, forward strand.
CCGACGGTGTACACACCGGATCCGGTGAACACCGAGGCGAGGGCCTCGGGGTCGTTGTCGTTGAGGCCGGCGATGAAGTCATCCACGAGCCCTCGGGCAATGGCGAGATGGTTGCGCCCTTCAACCAGGAACTCGATCCGGGATGCCAGCTCGCCGTCCAGTTCGATCTCCAGATCCTCGGCGCGCGAAATCCCGACGAGCCTGAACTCGATCGCGAAGACGACGGTCCCAGTATCGGTGCGCACTCCCTCGGTCACCCGCCGGCCCTCGCTCACGGCCCAGGACGCATCTGCCGCGTAGTCGGCGATGGCCTGCTTGCCGGCGTAGATGTCTCCTTCACCGAGGTCGACGAACACGCCATCTTCGGTGAACACCGCTGCGACGGCCTCGGGATCGTTGTCGGTCCACCCGGCGAGCCAGTCGTCTGTGATCTGGCGGGCGGTGGCGAGATCGTGCCGCTGATCTGCGGCCACGATCGCCCAGACCCCCAACCCGATCAGCACCATGGCCAGGACACCTGCCGCCAGCCGCAGCAGGGGCCGTCCCGACCGCGTCTCGGGCGGCGATGGGCGATGCAATGTGGTTCGTTCTGTCACCGTGTCCTCCTTTCGGCTCAGCTCCACACTGCGTCATCGGGGGCGTGACCAGCGAGTGACCCGCGACGGGGCGGGGGCTCAGAGCCGCTCGAGGACTCGCCGGGCAGTGACGAAGTCCGGCACGTCGAAGCCCTCCGTGAACCACCCGACAATCGGAGCGAGCACCTCACGTGCCCGATCCTCTCGCCGGTGGGCTGCCAGGGATTCCGCCAGGTGGGTGGCGGCACGCAATTCCAGCATTCGGGCACCGATGCCCCGGGCCGATTCGATGGAGGCGGAGAGCGCCTCTGGTGCCGAGGGGTCGCCGACCATGTGCAGGGCCACGGCGCGTTCGACGTCCACCATGACCTCGACGAGTCCATGGCCGTCGGCGCCCCTTTCCGCCGACGCCTTCTCGACGATGGCGAGCGCTCGATCGGTCCTCCCCTGCAGCATCTCGAGCCGTGCCTCGTCGAGCATGTACATCGCGTCCCACCCGGCGACTCCCATCGCCCCCCACCAGGCGAGGCCATGGTCGATGAGCCCGACCCCGGCGTCCGGGTCTCCCATATTGCCCACCGCCACACCGCGATAGATCTCGGCGGGGGCGCACCAGAAGGGGAAATGCTCCCTGGTGGCAATGGACTCGAGCTCGTCGATCCACTCGAGAGCCTCCCGATGGTCGCCGCGGAAGTTCCGCACGCAGGCACCGCCGACACCGAGCGCATGGCAGATGGTGAAGGGATGGTCGAGACGTCGGGCGAGGGCGATCGCTCGCTCGCCCAGGGCGACCGCCTGGTCGGGGCAGCCGCGGAACCACGTGTTCACGGCGTCCCAGGCGAGCGCCTCTGGCGCCGGCGCCGCACCGAAGACGTCCATCAGCCAGGCGTCGCGTTCGGGATCGTCGAGCTCGGCGGCGCGCTGCATGTGCCGGTGCCCCTCTTCGAGCTCGCCTGCCTGCGTCAGGCATGCGCCAAGCTCGCAACACCCCAGCACCGTCAGGCTCGGGTTGTCGAATCTCTCGGCCATCATCAGGCCTCGCCGGGCGGCACCGGCGCCTTCGAGCCATCGGCCGCGGACGAACAACGTCTGGGCGAGCCCGATCAGCCCCATCACGCACATCGGCGACGGGTCGAGCCGGCCGACCAGCTCCAACACCCGCATCCCGATCCGCTCGGCGTCGGCCGTCCCGTAGCCCCGGACCGCCATCACCGGAGCGGCGAGCGCCACCAGCAGCTCGAGTTCCCTCCGATCCCGGTCCGGTGATTCGGGGAGCTCCATCAGCCGCGAGACGGCACGTCCCAACAACCCGATGGCCTCCTCGTTGGCCGACATCCGGAAGGCCCGAGCACCTGCCAGATGGAGGTAGCCGATGGCCGGCTCGACCAGACCCGCTCGGTCGAAGTGGTTGGCGAGGTCGACCAGCGGTGGGTCCGGTACGTCGCGGTACAGGTCCTCCAGCGCCCGCCCGGTCGCCTCGTGCAGACGAATTCGCTCTGCCTCGTTCAGGTGGTCGTAGAGGTATCGCTGGAACAGGATGTGGCGGAATCGATGCCGGGCGGCGACCCGTCCTCCGATCCTGGCAACACCGCCCGGGTCTACCAGCCGTCCCGGCGAGGCGGCCTCACGGCCGAGACGTTCGATCAACGCCGGGTCTTCCCGCACCGCCGCCGCCGTCTCTGCCACGAACTCCTCACCCTGCACGGCGGCGACCGCCAGGTCCCGGCGTACGTCGGCGGGAAGCCGGGACATGCGCCGGGAGATGACCGCCTCGACACGGGAGGGGAGCCGACCCCAGTCGAGGGTCTCCTGGGCGACCCAGACTCCGGCCCGGTCTCTGCGGATCTCGCCGCGCTCCTGCATGCCCCTGAGCATCTCCACCGTGAACAGCGGATGACCACCCGTATAGGCGAACATCCGCTGGCGGAAGTCGACATCGAGTGAGTTCGGTTCGGAATCGATGTAGGCGTCGATGAATCCCCGGTCGACCCCCAGTTCGATGGTGCTGTCGGACACGACCAAACGGAGCTCCTCGAGCAGCGGCTCCATGGGGTGTGGTTCGTCGCCATCGGCGGCTATCTCCTCGGGGCGGTAGGCGCCGACGATGAGGACCGGGATGCCTTCGAGCCTCCGGGCCAGGTGCCACAACAGGCCGATCGAGCCGACGTCGGCCCACTGCAAGTCGTCGACGATCAGCAACAGCGGGTGGGCACGGGCCAGTCCCTCCACCACCGAGGTGTACTCGTCGAACAGCGCAGGCTGCATTCGTTCCGGCGACATCGAGCGCGCCTCCAACACCTCGACCCTGGCGCGCAAGGACTTCAACCACGGAGCCCCCGGTGTCGCCTCGCCGGCACGCCGGAGCAGTCGGGCACCGTTGACCATGACACCGACCAGGCTCGGCCCCCGGTCGCACACCAACCGAACCGCGTGTGGCACCACCTCCCACAACCTGGCCGCCTGCTCCCGGTCGATCTCGCCTGCGCCGAACCGGGTCTCTATGTCACCGGTCAGCGTTCCGAGGATCTCGCGGAACGGGAGGTACGGATCCCCGACGCCCCCATAGGCGTTGCAGCGCCCTCTGGCCGCCAGCAGATCGGGCACCTCACCGGCGATCCGCGTGAATTCGGCGGCGAGCATGGTCTTCCCGCTCCCGGCCTCGCCGGCCACGAAGGCCACCCGCCCATGCCCTTCGACCGCCGCTTCCAGGCGCCTCCGGAGGAAACCGATCTCTCGCTCACGCCCCACGAACAGCGGCGCCGCCACCGGCGATCGACTCCCCAGGAAGCTCGGGTAGGAGATCTCCTGTTCCGCCACCGCCTGCGAGAGGTCACCGGACCGGATCTGGTCGGCGAGGGCCGTGGTCTCCTGGGCGGGCGAGATCCCCAACTCTGTCTCCATCCGGTCGACGACACCTTCGTAATGCGCAATCGCCCTGGCGGTCGCCCCGGTGCGGGCCAGCAGCCTCATCACCTGACGGTGTCCCCGCTCATCCCAGGGGTCCACCTCGACCAATCGTTGGGCCCTCCCGAGTGCCTCGCTCCACGCTCCGGCTCGTTCGTGATGCTCGGCGAGACGGCGGAGGACCGTCACACGATGGCGTCGCAGCCGTTCCGAGGTGACGACGATCCACTCCTCCCATTCCGCCCCCGCCCGCACACCGAGGCCATCGAGCAGAGGTCCGCGCCACAAGGCAACGGCCTGCTCCCAGGCCTCGATGACGTCTTCCTCATCGGCCCGGGTGCCGGCCAGGCGGGAGAACTCGACCATGTCCACCCACAAATCCGGGGAGGCGGAGATCGAAAGGGTGGTGCGATCGGCAGAGAGCCACTCGACCGGGGTAGGGCCGCCTCTCAGCGCGTGACGCAACACCGACAGCACGTGTCGGAGGTTGCTGAGCGCAGCCCCAGGCGGACGGTCGGGCCACATCATCTCGGCCACGACCGGCCGGGAGAACCGGCGCCCCGGCTCGCATGCCAGATATGCGAGGACGGCCCGGGCGGCATCGGTCTCGAAGTCCTCGATCGGCTCGCCGGCGAGGGTGACCTCCAATGGGCCCAGCAGTCGGATCTCCAATCCGGACATGGGCGCTCCTCGCACCTCCCATCCAGCATACGGCGGCCGTCATCCGCCCACCCGGGCCGCTGTGCTCTACCCAGGAGATGCCATCACACGCTGGCCACGCGGCCATCGAGGCACATTGGCATGGCGAACCCGGAGGCGCCACGTGATCACGAACCTGCCACCGACCTACCGGGCCTTTCTCCTCCGGATCTGGTCGGCCGGTCCGGAAGGGACCATCCGAGCGTCGGTCAGAGACGTCGACACCGGCGAAACGCTGGCCTTCGCCGGCATCGAACAGCTGAGTGAATGGCTCCGGCACACCACCGGCACCAAGCAACGCAAGGGAGTGACATGATGACCCGTTTCTCCATCTCGACGATGCTGGTGCTGACGCTCCTGATCGCCTCGTGCGGCACAGGCGATACGACCGGCTCGGCCCCGCCCATCTAAACCCCCATGACCTCCGACGCCGCAGCCGGCACCACGTCCACGACCACACGTCCAGAACCGGCGACAGAAGGGTCGCCGGATTGCACGCCGGGTGAAGTGGTGGGCACGGTCCGGTGTGAGTTGGAGAGCGCCGGCCAGATACGAGGCTACCTGCTTCAGGTCCCGGCGAGCTACGACGCATCCATGGCGATTCCGGTTGTCTTCGAGTTCCACGGGTTCGGAAGCGATGCGGTCGAACAGACCGAATACGGTGGATTCCACCTGCAGTCTGAGGCCGAGGGATTCATCGCAGTGCTCCCCGAGGGTCGTGGGAACCCGCAGCGGTGGCTGTTCGACGACGATGACACGACGTTGGACGTGAGCCGGGAATACCCGGATCTGGCTTTCGTGGTCGACCTGATCGAGGATCTCGGCCGTCGATTCAACATCGATCGAGATCGGGTCTACGCCACCGGGTACTCGAATGGCGGCTGGATGGCCAGCGCGGTCGCCTGCGCACTTCCCGACCTCTTCGCCGCCGTCGCACCGGTGGCGGGGATCATGGATTTCGGCGATACTGCCAGGCGTACCCAGCGGTCGAGCGGGATCTGTTCATGGGTTCCGTTCCGATGATCACCTTCGATGGCACCGACGACGAATTCGAACCATACGAGGGCGGGGACCGCCCCGTCTTGTCGGATCTCTCCATCGCCACGATCCCCAACTTCGAGCCATCCGTCCCCGCGAGGGTTGCGTCGTGGGCGGCCCACAACGGGTGCGATCCAACGTCGGTCAGAAAGCAGATCTCCGAACAGGTCTCGACCCTGACCTTCGGCTGCGAGTCACCGTGTTCGGTCTCTCGGACCTCGGTCGTCTTCTACCAGATCGACGGTGGTGAGCACACGTGGCCGGGCCGGGTCGTACCCGGATATTCGTGGCTCGGGGCGGTGACGACCGACATCGAGGCCAACGAGCTCATTTGGACGTTCTTCAAGGAACACTCCCTGTGAAGGCGGCCATCGGAATCGACCTCGGGGCGCTGGGGCGCGCATCAACCTTCTGCGCCCAGCCCGGCGATACCCCGAGCCGATCACCCGAGGCCGGGCAGCAACGATCCCTTCCGGGAGTGCGCGAAACCGCACCTCGTGCGCTGGTTGTTCCTGCTCAGATCTCTTCGATCGGGCGTCTGGCGCCGGGCGCCCGAGAAGGCCACGTGCCGGCAGTGAGGAGGCCGCAGCCGAGAGTCTCGGCCGGAACGATGGAGCAAGCATCGTGGGCCTTGAAGTTGTCACGTAACTGCCATTCGCAAACCAGCAGCGGCGCGGTGAGGAGATCTCCCACTGCCTGTTCGGTCAACCATCCCGAGAACCGGTTCGAACGGCCTCGAGAACTGTCGGGCCCGATTCGGGTCCCGTGGGTTCACATCCCAATCCCTCCGCTCCGCACCGCTCTCCCAGGGAACCGGAGCGACCGGCCATCTTGACGCCAGCTGGCGAGTGTGCGGTACTGTGATGGTCGCGCTCGTCTTCAAACGGCGTTTCCTGGAGAGATGGCCGAGTGGTCGAAGGCGCTCGCCTGCTAAGCGAGTAGGGGGTTATAGGCCTCCTCGAGGGTTCAAATCCCTCTCTCTCCGCAACCGAAAGGCATCCGGTGTCACCGGATGCCTTTCCTTGCTTTCGGTCGTGGTCACTGCCAAGCGTTCTGGCTCCAGGACACGCCAGACCACGACACACCCGACCACGTGCCTCCCGACCAGGACACCCCCGACCAGCTGACACCGCTCCACGATACCCCGGACCATGACACTCCAGACCAGGAGACGCCGGACCACGACACCCCCTGCCAAGCCGGTCCGGCCCAGGACTGCGCACTGAAGCCCGCACCGGTCATCTCTGTGCCGTTCCAGACACCCCCGTCCCATGCCGCTCCTGCGGCCGACAGCTTGGTCCAGGTCTGGGCATCGAACGGGTTCCCGAAGATGTCGATCTCACCCTTCAGCACTTCGCCATCCAGTTCGACCCGATGCGTGCCCCGCGACGCATCAAGGCTCCCACCGCCGGCGGCGGCGTCCCACTGCTGTTGAGACCTCCAGCCTCGCCATGTGGTGGAGGCAAGACCCACATCGATGAGACCCGCTCCGACGCATCCCTCGGTTGCGGTGGGCAGAGGTGTGGCCGACCTGGTCAGCACGGACTTGATGTGGTCCGGTGTCAACCATGGCCTCGACTCGAGCAAGACCGCCACGGCGCCGGACACCACGGCAGCGGCCTGGGAGGTGCCGGTGCCCACGAATTGTCGCCCGTCGTCCGAGGCGGCCTCGGGGTACATGACGTCGGCGTAGGACCCCGGATCGCGCAGGCTGGAGATGGAGCGCCCGGGAGCGACGATGTCGGGCGTGCGCCCAATCCCGCAGTTCGAGAAGTCCGGCACCGGGTTCTCTGCGGTAGCCAGCAACGATCCGTCGACGGCGCCTACTGCGATCACGAACGGGTTGTAGGCGGGACTCGTCAGTCGGGTGGCGTTGCCATCGTTTCCTGCGGCAACCACCACGACGATGCCCGCCTTCCAGGCTTGCTCCACGGCGTACGAGATGAGGTCCACATCGGCGTCGTTGAGGGAGTCGGTTCCGTAGGACAGGTTCAGCACGCGGATGTTGAGCCCGTTCGCCGTGCGGTTCTGAACGACCCAATCGATGGCGGCGAGGATCTGGCCGACATCGACCGCCCCGTTGTACGGAGCGACCTTCACATTGACGAGCCGGGCGCCGGGAGCGATTCCAGGGACGTCGGGCGCATCCGAGACCATGATTCCTGCCATGTGCGTGCCATGGCCGAACGTGTCGAGATACCGGAGGTCGGTGTCCTGCGACTCGAACGAAAGATCAGGACCATTGATCACCCTGCCCGGGGTGTCCAACCCGTCGACCGGAACCACTCCGGTGTCGATCAGGGCGATGTCGACCCCGCGCCCGGTCGCCAGCACGCCGTCCATGCCGATCTGCGATCGGACACTCGAAAGCGAACCGAAGAAGCTCTCGGTGTCGACCTCGGGCAGCGCGTCGACCTCGTCCCACCCCGCCTCGGGCTCGACGTACGCGACCTCGTCAGTCCACACGGGTTCGATGGTGTCGGTCGACAGGATCGCCGTATCGGCGGATACTGCCATCGCAGGTAGCGACGACCCAAACGTCGCGACCAGGGCGATCAGGAGTGTTGCCGTGCGTCGCATGCGTTGAACGTCCTTGTCGTGAGTCACATCGAGAGCATCGGTCAAACGCCCGGCATGTATGGAGCGTCATCGACAACGGGATCCAATGGACTAGTTCTCGAGACCCATGCCGTCGGTTTCGGCTTTTCTCCTCGACAGCGGTGCGGCTACCCTTGCGTCATCACACGAGACTCCGTTCTCGTCGTGACCCCAAGCGCCCGTAGCTCAATTGGATAGAGCGTCTGACTACGGATCAGGAGGTTGGGAGTTCGAGTCTCTCCGGGCGTGCGACCGAAACCCCCGTCATTGCGGGGGTTTCTGTCATCTTCCACCGAGTTCGATGCCGTGTGACCGGTCTCTGGGCCGCGGCTGGGCCGCGAGACTTTGAGCCCGGATGTCAGTGAGTCGTCTGACGAGGTCGTCCACATCGGATGGGAAGAGGTGGGTGTAGCGGTCCATGGTCACGGCAATGGATGAGTGCCCGAGATGGACCTGGACGGCTTTCGGGTTGGCCCCGGCGGCGATCAGAAGGCTGGCGCAGGTGTGGCGCAGATCGTGGATCCTGAGACCTTCGGGGAGTGCGGCTTGCTCGACGGCCTGGTACCAGACCTGGCGCCGGAAGTTGCTGTTGCGCAGCGGTGCAACCTGCGGTGCGGTGAAGACGAGCGCATCGGAACGATCGGGGAATTGTCGAGCGAGATGCTCGGCGAGGCGGTCACAAAGGAACCCGGGGATACCAACGACGCGGCTCCGATGGTTCTTCGTCGGGCCGTAGTGGAGCTCGCCGCCGGCCTCCGACACCGCTTCGACGATCTCGATCCGGGATCGAGGGAGATCGCAACGCCCCCTTTTCAGGGCTGCTGCTTCGCCCCGCCGGTTTGATCCGGGCCGTCCCGACTCGAGAAACACCAGGCCAAGGCACGCCCTGCCGGGCGTCTCTGGTTTGTGGGGTCGGTTCCATTGCGCACGTCGGGCGATCCCGCAAGTACAAACGGTGCCACGGCAGTCTGATCCGCTACCCAGAGTGAGATACCACTGCGTCGGGGATTGCCAGTTCTGTTCGGCCGGATGCACGTCTCGGCGCAGCGATTATCGGGCGCTGCATTTGGGCCGGCATGCGGCGCGGGCGCAGCGTCGCCGGCCGCGCTATCGACCGCGCGTTCTGTGCGGTCGACGTCCCGGCCAACGATCGCTTCCAACGCGAACTGCACTGGTACTGATACGGAACGCGCTTCGCGGTTGTTTCCGGCCAACTCGCGGCGCGAACAGTCGCGTCTCGCCTACGGCCGATCTGAGCGCGTGTCTCGGCCGGCTGCTGGCGTTGTGCCGCGACGAGCGGTGCGCCGTGGGTCCACGAGTTCGGCATCCACCGTCAGGGCTCCAGATGGAGGGAACAGGACCACGGGGATGACCAAGGATCGGATGAACACGACGGTTGATGGCTTGCATTCGCCGCGGAACAGTGGCCGCCGGCTTCGAGCATCGTGAGGTGCAAACCTGCAGTGCAGCCACACGCGGCCGTCGACGATGGATATCCCCGATCGTCGGAACGACCAGCCTGGCGTGGCCACGGACCCGACCGGTCCGTGGCGGGTCGGCCTGGCAGCTCGATCGAGTTCGCCGATCTGGTCGGCTGCGACCGCGATCTCGCGTTGGGTGCGGTCTTCGGAATGTGACCAGATGACCCACTGCGTCGGCGGGCTTCCGCGGCGTCTCGTCGAGGTCGGATTCGGACACCACATCGACGCGGTGGACCTCGGCACGAAGGAGGGCGACCCGCGGTTGAGTACCGGGACGTCGCAGATGACGCGAGCGTAGCTGGGCTGCCGCGGCCACTTGTCGGCGCCTGCGGTCCGTGCCGCCACCTCGAACACCTGCTTCCCTCGCGCTCCCGCCAGGAGGGTGAGAAGACGGCCTACTGGCGCGCCGTCGCCACTCGCAGGCGTTCTTCGGGCGTGATCATGTGGTCAAGGTCTTCTGCGGCTTCGTCGATGTCGATCTGGACCCATTTGACGCTGCCGGTGAATTCGGAGTCCGTTGGCCCGTAGTCATTACTGACGGGGACCGGGTTCTTGCCGACAATCATTTCTTCGATGATGAGCAGACCGTGGGTTCCTTCGACCCGACCCTGGCCGACCGGCTCGCCATCCGGGTAGAGGGACACGGTGCCGCCCTTGCCGATTCCGCCACCGTCGTAGTCGAACTCCATGCGTACCTGATGCTCGCCGGGCGGGATGGTCTGCTGGCCTTCGATCTTGAAGCGCTCCACCCCGAGATAGTTGTAGCAGTAAACCGGCTTGCCGGCCTTGGCATACAGACTCCAGCCACCGTTGCTCTTTCACACCTGTTCGATCTCGGGGAGCTGCCAGGTGCCATCGAGGACCTCGGGGTGCGGGCGGTAGAGGCGGAACACCCAGTTCCAGCCGTCCATCACGTACAGGAAGTTCGCGTAGCCGGCATCTTCGGTGTCCATGTCGAGGGTGACCGATCCGTCGTGCCCCCGGTGTGCGGTCACGCTGTTGATGTTGTACGAGTCGAACGGATTCGCCTCGAAGTAGCCGTCACGGTTGTAGATGCTCATCGACCAGAACGCATCCGCCGGCACCTCGTGCAGGCGTAGCCGGTAGTGGCCGACCGGGTGGGGGCTGGTGTCGTTGAGATAGACGGTCTCGTAGCTTGGCAGACCACCCCAGCCGATCGCGGTGTTGATCAGGTGCTGGATCGGATCGACCTCGTCCTTCGGCCCGAACGCACCACTGGCGTCGGAGGAGAAGTCGCCCAGTTCCAGGATCAGCTTGTAGAGCCGGTCGTACTGTGCGGTGTCGTAGTCGGGGTGGGTGTATGGGACCGCTGAGCCGGCCGACACCTGAACTGCGTCCTGGAGGCCGTGGACTGTTGCCATGTCGTCTGGGTCGTTGGGGTCGGCCAGGATGCGGATCGAGACCTGGACGTAGTCGGTGTCGTATTGCTCGGTGGTCAGCCGGTGCAGGCCGGGGTCGTGCAACACGGCGTTGGTGTAGTGATCGGCGTTCACGATGTGGGCGCTGATGTACCGGTCGCCGGTATCGGGCAGTGTGAGTTCGGCGCCGGCACTGATGTCGACGATGGCCACGCTGTACAAGGTGTCGCGCTGCATCCGGATCACGCTTTGCCGATCGAGCGGTACTGGGGCGCGGAGATGGGCGAATCGGTTCACCTGCCCGCCGCACATCGCGAGGCTGCGATCGAACTGGAACGCCGTTTCCACGGTGCTGAAGTTCTCGAGCGTGACATCCATCTGCGACTCCTATGGCGAACGGGCCTCGCAGCATGGTCGTCGAGACCGGCATCCGCCAACCAGAGGCAACAGTCCGGGTTCTCGCAAGCTCGCACGAGTCAACCGTGGTCGTCAACACGCGCCCGCCCTACACGCAGCCGCCAACGGAGAAGACCTCAGCAGCGTCGCCGGTGGCGGTATCCGGAGGCGCTGGTCATGGTGGCCTCCTCGGGTGACCTCACAACTAGTCCGATGTCGTCAGCATCGGCCTCGGGATCGTCCACTCGCCACTCATGATCGCCGGCTTCGGAAGGTAGTAACGCGCAACGATGTCGAACGGCCCCGCGGGGACGGGCGGAGGCGCACCATCCACCAGGTCCACGTCGAATACACAGGCGCGCCCTGAGACCGTGTTGACGATGCAGGGTGGCCCGGCGGCATATCACGTGTTGGCGAAGCCGACCGGGCCGATCTGCAACCTCGACTGCGAGTACTGCTTCTTCTTGTCGAAGGAGCAGTCGTATCCGGGCGACCGGTTCCGGATGGCCGACGAGATGTTGGCGACCTACATCCGTCAGCTCCTCGAGTCGCATCGCACCCCGGAGGTGACGATCGCCTGGCAGGGCGGCGAACCCACGATGATCGGGCTCGACTTCTTCCGACGGTCCGTCGAACTGGTCGAACAATATCGCCGACCGGATCAGATAATCAGCCACACGATCCAGACCAATGGTGTCCTCGTCGATGATCGTTGGGCGGCGTTCTTCAAGGAACACGGCCTCTTGGTGGGGCTCTCCATCGATGGTCCCGAAGAGCTGCACGACGCCTACCGGGTCGACAAGCGTGGTGAGGTTTCGTTCCGGCTTGTCGTGGCAGCCCTGGACGCGTTGCAGGTGCATGCCGTCGACGTGAATCTGTTGTGCACGGTGCATGCGGCCAACGCTCATGCCCCGATCGAGGTGTACCGGTTCTTCCGTGATGACCTCGGGTTGCGGTTCATGCAGTTCATCCCCGTGGTCGAAAGGACGACCGAGACGCTGCTGACGATCGCCAACGCGGGCTAGGGCGACGCCAACAAGGAGAAGCGTCCGCTGTATGTGCAGGCCGGCAGCGAGGTCACCGACCGCACCGTCGGCCCGGCCGACCTGGGGGACCTCCTGTGCGCGATCTTCGACGAATGGATCGCCCTCGGGTCGAGGTCGTGGCGGCGGACCGGGAGCCATTGTTCGATTAGGTAGCGGGCGACGGTGAGCGGGTTGGTGCCGACCGGCGTGTCGAGTGCGGTGTGGGCGGCGTCGAGGTTGGCGGCAATGGCCTCGGCGTCGGTTCGTGAGTGTCCGGCGGGGTCCCAGCGCCGGCGTTCTCGGCCGGTGAGGGTGTCGATGCCGTCGTAGGCGACGACGTAGAAGCGGGCCTTGCGTTGCACGATGTAGGTCATCGCCACCCATCGGCCGCCGGCGTGACGACTTCGGAACCAACCCGAAGGTCCCCGGCTCCTGGCGAGGACGCTGGGAGACCGAGAATCGCAGCAGCGAGGGGCGGGCTACCTTTGGCCGCGTGTTGGTGATCGATTTGCGTCACTTCATGGACATGCCCGAGGACACACCGGGGCCGGCGAGGCGGCTCGCCGCGCAACTCGGGGCGATCGTGCGGGCGGGGAGTGCTCGGCCCGTGGGCACCAGCGCGACCTCGGCGGTCGGGTGTACGAGGCGACCGGGCCGGCGGCCGTGTGACGGGTTCATCATGGTGTTCCGGCATGGGAACGGGCAGATCGCCTGGGCGTGTGACGCCTGCGGTGACGAGGGTGTGATCACGGGTTGGGAGGGTTCGCCGACCGATGTGTCTGGCCTCGACGACGGCTACGCCGATGGTGATGTGATCAAGGTCGTGATGGCTCGCGGGTTGTTCGATCTGCTGCGGGGTGTGTTGGTGTTGCATGCTGCTTCGGAGTTGCTGATCGCTCGGGCCGAGGGATCCTCGGAGGGAGTCGTGTCGGCAGGACCGTGGGGAGCGTTCGATGAGCTGGTCGGCTACGTGGCGTCGGAGGCGAACGCCGAGACCGATCGTCGCCGCGCTCGGCTGCTCGACGACGCTTACGGGGTGCTCAAGGCCGCGTTGGTCGAGGAGTAGAGGGCGTGTTCACGGTTCGGGGGACGAAGAAGTTCTTGGACCGGGTCGGTCGGCCGGTCCCGGATCCGCCGGCGTCGTCGACGGTGCTGGGTGGCTGGTACGCGAACGTGTTGTTCTGGAAGCCGCAGGTCGCCCTGTTCGTCAACGCGACAACGTTGGCGCCGGTGTTGATGCCGTTGGCCCCTGCGGCGGGGGCGGTCGGCCGGTTCCCGGCGGCGATGGCCGAGGTGTTCGCGGCGGGTCGATCCTCGGTTCGTGGCTGCGGAGACGACGGAGATGCAGTCGGCGGTGCTGGCCAAGACGGCGAGTCGTCAGGTGCTGGGGGTGATGAACGAGTTCGTCTTAATGGCCGAGCACACGATCAGTACCGGACGCTCGGACCCCGGCGATCTGATCGGGTTGTCGGTGTGGCTCGCGAACACGATTGTCGGCCCGATCAGCAGAGCTGACGGCTCCACACCGCTCGGAGCGCTCCAGAACCGGGTCGCTGAGGCCATCGGCGACTGACCCGCATGGGCCGCGGCGGGGGCGGGTGGGATGTCAGTCGCCACCGACCGGGACATGAGTGTTGACGACTAAGTAGTCATTGCTCATACTGAGTTGGTGTGGGAAGTCGAGGTCACCGACGAGTTCGTGGACTGTTGGGAGACCCTCGACGTCGATCAGCAGGCGGCGCTCGGGGTGCGGATCGATCTGCTCGAGAGCCGGGGCCCGGACCTGGGCCGGCCGTCGGTCGATCGGATCACCGGGTCGCGGCATCACAACATGAGGGAACTGCGGGCCAGCGAGGGCGGGGCGCTGCGGGTGTGTTCGTTTTCGACCCGACGCCGGCAGGCGATCCTGCTGCTCGGCGGCGACAAGTCTGGTCAGTGGTACGAGTGGGCGATCCCCGCTGCGGACGATCTCTACGACGAGTACCTGGATGAGCTCCGTGAGCAGGGTTTGATCGAATGAGTGGTTATCGGAAGTGGTCCGAACTTCGGGACAGGATGATGGAATTGCCCGGCGCAGCCGAACGGGCAGAGCGGGCGCGGGCCGAACTCGAGGCAGAGTTGCGTCTGTACGAGCTTCGTCATGCCGAGGCGTTGAGCCAGGTCGAGGTCGCCGGCCGGTTGGAGATCACCCAGAGCGCCGTGTCCAAACTCGAACACGCCGAGGACGTCCGGGTCTCGACGTTGCGGGATTATCTCGAAGCGCTCGGCGCTCGGCTCGAACTCGTCGCCGTGTTCGACGACGAGGACCGCCGCGTGCCCGTCCACCTCGGCAAGGAGCCAGCGGCGTGAACGAGTCCAGCGGCATCTCGGCAGAAGAGCCGGAGGACGCGCGGGTGGGCCGGGTGACGGCCGGGAGCGTCGAGACGCTGCGACGGAAGCTCCGGTTCTTCGCGCTCGGCGTTCGACCTCCGGTCGCAGCGCCGTCGATGCCGACGACATGCTTGCCGACGGGTTCGGCCGTGGCTGACCCGACCCGCCAGGACCCTCGGGGCCGATCTCACCCTCGGTGATCGCCGTCGTTCGCTCCGGCGGGGGCTCCGCATCTACCAGGGATCTACCGAGACACCGGTAGACAGGGGGAACAGCGGGATCAACAGGGAGCTGAAAACAGCCGCTGAGCTGGGCAAACAGGGTGTGACCAGCGGAAACCTCTTCGGGTTCCAGACTCATAACCCGAAGGTCGCAGGTTCAAATCCTGCCCCGGCCACCATTTGTCCTTGGTCAGAAGGGTCGCACTTCGGTGTGGTCCTTCGCCGCGTTCCCGCTCGACCGGTCAGTTGCGAGTCGGCCTGGCAGCTCGATCGAGTTCGCCGACGTGGTTGGATGCGACCGCGATCTCGCGTTGGGTGCCGTCTTCGAAGGTGACCAGGCGACCCACTGCGTCGGCAGGCTTGCGCGGCGCCCCGTCGAGGTCGAACTCGGTCACCGCATCCAGGGGGTGGACCTCGGCACGAAGAAGAGCGACCCCGCGGTTGAGTACCAGGACGTCGCGGATGACGCGGGCGTAGCTGGGTTGTCGCGGCCACTTGTCGGCGCCTACGGTCCGTACCGACACCTCGAACACGCCCGGTTGTCGTTTGACCGCGCGACGAATCTGCCAGATGGCGATGAGCGCGCCAACGATCAACCAGATCGGAATCCCCAGAATTGCCAGCAGTGCCCAGATCATCGTTGGATCCTCTCGTCGAGCGATCGAAGCCCTGTTGGGCTGCCAGGCATCAGCGGACTCGTTGCGATGGGGGTAGGTCCCATCGTCCCATGATTGCATCGTGAGTGGGCCCGTAGAGACGCATGATCGGGATGATGCCCCCTGACGGCGGTGAGGGGAGCCAGTTGCTCTCCTTGTCCTTGCCCGGCGACTCGTGCTGGATGTGCAGCGACAGGGAGCCGTCCTTGAAGACCAGCTCGTCGCGGTCGCCGATGGCGTACCGATCCATCGGGTTCGCGACGGCGAACATCTGGCTGTCATACATGGTGAGCGACCAGAATCCGTCGACGGGGGGCAGTTCTCCCTCGGCGAAGTGGAGCACGTAGTCGTTGGCGCCGTCGAGTGGTTGGCCCGTGTCGTCGACCATCGCCAGTGGATAGAGGGCATCTTCGGGGATGTTCGCCCCGAGCCCCCACCAGGCGATGGTTGCACGCTTCAGGTATGCCATGCCCCAGTTGCCGAGTGGCTGGAGAGTGAACCACCATCCGTTGCGGATGCGTTCAGGGTTTGCCCAGTGGTCATCGATCCGCTGCTGTCCGAGTTGGACCGCGCGGGTCAGGACATCGCGACTCCGCGATGGCAGCGCATCGAAGTCGATCGGCTGCGACGTCTCGAGACCCAGGCGGGCCATGCGATGCAGCATCGGGTAGTCGAAGTCGTGCGGAGGGTTGGCCTGCCAGAGCTCGCCGAACAGGTTCCAGAAGGTGGGTGCGTCCATGGCGCGTACTTGCTGGGCGGGAGGAACGTCCATCACGATGTCCGGGTCGACCGTCCCCGCGGGAGGGGTGTACGCCTGACCCCACCGGCTGAGCGGTACGGCCTGCAGTTGGTCCTGGAAGGCGTTGGCCTCGGCAACGGTCGTGGAACTCGCCTTCGTGCGGCCTGGCAGCCAGCCGAAGGAGGTCGGCGACTGGATCTTCTCGACTCCCTCCGGAAGCTCTCCACGCCAGTCCGGTCCGACCAGTGCGAAGCTGAAGGCTCCGGTGCCGGTAGTGCGTGTCCCGGGTGACGCGAACACATCGGTCCGGGCATCGATGAGAGACATCATGTAGTAGTGCCCGGCGGACTCGGGCAGGCTGATCACCAGCGGCTCATCCGATACGTCGTACCACAGAAACGAGTAGAGCGTGTCGAAGTTCGGGCCGACGACTTCCCAATTCCTGGGGTCCGGGAAGTTGCGCAGATGCGCGAACTGGTTGATCGGGGCGCGCATCTGCTTGCCGTCGGAAGCCTCCTGATTGGTGAGTACCCGGCGGTGAACTTCCATCTGGACGATCGCCGACGCGTAGACGTAGGCCTCGATCGCGATCTCGAGGGCTTCTTCATCGTTCAACGACGATGCGTTCTTCTCTTGTGAATGCATGGTGTCCCTGTTCCCATTTTGTCATTGGCATTGAGGGCATCGGTCGGTTCTGGAGGCTCTTCTGCCTTGCTGGGTTGCTAGTTCGCGTCCTTCAGCATCGGCCTCTGAATCGTCCACTCGCCACTCGTGATCTCCGGCTTCGGAAGGTAGTAACGCGCAATCACGTCGAACGGCCCGGCGGGAACCTCCAGGCAGTTCTGATCGCCGGCTTCGCACTTCATCTTGAAACGGAAGGTGTAGGTGCCGTCCTCGTTGCTGACGGCGGTCGTGTTGTTGATGTGGTAGCGGTCGTCGTCGTTGGGGTGCAAACGACCGGTGGTCGAGTCGTACACGGTGACCGACCAGAAGGCGTCGACCTGAGGAGCGTCCGTCACCAGCACGTATTCGCCCTTCGAGCCTTCGAGGGTCGCACCGGACGTATCGGTGAACAACGCCTCGTAGGCGCTGTGAGAGGTTGCTGGTCCGCCCCAACCCTCCTTGGTGCCGGCGGAGTGGTAGAGAACGGGGACGTCCTTGCCGGGTTCCTGGCCCGGCCCGACGATCATCTTGGAGAACGGCACGACCCCCGCCAATTCATCCATGCGCCTGTGGGCTTCCTGTGCCACCCGCTCGTCGAAGCCGCTCAGGAGGTCGACGGAGGGCATCTCGCTGATGGTCGGGCCTTCGATCGTGATGCCGTCGAAAACGGCTTGGGCACCCGCCATATCGGCAGCGTCGTTCTTGTCTTTGACTTCGATCCGTGTGACGACCGCGGACAGCAGCGACGGCACTTCGACAGCCTCACCGGTGATGGTGTCGGGTAGTTCACCGTGGTAGAGCGTGTAGCTGCCGTCCGGGCCGATGATGTTGCGGTAATTCGCGTTCCGGTCATCCTGCAACTGGAACGAGCTGAATCGCTCCTGCGACGGCGAATCCGAGCGAAGCACCACCGGCCCGTCCCCGAGATAGATGAACGCCGTCTTGTAGAGGGTGTCGTTGTTGCTCCGCACGATCGTGTCCTCACCGGCCTTGAGCAGGTCCCGTGCGGCCTGGCCCCACTTGTTCAGCTTGGTCGGATCTCCGCCCGTGAACTGCATGGCGTAGGCAAAGGTGTTCTGGTACGGGAACCTCTGGAGGTAGTCCTCTACCTGTTTCTCGAAATCATCCTCTGCCATCTCGTTGGTGCCTTCCTCGTCTTGGACTTCGTAGCAGTTTCAGAGTCTCTACTTGGTTCGGACAGGGCCTATCGATCTTTGTACTGTCCTCAGCGGACTCGTTGCGATGGGGGTAGGTCCCATCGTCCCATGATTGCATCGTGAGTGGGCCCGTAGAGACGCATGATCGGGATGATGCCCCCTGACGGCGGTGAGGGGAGCCAGTTGCTCTCCTTGTCCTTGCCCGGCGACTCGTGCTGGATGTGCAGCGACAGGGAGCCGTCCTTGAAGACCAGCTCGTCGCGGTCGCCGATGGCGTACCGATCCATCGGGTTCGCGACGGCGAACATCTGGCTGTCATACATGGTGAGCGACCAGAATCCGTCGACGGGGGGCAGTTCTCCCTCGGCGAAGTGGAGCACGTAGTCGTTGGCGCCGTCGAGTGGTTGGCCCGTGTCGTCGACCATCGCCAGTGGATAGAGGGCATCTTCGGGGATGTTCGCCCCGAGCCCCCACCAGGCGATGGTTGCACGCTTCAGGTATGCCATGCCCCAGTTGCCGAGTGGCTGGAGAGTGAACCACCATCCGTTGCGGATGCGTTCAGGGTTTGCCCAGTGGTCATCGATCCGCTGCTGTCCGAGTTGGACCGCGCGGGTCAGGACATCGCGACTCCGCGATGGCAGCGCATCGAAGTCGATCGGCTGCGACGTCTCGAGACCCAGGCGGGCCATGCGATGCAGCATCGGGTAGTCGAAGTCGTGCGGAGGGTTGGCCTGCCAGAGCTCGCCGAACAGGTTCCAGAAGGTGGGTGCGTCCATGGCGCGTACTTGCTGGGCGGGAGGAACGTCCATCACGATGTCCGGGTCGACCGTCCCCGCGGGAGGGGTGTACGCCTGACCCCACCGGCTGAGCGGTACGGCCTGCAGTTGGTCCTGGAAGGCGTTGGCCTCGGCAACGGTCGTGGAACTCGCCTTCGTGCGGCCTGGCAGCCAGCCGAAGGAGGTCGGCGACTGGATCTTCTCGACTCCCTCCGGAAGCTCTCCACGCCAGTCCGGTCCGACCAGTGCGAAGCTGAAGGCTCCGGTGCCGGTAGTGCGTGTCCCGGGTGACGCGAACACATCGGTCCGGGCATCGATGAGAGACATCATGTAGTAGTGCCCGGCGGACTCGGGCAGGCTGATCACCAGCGGCTCATCCGATACGTCGTACCACAGAAACGAGTAGAGCGTGTCGAAGTTCGGGCCGACGACTTCCCAATTCCTGGGGTCCGGGAAGTTGCGCAGATGCGCGAACTGGTTGATCGGGGCGCGCATCTGCTTGCCGTCGGAAGCCTCCTGATTGGTGAGTACCCGGCGGTGAGGTGCGGTTCACCAGGTCACCTCGGCGCAGCCGTGGTGGGTGTCGGGTTCGACCTGGAGGGTCGCGTGGGAGATGTGGTACTCATCTTGGAGGAGGGCTCGGGCCTGGTCGAGGATGGGGTGGGGGTCGGTGCCGTCACCCGTGACCAGGTGCACGGTGGCGACGTCCATCTCCGAGGTGAGCGTCCATACGTGCAGGTCATGGACGCTGGTCACGTCCGGAATCGAAGCAAGCCGGCTCCGGAGTTGCTCGAGGTCGAGGCCGTCGGGGGCTGCCTGGACCAGGACCCGTAGCGCCTTGTGGCCGAGCCGCCATGCCCTGGGCAAGATTAACAACCCGATGGCGGCTCCGAACAGGGGGTCGGCCTGCACCCAGCCGGTGTAGCGCACCAGGAGGGCAGCGGCGATGACCCCGATCGATCCGATCAGGTCGGCGATCACCTCGACCAAGGCGCCCTCGACGTTGAGGGATTCGTCGGCGCCTTTGCGCAGCAGGCGCCATCCGACAATGTTCACGACAAGGCCAACGATTGCCACGAGCAGCATGGGCCCCGAGAGAACCTCGGGCGGATCCTGGAATCGTGACACCGCCTCCAACAGGACGTAGCCGGCGACACCGAACAACAGGACGGCGTTGGCCAAGGCGGCAAGAATCTCGAGCCGGTACAGCCCGTACGTACGGCTGCCTTGGCTCTCGGCTTTGTTGGCGGCGGTGATTGCGGCCAGAGCCATACCCAAGCCCAGCGCGTCGGTGGCCATGTGACCGGCATCTGACAGCAGCGCCAACGAACCGGTCACAAACCCGGCGACGATCTCGACAACCATGAAGACGACCACCAGGCCGAACGCATACGCGAGGGGTCGAAGATGTCGCGCCCCGGCCCGAACCGACGCATGTGGATGGTCTGCGCTCATGAGTCGTCGTGATGGTGCAGATAGTGCTCCACAGCCACATCCAACAGAAGCCGCACGTGGGTGTCCGCAACCCGGTAGAACACGGTTCGGCCCTGCTTCCGGGTTCGAACCAGCCCCGCCAACCGCAACTGACGTAGCTGATGCGACGTCCCGGACTCCGACGATCCCACAACCGCTGCCAGGTCCCCGACGCTCAACTCACCGGCTTCCAACAGGGCGTACACCATCCGCAGCCGGACCGGATCCGCCAGGAGCTGAAACCGCTCAGCCAACCGTCCCGCATCGTCGACCGACACCAAACGCTCCCGCACCGAAGCCACCCGTTCCGGATCCAGCAGTCGCTCGTTGTCTTCCTGGCCCACGACCAAGACGATATCGGCAACAAAATATGAATACAAGCTCAGATATTCAGGTGACTGGGGGCGACCGCCCACAACGTGGTCGACTGGGCATTCGACCCTGGTCGATGATTCGCCGGCCCGGCACGCTGTCGTAGTAGCTGAATCCGAGGGGTGGGTCATGTCGCTGGTGACGGAGCAAGTATGGGCGGCCTTGGACCGTTCGAGCTTCGGCGTCCTGGCGTTCGTGAACCGTCAGGGGCATCCAAGAACCGCGGGCGTTTGTTTCACCGTGGAAGGCCGGTCACTCTATGTCTCCACCGACAAGCCCTCGTGGAAGGTGCGCCACATCGCCGCCAACCCCAACGTGTCGATGACGGTGACGTTGCCAAAACGAGTCCCGTTCCTCCCGTTCATCAAGGTCCCGGCGGCGACCATCACTTTCCAGGGTGAGGCCCACATCCTCGAGGTCGACGAAATCGATCCTTCGATCTTTGCGCGGCTACCGCTTGGCAACGAGCGCGACCCCGACGTGCTCAGAGACGCCGCGGTCATTCGAATCATCCCGCGTGGCGAGTTCGTCACCTTCGGCATCGCGATGCCGATCACGCAGATGCGCAAGCACGAAGAGGCGCACGGCCGAGCGCCGTGTGGGACCGAGCACGAGGTACTGTCGGCCTCTTGACCTCGGCCCCAGTCACACACGTGTGTCGAGCAGAGGGGGCCACGATCAACACAACGCAGACCCCCCGCAGTGCGGGGGGTCCGTGTGGAGCGACGGCCTTGGCGGCCGGCGTTCAGGACGCCGCTGCGATCTGGCCTCGTATCTCGCCGGCGGGGTTGGCGACCGTGTGGACGTTGACGTACGCAGTGCCACGCTGCATCTCTGCCAGCAGCTGCCCGATCGTCATGCCCTCGAGCGGTCCGATGAGATCGTCGGCCGTGATGGCACCTCGGGCGATCACCTTGGCTCCATCGACGTCGACTCCTTCGACGGGCCCGAATAGGAACGCCACCACCGGGCCGTTCTCGCCGGCCGAGCCCAGGTGGATGTGCGCCTGGACCGCATCCTCGATGCTCTCGACCTCGAGCCGATACCGCAGCTCGGTGCGATCTCGGGTGGCCACGAAGTGAGCTTCGCCGGACGCCGCGGTGTCGACCGCCGGCACTTCGTTCGACCCGCTCAACTCGGCGTCGAAGACTCGCGGTGCTCTCGCCCGGTCGATCCTCATCACCACGCCATCGGTGCCGACCGGGGCGAACCCGGGCTGACCCAGGACGTAGAGCTCACCCCGTCCGTCTTGCCCGAACCCTGTGATGTTGACGCCGACCCCGTCGCGATTCACGGGACTGAGCTCGGCGATCGACCCGTCATCGGCGAGATGGAAGAGGCGGCTGAGCCAGTCAGCGAACACATACGAACCCTGGAGTTGCTTCACCCGGGCTCCTCTGTACACAAACCCGCCGGTCACCGAGATACCTTCGTCGTGGTCGTACTCGGCGATCGGGTCGATGAGTCCGGCCGGCACTCCTGGTGAGAACTCGGTGGTGAAGCCGGGTTCCGAGCCGTTCTGGTCGAAGAGGAAGCTTCCTTCCTTGATCGGCCAGCCGTAGTTGCCTCCACTCGTCACCACGTCGACCTCCTCGATGTCGTTCTGGCCGACATCGGCTGCGATCAGCTCGCCAGTGCGTCGATCGAAGGAGAAGCGGAACGGATTGCGGAATCCGTACGCATAGATCTCATCGGCGCCCGGCTCTCCTACGAACGGATTGTCGGCAGGAATGCCGTAGCTGCCGTTGGCGGCGTTGGAACCGAGCGGGTCGATACGGAGGATCTTGCCGAGGACGTTGCCTTCGCTCAGGTCTTGGCCGTTGCCGCCTGGTGCGTGGCCGTCACCCTGGTCATCGGCGTTGCCACCGTCGCCCACGGCGATGTAGAGCATGCCGTCGGGACCGAAGTTGAGTGACCCGGCGTTGTGGTTGAACTGAGGCTCGTCGATCGTCATGAGCACTCGCGAGCTGCTCGGATCCACAACCGAGTCAGGACGCTTCGGGTCGGGGATGTGCCACTCGCGCACCACCGACTGATGGTTTGGCGCCACTCCCTCGGGCATGGTGGAGAAGTCGGCAGGGCCTGACACCGGCTCGGACGTGTAGGTGTAGAGGAGCCCGTTCTTCCTGAAGTCGGGGTGGAACGCAAGTCCCAGCAAGCCCCGTTCGTCGAACGTGCCGGGTCCGAAGGCACCCAACTCCACGAGGAGCCCGAGGCCGTTCGCGCCCACATCGAGCACCTCGAGTCGGTCCGGAACTCGGGCGTTCTTGCCAGGATTCAGGCTGATGGCTGTGATCGTGCCGACTTGGTCGACGACGAACAGCCGGAGCCTGTCTCCCGGCGCGTTCGTAGCCCACACAGGGGATGTGAATCCCTCGGCGACGGTCTCGAGGGCAATAGGCACCTCCGAGGCCGGAATGGTCTCGACGATGACGTCCCCGTGCACCGCCAGTGCTGTCGCCGTGGAACTCAACAGAAGCGCAATGACCGCTGCGGCGGTCACGGATAGCCGGAGTCGTTTCATGATCTCTCCCTTCACGACCGGTCTCGCGGGTCAGTACGCAACGTCCGGCGAAACGGTTCGCCTTCTGCGAGACGCGACGCCAATTCCGGACGCGGCATCTGCTCACCAGCGGGACAACGACGGGCAAACGGGACCGTGCCCGTCGATGTTTCATGCTTCCGAAGCCAACGAGCGGCCCCTGGCGGCATCACCAACACTCGATCCGGCCTCAAGGTGCCGGGCGATCTGCTAGAAACGGTATACCGCCTGGGGAGTGAATCGGGACCGGGCCCGTTGGGGAGGAGACTCAATGTCTACGCCAATTGTTCATGCCGCGTTGGGCGGCCTACACGATCGGCGGCGCCGCATGGTGGCGCTCGTAGCCGCACTCGTGCTGATGCTCACGTCGTTCACCGTTGCGGTGGATCCGGCGTCCGCCAAGAAACCGGACCCGCCTGGTCAGCTGGTACAGATCCAGCTGCTGGCCTTCAACGACTACCACGGGCATCTCGAATCCAATACGCCCGGCACGGTGGCGGGATCGCCCGCCGGCGGCGCTGAGTACCTGTCTGCCAAGCTGAACGAGCTTCGGGCCGGCAACAAGTACAGCCTGACGGTGGCAGCCGGTGACCTCATCGGTGGGTCTCCCGCATTCTCGGGGCTCTTCCACGACGAGCCCTCGGTCGAGTCTTTGAATGCCATGGGCCTCGACGTTTCGAGCGTCGGCAACCATGAGTTCGACGAAGGCGTCACCGAATTGCTGCGCATGCAGAACGGTGGATGTCACCCGGTTGATGGTTGCTACTTCCCCGATGATCCATTCGCCGGCGCCGATTTCCAGTGGTTGGCAGCCAACGTCGTCAACGAAGCCACCGGTGCGACCCCGCTGCCTCCGTATTGGATCAAGAAGATGGAGAGCGTGAAGGTCGGCTTCATCGGGATGACGCTCGAGGCAACCGATACCTTGGTGGCCGCTGCCGGCATCCAGGGTTGGGACTTCAAGGACGAGGCGGAGACCGCCAACGCCCTCGTTCCGATCCTCGAGGCCCAGGGAGTCGACGCCATCGTGGTGCTGCTCCATGAAGGTGGCTCGCAGACGCCGCCGCCGGGAGCGATCGATGCATGTGTGGGCATCTCCGGACCGGTCGTCGCAATCAACGACGCACTCGATCCGGCCATCGACGTGATGATCACCGGTCACACCCACCTGCCATACAACTGCGAGCTCGATGATGCGGACGGCAACCCCCGCATCGTGACGAGCGCCTACTCGTTCGGGCGTGTCGTGTCCGAACTGGACCTGGTGATCGACAAGCGCACCAACGACGTCCGTCGTGACCTGAGCGTCGCCACCAACCACCTGGTGGACCAGGCCGCCCTGACACCGGACCCGGTGATGACAGAGATCATTGCCAAGTGGCGGCCACTGGTGGACGCGGCCGGCAGCACTCCGATCGGGACGATCACCGCCGACATCAATCGCGGCGGGACTCCGACCCGGTTCGGATCGCGGCGTCGAATCGCCGGCGGGCAACCTGGTGGCCGATGCCCAACTATGGGCCACGTCGTCGAACTTCGCCGACGTGGCGTTCATGAACCCCGGCGGGGTGCGCTCGGACCTGAAGTTTGCGCAATCGGCCGGTGAGGGCGACGGTGTGGTCACGTTCGGCGAGGCGTTCACCTTCCAGCCGTTCGGCAACACGCTGGTGACGTTCCCGATGACCGGGGCGCAGATCATCTCGGTGCTCGAGCAGCAGTGCCAGCCGCTGGGGTCGAGCCGGCCGTTCCTGCATCTCGGGGTGTCGCAGGGCTTCACCTATGACCTCGCCAAGACCATCGACGCCGGCAACTGCGTTTCGGTCTCGGTCAGCAACGTGCAGCTCAACGGCGTGCCATTGAATCCAGCCGCGAACTACAACGTGACGGTGAACAACTTCCTCGCCGACGGCGGGGACAACTTCACCACGTTCGCCACGATCACGGCGCCTCGGCTCGATGGAGGCAACGACTTACAGGCGCTCGTCAACTACCTGGGGACGTTCAGCCCGGTCGCTCCTCCGAGCACCGACCGGGTCAACGAACTGAACTGAGCTGAGCGAACTCCGACGACAACCGGACCCCGACCCCTCACCGGGTCGGGGTCCGGCGTTTGACCCAGGAGTGGGGCACGAACGGCGAACGTCTCGCTTCGGCGTCGTCGCCGCGGTTCTCGCGCTTACATGACCGGCGCTGATCACCAGATCCCGATCGTTGACACGCCAGTGCCCGAATGCGCCGAACGGCACTCCCAGGATCGGTCCAGTGGAGCGGCTTGTGTCGGGTTCCTCTGACAGACACGTTGAGGCGGTGCAGGTCGCCACCGTGGCCGTCGATCGCGTTTGGCGCCGGCGGTTGTAGCTAGCGGCGGCGCCCACACGATCCACCGGACGGTCGCCGGGTCGTTTCCAGCCCTAACTCAGTTCATCGGTACCACCATCCGAAACCGCTGCCGTGCCGTACACGAAGTGTGCAAAAGGAGGGGAAACCTGATGAGTTTTCCGATCGTGACCGGTTCGAACCTCGAACGTCGCCGCATGACGCTGCCCGCGGACTTCGAAGGTCGACTCAACCTGGTCGTGCTGGCCTTCTGGCAGCGTCATCAAGCGCTTGTCAACACGTGGATGCCCCTGGCCGGGGAACTCGAACAGCGGCATCCCGGTCTTGCCTTCTATGAGTTGCCCGTGATTCAAAAGCGAAGCCGCATCTCACAGTGGTTCATCGACAGCGGCATGAGGGCGGGGATACCGGACCACCGGGTGCGAGAGCACACGATCACGCTCTATTTGGACAAGCCTTCGTTCCTCGAGAACCTCGGCATCACGGACGACGGCACGATCCATGCGATCGTGGTCGATCGGACCGGCCGAATCCTGTGGCGGGCTTCCGGGCCTTTGGTCGAAGCGACGGAATCCGATCTGGTGGACTTCCTCGAGAGCCAGCCAGTCGCTTGAGCGTCGGAAAGCCGCTTCACCATTGACTGCTCGTAGGTGTGGGTTTGCGATCTCAGAGCATCGGCGACCGGACGACGGTCGGTGCCTTCATCGACATCTACACGAACTGGACGGCAACCGGATTACTGCTCGCCGGCGCCGATGGCCCGCTCGACCGGCCTCGTGGCATGGCTCGACCCGACAATCGAGGCCAGTTTCCGAGCGCTTGACCAGGTCGGTACCAACCATCTCCCGCCGATCGGACGAGCTTGCTGTGACCGACGCCACCGAACCTGCTGGGGAACTGATCGGCAAGATCGGGGCGTCACACGCGTCGCCATCGTCCATAACGGGGATCCTGCCCACAGAGATGTTCATCCGGACCGACTCCGGCACCGTAGGAGAGCAAAGGAGGTTTCAGCATGACAACGGTCGTACCGACCATCCGTTCCTTGACATCCTTCCACCGGACCAAGCTGGTGTTTCTTGCAGCCGGCTTCGTCTCGTTCCTGCTGTCGGTGACCTTGTGGTTCCTCGTGGACCGCGAGTTGGGCCTGTTCGTTGGCCTGTGGGTGCCTGCCATTCACTCCCTGGGAACTCTGGTCTTGACCGGTGAGCAGGACTCGTCGTGAGCGACGGAGTCATATTCGGAATCGGCGCAGTGTTGTTCATCGCCACGACGTGGGCAACCATCGCCTTTTTCCTGTCCAAGATCCTTGAACTGCACCACCGGGACATCCTCGCTTCGGCGGAGGTGTCCAGAATCGAATCCGACACCTTCACCGAGGTGCACGTGAGGGCGCCGGACGCCGACTCGTAGACCGCCCACCCCCTGATCGTCAGTGGCCTGAGCGACCATCCCTTTCTTGATTCAAAACGTGCGCGTCAATGGGGACGTCGGGATGCGCGACGGCCGGTCGTGACCCGCCGGAGGTCGGAATTGGTAGGGTCGCCTCATGGCAGCGACGCCGTTATCGCGACGCGGCTCGACACAACCTGGTCGATTCGTGAGGTTCTTCTCCGCCGCAGCGACGGTTGGCTTGCTTTGGATCGGACAACCACTTGCCCTGGCAGGCCACGCCCCCTTCGCGTGCGCGGGTGACATCGTCTGGGAAGACGACGACTCCGACGGACTACAGGACGCCGGCGAACCGGGCGTTGCAGGCGTGTCGGTTGTGTTGTTCGACGCCGATGCGAACCGGGTCGCAACCACCATCACAGACGACAGCGGCCGCTATCGATTCGGCGACCTCACACCCGGCACCTACACCGTCCTCTTCGAGACACCCGACGGCTACGAACTCACCCAACAACGAGCCGGCGACGACCCCACCATCGACTCCGATCCAGACCCCACCAGCGGCGAAACCGACCCGATCGTGCTCGAAGCCGGCGACCTCGAATACGACATCGACGCCGGACTCGTCAGACTCGGTCCACCAGAGCCGAGGTCGACCGCCGTGGGTGACACGGTGTGGCTCGACGAGAACCAAAACGGCCTACAGGACCACTGCGAACCGGGTGTTGCGGGCGTATCGGTTGTGTTGCTCGACGCCGATGCGAACCGGGTCGCAACCACCATCACCGACGACAGCGGCCGCTATCGATTCGGCGACCTCGCACCCGGCACCTACACCGTCCTCTTCGAGACACCCGACGGCTACGAACTCACCCAACAACGAGCCGGCGACGACCCCACCATCGACTCCGATCCAGACTCCACCAGCGGCGAAACCGACCCGATCGTGCTCGAAGCCGGCGACCTCGAGTACGACGTCGACGCAGGACTCGTCGTCCGGGAGCACGAGACTACGACCACCGAACCGAGCACGACCACAGTGCTTCCTACGACATCAATACCGCCGACCACGACCTCTTCGACCGTGTTGGGCACCACGACGACCACCCCCTCCGCAACAACCACGGCGCCGGCCGCCACAACCACCACTCGGGCCGTCACACCAACCACGTCGCCTCCAACCTCGACCGAAACGACCCTCTCGCCTCAGCAGCGTCTCGAGGATCTGGTGGGGGGACTCACACCGGGAGCGCTCGAGGTAGGCGAGAGTCATTGCCGACAGGTGGGCGCGCCCAGTGCGAGCGCAGCAGGCCCTGCTCGGCTACAAATCGAATGTACCGACCTCATCGAGGGCGACGAGTTCTTCCTCGTTGTGGTCATCCAACGCAGCGCTCCCGATGAGGAATCGGGAATCCCCGCCGATTCCTCGCCGGACGAGACGGACACGACATCCGCGCCGACCAAGATCGAGACCTCCTTTCGAATGCGCGCCACTCTCTCCTTCGTGGGAGGGGAGGTGGCTGTTCGGCCATTGGGTGAGCCCTCGGCCGTCGGAAGCGAGGCGACAGTCACGCGCGACGTCCTCGAGGGACGCGAGATCAGCTTCGAGTTCGCCGTCCTCCCGACGCGGGTGGAGGGTTCGGAAGGGAGGCTTGTGATCTCGGCGTTGGCCGCCGATGACGACGCAACGAGCACCGAGGTGGCGACTGCAGTCGTGACACTACGTACCGCCACCCAACCCTCACCTTCACGATCGACCACGGCCGGTGGTGCTTTGACTTCAACCACCGTCGCCGAAGCCCCCGAGATCGAAGTACCAACCGAGGGTGCTGGGGCGTTCCCGCTCTGGCTCGGGGCTCTGGGTGGGCTCGCTCTCCTTGGAGGGTGGGCCGGTTCCCGGCAACTGCGTGCACGCTCAGCCGGACGGGTGACGGCCGCCGAGATCGGAGAGGAGGACGCGCGTCGGGCAGTCGCAGTTGGCGCTGCTTCCTCGCTGGCGCAGCATCGCCTGTTCATCAGCTACGCACGGGAGGACTCATCGAAGGTCGACCGGCTCCAACGGGACCTGGAGAAGGCCGGCTTCGCAACCTGGGTTGATCGCGGGGACATCACGGGAGGCGAGGTGTGGAAGAGCGAGATAGTGCAGGGAATCCGGGAATCCGACGCGGTCATCCTGGTGCTGTCGGAGCACTCGGTTCGCTCCTCGAACGTGGCGGCCGAACTGAGTCTCGGCCGGTCCAACGAGAAGCCGGTCTTCCCCGTCCGCCTCGTCCCTGACGTGGTCCTCTCCGATCGGTTGGCCTATGACACGGCGGATGTGCAATTTGTCGACCTCTTCGGTGACCGTTCTGCTGGCGTCCAGAAGCTGATCGATAGCGTGCGTCACAGGCTCGGGAGCCTCGAAGGTGACATCCCGCCCGAGGCACCGTGAAACGCGCGCCCCTATCCCGCAGGCTGGCCGGGCGTTGCCGTGAGAGGAGGGGTGAATCGGACAGGCGAACCGACCCGGTTCACAGCACGGCCTGAATGAAGCTGCGGGTTTCTTCGGTGCGCGGATCGGAGAAAATCTGCTCCGGTGTCCCCTCCTCCAGGATCACCCCGTGGTGGAAGAAGCACATCCGATCGGCCACCTCGCGGGCGAATCCCATCTCATGGGTGACGACCAACATGGTCATGTGCAACTCGGTCGCCAGCGCCTTCATCACGGCGAGAACCTCCCCGATGAGCTCTGGATCGAGAGCGGAAGTCGGCTCGTCGAACAGCATCACGTCCGGATTCATCGCCAACGCCCGCGCGATCGCAACCCGCTGCTGCTGACCCCCGGAGAGCCGAATCGGGTACTCCGCCGACTTGTCGGCAAGGCCCACTCTGTCCAGGAGTTCGAGAGAATCGGCGCGCGCCCGATCCCGATCATGCTGGAGCACAGTGACGGGCCCCTCCATCACGTTCTGGAGGGCGGTCATGTGGGGAAAGAGGTTGAAGTCTTGAAAGACCATCCCGACGTGGGTCCGCAGTCTCCTGATCTGCTCACGCTTGCGACGAGTCCTGCTGCCGCCTTCGAGACTGATCCCGGCAACCTCCACCGATCCGGCCGTTGGGTCCTCGAGGAAGTTCACACATCTCAGCAAAGTCGACTTGCCCGAACCAGACCGGCCGAATATCACGACCACGTCGCCCTTGTGAACCTCCATGTCGATGCCCTTCAAGACATGCAGATCGCCGAACCACTTCTCGACACCGCGGATGCTCACTGCGATATCTCTTTCCGTCATCGCGGTGCGCCGTGGCTGGTGGAAGTTCTGATGTATCCCTTGGACACTCTTCGTTCCAAGCGTGCCTGGAAGAAGGTGAAGATCGCAGTGAGGGCCCAGTAGAGGGCAGCCGCGACCAGCAGCGCTTCGAGGCTCTTGAAATCCCGCTTCCCGACGAGCTGCGCCCTCCGAAAGATCTCCGCCGTGGTGGCGGCGACCCCGAGGAACGAGACCAATGCAGTGTCTTTCATCATGGCTATGAACTCGTTCCCGGTGGGCGGGATGATCACCCGGAAGGCCTGCGGCAGCACCACACGTTTCATCTTCTGCGGGTACGACATGCCCAAGGCCTCGGCGGCCTCGACCTGACCGCCGCTGACTGCCTGAATGCCCGCCCGGAATATCTCGGTCATGTAGGCGCCGTAATTGAGGCCGAGCGCCAGCATGCCCGCCACGAACGCGTCGAGGGTCAGGAATCCCGCCAGCCCGTCGGGCAGAGACGGGAATCGAGATGTCAGGTTGATCCCCACCTGAGGCAGCCCAAGGTATATCAGGAACATCTGAACGATCAGCGGCGTGCCCCGGAAGAACGACGTGTAGAAGCCGGACAGCCCGTACGCCACCGGATTCGACGACAACCGACCCAACGCTCCGCACAGGGCGAGGATGGTGGCAAGGACGATGCCTCCGAGCGCCATCAGCAGCGTGAACTGAAGGCCTCCAAAGATGTACCGGAGCTTGTCCGCCATCCACGAGGTATCGAACTGCGAGACGGCGAAGAAGAAGCCGAGAAACAGAAAGATCGCCACCCAGACCACGATCACCTTGCGACGGAACGGCACGTTGGCCATCCGCAGCGCGATGCGATCGATTCGGTCCGAGGCGGATCCGCCAGGGGGTACGGGCTCACCGACCCCCTGGGTGAGCGGCTCCTCGCTCAAGGTCACTGTTGGACCGTCAGATCGACTCCGTCGTACCACTGTTCTGACATCCGGGTCAGCGTCCCATCGCCGTGCATTTCTGCCAGAATCTCGTCGACGCGGTCCCGCAGAGCTGCGGCATCCTCGGGCGCCGACTTGTCGAATGCGACCGAAAGTGGCTCGTAGAACACCGGATCACCGATGATCTTCACCGGATTGCCGTCGTCGATGTATCCCTGAGCAGTCGTGAGCGATGTGATCACCGCATCCAGGCGTGCCCCGTCACCCAAGGCCAGATCCTGGAGCGCCGTCGTGTCGGTGTCGTATCCCTGGACCTGTGCGTCGTCGATCACGAAGTCAAACTCGAATCCTTCGATATTGAGGTCCTTGTTCAGGAACGCCTCGTATGTGCAGGCAGAGCAGACCCCGATCGTGGCCCCGTCGAGATCGGCCGTCAGGTCCGAGACCGACGTGTTGTCGGCGTGGACCACAACGACCGCCGGCGTGAAGTAGTAGGGCTGGGTGAAGTAGAGCACTGCTTGCCGCTCGTTGGTCGGCGTCATGGAACCGACGCTCATGTCCCAGCGGTCGTTCCAGTTCCCGGCCGTCAACACGTCCCACGACGGAGTCTCCCATGCGATGTCGATCCCCAACCGACTTGCAATCTCGGTGGCCACATCGATGTCGAATCCTTCGTAGGTGTTGGAGTCCTCGTTCAGGAACGACTGCGGGGGGTAGGCAGGATCGGTGGAAACCCGAATCGTCCCGGCCGACTCCACGGCCGCCAGCAGACTCGAAGCCTCGGCTGTCGTCGCGTCCGGATCGGAGTCCGGCCGCGTCGTCGAGCCGCCCTCATCACTGCTCCCGCATGCGGCAACCACGAGCGCCAGCGCCAAGCCGATCATCCACCGTCGACGAAATCTCACATCATCCTCCTCTTCCACCGCCGACTGTATCGGCCCTTTCGGCTCTGCGCCCGCGAGGAGACAGAAACTGCGAGACAGTCATGCGGGCGCACAGCCAACAGGCGGTGGCATCCGACACAGTTTCTTCGGCCTATCACGCCTTGCGGAGCACCGCCCCGTAGACGAAGCCGAGCGGACCCATCCGCCAGACGCGCTCGAAGATGAGCGGTCCCGGCTTGTACAGGCGCTCCGGCGGCGGGAGCTTGTCGAGTGAGCGATGCAGATACCAGTAGTCGGCAGGAGCCTTGGCGATCAGGCCGGCGAGCGGCAGGAACACGGCTGACGCCAGACGGTGCAGCAGCCTCAGCGACCGGCTGCGGGGCCGGCCCAGGTCGATGATCACGGCGACTCCGCCCGGCCGGAGCACCCGATTGATCTCGTCGAGCGTCTCCGGGATCGACGTCAGATTCCGGAACACGTAGGCGGAGAACACGCCGTCGAAGCTGGCGTCGGCGAACGGCATCCGCTCCCCGACCGCGGCTACTCGCTGCTCGATGGGGGACAGCTCCAGCATCGCTTTCACAGGATCGAGTGCGACCACTTGGAGGTCGGAGAGCGCATCGAGGGCCGCGCCCGTTCCGGAACCGAGGTCGAGGACGCGTCCATCCGGGAGAAAGGCGGCTCCGCGGCGGCGCCACTTCTGCTCCTGACCCAACGAGAGGATTCGGTTGATCAGGTCGTAGCGGGCGGCGATCCGAGCGAAGATCGGATCCGATTCGGCACTCAAGGTCTGGCTGCCGGCTCGATGACGTCGAAACCTGTGTATGGGCGAAGGGCTTCGGGGATCGCCACGGAGCCGTCCGCTCGTTGGTGGTTCTCGAGCAGGGTCAGAATGGTGCGGCCAACCGCAACTGCCGTTCCGTTGAGCGTATGGATGACCCGGTTTCCGGCGTCCGTTCGTTGCCGCACCTTGAGGCGCCGGGCCTGGAAATCGGTGGTGTTTGAGCATGAGGTGATCTCCCGGTACGCCTGCTGACCGGGGAACCAGGCCTCGATGTCGTACTTCTTGGCTGCCGGTGCGCCCAGGTCACCGGCAGCCACGTTCACGACCCGGTAGGGCACTTCGAGCGCCTGGACGATCGACTCTTCGAGTCCGAGCAGCCGGTCGTGCTCATCACCCGACAGCTCGGGCTCGGTGAAGACGAACATCTCGACCTTGTCGAATTGGTGGACCCGAAAGATGCCAGCCGTGTCCTTGCCATAGGTGCCTGCCTCGCGTCGAAAGCAGGTCGAAAAGCCGACATATCTCCTCGGGAGCTCGTCGGCAGCGAAGATCTCGTCCATGTGATAGGCCGCCAAAGGGACCTCCGCAGTGCCGACCAGGAACAGCTCGTCCTCGGGCACGGAGTACACCTGCTCGCGGGCTTCCGGGAAGAAGCCTGTGCCCACCAGGGCATCCTCTTTCACGAGGACAGGCGGCACCACCGGCGTGAAGCCGGCCTCCGTCAAGCGTTCGAGGGCGAAGCGAACGAGCGCAAACTCGAGCAGAACCGCCTTGCCCTTGATGTATCCGAATCGGCTGCCCGAAACCTTGGCTGCTCGTTCGGTGTCGATCACGTCGAGGAGGGCGCCAAGCTCCGCGTGGTCGCGGACCCCGGGCCCGGTCGTGGGATCCCCGACGCGTTTGATCTCGACATTGTCGGCGTCGGTGTGACCATCGGCTGCGGTCGGATCGACGAGGTTGGGCATGGCGATCCACAATTCCTCGAACTGCTGCTGGAGGTCATCGGCCGTGCCCGCTTCGGACTTGTATCGCTCCGACAGCTCTGCAGCAGCCGCTATGGCCGCCTGCTTCTCGTCACCCGCCAGCGAGGCGATCCGCTTTCCTGACTCCTTCTGCTCGGCTCGGAGCGACTCCGCCCTCACGCGGGTGGACCGAAGTTCTTCGTCGAGCGCCACCAAAGCGTCGACATCGAGGGACATGCCGCGCCGACGCAGGGCGTCACGAAGCGCATCGGGGTCGGTGCGGAGGAGGCTGACGTCGATCATGGGGTGGGATCAGGTTACTCGGGCCGGCCGTTCGAACCGGACTCAGCCCGACGTGGTCGTCGTCGATTCGGTGGCCTCGTTCACGAGGAAGGTCACATCCTGGAGGTTGTCCTCGGAGGCGTCATCACCGTCGATGAGCGGTAGCCGGACCGTCAGCTGGTAGGTGACACCGGGAGTCACGGTCAGTCCGTCGAACTCGACGGTCGTCTCACGACCGGGACCCAGGCCGGGCATCGACTCGACACCGTTGTAGGTCGACCCGTCGTTTCCCACGAGATCGATCATGACGTCGACCGGCTCGGAGTCGGTGTTGCCACTGTTCAGTACCACGACCTGCACCTTCAGAGTGTCGGTGACGGTCACAACCGCTTGGTCACTGGTGTTGACGACCATGTCGGGCACCGTGGCAACGCGTCCGATCGCCAAATCGGCCCTGAGGGCCAGCCCGCTTCCGTCGGCTCGGGCAAAACCGACGATCTGGGTTGGGCCAGACGAGAACGGGTACGTGTCAGAGACGAAAGCGATCTCGGGGAAAGGAACCACCGGAGCAGAAGTTTCTGCTTGATCCATCGAGGCCACGAAGGACTGGTACAGCCGGTCACCCGCACGCAGATCGATCAGTGCGTCGGTGATCTCGATCTCCAGACCTACCGCCAATGGGTCGTCGGCCGCCTCGAAGACGAGATCGCGGAACGAGGAGACCCCGGTCTCCCACGATGCGATCACCTGGTCGAGGATGGCGAGGGGCCCGGTAAGCTCCGGGTCTCCGGCCGGGGCCTCTCCCATTGCCGTCCTGGCCGCGGACAGGGCCTCGAGCGAGTCGTCGACCGTCGTGTCGAGCGTCACACGATCTGCACCGTTGATCCCCTCGACGAGGGCGCCGAACTGCGCAGCGCTCCGGCCGACGTCGACGAGCGAACCCCGCAGGTCCTCGGCGAACAGGGGCGGCGCCTGATCCTCGTCGAGCGCGAGCGCAAACGCGACGATCAGGCCGACAAAAACGGTGAGGGCAACCGGCACGATCCACCGCCGCCTGCCACGACGGCGCGCTGGCCGGTGAAGATCTCCGATCAAGTGGGCGAGGGGGGACTTGAACCCCCACGAGGTTGCCCTCACTGGCACCTGAAGCCAGCGCGTCTGCCAATTCCGCCACTCGCCCGAGAAGCGGAGCGAAATGGTAGCGGAACCGTGACCCTTGGTGTCAGTTCGCCGAAACCGGCGCCGCATGCCAGATATTGGGGTCTTTCGACCCCTGCGCCGTACCC
Organism: uncultured bacterium; assembly: GCA_963792365.1. Lineage (GTDB taxonomy): Bacteria > Actinomycetota > Acidimicrobiia > Spongiisociales > ZC4RG35 > JAOUGY01. The sequence goes on from CAWBVW010000006.1 coordinate 52,345, forward strand.
GAAAGACTCCGGTTGTCATTGGGCGAATCACGTAGTTTCGACGGCACGGGGGCCACTGAGCAGTTTGGTGCCGACACGGGGAGGTGGGCACCCCGAGGGGCCGAGGGAGGCACCATGCCGACGCGACGGCAGTTCCTGAAGGCGTCCGCGCTGACCGGCGCGGCAGCGTATTTCAATTTGCTTGGAGGTTGGGGGTCGGCACTCGCCGTTCCGGCTGCCTCCGGGCTGTCCGATCCGGCGTTACAGCCGAAGTTCGCGAACCCGGTTCCGAATGCGCTGGATCCGAGCTTCGTGTTCCAGTCACCCAACAACAAGTACAAGATCGCCGTCGAGCAGCTCACACAGATGACGGGCCTCGTCGGCCCGATGGGCAATCCGCTGTCGACGCAGGTCTGGGGCTATGGCAAGAACGGTCCGGGCGGAACCTGGCCGGGAATGACCTTCGTTGCCCAAAGCGGCGTGCCGGTCGAGGTGAAGTGGGAGAACAAGCTCCTCGATCCCGTCACCGGCGCCCCGCTCGCCATCTGTTCCCGGTCGACACGTCGCTCCACTGGGCATACTCGCTGCAGGGCTACGAGCAGTACTCGATCGCAGTCGACGGCGTGCCGATCGTGGCCCATCTCCATGGCGGCCACACCGACTTCCAGTTCGACGGAAACCCCGAGTTCTTCTTCTCGCCCGGCTAGGGGGTTCGCGGCCCACAGTGGGTCGACAAGAAATACGTGTACCACAACGACCAGCCGGCGGGCACACTCTGGTACCACGACCATGCGCTCGGGATCACCCGGCTCAACGTGTACGCCGGTCTCGCCGGGTTCTACATCCTGCGCGACGACGTCGACACCGGCGCACCTGGGCAATCCGCTCGACCTTCCCGCGTTCCCCTACGAGGTGGCGCTGGCCATCCAGGATCGGATGTTCACCGAAACCGGCGCTCTGTTCTACCCGGCGTTCCCCGGTGACCCCTTCTACGACGACTTCATCACCGGTGAGGGCGTCGTGCTTCCGCCCGACGTGTTCCCAGGCGGCGGGCCGACGGCCCTGGCCGAGTTCTTCGGCGATCACATGCTGGTCAACGGGAAGATCTGGCCCAAGAAGGACGTCGAACCCCGCAACTACCGGCTGCGGCTCCTGAACGGCTGCGACAGCCGGTTCCTCGCAGTGCAGTTCTTCGAGGTCCCGCCCATGGCCACCGACTTCTCGACCGTGGTCGAGCGGTCCGCTCCCGTTCACGGTGATCGGCAGCGACCAGGGTCTGGCATCGAGCCCGACGACGGTTGACACCCTGCTGGTCGAGACCGGCTCCCGCTATGACGTCATCTTCGACTTCAAGACGGTGACGTCGGGCAACCGGGTCATCATGAAGAACATCGGCGGCGACGAGCCGTTCGGCGGCGATATTCCAGGGCCCCAGGTGTTCGGTGAGACAGACCGGATCATGGCGTTCGACGTGGTGCTGCCATCGGACTCCGGCGTTCCAGACGCAACCCCCGTTGGAATCGACTTCGGTCCGGTGATTCCCGGCTCGACGCGGACGCGGAAGGTGGCGCTCTTCGAAGGGACCGACGAGTACGGACGTTTGCAGCCTTTGCTCGGCACCGCCGAGCCGGCGACCGATCACGCCGGAAGCCCGATCAACTGGCCTGATACTCCGGTGTACAGCAGCGTCGGTCTGATCGGCCAGATGGAGGGCTCGATCGCCTGGCACAGCCCCACTACAGAGAACCCAGCCCTCGACAGCACCGAGGAATGGGAGGTCTGGAACATGACCGGTGATGCCCACCCGGTGCACCTGCACCTGGTGAACTTCGAGATCCTTGGCCGGAGCGCGATCAAATGGGACTCCGCAGCGGACGAGGACGGATTCATTCCGGAAGGCACGAGTCCGGGGAACGACGGGACGTATCTCGTCTCCCAGCCGACGGTCCAGCACAACTCGGTCGCGGGCGATCTCGGCACGTATGGAGCGGGTTTCCGTATCGTCAACCCGACAAAGGGAGCTCCGGTGCCGAAGCCGCCCCAGTTCGTCGAGAACGCCCCGAAGGACCTGGTGACGGCATTGCCGGGACAGGTGACCAGGATCAAGGCGACGTTCGACAAGCCGGGCCGATACGTGTGGCACTGCCACATCCTGTCGCACGAGGATCACGAGATGATGCGCGTGCTGCACGTCGGTCCGGGAGCGTGAGCAGCTCGAAACCGACGCCGCCCGTCGTCCCGACAGGGAGCCCTGCGTGCGAGTGCGGGCTCCCTGTCGGTGTCCAGACCCGATGGGCCTCGAGCACGTCGGTACCGTATTCCGCGTGACGAGCCTGATTCGGCGATTGGAACGACGGTTGGAGTCCCTGCTCGACGGAGTGGTGGGGTCGGTCTTCCGCGGTCAACTCCATCCGAGTGAGTTGGCACAGCGCATCATCCGCCAGGCCGACCTGGCCGGCATCACCACCGAAGACGGCACGGTCGTGCCCAATCGGTACGTCCTGGCCGTCAACCCCGACGACCTCGGCGGCCAGACGCCTCCCCCCGAGCTTCGGACCGGACTCGCCGTGATGGTGGAGGAGCTTGCGTTCGAACGGGGTTGGCGTCTCGACGGACCGGCCGAGGTCGTGGTGATCGTGAACCCGAGTGCCCCGCACGGCAATCCGCGCTGTGACGGGCAGTTCGTCGAGGGGCCACGGCCGGCGTGGGCACGACTCGTGGGCGGCGCCGAGCATGACATCTCGGTGAATCGCGCCGTGATCGGACGAGGGCCCGAAGCCGATGTCACCGTCCCGAGCGAACACGTGAGCAGGCGTCACGCGATGATCTGGAGGCAAGACGGCAGGGTTCTCATCTCGGATCTCGGCTCGTCGAACGGCACCGTGGTGGACGGCGTCCGGATCGACCATCGTCCGGCCGAGATCTCGGTTCCCGCCAGGGTCACCTTCGCCGACGCCACTTTCCTGTTGCAGTGGGTGGACTGATCGACGATGCCGGACCTTCTGCTCACGTTGCTCCGCCTCATCTTTCTCGCACTCGTCTACCTCTTCGTGTGGCAAGTGGCCCGGGCGATCGGCGCTCACCTGGGCCTCGCTCCGGCCCGCCGCAACCGCAAGCCCGGAACTCGCGTCGTCGTGGTACGTTCCGACTCCCAATCCGGGTTGGATTTCTCGGTCAGCGACGCGGTGGTCCTCGGGAGAAGTGATGAAGCGGACATACCTCTCGACGATCCATACGCCTCGGAGTTCCACTTGCGGTTGAACAACAGGGAGGGCCGCCTCGTCCTCACGGACCTCGGAAGCACGAACGGGACCTACGTGAACGGGCGGCGAGTGACAACGCCGGTCGATCTCAATCGGGGCGACGCGGTACAGGTGGGCAAGACGGTGATGGAGGTTCGGTGAACTACCAGTGGGCCACCGCCAGCCACAAGGGGCGGGTTCGAACCAACAACGAAGACTCCGTGTTTCCCGAGTCGTCGGGAAGCGCTGACGAAGCGCTCCTCGTGCTGGCCGATGGCATGGGAGGTCACGTCGCGGGTGAGGTCGCTTCGAGGATCGCGATCGAGACGACGGTGGAAGCCGGGGGGTCGGTTAAAGATCGCGTGGCGGCGGCCAACCGCGCCATCCTGGAGCAGGTCGATCGTGATCCTGCGCTCGCCGGGATGGGAACGACCATCACGCTGCTCGAACTGAAGGCGGACCGCAGGGGCACCTTCGCCCATGTGGGCGACAGCCGAGCATATCTCCTCAGAACAGGCACACTGCAGCAGGTCACAACCGATCACACGATCGTGACCGAGTATCTGCGGGCGGGCAAGATCACTGCCGGACAAGCAGCCGATCATCCTCAGCGGCACATGCTCACTCGAGCGCTCGGGCTCATATCCGACGTGGAGATCGATGTGTTCGACAAGACCTTCGAACCGGGCGACAGAGTGCTGCTGTGTTCGGATGGAGTCTCGGACATGATCGACGACGGGGAGATCGCCGAGGCCTTGGCGAGTAAGGAAACGGCGGAGGAGGCCGTCTGGGAGTTGGTCGAACGGGCCAACCGGGCCGGTGGTCAGGACAACGTGACCGCCATCGTGGTGGACATCAGGTGAGACCCTGGCCGGCGTGGGCCGGCGCGTTTGGGCTTTCACCGGAGCCTCGAGACTGAGAGACACGATGACACGAACGGCCGAAGCATCGCTCCTCGTGGGCGCCGGTGTGTTGGCAGCCCTCGGCGTCACCATGGTGAACCTGGCCGGCGCCGGTGGCGTCGACGCCCAGGTGGCGCTGACGTTCATCATCATGCTCCTGGCGTTCGGCTCGGTGTATGTCGCGGTGCGAATGCTGGCCACCGACGCCACCTCCACATTGCTGCCACCGATCGCCCTCGTGACCGCCTTCGGAATGGTGGAGATCTACCGACTCGACAGCTACCGCGCCTCGTTGCAGCGCTGGTGGCTCGTGCTGGGTGCCGCCGCGGCCGTCGTCACGTTGGTGTGGCTGTCCCGTGTGGGCCTCAACGCGCTTCGCCGCTACCGCAATGTGATGTTTCTCATGGGCGTGGGTCTCCTGATGCTGCCGATGCTGCCTTCGAGCGGCCCGCTCCCGATCCGGGGGTCGGAGATCAACGGCTCACGACTCTGGATCGTGTTGGATCTCGGCTTCGTCGAGCTGAACTTCCAACCGGGCGAGGTCGCCAAGGTCTTGTTCGTCGGGTTTCTCGCCGCCTACCTGGCGGATCGGGCGCCGGCCCTCGCGGGGGCGCGTCGAAAGCTCGGCCCGATCGCCATCCCGGAACCCCGCCAGCTCGCTCCGCTGGCATTGGTGTGGGCTGCGAGCCTCGGCGTGCTGGTGATCCAGCGGGACCTCGGTGCCTCATTGCTGCTGTTCGCCGTGTTCGTAGCCACCTTGTATGCCGCCACCGGCTCCGGGGGATATCTCACCGGCGGATTCGCTCTGGCACTCGCCGGCGCAGTCGCCTCGTGGCGGCTGTTCGACCACGTCGACCGGCGAGTGACTGCTTGGCTCAGACCGTTCTCGGACCATCTCGGCGACGGCTACCAGATCGTGCAAGGGATCTTCGCCCTCGGCACCGGGAGCCTCTCGGGTTCGGGCCCGGGGCTGGGGAGGCCCGACCTCATCCCGTTCGCAGAGACCGACATGATCTTCGCCGCCGTTGGTGAGGAGTTTGGCTTCGCAGGCTCTGTCGCCGTGCTGTCGGCGTACACGCTCATCGTCGCCACCGGTTTCGGGATCGCGATCCGTGCGAGGGATCCCTTCCGGAAGCTGCTCGCCGCCGGGATCTCGTTTGCGTTCGGCTTCCAGGTGTTCCTCATCATCGGCGGAGTGCTGCGCGTGGTCCCGCTGACGGGCATCACCCTTCCGTTCATGTCGTATGGAGGGTCCTCGTTGCTGGGCAACTTCGTCGCCGTGGCTCTCTTGGCTCGCGTGTCGCACGAGGAAGCCGCATGAACGGACCCACCCGACGCCTGGCGACCTCGCTGTTCGTGGGCTTCATGCTGCTGCTCGGATCGGTGACGTGGATCCAGGTGATCTCCGCCGACACCTACCGCAGCGATCCTCGCAACTCACGATCTTCGATCAGCGAGAGCGGAAAAGAGCGGGGCGTGATCGTCACGGGCGATGGAACGGTCCTCGCCCGCTCCGAGGTCGATCCCGACGACGCCCAGAGCTATGTGAGGCTCTATCCGGAAGGTCCTGCTTTCGCCCCGGTGATCGGCTACACCAGCCTCCTCGCAGGTAGCGCCGGACTCGAGCGGGCATACGCCGACGAACTGCGAAGTCGACGCGACCTCACGCTGTCCGACATGATCTCGGCAATATTCGGCCGGGACCTCCGCCCACGCAGCGTCCAGGTGTCATTGCTGCCCGAGTTGCAGCGCGCGGCCTACGAAGCACTCGATGGGGCGCGGGGCGCGGTCGTCGCCATCGACCCGGTCACGGGCGACTTGCTCGCCTACGTCACGTCGCCGAGCTACGACCCTCAGACACTCACCGGCTCCGATTCGGTAGAGGTCCGACAGAACCTGCTCGACGACCCCGCCGGCCCACTTCGGGATCGGGCAGGGAACGAGCTGTTCAGGCCCGGGTCGACGTTCAAGACCGTGGTCGCGGCTGCCGCCTTCGAGACGGGCGAGTACTCGCCCGAGACGACGTTCGACGACCCGGTGGAGTTCGTGCTCCCGGGTTCGGACGCCACGATTCAGAACTTCGACGATGGCGTGTGCGCAAACGGCAACCAGGTGTCGCTACAGGTGGGCTTCGTCCGCTCGTGCAACACCGTCTTCGCCGATCTGGCGATCCAACTCGGTGCAGCCCAGATCGGGATGGTCGCCGAGCGCCTGGGGTTCGGCGACTCGATCTCTCTTCCGTGGACGACTGCAGCATCGGTCTTTCCGACAGGGGAACTCGAAGACGATCCTGCGGCGTTGGGACAGAGTGGCATCGGGGAACGAGATGTCCGCGTCACGCCGCTGCAGATGGCGTTGGTCGCGGCCGCAATCGCCAACGGTGGCGAGGTGATGGCGCCCCGGGTCGTGACGCAGATCTTCGATGCAGATGGTGAGACCGTGGAGAACTTCGAGCCGGCGAGTCTCGGCACCGCCATCACCACTGCATCGGCCGACACGCTCACCGAGATGATGGAGCGGGTCGTGACCGAAGGCACCGGCCGCAGGGCGGCGGTTCCCGGCGTCCGGGTCGCCGGCAAGACAGGGACCGCTCAAGGAGTAGAGGCGGCGCCCGACGTATGGTTCATCGGCTTTGCGCCGGTCGACGAACCTCGTATCGCCATCGCCGTCCTGGTCGAGGACGGCGGCGATGCGGGCGGAAGCGCCACTGGCGGAGGAGTCGCCGCACCGATCGCCGCAGCGGTGATCGACCGATGGATCAACATCCGATCGTAGAATCCGAGAACCCGATGGAACTGCCCAGTCACCTCACAGACCGATACGAGCTGAACGCGCACCTGGCGCGCGGCGGTATGGCCGACGTCTACCAGGGGCGCGATTCGCTGCTCGGACGCAAGATCGCGGTCAAGATCCTCCACTCCCAGCTGTCCGCCGACGAGGCGTTCGTGAAGCGCTTCCGGCGCGAAGCACAGGCTGCTGCCAACCTCACCCACCCGAACATCGTCGGGATCTACGACTGGGGCCAGCTCGACTCCACGTACTTCATCGTGATGGAGCTGGTCGAGGGCCGAAGCCTCCGCGACGTCCTCAAGTCTGAAGGCGCCTTGCTCCCCCGACGGGCGGTCGAGATCGCCGCCGAGGTGGCGGCAGCGCTGAGTGTCGCCCATCGCGCCGGTCTTGTTCACCGTGACGTGAAGCCGGGCAACATCCTGCTCTCGGCCGACGGCACCGTGAAGGTCACCGACTTCGGGATCGCCAGAGCGTGGGACGACTCCCAGGAGCTCACCCGCACCGGAGCGGTCATGGGCACCGCCACCTATTTCAGTCCCGAGCAAGCTCAGGGCTCGCCTGCCGACGAGCGATCGGACGTCTACTCGCTCGGGGTGGTGCTCTACGAGATGCTCACGGGTCAGCCCCCGTTCCGGGGGGACAGCCCGGTGGCGGTTGCATACCAGCACGTGTCGGCCGATGTGGCTCCCCCGTCGTCTCTCAACGCCGACGTCACCTCGGAACTGGATCACATCGTGCTCAAGGCGATGTACAAGGACCCGGCTTCGAGGTACCAGACTGCCGAGGAGATGCGTTCCGACCTGTGGCGGGTACTCAAGGGAGAGGCGCCGCAGGCAGCGTTTGGAGGCGCGGTTTCGACGCCCGTCACACCTCCGCCCGCGCCCGATGAGTCCATGACTCGGATGATGCCCAGCTCGGCGCCGCCGCCCACGGTGCCGCCGTCGGAGGGGTATCGCCAACTGGAGGAGCCGCCCCCCAGCAACAATCTGGCCTTCGTGGTGGGCGCTTTCGCCCTGCTCGCCACCCTGGCTCTTCTGTTGTTCCTGGTGCTCAGACTCTTGAATCCATCGGGAGGCACCGACCAGATCCAGGTCCCGAATCTCCAGGGCATGACGCGGACCGAGGCCCTCGAGACCCTGCGCGACCAAGGGCTCTTCGGCATCCCGCAAGAGCAGGTCAGCGACGAGGTCGAGCCCGGAAGGGTGATCGCCACCGACCCACCGGCGGGCGAGTTGGTCGACGAGGGATCGACGGTCACCGTCTTCGTGTCGGCCGGGCAAGAGCTGTTCGAAGTGCCGGCTGTCGAGGGCCTCACTCTCACCGAGGCGCGCATCGCAATCGAAGCCGAGGGGTTCGTGCTGGGTGAGGTGACCACTGCCAACGACCCCGAGGTAGAGCCTGAGCTGGTGATCTCTCAGAATCCGGCCGCCGGATCCGAGGCCGCTGCCGGCTCTCCGATCGATCTCGTCGTGTCGGTGGGACCCGATGCGATAGCCATCCCGAACGTGGAGAACCTACCGGAGGCCGACGCCGTGGCCCTGTTGGAGCGGGAAGGCTTCGAGGTCGAAACCACGTCGGAATACGACGACGTGGTCGCTGTCGGACGCGTCATCCGCACCGAGCCGGGTCCGGGCGAGGAGGTGGAGCCCGGGTCGCCGGTGGTCGTGGTCGTCTCCGACGGGCCCGAGCCGGTCGAAGTGCCGAACCTGTTCGGGTTCACGCCCGACGAGGCGAGACAGGCGCTCGCCGATCTCGGGCTCACATTGGAAGTGACACCGGCAACGGTCCCGACCGATGACGTGGGTCTGGTCGGAAAGATCATGGAACAGGATCCGGCCGAGGGTGTGGAACTCCTTCCTGAGGGGGTGGTGACCGTCTCACTCGGTGAACTGCGCCAGATAACCGTCCCCGACCTCACGGGTATGACCGAGCAAGAGGCCCGTACGGAGCTGCAGCAACTCGGACTCAGACTCGAGGTCGAACCGGTGACCCAGAGCGTCGACGACCCGAACCTCGATGGAAAGGTCGTGGTGCAGGATCCTCCGGCCGGAGGTGTCCTCGATCCGGGCGGCACCGTGAGGGTGAGGTTGGGCGATTTCACCTCGACTCCGACGACCTCGGGCGGATGAGTTCACGGAACCGGGCGCTCCTCGCCTGGTACGAGACCCACGGTCGTACGCTGCCATGGCGCCAATCCAGCCCCGATCCGTGGGCGGTGCTCGTCTCCGAAGTGATGGCTCAGCAGACGCAGCTTTCGCGGGTGGTCCCTGCGTTCGAGCGATTCATGGTGCGGTTTCCGACCCCTGCGGATCTTGCAGCAGCCGATCTCGGTGAGCTGCTGAAGTCTCTGGGGTGGACTCGGGTACCAACGTAGAGCGGTCAACCTGCGGAGGTCTGCCGCCGTCATCGCCGCCGACGGTTGGCCTTCGGACGTCGACGGTCTTCGTTCACTGCCGGGGGTCGGCCCGTACACCGCCGCAGCGGTCGCCTGCTTCGCCTTCGGCGAGGCCACGCCGACCATCGACACCAACCTTCGCAGGGTCGTCTCCCGCTGGGATGGAGAGGCGTTGTCCGGACGCGATCTTGACTCTCGGGCACTCGAGCTGCTCGACTCCTCACGGCCGGCGGATTGGAACCAGGCGATCATGGATCTGGGGGCAACGGTCTGCCGCCCCCGTGATCCGCTCTGCGACGAGTGCTCCGTTGAGCGGTGGTGTTCCGATCCAGATGTGTATGTCCCGCCGCCCCGCCAAGGTCCCTACGAGGGGTCGGTTCGACAGGCCCGGGCCGCAATCCTGAAGCTCATCGCTTCCGACGGACGTTCCACGCTCGGCGAGCTCCGGAGACGGGAGATCAACAACCAACTCGAGGCGGCCCTGGAGGCGCTGCGCCGCGAAGGGGTCATTGCGATCGATTCGGACGGACAGGTGACGTTGCAGGGTTGAAACCTCGACAGGGTCGCCCCATCCGTCGGCGGGTCCCGGCGCCGAACCTACTGCCGGAGGAAGTTCGCCAAGAGCGCCTTGCCCTGCGTGGTCATGATCGACTCGGGATGGAACTGGACGCCGGTGATGGGAAGCGACGAATGGCGGATCCCCTGGATCACGTCGTCTTCGATGCTCCAGGCGCAGGCCTGGAGATTCGGAGGCAGGTCGATGGCGGCCAGCGAGTGGTATCGGGTCGCTGCGAAGGGGTTCTCGAGCCCGGCGAACACGCCGGCACCATCGTGGCGCACCGTCGACGTCTTGCCGTGCTTTGGCTCCGGAGCGAGATCCACCTTGCCACCGAACACGTCGGCGATGACCTGGTGCCCTAGGCACACGCCGAGTGTGGGCATCTCCATGCCCAGCTTTCGAACGAAGTCACCGGAATAGCCGGCGTCTTCAGGACGCCCGGGTCCCGGCGAGATGAGCAGCCGGTCGATGCTCAGTCCTGCCGCCTCATCGGGCGTCATCGCATCGTTGCGTACCACGACGGGTTCTGCGCCCAACTCGCCGAGGTACTGGACGAGGTTGTACGTGAACGAGTCGTAGTTGTCGATGACGAGAACTCGAGACGACATGGGGAAGATCAGGTTACCGGCTCGAGAAAGCCCGCTAGCCTGAGGGGACCCCTTCGAATCATCACGTCGTACATGCCAGAATCAAAACGTCGCAAACCACGGAACACCGGGCCAACCAAGTCCCGCAACCCACAGCAGGTGGCCGCCAAATCACAGCCGCCCTCCCCCACGTGGTACGTCATCTTGATGACCGCCCTGATGGCGATCGGTGTGGTCATGGTCATCACCCGGTTCGTCTTCAGCTGGGATCAGTGGGTGACGCTCGCAGGTCTCGCCCTGATCGCGGTCGGCTTTCTGATGACGACCAACTACCGATAGCTCCGGCGTGGACGACCCCGGCTAGGGGTTGTGTCGCTCCGGAATCACACGAGTGTAGTTATCCCGGCCTGTGGAGAATCCCGTGCAAAACCACACGCGTGTAGTTCGCTCTCGATCACGTCCCTACGACGCCAGAAGCTCGGACATATCACCTTCACAGCTCCAACACCTCGCTGGTGACTGCGCCGGCAAACCGTGCGTCGTGAGTGACCACGACCAATGCACCGGGGTACCCGGCGAGTGCGGACTCGAGACGTTCCACTGTTGGCAGGTCGAGGTGATTCGTGGGTTCGTCGAGAATCAGACACCACGCCTCGGTGGCCAGGGCCGTGGCGATCGCCAACTTGCGGGTCTCGCCCGGCGAGGGGGCTTCAGACGCCAGGAGATGCTCCGGATCGGTACCGAGCCGCGCCACCAGTTGCAGCGTCCGACCCCGCACATCCGGGAGCATCGCCCGAATCTCGCCGAGCAAGTCGGCGCCCCCGTGGTCTCCGATCTCTTGGGACAGATACAGAAGGCGCTCGGGGGCGAGATCCCATCGATCTGCCAGGGCGCGTAGCAACGTGGTCTTGCCGGCGCCGTTGGCCCCGCGCACGTGGAGTCGTGTGTCCCGGTGAATCGACAGCTCGAGGTCCTGCTCGAGAACCGTGTCCCCGGCCACCAACGGACCCATGAAACTGACGAGCGTCGCCCTGGGAGCTGCAGCTCCACGGAATGCCACCGCCCCGCCCACTTGCCGCTCCACATGGATCGACTCCACTTCTTCGGCGGCCCGCCGCTGTGTGGAGGAGACTCTGGCAATCCCTCGGCCCGCCGCCGCCGACCCAGACGCAAACGCCTTCTTGCGGGCCGTGCTGTGAAGGTCATGGTCCTTGGCGGCCGCACCACGCATGGTGCGTTCGAATGCAGCCTGCTGCTGGCGCATACGTTCGCGCTCGACTGCCAGTGTGCGTTCCGCCTTGGCCAGTTCCCGTTTGGCCGACAAGCGCTGCTCGATCACAGCCTCGTCGGCGGCCGCCCACTCCTGAGTCGCCACGGTGTAGGACGACCCGATCATCTCCACCACGCCGGACCGGATTCTGACGGTTGCCTTTGTGAGTCGGTCGAGGATCTCGCGATCGTGGGACACGATCAGACCCACGCCAGGGAATCGGTCCAACACCCCGAGCAGGGCCTCCCGTGTCTCCGCGTCGAGATGATTCGTGGGCTCGTCGAGCAGAAGAACGTCCGGCTCTGCGAACACTGCCGCCCCCACCTGCCATCGCCGGCGTTCCCCTGGCGACAGCGAATCCCAGCGTCCGAGGTCTTCGGGCTCGATCGCAAGCCGACCCCGGAGGGCAAAGGCGCCGGGGTCCCACGATTCGGCGAAGGCCATCACGTGGCTGTCAGGGACATCGACGGTCTGGCGACACGTGATCACCAGCCCGGCGTCTCTGGTCACGACGCCGCTTGCCGGCTCGAGCGACCCGGCTGCGAGTCCGAGCAACGTGGATTTGCCTTCCCCGTTCGCACCCACGATCCCGGTCCATCCGGGGCCGAGATGGAGCGTGGCATCACGAAAGATGACGCGGGCAGATGAATACGAGAATGAGACGGAGTCGAAGTGAACTGATGGCAAGGCGCGCGCTCCCGATTCGGGGACGGTTTCGTTGCGCCGCTGTTGCGGCGCCGATCAGCGCTGTGCCCTCAACGGAACTCCGTGGTCGACAGGTTCATCGTAGGCGATGTCTGCTGTGACAGCCGAAGGATTTCGTCCTACGGCTGCCACACGGGCACCATGTCCTCACGGCAGTGGCGAGGAGCGGCGTCTTCGGTCACGTTCTGGATGGTCATCGTGACCTCGGTACCACAGATCGTGCACTTGTAGTCCTGTTTGGTGGCCACGACGTCGTCGGGGTCCACCTCAGGCGGGGGCGTGGCCAGCATGCGGAGGAAGTACATGCTGGTCCGCCAGATGAGGACGCCGATCACCACGGCAACGATCACTTGCGCGAGCATACGGGCACATTATCGGTCGCCGGATGCGCCAGGGAACCGGCGCCGGCGTCGGCCGACGGCGGCCATTCGGCGAAACGGGACGGATGCGGGTCGTCGAGTCGGGATCGCCTGACCGCGTCAGCGATATTCCGGATTCGGGAAGTCGAAACGACAGCCCGCATCCCATGCCGCCCTCTGGTTGCCGTGTGCGGGCATGCCTCCGGCGTCCGTGAGCATCCGAGCGAGGTGCAGGAGATTCCATGTCATGAAAGTGGTGTTGCGATTGGTGAAGTCGTTCTCGGGTCCGCCCGAGCCCTCGTCGAGGTACGACGGCCCGGGTCCCGCTTCGCCGATCCAGCCGGCGTCGGCCTGGGGCGGAATCACGTAGCCGAGGTGCTGCAGCGAGTAGAGCACCGCCATCGAGACGTGTTTGATTCCATCCTCATTCCCTGTCACGAGACAACCGCCGACCCGGCCGTAGTACGCGTATTGACCGGCGTCGTTCAAGATGCCGGAGTTCCCGTAGAGCCGTTCGATCACCAGGCTGCACACCGAGCTCTGCTGACCGAGCCAGATGGGCGAACCGATCACCAGTATGTCCGATGCCATGGCCTTCTCGAAGATCTCAGGCCAAGCGTCCTCATCCCAACCGTGTTCGGTCATGTCTGGCCACACACCGGTGGCGATCGGGTGGTCGATGGCGCGGATGCCCTCGACCGCAACCCCGTTCCGGCGCATGATCTCCATCGAGATGTCCATGAGGCCCTGGGTATGTGACTGCTCGGGCGACTTCTTGAGAGTGCAGTTGATGAACACCGCCGAGAGGTCGGAGAAGTCCCACTTCGACTCGCTGCACAACCGTTCCTGTTCAGCGGACAACTCGACCATGGAACCTCCCAATACGACAGGAGTCCGAGTGTATGTGAAAGGAGCGCATACCGACGGGCGCCGACCAAGCGATACGAAACCCCCGGGCAGTCAGCTGTCTGCTGTCTTCTGTCTGCATTCTGCCGAGTGCGTGGCCCGCGTTGCGAAAACGAGACAGGACCCCTGCGCTCTCAGAGACGCTCGATGAGGGTGCCGTTGGCCATGCCGCCGCCCTCGCACATCGTCTGGAAGCCGTACCTGCCGCCCGACCGCACGAGTTCGTGCACGAGCGTGGTCATGAGGCGAGCACCGGAGGCACCGAGAGGATGCCCGAGGGCGACCGCTCCACCGTTGACGTTGGTGCGTTCCCACAACGCCATCGGATCTGCGCCGCCGTGCTCGATCCGCCAGGCGGCCGTGACCGAGGCGAACGCCTCGTTGACCTCGAACAGGTCGATGTCGTCGATGTCCAGCCCGGAGCGGTCGAGAGCCTTCGTGGTCGCGGGGATCGGCCCGGTCAGCATCATCACAGGATCCACGCCGGCCAACGAGAACGTGTGGAAGCGAGCCATCGGCGTCAACCCGAGCTCCTTGGCCTTGTCCTCGCCCATGATGAGGATGGCGGCTGCGCCGTCTGAGATCTGCGACGAGTTGCCTGCCGTGACGACACCGTCGGCTTTGAACGCCGGCTGCAGCGAGGCGAGCTTCTCGAGGGATGTGTCCTCACGGATCCCCTCGTCCCTGGTCATGGTGGTGGCGGTTCCGTCGACGGTGACATCGACAGGAACGATCTGGGTCTCGAACCGGCCCTCGCTGGTGGCGCGAGCCGCGCGCTGGTGGGATCCGAGAGCGAGGACGTCGAGCTCTTCGCGAGACAACCCCCACTTGTCGGCGATCATCTCGGCCGAGATGCCTTGCGGCACGAGGCCGTGGGCGTAGCGTTCCTGCATGAGCGGGCCGAACGGCTTTCCGGGGCCTTGCTGTCCGGTGACACCCATCGGGATGCGGGTCATCGATTCGACGCCCGCGGCGATCACCACGTCGTAAGCCCCGGCCATGACCCCCTGCGCGGCGAAGTGAGCGGACTGCTGAGACGATCCGCATTGGCGATCGATTGTGGTGCCCACCACGTCTTCGGGAAACCCGGCCGCCAGAGCCGCGTTCCGCCCGACGTTGTAAGCCTGCTCGCCGGTCTGCATGACGCATCCCATGATCACGTCTTCGACGAGATCGGGATCGAGGCTGTTGCGCTCCATGATCGCCCTGAGCGGAATGGCGGCGAGGTCGACGGGATGGATGTCCTTCAACATGCCGTTGCGACGCCCCGTCGGGGTGCGGACGGCGTCGACGATCACAGCGTTGCGCATGGATGCTCCTCTTCGATTTCGTCGAATGCTACACCCACAAACAAACCGACTGGTCGGTGTGTTCCCGCCATCGGAGTTCCTCTCAAGTGCGTGCTGGACCGCGCCGATCAACCTCTTTGTGACAGCACCGGCATCTCCGCTTCACTCCGAAGGTGGCACTGTGAACCCGTCTCCCCGCGTTGCGGTTCGAACGGCGTCGCGCCTCTCTGGCGTTTTCGCCAGATTCAGCACGCTCCTCGTCGGATGCACTGCGCCCGATGCGCTTCTCTGCGACGTTCACGGGTCGTGCTCATGTCGCGATCCGGAGGAATGGTGGGAGCCGGCGTGCGTGCTCCACGGTGACGGAGCCGATCACGTCTCGGGCATCCGCTGCAACTGAGTCAGGATCCCACCGCGTTCCACAGGAACGCGGCGCCGACACCGATCACCCCGCCGATCCACAACCCCGTTCCTAGATCTCCGGTGGCGGCACCGATCGCCGCCCCCACGCCGGTCCCCAGAATGGCCCCCGCCGCCACCCGCTGACCCGACCGATGCCTTTCGCCCGATTCGTCCGACATCCGCAAACTCCTTTGCCGTGCAAAGCAGGCTAGCGGGCGTCGCCGATCCGTGCGGAGCGATGTCCGTGCTCGACCTCGAGGCGTCGGCGCATGCGGATCAGAATGTGGCAGCGACCTCGCCCAGGAACCCCAGCTTGTCGAGCAGTCGGGTCGTGAGTTCCTGCCGCTGCACCTGGCTGAGATAGGTGGAGGCGGTGAGGCGCGACTGAAGCCACACCGCCGTAGCAATGTCTCGTTGCCGACGACCCTCCTCGGTTCCAAGATCGGAAGAACTCGTCACACCGACTGCCCACATCGTCTCACGACGCCCATTCGCCCCACCCCTGCTCGCTCCCCACCCCGTTCACACGGGGAGTGACAGGGTCCCTCATCCCGGAGCTACGTCAAGAGGTCAAGCAGCGTCCTCCGGGAATCACGTCGTGAACGCACGATTTGCGGAGCAAACTCGGTTAGCGGGCCAAATGCCGGCGACGTGGCCCAACGCGGAGAACCTTGGACCGGGAATAAGAACGACGCCAGAGTTTGCGGAGCCAACTCGGTTGGCTGGCCAGAGGCCAGCGACGTGGAGCTGAGGGGATTTGAACCCCTGACCCCCTGCTTGCAAAGCAGGTGCTCTGCCAACTGAGCTACAGCCCCTTGCGGGTGGCAAGTCTAGCGAGACGTCGCAAATGCCAACCCCTCACTCTCACAACGGTCTGGTTCAGACAGCCGGTCTCCGCTTCTCGGCGTACGATGCGAGTGACGACGGCAAGGGCAGCCGCGCCCGACCCATCTCCGCCGCGCAGCGGTCGACTGTCTCGAGGGCCTCGGCCCTACGACCCGACCGCCAGAGTGACTCGACCAGCAGCTCCCAGGCGGTGTCCCTGTACGGGACGTCGGCAACCAGTTGTCGTGCTTCGGCCACGGCCCTCTCATACCAACCCCTGGCGAGCGCACCTGCCGCCCGAGTTGCGCGCGCCGCCTGGTGCAGATCGGTCAATCTGATCGATTCGAGGCGGTACGGATCGGAGTCCGCAAGGTCGCCATATGGGACGCCACGCCACATCTCCAGGGCTCGTTCAGAGCGTCCGACGGCGCTCTCGGGGTCGCTGCGCAACTCTTCTTCGGCCCGAAGCACGGCGTCTTCGAATCGTCGTGCATCGACGAGCGTGGGGTCGATCGCCAGCAGATACGAGTGATCCTCGCTGAGGAGGCGGTCGGCCCCCACGAGCCCGCGGACCCTGGTCGCGGCCGTCTGCACTGCGCTGGTCGTGGCATCTCCGTTCCACACCACTTCGACGAGCCGGTCGACCGGGACCGCGTGGCCGATCTCCAGAACCAGCAAGCCGAGGAACCCCCGGACCCGCGGTCCGCCAACCGGAGTCCTACCGCTCGGTCCAACAACCTCGATCGGTCCGAGCACCGAGATCTCGGAACACCACACCACTCGAATACCTCAAGAGCAAGGTACCGATGATCGAAGTGATCTGACCAGAGGCCAACGGAACGAGCCGCTCGTGGACTGTGAGTGTTCCGTGCGGAGAACGTGAGCCACCAGCGCGACACTGAAACCGCGCACAGGAGGATGCGCATGACAACGCTGGTCGAACGTCCAAAGACCACCGACCTTCGTGAAGAGCCTCGGACCCCGAAGCCCGTGGTGCCACTCCCCACATATCGGCGAATCCGTCGCCCGATCTGGCTGAGAGTTCGTCGAGCTCCGTGGGCCGTGGCACACGGGGCGGACAACATGGGCCGTTGCGTCGAACGTTTCGTCTTCACCACAGTGGACCCGGCGCCGTGACCGGTTTCGGTCTGGCGTGTTGAACCGGGGACCTCTACAATCGCTCCGTCACCGCCCATGTGCGGTCGACGGGCCCATAGCTCAGCTCGGTTAGAGCGCTGCCCTGATAAGGCAGAGGTCCCTGGTTCAAGTCCAGGTGGGCCCACTGTTTCATCCGCGGGGGACGTCCCCCCAGAACCCCCCGCCAGTGACCCTTCGTGGAACACAGGGTCACCGGTTCAGGGATTGTCCACTCAGGGCCACCGCCGCCGGCCGCCGGGCAGCCAACCGAGTTTGCTGCCCGGACTCTCGCCCCGTCCCGATTCATGGTTCAAGGATTGCCTCCGTAGGCCACGCCGGCCTTCCACCGGAACTCCCCTCCAGCATCCTTTTCTGGGGTCAGTCCATCGGTGGACGTCGATCGGGCCATCCGAGGTCGGCTTCGAGTTGAGCTGCGACGGCGAGGATCAGGTCCTCGCGATTGGGAGCGGCGATCAGCATGACCCCGAGCGGGAGTCCGTCGTCGGTGAACCCGGCCGGGACCGATGCCGCCGGCTGACCGGTGTAATTCCACACCGCTGTGAAGGGATACGTGCGGCTCATACCGATGGCGGTCCGCAACGCGCCCTTCCCCTCCCACTTGCCCACCCGGACCGGAGGCTCGCCGGTGACCGGGGTGATGAGCAGGTCGAAATCGTCGAACAGGCCGTTGATGCGGGCCGAGTGGCCAGCCTGCTTGGCGAGCGCCGACCGAAGCATTCGCTCTGGGACCAATCCGCCGAGTCGAGCGAAGCCCCGGGTTCGGCCCTCCAACCGGTCCTTGTGCGGGACCTGTTCGTAATGCTGCCGGATGCCTCGCAGGTACACCGGGGCGATCTCGTTGCCCACCGCGCCGTAGTCGGGAGTGCGCTCGGCGACCGCGTGCCCACGGTCCCGCAACGCATCCGCCACGGTCGCAACGGCCCGTACCACGACGTCGTCGACTATGGGGGGTGCCAAGGCTCGCACTGGTGTGACCGAGATCGCTACCCGTAGCCGGCCCGGATCGCTTGTGGCGGCTTCGACGAATGGGCGCTCGGGGGGCGGCGGCGTGTGGGAGTCGCCAGGAGCCGGACCGGAGGCGACGTCGAGCCACAAGGCGGTGTCGATCACCCTCCGCGTCACACAACCGGTCTTGGACATCCCGTACCAATGCTCGGCCTCGGGCATCAGCGAGATGCGGCCGCGCTGTGGCTTGAGACCGAAGAGATTGCAGTTGGCGGCCGGGATCCGGATCGACCCGGCACCGTCGGAGGCCGAGGCGGCGCCTACCAGTCCGGCCGCCACCGCCGCAGCGGAGCCGCCACTCGACCCGCCGGGGGACCTGGTGGTGTCCCACGGGTTGCGCGTGTCACCGTTGAATTGGGACTCGGTGAACCCGGTGATGGCGAGCTCGGGCAGATTGGTCTTGCCGAGGACGATCGCCCCTGCCCGGCGCGTCCGGCGGACGTGCTCGGAGTCGGAAGTCGCAGGACTGTCATATCCGAGGGTTCCGTGGCGGGTCACGGAACCGGTGATGTCGAGTTCGTCTTTGATCGCGATCGGAACTCCGAGGAGGGCGCCCTCCTCATCCCCGGCCAGACGCTCGTCGGCCGCCGCCGCTTCCGCCTGCGCCTGCTCGACGAACACCTCGCTGAACGAGTTGAGCTTGGGATCCAACCGCTCGATCCGATCGACGTAGAGGTCGACGAGCTCGCGGGACGAGACGGCTCGGCCTCGAAGCATCCGCGCCTGCTCGGCGATACCGGCAAACGCGATGTCGATGTCACGCATCATCAATCGTCTCACTCGGAGACGGGCGTGTCCATCGAGTGTGCAGGGGCCGATGTCAATCGATGCCGGCGTAGCCTCGCACGGTGATACGGCCCTTCTCGGTGTCGATCGCGACCAGACCGTCGCCGGCCCCTTCGTTCTCGACCCAGATGACCTTTGGGTGATCGATGATCACCCTCACCTGACCTTTGTCGTCCTCGAGGATGACTTCGACGAGATCGTCGAATGGCGCGTATTCGGCCGCGCGTAGCCGGCACTGACCGACCGGTCGGGGAAGCACGGTCACCGGCTCGACTTCGACCGAGCCCTGGATGCGCAATCCCTCCAGCCACTCGATCCACTCGGAGTGATGCAGTCGATCCACCAGCGTCCTCCAGGTCGCGTATCGCGATATCGGCACGTTTTCGCCGCACTTGACCCGCCATGTGGGCGTTCCGCCCTCGACCCCGCCCGGGCATCGCACAGACAATCCCACCTGAATCACCTCGCCGACCGACAGCGAAAGGTGTCTGAAACCACCGGCCCGGACTCACGCCTACTCCGGATCGATGGCCTCCCTAGCGCCCACGTCAACTGCTGCTCAGGAGACAGTCTCGACCAGGTCCGCTGCGAGAGTGCAGGACCTCGCGAGTACCGGCGTGGGGTCCTCGGCCCTCGAGGCACTGCGCAGGTTCTCGACCACCAGACGCACCGATCCCGTACATCGTGGACATGGTCATCGTGTACTCGTCATCGGCCTCGTCTTCGTGGGCGGCGCTGTTGCGTTGTTGACGGCGATCTCCTCGAGGGGTGGTCAGGTCGGCGACGACGCCGCCGAGATCGCAGAGCAGACCATCGCCCAATCAGGTGCCTTCCGTGGCGACTCCCCCGATGGCCGGCCTGCCTGGGACGGGAAGGAACGCCTCAAGCGTCTCGAGGGCAACGACGGCGGCCTGGGCTAGACGCCGGTTTCGATGTCGAAACACGACGCGGAGAAACAATGCGTCTTCTGTGAGATCGCGGCCGGTCGCTCACCGGCGACGTTCGTTCATCGGGACGACACCGTGATGGCGTTCCTCGACATCGCCCCGATCGCACCGGGGCATCTGCTCGTGGTGCCCGTCGCTCACGCCGTGGTCCCCGCCGACATCGATGACATCACTGGGGCGCGGATGTTCTCGGTGGCTCGCTCGCTGGCGGTCGCGCTTCGGGAGAGCGAGCTTCGCTGCGACGCCGTGAACCTCTTCCTCGCAGATGGCATCTCGGCAGGACAGGTGGTGTTCCACGCCCACATCCACGTGCTACCCCGCTTCTCGGGAGATCGGTTGCCCCTGTATTTCGCCCACCACGGGTCTCCGTCACGCGGTGAGCTCGAAGCCGTCGGCCACATGATCCGGGCTGTTGTCGACACATGAGGCCAGCCTTGCGTAGAGATCTCCAGTGGCTCCCTGGAATCATGGCCGGGTCGGAGTATCGTGCCCTGAACTGACCGGGTCCGGCCAGTGCGGAAGTGTTGGGCTCGATGGTGGAGGTCACGTGGACCAGCGCGATTCGACGGGTCGGAGCGGCTCGTCGCTCGGAACGTTTGCAGGCGTTTTCACACCTTCGATCCTCACGATCCTCGGCATCATTCTGTTTCTGCGCCTCGGATACGTGGTCGGCAACGCAGGTCTAGGGATGGCCCTCGTCGTGGTCGCCATGGCCACCGTCGTTTCGCTTCTCACGAGCATCTCCTTGGCTGCCATTGCCACGAACATGGAGGTTCGTGGTGGCGGTGATTATTACCTGATCTCGCGCACGCTCGGGATCGAGTTCGGTGGTGCGATCGGGATCGTGCTCTTCCTCGCCCAGTCCGTTTCGATCGCCTTCTACGCCATCGGGTTCGGAGAAGCGGTGGCAGCGATGACGGGGATGGAAGCCGAAGCCGCCCCGCAATTGTTGGCAGGTGGCGCCGTGATCGCCCTGTTCGGGCTTGCCTGGCAGGGGGCCGATGTGGCGAGCCGCTTCCAGTTCGTGGTCATGACGTTTCTGGTGCTGGCTCTCGGCTCGTTCTACGTTGGTGCCATCGGAGCATTCGACGGGGAGACTCTGGGGGCGAGTTGGGCACACCCGGGAGGCGGACCCGGGATCTGGCTCGTCTTCGCGATATTCTTCCCGGCAGTCACCGGGTTCACGCAGGGCGTGTCGATGTCGGGCGATCTACGCGATCCGGGTAGGAGCCTTCCGCTCGGAACATTCGCTGCGGTGGGGCTTTCGACGATCGTGTATGTCACGGTGGCGCTGCTGCTGGCCGGAGGCGCACCGCTCGACCGTCTCGCCGACGACCCCGGCACGATGAGCTCGATCTCGTTCGTCCCGTTCCTCATCGATGCGGGCGTGGTGGCCGCGACGCTGTCTTCGGCGATGGCGTCGTTCCTCGGTGCGCCTCGAATTCTGCAGTCACTGGCGGCCGATCGGATCTTTCCCGCACTCACCTTCTTCGCAAGAGGCTCTGGCTCCACGAACAATCCTCGCCGGGGCGTCCTCGTCTCACTGGGTATCGCACTCGCCACGATCGGGCTCGGCAGTCTCAACGTGATCGCCCCTGTGGTGTCGATGTTCTTTCTCATCTCGTACGGACTACTCAACTACGCCACGTTCTATGAGGCTCAGGCCGGCAGTCCGCAGTTCCGCCCGAGATTTCGGTTCTTTCACCGGAGGTTGAGTCTCGTCGGCGCCATCGGGTGCTTCGGCGCCATGGTGGCGATCAACCCGACTGCGGGCATCGTCGCCCTTGCAGTCCTCTATGCGATCTACACCTATCTCGGACGGCGTGCTCACCCGGAGCGATGGGCGGACGCCAGCCACTCCCACTACTTCCGCCGGGCCAAGGAGAACATCCGTCTCATGGCCGGTGAGGCGGAGACCGCTCGAAACTGGCGACCGCAGGTGCTGGCGTTCTCAGCCGACCCGAACCGGCGCGAACGTCTCATGAGACTGGCAGCGTGGATGGAAGGCACCAGCGGGCTCTCGGCGGTCGTTCAGCTCATGCAGGGCTCAGGAGCGGTCAAGCGCCGGGAGCGTGATGCCGCCCACGCCGTGTTGCAGGCGCAAGCCGAGGCCCAAGGGGTCGACGTCTCACTGGTCGTGCTGGCGCCCGACGTCATGGAGGCTCTGCCAGTCGTCGTCCAGTCCTTCGGCGTCGGCCCGCTCCGCGCCAACACCGTCCTGTTCGGCTGGCCGGAGAACCCCGGCGCTGACCGTCGGTGGGAATACCTCGACACCCTCCGCGAGGTGATGAGGCTCGGGTTGAACGTCGTTGCGATGTCCAGCGACGCCCGCAGGTGGGCGGAGATGCAATCGGTGCCGGCCAAGGAGCGCCGGATCGACGTCTGGTGGGACGACGACGACAACGGTCGACTGGCACTGCTGCTCTCCTACCTGTTCACCCGCACCGAGGACTGGCGACGCTCCAGCATCAGGGTGTTGGCGATCGCCGACGAACCCGACGTCGAAGGCATCAGGGACTCGATGGCCACGATGCTCGAGGCCGTGCGCATCCCGGCGTCACCGGTGGTTGTGGCCTCCGCCGCCGAGATCCTCGGCGAGTGCTGCCAGGCAACCCTGGCAGTCGTCCCAGCGCGGCTCCGGAGCGCGGGAATCCTGGGCCCTCAGGACTGTGATCTCTTCGAGCTCTTCGAGCGGCTGCCGATGGCCATCGCTGTGACTGCCGCTGCGCCGTTCGACCTTGCAGCAGGCCCCGAAAGCGGGGAGCATGCGCGGCTGCTCGAGGCCGAGGAGAGATTCGAGGCCGCAACCACTCGACTCCGCCGTCTCGAGGGGCAACTCTCCGAGTCGCACGAGGCCATCGCCCGCCTCCACCACGAGGCAGGTCGAAACGGGCATGACCTCGCCGGCGAACTCGACCTCGCCGCGGAGAGACTCGCTGTCGTCACCCGCCGAACCCTGAAGGCTCGCGTCGTCGCCGAACAGGCCAAGCTCGATCTCGACAACGTGATCGCTCCGGTCCCGTGACGGCGGAAGCCCGCGAGCGGGAAGGAACGCCGCTCTCGGAGTCGTCGATGAGACGGAGCCTTCACGCCTTCGGGGCCCGGTAGTCCTTCTCGCCGGCCCGTATCGGGAACTCGAGCCAATTCTCGGAGGGTGGGAGTGGACACGAGAACTCCTCGTCGTATGCGCACAGCGGATTGATGGCCCGGTTGAAATCGATGCGTACCTCCGTGGAGCCGGTCTTCTCGACGCGAACGTAACGACCACCGACGTATGACTCCGACCCGCACGTGGCGTCACGGAACGGAATGAACAGTTCCTCCTCCTCTCCATGTAGGACGACGAGGCTGCGCTTTCCACCGGCCAGATCGAGCTCAGCTCGTCCAGCCATCTTGTAGGAGCTGACCCGGCCCGCGGAAGACGCGATCTCAAACCGCCCCTCCTCGCGGTGGAAGACCCCTGTGACGACCCGCGCCGCGTCGGGGTCGAAGTACCGCAATCCGTTGAAGTCCGGAAGGTGTTCTTCGGGGATCGGAGAGGCGTAGTGGGTTCGGAACTCTTCGTCCCGCTCCGCACGCCAGGCAAGCAGAGCCGTCGTGTCGTACCCGTTCACGTACTCGGGAGTATGCCAGCCGGAAGGTCCAAGAAAGCGGGTTCATGGGTCCAGCGAATCATTGGTCGTATCTATCCCGCGACATTCACATCCGACCAGCAAATATCACCGAGGTGAAGTTCGCGAAATCCAAGAATATTCCTCACGTTCGCCTCTGGCGGACCGATACAGATCAGGTATAGATGCCGAGTAGGAGGTAAGGCATGACTAGGGGGCAGAAGGGGATCAGCCCGGTTGGTGGCTCAAGGGGTCACAGACGGACCACCCGCCCACGCCGAGTCGGCAGGATCGCAGCCACGCTCACGACGCTGTTGGGGCTCGTGGTGTTTGCGCTCCCAGCGGGAGCAATCGGACCCATCGAGATTCCGGTTGACACCGTGGTCCGAGGGGCAGAAGGGGATGTACACGTCCTGGCAGAGGTTGCGACCGGCTCCGAAGCCGGGTGCGAAGCGGAGGTCTCGGCCGTGTCCGAGAACAATCCCTCCGTTCACCTCGGAAATGACCTGATCATCGCCTCCGGCGACGACTCAGTTGTGATCGCCGATGTGGAGGCTTCGCCTGGACTGGTGCTGAGTGCGGATGGAACGCTCCTGCTCTCCGACACGATCGTGGTGATGGTCCGATTGGGACCAGCCGATGAAGGTCGACCCAACTCGATCTTTTCCGGCGGCGTGACGGTCACGGTCACCTGCATACCGCAGGAAACAACAACGACGACCGAGGCCACGACATCCTCGACCGAAGAGGAGACCACGACGACGACCGAGGCCACAACCACGACCACTGGGGCCAGAGAAGTGACGACAACCACGACGACGACGCCGCCACCCACCGTGTTGGGGACGTCGACGACCACGTTGCCGTCGAGCACGACGGTTCCGCCAGTGAGCGGGTCGACACTCCCGTTCACCGGACCCGATCAGCTCGCCGGCACCGCCCTGGCGGGCGGCGCACTGATCTTGCTCGGACTTGCGATGATGGCTGCGGTACGCGAGCCACAAACAACCGACTGATCTCAGAACAAGATGACCGCCCGGTACACAACGGGCGGTCATCCGCGTCCCGATAGCATCGGTGGCCCGACGGATCGGTCCCGTGCCTGCGCCAACCCTCACCACGAGACGTCTGAACCGGGCGCTCCTGGCCCGCCAGCACCTCCTCGTCCGAACTCGCCGGTCGATCCCTGGGACGCTCGAGTCGATCGGTGGCATCCAGATGCAGTACGCACCGTCGGGGTACATCGGGTTGTGGTCGCGCATGGAGCTTGGCACACGAGACCGGCTGACCCGATCACTCCAACGGCGTCACGTCGTGCAAGGCACGCTGCTGCGCGGCACGATCCATCTGGTGCCGGCCGCAAGCTTTCCGTGGATGTCGGCCGGCATCCGCACCGCCCGGCAGAAGTGGTGGATGCGAATCGCCCGTGGACGCGGTCTCGACCATCTCGATCATGAGCACGCGGCGCAGGTTGTCCGATCGGCA
Source organism: uncultured bacterium (assembly GCA_963792365.1). GTDB lineage: Bacteria > Actinomycetota > Acidimicrobiia > Spongiisociales > ZC4RG35 > JAOUGY01. The sequence goes on from CAWBVW010000006.1 coordinate 77,547, forward strand.
CTCGCCGACGGCCCTCGCCGGCAACGAGACCTCGTGGAGGCTTTGGAGTCGTCGGGATATCCTCGCGCCCTGTGGGAGGGGGTTCGGTTGTGGGTCGACCTGGTCCGGATCCCGCCGTCCGGAACCTGGGAGCGGCGCCGCGCCGACCTGTTCGGTCTGGCCGATCAATGGATCGACATGCCGCCGATCTCCGAAGACGAGGGGCTCGCCTACCTGGCAGCGACCTACCTCCGGGCTTTCGGCCCGGCCGCCGTTGAAGACATGGCTGGCTGGGCCGGCGTCCCCAATCCCTCGATGGCGAGTGCCGTCGAACGGCTCACGCTCCGGAGGTTCTCCCACGAGGACGGCGCCGACCTCGTGGACTTGCCGCGCGCTCCCCTGCCGGCCGAATCCACGGCTGCACCGGTCCGATTCCTGCCGACGTGGGATGCCACGCTGCTCGTCCACGCCCGACGCACCGGAATTCTCCCCGAAGGGCATCGCCCGCTGATCTTCAGCACGAAGACCCCCCATTCGGTGGGCATATTCCTCGTCGACGGAGCCGTGGCAGGAACCTGGCGATTCGATGCTGGGCGCGTGATCACGGTCGCGTTCGAGAAGTTGTTGTCCCGCCACGCCGCGGAGGTCGCCGACGAGGCCGCCCGGCTCGCCGCCTTCCACCTCGAATGACGCCAATCGCCTACGACCCCATACACTGCCGGTCGTGACCGCTGTCAACATCCTCGTCCGCGTGAGAGACGATGCCCACGCCCGCGTAGCCTGGGCCGTGGCATCCCTGCCCGGGCTCGCACCGATCGGCATGCTCGGCCATCGGCCTCCCTCGTCATGGCGTCAGCTGGTGCGACGGGCCAACTCCAGCACCGAGCTCGACATCGTCGTGGACCCCGATCCCGACGACCGCGGGATCGTCGTAGTCGCGGGCGACAGCGAGCGCCCCGGTATCACCCACGCGTCTCTCGAGGGCCTCGCTCGCTCGCTCGTCGAGCGACTCGGAGGTTCGGCCGCCGCAGTCTGGACGTCGCGAGGCTCACCGAAGCGCACGGGAACGGTCTTCCATTTCCCACAACCTGTCGGAATCGTGAGAGGAAAGCCCGGCAACACGCCCACCGACGGTCGCTTCGCGGGTGCGGGGGCATTCGGGTTCGATCGATCGATCGTGTGTGTGGACGATCGTCCATTCATGGAAGCGATATGCATGGCCGCCGGAGCAGCCATCGCCACCCCCGACCTGACCGCCCCCACTCCGGTTTGGGAGCGCGCTGCGGAATACGTGGAAGCGTGCGAGCGACTCGGGCTGGTGCTCGCGGAGGCGAACGTCACCGCCTAGCGGACGTGACCGGGTTCTCCTGAGTAGCCATGTCGAGGCCGCCATTCCCGGTCGACGCCGTGGTGGGCGACGGAGGGAATGGAGCGCGGGGGGCAGTGGCAGCCGGCTGCAGGTTCTCTTCCAGCACGATGAACTCGACCCCGCCGACGATGTCGGAGATCAGGTTGTACATGACCGCGGCGAGCGTCGTCAGACCGGTGGCAACCACCGACCAGGTGATCGAGCCGAACACCGCGATCCGCAGGAAGCGCTCGGAATCGGCGAACGGATCGGTGCCCTGTTCGAACAGGCCGATCTCGGTGAGGGTCTCGACGAGTCGATCGGGGATGCCCGAGGCGTCGATCACCGACCAGAACATGACAAACCCCAGGATGAGGGCCAATCCAGCCACGATCCAGAAGATCGCCGAAACCTTGAAGACCGTCCAGGAGTCGATCTTTCTCACGATGCGCCGGACTCGGCGTACCTGGTTGGTGGTCAACGGAATCCTCCAGATGTGATGGTCGCCGACGACCTGCACATGCGGCGTCAGGCGGTGCCGAACAGTGTACCGGCACACGGTGGTTCAACGAAACACCGTCCTCGCTGGTTCCCGACGTGACGGTCCGGCGGCCGCGCCAACCCCACCTTGGTGTCCGACGCGCGACGGTGTCCTCCATCGTCCTCATCGTGTGAAATCCCCCCTTCGCCTCCGGCGAAGCCGTCCGCCGGTCGCCCACGGCGGCTGCACAAACTCGACCCAAGGCGGCATCAAATCCCCCCTGCGGTGTCCGTCGCGCAACAAAGTGACGCGGGTGCCTTCTCTCCTCTGTCGTGATTCGTGTGTAATCCCCCTGACTCGAATTCGGCTACGCCGTAGCCGAATCTGTCCCCCCGGCGGGGGGACACGAACAGTGGGAAGCTGATTTGGGTGCTCCTCACGTCAACCGTTGGGTTGTGTCCCCCAGAAAGGGGGGGCAAGGTTGCCGCAGGCACCAGGGGGGATTCGGCACTCGACGCGTCGCGTTCCCAGCCTTGGCCACACGACTGGAGACCGGAGACCGGAAGCCGGAGACTGGTCGGGGAGCAGAGCTCCCCGACCCCTCACTCCTCTTCGTCCTCGCCCTGGACTATGGCAAACGCAGTCAGTGCACCCTTGCCCACGTCCATTACTTTCACGCCCGTCGCGTCGCGTCGCTGACGGGAGATCTTCGAGACCGGCGTACGGATTCCGATCCCTGTGGACGAGATGAGGAACACCTCATCGTCCTTCTCTATGGCCCTGGCTCCCACGAGATTGCCGCGAACACGGGTGAGCTTGATCGCCTTCACCCCGATTCCGCCTCGCCCCTGACGCGGGAACTGATCCATCACCGTCCGCTTGCCGTAGCCACCGGACGTCAGCAAGAGCACTTCTTCCCCGTCAACGTTGGACGCTGCGGCCACCACTACGTCGCCAGCCCGGAGCTTGACGCCCCGAACTCCCTGGGTTGCGCGTCCCATGGGCCTCAGATCGGTCTCGGAGAAGCGGATTCCCTGCCCGTTCGCCGTGAAGATGAGCAGGTCGTTCTCACCGTTGGTGGTACGAACCTCGACCAGCTCGTCGCCGTCGCCCAAGTTGATGGCAACGAGCGTGGAGTTCCTCGAGTCGTACTCCTTGAACTCCGTCTTCTTAGCCTGTCCGAGCTTGGTGACCATGACGAGGTACCGCTTGGTCTCGTAGTCCCGAGTGTCGATCACCGCCTCGATCCGCTCCTCTGGCTCGAGCGGCAGGACCGATTGTGCGAGCACACCTCGTGACGTTCGCTGCTGTCGCGGGATCTGATGGGCCTTCACCCGGTGCACGCGTCCGGTGTTCGTGAAGAACAGCAGATAGGCGTGAGCAGTCGTGTGCACGAGGTGGGCGATCACGTCTTCCTCGGCGACCTCGGCCGCCTTGATGCCTCGACCGCCGCGACCTTGAGTTCGATACGTGTTTGCATTGACGGCCTTCACGTACCCCGCCTGGCTCACCGTGACGATGATCTCCTCGTCGGCGATGAGGTCTTCCAACGACAGATCACCTTCATCGGGGATCAGCTGGGAGCGTCGGGGCTCGCCGAAGTTCTCCTTCACGTCCTCGAGCTCCTCGCGAATGATGGCCCACCGGCGGCCCTCGTCGGCGAGGATCGACTCCAGGTCCGAGATCAGCTCCCGCAAACCCTCCAGCTCCTCGCGGAGCTCGTTGATCGACAGCGCCGTGAGCTGCCGCAACCTCATCTCGAGGATGGCGTTGGTCTGAAGCTCGCTCAATGCGAAGCGTTCCATCAACGAGGCACGCGCTGTCGGCGTGTCGGCCGAGTTGCGGATGATGCCGATGACCTCGTCGATGTTGTCGACGGCGATCATCAGCCCTTCGAGAATGTGCGCCCTCGCCTGTGCCTTGTCGAGCCGATGCTGGGTGCGGCGCTCGATGACCTCCATCTGGTGGTCGAGGTAGTACCGGACCATCTCACCAATGCCGAGCGTGCGCGGTACGCCGTCGACCAGGGCCACCATGTTGTACCCGAACGAGTCCTGAAGCGGAGTGTTCTTGTAGAGCTGGTTGAGCACCACCTGAGGAACCGCGTCGCGCTTCAGTTCGATCACCAGCCGGATCCCGACCCGAGCCGAGGACTCGTTCCTGACGTCGGAGATGCCCGAGATTCTCTTGTCGTCCACGAGCGTCTTGATCTTCGAGATCACACGCTCGATGGACACCTGATAGGGCATCTCGGTCACGACGATGGCGATGCGACCCTTGCGCAGCTCCTGGACGTCGGCGACCGCCCGGATCTTCACCGAACCACGGCCCGAAGCCAGAGCCTCCCGAATCCCGATGGTGCCGACCAGGAAACCTCCGGTCGGGAAGTCCGGGCCCTTGATGAACTGCATGAGGGCCTCGGAATCGGCATCACGGTGCTCGATCGCATATAGACAGGCGTCAACCACCTCGCCCAGGTTGTGGGGTGGGATGTTGGTCGCCATTCCGACCGCGATGCCCTGAGACCCGTTGACGAGGAGGTTGGGGAAGCGTGCCGGCAGCACGCTTGGCTGCTGCATCTCCCCCGAGTAGTTCTCCTCGAAGTCGACCGTGTTCTCGTCTATCCCTTCGAGCAGCCGCGTCGAGAGCCTGGTCAGACGGCACTCCGTGTAGCGGGGAGCGGCGGGTGGATCGTCGATCGTCCCGAAGTTGCCCTGAGGATCGATGAGCTGATGGCGCATCGAGAAACGCTGGCCCATTCGAACCAAGGTGTCGTAGATGGCCTGATCGCCATGTGGGTGGTAGTTCCCCATCACGTCGCCGACCACCTTCGAGCACTTCCGATGAGGCGTGGTGGGGCCGATGTTGTTCTCCGACATCGACCAGATGATCCGCCGTTGCACGGGCTTGAGCCCGTCCCTCACATCGGGAAGGGCGCGTGACACGATCACCGACATCGCGTAGTCGATGAAAGACTGCTCCATCTCCTTGTTGATGTCGATCTCGGGATACTGCTCGTCCGGTTCGAGACCTGGATCGTCGATGGTCTCGTCGCTCATCTGATGTCTCCTTCAACCAAGGGAATGCTCGGGCCGATGAGGTGGCGCGTCGCTCTCATATGTCGAGGAACCGCACGTCGTTGGCGTTCTGTTGGATGAACGCCTTACGCTCGGCGACGTCGTCACCCATCAAGGTCGCGAAGACCTCCTCGGCCCGGGCCGCGTCTTCGAGGTCGACCCGCAGCAAGGTTCTCGTCTCCGGATTCATGGTGGTGTCCCACAACTCGTCGGCGTTCATCTCGCCGAGGCCCTTGAACCTGCTGGGCTTCACCTTCGGATGGTCCTTACGGAACTCGTTCAGGGCCGGTTCGTCCTTCAGATAGTGGACCTTCGCTCCGACCTTCACGCGATACAGCGGCGGCTGGGCGATGTAGACGTAGCCTGCCTCCACCAGTCCTCGGAGGTGCCGGAACAGCAGTGTGAGCAAGAGGGTCCGGATGTGTGCGCCGTCGACATCGGCGTCGGCCAAGAGGACGATCTTGTGATACCGGGACTTGACGAGGTCGAACTCCTCGCCGATGCCGGTGCCCATCGCCGTGATGATGTCTTGCACCTCGGCGTTCTGGAGCGCCTTCGCAAGCCGCGCCTTTTCGACGTTGAGGATCTTGCCGCGGATCGGAAGGATGGCCTGTGTCTCGGAATCGCGAGCTTCTTTGGCCGGGCCCGCAGCCGAGTTTCCCTCGACGATGAACAACTCGCACCGCTCGGGCTCTCGGGAGGAGCAGTCGGCCAGCTTGTCCGGCAACCCGCCGGACTCGAGGCCGGACTTGCGTCTGGTCAGGTCACGGGCCTTACGGGCGGCCTCGCGGGCGCGGGCTGCGGTCACCGCCTTGTCGACGATGCGGCGGGCATCGGTGGAATAGCGTTCCAGCCACTCCGGGAGCTTCTGATTCAGCGTCTTCTCGACATAGGAACGGATCTCGGTGTTGCCGAGTTTCGTCTTCGTCTGTCCTTCGAACTGCGGCTGCCGAACCTTGACAGAGATGACGGCGGTGAGTCCCTCCCGGATGTCGTCTCCCGTCAAGTTGGGATCCTTCTCCTTCAGGAGGTTCTTCGAACGGGCAAACGAATTCACCGCGTTCGTCAGTGCCTTGCGGAACCCCTCTTCGTGGGTACCGCCCTCGTGGGTGTTGATGTTGTTTGCGAAGCTCAGCACCGACTCTGTGTAGGCGGTCGTCCACTGGAGGGCGAGCTCGAGCTCGGCGTCGTCACCCTCGTCGACGAACTCGATGATCCGGCTGTGGAGTGGCTCACGACTGGTGTTGAGGTGCTTCACGAAGTCGACGAGCCCGCCCTTGTAGAGGAACACTTCCTGCCTGGGCTCTTCACCACGTTCGTCGGTGAGGACGAACTCGACGCCCTTGTTGAGAAACGCCATCTCCCGCACGCGGCTGATGACAACGTCGTACTCGAAGTCGGTCGTCTCGGTGAAGATCGCCTCGTCGGGCCAGAAGGTCACGGTGGTCCCCGAGTCGCGCTTCCACGGCTTGCCCTTCACCACCTTCCCAACAGGATGGCCGCGCTCGAACTCCTGGGTCCACAGGAATCCGTCCTTGCGAACCTCGACCTCAAGGCGGCTCGACAGCGCGTTGACGACCGACACGCCTACACCGTGGAGTCCACCGGACACCTGATAGGCGCCCGATTCGAACTTGCCCCCGGCATGCAGCTTGGTGAGAACCGTCGTCAGCGCCGATTCCTTCGTCTCGGGGTGGAAGTCGACCGGGATACCTCGCCCGTTGTCGACCACCCGCACACCGCCGGACTCGAGGATCGTGACGAGGATGCGCGTGCAGAAGCCTGCCATCGCCTCGTCCACGGCGTTGTCGACCACCTCCCAGATGAGGTGATGGAGGCCCTTGGGACCGGTGGAACCGATGTACATGCCAGGCCGCTTCCGCACCGGCTCCAAGTCCTTCAGGACGGTGATCTTGGATGCGCCGTAATCGTTGGAACCCTTGGTGCTCACCTGTGCTCCTCGCGGTCAGAAATCAGGAATCGAAATGGGTGTGGAGCCCACCGCCGGACCTGAGGGCGGCACGCGTCGACACACGCTTTGGAAGGGAAAGACACCCGTGTGATTCTAGTCGTCAGACCGTCGAAACCCAAGCTCTGGACGGTCTTGCGGGCGATCGGTCATCCACCCGTCACCGGCGGTTGGAGGCCGAGGGAGGACGCAATCGGACATCGCTGATCACCTCGGCGCCGTACCGGTCGTTGAGCGTCTTCTTGAGGCCCGCCGTGCCGTATCGGAGCACTCCGATAACGGCCGGCGTCGCGGCCTCGACCACCAGAATGCCTTCGGTCAGAGCGATCGGCTTGGCCTGGCGATCCCACGGTGGGCCAACCACCTCGGGCCACTCCTCTTGGATCCGGTTCCACAGGTCGAGGTCACCTACACCCAGCCTGTCGAGGATCCCACGAAGAACGTCGCCGAGAAACGCCGGCTCTCGCCGATCCTTCATCGGATGCCACCTTCCTCCACTGTCCAGATCCGCCCATCGATCGGGACGTCGGCCCGATCGGCGGTGGTGATGAGCGCCTGGCAGCTCGGCAAGGCGCGTGCTAGCGCCGACGCACGTCCCGGGTCGAGCTCGGAAAACACGTCGTCCAACAAGAGAAGCGGGAACACCCCAACACGTTCGGATACAGCCCGGTGGGTTGCGAGGCGGAGTGAGAGAGCCGCCGTACGCTGCTCGCCCTGGCTCCCGTGATATCGCAGGTCGTGTTCATCGAGTTCCAGCACGGGCTCGTCTCTGTGGGGTCCCACCGTCGTGACACCCCTGTCCCGGTCGAGCCGATGAGCGGCGGCCAGAGCCTCCCCCAGCCGATCTGTGAACTCACTCGCTGGTACCGTCGGATCCAGCGTTCCACCCCACCCAGACGAATATCGGAACCCGATCGCCGGCGTCTCTTCGGCGATCTCGCTGTAGGACGTGGTCAATGCAGGCGCCAGCTCCGCCGCTGCCCGCGCTCGTCGCGCCATGACCTTGCCACCTGCCTGGGCCAGTCGCTCGTCCCACACCGACAGCGTGACCTCATCGTCGAAACGTTGCCTGAGGAATGCGTTGCGCTGGCGGAGGGCGCGATCGAACTCGGCTTGGTCGAGATGGGAAGCCGGTGCCAGCTGGACGGCGACTTCGTCGAGGAACCCCCGGCGGCGGTCGGGACCGCGTTTCACGATGTCGAGATCCTCGGGCAGGAAAGTGACGATCCGCACGTGCTCTATGAGGTCGGCCGTTCTGGCCAGTTTCTGCTTGTTCATCATCGTGCGCCGTCCGCCGCGCCGCTTGATCTCTATCTCGAGCAGCGTCGAGACGTCATTGGTGAAGACCTCTCCCCTGATGACCGCCGAGTCCGCGTCGTGAGCGACCAACGCATCGTCGGGAGCCCCTCGAAACGACTTCAGCGAGGCGAGATAGCCGATGGCTTCCATGAGATTGGACTTGCCGGCACCGTTCCGACCAACCAGCACGTTCACCGTGGGTGTCGGTGACCACTTCACTTCCGGGTAGGACCGGTACTGCGCCAGGGAGATCCAATCGAGTCGCACGCCCGCGTCGGGTGTCGGGGCACCCTGCACGGCGGAAGGGGCGCTCAAGCCGGGCTCAGATGCGAACCGGCATCAAGAGGTAGAGGAAGTCCGGATCTCCGGGCGCATCGATCACGCTCGGCTTGAGTCCGTCGATCACTCTGATGCGGACCTGATCACCGGCGACGGCCCCGACCCCGTCGGCGAGGTATCGCGGATTGAATGCGATCAGAACATCCTCAGCCTCGCCGGCGTAGTCACCAGGAAGATGCTCGGTCTCGCCACCGACGTCCTGGCGGGTGACGGCGATCTCGATTCCACCCTCCTGCAAGGTCATCCGCACCGGGATGTGATCTTCGGCCACCAGGGCCACCCGATTCAGCGCCTCGAGCAGACCGTCCTTGTCGACGATCACCTGACCCGGGTAGCTGTCGGGTAGCAGCGACCGGTACTTGGGAAAGGTTCCTTCGATCATCCGGAGCCGGAGGCTCCCCCGATCGGACATGAACACCCCTTCCCGGGAGTCGAGCCCGACGCTGACCTTGCTGGCACCCACTGTCCGAGGGAGCTCCCTCAACCCGCGGGCCGGGATGAGACCCGTGCCACCAAGGCCGATACCGGGCAGATCGCGGACGGCAAGCCGATACGAGTCGGTCGCCACGAGCCGAACGCCGTCGTCGGTGGCCTCGAACAACACCCCGGTGAGAATTGGGCGGGCGGCGTCGGTGCTGGCCGCCACGGTCACCTGGCCGATGGCCGAAGCCAGGGCTTCTCCGTCGACGTCGGTGCCTTCGATCGTCGAGTCGTCCAGGGTCGGGTAGTCATCGAGCGCCAAGGGGCGAACGCTGAAGCGCGGGCCTTTGCCGAGGATCTCGACATCGGTCTCGGAGGCCGAAATCGTCACCGGTCCGCTCGGCATCCGACGCACGGCGTTCTCGAGCAGCTTGCCGGGGATGAGGGTACGCCCCTCCTCCATCACCTCGACCTCCGCCTGGGTTCGCACGGTCATCTCGAGGTCGGTGCCGGTCACACGAAGGGTAGAACCGACGACTTCGCAGAGAAGGCCCTGGAGCACCGGGAGTGCAGCTCGGGCGCCGACGGCCCGGTTGGCGCGGGCGAACACGTCACCCAGATCGTCACGCTCGGCTCGGATACGCACAGGTCCGTCCCTTCTGTCTTTCCATATTCTTGTATTTCAGAGTATTTGTAGTTGTAGGTGCTGTGGATTGTGGATGATCTGACGCAGATGCCGAATTCCTGGGCTCTGAGCACCTACGGACCTTGTGGATGTTCTTGGCATCATTCCACACCTTCACGGTCCGCACATCGCTCCCTGTGGACGACGAGGTGGTTGTCCCCAGGTCACGCAGGGGTTCTCCTCAGGCTCTGTGTGAGTTCCGATACACGATCGAACACTTCGCGGTCGGTGGTCATGACCCGGCGGATCTTCTCGATGGCGTGCATGACCGTGGTGTGATCACGCCCACCAAAGAGCGCTCCGATCTTCGGCAGCGACAGATCGGTCAGCTCACGACACAGGTACATCGCCACCTGGCGAGAGAGCACGAGCGGTTGCCGGCGACTTGCACCAACCATGTCGTCGACACTGAATCCGTAGGCATTGGCGGTGGCACGAATGATCTGGGGAGGGTCGATCGCCTTGGACTCGTGCCCGGGCAGCAGGTCCTGCAGGACACGCTCAGCCATGGCGAGGTCGATCGTTTGACTCGTGAGTGCAGCGAAGGCCGTGACGCGGGTAAGGGCACCCTCGAGCTCTCTGATGTTGTCCGACACGAGGGAGGCGATGAAGTGGAGTACGTCCGTGGGTACGGCCCTCGAAGAGAACTCGGCGTTGTGTTTGAGAATTGCCAGGCGGGTCTCGACGTCAGGCGGCTGGATGTCGGTCAACAATCCCCACTCGAACCGTGACCGCAGGCGATCTTCGAGGGACGAGAGGTTCCGAGGATGGCGATCCGACGAGATGACCATCTGCTTGCCCGATTCGTACAGCGTGTTGAACGTGTGGAAGAACTCTTCGAGGATCTGTTCCTTGCCCTCGAAGAACTGGACGTCGTCCAGCAGGAGGATATCAGTGGTCCGATATCGGTTTTTGAACTCATCGGTCCGCTTGCGGCGGATACCGTCGATGAACTCGGTCAGGAACGTCTCGGAGGTGACGTATCGCACCACCAGCCCGGGATACATCTCCAACGCCTGATGTCCGATGGCGTTGAGCAGGTGGGTCTTCCCGAGCCCGGCGCCGCCGTATATGAACAGCGGGTTGTAGTTGGTGCCGGGTTGCTCGGAAACGGCTTGTGCGGCCGCATATGCGAAGCGGTTCGACGGACCCACCACAAAGCTCTCGAATCGGTACTTGGCGACCAGCCGTGCCGTTTGTGGATCGTTGATGGTGGGGGTGTCGATCATCTTCAGCTGTGAGCCGCTCACGACGAACTCCGTCGGCACATCGTCTGCGTCGAAGGCAAGCGTCTCGTTGCTCGAGGCGAAGGCGAGCTCGTACTCGGTCCCGTAGGCGATCATGAACGCGTGTTCGATGGCCGACTCGTGCTTGTCGATGATCCAGCGCAGGTGAAAGTCGTTGGGCGCCACCACGGTGACGATGGCGTCATTGGTCTCGGCCCTCAGCCTGCTGAACCATGCTTGCCAATTGGTTGGGCTGACCGTCGTTCGCAGGATGTCCTGAAAATGAGACCAACGGTCCTCGGACCACTGTGCTTGCACCACGAGTGCTCCCTCCTCCCATCGCGTCGGCCGGCGGCCGACGCGGTCCTCGACACCGCCCGCAACGTCCGGGTCCGGAAGACCGGGCCGCGATCGCTTCCTGCCTGTTGTCCACATGTCCATCCACAGTTGTGGAGAACAGACAACGCCCCTTGGCAGGGGGCAAATGTCACTACGTACAATTGCGCGCGAACGACAGCATCTGCGTTCAGGGGAAGTAGACGACGCTGCGCTCGGTGGCGACACTGTATGGACGACGCGCCAGCCCGCGCAAGATCGCGGAATCCGTCGTTCTGGTCCGGAAGACCGCAATTCGCGATCACAGAAACCCCATGTCGCGGCGGGTTTTCCACACTGTTCATCGGACGTTTCAGCGCCGGTGACCCTCAGAATCGGCGTTTGGCGATTTTTCGCGATGCGGGAAGAGAAATCGCGACTTGCTCCGGCTTTGACACTGTTCAGAGGTGGCCGTAGCCTATTTCGGTCTATCTCCTCCCTCGCCAAAGAGAACTTTCATGAAACGGACATATCAGCCAAAAGTACGCCGCCGCAAGCGCAAGCACGGCTTTCGCCATCGGATGAAGACCCGTGCGGGCCGCAGCATCGTCAAGGCCCGTCGCGACAAAGGTCGCAAGCGTCTCGCCGCCTGAGCGCGGGACGATCGCCAATCTCCGCCATCGCAACGACTTCGATCGGGTCTTCGGTATCGGTGTTCGTCGCCGGTGCGGAGGTGTCGTCGTGATTTCGGCTCCGGGCCGACCCGACGCCTTTCGTTACGGTTTGGTGGTGGGCAGGAAGGTGGGTGGCGCCGTGGAGCGAAATCGGATCAAACGCAGGATCCGTCACGCGATCGCCGAGGTCTCTCCGCCTCCGGGCACGGATGTCGTCGTGATCGCCTCGAAAGCGGTTGGTCGGGTCGAGTTTGCCGAGTTGGTCGGCTGGGTTTCCGATGCTGTCGGTGCCAGGACCACAGAATGATGAACCAGGAGAATTCGGCGTCATGATGACCGAGCCAAGAATCAGACGGTGGAGCGCTGTTCCATTCGTCGCGCTGGTCAAGGCCTACCAGAAAATGGTAAGTCCGATGTTGGGCAAGAACTGTCGATACTCCCCCACCTGCTCCTCCTACGCCGTAGAAGCTCTGCAGATCCACGGTGTCTTCAAGGGCGGCTGGCTGGCAGTTCGTCGCATCGGAAGATGTCAGCCACTGTTCGAGGGTGGCTACGACCCCGTTCCCCCCCGCGAGGAGCTCTCCCCAACATGACTGCGATCGAAAACATTCTCGGACAGGCGTTGGCGTTTTTTTACGATCTGATTCCGAGCTTTGGGGTGTCGATCATCCTCTTGACGATCGCCATCAATCTCGTGCTTTTCCCACTGACCCTGAAGCAGACCCGGTCGACCAGAGCCTTCCAAGCGATTCAGCCTGAGATCAAGCGAATCCAGAAGGAGCACAAGGAAGAGCCCGAGAAGATGCAGCAGGAGCTGATGCGCGTGCAGCGCGAAGCCGGCGCCACTCCCCTGGGCTGCTTCCTGCCGCTGGTCGTCCAGATGCCGATCTGGTTCGCATTGTTCCGACTGCTGCGGGACGTCGCGAACATCGCCAACGGCGTGCCCATCGACTCGAGCCCACTTCCGGCTGGCTCTGGTCTCCTCGCTGCTGTGCAGAACGGCGACACCCAATTCCTGGGAATGGATCTCGGTCGGCTCATCAGCGAGGGAGTGACAGGCAGCACTGCTCTCCGCGCCATCCCGTACGCCTTCTTGATCGTGATCATGGTCGTTTCTCAGTACGTCCAGCAGTGGCACGCCCAGCGAGGCACCAACCAGAGCAAGGCTGAACTGACTCAGCAGCAACGACAGCAGCAACAGACGCAGCAGATGCTCACTCGCGTCATGCCGTTGTTCATCGGTTTTGTCTCTTGGAACTTCCCGGCGGGTCTTGCTGTGTATTGGGCAACCGGCAACCTCTTCCGGCTCGGCCAGCAGTTTGCGATCTTTGCCATCGACGGTCGACCGGGTCATGGGACCGGCGGAAACGACGCCGGCGGTTCGTCGGGCAATGGCGGAGGCTCCCCAGATTCGGCCGGTGATGGTGACGGTGGCGAATCCGGGGACCGCGAGGGCGACAAACCCACTCGCGCGCATCCGGTCTCTGAGAAGAAGCGTCGCCGTAGGAGGAAGTGATGGATGACTTTGTAGAGGTGCGGGGGAAATCGGTTGATATCGCCGTTGAGGTGGCGATGAAGGAGCTGGGCGCCACGGACAAGGCTCGGCTCGATGTGACCGTCGTTCAGGAGCCGGAAAAGGCGATGCTCGGGCTGTTCGGCGGGCGCGATGCGATCGTACGTGTTGCGCTCAAACCAGATGTGGCCAAGAAGAAGCGGCGGCGTCGTCGTAAGAAGGGTCGTGATGACGGCGATTCAGGCGGTTCACGGGAAACTGCCGTTGGCGGTGGGCAGAATCGCGATCAGCGCCAGAGCTCCAGATCCGAGGGGAACGACCGGCGCGAGCCCCGGGAGCGTCAGCGGCATTCTCAAGGGAATCGGGCGCAGGGTGGTTCCGATCGGCGAAACGACCGGCCGAGGCGCGAAGGGGAACGGTCGTCCGAGCGTTCCGGATCCAGTGGAGAGGAGCGCGAGGTGACGATCGAAGAGCAGATGCCAGTCGTCGAGGAGTTCTTGACGGGCCTTGTGGGCGCGTTCGGCCTCGAAGGCGCAGTAGATGTCAGCATCGATGGCGATGTCATCGTTGCAAACGTGGCTGGTTCGCAGACCGAGGCCATGGTTGGGCCGCGCGGGGCGGTGATCGAGTCGATCCATGAGCTCACGAAGACCGTTCTCCATCGTCGAACTCAGAGTTCGGCCCGTTTGCGGCTGGATGTTGCCGGCTATGCGGAGCGGCGGAGGCAAGCACTCTCGATCTATGCCAATCAACTGCTGGATCAAGTGACGCAGGAGGGCGGCGAGGTGATGCTGGAGCCGATGAGCGCAGCTGACCGCAAGGTGATTCACGACGCAGTGGCTCAGAGGGAGGGTGTGCGTTCGTACTCCGAGGGTCAGGCTCCTCAGCGATACGTCGTGATTTCGGCCGAGGTGCCCTCGGCCATGGCCGCCGAGGGGTCCTCGGAGGAGGAGTAGCCTTCTCAACGCTCGAGCACGAGGGGGCCGGTGCAGATGCATCGGTCCCCTTCTTTGTTTCACGTGAAACCATGCTGTTGGGTTTCACGTGAAACACCTATCATGCCGGCGTGCGACAGCCCGCGATCGTGAGAGCCGCAAAATGGGTGGGTCTCGACTTGGATGTACAGCAGATTGAGCTGTTGGGGCGCTTCCAACGCTGGCTCGAGGACGAAGCCGCCAAAGCAGGTGGAGTTGGTCCCGCCGAAGGGTCGGTTCTCGGGCTGCGGCACGTAGCGGACTCGTTGCTCTTTGCCTACCGTTGGGGCTTGAACGCTCCCGATCGGGTGCTCGACATCGGATCCGGCGTAGGCTTGCCGGCCATCCCTTTGGCGATAGCGCTTCCCCATGTGGAATTCGTTTCGCTCGATCGTTCGGCACGGCGGATCCGGTTGCAGCGGCGGGCCGCCCGCATCTTGGGTCTCGAGAACCTCACACCTGTCGAGAGCGACTTGGAGCAGGCTCGAGGCCAGTACGCGGTTGTGGTGAGTCGGGCGGCACTTCCTCCGCAAGAACTGATGTCACACCTTCGACGTCTGGTGGCGCCGCAGGGTCTCGCTGTCGTAGGTGGCTCACACGTGAGGGCGCCGATGGAGGCGGGTTTCGAAACAGTCGAGATTCCCCCGGAGGTCCTTGACCACGCCGTGTGGATTCTTATGATGGCCCGGCCGTGAGGAGGCAACGTGAACTCTCGAGGAATCATCGTGGCTCTAGCCAACCAAAAGGGGGGCGTCGGTAAGTCGACCACCGCCATCAATTTGGCCGCCGGCCTGGCGCTGCTTGGCCGGCGGGTGTTGATGGTGGACCTCGACCCGCAGGGGAATGCCACATCGGGCATGGGAATCGACCGCACGACAATCGCTCACTCGATATATGACGTTCTTTTGAAGGAGACACCGATAGAAGACGCTGTGGAACCGTCGGCGGTTCGGGACCTCTTTGTCGTTCCGGCCACGATCGATCTGGCCGGTGCAGAGATCGAATTGGTGAGCGTGTTCTCCCGTGAGCAGAGACTGAAGATGGCCCTCAGTCGCATCGCCGACGACTACGACACCATCTTGATCGACTGCCCGCCCTCGCTCGGCCTCCTCACGGTCAATGCTCTGGCGGCCGCCCAGGAGGTGCTCATACCCATTCAGTGCGAGTACTACGCACTCGAGGGACTCTCGCAACTCCTCCGCAATATCGACCTCGTGACGTCGAACCTGAACCCCGGGCTCGTAGTGGGCGGAGTGATACTCACGATGTACGACGCCCGCACTCGGCTCGCCAAGGAGGTGGCCGATCAGGTCAGGGCCCATTTCGGCGACCGGGCATATCGCACGATCGTTCCTCGATCCGTACGCCTCTCCGAGGCACCCTCGTTCGGAGAGCCGATCGAGGTGTTCGACCCGATGTCTCGGGGGGCGATCGCCTACAGAAACATCGCCCGTGAGTTCGCCGCTCGGCATGGATGGGAGGACACGAGATGACAGCGCGTCGCGGTGGTCTAGGACGAGGGTTGGAGGCTTTGATCCCCGTGGGCACCAGTGAGGCCGACAGCGGCTTCGCCATGGTCCCCGTGGACCAGGTGGCGACCAATCCTCAGCAACCCCGATCGAGGTTCGACGAGGAAGCATTGAGCGGTCTCGCCGAGTCGATCCGCGAGGTGGGTGTTCTTCAGCCCATCTCGGTGTCACGGACGCAGGACGGCTCCTACGTCTTGATCGCTGGGGAGCGCCGCATCCGAGCTGCTCGACGTGCAGGGTTGTCTGAGGTCCCGGCCGTGATCCGCACCGTCGACGATCAGTCCTCACTCACCCAGGCGCTCGTGGAGAACATCCAACGCGAGAACCTCACGCCGCTCGAGGAGGCAGCTGCGTTCCAGCAATTGCTCGAGGACTTCGGACTCACGCACGAGGACATCGGAGCACGGGTTGGGAAGAGCCGCACAACCATCACGAATACGTTGCGTCTGTTGGGCTTGCCGGCTTCGATCCAAGGGATGCTCGAGCGCGGAGAGCTCAGTGCTGGTCACGCACGAGCGTTGTTGGGGGTCGAAGACCGAAAGTACGCGGAGCACGTGGCCCAACGGGCGGCAGAAGAAGGGTGGAGCGTTCGTCAGGTCGAGGATGCGGCGAGAGTTCGAAAAGGAGGCGAACACGAGGGCGACCACGCGCGGAAGGTCCGGGAGGTGCGACCCGTCGAGATCATCGAGCTAGAGCATCGCCTGACCGAACAGCTCGGCACCCGGGTCAGGATCCAGTACGGGAACAAGAAGGGAAAGATCGAAATCGGGTTCGCGTCGCTCGACGACCTGGAGCGGCTGTACCGGCATTTCTTCAGTCGACCCTGAGGGTCTTCGTGCCCGAATCCCGGAAGAACCGCTCGATCCCGTCGACGACGTGTCGCCCGACCGCTGCGTCCAGGTGGGTGAGCTTGACCACGATGGCGGGGGAGCGCGTCTCACGAAGAATGGCGGTGGCTCGGCCTCGACATTCGGTCCCAAGCTCGTCGGCCACGTGGGCCGCCAGACGTGCGCCTGCCTCGCTCCGGGACCTGGCGGATTCGAACGAGTAGACGCCCTGCTCGTCGTCGGTGCCCAGCTGGAATGAAACGATGATGTCGGCTCCCTGTCGATTCGCACGCAATGCCCGCATCCTTTCAGGCATTCGAACGTCGACGGATCTGGAAATAACTGGAAGACCACCCCGCTCCTGAAGGGATATCGCGGCCGCCGTCGCCGCATCCCAGGCGGCCTGAGCTTCCTCCGGCGACTTGGACCCGGGATCGAAGAACACTCGCGTTCCGACCACGGTCGGCCGCAGCGAGCGCAGCCACTCCCGCTCGCGCACCGTCTCGCGGCCGGTGTCCAGCTGGCCGCGGCTGACAAGACGCAGCTCGGTGACGACCTCCGGCCCGGCAACGCCGTCCTCGGGAAGCCCGCGGTTGTGCTGGAACTCGACGACCGCCCGCTGTGTCTCCGGTCCGAAGATTCCATCCGCCTTGCCGGCGTCGAAGCCGAGGTTGTTCAGACGTGTCTGCAGCTCCCCGATGTCGTCGCCTCGAAGCATCGGGCGGCGAAGCACTAGCAGCCGATCACCGAGCCGATATCCGGCCTCGTAGAGCGCACGCCACGTGTCGGGGCCCACTATTCCGTCTGTGTTCAGCCCTCGTTCCGACTGGAAGCCGCGAACCGTGTCGTCCGTTGCCTTCCCGAATTCGCCACGAGCATCTGAATCACAGGGATGCCCGAGGGCACTCAGCCGATCCTGGATGTCGCGAATCGGCTCCCCGGCGTCTCCCGCTCGATACAACCGCATATCGCCATGCTTGCAGATTGGAGACCCGAACGAACCTGTTCGACCTCAACGAGTGTGCAGGCAGGCTGGAGGTCTGCTGGACGTTGTACGTTCTACGTACGACGACCTTCCACGAACGCGAGAAGGCGGCTCGCCTGGGATGCAGACGAAGCGCCTCTGAGTCTGGGCTTCGGTCAGCTCAGGTATTCCTGAAGCTCTTGGACGAGCTGATGCTTCGGGCGGGCTCCGACGATGCGCTTCTTCTCCACCCCGTCCTTGAAGAGGATCATCGTGGGGATGCTCATGACATCGAAACTGGCCGGAGCCTGAGGGTTCTCGTCGATGTTGAGCTTGCCGATCGTGATCTTGTCAGGGTGGTCGTTGGCGAGTTCCTCGAGCACTGGAGCCACCATCCGGCACGGACCACACCACTCGGCCCAGAAATCCACCAGGACCGGCCGTTCGCCGGAGATGGTGTCTTGGAAGGTCGCGTCAGTCAGAGTGACGGTGTTGTCTGCCATTGCGTGTGTCTCCTTGGGATGTGCCACCGGGCCAACGCCGGGAGCGGTCCGATCATTCCTGGCCCTGAAGGAAATGTTCAGCGTCGATTGCAGCTCGGCAGCCGGTGCCTGCGGCGGTGATCGCTTGCCGGTAGATCGAGTCTGCCACATCGCCGGCCGCAAGCACACCGGGTACCGAGGTGTGCGTCCCGGGGCCGTCCACGACGATATAGCCCTTGTCATCGAGGTCGAGTTGGCCGGCGAAGATCTCGGTGTTCGGCTTGTGCCCGATCGCCACGAACACCCCGTCCACGGGCATCTCACGGGACTCGCCCGTCATCGTGTCCGTCAGGGTCACTCCGGTGACCTCGTCCTCGCCGTGGATCTCCGAGACGGTCGCATTCCAGACGACCTCGATCTTCGGATGCTCGAGGGCGCGGGTCGCCATGATCCGGGATGCGCGAAACTCGTCGCGGCGGTGAACGATGGTGACCTTGCTTGCGAACTTGGTGAGGAAGAGGGCCTCCTCCATTGCCGAGTCTCCGCCGCCCACGACAACGAGTTCCTTTTCACGGAAGAAGAACCCGTCGCACGTGGCACATGCCGAGACGCCACGGCCTGTGAGACGCTGCTCACCAGGGACTCCGAGCCATTTCGCGGTAGCACCGGTGGCGACGATCACCGTCTTCGCTTGGTACTCATCGGCGCCCACCTTGACCAGGAAGGGACTTTGAGTGAGATCGACTTCAGTGACGTCGGTGGTGACGAGACGGGCTCCGAATCGCTCCGCCTGCTTGCGGAACTGGTCCATGAGCTCGGGGCCCATGATGCCGTCGGGGAAGCCCGGATAGTTCTCCACGTCTGTGGTGATCATCAGCTGACCGCCCGACTGGCTCCCTTCGAAGACGAGGGGTTTGAGATCGGCGCGAGCGGCATACAGAGCAGCCGTGTATCCGGCGGGTCCGCTTCCGATGATGATGAGGTCTTCGGTCATGTCGTTTCCTCTTTGGGGATTCGCTTCGCCCAGACCAACACACCGGCGACGAGGAATAGTCCCGCCTCCACGGCGTAGGCGCCCCACTGACCCAACGGGATGGCGAGCGCGCTGTGGATGGTCATGAACAGGAACACGACGGCGAACAGTGCGAACACGACGGTTGGAATCGCGAGCGCGGCGATCGTGATGCCCTTGCGGGCACGGTCGACGGTCATCGACCTGACCTTCAAGGCGGTCGATTCGAGCAGGTCGGCGAAGCGGGTTGCTAGGTCCTCCACAGGGCGGAGGTTAGTGAAATCAGAGCGGGCGTCACGCCGGGACGGTCAGCGGGGAACGCAACCGGCGACGGTGAAGCTCTCCGGGCGGTAGTTCTCGTCGTCTCCCCGAACGATGAGCACCTCGATGTCGTCGCCTTCGACGGTGGCGGTGATCACCGCATACAAGGGGTCTTCGACCGAAACGAAGCAGGATGGTGTGGGTTTGTCGTTCTCGGCGAACCACTCGGCGGTGAGCTGATCTGGCTGTTCGGTGGCACCGAGGCCGGCAAGCGTTCTCTCCACCATTGCGTCCAGCTCGGACTGAGGCGTGTCGCCCATGTCCTGGTACGACAGGTAGGGCTCGGCGGGCTCGACGGCACCGGCGGCGGTCGTGTCCGAGGCAGCCTCCTCGGCGACATCGCCACCGTCGGCCATGGTGGTTTCGGGAACCGCCAGCTCCATCCGACTGGAATATTCGGATCCGTCGGCGGCTGCCTCACCCGTTGCGGCTGCGACAGTCGCTTCGGTTGCCTCGTCTGCGCCCAGGCCGGACGTCAGGATGCCGGCCACGCCCACAACCGCCAGGGCTGCCGCCGCCACCGATCCGAGAGCCATCCAACGCCGGGACGGCCTCCGTACGGGTATCTGTACGACCGGCGCACCGCGCTCGACACCGCCCAGAACTCCGGAACGAAGCTTGGAACGTTCGTCTTCGGTCATGGTGACAGACGGTGCCGACCTCAGCATGGCGCGCACATCACGATGGAGTTCGAACTCCATTCGGCACTCGGCACACTCCGCCAACTGCTGCTCGATGACGCGGGAGTCGCCGTCGAGGTCGCCGTCGGCGAAAGCCGCAATCAGGTCTGTGTCGTGCTGGTCGTGCATTGTTTCTCGTTGATTCGACGTCTCATGACTCTCGTATGTTCCCGAGGACTTCGGCCAACTGTCTTCGTCCCCGGAACACGCGGGACTTCACCGTCCCGGCAGGGATCTCGAGCACCTGTGATATCTCTTCGATGGGGAGCCCGTGGATGTCCGACAACACCACCGCGGCCCGATAGTCGGGAGCAATCGTGAGAAGCGCTTCCTCGATGGCGGGGCGCAGCTCGACCGAGGTGAAGTCATCGATCGTGTGAACATCGACAGGATCGTGGTACTCAGGGAGGGGGTCGGTCCGTCGACGCTTGGCTTTGCGGAGCAGATCGAAGCAGGTGTTGGTCGCTACTCGGTATAGCCAAGTCGTGAATGCCGCCTCCGCCCGATACCGATCGGCCTTGCGGAACACGGTCAAGAAGGTTTCCTGGGCGGCGTCGAGAGCCGCATCGCGCGAACCCATGATTCGCATGCACACGGCAAAGACCAGATCCTCGTGACGACGCATCAACTCGTCGAGCGACCCGGCATCGCCGGCAGCCACTCGACCGATCAGCTCCACGTCGCTCGGAGTCGTCACTTCGTGAAGCGTACTTCTGCGATCTCGGCCAGATGGCCACCATCGGCCGCTTCCGGCAAGTTGGTTATCCAGATCGTCCACCATCCGGCGTCTCGGGACGGCAACTGGACGGTGATCCCTCCGCCGACCGCGTTCACCCGGCCGACGATCTCCCAATCGGCAGGATCAGCCGGTGCGTTCTGCGACCACCCGAGCAGGAAGTTGACACCCCTCGTGAGTCCGGCCACCTGGATCGTCGACGCCGGAGCGTCCACCTCCAGGGACACCCCGACGCCGGGCTTCAGCGCCGGGAACGGGTCGAGGTAGCGCTCGGTACGCCAGACGGTTTCAACGTCGCCATCACTCAGATTGGGAAGGCGTTCGTCGTTCTCCTCGGATTCGCCAAAAGGATCGATCGAGCGGGAGGCGGCGATCGCAACCGGTTCCACGGGCGTCGACGTCGAGGACGCTGCCACCACGATGACCGTGCTCGAAGGCAGGACCAGGGTTTCACCGCCGGCTTGTGACTCGGGGACCAGGATCGGCGCGCCCGAGTCCGCCAAGAGCAGACGTCCGAGGAAAACGAGCGAGGACGCCGCCACCACCAGTGTGATGGCCGCCAACAGGAGACGCCGGGCGAAACGAGGTGACTCGGCCGGAGGGGGAGTCGGGGTTGGCGCTGCGGTGCACTCGTCGGCCAGCTGTCGAGCGGTCAGGGCGCCCATCCTCGCACGCTGCAGGATGTCGTCGACGACCGGGCTCAACCCGTCAACTACCTCAGACGGTGCCGGACCACCAGGTGCTCGCCCGGTCAGACCCTCTTCGAGCGCGGAGGCGAGGGCCCGGACGTCGTCGACGGCGGTGTGGGTCACAGGGCTGCGACCCACACCGCCGAGCTTGGCGGCGTGGGCAACCGCGTGGAAGACGCAGCCGGTGTCGATCGCACCGTGGACGATCCCTTCTGCGTGCAGCGTGGCGAGAGCGTCGGCAAGACCGGCGGCGTTGGGTAGGAAGTCCTCGACCGGAATGGTCTCACCCGACCGGAGTCTGTCGGCGATCGAGATCCCGCCGGTCCACTCCGAGACCGCATACACCCCACCGGGCACCTCGCCTGCGGTGTAGACCCACGTGAAGTGGGGGTGCGACACCGCGGCGGCCCCACGCACCGATGTCAGAAAGGCAGAGCGGCGCGTTTCGTCGGCGTCGGGACCGAGCACCCGGATCTCGACGGGCCGGTCGAGACTGCTGTCGGTGGCGAGCCACTGCTCGATGTCGCCATCTCGCCCCAGCCGTACTTCGAGTCGGAACCGATCAGGGAGCGGTGGCGGCATCAGGTCGTGGTGTAGGCAACGCCGATCGTCCCAGGACCGGTGTGCGTTCCAACGACAGGACCGAGCTCGGCGACGAGGGGCTCGATGTCGGGGAGTACCGCCCGTACCGCTCCTTCGAACTCGTCCGCATCGGTGGCGCTCCCGTGCAGGATGGCTACTGCGGTGACCGTCGGAGCGACCTCGGCGATCTTGCTTGTCAGGGCGGCCAGGGCCTTTGACCGGGTGCGAACCCGGCCCGCCGCGGCCACCACGCCGTCTTGCAGGGTGATGAACGGTTTGAGGTCGAGGATGCCGCCGAGGAATGCTGCAGCGCCGCCGATCCGACCGCCCCGTTTCAGGAACTCCAATGTGTCGAGCGCCGCAAGGATCGTCGTCTTGTCCCGGGCCTCGATCACTGCGTCGACCACCGAGTCGAGGTCTCCGCCCGCTTCGGCTGCCGCGACTCCGGCCAGTACCTGAAGCGCCACCGCCACTGTGGCCATTCGAGAGTCGATCACCTTGACCGGAAGCGACGCCTGCTCCGCACCGAGCACCGCCGCCTGGTACGTGGCGGATATCTCCGACGACAGACACACGCACACGACGCCGTCGGCGCCTTCAGCGGCCAGCCGGTCGAAGGTCTCCCGGAAGGCTCCGGCGCTGGGCGCAGAAGTCTCGGGGAGTGATTTGGAACCGCGGAGCTTCTCCCAGAACTCATGGGGTGTGAGGTCCTGCCCATCGACGAATTCATCCGCACCAAAACGGATGGTGAGGGGAACCACGGAGATGCCATGACGGTCGATGAGGTCGGCGGGAAGGTCCGCCGAGCTATCGGTCACAAGCCTGATCACGGGTGCGCCTCCTCTACTTGGGGCGTCATCGATGATGGTCGTTCTGTGTCCGCCGTGTCGCCAGCAGCACATTCAATCGGTCGGGGAGAGTCATAAAACCCTCGGACCGGTAGAGGCTCACGGCGCGTTCGTTCTCGGGCTGTGTGTTGAGGAGCATGGCGCGTGCCCCGGCGGATCGAGCCCACATCATCGACGCCCTCAGGAGCTCTCGTCCGACTCCGCGCCCTCCGTGTTCGGGAGCGACAGCGATGCGCTGGAGATATCCGGTGGAACCGGTGACACCCACGATTGCGAAGCCCTGCACCGGCTTGGGCTCGGAAACCAAGAGCCTGGAGCGCACGGTTGCGGTCAATGCGTCCTGCAGCCCCATCCGCCCGATCTGCCAGTCGGCATCGAAGGCCTGGCGGTCGATCGGTGCGGCCTCGTCGATCAGTCCGGTGCGAACGGCGATCCGGGCTTCGGTGATCGGGCGTGCAAGACTGCGTTCCATGAGCAGCAGTTGGCGACCGGGCGAAAAACCTGCTCCTTCCCACACACCGCGGCCGTGGTTGTGGACCGGCGACGACCACACCGCCGGGGCACCGAGTTCGAACAGTCGATCGGCGCAGGCGCGCACGAAATCGGCTGAACCGCGCTCGAGTCGGAGCGTCGCAGCACGGTCGAGGTCGTTGAGCGGCCGGGCCACCGCCTTCGACCAGCCGGAACGCAATGTCACCATCCCGGGCCAATCACCCCGGACGGACACGCCTGCGATTCTGGTCATAGGAACCTCATGACCCTGGCAAAGTAGCCGGTCGTGGAGGTCATCTACTACACACACGAGATCTTCTCCCGTCATGAAACAGGGAGCTGGCACCCTGAACGACCGGCGCGACTGGAGGCCGCAGAGCGCGGCGTCACCACCTCGGGACTGGTCGTCCACCGTGTTTCGCCACCCGAGGTCGACCGATCGGTCCTCGAGCTCGTCCACCGGCCGGAGTACGTGCGAGCGATCGAGCGGTTTTGTCGCGGCGGAGGAGGGGCGCTGGATCCCGACACCGTGGCGGGGCCGGACTCCTGGGAGGCGGCCATACGGTCGGCCGGCGCCGGAGTGGATGCGGCGACGGTCATGTCCGACCACCCGGACGCAACGGCCTTCCTTGCCGTCCGTCCGCCGGGTCATCACGCCCTGTCGAACCGTGCCATGGGGTTCTGTCTCTTCAACAACGTCGGTGTCACTGCCGCGTTCCTGCGTCAGAGGGGAGACCGGGTGATGGTGGTGGATTGGGACGTCCATCACGGCAACGGAACCCAGGAGATGTTCGAAGAGACTCGTGATGTGCTGTACCTCAGCATTCATCAATACCCGTTCTATCCCGGTGGGGGAGCACTCGACGAGGTGGGCGTGGGGGAGGGGGAAGGCACGGTGATCAACGTCCCCATGCCGGCCGGCACCGGCGGTGACGTCTACCGGGCGGCCTTCGAGCGCATCGTCAACCCCGTCATGAGCCAGTTCAAACCCGACTGGGTTCTCGTGAGTGCCGGGTACGACGCCCACGAGGCCGACCCCCTCGCCGAGCAGCGTCTGCTCGCGCCCGACTACGGGTTCATGGCCGCCAGGTTGTCCGGCATGATCCCACCCAATCGGATCATCACGTTTCTAGAAGGCGGGTACCACCTCCCGGCCATCACCACTTCCGTGTCGGCGACATTGCGAGGGTACGCGGGGGACCAGGAGCAGGTCACGACGCGCCGCTCGCCGTCGGTGTCGTGGGAGGCCCTCGAAGAGGCCGTGGCGATGACCGCCCGGCACTGGAAGGTGTCGTGACTTCGGCGGTTCGGGATCGTGGCTACCCGACATCGGGCAACGGGGCATCGTCGTTTCATCTGTGGTGGGTGGACGTCCCCCCTTGCTCCGAGGTCGAAGTCACTCTGACCGTCGAGTGGGAGCCCAAGATCGACCGGCTTTGCTTCTGGGCTCTGCAGGCATCCTTCGGCGACGGGCGCTCGAGAACGGGCGGTGCGCACCTTGGCTTCCAGTGGAATCCGAAGTTTCCACGGTCCAGGGCGGTGAACTGGGGTGGATACTCGGCGGACGGGAGGGTCCTCGACGGCACCGAGTCGCCGCTGCGATCCACACCCGCCGATCGCAACACGCGAGATTTCACCTGGGAGCCAGGCGTTCCGTATCGCCTGCGGATCGCACCTGCCGAGCGGGGATGGTGGGCTGGCATTGTCCGAGATCCGGGCGGCGAAGTGGTGGAGGTGCGTCGCCTGCATGGGGGCGGCCACCGGTTGGAGGCACCAGTGGTCTGGTCCGAGGTCTTTGCGCGGTGTGACGACGAGTCGGTCTCGGTTCGCTGGGAGCATCCGAGGTATCTGCTGCAGGAGGGGTGGTCGGCGCCGACGCACTATCAGGTCAACTACCAATCCTTCGAGCGAGGCGGCTGTTCGAACACGTCGGTGAGACTTGCGGGATCCGGTGTGGCTCAGGTCACGAACACGATGCGCACCACCGCCCACGGTCAGCAGGTGCCCGTCGACTGAAGGGTTGCGGAAGGCCACAGAGTGAGGCCAATCGGCCCATTCGGATCGGCGGGTTCAAGTTTGGACCCGGTTGGTGCCGATTCACCGATCAGTTGTGTCTTCCCACAGGAGTGTCAACAAATGGCCATGACCCTTGACGAGCTGCTGCGCCGTGCCGTAGAAGCCCGCGCATCAGACATCCATCTCAAGGTCGGGTCACCACCCGCCATCCGGGTGGACGGCGAACTCGAGCGGATGAGCGATTTGCCGGCGCTCCGTCCCAAAGACACGGAAGCGATCGCCAACAGCATCTTCACGCCCCGCGCCGCTGAGGTCTTTGCGGACCGCAACGAAGTCGACTTCGCGATCGGGCGACATGACCTCGGGAGGTTCCGGGTCAACGCCTACCGTCAGCGCGGTTCGGTCAGCGTCGTCATGCGTCGCGTCGTGCCCGGCGTGCCGAGCATCGAGCGTCTCGGGCTCCCGCCGATCGTTCGCAAGCTCGCCACCGAACAGAAGGGTCTCGTGCTCATCACCGGGCCTTCCGGTTCCGGCCGTACCACGACGCTGGCCGCCATCGTCGAGCACATCAATGCCACCCGGGCCGTCGCCATCGTCACGGTCGAGGATCCGATCGAGGTGCTCTTCCCCGACAAGCTGGCCGTTGTGACCCAGCGCGAGATCGGCGTGGACACCGAGTCATACGGTGAAGCGATCCGCCGGGCGATGCGCCAAGACGCAGACATCCTCATGCTGTCGGAGATCACCAACGTTGAGACGGCGGCTGCAGCCATCGGCGCGGCCGAGACGGGCCACCTTGTGCTGGCAGCGATGCACACCGCCGACCCCGCCGACACCGTCCAGCGTTTCGTCAACTTCTTCCCGACCCCGATGCAGGGCACGGTGCGCTCACAGCTCGGCGCCTACCTGAAGGGCGTCATCTCCCAACGGCTCATCGACGCGACCAACGGCGGACGGGTGCTGGCGGCCGAGGTACTGACCGGTAACAACCGCATCGCCGAACTGCTTGCGAGCGAAGCCCGTCCGGACGCCTTCCTCGAGATGATGAAGGAGAGCGAGTTCTTCGGGATGCAAACCTTCGACCAAGCCGTGCTGAACCTGGTGAAGGAACAACGCGTCGAGATCTCGACCGCTCTGCCGTTCGTCCGCAACTCCCACGAGTTCCGAGCCAAGGCAATGGAAGCCGGCATCGAAGTCTGAGATCAGACCGGAACCCAGGGTTAAGGTCCGCCAAATTGGCGGACCACAGCCCAAAGAACGGCTATCCGGGTGGAAAGAGTGGAGCCCGGGTGGACAAACGGAGGGACGTCTCCAGCGTGGCCGGCTCTAACCCTCGATGCCGGCGCTCTCGGATAGTCGCACCCGGGCTCGTTGACTCCGAGCATACCGACGCAGCGCTCCGTTGTATTGGGCCTGATGCCTCTTTCGGCTGGTGTCGTGGTGTGACGGCCCGGTAGCCTGTGTGCCATGATCCCCGACCGCCTTCGTTGGTTGGTCGAGCCGGGGAGCGCGCCGGTAGAGCTCGGTGAACGGTTCGGCGCCGCTGGGAACGAGTTGTTCCTGGTGGGCGGCTCCGTTCGCGATGCCTTCCTCGGTCGCGAGAGTCCCGATCTCGATTTCACCACTGACGCCCGTCCCGAGCAGATCAAGCGAGTGGTCTCCGGCTGGGCCGATGCCGTGTACACGATGGGCGAGGGATTCGGCACGATCGGCGCTCGCAAAGGTGACGCGACGTTCGAGATCACCACGTTCCGAGCCGAGGTCTATCGCGAGGAGTCACGTAAGCCCCACGTGACCTTCTCGGACGATATCGAGGAGGACTTGTCCCGGCGCGACTTCACGGTCAACGCCATGGCGCTCCGGATCCCCGACGCCGAGCCAATCGACCCCCATGGGGGGATGATCGATCTGGCCAAGCAGGTGTTGCGCACGCCACTCGACCCTCACATCTCCTTCTCCGACGACCCACTTCGAATGCTGAGGCTGTTCCGCTTCCAGGCCACGCTCGGATTCACGCCGGACGAGGCGGCGGTGGATGCGGTCGAGGAGATGGCCGATCGGCTGGACATCGTGTCCGCAGAACGCATCCGCGATGAGTTCTCCAAGCTGGTGGTGGCCGACGACCCGGGGCCTGCTCTGCTGGGACTCGTGAAGTCGGGCCTCGCCGACAGGTTCATCCCCGAGTTGAGCCGTCTCGAGATGGAGATGGATCCGCATCATCGCCACAAGGATGTGCTCGCCCATACCATCGCCGTCACTCAGAAGACCGCCCAGGACCGAGAGCCATCCGATCGGCTGCGACTACGGCTAGCTGCTTTGCTTCATGACGTCGGCAAGCCCGACACCCGTCGGTTCGTCAAAGGTGGAGTCACCTTTCATCACCACGAGGTGGTTGGTGCGCGGATGGCCCGTGACCGGCTCCGGGCATTGCGGTATCCCAAGGAGATGATCGACCAGGTGTCGGAGCTCGTGTTCCTCCATCTTCGGCCCCACACGCTGAAGATGGGGTGGACCGACTCGGCCGTTCGCCGCTATGTCCGCGATGCAGGAGAGGTCCTCGAGGATCTCAACGAGTTGGTTCGCTGCGACGTCACGACGGCGAACCAGAAGCGGGCCAACACCATCCAGAAGCGCATCGACGAGCTCGAGAAGCGGATCGAGGAGCTGGCGGCACGGGAGGAGATCGCCAAGCTCCGCGCCCCGATCAACGGCAATGACGTGATGCAGTACCTCGGCATCGGCCCGGGGCCGCACATCGGCGAGATCATGAACATCCTCCTCGAGAAGCGGATCGAGGACGGCCCGTACTCGGAGGTGGAGGCATACGAGCTCGTGCGGGAATGGGCGAACGAGAAGGGGTTCGAGCCTCCCGAGGGGTGAATGTCCGGTTGAACCTTCCGGCCGGGATTCGTCCGAGGTCCGGACGTCCGAAGTCCGATGTCCGACGAGATCCTCGATGTGCCAGCAGTTCTCGAGGGTTGTGCGGAACCCCGGACGGATGTGCGACGTTTGGATGTGATGAAGCGTGCGGACGGCGCCGTCGGCCGCGGGCTGGCGCCCGTTTTCGGAGCGGTGCCGGCCGTGGCGACCATGGTCGCTGTGGTCACAGCCGTCACGCGCCCATCCGAGCCGTCCGACACGACTTCGAACGTTACGGTGTTGGAAGCCCCTTCCGAGCCGTCGTCGAGCCGGACTGTGCTTCCCCTGGAACCCGTCTCTTCGACCGAATCTGCGCCGCCATCCGAGCCGATCGACTCGACTCGCCGCGACGTCATCGGGGCGTTGCCGGACGGGACGCCATTCCAGATCGAGCTCTCTCTACCTTCGCAATGGTCGATCCAGGCGGAGTCCATCAGTGCCGCCGTCGTGATCGAAGGAAGGGATGGCTCACCCGACCGGATTCTCTCCACCAACTTCCGCAGGGGTGCTTCGGCCGCCGGTGAGGTGAGTTTCGAGGCGGGCGAGTGGATCGTCGGGATCGACGTCGACGACGAGACGAATGCGTCACTCGGTGCCGGCTGGGCGAGGGCGATCAGAGATCACATCACTGCGAGCGACATCAACGGGTACCCAGTCCTCGAACTCCGTCCACCGTTCCGGTTTGCAGTCGACTACGAGGAGTTGCCGCTCGCCATGGAGGTGTCGTACGGCGACTTCGTCGTTCGGCGCGGCTGTGGGGACCTCGCCCTCCGATGCAGCGAGACCGGCGCCGTCCAACTGGTTCCGATCGATCGGCTGGTCTCGCTTGCGCCTGAGGTGGAACTCGGAGCGCTCTGGGTCCGGTCGTCATCCTCGCGGCCGCTCGACCAGGCACTGGACCCGGGCCCTTTGACTCCCAGGTGGCGGCCAATCGTCACATGGACCGGTGAGGAGTTGATCGTCTACGGAGGACGCCAGGACGACTACCCACAAAGACTCACGGACGGCGCCATCTTCGATCTCGCGACCGGGGTTTGGCGTCTCATGCCGGAGCCGCCGGAGGGGACCGGGTCCACCGTCGGTGGATGGGTGGAGCAGAACCTGGTGGTCCTCTCCGACGACGCGACCATGGCGTTCGATCCTCACACGATGAGCTGGACACGGATTGCCGGCGGTGTCCCCGGCGTCACGGACGTGGTGCATGACGGCGGGCGGTTCGTAGCGTGGGGTGAAGGCGTTTTCACGCTCGATGACGGGGAGGGTTCATGGGTCGAGATCGAACCGCTCCCCGAGGACATCGACGACGCATGGCTGCGCGCACTTCGCGCGACCGAAGGTCAGGTCTACGCCCTCGGGACGCAAGAGGCCTCGTGCGGTGAGTTCCGGCAGTGGCGCCTCGACGGTGACCGGTGGTTGCCGCTCCCGGAGTATCCGCAGACCCCGTCCGAGTATGCGCAATGCAACTTCTCTCACGACTCGGCGGGGGTTGCGGGGAACTTGCTCACGTGGGAGAACCGCCACCACGATGCGGCGCTCTACCACGTTGCAACCGACCGATGGCGTCTGGTCCCGCCGCCGCCTCTCGGAGGGTGTGAAGGCGGCTCGGGCTTCGTGGACCTGGGCGAGCGGCTGATCGTGGACTCGTGTGGTGCCGCGATGCTCGACCTCGAGACGATGACGTGGCGCGAAATCGGGATACCTGGCTGAATTCACGACGGCAACGCCGTGTGGACCGGGACAGAGGTGTTGGCTTGGCCCGGTTCGGAAGTACTCGACGCCTGGCGGTGGACCCCACCAGGGTGAGTCCCGGGCCGCCTCACGGCAGCTGGGGCACCACCACGTCGCCCTCCGACTCGATCGTCCCGACCAGGTCGAACCACTGCGGGGAGCCGGTCTCGATCACCCGAGTGCAGTCGGCGCATTCGAGGTCGATGATCCACACCGTCGTCGGCGGCGATGCCGGCTCCTGGGGCATCGCCCCCAGCACCAGCCTTCGCCCGTCGAAGTCGTGGATGTCGACGTAGGGTCGCCCCTCGCTCCCGACGGGGATACGCAACACCTCGCGACCGCGATCGGTGACAACCAACTCAGGCAGGTCGAATGGTGCGATGGGCCCCCCGGCCTCATCGAGTGCCACGGTGCTCCAGTCGGGATCCTCGATCCTGGCCGTTCGGTCGCCGACGATGAAGGTTTCGCCGTCGAGCGTGCGCGGTCCGCTGGGTGGATCGACCTGGACTCCGGTCTCCAACTCGTACCAGCTGACTGGCCCGCCGATCGGACGGACGCCGATCACGTGGACATCTCCGACAATGGCCACGTCGACGATGGCGAGTTCGGCCATGGGCAGGGGAACTTCGGTTGTCCCGGCAGGGGTGATCCAGAGGACACCTCTGCCGCCGTCCTGGACGGCCACGAGTCCTCGGTCGCCGTCCCATGCGGTGTTGCGGCCGGCGAACGAGAAGGGGATCCAGGCGAGGGTTGTTCCGCGATCGTCGGTCATTTTATCTACCGAACCGGTGACCCATGCGGCGTCGTCGAGGTTGAGGGGAGCGAGTGGGATCAGTCGTGCGAGCGGCGCGGTCGAGACGAATGGTCCCTCATCACCGCGACCGATACCGAACACGGCGGTCGGCCCGGCTGCGGTGTTCGCCGGCCCCGGATCGACCGACCCCCAGGTTCGGTCGACAGACAGAGCCATCGGTGCCCTTCCGGGTTGGAGCGACAACACGAGCATCGATCCGCCTGTCGAGGCAGCGGAGGCTGGTGTTGCGGTCACGACGACACCGTCGAGGAATGGATCCGCCGAGATCACCCGCACGCCGGGCGGCAGTTGCCATTCGATGCCCGAACCGTCGGGATCGGCCAGTGTGACCGAGTCCTCTGTGATGCCGATGCGGCGACCGTCGGGCAGCGGACGAAGTTCGGTTCGACGCTGCTCTGACACCGGCTCGCCGTCCACGGTGGCGACCGAGAGCCATTGGATACCCGCGAATCCGGCGTCGGCAGGAAGCGCATCCCTCAGTCCGGCCCAGATCACGCCCTCGGCATCGATCGCCAGCAAGGCGCCATCGAGGTCGGTGTCGAGCGGCAAGGTCCAGGCGGTCGATCCGTCGAGGCCCAAGGCCCGCAATTGCGACCCCGTCGAGCCGGTGCCACCGATGATCACACCGGCGTCGCCGGCGACCAGTGACGAGGCCTCAATGTCGTCCCACCGTGCGATCGGTCGGGTATCCGCGCCGGTCGAGGTGAGGCTGTTGCGGTCGAGAACGAGCCCCTCGCCCGAGGGTCCCACGGCGACGCAGCACGGATCGTCCAGATCGAAGAGTGGCGTGATGGTCTCGGTGAACATCGGGAGTGCCTCCAGGTCGCCCTCGGTCACCGACTCCTGCGCGATCGCATCGATCCCCGCGGTCGTCGTCTCGGTCTCTCCCGAGGTGGTCGACGTTGTGACGTCGGTGGCCACGGGTGCCTCGGTCTGCGATGGAAACGCAAACACGGCGACGCCGATCCACACCGCGGCGAGGCCGGCGACGGCCGGCACGAAGACGGCCGTTCGACGGCGTCTGCGAACGGTCTCGATCGGCTCGACTGGTATTGACCGGTGCGCCGTTCGAACGTCGGCGGCAGCCTGACGGGCGAGTTCGTCGAGGTTCACAGTGCCACCTCCAGGGTCTTGGCAAGAGACGCCCGTGCCTGGGCGAGCGAGTTCTTCACGGTGCTCTCCGAGATGTCGAGGGTGCGGGCAATGTCGACAATGGCGAGATCTTCGAGATAGTGAAGGGCGACCACCTCCCTCTGGCGGGTCGGCAACGAGCGGACCGCCTCCCAGAAGCGCTCGTTGTGCGGCTCGAGTTCGGGGAAGGTGGTGTGGCTCATCCCGGCGAAACGGCTCAATGCCCGGGCCTCGGCTCCGAGCCTGCGGAGGCCCGACCGCGCCAGGTTCATCGCGACCACCCTCACCCAGCCGCCGGGGCTCTCGAAGTGGCTGACTTCGGCCCAGCTGCGGTGGGCACGAAGGAACGCCTCCTGTGCGATGTCTTCGGCGCCGTGCCGACTCCCGGTCAGCGTGTAGACGAGTCCGACGACAGGCCGATACTGTGAGCGATAGAAGTGGTCGAAGTCCTGCGTGAACGGTTGGGGACCGGCACGTCGATCTGACACGGATCTCCTCGTGGTCATCTTCGCGGCTCGCTCGTGGGGCTCATACCCATACAACGCACGGCGACCCGGGTGAGGTCTATGCAGTCGGCATCCTGTTCTTTGGGCTGTGGTCCGCCATTCTGACGGTCGATAACCCTGGGCTCGGTATCGGCTGGCGGGTTATTCGCATATGCGTATACTGCACGGCTTCTAGGAGGACTGTCTTTGGGATACACGGTGGCGGTGCTCGGTGCATCCGGGTATGCAGGCGGCGAGGTGGTCCGTTTCGTGGACGCTCACGACGGGCTGCACCTCGTGCATCTCGGGGCGCACAGCAAGGCCGGGGGAGTTTTGGGTGACGTTCATCCGCACCTCGCCGGCGGCGACCGTCCCCTCGGATCGCACGACCTCGACCACATCCCTGATGTCGATCTCGCATTCCTTGCGCTTCCCCATGGGGCGTCATGGAACCTCGCCCACCAGCTTGCCGCCAGGGGCAGCAAGGTGGTCGACCTCGGAAGCGACTATCGGCTCGACACCAACGATCGGTACGCCGCCGCCTACGGGAGCGATCATCCGCTGCCGGATGAACTCGGAGCTTGGCGCTACGGGCTGCCCGAGCTGTTCGACCTGACCGGTGCCGACCGGGTCGCTTCTCCGGGGTGTTACCCCACAGCCGTGCTCCTGGCGATCGTGCCGCTCATTCGTGCGGGTCTGGTGCAGCCCGGCACCATCGTGGCCGACTGCCTCTCGGGGGTGTCGGGCGCGGGACGCTCGCTCAAGGAAGACTTGTTGTTCGGCGCCGTTGCCGAAGGCGTCCGGGCCTACGGTGTCACTACCCACCGGCATCGACCCGAGATCGAGATGGCGATCGAACAGGCGACCGACACGAGTTTTCCTGTGGTCTTCACCCCCCACCTCGTTCCGATGCAGCGGGGGGAGTTGGCGACGGTCACCGCTCGGGCCGCCGACGGGGTCGGTCAGCACGACCTACGCGAGGCATTGCGCTCCGCGTACTCCCATGCGACCTTCGTGGATGTGATCGACGGACCTCCCCAGACCCGGTGGGTCGTGGGATCCAACCGGGCGCTCGTCACAGCCTTCTTCGACGGCAGGACCGAGATGCTCATCGCCCAGGGCGCGATCGACAACCTGGTGAAGGGCGCAGCCGGACAGGCGATCCAGGCCGCCAACGTGATGCTGGGGCTTCCGGAGAGTCAAGGACTCCCGGTCTCGGGCTGGATGCCATGACCGGCGTCGACCAAGCTGTGCCGGTGACAGTCATCGAAGGGATCACCGCCGCCGCCGGATTCCGCGCCGCCGGGGCCGCGATCGGCATCAAGAAGACGGGTGCCCACGACATCGCACTCATCGCCGCCGACCGGCCGGTCCCCGCAACGGCGGTGTTCACCACCTCTCTCGCCGCCGCACCACCGGTGCAACTCGGTCGCCGTCGGCTGCAGAACGGCACGATCCAGGCCGTCCTCATCAACTCGGGAATCGCCAACGCCGGGACCGGTGAGCCCGGACTGGCGGATGCGATGGCCGTGGGCGCCGCCGTCGCCGAGCAACTTGGGTGCGACGAGAACGACGTGTTGGTGTGCTCCACCGGGGTGATCGGACCGCGGATTCCCGTCGATCGGATCCTGAGCTCGATTCCTGCACTGGTCTTCGATCTCGACGCCGACCGATCGCACGCCGAAGCCGCAGCTCGCGGGATCATGACCACCGACAGCGTGCCGAAGGAGGCGGTCGCCGAGGGCGAAGGCTGGGTACTCGGAGGCATGGCCAAGGGTGCCGGCATGATCCGGCCCGACATGGCCACGATGCTCGCCTATCTCACGACCGACGCGGTGCTCGACGCCGACGAAATGGGTCCGATGCTCAAGGAGGCGGTGGACGTCACCTTCAACTGCCTCAACGTCGACGGCTGCCAGTCGACGAACGACACCGTTCTCCTCCTGGCTTCCGGTGCCTCCGGCGTGAAGCCTGATCCTGGCTTGTTCTCGGCGGTACTGGAGGCTGTCTGCGGGGATCTGGCGATGCAGCTGGCCCAGGACGCCGAAGGGGCCTCGAAAGTCGTCTCGATCGAGGTGAGGGGTGCCGGAGCGGACTCGGATGCGCGTCGGCTGGGGCTGCAGGTGGCCGATTCGGCTTTGGTGCGTGCGGCATTCCATGGCGCCGATCCCAACTGGGGGCGAGTGCTGGGGGCACTCGGTGTCGCCGGCGTTCCATTCGACCAGTCCCGGGTCGAGATCGCGTTCGCCGGGATCACCGTGTGTCGATCCGGCGTGGCGGTTTCCGTCGACGAGGAAGGTCTGAGCAAGATGATGCAGGCTGACTTCGACGTGGCCGTCGTCGTGGGAGACGGTCCGGGAACTGCGAGGGTGGTCACAACCGACCTCACCCCCGACTACGTCCTTTTCAACTCGGATCGGTCATGACCACCGGGCACTCGTCACCGAGCGCCGCCAAGGCACGAATCGCCAACTCGATGGGCAAGGCGTCGATCCTCATGGAGGCGATGCCATACATCCAACGCTTCCGGGGTGAGGTGGTCGTGATCAAGTACGGCGGATCCACCATGGAGGACCCGGCGCTGCAGCACTCGTTCGCCGGCGACATCACGCTGCTTCACACGGTGGGAATCCTGCCGGTGATCGTGCATGGTGGAGGACCACAGATTTCCGAAGCGATGGCGCGGGAGGGTGTGGTACCCGAGTGGGTCGACGGTCTGCGCGTGACCGATGAGGCGACGATTCGTGTCGTGCAGAAGACCTTGATCGGCGAGGTCAACGCCGACATCGTCAACCTGCTCGGTGGCCATGGTGCCGGCGCAATCGGCATCTCCGGACTCGACGCGGGCCTGTTCTCGGCCCGTCCCCGCGACCCACGGCTGGGATTTGTGGGGGAGATCACCAGGGTCAACACCGATCTCGTCGCCCGCCTGCTCGAGGATGGTCTGGTGCCGGTGGTCGCCCCTCTGGCCCGTGGCGAGGAAGGTGGGGTCTACAACTGCAACGCCGACACGGCGGCAGCAGCCCTTGCATCCACTCTCCAGGCCCGCAAGCTCGTGTACCTCACCGATGTCGAGGGGGTCTACCGAGACAAAGACATCCCTGGCTCGCTGATCGCCCGGATGGATCGGGCCAGCCTCGGGGAGCTTCTGCACAGCATCGAGGGCGGGATGCTTCCAAAGCTCAGGTCGGTCGCCGATGCCCTCGACAGCGGTGTGCGGCGAGCGCACATCCTGGATGGTCGCGTCCAGCACGCGGTCTTGCTCGAGATGTTCACGCGCGAGGGCATCGGAACGATGATGACCCAGGATGGCGACGACCGTGAGTGAGGGCCGTGTGGACCGCGTCGAGGCCGGCTCATGAGCCTCATCGATCGAGAAGCAGACGTCGTGATGCAGACGTACGGACGGCTCCCGGTGACGTTCGTATCGGGTGAGGGGTCATGGCTCACCGACGACGCCGGAACGCGGTATCTCGACTGCCTCACCGGTCTGGCGGTGGTGTCGGTCGGGCACGCCAACCCCAGAGTGGCGGCGGCCGTGACCGACCAGATGCAGCGGCTCGTCCACGTGTCCAACCTCTATTACACCGAGCCCATGGTGCGGTTGGCCGAGCGTCTGACAGAGGCGTCCGGGCTCGACAGGGTCTTCTTCGCCAACTGTGGCGCCACGGCGAACGAGGCGGCGATCAAGCTCGCTCGCCGATGGGGCCAGGCCAATCGCGGCGAGCACTGCCACCAGGTCATCTCGCTGCTCGACTCGTTCCACGGACGTTCCTTGGCCACACTGGCGGCGACCGGCCAACCTGCCAAGCAGGCCACCTTCGAGCCACTGCCCACGGGATTCTCTCAGGTGCCTCCAGGCGACATCGATGCCCTGGCTGCAGCGATGTCAGAGTCGACCGCCGCGGTCATGCTCGAGACCGTGCAAGGGGAGGGCGGCGTCAACCCTCTTTCAGGCGACTACCTGCAAGCGGTGCGGGATCTTTGTATCGACCACAACGTCCTGCTGATCGTCGACGATGTCCAAGCCGGCATGGGCCGGACGGGATCGTGGTTTTCGTGGCAGCAGCTCGGATTCGAGCCGGATATCGCCACCACGGCGAAGGCCTTGGCGAACGGACTCCCCATCGGGGTGTGCATGGCAACCGACACTGTCGCAAAGGCCTTCCAGAAGGGAGACCACGCCACGACGTTCGGAGGCGGGCCCGCCGTGTGCGCAGCGGCGCTAGCCGTGATGGACGAGATCGAAGATCGGGATCTGCTCGCCAACTGCCGCGACCGTTCGACTCAGCTGCGCGAGGAACTCGCTGCGCTGCAGGGGGTGGTAGCGGTCCGAGGTCGCGGCCTCCTGCTGGCTGCGGTCCTCGAGACGGAGGGCGCCCCGGGTGTGGTAGATCGGGCCATGGGGAACGGTCTGATCGTGAACGCGGTCAGACCCGACGCCGTCAGGTTCGCCCCGCCGTTGACCATCACGCCCGACGAGGTCGCCGAGGCAGTGCGCCGGTTTTCGATGTCGGTGTGAAACCGGACGGACGTCAGCGTCGTGCGACGGCCCGTCCGATCAACGGTCCGGCGGTGGCCATCACCAGCACGTATCCTGCGGCGATCGCTCCGATCCCCTGTGCGAGCCCTGCCGACACGCCGAGCCCGGCGATGACGATGGAGAATTCCCCACGAGCGACGAGTGCCGCGCCTGCGCGGCGGCGGCCCCGTGGTCCGATCCCGGCCCGTCGGGCCGCCCACCAACCGGTTGTGATCTTCGTGGCACCGGTGATGATCGCGAGGATGATCACCGTTCCGGCGACGCCCGGAAGCAGGCGCGGATCGGTCGACAGCCCGAAGAACACGAAGAACACGCCGGCGAAGAGGTCGCGGATGGGCGTGAGGAGCTCCGTTGCGCGATGGGCCGCCTCACCCGACACGCCAATTCCCACCAGGAAGGCGCCGACCGCGGCCGACACGTGCAATTGCTCGGCGGCGCCGGCGACGAGCAGCGCAACACCGAGCACGGTGAGGAGGTTCACCTCGTCGGATCGGCTCAGGAGCACGGCACTGACTCGATCGCCGTGCCGGGCTGCAAGGGCGATGATCCCGGCCACCGCCAGCAGTGCGACAGAGACCGATCCGGTCACCGACCACAGGGTCCCGCCGACGGCGAGAGCACCGAGGATGGGGAGCATGATCGCCATCGCCAGGTCCTCGAACACCAGCAACGACAGCACGACCGGTGTTTCCCTGTTGGCCGTCCAATCGAGGTCTGACAGGAGCTTGGCGACGACACCCGACGACGAGATGTAGGTCACGCCACCCAGGTAGAGGGACCCAACCGCACCGAAACCGAGCAAGAGCCCGGCCACGTAGCCGGGAGCGAAGTTCAAGACGAGATCCATGACGCCGGCGCGGAACGTGGTGCGCATACCAGTGACCAACTCCTGTGCGGAGTACTCCAACCCGAGCATCAAGAGCAGCAGGACTACGCCAACCTCGGCACCCACGTCCACGAACTCCTCGGACGTGACCAGGGGGACGATGCCTCCTTCGCCGAAGGCAAGGCCGCCCACGAGGTAGAGCGGAATCGGGGAGAGCCCGACGCGGACAGCCAGCCTGGCGAGAATCGCCAACAGCAAGATGATTCCGCCCAACTCGAGGAAGAGCAGGGCTGTGTGACTCATGTCAGGCCGGGGCCAGGTCGTCGACGACGGTTGCTATTCCCTCGGGTGTTCCGACGACCACCAGTGTGTCGTCGACCTCCAGCCCGAAATCGGGGCCGGGTGACGGGATGGGAACCTCGTCTCGAAGCACGGCGACGACCGAAACCCCGGTGCGGGTCCGGATGCGTGCATCCCCGATCGTGCCGCCTGCGAACGACGAGCCGGGCAGGATCTTGAGCCAGTCGATGGCGAGGCCCTCCACGCTCTGCTGCAACCGTGCCAGTCCGGTGACCACTGGGGACACGCCGAGAATTTCGACGAGTGTGTGAGCCTCGTCTTCGGAGAGGTTGAGAGTGGAAGCGACGGCATCGGGATCATCGGGTTCGCACACGTACAACTCGCGGCGTCCTGCCCGATGATGGATCACGCCGACGCGCTGACCTTCCGTCGTCCAGATGTCGTAGCGGATGCCGACGCCTGGTAGGTCCGTTTCTTCGATTCGAGACATCCATCTTCTCCGTCGAGGAGCGATCAGCCTAGAAGGAACGCGGCGGTGTGTAACACGCCGAGACTGTCCGAGACTGGACATTCAGGGAAGGTGCAGGGGTGCGCCTCGCGACAAACCGGGAGGTTGGGGGTGATGAGACGTCGTATGGTCTGGGGGACGTTGGCGCTGGTGGCGGCATTGGTCGCGGGCATGAGCCCGGCGGTCGCCGACGGCAACCAGACACTTGGCACACCGAGTGTGCCGATCGCGTCGGGGAGTGGAATCGCAACAGGCGGCACGGGTCTTGCCGACACGGGTTCCGGGACGATCGACGTGACCGTTCCGGATGGAGCTTCGGTGGCTCAGGTGCTGCTCTATTGGGAAGGTCAGTACGTGGCCGGGTCCGGCGCGACCGACGGCGCGATCATCGTGAATGGGAACACCGTGACAGGGACCCTCATCGGCACGAGTGAGCACTTTCCCACCGCAGCCGGAATGGTGATGAGCGACACCTATCGTGCGGACATCACCGGACTCGGCGTGGTGTCGGCCGGTGCCAACTCGCTTGCTGTGTCAGGGCTCTCCTTCGGGTTCGTGACCGATGGCGCCGGAGTGGTGGTGATCCTCGACGACGGATCGACGGTCGCCACGATCGATGTTCGCGACGGCAACGATGGTGCGTACGCGTTGTTCCCCGAACCGCGCCGCTCGACGGTGCCTCAGACCTTCACCTTCCCGGCGTCCACGCTGCCTCGGGTCGCAGACATCGCGATGCTGGTCTCCAGCGCGGCCGATCAGTTCCCCGGTAGTGAAACGAGGCCGAACCTGGTTGTCTTCAGCGGCGGTGTCACCACCACGTTCTACAACCCCTTCGGGGACCTCCAGGGCGACCATTGGGACAGCAAGATGCTCCAGGTGGGCATTCCTGCTGGTGCAACGACCATGACGATCGAGGTCGTCTCCCCGAACAACGGATATCCGTCGCCCGACGCAGACCGTCCCGCTTCCTTGTTCTGGAACGCCGCTGCGCTCTCGATCGCGCCACCGCCGCCGACCGGTGACGGCTGCACGCTCACCGCGGGGTACTGGCAGACGCACTCGAAGCTCGGGCCGGCGCCGTACGACAGTACGTGGGACGCCAGGGACGGCGGGTCTGCGCCGTTCTTCGACAGCGGCATGAGCTACATCGAAGCTCTCCAGGCGTCGAGCAAGGGCGGCAACGCCTATGTGATCCTCGCTCAGCAATACATCGCGGCTGAGCTCAATGTCATCGCAGGCGCAGCGGTGCCTGCCGAGGTGTTCACTGCGATGTCGAGCGCAGCGACACTTCTGGACAAGTGGGAGTCTTCCGGCGTCATCCCGAAGAAGGACCCGGATCGGGCGACGGCGATCGCTCTGGCCGGGCTCCTGGACGGCTACAACAACGGGCTCGTCGGTCCGGGACACTGTGACTGACGCCTGACCGGTTTGTCTCATCGACATCGAACGCCCCGGCGCTTGTCGCTCGGGGCGTTCGATGCATCAGGAGGTCAGGCCGGCTCCGGCCCGAGGCGGCCCCAGGCCACGATCAACGCCATGATCCCGAGCGTCGCATTCACGATGATCATCTGGGTCTCACCCCGCCGGCGGTGCACGAATGCCGCTCCGATCATCACCGTAGCCAGTCCGATGGCCGCGAACGGCGCGAGGATCGGAGCGATATCGGTGAGCGGCGGTACCAGGGGCCCGATCGCACCCAGCACTTCTGCGGCGCCGATTCCCTTCACTGTGGAGCTCGAGAAGTCCTCGACCCACGGCATGTTGGCGGCGAGCTTCTCTCTCGGCGGCATGAGCTTCATGACGCCGGCCATCGCAAAGGCCAATGCGAGGCCGCCCTGCTGGATCGACAGCAGAACGTTCCTTCCGGTCTCTTTCGGTGGGGAACCGGGGAACGCTGTGACCCCATCGGTCATTCCTTCTCGACCGAGATCTCGGTGGCCTTGACGGCGATCCACGCCTGCGACCCGCGTTCGAGCCCCAAACGGTGGGCAGACGATGCGGTGATCTCGGCCGTGAGCGGGACTGGACCGGACGTTGCGATTCGCACCCGATCGCCCATGGGCTCCACGGCTGTCACCGTGACCTTCCAGACGTTCCGGGCACTGCCTTCCGGGCGGGCCGACGAGAACACGACGGTGCGGGGATGGATCGTCAGCAACACCGGCCCGGAGACGTCCGTGTCGGCGATCGTGACCGGGTCGCCGGTCCCGGTTGTGACGGTGCCGTCGGAGGCGACCCCGCGCACCAGATTGATGCCCGCCAGATCGGCAGCGTACGGCGTGCGTGGGCGCCGTCTGATGTCGTCGGGGGCACCCACCTGCACGATGTGACCGCCCTCGATGATGGCGACCCGACTCGCCATGAGGAAGGCCTCGGTTGGTTCGTGGGTGATCAGGATCTTCGGACCGGAGAACGCCTCCAGATGACTCATGAGGAGGCGTCGGGTCTCGGAGCGTGAGGTCACGTCGAGGGCGGCCAACGGCTCGTCGAGCAGCAGCGCGTCGGGGTCGGACGCAAGCGCCCGTGCGAGCGCCACGCGCTGAGCCTGGCCGCCGGACAGCTGCGACGGCAACCGATCGCCGAGCGTCCCGAGCCCGACATGATCGAGCCACTTGTGTGCCGCGGACGCCGCAGCCGCACGTCCGAGCCCGCGCGATCTGGGGCCGAAGGCAACATTCGCCAGCACGGTGAGGTGCGGGAACAGCAGATGGTCCTGATGAACGATGCCGATGTGACGCTCCTCGGGTGGTAGGTCGACGCCGGTGCGGGTGTTTGCGAGCTCCCGAGATCCGAGAGAGATGTGTCCTTCGTCGATGGAGAGGAGACCCCCCACCGCTGCGACGAGGCTGGACTTCCCTGCTCCGTTCGGGCCGAGCAGTGCCAGCGTCTCCCCACCCGCGACCTCGAGGTCGGCCGCCACGACGAAGCTACCGCGCCTCACCGTCAGGTCGAGCGTGAGCGTTGTCATCGCCGTTGCCACCAGCGGTCGCGAAGACCGATGAGCACAGCCAGCGAAATGGCGACCATGAGCAGGCTGATGGCAACCGCTGCCTCCCTGTCGGATTCGAGCGACACGAAGACTGCGAGCGGCAGCGTCTGCGTTCTACCTCCGAGGTTGCCGGCGAACGTGATGGTCGCACCGAACTCACCGAGTGCGCGCGCCCAAGCCAACACGACGCCGGCTGCGATCGAAGGGCGCACCATGGGTAGGGTTATGCGGCGGAACACTGTCCAGCGGCTGGCTCCGAGCACTGCCCCTGCGCCTTCGAACCGAGGATCGAGATTGCGGATTCCGGCTTCGACGGTGATCACCAGGAAGGGCAGGGCAACGAAGGTGTTGGCTGCGATCACGCCCAGCAATGAGAAAGGCAGGAGCAGGCCGGTGGCCTCGTAGATCGGCTCCCCGATCAGACCCCGACGCCCGAAGGCGAACAACAAGGTCGCGCCCCCGACCACCGGAGGAAGAACCATCGGCAACGTCACGAGCGCTCGGATCAGTGAACGTCCTCGGAAGCTCCCACGTGCCAGGACCGCCGCCAGGGGAACGCCCACGACGGTGGCGACACCAGTCGAGGCCACCGAGGAGAGCAGCGATATGCGGGCCGCGTCGACGACGATGTCGGACGCGAGGATCTCCCCGAATCGTGACCATGGTGCTCTCAGCACCAGTGCCACGAAAGGAAAGGCGAAGAAGCCCACGCCGAGCACCGCCACCGCCAGTACCGACCGAGGGATCGCCGGCCGGTGTCTCATCGACCACCGAATCCATGTGCGGCGAGGATCTCCTGGCCCTGTGCCGACATGACGAACCGGACGAACTCGCCCGACTCTTCGGCTGATCCGTCGAGCGCTGCGATGGCGTAGCGAGCGACGATGTTGTACCGGTCGGGGATCGGAACTGGCTCGACGTCGGCGTCGCGACTGTCCGTCAGGTACACGATCCCCGCATCGAGCTCTCCGGCCGCGACTTTCGTGAGCAATGCACGTACGTCGGGTTCTTCTGTGTCTATCACAGGGGTGATCCCGGCCGAGGCGAGCACCTCACGTGCGAATCCGCCGCAAGGCACTTCGGTGGCGCACAAGCCGATCAGCAGCTCCGGTCGGCTGAAGTCCTCCAACCGGGTCACACCGCCGGGGTTGCCGCGTGGAACCACGATCGTGAGCGCATTCGTGGTGAACTCCTGCGCTCCGGCGTCGGAAGCCCTTCCTGCATCGACCACCGCCTGCATGGTGTCCAGATTCGCAGAAGCGAAGACGTCGATGGGGGCGCCGTCGAGGATCTGCTCGCGCAGCGTCGAGCTCCCGGCGAAGTTGAGTTCGATGTCGACGGCGGGATGGTCCGCCTCGAACGAGAGTGCCATTTCCTCGAATGCATCGGTGAGTGACGCAGCGGCGCCAACCACGATGACGTCCGGCTCCGACCGAGCGCAACCAGCTATCAGGAGCAGAACCCCGACGGCGGA
The DNA here is from genome assembly GCA_963792365.1 of uncultured bacterium. GTDB lineage: Bacteria > Actinomycetota > Acidimicrobiia > Spongiisociales > ZC4RG35 > JAOUGY01. The sequence continues at coordinate 120,741 of CAWBVW010000006.1, forward strand.
GGCGATGCGCAGCGGACGCAATGGCATAGGTACCGGCAGACTACGCACCTCCATCCCGACACCCGCATGGTCGACGTCCGATACGGAATCCCCCTGGCTGCCTCCGGCAGCCTGTCCCCCCTTCTGGGGGACACGATCGCTGGACCCACGTCACGGTTGACCGGTGGAGCACCCAATCAGCTTCCCACTGGACTTGTCGCCCCGCAGGGGAGATTTCACATGGGTTGGGTCGAGTTTGCGAAGCAGGGGGGATTCCACGCCCATGACGACAATGTAGGGAGGGCACCCGTGTCGCACGGCCGCGCGATAGGACACCGCAGGGGGGATTCTGTGGAGGCGTCGAAGACGCAGGGAGATTGTCGGCGCCGCGGGATCCCGGCGGACTATCTCGATAGAGTCCGCCTGTGGACATCGGACGAAACGCCACTCTGCACGTGATCCAGGTTGGGTCTGGCCGCCCAACGGTGAGGTCGACGGTATCGCTGATCTTCGATGGAGAGCAGGTGATCGTGGTCGATCCGGGCATGGCGCCCTCGCAGGCCGCGATCCTCGACCCGTTGGCGGCACTCGATGTCGCGCCCGGCGACGTCACCGATGTCGTCATCAGCCATCATCACCCCGACCACACGGTCAACGTGGGGCTGTTCGGCGAGGCAAGGGTGCACGACCATTGGGCGATCTACCACCATGACACTTGGACCTCGAGACCGGCCGAGGGGTTCGCGGTGTCGCCCTCCGTGGTGTTGTGGGAGACACCTGGTCACACCCCTCAGGACATCACCACCATCGTGGGCACGCCGGACAGGATCGTGGCCTGCACGCATCTGTGGTGGTACTCCGATGGTCCCCCGGAGGATCCTCTCGCGACGGACCCCGCGGCGATCCATCCTCATCGCCGCCGGGTGCTCGCACTGGCAGACCTCGTGGTTCCAGGTCACGGCGAACCGTTCGAACCGGGGGCGAACACGCCCCAGTGAGACCTCGCACGAGTGTCATGTTCGAGGCCACAGGTGCCCGGGCCGACGTAACCTGATGCGATGGTGCCTGACGAGCAGGTGATCGTCCTGGGTGGCGGCGATGACGGGATCCCCGACCTCGAGCGCCGCCCGGGCCGGCGGAGTTCACCGGTGTGGCTCTTGCTCGCGGTGCTTGGCCTCTTTGTGAGCGTGATCGCCTTCGTCGTCGTGCCGCAGGAGGAGACACCGACGACCGCCCAGCCAGGGGGACTCGATGCACCTCCAGAGCCTCCGAGTGCGTTCGTACAGACGACGGTGAGCCTCCCCTCGAACGTCCCGGACCTGGCTCTCGGGTGGCGGCAGGCGACCCTCTTCCGACCGGGGTGGCAGGTGAACTCGGTCGATCATGGGCCGGATGGCTGGTTGGCCGTTTCCGGTCAGGTGCCGACGATCGCTCATGTGTCCGACAACGCTGTTCTTTGGCACGCCCACACTGTTCGCGGGCTCACCGTCGAGAACGCGGTTGCGGCCGTGGGAGAAGGCCTGATGGCCATATTCGGCTCCAACCAGTACGAGCAACCTGGCGGTGAGCGAGCGGTCGGGGCGATATCGAGGGATCGTGGCATCACATGGTCGACCATCGGGCTCGATGGACTCGTTTCGGTCTCCGACGTTCAGATCGTCGACGGTCGTGTGCTGGTGGCAGGCTCGATCGGCACGGTGCCCGGGTTTCAATGGAACAACGAGGGCCGCGCAGCTCTGTGGGAGGTGATCGACGGTCGCCTCGTCGACCTCGGGCTGGACACCACGAACCGCAGTCGCGCCAACGCGATCGTCGTAGGCCCAGACTCGGAGGTTCGTGTGTTCGGGCACACCGACGAGGGCGCCACCGTGTGGACGGCGGGAAACGGCGAGCGGACTGCCATGCCGGAGATCGACCCGCTCGGCTCGCGTACCTTCTTGGACGTCGAAATCCTCGACCCTGGTCTCGTGGCGCTGGTCGGTGTACCCGGCTCCACGGAAGGCCGATGGCTGTGGACGTCGCACGACGGGACCGTGTGGGAGGAGACGGGGACGACCTGGGATGGCCCGGTGAGCTCCATCGCCGTCGGTCCACGGGGGCTGTTCGGACTGCCGGTGCGGGAGGGTCGGTTGTGGTCGGGGGTCGGAGGAACACTCCGATCGACCTACCCGGACCTCGAGACGGGCTGGGAGAACGCAGGTTTGCTCTCCGACCTCGAAATCCATGGTGACATCATGGTGATGACGGGTGCGGCGGCCAGCGGCCAGCTCTTCGTGCGCGGCACGGTCCTTCCTCCGATCGAGGTCGTCACACCCCTCGCGGGTGGTGACCCCAGGTGGCGCACCGTGGCTTCGGTCGACCTCGAAGGCGACGAGCTCTCGTCTCATGCCTATCCGTTCGCTGCGGTGACGAGTGGGCGATCCACCTTCGTGGCGGTGCCAGGGCGCCTGTACGAGGTGGTCGAGACAGAGGCGGGTGTGGAGCTTCGCCCGTCGATCTCGGGGCTCTCCAACATCGGTTCGGGTAATGCAGGTATCTGGGCGACGGTCGAAGGTGCCGAGTCGCAGCTCTACCTGTACGGCTCCGATGGCGTGTGGAGCACTCAGATCGTGCCCATGCAGGGTATTGCCTCGGTCGGAGAGCTCAACGATGCTTTGACCGTCGCCGGGTGGGGCAACCAGGGATTCGCGGCGTTGCGAATGACCGACGACGGAAGTTGGGAGGAGCTGACCCCGGGTGGGGGACTGGGGTGGTTCCAGATCACTCCAGGCGGGCTGGTGGGCGAGGTTTGGCCCGTCGACGGTTCGGCGGAGCGTCCGGACGCGGCGTTCTCACCAGACGGGGTCCAGTGGAACGTGCTCGATGGATGGCGCACCGCCGGATCGGGTGGAGTTCCGTTCCTCGCGTCGACCGATGATCCGAACGTGATCGCATTGGCCGACACGGCCCCGGATCTGGTGGGGATCGACATCCCGGTCGGGACAGCGCCAACTGTCGCGGTCGAACGATGGCAAGAGCGGCTGCTGGTGATGGGCGCCGACTCACTCTTCTTCAGGTCGGGGGATGACGAATGGCAGGAGATCCCCGTCGACCTGGAACACGGAGTCACGGGACAGGCGGTGATCGTCCCAGGCGCCGAGATTCGGATAGCCATGATCACCGGAGGCCAGTTGGTCATCGCCGAATGGGGATGACGTAACGCCTTTCCGTCCGGAGCGGCGGGATCCAAAGTCGTCGATCGGCCCATCGCTCGACTCGGCGTCGCCGTAGCCTCAGTGGATGGCTCCAGACGACCAGGTGATCGTCCTCGGCGAAGAACGGTCTCCACACACCGAGCGTCCCGCTCGGCGACACAGCATGTCGCCACTGTGGCTGTTCGCCGCTGTGCTCGGTGTGTTCCTCTCGCTCATCGCGTTCGTCGTGACACCCCAAGAGGAGAGCCCGACCACGGCCGACCCGACAGCACTCGACGAGCCGTCACAACCGCCCGAGAGGGTCGACCTGACGACGGCCGGTCCGGGGAGCGAGCCTCCGGAGCTCGCACTGGGTTGGCGAGAGGCGCCATTGCTCGGCGCGGGGTGGACGGTCAGCTCGGTGGACCACGGTGACGACGGGTGGCTCGCCGTGTCGTCGAGTCCCCTGGTGGTGGCCCACGTGTCACAGAACGCCGTGGTCTGGGAGGCGCACACCCTCCACGATCTGGTCGTCGAGACCCCGGTGGCGGCGGTCGGGAACGGAGTGATGGCTGTCTTCGGATCCGACCAATACTCGGACCCTGGCCGGCCCCGACCAGTGGGGGCGATATCCACCGACGGTGGCACCACGTGGCGACCGGTCGAGCACGCCGGCCCGATCATGATCTCGGACATCGAGATCGCCGGCGACCGTGTCTTCATCGCCGGCTCGGTCGGCGACGTTTTCGGCTTCGGGTGGGAAGACCAGGGGCGCGCCGCCGTGTGGGAGGTGGTCGACGGCGAGATGGTGGCCGTCGAGACCGATGGCGGCCTTCACAGCGCGGTCGCCTCGTTCGCGACCGTCGGTGACAAGTTGATGGCTTTCGGACACACGGAGGTTGGGGCGGCGATGTGGGTTGTGGGTCGCAGCGCCGCTTCCGTCGTGCCGGCCATGAGGGGCGGGAGCACCTTCATCGACGTCGAAGAGACCGATGCAGGTTTGGTCGCCCTGGTCGGCTTGGCCGGTTCCGGATGGCCGGTAGGGCACGAACTCTGGGAGTCGGCCGACGGGTCGGCATGGCAGCCGTCGGATCGCACCAGGCCTCCCGGCGTCACATTCCTGGCCACGACCCCTGCCGGCCTCGTCGCTTCGCCCCAGACCCCCGGGCAGCTGTGGGTGGAGGAGGTTGGAATCCTGACTTCTTCGTACGCGGATCGCGTGACCGGATGGGAGTCGGCGGGATTGGTGACGGACGTCGCTACGTCGGGGCAGGTCACGGTGATGACGGCGTCGGGTGACAAAGGACAGCTCTTCGTGAGAGGCACCGTTGTTGCACCGCTCGAGGTTGTCCCCACCCTCCCGGACGACGCACCCCGGTGGCAGACGGTCGCATCGGCTGCGTTCGGTCGCGACCAGAGCTTTCAGCCGTACCCGTTCCAGGCGGTCACCGACGGCGGCGTGACGGTGATCAGCACACCGGAGGGTCTCTTCGAGATGGAGGACGACGACGGCGTGTTGGTGTTGACACCGTCGCTCGTCGGAGCCTCCAACATCGGGGTGGGCCCGGACGGGATTTGGGCGATGATCGAAGGCAGCGAGGCCCAGCTCTACGTCTATGGCTCTGACGGCGTGTGGGCTGCGGATCGGGTGCCTGTTCAGGGTGTCCTGTCGGTCGGGGAGTACGACGGCGCCACGGCCGTCTCCGGTTGGACCCAGGACGGGATCTTCCGCCTGATGAGAAGAGATCCGGCCGGGGAGTGGGTGGACGTCGACGTCGTTCTCGAGGGCGGCTGGTTCGCCATGGCGCCGACCGGGATACTCGGTCAGCGGGAGGTGGTCGAGGACGGTGTGTACCGGTCGGAGGTTCTCTTCTCCACGGATGGGTCCGAATGGGAGGTGCTGGATGGTTGGACGCTCGACGGCTTCCGCCCTGGCGGTTCGTTCCACCTCGTGAGCGAGGCCCACCCCGCAACCATCGGGCTGGTGGACGCCCTTCCGGACATCGTCGAGGTCGATCTCCCCGGCTCGGTTTTCGGTCCGATCGAGGTGGAACGGTGGGGTGACCGGCTCATCGTCCGGGGTCTCGCCCGGTTGGAGGTCCAGGACGCCGGCGGCGATTGGACCAGCCTCCCACTCGATCTGGAGCGTGGGATCTACGGCCCGGCGGTGGTGGTGCCGGGACCGGAGCCGCGAATGGCGGTGATCGTCGGAGACGAACTGAGAATCCTCGAGTGGCGTTGACGTCCGGGCTCGCGCCTATTCGCATATGCGTATACTGCCGCCTCGATGTCCACCACAGCCGCCCGACGCCGACTCGTGCGCACCCTGCTCGCGGAGCACACCGTCATGAGCCAGCAGACTCTCGTCGAGATCCTCGCCGACCATGGTCACGCGATCACTCAGGCCACCGCCTCCCGTGACCTCCAGGCGGTGGGGGCGGTCAAGGACGGCGCCGGATACGTGATCGCCGACGACCGGCATCAGCAGGCCACGGCGCTCGCCGAGGCGATCGACGGCTTTGCCGAGTCGATCGTGGCGTCGGGCAACCTGGTCGTGATCGGTACGCCTCCCGGCGCGGCGCACCTCCTGGCCGCAGCGGTCGACGCTGCCGGGCTGACGGGGGTGTTGGGGACGGTGGCCGGGGACGACACCATTCTCGTGGTGGCGTCGGAGCGTGTGGGTGGCTCCAATGTCGCACGAGAACTCGAACGGATCGGAGCCATGAAATGAAGGTGGTGCTCGCCTACTCGGGCGGCCTCGACACGTCGGTGATCCTGGCGTGGCTGAAGGAGCAATACGACGCAGACGTGTACTGCTACACGGCCGACGTCGGACAGGGCGACGAGGTTGCCGAAGCGATAACCAAGGCCCATGCCACCGGAGCGGTCGATGCCAAGGCCGAGGATCTGCGGCTCGACTTCGTCCGAGACGCAGTGTTCCCGGCGATCCGCGCCAACGCCGTCTACGAGAACTACTACCTGCTGGGTACCTCACTTGCTCGTCCGATCATCACACGGGGGATGATGCGGTACGCCAACGAGGTGGGCGCAGACGCCATCTCGCATGGCGCGACCGGCAAGGGCAACGACCAGGTTCGCTTCGAGCTCGCCGCATACGCAATGGACCCCGACATCAAGGTGATCGCCCCGTGGCGGGAATGGAACTTGCGCGGACGGGCCGACTGCGTCGCATATGCGAAGGACCGCGGCATCCCGGTGCCTGTCACACCGGAGAAGCCCTACTCGATGGATGCGAACCTCCTCCACATCTCCTACGAGGGCGGAGTGCTCGAGGACCCGTGGGAGGCACCGCCCAAGGGAATGTTCCGCATGACGACCGACCCCGAATTGGCCGAAGACGCCCCACAGTTCATCACGGTCACGTTCGAGGATGGCAACCCGATCGCGATCGACGGCGACGAATTGAAACCTGTGGAGTTACTCGAACGAGCCAATCGGCTCGGTGGCCGGCACGGGATCGGACGCGTGGACATCGTCGAGAACCGCTTCGTGGGGATGAAGAGCCGCGGTGTGTACGAGACCCCGGGCGGCACGATCCTGCATCACGCCCACCGAGCCGTGGAGTCGATCACCCTCGACCGCGAGGTCGTCCACATGCGGGACGAACTCGTGCCCAAATACGCCGAGATGGTGTACAACGGATTCTGGTTCGCGCCCGAACGCAAGGCACTTCAGGCGTTCATGGACGAGATACAGAAACGGGTCAACGGCGAGGCGCGGCTCAAGCTCTACAAGGGCTCCGTGATGATCGAAGGCAGACGCTCAGATCATCACGATCTCTACGACCAGGCAACCGTGACCTTCGAAGAAGACGACGTGTACAACCAGGAGGACGCCGCCGGGTTCATCCGCCTCAACGCACTGCGGCTGCGGCGCCTCGCCGAGGATCGACTGGGAGAAGGGGAATGAAAGCTCACTTCGTGAGCGGTACTCAGTACCCAGTACTCAGTACCTGGTACGTCATCGGGGCGAAGCCCCGATGACTCTCTGGGGCGGTCGTTTCGAGGAAGGTCCTTCGGATCTCTTGTGGCGTTTCACGGTCAGTCCAGCGGACCGTCGGCTGCTCGAAGTCGACGTCGAAGGGTCGCTCGCCCATGTCGACATGTTGAAGTCGGTCCGGTTGCTCGAGCCGGAAGAACACGAGTCCATCCACTTCGGGCTGTTGCGGATCCTCGCCGATGCCAGAGACGGCATCTTCGAGTTCGTCGACACCGATGAAGACGTCCACACCGCCGTCGAACGCAGGTTGATCGAGCTGGTGGGAGACGTCGGCAAGAAGCTCCACACGGGTCGATCCCGCAATGACCAGGTGGCGCTCGACATCCGTCTCTATCTGCGGCTCGCCTGTCAACAGCAGGCAGATCGACTGTCCGCGTTCGGCGCAGCCATGGTCGACCAGGCCGCCCGGCATGCCACGACCATCGTCCCCTCCTACACCCACCTCCAGCAGGCCCAAGCGGTCCCTTTGGGCCATCATCTGCTGGCGTACGCCTGGATGGCCGCTCGAGACCGTCAGCGATTCCTGCAACTGAAGGATCGGCTTTCGGTCTCTCCTCTGGGTGCCGGCGCCTCCGGTGGATCGAGTCTGCCGCTGGATCCGGTCGTATCGGCTCAGGCAATGGGCTTCGACGTCGTGTTCGCGAACTCGATGGACGTGGTCGCGTCCCGCGATCTCGTAGCCGAATACACCTGGTGTGTCGCCCAAACGATGGTCGACCTCTCACGGCTCTCCGAAGAGCTGATCCTGTGGGCGACCAGTGAGTTCGGGTGGGTGACGTTCTCGGACTCCTTCACGACCGGAAGCTCGGCACTGCCGCATAAGAAGAACCCCGACGTGGCGGAGCTCGCCCGAGGCAAGTCGGCATCGGCGATCGCCGACCTCGTGGGCATGCTCACCCTGCAGAAGGGTCTGCCGCTCACGTACAACCGAGACCTGCAGGAGGACAAGGAACACGTCTTCCGGTCCGACGACACGCTCGCCGGCACGCTGGAGGCCATCACTGGCATGATCACCGACGCAGACTTCCATCCCCCGGTCCCCGCCTCGTGGGTGACGGCGCTCGACCTCGCCGAAGCGTTGGTGATGCGGGGCGTCCCCTTCCGCGAGGCCCACGGGGCGGTGGGACGCCTCGTCTCCGAACTCGTCCGCAACGAGCGAAACCTCGACGACGCAACAGCCGAAGACCTATCGGCCGCAGACGAGCGGTTCGAACCAGCCGATCTCGAGCTCATCGACGCGACGGCCTCGGTCGACCGCCGCCGCACCATGGGCGGCGGCTCGGTCGAATCCGTCCACCAGCAGATCGAAGCCCTGCGCTACGCCCTGAACCAGTAGCCCGGGCTTGGCCCGGGCGTCTCCAGTCGCCGGTCTCCGGTCGTTCTACCCAATACGTAACGCGTTCTACGTAGGACGTAGAGGTCTCAGAGGAACAGGAGTACGAGTGGGTAGCTGAAGAGGAGGACGAGTCCTTCCCGTTTTGTGAGGTTGTCTTCGCCCCAGAAGGCGAGGATGCCGGTGAGCACGGTGATCCCAACCATGACCGCCACAGGCCCACGGAAGCTCTCGGCGAGGGGTCCGCCGCCGACGATGCCGGCGACTGCTCCCACTCCCAGAGCGTTGAAGAGATTGGAGCCGAGCAGGTTTCCGACCACCAGGTCGTTTTCGTTGCGGCGGGCGGCGGCGATCGCCGTGGCCAGCTCGGGGAGCGACGTGCCGATCGCCACGAGGGTGAGTCCGATGAGCGCTTCCGACACGCCGAGGTCGCGGGCAACGGCCTCGGCACCCACGACGAGCAATCGGGCTCCGAGCAGGGTCAATCCCAGCGATGCCAGCCCGAAGAGACCTTCGATCGCGGGCTTGATCTCCTCCACTCCGACGAGATCGTCCACGCCTGGATCCCGGATGGCGTCTCGCCTTCCCCAGAAGACCATGAGACCCAGCGCTGCCACCAGGCCGGCGCCCAGGATGGTGCCCTCGACCGATCCCAGCGCGTTGTTCCAGGCGAAGACAGCCAGGACCAGTGAACCGAGCAGGACCAGAACCCCCTCGCGCTTGAGGATGAGGCGTGGCTTGTGGATGGGTGACAACAACACGCTCACCCCGAGCACCAGACTGAGGTTGGCCACATTGGAACCGACGATGTTCCCGAGCGCCAGGTCGAGCCCGCCTGGCCGGGCAGCCGCGAACCCAGAGACCAGCATCTCGGGCAGCGATGTGCCGAGGCCCACGACCACGGCGCCGATCAGGATTGCACTCAGCCCTAGTGCTTTTCCCAGCCTGGCAGCGGCGACAACCAGGCGATCGGCGGCGATCGTGAGCAGGATCAGACCACCGGCAACATTCAAGAGATCGACAAACATCGCAGCGACGGTACAGCATCGTGAATGGGTCGATCACACCGGTCTCCTGGCCAGGTACCGTCAGGGCATGGCATTGTTCCGCTCCGACCCGTGGCCGACGAAACGGCACGCCGAAGTTCTCGGAGCACGCATCTCATACACCGAGGCGGGATCCGGTCGTCCGGTCGTGTTTCTGCATGGCAACCCGACCTCGTCGATGCTGTGGCGAAAGGTGCTTCCAGAGGTCGCCCGCAAGGCGCGGTGCATCGCACCTGACCTGATCGGGATGGGAGACTCATCGAAGGTCGGGAGCGGGGGTCGGTCGTACCGGTTTCTCGACATGAGGACATACCTGGACGCTCTCTTCGAGATCCTGCGACTCGATCGCGGTGCCGTCTTGGTCGGGCACGAGTGGGGTGGCGCCCTCATGTTCGACTGGGCCCAGCGAAACCGGGCGGTGGTGGCCGGTCTCGTGTACATGGAGACGATCGTGACACCATTGGAGTGGGACGATCTTCCAGCAGGCGCTGCGGTCGTCTACGAGGGCCTTCGGTCTTCGTCCGGCGAGAGCCTCGCTCTCGCCCGGAACATTCTCGTGGAGAGGATGCTCCCAATCGGTGTCCTGGAGCCGCTGTCCGACGAGGTCATGCAGGAATACCGCCGACCGTTCGCGATGGTCGGTGAGGACCGCCGGCCCACTTTGACGCTTGCTCGCGAGCTGCCGATCGGGGGAGAGCCCAGGGCCGTGGTCGATGTCGTTCGACGATACGAGACGTGGCTGGAGGCATCTCCCGTGAAGAAGCTCTTCGTGAACGCCGACCCAGGCTTCTTGCTGGTGGGTAGGCCTCGCGAGCGTTGTCGACGCTGGCCCGAACAGACCGAGGTGACCGTGCCCGGCATTCACTTCATACAAGAGGACTCCGGGGCGCAGATCGGGAAAGCGATCGTCGACTGGCTCGAAACCCTGTGAGATCCCCATGTTCTTCATCGCGTTCACGGGTCTGATTGCGGTTGCCCTCACTGTGGGGTCGTTCTTCGGTGCCTTCTGGTGGCCACTAGACCTCGTGGCAAACTTCCGTCCCCAGCTCGGCGGGCTGACACTGCTCGCCGGCGTGTGGCTGGTGGCGGCGAGGTGGCCGCGTACCGGGCGTGTGGCGTTGCTGGCGGCCGCCGCGAATCTTGGTCTCTTGGGATGGCTCTGGGTGCCGACCGGTGGGGACCCGCCGGCTGACGCCGAGGCGCTTCGTGTCGTGACGTTCAATGTCCTCGCAGCGAACGAGAACTACGACCTCGTGGTCGCCTACCTCCGAGAGGTGGACGCAGACGTGGTGTTCCTCCACGAGTCGAGCCGGCCCTGGGAGGACGCGATCATCGAGTCCGACCTTGGCTATCGCGTCGAGAGGACACGAAACGACGAGCACATATTCGGCACCCTCGTCCTGGTGAGAGGTGCCGCCGAGATCCAAGGGTACGGGTTCACCGAGCGCGAGCCGCGGAGCGTGGAGGTGCAGCTGACCACCTACGGGGGCCGGCACGTTTCGTTGCTCGCCGTTCACCCGCTCGCACCTGTCACCGAGCGAGCAGCCGGTCTTCGGGACGCTCAACTGAAGTTCGCCGGCGATTGGGTCGCTCGCCAAACCGGGCCGACCGTGGTGACAGGCGACTTCAATGCCGGGCCTTGGTCACACGCCTTCCGGCGTCTGCTGGACGAGGGATCTCTCCGGGACTCTCAACGCGGCTTCGGATACCAACCCACCTTCCCTGCCTCTTCGAACCTCGCGTTCCGCATCGCCATCGATCACCTGCTCGTTTCCGACGGTGTGTGGGTGGTGGACCGGTCCCTCGGGCCCCCACTCGGATCCGACCACTTCCCGCTGATCGTGGATCTGGCCATCGGGTGAGATAGCCTTCGACGTATGACAGACAGATTCAGAGAGCATCGCGACAGACTCTCAGCCTTGATCGGCTCGGGCGGCATCGCCGTGGTCCCCGCCGCTACCGAAGCCGTTCGCAACAACGACGTCCACCACACCTTTCGCCAGGACTCCGACTTCGTCTACCTAACGGGTTTCCATGAGCCCGACGCCTTGGCCGTGATCGCGCCCGGACACCCCGATGGCGACTTCCAGCTGTTCGTCCGTCCGCGCGACCGGGAAACGGAGATATGGAATGGGTATCGGGTCGGGGTGGAAGGCGCCAAGGCCGCCTTCGGCGCCGACACCGCCTACGAGCTCTCGGAGATCGACGCAGTCCTTCCTCGTCTCATGCTCGGACGCGACACGTTGTTCTACAGGCTTGGGAATGCCGCTCACGACGACCGGATCACACGACTGCTTGGGACCGCGCGGTCGTACCGGGAACGATTCGGCCGGCCGGCTCCCGTCAAGGTGCATGATGTCGGAGCACTGCTGGCGGAGCTGCGACTGGTCAAGAATCCACCTGAGATCGAGAGCCTGAGCGCTGCTTGTGAGCTCAGCGCCGAGGGCCACCGCGAGGCGATGCGATTCGCCCTCCCGGGTATGTACGAATATCAGATCCAGGCGGCGATGGAGTTCGTGTGGCGGGAGGGAGGCTCACCGGCGAACGGATACCCTTCCATCGTCGCTTCGGGACCGAACGCCGTGGTGTTGCACTACACCGAGAACGATCGCCAGACCGAAGACGGCGACCTCGTCCTGATCGACGCCGGCTGTGAGATCGACTGGTACTCCGCGGACATCACGCGGACGTTCCCGATCAATGGGTCGTTCAGCGCGCCGCAGCGCGCGGTCTACGAGGCCGTGCTCGACGCCCACCATCAGGCGATCCGCCTGATCGAACCCGGACACACCATCCGGACGTCGCACGACCTCGCTCGTCGTGTTCTGACCGAGCACATGGCGGAACTGGGCCTGTTCCCGGTTGGAGCCGACGACGCATTCGAGATGCACCTCTATCGCGAGTTCTTCATGCACGGCACCAGTCACTGGCTCGGGCTCGACGTTCACGACGCGGGCTCGTACCGGAGCTCTGGCGAGCACCGCAAGCTGGAGGCCGGCATGTGCTTCACGATCGAACCCGGCATATACATCGGAGCCGACCGCCCTCAGGTCGAGTTTACGTTGCTCGAGCATGACATCGACGCGTGGACCGAACGCCGCGTAGTCGAAGGGCCGGCAGCGGCCAAGGCTTCCGAGGAAGCCGAGCGCGCCGAGGCAGAGAAGGTCATCCACGAGATCCCCAGCGAACTCCTGGGGATAGGAGTCCGCATCGAAGACGACATTCTCGTGACCGTCGACGGGCATGAGAACCTCACGAGCCTGGTGCCCTCGGACCCCAACAAGATCGAACTCCTCTGCGCAGAAGAAAGCTGGCTCCACCGCGGCTGACGCCTACGTAGTACGTAATACGGTTGAACGCTGGCGTTTTCCGCGCCAACAAGAGGTGAAGGCCGCCCCGTGGGGCGACCTTCACCTTTGGCTCGGCTTGCAGTGAGCCCTGTCAGTCGGTTCCCCACAGCTTGCGGAGCTTGGATACGGCGTCCATCACGGCGTCTGGGTCGGGGGTGTTGGTTTCGATGTCGGGTGACTCGGCCCGCTTGCTCTCGGCGCCTTCGACCACGGTCTTGTGGCCATCGTCCGAGCGCCGTCCGAAGACCGTCCCGGTCTCTCCGTCGGCGTCGACCGTCGGCTCGCCGGCCGGCTCCACAGGGGCGCTGGTTTCGACGGGCGGCGTCGGGCTCTCGAGCCGGCTCTGGAGGCCGTCGAGTGTCGCCTTCAGCTGGGCGAGGTCAGAACTCACCTTCGGCTCGCTGGATCCGAGCATGCCGCTTTCCCAGCCGGTCTCCGTGCCTGCCGCGGTCCATGCCGACACGTGGTCGTCGGACGCGGCGGGCTCTTGGGGGGCCGCCGCCTCGAAGGCGTACTCGGGGTCGGGATCCGCGCCACCTTCGGGCTCGGGCGTCGGCTCGACCACCTCGGGCTGGGGGTTGGCCTCGTCGACCAGCCGCAGACTGGGTCGGTCGTCGAGCGCCGATCTTTGGGCGGCCAGTTCTGCCCGGTCGGCTTCCAGTGCCAGTCGGTCCTGCTCGATCCGGGACCGTGCGGACTCCACCGCAGCCTTCTCGGCGTCCAGAGCGGTGAGGTCCCGGTCGAGCTCGGCACGTTGGGCGGCGAGCTGAGCGATGGCTCGCTCGGCTTCGATTCGAGCCGCCTCGGCCTCGCGGGCCGCTTGTGCCGACTCGTCAGGTTGCGGATACTCGTTGATCGAGGTTGCTCCCAGAGTCACCTGGTCGCCGGCACCTTCGACAATCTGACGCGCCTCTGACCAGGCTCGCTCGAGAATGGCGTTGGCTTCGCTCCGAGCCTTGTCGAGCATGTCGGCTGTGGCTTCCTGGGCCTTGCGGCGCTCGTTCTCGATCTGGCTGCGTTGACCTGCGATCTTCGTACGAGCGTGATCGACCTCCGTACGGGCGTTCTCCAGCGTGGTCCGCTCCTTGTCGAGCTGTGCGCGGAGCGACTCGAGCTGAGCCCGCCAACGCTCCAGGCTGGAGCGCTCGTCGGCGACGTCGCGGCGGCGCTCTGCGAGAGCTGCTTGCTCTTCGGCAACATGGCCGCGGGACTCTTCGAGCATCTCGGACGCTTCGCTCTGAGCGGTTGCCAGGAGCTCCTCGGCAGCCTTCCGCGCCTCCTCGGCCTGTGCAGAGAGTGCTTCGGCCTCGCGGCGCTCGGTGTTGGCGGCAGCGCGGTCCGCTTCGATCTCGGTCTTGAGGATGGCGAGGCGTTCGCTCTGTTCCTTGGCGCTCTTTGCCGTGGCGTCGGCTTGGCTCCGAGCATCGGCCACGAGACGCTCCGCTTCCGACCGAGCGGCGTCCAGCACGCCTGCTGCGTCGGCACGGTCGGCCTTGGCTGCGCGACGGTCGGATTCTGCCTCCTCGAGCAGTCGCCGTGCGTCGGCTCGGACCATCTCGGCGTCTGCGGTGGCAGATGCGGTCGTCTCCGCTGCGGCCTCGCCGGCCTGGCGGCGCACCTGTACTGCCTGGCTGCGAGCGTCCTCGAGCGTCTTGTCTGCTTCGTTGACGGTGAGCTCGGCCCGCTTCTCCGCTTCGGCCAGAATCCCCGCCGCCTGGGCTTCGGCGTCGGCCATCCGTTCGGCGAAGCGTGTGTCCATCTTGGCGCGGGCGTCGGCCCACTCACGGTCGATGTTCCCGCGGATGGCGGTGGCCTCTTCCTCGGCGGCCCGGACGATCTCTCGGCCCTTGTCCTCGGCGGCTGCGAGCGCGATGTTCGCCTGAGCCTCCAGGTCCGATGCGCGATCCCGAGCTGCTTCGAGGGCGGCCGCCGCCTCTGCATTGGCTTCTTCGGTGGCGGCCTTGAGCACAGCCAGCGCCTGCTCCGCCTCGACGACTGCGGCCGTGCGTGCAGCATGTTCCCGATTGTGCCGCTCGACCTCGTCTGCGAGATCGGCGCGGATGTGCTCGGCCCGTTCCTCGGCGGCAGCGACGATGCCTCCCGCCTTGGACTCGGCCTCGACGAGCGCGGCATTGGCGAGCTCTTCGGCGCGGCGTGCCTTCGCCAGCCGCTCGTTGGCGTCCACGAGGGCCTTGTCGGCTTTGCTGGTGGCAGCGGCGGCTTCCTTCTCAGCGCGCTCGCGTATGGCGGCCGCCTCGGACGCTGCGGCTCCCTTGATCTCGGTTGCCTGCTGGTCGGCCGCCGACCTGATTTCGGCGGCTTCCTTCTCGGAGTCCCTGAGCAGAGCGCCGGCCTCGTTGCGAGCTTCGGTGAGGGCCTGGGTCGCCTCGGCCTTTGCGGTCTCGGCTTCCTGTCGGAGCTTGTCGGTCTCGGCGCGGAGTGCTCCGACCTCCTTCTCCGCTTGACGGCGGATCTTGGCGGCCTCGTCAACGGCAATCGACTTCATGCGACCGGCAGCCGTCTCGGCTTCGGACCGGACCCGGGAGGAGTAGGCCTCGGCGGCCTTGGAGAGCTGTTCGCTGCGGGCCTCGGATTCCGAGACCACGGCGACCGCCTGCTCGCGTGCGGTCTGTTCGGCGATCTTGGCGACGCGATGCAGTTCTGCAGCCTGTGCGCGCTCGTCAGCGGCTTCCTGGCGGGCTTTCGCAAGGTCACCGCGGGCGGTGGCCAGCATCGTGGCCGCTTCGGCGCGAGACCGGGCAGCATCGTTCGCCGTGTCCGCGGCCCGTGCCTCGGCAGAGGCGAGAATCGAATCGGCCTTGGCCTCGGCGGCGGTGATGATCGCCTTCGACAGCTCGTCGAGCGCCTCGGTTCCGTTACGGACCGACTCGGTCTTGCGGCGCTCGGCTTCCGCCATCAACTCGCCGGCACGCTGCTCCGCGCGGGCGACGATGGCGGCAGCCTCTGCTCTGGCGAGGGCGAGCTCGTGGCCCGCATCTCCGTCGGTGTCGGTGTGGAAGTCGGCTCCGGAGCCTGCCTCTGCCTCGGCGACGATGCGGCGCGCCTTCTCTCGCGCCTCGTCTTCGATCCGGCGGGCACGGTCTCGTGCCCTGTCGAGAATCCGGTCCTTGGACTCGAGAACCGTGGCGATTCCCGGGTCACCTTCAGCAGCCTCCTTGGCGGCGGCCACTGCCATCTCTTCGCGTTCGGCGGCGATCGCCTTCCGCTCGGCGGCGAGCTCATCTCGCTCGGCGGAGATGCGATCCCTCTCGGAGCCTGCGGCTTCGTCGGCCTGCCCGAGCTGAGCGCGGAGGGCAGCGAGGTCGGCGCGGAGCGTGTCCATCTCTGATCGGAGTGAACCGTTCTCGAGTTCGAGGCGCGCACGGTGGCGTTCGAGCGCATCGATCCGGCTGGTGTCCTCGACCGTGGCGATTCGATACTCGAGGTCGGAGTTGGCCGACTCGAGATTGCGGATGGTTTCTTTCACCTGGTCGACGAACGACTGGACTTCGTCTTTGTCGTATCCGCGACGCGCCGTCGAGAAGGTGATGTCGTCCGAAGACGAGAAGGGCGTTGCTGGCATAGTCACATGCGTTGTGTCGGCCCGCGCGTGGGTGGCCTTGAGGATTACGTCTCACGCTGCGTGTTCGGGAAGCACGCAGGGTCGCGACGCTTTCAAAGTGCGGCCGGCACCACCCGTGTGAGCACGGTGTAGAAGTGGACGCTGGACGCAGCCACCACCATCACGTGGAACATCTCGTGGGCCGAGAACACCCTGGGAGAGAGCCGAGGACGTTTGACGAGGAACATCACCATTCCAGCCGTGTAGAGCACGCCGCCGACGGCGAGCAACACCACGGTGTCGACTCCCAATCTGCGCCCGATCTGCCACATCGGAACCAAAGCAGCCCAACCCATCAGACTCTGGATGGTGACCGAGATCTTCAGTCTGATCTGTTTCTCGACCAGCTTGATGACGATGCCCACGATGCCGGCTGTCCACAGAGCGGCGAGGGATGCGGTTCGCCAGACCCCTTCGAGGGAGACGACGGCGAATGGGGTGAAGGTCCCGGCCACGACGAGGAAGATGGCCGAGTGATCGAGTCTCCGCATCCGGCGCTTCCACGCGTCGCTCCAAGGTATCGAGTGGTACAAGCTCGAGATGGTGAACATGACGACCAGACTCCCGGCGTACACCGCGAGCGACAGTGTCAGTCCGAACCCGCCCGGGTTCACCGCGAGCAATGCGATGAGCCCGCCAACCGCAGCCAGAGCCGCCGCACCATGGAGAAACCCACGAACGGGGTTCTGCATGCGGCCGAATGTGATGCGATCCATCGTTCACAGGTTACGTCGAGTCGAGAACAAGCACAGGGCCTGCGGCGATTTGTGACCTCTCATCGGAACCGGACGCCTGCCGGACGGGCCGAAAAGCGCCGGCGGTAGTCTGCGCGGATGGACATTCTCAGGATCGCCAACTGCTCAGGTTTCTACGGCGACCGATTGTCGGCGGCGCGCGAGATGGTCGAAGGAGGTCCGATCGACCTGCTCACGGGGGACTATCTCGCCGAGCTGACGATGGCCCTTCTGTGGAGGTCCCGGATGAAGGACCCGGAAGCGGGATACGCCTCTACGTTCCTGCGACAGATTGAGGAGGTCCTCGGGACCTGCCTGGATCGCGGCATCAAGATCGTCGTGAATGCAGGGGGTCTCAACCCGGCCGGGCTGTCCGCCAAGCTCACCGAATTGTCGACGAGGCTCGGCCTGACGCCGAGGATCGGACACGTGGAGGGAGACGACCTCCTCGGTCGGCTAGAGGAGATCCGAAGCGCCGGCCACGCACTCCGCAACATGGAGACCGGTGCATCACTGTTCGACTCCGGCGTGCAACCGGTGACGGCCAACGCGTATCTCGGCGGCTGGGGGATCGCCTCCGCGCTTGCGATGGGCGCAGACGTGGTCGTGACGGGACGGGTGACCGACGCTGCCTTGGTCATCGGGCCGGCGGCGTGGCACTTCGGATGGGCAGCCACGGATTGGGACAGGCTCGCCGGGGCGCTCGTGGCGGGCCACATCATCGAGTGCGGCGCACAGGCGTCGGGCGGCAACTACAGCTTCTTTCGCGAGGTGCCGGGTCTCGAGCATGTGGGTTTTCCTCTGGTCGAGATGCACGACGACGGCACCTTCGTCGTGACGAAGCACCCGGGCACAGGTGGCCTGGTGTCCGTGGGAACGGTCACCGAACAGCTGCTCTACGAGTCGGGGGGTCCCCGATACCTGAACCCGGACGTCACGGCTCGCTTCGACACGATCGACCTGACACAGGACGCCGAAGACCGAGTCCGTGTGGCCGGGGTCCGGGGTGAACCCGGACCGCCCGACCTCAAAGTGGCTGTCAACCATCTGGGCGGCTTCCGCAACTCGGTCACCTTCGTGCTCACGGGGCTCGACATCGAGGAAAAGGCCCGGCTCGTGGAAGACGCATTGTGGGAGAGCCTCGGAGGTCGTGGGCGGTTCCGCGAGACCGATGTTCGCTTGATTCGCACCGATCAAGCGGACCCCGCCACCAACGAACAGGCTTCCGCATATCTCCGAGTGACGGTCAAGGACCCCGACGCGACCAAGGTCGGTCGGGCCTTCTCACGTGCGGCCGTCGAGCTCGCCCTTGCCCACTATCCGGGATTCCACCTCACCGCGCCACCCGGTGACGCCACTCCCTACGCGGTGTACTGGCCGACGACCGTGCCGGTGGGCCTCGTTTCTCAGCAGGTGACGGTGGGTGATTCGACGCAGACCATCGAGATGCGGGCCCATGAGGGCGCTGTCGAGGTCGATCTGGCGGAGCTTCGAGTGCCGTCGCATGCCGACGGACCGACCGTTCGCGTTCCGCTCGGCAGCGTGGTCGGAGCCCGGTCTGGGGACAAGGGAGGCAACGCAAACCTCGGAGTGTGGACACCCAACCCCGACGCCTTCCCCTGGATGGTCGATCACCTCACTTCCCAACGGCTTCGGTCATTGCTGCCGGAGGTCGCCTCCCTGCCGATCGATCGGTTCGTCTTCCCCAACCTCAGTGCCCTCAACTTCGTGATCCACGGATTGCTCGGGGAGGGTGTTTCGTCGTCGACACGCAGCGATCCGCAGGCGAAGTCGCTCGGCGAATGGCTCAGGGCGCGTCTGGTCGACGTGCCGGCGAGCCTGGTGGGCTGACTCGGGCGAGGGCCTTGGGCGCGCACGCAGGTATATGCTGGCAGCGGGCCAGGGGAGGGTCTGTGCCGTCACCATCCGACATTCTGTACCGCCTCTATGAGGACCGGCTGCTCAGTTCGCTCGACCGAACCCGGTTCCCGCGACACATCGGCATCATCCTCGACGGTCATCGCCGCTACGCCCGTTCCGAGGGCCTTCCCTCCTACACCGACTCATACCGGGCCGGGATGGCTCGGTTCGAAGAGTTCATCGGGTGGGCGGAGGAGATGGAGATTCCCGCCATCACGGGCTGGGTCCTGTCGCGTGAGAACCTCGACCGACCCGACGAAGAACTCGGCCCGTACTTCGAAGTGCTCGTGGAGTTGTTTCGGCGTCTGCCCGCGTTGTGCGGGCGTTACGACATGGCGTTGCGGTTCGTCGGGAGCCTCGATCTCCTTCCGGATCACGTGGTGGCGGCGGCGAAGGCGGCCGAAGAAGCCCATCCGACCGGCGCCCGCCGTTTGACGATTGCCATGGGGTACGGGGGACGTCAGGAGATCGTCGACGCGGTGAGGGACCTCGTCTCCCGCCTCGCCGGGCAGGGAATATCTGCACAGGACATGGCCGCCCACATCGACGCCGACGCCATCGGGCGCCATCTCTATTCGGCCGACCTCCCCGATCCCGATCTTCTCATCCGCACCAGCGGGGAATCGAGGCTCTCGGGATTTCTCCTGTGGCAATCTGCGTACTCGGAGTTTGCGTTCGTCGATGTGTTCTGGCCTGCGTTCCGGCGGGTCGACTTCCTTCGGTCTTTGCGTGACTACACCCGACGTGAACGTCGGTTCGGCAAGTGAGTCGGGTACGGGTCGGGCTTCTGCTCAGTACCCTGATCGTCGTCGGCTGCTCTGACACCACCGGGTCGGGTTCGACCTCTCCAGATTCGGTCTCGTCGACCACTGATGCGCCGGCGGCGACCTCCACAACAGAGCCCGAGCCCGAAACCACGACCACAGAAGCTCCCTCCGCACGATTCGGCGTAGTGGCTGCGCATGAGGGGGTGTTGGGATGGTGGGATGGCAACTCGTGGGTGCAGGCTCAGAACTCGGCGCCGATAGAGGGGACCGAGGCGTTTCGTGTGTTTCGGGTGGGATCGGAACCGACCGATGCGGCGGGCGTCGGACTCAATGAGGGGTGCGCGATCGATGAGCCGGCGATCGGGGTCGACCTCGATCCAGATCCCTGGGCAGCCGAGTTCGGATTCGAACCCTTCGAACCGAGTCCGATCGCACTGTCCGCACCCTGGGATGCCACCCCGCACACGATGACCGCGTTCGCTCCATCGGACACCCATGCCGAAGCCGCCTCGGCGCTTCTGCTCGAACGCGGC
Source organism: uncultured bacterium (assembly GCA_963792365.1). Classification (GTDB taxonomy): domain Bacteria; phylum Actinomycetota; class Acidimicrobiia; order Spongiisociales; family ZC4RG35; genus JAOUGY01. The sequence goes on from CAWBVW010000006.1 coordinate 141,218, forward strand.
GTCGACGACCCAGCGCCGAAGTTTGCCCAGCTTCTGCGGACCGATGTCGACGGGGATGGCGTCAACGAAGTGTTCGCGGTTGCGGAACGGAGGTCGGATCCATCGGGCGCATTGATCCCGGCACCGGCGGGTGACTACTCGATCGCCTTCGTGCGGACGGTGGTGGACGATGTCGTGAACACGCAGGTTCTCGCGGAGTGGGTGGTCGTGGAACAGACCGAGGAGGGATTCATCCAGGACCTGGTGGTCCACCGGTTCGACGCCTTCCTCGACGCCGACGGCGACGGCACCGACGAAGTCGCCCTCCGCAGCTCCTACTACGAAGGTTCAGGCGTGACCTTGTGGGACCGACAGGGCCCCGGCCCCTTCGCAGCCGTCATCTCGACAGGATGTGGAGCCTGACGGACCCCACGGGGGCGAGCGACGTTGAACGTAGCACGTCCTACGTATTGCGCCATACGTTCTACGCCGAGCCGAACCCGCTACCTCGTCACCATGTCCGGATCGAGGTGGGTGACGTCGCCGAAGCCCATGAGGCCGAAGGCGGAACGGTTGGCGATCGGGCGGGTCGTCAGGGTGGCGGCCGATGTGTGGGCGAAGTCGAAGCGGTCCCACTCCCATGGGGTCGGTGTCACGCCGATGAGGTGGCCGAGCACGACGGCGTTCGTGCCTCCGTGTGCCACCAGGACAACCGTCTCGTCGTCGGGTTCGGTCCACAGTCCGGGATATTCGGCGTCTGCCGCCACGCCGAGGCTGGCCAACGACGAGCGAAGCCCGGTCGTGACCCGGGCGTGGAAGTCGCGAAAGGACTCGGCCCCCGGCATGCCCTCCCACAACTCCTCGACCGGTCGCAGATTCGAATCGCGGAGCTCCTCGAGGATCTCGTCGTACGGGCTTCCCTCCCACTCATCCGCAGGGGCGATCTCGGCCATCCAATCGACCACCTCGGCCCGCAGCCCGGTGGCACGCTCGAGAGGCGCCACGGTTTGCCGCGCCCGCAGCATGGGCGAGACCCACAGATGGTCTATGTGACCCCAACGGCGATCGACCAACCGCTCGGACTGTGCGTGACCCAGCTCTGTGAGGTGAGGATTGTTGCTGACGAGACCCCCCGGGCTCCACTCGGGTTGTCCGTGTCTGACGAGGACGATGTTCACACGTGCCAACCTACTGCCACGAACCCCCATCGGGTTGCGCTCGACCGGCGTGCAGCGTTTCGGCGCCGACTGTGCCATCCTGATCCGTCGTGCCAGATGCCAGCCCCGCACTCCATGCCCTCGTCGACCACCTGATGACCCATGCGGTCCGAACCGAGGGAGGTCCCTTCAAGCTCCGCTCGGGTGAGATGAGCTCGTGGTACATCGATGCACGTCAGACCACGTTCTCGGGTGAGGGAGCCCTACTGGTGGGAGCTGCAGTGCTCGAGGTACTCGACGGAGAGTTCGATGCGGTGGGTGGTATGACCATCGGGGCGGATCCGATCGCACTTGCAACGGCGATGACGGCGACCGCCTCAGGACGCCCACTCCAGGCCTTTTCCATTCGTAAGGAAGCGAAGGACCACGGTACCGGTGGACGCATGGTGGGACCGGTGTCCTCCGGATCGAGAGTGTGGATTCTCGAGGACACCACAACCACCGGCGGTGCACTTCTCGAAGCGATCGAGGTCGCGGCGAATGAGGGTTTGGACGTGGTCGGCGCGGTTGCGCTCGTCGATCGAAGCGACGGTCTCGTGCCGCGTCTGATGCGAGAGCGAAACCTGCCGTATGTCGCGCTCGTGACCCCCGAGTTGCTGGGAGTCGCGTGATGGAGACCTTCGTCGTACGCCGTTCGGCCTGGCGCATGTGGGGGGTGTCGCTCCTCGGCGTGCCGATGGTCGTTGTCGCACTCGATCTGCTGACCCAGCGCCGGCTCACCAACATGCTCCGTGACCTGGTGTTCCTTCCCGACGACACCCAACTGCCTGAGCCACGCGAGACCGTGTGGGCGGTCGCCCTGCTGATCGTGGGGACCATTGCGTGTATGTGGGGACTCAAGGAGCTCCTCGCGCCTTCCCGCATCATCGAGGGCGACGCGCTCGGTCTGCGCCTGAAGATCCTCGGACCGTTCAAGCGCCCGCTTCTCGTGCCGTGGGATCAGGTGGCGGACATCGGAAGCGGCACGGTCGATGATGACGGAGAACACCTTCCCGTGTTGTGGATCCGTTCTGTGGAGCCGGGCGTTTTCCCTCCCGATGCCTGGGGCGCCCGTCCGATCGACGATCACACGATGGCGTTGCTGGCCGAGGACTGGGAAGTGAGCCATGTGGTCGCGGCCGAGGGAATCAGTCGCTTGGTCTTGGCCATGCGGTTACCGACGGACCAGTCGGTCGACACGCCGTTCGACCCCGACGACATCGGTCCGTGATGCTGCTGGGAGCCCACGTCCCCAACGCCGATCCGGTCGGCGAAGCGGATCGGAGGGGAGCCGAGGTCGTCCAGATCTTTCTGTCCAATCCGCAGAGCTGGAAGAAGCCGGCGCCCAGGAGCGATGCCGCAGAACTCCGCAACGCCGCGTTCCCGATCTATGTCCACGCCCCATATCTGATCAACCCGGTCGCCGAGAACAATCGTGTCCGAATCCCCAGTCGCCGGATCCTTCAGGAGACCTGCGATGCGGCGGCCGACATCGGGGCCGCCGGTGTGGTCGTCCACGGCGGACATGTCACCGGCGACGGGTCCATGGACGACGCGTTTCCACGGTGGCGCAAGGCGCTCGACCAGCTCGATTCGACCGTGAGGGTGCTCATCGAGAACACCGCAAGCGGTGATCAGGCAGTCGTTCGTCGGATCGAAGGTATTCGGCGTCTGTGGGATGAGATCGGTGACACCGGCGTTGGGTTCGTGCTCGACACCTGTCACGCCTGGGCAGGCGGCGAACCTCTCCACGAACTCGTCCCTCGCCTCGTGGATGTGGTCGGTCACATCGATCTGGTCCACTGCAACGACTCACGAGATCCGTTCGATTCCCACCGCGATCGCCACGCGAACCTCGGAGGCGGCGAGATCCCCGAAGACGAGATCGTCGGAGTGGTGCGCGCGGCGGATGCACCGGTCGTCGTCGAGACGCCAGGAGATGCGGACGATCACTTCGCGGACATCACGTGGCTCCGCGAACGCATGCGTTAGTCAACTACGCATCGGGCTGGTTGCATCCGGTGTTCAGTCCGTGATTCCGCGACAGTCGAGCTCCCTGCTCAGGAACCCGCCCGAATGCAGGGAGGCGTGTGGTTCGTGCTTCAATCTCAGCCATGGACTTCCTCATTGCTGCTCACTCTGGACTCCGTTGGATCGTGCTCCTGCTCATGCTCGGCGTGATCCTCTTCGCAGCTCAGAACCGAAACGCCGAATCGTGGCCGGGCGGGGCCATCAAGCCGTTTCTGTTCTCGGCGATCGCGTTCGACATCCAGGTGACCCTCGGGATCGTCGTCTACCTGGCGGGACAAGCGTGGGAGAAGAACATCTTCCTCGCAGTGATCCACCCGCTCATCATGCTGGCGGCGCTCGGCGTGTGGCACATGTTCATCGCCAGGGCCAGGAAGACAGCCGCACCCTCCTCGTATCGCACACTGTTGCTCGGCGGGGTGGTGTCGCTGGCACTGGTGATCGCAGCCATTCCTTGGGCGAGCTGACGAGCCGGCGCTCGGGGGGTTCGGGTCCGGGACTGATCCTGGGTGCGGCGGCATTGTTCGGATCCACCGGCACGGCTCAGGCCCTCGGTCCCGACGGCTCAGATCCGTTCTCTGTGGGGCTGTTGCGGCTGCTGGTGGGCGGCAGCGGTCTTGTCGTCGTCGCCTTGATCAGGGGACGAACGCACCTGCGCAACGTTCCGTACGGTCCCGCCGCGGTGGGTGCGCTGGCGGTTCTCGGGTATCAACTCGCCTTCTTCGCAGGTGTGCGAGAGTCCGGCGTCGCAGTGGGAACACTGGTGACCATCGGAAGCGCTCCGGTGCTTTCCGGCGTGGTGGCGTGGGCGGCGCTGGGGGAGCGGCCGACGAGGCGATGGTTGGCCTCCACCCTGGTCGCCGTGGGCGGGATCGGGCTGATTGCCGGACCCTCCGGTGCGGCGCCACTGTTGGGGATCGCACTCAACCTGGCCGCCGGGATGTCGTACGCGGTTTTCGTGACTGCATCGAAGCGACTGCTCGACACCCAGACGCCGCTTGATGCCATGGCGATCGTGTTCGGGTGTGGCGCGGTGTTGGCGGGGGCGATGATGCCTCTTGCCGACCTTGCGTTCCTCACCTCCACGAGCGGGCTGGCGATGGCCCTCTGGCTGGGATTCGCCACCACCACCCTGGCGTATGTGCTCTACGGGTTCGGCCTCCGGCACACGACCGTGGGAACCGCCGCCACGCTCACGCTCTTCGAGCCGGTGGTGGCAACCACCCTCGGAGTCGTGGTTCTCGCAGAGCGACCCCGGACGCTCGGCTGGCTCGGCATGCTGCTGGTGATGATCGGCCTGGGACTGTTGGTGAAGCGCGGCTAATAGGTGCCCGCCAGCTTCCGGTGATCCCACGAGACGACTTTCGCCGCTTCCACCCGCACCACCGTGTTCTTGGTGGCGAAACGTCCATACAGTGCCTCCACCGCGGCCGCATCGATCTCCTCGAGACCTTGCATCTTCTTGGCAACCTCGGCGTATGTCCGCAAGACCTCATCGGGAACGGTGCTCATCCGGGCGTGTCCTTGGATCATGACGCCGCGGAGCTCCTCATACGCCTCACCCAGTTCGGCGAGCACCGTGATGCGGTCGTCGCGTTGGAGGTTGACGATCCGTTGGCTCTTCGTGAACGACCGAAACGTCACGACTCCGTCGTCGAGGTAGAACCACAGGGTTGTGAGATGAGGGAACCCGTCCGCTCCGTTGGTCGCCACCTGCAGATTGCGTACCTCGGCCAGCACGTCGGCCTGCTCGGTCTCGGAAAGAGAAATGTCACGGCGTGCCACTATCCGAGGGTAATCCCGGTCTCCGGTCTCCAGTCCCCGGTCCGCAGGTCCCGATCTCCAGTCTCGTGTCACCGGCGCGTCTGGCCCCTCGCCCCTCGCTCCCGGTCTCCAGTCCCCGGTCCCCGGTCCCGGACCCGATCTCCAGTCCCGTGTCACCTGCGCGTTCTGGCTGCTCGCCCCTCGCCCCTCGCTCCCGGTCTCCGGTGTCCAGCTTGCAGCGGCTACCGACGGCGTGCAGAGGTCGAGAGCCGGGCGGGGGTTTGGCCCCTCGCTTCTCGCCATCGAGCGCAGCGAGCCCTCGCCCCTTGCAGGTGGCTCACGTTGCGAGGTCCCTCTGGCGAATGCCGAAACAGCTGCGCTCGTTACAATGCTTGTGCCGGCTTCGAGCACGGGCGACCCCGAGTGGCGGCCGAGGTTCACATCGCGGCAGAGACCACGTATGGCTACATCCCCCAACCCGCAGTGGTGGGGAGAGAGGAAGCTCAACATGGGTGACGCCCATTCGAAGGTGACCGTCCCAGGAGTTCGCGCCCGCAAGGGTGGCGCCAAGCTCACAATGGTCACCGCCTACGACCACCCGACCGCATCGATCGTGTCCGAGGCGGGGATCGACATCATCCTGGTCGGCGACTCCGTGGCCAACGCGGTCCACGGCTTCGAGACCACGCTCGAGATGGACGTCGATCTGATGCTCGTCCACGCCGCGGCCGTCAAGCGGGCAAAGCCCCACAGTCTGGTGGTGGTGGACATGCCGTGGATGAGCTATCACACGGGCTCGAAGGACGCCGTCCGCAACGCCGGGAAGTTGGTGCGCAAAGGCGGTGCCGAGGCCGTCAAGCTCGAAGGTGGACGCAACCGCGTGAAGGTGATCGAGCGCATCGTCGACGCCGAGATCCCGGTGATGGGTCACCTGGGCCTCACCCCACAGTCCTTTCACGCCATGGGCGGGTACCGGGTTCAGGGGCGAGATCTCGACACCGCTCGAGAGCTGATCGACGACGCCCATGCGCTGGTGGATGCCGGCGTGTTCTCCATCGTGCTGGAAGGCGTTCCCGAGGTGCTCGCCGAGATCGTGACCAGGGAGGTCCCGGTTCCCACGATCGGTATCGGCGCCGGCAACGTGACCGACGGCCAGGTCCTCGTGTTCCACGATGTCCTCGGCATCGGCGGTGGAAGATACCCCAAGTTCGTGCGGTCGTACGCCGACCTGCGGACGCAGGCGATCGAGGCGTTGCGTTCGTACGCCGCCGACGTCGAGAACGGAGCCTTTCCCGCTGCGGCCGAGACCTATCACATGGCAGATGAGATCGCGACGGAACTGCTCGGCGAGGCCAGATCATCAGACGATTCCTCGCAGCTGCAGTCCTGATCGCATCGTGCGCGGGAGGCGGCTCGGCATCGACCGAGCCGCCTCTCCCGTCGGGTGAGCCTTCGATCACCGAAGCACCTCTCACGACCGCCACCCTCGACGCGCAGACCCCGTCCTCCGACATCGGAGGTCTCGACACCGGCGATGTTGTCGGTTTTGCGACCGCACAGGTGACCATCGGGAATCGGGTCCTCGATGTGGCGGTTGCAGACTCGAGCGAGTTGCGCCGCCGCGGCCTGATGGAGGTCGACGACCTGGGTGACCTAGACGGCATGGTCTTCGTGATGGACGACGTCGTGAGGGCGGCCTTCACGATGCGCAACACGCTCATTCCTCTTCACGTGGCCTTCTTCGGCGAGGACGGATCGTTGGTCGACGTCTTGGAGATGACGCCTTGCTCGGCCGAGCCCTGCCCGGAGTATCGGCCGGCGGGTTCGTATCGATATGCAGTCGAGGTGCCGCTGGGCGGCTTCACCGGCCTCTCAGACGATGAGGGGTTCTCGATCAAGCAGTGACCTGAAGATGCCGATGTGAGGCATGAGGGTCATGACAGCTCAAGCCACACCGTTCCGTGCGCCGTCCGAACTCGCCTCGGGCCGTCCCGAGGCAGAGCCGGTCGGTCGCGCCTTCGTCATCGATGGGATCGTGCTGGTCGCAATGGCGGCTGCCGTTGCGGTGGCGCTGTCGGCATCTCTGAACCTCGGGCTCCCCGCGGCGTTCACAGAGCCAGCCCTCGCGGCAGTCGAGTTGCTCATCGGGGCCTCGATCATCGCCTCCTCGCGGCGCTGCGCCACAGACGAGCGGAGGGCATGGCTGGCGATCGGTGCCGGCGTCATGTTGTCGGGGCTCGGGCATGTGATCCGCACGAGCGTCACGCCTGTGGTCTCGGCTTCCGACGCCGTTCCGGATGCCTTCTCGATTGCGTTCTACGCGCTCACATGCATGGGTCTCGTGCGCCTTCCTCGCGTTCGTTCGAGCCGAATGGGGTCGCTGCGAACGGCCATGGACGTGATGGTCTCGCTCATCGCGACCGGTGCCATCGTGTGGGAGCTACAGCCCGGACTGCTCGATGGGGGCCTTGCGGCCCCGGCACTGCACTTCTTGCTTCTCGCCTCTGTGTTCGTTGCGTTCCTTCGGCGTAGTCGATACGTCAGGGACACGAGACTCGGGCTGCTTCTCGCTTCCCTCTTGCCGATTGTGACCGCACCGGAGCTCGCTCCGACCACAGCGACACCGTGGAGCATGGTGAGATGGGCTCTGGCCATGTTGGTGATGTCCGCAGCCGCGTGGAAGTTGAGCCGTCCTCAGGCCCGCCGCAGCATGATCCTGGCCGTGCCGGGTAAGAAGGTGTTCGTCCTCCCGACGCTCCCCGTGGCGGGCCTCTTCGCACTGATCACGGCTCGTGTGGTCGCAGGATCGGAATTGGCCGGTACCGCCATCCCCTGGGCCTTGCTGATCGTCTCGGCGGGTCTCGCCATCCGGGGCGTCGCCTCGGCGATTGAGAACCGTCACCTCATGGCGCTCGAGCGGGATCAGATGTTGGCCTCGATCTCCCACGACCTGAGGACGCCGCTGACGGCAGTGTCGGGCTTCTCACAGGTCCTTTCGTCGTCGTGGGGTTCGATCGACGAGCCCGAACGACGTGAACTGGTCGAGCTCATCGGTTCCGAGGCGGATTCGCTGGTCGACATCGTCGGTGACATGAACGCCCTCGCCCGGTCGGAACTCGACGCCGCCACGCTCACCCTCCAGAGGGTTCAGGGCAAGCAGCTCATCGCCGACGCCATCAGGCTCGTGTTCGACATCGACGGGCCACTGCCGATTCGGGCCGAAGTCGAGCCGTACCTGGAGCTGACCTGCGATCGACGGAGGATGGTGCAGGTGCTCCGCGCCCTCTTCGAGAATGCTCTTCGGTACGGCAACGGCAAGATCCTCGTCGTGGCCAAACGCACCAAGACAGGACGAGTCATCGAGGTTCATGACAACGGTGCCGGTGTCGAGTCCCGCCACGAGAAGGTCATCTGGAAGCGGTTCGAGCGTGGCGAGCACCAGCTGAACGCCAACGTGCCGGGGTCGGGACTCGGGCTCGCCGTCGTCCGGTCCATTGCACGGGCGCATGGCGGTGACGCTGCGTATCGACGATCCGAGAGGATCGGCGGAGCGTGTTTCTCGATTGAGCTCCCATATGACAAGGACGTGGAAACGAGACCCGCCGACGGCGACCGATAGGGTCGATCGCCCAGGGTTTCGGCCTGGCGATCGGACCTACGATGGGGATGAAGAGGACCCCAGAGGGTCACCATGTTGGCGCTGTCGCACAGAGCTGAAGATCCGAGGACCGTCCTGGTGATGGCGCCTTCTCTGTTCCTGACGGTGACCGTCGAACGAGAGGCCGGCGCCACCGGTGACGAGATCCACATCCATCCGGGTGGCCAGGGATTCTGGGTTGCTCGGTTGTTGGCCCAGCTGGGGTGTTCTCCGGTCTTGTGCGGCCCGCTAGGCGGCGAAGCGGGCACGGCGCTGAAGTCCTTGGTCCGAGGTTGGGGGGTGGCCCTCTCACCAGTCGACATCGGTGCCGCCACGCCCTGTCTGGTCTACGACAGGCGGTCCGGCCGAAGGGAGCTACTCGCACGTGATCGAGCTGTGGCCTTGAAGCGTCACGAAGCCGATGACCTCTACGGGGCCGTGCTCTCCGGTGCTCTGGAGGCAGGAAGGTGCGTCGTCGTCGGGGCACATCCGGGTGACGTGCTGCCGGGGGACATTTTCGAACGCCTTGGTGCCGACTTCAGGCGTCTCGGGGTGGCTGTGGCGGCCGATCTCCATGGGTGGCAGTTGGACGCCTACCTTCGGTACGGCCAACTCGAGTTGCTGAAGGTGAGCGACGAGGATCTGCTGGCCGACGGGCGGATCCCGAACCTCGGTGAACCCGAGGTGGCGTCGGCACTCCGTCGCCTTGCCCGGCACGATGTCCGGTGCATCGTCGCTTCGCGAGCCGAGCGTGGTGCCCTGATGGCTACCGACGGGGACTTCTTCCGTGCGGTGCCGCCACTCCTCGAGGTCGTGGACCACATAGGCTCCGGAGATTCGATGACGGCGGCTCTCATCGCAGCGTTGATCGATGGGGCGAACCCCAGCGAGGCGTTGCGAATGGGGTGCGCAGCGGGCGCGGCGAACGTGACTCGCCATGGGCTCGGGAGCGCCTCGGCCGAGCTCATCCGGCGGCTGGCAAACACGGTGGAGGTACAACGGATCGAGGCAGCCTGATGGCGAATTCCATCGATCAGATCGTCGTCGAGGAGCGTGTTTCGCCGCGCCCGGAGGCCTTCCGCGTCCTCGTCACCAACGACGACGGAATCTCGTCCCCCGGCCTGCGTGATCTCGCCGCCATCCTCGCCGTCGAGTTCGAGGTCATTGTGGTGGCGCCGCGCGCCGACATGAGCGGCAGCGGGACAGGACTGGGTCACTTCGACCCTCGCTCCGGCGTTGAGCTCACGTCGGTCGACCTCCCGGGAGTCGAGGAGGCCTACAGCGTGGACGGCCCACCGGGTTTGGCGGTTCTCGCAGTGGGCTTGGGGGCATTTGGACGCAGGCCGGATCTGGTCGTGTCCGGCGTCAACGCCGGTGTGAACACCGGGCACTCCGTGGTCCACTCGGGGACGGTTGGCGCAGCGCTCACCGCTCGCACGCTTGGAAGCCATGGCCTGGCGGTCAGCTTGGCCGAGTCTCGACCTTGGCAGTGGGACACGGCGATCGACGTGGCGGTGTCGGCGACGAGGTGGTTCTCCGGATCACCGCGGCGGCTCACCGTCCTCAACGTCAATGTTCCTGCTCGACCGATCGACCGCGTGGCCGGCATCAGGTGGGCCGATCTCGACGCCTTCGGGCATCTCCAGGTGGCAGTGGCTGATGTCCCCGGATCGCGCCTGTCCTTCGAGGTGCGCGGCTCCTCGAGCGGTATCGACCCGGTGTCCGACACGGCGTTGTGCTTCGACGGGTTCGTCACTCTGACGATGCTGTCGGCGGTGGAGCCTCATCCATATCCACCCATCGAGGCAAACGAGCTCTGGCGCCCGCGATCGTGACCACTGCGCCGCGCAGGGCTCGAATTCCGTGCCGACGTGTGGGTTGTTACACTTGCCCCATCCCTGATCGGTGCGGGCATTCCGTGCTGCCGATCCCACCACCTGCTACGGCGAAGGTCGCAGCCGTCCGCCACGGCGGATGTCCAGAGGAGGAACAAATGAGAACGTACGAGCTGATGACGATTCATCGGCCTGCGCTCGAGGAAGACGACGTACGCACCAAGGTCAACGAGGTGGAGTCGTATCTCGAGGGGGCAGGCGCCACGGTGACATCCACCGATCTGTGGGGCAAGCGTCGCTTTGCCTACGAGATCGACCATCTCAACGAGGGCTACTACACGGTCGTGAACTTCGAGGCCGAAGCCGAGGCCGTCGATGGGCTGGACAGGATGCTTTCCCTCTCCGACGACGTGCTGCGCCACAAGGTCGTCCGTCCCGGAGGCTGAAACCCGAATCTCGTCACACCTCGCCGCCATGGTGGGGGAGAGGGCGCGGAAGGAGAGGATCATGTCCAACAACGTCACACTCATCGGGAACCTCGTCGAGGATCCCGAGCTGCGGTTCACACCGTCGGGAGTTCCGATGGCACGCCTGCGATTTGCGGTGAATCGCCGCTGGCGCGACCAGAGCGGCGAATGGCAAGAAGACACCAGCTACTTCGGTGGCACGGTCTGGCGCGACCAGGCGGAGACCGTTGCCGAGTCGTTGCAGAAGGGCACCAGGGTCATCGTGACCGGTCGGTTGGAGCAACGATCGTGGGAGACGGCCGACGGCGACAAGCGTTCGATCGTCGAGGTTGCGATCGATGAAGTCGGGCCGAGCCTGCGATGGGCCACTGCCACGGTCACACGCACGACGCGCGGTGGCGGCGGAGGCGACTTCGGTGGCGGCGGTGGATCCACCCCACCTCCCGGACCGGTTGCCCGCGACGACTACGGCCCCGACGAAGCCCCGTTCTGATTTCGAGGAGTAATCACCCATGGCACGAGGAAATCAACCCAGCAACACGAACAAGCGCCGCCGGCGCCGCCCGGAGCAGACCAGAGGTCGCGTCAAGAAGCGCGTCTGTCAGTTCTGCACCGACCGTGTGGACTACATCGACTACAAGGACACGTCCGTCCTCCGCAAGTACATGAGCGAACGCGCCAAGATTCGCGCTCGCCGCGTGACCGGCAACTGTCCCCGCCATCAGCGGGAGGTGGCAGTGGCGATCAAGAACGCCCGTGAGATGGCCTTGCTTCCGTATCTGGGTACCGGGCGATGAAGCTGATCCTGCTCCACGATGTCAGCGATCTGGGGAAGAAGGGAGATCTCGTTGACGTCTCCGACGGGTACGCCCGCAACTTTCTTCTCCCGAGGAAGCGGGCGATGAAGGCGACCGCAGGCGCTTTGGCCCAGGCCGACTCGCTTCGCACGGCCCGGGAAACTGCGGACAAAGAAGCACGCGAGTCGGCCGAGCGGGTCGCCACCCAGCTCGCAGGAACTCGCGTGGTGCTCGCCGCGCAGGCCGGCGACGAAGGGAAGCTCTACGGCTCGATCGGCACCGCCGACGTGGTCGAAGGCATCAAACGCTTCACCGGCATCGATGTCGAGCGTCGCAACGTCGAGATCCGCACTCCGATCAAGGCGATCGGACTGCACGAGGTATGGCTCAAGCTCCACACCGACGTCGAGTTCCCGATCACCCTTGATGTGATCCCGGCCTGACGGCGATCGGCTCAACGTGTTCACAACGAAGCCCGGCTGCGGCCGGGCATCGTTGTTCTGGCCGTCGCCTCGAAACCGGGACCTCGTCAGACCGCGAGCTGTGAACGAGGCTGGCAGTCGATACGCAGGCCGTGTGACATTTCTTCCTCTCGACCCGTTTCGAGTCGGATTGAGAGCCGCGAAAACGCATTGCCTTTTCGATTTCCGCGCTCTGCCATGCTCGGGCTACGTTCCTGACACTCCCCGGCGGCGACCTCCGGGGTCCTTTTTTGTCGGTGCCGAGCGGTATAGAAGCCCTCCAGGAGTGTTGTGACGTGACGTCGATGCAGGATCGCCAAGACGAACGCCTGATGGCGCGTGTGCCTCCGCATTCGCGCGAGGCCGAGGAGTCTGTCTTGGGGGCAGTCCTCATGTCCGAGGACGCCGTCAACGAGGTGATGGACAAGCTGGAGCCCGAGGACTTCTACGTTCCCGCGCACCAGTCGATCTTCCGCGCGATCCGCACGTTGTTCAACAACAACCAGGCCATCGATGCCATCACCGTCTCCGAGGAGCTGCGACGCGCCGGCGAGCTCGAGCGGATCGGCGGTGTGCCGGCCATCACGCGCCTTCTCGACGTGGTGCCGTCTGCCGCAAACGTGGACTACTACGCCGGGATCGTCGACGAGCATGCGCAGCGTCGGTCGTTGATCAAGGCAGGTGGGGCCGTCACGGACATGGCGCTCCGTCTCGACGACGAGATCCACACGGTGCTCGATCGCGCCGAGCAGACCGTTCTCGCGGTCGCCGCCCGTCGCGTGGGCGACTCCATGCAGGCCATCGGGCCGTTGTTCTTCTCGACGCTCGAGGAGCTCGAGATGCTGGAACAGCGCGGCTCGGAGGTCACCGGCCTGTCCACCGGGTTCCGCGATCTCGACAAGAAACTCACCGGCCTTCATCCGGCAAACCTCGTGATCATCGCGGCACGGCCGGCGATGGGCAAGAGTGCCCTTACGATGAACGTGGCGACCAACGTCGCCATGCGCGGGATGCCCGTCGCCATCTTCTCGCTCGAGATGTCCAAGGAGGAGGTCGCCCAGCGCATGCTCTGCTCGGTGGCCCGCATCGACTCGATGAAGGTGAGAACCGGGAACATCGGTGAGGCGTCGTGGCCGCGACTCACGGATGCAGCCGGAAAGCTCTACAACGCTCCGGTCTATGTCGACGACTCGCCGGTGGTGACGGTCACCGACATCCGGGCCAAGTGCCGGCGGCTGAAGCGGATCCACGGGTTGGAGCTCGTCGTCGTCGATTACATGCAGCTCATGCAGGGGTCCTCGAGGGAGAGTCGCCAGCAGGAGATCGCCGAGATCTCCCGTGCCTTGAAGAACCTCGCACGAGAACTCGAGCTGCCGATCATTGCCGTCAGCCAGCTCAACAGAAACCTCGAGCAGCGGGAAGACAAGCGTCCCCGACTCGGAGACCTGCGCGAGTCGGGCTCTCTCGAGCAAGACGCCGACATCGTGATGTTCATCTACCGCGACGAGTACTACAACGAGCAGTCCGACCGCAGAGGCGTCGCAGAGGTGATCGTGGCCAAGCATCGAGCAGGTTCCACCGGCACCGTCGAGATGACCTTCATGCCCGAGTACACGCGCTTCTCCGACCTCGGCCGCGACTGACCGCCCCGGAGGCCGAATCCCCTCCACTGGAGCACCGGGCGGCGGTCTCGTGCACGCGTCCCCTAGGAGGGTGTGTCGTCGCGTCGCGTCGCGTCGCGTCGCGTCGCGATGCGACGCGTCAATTGCGGACCCCCCCCTTGCTGAAGACACGTCACGGTTGACCGGTGAAGCGCCCAATCGGTTTCCCACTTGTCGTGTGGCACTGGTTCGAGTTTGCGCAGCAAATTCGAACAGGTCGCCGGAGGCCACCGGCAGACAGATTCGGCGGGAGCCGAATCAGGGGGGATTCTGGGTTGCGTCGATCAGGACGTACGAGGCGAGCGGCGACTACTTGCGATATGATTACGATAGTTTACAATCATCGACACCTGATGATGCTCTAGTGGGCGAGATGGAGGTGTGGACATGGGGTCGATCTCGATAGACCCGGCCGAGTTGGCGGCAGCCGGTACGTCGTTGAGGTCCGTCGCAGCATCCTTCGACGGGTCCGGCCATCTGTCGATCGGTCATGTCGGTGGTCCGGCTGCGGTCGCAGCCGAGCTACCCGACTTCGCCGGCCGTTGGACCCGCTGGATATCCGAACTCGAGGCCGTGATCGGCGATCTCGGGGACGGCCTTGGCGCTGCGTCCGCCTATTACGAGCAGCGAGAGCGCGACATAGCCAACTGGTCACGGCCATGAGCGTCGTTCCTTCCAATGTGACGGCTTTCGCCATCCCCTGGCCGCACGGGGAGGTGGTCGGTCTTCTTGGCACCGAAGGTGCCATGTCGAGGGTGGCGGCGTTCCTGTCCGATCGCGCCAGCGAGATGCGCAGCGTCAACGGCTCTGTGGCGGGGTGGCGCGGTGTGGCCCGCGAGACGTTTCGCGACAAGAGCCTCCTCGTTTCCCGGATCACAACTGCGATGGCTTCGACGCTGGGCGAGGCCGCCTCCAACGTTTCATCTCTGGCCACAGATCTGTCCGGCGCCCAACGCCGGGTGTCGGCGCTCGCCGACGAGGTCTGCGAGCGCTACCGGGCGATGCAGCGTGCACAGTCCATCGCGCACCAAGACGCGGCCGAGGCCACCTCGCTGTATTGGCTCTCGGTCGAGTCCGACGACGACACGTATGACGCTGCGTACAGCCGGGCGCGATCCGAGGCCCGTGCCTCGGCCTCTGCCGCGGCGGTCGCCGAATCGCTCTATCGGGCCGAGCTCGATTCCGCCCGGAGGCAGGCTCAGATCGAGGTCGACCACATTGGCGATGTCGATCGGCGAACCGCAGCCGTTCTCGGGCAGGCCGATATCCTGCTTCCGGGGGCGGTTCGGCGCTACTCATGGCTGACGATCAGCGGTCCCGGCGCTGCGTTCGATGCTCTCGAGCGATCCGGCAAGGACGACGCTGCGCGTTTGGACCAATTGCTCGATCGTGACTCGCTCACCGAGGCCGAGTATCGGAAACTGGTGGCATTGCTCGAGTCGGCGGCGCTGGCATCGGCGATGTCTGCCGGATACAGCGAGGATTTCTACGTGACACTCGGCCCTGAAGGCGTAGCCCGGGTGATCGAGCAGCTGGCCGTGCTCGCGGACATCCAGAACCGTTTCGAATACGGGGACGTCTCCCTAGGAGACGACCTCTTCGCCTCGCTGACGGTGCCGCTGGGACACGCGTTGGCGCCTGCCCTCGACGACAGCGACATCGACGACCTGATCTACGAGCATCCATACGTCGTGCCGCTCCTGCTGGCCTCAGGAGCCCTGGATTCCGAACGGACTGCCCATGCGGCGGCGGGGCTCCTCGTCGTCCCCGACGGTCCGAGGGACCACTTCCCAATGTACAACTTCTCGGTGCTTCTCGGTCCGTTGTTCGACTGGAACTCGGTGTACAGCGACGTTGCCGTGGCGGCGCTCGTCAAAGACCCGTCCGCAGCGGTCATCGCCCTCGGGCTCGAACGTGACGGGACGAGAGTCGACGACATGCTTCTGTCCAGCATGTTCGACCTGGAGTACGGCCCGTATACGGTTGCCGACGTGTACACGGTGGCGGTGACGCACCAGATGGCCAATGGAGACGAGATTGCCGCCGCAACCAACATGGAGCGACTGCTCCACGAGATCCTGCCGGGCGGCAACGACGCGCCCGACGAACTGCTGGTCGAGCTGGCGGCGACATTGCTGGCCTTGTTCTGGATGAGCGACCTCCACGCAAGCGCCCGCATCGACCTCACCGGTGAGAGCTACGGAGATCAGGATGGCGTCATCACCCGGGCGGACGCGGATGGTCTGTGGCTGTCGACCGCGCAACTCGAGGAGCTGTTCCAGTTGATCATCCCGGACGACGACGCCCGACAGGTCTTCCTCCTTGGCGTGGCCGAACATCAGGCTTCGGCGATGGACGCCGGCATCGCGTCGGGCGACTCCGACTGGGTCTTCGAGGTGGGGTCGTTCGACCAGTTGTGGATCAACGGTCATGACCGGGCGGCCTTCGCAGATCAGACCGCTCAGCAGAAGGCGCTCGACGACGCCCAGGCGGTGTTCGACATCGTGATCGGTCTGGTACCCGGGCCCAGTTTCGGATCGACCTATCTCGCAAAGATCGCAGCCGGGGCCTTCGGCGAAGCGCGCGGGTTGCTCGAAGACGAAGTGAAGTCGACATTCGGCTCGGTGCCGTCGGACGTCGACGTTGCGCTTGGCAACCGGGACTTTTCCCGACAGTTGAGACTTCAGGCGAGCTACACGGTGGTGCAGGGGCTCATCGACGCCGGTGTGGTGGAGATGCTGCCCGATCATCTCGTCACCACTGCCTATGACATGAGTTACGGGACCCCCATCCCAATGGGCCGCAAGCTCCTGTCGATCGACGTCCTCCGGGAGCATCCGCAGCTGATGCTGGAGCTCGATTCGTGGATCAACGAACAACGGGTCGACGTGCCGCAACTCGACCAGACGCTGCAATGGCTCGCCGAGGTGTGGAGTCTCGAGGACCTCGACCTCTGAATGCGAATGAGCGGCCCGAGGGCCGCTCATTCTGTGACCCGCCTACCTGCGGGGAGAGAGAGATTCGGAGGAAAGGGGGGACTCCGAGGAGAGGGTTCGGTAGGGGGTCACCGTTTTGTTGTCATGTGTCTTGTCGGCGCGTTGCACCACTTCCTTGAGCACTTTCTCAAAGAATCTCAGCGGGAGAAATCCACGTGCGAGCGACTCGGGGTCGGACCGCGTTGTCCTTGGTACTTAGAGCCGGCCTCACGCGATCCGTACGGATGATCGGCGTCGGTCGTCATCTGATAGAAGCTGATCTGTCCGATCTTCATCCCCGGGTAGATGGCGATCGGGAGATTTGCGACGTTCGAGAGTTCGAGAGTCAGGTAGCCGTCGAACCCGGGATCCACGAATCCGGCCGTCGAGTGGATCAGCAGACCGAGGCGACCCAAGCTCGACTTGCCTTCCAGCCTGGCGACCACGTCGGTGCCCAGTCGGACCCGCTCCAAAGTGGCTCCCAACACGAACTCGCCGGGATGGAGGATGAACGAGTCACCATCTTCGACGACCACCTGCTTGGTGAGGTCTTCCTGGGTCTCACGAGGGTCGATGTGTGGATACTTGTGATTCTCGAACACCCGGAATGATGCATCGACCCGGAGGTCGACACTCGAGGGTTGGATGAACGATCGCTCGAGCGGATCGATCTCGATACGCCCGTCCGCCAGCGCTTCCTTGATGGTTCGGTCTGAGAAGATCACGGCCGGAATGGTAGGACAGGCGGAGCCCATCGGTATCCGGTACGCGGACCGGAACAAAGGTGATGCGGGTGCGGCGAAAGACGCGAAATCGATCGGTCCATCGAGCCAGCGAATCGACAGAGGCGGATTCACCCGGTGCTGGACACTGCGTAGGTGTGAGCGCCGAGCGAAGCTCGGCCCTAGAGAGCGGGTGAAGGGAATCGAACCCTCGTTCCGAGCATGGGAAGCTCGTGTTCTACCATTGAACTACACCCGCAGATTCCGGCCCAGGATACCCACGCTTCGGTGATGGTGACCAGCCGAGGAGGCCGCCGAGTCGTTCGCTCCAAAAAGGTCATTTGGTGCGCCGTTCGAATCTCAGTTCGATGACTCGACCTGCACGTGAAGGCTTCTCGGTCGTGAATCGCTTGTGCGCGGCCTGTCGAGAGACGCCGAGCCGCCCGGCTATGGCGGACCATGATGCGCCCGCCGCTCGAGCCCGGGCGATCAGTAGGTGACTGGCGTCTTCGACGAAAGACTCGAGCCGGGGAATGTCGTCGATTCGTTCCAGTGGGTCCAGATCTGCCCCGAGCCGTTCGAGTACGTCGAGCAGTTCCATCCTGAGCTGTTCGTCATGTGGATCGGACATGGGGGGGCGACCTCTCTCGGCAATGTGTCAACGCTTGGTTGACATCCGTATTCGTCAACCGTATGTTGACACATGTACGTCCGAGTTGTCGGACGTCGTCGCCAAGGAGCTGCCGTGGCCATCGGTTCGCAGATTCGCCCGATACTCGGCCGGTTCGCCGCATCAACGAGGGTCGCTGCCGTAGCCGGTGGGACATTGTCGAGTGGGAGAACGCCTGAGCTCGAGTTTCTCGGCGTGCGGCGGCGCCGCTCGGCGGAGGCGGTGCGTCCGGACGACGCCTGGCACATCGGATCGTGTGGGAAGTCGATCACGGCTGCCCTGTACGGGCGGCTCGTGGAACAAGGGCTCGCCGCCTGGGGCGCCTCGCTTGTGGAGCTGCTCCCGGACCTGAGTGGTGAGATCGACCCTGGTTGGAACGAGAGAACCATCGACGACCTGTTCCACTGCCGGGCTGGGCTCCTAGGGAACCTCGATCCGGCTCGCATGCGTGCGGCCATGGCCGATTCCACGCCGCTGCACAAACAGCGGCTGGAAACAGCGGTGTGGGCGTTGAGCCGACCCCCTCACCGCCCGGGGCGCTTTGTGTACTCCAACGTCGGGTACATCGTCGTCGGCGCCATCATCGACCATCTTGCCGGGATCCCCTACGAGCACGCGCTCCGCACCCATCTGCTCCAGCCCCTCGCGATCCAGTCACTCGGCTATGGGCCCCCAAGCGAGATTTGGGGCCACGGCCCAGATCTTCAGTTCGGCGGCCTGTGCGTCGGCCGCGGTGCTCCCGCCGACCCGGCCGATGCTGCCGCCGACAACCCAGCGGTGCTCTCGTCCGCCGGCACCATGCACCTGACGCTCGACGACTGGGCGAGATTCCTCGGGATCTTCGTCGATCGAGGCGGTGATGTTCTCGAACCTGGCACGGTCGACCGTCTGCTCACGGTCCCAGGCGGTGGCGGCGCGCCGATGGCGATGGGATGGATGCGAGCCGACCGGGTCGACGGTGTCTCGTTCGGGATGCAGGGCTCCAACACGCGGTGGTCTGCCACTGCACTGCTGGACGATCGACGGAAACGGGTGGCAATGGTCGTGTGCAACGACGGCCGATCCCGCGTGCTCCGGCGCACGGCGGTCGTGGCGCGTGATCTCCTCGGCTCTTGATATCGACGGTGACCGACCTGGCGGGACAGATTCGTCAGAACCGGATCCGCAGCCTTCTTCTCGGTTGGAGGGGACGAGCATCAGGGTCGACCGCAAGCAGACCATCGATGCCGTCTTCGAACTGGATCTGGGAGACCGGATCGCCGGGATCACTGTGGCCGTCGGCTCGGCAGTCGAATGAGCGGGTGTCTTCAATGTGACGCACTCAGAAGAAGGGCCCGCCGAATGGCGGGCCCTTCGATCTACTTGCGCTTGTGCCGGTTGGCCTTGAGCCGCTTCCGGTACTTGTGTTTCGACATCTTCTTGCGGCGCTTCTTGATCAGCGAGCCCATTCATCTACCTCGTAAACATCGATGTGGCGGTTGGCGAAAGGATGGCCGCGATGCATGCGACGGTCAAACCGCACCATGTGTGGCCAGATCCAACTGGAGCACAACGCCGTCGTCGCCGATGCGGTCCGTCAGTGCCTGCATCACCGCTCCGATGGATTCCGCCGGGGCGATGGCAAGAACCGAAGGACCGGCTCCAGACCAACACGCATGATAGGCGCCTCCAGACAGTGCGGTGTCGATCAGCCCGCACGTGTCCGGCCGCACGGCTGAACGGGGGGTCTCGTGGAGCTCGTCGCCTCCTGCCGAGCGGAGCACTGCACCGTCGGCGGTCAGTAGCCCGGCCACCAGCGCCGCAGTCCTGGCAACGCTTCTGACGACCACGTTGGTGGGGTACGCAGTCGGGAGTACGCGTCGGGCTTCGCTCGTGGCGTATGGCTCGGTCGGCACTGCGACCGCCAAATGCAGCAGCGGGTTCCACGGAAGACGATGGACGGTGCGGCCGGTGGTGAGTACGAGCCCGCCGTAGACGGCGGCGGCCGCATTGTCGGGGTGCCCCTCGAGCTCGGCGACCAGCTCGAACAGTCGTTCTTCCGAGTGGTGCTCATCTACCGCCTTCCACGCCGCCAGTGCGCCGGCCGCGAACGCAGCAGAGGACGACCCGAGCCCACGGCCGAGCGGTATGTGGTTGTCGACGGTCAAGGCGAGCGGACGATCGGAGCCCACGGCGCATCGAGCAGCCATCAGCACGGCATCGTCGGCGTCGGGCCCCGGAGCCGCCGGGCCGACATGCTCGACCCGCCACACGTTCGATGGTTCACCTCGCACCTCGCACCGGAGCTCCAACGCCACCGCCATGGCGTCGAACGCCGGACCGAGGTTGGCGGACGATGCCGGTGCGGACGCCCTGGACGGAGTCATCGACGCACAGAAGATCGACACATGGGACAGGAGTCTACGTCCGGCTGCGGTCGCCGCCGCCAGGTCAAACGTCCAACTCCCGTGTTTCGTCGTGAACGACGGCTCCACCGATCGATACGTTCGTCCCATCCCATCGCAGCTCGATGAGCGACGGTGCCCCGACCTCGTCGCCTTGCTCGATGGTCAGCGATCCTGCACCCCGGCCCGCGTCGTTGAGAACGGCGGCCAGGGCGACGGCGGCACTGCCGGTGGCAGGGTCCTCGGGAATCCCGAGGTCGGGGGCGAAGAACCGCGCCTTCACTCTGTCGCTGTCCCAAGCCCACAACATCACATGTCCGGATTCTGCCGGTCGAGCGGTCGCCACATCCCTGGCGTCGGCTACCTGGACCAGTAGATACTCCGATGGCATCGAGACCGAACGCACGTCAACCGGGTCGACCCATCCAGCCAACCGATCTCCGAGATCGCCGGGACGCACCACTCGCTCGCCGGATGGAGCGTCGATTGCGACGATTTCCCCCTCGCGCCGCACCTGCACTTCACCGGCGGTGCACGCCAGCGTCGAAACACGTGTCGGCCCGAGGACGTTCATCAGCCATCCTGCACCGACCAGCGGGTGGCCCGCGAACGGCAGTTCGGCTCCAGGGGTGAAGATCCGGACTCGAGGGACACCACCTTCTCGCCAGTCGATGAACACCGTCTCCGAGAAGCCCAGGTCCGCTGCCACCTGCTGCATCGTCACATGCGACAAGCCGGAGACATCGGTCACCACACCCAGGTGGTTGCCACCGACGCCGTCCCGAGTGAACACTCTCAACACGAAGCAGTGACGCATCGACGCAACGCTACCGTGAAGGTGTGTTTGAGATCCTTGGCTTGGACGCCCTGTTCGCGGAGATGATCCTCGGTCTGGGTCTCGCGCTGGTGATCGGCAACGGGTTCGCCTGGTGGAAGAACTCCCGGGGTGAGCGGCCGGTCGAAGCAGACGGCGAGTTCCGGCGTGGGCGGGTCGTTTTCCTACTCGTGGTCGGCGTCGTCATGGCGACCTGGGGTGCCGCATCCATTTTCGGCCCTTCGCCGGCAGGCTGATCCGATCCGAATCGCAATGACGGCTTGACCGCGACTGCCTGTCGCCGACGGGGAGGTTGGAAAGAGCCAACCATGCGAGAACCCCCAACCATCATCGAACACAGGATCTCCTACGCCGAAGCGATGTCGCTCGCATGGCTGCTCGATCTCGTGGCAGAACGCTCCAGAGCTATGGGATGCGGCGACGCCGCCGGTGGATTCGAGGCTTGCGCGATCACGTTCCGGCAGGCTGTCGCCTATTCGCTCGACTCGATCATCGAGATGTCGGACTCAACCGTCCGGAATCTCACCGCCACGGTGACTGCGGTGGGCGAGCGGCTCGTCGACGAGGCATACGAGGCGGGTGACGCGGATTCCACTTGGGCGCTCATTGCCGACGAGCTGTTCTACCGGGATGACGGCGGAACTCGCCTTGCCGCCTTCCTCGCGACGTGTCCGGATCCGATGGATCTCCACGGATACGTCCAGGCGGTGGTCGGCACCTTCCAGGCGAAGCTGGACGCTCACATCGAGGGTATGTACTCCTGACCCGACCCGGCGGGAAACGGTTGCTCGCCTCCACCGGTCCGACGTTCAACGTAGAACGTTCTACGTCGTACGAACGGCCGCACGCTGGCTGTCGGTCTGGTTTCAGAGGGCGACTGCAGCGGCGACCACTGCGAGGCTCGAAAGCAGGATCAGGCCCTGGAGTATGCCTCGCATTTTGGCGCTCTGGTTTCGGGCGGCGAACTGGTGCAAAGCGGCGAGGCCAGCCGTGAGCGCGACGAGGCCGACCTTTACGGCCAGGGTGGGGCGGTCCAGGAAGTCGATGGCCATCCATCCACCGCTGAGCACGGCGACCGCCATCGCCGTCCAGGAGACCCGACCGAATTGACGGGCGACAGCTTGGAGCACCGGGCGCTCGACATCGTGAGCCCGAAGGGTTGGAATCAGTGCGCCCAGAGTGATCAGGCCACCGACCCACGTGGCTGCCGCTATCAGATGGACCCATTTCACGAACTGCACGGAACCTCACAGCGGTGGACATACAAGGACAGCGTGGCATCCTACCGATGCGGAAAGTGAGCACCCCGAATGTCCGTCCGATACGACACCATGGATCGAGTCGCGGTCATCACGATCGATCGTCCGGAGCGGCGGAACGCCGTCGATCTCGAAACCGCCGACGCCCTCTTGGACGCCTGGGCGCGCTTCGATGCAGACGACACCGTCGACGTGGCCGTGTTGTACGGAACGGGGGGCACCTTCTCCGCCGGTGCCGACTTGAAGGCGTTCGACCTGGTCGATCGCCCGGAGGGGTTCCTCGGGTTCACCAGGACTGAGGTGTCCAAGCCCACCATCGCTGCGATCGAGGGCTACTGCGTGGCGGGTGGACTCGAGATGGCTGCGTGGTGCGACCTACGTGTCGCCGGACGGTCGGCTGTGTTCGGCTGTTTCGAGCGCCGCTTCGGTGTACCCCTCGTCGACGGCGGCACTCAGCGCCTTCCACGGATCGTGGGCCGCGGCGTGGCCATGGAGATGATCCTGACGGGACGCCCCGTCGATGCTGAGGAAGCATTCGCCATCGGTCTGGCCAATCTGGTCGTGGAGGACGGCAAGGCGCTGGAGGCGGCGATGAAGGTTGCCCGCACGATCAGTCGGTTCCCCCAGGAGACGGTTCGGTCCGACCGGCGGGCGGTACTCGAAGGCTCAGACCTCCCGATCGAGGAGGGGCTCGCCGTCGAGCGGCGGTACGGGCTTCGAGTGCTCGGTGTGGCAAGTCGCGGTGCCCAGCGGTTTGCTTCCGGTGATGGGCGATCGGGCGTCGCAGTTGACCCTGACAGCACACACCCGGGCTCGGCTGCCGCCTGGCGACGCTTCAACGCCCCACTCGTCGACGGGTCGGTGGAACTCGAAGTCGACGGGGTGCCAGTGCCCATCCACATGACCACTCCGGCCGTGTCTGGACGGTCGGTGGTGCTCGTGATACACGATCGTTGGGGGTTCGATCTCCACGTCCGGGGCGTGGTCGACCGGCTTGGCAAGGCCGGCTTCGTCGCTGCCGCGATCGGCTTGTTCGATCCGCCGGGGCTCGGTCTGGAAGAGCAGGCCGACAAGCTGGTCGACGGACTCGAAGAGGATCAGGTGCGGCGCACGTTGGGGGGTGCGCTCGATCTGCTCAAGTCGTTGCCGGACACTTCGGGCCGCTTGGGCCTGATCGGATACGGAATGGGTGGAGGCATCGCAATGTGGCTTGCAGCCGAGGACCCGAGAGTTCGTGCGTGTGTGGCGTACACCCCCACCACACCATGGGCGGGGATGCGGCCCGACTTCGACTCGCACCACACGCTGTTTCTCGGCCACTACGGAGCGTTCGATGGCAGGGCCTCGCCACACAGCGCTTATCAGCTGGAGATGCAGCTGCGCGAGCGGGGCATCGACGCCACGTTCGAGACGTACAAGCGGGCGGGGCAGGAGTTCTATCGACCGGATCAGCCGCGTCATCACGACCCCGAGGCCACCGAG
The DNA here is from genome assembly GCA_963792365.1 of uncultured bacterium. Lineage (GTDB taxonomy): Bacteria > Actinomycetota > Acidimicrobiia > Spongiisociales > ZC4RG35 > JAOUGY01. The sequence continues at coordinate 165,370 of CAWBVW010000006.1, forward strand.
CTCGCCTGGTCCCGCACTGTCGCATTCCTCGGTCGCGCGCTGTGACTGCGGCTCGTTTGAGCACGAGATGCAATCTTTTCGCCCAGCACTAGCCTGATCGAATGGACTTCGTGATCTGGGAGGAACGACCGGTTCTTCGAGATCCCGTGGCGTTCGTGGCGTTTGGGGGCTGGGGCGATGCGGGAGGCTCATCGACGATGGCCGTCGACCATCTGATCGATCTGCTCGCCGGCTACCGATTCGCACAGGTCGACTCCGATGAATTCTTCGACTTCCAGGTACGTCGCCCGCAGGTGGAGATCGGTGAGGGCGGCGCGAGACAGATCGAGTGGCCAGATGTCTCTCTCCACGCTCTCACGGTTCCCGGCGCCGATCGCGACATCGTGGTCCTCACCGGTGACGAGCCCAGTGCTCGATGGAAGCAATTCAGCCGGCAGGTGTGCGAGGTCTTCGAGGCGGTTGGCGTGAACGAGGTGGTCACGCTGGGAGCATTCATCGGGCAGGTGCCACATACGCTCCCTGTTCCGCTGGTCGGAGTTGCGTCCGAATCCGACCTGCTCGAAGAGCACCAACTGTTTCCATCGGACTACGAGGGTCCTACAGGAATCATCGGCGTCTTGAACCAGGCTTTCGTCGACCGTGGGATGACCATGTTGAGCGTGTGGGCGGCCGTCCCTCACTATCTCTCGAACCAGGACTATCCGCCCGGCGGTCTTGCCCTTCTCGACAAGGCGTTGGAGATCGCCGGCATCACACTCGATACTTCTGATCTCCAGGTCGACGCCGTGGACTTCCGAGGCCGAGTCGACGAGGCGGTGGAAGATTCCGACCTGCGGGAGTACATCGACGGTCTCGAAGCGGAGTCATTGACCGGCGACGAAGACGTCGATCCCGCCGAAAGGCTGGTCGAGGAGATCGAACGATTCCTCAACGACGGCTGAGCGACGGCTACGCCTCGCTTGGTTCGACCGCCCACTCGCTGCCGTTCGACGATCCCTCCAGGTGGACCACACGCTGGGGGATCGGGATTTCGATACTCGCTTCATCGATGGCTCTTTTCACGGAGCGACCCACCTCGTCCCACAGGCGCCACTGCACGGCGGTCGAAGGCTCGTGCCAGTACCTGAGCATGAAGTTGATCGATGAGTCGCCGAACTCGAAGAACTGTGCGGTCACGGGGCGACTGTCCAGAACCCCGTCGACAGCCGATATCGCCTGCTCCAGCACGGCCTTGGCGTGATCGAGATCGGTGTCATACGCCACTCCCACCACCAGGCTGGACCGACGGTCCGGCTTTGCGGAGACGTTGACCACCGGGCTCCTCCACACCATCGAGCTCGGGATGTAGACGGTTTCGCCGTCGAGCGTGACCACGTCGACGGCCCGCAGGTTCATGTCGGCCACGATCCCGTTGTACTCGTGGGTGAACCTCGTCGCCGATGCTGATGGGGCGACGTATGACCATGAGCAGCCCGGCGATCACGTTCTCGAGGATGTCCTGGAAGGCAAACGCCAGCGCCAACCCGATCCCCAGTGCACCGATCAACGGACCCAGGGACGCTCCAACCGAACCGAGCGCATAGCTCACGGCGAAGATGCTGAGGATCCCGGCTACGAGTCGGCCAAGCATGATGCCCACGAAGTCGCTGGCACCGGTCCTGATGGCGCGATGGACGAGTCGGCCGATGATCTGGGCGATGACGATACCGGCTACGAGGATCGCTCCCGCGGTGACCCAGTCGACCCAGTGAGGCTGGAGAACTGTTCGACGATCTCTTCGTCACTCTGAACCAGGACGATGCTCGGACGACCCTAATGCGACCTGGGATCCAGCCGAGAGCCGCCCGAACGCGTGCCCTCGAGACCCGATCGACTCGGGAGACCATCGCCTGAGGCGGAGGCTGTTCGTGACCACGGACACCGACGAGAAAGCCATGGCGGCGGCCGCGATCATCGGGTCGAGGAATCCGAAAGCGGCCAACGGGATCGCGGCGACGTTGTAGAAGAACGCCCAGAACAGGTTCTCCTTGATCGTCCGGAACGTACGGCGTGCCAGTCCGATTGCGGTTGCGGCGAGTTCCGGATTGCCGCTCATCAAGACGACGTCCCCTGACTCGATTGCGACGTCGGTTCCGGTGCCGATGGCCAGACCGAGGTCCGCCCTGGTCAATGCCGGTGCGTCGTTGATTCCGTCGCCGACGAACGCCACCAAGGACCCGGCAGCCTGAAGCCGTGCCACCTCGTCGGCCTTGTCACCGGGGAGCACCTCGGCCATCACCCGATCGATTCCGACCTCACGTGCGATCGCCTCGGCGGTTCGTAGGTTGTCCCCGGTGATCATCGCTGTGTCGATGCCCATCAGACCGAGGTGGTCGACTGCCGAGGAAGACGTGTCCCGAACGACGTCTGCCACTGCGATGACGCCGTGAGCACTTCCGTCCCATCCCGCCACGAAGGCAGTCCGGCCGGACCTCTCCAACTCCGCCATGCGATCGAGCCAGCGTTCTGAGACGGCCAGACCCTGGTCTGCGGCCAGCTTCGGCTTCCCGACCACCACCCGAACGCCGTCGACAGTTCCCACGACCCCGTGGCCCGATACGGCTTCGAATTCGGTCACAGGTGTGAGATCGACTCCACGTTCTTCGACGCCGAGCGCCACCGCCCGTCCAATGGGGTGCTCCGACCAAGCCTCGACCGATCCCACCAGCCGGAGGAATGTGCTCTCGTCCGCGGACGTCTCCACGTCCACGAGGCTCATCATCCCGGTCGTGAGCGTGCCAGTCTTGTCGAAGACCACGGTGTCCACGGCGCGGGAGCGCTCGAACACCTCGGCGTTCTTGAACAGCACCCCCAACTCGGCGCCGCGGGCGCTTCCCACCATGATCGCCGTGGGTGTTGCGAGCCCCAGCGCGCACGGACACGCAATGATGAGCACGGCGACCGCAGCTCTCAGGGCGTCCGTGAAGGGGTTGCCCAGTGCCAACCAGACGGCCGCCGTCCCCATGGCGATGAGAATGACCGTTGGGACGAACACGCCTGATACCCGGTCGGCGAGACGCTGGACCGGTGCCTTGGAGGCCTGGGCATCCTCCACCATCCTGACGATCTGAGCGAGCGCCGTCTCGCTGCCGACCCTGGTCGCACGAACGACGAGCCGACCGTGCTGGTTCACGGTGGCCCCGTACACGTCGTCGCCGGCGACCTTGTCCACTGGAAGTGATTCCCCGGTGAGCATCGATTCGTCGAGCGATGAGAATCCATCGACGATAACGCCATCTGTGGGTACTTTCTCACCGGGTCGAACGACCATCTGATCGCCGGGAATCAACGATTCGACGGCGACGGTGATCTCCCTGCCGTCTCGCAGGACGGTCGCCTGGCGGGCGCCCAGCTCGAGCAGCGCCCTGATCGCATTCGATGCCCGGCCCTTGGCGCGTGCCTCGAAGGCCTTGCCGAGGAGGATGAGTGTGGTGATCATGCCGGCCGTCTCGAAGAACACGTGCTCGCCGGCGAACACCGCCCACACCGAATAGCCGTAGGCAACGAGCGTTCCCAACGAGATGAGGGTGTCCATGGATGCCCCGAGCGTGCGTGCCTGCTTGAGGGCGACCCGATGGAATTGCGCGCCCATCACGAATACGACCGGTGTGGCGAGTGCCCATTGCACCAACTTCGACCATGTCGCGTCCATAGGCCCGAGCATCGCCAGCGCCATGAGCGGGATCGACAGGCTGGCCGACCACCAGAACCGACGCCACTGAGCGCGCTCCTCCTCGGAGTACTTCGCGACCATATCGGTGCGTTCCTCGTCGGACACGACCCTGATGTCGTACCCGATCTTCTGGACGGCGACCCGTAGTGCCTCGGCGTCCACGTCGGCCCCGGGCCGGACGATGGCGCGCGCTCCCGCGAAGTTGACCGCGGCGCCATCCACGCCGTCCTGCTTGCCGAGGACGCGTTCGATTCGGGTGGCGCATGCGGCACACGTCATTCCGTCCACTTCGAAGGTGATGGGTGTGACGGCGAGGTCGTGCGTGGTGGGAGATTCGGACAAGATGGGTTCGGTTCTCAGCGGGCTACTTCGTAGCCCTGGCCCTCGATGGCCTCGATGATGGTGTCGAGGGTCACCGCCGAATCGTCGTACGAGAGATCGACGGTCTTCGCGTCGATCGTGACCTCCACGGTGGAAATACCGTCGAGTTCGCCTACGGCACCCTCGATGCTCGACTTGCAATGCCCACAGGAGATGTCGGGAACCGACAGGGTGGTGGTCGTCACGTGGTCTCCATTTCGTAGGGGGCCGGTCCGGTGATGGCGGCCGTGTACTTCATTGTTTCGATGAGCTCGTCGACGATCGCAGGTCCGCGCCCATCCTGGATCGCGTGGGTCACGCACGTCTCGAGATGGTTCTGGAGAAGGATGCGGTTGACCTTCTCGAGCGACGCCTGCACCGCCGACACCTGCTTCATCACCTCGGGGCAGTACCGCTCGTCTTCGACCATGGCGATGACGGCGTCCATGTGTCCCCGCACTGTCTTGAGGCGGTTCAGCGCCGAACGCTTGTGGATCTCCTTCACGATCTCATCCTACCCCACTAGGGGTGGGGTGGCAACCCGCCGTACTGCGTGCGGCGTTGTACGTACTACGTACATGCAGAGACCCCGGCGCTCACGCGCCGGGGTCTCGTGTCCCATCGAGAACCCACCCTCGGGGAGGGGGAGAGAACCTGGGTGGGTTCATCGGGGATCTTGTGGATTCACGTTCCTTCGGGGAGGATCCGTCCACGTACCCGTGGGTACTTCACGGGGGCGTGGGCGTAGCAGTGATCACGCTTGTTGTAGCGGCTCAGCTTGGTGTGACATTGCTTGTCGGCACATACGCGGCCCTCGCCGAAGTCTCTCGACGGTCGGGTCACGCCTTTGATGGCTGCGCCTTTCATTGTGTCTGACACGTGGGCCTCCTCACGGTCGGGGCCGTCCAACCGATCAACGCTTGGAGAAGGGGTTTTCTTCCCGCTTCAAGACATATTCGGAGCGGATCTCGGATCGGATTGCAGGTTGCGTCGATTATGGGCAGTGGTTTCTAAAGGCCTCGTAAACGAGGGGTGAAGGTTCCGCTGCCTCGCCGCTCTTGTCACTGATTGATACGCCGGGGAGGGCCAAAAGGTTCCCGAAAAGAATTCGCGGTCAGGCGTTGATCCCCAGATTCCGGAGGAACGCCTGATCGTTGGGCTCACGCCCGAGGAAGTCGCGCAGCAGATCCATTCCGTCTCGGGTCCCCCCACGCTCGAGGATGATGGAGCGATACGGGCGGCCGACGAGCGGATTCGTGTATCCCTCATCCTCGAACCTGGAGAACATGTCGTCCCCGAACACCTCGGACCAGAGATACCCGTAGTACCCGGCGTCATACCCGCCCATGAGATGCCCGAAGCTCGCCGGGAAGAACGTACCCTCCACCATTGGTAGCAACGCCGCTGCGGTGGCCTCCTCGAGGATGCGATCCAGGTCCTTTGGCTGGGAAGCGTCGTGAAGAAGCATGTCGAGGAGCGCAAACTGGATCTGGCGCAGCGTGGCCAACGAGATGTTGAGCTTCTTGGCGGCGGCCAACTGGTTGACGGTCTCGGCAGGGATCGGCTCGCCGGTCGCGTGGTGTCGGGCGAATCTTGCGAGCACGTCGGGCTTCCACACCCAGTGTTCCATGATCTGCGAGGGCGCCTCGACGAAGTCGCGTTCGGTCGACGTTCCAGAGAACCGCACGAGATCGACCGTCGTCAGGGTTTGATGGAGGATGTGGCCGTACTCGTGGAAGAAGGTCTCGACCTCTTGATGTGTGAGCAGCGAGGGCCGCCCGCCGGCCGGCTTGGTGAAGTTGGCGACGATGGCCGACACTGGCATCTGATAGGAGCCGTCATCGAGGCGCCTGCCCGGAACCAGAGGAAACGCGGCCGCGTGGCTGAACTTGCCTTCCCGAGGAAACAGGTCCATGTGGAAGTGGGCGATGTCCCGCCCCGTGCCGGCGTCGCGGATGAGGTAGGTCACCACGTCGGGGTGCCACGTGGAGGCATGGACACGTTCGTATGCCAGGCCGAAGACTTCGCCGGTGATCTCGAGGAGCCCGTCCGTGACCTGCCCTAGCGGGAAGTACTCGGAGACCGCGGCCTGGTCAACGCCGAACTCCGTCTTGCGGAGCAAGGTGTCGTAGTACCGCCAGTCGTAGACCTGGAGGGGCGGTTCCTCACCGTCTGCGACGAGCAGGCCCTCCATCTTCGAGACCTCGTTGGCGCCGGCCTCGGCCAGCGGCTTCCGCAGCGAGCCGATGAAGGCTTCGACCTGCTCCGGATTCTTCGCCATCTTCTCGTCGAGCTGATGGTGTGCCCACGACGGACGATCGAACAGCGCTGCGATCTCCGATCGAATTCGGACCGCTTCTTCGAGGATCGGTCGGTTGACTTCGATCGCCCTCGAGTTGAACATCCGATACACGTCGGATCGCAGCCCTCGTGACTGTGCGTGATCGAGGATTGGGATCACGTGGGGATAGGCCATCGTCACGACGTAGCCATCGTCAGCGGGCTCGAGGGTGTCGATGTAGCCGGTGGGAAGTCCCGCAAGGTCAGACTCTTGCACGATCAGCTTCGATTCGTCCTCGGCGATGTTGCGCTCGAACGCCACGCCCAGTTCGACGAGCCGGTTGGTCAATTCCTTCACCTTGGCCCGTGCCTCCGGCGTCAATTCGTGCCCCGCCTTGCGGAAATCGCGCAGTGTGAACTCGAGGAAACGTCGGCGGTCACCCTCGAGCGAGGCGGCGTCCACAGACTCCGAGTAGGTCTTGACTGCGGCGTACAAGTCATCGCGAAATGCCAGTTCCACACCCCATTTCGAGATCTGTTCCTCGACCTGCTTCCCGGCGGCACGGACGTCGGGGTCCGGGTGGACGTAGCCCATGAACGCGGTCGTCCCGAAGGTTCGCCCCATCAGATCGGCCGCGCCGTCGAGCGGAGCGAGCACCGCTGCGTACCCGCCTTCGCCTTCGGCGGCAACGACGGAGTCGATCATCAGGTCAGCGGTCGCAATGGCCTCGTCGACGGACGATCTGATCGATTCCGGGGTCACTGTGGAGTAGTCGAAGAGCATGGTGTGACGATACCCCTCGGCTGTCGAGTGTCGGGATCGATGACGGTAGCCTCGCCACCATGCAGACCGTCACGATCGAATTCTGCCGGGCTTGAAACTACACGGGCCGTGCCGTGGGCATGGCGGGCGAGATCTTCGAGGAGTTCGGGCAGCGGTATCGAGTAGACCTGATTCCCTCACGCGGTGGCGTATTCGAGGTCGACATCGAAGGCCGGCATGTCTTCTCCAAGAAGGAGTCGGGCCGGCACGCCGACTACGAGGCAGACGTTGCGCCTCATCTGCGTTCCTCCGACTCGGAGTGACACAGCGCGCTACACCTTCCCGAGCCTGACACTGTCGATCGAGCACCGGCACACGAAACCCGGGGGCCATGATGGCCCCCGGGTACAGCAGGGGTGACCGGTCACCGCACGAGCGTCGTGATCCGGATCACCTCATCACGGGTGAGAGGCTGAGCGAGCTGCGCCATCCGGTTGCTCTCGTTCCTCTCGAACGACGTGTCCGGCTCTGGCATCAGGCTCAGCATCCGGTTGCTCTCGTTCCTCTCGAACGACGTGTCCGGCTCTGGTATCAGGCTCAGCATCCGGTTCGTCTCGTTCACCTCGGAGGAGACGTCGGCCGGCTCGAGTGCCAGCATCCGGTTCGTCTCGTTCACCTCGGAGGAGACGTCGGCCGGCTCGAGTGCCAGCATCCGGTTCGTCTCGTTCACCTCGAAGGAGACGTCGGCCGGCCCGAGTGCCAGCATCCTGGCTTCCTCGTTCACCTCGGAGGAGACGTCCGCCGGGGCCAGCCGCATCATCCTTACGTACTCGTTCGCCTCGAACGAGCCGTCGGCGAGGGTGGTGTCTTCGCTCATCCGATCGAAGATCAGCACTCCGGAGACCACCACGACCGCCAGGATCAGGATCCAGCCGAGCCAGCGGACGTACGGGCTTCTCGGGGTTGGCGGAAGCACCCTCCCTTCGGGTGTCTCCCTGGTCTCGGGACGCTCGCGTACTGCGATGGACCCCTCGCTCGTCGAAACGTTGGTGTCTCTGTCGAGCACGTTCGTCATGTGGGCCTCCTTGCTCGTCTCCATTGTCTGGCGTCATCACTAGACGCGGTCTGCGGTGCTCATGCGTTCTGCTTGCACGCAACTTGAGCCATTCGACACTGGATCGGAGCCGCCGAGAAGGCGACACTGGTGGTGGCGAGAGAGCTGGGGGCATGCAGTCTCGATACATGGTGCGAGTTCTGGGTCCGATCGACATCGAGACCCCAGACGGTGCGGTCGACGTGGGTGGCCATCACGCACGAGCCGTGCTCGGCGCACTGGCCGTGTCAGTGGGGCGGACGGTGCCCGCAGATCGGCTGGTGGACCTGCTCTGGGGGGAGGAGCCGCCCGCGTGTGCTCACGGCACTCTTCAGTCGTATGTGTCGAGGCTGCGATCTCTGCTCGGCCGCGATGCCATTCGACTGGTCGACCACGGATATCTCTTCGAGGCCGAGCCCGAGGAGCTCGATGCGCTGCGATTCGAGGAACGGGTCCGGAGCGCCGTCGGATCCGAAGACCCCATGGCGGCCCGGGCGGCATGTCATGAGGCGCTGTCGATGTGGCGTGGAGTGCCGTTTGGAGACCTCTCCGACCGCGACCCCTTCAGGTTGGAGGCGATCCGCCTCGACGAGCTGCGTCTCGTGGCGATGGAGACCCAGATCGACGCCGACATTCGGCTTGGGCACTCCGACCTCGTCACCGGCACGCTCGAGGCAGCCGTACAGGAGAACCCGTATCGGGAGCGACTCTGGCACCTGCTCGTAGAGGCCCTCGCTCAGCAAGGTCGGCGCGTGGAGGCACTCAGAGCCTGTACCGAACTTCGGCGGATCCTGGTCGAGGTCGGACTCGAGCCGGGGGACGACCTCGCCCGACTGGAGGAACAGATCCTCCGTGGCGAGAGAGTGTGAAGAGGTCGATCTGTAGGGTGCGTCAGCCCGGCCAGGGTGTCGGGGCGATCTCGACCCGCTCGCCCCGGACGAAGGTGACGAGCACCTGGGTCGCAGCCAGATCGTCGGTGGTGATCGGGTTTCGGTCGATCACCAGCAGATCCGCCTGACCTCCGACGGCGATCGGGGCGCTCCCGTATATGTCGAGCGCCGTCTGCCGGTCGATCGACTCGATCGGGGTGAGATGGTTGTCACACGCCGCAACCATCGCCTTCCATGGATTCGGATCTTCGACCGGCGCGTCCGACCCACCGACGAGCTTCACCCCGGCCTCGGCGAGGCTGCGGAGGGGGTACGTCCACCGCGCCCGGTCGGCACCCACACGGTCCTCGAGCCAGTTTGCCTCCGACGCGATGAATGGAGGTTGCACGCTCGCCGTGACACCCGTCTCGGCGAATGCGGCCACCAGGGTTGGTGAGAGCACGGAGGCGTGCTCGACACGGTACCGGGCCGGATCCGCCCATCCCCCCTTCAGTGATCGGAAGAGGTCGAGCGCTGCGCGGTTGGCCCGGTCGCCGATGGCGTGCACGGCCACGCTGCCTCCGAGGTCGAAGGTCGCCTCCGCCATCACGGCCGCGGTGCTCGGATCGAGACGCAACGTGCCTGAACCCGGACCATCGGAGTAGTGCTCCTCCATCGCCGCGGTGAATCCTCCCAGACTCCCATCGGCGAACAGCTTCAGACCGGCCCATCCGATGGAGCCCTCTGCGTGTGCGATCCGATCGACCGCCCGGTCCAGCTCGGCGGGAGACGACGCCGTGACGAAACAGTCGGCTGCGATGGGCAACGAGGGGGCGATTTCGAGCAGGTCCTCGAGCTCGCTACCCGACCCGCACCACATCGCGGTGCCCGTCGAGACGATGGCGTGGATGCGCGTGATGCCGAGCCCCGAGAGCCCGCCCACGGCTGCGAGGAGGCGGTCGGGTCCCGGAGTCGGGATGTCGGTGGAGAGGGCGCTCGATACGAGCCCTACCGCGGTCTCGCGGAGTACGCCAGTGGGGGCGCCGTCGCTGGAACGATCGATCGTCCCGCCCGGCGGGTCGGGGGTACCGGCGGTCAGGCCTGCCCGGCGGAGGGCAGATGTGTTGCCGATCGCCACGTGGCCGCAGTAGCGAATCACGAAGACCGGGCGATTCACGAGCACCCGGTCGAGATCCCGTGCCGTTGGGAGTCGGCCCTCTCGGAGCTGGTGCTCGTCGAGCCGGTTCGCCACGATCGGGACGCCGGGCGGCAGCTCGAGAGCCGCCTCGACGATGCGGTCGCGGAGATCCGCGAAGTCGCGGGCGTCGAACACCGACAGGCCCGTGACGGCAGCGGCGTAGCCGCTGGGGTGGAGGTGCGCATCGCGCAACGCACCCAAGATCACTCCTTCATGGACCTCGTGAGAGAGCCCCGGCTCGAGGAGCTCTGCAGCAACTCCGACGGCGGTGATCCGGCCGTGATCGATGACAACGGAATCGGCACCTGGACGTCCCAGCACGGCCGAAGCCGTGAGCAGGTGCTTCACTCGCCGCGCCCCACCGTTTCGACGAGAGCGGCGTGGATGAGTCCGTTGGTCACGACCACCCCGCCAGTTCCCAGCCGGTATTCACCGCCATCGAACGAAGTCCATGTGCCCCCCGCCTCCGACACGATGAGAAGTGCGGCGGCCGCGTCCCACGCGCCGAGCCCGCACTCCCAGTATCCGTCGAGGCGGGCAGCAGCCACGTAGCACATGTCGAGCGCGGCCGACCCCACTCTCCGGATGCCTTGGACCCGCGACAAGACGCGAGTGAACACACGGCCGTATCGGTCGGCGTTCGATCGGCGATCGTAGGGAAACCCGGTTGCGACGAGTCCGGCACCGAGGTCCGTCTGCCCGCTGACCCGAATGTCGGATCCGTCGAGCTGGGCGCCTGCGCCCGATGACGCCGAGAACTCTTCCCCTCGAGTCACATCGATCACGACGCCGGCCCTTGGGACACCGTTGTCCCACAGAGCAACAGAGACCGCCACCGGCGGGAACCCGTGGACGAAGTTGACCGTCCCGTCGAGCGGATCGGCGATCCAAACCCGTCCGGAGTCGAAGGCGGCTCCACCGCTTTCTTCGGCGAGCACCAGATCGTCGGGCCGCCTGGCCTGGATCACGTCGATGATGGCCCGCTCGGAGGCCTTGTCGGTCTCGGTGACGGGGTCGACGCTCGAGGTCTTGAACGAGGAGACGGTCGATCCGGTGCCGAAGGCCGTGGCCACGATCTCGGCGCCGGCGCGTGCTGCTTCGAGAGCAACGTCGAGGTCGGAGAGCATGTGTGCGAAGCTACCAGCACCGGGCGTACGTGCTGAGATGCACGGCCAAGACGATCTACCCTCGTCTCGGTGCCCTGATCGGAGGCTTTCCAGTTGGATCCATTCATCCTGACACCGGTCCTGGTCGAGCGCCCATGGGGCGGTCGCCGTCTCGACCGGTACGGCAAGAGGCTACCGGAGGATTTGATGTTCGGAGAGAGCTGGGAGGTCGCCGACCTGCCCGATCACCTGGCGCCGACCGTCGATGATCCGCGCTCTCGGGTGGCAACTGCGCCGTGGGAGGGGGCGTCGCTCTCCGATCTCATCGCACGGTCTGCAGAGGCCCTCATGGGCCCCGTGCAACCCACGGCCGAAGGACGATTCCCGTTGCTCGTCAAGCTGCTCGATGCCCGCGAGAACCTCTCGGTACAGGTCCACCCGGACGTCGACTACGTGGAACGACATCCAGAGGCCAGGCTCAAGACCGAGTCGTGGTACGTGATAGAGGCAGAACCCGACGCAGAGTTGTTCCTTGATGTCGTCGACGGGGTGACGCGCGACGAGGTGGTGGCGGTGCTCGGGTCTCAGCGGATCACTTCGTTGCTGGGAAGAGTGCCGGCCCGGCAGGGGGCGTTTCACCATGTGCCCGCGGGTCTCATCCACGCTCTTGGCGGCGGCGTGATGGTGGCAGAGGTTCAAACTCCTTCCGACACCACGTTTCGGATCTACGACTGGGCGGAAGAGTACGGGCGGGCGCCGCGCCAACTGCATCTGGCCGAGGCGGCTGAGAGTCTCGTGATCCACCCGCTCGAAGCGTTCAGCTCGTCACCGCGGCCGGACGACGACACGCGCACGCTGGTGACGACCCCCCACTACTGGATGGTCGAGCATCGGTCCCACGGCGGCACCATGCGGCTGTCTTCGGCACCGGGGCCTCGAGTGATCATGGTGATTGCCGGCTGGGCAACGGTCGAAGCGCTCGAGCTCGGTGCGGGTGACACCGCAGTCGTGCCGGCGGCTGCTCTCCCGGTCATGCTGGAAGCATTCGACCGCACGGTGATCCTGGAGATTGGGCTGCCCTCGTCCTGAGCTCCTCGGTCCACCTGCGATGCGAGGCGTGAGACAATCGCGGGTGCGATCGGTCGGAATCTCGGCTCTCGCGGGCTGGTTGCTCTACGCCGCCTTTCCCCCCATCGGGATCGGCGTCTTTGTGCTGCCTGCGTTGGCGATCTTGCTGTGGGCGCTGGAGACGGTGGAGAGCCGCCGGGGAGCGATCGCTTCGGGTGCCGCGTTCGGCCTCGTCTTCTTCGGATTCTTGTTTCCCTGGCTCACGGAGCTCGGCCTGGTTGCGTTTGTTCCCTTGTGGCTCGTCCAATCGGTGTTCACGGGCTTGTTCGGTTGGCTGATGTGGTGGGCTCGGCGTTTCACGGGATGGCGATACCTGGCGGTGGCGGTGGGGGGATGGTCTGGGATCGAGGGTCTTCGTGCGCGCTTTCCCCTCGGGGGATTCGAGTGGGGATTGGTGGGCTACCCGATCGGCGAGTACGGGGCCACGCGATCTGCCGCCCAGTGGATCGGGACGACGGGGTGGTCGGTGATCGCCCTGTTTGCCGCCGGCGGCCTCGTCCTTGCCATCCGGCATGGGCGCTGGGCGCCGTTTCTCGGTGCCATCGGGGCGGTGAGCCTGCTCGGGGTGGCGGGATCGATGTGGCCCGCGGTCAGCGACGGATCAACCGTACGTGTGGCGATCATTCAGGGGTCGACACCATGCCCGGGTACGCACTGCGACAACGAGCGATTCCGAACCTACACGTCACACCTGGAGTTGACGCGATCGTTGCCTGCGGGGTCGGTCGACCTGGTGGTCTGGCCCGAGGGCTCTAGTGGCGGCTTCGCAGCCGATCCCGTACTCGATCCGGCGATCGGGGCCGAAATGGGTGCCGAAGCATCGCGCATCGGAGCAGTGCTCTTGGCGGGTGGGGACAGACCGCTCAACGACCGGGAATGGGTCAACTCCAACGTCGTGTTCGACGAGTCCGGCGCGATCATCGGTGAGTACCGCAAGCGACACCCCGTGCCTTTTGGCGAGTACATACCGCTCCGGCCCCTGTTCCAGTGGATCTCGGCTCTCGATGCCATCCCACGGGACATGATTCCGGGCGCCGAGCCGGTGGTGTTCGACGTGTCGTGGGGACGTTTGGGTTCGGTGGTGTCGTGGGAAGGGTCGTTCGCTCGGTTCAGTCGTGACGAAGTCGAAGCGGGCGCTCAACTGATCGTGGTCGCCACCAACCAGGGGAGCTACCCCTACAGCAACGCTTCCGACCAGTTCATCGCGATGACTCGGATGCGGTCGGCAGAACTGGGAACAGACGTGATCCACGCCGGCGTGGTGGGACGGTCCACGATCATCACCGACGGCGGCAAGGTCGGCCCCAGGACCGGGCAAGCCACGTCTGAGATCCTCGTCGGAGACGTGCAGCTGAGGAACGCCGGTCTCACCTTGTACGCTCGTCTCGGCAACTGGCTCCAGTGGATCGCCATCTCGGCCGGAGTCGCCGTGGGGCTGGATTCACGACGATCGACCTCCGCGCCAACCGTCGAGGCGGTTCAAGAGAAGCGCTGATGCCGGATCAAGTCGGATAGGTCTTTGCGGCCCGACAGCGGTGACTTCGATCGTGCGGCGACCTCGGCCGCTTCATCGGGGTACCCGAGCGCAATCACGAAGCGGCATCCGTGGTCCGCCGGCACGCCCAGCACTTCTCGAGCGCAGTCTTCTCGGTGGAGTGTGATCGGGCACGAGCCGACACCCCGACTCGCCGCCGCCAGCATGATGTTCTGCGAGAGCCTTCCCATGTCCCAGTCGTAGCCATCCGGGAGTCTCACCGGAGCGATCACGAGCGGGGCGCTCAGCAAGGGTTGTGTGAAGTCGCCGCACTCGGCGAGCCGCTCCAGCTGGTCCCGCCCGGTCACCACCACCAGAGCCCACGACTGCCGGTTCTTGGAGCTCCCCGTCCAACGTGCGGCTTGGAGAATCTCGTCGAGATCCTCAGCGGACAGGGGTCGGTCCTCATATCGACGGACCACCCTCAGGCCCTTGATGGATCGGTAGGTCTCCGGCGACGGCGTCAACATGCGGCCAAACTATCACCTTCGGACCTGCACCTGTCGCCGTCTGCAGGGGATGGACGAGCCCAGGTTCGACTCTTGGGGGTGCACAAACGTTCCGAAGCCGAGCGTCATAGCCCACGAACGGCAGATATCTTCAAGCACGGAGATTCCGGTGCCGATGAGGAGTGGGCGATGGTTGAGGTACTTGGCGCCGCGACGGCGATCGGCATGGCTGCTGCGACGGCCAGGTTCAGTGTGTTCCTCGGTGAGCTGTGGATCCGCATCCGCGACGAGCTGCGCTTCAGTCGTTTCGACCGCAGGGAGCTCGAGCGTCGCTTCGCCCGCGTCATCGGCGAGCGGGCGCCCCTCGACGAGTAGAGGCACCGGCGACGATCCACCGTCGACCAATCTCCGGGGGCATCACCTGTTGACGAGACGGCCACGCACCATGATGCAGGCGTCGGTGAGCACGTCGGCGCTGGCCTCCCGCAGTCGTTCGGTCAGGGTCCCCGACTCCGCTCCGGGCTGGAACCACAGGTTGATGTACCCCAGGCGGAGGGCTTCTTCGGCGACTGACGCCCCCACGTCCGGAGGGACCACGAAGTTCACGATCGTCGGCGGCTCGGGAAGCGAACCGAGATCCGGGTAGGAGTGATCGCCGTCGACGGACCTCCGGTTCGGGTTCACTGCGAAGACCCGATATCCGAGCCCTTTCATCCTTCGATACACGATGCCGCCGTACTTGGAGGGATCGTCGGTGGCGCCCACGACCGCGATCGTCGTGGACCGATCGTCGAGAAGAGATGCGACCTGGCTCATGGCTTGGTGAACCCGCTCCTGCCTGTCGTCATTCCATGGCGATGATCTGATCGGCGATCCCGGTCAGGTCGCCGGCGACGATGTCGGGAGGTGTGTCGGGCATGCCCCATACGGCATTCGGCCGCGCCACGAATGCGCCCGGCATCCCCACGCTCCGTGCTCCCACGATGTCCCAGTCGTGCGCAGCCACGAGCATGGACTGGTCGATCTCGACCCCGGCCTGCATTGCAGCGTGTAGGTACACCTCCGGAGCGGGTTTGAAACGCCTCACCGAGTCCACCGAGGAGGCCCGCTCGAACCGGCCGGCGAGCCCGGCGTTGGTTAGTTGATCGACCACGGCGTCGGTCGACGAGTTGGTGAGGGCGACCATCCGGAGACCGGCCGACCGCAAGCGGTCGAGGGAATCCGCAACCTCTGGGTGAGCCGGAAGAGCGCGCATCTGCTCGACCATCTCGGACGCACGGGCGGGCTCGATGTCGACACGGCGTCGTTGGGCGAGCGTCATCAAGGCCTCGGCTCCGATGAGACCGAAGGGTCGGTATGCCCCGACGTGGTTGGCGACCAACGAGCCGTGCAGCATCCGCACGAACCACTCGCCCATCGGTTCGGCGCTCCCGAAGAGCTCGGCGAACGATGGGGCGAGGGCAGAGAGATCGAGCAGCGTTTCGTTCACGTCAAAGAAGAGAACCTGGGGCTTCGTCACATCCGGCCTTTCCAATCGACAGGGCCCTGGAGGGCCTCGACTGCTTCGACGAACCAGTCAGGGACCGGTTTCTTCTCGAACGTGGTGCGGTCCACCATGACCTGGATCTCGCGGCCGCTCACCACGAGGCGGCCGGTCGCTTCGTCCAGGATGGTTGCGTCGAAGACGACCGACGTGTTGCCGATCTCGGCTACCCGGACACCTGTGGCCAGCGTTTCACCGATTCGAGCGGAAGACCTGAAGGACAGTTCGGCTTGTCCCAGCACCATCTCGTATCCTCGCTCCTGCATCGCGGACCAACCGACGGACAGGGCGTCGAAGTAGTCGGTGATGGCGTCGTCGATGTAGCGGAGATAGTTGGCGTTGAAGACGATGCCTTGCGCATCCGAGTCCGAGAACCGGATCTTGCGGCGGTAGGTGACGGGGTCGTTCACGGCTGGCAACCTACTCGCACCGGGCCGATGCTGCTCCCGGCTCGCCGTCTCAGGCGTGCGGCACATCATCGGAGGTTCCCGACTCATGAATCCCCGCAACCCCTGACACGTGCCCAGACGGCTCGATATCGTGAGTCACCTGATCGAACAGGAGGCTCGAATGTCTGTAGGCGCGTTGAACGATGCGCGACACCGGTCGCTTGCCGACCCTTCTGCCTTCTGGGCCGAGGCCGCCGAGGCCATCGATTGGTCTTCTGGATGGGATCGCGTCCTCGATGACGCCAACCCGCCGTTCTACCGTTGGTACGCCGGGGCCACGCTGAACACCTGCCACAACGCCCTGGACCGTCATGCCGACGGCGGCAGGGGAGCCCAGGCGGCCCTGATCTACGACTCGCCCGTCAGTGGGACCGTCCGGTCTTTCACCTACTCGGAATTCCGCGATCGCGTGGCCCGGTTCGCAGGTGGCCTGAGGAAGCTGGGCGTGAGTCATGGGGATCGGGTCATCATCTACATGCCGATGGTGCCCGAAGCCGTGATCGCCATGCTGGCGTGCGCTCGGATCGGCGCCATCCACTCGGTTGTCTTCGGCGGCTTCGCCGCCAAGGAGCTCGCCACCCGCGTCGACGACGCTGCTCCCCGGGTCGTGATCACCGCGTCCTGTGGCATCGAACCCGGCAGGATCGTGGAATACGGTCCCCTTCTGAACGAGGCCCTCGACATCGCTATGCACAGTGTCGGCACCGTCGTGGTCCTCCAGCGCCCACAGGCCACCGCCGCCTTGAAACCCGGGAGGGACGTGGAGTGGGAGGACGTCGAATCGGCCGATCCGGTGGGGTGTGTGGATGTGGCCGCAACCGACCCGCTGTACGTGCTGTACACCTCGGGCACCACCGGCAGGCCAAAGGGCGTCGTACGAGACCACGGCGGCCACGCAGTCGCCCTCAACTGGTCGATGAAGAACGTGTACGGGGTGGATCCCGGCGAGGTGTATTGGGCGGCCTCCGATGTCGGCTGGGTCGTGGGGCACTCATACATCGTGTACGCACCTCTGATCCACGGGAACACGACCATCCTGTACGAAGGCAAACCAGTGGGAACGCCCGATCCGGGCGCCTTCTGGCGTGTCATCGCCGATCACGGGGTTTCCACTCTGTTCACGGCGCCGACCGCATTCCGGGCGATCAAGAAGGAAGATCCCGAGGGCATGCATCTCGGTCGCTACGACCTGTCGAGGTTCCGGGCGTTGTTCCTGGCCGGCGAACGATGCGATCCTGACACTCTGCACTGGGCCGAGGAGATGCTGGCGGTGCCCGTGATCGACCACTGGTGGCAGACTGAGACCGGATGGCCGATCTGCGCCAACCCGCTGGGTTTGGAGCGGCTCCCCATCAAGCCCGGTTCGCCGACGAAGGCAATGCCTGGCTATGACGTGCAGGTGCTCGACGAAGACGGTGACGAGCGTCCGAACGGCGAGATCGGATCGATCTCGATCAAGCTCCCGCTGCCGCCGGGAACCCTTCCGACACTATGGAACAACGACGACGGTTACGTCGCCTCGTACTTGAGCAGGTACCCCGGCTACTACCTGACGGGTGACGCCGGATACGAAGACGACGACGGCTACCTGTGGATCATGAGCCGGATCGACGACATCATCAACGTGGCCGGACATCGACTCTCGACCGGCGCCATGGAAGAGGTTCTGTCGGCGCACCCGGACGTCGCGGAATGCGCCGTGATCGGTGTGGCCGACGAGTTGAAGGGCCAGCTCCCGGTGGGCATGGTCGTCCTGAAAGCGGGGGTCGACAGAAGCCACGACGACATCGGTCGAGAGCTGGTGCAACTGGTGAGGGACAAGATCGGGCCGGTCGCCGCGTTCAAGCAGGTGACTGTGGTCGATCGGCTCCCAAAGACCCGGTCGGGAAAGATCCTCAGAGGCACGATGCGTCGCATGGCCGACGGCAATGACTGGACGACCCCGGCAACCATCGACGATCCAGCGATCCTCGGCGAAATCGAGCACGCCTTGGAGGCTTTGGGCTACCCGCACATCTGACGGCTGTTTCTCATGGACTCCTCAACAGCAACCGTCCTGGTGCCGACTGGCACCGGGTGAGATCGTTCTCTCGATGGCTGTGGACCGAGCTCGTCACGGCACGGAGTCGCCCGGCGTTTCGTGCACCGCACCTGGGCCTCTTCAACGACGCGCTCCGAGCGCTGTCGTACTCGGCTGCAGTTGCCGCCGCAATCTTGGTGCTGGACGATCCGCCAAGGATCGCCGGCGTCGTCGTCGTGGCGAGTGGAATGGCGGTCCTTGCGATCGTCGGATTGGCCCGTGGTGGAGCCCAGCATCAGGCTCCCCCGGCATTTCTCGACCTGGTCGTGGCGCCGGTGATCGCCACGATTGGGCTCGGTATTCCTCTCTACAGCGCCGGCCTGGTGGTGCTCGTCGCCGCACTGCTCCTCATGAGCTTTCAAATCCGGGCGAGAGTGGTCTTGGTCGGTGTGGCGCTGGCGTCCGCCGGCACCTTGGCGGCAGCCAACATGTTCGGGCGATCCAACGATGCGGCCTATCGCCCAGGTGCCCTCATCTTGGTGACGTCACTCCTCCTCTCCGCCGCAGGCATGCTCGTCTTCGAGTGGCAGCGGGCCCGCAGAGCCCTTTCAGTGAGTAGAGCCCAACTCGGGACCATCCTCTCCGGAGCACCCGTGATGCTCTGCAGCGTGTCGGCCGACATGACGATCAGATCCATCGCCGGGTCGGTCGCCGACGGGTCGTGGACGGTGGGCTCCAAGGTGGCATCGGTGATGCCCCCTGCTCTGGCGCGCATGGTCACCGACGCCATGGTCGGTGGTCGATCGGCCGGGGACGTTCTCGTCGGCTCGCGAGCCCTAGAGATCAGCTGTGAGCGTGTCGCAGGCGGCATCGTGGTCACAGGCTTCGACGTGACCGAAAGGGAGACAGCACGCGCCGAGCTCGAGCAGCTCGTTCGGACGAAAGACGAATTCGTGGCGTCGATCAGCCATGAGCTGAGGACGCCACTCACCGCCGTACTCGGCTTCAGCACCGAGCTCCAACGGGCGGCGGTGCTCAGCGATGAGTTCGTGCCGTATCTCGACACTGTGGTGGAACAGAGCGCTGAGATGGCAGCGATCATCGAAGACCTCTTGGTTGCCGTGCGAGCAGATCTCGACATCTTCACGGTTGTCGATCGGCCCGTGCATCTCGTCATGGAGCTCGATCAGGTGGTGCGTGGTCTCACGCCGAGACTCTCGAAGCCGATCGAGATCATCGGATGCGACGCCGCCGTGCTCGCAGACAGCGGCCGGGTCCGTCAGATCATCCGCAACCTCTTGGTCAACGCCGACCGTTACGGGGGCCGCAACGTCCAGATCGAGGTCCGGTCCCAGGCGGGGTTTGGGGTGCTCGAGGTGCGCGACGATGGGCCCCCGATTCCCGACGCACTGAGAGAGCGCATGTTCGAGCCATTCGAGAGCACGGGCCGTGTTGAGGGTCGCACCGCGGCCTTGGGACTCGGGTTGTCCGTTTCGAGACGATTGGCCGATCTGATGGGAGGCCGACTGCGATATCACCACGCGGATGGTTGGAGCGCGTTCACCCTGGAGCTTCCTCTGATCGAGGCCGGTGTGGTCGAGCGGTCCGCCTGATAGGCGTCGGCGGGCTGGCCACGCCAACTGGAGAGCGAGGAGGTGCCTCGCCGGCCCGTGCCCTCCCAGTCTGCTGCACAATCGTGCGCGCGGCACGCACAGCTGGCCGATGTGCCCTGCCGGGGCATCTTGGGCTTCCGTATGGTTGGATGCGGAAAGTTTCGGGCCCGTGTCCTCGCCGGGTCCTGCAAGAGGAGGAAAGATGAGCGAAACGCTCGCAGATCTGCTGCACGAGAACCGTGTATTCCCACCGAGCGATGCCTTCACAGCCCAGGCAAATGCCAAGCCCGGGATTCTCGAGAAGGCGGCCGCCGACCCGGAGGGCTACTGGCACGAGCAAGCCATGGAGCGCATCACCTGGTTCAAGGACCCGACCCAGGTTCTGGATGAGTCGAACGCGCCTTTCTACAAGTGGTTCGCCGATGGCGAGTTGAACCTCGCCTACAACTGTCTCGACCGGCACCTCGAGTCCGCCGGTGACAAGGTCGCGTACCACTGGGTGGGCGAGCCGGGCGATACCAGGACGCTCACCTACCGCGATCTCTACGAGGAGGTCAATCGGTTCGCCAACGGGCTGAAGTCGCTGGGGCTGAACAAGGGTGATCGCGTGGCGGTCTACATGGGGATGATCCCCGAGCTGCCGATTGTGATGCTGGCATGCGCCCGACTGGGAATCGTTCATTCGGTCGTCTTCGGTGGATTCAGCTCGGATGCGCTGGCCGACCGGATCATCGATGCCGACGCCAGGGTCGTGATCACCCAGGACGGGGCCTGGCGAGGCGGAACGGTGGTGCCGCTCAAGGCCAACACCGACGTGTCGCTGGCGAGAACGCCGAGCATCGAGCACTGCATCGTCGTCCGGAGGACCGAGAACGATGTTGTCATGGAGGACGGCCGCGACATCTGGTTTCACGACCTCGTGGCCGACCAATCCACCGAGTGCGAACCGGAGATCCTCAACGCCGAGGATCCGCTCTACATCCTCTACACCTCCGGGACCACCGGAAAGCCGAAGGGCATCGTCCACACCCAGGGCGGGTATCTGACCGGCGTGACGTCCACCCACGCCTACGTGTTCGACATCAAGCCGGACACAGACGTCTACTGGTGCGCAGCCGACATAGGTTGGGTCACGGGACACAGCTACATCGTCTACGGCCCACTCGCCAACCAGACCACCGGTGTGATGTACGAGGGTGCGCCCAACTACCCGGATTTCGATCGCCTGTGGCAGATCATCGATGAGTACAAGGTCACGATCTTCTACACGGCGCCGACCGCGATTCGCGCCTTCATGAAGTGGGGTGATGAGTACCCAGACCGTCACGATCTCTCGTCGCTCCGGCTCCTCGGCACCGTCGGCGAGCCGATCAACCCGGAGGCCTGGGTTTGGTATCACCTCCACATCGGCAGCGAGCGCTGCCCGATCGTCGACACGTGGTGGCAAACCGAAACCGGGGCCATCATGATCTCACCGCTGCCGGGTGTGACTCCCACCAAGCCGGGTTCGGCGACGATGCCGCTGCCCGGGATCGCTGCAGACGTGGTCGACGATGAAGGAAATGCCGTGGGGATTCCAGGAGGGGGCTACCTGGCGATCAACCGGCCGTGGCCATCGATGGCTCGCACCATCTGGGGAGACGATCGGCGGTTCGTCGACACCTACTGGACGAAGTTCGACGGGCGGTACTTTCCCGGCGACGGCGCCAAGCGCGATGAGGACGGATACTTCTGGCTGCTCGGGCGGGTCGACGACATCATGCTGATCTCTGGGCACAACATCTCGACGACCGAGGTGGAGTCGGCGCTGGTGTCGCACACGTTGGTCGCCGAGGCAGCAGTCGTGGGACGCAAAGACGAGCTGACCGGGCAGGCGATTGCTGCGTTCGTCACCCTTCGAGGGAACGTCGAAGGTGACGAGGCCCTGATCAGGGAGCTACGGGATCACGTCGCCAACACGCTGGGTCCGATCGCCAAGCCCAAGTCGATCGTGTTCACGCCCGATCTGCCCAAGACCCGTTCCGGCAAGATCATGCGCAGGCTTCTGAAGGACATCTCCGAGAACCGGCAACTCGGGGACGTCACGACGCTGGCCAACGAAAGCGTCGTGAACGACATCGCGCAGATGTCGTCGTCAGCGAAGTCTGACGAGTAGCGCCCACATACACGGCCGGTCCCGTGACGGTTCCGCAACACCCCTGTGCGGTGTCCGTCACGAGACCAACGGCCGACTTCCGGCTCCTGGGAGCCTGTGGTCCGGGTCGTCAGCAGTTGCTCTGCTGGCCGGGGAGCACGAGTCGTACGAGCACGGTGTATTCGGTCCCGGATTCGTCGACGAATGTGGTCGCTTCGTTGGCAGTGGCGAGCTTGTCGAGGACGGTCGTCGCGCCGGCGCCTTCGAGGTGGAGGCACCTGAACCCGACGGTGTCCCCCTTGAGTTCGTCGAACGCCACGTCGAGCGGCCAATCCTGCGTGTTGGCGTACTCCTGGTCGAAACCATTCCCCTGGGCGGCCACGTAGACGTCGATGGAGTCAGCCAGGCGCTGTTCGCCGGCTCCGGCCGCCATCGCCTCGTCGAGCACCTGAACCAGCTCTTCGAGGTGGGCGATGCGAGCGTCCCCGAAGTCGACATCGTCGATGCCGAGGGCGTACACCGTGAATCGGTGCTCGACGCCGGCGTCGTCAACGTAGACGAACACCGTGTCGGGGAGATCGGCCACGCGAGCGGCGGCGGCATTGTTGCGTTCCTCGTCGACGGAGTCGAGCTCTGATGCCTCGACCAGGTTTGCGATCTCAGCCATGGTGGCGTCGTCGGCCTCCACAGCCTGGACGGCCGGGAGCGCAGGTCCCGGGAAGATGGCAGGCACCGGTCCGGGACCGTACAGCGTGCCATCCGACATGAGGACGTAGCGAGGTATCCGACGCAGGTTCCATTCGACCGGCACGAAACCGCCTTCTTCCAGAACGGTGAGCAGAGGGCGAACCTCGTCAGGAGCCTCGAGTGGTCCCGAAGTCGTGGAGGGCGTGTCCGGGTCCTCGATTCGTGGCGTACCGGCGTCGCCGGACCCGCAAGCAGCAAGGACCAGCGCCATGGTCATGAAGAAGATGATGTTCCGTCTCATGTCCTTTCGACGCTACCGGCATCCGGAAGGTTCCAGGACACGGGACACCTCGCCCCCCGTTCTGTGGGGGGTGGTCCGCCAAAGTGGCGGACCTTAACCCTGGGTTCGGTTCGGGATCGTACGATGGGGGTATGCCATCGCCGCTCGCTCCCGCCGACTACATCCAGATCGAGTACGAGATCGGTGCCCACAACTACAAGCCGCTCGATGTGATCCTCGCTCGGGGCGAGGGTGTGTGGGTCTGGGACACGGAAGGCAATCGGTATCTCGACTGTCTGGCCGCCTACTCGGCGGTGAATCAGGGGCACTGCAATCCGAAGATCCGGGACGCACTGATCGAGCAGGCGCACCGCATCACGCTCACCTCACGTGCGTTTCGCAACGACCAGCTCGCGCACTTCTACGACGAGGTGGCGGAGCTGACCGGTGCCCACAAGGTGTTGCCGATGAACAGCGGGGCTGAGGCGGTCGAGAGCGCGATCAAGGCCGTGCGCAAGTGGGGGTACGAGGTGAAGGGCGTCCCTGCGGACCAGGCAGAGATCATCGTGTGTGCCAACAACTTCCACGGTCGGACGTTGGGAATCGTCGGTTTCTCCACCGACCCGGTCGCCCGACGCAACTTCGGTCCGTTCGCCCCCGGTTTCGAAGTCATTCCATTCGGCGACGCTCAGGCGTTGGAGGAGGCCATCACTCCCAACACGGTGGCGTTCCTCGTCGAGCCGATCCAGGGGGAGGCGGGCGTCATCATCCCGCCCGACGGATATCTGAAGGCCATTCGTGAGATCTGCACCCGCCACGGGGTGACCCTCGTCCTCGACGAGATCCAGACCGGGCTCGGGCGTACGGGCAAACTGTTCGCCGAGGAGTGGGAGGACGTCGAAGCGGACGTCACGTTGATCGGAAAAGCGCTTTCAGGAGGCTTCTATCCGGTCTCCGCCGTGCTTTCGAACGCAGAGGTGCTGGGTGTGCTTCGACCCGGCGAGCACGGGTCCACGTTCGGAGGCAACCCGCTCGCTTGTGCGGTGGCTCGGGCGGCGCTCCGGGTTCTCGTCGAAGACGGAATGATCGACAATGCCGCGGAGCTCGGTCCGTACTTCCAGGGCAAGCTGGCGGAGATCCCTTCGGATCACGTGAAGGAAGTGCGAGGCCGCGGTCTGATGATCGCCATCGAGTTCCATCCAGAGGCGGGAGGGGCCCGTCGATTCGCGGAGACACTGAAGGATCACGGGGTCCTCGCAAAGGAGACCCATGTGAACACCCTCCGCTTCGCTCCACCACTGGTGATCACCCGAGACCAGATCGACTGGGTGGTCGAGCAGGTCGAGACCGTCCTGACATGAGAATGGGCCCGGCGGTACCGCCGGGCCCATTCTCATACGAGGGTCGAGGCGGGCTGGCCTATCCGTCGACGAACGACTCCACGAGTTCTTCGCCCTCCGCTCCTCCCGCCTCGTAGTCGGTCAGGGCGGCGTCCATGAGATCGATCGCCCAGTCGAGCTCGTCGATCGTGGTCACGAGCGGCGGGATGAAGCGGATGACGTTGCCATCCGGTCCGCACTCGATGATCACCGCCCCGCGCTCGATGCAGTACCGATGGAGGTGCTGGAAGGCCAGCGTGTCGGGAGTGCGGGCGTCCCGGTCCGACACCAGCTCTATGCCGATCATGAGACCGAGCCCGCGCACGTCGCCGATCGTCTGATGGCGGTCCTTCACCTCGTTGAGTCGGCGGAACGCATGCTCCGACAGTTGCTTGGCGTGGGGGAGAAGGTCGCCCATCGTGTCCATGACTGCGATCGATGCGGCACAGCTGATGGGATTGCCGCCGAACGTCGTTCCATGCGAGCCGATCGGGAAGGCGTCGATGATCTCCGCCGAGGCTCCCCAGGCCGAAAGTGGCAGGCCATTGGCGATCCCCTTGCCGAGCGCCACGATGTCGGGATCGATCGGGTAGTGATCGCTCCCGAACCATGATGCCGTCCGGCCAAACCCGGTTTGGACCTCGTCGAAGACCAGCATGATGCTGTGTTCGTCGCACAGGTCCCTCAGGGCCTGTAGGAACGCGGTCGGCGCCGGGTAGTAGCCACCTTCCCCCTGCACGGGTTCCACCAGCATCGCAGCGATGTTGTGAGGTGCTACCTCGTGCTTGAACATCAACCGGAGCTCGTCGAGCGCCCGCTCGGTGGCCTCCTCTTCCGTCATACCCCAGCGGTAGGGATGCGGGAACGGCGCCACGAAGACGGAGCCCAGCACCGGGTGGTACCCGTCGCGGTACTTCGCGTTCGACGTCGTGTAGCTGACCGACCCCATAGTGCGGCCGTGAAAGGCGCCACGAAAGACGATGACGCCTTGTCGACCGGTGGTCTTCTTGGCGAGCTTCACGGCCGCCTCCACCGCTTCGGCTCCGGAGTTGGCGAATCCGAACTTCTCGATGGTGGGCGGTGTGATGTCACGCAATCGTTCGGCCGCCTCGACGATCGTGTCGTAGCGGAAGATGCATCCTGCATGCATGACCCGATCGAGCTGCGTGTGCGCGGCAGCGACCACCGCAGGGTGGTTGTGGCCGAGGTTGGTGACGGCGGTGCCGCAGGCAAAATCCGCCCACTTGTTGCCATCGGCATCGTGAATCCACAAGCCTTCGGCCTTTTCGATCACCAGGTCGGTGTCGAATGCGATAACGGGTGCAATGACGTCGGAATGACGCGAAATGAGATCAGACAACGGACGGTCCTTTCGTCGAAGTACGGGAGGGCCGGAAAGCGGTCTGTTCTACGGGGCGGCGAAGAGCTGCCTCCTGGCGATGCGCGGGATCCTGGTCACGGTTCACAGGGTACTCGGCGAGGGGCGAGGGGCGAGGGGCGAGGGGCGAGGGGCGAGGGGCGAGGGGCGAGGGCGCCTTCGGCGAAGCTATCCCCCCTGCGGGGGGCAGGACCGGTGGGAAGCTGATGCGTGCTCCACGGGTCGAGGGTGACGCGTGTCCAGTGATTGTGTCCAGGCTTGAGCCGATCTCCGCACCGGTCGGAAGGCAGCGAAGGCCGCCAGAGTGGAGCCGGCCACTGCCAGGTCGGATCCTCCCACGGGGAGGACCGCCGTGAGCCCGACCACCGTCCCTGCATAGACCATTGCCACGAGCCCGGCTGCCAGCGCATGGGTGAGCGTGCGTGAGATCAGGTGGTCGATCTCGAAGAGGCGGTAGCGGAGGACCGCCACCATCACCGCCAGGGGAATGGCACCCAGCGCCAGTCCGAGCAGAGCCTCGAGGCCGGCGCCGGCTGTCTCTCCGAGGGCGCCGGACGCTACGTACACGGAGGCAAAGAGCCAGGCGGCCGCCAGCAGCCACTTGATCTGGTGGCGTTCGACCGAGCCTGCTCGCCGATAGCGCACTCCGACGGCGGCCAGTCCCGCCAGCGAGAGTGTCACCAGCCCGATCAGCCAACCGATGGTGAACCATGTGGATTCGAAGAGATCGGCGGCGACGAATCCGAAGGGGACTTCGACGGTCCAGTCGCCCCGGCTGTTCTCCGAGATCGGACCGATCACCTCGGATCCAAGCCCCAGACCAACCAGAAGGCCGATCATGGCGACCTCGAGGGCGACCGCCCATCTCCAGGTCCGGCCGAGCAGCCGCCCGGTCGGAAAAACCAGCAGCAGGTGGAAGATCGGGAAGACGAGCAGCAGCCAGGAGAGGTTGTCGACGAGGATCGCCAGGTACAGGCCGGGGTCGAGTCGCACGGTTGCGGGGTCGACCGAGGTCAACTTCCAGGTGACGAGTGGGTCCAGCACCCACGACAGGGCAGGCAGCAGCAGCAGCCTCCCCACGATATTGCCCGGCCGCTTCCACATGAGCGCAGCCCCCGCCACACCGAACACGAGTGGTTGGACACCTCACGGCAGGTCAGTCCATTGCAGTGGTTGACGAGCGGCCTCCAACACCAGGCCGAGCACCGAACTGACGGCTATCAGGAACACCACGGCCCCGAGCCCGAACGATCGACGATTCATCCTTCGCAGCCTCGCAAGACGCCGTGACGCCTTCGCTACGAAGAACGGAGGATGCTGTCAACGGGGAATCGGGGGAGCTCGATCTCGAATCGCCGGCGTCCGCCATCCACCGCCCGACCACCATCGACGCCGTCCTGGCACCGATGGCGACCCATAGGAGATCGCATCTGGAGGTCTCCCGGAGGCGATGCTCCGTCAGATCAGATCGACGCCCCGCTGGCCTTCGATCACCTGACCGATGACCGTTGCCTGGTGACCGTGCGCCGTGACCGTCTCCAGCACCTGGTCGACCGCGTCGGCGTCGCTCACGATGCAGAAGCCGATCCCCAGATTGAACGTCTCTGCCATGGCGTCGTCCGACATGCCGCCCATGCGCTGGATCTGTGTGAAGACGTTCGGGATCTCCCAGGCAGAGCGATCGACCACCGCGCGACACCCCTCCGGCAGGGGTCGAATGAGATTGCCTGGGATGCCGCCACCCGTGATGTGCGCCATCCCTCGAACCAGGCCCGTGCCGGCTGCCGCACGGGCTGCAGGCCCGTACAGAACCGAGGGTCGCAGCACGACGTCGGCCACCGACTCGTCCTCGCCGGGGAACGGTGCATCAAGCGGTGTGTCGGCGAGCACACGGCGCACCAGAGAGAATCCGTTGGATCGCAGATTGGGGGATCGGAGGCCGATGAGCACGTCACCGGGCTCGATCTCCGAACCGGTGATCTCGGCTCCACGTTCGACGACACCGAGGGCGGCGCCGGCGAGATCGACGGCATTCGGTTCCATGACCCCAGGGTGCTCCGCGGTCTCGCCACCCACCAGGGCTGCGCCTGCAGCTGCACAGGCCCGGGCGATCGAACCCACGATGCGTGCATCACGTTCGCCATCCAGTGATCCGACCGCCAGGTAGTCGACGAAGGCGATGGGCTCGGCGCCGACGACGGCGAGATCGTCACAGCACATTGCAACCAGGTCGAAGCCGACGCCGTCCCAGAGCCCGGATCGGCGAGCCAGCTCGAGTTTGGTTCCGACTCCATCGGTCGACAACATGAGGACCGGACGCCGGTATCCGTCAGGGAGCTCGACACCGGCGGCGAACCCGCCGAATCCCCCGACGACGTTCGATCCCCACGTGGCTGTGACGAGCGGCTCGATCCGGGCGACGTGGCGATCGGCACCTTCGAGGTCGACGCCTGCGTCGCCGTAGGTGAGCGGCTCGGTCACACCGAGGCGGCGGGCTCGAGCACGAACTTGCCCCCTGCCTCGGAGACATCCGTGGGATAGTCACCCGACAGGCAGGCGGTACAGAATCCGCCCTGTGCGACCCCGGTCGCTGCGATGAGGCGCGGCAGTGACAGATAACCGAGTGAATCCACCTCGAGGAACTCGGTGATCTCCTCGACGCTCATGCGGGCTGCCAGGAGCTTGGTCTGATCGGACGTGTCCATTCCGTAGAAACAGGGCCACCGATATGGTGGCGAGCTGATGCGTAGGTGGACCTCCATGGCCCCGGCGTCACGGACCATCTGCACGAGTTGTTGCGTGGTGGAGCCTCGAACGATCGAGTCGTCGACCAGCACCACGCGTTTGCCCTGGAGCGTGGTGGGAATCGGGTTGAGCTTGAGTCGGATCCCACGATCCCGGAGCATCTGGGTGGGCTCGATGAAGGTGCGACCCACATACCGATTCTTGACCAGTCCGTCGGTGTAGGGAATCAGTGACTGCTCGCTGAACCCCTGCGCCGCCGGGATACCCGACTCGGGCACGGGCACCACCACGTCGGCGTTGGCGGGATGCTCCTTAGCGAGCGCTCGCCCCATCTCTTGCCGGGCCGAGAACACCGGCAGCCCGAACAGCCTGCTGTCGGGCCGTGCGAAGTACACGAACTCGAACACGCAAAGCTTCGACGCCACGGTCGCATACGGGTGGAAACTCCGGACACCGTTGGCGTCGATGATGACCATCTCGCCGGGTTCGATGTCGCGGACGAAGGTGGCGCCGACCAGGTCGAAGGCAGCGGTCTCGGAGCTCAGAACCCAGCCGTCGCCGACACGACCGAGGGACAGCGGCCGGAAGCCGTGGGGGTCGCGTACACCGACGAGCCGCCCCTGGTCCATCAGTACCAACGAGAAGGCGCCTTCGAAGAGCGGCAGCGCTTTGAGCAAGGCTCGTTCGAGTCCGCGATCGTCGGACCGACCATCCTCGACCTCACGGGCGATCGCCTCGAGCATGAGATCGGAATCGGTTGAAGCGGTTACCCCTCCGAGGAGGGCGGCGAGGGCGGCGGTGTTCGTCAGGTTGCCGTTGTGACCCAGCGCCATCGACGTGTCGCCGATCTGTCTGTGCACCGGTTGCGCGTTCTCCCACCGATTGCTCCCGGTGGTGGAGTAGCGGACATGTCCGATTCCCAGGTGGCCGTCGAGCGATGCAAGATCAGGCTCGGAGAACACCTGAGCGACGAGACCACTGTCCTTGAAGACGGTGACGACCTCCCCGGCAGAGGTGGCGATACCAGCTGACTCCTGACCTCTGTGCTGCAGGGCGAAGAGACCAAAGTACACGGTGGTGGAGACCTGGGTTCCCGGTGCGTAGATCCCGAAGACGCCGCACGCCTCGCGCGGTCCCGACCACTCCTCGCAGGAGGTTCCCTGAGTCACCAGCGGCAGACTAGCGGTCATCCACGATCCGGATGCCCGATCCGGAGGGCGGGGGCCGGCGGCCGGCCACCAGCCCAGGAGTCCGCCAACACCGTGCCGCCCGGCGCCGACTAACTTCGCTCCAGATGATGAACGCCGTGTCATGGAGGGGCGTCACCAAGCGTTTCGGCGACAAGGTGGCGGTGGACGATGTGTGGCTCGAGATCGAGCCTGCGTCGTTCTTCGGCATCGTCGGTCCCAACGGGGCCGGCAAGACCACTTTGCTGCGGATGACGACCGGCCTGCTCCGACCGGATGGCGGTGCGGTCGAGGTCGCCGGCCGTGACGTGTGGACCGATCCGGTGGAGGCGAAGCGGCGTTTTGGCCTCGTTCCCGACAACCCCCGTCTGTTCGATCGTCTCACCGGCAGAGAGCTCATCCAATTCGTGGGCGAGCTCCGGGGCATGGACCAAGAGCTGGTGGCAGAGCGACGCGAGGCCTTGCTGCGCCTGCTCGATCTGGTCGAGGCCGCCGACGTCATCGTTGCGGACTACTCGCTCGGGATGACCAAGAAGATCGCGATCGCCGTCGCCCTTCTCCACGACCCGCGCGTCTTGTTTCTCGACGAGCCGTTCGCCGGGGTCGACCCCGTCGCTCGTCAGAGTCTCGAGCGGATACTGAGGCGCCACACCGAATCGGGTGGCACGGTCGTCTTCAGCGACCACGCCATGGACCTGGTCGAACGCTTGTGCGACCACATCATGCTCATCGATCACGGTCAGCTGAAAGCCAGTGGACCGGTGGCGGAGATCACCGACGGGCGGCGGCTCCAGGACGTGTTCGTCGAGATTGTCGGAGCCCGCATCACCGATGAAGGAGACCTCAGTTGGTTGGGATCTTCGTCCGACTGAAGCTGACGATCCTCCGCAATCGGCTCGGGAGATCCTCGGTGTGGGGAGTCATCGGATTCGTGCTCATCTGGATGACATCTCTAGGTGCCGCCGTCGGAGGAGGGGCGCTGATGGCCGTGGCGGGACGATTCCTCGACCCCCCCGACGTGGTACCGCCCCTGGTCTTCAGCGCCGTGTCGATCGGATGGGTCATCGGCCCTCTGGTGGCGGCCTCCTTCGATGATGCGCTCGACCCGCGACGGTTCGAGGCGCTGCCGTTGGCGCGGACGGAGCTCGGCGTGGGAATGGCCGCTGCCGGGATGGTCAGTCCCGGGGGCGTGGCCACCACGATCGGTCTGCTGATCGGAACCCTCGCCGGGTTCGCCAATGCGTGGACGTTGCTCCCGCTCGTGCTCGTGGTGATGGTCGAGGTGGTGCTCTCCGCCGTCACGGCGCGGTTCGTGCTCACCCTCCTCTCCGACATCCTGAGATCCCGGCGCATGCGAGAGGTGATGGGGGTCGTGGTGGCTATGACGGCGGCCATTCCCGGCGTCCTCTCCGGCCTCATCAACACAGGGGTTCTGCGGGTAGAGGGTGATCTTGCGACGTTCACACGACCTCTCGGCTTGTTTCCCCCAGGCGCGCTGGGCAGGGCAGTCACGCAGATCGGAGATGGCGACTGGCTGGGCGCGTCCGCCGGACTGGCATACGGGCTGGTGGCCCTTGCCGCCGTCATGTTGGGCTACGGGTGGTCGCTCGATCGCCTGCAGGTGGTGGCCGACACCGGGCTTCGCGCACGGGGTGGCCGCCGAGGAGCCGGGCTGCGCCCGGCATGGCTCCGCCTGCCGCGCGGACCTGTGGGAGCCGTCGCTGCCAAGGAGTTGGCGTACTTCCGGCGGGACCCCCGGGTCAGAGGTCAACTGATCGGATCGCTGATCGGTTTGGCTGTGATCGCCACGGTGGCCCTCCCCGTCATCCGGTCCGACTATGGAGCGTTCCTCTCGGTGCCGATGGCGTTCTTCGTGGTGCTGGCGCTGCTCGTCAACCAGTTCGGCTACGACGGTGGCGCCTTCTGGATGTACCTGGTGGTCGCCCCTTCGATGGTCGACGTGCTGCGGGGGAAGAACCTCGCCGGAGGCCTGTTCGCCGGGGCGCTCGCCACCCTGTCGGCAGTCGTCGGCGCGTTCCTGTCCGGCGCCTGGGTCCACTTTCCGGCGGCCGTGATGGCGGCGGCCGCCATCGTGATCGTCTGGGCGGCGGTTGGAAACGCCACCTCGGTGGCAGGACCCATCCGAATCCCGGACAAGACCGTTTTTTCATCACAGGGTCTCTCGGGGTCGGCGTTTCTCGCCTCCATGGCCGGGCTGGCGGGCGCCGGAATCCTGTTGCTGCCGGTGATCGCTGCGATGTTCGCGGGAGTCTGGTTCGGGGGCCCGTTGTGGGGTGCCGCCACTTCCGTAGTCACCCTCGGCTACGCCGTCGTGGTGTACCGGCTCTCGTTCCGGCTGAGTGTGCCCTTGATGGAGCGGAATCTGGCCCGACTCCTCGAGGTCATCGACGAGGCGTAGTGTGCGGCGCCACCCGGCGCCCGTCGATGTCGTCGGCCGGACCGAGTTGGGAAGGTCACGCCCGGACCTCCTGGCGCATGAACGCAACGAACGCGACGGCGAAGAAGATGCAAGTCATCGCCACAACGGCGACGATCTGTGGCCACACCACCAACAGGCTCTGTGTGATGCTGAGGTTCGACACGATCGCCCGGTCCACCTGGTCGTACGTCACGATTCCCACGGCTCGCTGGGTCGGATCGAGCAGCAGAGAGGTGACCACCTGAAACAGGGTGACCGGTGACAACCGGGAGACGGCGACCTCTGCCTGGGCGGCGGCGAGCGGGTCGTCGCCGCCCATCAGCGAGCCGAGTGCCCGGAACAGCAGTCCACCGAAGAGCGTGAGCGTCAGCCACACGCTCACGGAGGTCAAGGCCGCCGTCGCTGCCCTCCGGATCGTCACTGAGGCGACGATCGAGAGGGCCAACCAGAAGCCGACGTACGTGACGGTGAACACCAGCCAGATCGTCAGCCGGCCGAGCTCGGCGGCCGTTGGGGAAATGCCCAGACGGAAGATCCCCTTCCCGGACACGAAGACCGTGAGGGCCGTGAGCATGAGGCCGATGACCGAGATACCGGCGACGAACTTGCCGATGATGACCTCGTCTCGACGGATCGGATGCGACAGCAATCGGGGAAGAGTGTTCTGAGAGCGCTCACCGCTGATCGCGTCGAAGCCAAACATGATGCCGAGCAACGGCGCCAAGAATCCGACGAATGACGCGAACGGAAACGGGACCGGGTCGGTGGTGACGGTGAAGAGCTTGAGGAACAATCCAGGCACGTCGAGCGCCTGTGGTGCAACCTCACGGATCCCACCCGAGGCGGCGTACACCGAACCCGCCGCCGTCACACCGAGAATCGCCATGAGCACCGTGAACCGAGCGGACAGCAGGTGGTCCGCCAGCTCTTTGCGGGCCACGACCCGCCAGGCGCCGCCCGTCGAATCCAAGACCTCCGCCTGCGTCTCAAGCACAGCCTTCTCCTTCTCGAGCATTCGTCGGTACACCTCCTCGAGGTCCTCGGCGGTTCGGTGGACGCCGGTGACCACGGCGCCTCCGGCCACGAGGTCGCTCACCACCCGACCTGTCGACCCCTGGTCCAGATCGGCGATCCAGCTACCGGGCCTGCGACCTGAG
Organism: uncultured bacterium; assembly: GCA_963792365.1. GTDB lineage: Bacteria > Actinomycetota > Acidimicrobiia > Spongiisociales > ZC4RG35 > JAOUGY01. The sequence goes on from CAWBVW010000006.1 coordinate 198,874, forward strand.
GCGACCGAGGCGACACCCGGAATGCGGCGGAGCAGTGTCGCTACGTCGAGGTTCCCGTCCGTGGTCACTTCCACTCGCTCCCGACCGCCCGACGAGGCGGCGAGCTCATGTGGCGAGCCGACGGCGACGACCCGCCCGCCGATGAAGATCGCCACCCGATCGCACACGCTCTCCACCTGGTGGAGCAGGTGACTCGAAAGCAGAACCGCAACGTTGCGATCGTCCGCGAGACGCCGGATCAAGGCCAAGATCTCGGTGACACCCTCAGGGTCGATTGCAGTGGTTGGCTCGTCGAGTATCAGCAATCGTGGGTCCTTGAGCAGCGCGTCGGCAATACCGAGGCGTTGGCGCATGCCCCGCGAGTAGGTCTCGACCGGCTGATCGCCGGCGGCGAGCAGCCCGACCTCTGCGAGTGCGGAGTCGATCGCAGCCTCTGTCTCGAGACCCTCGATCCTGTTCAAGCGCGCCGTGAATCTCAGGTTCTGGCGGCCTGTCAGGCTTTCGTAGAAGCCGACGGCGTCGGGCAGGTATCCGATCCGACGCTTCACGGCCAGCGGATTTCGGAGAGGGTCGACACCGAAGACTGTCACGGTGCCGGAGGTCGGCTCCGTCAGACCGAGCAACATCAGGATCGTCGTCGTCTTCCCTGCCCCGTTGGGTCCGAGCAAGCCGAAGACCTCGCCTCGAGCGAGTTCGAGGTCGAGCCGGTCGACGGCCGCATTGGTCCCGTACCTCTTCGTGAGCCCTTTGGCCACGACGATGGGATCAATCATCAGCGCCTTCCGAACCTGCGAAACACAACCGACAGGCCGGCCAGCGTCGAGGCGATGAGACCGGCACCGACCAGCCCACCGAGCGTCGACGGCGTCACGGTCGTGCGGATGTCCACAGAGTCGGATGCGGCGTCGGCCCGCGCGTTGAAGGTGATGTCGTAGTCGCCTGCGATGGCTCCTTCGGCCGTGGTCACCTGTGCGGTGACGACCGTCGATTCGCCTGCGGCCAGCGTGGGGAGCGCAGCGGGATCGAATGTCACCTCCCAGTTGGTTGGGGCCGTCGCTTCGACCGACACGTTCGACAGGTCCGCCGAGCCATCGTTCACGAGGAGTAGCGGGATCTCGCTCGGACCGCCGGCGGAGATCTCCGCGTTGAGGCGTTGATCCGGTGTGGAGAGTGTCATGGAGACCTCTCCCACCAGTTCGACCTGCATCGTGATCGACTCGTTGATTCCCGTCCCTGTGACAGACAGCCCCACGTCATAAGTGCCCGCTTCGGCGTCTATCGGCGGCTCGGCGGTCAACTTCACGGTCGTGGATCGGCCGGCGTCCACCGAGATCGCAGCCGCCTTGGACTGACCCGTGGGCTCGGCTGTGATCGTCCATCCGGTGGGTCCGGTTCCAGTCAACTCGAGGTCGACGCCGGCGTTGGACTGGTTGTCGACGGTCACGTCGAATGAGAAGTCGGCGTCATTGGGTCCGCGCAGCCCGGGGAAGTCGGAGCTGAGCACGATCGAGCCACCGACGCCCGGTTGGACCGTCACGGTCAGGGGCAGCTTTGTGGAGCCAATGACCGCGATCAGCTGATGGGTCCCCGCGTCTACGTCGGACGGAACCGTGACCTCCAGGGTGACGGAGTTGGGGGTCTGGGCGTCGGGCAGCACGGTTGCGTGGTCCACGACCGAACCCGAGCCTTTGTATTGAGCGGTCCATGCCTCGGGGGAGGCCTTCGAGGCCCAGCTCCACGACCGTGCCTGGGGCGCCGTCGATGGTCAGCTCGAACTGAGCGCTCTTGCCGGCATCCACCACCACGCCGGGGTAGGGCGTCGTCACGCTCACGGCGTCGGCCCGGGCGTGAGCGGCCAAGGGGGGCGCGATCATGATCGCAATCAGCGTTGCGGCGGCGGCGCTGTGTGCTCTCCAAACACCAGTACGCATTTTCACCTCTCTGAAGTCATCTTTCGCACATCACAACGTTGTCGCTTGATTCTCTGGCGCCACAGTTCAATTGGGGATGAAGAACTGACCGGGTGGCACCGAGCGATCGCTCGGTAGACTCGGGGTCACCACCGACAGGGAGCCTCATGGCCGTCTTCACCGAAGAACACCACGCCTTCCGGCGTCTGGTGCGGGAGTTCATCGAGCAAGAGATCAATCCCCATGTGGAGGTGTGGGAGGCAGAAGGATTGATGCCGCTCCACGACCTGTTCAAGAAGATGGGTGAGCTCGGATTCCTCGGTCTCGAATATGACCCCGAGTACGGCGGACAGGGCGCCGATCATCTCTTCACGGTCGTGATGGCCGAAGAGTTCGGGCGCGCCGACCACGGATCCATCGGGATGGCCGTGGGGGTTCAGGCCGACATGGCGACGCCATCGCTTCACAAGTTCGGGAGTCGAGCCCTCAAGGAGAAGTATCTCGCCCCGGCGATCGCAGGCGAGATGGTGGCGTCGATCGCGGTCACCGAGCCAGATGCCGGGTCTGACGTTGCGGCTATCCGCACGAAGGCAGTGCGCGATGGCGACGAGTGGGTCATCAACGGATCGAAGATGTACATCACCAACTCACTCCAGGCCGACTGGATGTGTCTCCTTGCGCGTACGTCCGACGAGGGTGGGTACGCCGGGATGAGTCAGATCATCGTGCCCACCGACACGCCCGGCTTCGAGGTCTCGAAGAAGCTCGACAAGCTCGGCATGCGCGCGTCCGACACCGGTCTCTTGTCGTTCGCCGACATGAGGGTGCCGGCCGACCACATCGTGGGCACGGAAGGGATGGGGTTCCAACAGCAGATGGCCCAGTTCGTGATCGAGCGAATGTGGGCCTCCTATTCATCGGTCGCCGCCTACGAGCGTGCCCTGCAACGCACCGCCGACTATCTCAAGGAGCGCGTCGTCTTCGGTCGGCCGCTGATGAAGAACCAATACCTCCAGTACCGACTGGCCGAACTGGCTGCCGAAGTGGATCTGCTCAAGCACTACAACTACGCCACCGCCGACGCTTTCATGCGAGGTGAGGATCCCACGAGGTTCGCGACGATCGCCAAGCTGAAGAGTGGACGGTTGGGACGTGAGGTCGCAGACTGGTGTCTGCAGTTTCACGGAGGGATCGGGTACATCGAAGAGACCTGGACCACCAGGTTCCTGCGAGACAACCGTTTGGGATCTATCGGCGGTGGTTCGGACGAGACGATGCTCCAGGTGCTCGCCCGGCTCGACGGCTACTGGATGTGACGTCTGACGACCCCGGCATCGAGCGCCGACCACACCGGTCGGGAAGCGAACGGAACGCTACCGTTCCTGAGATGACCGAGAACGGGCCGCTCTGGACTCCGTCACCCGATCGGGTCGCCGGTTCGAACATGGAGCGGTTCAGGGTGGCCGTGGCGGATCGTGGTTTCGACGTCCCTGACACGCAGGCCCTTCATGCGTGGTCGGTTTCTCATCCAGACGACTTCTGGTCCATGGTCTGGGACGACACCGGCGTCATAGGTGACAAGGGCGGGGTCGCCTTCGTGCCGGCTGCGGACATGCGGGACGCCCGGTTCTTTCCCGATGCTCGTCTCAACTTCGCCGAGAACCTGATCGAGGGCGGGGGTCGTCCTGACGACGAAGCGGCGATTCTCTACCGGCGAGAAGATGGTGTGGATCGTCGGATGTCGCGAGGCGAGTTGCGCGCCGAGGTGGCGGCGTTTTCGGCGGCGCTCCGGGCCAGGGGTATCTCCGAGCTCGACCGGATCGCTGCGTGGATGCCGCACGTGCCTGAGACCGTCGTGGCAATGCTGGGGGCCGCCGCCATCGGCGCAGTCTTCACGTCCACATCGTCGGACTTCGGGACCGCCGGTGTGATCGATCGGTTCGGCCAGATCGAGCCGACGGTCCTGCTCGCCGCAAACGGGTATCGCTACGGCGGAACGGAGCTCGACCGTCGAGAGCAATTGGCAGAGATCCGCAGCCGGCTCCCAACGGTCCGGGTCGTGATCGTCGTCGACGTTCTGGAACGAGGCGTCGACGAGGAGGTGGTGGGCGCAGTCGGATACCAGGAGTTCGTCGGTCCGCACCGAGGAGTGAAGCCCGAGTACTCGCGACTCGCGTTCGATCATCCCCTTTACATCCTCTACTCGTCCGGCACAACCGGGAAGCCGAAGTGCATGGTGCATCGGGCAGGTGGGGTGCTGATCAAGCACATGCAGGAGCAGCAGCACCACGTCGACGTGCGTCCCGGCGACCGGGTCTTCTACTTCACGACGTGCGGATGGATGATGTGGAACTGGTTGGCGTCTGCCTTGGCATCCGGGGCCGGGATCGTGGTCTTCGACGGGAACCCATTCCATCCGGGTCCAGAGGCTCTGTTCGACCTGGCGGACGATTTCGGGGTCACGATGTTCGGCATCTCTGCGAAGTACATCGACGCAGTGATGACGTCCGGTCTCTGCCCGATCGATACGCACGATCTCTCAACGCTGCGCGCCATCGCATCCACCGGCTCGCCGCTCTCGTCCGCTGGGTTCGAGTTCGTCTATTCGGCGATCAAGCCGGATGTTCACCTGGCGAGTGTCTCGGGGGGTACCGATCTCTGTGGCTGCTTCATCGGCGGTGATCCCACACGATCAGTGTTCGCCGGAGAGATCCAGGGCCCAATTCTGGGAATGGCCGTCGAAGTGTTCGACGAACAGGGCGTCCCAATCACCGGCGAACAGGGTGAGCTCGTGTGTACGTCGCCCTTCCCGTCGATGCCGCTCACGTTCTGGGGTCCTGACGGCGACGATCGATACCGGGCGGCCTACTTCGACCGCTACCCAGGGGTGTGGACGCATGGCGACTTTGCCTTGTGGTCGCAACGAGGGGGGATGGTGATCCTCGGAAGATCCGATGCCACGCTGAACTCGGGCGGGGTACGGATCGGGACCGCAGAGATATACGGGATCGTCGAGCAGTTTCCGGAGGTGCTGGAGGCGGTGGCGGTCGGCCAGCGGGTGGGTACGGACACCCGGATCGTGCTTTTCCTCAGGATGGCGGAGGGCGCTGCACTGACGGAGGAACTCGAGGGCCGGATTCGGCACCGCCTTCGGGTGGAGGAATCTCCCCGGCATGTACCGGCTGTCATCACCACGGTCGACGACATCCCCCGTACCCGGAGTGGCAAGATCTCCGAATTGGCCGTCACCGCCGCCGTAAACGGGGATCCAATCAAGAACACCGAAGCGCTGGCCAACCCCGAGGCGCTCGATCTGTTCCGAGGCGGCACCGAGCGCAGCTGAGCTTGCTGCCTCGCCAGCCCACGATGCCATCGGGTCAATCGAGCGCCAGCACGATTGTGTGCAGCACCAAGCCGATCAGTGCACCGACGAGGGTTCCGTTGATCCGCACGAACTGGAGGTCCCGACCCATCCACTGTTCCAAGCGCGTTGCCGTGTCTTCGGGGTCCCACCGTGCGACCGTCGCCGGGATCAGCGTCTGCAGCTCGATCTTCGCGGCCGCCGTCATCGGCACCGTCATTCCTTCGAGCCAGGAACCAATGCGCCTCTGCAGGGCCTCGTCTTCGACCAGCCGCGCCCCGAGGGTCCGCAATGTCGACGAGATCTGATCCGATTGTGCGGCGAGCGAGGACATCGCCTGGGACCACGCAGCCCGAAGCCAATCCCTGAACTCGGGGCGCTGGGTGAGGCCCGACACGCGCTCACCGACTCGCGCCTGCAGGACCGCATCGTGTTGCAGTCGGTCGGCGAGGTCGAGGACTCTCGATTCGACCATGCCACGAACCGGATGCTCCGGATTGGCGCTCACCTCCCCCAGGAAGCGGTGTGCGACCTCCATGGCTTTCTCGAACACCGCGTCGTCGATGCTCTCGGGTACCCACCACGGCGACTCATCGGTGACCCTTTTTCGGAGGTATTCGGCGTTGTCGGCGAGCGACCGATCGATGGCGACGATTGCGCCGGTGAGAAGCGGCTCCAACTCACCCGTTTCCAACGAGCGTTCGAGAGCTCGGCCGGCGAGCGATGCGACTGGCATTCGTTGGACTCGGTCGAGCAGAACGAGCTCCAGGTCGGCCCACACCTGGTCGGAGCTCGTTCCTTCGGCTACCGCGCCCAGGATGGTGGCGAGGTGGGTTGCCGCAGCCTTCGATCCTTGTTCCGCTGCAAGCCACTCGCCGAACCGGGCCGGGACGTCGGCGTCGACCAGGCGCTCTTTGATGGCTTCGGGGTCGAGGAAGTTCTCGGTGATGAAGCCCGCCAGATTTGTGCCGAGAGCATCCTTCGACTTCGGGATGATGGCCGTGTGGGGAATCGGGATTCCCAGAGGATGTCGGAACAGCGCTGTCACCGCGAACCAATCGGCCAAGCCGCCGATCATCCCCGCCTCGGCCCCGGCCCGAACAAAGCCGACCCAGGTGGCATCGCCCATGGCGAAGGTGGCTAGAAAAATGGCAGTCGCGACGGCGAGTACCGCCGTGGCCATGATCCGGGCACGGCGCAGCGGGTTCGCTTCGGGCAACACCAGCTCAGCTTGGCACGATCCGGGAAGGAAGCTGGTCGCGTCCAGGCCGACTCCGCCTCGATGTGGCGCCACAGGCGGGCGCCGAACGACCGGGCCCGAGCACCGGGTGACGGGGGCCAGCGCCTGGATCGGAGCGAGCCCCGGCCGCGTCAGTCGAACAGCGTGGGGCGGAACAAGGCGTCGTGGGTGCGGAGCGCGTAGCGATCAGTCATGCCGGCGACGTAGTCGATGGCGCGTGTGAGATCGTCGGCGGCATCCACCTTGTACGACTCCGGCACCTCGGAAGTATGGGTAGAGAAGTAGTCGACCAGCTCACGGATGATCTTGATGGCACGATCCTTCGGGGCGCTCGACTCGGGACCCAGATAGACGCGCTCGAACATGAAGTCTCGAACGGTGTTCATCACGTCCAACACCGCCGGATCGATGGTGACTCGACCCTCGGCTGCGGTGGTTTCGATCACCGACGTGACCATCGTGTCGATCCAGGTGCGGGCGCTCTGCCCGAGCCGGGACGCATCGGCAGGCAACTCCGCGAACGCGATCACCCCGGCTCGTATCGCATCCGCGACGTCATGGGTCAGGTAGGCGATGCGATCGGCGAATCTGCACAGGTCACCTTCGGGGGTGGAGGGAGGTTCGTCGATCTTCCAGGAGTGGGAGCGAACGCCGTCGAGCACCTCCCAGCTCAGGTTGAGAGGTTCGAGCACGGAAAGAACACGAACGCCCTGTGCAGAATGCAGCCACTCGCCTTCGACATACGGCGTGAGCGCGTCCTCACCGGTGTGCCCGAACGGCGAGTGCCCTACGTCGTGTGCGAGACAGATGGCCTCCGTGAGCGGCTCGTTGAGCGCCAGGCCGGCTGCCATCGCCCGTCCCACTTGGGCCACCTGCATCGTGTGTGTGAGCCGCGTCACGTAGTGGTCGCCCTCGGGATTCAAGAACACCTGAGTCTTGTGCTTGAGTCGTCGGAAGGCCTTGGAATGGATCACCCGGTCGCGGTCCCGCTCGAAGGCGGTCCGATACCGATCCGGCTCTTCGGGCTCGGCGCGTCCTCTGCTGTCCGTGGATCGGGTAGCCGCAGGCGACAGGAGCTCGCGCTCCAGTCGCTCCCGTTCGGGGCGCAGACGCATGTGGAACCCCGTCATCGGTTGCCGCCCCGATGAGCAACGACCCTCTCGAACTCGTCCCACGACCTCACGTCGACGATGCCCTCCACGGGCTCGTTCCAAGGTCGTACGAACCGGCACACCATGGCGTTCGGGCGTGCGTCGAGCAGGTCTTCGAGCACATGCGGCGCGTCGTCGAGATACACGTCGCATTCGACATCCCACTTGCGGCGTGTGATGTGGACTTCTCGTGTGGGGATCTTGTGCTGCGCCAGCCATGCGAACGTGTCGTGGACCGCCCAGCGCGGTTTGGTGGTTATCACGACGACTTTGTGAACCCGGTCGAGCCGCCACAGTGCCTCTACTGCCCCCTCATACGTGTCGAGATGCCGGAAGAGCGTGTGGCCGTCATGGTCCTGGGCCCAGTCCCAGAATTCGCCCATGTGCCGGAAGTGGGTCAGCGAGGGGATGCCATCCCATGCCACCACGGCGTCGAACGCGACGTCTGCGCCGAACTCTTCGTTGTATCGGCGGATCCATCCGGAGTTGAAGTCGGCGACGACACCGTCGAGGTCGATTCCAAGTCGCATCGGTCAGAACACTCGCCTCGGGGTCATGGTTGGTCTCCTAGAGGTCGGTCCGGTGACCGACGCAATCAGTCTCGACCAGAGATCGGCGCGGCGCCAACTCGGACGGTCATACGACCTGAACCCATTGTGCGACCTCGGGAAGCCGCTTCTCGAGAATTCTGCCGGCGATGAGGAGGGAGAGGCCGTAGAAGATCAGGCCCCACACGGGGGCGAACAAAGCGAGGACCCACACGTCGATCACCTGTCCGAATCCGACCACCAGGGTGGCCAGAGATGCCGGCGGCACCAACAACATCCCGATTGCGAAGAACGAGACGAGCTGGGCCCCGATCGCCAGACATCCCTGCTCGGTTGCCTGTGCGAACACGTCCGTTCCCTCGCGGGGGAGTCGCAGCGGTGTTACCACCGATACGAGGTTCCCGACGGCGAGCTGGCACAGGATGGCGCAGAACCCGAGGATGGGGACAAGTCGAAGCGCACCCCACGCACCGGTCAGCGCGGCCACCGCCGTGGAGAGAATGGCGGTTTCCACCGCCAAGGCCAATCCCGCCGCCATGTTCTTACCGATCAGCAGCCTCCGAGGATGGGTGGGGAGCACGAACAGGAAACTGGCGGCGTTGCGTTCCCATCCGAACAGGTTGAGGGCGATCGGCAGGCCCACGAACAGCACCAGGATCGGAGAGGCTAGTGGGAGCCACTCTTCGCCGCGTACCCGCTCCACGGTGTTGGTGCCCACCATGATGGAGGCGAGTGCCAACCCGACGAAGATGGCGGCGCCCGTCCAAACGAGACGCTGGCGAGGGTCCCGGAGATAGAACCGCAGCTCTTTGCGTGCCAGCACGAGCGTGGGACTCCATCCCACGCCGGTCGTGAGGCCCTGTGAGGTCCGGGTGCTGCTCCTCGGCTCCGGCGATTGCTCCGGTGTCGTCATCGATCTGCGGAGAAGGCGCAGCCAGGCGTATGAGAGCAGCAGTATCCATCCGGCTGAGACCACCAGGTGCATCAAAGCGCCCCAAACTCGGCCTGCCGCTGCGTCGATCACGATGCTCTGGACAGCGACGGGCGGTATCAGCCACGACAGCCCAGATATGGGGTGGGCGTCGATGGCAGTTGCCAGGCCCAGTTCGCCGACGGTGGTACGTACGAGGTATTGGGCGCTGAAGGCGGACAATCCGATGGCTGCGATGATCAGCACCGACAGGTCGCGTCCTCGGCGACTCCTGAGAATCGAGGAGATCGTCACTGTGAACAGCTGCCCTGAGACCACGAGAAGCGCCAGGTACAGGACTGAGGCCGCGAGCGCGACCGGAGCGACACTTCGCCACTCGTACACGTTCACTCCCAACGCCACCATTGGCATCACGATGCTCGGGGACACCAGCGATGCTGCGCCGAGTCCGAGGATCAGTCCTGGTCCGGAAATGGGTGAGAGCGAGAATTGCGCCGGGTCGAGATGCTCGTCGATCGGGAAGATCACGACAGGAAGGGTGACCCAGACGAGGAAGAAGGCCAGCGCGGCCCACAGCGAGAACTCGGATGCGGTACCGACGCCCATCTGCTCGAAGGCGGCGAGGTGTCGGGTGGCGAGCGACCATCCACCCCATCCCAGGAACCCCATGATGAGGGGCATCCCGATGCGGCGTTGTAAATCGGCCCGTAGGCCGTTCCAGAGCAGGCGCGATTTCAGCCAGACGAGCCGTCGAGCCATTCCAGCCCTCGAGATTCGACGGTACCCCCAACGGCGGCGATGAAGGCGTCTTCGACGTTCTCAACTCCCATCTTGTCACACAGGCCTTGTGGTGTGTCTTCGATGGCGAGCTTGCCCCGAACCATGATGCCGATCCTCGTACAGAGTCTTTCTACGAGGTGCATCTCATGACCAGAGAAGACGATGGTGGCGCCCTGCGCTGTGTACCGCTGCAGCAGGTGCTGGATCAGTCGGCCCGAGACGGCGTCGACACCCTCGAATGGCTCGTCGAGGAACAGCACCTCGGGTCGGTGGATGATGGCTGCCGCGAGAGCGACCTTCTTGCGCATACCCCTCGAGTAGTCCCCGACCAGCTTCCCTGCATCCTCGGTGAGATCCAGCAACTCGAGAAGCTCGGATCGACGCGCCACGGCTTCATCCCTGTCCAGGTTGTGCATCGCAGCCGAGAAGTCGAGGAGCTCGGCCCCGGTGAGGCGTTCGTAGAGGTTGAACTCCTCGGGCAGTACCCCGATCTTCTTCTTGACTTCGATCGGGTGTTTCCAGGTCTCGTGCGGGCCGATGCCCGCCCTGCCTTCGGTGGGGCGCAGGAGCCCGACGATCATCTTGATCGTGGTGGTCTTGCCCGCTCCGTTCTGGCCCAACAGTCCGTAGAACTCTCCCGGTTGGATCGCGAGGTCCAGACCATCGACCGCGGCGGACTTGCCGAAACGCCGGACCAGGCCTTTCGCCCAGACTGCCGGTGCCGATTCGGTTTCCTTCAGCTCCGGGGTCAGGGCGTGTGGATTGGTCATCGAAGTCACAGCGGTTTGCATCGGCAGGGTAGGGCCAACACTGAACTAGGTGTTGGGAGGAACGGGCGCTCACGCCCCATTCCGTGCTTCCGGGTCTCCTGTCACATCGGGCCTGTACCATCGCCACCAGTGGAATACCAGGCTCTGTATCGGAAGTATCGCCCGCAAACCTTCGAGGACGTGATCGGTCAGTCCCATGTCACTTCGACCCTGAGCAGGGAGGTGGCAGAGGGGCACGTTGCGCACGCCTACCTCTTCGCCGGTCCCCGCGGCACCGGCAAGACGACGACCGCACGCATCCTCGCCAAGGCCCTCAACTGCGAGAACCGTCACCCCGACGGTTCCCCCGACAACACGTGTGGAAGTTGTGTCGCCGTCACCGAGGGTCATTCGCTCGACGTGATGGAGTTGGATGCCGCCAGCCACAACTCGGTCGACGACATTCGCGAGATGCGAGTGAGCGTGACGACGGTGGCGTCCGCCTCCGGAGCGAAGCGGGTCTTCATTCTCGATGAGGCCCACATGCTGTCGAAGGCTGCGGGCAACGCCCTTCTGAAGACCCTCGAAGAGCCCCCGGAGGGAGTGCACTTCGTGCTCGCTACCACCGAGCCGTACAAACTCCTCGACACGATCCGCAGTCGGTCGCAACGCTTCGACTTCCATACGATCTCGATCGAGGCGTTGGCTGCGCACCTCGCCAAGATCAGCGATGCCGAGGGCTTCCGCACCGACCCCACCTCGCTGATGGCAGTCGCTCGTCACGCACTCGGAAGCGCCCGAGACGCTCTGTCTCTTTTGGAACAGGTGGCCGCATTGGGCAGCGGCACCGTCGACCAGAACGGTGTGACGCGCGCTCTCGGGCTGGCCGACAACGAGGCGTTCTCGTCACTCGTGACAGCCATCCACACCCAAGATGCCAAGATCGCGCTCGAACTGGTTGCCCGCCTGGCATCCGAGGGTGCCGACCTCCGACGATTCGTCGCCGAGGCGGTCGGCTTCTTCCGAGGCGTGTTCCTGGCTCACTATGCGCCCAACCTCGCCGAGATCGCCGACGAGCCGGCGGAGGTGCTGACGAGCTGGAAACAGGCGGCGGCATCATTGGCGCCGGGTGACGTGTTGCGTTCGGTGGACATCCTCGGGGATGCTCTCATCAAGTTGCGCGAAGGACGTGAGGAACGGCTCATGCTCGAGCTGGCCGCCATCAGGCTGACCCGTCCGGAGACGGCCGCCGATCCGGCCGCTCTGCAGGCGCGACTCGACCGGCTGGAGCGTCGGGCGTCGGCGAACCCGGCGCCGGTTGCGCCGATCCTTCCGGCAGACGAACCGGCGCCCTCCCCTCAGCAGCAGCCTACGACGAGCGCACCGAAACCAGCGCCGGAGCCGGAGCCGGAGCCGGAGGCGAGGCAAGAGCCGCGATCCGAGCGCAAGGTCGTCGATCCGACCGCGGCCTTCGAGGCTCCGTCCGTTCACGAGCTCGAGCACGTCCCGGAGGCGGCGCCACTCGGAAACGACGAACCGGAGACTCGGGAGCCGGTGACACCCAGCTTCGAGCAGTTCCAGACCGTGTGGCCGGCCTTGTTCGCCGGCTTGCGGGATCTGCTCGGAGCGCGACGCTGGGCTCTCTTTCGTGAGACGGAGCCGGGAGGTGTCGAGGGCTCGCTTCTGATCGTCTCTGTGAAGCACGACTTCCATCTGAAAGCGCTCGTGGGCGACACTGCCGTTTCGAAGATCGTTGCGACTCGAGCCGGTGATCTGCTCGGTGGCGACGTCCGTGTTGCCTTCCGGGGCGCAGACGGGGCCGGACAATCTGCGGTTCCCGAACCGACGCCAGAATCCGACGACGAGCTCGATCCGGCATCCGTGGATCGTGATCAGTTGACGGAGGCCCCTCCCGACGTCACCGACCCGTTCAAACTCGTCGAGGACCAGCTTGGAGCGAAGCTGGTCGATGAGTTCGAGTCCGAGCCAGACTCGTGAGGGTCGCCCTGCCGGTGATGCGGTGGGGTGGCGGTGAGCGTCGAGCCTTGCTGGTGCACGGGCTCACCTCCAGTGCTCGGGTTTGGTGGCGGGTTGCGTCCGAACTCGCAGACCGTGGCTGGGACGTCACGGCCGTGGATCTGCGTGGCCACGGCATGGCTCCGCCGGCGGTGCGATACGCCATCTACGAGTTGGCAGACGATCTCGCGGCGACTGGCACGGAGTGGGACGTCGTTGTCGGCCATTCGCTCGGAGGAGCCGCGGTCGCGGTCGCCGCACATCGGGAGGGTTGGGCCGAACGACTGGTCCTCGTCGAGCCGGTGATCTCTGTGCCCGACGACGCACGAGACGAGTTCGAGCGGGGTCTTCTGGGCGAGCTGGAGATGGGCAATGAGGTCGTCGCAGCGGCCAACCCTGCCTGGCATGTCGATGACGTGTTCTGGAAGGTTTGGTCCGCCCGGCAATGCAGTCCCTCGGTGGTGCGGGGTGTCATGGCCGACAACGACCCATGGGATGTCACCGCCGAGCTGCGGGATGTTCCGGTGCCCTGCACGGTGCTGGCCGGGGAACCGGTCCTGGGGTCGCTCACCGACACCGCCGCAGTTCGGGCCATCGGGTTCGAGAATCCCAGGATCCATCTGATCGAGGTGGAGGGCGTCGGTCACTCGTTGTTTCGGGAGCATCCCGACGTCGTTGTGCAGGCCGTCGAACGCTGACTGGCAGCGAACCGGCCTCAGGCCCCGACAAAAGACCGATCGCGAAGGGTTGCGTCTGGATACGCTCGGCCCATGACCGTGACCCGATCTCCCGGGTATCGATCCGCGCTCACCACCTACCTCGCGCCGCATCGGCGCACGCTGGTGGTGCTGGGCGTGATCCTGCTCGCCTCGGTGGCGCTGCAACTCGTGGTGCCCATCGTGCTGTCGGACTTCATCGACTCCGTGCTCGCTGCCGAGGAAGTCTCGACCCTCACCGGGATCGGGGTTGCGTTCTTGGTCGCCGGTATCGCGACCCAGGTTTTGGAGGCGGTTTCCACGGTGCTGGGGGCTCGCGTCGGTTGGGATTCGACCAACGCCCTTCGCGAAGACCTCGCCGAGCATCTTCTCGGCCTCGACATGGGCTTCCATACCGACACGACCCCGGGCGAGATCATCGAGCGTGTCGATGGAGACGTCACCGCTCTGGCCGAGTTCCTGTCCCGTTTCACGGTGCGGCTGGTGGGTGCCGGTGTTCTGCTGGTCGGAGTTGTGGCCGTCTCGCTGACACGAAACACGCTCATGGGAGTTGTGTTGGCCGTCTACGTCGTCGCCCTGCTGGCCTTCCTGTACCGCCTGCGCAATCTGGCGGTGGCCGCCGCCGAGGAGGAGCGAGAGACGTCGGCAAACTACTACGGCTTCGTGGAGGAACGATTGGCCGGAATCGACGACATCCGGGCCAATGGCGCCGGGCGTTTCACGATGTTGCGCTTCATGCCGGTGATGATCGACTTCTACGAGCGCACGGTCGCCGCCTGGCGCAAGCGGGTCATCATGTGGGTCTCGGCCAACACCGCGTTCTGGAGCGGAGACGCGCTGGCGCTGGCGGTGGGTGTCTGGCTCTTCGAGCGCGGGTCGGTGTCCGTCGGCACGGCCTATCTCGTCATCCAGTATGTGCAGTTGGTGCGCCGACCCGTGGAACAGGTCACCCAGCAGTTGCAGGAGCTGCAGCGAGCCGCAGGAGGGTTGATCCGGATCGACACTCTTCGAGGGGTCGAGCCGAAGGTCCGTTTCGAGGGCACGACCAGTCTCCCGTCAGGGCCGTTGTCGATCGAGTTCTCCGGTGTGGGGTTCGCCTACGAAGAGCGTCCCGTGTTGATCGATCTCACATTCGAGATCCCCGCCGGGACCGTGTTGGGGCTCCTGGGGCGGACCGGGGGCGGGAAGTCGACTATGACCCGGCTGATCACCCGGCTCTACGACCCTGGGGAGGGGGTCGTCAGACTTGGTGGCGTCGATCTGCGGGAAGTCCCCGAGCGCTCGCTCCGGCGGGCGGTCGGTGTGGTGACCCAGGACGTGCAGCTGTTCGGCGCCACGATTCGCGACAACCTTCTCTTCTTCGATCACGATCGCCGCGACGAGGATGTTCTGGGCGTGCTCGACGCTGCGGGCCTCGGCGACTGGGTGCGCGGGCTCGGGCTCGACTCCCGGCTCGGGGCCGGTGGCCAGGGTCTGTCCGCGGGGGAGCAACAGCTGCTGGCGTTTTGCCGGGTCTTTCTCCAGGACCCACAGGTAGTGATCCTCGACGAGCCATCCTCTCGTCTCGACCCGGCAACCGAGTCGCGGTTGGCTGCCGCCGCCGAGCGGCTGTTCTCGGGACGGACCGTCGTAATCATCGCCCATCGTTTGGAGACGGTGCGAACGGCCGACTCGATCATGGTCGTCGACTCGGGACGGATCGTCGAGCACAATGCCCGCATCGTGCTCCAGGCGGATCCCGGCTCGCGATACGCACGGCTGCTGGCGGCCGGGCACGGCGTGGAGCTGACATGAAACAGGTCAGCACCCTCGGTGTGGCTCGGGAGATGATCCGGTATCGACCGGGCCGCTTCCTGTTCTGTTTCGTCATGTGGACGATCGTCCACTCGTCGCCGATTGCATTC
Organism: uncultured bacterium; assembly: GCA_963792365.1. Classification (GTDB taxonomy): domain Bacteria; phylum Actinomycetota; class Acidimicrobiia; order Spongiisociales; family ZC4RG35; genus JAOUGY01. Next base: position 214,180 of record CAWBVW010000006.1, read on the forward strand.
GGCCTGCTGATCGGAGCGACGTTCGATAGGCTCGCGGAGGGGTCGGATCCTTCCTCCAGCCCGTGGCCGTACGTGGCCGCCTTCTCGGCGTTGGCGATCGGAAGGAACGGTGTCATCTGGCTGGGTGACGTCGTCTGGGTCCGGCATCTCCTCGAACAGGGCCTTCAGCTGCGGAGGAACCTCCTCAGATGGCTGCTCGAGGCCCCGGGATCGAGGGTGATTCCGAAGTCGCCCGGGGAGGCGGTGAGCACCTTCCGCGACGACGTCGAGGACATGCTCGAGTACCTGGAGAACTGGGTCGACCTCGGCGGACTCCTGGTCTTTGGTGTCGGCTCGGTGATCGTGATGGCGAGGATCGATGCTCGGCTCACGGTGCTCGTGCTCATCCCGGTGGTGGCATCCGGTGTGCTCACCCAGGCCTTCGGGCCGATGATTCGAAAGCGCCGCCGGGTGATGCGAGCGGCCACCGAAGCCGTCACCGGATTCATCGGCGAGGCCTTTTCGGCGGTTCAGGCAATCACACTCCGCGACGCCGATGCCAGCGTCATGGGCGAATTCCGCCGGCTCAACGCACGGCGACGGCAAGCGGCCATGCGGGACACGGTGCTGACCGAGCTGCTTCGCTCAATCAACCGCAACATGGCCACCGTCGCCGTCGCCGTCGTTCTGCTGGCGGCGGGAGGCGACGTCGCCTCGGGCCGGATCGGGGTTGGCGACCTCACGGTCTTCCTCGTGTATCTCCCACGTCTGACCGACTACATGGCGTTCATCGGTGACATCATCGTTCAGCATCGACGTACCGGAGTTGCGTTCGAGCGTGTCCGGGCGCTGGCCGTCGACGCCGGCGACGACATGCTGCTCGACAGGACCCGCGTCCTCCTCGAGCCCCAGACGAAGGTCCGTGACCGGCATCGTCATCCATCCTCCACGTCACGCACCGACGAGAATGTCGAGCCACTGCGGCGACTCCGGGTCGAGCATCTCGACTACGTGTTCCCCGACGGGACACCGGGGCTGATCGATGTGTCGTTCGAGATCGAAAGCGGCGGGTTCACCGTCATCACTGGAACGGTGGGTTCGGGGAAGTCGCTCCTGGTCCGGGCCCTATTGGGCCTGCTTCCCGCCACAGCTGAGATCTGGTGGAACGACGAGCAGGTCGACGACCCGGCGGGCTTCTTCGTGCCCCCGCGCTCGGCATACACCGGCCAGGTCCCACGACTGTTCTCGGACACACTTGGCGACAACATTGCGCTGGGCACGCGCATCACTCGCGAGAGGTTGCGGGAGGCGGTCCAGCTGGCGGTCCTCGATCCGGACCTCGAGCGGCTGGAGCGGGGACTCGACACGATGATCGGAGCCCGGGGTGTCAAGCTGTCCGGTGGCCAGATCCAGCGGTCGGCGGCCGCTCGGATGTTTGCGATGGAGGCGGAGCTGCTGGTCTTCGACGATCTCAGTTCGGCCCTCGACGTCCACACCGAGAACGAGCTGTGGACTCGGCTCTTCGCAAGCCGGAACGCAACCTGCCTGGTGGTGTCCCATCGCCGTGCCGCCCTTCGGCGCGCCGATCAGATCCTCGTGATGAGCGGTGGGAAGGTCGTGGATCGCGGCGGGCTCTCCGAGCTACTGGATCGATCGGCGGAGATGCAGGAGTTGTGGGCCTCGGAACGGTGACTGCCCGAGATGCTGCCCAGCTTTGGGGCAGGTCCCGCTACTCTCGGATCCCACCCGACTCCGGAGACTTCCATGAACCGTGGACCCGACATGCGTCAGCTCATGCGGCAAGCCCAGAAGATGCAAGAGCAGATGATGGCTGCCCAAGAGGAGCTGGCCACCAAGCAGTTCGAGGGCTCGGCCGGCGGCGGAGTCGTCAAGGCAGTCGTGTCCGGCGCACAAGAGCTTCTTTCGGTCGAGATCGCTCCAGAGGTGATCGATCCCGAAGATCCTGAGATGCTCCAGGATGTCGTGGTCGCAGCCGTCAACGCCGCGATGCGTGAGGCGTCCGAAGCGGCCAACGACAGTATGGGTGGCATGGACATGGGTGGACTCGGCGGACTGCTCGGCGGCTGATGTTCGAGGGCCCTCTCCAGCGTCTGATCGACGAGCTCTCCCGGCTGCCGGGCGTCGGTCGCAAATCGGCCCAGCGCATCGCATTCCACCTCCTGAGCATCGAGGACACCGACGCCCGCCGGCTCGGGCAGTCGATTCTCGAGCTCAGGGACCAGGTCCGACACTGCAATCGGTGCTTCAACGTCACCGCTGCCGACGAATGCGCCATTTGCCGAGATGCCCGCCGCGACGCCTCGATCTTGTGCGTGGTGGAACGCCCCCAGGACATCGTGGTGGTAGAACGGACCCAGGAGTTCCGTGGGCGATATCACGTGCTCGGTGGTTCGCTCTCACCGATCAACGGGATCGGGCCCGGCCAGCTTCGAATCCCCGAGCTTCGGGACCGACTGGCCTCGGAGGGAGTCACCGAGCTGATCATCGCCACCAATCCGACGGTCGAGGGCGATGCCACCGCCATGTACCTGGCCCGCGAGTTCAAACCCGCAGGAGTGAAAGTCACCCGTCTCGCCTCCGGACTCCCCGTCGGCGGCGACCTGGACTACGCCGATGAGCTCACCCTCGGCCGCGCCCTCGCCGGCCGGATGGAGATCTAGGGCGGCCGAGCTTCTCGGTCTTGCGTCTTGAGTCTTGCGTCCTGCGCCAGTTTCGTTGTCTTGTGTCCGGCGTCTTTGTGGCTTGCGCCGGATTCGTTTGTCGGCGTCCGGCGTTTTGCGTCTCGGCCGGATCGCCCGTCTTGTCCGAGCATGCACAACGCACAACGCATGACGTATGACGCATGACGCATGACGCCTGACGCCTGACGCACGACGCATGACGCCCGACGCTTACGATCACGCCATGCGCATCCTTCTCATCGAGCCGTACTTCGGCGGCTCGCATCGGGCTTGGGCCGAGGGATATCAAACGCATTCTTCTCATGAGGTGACCCTCATCACGTTGCCGGCCCGATGGTGGCGCTGGCGCATGAGAGGCGGAGCGGTGAGTGTCGCCGAGCGAGCGCGTGAGCTCGCAGACGAGGGCTACCGGCCGGATGTCGTGCTCGTGTCGTCGATGGTCGACCTCGGCCTTCTCAGGTCGCTCCTCGATGACGTCTGGGGGCGTGTGCCCACGGCGCTCTACTTCCACGAGTCGCAGCTGTCGTATCCCGACTCTCCGCAGCTCGAACCCGATGCATCGTACGGATTCACGAACTGGACCGCGGCCATGGTCGCGGATCGGGTGTTCTTCAACTCCGGCTATCACCTCGATGTGTTCTTCGAGCAGGTCGAGCGCCAGCTCCGTGGCTTTCCGGACCTGCGCCATCTACATCACATCGAGGGAGTCAGGTCGAAGTCGTCGGTCCTGCCGATCGGAATCGACCTCTCGTGGCTGGCAGAGCGGCCGGCGACGACCGGTCCTCCGCTCGTGCTTTGGAATCATCGATGGGAACACGACAAGGCACCAGAGGTGTTCTTCGACGCCGCCCGTCGCCTGGCGGCCGATGGGTTGGAGTTCGACCTCGCCATCTGTGGCGAGTCGTTCCGTCAGGTCCCCGAGGAGTTTCTGGAAGCTGCCTGTGATCTCGGAGGTCGAATGGTGCAGGTCGGTTTCGCCCCGCTGCGGGACTACCGGAGGCTTCTACTCTCCTCCGACGTCGTGGTGTCGACGGCACTCCAGGAGTTTTTCGGCATCTCTGTGATGGAGGCCGTGGCAGCCGGGGCATTCCCGGTGCTGCCCGATCGTCTGTCCTATCCCCACCTCATCCCACAACGCTTGCACGGTCGGGTGCTGTACGCCGATGGCGAGTTGATACCAGCCCTGGAACGGGCCATCACAGAGGATCACGGCGCCGCTTCCGAGGCATTGGCTGCGCACGCTCGCTCTTTCGGTTGGGATCGCGTGGCCGTGGACTACGACCGAGAAATCGGTGAACTTTTGTGATTTTGCAGCGCTTATCCCCGATTGCTCCAAACCTCGGGTTTAGCCTCGGTTGCGGAGCCCGGAATACTCGGGCGATCCCACTCGGAGGAGGAGAGAAGTGGAAAGAAGAGAATTCCTGTCTCTGGCAGCCAAGGGGGCGGTTGCTGCAACTGCGCTCGCCGCTTGCACCCCGGCCGATGAGGAGACGGTCTCCACGGGAGATTCGGCCCTCGACGACGCGCTGACTGCCAGCGATCTGCCGGAACTGTCGTGGGACTTGGCCACTTCGTGGCCGACGTCGCTCGACACGATCTACGGCGGGGCGGTGACGTTCGCAGAGCGAGTGACCGCCATGACCAACGGAAGATTCACGATCACCCCGCGTGCCGGTGGCGAGGTCGTGCCAGCGCTGGAGATCCTCCAAAGCGCCCAGAGCAACGCGATCGATGCCGGCCACACCGCGTCGTACTACTACGTCGGTCTGGCCCCGCTCAATGCGTTCGGGACGGCAGTACCGTTCGGCCTCACGGCTCGGCAGCAGAACGGTTGGCTGTACTACGGCGGCGGGCTCGAGATGCTCCAGGAGATATACGCCGAGCGCTTCAACACCATTCAATTCCCTGCGGGCAACACCGGCGTTCAGATGGGGGGCTGGTTCAACAAGGAGATCAACACGGTGGCCGACCTCCAGGGTCTCACGGTGCGGATCCCCGGGTTGGGCGGTTCCGTGCTGGAGCGACTCGGCGCCGTCGTGCAGGCGATTCCCGGAGGTGAGATCTTCCAGGCGCTGCAGACCGGTGCCGTCGACGGCGCCGAATGGGTGGGCCCATACGACGACCTCAAGTTGGAGCTCAACACGGTGACCCAGTTCTACTACTACCCGGGTTGGTGGGAGCCGGGCCCGACGCTCGAGGTCCAGATCCCCCTCGACAAGTGGAACAGCTTGCCGGAGGAGTACCAGGAGATCATCAAGACCGCCTCGGCCCAGGCAAACGTGGACATGATGGCCTCGTACGACGCCAAGAACCCGGGAGCGTTCGCCGAGATCGTCGACAGTGGAACGGTGGAGGTAATCCCCTTCCCGGATGCGGTCCTGAATGCAGCTGAAGAGGCTGCATTCGAGATCTACGACGAAAACGCCGCCGCCGACGCCGATTTCCTGTCGATCTACGACAACTGGAAGTCCTTCCGCACACAGGTGAAGGCATGGCACGCCACCGCTGAAACTGCGATGTTGACCTACGAGTCGGTCGTCGGCTGACCGATATCGGCACCCGCAGAATGCGAAGAGGGCCCCGGTCTTTCCGGGGCCTTCTTTGGTGAGGGCTCATCTGGTGGCGTAGGCCTGATGCCTCGAACGCGAGAGGAGTGCCCAGGCCAGAATCATGACAATGACGATGGCGGCGGCGATTCCGGCTCGCTGCCCAAACGTGCCCGGCACGAAGCTGTAGTCGACGTTGGTGGTGAGATTGAAGGCCTCCAACAGACCGATCACCGTCTCGGGTACGAACGCCACGATCGCCAGGCCCACCGACTGGAGGAACATGAAGGGCAAAGCCCCTTTGTGGATGTCGGCTGTCTTGACCTCCGGTGGTGCCACCGATTGGAGGTAGAACAGCGAGAAGCCCACCGGTGGGGATATGAAGGCCATGTTGAGGTTGATGGCCATCATGACCGCGAACCACACCAACACTGCCCCGCTGATGCCAAGGGCGGCCGCCGCCGGTACGAACAGCGGCATGACGATGAAGCTGATCTCCAGGAACTCCAGGTTGATTCCCAGGAGAAACACGATCACGTTCGCGGCGATGATGAATCCCCAGAAACCGCCGGGGATCGCGGTGAGCCACTCGGTGATCAACCGCTGACCGCCGAGCCGATCGAACACCAATGCGAAGAACGAGGACGCGAAAAGGATCTGAAGAACGAGACCTGTGATGTTGGCGGTCGACCGGCTGGCGTCGCGAATCACCTTCCATGAGAAATTGCGATAGGCGATGGCGAGAATCACGGCGCCGATCGCTCCGACGGCTCCGGCCTCGGAGGCTGTGGTCAGTCCGAAGAAGATCGACCCGAGCACCGCGAAGATCAGTAGCAACGGAGGAACGACCGCAGTGGTCGCCTGTCGTATCAGTTGACCCCCCGACAGTGTCCGCTCTGCCTTTGGTATCGCTGGAGCGGTTCCTGGGCGCAAGTAGGCGAGGGCGACGGCGTAGAGGGCGAAGATCACGGCCAGCATGACCCCTGGGACGAGAGCTCCGGCGAAGAGATCCCCCACCGAGAGTGGGAGGAACTGGGCCAGCACGATCAGCACCAGGCTGGGCGGAATCAGCTGGGCGAGGGTCCCGGACGCAACGATCACACCCGTGGCGAGCTTGTGGTCGTAGTTGTACCGCACCATCACGGGAAGCGAGAGCAGGCCCATCACGATGACGGTGGCCGCGACCACACCCGTGGCGGCGGCCAGAAGGGTGCCCACAAAAACGACCGCAACCGCCATGCCGCCCTTGAGGGGCCCCATGAGCATCCCGATCGAAGTCAGTAGACGCTCTGCCAGCCCGGATTTCTCGAAGACCGCACCCATGAACACGAAGAACGGGATGGCCAAGAAGGTCAGATTCGACACGGAGTCTGCGAACCAGCGATTGAACATGCCGTTCAGCACGTTGAACTCCACATCTCCCAGCAGGAGGGCGATCGCAAAGAACACCACCCCGGTGCCGGCAAACGAGAAGGCGACGGGGTAGCCGCTCAAGATCGCCAATAGGAAGACCGCAAACATGATGATTGCGAGCCATTCACCCATGTCGCGCTGCAGCCTTCACTCGACCCTCACCGGAACCTCCGTGTCTTCCGGGAGCTCCTCGATGCCACGGAGCGCTGCCACCAAACGGATCATCTCCGCGACGGTTTGGAGGAACAACAGGATCAATGCCACGAGGATCATCGTCTTGATCGGATAGACCGGGAGGCCGCCGGCGTTGGGTGATCGCTCACCCAGGCGCCATGTGGTTCGAACCGCTGGGATCGAAATCCAGATCCCCATCAGGGTGAACGGGATCAAAGAGATGGCGTGACCGACAAGATCGATCTTGAGCTTGCGGCGGCGAGGTTGGTTCGTGAACCAGAAATCGACTCTCACATTCACACCGTGCTTCATGATGTAGCCGAAGCCGAGGAGGAAGATCATCGAGTAGAGGTTCCACTGGGCCTCGACCCAGGTGTTCGATGTGAGTTGTCGACCGGTTGCGCTCCCGATGTATCGCAACACGGTGTTGATCAGCCCGACCATGATCGTTGCGATCACAAACCACTGCGAGATCCAACCTGCGACTTCGTTCACCCGGTCGATGGCTCGTTTGACCGCGAGAGCCGCACTCATGAGCGCTCCCGGTGGCCGCACCGATCTGGGGGTGGCCTCTGTCATCTCGGTCGAGCCTATACCGGGGGGTTCGACCCCGGCGGTCAAAGCACAGGATTCCGGTCGTTGGTTCCGGAAGTCCGAAGGGACGTAGGCTGAACGGGATGCAGCGAGTCGTTTGGGATTGGAACGGGACGCTTTTCGACGATCTGGAGGTGGTCATCGAGGCCGTCAACCGGGGGATCGAGGTGCTGGGAATCGGACCAATAGACCTCGACGACTACCGGACCCATTACACGCGTCCGGTGAAGGTCTTCTACGACCGACTGGCCGGGAGGGAGGTTTCGGAGTCCGAGTGGCACGAGCTCGATCGCCGATTCCACGACGGTTATCGAGATCTGATGCAGCGTGCCCGTCCGACCGCGGACGCCGTACCTGCCCTGGAGAAGGTGTCCGAGGCTGGGCTCCCTCAGTCGCTGCTGTCGATGTTTCCCCACCCCGACCTCATTCCCCTGGTGTCGCATCTGGGGCTGGCCCGATACTTCGAACGCATCGACGGCCTGCGCGGTTCTCCAGGGGCCACCAAGGCTGCGTATCTCGAGGAACATCTCCGGGCGTTGATCGGTGAGGTCGATCCGGCTGATGTGCTCGTGGTCGGTGACACCCCCGACGACGCCGTGGCGGCTGCCCACGTCGGAGCCCGGTGTGTGCTCTACCACAATGGGTCTCATCACCGCGAGGAGCTCAAGTCCGCCGGTGTTCCCGTCGTGGAGTCCCTACTCGAAGCCGTCGAGCCATATCTTTGAGCTGAATCCCGGTGGTCGAACGGATGCCCGTCCGTGCTTGGCCGCTCGGCCTCCGTCTGCGTGGCGGTGCAACCGCCCCGGCTATTCGATCGTGACCGACTCGATGAAGAGCGACTCGGTCGGATTGCTGACCTCGGTGCCTTGGGCGTTTGGACCAACCGGGATCTGCTCGATGAGGTCCATCGTGTCGTCGCCCCCGACGACGGTCCCGAGTATCGAGAACTGCGGGCCGAGGTGAGATGCGTCGCCGGTGACGATGAAGAACTGCGAGCCAGTGGTTCCGGATCCGGCATTTGCCATGGCGACCACCCCCCGCTCGTACACGAAGCCCTCTTCGGGAACCTCGTCTGGCAGCGTATAACCGGGACCGCCGCTGCCGGTGGCCGTGGGATCACCGCACTGAACCATGAAACCCGACACGATGCGATGACACGCGGTGCCGTCGAAGTAGCCCTCCCCGGCGAGAAAGACGAACGAGTTGACCGTCTCGGGGTAGGCGTCGGCGTCAAGAGCGAGCTCGACCGGTCCACACGACGTCTGAATGGTGGCGGTCAACTCGCCGGACACCTCCTGGTCGACTGGAGCCTCGAATGTCATCTCGGTGAGGGGCGCCGGCGCTTCCGCCCCGCAAGCGACCGGCTGTGCGAGGTACCCATCGTATGAGGTGGCAGCCGGCGCGGTGCTGCTGGTCGCGGCGCCGTCTCCGGCGATGGTGTCCGTTGGAGCCTCATCCCCCCCGCCCAGCAAGCTCGCTATCAGCCAGACGCCGAGAATCGCGACCGCCGCGAGGACCAAGCCGACGACGAACCGTCGATTGCGACGGGCACGCGCCTCCGCGCGCTGGGCGGCGAGCTTCGCCGCTCGGTTGATCTTCTGGCGCTCTCGTTTGGGTGTGCTCATGACGGGCGGATTGTACGGGGGATCCGGCTGTCCGGGGCAATGCTGCTACCAATGGTTCATGCGCTATTGGCTGATGAAATCGGAACCGGAGTCATTCTCGATCGAAGACCTCGAACGCGTCGGTACCGAGCCCTGGGACGGCATCCGGAACTACACAGCTCGCAACATCATGCGCGACGAGATGAAGGTCGGTGACCGGGTTCTCTTCTATCACTCGAACGCCAAGCCTCCCGGTGTCGCCGGCATCGCCGAGGTCGCGTCTGAGCCGTATCCCGACCCGACCCAGTTCGACCCCAAGGCCAAGTACTTCGACCCCAGATCGGATCCGGACGATCCGAGATGGATCCTCGTCGACGTGAGCTTCGTCGAGAGATTGCCCCGATTCGTAGGCCTTCCGGAGTTGCGCGAACAAGACGCTCTGGCCGACATGGTCCTGCTCAACCGCTCCCGCCTCTCCGTGCAGCCGGTGACGAAGAAGCAGTTCGATCACATCGTCAGATTGGCCAGCGCCCCGCCCGCCTGACCGGTGTGGGGCCGAGGCTCTGGGCTCAGCCGTAGTCGACGGACGACACCTTGCGGAGCGCGCGGAGGTTGTGATAGCCGTCCATGTATCGGATCGAGCCGGTCTTGGACCTCATCATCACCGAATGGGTGACCGCTCCGTCCGCGTGGAAATCAACGCCTTGCAGGAACTCGCCATCGGTCACACCGGTGGCGGCGAAGCTGACGTTGGTGCCGCCCACCAGATCATGGGTCTCCATGATGTTGTCGAGATCGAACTCGTGCTCGGCCGCGTATTCGACATCGCTCGCGTCACGTGGCCAGAGCCGAGCCTGGATCTCGCCGCGCATGCACCGCATCGCCGCCGCAGCGAGCACCCCTTCCGGCGAGCCGCCGATGCCGAGCAGCATGTCGATGCCAGACTCGGGACGAGCGGTGGCGATGGCGGCGGAGACGTCACCATCGCGGATGAGACGAATTCGTGCCCCCGCCGCCCGGACCGCCTTGATGTAGTGCTCGTTGCGAGGCCGATCGAGAATGATCACCGTGAGGTCGTTGACATCCTCGCCTTTGGCCTTTGCGACACGACGGAGGTTCCGCTCGACAGGGGCTTCGAGATCGATCATCCCGGCTGCCAACGGACCCACGGCGATCTTGTCCATGTAGACGAGTGAGCCTGGTGAGAACATGGTGCCTCGCTCGGAAACGGCGAGCACCGCCAACGCGCCGGGCATTCCGTTGGCGGTGAGGGTGGTGCCGTCGACCGGATCGACTGCGATGTCCACCTGTTGACCATGACCGTTGCCCACCCGCTCGCCGTTGTGCAGCATCGGGGCTTCGTCCTTCTCGCCTTCGCCGATCACAACGACCCCGTCCAGGTCGAGGGTGCCCAGGTGCGCGCGCATCCCATCGACGGCGGCCTGGTCTGCCGCCTCTTTGTCACCACGGCCCTGCCACCGGGCCGCAGCCATCGCTGCAGTCTCGGTGACCCTGGCCAAGTCGAGGCCGAGGTTGCGGTCGGGAATCTCTGGCATCAGCCCACCACCTTCACGATCAATGCGTCGCCCTGTCCTCCGCCGCCACACAGCGAGGCAGCTCCAATCCCTCCGCCGCGGCGGCGAAGCGCGTTGATGAGCGTCACCACAACCCTCGCCCCGCTCGCTCCGATCGGGTGTCCGAGTGCCACGGCGCCGCCATTGACGTTGACCTTGTCGGGCGGAAGCTCGAGCATCCGTGCCGACCAGATTGCCACCGCGGCAAAGGCTTCGTTGATCTCGACCAGATCGAGGTCGGCCGGTTCGATGCCGGCGCTCTTCAATGCCACCTTGATCGCCTCGGCCGGTCGTTCGTGAAGGGTGGCGTCGCTTCCGCCGATCTGTCCGTACGCCAGGATCTCGGCAACCACGGGGAGACCTGCCCCTTCCGCCGCCGATCGATCGGCCAGGACGAGGGCGGCCGCTCCATCGGAGATCTGGGAGGCGTTGCCAGCCGTGATGGTGCCGTCGGCGGTGAATGCCGCACGCAACCGGCCCAACGATTCGCTGGTGCTCCCGGCCCGGATGCCCTCGTCGCGTTGAACGACTACGGGTTCACCCTTGCGCTGCGGGACCGATACGGGGACGATCTCTTCGGCAAATGCGCCAGAGTCCGTTGCGGCCTGCGCTCGCTCGTGAGACCGAGCCGACCACTCGTCCTGCTCGTCGCGACCTATGCCGAGCCGAGCGTTCTTGAGGTCCGAGGATTCGCCCATGCTGCAGTGATCGAACGCACAGAACAGACCGTCGTGGTTCATCACATCCACCAGTTCGGCGTTGCCCATTCGTGCGCCCCATCGCAGCTCTCGCACAACGTGTGGAGCATTCGACATCGACTCCATGCCGCCGGCCATCACGAACGTCGAGTCGCCGAGCCTGATCGAACGGGCACCGAACCCAATGGCCGCCATTCCAGACAGGCACACCTTGTTGACCGTGATCGAGGGAACGGTCATTGGCAGGCCGGCGCGCACAGCGGCCTGTCGCGCGGTGATCTGCCCCTCCCCGGCCTGAAGCACCTGACCGAAGATCACCTCGTCGACTGCGCTCGGGTCGAGGCCACTCCGGTCGATCGCGGCCGCCATTGCATGCCCGCCCAATTCGACGGCACGGAGTGGCGCAAGGCCGCCGCCGTATTTCCCGATCGGTGTTCGTGCGATGGACGTGATGACCGGCGTGTTCATGGGTGTAAGCCTATCGCCTTCCCGGTGAGGGATTACCTGGCGACCGGGTGATTCCGGGTTGAGTGCCGATACGGCCGGACGGTCGGTACGTTCGCTTTCGTGACGCTGCTTGCAACGCCCTCGATGCCAGAGGCGGTCCGCTGGGTCGAGATGCACCTCGGGCACCTGGTTTCCGACGACGTGAGGCCCTCCGGGCGGTTCCGCGGCGGGCAACGCTCCGCCGATGAGGCGCTGGCCGCATACGACGTGGCCGGATATGCGGCGCAACGCAACGAGGTTTGGCCGTTGGACCGCCGTGGAGCCTCGCAGCTGTCGCCGTACATCCGGTACAACCTGTTGACGCTCGAGCGTGTCTGGAATCACGTGGAAGGGGGCCCACCGCCCGATGTGGCGAAGCTCCATGACGAGTTGATGTGGCAGGAATACGCTCGCCACCTGTATGCACGGCTCGGAATCGCCACCCGATCGTGGATCAGGTTCGCAGTCGAAGTCGACACCGTCTGGAACCGCCCGGCCTGGGACCGCGAGATGGCATGTCTCGATTTGGCGGTCACCGAACTGCTGGCGGACGGCTGGCTCGCGAACCAAGCACGAATGTGGCTGTCCGCCCAGTGGACGCTGAGAGAGGGCCGAGATTGGCGGGCCGGCGAGGATGCGTTCTTCCGACAGTTGCTCGACGGATCGCGAGCAGCCAACCGGGCCGGATGGCTCTGGACCGCCGGAGGCGCCACCGGGAAGCCATACGGATTCGGTCGGTGGCAGGTCGAGAGGCGTGCGCCCGGCCTGTGCGCCACCTGTGCGCTGAACGACGAGTGCCCCATCGGCGCAAGCTCACCGATCCCTGAGATCACGCACCTGCGAGAACCCGGGTCCCTCCGCGGTGACCCCGATCCAAGAGTCACCGCCGGGCCGGCATCGGTCGAGTCGAGCGGCGAGCCAGAGGCAGTGTGGATGACGGCGGAGTCGATGGGGACATCGGACGCTGCCATGGCGGGGCGTCCCGACCTCCCCGTCGTGTTCGTCTTCGACGAATCGCTTCTCATGTCGTTGCAATTGTCGGGCAAACGACTCGTGTTTCTCACCGAGACCCTCGCCGAGCTCGCCACCCATCGCACTGTGGAAATCCATCTTGGACGTCCGGTCGACGTGCTCCGGCATCGCCCGGTGGCTGTCACGTTCGCCCCGGTTCCCGGGTTCCGGCGACTCGCCCGTGTCATCGAGCCGGTCGAATTGCACCCGTATCCATGGCTCCGTCGCCCCAGCGGCGGTTCGGTCGCCTCATACAGCCAATGGAGAAAGATGCACTGAGGTGCGCGGGTCCGAGCGGACACGAGGCGGTCCTGGAGTCGCCGGTAGCGTGTGCGCCGCATACCATCGCAGGAAGGGGGCTGCACACGTGTGGGCGCGGCGGTGAGCGGGTTGTGAGGGAAGCGCCTTCGGCAGCGTTGCGGCATGCGAAGTTCTCGAGCCGTGCCAAGCTGGTGACATGGCGGAACCGTTCATCTCTGGAAAGGGGATCTCCTTTCGCCTGTTCGGGTTTCCGGTGTTGTACCGGTGGTCCGCCTTGGCGCTGCCGGTCTTCTTCGGTTGGCCGCTGTTTGCGAATGCGCGAAGCCCGCTGGTTGCCCTCGAAGGGCTGCTGGCTCTGGCGATCGCGATCGGCGCCGCAGTCCTGATCCACGAGTTGGGACACGCTGCCAGCGCCCGCCACTTTGGAGGAACCGCACGGATCGAACTCGTGTTCCTCGGCGGTCTCACACACCACAGCTACCCGGTGCGCCTGTCCAACGGCAAGCGAGCGTTCGTGTCACTCGCGGGGACGCTGGCCGGTGCCGGAGCCGCGCTGCCGGTGTTCTTGCTGTTCCGTTCTGCCGTGCTCGATCCGTCGAATGTCTGGGAGCAGGCCCTCTTCTTCTTCGTGCTGGCCGGCGGGGTTTGGGGGATCTTCAACCTCGTGCCGCTCCCCGGTCTCGACGGCAGCCATGTGCTCGATGCGGCCGTGCGGGCGATCGCGCCCTCGAAGGCGGCGGTGATCGTTCCTGTGGTCACAGGGTTGATGGCTGTCGTCGCCATCATCTTCATGTATCAGTGGAGTGGACCGTTTGGCGCGCTGTGGCTGTTGATCATCTTTGGACCAGAGCTCATGGCTACCTCCACCAGGATTCGGCAGGGGCGAGACGAGCCGTTGATGGAGGACGCGATCGAGGCCGAGCAGGCATTCCGACGAGGAGAGCTCGAGCGGGCGGTGACGATGGCCGACGTGGTGATCGACCGTGCCGGGTCAAAGGAGTTGGTGCAGCCCATGACCGACATCCGGAGGGCGGCCCTCGCACGGCTCGGGCGGCTCGACGAGCTACTGGTGCTCGACGAAGAGGATGGCCGTTCGATGCCCCCTCTGATGCGGGCGCACGCCCTGGCGTCGGTTGGGCGGTTGGCCGAGGCCGAAGCCGAGGCGAGGGGAGTGTTGAGTCTCCCCGAAGCCGGTGCATTGGTGGCGGAGTTGCTGGTGATGCAGCACGTCGAGAGCGGAATCGATCAGGTGCTCACGCCTCAATCGATCCCCATCCTCAACGCACGCATTGCCGACCTGCAACGGGTCGATCCCCGGCTCGCCGCACGGCTGGCCCAGGTCGTGCTGGAATCGACCGCGCCCACGCCGCTCGACCGTGAGCTGGCGCGGATGACACTGGGGACAGCGCCGAGGGGCGACGAACTCGAACCCGATCAGCGCTGGTTGGTCGACGCCGAGTGGGCGGTACGGCAAGGCGATGTGACCGGATTCGAACAATCGATGCGCTCGATTCCGGGTCCGGCCATGGCGCGGCTCGCCCAACGTCGCTTCCACACGCTGGGGCGACACGATCAGGCGGCGCGCCTCGGTTCTGTGATCACGCCCGACCCGACCTCGCGCTTCCTGCTGGCCAGGTCGTTCGCCCGGCTGGGTCACACCGACGAAGCGATGACCGCGCTCGAAACGGCAGTGGCTTCTGGATGGTCCGATGCTCCTGAAACCGTCACCAACCCCGACCTCATCGGACTGCATGGTCACCCGGGATGGCGGCGGCTGCTCGAGCGAATGGGCTCGGCCACCGCCGGGCCGACGTCATGAAATCGGGCCGAGGCCTGCCGACTGCGTCGGCCGACAAGTATCGTCACCCCGCATGAAGCTGCTCAACCTCGACCACGTGGGCATCGCGGTGCACGACCTCGACGATGCGATCGCCCAATACCGATCGCGATATGGGGTCGAGCCGCTCTATCG
Source organism: uncultured bacterium (assembly GCA_963792365.1). Lineage (GTDB taxonomy): Bacteria > Actinomycetota > Acidimicrobiia > Spongiisociales > ZC4RG35 > JAOUGY01. The sequence continues at coordinate 229,194 of CAWBVW010000006.1, forward strand.
CGAAACGGTCGTCGCTCAGGGCGTCGAGGAAGCGATGCTTCCGGTGGGCGGATCGTTTGTGCAGTTGCTGCAGCCGCTGTCGGCAGACTCGGCGGTCGGTCGGTTTCTCGAGCGAAACGGCGAGGGCATGCATCACGTGGCGTTCGCAGTCGCCGACATCGACGCTGCTCTCGAGCATCTGGTCGAGGAGGGGGCTCGTCTGATCGACGAGCATCCTCGCCCCGGTGGCCGTGGTGCGAGGATCGCCTTCGTGCATCCCAAGGATCTCGGCGGAACCCTCATCGAGCTCGTCGAGTTGGCGGGACCCGATGACTGAGCGGCCCATCAAGATCAAGGGTGGCGCCGGACCGTTCGAGGCAGCAGCCATCGCCGCCGTCATCCAGCACCTTCTCGACATCGAGAACGCCGGCCGAGCCAAGCCGCCGGCCGCTCCCGTGCCCCCGGCGTGGGTACGTTCCGGAATGGCTCGACCCTTCGGCCGATTCGCTCCCTCGGTCGAACCCGAGTGGGGATCCAACTCGCCCTGATGGGTGTGTTTCTGCAGGCCGACTTCCGCTCCGGTGATTCGTCCACCCGGCTGATGTTCGTGAGGTGGTTCACGCCGGCCGAAACAGACGCCGGTCCGCTGTGTTCTTGCAGGCCGACTTCCGCTCCGGTGATTCGCCCACCCGGCCCATGTTCGAGGGGTGATTCACGCCGAGCGGAACAGGCGCCGGTCGGCTGTGTTTCTGCAGGCGGACTTTCGGCCCGCTGGATGATCCTCTTGGATCATGTTCGTGTGGTGCTTCACGCCGGCCGAAACAGACGCCGGTCCGCCCTGGCTACCGCCGCGTGTTGCGATGGTCCCCTAACCGCGGCCCCGTTCTCATCCGCGGGAGGTTCGGGGCCGTCGGCTGTCGGCTGTTGGCCGTGGGCAGTCGGCTGTCGGCTGTCGGCCGCTGTCTTACGGCGCCGAGGTCTGCCCTGGGCGAACTCTGCCGCGGGTCCCGCCGTTCGCGGCCGTTCCCGGCTGACAGGCAGGCTGGTTCGGCGTAGATTGGGGGCTTCACGTTCTCAGGAGGTCTGATGACAACCGCCCCGCAGGCACCGACCGGCCCATTTGGCACCTCGTTCGCCGGGTCCATGTCGGTAGCCCGCTGGGACAGCGACACCTGGGACGTCCCCAAGCTGGGTCCGGTGGAGCCGTTCGCCTTTCACCCCGCGACGCACGTGTTCCACTATTCCAGTTCGTGTTTCGAGGGCTTGAAGGCGCACCGCGGTGACGATGGCGTCGTTCGGATCTTTCGACTCGACCGTCACGTTCGCAGGATGCAGCGGTCTGCCGAGATCCTGCGTTTGCCCGTCCCACCGGTCGACATGCTGACCGAGATGGTGGTGGACGTGGTCCGGGCCAATCTCGACGAGGTGCCCGCAGCACCCGGTTCGCTGTATCTGCGTCCGACGCTCATCGGAGTCGAGGAGAACATCGGTGCCGCCGCTGTCCCTTCGAAACAGGCCCTGTTGTATGTGCTCGCTAGCCCCGTGGGCGACTATTTCGCGGGTGGGATCCGTCCCCTGAAGATCGCCATCGAGACGGACACGCCCCGAACTACTCCACAGTTCGGCATGGTGAAGTCCGGTGCCAATTACGTGATGGCACTCGGACCGACCATGGATGCCAAGCACTCTCTCGGCGTGGACCAGGTGCTGTTTGCGCCGGGTGGGGTCGTGCAGGAGACCGGTGCCGCCAACTTCATGATGATCGACTCCGAACGCGTCGTGACACCCGCACTGACGGACGCCTTCCTTCACGGCGTGACCCGGGATTCACTGCTGACGCTCGCCGCCGACATGGGCTACGTCGTCGAAGAGCGACACGACCTCACTGTCGACGCCGTGCTCGAATGGGCCGGAATGGCAGATGCCGAGGCGGCACTATCCGGAACGGCCGCGGTGCTCGCTTCGGTCGGCGCCTTCGTTCACAGCGGCGAGGAGACCCCGGTCGGCAGCGGCGATGTGGGAACCCACACCCTCGAACTGAGATCGGCGCTCACCGACATCCACGTCGGGAAGCGTCCGGATCCGTACGGGTGGCTCACCGAGGTGAACTAGGAGCGTCCAAGCCGGGACCAGATCGGATCCAGCTCGCTCATCTTCAGCAGGCGACCGGCCGCCAGGTAGAGGAGTCCGCCGAGGACGCCGGCGACCACGGACGGCAACAACCGTCCTGACGTGAGCCGTGACGCAATCTCGAGCCCGATCAAGGCGCCGGCCCCGGCTGTCACAGATGCCGCCAGCGTCTTGGCGAAGGACCCGAAGAGGTCTGACAACTCGTTCGGATCGGAGTGTCTATGCCACGCTGTGGCGATCGCGACGGTGTACAGCGCCACGCCGATGGTGCTTCCGACCGCAACCCCCGACGCCCCGAATCGGTTCACGGCGAAGAACAGCATGGGGATCACGATCGCAGTGACCGCCGTGCCGATCACCACCGGAGTCCACATCCGTTTCTGCGCGTAGAACGCTCGGGTGTACACCTGGTGCGCCGCCCAGAACGGTATCGACAGGGCGTAGTACACGAGCAGTCCCGCCACGGAATCGGTGTTTGTGCTGCCGAAGGCACCCCACTGATACGCCACCCTCACGAGAGGGAACGCCATGGTCACGACCAGGGCGGCCGCCAGGCCGCCGATGGCAACTGTTGAGCGAACCGATCTCAGGACCGTGGCGCGCATCTCTCCGAGCTTCCCGGCCGAAAACAGGCCGGCGAGGAACGGAAAGGCCGCCACTCCCGCAGCTTGGGCGATGACGCCGACCGGAAGCATGTTGAGGATTCGTGCGTAGTACAGGGCGGACGAAGCGCCGTCTCCGGCGAACTGCCCGAACACGCGGGGCCACTGCTCGTCGAGGGCGACTGCGGACTGCCCGATCATGAGCGGTAGCGCGAGCACGAAGTAGGCACGTATGACTGGATGACGCATCGGCACCCCGGACGCGAGGCCGAAACCCGCACGCCTGGAGCCGATCACCTGGATCCCGAAGTTGCCGACGATCGCTCCCGCCAGCCCGCCCCAGAGGAACGACTCCGGCGTCGGGTCGCCCACCATGGCCCCGATGAGTCCGCCGCCGATGATGCCGAGGTTGTAGAGGAGGGGAGCAAGCGTCGGGATCAGGAATCGCCGGGATGCGTATTGCGAAGCCATCAGCATCGTCCCGGCGACGAAGAACACCTGCGACGTGAACGTGATCCGCATCATGTTCACCAGCCGTGCGAGCTCGTCCCCCGAGAACTCGGGGAAGACCGCGCGTGTGAGCGGTCCCGCAAATGCCATGAGGATCAGCGTGAGGACGACCATGAGGCCGACGACCACCCGGAACACCGCGGTGAACGCCCTCCGGGCATCTTCGGGGCCGCCGGATTCCATCCGGTCGGTGAGCAGTGGAACCAGCGTGATCGAGAGGTAGCCGCCGGCCATCAAAAAGAACAGCAGGTCAGGTATGAAGAACGCCGCCACATACAGATCGGAGTCTGCGCTCACGCCCAGGAGCGCGGCGAGGATCAATGTGCGCCCGTACCCGAGCACCCTCGACAGCAGGATGCCCAGAGAGACCACGGCGGCGGCTCTCCCGATCGTCTTGGATGCGCTCATGGCCACCGTCTCCCCGACTGCGACGCGAGGCTACCCAACTGGCGCCGTCATCTGTCGCCACCGTCGATGCGGTCGACACCGATCTCCGGGTCGACACCGAGGACCCGCAGTGTCCAGAACCATCCGGCTCCTGCCGCAATCACACCGACGACAGAGATTGCGATCACCGGTGCGTCCATGGTGCTGCCGAGCGCAGACACTGCCAGGCCCACCGCTGCAGTCGCACCGGCTACGACGGTGGAAGTGATGAGCCTGCGGCCGAGATGCTCCTTCTCCCGGGTGGGGGAGCCCCGAAACCAGCTCCATACAGTCGTTCCACCGAGTGTGGATACGACGACAGTCCAGGTGAGTGCCACGCCACTCGATCCGAGCGCGTCGGCCGCCAAGAGAACCCCGGGAATGGAGGCGAGCGCCAGAGTGGACATGCCTCCGATCGTCGTCCTGCTTGCCTGTCCCGCCCGGTCGCCGGAGCGGCGGATCACGGCTGAGAGCGCATTGAACGGGATGGTCACGGACATCGTCGCCGTGAGGAGAGCGGCCGTCTCGGCTGCGGACTGTTGGAACGCTCCTCGTTGGAACAGTGCGGCGACCAGCGGGCCGGAGAGACCGATGACCAGGCCGAGGCCGAGCGCAGCGAAGGGGAGCAAGCGCGAGGCCTCGGCTACCACTGCGCCTCGTAACCATCGGCTCGGGCCCTCGGTCTCGAGATCCACCTCGGCATCTCCGATCGCAATCGGCACGACCGTGATCGAAGCTGCCGTCACCACGAGCCAGCGCACACCGGTGAGCACCCCAATGGCGCCGGCCCCCGCGTACTGGCCTCCGATCGCCGGGAGCATCGCTTCGATGCCGAACAGTCCGGCCAATCCCACCGATGGCGCAACGGCGTCCACGATCGAGCGAACCGAGCGATGCACCCAAGGAGTGGTCCAGTCGAGCCCGATCCCAGAGCGGTCCACCCGCCATGCAACCACCACCAAGGCCAGAGCCGAACCGACGAGCCCACCCCATGCCAGGTCCTCGACCCCAGGCGCTCCTCCCATGCCGATGATTGCGCCCAAGACGCCGACGACCTGACCGGAGGGTGCCACCCACTGGAGCGCGCGACGCTCCTTGGCCAACGCTCCCGCCGTGAGCACGGTGGTGATCCCCATCAGGAAGTAGGTCACGAACCCGATCCGGAGCACGCCTGCGAAGCGAACGGTGTCGGGCACGCCGGGGAACAGTCCCGCCGCTACCCACCGGGATGTGAGGACGCCCATTGCCGTGATCACGGCGTGAAGGCTGAGCAGTCCGCGAAACGACGACGTGAACACCCGTCGCGTTTCCCAGAGGTCACCCTCCAGATCGGGGCTTTCGAGCAATCGCCGCAACAGCGCGGCCACGGGCGGCCCGGCGAGGGAGGCCATGATGAACCACGGGAGGCTCATCGCAGCATCAAAGAGGTCTTTCTCCTCGGTCGCTCCGAACAGCCAGAAGAGTCCCACCGAGACGCCCAGCTGCGCAATGGGCACAACGACGCCCGCCACGTCCCGGGGCGCTCGCTCAGTCATGACACCGATGATCGAGCCGCCGACAGCTCTTCGAGCACGGCGTCGGGAATGGGAAGGCCAACTCGACCGACGCCGAGCGCAACGTCGGGTTTGTAGGCTCCGTGATAGTCGGACCCCCCGGATGGAATGAGCCCGAATCGGCGTGCCATCGCCGCCATCCCCGAGCGCCCTGGAGCCTCGTATGTTCCGTAGTGACACTCGATTCCCTGGAGGCCGGCCGCCACGAGGCGCTCCATGAGATCGGCCATCTCGAATCGATTGTCGACCCCCAACGTATGAGGATGGGCCAGCACCGTCACCGCACCGGATCGTCGGGCCAGGTCTATGGCCTCCTCGGGCTCGAGACGTTGGCGCCCGAGATAGGCAGGCTTGCCAGACGCCAGGTACTCGTCGAAAGCTGTGGTCAGGTCGGGCACGTAGCCCTTTCTCACCATGAGCGCTGCCATGTGCGGGCGGCCAGTGCTGCCCCCACCCGACTCCGCCTCGAGGTCGTCGACCGTGATGTCCATCCCCAGCTCCTGGAGCCGATGCACCATCAACTCGTTGCGACGGGCACGAGACAGCTGGAGGCCGGCGAGCCGGTCTTGCAGAGGGCCAGGCACCGGTGGCAGCCACAGCACGACGAGGTGCATTCCGCCCTTGTCCCACTCCAGTGAGAGCTCGACTCCCGGAACGAACTGGAGTCCGAGCGCGGCGGCCGAGGCGCCCGCCTCCGACAATCCTTCGAGCGTGTCGTGGTCGGTCAGAGCAAAGCCGGCGAGGCGAGCTTCGGCCACGAGTCGCGCCAGGTCGGCCGGCTGATCGGAGCCGTCGGAGGCAGTCGAGTGCGTGTGGAGATCTACCGCCATTGACATGCGAAGTTACTCGCAACCACCGAATGGACGGTTGCACTCACCTCTGGCGGCGACCCCGCCGGAACGGAGCGCTCTATGCGGCGTCTTCGATGGCGATGGATTCGATGTAGACCGTCTCGGCGGGAGCGGTTCTTGCGCCCGAACCCGGAGGCGCCTTGCGATCGATCTCGAAGATGCGGTCGAGGGTCTCGGACCCTTCCACCATGCGACCCATCACGTTGAAGCGGTTCGAGAGCCGCACGTCGTCACCAGTGACCACGAAGAAAGACGATCCTCTCGTCGAGATGTCGCCGGCAAGACCAACGACACCCGCCTCCATCACGAAGTCCGAGGGAGGGAACTCGTCGGGCGTCGGACGAAACACCCTTCGGCCCTCCATGAAGAACGTGCCGGTACCGTCGGCTTCGGGGTCGCCGCCCTGGATCCACAGCGTGGGGTCGACCAGGTCGAGGATGGTGCCGTCGTAGGCGCCCTGTCGGGCGAGGAACACGAATGCGTTCACTGTCTGGGGGGCCATCGACGGGTCGAGCTCGAATACGAGATCTCCACACGATGTGGTGACCGTTGCGAGGACAGGACCTTCTAGCCCCTGATCGGCGGGCTCGGTCCAGCGATCCATCGTCTGGTCCGGAGGGGCCTCCGCGCCGCATGCGGTGGGCTGATCTCGGAGGTCGAGGTAGCGCTTCGGCTGATCGTCGCTCTCGGACCCGAGGTAGCTGATCAAGAGCAGGAGCAGCACCACCAGCGTGCCCATCCCGAAAGCGACCCTGATCCTGCGGAACAGCTCCTTGCGGGACGCAGCCTTGCGGGCGGCCTCCTTCTTCGCTGCCTCGAGTTCCTTTTGTCGAGCTCGTCGTTCGTTCGCCACGGGATCGGGAGCGTAGTGCGGTGCGCACCTCGGTATGTCGAGCGGGTCGCGCAGGGTGTCAGCGGGGAGGCCGATAGGCCGTACACTCCCCGTTGACTCAGGCCGAGGTCCAGTCCAATGCTCATCGTCCAGAAATACGGCGGAACCTCCGTCGGCTCACCCGAACGCATCGCACGTGTCGCCGATCGGGTCGTCGCAACCAAACGCGCCGGGAACGACGTTCTCGTGGCCGTCTCTGCCATGGGTCACACCACCGATGAGCTGATTTCGCTGGCGAATGCGGTGTCACCGGCTCCGCCCGCCCGAGAGATGGACATGCTGCTCACGGCGGGGGAGCGCATCTCCATGGCGCTGGTGGCGATGGCGATCATCGCTCGCGGTGTGGAGGCCGTGAGTTTCACGGGCAGTCAGGCGGGCATCCTCACAGAAGGTCGCCATGGTGATGCCAAGATCGCCGACATCCGCGCGTTTCGGGTTCGAGAGAGCCTCGACAAGGGGCGGGTCGTGATCGTCGCCGGCTTTCAGGGTGTCGACCCGGTGACGAAGGAGATCACGACGATCGGTCGTGGAGGCACCGACGCCACCGCCGTGGCGCTGGCCGCGGCGATGGACGCAGACGTCTGTGAGATCTACACCGATGTCGACGGCGTGTTCTCGGCCGATCCCCGCATCGTCCCGGCCGCCCGAAAACTCGGCGAGATCAGCTTCGAAGAGATGCTGGAATTGTCCGCATCGGGGGCCGGGGTCCTGATGAGCAGGTCGGTGGAATTCGGCAGACGATTCAACGTGCCGATTCACGTTCGCTCGTCGTTCAACGACCATCCAGGTACATGGGTGAAGGAGACCACCATGGAACAGGCCATCATCAGTGGCATCGCCCACGACACATCCGAGGCGAAGTTGACCGTGCGTGGACTACCCGACACACCGGGAGTGGCAGCCCGCCTGTTCGAGCCAATGGCAGCGCAGGGCATCAACGTCGACATGATCGTGCAGAACGTGTCTAGCGACGGGTCCACCGACATCTCTCTCACTGTTCCGAAGGCGTCCGTGGAGGAAGCCCGGGCGATCGCCGAGCGCACTGCGACAGACCTCGGGGCCGGGGCCGTGGAGGTCGATGAAGAGGTCGGCAAGGTGTCTCTCGTCGGCGCCGGAATGAAGAGCCACCCCGGTGTGGCCGCCCAGGTGTTCCGAACGCTCGCCGACGCCGCCATCAACATCGAAATGATCTCGACATCGACGATTCGTATCTCTTGCGTGGTGAGAGGCGATGACGTGAACCGGGCCGTGCAGGCACTGCACGACGCTTTCGAGCCCCCCACGATCACCGAGGAGCAAGGCGCATGACCAACACAGCCATCGTCGGAGCGACCGGTGCGGTCGGTCGCACCATGTTGTCGATCTTGGAGGAGCGGGACTTCCCGGTTTCCGAGCTGCGACTGCTGGCCTCGGCGCGATCGGCAGGGCAGAAGCTCGAGACTCGCTGGGGCGAGGTCGAAGTCGAAGACCTGACCACCGCCGACCCGTCCGGTGTCGAGGTTGCCCTGTTCTCAGCCGGGGGCGACCGGTCGCGCGAGTTTGCGCCTGCCTTCGCCAATGCCGGGGCAGTGGTGGTCGACAACTCGTCTGCGTTCCGAATGGAACCTTCGGTCCCACTGGTTGTCGCCGGCGTCAATGACGCCGATGCCCACGAGCGATCGCGGGGCATCATCGCCAACCCGAACTGCACCACCATGGCATTGATGATGGCGGTCGGACCGCTGCACCGGGCGGCCGGCTTGGCGTCGATGATCGCCACTTCCTACCAGTCTGTGTCGGGGTCGGGGATGAAGGGAATCGAGGAGCTGTTGCGCCAGAACGACAGCTTGCGTCCTACGCCCGAGGCGCTGCAGCTGGGTTCGTGGGAGGACCCTGGTTCCGAGGTATACGTGCGTCCGATCGGCTTCAACGTCATTCCGTTTGCGGGTGCCGAAAAGGAGCAGGGATACACCGATGAGGAGTGGAAGCTCGTCAACGAGACGCGCAAGATCCTTGGGTCGCCCTCGATCCTCGTAGAGCCGACGTGTGTTCGTGTGCCGGTTCTCGTGAGTCACGGAATCGCAGCCACGATGTGGTTCGAGCGGTCGATGACCCGGCCGGAGGCGATCGACTTGCTCGAGGGAGCGCCGGGTGTCCAGGTCTGGGAAGACACCGTGCCCACCCCGCTCGACGCCGCCGGGATCGACGATGTGCTCGTCGGCCGGGTGCGGGAAACAGTGGGCCGGCCGGGCGGAATCAGCCTGTGGGTCGTAGGCGACAACCTGCGGAAGGGCGCCGCTCTCAATGCGGTGCAGATAGCCGAGTTGGTGGCCGCTGAAGCGGATTAGTGGGCAGCTCAGGGTCCCGAAGTGAAGCAACCGCCAGGCGGCGGGCAGCGCCCGAGACCCAGTTCAGGAAGCCAGACGATGCCGTCGTGTGTGGAACACCGGCTGACGCCAGGCCAGGTGGGTGAGGATCGTCGTCACCAGCCACCAGCTCACGGCACCCGTCACCGCCACGTCGGCAATCGAGATCGCCATCGTCGGTGAGGTGCCGGCGAACGTGTCGATCACCGCTGAGCTCAGCCCGCCGATCATCAGCCCGACGACGGGAGCCGACAGCATCCGGGCATCGAGCAGGATCACGAGCGCGACGATCGACAACACCAGGGCGGTGATCGACACGATGGCCACCCAGGGCACCACCGCGAGGGTGCGGTCGATCCCTGCTTTCGATGCAACCACCCATTTCACGACCTGGTCGGTCGCCAGTACCCCACTGACGACCGCCAGCATCGGCTGGATCTCTCCACGAACACCCCGATCGTGTGAGAGACCTCCCATCACCCCATACATGACTCACCCTTTATGCCAGCAAGCCAATCATGCCACCCGGTGGTTACAAATGGCTTACGAATTCTCGTCGATACCTCCCAGTGGCCCCTTCGGCGTATCCTGATCTCAATCGAGAGGAATCTGATGGCTGTCGGAAGCGCCCTGGGTCTCGTCGTCGATCGCCTCATCGAGCCGGTGGAAGGCGTGCATCGCGCTGTCTTCGATCGGGTGTCGTCGATCGTCGGTCCCGCCGTGTGGCCGGTTGCGGTGGTACACGACGCCGTGGCTCGCACGGTCTACGGCTCGCTGCGTCTGGGAAGCCGGGTGTTGGGCTGGGGACTGGATGCAACGCCCCTGTCTCGTACGACTATGTCCGACGATGCGGCCGCGGTGGTCAACGGATTCTATGGAGACGACCCGGGACCATTCGAGCGAGGATTGCGCAGTCCGATGGGTTTCCGGAGCGTTGATGGTTCACGGGTTCGGCTGGAGGGGTTGGCCGACGCCTATCCGGATGCCGGCCGTCGCCTCGCGATTCTGGTGCACGGTCTGGCCGAAACCGAACGTTGTTGGCGCGATCGCGTCGACGCTCCCGGACTCCGGTCGGCTATCGAAGAGAACACCGACGCCACTGCCCTGGCTGTCAGGTACAACACCGGGCTCCGGATCTCGGACAACGGTGCCGCGCTGTCCGAACTGCTGGATCATCTGTGCTCGAAGTGGCCCGTGGCGGTCGATTCGATCACTCTCGTGGGCCATTCCATGGGCGGCCTCGTTCTGCGGAGTGCCGTGCTCGAAGCCGTCGAGTCCGGGCGGGACTGGCCGGCGCGCCTGGAGCAGATCGTGACTCTCGGAACTCCGCATGGGGGCGCTCCGATGGAGAAGCTCGTCAATGTGGTGGCGTGGGGACTGTCGAAGGTGCCCGAGTCGCGGCCATTTGCGCGCCTTCTCAATCGTCGGAGCGTGGGTGTGAAGGATCTGAGATACGGTGCGGTCGCGCCCGCCGATTGGGCAGGCTTCGACCCCGACGAGCTGCTCACGGACACGGTCGGGGCGCATGCACTTCCACCTGAGATCGCCGTACATTTCATCGCAGGTGTCATCACCGACGACCCCGCACATCCTGTGGGTGTCGCCTTAGGCGATCTCCTCGTACGCCAGAGGAGCGCAGGTGGCGGCGCCAAACTCGATCCCGACGAGCTTCGGGTGCTCGGAGGGCTCAACCACTTCGGCCTGCTTCATCATCCGGATGTGGTCGCGCAGGTCACGTCGTGGATCGCCGAGCGGACCTGAGTCGGGCGGAGCTCGGCTGTAGCATCCGGGCGTGGAGGTACGACTGCTCGGGCATGTGGAGGCCGCCGACGACCGCGGCGCCGTAGCCCTGGGCGGCCGAACACAGGCCGCACTCCTCGCGATTCTCGCCCTCGACTCACCAAGTATGGTCGACCGCGATCGGATCGCCGCCAACCTCTGGAACGACCGGGCACCCCAGGATCCCGATGCCAGCCTCCAGGTTGCCATATCTCGGCTTCGCAAGGCTCTCGGTCCAGACGCGGTGGAGACCGGCCCTTCGGGATACCGTCTCGCGCTGGGCCCGGAGCGCATCGACGTCGAGCGGTTCCGACGACACACGCTCCGAGGTCGGCGATCGCTCGAAGATGGTGAGGCGGGTCGGGCCGGGGAGGGACTCCGGCAGGCGCTGGCCCAATGGCGTGGCGCCCCACTCGCAGACCTCCGCCGGTACGAGTTCGCGGTACGGGCGGCGGCTGTTCTCGAAGAGGAGCGGCTGTCGGTGGTCGAGACGCTCATGGAGGCCGAACTGGCCGCGGGACGACACGAGCATGTCATGGCGGATCTCGCCGGTCTCGTCGAGACCTATCCGCTCCGCGAGCGGCTTTGGGGACTGCACATGATGGCGCTGTATCGATCCGGCCGGCAGGCTGACGCCTTGAGGGCATTCACCAAGCTGCGGAACCTCCTGGCGGAGGAGTTGGGGGTGGTTCCGTCTGCGGATCTGGTCGAACTGGAGGAACGCATCCTCATGCAGGATCCCACGCTCGACGTGGCCCTCGACGCGCCCGCCGAGCAGGGCGACAGTCCTGGCGGCGAAGGTGTGTCCTTCTCCACCGGCGAAGTGGTCATCGAGGAAGGTGCCCCCTCCGACACCGTGTACTGGATCGAGGAAGGCACGATCCAGATCTACCGTGCCGGGCCGGGTGGAGACTCCGTGCTGGCCGAGCTCGGTCCCGGTCGCTACTTCGGAGAGCTCGCAGGCCTCCTCGGCATTCGTCGTACGGCCTCGGCCAGAGCCGTCACTCCTGTCCGGCTCACGACCCACACGATCGAAGGGTTCCGTCGCCGCCTGGCGGAGGGCGAATAGGACGGCCTGCCGGGTGGACGCCTAGGGGAGGTGGGACGTCACCGCGCGGTGATGAGCATCGAGGGCGTCGGAGAGCGCGTTGAGGTCGCCCGACAGCGCGGCATCCCTGATCCTCCGATGTAGGTCGAGTTGCGGTGCGAAGTTCGTCGGCTCCAGCCACGCCGGTGACTCCCCCGACCGAACCCAGCCTGCGTACGTGATCTGATGGATCCGCCGATGCACCTCCTCGAACAGCGCCACGATGTATCGGTTCTTGGTGGCGCGCATCACGGCCAGGTGGAACTGGGCGTCGGCCTCGATGAACTCACCCACCGAGCTGGGTGCATCTTCGAGTCGGGCGAAGGCGGACTCGACTGCGGTCGAGTCGAAATCGGGTAGACGAAGCCCTTCCACCAATGATCGTTCCACCCAGTGCAGCATCTCGGCCAGCTCGGGCCCGGAGGTCCGGTTGGGTTCTTGAGCCAGCATGAATGCAGTCCCCGGTGCCGATGCCGAGCGGGCCCGGACGTACGCTCCGGACCCCTGCCGAACCTCGATGAGGCCGGTGATCGACAGGATCCGTAGCGCCTGGCTGATGGTTGCCCGGCTGGTTGAGAGCATGCCGGCCAGGTCGCGTTCGGAGGGAAGCCGGTCGCCGACCATGAGCTGGTTTTCGTCGATGTAGGCCCTGAGACGGCCCGCCACCTCGTCGGACAACCGCGTGGGGGTCACCGGCTCCAGGGCTCCGGTCCTGTGGAGAGCCACGCCCCGACGATACCCGGCAGAGCGAGGAATTGGCCAGGTGGCTGGGCCAATTCTGGTTTCAACCGATAGGCTTTCGTCAAAGCGAAGGGAGCCCGCACGCATGAAACTGGGTTGGATCGGATTGGGTGACATGGGGCAGGTGATCGTGCCGCGCCTCATCGAGGCGGGACACACCGTCGCCGGATGGAATCGAACGGCCTCCAAGGCCGACCCGCTCATGGAATTGGGAATGCGCTTGGCCGAGTCTCCCCGGGAGCTGGCCGCTGAATCGGAGATCTGTTTCTCGATGGTCACCGACGCCAACGCCGTCGAGGCGATTGCGCTCGGAGAGGAGGGTGTGATCTCGGGACTGTCGGCGGATGGCATCTACCTCGACATGAGCACGATCGACCCTCAGGTGAGCCGCAACCTGTCTGCAGCGTTTGCGGAACGTGGTCTGGTGATGATGGACGCACCGATCTCCGGCAGTCCTGTGACGATCGCGCAGGGGTCGGCGTCGACGATGGTCGGCGGCGACGGGTCGGCGTACGAGCGCGTGAAGCCGGTCCTCCTCGACATCGGATCGAAGGTGAGTCGCATCGGCGCGTCGGGCACGGCGGTGCAGATGAAGGTGGCGATCAACCTGGCATTGATCGTCGAGATGGTGGCTTTCTGTGAGGCCGTCGCCCTGGCCGAGAAGGGCGGAGTGGATCGTGCCGTGGCCGTCGACGCCATGCTCAAGTCGGTGGTTGCGTCTCCGGTGATGGGGTACAGGGGGCCCTTCATTCTCGAGATGCCCGACAAGCCCCTGGCCGACGTGACTCTTCAGCAGAAGGACATGGTGCTGGCACTCGAAGTTGCGCGGAGGCAGGGCTCACCGGCTCCACTCGGGGCGGTCGCCAACGAGTTGCTGAACGCCTGCCGCGGGCTCGGGATCGACCATCGCGACTTTGTGACCGTGTTCGATGTGTATCACATGCTCGGAGGTGGACGATGACCGAGCGCTTCAAAACGAATCTCTCCGAGGTTCCGATCGTCGGTGGGCTTCGCGAGGACGAAGGCTGGGTCGACATGCAGGTGCAGTTCCTCATCGATCAGGCGACCGTGGGTGTCGAAGACTTCCTGCTCGGATGGACCGTGCTTCCTCCCGGAGCGCGCCACGACCGTCACCTCCACCGCAACGCAGACGAGTTCTTCATCGTGCTTCAAGGCTCGGGGCACATCTACACCGACGACGGCACGGCTCCTTCATCGAAGGGCGACGTGATCTGGACCCCGAGGGACAAGTCACACGGATTCGACAACACGGGAGATGAAGACGTCGTTCTCGTCTGGGGATGGAACGGCTGCGGGTCGCTCGAGGATTCTGGCTACGAGGTCGCAGAGTGACCCGCGTCTGGGAGGACCCGCGGGTCGCCGTCGGGCTCCCGACCATGCTTGAGGCACGACGGCAGGCACTGGAATCCGGTGCGACTGCCGTTGGGTGGAAGGTCGGTTTCGGGGCGCCCGCATCGCTGGAGTTGATGAAGATCGAGGCTCCCGTGATGGGCTACATGACCGACAAAACGATCGTTCCCACCGGTTCCCAAATCTCGCTCGACGGATGGACCAGGCCGGTGGTCGAGTTCGAGGTGGCTGCTTACATCGGGTCGGATCTCGGGCCTGGGGCCACTCCGGATGAGGCACGTGCAGCAGTATCGGCGCTCGGTCCAGCGATAGAGCTGGCGGACATCGACCTCCCCATCGAGCCCGAATCCGTGTCGGACATCGTGGCCGGCAACATCTTCCACAAGGCCGTGATCCTGGGTGTGCCCGACCCGAGCCGGGCCGGCATCGACATCTCCGGTCTCACCGCCCGCATCGTGGTCGATGGAGATGAGCGATGGACCGTGACCGAGCTCGAGGAGTTGACGGGTGCCTACCCCGACGTCGTTGCGACGGTCGCCGACACCCTGGCATCTGCCGGTGAGTTGCTTCGGGCCGGCGATCTCATCATCATGGGTTCGGTGATCCCACCGGTACCCGGTGGTGACGGAACCGTGTTTGCGTTCGCCCTCGAACCGCTTGCCGAGATCACGATCCGCTGTGCCTGACCGCCGCCGCGGAACGAGCGGGGGCTAGCCGGCTCGGATCGTCGCCGCACCCGTGTGGGTAGTGGCGCCGGCGGCTCTTCAGTGCGCCTGACCCGGTCGCCGCCGGGCTCCGTCTGGCATCTCCGAAGATCCAGACACGGCCGGCTCTGCCCGCCTTTGGTCGGAGCCCGTCCGCTACCGTCGCATCGTGACCGTGGATCATTTGCCCGATGGGCTCGTCGCTGTGGTGAAGGAGGACTGTCCTACCTGCCACCTGGTCATCCCTGCCATGAGCCAGATCCTCGACGGTCCCGGGCTGACGGTTGTGACCCAGGACCGTCCCGATTGGCCGCCCGGTTTTTCCGCACTCGATGACTCAAACCTCGAGGTGTCCTGGCGGCTGCAAACTGAGACCACTCCCACGCTGTATCGAATCGAGGACGGCGCCGTTGTCGATTCTGCCGTGGGCTGGCACAGGCAACGGTGGGAATCCGTGTCCGGCCTCACCGATCTGGCGCCGGAGCTTCCTGAGCAGCGGCCGGGGTGCGGCTCGAAGATCTTCGAGCCAGGCATTCACGAAGAGCTCGTCCGCCGCCACTCGGGGAGCCGGCTCCGGTCACGGTTCGTGGAGCTCGGCGCATCGGAAGATGTTTTCGAAGCGATGTTTGCCCGGGGGTGGTCCGACGGGCTACCGCTTGTTCCGCCCACGGAGGACCGTGTGGAGCGGATGCTGGCCGGGACGACGCGAGATCCTGCCGAAGTCGTGTGCATCATGCCGCCCGACCTCGTGGAGTGCACCGTCGAGAAGGTGGCGATCAACGCCGTGATGGCAGGGTGTCTCCCCGCGTACCTACCCGTCGTCCTTGCCGCCGTCGAGGCCGCCGCCACCGACACGTTCAACATTCATGGGGTCGCAGCCACCACCTACTTCGTTGGCCCGGTGCTCGTCGTGAACGGTCCCATTCGTGAGCGGATCGGAATGAACTCGGCGATGGGTGCGCTCGGGCCCGGCAACCGCGCCAATGCCACCATCGGTCGCGCCCTCAACCTCGTGATCCGCAACGTGGGTGGCTCGGTTCCAGGTGGTGTCGATCGTTCGACCCTTGGAGCGCCTTCGAAGCTCACCATGTGCTTTGCAGAAGCGGAAGAGGGCTCACCATGGGCATCGCTGGCGGTCGAGCGTGGCTTCTCGCCCGAGGCGGATGTCGTCACGGTGTTCGCCGGCCACGGACCGCACGAGATCGTCGACCAGAAGTCCCGGACTCCGGAGTCGCTTGCGCGTTCGTTCGCCCTCCAGCTTCGAACCGTGTGGCACCCCAAACTTGCGCAACGATTCGATGCCCTGGTCGTGGTCGTTCCCGAGCATGCCCGGACCTTTGCCGAGGCTGGCTGGTCCAAGGCAAGGCTGCGTGATGAGATTCAGGAGTTGCTGACCGTCCCCGGCGATGAACTGATCGGCGGCGCCGGAGGCATCGCGGAGGGGATTCCGGACGCCTTTGCCGGCAAGATGATCCCCAAGTTCAGGGACGGGGGGCTGTGGTTCGTGCGGGCCGGCGGCACAGCCGGGATGTTCTCTGGCATCATTGGTGGATGGTCGAGCGGTCCAGGGGGATCAGAAATGACATCGATCGAGGTCACCTCGTGACCTTTGTGCACACCGAGAGGAGCGGCCTGTGACGACGCTGATAGATCCGACCTCTGAACGTCGCCGGGCGGAGCGCCCTAGAACCGCGCGCCTCGACGGACTCGAAGGGACGACGATCGGTCTGCTCGACATCTCCAAACCGCGCGGCAACGTATTCCTCGACCGTCTCGAAGAGCTGCTCGAGCTGCGGGGCGCCGAGGTACGGCGCTACTCCAAGCCGACCTTCTCGAAGCCGGCGCCGGTCGACCTCCGCCACCTGATCTCCACCGAATGCGACGCTGTCATCGAAGCGCTCGCCGATTGAGGGAGTTGCACGTCGTGCAGTGTGCACGACATCACCAACATGGAAGAGCGCGGGATCCCGGGTTTGTTCGTCGCCTCCATCGAATTCGAGACCGCCGCATCCGCCCAGGCCGAGGCCCTCGGGTTCGATTCCGCCCGCGTCTTCGTCCCGCACCCGATCCAGGACCGGACAGACGACGAGATGGTGCAGCTCGCCGACGGCGCTATCGACGAGATCGTCGATCTGCTCACCTCGGAATAACGTCAGGGACCACCCAACGCCAATCCTCGGCGTGTGCCCCGTCGGCGAAGTGCTCCTCGAAGTAGACACTCGATTCTGGGGCCAGGGTCTCGGCTTGGCCCACATGGCGCGGTTCGCCGTCCACGAGGGGAACCCCGATCATTGGCGGCTGGGCGGTCGTGGGCTTCATGCTGGCCAGCCTGACGTTCAGATTCGGTGACGAATGAGCTGACCAGGGTCGGTTGGTGTGCCCTCCAGGGCACAACCGACCCGTGTCACTGGTAGGTCTCGGATATTCGAGCCCAGGCGCCGTCCCACGCGGCCTCGGCCGACGAGACGATCGCGCGAAGCGTCACCGCGAACAGCAGGGCCGCTCCGGGGATCACGAGCACGGGTGTCACCGATATACCGATCTGCAAGAGTGCGAATGCAACGACGACCCATGCCAGCCGCCGAGAGAGCATCCGCCGGCGCACTCGCGTCTCCTCGGTCCTCGTAGCCACGTGCTTCAGCCAACGAACGGATGGCGCGGTCTTGATGATCCTGACGCGGCCGGTGTCGTGTCCCGACCCCTCGGTCAGCACCCAGATCTTCGGGGCGGCGAGTTCGATTCGATAGCGGCCACTCGACCACACGTTGCCGGTCTGTGTCCAGTTCAATCGTCTCACCATCGGATCCTCGCACCGAATCCTATTGAGGACGAAGGCTTACCGTCGTCGGGTTGGACGGCGCCTCGTCAAGACAGCCGGTCGGCGGCCCGGAACACATGAAGAGCGCGGATCGTCACCCAGGGGTTCGTGCGGGTTTTCCCTCCGGGTCCCCAGTCAGCAAAGGTGCAGTTGCTGCAGATCTCGGTTGCCGTCCGGGCGCGTCTCGTCTCCATTGGGAATCCGCCGTCCGCCGTGCGCTTGGACGCGAGCAGGTCGAGCGCGCGCCCGGAGCGGGGGTCGTCGAGACGGCCCACGTCGGCCATGAGCTCCAGGACCAGTAGCACGTCGAAGAAACGGATCGGGAAGCCGATCTTGCCGGGGGTCGGTCCCCAGTTTGGCACGATCGGGTCGCCGGAGCTGTGGTAGAGCAGATCGTGGTCCAATAGCAGCTCGACGCCGCGCTCAAGGGATCTCTCCGCGTTTCGGTCGGCCGTGAACCGGACCCACGCCGCCAGCCCGCGCAGACCGAGCACCGTCTCGACGAAGGATGACTGCCGCGCCTGGGGACGTACGTCACAGTTCCAGCCACCATCCGGCCATTGGAGCTCGACGAGCCGATCCGCAAGCGTCTGCAACCGCTCGTCCATCAAGCCAAGTCCCAGACTCGCCCAGAGCACGTTGCCCTCCATCGAGGCGCAACGCCGCACCCTCTCCGGCTGTCCCTCGATGTAGCGGGTCCAGTTCGGCTTCAAGAAGGCCGGTGACAGAATCCAGGCCAACACGAGCGCCTGGACCTGTTCGAGCCGCGGGTCGCCGCCCGGATGTCCCCGTTCCGCGAGCTGTACGAGTGCCCAGTGAGTCCCCTGCCACTTGCGGTAGGGGTGACGTGGATCCACGAAGCTGCCGTCGATCACCGCCATGCAGTCCGGACTGCTGCGGACCTCGTCGGCCAGGGCACGCATCTCGGTGGCGCTCGGATCGGCCCGGTCCAGCACGATCCGCGTCTGATAGCGCACCGCGGGATCGTCCCATGAGCGAAGACGGTCGGCGACTGTCTCCATGGGCCGAGCATAGAACACAGCTCTCGATGGTCGTGATGCCCGCATCGGACCCGCTTGGCGGACGACGACCCATGGTGACAGGCCCGAGCAGACCGCACGGAAGCTCCCTTGCTCGGCGCCGGCCGATCGGGTACTGCCCTGTCAGCAATCGGCCATTGCCGCAAGCGTCCGACAGATCTCCTGCTGGGGGAACGGCAGTGACCCGATCCGCGAGGCCAGAAAGGTCTTGCGGATCGGCTGGAGATTCTCGAACGACGCAACGCAGGGCACGTCGACGCCGTGAGCTTCGTTGAGAGGGATCTCGGTAGGAATACCACGAATGGTGCGAGTGACCGGTGCCACAAGGATCCAACTGAGCACGGGAACCACCTCCGACCGGGTCACCACCAGGACGGGCCTCCGCTTGCCCTCGGCTTCGGCCGACCAGATGTCTCCCTGGTGCGGAATCACCATGGTTCATCGGCGATCATCTGCACGGTTGCCTCATCTGCCCACGCGACCTCATCGTCGGTCTGAGGATGGTGGGAATAGCCGGCGACGATCGCTTCTGCGGTGCGGCGGCGCCGCGTCTGTTCAATGAGCGTTCGGAGGCCCTGTCGGACCGCATCCGAACGAGAGTCCACGACGCCCTGGGCGATGAGTTCGTCGATTCGGTCGACGAGTTCCGAGTCGACGCGCGTCACCAGTTGTGTCATACGCTGAGCATACCGATACGCAATGCACACGGCGAGATCTTCGCCAACGTCGATGCCCGGCCTCCACGCTCAGGCCACCGACCGAGCAACCGCTGAGTCGCCGATGCCCGGCGGACGCGTCCCCGACGGGACATTGTCTGCCGACGAGGCTTCCGCTCGGTCATGGCGCTCCAGCAATCGTCGCCGGAGGGGAGATTCACCACCAAGAGCCGCATCGGAGCGGTAGATTCGGTCGCAGTCCATCCGAAAGAACCCGTCATGGTCGTCCCCCCGATCCCCCAACACCTCAATGCAGTCACCCCATCACTGACCTGCACACCCTGCGCCGACGCCATCGAGTTCTACAAGGAGGCCTTCGGCGCCGAGGAGGTCGCTCCCCGCATGGCCGGGCCGGACGGGGTGGTCGCACACGCCGAGATCCGCATCGGTGACAGCGTCGTGATGCTCGGCGACGAGTGGCCCGACGGCCCCACCCAGTCTCCGCGCACCCTCGGTGGGTCGAGTGCCGCGTTGTTCATCTACACCGACGACGTCGATGCTCTCTGGGAGCGGGCGCTCGCCGCCGGGGCCGAGGTGGTATTCCCACTCGAGGTCCAGTTCTACGGTGACAAGGGCGGTCGGGTTCGTGACCCGTTCGGTCACACCTGGGGCCTGGCCCAACACGTCGAAACCGTGAGCGACGAGGAGATGGAACGGCGAATGGCTGCGTTCTATGAGGACCAGTCGTAATCGGCACGCGGCCGCCATCGAACCCTCAGCACCCACCCAGGCTGTTCCTGGTGTGAAGGGCAGGAGACCCATCTGAAGGGCTTGGGCGGTGACGAGTGACGTCAGTAGGCGAACGGGCATGGAGTCCAAGTCTGCGGCCGGCCTTGGAGATCCGTCACGACGCGGCCCGAGAGACTTGGCACAGTCCAGCTGCCGTTGTCGAGGCTCAGAGATCTCTCAGGCGGAGCCCTCCGGGGTAGTCAGGGAGCCCGTCCCGCCCAGCTCAGCTCCGCGGAGCGCATCTAGCGATCGGACCTATGTGACACGCACGACGCCTGGAAGGCTCGCCGGGGGTGATGCGGATCTGACGATCGATCCATGGGCCGGGATCGAGTTGCTCAGGATCGCCGCGTTGCTGCAACCGGAGCCTCGATTCCGTGAAACAGAGACATCAGACTGGCAGGATCAACGACGATACGCACAGCACGGCCCCGTTGTCCGGGTTGGGCAACGGGGCCGTGTGGAGGTCATCGAGTGCGCCATGCATCATGACGCAGGTGCCTGTCAGTAGGTGATGGTTCCCTTGAAGGCAAGTTCGAAGACGTCGCCGAAGGCCACGGCATCAACCGTCGTCGACCCCGTCGCTCCTTCGAAGCGGCCGGTCCCACCCGTGATGGTCTGCGACCCAACGAGCGCCGTACCGATGGCCTCGGTGCCCTCTGGACCGGCGCACCCCTCGTTCTCGTAGGTCCCGAAGATGCGATCACCGTTGGCGGCAACGATTTCAGAGATCCCGCTGGCCCTGAAGACCGAACCCAGCGTCTCTCCATCGAGAAGCGTGCATTCCTCGAAGAAGAAGATCGTGATCAAACCTTCGCTCGTCACGTCGGACTTCCCCACATGCGTGATGTTGGCGGTACTGACCGTCGTGACTGGGCAGGTGAGGGAGACCGGCCCGAACACGCAGCTCTCGTCAATGACAATTGACGATGTGCCGACCTCCGTCCCCTTGTAGGGCCTCTCTACCGCCGTGGCGGCTAAAGCCGGCACCGCTAACGCGATGCAGACACCGACAGCGATCGCCAAAACAAGAATCCTTCGCATGGAATCCCTCCCCAATATCACCCCGGTATCTCCAGCGTGTTGGAGCGGACCGTACCCCGTCGGCGCCATCTTCGTCGGCCGAACCCTAAGAGCTGGTCTTCCCCAAGTGGAGGTTCACCACCCAGCTCGAACCACCCTCGGCCCACGGAAAGCGGTGCTACTGCCGGCTTTGGTGGCCGCAGGCCCAAGGAGGCATCCGTGCGATGACATGCTCTCTCCGGCTCCGTGCCGCGCTCCCCAGCCGGGTCTGCTGCCAGCACATGACGCTCGCCATCTCGAGCCTCATCGAGCACCAGGTCCTGCCCGAAACCGGCACCCGGCGCTAGCCAATCCTGTTGTCTGGAAGTTCGGCTTCATCGGCGCCAGGAGGCAGCGCAAGGGCTGCCGCGAGCGTTTCCTCAGGATCCGGTGCCCGAACCGCCGGCACGTCATTCGGGCGGACGCAATGGCGGATCGCCCCGTGAGGAAGAGAATCGGCAGCTTCGGGTAGGTCCCGCGCAAGCTGCGAGCCACCTGGAAGCCATCCGTTTCTTGCATGTTCACGTCCAGGATCACCAGATCATGCGGGTCGCGGCGGACGGTCGCCAAGAGCGGTCAGGCCGCCTCAGGCCACTGCGTATCCGGCGGAACTCAATGCATCGCCCACCACGTCGAGCAGGATCTGCTCGTCGTCGACACCCAGGGCCCGGGCCTTCGGCTGATCGGTCATATCTGGAACCCTGGGGAGCAATCGTCACCAGCCCTCGTCGCTCTGGCGGCGTCTCATCGTCCCCAATCGTGCCGATCCGAACTCGTTTCCAACCAAGGACAAGCGCAGCGTTGCCTCAGCGTGGGGAGAGTCCCAAAGGCCGGAACGAGTCGAAGGCAGGCTCCAGCAGGGCCGCGACGAATGCGTGTTGTGCGGTTGGCCCGTCGTTCCTCCCGCTTGTCAGGCGAGGAACCGGCCTGTCATGGCGCCGTTTGTCGTTCGCGTCAGCGAGACGCGGCGAGTTCCACCAGCTTGGCAACCGTGTTGAGATTGCGGGCTGTAGCAGTGACGCCCCACGGCTTCTCGAAGCGGTCGATCGTCATCTTCGACCGGGCCGAGCCCCCAGGGTAGGTCAGGAACAGCTCGCGCCCGGTGCGCGACCAGCGGTCCGGCAGCCACGCACCGGCCTCGACTCCGCCCGCATCTTGAGGGATTCGGTCGAGGAACGCGACGTGGAGCAACTTCCCGTCGAGGTCGCCCCCCGCATCGGGATGGCCGGCCAGCGCGGCTTTCATCTCGCTGAGCGTCCGGGCGACGACCGGAACGCTCAGGCCGTGCCGGTTTTCGATGACCTCACGCAACCTGGCGACGACCCGGTCTTCGGCGTCGTCGGACTCGAAGATCAGGTTCCCGCTCTGGATGTACGTGACGACCTCCTCGTACCCGAGCGATTCGACCGAGGCGCAGAGATCCTTCATCGCCACCTTGTTGGCACCACCGACGTTGACGCCTCGCAGCAATGCGATCCATGCGGTCATGTGGCGTTCGAGCGGTGGAACGCGGACAACGACAAGTCGTCGGGGGGCACTTCACGCATGATTGAACGGGCCATGTCAGCACAACCGTAACCAGTGCACCGATTTGGGCAGCCGGCGGGAAGTGAGAAGGAACCCGTCCTTCTTCTCGGAGCGCACGGCAACGACGGGCGAACTCGAGGGTCTCAGGCCGGCACGCCGCGGGGAGGCTATGGGCTGTGGGTCGTGCTCAGTTCCGGATGCTCGCCGCGCGGTCGGAGGTCTCGTAGTTTCTGGACGGGTCCTCGGATGGTCACGCCTGATGTGCGTGCCTGGTCGGCGGTGATGCGCCCGAGGAGGAGGCCGACGACTGGTTCGGTTGGGCCGGCGAGGATGACGTCTGGCTGTAGGGCGCGTTCGGGTGTGACGCGGACGCGACCGGCCAGCGACTCGAGAGTGAACACGTCGTCTTCGGTGGAGAGTTCCACGATGACATCGTGTCGTTGTGGGTCGTGGCCCTCGAAGCGGGCGATGACCATGTGGCGCAGCCAGGATGTCTGGAAGTGATCGTCGCCTCGCGGCCGCGCCATGAGGGGGCCGGCCCAGCGACCGAGCGCGTACACAGCTTCACGCAGCTCGTAGCCCCAGGCGGTGAGTTGGTATTTCTTGTCGGGGTGCCGTTCGAGCGCCCCGACGTCGATGAGGCTCCGGAGTCGGTCGGCGAGGAGGTTGGTGGCGATTCCGGGGAGGCCGTTGAGGAGCTCGTTGTAGCCCTTGGGTCCATCCAACAGCTCCCTGACAATGAGGAGCGTCCACCGCTCGCCAATCACATCGAGGGCTCGCGCCAGGCCGCAGAATTGTTTGTAGGACCTCATACCCCGAGAAGTATAGCTTGATTATCAGAAGTGAAATCACTGTATATTAGTCAAGTCAAGTAGATGGAGATCGATCGTGCCCGTAGCAACCAGAGCGCTGGTCGCCGACTACGCCACCGCGGTCAGCGACGGCGATTTCGACCGTCTCAGCCAATTGGTCCAACCCGACGCGACCTTCGGCGGCACGGTCTTGAACGGGCCGAGGGAGTGCAAGTGTTCGTACAGGGCTTCCGCAACCTCCGTCCGATCACGCTGCGCACGGATGTCCGCAGCACTGTGGTTGAAGGCGATCACGTTGCGATCCTCTACGACCTCGTCACCGATACACCTGTCGGGTCGGTTCTTTGCTCAGAGTTCTTGACCATCGACCACGAGCGCATCCGCGCGAGCACGTTTCTCTTCGATTGGCGACGCTGGCCGCAGGTCCTTGCGGAGGTCCGCAACCGTGCCGCAGCCACCGCCGACCGAAAGACCGGGCGTGGCCTACGACACCGCACTCGCGGAACGAATTCGGGAAACCCTTGCGAGCAACCCTCACGTGGCGGAGCGAAAGATGTTGGGCGGTCTTGCCTTCCTCGTCGGTGGCGACATGACCGTCGTTGGCAGCAGCCAGGGCGGACTGATGCTCAGGGCCGACCCGACAACCACGAACGCCCTCGTCGAGACGACCCCTGCCGTGCACGCCGAGATGAGGGGGCGCATCATGAACGGTTGGCTTCGACTCGCCTCGTCGGGCGTCGATCGAGACGATGACCTCTCTCGCTGGATCGACCGCGCCCTCGACTACACCTCCATGCTACCGCCCAAGCAAAGCCACCGACGTCCGGGGGCTGCCCGTCAGTCGACCTCGATGAATCGGGGGACCGCCTCACTGATGAGTCTCTGGTGCTGGTGCGCTCTTGGCTTGAGTCCACCCACCGACCGGAAAGGCTGCCAACATTCCTGAAGATCGTTGTCGATTCGGAGTGGCTCTGCGCGTCATGGGTGTGTCGGCGGTGGTCGTCGGCCGTGGGAAGGAAGGAGACGAGCGTGAAGTATTTCGTTCTACTCGCTGGTTACGGCGAGATGCCGTCGTGGGATGAGCTGTCTGCTGAGGAGCAGGAGGCGGGGATGGCCAAGCACGTCGCTTTCGATGAAGCGTGCGCCGCCCGGACGGGCGTGGAGATTGTCGGTGGGGAGGCATTGGGGGATGGCTCGATGGCCACCACGCTGCGGACCCGTGGTGGTGAGATGACGGTCACCGATGGCCCGTTCGCCGAGGCGGCGGAGCATATTGGGGGCTACTACGTTGTCGATGCGCCCGATCTCGACACGGTGATCGAGCTGTGCCGGATCTTGCCTGCCTATGACATCGATATCCGACCGGTCCTTGACGGCCCCTGAGCAAGCCATCGAGGACGTCTACCGGGCCGAGTGGGGTCGGTTGTTGTCGCTGCTGGTCGCCCGGACTCGTCGTCTCGATCTGGCCGAGGACGCACTGGGTGAGGCTTTCGTTCAGGCAGCGGATCGGTGGCCGCAGGGAGGGGTGCCGGACAACCCTGCCGGTTGGCTGTACACCACTGCGTATCGGCAGGTCGTTGGACGTCTCAGGGCCGAGGCTGTCGCCGGACGGAAGGCGCCGCTCTTGGCGGTGAGGCCCGGCTGGGCGTCGCCCGATGATTCCCTCGGCGAGCTAGCCGACGATCGGCTGCACCTCATCTTGCTGTGCTGTCATCCGGCACTGCCGAAGGAATCGCGGTCGGCGCTTGCGCTACGCCTGGTGCTTGGGACGCCGACCGAGCAGATCGCCCGCCTGTTTCTCGTGCCGACTGCAACGATGGCGGCGCGCTTGACCAGAGCGAAGAAGAAGATCGTGACTGCGGGCGTCCCGCTCGGTGCCCCTCTCGAAGACGAGCTCAGGTCACGTCTCGACGGGGTGTGCCGCACCGCCTACTTGGCTTTCACCGCTGGGTACACCCCCGGGACTGGGCCCGACCTGTTGCGGGCCGACCTGGCAGGGGAAGCCGTGCGGCTCGCCGCCGTGTTGCACGATCTCATGCCCGAGGCCCACCAGGTCAGAGCGCTGCTCGCGCTGTTGCCGTTGCAACACTCGCGCCGTGACGCCCGGCATCGCCACGGCCACTTGGTGACCCTCGCCCATCAGGACCGCTCACTGTGGCATCAGAACGAGATACGAGCTGGGCTCGACCTCCTTGCCTCACGCGATCCGGGCGACGGCTACACCGAAGACCTCCGAGTCCAGGCCCTCATCGCCGCGGAGCACGTTCAGGCAGCCACCGCCAAAGAGACCCACTGGGAGACGATCGCCGAGCACTATGCCACGCTCGAAGCGCTCACCGGCTCAGCGATCGTGCGACTGAATCGGGCGGTCGCAGTTGCTGAAGCCCAGGGACCCCGGGCCGGCCTCGATCTCTTGCTGGGACTGGACGAAATCCTTCCCGGCAATCACCGAGTCGCCGCCGTTCGTGCCGAACTCGCCCGGCAAGTCGGTGACGTCGACCTCGCGCGGATCTCCTACAGCAAAGCGGTCGAGCTGTGCACCAACCAAGTCGAGAGGACTCACCTTCGCGATCGGCTCGACGAGCTCGCAGATGTCTCGGCCGACGCGGTTCTGAGTCGCCGTGGCGGAGAACGAAGCCGGCACGCGCCCTCGTAGCGTGGTCATCTCCTCCGGCCTGAGGTGAGCGCTCACGCGCGGACCTGGTCGATTCGCCGGGCAGACCTTCGGAGATATGAGACCCCCAAACCAGAGGGCCGCCCCGAAGGGCGGCCCTGACCTTGTGTTTCTCTTTGTCGGGACGGTGGGACTTGAACCCACGACCTCAGCGTCCCGAACGCTCCCGGGATGGATCGAGGCGGACGCCTGCGGACCAAAAACCCCAGTTCAGAGCGTTGCGCCGATACGTGCGGACAGGGGTGGACGTCTACGGACGCGCGATAGACGCGCGATGGAGCGGGGTTCGGTCACGCCACCTCGAGGAATCTGCGGATCGCCTCGCGGATGATCTCGCTGGTGGTGGTGTGCTCGGCCTCGGCGCGAGCCTCGATCGCAGCCCGCAGCTCGGGGTCGATACGGACCGGCACCACCTCGGCCGGACCCGACCCCATCGAGGGTCGACCCCGGCGCCGGGTCTTGAGGGCTTCGACGTCGTAGTCGGTCTCGGCGACCTCGGTGGAGAGGGCATCGATCTCCTTGTCGGTGAGGATGTGGCCGCTTGTCGTGCGATGGGTCTTCGGTTCGCTCATGGCATGTCCTCCCTGGTTTGTGGGAGCAGGTCGTAGAAGGTCGGTCGGAGGGGCATGGCGTGGATCACCAGGGTGATGTCGTCGGCGAGTTCGAGCCAGATGATCTCCAGCAGGTTGCCGGCTTTGTCGGGTCCGATAGCGAGGACCTTGGGTGGATCGGCGTCGGGATCGAGATCAATGACGGTGATGGCATGGTCAAGGGCGTGGCGGATGGCTGCGTCGTCGATACCGTGCTTGCGTGCCGACCGGTGGATCTCCACATCAAAATATTGTAATACGAAAATGGGGTGAAGGGCCGACCGCCCAACATCTCTGCAGTACGTCTACGTGTCAGCGTGTCGCCCGAAGCCGATCCTAGAAGTGCCGATCTGGCGCACACGGCGGAATGGGCGTTCGTGCTGCGTATTCGGTGATCGGCGCTGCTATGTCCAGAGCGGGAGTTCACCGTCTCGGTTAGGCAAGACCCGGGTCAGCCACTCGGTGAAAGTCTGGCTCCACAAGCTGACACCAGTGGAAGCCTCGTGGATGTACTGAACTGGCGGATCATGCCCAGCGCCGATCTCTACCCAGGCGACGGCACCACTTGGATCCGACAGGAATATCGCCACGTTACCGACGAGATCTTGTGGCAGACCAGCGATCTCGAGGGTGCGCCGCATGTGCTCTCCACCTTCCGAGAGGACTTCGCTCCCGACTCTTGTACTCGGGAACCACACAGGCCTGAGATCACCGTCTCCAAGCATGACCAGAAACTCATCGAGCGCCGCTGGTAGCGATGGATCGCTGTGTTCTAGATCGAGGGGTTCGACACCAACGCCGAGGCGGCGCGCTGCCTCCCCTACCAATCCCCTGACGCGAGTACGCACACCGTCTGCAGACTCAGCTGCCACCAAACACCATTGCCTCGGATAGTTCTCAAGCTACCACCCCTGAGCACGTACGCCTTGGTGATGCGATGAGCAGGCGGGACAGGTTGTCCATAACCATTCCTCGGCGTGCCGTTCCCGGACACTCAGCGACATCCGCACTCAGTGACGTGTGCGTGTCGTGATAGAGCGCACTCGACACCTTCGGCAAGCGTCCGTGCGGAGTCGTCTGTCAGGATTGCGAGCCGGATCGTCGATCAGGCCGCAGAGATCCGCTCGAGTCTCCGGTGATCTCCAGACTCGTTGATGCAGCCGCACCTGGAGGTGCCGCTCGGCGCTATCTGCCGATGTGAGCGTTTCTGTCCGGGATCAGGTGATCGGCGTGGGTCTTCCCTTGGGCGATTGGGTGTGGCACAATTGTGGCCATGTCAAGTGAATCGTTGCGAACTGTGCGTGACCGCTTCTCGGAGTTCATCGAACGCGTCCAAGCACACCATGAGCGTGTCGTTGTAACCAAGAACGGGACGCCGGCCGCCGTCCTCATCAGCCCCGAAGACCTCGAATCACTGGAAGAGACCCTTGCGGTGCTGGGTGACGCTGATGCGGTGGCTGAACTCGTCGAGGCCCACCGCGCCTATCTGGAAGGCGACGTGGTGCGCGGGGTCGACGCCGTCAGGGCTCTCCGACCCCGGTGACCGAATCCCGGTACGAGATCGTGGTGACCGCGCCAGCGGCGCGCGCCATCCGCGAGACGCTCCCTGAAGCAGTGGCGTTCGCTGTCATCGACTTCATCACCGGACCGCTACTCGACAACCCGCGGCGGGTAGGCGGCGCGCTCCGCAACGAGCTGAATGGCGTCTGGAGCGCTCGACGCGGCACCTACCGCATCCTCTACCGCATCGACGACGACCGGCGAGAAGTCATCGTGCTCCGTGTCGGGCACCGCCGCGACATCTACCGACCGCAGTGAGCGCCCGCACAAAGTCGTGCCGATCCAGCGCACCCGGCGAGATGTGCGTTTCTGCTCAGTATCTGGGGATCTGCGTTCAATAGGATGTTGGTGATGTCGACGAGAGCGGACTTGGGCGGTGTCGACACGGTGGATGTACCTGGGGTCGTCCTTGCCATCACTGCCGTGCTGGCCGCTGCGGCGTCGTTCCTGGTGAAACCAGGGTCGGGTTTCGGTCCGGCTGCAACGGCGCTCGTAGCATGGCTGTCGCTGTTGTTGGCAGCCTGCTGGGTCGGCTTCGTCGATGAGGGTGCAACAACCTGGCATCGAATGGGCGCCGTGGTGTTCGGCGCAGTATGCGCCGTTGGGTTCATCACAACATCCCAATCCGTCTGGGGTCTTACGTTTCCGTCCGTTGCATTGGCGGCGGCGCTGGGTCGGCGGCGATCGTCCCCTCGCTTGGTGGCGGCAGCCGCTTGGCTTGCCGCCATCGTCTTCGTCGTCCTGGGCAACGTGCTGCCGTGAAGCACATTGAGGTGTAGACGTCATCGGTTGTCGCGAAGCACTTGAGATTCGTCTTCACCAGGCGGTGACGGTCCACCGGCCGGACCGACTTCGCCACGGTGCGTAGCAACGACCCTGTCTCGGAACCGCTCCTGGACGTGCCGCTCGGCGTGGTTCGCTCAGCGGTGCGATATCGCTCATACCGGGTGATCGGCGTGCGATCTCGCAGCCCCTTGGCGTTGAGATCGACCGTGGCCTTGTGTGGTGGGTCGGCCGGGTTGATGGTCTATCGGCGGCCGGCTGCGTTCAATTCGGGGTGTTCGCCTCGTGGCCGGAGGCCTGAGAGCTTGTGGGCAGGTCCTCGGATGGTTACGCCAGATTGACGTGCCCGGTCAGGGGTTATCCGTCCGAGTAGGACGCCGACGACTGGTTCGGTTGGGCCGGTGAGGATGACGTCCGGCTGGCGGGTGCGTCCGGGCGTGAGCTGCACGCGACCGGCTCGCAACTCGAGAGTGAACACGTCATCGTCGGTGGAGAGTTCGACGGTGAGATCGCTCCGTTTTGGGTCGCGGCCGTCGAAGCGTGCAAATGACCATGTGGTGGAGCCAGGGTGTCTGGAAGTGATCGTCGCCCCGTGGCCGGGCCATGAGGGGACCGGCCCATCGACCGAGGGCGTACACGGCGTCACGCAGCTCGTATCCCCAGGCGGTGAGTTCGTATCGTCTGTCTGGGTGCCGTTCGAGCACGCCGGCGTCCGTGAGACTTCGGAGTCGGTCGGCGAGGAGGTTAGTGGCCATTCCGGGGAGGCCGCTGAGGAGATCGTTGTAGCCCTTGGGGCCGTCCAGGAGCTCCCGGACGATGAGCAACGTCCACCGCTCTCCGATCACGTCGAGGGCTCGCGCCAGGCCGCAGAACTGCTTGTAGGACCTCACCTTGTGAATCCTAGCTTGCTAATCTCCAGTGCTACAACTAGATAATAGTCAAGCTACGAGAGAGGACAGTCGTGAATGCCGCAACCAGAGCAGTCGTCACCGACTACACGACAGCAGTGAGCGACGGCGACTTCGAACGCCTCACCCAACTCGTCCATCCCGACGCCACCTTCGGCGGAACGGTCATGACCGAGGCGAAAGGCGTAGAAGCGTTCGTTCAGGGGTTCCGCAACCTCCGTCCGATCACCCTGCGCACAGATGTCCGCAACGTGGTGGTTGAAGAGGATCACGCCGCCATCCTCTACGAGCTGGTCACCGACACACCGGTCGGGTCAGTGCTGTGCTCGGAGTTCCTGACCATCGACACCGACCGGATCCGGGCCAGCACCCTGATATTCGATTGGCGACACTGGCCGCAGGTCCTCGAGGAACTTCGCAGCCGTGCCACCACGCCTGTCGACTGAGGAACCAGGGGTGGCCTACGACACGGATCTCGCGGAACGACTTCGAGAAGCGCTATCGAGCGAGCCAGACGTGACGGAGCGGAAGATGTTCGGCGGCCTTGCCTTCCTCGTCAGGGGTCACATGACCGTCGTGGCCAGCAGCCAGGGCGGGCTGATGATCAGAGCCGACCCCACCACCACTGCCACTCTCGTCGAGACGACCCCCGCCGTCTACGCAGAAATGAGGGGACGCACCATGAACGGCTGGCTCCGACTCACTGCGGTAGACGTCGACCCAGACGATGAATTCGCACGCTGGATCGACCGGGCCCTCAGCTACACCTCCACGCTACCCCCCAAGCAGTAGCCACCGACGCCCAGCCTTGCCACACTGGGTGATCGCAGCACCGCACTCCGAGGTGCCGATCTAGCGCACTCGGCGGAGTGCTCGTTCGTGTACCCGATTTGGTGATCGGGGCTGATCCCAACGGCTAGCTTGCGGGTGTGTTCTCGGATTCGGCGTACGACGCGGCATGGCGTGACCTGGCTCCCATGTTTCGGGTCTGCCTCGACCAGGCTTGGTTATCGCTTGGTTGTCGAGGTCTTCCCGTCGGGGCCGTGGTCTCGTTCGAGGGTGAGGACATCTCCCGGGGGCGGAATCGGGTGTACGACCCGCCCGGCGGGGATGATCCTCTCCAGCGCACTCCCGTGGCACATGCTGAGATGAACGCGATCGCGTCGGTGCCGCCCGACTTTGATCTATCCGACTGCCGGTTGTGGACGACTCAGGAACCCTGTTCGATGTGTAGCGCGGCGATCGACATTGCCGAGATCGCAGGCGTCGGATACCTCGCCTCTGACCCGTCAGCGGCATCAGGGAGCCGGTTCGTCTCATCGGGCGGATCGGACGACATCTGGATCGTCGTCGCCAATGCGTTGTTCTTGCACAACATCGCCTGGGTAGGGGGCAAAGACAATCCGGTGCTGGAGCGGAACAGGCTGCATGAGCCCGAGGTGGTGTCGTTGGCTCTGAACTTCGTTGAGCACGGCTCGCTCATCGTCCCGGCGGCCCGTGGAGCGTCGATCGAGGAGACGCTTGGTGAGCTCTGGGTGCAGTTGGAGGAGACTTCGCTGAGGCGTCGTAGCCGGCTCCGCTCCAGTTCTTGACCCGCCGTACGCTCCAAGACCCAAGCGCATCAGTGCCGCTATGCGTGGCTCCGGCGTTGGCGTGTTATCGCTCGGGATCGGGCGATCGGCGTGGACAAGGGGAGGGTGGAAGGCATGGCGTGTACGTTGGGGTCGATGGTTGCCAATCCGTTCGATCCGTAAGGACGGCTCGTCGGTTTGCCGGGGGTCGCCCCGACTACTCGACCTTCGTGTCGAACATTGGCCGAAAACTGACCGGTAGCATCCCACGATGGCGACCTACCACCCCGATCTGACCAAGGCACGGTTCTATCCGCCATCACTCGGCCTTCCCCGAACGCTGCCCTTCTTCCGCGCCATCGAGGCGCTTCAGAAGCGCTTCATCACTCCAAAGGCACGCAAGGTGTCGGTCAGCGAAACCGCCGATGTCTACTACGTCGGTCCGCCGTCAGGACGCAGGCCCGCCCCGGCGCTGCTGTGGATACACGGCGGCGGCATGGTGGTCGGGACCGCCGTCACGGAGTTCTCGCTGACCCACAAGCGGTACATCCCCCACATTGATATGGCGATGGCCTTCGTCGAATACCGCCTTGCCCCCAAACACCCGTTCCCGGCAGCGATGGACGACTGTGCCGCAGCGCTGGCGTGGTTGGCCGATCAACCCGATGTCGACCCCAGCCGCATCGCCATCGGTGGCCCCAGCGCAGGTGGCGGCCTGGCCGCAGGACTGGCTCTACGAGCTCGAGATGAGATGGGCGTCAAACCCGTCTTCCAAATGCTGATCTACCCGATGATCGACGACCGCACCGCCCAGCGAACAGACCTGGACGACATGCCGGTCAAGCTGTGGAACCAGACCTGCAACCGCTTCGGCTGGTCCTCGTACCTGGCTGGTGCCACGGGCGACGACGTGCACCCACACGCTGCACCATCCCGCGCCGAAGACCTGTCCGGCCTACCGCCGGCGTGGATCGGAGTCGGCACGTTGGACCTGTTTCACGACGAAGACGTCGAGTACGCTCGACGCCTGCAGGAGGCTGGCGTGCCCTGTGAACTGAAGGTGGTCGAGGGCGGCTACCACGGCTTCGAGGCGGCGCTCAGCGCCCCGGTTGTGCAGGACTTCCACCGCAGCCAGATCGACGCACTCAGGGCGGCGTTTGATCCAGACCCGGCAGGCTGAGCGCCGCCTCAACAACCTCGATCTCGATGTCGCCAAGCCAGCCTGGCTCCGCCATGTAGCAGCCGACAACTGAAGATATCGTGCGATTGACGGTCTCGAGGAAACCCCTCCCGACCGAGCGCTGACGGGCCGCTATGGGCGCCTGTCTGCTCGTGGCTCAGCCCCCGATTGTCGACCTGCGGATTGGTCTCGCTGCTAATTGGGCGCGAACGGTGAGCAGCATGAGGGCTTGGAGGAAGACGCTCATCATCAGGGGACGGAGCCCCGCCAGGTCCAGGTCCGCCAGAACGTCCTTGCCTAGGAAGTAGACGCTGAGGCCGATGCTGATAGCGGCCAGAACGTTGATAGACCTACCGGCTTCCTCCCACCGGACCCGAGACTCCTCGGTCGATGCCCGTCGCGCGGATAGAAGGTTTGCTACGACGGTGAACACGATGACGAGGTTCGCGAGCGTGACGATTCGGATTTTCGCCCACTGAGTTGTCACCGCTTCGTTCTGATGGATCACTGACGCAGCTACGTACCCGATGTAGGCGACTGCGGCACCGACGACCAGCGGACGCGATACTCGTTGTGGCAAGCCACTACTGGCACTCAACAAACCCAGAACCCCCCGGTCGCCGATGAGGGCGGCAACCTGGACGAAGAAATACAGTCCGGTCGTCAACAGGATCAGCGTCAACGAGTTCTCGAAGTCGGAGAGCCAGGCCACGAGCATGGGCGCCAGTCCGACAGCGACAAGGAACCGGTTGCGGTTCAGATACCGCTGGAAATGGCGACCGTCCATAGGGGGATCGTGGACTTCCTGCAGCTTCTGTTTACCGGCGGCCTCGACTACCCGCGTCGGAAGGTAGATCGAGATCACGTACATCTGCGACAGGAGTGCGACGGTGTACAGACCGGTGAGTAGGGCGGCGGTCATTGTCGGCTCCTCCAGCAGCGGCGCCACCGACGTTAATCCAGAACCTCTCTCCAGGCTTGACTACACCCACCAATACCCGCTCCATATCCGGCCTCTTGTTAGAACTGGACGTGATTCGGGGGCTCGGCGAGTCTTCGGGTCGGGGTCCTGGATGGCTCGCTCGTGAACCGGCTGCCCGGCCCGGGTTCGGGTTGTGGCTCTTGAATGGCTGGCGGCCTGGACTCCGGATGGGGTGTGGCTGAAGAGAGGTCTGCTCTGCTCGAAGAGGCATTGCCCGTCCCGTCCACCGTCAGGACAACAAGGACGAGGAGGAGAGGGCAATGACTGAGATGATTGTGGGTCTCGATCCGCACAAGGCGTCGAACACGATTGCTGTGTTGGATCGGGATGAGACACTCCTTGTGCGGTGTCGGTTCGATAACACGGCTGAGGGCATGGTTGAGATGCTTGCGGCGGTGGCGGGTTTCCCTACCCGGGTGTGGGCTGTTGAGGGCGCGAACGGTATCGGACGCAGTGTGGCGCAGCGGCTGGTCGCCGCCGGTGAGACAGTGATAGATGTCCCGGCGAAGCTGGCGACACGGGTCCGGGTCTACTCGACGGGGCATGGCAACAAGACGGATGGGGCTGACGCGGTGGCTATTGCTCGGGCAGCTCTGCACAGCAAGCATCTGCGGATGGTGCGTCGCGATGACGCCAACGTGGCGTTGAAGCTGTTGTCGGATCGGCGCCACGAGTTGGTCGCATCGAGGACCCAGTCGGTGTGTCGGCTGCATCGGCTGATCCGCGAACTGGTCCCCGGAGGGACACCTCGAGCATTGACCGCTGAGCGGGCAGAAGCCCTGGTCAACGGGCTGAATGTGTCTGATGCTGCTGGGCTGATGCGGGTCGAACTCGCCCTCGACCACATCGAAGACATCAAGCGGTTCGATCGTCGCCTCGACCAGATCATGTTGCAGATCCAGGCAGCAGTCAAAGACTCTGACACCACCCTCACCCGGATCTACGGGGTCGGGACTCTCAACGCCGGTCTCATCCTCGGGGAGGTCGGTGACGTGTCCCGGTTCCCAACCCGCAACCACTTTGCCAGCTACACCGGCACAGCCCCCATCGCGGTGTCATCGGGCGACATCAACCGACACCGACTGAGCCGGTCCGGGAATCGGCAACTCAACCACGCCATCCACGTCGCTGCCATAACCCAGATCCGCTTCGACACCCCAGGCCGTGCCTACTACCAGCCCCGTCTAGGCTCAGAACCGGTTCGGGGTGTGGCCACACCAAAGCATCAGCACCGAGGCGAACAGCTGATCACGCGGAAGGCTTCAACGCCACCAGACGTCCTCACCTGCCCACCCCGAACCCCTCTCACTTGACAGAGAGGAGCCATTATGCCGGTGATCCTGTCAAGAGCAGCCAGCAACTTGTTGCACGTGCGTGTGTGGTTGGAGGGTGGTAGGCGCGATTCGCGATCCGTGGCGGTGTCAGGCGGGTTTGCGGCGACGGTGGCATTGTTCGTGAGCTTCTCATTGCTAGTTCCTCTCGTTGGGCTCCGTTCCGGGATGAGTCGAGTACTCGACTTTGTTGTCGGCGGCGGGCTGCGAGTGGTCGCGTTCGCTTCGGGTGGGGCGCCCTTGGCGAGATGAGAACCGGGTCGTGGGGCCGTGGACGGTGCACAGCCGCCTCGACGGGGCGCTGCAGCCCACCTCGGCCGCGGCGGTGGCTCGCAGGACCTCTGTCCCCTGTCCCCGTCAGGCAGGCCATCGGCTGTCTCGAACCCCAGGTTCGTTGTCTCGAGGAGCCGAAGGACGGGAGCATCGTCACGATCTTCTCCCGTGACCCTGTCATTTCGATGTCAGCAACCCTCCAACTGGACGGCCAAAGCCAGGTTCCACAGGTCGAATCCCAGGGAGGTGGGATCGGACCGTGGGATGAGGGCTACTCGTACCTGCGTCGAAGATGACACTGAGATGACAGGGTCGTTGGTGCTCGGCTGACATTCGGCGGACAGGGTGGCGCGATCCGATGGGGCTAGTCGATCCCACGGAGCAGGCGGGCCATGGCCGTTGACAAGCTGTTGTTGAAGCCGGAGGAGGCGGCTGAGCTGCTGTCGATCGGCCGCTCGAAGGTCTATGAAACTGATCGGAACCGGTGAGCTGGCCTCGGTACGGATCGGCACCAGCCGAAGGATCCCCGCCGACGCGCTCGCCGAATTCGTGCGAGAACTGCGAGCTCCGGTGACGAACCCGGTTTCCACCGGGCGGCGGTTGTGAGCATCCATCTGCGCCTCACCGAGAGTGGTGATCGGCGCTACGACGTCCGCCTGCGCGATCCGTCCGGGAGGACCTACACGAGGACATTCCGGACCAGACGTGAGGCGGAGGCGTTCGCATCCGATGAGCAGGCGAACCGACGCCGGGGCGCCTGGCTGGACCCGCGCCGAGCCGAGACGACCCTGCGCGAGGTTGCCGCCGGGTGGCTCGACTCGAACCCCGCCAAGCGTCCATCCTCCCGCGCCCGGGACGACTCGGCGCTCCGAACCCACATCCCCCCTCGGGGACAGGCCGATCGGATCGCTCACCCCGTCCGACATCCAACGGTGCATCAATGACTGGTCACAGACACTGGCGCCCCGGTCGGTGCGGCGGGTATACCAGACCCTCGCGGCGGTACTCAACGCCGCCGTGCTCGACGATCGGATCGCACGTTCCCCCTGTCGGGGAATCCGACTTCCGGCCACCCAACCCATTGACCGGCCGGTCATCACCCCGAAGCAACTGGCGGACCTCGCAAGGGCCCTCGGCCCAGAGTTCGAGGCAATGGCGTACCTGGGTGCGGTGCTCGGTCTCCGCTGGGGCGAGTGCGCCGGTCTCCGGGTAGGGCGGATCGACTTCGACCGGTCGACCATCACCGTTGCCGAACAAGTGACACGAGGTGCCGGTGGACGATCCGTTACCGGGCCACCCAAGTCGGAGGCAGGCCGAAGAACGCTGGCCGTTCCGGCGGCACTCATCGGCCTTCTCACACAACACCTTGGACGGCGGGGCCTCGGCCTCGAAAACCGGGACGCCTTCGTCTTCGGCACACCGGACGGTGAGCACCTCGACTACTCGAACTGGCTCCACCGCATCTGGTACCCCGCCCGGGCCAAGGCAAGCCTCGACTGGCTCCAGTTCCATGATCTCCGCCGGGCCAATGCCACCGGACTCGTCCTCGAAGGCATCGACCTCAAGACCGCCCAAACCCGGCTCGGTCACACCGACCCCAGGCTCACCCTCGGCATCTACGCCCAGGCCAGCACCGAAGCCGACCGTCAAGCCGCAGAACGACTCGGCGAACGATTCCTTCCCCGACGCGACCTTGGCCGCGGTCAAAGCCTGTCATGAGACACCCGCCCTGCGGACACGGCACGGATTCGATCAGTCTCCCGGTGCAATCTCCCGGACGAGTCTCACGACGACCGGGACGTCTTGTGTCGCCATCGTCCACAGCTGTGAGGGGTCGATCCGGTGGTAGTGATGACTCAGCCGATCCCGCACCTTCGCCATGTCGGACCAAGGGATGTCGGGGTGGGCGTCGGTGACATCGGACGACATCGCCTTGGATGCCTCGCCGATGATCTCGAGGCACCGTTCGACGGCGCGACGCAACACCACGTCCTCGTCGAACGCATCGCGTCCCCGTTGGACGATCGCCGCGATCTCGTCGGCCGCCATGAGCATGTCGGCCAGGCGGTGGACGTCGGATCGGCTCACAGCGTGACGGCGTCGCTTCGGATCTCGTCGTCTCGTTCGAGAAGCGCTCCGAGCGAGATGACGTCGACATCGACGCCCAAAAGGTCACAGAGCTCCTCCTCGAGATGGATCAGATCCAGGAGTGAGCTCCCAGGCTCGAACTCGACGAGGAAGTCGATGTCACTGTCGGCCGTTGCCTCGCCCCGCGCAACCGAACCGAACACCGCGATCGACCGGGCGTTGTGCGGCTCCAACAACGCCCGAATCTCGGCTCGGTGTGACTCGATCAGTGAGTTGAGAGCTGTCGAACGGCTTGCCATGTGCGAATTGTACGGTCGGCCGCCCGGTTTACGGTTTCGAGACACGCGATGGACGCGCGATGGAATCGACCTCCCAAACCAGAGGCCGCCCCGGAGGGCGGCCCTGACCTGGTGTTTCTCTGGTCGGGACGGTGGGACTTGAACCCACGACCTCAGCGTCCCGAACGCTGCGCGCTACCAAGCTGCGCCACGTCCCGATTGGAGAGGTCAGTCTACCGGAGCCTCAGACCAGCGCCATTCGCCTCAGTCGGACGGCGGATCGGCCTCGGACCACAGCTCGATCCGAAGGCGGTCGATGCGGCGTTTCTCCATCCGCAGCACCGTGAACTTCAGGCTGTCGAGGATCACCTGATCGCCGGCCTCGGGGATCCTGCCCGCCTCGGACATGAACAGCCCGCCGATCGAGGTGTACGGGCCATTCGGGAGTTCGACGCCTACCTCCTGTTTCACGTCTTCGACCGGGACCCGGCCCTCGACCACCCACATCGTTTCGGCGAGCCTGTACATCGACGGCTCACGCGGGTCGTATTCGTCCTGGATCTCGCCCACGAGCTCCGATACGAGATCCTTCACGGTGACGATGCCCTCCACGCCGCCGTGCTCATCGAGCACCACCGCAAACGAGACCCTCCGGGTCCGCAACTCCTGAAGCGCCGACAGCACCGAGGTCGATTCCGGAACGAACACCGCTTCGCGGACGAGAGGGTCGATACTGCCGTTGACCGACCGTCTCAGGAGGTCCTTGACGAACAGAATCCCCGTCAGGTCGTCGAGGGTCCCGCCTGGTGCCACCACCGGAAAGCAGGAGTGTCCGTGACTCCCCACCGCCTGTCGCGCGCTCAGCTCGGTCGATCCCGCCTCGAGCGCCACCACCTCGACTCGCGGCGTCATCACATCACGCACGGGGCGGTCAGCCAGCTCGAACAGGGATTCGAGGATCTGTCGCTCCTCGGGGTGGATCTCTCCGGCCGCCTCAGACAGCACGGCGAGCGCCATGATGTCGTCTTCGGTGGCGGTCGTGACAAGACCTCCCCTCACGCCGAACAGACCCAACAGGGCTCGCGCCGCGGCGATGAACACACGCGCGATGGGGGCGAGCACTCGCGAGAGCCCCCAGATCGCAGGCGCCACGAACAATGCGAAGCCCTCTGGGTGACGGGCGGCGAGAGTCTTTGGCGTGATCTCTCCCACCACCAGGACCAGGGCAGTCAGAGCCAACGTGGCTGCCCAGGGTCCGATTGCCTGGCCGGTGCTCTCGTCGGTGAGCGCCGTCAGCAAGTCGACGGTGAGAATGGTCGCGATGGAGGCGGCCAGGATGTTCACGAAGTTGTTGGCGACGAGCAGCGTGCCGAGCGTCCGTTCGGTGTCGTTCACCAGTCCGGCCAGGCGCTTGCCTCGGGTTCCACGCCCCGAGAGCTGCTGGATCCGCTCCCTGGGCAGAGCGACGATTGCGGTCTCCGAG
This sequence comes from uncultured bacterium, assembly GCA_963792365.1. Taxonomy (GTDB): domain Bacteria; phylum Actinomycetota; class Acidimicrobiia; order Spongiisociales; family ZC4RG35; genus JAOUGY01. The sequence goes on from CAWBVW010000006.1 coordinate 268,569, forward strand.
CCCGAGAACAGCCCGGACATCCCGACGCACGCCACCAGGATTGCCAAAAGGACCCCTTGGACGGTGGTCACGTGAATCTCATATGGAGAGGGAGGTCAGGCTCCCGCCGGATCGAAGGCCGTGAGAGCGCTGCGGAGCTGCTGTGACGAGAACGGCTTGACGATGAAACTGTCGGCGCCCGCACGTTTGGCGAGAAACGTGTCCGCCTGGCGATCCAGCAGCAGGATGATCGGTGTCGGGTCGACGTCCTCGGACGCCATGGCGTCCTTGAGCAGACGAATGATCGCCATCCCACCCATGCTGCCCACCTGCATGTCCACGATTGCGGCGTCGAAGCGCTGGCCGGCCAACATCTCGGCGGCCCGATCGGGCTCGTCGATCGTCTCGATGATGGTGCCAGGGTCGGTGACCGCGGCGGCGACGTCGTTCTCGACCCATGTGTCGTCGGCCACGAGGAGCAGGTGTGCCATGGTCCGAAAGATAGTGCGCCGCCAGGCCCGATCCCAGCCCCGGACCGAGGAGTCTGAGCGGTGCCGAGCCAGATATACACTCGCAGCGTGATTCCCCGACTCCTCAGAGCCCTATTCGTCGTGCTGCTGGTTGCGGCGCCGGCGCTTCCGTCGTTCGCTCAAACCGACGACAGGACCATCGAAGTGCTCGACGTGTCCGGTCCGCTCGACGATCGGCTCGCAGAGTTCGTGATCGACTCTGTCGAAGCGGCCGCCGATGCCGGAACGGTGGAGCTCTTGATCCTCCAGATCGACTCGCCCGGCGCCGTGGCATCGGAGAACGTGATGCGTCGGCTTGCCGTCGTGGTTGCCAACCCTCCGCTCCCGCTGGTGGCGTGGGTGGGGCCGGCCCCCGGCGTGGTGCAAGGGGGCATCGCCCAAATCTTCTCCCTGGCTCCGGTACGTGTTGCCGCCCCCGGTACCGCCATTGGGCTCTGGGAGCCGACGATCGCAGGATCGAGCCCGGGATTCCTGATTGCGGAACCGCCTGGGCACGAATACATCTCCGAGCTCGTGGATGTATCCGCCGATGAACCCGTCCAGGGGCTGATCGACATGGTGTCGGACGAGACCGCATCGGTCCGGCAGTTGGCGCAGCTTCTCGACGGCACGGAGGTGGGCGGTCAAGAGATCGAGACCGTGACCCCGTTCGTCGCCGACGACGGCACCGAAGGTGTGACCCTCTTGACCACGGTGATTCGCCAACCCGGGTTGTGGGATCGGTTCCTCAGACTGGCCTCGACACCCGAGGCCACGTTCTTCTTCATCGTGGTCGGCCTCACGATCGCCGCTTTCGAGTTCTACGCCATCGGGCCGGGTATCGCCGCCGGTGTGGCGGCGGTGTCGCTACTTATCGGTGGATATGGACTGGCCACACTGCCATTCCGATGGTGGGCGTTGCTTCTCACAGTGGGAGCGGTGCTCCTGATGGCGATCTCGTACCAGTTGGGAGGCGTGTTGCTCTTCACGTGGCTGGGTCTGGTTGCGCTCACGGGCGCCGGCTTCATGTTGGGCGACATGTCGCCGCAGATCACTCCGGGAGCACCGAGCGTGCTGCTGACCGTGGCCGGTGCAGCTTTCTTCTTCCTGCTTGCCATGCCGACGGTGGCACGGTCGAGGTTTTCCACACTCACCATCGGACGGGAGGCGCTGATAGGTCGCAAGGGCATTGCGGTGTCGGACCTGGCGCCCGACGGCGAGGTCGAAGTCGAAGGCGCCCGATGGCGGGCAACGTCTCACCGGGAGGCGGGGATCAAGGCAGGCGATCCGGTGGTGGTGGTCGGTGTCGATGGCTGGTATCTCGAGGTTGATCCGGCGCCGCCTGCGGACGGATGACGCCGGTTCGATTGCGTGTTTCCGGTCGATGAAATTCTTTCGCTGAATTTCCAGATTTTCCCTGGCGGATTCTGGGAGGTCTTTCTAGGGTCTGACCACCCCATCCGGCTCAAGGAGGAAAATTCGTGACGCTGTCGGACGAATGGCAGACCTCAGCTCTTTGTCGAGGCAACCACTCGCATCTCTTCTTTCCTCCAAGCACCTTTGAGCGCAAGGATGATCGGGAGCGGCGAGAAATGAGGGCAAAGGCGATCTGCAACGTTTGCCCCGTGATGAGCGAGTGCCGGAGCTACGCCGTCGCTATCCGCGAACCGTTCGGGATCTGGGGCGGGATGACCGAAACCGATCGCAAGCAAATTGCGGCAGTGGGTGCCGCTCGCTGACCAGGTACGAAAACTGAAGCAACAGCCGACTGAGCGGGCCCCGAATCGGGCCCGCTCAGACGCGTGATGGCCTCGCCCGGCCGATGGTGAGATACCACCAGAACGCAACTCCGAACATGATCCGTTGGAGCAGGCCGGCGCCGCCGTCGAGATTGAACATGGCAAGCGGAATCAGTACCGACGCCAGCACCGCCGCCGCGTCGACCAACCGAACGGGACGGCGACGACCTAGGCGGTCGAAGAGGCTCGAGACGACGCCGAGGGCGAACGCCACGCCCATGACAGACGCTGCGACCGAGTGCAGTGTGTCCTGAGTGGCGTCGAACTGAGCGTCGAACCATGGCTTCGACGAAAACGCGGCGGCGCCAAACATGCACACGGCAAAGCCAACGTGCGCGATCGCCGTCAGCTGATTCCAGTGTGCCCGCTCGGCCCACGCTCGTGCCATCACGCCAAGCGCCATCGACACGAATCCGAGCCGGGCGATCCACGCACCCGTCACGTTCTGGGCCGCCGATTCACTCGTAGTGTGGCCGATCCACGAATACGAATCCGGCATCGCCAGCGGAGCGAGACCGAGCAGGATGATCGCCGCGGCCATCAGTGGCGCAACCAACCGCTCGGCCGACCAGGTCATATCGTCATTGTGGCTCGTGCCAGTGTCATGCGTGGAGGTGCGATGCTCCTAGCCCATCCGGCTCTCCCCCTCGAGCCGGACCACCTCGGCGTGGTCGGTTTGAGTCGGTCATTGTCCTCCTCCTCTGCTCTCTGGAGGGTGTGGTTCGAGGGTCGCAAACCCGTTTGGCCTTGCGTACGTGAAATCGCTGGAGAGCTTCTTTGTGCTTGGAATTGGATGCGAATCCGCCATCATGTGTCGCCATGGCCGTGTTCTTTGGGGAAATGCAGACGAGATCCGACACGAAGCGCATGAAGGCGGTTGTTTCGGTCGATCGAGGCAACATTCGGCTCTCTTCGGGGTCCACCGAACTGGGGGAGTGGCCGTTGCACTCGGTACGTCTCGAGGAATACACGGACGCCAGCATTCTCATGGCGGTGGAGGATGAGGAGTTGATCCTGTTCCTCGACGAGCGGCAGAAGTTCATCGGTGAGGTCGGCCGGTATATGAAGAAGCCCGGCGACGAGAAGCGCCGCCTCAGTCATCCCGCCTTTCGCCGCAACGACGAACCTGAGGGCCCCACCCTCGGGGAGGAGTTGAAAGACGACGTGAGCCGAGAGATGGCTCCCATCATCAATGAGGCAAAGGACTGGCTCGACCGTATACCGAGGGGGCGTCCCTTGTGGATTGCCGGAATCGTCTTCGTGTTGCTGTTGATCTTTCTGCCCCAACCGATCGCTTTCGTGACCCTCATCGGAGGTGCCGTGGCCTTGCTGATCGGCGGCTTCGCCTACGCCGACGACCGTTTTGCCCTCAGGATTCCGAACCCGATCACGCCCGTGCAGCTGGTGGCGGGAGGTGGCGTCGCCCTGATCGTCGGGCTGGTTGTGTTGGCGATCGCCTGACGTCAGCCGCTCAGGAGCCTCCTGGTCTCTTCATCTGCGGGGTAGAAGAGCTCGATCAACATCTCGTCGATGGTGATGTCCTGCGGCGTGCCGAATGCAGTCAAGGTCGTGAAGAAGGACATCGCACGACCGTCGACCTCCAACTGGAACGGCATCAAGAGCTCCGGCGTCGGTGGCATCCGGCGGTCTTCGAGCTCCATCACCGTCGGATACGAACTCACCTCTTCGAGCAGTTCGGCGAGATTGCGATTGCCCGTGGTCGCCAGATCGCGCCGAAGCTGACGGATCAGATGCCCAGCCCAATCGTCGAAGTTCACGGTGTGTCGAGCGAGGCCATCGGGGTGCAGTGACAACCGATACACGTTGAGTGGTGGTTGGAGCAGATGGGCCGGCAGCATCGAGATGAGGAGACCGGCCGACTGGTTGCTGCTGACCACATTCCACGCCCGGTCGACGACCACGCCCGGATAGGGGTTGTGTGCGGCGAGCAGGCGCTCGATCGCGGACTGCACAACGGCCGACGCCGGTGCCTCGAGGCGGGTCTCTGCGTACCTAGGTGCGAACCCGGCGGCCAACAGCATGGTGTTCTGTTCTCGAAGGGGTACCTCGAGCTCGATGCCGAGCGCCAAGACCAGCTCAGGGCTCGGTCGAGATCGGCCCGTTTCGACGAAGCTCAGATGGCGGGCCGAGACACCCACCCGGTGGGCGAGGTCGAGCTGGCTGATGCGTCGACGTGAGCGCCAGTCTCTGACCAGCACACCGATGGGGTCCCTGTTCATGTTGTTCATGAAAGTCGGCCCGGATCAGGGTGTCGATTACCTGATGGGTAATCGACGAGCGGCGTTGGTTCCGAGACAGTGACACGACCTGAAGAGAGGAATCACATGAGCAGGGAAAACCTGATGCTGCTGCTCCGGATCGACTCGGCCGCGAACTTCGGCCTGGCTGCTGGGCTCATCGTCTTTGCATCGAGCGTCACCGACGGGCTGGGCTTGGGGTCGGCTGCGCCGGTTTGGGTCTTGGCCGCGGGTGTCGGCGTCAACGCCGTCTGGCTGCGCAGCATGGCTTCGTCGGCTCGATCCTCCGTCGTCCGGTGGAGTGGGTGCATCGACCTGGCCTTCGTCGGCTTGGCGTCCATGGTGGCGCTCAATGCCGGAGCAGCCGGATGGCTGCGCGTGATCGCAGCCCTGATGGCGGTGTCGGTCGCAATCGTGGGTGTCGCCAAGCTCGCAATGGCACACGTGTTCGACATGCCCGTTTCCGGCGGGGTCAGGACGAGCGCCTGAACGCACCTCGACGTGTCATCCCTCGACTGCGAAGACGCGGTCTTCGGCGTGGGCGCGGTCGGCGGCGCTGAGCCGCAGCTCGAACCTCGTCCAACCGTTCTGGCGACGATCGGAGATCTCCCCACCGGAGACGCCAGCCAGACCGCGCACGACACCCAGTCCCATGCCCAGTGAACCGGTGGTCAGCGGTGCCGTACCCTCGTGCGCGAACGCCGTAAGTGGGTCGCCGTCGGCACCTTGAATGCCCTCATCGTCGTCGGCGACGACGATCACGTACCGATTCCCCTCGATGCGGCCGGCCCAGCGGCATTGGTGCTCGGTCCCCTGATGACCCGGGGAATTGTGCTCGAGGCGATGATCTCGGCAGGCTCTGGCCTGCTCGCTCCCACGGTGCTGCTCGTCGGACAGTTCCTTATCCTCGTGTGGGACAGAACGGACGCAGGCTATCGTTTCCGCCGCCGATTCTCAGAACCGCCGGCAGCCGCCTGAGCGTCGGCCGACCTGAGCCACGGTACGGCATCATTGTCGAGGTAGTGGTGAACCGATGTGGCGCCCGCTCCGTATATGCACACAAGGAGAGAAGGGATTCTTATGCGCATGAGGCTCACGGGCTTGCTCGCCGCGTTGTTGTTGGTCGTCACCGCGGCGCCGGCAGCGGCCACCGGTTCTTCGTTCCCAGATGTGATCGAACTACCCGGAGGGTTCTTCCCGGAGGGAATAGCCGTCGGGCGCGGCTCGACGGTGTACACCGGGTCGTTGGTCGACGGTGCGATCTGGCGTGGTGACCTTCGCAAGGGCACCGGAGATGTGTTCATCCAGGGCGTCGAAGGCCGCATTGCGGTTGGGCTCGATTTCGACCGCCGGAGCGGCAATCTCTGGGTCGCGGGCGGGCCCGGCGGTGAAGGTCGTGTCTATGACGGGCGAACCGGTGCAGAACTAGAGGTCATCCCGCTGGCGCCCGGATTCATCAACGATGTCATCGTCACTCGCACGGCGGCCTACTTCACGAACTCGGCGGCACCGGAGATCTACGCAGTGCCCCTCGATCGGCGAGGCAACGTAGCCGGACCGGTGCAGACGATCGCGCTCGGCGGTGCGTTCCAGTTCGAGGAAGGACAGTTCAACGCGAATGGCATCGAGGCCACCCGGGACGGCAAGACTCTCATCGTCGTCAACAGCTTCTTCGGTGAGATCTACACCGTGGATCCGGCAACGGGATACGCCGACCTCATCGATCTCGGCGGCGCAGTGGTCAACGGTGACGGCCTGGTGCTCGCCGGACGCACGCTGTATGCCGTCGAGGGCGGCAAGAACCAGATCACCAAGATCCGGTTGTCGCCGAGTCTCGGCAGCGGCGTGGTGGTCGATGCCCTCACGAGCCCTGCGTTCGATGTGCCGACCACGGCGGCGTTGTTCGGGGAGAGCCTGTACGCAGTGAACGCGAAGTTCGGCACTCCGCCGACACCTGCCACGCCCTACGAAATCGTACGAGTAGACCGCTGACGACGGCTGGTCGACAGTGGCGCCCGCCCGGAATCAGCCGGGCGGGCGCTGCCACGACGACACGAACGCGACGTGCGACGTATCGTCGGGATGGTGACGGACGGAACACTGCGCATCACAGGTGACGAGGCGGCAGATCGTCTGCTCAACAGCGATGGCACCGCCCTGTTGATCGGTATGTTGTTGGATCAGCAGGTTCCAATGGAGTGGGCGTTCCGAGGGCCGGCCACGCTGGCCGAGCGGATGGGCGGATTGGACGCCGGACGGATCTCGGCGATGGACAAGGAGGAGTTTGTGTCCATTTGCGCTGCGAAGCCGGCCATCCACCGGTTCCCGGCGTCGATGGGACGTCGGATCCATGACCTCTGTACGGTCCTCGTCGAGGAGTACGGCGGAGACGGCGCCAACGTGTGGGCGGATGTCGAGTCCGGCACAGAGTTGCGCAAGCGGCTCTCAGGGCTGCCCGGTTTCGGAGTCGAGAAGACGAAGATATTCATCGCCCTTCTCGCCAAGCGGATGAACCTGTCGCCGGTCGGATGGCAGGAGGCCGCCTCCCCGTTCTCCGACGGCGAACCCCGTTCGGCCGCCGACGTGCACGACGATGCGTCTCTCGCCCTGGTCCGTGAGTGGAAACGAAGCCAGAAGGCGAAGGGCAAGTCGAAGCAGGAGTGACCCGTGCGTTTGGGCTGGTGTCAGGCGGCCCTACCGGTGGCGCGATCGGTGCTCCATGATCGATGCATGGTTCATGACTCCCGACTCCTGAGGCCCGATCGGCTTGTGGTCCACGAAGGCGAGCGCCGACCGAGACGAAGGAGCACCGGTATGCGCCGACACCTGAGATGGCTCGCGCTGGCTCTTCTCGTCGTGGTGGTCACGGCTTGCGCGGCCGGGACGAATCCTTCGCTCGACGTGGCGTCCGGCGATGGCGACGTTGCTGGATTCTGGCTTGGGCTGTGGCACGGGATCATCGTGCCGTTCACATTCGTCATCTCGTTGTTCTCCGATGGTGTCTCGATCTACGAGGTGCACAACAACGGCGGCTGGTACGACTTTGGCTTCGTGCTGGGGGCCGGGACGTTCCTCGGTGGCAGTGGCGCCGGGGCCAAGGGTGCTCGTCGTTGACAGCGATGTCGTTTGGGCGGCCACCTCGCCAACAGCGACTGATGGTCTGAGCGTCAAAAAGCGCTAAACATCGTTGTAAACCTTTGAGGGTTGACAATCCCACCGGAACGGGTAGCCTTGCCGCCATGCGGAGAGGGGTACCCGTTCTTTTGGTGCTGGCGCTCGTCGTCGGTTGCTCGTCAAGCGGCGCAACCGGATCGACGACGACCACCGAAGCACCACCGACCACTGTGGAGACCACCACCACCACACAGGTCACGACCACCACGGTCGAAGCGACCACCACGACCACCGAGCCGCCGACGACCACGAGCGTCGACGACACCATCCCTTACCCCGACAACACCGGTACAGACTGGTTCAAGATCGTCACCGAACTCGAGGCGTTCGGCGGGTGGCTCTTCGAGCACCCTGATCCCGACCTGAGTGGAGTACACCTCCGAACCCGGAAGCCCAGACTACGAATGGTTGCGGGCGGAATCATCGAAGAGTACGCCGCCAAGGGTTGGCGCGATCTCCCAGGTGGCCGTGCTGAGATCTTGGCTGCGGAGTTTGCCTCTGGTGTCCATCGACGACGGCAGGTGTGATTCTCAGGGTGGCTTCCGCGTTTGATGGGTCGACGACCGTCGACGGAGCAGGCACAGTGGTTGCCGGACCACGCCGGCTCGGGAACCGCAAGTGCTCTCGACCTGGGTCTTGCGTGGGAGCCCAGACGGTGGATGGATGGCTCTGTGAGGACACTTCGTTTGTGGGACCTTACGAGGAGATCCGATGAGTGATTCGTCGTACTACGTACTGGTTGACCCTCGTCTCACGGTACTGATTGCCCTTCCGGCTTCTGCGGGGTGGACGAGGTGGGGAGGAGTGGAGTGACAACGTCGTCCAGCGGTGACCGGATCACCGCCGACATCTTCCGGATCGCATCCGACGGTGAGCAGCGTTTCGATCTGGCGGAGTATTGCTTCGACGTGTTCGCCGGGCGTGAGAACGCTCATGAAGTCCAGCGGCGGATCCAGGCGAACGACGACGCCGAGGCGGCGGGGGACGAACTCCCGTATCCCGACGTTCTTGCGGACCTTCCGTACGCAGGTGTCATCCCGAACGCCGATGGTGATGTGCGGCCGTGTCTCGGGACATCGGCTCGGCTGGCCTCGGACCCGCCCGACCCTCCGTGCCAGTTCGGCGAGATCAAGGCGGTTGTCGGGTACTACTACTACGACCTGGCCGGCCGAGACTTCGTGTTCCTGTCGTCCGAGGACTACACGGCCTATCGAGACCGCGGCGGTGACTCCGGGGTGTGGGACACCGAATACGTGTGCCTTGCCGTCATCGATGAGGATGATCTGACTGCGTCGTTCGACGAACTGCTGGTGGCGCCGGCGTTCTGGAAGTCTCCGCACGTGGTCGGTCTCACCGGTCTGGACACCTGGGTCTGGTACGACTTCACCATTCCGGAGTCGCACACGCTACGCCGCGACTTCACCGTCGACGCCGACGGGCTCCCGCTGGGTGTCCTGGCCACGATCTGGGTCGACCTCGTGCGGTGGGACATGGACGGTGACGGGGAGTGGGACGTGGAAGTCGACCTGCCCGACTCGGAGCTCGCACCTGCTGCCCACGCCGAATACGTCGAGGTCGGCGGCTCCGATTCCGAGGCGGAGACGGCCGGGACCTGGCTGTACGAGACAAAAGGCACGTATCCGGTGACCGTCGAGATCGAGTGGCGGGGCATCTACGAGTTCGTGAACTATCCGGGCAACGACAGCTTCTACGACCCGCTGTTCGCTTCGAGCATCAACGACTATCAGGTATGCGAGCTGCGTGGCGTGCTCATCGAAGAGGACGGCCCCAACGCCGTCGACTCCTGCACCGCACCCTGATCGCTCATCGGTCACGGCCGGCGCTCCTCGTCGGGCCGTCGGCAGCGAGGCCTCCCACGCCTAGATTGGCAGCCGATGGAGACGATCTACGAGCGTGTCGGAGGCGATGAGTTCTTCTACAGGTTGGTCGACGCCTTCTATCAAGGCGTTTCCGGTGACGAACCGCTTGCCTCGATGTATCCCGAAGCTCCCGACTTCGACGGTGCTCGACACCGGCTGACGTTGTTCTTGATCCAGTATTGGGGCGGTCCGACCACATACATGGAGGAGCGGGGCCATCCTCGTCTCCGGATGCGCCACTTCCCGTTCCCGATCGGACCCGATGCGGTGGACCGATGGCTCACCCACATGCGAGCAGCGGTGGGCGAGGTCTCCGGAGCGCTGGAAGACGGCGAAGCGATCGCAGTGGAGCTGATGGCCTACTTCGAGCCCGCAGCCAACCAGATGAGAAACAACGGCCTGTCGATTCGTCACGGTTGATCGAGCGGCCGACCCTGCGTCGTCTTCCTCATCCTGGGTATCCACAGCCTTCCTGCGGCGTCTTTGTGTGACTGATGCCAACAAGGAGGCATTTCGATGCATCAGTTTCAGCAATGGGACATAGCCGAACAGCGTGTCGAAGCGAGGCGTAGTGAGGCTGAGGCACGTCGGCAGCGGAAAGCTGCTCGGCGCGTTCGAGCCCGTCGTCGCCATGGCCTCGTCGGCCGGCGCCGGCGGACTCTCGTTGGTCCGGGTACCCACCTTCCGGCCGACGGTACGACAGGGCTCAGCCCGGTGACGACGGATCCCATCGGCTGGTCGATGCATCACGACGCGACGCCGCTCGAAGGCAAGGCGGCCTGATCGATTGGGCGGGCCTCGGGCGCTCGGCCGACCAAGGCACTGCTACATACGTCGGTCAGAGGTTCAACGGGACGATCGGTACTGACGGAGCACCCCTGCCAGCCAGCCCCGATCGTCCCGTCGAGCCTTCGGACCCCTCCGGCACCACCCAGGCCCCAAGACCGTCTCACATTCGTGCACCACAGCCCGGCCATGCAAGAGGAAAGACTACATCTCCTCTGAGACCTGGATCGAGGACCGGGCACGGATGACAGCTCACCGCCGAGTTTCGTGTCACCAGCCGACGCTACGGTGACGCAACCGATGATTCGGATAGTGGATGACGGTTCGGGAAGGGGTCAGAGATGGGTGTAGCGGTGCATGTCGGTTCGCATCCCGATGCCTTGGTCGCCACCCTGGCCGAACGTCTTCGGGCAGACCCTCTGGACCCGTTCACGTCGGAGATCATCGCCGTCCCGACCCGTGGCATCGAACGATGGCTCACCCAGCGGATCGCTCTCGAGCTCGCCGATGTCGCCGGCGGGATCGCAGCGAACATCGAGTTCCCCTCCCCTCAGGAATTCATCAGGCACATGATCGGGCAGCTGCCCGAGCTGAGTGCGTCGTTCGAGACTTGGGAGGGCCCGGCGTTCCGTGCCGCCGTGATGGCTGTGATCGACGACGAGCTCCACCAGCCGTGGATGGTGGTGCTGCGGCGGCACCTGGCGGCCACGACGTCGTCGAGGATGGCGGCGGCGGCGAAGATCTCGCGCCTCTTCGTGTCATACGCCCGTCGCCGTCCGACGATGATCTCGTCGTGGGCTGCAGGTGGGGAGGTGGGGCCTTCGGGTGAGGCCCTCGACGATCACCAGCTCTGGCAGCCGCGGCTGTGGAGAGCACTTCGAGAGCGCATCGGACTGCCGTCCGTCCCGGAGCTCGGTCTTGCTGCACTCGGCCCGCTCTGGGACGGCGGGGCCGACCTGCCGAAACGCCTGTCGGTGTACGGGTTGACCGCGACGGACCCCTTCGACCTCGCCGTGTTCGAAGCGGTCGGCCGTACCACCGACGTCCACCTGCACGTGTTGCATCCGTCGCCTGCGCTGTGGGAGGCGGTCGCCGGCCACGGTGCCGTCGACCTGGAACGCGGCGCGGACACCTCGGTCCGAGAAGCGGCCCACCCACTGCTTCGTTCGTGGGGGCGTGACAGCCGTGAACTGCAACTCGTGCTGAGCGAGGCCGGATTGACCGGGGCCGGGGAACATGTGCACCTCCAGGCGACACCCGCTCCCGTGCCCGTCTCCCTGTTGGGAAGGCTCCAGGCCGACATTCGAGACAACCAGCCCGCTTCGCATGCTCCGCTGGATCCGATGGACCGTTCGGTCCAGATCCATGTGTGTCACGGCGCCCGCCGTCAGGTGGAGGTCTTGCGCGACGCCATCCTCCACATCCTCGCCGACGACCCGACCATCGAGCCACGAGACGTCGTCATCATGACCCCCGACCTGGCCGGTTTCGCTCCGCTGCTCGAGGCCGGCTTCCCGCAGGCCGGGTCCGATGTGCTCCCCGACCTACGCGTGAGGATCGCCGATCGATCGCCGTCCGCCACCAATCCGCTGGTTCGCTTCGGCGCCGGAATCCTCGACCTGGCCGACAGCCGGTTGGAGGCCGCTGCCGTTCGCGAGTTGGTCACAAGGCCAATCGTTCAGAACAGGTTCGGGTTCGATGCCGACACCGCCGGATCGATCGTGCGGATCATCGACGACGCCACGATTGCCTGGGGCCTGGATGCAGACCACCGCCGCAAGTGGGGTATCGAGGACATCGCCGAGCGGACATGGCGGCGAGGCCTCGACCGCGCCCTGGCGGGTGTCTTCTACACCGATAGCCCCGTCAGGGTGGTCGGCGACGTCGCCCCGTTGGACGGTGTCGAAGGTCAGGACGCCCGGCCGGTGGGCATCCTCGCTGCCATCATCGATCGTGTGACAGCCATCAGCGCTCGTCTCTCCGAGACGATGCCGCTGTCGGAATGGGCGGCGGCCATCGCTGCCTCCACCCGGATGCTCGCCGACCCTGGGTGGGACGACGAGTGGCAGTGGAATCAGTTGGAACGTCTGCTCACCGAGACCTTTCCAAGAACCGACGCCGCCGATCCCCCCGTGACCCTCGCCGAAGCCAGACAGGCGATGAAGTCGTGGACCGACGACCGTCCAAGCCCTTTGATGTTCCGGACGGGAGATGTGACCGTGTGCACGCTCGTGCCGATGCGTTCGGTGCCCTATCGCGTGGTGTGTCTGCTCGGAATGGACGACGACCGGTTCCCGCGCCGGGGACGCTCCGACGGTGACGACCTTCTGGTCGGACACGAGCGGGTGGGCGATCACGCCCGGCCGAGCGAGGATCGCCAGCTGCTGCTCGACGCGGTGATGGCGGCTGGTGACCATCTCGTCGTCACCTACTCCGGGCGGGACGAGATCACCAACGCGGAGTACCCGCCCGCAGTCCCCATCTCCGAGCTCGGCGACGTGCTCTCGGCGATGACAGGCCGCCCGATCGCCGAGCTCGAGACCCGGCACCCGCTCCAGTCGTTCAGCGAGGCCGTGTTCACTCCGGAAGCACTCGGCGTGACCGGGCCGTGGGGCTTCGATCCGATCCAGCTCGCTGGGGCACACGCCGTGCAGCGTCGGATGCAGCCGTCGCTCGACATGGAAGTGCCATGGCCGCCTCGCGATCCTCCCGACGTGGTCAGGCTCAGTGACCTCCACCGCTTCCTCACGAACCCGGTCCGTGGCTTTGTCCGCGCGTCGCTCGGATTCGGGATTCCCGACGTCGCGGAGCTGGCGGACGATGCCGTGCCGGTCGAACTCGGCGGCCTGCAGTCGTGGGCGCTCAAGGATCGACTGATCGAGGGCTTGGCCCGAGGTCACGACCTCGAATCACTCCTTGCCCGGGAGCGAGGGGCCGACGCCCTACCTCCGGCCCGGCTCGCCGAACGCGAGATCGACAAGGCCCGCACCGATGTCGAAGCTCTGTGGACTGCGGCCGTGGGCCGTGGCTATCACCGTGCACATCATCGGCGATACACCGGGTCGTTGAACGTGAACGGACGTCTCGTCGAGGGCTCGGTGATCGCCGACCCCCGCGAGTCCCATCTGCCGCTCATCACCCCGTCCCGTATCAAGGCCTCGCACCGACTTCGGTCGTTCGTCGAGCTGTGCTTCTTGACGGCTCTCGAGCCCGAACACCCCTGGCATGCCTTGATGCTGACGCGCCAAGCCCGGGGGAGAGGCTTCCTCGAGGTCACCATCGGGCCGCTTGGAACATCATCGGACGAGCGCCGTTCGAAGGCGATGCAGTTGCTGTGGGGTTTGGTGTCGCTCTACGACGACGGTCACAGAGCGCCAATGCCGTTGCCGTGCGAGACCGGACTCGCATGGCAACGCAAGGCGGTCGCCAACCGCACCGGTGCCACGTGGGACGCACGCGACAAGTTCGAGCGTGACCGTTTCTCCGCCGAGCGTCGAGACTCCGCCCACGAACTGGTGTACGGCAAGGACGACACGCTGGAGCGCCTGCTGTCTTCGGGTTTCGAGGAGCACTGCCGACGGCTGTGGGAACCGATCATCCCGCTCATGAAAGACGTGGGCCTGTGAGCACACGCTTCGACCCCGCCGCCCCCATCGATCAGGGCCGTACCGTCATCGAGGCGAGCGCCGGCACCGGAAAGACCTTCACGATCGCGGCGATGGTCGCTCGGCTGGTGGCGGCAGAAGGCTTGCCGATCGACCAGATCCTCGTGATCACCTTCACTCGCGCGGCCACTGCAGAATTGCGGGCTCGCGTGCGTCGGCGGTTGGTGCAGGTGTTGGATGCCGCAGAGTCGGGCATCGTCGATGCAGACGACCTACACATGGTGGCGCTGCTCGAGGCTGCCGACCGCGCCGAGATCGCAGAGCGAGTGTTCGATGCCTTGACGAACTTCGATCGTGCACAGATATTCACGATCCACGGGTTTGCTCATCGGCTGCTGGGCGAGCTCGGATTCGGGTCTCGATTCGCCGCCGAGCTCGAACCGGCCGCTGTCGACCGCAAGCTGGTGGGTGAGGCCGCCGGCGATCTTGTCATCAGCCGATACGCCCATGAGGCCGATGACGGTGATCGGGTCTGGCCCGGGCAGGTCGGGTCGATCGGGGCGGCGGTGACCGGCGTGCCCGACGCCCGAATCGTGCCCTCACCCGGTCAGGTCTCCGGTGTGGCACGGACGAGAGCCGAGATGGCATTGGCCATGCGTCAGGAGCTCCAGCGGCGCCTGCGGTGGGCAAACCAGGTGACGTTCGACGACGGTCTGGCCGAGGTGAGAGACACGCTCGATGACCCGGAGGTCGGCACCGCCGCACGGGCATTGCTCGCCCAGCGATATGCAATCGGGCTCGTTGACGAGGCGCAAGACACGGACCCGGTGCAATGGCAGGTCATCAACGCTGTCTTCGGCGACGCGAGGCTGGTCGTGATCGGCGACCCGAAGCAGTCGATCTACCGGTTCCGGGGCGCCGACATCAACGCCTACTTGGCGGCGGCCGAGGATGCACAGCGCCGAACACTCGGGATCAACTGGCGAAGCGACCGTGCGCTGCTGCAGGCTTTCGACGTCCTGTTTCGCGACGCCACGTTCGGCGACGAGGACATCGGGTACATACCGGTCGAGGCCCCTCCTGAGCACCATGTGTCCCGCATTGCAGGCGTTTCGGCAGCCATGTCGATCCGGTGGTTCGGTGGCGACATCCCGATCGACCGCAAGCGGAACGGCGACTTCTATGTCAATGAGGCCCGCCGCGTGGCCGCTGCCGACGCCGCGGCCGAGGTGGTGAGGTTGCTGACGGCGGGGGTCACCATCACCGACGACGCCGGTCGTACCGCTCCGATCGCCTCCTCCGACATCGCGGTGCTGTGTCGAACCATGGACCAGGTGGAATTGGTTCGGCGAGGGCTGGGGGCGCGTGACGTGCCATCGGTGGCCGGTCGGAGTGGGGCGGTGTTCCTTTCGGATGCGGCCGAACAGTGGCGGCGATTCCTGTTCGCAGTCGAGCATCCGGAGCGGATGGACCTGGTCCGCCTCGGAGCGACCTCGGACATCGTCGGGATGACCCTTCATCAGGTGGCGCAACTCGATGACGAAGCGGAGCTCGACCTTCAGGCAGAGATGCGCAGTTATCAGATGCGGCTGCGCACCGCAGGCGTCCCTGCGCTGATGGCCGATGTCGACCGCACGCACGGACTCACTGCCCGCACCCTCTCTCAGCCCGACGGCGAGCGGATGATGACCGACCTCACCCACGTGGCCGAAGAACTGCACGCCGCCTGGCGTCCGGGCCGGATCGGATCTCTGGTGGCGTGGCTGGAGGATGCCCAACGCGAGGCGAGGCAGCGGGCAGAAGCGAGGGAGGACGAACCGGAGTCACGCCAGCGTCGCCTGGAGACCGATGCCGAAGCGGTGCAGGTTCTGACCATCCACGCTGCCAAGGGCCTCGAGTTCCCGGTTGTGTTGGTGCCGTTCGCCTGGGACGCCCCTGTGTGGCCGCCGGACATCCCCGTGTTCCACGACCCGGTGAGTGGGGGCCGGATGATCGATGTCGGCGGCGAGGGCAACTGGCCGGAGTTCGACGCGCACCGACAGCAGCATCTGGCGGAGGAGGCTGCCGAGGAGAGCCGCAGGCTGTACGTGGCGCTGACCCGAGCGAAACATCACGTCATCGTGTGGTGGGTGAAGGACGCGCCGGGAGCGGACGCCAGCACCTTGGGGCGGCTCATGTCGCGAGCCGGATGGCGGGAAGACGCCCAGAGCGCAGAGTCGGCCGGTCTGATCGACAAACCCGGCCGCACCGACCTGCCGGCCGTCGAGCAGTACCAGGCAACCGGCCGGGATCCTGCCGGCCTCTCGATCGCAGTCTTCGATCGGTCGCTCGATCACGTCTGGACCCGGGCATCGTTCTCGCGGCTGTCGCCGGAGCACCCGCTGGCCGACCAGCCCGGTGAGGCCGAGGAGGTCCGCGCCGACGAGCAGCTCCCCGACGAGGACGTCGACGTCGCGGAGGGACCGGAGCTCCCGATGGCGGACCTTCCGAGAGGAGCCCGGTTCGGGACACTCGTCCACGAGATCCTCGAACACATCGACTTCGATGACACCGACCCGGAGGCGACCCTTCGGGTGCGACTTGGCGATGCGATGGCCGGAGGAGGGTGGGACTTCGACACCGAGGCGTTCGCGGCCGGGATGATGGCCATGCTCACCACACCGCTCGGCCCGGCCGACGGCGCTCCGACGCTCGCAGGGATCGGCAAGGTGCTGAAGGAGCTTGTGTTCGAACTCCCGGTTCGTACCGACACCGGGCCGGTGTCGCTGGCCGACATCGGCTCCGTCATGGCAGAGCACCTCGCCGTCGATGATCCGATCCGGGGCTACGCCCGGCACCTCGACACGCTGGGAGCACAGCGGTTCCGTGGCTTCCTGACGGGCGCCATCGATCTCACCGTCGAGATGCCGAACGGCCGTTTCGTGGTGATGGACTACAAGTCGAACGCGCTTTCGGACTACGGCGCGGCAGGCCTCAACACCGCCATGATCGAGGGCAACTATGTTCTCCAATCGACGCTGTACCAGGTGGCACTCCACCGATATCTGAGCTGGCGCCTGCCCGGTTACGACCCCGAGTCGAGGCTCGGTGGGTCCGTCTACATCTTCCTTCGGGGCACGAGCGGCCCCGGCACGCCGGTCGCCGACGGCGTTCGGCAAGGCATCCATGTCTGGACCCCGCCGCCGGCGATGATCGTGTCTCTGAGCCGGCTGTTCGAACGGGACGACAGATGACCACGACAGACCGCTTCCACCTCGCTGCCTCCGACCGTCACATCGTCGTCGACGCCGGCGGCATCCTCGCCCAGTTCAACGATGCCGGCGTGCTGGACGCACTCGATGTGTTGGCGTCGATGACGCTGTGCCGGCTGCTCGACGAACCCGATGAGCTGGTGGCATTGGCTGCCGCGCTCGCCGTGCGTGGTACGAGATTCGGACATGTGTGTGTCCGTCTCGAAACCGTTCGCGACGCGGTCGTGGTCGACGGAGTCGAGCCGGAAGTCATCGAGTCACTGCCATGGCCTCCTCCCGGCGAGTGGCTGCGGACCGTGATTGCGTCCCGGATCGTGGGTGACGGTGCAGGTGATGAGCCGTTGGTGGTTGTCGACGACCGCCTCTACCTCGAGCGCTACTTTCGGTATGAGGAGCAGGTCGCCCATCTCATCTCGGGTCGGTGCGAACAACCGCAGAAGGCGCTTTCCGCCCCGATTGAGCGAATGCTCACCACACTGTTGGGGGCAGGTCCGAATCGTCAGTTCGATGCCGCCGAAGCGGCGCTGACCCGACGGTTCGCCGTGATCGCCGGCGGACCGGGCACCGGCAAGACACACACGGTGGGTGCCCTTCTTGCCGCGCTCGCCGCCGAGGGTCGCGAGGAGTTCCCGTCGGTGGCGCTGTGTGCGCCCACCGGCAAGGCTGCAGCGCGACTGGGAGAGGCCATCTCCAACGTGACACAGCGAATCCAGGGCGGGGCGATACAGGAGACTGTCGGCCAGGTGGTGCCCTCGACGATTCATCGACTCCTCGGATGGCGTCCGGGTCGCGGGGTGTTTGTGCATGACGAGAGCTACCGGCTGCCCCACGACATGGTGATCGTCGACGAGATGTCGATGGTCTCGCTTCCGTTGGCGGGCAAGCTCCTGTCGGCGGTCCGGGACGACGCAACCGTCGTGTTGGTGGGCGACCCGTTCCAACTGGAGTCGATCGAGGCCGGCACGGTGCTGTCCGACATCGCCGAAACCGAGGCCGAGCGCGTCGACGCCCCCATCGCCGACCACATCGTGGTGCTCGAGCGAGTCCATCGATATGACGCCGACAGCGCGATGGCCGACTTCGCAGAGGCGGTGCGGCAAGGGGATGCCGACCAGGCAGTGGCGCTGCTGGGTGAAGGACACGATGCTCTGCGCTGGGTCATGGATCGCGACGAGCCCGAGTTCGAAGACCTCTGGGAGCGGGTGATGATCACGCGCTCCGAAGTCATCGACCTCGCCCGCAGCCCAGCGAATGCCCGATCCGCTCTCGACGCTCTCACGAGGGTCGCCGTCCTGTGCGCCCGTCGGCGGGGGCAAGGGAGTGTGGCGCAATGGGGCCGGGACATCGAGTCCGGTCTCGACCAGCGCTTCACCGGGCTTCGCTACGGCGGCGAATGGTATGCCGGCCGGCCGATAATGATCACGTCGAACGACTACCGGCTCGAGTTGTTCAACGGTGACATCGGGGTCGCGGTCGAATCCGACGACGGTCTGCGAGTTGTGTTCGATCGTGGTGGCCTCCGCGACTATCAGCCGTCTCGGCTGGGCGAGCACGCGACGGTTCACGCCATGACCATCCACAAGTCCCAAGGCTCACAATTCGAAGAGGTGGTCGTGATTCTCCCCGACGAGGCGTCGCGGCTGCTGACCCGAGAACTGCTCTACACCGCGGTCACCAGAGCGAGCACTCGCGTCTGGCTCCTGGCCGAGGAATCCGTCGTCCGACAAGCAGTCGAGCGGTCCGTCGAACGTGCATCAGGGCTGGCCGAACGCTTGTGGACCGGGACGCCGGCGTAGACACAGCCTCGGCGATCCGCTGGCCCGACCCCCATACACTCAGCCGAGAATTCCCATTCGAAGGAGCAGCCATGCCGCAGGTAGCGACCAACCGCCACGTGGAGCGTGATGAGCTCGAAGACTTCGTCCGTACCCGTCATCAGGGGATACTTCTGACGAGGAGGCGCGACGGCTGGCCGCAGTCGTCTCTGGTGACGATGGGACTCGACGTCGACGGGCGGATCGTGGTGTCGTCCTACCCGGAACGGGCGAAGGTCCACAACCTGAGGCGTGACCCGGCGGCGTCCATGGTCGTGCTGTCCGACGACTTCGGTGGGGAATGGGTGCAGGTCGACGGTCACGCCGAGGTCCTGGATCTCCCTCATGCACTCGAGCCACTGGTCGAGTACTTCCAGGTGATCGCAGGCGAACATGACGATTGGGACGAGTACCGCCAGGCCATGACACGCCAGGGCAAGTGCTTGATACGTCTCACCATCGACCGTTGGAGTCCGATCGCCAAGGGCGGGTTCCCCGCGCGTCTGGTGGAGGGCGCCTCCGACTGAGGATCGAACCAAGCCGCTCCGGTGCGATCTCGGATAACCTTCAGGCCACGTCCATGAGCGTCAACCGGCGTCGGCTCTTCGGAGCAGGTGATGGCGGCGCAGCCGAGCGGCGCCGGTGGACTACTTCGCCTCCGATGACTGCGCGCGTTGGGGTGCTCGTGGCTTGGTGCTGACGAGCTGTACATCACAGTCGGTCACCACCACCGCCCCCTATCTGGATCCTCCCGTGATTCCCGATCCGGTGGATGGACTGGAGGCGATCCTCGATCAGGTCATCGTTCGAGACGGCGCCGGTGTGGTGATGATCGCCTTGATCGACCCCACCGGTGCGACCTTCGTCGAGAGGGGGGCCGATCCGACGGGTAGGCACCTCGCGCCTGACACACCGATGTGGATAGCCGGGGTCGGCGCGATGTTCGCAGAGCTGACCACTCTCGTGCTGGCCGACGAAGGAGAGATCGATCTCGACGTCGGGGTGAATCGCTATCTCGACGCCAGCGGGTGCCCGATGCGGTCACGGTCGCCGATCTGGTCGAGCACACGAGTGGCATCCCCGACCATGCGATGAGTATCGAGACCACGGAGCGGCTGCTCGACATGGCGAGCGTGATGTGGACACCGGCGAATGCCATCCACGCCATCGCAGGCCGCACCGCCAGATATCGGCACGAGGTCCGAACCGAGTTTCCGGCGGCCGACAGCCAACTCCTCTCCAGACTGATCGAGCATGCGACCGGTACGTCGATGGCCGAGGCCATGCGGCAGCACCTCCTGTCAGGCCTGCATCTGCAGTCGAGCCATCTGGAGGGCTCCGAGGACGGGCCGGCACCGATCGGCGGGTACAGCTCGATGGGCGCCGACTTCGACTCCGTGGTGGCTACCGACTATCGCCGCATCAGGTGGACTCGCGACACGTGGACGGCGGGGGGAATGATCAGTAGCGCCAGGGACCTCCACACCGCCTTCCAAGCTGTCTCCGCGGGCGTGCTCGGCGATCGCTCCTCGGCGCTCTGGCAGGGGAGTCCCGGCCGCAGCGCCGGTGTGGTCGGATATGCCGACTCGGTGCCGGGTGCCACCACTGTCGTCGTTCATTCGCAGCGCACGACGAAGACCGCGGTGTTGATGATCACCTCCGACGAGGCCGCCTACGAGACGATGATTCCGTTGCTCATCGAGCTCGTAAGTTGACGGTCATCCGTCGAGCGCTCGACGGAGGAACGCCGCCATCTGAGCCCGCGTCACGAGATCATCAGGGCAGTACCGGTTGTTGAGGGGTGGGTTGCAGCCTCGGGTCACGCCCGCGGTCCCGAGCTTGTCGATGTCGGTCTCGAACACGGAGTCGTCGTCATCGACGAAGAGGTCACCGCCTCCATCGTTGGTGTAGCCGATGGCACGAACCAGGAACCCGGCCATTTGGCCACGGGTGACCGCATCGTTCGGGCAGTACCGGTCGTTGAGGGGTGGGTTGCAGCCTCGGGTCACGTGAGCGGTTCCGAGCTTGTCGATGTCGGTTTCGAACACGGAGTCGTCGTCGTCGACGAAGAGGTCGCCGCCTCCATCCTCGGTGTAGCCCATTGCTCCTACCAGCAACGCAGCCATCTGCCCTCGCGTCAGGTGATCGTCCGGGCAGAACATGGTGTTGGCGGGCGGGTTGCAGCCCAGTGAAATGCCTTCCGTCGCCAGCCACTCGACGTCGTCGACGAACTCGTTTCCGGCGAGGACATCGATGAAGCGCTCCGCTCCGGGCGGCCATCCGATCCAACGCACGTCGATCGCCACTTCGGCGGGATAGTCCCACGCACTCCCGAGAACGACCCAATGATTCCCGGCCTTGTAGACGGTCTCTGCCGACAAGGCACCCTGGGTGAGCGATCCCCGGAGGTAGCTCGGTATGACCTGGCCCCACGTCTCGCCGTCGTCGGATGCCCAGATGGAGGCCCCTCGCCCGTCTCCATCTTCGTAGTCGCCCACGGCGATCAACGTGCTCCCGTCGGTCGCCACATCGAGGATGTGTCCCCAGCCGGCACCGCCCTCATGCGGGAGGGCCACGGCCGGGTTCCACGCCTTGCCGTCGGCTGAGGTCCACGCACGCGGGCCTTCGAACAAGGTGCCGAGGAGCACGTAGTGGTCGTCATGCCATACAACCCGGGCCCCGAGCGGACCCTCGCCAAGCACGTCGAACTGGGCGTCGGGCGGTGCTTCGGTCCATGTCTCTCCGTCCGTCGACCACCAGGTCCGGAGCGGGCCCGGGGCGTCGGCATCCGTCGCCGCGTGGCCGATTGCGACGAGATCACCTTGGCCGAAGGAGATCGCCCGGAGGTCGACGGCGTCGCTGCCGAACGGTGTACCCGAAACTGCGGTCCAGGTGTTGCCGTCGGTCGACATCCAGACGGCCCCGGCTCCGGCTGATTGTCCGATTGCCACGAAACCGGTTGCGGTCGCGGCCACATCGATCATCCAGGAGCCTGTATATGCGGGACCGTCGGCGGTGGTAGGGGCGAGAACGGTTGCCACCGTCCAGGTCCGGCCGTCGGTTGACGTCCACACCGTCGGTGAGGTCTGCAACCCACCGAGATCGCGGCGCCCGACGGCAACGTACAGGTCGTGGGCGTAGACCACAGAAGTCAGCCCGATGCCGCTGATCATGTCGACCTCGATCCAAACGAATCCGTCGGACGAGAACCAGATCGTGGTGGTCATGTCGATGCCCTCGCCCAGCGGCGTGGTCTCCACCGCTACGTGGCCGCGGGAACTCGACGCCACTGTCTTGACCGCTCGAAAGGTGTCAGGGGCGTCGACGAGGGCCTCGGGCCGTGACCATTCGACCTCACTCGCCTCGACGGCAGATGCCGACGGCGACACCCCGACGACGAGCAACAGCAACGCCGGTACAACGATCATCAGCTTCGCCACTCGGCACCAGTGATCTGGACGGGAGCAGAACATGCCAGCCTCCTGCGCTTCGGCACCAGGGACCTGCAGCTCTCGACTGCCGGCCGCCGTCTCTGCACTCCACGGTACGGACGGAAGGAGCTCGGCGGAAGTGCCGAAGGGCCGGCGGCCGCTCGCCAGTCCTCAGACGGTCAGTGTCCGATGGTGCGGTTCGCTGGTGGGGCATCGACGTTCACCGTCGGGATCCCCCCACCGGAACGGGCAATGACGGCGACCGACACCTCGGAGCTCGGGTTGCTCTCCCGATGGACGGTGAAGGCCGGCACGTGGATGAAGTCGCCCGGTTCGGCATCGATGTGCCCATCGAGTCCTTCGAACTCCATCCGCAATACTCCCGAAACGACGTAGAGAGCGGTCTCGTTGATATCGTGGTGATGCCAACCCGACACCGCTCCGGGCGCGGTCTCCACCTGACCTGCCCACAGGGTCGGCAGCTCGAACGCAAGCTTGCGGAGCATGCCCGTCGTGGGGTCTGCCGCCTCCAACTCGCCCGCCTTGATCACACGCACTGGTGTCGGCATCGAGGGTCAGTGTGGCATGTGGGCGATCGCCCATCTCGTCGAGAGGTGCTGCCTGCCGCGGATTCCGGTGGTCATACCCGCTGCCCGTAGGCGTGAACCGGCCGGAGCCATGCGACCAGTCGGCGGTCGTTCACCATCGCCTCATCGAACTCTTCCCAATCGGGATGCTCGCCGTTGACGTGCCGATACAGCGAGCGGAGGGCATCCGTCGCTGAATCTCCGGGAGCGGCGGCGATCGGTCCCAGTTCGACCTCGGTGTCCACCGCCACCCACGACCAGAAGTCATCCGAGCTGACGTGGAGCGTCGCCCGGGGATCGCGCCGCATGTTCTTTGTCTTGGCTCGACCGGCGGTCACCGACACGCCGATCACTCCGTCGAGGACGCCGTAGACGATGTTGGAGAGCTGCGGCCGCCCGTTCTTGCGGTGGGTGGCGAGCACTCCCTGCTTGTTTGCTTCCAGGAACGGCATGACTGTGCTGATCTCCACAGGGGGCTCCTTCGTTTGGCGTGGCATCGACCCTATCCAGTCCACGAGGTTGGGCCCCACACCCGATCGTGTCCAGCCCGGGAAGCGTGTGCCTCAGGGTATCGAGCTGGGTCTGGTTCGGAACGCAAGATCGCGTGACTGTATAGGTCGTCCGACCCGTATTCACTTCCGTTCGGTGGACACGGGCCCACACCGAGGTTCACTGTCCGTGCCCGGCGCACCGAGGAGTGACGTCGCTCGTCGTCAACGAAGGGGTGGGGAGTGCGGGCTGACTGGTACAGATTCTGGTCGTGGGGAGCATGGCGCGACTGGCTCGATGACCGTCGCCGCGCGCATGAACACGAGGCCGCGGTCGCCCGACTCCGGCGCGAGATCGCGGGCGCCCAAGATCTGGTCGCCTCATCCCTCACCGCCCGAGCCGATGCCATACAAAACGCCCGATGGGTCTCGGATCTGAGACCGAAGGGGCTTCCCCTGCTCTTGCCCGAGCCCGAGATCGGCTTGGCATCGGTACCGGGTGTTCACCTCCTCGAAGAGCACGATGGAACGTGGGTCGATACCGGCAGCGGAGTCGTCTACTTCACGGACCAGCGAGTCGTCTTCTCCGGGTCCATGGACCTGACCTTCAGGTTCGGCGAGATCACCGTCGACGAAAAGCTGTCCGAAGGATGGCGCATCGGGGCGTCCTCACATCCGAAGACCTATGTGCTTGCGGGTCCCGTCGGACAGCTCAACGCGCTCAGGACCGGAGTGCTCGACGGCAGGGCTGCTGTCGACCCGATGGAGAGATTCCGTCGTGACTGGAACGAAGCGGAAGCTCGGGCCGACGCCGCCCGTGACCGGCTTGAGGCCGCCGAGGCAGAGTTGGCATCGTCGCGACGTCCTCGACGTCCGGTCAGCCCAGCCTGGTCGTTGGCGTTGGCGTTGGTGGGCGTCGGCCTTCTGGGGGTTGCCGGGAGTCCCAGCGCCACCGCCCCGGTCGCCATCGAAGCCGCGCCGGCCACGCCTGCGCCCCAGGTGCTCGGTGTGACGGTCACCACCTTGCCGGACACGTCGGTCCGCCTGGTGGAGGTCGTCTCGGCCGACGAACTGCTGATCGAGATGGGTGGCGACCGTCAGACCATCAGACTGGCCGGCATCGCGACCGACGACCGCACCGAGGCGTCGACCCGCCAAGCCATCCGTGAGATGCTTCTGGGTCGCACGATGACGTTGGCTCCTGAGCCCGCCGATGGGCCAATGAGCTACTACGTGTACGCCGACGGGGAGCTCGTGAACGAACGTCTGATCGAGGAAGGCCTGGTGACCGCCAACGCCGTTGCGCTCCAGCTCGCCGACCTGCTCCGAGCAGCCGACGATCGGGCTCGAGCCGCCCGAATCGGGGTGTGGGCGTCCGACGGAGCCGCGACGGGCACCTCGAGGGTCGCCACCTTCGCCGACGTGACCGTTGCCGAGTCGGCATGCCATCCGTCGTATGAAGGTCAATGCGTGCCGGTAGGGGTGGAGGATGTCGACTGCGCGGGTGGTGATGGCAACGGACCGTTCTACGTCGGGCGTGTCACCGTGGTCGGTCCCGATGAATACGGACTCGACGGCGATGGAGACGGGATCGGCTGCGCAGGCTGATGCGAGCAGCGGCATGAGCTGTGTTCGTGTCGGGTCCTACGAACGCCGCGCCATGATCGGACGGAGATATCGACCTGCCTTGATGGGTTCGGCGGCCATCGCCGCCATCACGCCTCCGCCCAAGGCACCTGCGATTCCCGGGGCCATCACGTCGACCCCGGCCAGATACAGATGCTTGACAGACGTACGCGGCGTGAGGGCCTCTTCGAAGAACCGCTCGGGTTCGGTGACGAGTCCGTAGATGGACCCTCGTGCGGAACGTGCGAAGTGGTTGGTGCTCAGCGGCGTTGACAACTCGGCGTGACGGACCATCGGCGCCAGCGCCGGATAGAGGTCTCCGTATTGCGACAGGAGGGCCTCGATCAACTCCGCTTTGAAGGCGTCGTATTCGTCGCCGCGCCGTTTCCAGCGAGTTCCCGACCATCGCTCGAACACGTCCCAGGACACGAAGGTGACCGCTTCGCCCGTGTGTCGGAGTGCTGGTCCCGGGTCGTGGGCGGGGTCCTTGATCGATGGGAACGAGTTGAACAGCACGGGAGCGGCGGTCGAAACTTCGCCGGGGGCCACGTCCCACCGGTCCACTTCCATGTCCCAGGTATCGAAGAACCACTGGCTGTACGTGGTCGCGCCTGCAGCGCCGACGTCGCCTTCGAACCCGAGGTACAGGCTGAGATGGGCGGGACCCGGAGCGAACCGTCGAAGCCCTGGCATGGGTCGACCCAGCATGGCGGCAGTCGCCGGGGCGCCGGCCGCGCTGATCACCTTCTTGGCGTCGAGCGCCGTGCCGTCGGCCAGCCGGACACCGACGGCCGACCCATTGTTCGTGATGATCTCGGCCACCGAGCGGCGGACGGCGGTCCAACCCCCGGTGGTGGCCACCGTGTCCAGCATCTCCTCGGCGATGCGTCCCGCTCCGCCGACCGGGTAGTAGGCCCCCCGAAGGAAATGGGCAACCATGAGGGCATGCATCCCGAACGACGACTTCGAAGGGGTGCTTCCGTAGTACCCCCACTGGGCGGCGAGAACGGCTCGCAGGTGTGGGTCCTGGGTGAGGCGGCTGAGTACGTCGGCGGTGGTGGCACCGAGGTGCGGGACCGCAGCCCGCTCGGCCTGTTTTGATGCACGTGCCGCCAGCGGCCAGGGCAAGGATCGAGTCTGCAGATACCCGGCCGAGGCCCTGGCTGCCGATCGTACGAGCTGGATGTACTCGTCGATCGCTCGGCGCTCGTCGGGGAAGTACTCACCCAGCGTCTCCCGGAAGCCGTCGATCGTCGAAGGAAACTGGATCGTGAATCCCTCGGGGAAGTTGAACTCGTCGTATACGTCGCCGAGCGATGCCCAGTCGAGTCGACCGTCGGTGAGCTCGTTCAGGAGGCGTCCGGGGAAGCTGCGCGTGGTCATCTCGCCCACCAGGTGCACGCCGACATCCCACCGGTATCCGGGACGTTTGAACGTCTGAGTGAACCCTCCGGGGATGTTGTGCTGTTCCAACACCAGAACTCGCCGGCCGAGACGAGCCAGGACGGCAGCGGCGGTCATACCGCCCATTCCGGATCCGATGACGACGTAATCCCACGTGCCGTCGGGGATCTCGTGGCTCCAGGGCCGTGTGTTGGCGTTCACGAGAGGCGAGTGTACGGCCACCGCCATGACATCGTCCGTGAATGCCGCCACTCCGACCGGCCACCGGGCACATTGCCTGCCAGGTCGGATCGACCTCGGGTCGGTCAAATGCCGGTGATGGCGACGACTGCGGCTGCCACCACCGCCGCCGTCACGGCTGCCTCGATCAGGGTTCTCAGCACCCGAGTGCGGGCCAGTCTGACCGCGATCACCACGGGCATGGTCCCCAGGAACACGATGTTGAACACTTCCCAGTCCCAGAGCGGATTTCGCGGGCAGGTGCCGGTTCCCTTCCAACCGGCACAGTCGCCAAAGGTGAATGCCAGACCGAGGGCGGCGAGCGCGACCACGGATGTCGCGATGACGCCGAGCACCCGGATTGCCTTCTTCATGCGGTGAATATCGGCACCGTTGGGACTCGGCTCCATGGGGGATCACCCCCATTTGCACTCAGCGCGCGGATTCGACGATCGGCAGCAGACGGGAATCTTCCAGCGCGGCGGTTCGATGGCCGATCGTGGCCAGATAGTCCTCATTGTGGGCCATTCCCAGGAAGTCGGCGACATCGGGATACGCCACCAGCATCATCCGGTCCCAACGTTGATCGGTCGGGCCGATGAGGTAGTGCCCCGCATCACCGAGGAAGGCCACGCGTGCGCCGACCGCGTGCACGAAGGGTGTCGCCTCCCGCATGTAGATGTCATATGCAGCTGCGCCGGTGATCGGCTCGACAGGGCTGAGGTGGGGAGAGGCGGAGTAGTCGGCCGTCTCGCAGAACCGGAGGAGGTTCAGCATGGTGACCGGGCCGCTCAGACCGCGACCGAAGACGAGGCGGCCGTTCTCGTCGGTTGCGTCGATGTACATGGGAACGACCGTACGCAGATCACCGATGTGCCCGCCAGTCGATGCACCCGGCATCCGATCTGTGACAGCGCAGTCGGATGCGGCTCAGGCACCGATGCACAAGAGGGCGTGAAGCACTATGGACTGTGGTTCTTGGGCCAGCGCTTCACTCAGCGCCGTCGCCGGGTTCCGCGCCGCCGCCAACCCCCGATGGATCCGCACCATGGCGGCGGTGACGGCCGGCGTATCGGGCAGTGGCCACGACGAGGTCAGGATCGATCGGGTTCCCGCAGCCATAAGAGTGGCCGCCGTCTCCAACATCTCACCTCCGGTGCGCTGAACGAACCCCGTTTCTCGCACCGAGAGCACCATGTGGGTCGGTACGGCGGGCTGCGACGCCAGCTCGTGGATGAAGAGATCGCCGTCGGCGAATGCGAGCGAGTTGAAGAGCGGCTGATGCGATCGAAAGCGCCCCGGACCTGCAACATGGACTGTGTCGGCATATGAGAAGATGTTCGACGCCTCGGCAACGGTCGGTGCTACCGCGATGTTCGACACCACGTGCACCAGCCCCACCGTTGTGGCTTCGTTGTCGGCGTGCGTCAGGTCCGGGCCGGCGAGCACGGCCACAGTCCCGAGGTCGTCGACACGCTCTTGCGCCCCGAGCCAGAGCGCAGTCGATGGTGACAACGTGACTGGCCCGCCGGCCGGGAGCACCGTGGCCCATGGCACCGCCGCCAGTTCTGGAGTGGGCAAGACGATCACCGGGCCGTCGTGGTGGGGCAGGAGCTCGCAGAGCTCATCTCCCAACTCCGCCCGTCGTGCGTCGAAGTCCAGCCTCCGATCGTCGTCGTGGGCGGCATACAGGGCTCGTCTCATCGTGGATCCGAGGACCTTGGCAGCGTCGTACCAGCGCGACTTGTTCCCGAACGGTATGAGCTCCACCTTCTGGTACTTAGCGACCACGGCCCACAGATCATCTCCGATGGAGGCGAGCTGCACGAGAGCGGATTCCCCGAGAGCGTCCATGGCTCGGTCCACGAGCCCTGCACCGGCGACGATGGGACGCCGGTTCTCACGAGCTCGTGCGATCGTCTTCTCGATCTGCCGCTGACGTTCGACGAGTTCGGCTTCGTCGTCGGCATCGGCATGTTGGATCCGCGCTGTGATCGAGCGGAGTTCGGCCATGAGCCCGGCGACGTCGGGATGTTCGCCGATCCGAGGGGCCTGAGGGTCGAGCGCGACATGCCGCTCGTGTTCGATCCACGCCCATACCCGTCTTGGATTACCGCTCTCGATCGCAAGCTCGAGCCCGCGATTCGCCAGGTTGTGGGCGTGGCGCATCACACCTGCTCTGGCATCGGTGGCCGATACGGTGCGGTGCTGGTTGGCGAGGCCCCTGAGGCCGGCCGCCGCCACCCGTGCCGCGCCGGCTGGGTCGCCATTGGCGATGCGGACTTCCACTTCCGCCGATCGGAGGTCCACTTCGAGGTCGAGTGGCGCCCACTCGATGGCGGTTCGCGCAGCTTCCAGGTGCCCGCGCGCCTCTTGCCCACGTCCCGATCGGGCTGCCACCCTGGCTGCGATCGCCTCGACGCGGGCCATCGAGACCCGCTGTCCCGACGCTGCCAGCTCGTCGATCGCCGCATCGAGTTGATCGGCATCGAGCGATGGTTCTGCTGCTGCCATCTCCACCACGATCGCCCGTGCCTCCCACGCCGGACGCCCTTGCGCAAAGAACATCGAGCGGCTCTTCGAGGCGAACTCGAGGGCTTCTGCCGGGTGCCCGGCGAGCAATGCGGCTTCGGAAGCGAGCAGGTACGTCTCTGCTGCTTCCCGGTGGCGTTCGGTGGCAGTCAGCTTGCCTGCCACGTTGACCGCCTCGCGGCGAGCCTCGTCGAACCGACCGGCCGCCAAGAGCGCCTCAGCCCGTCCGGTTTCGATGTATGCGCCCGCCACGTTCACGATCAGCGGCTCCCCCCGGTCGAATCGACGGAGTGCCTCAGCCGGAGACCCGGATGCGAGCTCGGCCAATCCCAGGTTGTGCTCGGTCATTCCGATCTCGTAGGTATCACCGAGCCGATCGAACAAGGCCCGAGCCCGGTCCAGGTCGCGGCGGGCTTCGTCGGCCCGGGCCAGCGCCAGTTGGACGATTCCCCGGTTCTTGTACATCCGGGCGAGGACTGCAGGATCGGTCTCCTCTTCGAGGTGGTACTCGGCGAGGTCGAGCGCATCCACGGCGCCGGCGGTGTCGCCGGTGCGGGCGAGGATGAGACCGCGCTGGAAGTGGAGTCGGCCGGCCAGCGATGCCGGGTCGCCTACCTCGTCCAAGGTCGCGAGTGCATCGTCGCTTCGACCGGCTGCCGCCAGGGCGCCGGCGAGGGAGATGGCGGCGGCGACGAGGGGCTCGCGATCGGGGAGGCGTCGCGCCACCTCCACCGCCTCTTCGAATGCCGCCAACGAGCGCGTGGTGTCGTTTCGAAACTGCAGTGCCGTGCCGAGGGTGCGCAGAAGCGTCACTCGATCGGTGGGTGAAGGGCCCTGTTCGAGCATCCTCCGAGCGCGTGCCACGGCCTCCAGCGGGTCGGCGGCTGCCAACGCCATGAGCCCGGACATCGTGGTTGCGTAGGTCACAGCGTATCAATAGCAAATCGGGGGAGGCCACGGTGCCATTCCCTGGCGCCGTCGTTGTGAGCCGAGATCCCATGACGCCATGGGGCTTGACATGTGAGTAAACACTCACATATGGTCTGAACGTGGATGAGGTGTTCAAGGCGATCAACGACCCCGGTCGACGACAGCTGCTCGATGCGTTGTTCGAGCACAACGGCCAGACACTCGGAGCGTTGTGCGAGGTGCTTCCCACGATGACCCGCTATGGGGTCATGAGCCACCTGAGGGTGTTGGAGGGTGCCGGGCTGATCACCACGATCAAGCGCGGCCGCTCCAAGTATCACTATCTGAACCCGGTCCCGATCAGGCTGATCCACGATCGCTGGATCGGCAAGTACGCCGAGAGGAGGGTCGGAGCGATCGCCGGCCTCAAATCTCGGCTCGAGAAAGGACGGCCCATGGACAAGCCGGCACATGTGTACAAGGCGTACATACTCGCCACGGTCGAGGATGTCTGGACCGCCATCGTCGACGGCGACAAGACGGTCCAATACTTCTACGGCACTCGGGTGAGCTCTGATTGGCAACCTGGAAGCTCGATGAATTACTACGACGCCAACGGCGGGCTGGTGAGCGAGGGCTCCGTCATCGCCATCGATCCACCAAGTCGACTCGAGTTCACGTTCCACGCACTGTGGGACCCGGCCGTGTCCTCAGAGCTACCGGTTCGAGAGGTGTGGTCGATCAGAGAGGTGAATGGCATGGCCGAGTTGACCATCGAGCTCTACGACACCGCACCGGGAAGCGCCGCCTACGAGGATTTCGTGAACGGCTTCCCGTACATCGTCTCGGGACTCAAGAGCCTGCTCGAGACCGGGAAAGGGCTCCCCGCCCCGTACTGACCGGAAGATCGCGGCCGGCCACCAACACGAAGTCGATCTCCTGTGCCCGGGTGACAATATGGGTCGACCCAGTCGCATCCGGATTCGGGGGCGTAGCCTCAGACCGGGCGAAAGGAGACGGCGTGGAACTCGGTTCCGTCGCGTTGGTGGCCGGTTTCGTGCTGGCCTACTCCATGGTGTCGAAACGCATCGAGACCATGTGGATCACAGGCCCGATGATCTTCGTGGGTGCGGGCGTTGTCATGGGGCCGGTGGCGACGGGCGTGCTCGACATCGGCATGAGCGAAGGCGTGGTGAGAGGTTTCGCCGAAGCGACGCTGGTGCTCGTCCTCTACACCGACGCCATTCGCATCGACCTGCGAAAGCTCCGCAGCCAGTTCCAGCTGCCGGCTCGGCTCCTCGGTGTTGGGCTTCCCCTCACGGTGGTGGCGGGCGCGCTGGTCGGGTGGTGGCTCCTCCCGGAGTTCGGGTTTTGGGAGGCGGCGTTGCTGGCGGCCGTCCTCACCCCGACCGACGCTGCTCTGGGGCAGGCGGTGGTCGCCAACCCAAAGGTGCCGGGAAGGATCCGCCAGGCACTCAACGTCGAAAGCGGGCTCAACGACGGGCTGATGTTGCCACTGATCACCGCGCTCCTGGCGGTGGTGGCAGCCGAGGTGGATCTGGAGACCCCCGGATATTGGATCTCATTCGTCGCAGCCCAGGTCGGATTCGGTGTGCTGGTCGGGGTCGCCTCGGGGTGGGCCGGCGGACGGCTGATCGACCGTTTCGTCCGGGCAGGCTGGGTCGACGGGGCGTTTCGACAGCTTGCAACGCTGGCCGTCGGGGTCCTGGCCTTTGCCGTAGCCGACGTCGCAGGCGGGAACGGATTTGTGGCCGCATTCGTTGCCGGCCTCGCCTTCGGGGCGGCGGCTCGCACTCAGTGTGAGGGTGCGTACGACTTCGCCGAAGACGAGGGCCAGCTTCTCACGTTGTTGACGTTTCTCTTCTTCGGGGCGGCGATGGCGGGTCCGGCGCTGACCGAGCTGACCTGGCGCATCGCCGGATATGCGGCGGCGAGCCTCACCGTCGTCCGGGTGCTGCCCGTCGGTCTGGCGGTGCTCGGCTTGGGACTGGCACGGCCCACCGTTGGGTTCCTCGGATGGTTCGGGCCGCGCGGGCTCGCGTCCATTCTCTTCGGGCTCTTCGTGCTCGAAGAGGCCGCTATCCCACGATTCGACGAGCTGTTGCTGGTGGTCACCTGGACTGTGCTGTTGAGCATCGTCGTGCACGGAGCAACGTCCGTGCCGTTGTCCGATCGCTACGGCCGCTGGGCTGGATCGCCGGACCGAGCCGAGATGGCAGAGCGCACCGAGGTCGAGATGATGCCGAGTCGCGGTGGTCGACGCACAGGGTAAGGGGGGCATGGCTCCGGCGGTGCTGGCATATTGCGGTCGAAAGGTGGGTCCGATCGAAGACCAAGCGCCCGGATCTAATCGAGGAACGTGCGCGGGTAGAGGACGTCCACCAGATCGGACAACCCGGAGAACAGCTCGACCCACGCTTCGATCGGAACGCTGATCACCGCCACCGCACCCGTCTTCATGTCGACGTGCTCGCCGGTCAGGTCATGGACGATGGCCGACCATGTGGGTTGGTGTCCCACGAGCATCAAGCGTTGGACGTCGGGTGCCGCCGACGCCACGTCGATGACTTCCCGGGAGGACGCGCCGTACAACACCGGGTCGAGCGTGATCGCCGCCGGCCAGGACCCCGACTCGGCGGCCAGCTCGGCGGTGGTCCGCGCCCGCACCGCTGTCGAGCTGATCACCAAGTCGGGAGCGAGATCCCTGGCGGTGAGCACTTCGCCCATCTTCCTGGCGGAGAGCACGCCCCGTTGGTTGAGTGGCCGTTCGTGGTCGCCCGAGTAATCGGAGCCCCAGTCCGACTTGGCGTGCCGCATGAGCAGCAGCGTTCGCATCAGCGCACCAACTGGTGTTTGGCCAGCCGGGTGTAGAGACCGTTGGCGGCGATGAGTTGATCGTGGGTGCCTTCCTCGATGATTCGCCCTTCCTCCAGCACGATCAGGCGATCGGCAGCTCGAACCGTCGACAGGCGATGTGCGATGACCACCGTGGTTCGACCTCGCATCAGGATTCCGAGCGCCGACTGCACGAGGGATTCGGATTCGGCGTCGAGGGAACTCGTGGCTTCGTCGAGGATGAGAATGCGGGGGTCGGCGAGCAGCGCTCGAGCGATTGCCACCCTCTGACGCTGTCCACCGGACAACTTGATGCCTCGCTCTCCCACCACGGTGTCATAGCCGTCGGGGAACGCGGTGATGAACTCGTGGGCGTGGGCGCTGCGGCAGGCCTCCTCCAACTCGGCATCGGTGGCGTGGTGCTTGGCGATCCGGAGGTTCTCGGCGATGGTGCCGCTGAAGAGCTGCACCTCCTGGGGGACTGCTGCCATCGCACCCCGGAGAGTGTCGAGGGTCTGGTGCCGCACGTCGACGCCGTCGACCAGAATGTGTCCGGCCGTAGCGTCGTAGAAGCGGGGAATGAGTTGGACGAGTGTCGACTTGCCCGCGCCGCTCGGTCCCACCAGTGCCACCACTTCGCCAGGGGAGATGTCGAGATCGATACCTGACAGCACCTCCATCTCTCGACCTGGATAGCTGAAGTCGACCGATACGAACGTGACGGCGCCGCCGATGTGGTCGAGTGACATCGCATGCTCGGGTTCGGCGACCTCCGGCGGCTCGTCCAGGAGTTCGAAGATCCGACGGGAAGCTCCGAGCGCCTCCTGGAGCTCGGAGTACAGGCCGGTGAACGAGCCGATGGCGCCGGCCACTATCAGGGTGTAGAGGAGGAAGGTGACGAGTTCTCCGGCGGTCAGGTTGCCGGCGAGGACCTGGCGCCCGCCCACCCACAGCACGAGGGCGAGCGTGCCGAAAGCGATGAAGGTGACGAACGGAATGAACAGTGCCCGTAGCCGGGTGCGGCGGACGGCGATGGCGTAGGAGTTGCGGATGTCTCGGTCGTACTGGGCGGCCGCCGTGCCCTCGGCGGTGAACCACTTGACCACCCGGATCGAGGCGATCGACTCGTCTGCATAGGCGTTGGCCGTTGCCACCTCGTCCTGGAAGGCCGTGGAGATGCGACGCAACCTCCGCCCGAAGAATGCGCCACCGATGATCATCAACGGCAGGAAGGTGAGCACTGCGAGCGACAGCAGCGGGCTCAGGAATACGAGCAACACGATGCCACCGATCATCGAAATGCCTTGGAACAGCGCTTGGGCGACGGCGGTGGAAACCGTGGACTGCACCACGGCGACGTCCGAAGTGAGCCGGGAGGTGATCTCACCGGTCTTGCGCCCGTCGAAGAACGGCACCGGAAGTCGGACGATGCGGGTGAACACCGCCCGCCTGAGATCGGCGACAACCCCTTCGCCCACCAGCCCCAGCGCGTAGATCCGCAGGTAGTTGAACGCGCCCTGCACCAGGAACACAACGAGCAGGAGCAAGGCGATGTTGTCGAGGGTGGAAACGTCGGAGTTGGCGAGCGCCGTGTCCACGAGCGTTCCCATGATGCGCGGAAACACGAGACCCAACAGCGCCGACACGGTCACGCCGATGGCGGCGACCAACAGCCACCCCCGATACGATCTCAGAAACCCGAAGAGGCGCCGGAACTGGGCCATCTGTGCCTGGTCGAAGCGCAAGCGCTCCGACTGTTCGCCATCGGATCGCCGCCTTCGAGACCGCATCGTTCGCATCAAGCGATGCTACGAGGACTGACACCATCCTCGGAATCTCCCCTTGTTCCGTTCACGGCTACGCCTTTCCGAAACTCTCTGCATGCGGGACGGACAGCGCTCACGATGACGCGGAGACCTGCGATGCGCTCCAAACAAGCAACCAGCCACCACCGCCGTCCTCATGCGCATGCCGACACACCATGGACTCGCTCGGCAAAGGCGCACATGACGAGCAGGATCGAACGGCTGACCGATGTGGTGGACCGAGAGAAGGCCAAGAAGCCAAGCACCACGCTTGGCTCGCCGCAGCGCAAGGAGAGGTCTCGGGCGGTAGTGGAGCGGACCAGGTCGACAGCAGCTCAGCCGTTCTCGGTCGTCGCACCACCTATGAGGTCCGTGGGCCCGATGCAAGGAACATACGCGTATTGCCTCGGAGGTGGGCACCGTCGTCACTCTGAGCCTCAATCGCGAATATGTCCACAGCGGCCATGTCCTCCTGGCGGTGGCGTGGTACCCACCCGCAACCGCGGTTGACCGCTGGGATCATCGGCTCGAGGCGCCGTGCATTCGGCTGCGCGACCGGGCGGCGGGACCGTGGCCCCGCCGCCCGCGTTCGAACTCCCGGTACGTCAGGAACCGGGGATGGTCAGCAGCATGAGCTGACCCGATTCGCGTTTGACGAGAACGCCGCCGTCCATCTCTTCGAAGACGTTGGCGCCGTGGCCCTGCACGTCGAGCAGCCAGCGGCCGCCACCGAACCACGGCGAGGCGTCGACGATGCCCGACGACTCTCCAAACGGATCGTTGATGCTGGCCACGACTCGCCAGGTGCCCTGGCGGAGCCGGTATTGGAAGATCTGGGCGCCGTCCGTGTCTTCTTGCACCATCAGGCTCTTCTTCGATGTGTCCACGTTGTCGGGGCTGGTGAATGGCACATATTTGCTGCTTCCCGCCGCGTCACCATCGGCCAAGACGGTCAGGCTGTCGACCACCGTGGGGTCGTCGGCGTTGAACACCAGTTGGATGATCCGACCATTGTCGGCGAACCCGACGGTCCCCGAGGGTCCTCGCACCAATCGGCCGGTGAGGGGATCCGGGACCACCCGGGTGGCGCCGGTGTCGGCGATGTAGACAACCCGCGGGTCGTTCTTGTCGTAGGCGAGGTCCTCGAGCCGGATCGATTGGAACACGTTGTTGTTGTTGGACCAGTCCTCAAGGCCATCCTGGGGCCCGTCGGCGATGGCGTCGGGCACCGGGATGAACTCCGCCGTCATCTGGTCGTCGACCCCGAGGTCGAGGTAGTCGTTGGCTCCGTTGAACGCATCGGTGGGAACCACCGGTGTCCCGTTCTTCGACGTCACCCGCATGGCCCACAGGGTGCCCTCGTCGTTGAACACAGCGTCGTCGTCGTCGGCCAGGTATAGGTAGAGCTGTGACGACGGGGCCGAGAAGGTGTCGTCGGTGGTGAGAAGCGCCAGCTGATCCCATCCACCCGGCACCACCACGGTGTTCTCGTGGTTGAGCCGCCCCATACCCACGATCGGTGTGGACTCGCCGGTATCGGTGTTCAACGCTACCGCGTATCCTCCCTGCCGTTGGGGTGCGAACTCCGGATCGGGCCCGTAGGGCGCACCTGGCGGCACGTCGACCACGTCGTTGGTCTCTTCACCGGTGAAGAACGTGTAGCTGGAGAAGCCTTCGGCGGGGCCCGCCATGGACGCCGAGCAGAAGCGCAGGTAGCCAAGCTCTGGTCCGAGGGCCACCGACGCCGACAGCACCGAGCCTTGGCGACTCCCGGCCTTGGTGTCGAGTGTCAGCCTCGAGATCGAGGAGTCCTGGATGTCGCGGGCGTTGCGAAATGGCACCGTGCTCTGCTCGTGGGCGACATACACGTCGACGGTGTTCGGGGCTGCTCCGGGTCGGACACCGATCCCATCCGGGATGCCTTCGAAGGTGAAGTCGCCGAGGACATCACCGCTGTTGATGATCCCCTTGACGGTGGCTCCGGCCGGCAGCCCCGGGTCGATCGTGATGTAGGGGCTCTCGCCGGTGAGATAACCCGATTGGGGTGCGGCGGGTGCCGATCCCATCACCCCCATGGTGAGAATGATCGTCAAGACCATGAAGACCGTGACGGTGCCTCTTCGTTGATGTCGGCGCATGGACGCTTCCTTTCCCAATTGTCATCCACCCTTCGCGCCATCGAAGCTACACGGCCCCAGCTCGTCGCGTCGGACGGGGCGCCACCTTGGCCATGAGATCAGGCCAGCGTTGACCCGGAATCCTGGCGCTGTGCCATTGCGGCCAGCACGTCGGCCAGCTCGGCTGGGCGCGACAACATCGGAGATGCGAGCTGTCGATTACCTCGCCATCGATGGCAGCAGCGGCAGCGGTCATCGGGGTCGCCCTGGGTCTTGCCGAATCGACCAAGGAGATGACCGGTCAACAGGCCTGGACCGGGTGCTGAATCACCGACGGCGGCCGTGAGGAGCTGACGAGCTATGGGTGGACGCCCTGGTTGCCGAAGGCCGATCCTCGAGGTCGAGGGTCAATTGCGTGTGATGCTGGCGCCGCTTTGCGCCGATCTGGCAGCTAGGTTGAAGGACATCTGCACCGATATCGCCGGCACGCTCGAGAACACCACGCGGATCCGACGCAAGTACCACCGGTCCAGGGTCCACGACTGCTTGTCGTCGTTCGCCGTGCTGGTCGACGATTGGGCTGAGCGATCACAGAACAGACTCGATGCATGGGCGCACCAACCCGCCGATGAGCGCGAGCACGCAGCTCTTGCGGTATTCGAACGCCTTCCTTATCCCGACTTACGGCGTCGGTCTGACCACGACTTCGGCTTCTGATCGTGAGCCTTTCCAGTCGAGACGACGTCCGAGCCATCATCGAAGACGTGCCGCACGAGGGTCGCCGGGCGGATGCCCTGGCCTTGCTCGAACTGATGGCCGAGGTCACCGGCGAGGAACCCAAGGCGTGGGATGCCGGCACCATCGGGTTCGGGCAGTACCACTACCGCTACAAGACGGGTCAGGAGGGTGACTTCTTCACCATCGGTTTCTCGCCTCGAAAGGATCGAATCACGCTCTATGTGATGTCGGGCCTGCGTGGCTTCGAAGACATCCTCGAGCGGCTCGGTAGACACTCCACCGGCAAATCGACGGTCCACCTGAAGCGGCTGGCCGACGTGGACCCCGCCGTGCTCGGCGAGTTGATCACGGCGTGCGTCGAGCATGTGGCGTGGGTGGAGCGCTCTTTGGGAGCGATACCTCGAATGAGCGAGATTCCGCCGCGGGAGCCCTGATCGCCAATGGGCACGCCGTTCGAACGAGCCGGAGACTCGATGGTGGCAGGCAAGTCACCAGCCGTGTGCACGATGGGCTGCAGGTCGCGTTCATCCAGCGCAATAGATCGTCGGTCTCAGCAGGTCAATGACGCGCCGTGTGGATGTGCCGACTCTGTTGTGCCAATCAGGCCACCGCCATCGGCTCGCATCGCACGGGGCCGACCGACCAGATAGAGTCTCGCTCAAGCTCGTTTGGAGGTACTCAATGCAGATGGTCGACATGACGCACACGATGAACGTGCACACACCGGGATGGGTGGGCTATGCCGGCAACAAGATGTTCTACACACAGAACCTCCAGACCCAGCGGATAGTGGCCCAACGCGTGGAGATGGCCCTCCACACCGGAACACACCTCGATGGCGCGATGCATGGTGCCGATGGGATGGGAGACATGGCCTCCTATGGCCTTCCGTTCTTGGTCAACAAGGGCGCGATCGTCGACATCTCGGACATGGTCGACGACTGGTCGGTCATCACACCAGACATGCTCACTGCCAATGTCGAGATCGAGAAGGGTGACATTCTCATCATTCACACCGGTTGGCACCGGTACTGGGAGGGTCAGTCACAGCAGGACCTCGTCCGATACTTCACCATGCACCCCGGAGGGAAGCTGGAACTCCTCCAATGGATGCTCGACATGGAGATCAAGTGGTTTGGAATCGACGCCGGTTCAGGCGACCATCCGATGTGGACCACCATCCGCAACATGCGGCCCGATCTCACGACGCTTTTCGAAGAGCAGGTCGGGATGGCCGTCGATGAGTTCTTCCCGCGCTACGAATACACGCACAAGCTGTCGGGCCGGCGAGTGTCGAACGATCTCTTTCCGTTTCACAACTGGGCCTTCCAGGAGAATCTGATCCACGCTGAGAACGTGGGCGGCGATATCGAGAAGGCCCTCAACACCAGGGCGATCATCGGCGCCTTTCCCTGGAAATATGAGGGACTCGAGGCATCACCGTGCCGGATCATTGCCTTCTACGACGTCGGCGATCTCAAGATCGGCGAATATCGCGAAGCAGCTGCAGAGGCTGTGTCCGGATGAGTCTTGGGCGGTGAGGACCATCGCAGGGGCCTCGCCCTCGCGGTGGTCGGAATTGTCGCGCTGAGCCCCGAGTCGCTCCTCATCCGCTTGGTTGCGGTCGATCGTTTCACGATCCTCGTGTGGCGAGGGGCTCTGTTGTGCATCGGCCTCCTTGTCGCCTCGTCGATCATCGCGCGGACGCCCCGGGTGATCACCTCGATCGGTCGGGGTGGATTGCTGGTGGCGTTGCTCTTTGGAATCCAAACGGTTGGTTTTGTCGTGTCGATCACGAACACCACCGTGGCGAATACGCTCGTGGCAATGAGCGCTGCCCCGCTCTTCGCCGCTCTGTTCGAACGAGTGCTCTTCCGCCGGCGACTGCAACGAAGACTCTGGGCGGTGATCATCGTCGCGATGCTCGGCATCGTGGTCATGTTCTCCGACTCGCTGGCCACCGGAGGTCTGGGCGGTGACCTCGCTGGACTGGGCGCCGCTGCGGCGTTCGGAGCCTCGTTCGTCGTGATCGGCCGTCACCAGGATCGGACCATGGTTCCAGCCATGGGCTTGGGTGGCTTGGTGGCGGCTGCAATAGCACTCCCGTTTGCGGCCCCGATGTCAGTGTCGGCTGCCGACATCGGGTACCTCACCATCAGTGGATTGGCCGTGTTGCCCATCGGGTTCGGGTTGCTCGCTGTCGCG
The DNA here is from genome assembly GCA_963792365.1 of uncultured bacterium. Taxonomy (GTDB): domain Bacteria; phylum Actinomycetota; class Acidimicrobiia; order Spongiisociales; family ZC4RG35; genus JAOUGY01. The sequence continues at coordinate 308,541 of CAWBVW010000006.1, forward strand.
CCCAGATACATTCCCGCTCCCGAGGTGGGACTCATCACGCTTCTCGAGTCCATCCTTGGCCCGTTCTGGGTCTGGCTCGCTCTGGGCGAAGAGCCCGGGCTGCGGACGATCCTCGGTGGAACGATCGTCATCGGGAGTCTGGGGGTCAACTCGTACCTCAGTCTCAAAGCGACGAGGCAGCCTGCTCAGAGCGTCTCACCTGCATAGGTGATGGCGTAGATATCTGTCCGCCGATCGGCGCGGGGGGTGATGAACTCGCCCCTCACCTGAGCGCGTTTGGCCGCTCCGATGTCGACTCGGGCGACGGCGACTTCCTGATCGCGACCGGACAGCGGACCGATCACCCGCGCGCCGTAGGGGTCGATCAGAATCGAGCTCCCGAGGAAGTCGCAGCTTCCGTGCGTGCCAGCCTGGGATGCGGCACCGATGAACACCTGGCTGAGATTGGCCTGGAGCTCGACTCCTCTGCCCTGCGGCGACATGCCCTCGTCGTCCCATCTGACCTGATCGAATCCTGGCAGCCACGCTGTTGGCACGCAGATGAGGTCCGCGCCGCGCAGGGCCATGAGCCGCACGACCTCGATGAAGCGGAGGTCGTAGCAGACGCACAACCCGACGGCCCCGAACCGAGTTCGAGCAACAGGGAACCCCAGGTCTCCGGGTGCGAAAGCGATCTTCTCTTCGGCGAACAGGTGGGTCTTGCGATAATGAGCGATCGTGCCATCCGGACCGACCGCTACCGCAGTGTTGTAGAGGCGCTCACCCTCCAATTCCGCGAGGCCACCGATCACGTACCCACCCGCGTCACGAGCAAGGCGTTGCCACTCATCTGTCGTGGGGCCGGGCACCGACTCGGCAACCTCGACTAGCCCGCGGGCATCGGCGACATACCCTGGCACGATGAGCTCGGGAAGGATCACAATGTCGGCGTCCTGGTCGAACGCAGAGCTGATTGCCTGGCGGCATCGCGCTCGATTGACTTCGACCTCGAACGGTTCCCCGGAGATTTGGGCGATTCCGATCCCGACCTCGTGGCTCACCGGCCGAGCCTCTTGTACCCACCGACTTTGACCAGCATGTTCCAGTCGACCGGAGCAGGTCCGCCGACGCTTTCGATGCGCGAACCTCGGTCGGCCCTGACAGCATGCATCACCCCAACCGGAACGTGGACGGCACAGGGCGCCTCGAACTCAATCTCCCTGCCGTGGGTGAGATCTTCGATGGTGCCAACTCCGTCCAGCACATACAGCGTGTCCTCCGAACCAGCATGGAGATGAGGAACGTTGCGCTCGCCTGGCTGCATGTCCACGTAGTTCATGTTGGCAGTCTGTGAGCCCCGTCCAGCCCAGACGACCAGTCGGGCGTCTTTGGCGATGATCGGCATCATGAGGTCGGGTTTGTCGCGGTGGAACAGATCGATGGCACCCTCCCTCCAGGCGAGCCGGCCCAGCCCGAGGTCGGCGTAGGATCCCGGGTCTGCCGGGCAGGGTCCACCAACGAGCTCGGCGCCACCCGCGATCCCTTTGAAGCGGTAGCCGGCACCGGGGTGTACGAGTACCATCGTGCCGGCCGGCATCGTCCATTCCGTTCTTGGGCCGATCCCTTGCACCATCGCGGTCCCGCTGATCACGTAGTACACGGCTTCCATGGGATGCGCCATGCTCCTGGTCTTACCACCCGAGTGCAGGCTGATCCGATGCATTGATCGGAGGTGCGCCCCCACGCCAGGCCACACCACCGCCCAGGCGCTCCCTCCCGATTCGATGATCGGCAGTGGCATGGCGGCAGGATCATCAGGCAGGACCCGCACGGCCTGCGCGGCGTGCAATCCTGCGGGATCTGAATTCAATGAGACTGCATGTTCGTTCACGTGGCTCAAGTCTAGATGGTAGCGTCCGGTCAGTGGAGCAAGACCGAGGTCCGATGACAACGCTTTCACGGCACTGGCATCCAATCGCCACGTCGGAAGAGGTCGAGGAAAGCCCGAGGCGATTCACGCTGCTGGGGACCGAACTCGTCGCCTTCCGGACCGTCAAGGGGATCAGCGTGTTCACCGACTTGTGCATACATCGGGGGGTGGCGCTCTCCCTGGGGTTCGTCGAGGATGGCATTCTGCATTGCGGATATCACGGTTGGGCGTACGACGCCACCGGCGCCTGCGTCGAGATCCCGTCGCTCTCACCCGGATCACCGATACCTCCGAAGGCACGAGCCATCACCCATTCGGTTGACGAAAAATACGGCCTCGTCTGGGTGGGTATGGACGAGCCAACCTCGCCCGTCCCCCCGTTCCCGGACGACGAGTGGGACCGATCCGACTTTCGCGCGTTCGTTTCGCACCACTACCGATGGCAGACCTCAGCCGGGCGTGCGGTCGAAAACTTCATGGATATCTCACATTTCCCGTACGTGCACGAGGGCATTCTCGGATCCCGAGACGCCACCGAGGTGGCGGAGCATCAAGTCGTCGATCGTGACGGCGGCCTGTACTACTACCTCGAGGCACCCGAGCCCGCCAACCTCCACAGCCGTCCTGATGACGTGATCAGGTGGGAATACTTCCTCACCGGCCCGTTCACGATCCACCTACGGAAGACCGTGCCCTCCGGCGATGTCACGCTGATCTCGATGGCCGCCTCGCCGACCGCCGAAACCACGACCGACATGTTCGTGTGGATCGGCCGGAACCACCAACTCCACCCTTCCGAAGACGCCGGGTTCTCCGACTTCACCCACGAGATCATGGAGCAGGACCGCCGGATCGTGGAGAGCCAGCGCCCCGAAATGATCCCAACTGACCTGCGTGAAGAACTCCACTTGAAGGTGCCCGATGCCTCGGGAATCGCCTACCGAAGGTTCCTCAGTCAGTTCCGAGACGCAACCCCGTTCCTGCCGTGAGGAATAGCGAGTGACAGCGAACGTCATCGAGTTGAGCGACCGGCGGGAGACCCCAACCTGGGTTCGAACACTGATCGCTTTCATCGGCACCTTGGCGGCAACCGGCGTCTTGGTCTTGGCGCTCGGCGCCAGTCCCGTGCAGGTCGCCAAGGCGATCGTGATCGGCTCGGTAGGCAACTCGTTCAACATCTCGCAAACCATCATCACAATGGGAATCCTGATCGGCACAGCTCTTGCGGCCGCCATTCCGTTCTCCGCCCGACTGTGGAACGTTGGCGGGGAGGGTCAGATGACCTTCGGTGCCATCGCCGCGGCCGTACTTGGCATCGTCCTGCCTGAAGGATGGCCGGCCTGGATCATGATCCCGGCGGTCATGCTGGGCGCCATGGTGGCAGCTGCCGGGTTCGCCGCCATCCCTGGCTGGCTCAAAGCCCGATGGGATGCCTCCGAGATTGTGACGACGTTGATGCTCAACTTCGTGGCGGTGAACGTAGCGGCATGGGTCATCTTCGATGTCTTTCCTGAAGGCTTCGTTCAGAAGACCGAGAGCATCCACGCAGCCGCAGAGCTTCCTCGCCCGATCGAGGGCTGGCTTGTGGACGTCGGGATCATCGCCGCGGTCGTGGCCGCACTATTCGCCTGGTTCGCGGTTCGCCAGACCCGGCTTGGGTTCTCGATCCGAGCTATCGGCGCCAACGCCCGCGCCTCCAGGCTGGCGGGTATACGGACAGAGCGGGTGACCGTACAGACCTTCTTGCTGGCGGGTGCGTTCGCGGGACTGGCTGGAGCACTGATCGTCCAGGGAAGGGACCACGCCCTCCTCCAGGATTTCTCGGCGAATGTCGGGTTCGTCGGCATCGGAGTGGCACTGGTCGCCCGGTTGCATCCGCTGGCGGTCATCGCCTCGGCGGCACTGTTCAGCGTTCTCCGCGTTGGATCGAACAGCCTCCAGGCGGGAGCCGGGCTGTCCCCCGTCGTCGGCGAGATGATCATCGCCACGTTCGTCGTACTGCTGATGGTCACCGGAGTGATCAGATTCCGATACCCCGAGGGCGCTGATGCTCACTGAGGCGCTGCTCATCGCGTTCTTCGTGATCGGAATCCAGCTCATGGTGCCGATCGTGCTGGCCGCGTTGGGAGAGACGATTGTAGAAAAGGCCGGTGTCTTGAACGTCGGCATCGAAGGAGTGATGCTCATCGGTGCCCTGGCCACGGCGTTCATCGGTATCACTCTGCAGGCTGTCGTCCTAGCGCTTGTGACCGCAGTCGCGGCCGGCGCGGCGTCGGGCGCCATCCTGGCGTTCCTGTACGTGCGACGCGGCACCGACCAGATCGTGACTGGGTTGATGTTCAACATCTTCGCCGTCGGTCTAACCGGAACGATTCACTCGCGCTACATGGCGGGCCAGAACGGCGTTACGCTCGATGGGATAGCGATCCCCGGAATCTCCTCGATTCCTTGGGTCGGCGAGATCGTCTCGAAGCAGAACGCAATGCTGTACATCGCAATAGGGTTGGCACTTGGCGTCTGGTACCTCCTCAATCGCACGTGGTACGGCCTGTATGCACGTTCCGCTGGCGAACGACCGATGGCGGCAGAGTCCGGTGGTCTCGATGTCCGCCGGTTGCGATATCCTGCGGTCGTTCTGGGCTGTGCGTTGGCGGCGCTGGGCGGATCAGCGCTGGTCCTTTCGACCTCCGGTGGTTTCGTACCGGGGATGACCGCCGGGCGCGGCTTCATTGCCATGGGTGTGGTCGTTCTCGCCAAGTGGCGACCTCGGTGGATCTTCATTCATGCTCTGGGATTCGGCATGACACAGGGACTCCAGTTCCTAGCCGGCCAACTCAGCGCCCTCCAGGCCGTACCCAGTCAGTTCTGGGTTGCGCTTCCGTATCTGGTGACGGTTCTGGCCGTGGTGTTCGCCCCGGGTTCGCGGTACCCGGCGGCGGTCGGGATCCCGTACCGGCCCGCAGCCAACGCTGCGTGATCATGCGGAAGTCCCCGCACTACCCCGCGTTCTCGCAGGCTCGCGACGTTTGCTCTGACTAAAGTCCGTCGAGTCATGCTCTTGAGAGAGCATGTTCCGTTCACGACTTGGGAGGAAACACATGCGAGCCAGCCTGGGTCCTCGGACCCTCCGCTTGCCGATCGCGCTATTGGCGCTCGTGGTTGTGCTAGCCGCCTGCGGCGATGGAGCCGCAGACGAGACGACCGCAGCATCCGAACCATCGACCGGCGACACCACTGCCACGACGGAACCCACAACCGAAACGACGGCCGGCTCCGGCTCCGACACCACCGTGGCGGCAGGAGGTGACGAATACCGGGTGGCGCTCATCTATCCGGGAACGGCCGACGATCTGTCGTGGTCGAACGCCTGGTTCGACGGGGCGGAGCAGGCGATGGCGGAGAACCCGAACATCACTGTCGAATCGGTCGAGCTGCTCAATGACCCGGCTGCAGTCGTCCAGCAGGGCTCTGCATTCGCGTCGCAAGGCTTCGACTTCATCATGATCGCTCATGGCGCCATGGTGGAACCGGCCGTCACGCTGGCTCAGCAGTTCCCCGACGTCCAGGTGTGCCTTGCGCCCCACCACCCCGATGGGAGCATCGACCAGCCCGCCAACCTGTGCTGGGTGGATGTCGCGCAGCACAACGCCAACTTCCTGGCCGGCGCTCTTGCGGCGATGGTGACTGAAACGGGGCACGTTGCGTCGCTGAATGGTTTCGCTTTCCCCGGACTGACGAGACAGCCCGAAGCGTTCGATCTCGGTGCCCGATGTGTCAATCCCGAGATCACCTTCACACAGCAGTACATCGAGACCTGGACCGACACCGGCATCTCCAAGTCGGCGGCCCAGGCCCAGATCGCCGGCGGGGCGGATGTGATCCTCTCAGCAACAGACAGCGCCGTATTTGGAATCCTCGAGGCTGCCGATGAGGCGTCGAGTCAGGTGTGGGTGGTGCCCTCGTACTACGAGAGCCAGTCGCTCGATCCCGACCATGTGCTGACCTCGGCGATCCACGGACTCACGTTCGCATCGAAGTCGATGATCGAAATGGCGTCTGCGGGCGAGATCGGCGACAGCGCGTTCGTCGAGTTCGACGCACTCAATGATCCTGAGATCGACGCACCGCTCTACGACAACATCAAGGCGCTGTTGACGGCCGAGCAGCTCGCCAAGTACGAGTCGATCGTGGCGGACGTGAAGTCGGGGGCCATCGCCATCCCGGATGAGACGGCCGGCGATGTGACCATCGGCGCCGAGGGATCGGGAGCCACCGTGGATCTCGCATCCATCGGGTGCGGATGACCTGAGATGCACACCGGAGGAGAGGAGCAACTGTGAAGACAGAGATGTACTGCTACATGGAAGATCGCGACAAGTTGGTCCTCCCCTCCGGTGTCCCCGACTACGACGACGCCTTCGAGAGCTGGCTCGATCCCGGTCACACTGCGGTTCTGGAGATCGACATGCATCGCGGACATGTCGGGCCCGAAGAGAAGCTCACCCTGGCTGTACCGCGCGCCCGCGAACGCGTAGCGGCGCACGACCGCTTCCAGACCGAATGCCGCAAGCTCGGCATCCCGATCGTCCACGTGCAGCACTGGCAGCGCCACGGCGGGATCGATGATCTCAACAACCGCAAGCACAACCGTATGGCCAACTGGCGCGTTCTATACCACCTCTACGTCGAGGACAACGAACTCATGGACGAGCATTCGTGGGAAGGCACCAAGTGGCTCGATCTCATCACCGAGGAGGAGGAGGGCGACTACTACATCAGAACCAAGAAGCGACTCTCCGGGTTCTACCCGACCGATCTCGAGTTCCTGCTTCACAACCTCGACGTTCACACCGTGGTGCTGACTGGCACCATGACCGACGCCTGCGTTCTGTCGACGGCGTTCGATGCAGCCAACCGAGACTTCCGGGTCATCGTTCCTCGTGACATCGTCGGCGGTTACTCGGAGGAGGCGGAGCATGGCGCCCTCCAGGTGATCTCGCTGCATCTCGGACTCGTCGTGGACTCTCCAGCCCTCCTCGCCGAGTACTTCGCTCGGAAGGACATGACGCTGCCCGCCGACCTCGTGGGTATCACGGACATCAATCAGGCCACCGGCACCCACGCCGGGGTGTGACGAAAGGAGCCAGAAAATGGCAAGTGACCGACAGGCCGTCTGGGGAGAAGAGCCCAAGCCCCTGATGCCGTACAGCCCGGCCATCAAGGCGGGCGGATGGGTGTTCGTTGCCGGACAGCTGGCATCCGACTTCAAATCTGGACTGGCGCCCGAAGCCGGCGGCGATGGACGCAATCAATTCGTCGAGAATCAGCTCGAGATTCAGTCGCGATTCGTGATGAACAATCTCCAGCGAACCGTGGCAGCGGCAGGTCTGGACATCGGTTCGGACATCATGCGCATCTACCAGTGGTTCACGTCGCCATACCCAACGATGGACGAGTTCGCGGACGGGAACACATGGCCGAGGATCTCGATCACACCATATTTGAACACGAGGAACGAGTTCATCTTCGATCCACGCCCCGCCTCGACGGGGATGGGTATTCGCGAAACCGGTCTTCTCGTCAAGGACACGATTCTCGAGGTCGATATGATCGGCTTCGACCCGGAAGTCATCCCGGGGCCAAGCACCGGGACATCCGTCCCGGAGGGCACGCCGTCGCCGCTCGCTGGCTACTCACCGGCCATCAGCCGCGGAGACTGGGTCTTCCTCGCCGGTGAGATTCCGGTTGACTGGACCGGTGACTGGGGACGGTCTGAGTACTACGGCGCTCCGAGCGGCGTGGCCCTCAAGGCGCGGACTGATCCGAACTTCTGGTACGACTCCGACATCGAGCGCCAAACCGATTATGTGCTCGAGAAGCAGGCCGCCATCGCTCAGGCGGCAGGCACGTCGCTCGACCGTGCCGTCAAGGCCACGGTTTACATTGGGCATCCGTCCGACTTCGAAGGCATGGACAAGGTCTGGAAGCGCTGGTTCCCCGAGAACCCGCCGGCCCGGGTCGTCATTCCCTACATGGGCCTCGGCGGTCGTGGGAGCCGCATCGAGGTCGCCTTCAAGCTCCTGGCCGGCGACTCGGATCTGGAGATCGAGACGATTGAGGCCACCGGAGCGCCGCCGGGGCTGGGACACGAGCCGCAGGCAGTGAAGGCCGGCAAGTTCCTCTTCTTTTCGACCGTGACCCCTGCGAACCACAAGGGCTCGTTGGAGGAGTCGACCAAACGGCATACCAACTTCCCGTGGTACGGGCAGCCACCAAAATTGCAGATGCGGTACATGCTCGAGAACGTGGCCAAGGTCTGCGAGGCGGCGGGGACGACGCTCGATCAGCTGTGCCGGCGGCAGGCTTTCCACGACGACTTCGCGTGGTTCGCACAGACCATCGAGGAGTGGGCAGACCACTTCGAGGGTGACAAGCCCGCATCCACGACGCTCGAGATTGGCGGACCTCTCATCGTGCCCGGCGCCCACGTTCAACTCGACCTCATCGGGTACTGCCCCGACTGAAAGGTTCGGGTCCGGTGCGGACCTCCCGCGCACCGGACCCGCCCTTCCCCGATGCAAGGCGGTGGCAGCATCCTCGGACACGCGGTCAAGCGGCGGGAGGACCCGGCGCTCGTTACGGGACGTGGTACCTACATCGGAGACATGAACCCTCCCGGGATGCTGCACGCCGTATTCGTCCGCTCGCCCATCCCCCATGGAATGGTCTCGCGGATCGACACCGTCCAGGCATTGGATGTGCCTGGTGTCGTCGCGGTTTTCGGACCCGACGATCTCGAACTCAACCCGCTCACGCCGTGGAACGTCGACGCTGCGTTCTCGCGACCGCCGCTGGCGAGGCATGCCCGCTACGTCGGTGATCCTATCGCGGTGGTCATCGCCGAGTCCGAGGCGAGGGCAGTCGATGCCGCGGCCCTCGTCTGGCCGTCCTTCGAAGAGCTGGAATCCGTGATCGATCCCTTTGAAGCCATGGGGCCGAACGCGCCGCTCTTGTTTCCTGACTATGACACCAACGTTGCGTTGTCCGAAGGACTGAATACCGACACCGACCCGACCGACCACGGTGAGATAGTGGTACGCCACCGGCTCGTCAACCAGCGGCTAGCACCGGTGCCGATGGAGCCCGCTGCGGCTCTCGTCGTACCCGGTCCGGACGGTCGCATGACCGCTTGGATCGGCACTCAGGATCCATTCGGTGCCCGAGCCGATCTTGCCGCCACCTTGGGTCGCGACCCGGAGAGCATCAGGGTGGTGGTACCTGCGATCGGTGGAGGATTCGGCGCCAAGGGTGATCTCTACCCGGAGCATGCGGTGGTGGCTGCCGCTGCCAGCGCCCTCGCACGCCCTGTCCGTTGGCTGGAGCGCCGCGGCGAGAACTTCGTCAACATGGTGCACGGCCGCAACCAAGTCCAGGACATCGCACTCGCCGCCGACCGCGATGGACGGATCACTGGGCTGTCCGTCGACATCGTCGCCGACGTTGGTGCCTATCCGGGAGTGGCGACGTGGCTCCCTCGCTATACCGTCGAGATGGCCAGTGGTACCTACCGCATTCCCGAGATCCGAGTCCAGTTCACCAGTGTGGCGACCAACACCACGCCGGCAGGGCCATATCGGGGAGCCGGTCGGCCGGAAGCAACCCAGATGATCGAGCGGATGATGGATCTGCTCGCCGGCGAAGTCGATCTCGACCCCGTCGAGTTGCGGCGGCGCAATCTCATCCCACGTTTCGAGGAACCACACATCACCGCATCGGGCGCCATCTACGACTCCGGGGACTACGAGGCGGCGCTCGAGGCGTTGCTGGCAACTGCGGAATACGGGACATGGATGGCCGAACGCGACCGTCGCCGCAGAGCGGGATCGAGCCATCCCATCGGCGTCGGGGTCTCGACGTACGTCGAGGTGACCGTAGGCAAGACGCCCGACCATGACCACGCCACAGTCAGGGTGCTTTCGGACGGAATCATCGAAGCCAGATGCGGTGGATCATCGCATGGCCAGGGCCACCAAACGGCGTTCGCGATGATCGTGGCGGATCGGTTCGACGTGCCCGTCGAGCGCGTCGACGTGATCCAGTCCGACACCGACCTGGTGCCGCGCGGTGGAGGCACGTACGCCTCGCGGACGCTCCAGCTCGCTGGAAGCTCGCTGCTCCTCGCCTCTGACGACGTGATCGAGGACGCACGACGAGCGGCAGCAGATGAGTTGGAAGCAGCCCCGCAAGACCTGGTGGTCCTCCCCGGCGTCGGCCTCGGGGTTGTCGGAGATCCTGGCTCGTTGATCACTTGGGGAGAAATCGCCATGCTGATCGAGTCGGGGGGTGACGAACTCAGCCGGTCCCGCGATGAGCGACAGGGCGCGAGCACCTACCCCTTCGGAGCTCATCTCGCGGTCGTCGAGGTGGATGTTGACACCGGATGGTGCAGGTTGGTGACTCACGTGGCGGTGGATGACTGCGGCACCATCATCAACCCGATGCTCGTGAAGGGGCAGCAGCATGGAGGGATCGCCCAGGGTGCAGGACAAGCCTTGTTCGAACACATGCGATTCGACTCCTCGGGATTCCCGTTGACGGCGAATATGGCCTCGTACTCGATCCCAGCCGCCACCGATCTGCCGTCGTTCGTGGTTTCGAACACGACCACCCCGACCAGACTGAATCCGCTCGGCGCCAAGGGGGTCGGAGAAGCCGGGACGCTGGGGTCCACGCCGGCGATCCACAGCGCCGTGATCGATGCATTGGCATCCTTCGGCGTGAAGCACATCGATATGCCATTGACGCCCCATGCGATCTGGAGAGCCATCCATGACCAGTGACGCCACCAACGCCAAGCCATTGATCGAGCTTCGCGGAGTCGCCAAGAGGTTCGGAGACACCGACGCGAACCGGAACGTCGATTTCGACCTCCTTCCGGGCGAGATCCACGTGCTGCTCGGTGAGAATGGCGCCGGCAAGACCACGCTCATGAACATCCTCTTCGGTCACCTCCAGCCAGACTCTGGCTCCATCCTGGTCGACGGTGCCGAGGTCCTCATCGAGGCGCCGGCGGATGCGATCGGCCTCGGAATCGGGATGGTCCATCAACACTTCTCACTCGTCCCTTCGTTCACCGTGGCCGAGAACGTGATGCTGGGTGTCGGGAAGCTGACCGATCTCACCATCGACTCGAGAGAGATCGAGCGGGCAGTCTCCGCCCGCTCAGAGGAACTTCACATGCCGATCGAAGCCGGAGTGCAGGTCGTGGATCTTCCGGTCGACCTCCAGCAGCGGGTCGAGATCATCAAGGCGATGTACCGGGGCGCTCGAGTGCTGATCATGGATGAGCCCACGTCGCTTCTCGGCCCGACCCAGATCGCCAATCTGCTGGAGATACTCGCCAGTCTCCGCGCCTCAGGTCATTCGATCATCCTCGTCACCCACAAGCTGGCCGAGGTCATGGAGGTGGCCGATCGGGTCACCGTGCTCCGGCGGGGAGAGCGAGTGGCGTCGCTGGGGCGGGGAGAGTTCGACGAGCGATCGCTAGCTCGGGCGATGACGGGTCAGGATCGCGAACGCCTTCCCGAGCGGACGGCGGTCGATGTCTCCGGCGGACCGACCATCCAGGTCTCGGACCTCGTGGTGCCGTCATCTCACGGTCATGGCCCGGCCGTCGAAGGTCTCAACCTCGAGGTCATGCCCGGAGAGATTCTCGGAATCGCCGGGGTCGAAGGCAACGGCCAGCGAGAGCTCGTCGACGCCCTGATCGGGCTCGCAGAGCCTTCGGCGGGGAGAGTCATCGTGGGTGGGGTCGATATCACCCACGCAACGCCGGCTTTCCGGCGCTCTGCAGGGCTGGGGGCCATACCCGAGGATCGGCATGAGCTCGGTCTCGTGCTGGACATGTCTCTGGCCGAGAACCTGGCAATCACCGAGCTTGCAGCAGGCGGCTACCGGTCTCGCGGCGTCATCGACTGGGCCATGATCCACGCCGATGCCGAGCGGCTTCTCGTCGAGTACGACGTGCGCCCGCCCGACCCAAAGGCGATCGCGGGGAGTCTTTCGGGAGGCAACCAGCAGAAGATCGTTCTGGCCCGTGAACTTGCCCGATCCCCGAAGATCCTCGTCGCCGACAACCCGACTTGGGGGCTGGACGTCGGAGCGATGGACTACGTGCACCGCAAGCTGCTCGAGATGCGCGACCGGGGCGGCTCCATCCTGCTGCTCACGCTGGACCTCGAGGAGCTGTACAAGCTCGCCGATCGGGTACTGGTCATCTACCGCGGCCGCATGATGATGGAGTCTCTCACCAGGACTCTCGACCACGACGATCTTGCCATGGCAATGGCCGGCCGTGCTGCCGAGGGATGAACCAAGCGCGCCCGACATGGGTCCCGACTCGGTGATCAACACCAGGAATCGGGGGTCCATCAGGTCTCATACATCGGGCGCGTCGAGGTAGGACTCGACCTGCTCCAGGGATTCGATTATCGGCACATCTACGGTGGTGTCGGCATCGTGGACGTAGTGGTCGCCCCTGTTCACGATCCTCAGCACAGTCATTCCCACCGACCTTGCCCCGCGGAGCTCGTCACTGCCACCGTCGCCCACGTAGAGACATCGTTCGGGTTCCACGCCAGAGCTGGCCGCCGCCCGAAGGAACATCTCGGGGTCGGGTTTCTTGATGCCAAGAACCGCAGACAGGACGGCGGCGTCGACGAGGTGCGACACCTCCAGCGTGTCCCACAACTCGGCGAGTTCCGGAGGACAGTCGCTGACCACCGCCACTTCGCAGTTGGCGTGGAGCCTCGTCAGGACGCCCGGGGCCTCAGGACGGAGCCGAGCCATGGCGGCGAACTCTCGCAGACGGATCTCGTGGCCGAGATCGAGATCCATCCCGGGACCGGGGAGACAGCGACGTGCCACCTCGGCAAGGGTGCTGCGGCTGTCACCGAGCGTCCCGGTGCAGCGCTCCACCCAGCTCTGCGTCATCTCGGCGGCGAAGATCTCTGAAGAGACGTCGAGAGCCGCGGCGACCCGCGCCATCGACGCTGCGACTCGCTCGACCGGGAGGCCGGGCGTGAGCGTCCCGAAGTAGTCGAAGACGACGGCACCGAACATGTCAGTGACGAGTCGGGATCACACCTGCCCGTTTGAATCCACCGGTCAACCGATAGATCGCATGCTCGAGTAACCGCGTGCGCGGTCGTCGCCAGCATTGGAGCGGATGGTGACCTTCATGGATCAGGCAGAGGTTGCAGGACGTGCAATCGACGAGACCCACCCGCCCGGCCTCGATTTGGGCGACGAGATCAGGCTCGCGGATCAGAGGTCGGGCCATGGCCACGAAGTCTGCGTCGCCTGATTCCAGGACGTCGGTCATCGTTTCGGTCGTTCGCATGCCGCCCACGAGGATGACCGTGGTGTCCACCCTCTTGCGCAGAGCCTTTGCCCATGGCCGAAAGTAGGCCTCGGGCCGCGGCTTGGATGCCAGCCGGTGGATGAGCAAGTCCTGGGCGGCCCGTCGCGGCCCGACTGCAACGTAGGTGTTGGCCGAGTCGGTGGGGGCCTGCATCAGGCCACACGACACCTCCACGGCGTCGAGGCCGGCGGCGACCAGTATGCCCGCCCTGCGAACTGACTCGTCGATGTCGAGGCCACCGTCCACGGCATCCACCATCCCCAACTTCATCATCACGGGATAGCCGTCGGGGACCTCAGCACGAACAGCGTCGACGACCGCTCGGGGGAACGAGTCTCGGCGCTCCGGTGTGCCCCCCCATTCGTCATCTCGACGGTTGGTGACCGGTGACGTGAACTCGGTGATGAGGTATCCGTTGGCTCCATGGATGTGGACGCCGTCGAAACCGGCGCTCACTGCACGGCGGGCAGCTGCCCCGAACGCCGAAATGGTCTCTTCGATCTCGGGCTCCCGGGCCTCCTGCATCTGGCTGCCCGTCAGCGGGTTGGGGACCGGTGATGGAGCAAGGGGGGTGTTACCGGGGACGCGGGACTGGCTCCCCGCGTGTGCCAGTTGGGCAAAGATCACACCGCCATGCCGATGAACCCGGTCGGTGAGGTCCATGAGCCCGGCCAGCATGTTGTCGTTGTGAATCCCGGTCTGTCCGCGAGCGTACTTGCCCCTCGGATGGACGAACAGATGACCGGTGATGATCCCCCCGATCCGGTTGGCTGCCAATCGCTCATAGAGATCCAGCAGTGGCATGGTCATGATCCCGGATTCGGGCTCGGCCATCGACTCGGACGTTCCCGCACGGATGACCCGGTTCCGCAAGGTCACCGACCCGATATGGCCTTCTCGCAGAAGGCTCTCGGTTGTCATTGCTCGACGCCGAAGAACAGGTCCTGCAGTGAGTCATCGAGCAGAAGGGCATCGGCCGCCATTTCGGTCCGGATCGTGCCGTTGTTGAGCACGTAGACCCGATCGACGAACGGAAGGACCTCCAGCGGGTTCTCCTCGACGATCCACAGGATGGACGCACCCCTTTCCCGGAACGAGACGATCTTCTCCACGAGCCCCTGGACGATCGTCGGAGCCAGGCCGGTGGTCGGTTCATCGAGCAGAAGGAATCGAGGATCCGTTCCGGCTCCGGAGGCAAACGCAAGCATCTGGCGCTCTCCACCCGAGAGGGTCTTGGCCGGCTGCTTTCGCCGCTCTCCCAGCCGGGGAAACATCGAGTAGGCCCCCTCGAGTGCTGTCACGGACTCGGACGGCGCAAGCACGGAGAACGAGACCTTGAGGTTGTCCTCCACGGTCAGATCCGGGAACGTGTTGCCCGTTTGAGGGACCATGGACATCCCCAATGCGTGTCTCCGAGATGGCGCCGCTGCCGAGAAATCGTCGCCTGCGAATCGCATCGATCCCGCCATGAGCGGCAGCAGTCCGAATATGGCTTTCGCGAGCGACGACTTGCCTGCGCCGTTCGGACCGATGATCGCCACGAGCTCATTCTCCTCCACGCGTAGCGACACATCGTGGACGACCGGTAGCCGCCCGTAACCAGTCGAGACGGTGTCGATTTCCAACAAGCTCATGTCGACTTCCCCAGATAGATCTCTATCACGTGGGGATTGCGCATGATCTCCTCAGGGGTCCCGGACGCAATCAACTCGCCAAGGGCCATCACGTGGATGACGTCGGCTATCCCCAACACGAAACCGATGTTGTGGTCGATCACCAACACCGTGACGCCGTCGTCTCGGAGACTGCGTATGACACCGGCCAGTCGTTCGATCGAAGCCGGATCGACGCCCGAGGCAGGTTCGTCGAGAAGAAGCAGCCGAGGACCCGTCATCAGTTGCCGTGCGAAGTCGACAAGCTTGACGTCGCCGGGGGGCAGATCGCTGAGCAGGTCGTTCCGGCGCTCCCACAGCCCCAGGCGATCGAGAAGCAACCGCGCCCGCTCGCTCGTCTGTCTCTCGGAATGCTTCCAACCCCCCAGCAGCGCCGACATCAGCCGTTCGTCGCGCGGCGACGTCCCGCCGACCATGAGGTTCTCCCAGACCGACAACGCCGGGAAGCCAACCGGCGTCTGGAACGTTCGGATCATGCCTCGACGCGACACCTGCCAGGGCCGCAGCCCGGCCACGGACTGCCCATCGAATCGGACCTGGCCGCGGGTCGCAGGCTCAAACCCGGTGACCACGTTGAACAGGGATGTCTTGCCGGCTCCGTTGGGTCCGATGACGGCAGAGATCGACCCCTCGGCGATCGATATGTCCACGTCGCGAACGGCCACGACGCCACCGAACACCTTGGTCACGCCTTTCGCTTCGAGGAGCGAGACAGTCATGTCTCGCTCCTCGCAGATGCGTTCGCGAAAGCCGACCGCTCGTCTGCGAGGCCCTGAGGGCGGAACCTCATGACCAGGATCAGGACCAACCCCAGGACGATGAAGCGAATCGATGCGAGGACCACCGCAAAATCACCTGAACCCTGTACGAGCGAGGTGGCCTCAGTGACAACGAGCAGAATCACGGCGCCCAGCGCGGGCCCGCGCAACGAGCCTATACCCCCGATCACCAGCGCGGTCCATGCCACAAACGTCACCTCCGCCGCAAACAAAGAGGGCGTGACCGTTCGAATGAACCAGACGTAGAGTGGTGCCGTTGCGCCGTAGAGGAACCCCGCCAGCACGAATGTCTGGATCCGATGACGGTTGGTGTGCTTACCGAGCGAAGTCGCAACCGGGTCGTTGTCGCGAAATCCTCTCAGCAACCGCCCGTATGGACTTCGAGCCAGTCGACGCATCAGGAGGTAGACGATCCCTGCCACCGCCCAGACCATGAACAGTAGGAGCCAGCGATATCCGCTGCCTTGGACGATCGACTCGAAGGGTCGTTCGAACTGGTTGAACCCGACGGTGCCGCGCGTCACCGATCCCAGATTGACGGATAGTTGTCGGATCACCTCGGCGAACGCCAGGGTTGTGATCAGGAAATACTCGCCGCGGACTCGCAACGAAGGGATGCCGATGATCAGAGCGGCGACCGCGCCGGCCGCTCCAGCCAGAACAACGCCGAGCCACATGGGCAGATGTGGAGCGAAGATGACATCGTCGTGCGTTTGCTGGGTGGTGATGATGAAGGTGTATGCGCCTACGGCGACGAGCCCCACCAGCCCCAAGTCCCACATTCCTGCCCAGCCGGCCTCGAGGTTGAGCACCATCGCCAAGATCGCGTAGATGCCGCCCAGGGTCATGACGCCAACGAAGAACAGCACCATGCCACTCATACCGCCTCCTTCCTCCGGGCCGTTGCAAACAGGCCCTCGGGTTTAACGAGGAGGACCAGGATCAGCACACCGAATGCGACGACCGTTCGGTACGACGTTGGGATGATCAGGGCCGAGAGATCCATCGCGAGACCGAGTACGAAACCCGCCGCCAGGACCCCGTAGATGGAACCGAGACCCCCGAGCACGGCGGCCGCCAGAATGATCAGGATCTGTTGCCATCCGAGCTCAGAGTTCACATTTCCGATCAGCCCGACCATCACACCCGCCAGGCCGGCCAATGCCGACGCCACGAACCACACTGCCTGTGACACGCGATCGACCGGAATCCCTCGGAGCTTCGCCAGATCAGGGTTTGAGGCCGTTGCCCGTATCCACGTTCCGAGTCGGGTCTTGGTCAGGAAGAGGGCGAGCAACGCAACCACGATCCCGGCGGTGGCGATGATGAGCATTTCACCGACGGTGATGTTCACCGGGCCGATGTCGAGGCGCTCGCCGAAACCCGTTGGGAAGAAGCTGACGCTGGCACCAAACACCACGCGGATGAGCCCGAACAAGAGGTACGCCAGGCCAATCGACGTGAACAGCTGTGCGAGCGACCCGGACGCAGCTATGGGCCGGAACACCAGCATGGCGAGGCCGAGGCCCGCCAACCCCACGAGCAGCATGGCCGACAGGCCCGCGACGAAGATGTTCTGCCCGAGATCGGACACGAAGAAGAAGCCGAGGAATGCGCCCAAGGTCAGCATCTGTCCGTGGGCGATATTGATGAATCCTTCGGTTTGCCTGATCATGGAGAACCCGACAGTGGCTACAGCCAGGATGCTTCCGGTCACGAGGCCGAAGATGACGTTCTGCATGAGAGACGGTCAGAGCCGAGAAGGGCGGAGCCGCCGAGTTCCGGCGGCCCCGCCAGCTCGGGCTAGGGACGTAGTGACGGGTCCAACTCGACCGTTGCTACCTGAGTCCACTTACCATCGACGATCTGTTGTTCACCGAAGGTCGGACTCGCCAGGTTGCCGAATTCGTTGACATCGAGTGACGACGATGCCCCGTGATAGTCGATGTCTTCGCCCGCCTCGATCGCTGCCAACCCCTCTGCGTACGAGAAGACCTCTGTCCCCGGCGAGTTCAGGATCTCTGGAATCGCGGCTGCAACCGCGGGGCCGTCGGTGGTTCCCGCCTTCGCCATCGCCAGTGCCAGGATGATGTACTGGTCGTACTGGTTGGCGTCGTACAGACCCGCAGATGGTGGCTCACCGGCGATGGCTTCAAACCTCGGCGCATAGGATGCGTATGCCGCGCTCTCCGTGTCGTACGAAGCGATCGCGGCCCGGGCAACGCCATCGCCGATCTCCACTCCCTGCTCTGCCAGCGCCGAAATCTCGGGAACGACCATGTCGGGCGAGAACAGCCAGTTGCCTCCGTAGCCGCGACGCTGCCACTCCTGGAGGATGATGCCCCCGGATTCGAAGCCGGCACCTAGGTAGACCACGTCGGGGTCGTCGGCGAAGGCCTGGTCGAGCTGCGCCTGATAGGAGGACTGGCCTGGATCGAACCGCACATCGGCGACGATCTCCTTGCCGAGTACGTCCGTCCAAACCGCCTTGAAGACGTCGGCCGGCGCAGATGCGCCTTCCGTGTTCTGCACGAGCAAGGCCACTCGTTCGTATCCGGCATCTCGAGCGAACTGGGCTGCGATCAGGCCGCCGTCGCTGTCTGACCCGGTGATCCTGAAGATATAGTCACCGCCGGCCTGGTCGAGTTCGGAGGTTCCACACGCGGGGCAGATCGTCGGCAGCTGGAGGTCCTTGATCGCCTGCAGGTTGGCGATGGCACCGTCGGACTCGGGCCCACCGAGCGCATCAACGTCCTCGACATCGATCACCTGAGAGAAACCCTGCACCGCGCCCTCGACCGTTGACTTGTTGTCGACGACGACCAGTTCGACCGGGCGCCCGAGGACGCCACCTGCGTCGTTGATCTCCTGTATCGCAACGTCTGCGCCGGCCTTGCTGACGTCGTAGTACGGGGCGTAGTCCCCGGTCACCCCGATCAACATGCCGAACTTGATCGGCTCACCCGAGGCAGCCTCGCCCCCTGTGTCGCCGGTGGTTGCGGTCGTCTCGGTCGGCGATGCCGCTGTGGTCGCCGCCGAGCCGTCGGCTCCCGACGTGGTGTCGCTCGCCCCATCGTCGCCGCCGCATGCAGCCACAACGAGTGCAAGCACACTGAGAAACCCGATCAGTCTCACTTTTCGTCTCATCCCTTGTCTCCTTGTATCTCGGTCGAAGCTCTCCGCACTGCGGTGGTCGTCAGTCGACGGTCCCGATCAAGTCAACTTCCACCAGCGTGTCCTTTACGAGCAACCCTGTCGTGGCCACCGTGGTTCGCGCTGGTGGCGTCGGGAAATTCTCCTTCCACACCTCGTCGAAGGCGTTGAAGTCGGCGAGGTCGGTCATGAAGACCTGTGCCTTGAACGCATTGTCGAGTGAAGAACCGGCTGCGCCGAAGGTCGTCTTGAGGTTCTCCATGATGAAACGGGTCTGTTGCTTGATCTCCGAGCCGTAGAACGGGAATGCCTTGTTGGTAGATGCCGCAGGTGCCACTCCTGTCTCGAAATCCGATGCCAATTGGCCGGCCGCAAAGACCAGGCCGTCGACAACGAAGGCCTCCGAGTAGTTGGCGAGTGGACTCGGTGCATCCGACTTGACCACCTGGTGTGTGGTGTCGTTGGTGTGCCCTATGAGGTCGACCTCGATGAGCTGCTCGGGTCCCGCCCCCAGCAGTCCGCTCACTCCGACTGTTGTGCGGGGCGGCGGGTTCTCGGGGAAGTACTCCTTCCACACCTCGTCGAAGCCGTTGAAATCCCACATACTCGTGAGGAACACCTGAGCCTTCACCACATTGGCGAGTGAGGAGTCGGCGGCCTCGAAGGTCCGCTTCAGGTTCTCCATGATGTATCGAGTCTGGAGCTTGATGTTCGAGCCGTAGTATGGGAAGTTGGGGTGGGTCTTCGCCTCGGCCGGTATGCCGGTCACAAAGTCGGATGCGAGCTGACCCGCTCCGAACACCAGGTTTCCCACCTTGTAGGCCTCGGTGTAGTTGGCGAGCGGCTGTGGTGCACTGGACGTTATGGCCTCGTGCTTCACCGCGCTCGTGTGCCCTATGAGATCGATCTCGATCAGCTGGGCGGGCCCCGCCCCGAGAAGCATCGGGATCTCCAGAGTCGTGCGTGCCGGCGGTCGCCCCGGAAAGTACTCACGCCATACCTCGTCGAAGGCGTTGAAGTCGGCAAGATCGGTGAGGAACACCTGGGCCTTCACCACGTTCTCGAGCGACGACCCGGCAGCTTCGAAGGTCTTGCGAAGGTTCTCGAGGCAGTAGCGCGTCTGAGCCTTGATATCCGAGCCGTAGAACGGAAACGCCGGGTTGATCGTGGCCTCGGACGGAACTCCGGTCACGAAATCTGATGCCAGCTGCCCCGCTGCGAAGACGAGGTCACCGGCACGGAAAGCCTCCGAGTAGTTCGCCAATGGCCGGGGTGCGCTCGAACTCACGAGCTCTGCGGGCATGATCTCTCCTCGCGTTGTCTAGTCACGGACGATACACAGCCGATGTGAGCCATGCTCAACGAGGCGCCGCAAATTTTGATCAGACCGCAATCGTCACCACCCGGCGCCCATCCGCAACCGGTCTGGCGTGGCGGGCAGCCGCGACACGGCACCCGGTCTACCCAACGCATCGTCGATGGCCGCAGCTAGCGCGGCCCCGACGGCCGTGATGCCACCCTCCCCGGCACCTTTCACCCCGAGCGGATTCAAGGGACTCGGTGTGTCCTCCGACAGAACGATCTCAACCGGTGGCATTTCCGTCAGCGTCGGCATCAGATAGTCCATGAACGAGGCGGCGAGCGGCTGCCCGTGCTCGTCGTAGACGAACTCCTCGAAGAGCGCCCCACCGATGCCTTGAGCGAGAGCCCCCACCAGCTGACCCTCGACCAGGGTGGGATTGATTGCGCGCCCCACGTCGTATCCGATCACGTACCGCACGACGTGAACCTGCATGGTTTCGGGGTCGATCTCGACGATGGCGAGGTGGACGCCATACGGATAGGTCATGTGCTCGGTCGTGAACTCCTCCGTCGCCGAAAGCGGCTCGGGTGCGGCGGCCGCCACCTCGGCGAAGGTCACCACCGCACCCGGTGAACCGACGACAAACACTGTTCCATCGGCGATTTCGAGGTCAGCCGGCGAGGCCTCCAACAGGTCGGCTCCGATGTCGAGGATCAACCTGCGAAGAGATTCGGAGGCCCCCAGGGTCGCCGACCCCGTCATGACGGTCGTCCTGGTTGCGAACGTTCCCATGCCGCGATCGATCCGGTCCGTCTGGCCGTGCGTCACGGTGATCGACCCCAGCGAGGCACCCATCACATCGGCACAGATCTGTGCGGTGGCGGTCTCGACACCTTGCCCGACCGAAGCCACACCGGTGATGATTTCGAGTGTGCCATCGGCTCCCAACTCGATGCGAACCTCGTCGAACGGGCCGAGACCGCTCTTCTCGACGAACAGCCCAACGCCGGCTCCCACCAGTTCGCCCCTGGCCCGCCGATCCGAGAGATCTTTCACCAGGGCCGCGTAATGCACATGATCCAGCACGCGATCCAACAGCCCGGGATAGTCTCCCGAGTCGTACACGACGCTCGTCCCGAGCGCCAGAAGCCGCCGATCGAACGGGATTTCGTCGGGGGTGATGAGGTTGCGCCGTCTGACCGCAATCCGATCGAGACCGAGGGCGGCGGCCACCGCGTCGACCGCACGCTCTCGCACGAAAGTCCCTTCGTACCGGCCCGGCGCCCGATAGGTGCCCGCCGGTGTCTTGTTGGTGAGCACGATGTGGCCACGGACCCGGTAGGCAGGCACCCGGTACGGACCGGGAAGCATTGCGGCCGTGAGGTCTGGCACGGTGGCGGCATGAGTCCGAACGTACGCACCCTGGTCGTGCCAGAACTCGTCGTCGAGCGCCGAGATCACCCCGTCCGAGCTCGCAGCCACCTTGATCCGGTGCACTTGCTCCCTGGAGTGGTTGGCTGCCACCAGGTGCTCACGACGATCTTCGATCCACTTGATGGGGCGCCCCAACCTCATGGCGGCCAGACAGGTGAGGACATCCTCGGGGTACAGCTCACCACGGATCCCGAATCCTCCCCCAACGTGGCCCTCATGGAAGTGCACTCGATCGCGGTCGAGCCCAAGCATCGCGGCCACCGCGTCTCTGTTGTAGTGAGGCACTTTGGCGGCGCCGTAGACACGGAGGGTGAAGCCATCCCAGATCGCGATGGCCCCTCGCGTTTCGAGCGGAACGCCCGAGTGGCGGCCAATGGTCAGCTCGAGCTCGAGGACGAGGTCGGCTTGTGCGAATGCGGCGTCGACGTCGCCGTACCCCTTCTCGATCGTGGCCGGCTCCCCAGACATATCCGGTTGGAACCGGGTCGGAACGGTCGGGTCGAGCGCAGCCTCGAGATCTTCGTAGTCGACGAACACGAGGTCGGCGGCATCTTCGGCCTCGTATTCGGATCGGGCAAAGACCACCGCGACCGGCTCTCCGACATATCGAACGTACTCGGAGGCCAACACGGGCTGGCGATAGGGAGCAAGCCCTTCGACCTCGGTCATGCGGAAGTCGATCACCGGGACACCGCCGACATCCGTGCTGGTCCACACCGCAGCAACCCCCGGCGCATCGCGCGCGATCGAGCAGTCGACATCCAGGATCCGCCCTGAGGCCACCTGCGACCGAACAACCCGCATGTGGAGCTGTCGATCGAAGTTGACGTCAGCGGCGAATCGCCCGGCGCCGGTGAGGAGCGGAGGGTCTTCCAGGCGTCGGGGCGTTCGACCGATCACAACCGCATCTGCTCGGCCGCCGCCTTGACCGCGGTGACGATGTTCTGATATCCAGTGCAACGGCACAGATTCGACGAGAGGATCTCCCGGAGCTCCTCGTCGGTCGGTGACGGGTTTTCGGCGAGCGCCCCGGCCGCCAGCATGAGAAATCCTGGTGTGCAGAATCCGCACTGAAGCCCGTGATTGGCCCAGAACGCCTCTTGGAGCGGGTGCAGCTCCGATCCTCGGGCCAGACCCTCGACCGTCGAGACCTCTTGCTGCTCGCACTGGATCGCGAAGACCAGGCAAGATCGAACAGGTGAGCCGTCGATGAGGACAGTGCATGCGCCACACACGCCGTGCTCGCATCCGAGATGGGTCCCGGTGAGCCCGCACTCGTCTCGGAGCGCATCGGCGAGGGTCATCCGCGGTTCGACGACCAGATCGAAGTGGGCTCCGTTGACCAATAGGGTCACGGGTTGCCTCATGTCACTCACCTTTTTCCTCCTGTGCACGCCGTATGGCGGCCCGCACCCGCTGAGGGGTTGCAGGCATCTCGAATATCTCGATACCCAGTGGCTCCAGCGCATCACAGATGGCGTTGAGGACCGCCGCAGGCGCGCCGATGGCCCCGCCTTCGCCGATCCCCTTGGCCCCTGTGAGCGACGCATCGGTGATTGTCTCGAGGTGGAGTATCTCGATGGGTGGTATCTCGCCTGCCGTGGGAGGCAGATAGTCGAGCAAGGACGCGGTGAGAATGTTCCCTGCGTCGTCGTATACAACCTCTTCGAACAGTGCGTTGGCGATCCCTTGGGTGACCCCACCGGAGATCTGGCCGTCCACGATCATGGGGTTGATCAGAACGCCGGCGTCCTCCACAACCAGGAAACGATCGATCCGCACGTGGCCGGACTCGAGATCGACCTCGACCTCGGCGACGTGACAGGCATTTGAGAATGTTCCAGCGGGATCGTACGAGCCTCGGGTGCTGAGGCCTGGTTCGGCACCGGGCTCGAGACGATGACTCTGATGATGGGCGATGCGAGCGATATCCGGGATTGCGACGCCTTCGCCAGTCCCTGCCACCTGCGCTCGGCCGTCCTCGAGGACGATGTCCATAGGGCTCGCCTCGAGAAGGCTTCCCGCAATCGCCCTGAGCCGTTCCGCCATCGATTGAGCCGCGAGCTTGGTCGCACCCCCGCAGATCACCATCGATCGGCTGGCGAAGGTACCCCACCCGTAGGGCGTCTTGTCGGTGTCTCCGTGGACTATTCGCACCGAACCAGGCTCGACCCCGAGCTCGTCCGCCACCAGCTGACTCAACGTCGTAGCCAGGCCCTGCCCGTGCGGGCTGGCCCCGATCCGCAGCTCGATGTGTCCGGATGGATCCATGGTCATGTCCACCACCTCGTAGCCCGGAGTGATCTCCATCGACCTGGCGGCGAAGGTCGGCGTTCCGTACCCGGTCCTCTCGGAAAACACCGAGAATCCGATTCCGATCATGCGCCCCTCGGCACGCAGCTGGCGCTGCCTGCGGCGAAAGGCATCGATATCGACGCCGCGTGCTGCCTCTTCCATCGATTCGACGTAGGAACCCTCGTCGTAGACCACGCCCGTCGCCGACGTGTAGGGAAAGGACGTCACGAGGTTGCGTCTGCGGATTTCGAGCGGATCCAAGCCGAGGCGGCGGGCTCCAACGTCCATGAGGCGCTCCATGGCCAGGGTGAGCACGGGCCGAGACACTCCTCGGTACGGGCTCATCGGGCATGTGTTGGTCGTCACTCCAATAGACCTCACTCGATAGGTCTGGATGTCGTAGGGCCCGGGCAGCTCACCCATCGCCATGAGCGGTTCGACGCCCCAGGTCACCGGGTAGCACGAGTACGCCCCCACGTCCGCGGCCAGCTGACCATCGAGCGCCGTCAGGCGGGCGTCGCCGTCGAAGGCCGCCCGAATCGAGTACTCCTGATCGCGACTGTGGAACGACGATATGAAATTCTCGCGGCGGTCCTCGATCCAGGACACCGAGGCTCCGAGATGTCTGGCCAGCCACACCACGGTCACGTACTCGGAGGGAAGAGCCATCTTCTGGCCGAATCCACCGCCAACCGCTGGCGCCACCACCCTCAAGTCGGACTCGGGCATGTGAATCAGGTCGGCGATGGCCGTTCTGAGGACATGGGGCATCTGCGTCGAGGCGTAGAGCGTGATGCGTCCATCGGACGGATCCCAGCGGGCGACGGCACCTCTGGCCTCGAGCGGCATGGCGTTCTGGCGGTGGGATCGAACCCGAAACTCGACCACCTCGGCGGCCCGGGAGAACGCCGAATCGACGTCACCCTTCTGCATCGTTCCTTCGACCACGACATTCGAGCGCGTGCCCGGATGGGTCTGGATGCCAGATGTCGCTGCATCCAGGCCCAACGATGGTTCTTCGTATTCGAGGTCGACGAAGACCTGTTCGGCGAGGTCCTCGGCCTCAGGCCTCGATCCGGCGACCACGGCTGCCACCGGCTCGCCAACGTAGTTGACCCTTCCGCGGGCCAAGAGCGGTTGGGGGATGCGGATGTAGTCGGGTCGGTTGAGGATCGGCTGTATCGGCTCGATGTCGACGAGATCGTCGGCTGTGAAAACCCGTGCGCCGTGGGGTGCCTCGACTCCAAGGATCACGCCGCGGGCCAGTGGCGACCGCGCGAATGCAACACACAGCGCATCGCCTGTGAGGTCGGCGGTGAAGCGGCTCCGACCGGAGAGCAGCGCAGGGTCCTCCCGGCGACGGATCGAAGCGCCGATGCTCGTCATGTGGCACCGGCGAGGGCTCGCCGTGTCATCGCTCGGATGAGGTCACGCCGATAGTCGACCGACGCGTGGATGTCCTCCAGCGGAGTGATCGACCTGGCGGCAATGTCGGCGATCTCGTCGATCACGCCGCTCTCCAGCGGCCGGCCGGCCAGGGCTGATTCGCACTCGTCCAGACGGATCGGGACGTCGGCCGCACCACCCACGGCCAGGCGAGCCGATCGCACGATGTCGCCGTCGATCTCGAGGACGGCTGCCGCCATCACCAGTGCGAAGTCGCCGGCGCGCCTGCTGAACTCGGCGAAGCCGACTCGGTGGCCGGGTCCGAGGATCGGGAGCTCGATCCGCTCGATCATCTCGTCTTCGCGTAGGTCCGTTGTGAACACGGTGTGGAAGAAGGAAGCCGCCGGGATATGTCGTGAACCGTCGACGCTGGCAGTGACCACGGCACCGTCCAGCACCCGGAACACCGTGCACCACTCTGCGGCCGGATCGGCATGGGCCAAGCTTCCTCCCATCGTGCCCCGCACTCGGATCGGGAGGTGGCCGATCTTGCGAGCCGCCAGTGCGAGGAGCCTCCCGACCGCCCCCGGTTCTATCGGTCGCTCGAACGCGCGATGCCGGACAATCGATCCGATCGACACCGTGTCGCTCGAAACCTCGATTTGATCAATGCCTGCCACCCGATTGATGTCGACGAGAACCTGTGGCCGAGCCAGGCGGAAGTTCATCGCTGGCACGAGACTCTGACCGCCTGCCAGCACCTTGGAGTCGGCGTCGAGCAGAGTCACCGCATCGGCGATGCTCGAGGGAGCGTGGTACGAGAACGATGCGGGTTTCACGGCTCGGAGTTTGCCAGGCGACAACAGTCACGGTCAAACGGTTTCAATCTGATTCGAGAGCCCGGGTCAACTGCGGTCGAGATTGACCCACAGCGCGCGGACGGTGGCTCCGCTGTGGTTCACGATGCGGTGTGGCCGGGTGGAGTCGTATCCGATCGAGTCGCCAGATGACAACGTGTAGGAATCCCCTTCGAGGTCGATGGTCAATTCCCCATCCAGCACGTATCCGTACTCGAAGCCGCCGTGATGTAGCTCATCCTCGGCGCTTCGGCCACCGGGGGCGTACTGATTGATGGCGATCTCCACACCCCGCACGCGGTCATCCCGAAGCACGCGCCTGACCACTCCTTCGGGGGTCGAGTACTCCCGCTGGTCGCGGACGCGGGTGACCGGAGACTCCTTCTCCACCGACTCGCCAGGGACGAGATCCCCCATGTGGACCCCGAGCGCGTGAGCGACGGCCACGAGGGTCCCAATCGACGGGCTTGTTCGGCCCCGCTCGACCAGGCTGAGCAACGACGGGCTGAGCCCCGTGAGATTCGCCATCGCCTGGAGCGTCAGGCTGCGCGCAAGCCGCAGTTCACGCACCCTTGATCCAATCGCCTGGACGGCACTCGCCGCACGATCGCTGATGACATCACCAGCAAGCGAACTGCCGCCGGAAACCTCCGTCATTGCTCACTCCAGACTCCCGCCGATTCTGGTCAGCACCCTAGCCAAGGACCGGTGGCCTCGATCGCGGGTTGTTAATGTGGATCAAGACCATAGGGTAAGACTCAACAGGCCCGTCCGGCGATGAACGAGGTGGGAGATGTTCCGGAGCGAGTTCCGAGATGGCATGAGGATCGACTGGGACACCGCGATCGAGATGGATGATGGGCTGGTCCTGCGCGCCGACGTGTTCCGACCCGACGACCACGAGCGGCACCCGGTTCTCCTGTCGTATGGACCCTATGCGAAGGGCTTGCCGTTCCAGGTCGGATATCCCAGCGCGTGGAACCGCATGGCCGATCGGCATCCCGATGTCACGGCGGGGTCCACGAACCGGTACCAGAACTGGGAGGTTGTTGATCCTGAGAAATGGGTGCCCCACGGGTACATTTGTGTCAGGGTCGACTCCCGGGGCACCGGCCGATCCCCCGGGTACGTAGACCACTTCTCGCCGAGGGAGACTCAGGACTTCTACGACTGCATCGAATGGGCCGGACTCCAAGCGTGGTCCAACGGCAAGGTTGGGCTCACCGGGATCTCCTACTACGGCATCAATCAATGGCACGTCGCCTCACTACAGCCACCCCATTTGGCGGCGATGTGCATCTGGGAAGGAGCTGCCGACTGGTATCGAGACATGACCCACCACGGGGGGATCTTGTGCACGTTCTGGGACAACTGGTACGACATGCAGGTCAAGACCGTGCAGTTCGGCCTGGGCGAACGAGGTGGGCGCAATCCCGTCACCGGTCAGCTCATCTGCGGTGACGAGGAGCTGAGCGACGAGGAGCTGGCCGCCAACCGATGCGAGTTCGGCACCGACATCCTCGCCCATCCACTCGATGACAGCTATCACAAAGATCGGTCCCCCGACTGGAACAAGATCGTGGTTCCGCTGTTCTCGGCGGCCAACTGGGGCGGCCAGGGGCTCCATCCGCGAGGAAACTTCGAGGGATACATGCGGGCAGCCTCACACGAGAAGTGGCTGGAGGCGCACGGCATCGAGCACTGGACACACTTCTACACAGATTACGGGCGGGAACAGCAGCTCCGATTCTTCGACCTCTTCCTCAAAGGCGAGGACAGTGGCTGGTCGGACCAGCCGAAGGTGTACCTGCAGGTCCGCCATCCGGGTGAGGTGTTCGAGCCTCGGGCGGAAACCGACTGGCCGATACCTCGCACCGAATGGACCGAGTATCACCTCCACTCCGATCTCTCTCTCCGCCAAGATCCGCCTGCGGGCTCGGCCGACCTGTCGTTCGATGCGATGGGTGATGGGCTCACCTTCCGCACCGCTCCGCTCGTCGAGACAACCGAGTTCACCGGCCCTCTCGCTTCAAAGCTGTGGGTTTCGTCCACGACCACCGACGCCGATCTGTTCCTCGTCTTCCAAGTGTTCAGCCCCGAAGGCGACGAAGTGGTGTTTCAGGGCGCCATCGATCCTCATACCCCGATCGCCCAGGGTTGGCTCCGCGCATCCCACCGCAAACTCGACACGACGTTGTCGGAGCGGTGGAGGCCATATCACGCGCACGACGAAATCCAACCGCTGACGCCCGGTGACGTGTACGAGCTCGACATCGAACTCTGGCCGACTTCGATTGTGGTCCCGGCTGGCTACACCGTGGCGCTGTCGGTGCGTGGACGGGACTACGAATGGAGCGGCGACACATCGGGGTTGAAGCTGTCGAACTTCAAGAACGAGCTCAGAGGCTGCGGTCCCTTCCTTCACGACGACCCGCGAGATCGACCGCCGGAGCTGTTCGGCGGCGTTACGACGCTCCATATCGGGCCCGACCGACCCGCCCATGTCTTGGTGCCGGTCGTGCCGCCTACCTGATCGGTGGCCACCGTGACGTCAGGATTGGAGGGACACATCCTGGCCGTCAACGCCGGTACGGCGGGCAAGCTCCAGTATGGGCGGCGGGCAATTGAGACTGCTCTGGTGAAAACGCCGATCAATGGACGAGTGCCCGTCACCAGCCTGGGGCTACCGGGAGACGAGCACGTGTACGAAGACCATGGGGGACCGGACATGGCGCTGCTGGCGTATCCCCATGAGCACTACGCCCATTGGGTGCGGCTCGGGCTCGATCTTCCACCAACGGGTGCGATGGGGGAGAACCTCACGGTCACCGGGCTGGTCGAGCCTGATGTTCATGTCGGCGATATCTTCGAGGTCGGTAGCTGCATGGTTCAGGTATCACAGCCGCGGGCGCCCTGCTACAAGCTCTCGGCGCGGTACGGACGCAGGGACATGCCGGTGATCGTCCAGAACACGGGATACACCGGATATCTCATGCGAGTTCTCGTCGAGGGTGACATCGGCGCTGGCGACACCCTGCGTCTCGTGGAGCGCCAGCCGCATGGGGTCACGGTCGCGGAGGCCGGCAGAGTGGTCAATGTGGATCGCAACGACGTCGAGGCCGCTCGCCGCATCGTGGACCTCGAGGCACTCGGGGGGTCCGTCAGACGTAAGCTCCGTCAACGAATCGAAAGCAATGAATTCGTAGGGCTCGACAGCGAGCGGCTGTTCGTGCATGACCCCGAGGAGCCTTGAAGGTTCGTTCCGGAGCCGATCGGAGCTGAAGCTTCTCGCCGTGTCATCGCACTTGGCCGATCCAGCCCGTGTCCCGCGGCTCTGAGCGCGCGAGTTCGGTTGGTACCGATGAGGCGGGTCTGGGTCGGGCGACCTCGATCGCCCAACCCAGACTCGGCTACGGGCAACTCACCAGGGGGTTCCAATCCTCGAACATCCCCGAGGGATTGTGCTTCCAGATCCAGGCGTGCTGGATGTACCAGCCGAGCACCGGGTTGAGGATGTGCATGTCCATCCCCAGCACGGTCGGCGCTGCGGTGTTGCCGGCGGCTTCCCAGATGGTCTTCGGAACCACCCACTCCACTGCGACGAGTTTGAGTTGATCATTTGGCCCCGGCGCGTACACCAAACCTTCCGGCTTCAGCGGATCGATTGTCGGGTCGTCGAAGAGGTCCCAGTTGAAGTAGTGGTACCCCATCGCACCATCGGTGGGATGGGCGATGCATCCCGTGACCACACCTCGATACCCCAGCTGATAGCCGTCGGCGATGGCGTTCTCGATCCGGTGGTACTGCGCTGTGGCCCGACGGATCTCGGCCAGGTCGTCCTTCCCGGCACTGGCGGAAGACGGCACCATCACCACCGCCGAGAGGACCGCAAGTCCAACAAGCAACCTCATATTCTTCGACCGGGCTGTTCTCATTTCTCCCTCGCTTGTCTCGAGTGTCAATGGACGTCGTAAGCATCTGGCTCGGTACCGAGTGGGTGGCCCTCCAATCGTCGCTTCGTCGGCGATCCTGCCTGGTGGATGTCAAGGAATCGTCAAGACCCAGAGCACGCTGACGCCCAGAGGGCTGTCAGTGGCTCGGAACCTCGTTGCCCGGGCAAGAACGGACTGCGCCCATTAGCCTCGACTGCGGAGAAAGCGAGATCGAGGAAGGTGTGAGAGATGCCCCACGTGACGTTTGTCCATGGAATCTCGAACCTCCCGGTTCCGGACACTGCGATCGGTGCGTGGCGCCGGGCCCTGGCCAAGGACGATGGAATCGACCTCGGCGCCGAGGGGATCACATCGTCGATGGTGTATTGGGCGGACGTGATGTATGCGGAACCACGCGCGGACGCCGACATCAACGAGAGCGCCGAAGATGCGCTGTCCGACGCAGGCGATGTGGATCTGGGATTCGTGGAGGATGCCGATGGAGCCGAGAGGGCCTGGCTCGAGTCGATCAGCGCCAAGGTCCAGCTCGATGCCATGGAGGAGGCGCCACCACCCGTGGGCGAGCCCGATGGCTCACAACTGGAGAGGATCCCGCTTCCCTGGTTCCTGAAGAAGCGGATCATGGCGATCTTCCTCCGCGACGTGCATCACTACCTCTTCGATGTCGACTACGAGGTTCGGCCCGGGGAGCGCTACCGAGTACAGCAAGAGATCCGCAGCCGGTTCCAGGAGGCTGCGGCCGCAGCTGCCTCCTCGGGACCGCCACACATCGTTGTCGCTCACAGCATGGGAACCGTGATCTCGTACGACAACCTGAAGCGAGTGGCCGATTCGCCGGCCGTCGACGGCCTCATCACGGTGGGGAGTCCTTTGGGCCTCGACGAGATCCAGGACAAGATGCATCCCGAGTGGACGAGAGACAATGGTTACCCCGACAAGGTCGAACGATGGGTCAACATCTACGACAGGTTCGATCCGGTCGCCGGTCTTGATCCAAGCTTCGCCAATGACTATCGGTTCGACGGAGCCGATCGTGTGGTGGACATCAACGAGCAGAGTTGGGGTGCGTGGCGGCACAGCGTCCTGAAATACCTGGCGGGCCCCCGCTTTCGGGAGGAGTTCGGATCGATGCTCGGGCTCTAGCACTCCGCCGGGGCACCGAGCCCCGCTTCTCAGAAGGGATGGTTCATGACATGGGGTGACGCAGAAAGTGCCCTGGAGACCCTGGCTGGGTTCGTCTCGTCGTACGACCGGGCCGCCGCGGGCGAGTGGTGTGCCGGGCTGATCCAACGCTTGGTCGACACCGACGATCCCTTCCCGGCCGAGCAGGCCCCAAAGGTGCTGTCCAAGCTGCGAGCCAACCGGTGGATGGACCTCCTGGAGGCCATGACCGACGCCTTCATCCGGTCGGGTCTCGACCTACCCACGGTTCGCCGCCAGCATGCGCAGGCGCTGATCGAAGGCGGACGGCCCGTGGCGGCCGCGGCGATCCTCCAGGCTCTCGTCGACGACCTGACGGACGACGATGCGGAGATGGCCGAAGCCCGAGGTCTACTTGGCCGCTGCTACAAGCAGATGTACGTCGAGGCCCTGCATCCGGGATTCCCCCGCAATCA
The DNA here is from genome assembly GCA_963792365.1 of uncultured bacterium. Classification (GTDB taxonomy): domain Bacteria; phylum Actinomycetota; class Acidimicrobiia; order Spongiisociales; family ZC4RG35; genus JAOUGY01. Next base: position 340,321 of record CAWBVW010000006.1, read on the forward strand.
GACACTGCTGCGAAGAGGGATCGAGGCGTATGCGGATGTGTACCGCCGCGCCCCGGACGAGCACCTGTGGCATGGGGTGAACCTGGCTGCGCTCCTTGCCCGGGCCAAGCGCGACGGGGTCGCCGTCAACGACCAACCTCCTTCAGAGGAGGTGGCTGCCGACGTCCTCGCCGTGGCCAAGTCCCGCTACGACGCAGGCGACGCTCAGCCGTGGGATCTGGGGACCGCAATGGAGGCGTCACTCGCTCTCGGTGACGACACCGCGGCGATGGAGTGGTTGGGACGCTACGTGCAGACCGACGCCGGCTCGTTCGAATTCGCCGGTACCCTGCGCCAGCTGGAGGAGGTGTGGCAGCTACGGCCTGAGGGTGATCGGGGGACCATGCTCACCGTCCTCCGCTCGGCCATCTTGGCTCGCGAAGGCGGCGGGGTGGCAATCGACGCCGCCACACGTGCAGCGGATGTGGCGCTGGAGACGGCGGCCGGGTCGACACTCGAAAGGGTGTTGGGCCACGATGGTGTGCAGAGCCTCAACTGGTACCGCACCGGTCTGGCCCGGTCAGAGGCCGTTGCGAAGATCTGCGATGCGTCCGGCACAGGGGTGGGTACGGGTTTCCTGCTGGCCGGTGCCGAGCTGTCCGACAAGCTGCCGGCCGATGAGATGTTCGTCATCACCAATGCCCACGTCGTGTCCGAGACCGACTCCCGCGCGGTGTATCCGGAGGACGCCACCATCGGCTTCGAGGCGCTCGGCCTGAGCGCCGACTTCCGGGTGGCGGAGCTGATCTTCAGCTCACCACACGATCAACTCGACGTTTCGGTGCTCCGGCTCGACAAACCGGCGCCGTCGGTCGAACCGATTCCCGTCAACAAACGACTCCCCAACAACGACGGTCTTCAGCGGGTCTATGTGATCGGTCATCCCGCCGCCGGCGGATTGTCGTTCTCGCTTCAGGACAACCTGCTGTTGGATCTGGAGGATCCCAAGTTGCACTACCGCGCCCCCACCGAGCCGGGCAGCTCGGGAAGTCCGGTCTTCAACTCACAATGGAAGCTGATAGCCCTTCACCATGCGAGCGTCACGACTCCCCTCCATCACGCAGGCTCGGAGGCGGCGGGAGGGCAGAGCCCGCCCGCCGCCTACGCCGCCAACGAGGGCCTTTGGATCCAGGCGATCCGCGAAGCGCTCGACGGGTACCTGTCAACGCGTTAGCCGCGATCGGCTAGGCGCCACTGGCCTTGGCGGGTGCCTTCTCGGTGGAGAGCATCACGGCCGTCAGTCCGTCGACGTTGCCGGTCACCGGGAGGCCCATGGCCTCCTGGTACTTCTTCACCCACTCGATGGTCTCGCTGCCATATCCGCCGTCCGCTCCATGTTCCGGCAATGCCTTTGGGTTCCACGTTTGGAGGTATTGCTGGATGCGCTCCACAGCGGTTCCCTTGCTCCCGTTTGTGAGCAACGCGCCTTCACCCAGGGTCACCGCGGTCTTGGCGGCCGCGGATCCTCGTGTCGCACCGGCTGAGGCGCTCGTTGTTGCGGATGTCGTCGACTTCGTGCCGGCGCCACCGGGTACGGTCGACCAGTCGATCGCCACGTCCGTTGGGCTCAGATCGATCTGGAAGTGCATTCGGTCGCGCTTGGTCCAATTGCCACCCCACGCCCATACCGATCGCCCTCGAGTGTTCTTGATGGCGAGCACCGCCTCCACATGCGATGCCTTGATCTTGCCCGAATACGGATCGCCCGTGCTGAAGGGGTTGACCGAAGGGTCGATGTCGATGGCAATCCCAAACGAATGCAGGGAGTAGTTGTTGGTCCCGGCGATGTTGCGGCAGTTGTAGGACCACGACGACGACGGCTTGTAACCGGCCGACTCGAGTGCCATCTCCAGTGCTTTGTACGCGTCGACCGCGGGCGCTGGTACTCCGCCGATCGTCTTGCCGAAGAAGCTCGGGTTGGCGAAGGAACCCGGCCCTTTGTGACAAAGCCAATCCGCCCACATCTTGCGGAGATCTCCAGTAGAAGTCTCGAGTTGCAGACCCGGGTCCTGGAGTTCGGCGTCGCCGTCGGCATCCGCGAACTCGGCGGGCATCTCCTCGGCACTCGGAACGAATGTGTCTTCCACTTCGGCCTCCTTTGCCCCGGCGCCGGCGGCGCCATCCTGCCGACACTAGCGAGAGACCTGGGCGCGGCGGGGCGAGCATCCGGCTCAACTCCTTCTGGGTTCGTGGGAACATGAGGTCGAATCCGGTGCGGCATCCGGAGCCTCACGGGTCGATGATCGTGACCTCGCCCCCCGCCCCGCGCACCCCTGCCACCATGTGCTTGGTGCCTCCGGGACCGTCTCCGCCGGCGCCGTCCCACACGAAGATGCCGTGCAGCGGCGGACGCCGGCCGGCGTATTCGAGCATGCGCAGGTTGTTCGGGCTGTGGGGATCTTCGAGTTCGTCCATCCCCGGTTCGGGGCCGACGACGGTGGTATTGGCATGACCGATGACCGACTCGAAGGCGGTGATCCACTGCGGGCCGGCGAAGCGAACCGACTCGTCCAAGAAGCTCTCGGTATCGCGGGGCAGGAACACCGTGAGCCGGCGCCGGCCGTCGAGCCACGCCTGGCAGAAGAGGAGATCACCCCCGCAGGCGGCTCCAGAGAACGCTTCGGCGGAAGCATCGACGATCGAGCCGATCACGGCCTTGATGGCACGTTCGACTCTGGGAACGTCGTCGGCCGGGAACCTGGGAGGGGACCGGTCGGGGCCATCGATCATGTGGCCGGAGAACACGACACTCGTCACTCACCGGACCCTACCTCGCCACGGCGACAGAATCGGCACAGCTCGGGTTGGAGCGGCCAGTCCACGATATTCGCGTTCTCAGCGGCAGCGGGCGATTCGACGTAACTATGGTCGAAAGCCAGGTTTTGATTATCCACAAGGGGCAAAACCATGACCGACGATTCTGAGTCTGGCGCACGCATCTTCATCTCGTACGCCCATGAGGACGAAGACCTCAAGGACGAGCTCGACAAGCACCTCAAGGTGCTGAAGCGCTCGTCGAAGGTGCAGGTATGGAGCGACCGTCAGCTCGTAGCCGGCCAAGAGTGGGACGAGTCGATCATGACCGAGCTCAGAGCGGCCAACGTGATCCTGCTGCTCATCAGCGTCGATTTCAACGCGTCCGACTTCATTTGGGACAAAGAACTCGCCGTCGCCATGGAGCGTCACAAGGCGGGCACGGCCCGAGTCGTTCCGGTGATCTTGCGCAAATGTGACTGGGACGAACTCCCCTATGCGGCACTGCAGGCGCTTCCCCGCAACGCCACACCGATCACCGAGTATCCCGATCGCGATGTCGCTTTCACCGAGATCGCCAATGGGATCGAAGAACTCGTCGATCAAATGAACGAGCAAATGGGAGCAGGAGCCTGATGTGAGCGCCACGATGCAGCCCAAGAACGGCAAATCCGACGTACTCATCTACTTCCTGGCCTCGCCCAAGGACGAGGACGTCTGCGAGGCCATCCATCGTCATCTCCGGCCCATCATCCGCACCTCTGAGATCCCGATCCGTGTCCTCGACGACTTCGACATCCCGGCCGGTGATGATCGGGATGAACATCGGCGCCAGTTGTTGGAAGCCGACATTGTCTTGTCGCTGATCAGCGCCGATTTCATCGACGACGACGACATCTACAGCCGCAACCAGAGAGTGATCGAGCGCTACAACAAGGGCGAAACCTTGATGGTGTCGATCTTGGTGCGGAACTGTCTGTGGAAGGCGTCGCCGCTGGCGCAGTTCCCGCTCCTACCCAAGAACCTGCAGCCGCTCAACAACAAGCAGTTCTGGAACAGCGAAGACGACGCAGTCATGGCAGTCGTCGCCGATCTCTATGACTCCATCAATGGGATTCTCTCCGAGATGGCGACCCTGGATACCGTCACTCCGACCGAGACGCCGCCACCGGAAGCACCCCCGATGCGGGTCGATCTGACCGACACCGGAGGTGGCGGAAGTGTTCCTCTGGTGGGGGCGGCTTCGGTACCAGACGCCGGGCCAATGGGCGAGGTGATCCCTCAGGCCGAGCCGGAAGAGGACACTCTCTCTCCGGCGGCCATGCTCGACACCGAGCCCGACACGGCTGTCGTCGTGGAGCTCCCCGCGACCGAGCCGGCTGCACCGCCTGCGCCGGCACCCGACGTGGCAGCTGCCGGGTCGGCCGCAGCAGCGGCGCCCACCACCTTGACGATCTCGAGACCGGCCGTGACCACACCCGTAGACGCCGACTGGCGTAGGAAGTACTACCAGCGGGTGGTTGGAAAGCGGGCGTTGGCTCTTCTCCTCGATTTCGCCGTGCTCTTTGTCGCGGTACCTTTCATTGTTGGTATGGGTTGGGCGATCATCGCGGATGCCGTCGGCGTCAGTGACAACATGTTCGACACCGTCTTCGATTGGATCTTCTACCTGTGCATTGCCGTGTTCTACTTGGGGGCTCCGGCACTGGAGTCCTCACGGTGGCGGGCCACGCCCGGCAAGCGGATCCTCAGGCTCGAGATCGCCACCAAAGAAGGTGACCGCATCGGGTATGGGCGGGCATTCGTGCGGAACGTGTTGAGGACCGCGACGTTGTACATGTACATGGTGACTTTGGGCCTCGGACTGATCGCCCAGTACTTCCGGTTCCGCAAGACCAAGAAGCTCTTCCACGACGAGCTTTCGTCCACGGTGATCGGCGAGCGGGTGGCAAAGGCGTCAGCCCCGGCTCCGGCGTCTGCTCCGTCATAGGGGGGCCTTCCACCGGGTCCCGAATCGGCGTACTGTCGACTGCGGCATCAGATCTGTCGTGCTGCGGAGGCGATGTGGCGGACCAGGGGCGAGCCTCATGACCGGTACACCGGGTGTCGTTGAACGACCCGGTCTTGGCCCACTTCAGCTGCGTCCCCTGCCGACTTCGGATTGGGACCCACCTTGCCTCGAACGCCGCAACTCTGGGTTTCCACGAGTTCGTCGCCGCCGAGATCCGGCGTCGCGTGGGTGTCCCCGTCGACTTCGTGGCCGAAACGTCATATGAGAGCTGCTTCGCCGATCTGAACGATGTGTGCTTCGTGTGCAGCCTGGCGTACGCCACGCTGGAACGGCAGGGCCTCGAGCTTTCAATGCCGGTGGCGGCTCCGGTTCTCCAGGGGCGCCGGTATGGGGGCCGTCCGATCTACTACTCGGATGTGATCGTGCATCGCGGCAGCGGAATCCGATCGTTCGGCGACCTTCGCGGCCGCTCATGGGCATACATCGAACCCTGTCGCAGTCGGGCTATGGGATCACCCGATACCACCTGGCACGTATGGGTGAGACCGCCGGGTACTTCGGCCGAGTCGTCGAGGCGGGGTTCCATCGGGACGCCATCCGGATGGTGGCCGACCAGGAGGTCGAGGGTGCCGCCATCGACTCCCACGTGTTGGCGCTCGAGCTCAGGGACCAGCCCGCCCTCGCGAAGGCGCTGAGAGTCATCGAGGTACGGGGTCCGTCGACCATCCAACCGGTGGCCGTTTCCCGACGCCTCCCCGAAGACCTGCGGGAAGCAGTCCGTTGCGCGCTCGTCACGCTCGGCGACGACGAGCACTCCCGTGAGAGGTTGGGTGAAGCCCTGGTCGAACGGTTCGTATCCGTGGATGGCCGCGCCTATGACGACATCCGCATGATGGCCGACTTCTGCGAGTCCGTCGGGTTTCTGGAGCTTCGCTGATCGCCCCATCCGCTCGCATCGCCCTCGGCGACCTGAGCGAGTTTGCTGCGCCAACCCGGCCCCGCTTCTCGGCCGTCATCATGGGTGTGAAATCCCCCCTGCTCGCCTTGGGCGGCCAGGGGGAATCCGTGATCGCCGTGTCGCAGCAGGACGCGACAAGACACCGACGGTCAGTTGATCTCTCGCTCGCCGGTCACATTGGTACGGGCAGCATCTCATAGATGTCGATGGCGAAGTTGCCCTTGCCCTCGCTGAGATACGGGTGCCCGTCCACGAGGGCAACTGCGCCGTCCATGTCATCGGCCTGGACAACGGAGTATCCACTGAGTGATGTTGCGGATGCAGACGAGCCGTCGTCCACCACCGAGGTGCCGCCTCCGAGCGGTGTGCTGATGTCTACCAACGCCGACCCGACTTTCTGCATCCACGCACCCCACTTCTCCATGACGGCGGCGGCATCTTCCTCGCTCATCTGGGACGGGTCGGTCGCTTCGCCCTTGTAGACGATCATGTAGTTCGGCATAGCCTCCCCTCGCTTGGGATGCCGCCTCCGACCCTACGCCGCAGTGATGGCAGGTGACGGTCGGTGACTGCTGTGGCTGGTTGAACATGGACGGCCTTCGAAGCGACGTCTCTCAGGCTGAGTCGGTGGATACACCCACGAGCACGTCGCCCGCGACTTGGGAGATCGCCGGGACCGCGGGTGTGGGACATGCATGCTCGGCCCGAGTGGCCCTGTAGAAGTCGGCAGCGTCTTGCCGGTGTCGAAGGATGGCCAGCAGGGGCAGAGAGACCAAGGTGATCGTCCCGCCGATCACATAACCTGCCGAGAACCCGCGTTCGTCGGCCAGTGCGCCCAGCCCGGACTGGCCCACGACGCTTCCACCACCGGAGACCATCGAGTCGAACGACACAACGGTGGCGCGCCGTTCCGAGGGCACCACCTGATGGACGAACGCCTGGCGAACCGGTGCCTGAACGCCCATCGCCACGCCGCCTACGAACAGGAGCGCCAGGGCCGGGCCGAACGAGTTCACCACGCCCACCCCGACGAGCGCCAGTGAGAAGACGCCGCCGGCGCCGAGGAACAGCGTGGTGCGCCGGCCACACCATCTCATCACCACCTCGACCACGGCGTTGCCGATCATCATCGAAATCGCCAGCAGGGCCGCTACGACACCGGCCACCCAGACGGCGTCACGCCCAAGCAGCTCCAGGAAGTACGGCTGCCAGGCGTACCACCCCCACGCCATGAATCCGCCTTGGATCGCCGACACGATCATCAACAGCCGCAGCGACCGGTTTCGCCAGCCGAATGCCACGCCATCGGCGGCGATCTTCGCCGCTTCCGCCGGCACCCGCCGCAAGCCCACCCGCCGTGCATCGAAGCCGACGTCGTGCATCCCGGCGAAGGCCAGCGCGAACAGCACGACGAGCAGAACCGAGCGAACGACGAACGGGATCGACAAGTCGATCTGACCGAGTGCCCCGCCCCCCACCGTGCCAACGAGCATGGCGGCGCCGCTCACGATCTGACCGCGGCTGAAGATCCGATCCAGCGTTCCTTCGTATCCGTGGTAGCGGATCCCGTCCACCAGCCAGGCCTCCATCGCCCCCGAGTAGAACGTGAACCCGAGACCGAGCAGCACGGAGACTGCTGCGAAGGCGACGATGCCGGCATCGATCTGAGCGAGCCCGACGTAGCCGAGCGTGGACAATCCGAGCACAGCTGTCGAGAGCAGGAAGGACATGCGCCGGCCCACCGTGTCGGCCACGACCCCGGTCGGGACCTCGAACAGCACGGTGCCCGCCGAGAAGGCTGCGTTGGCGACGAATACCTCGCCGATCGAGAGCCCGGCGTCGAGCAGGAACAGCGTGTTGACGCCCCAGATCACCGATGCGGCCAGCGTATAGAGGCCGCCATAGGTGTAGTAGCGGCGTACGAGCCGGGCCGCCTCCTCGGTCATGTCGTTCGGTCGGTCCACTGGGCCTGACCATATGCGTGCCGGCGAGCGCATGCACCCAGGTCATCGTGGTGCTCGTGAGACTCCGCCGCGACTGGCACGCTCAGCGAGGAACCGACGACAAGGCTCGGGCGTGATCGAAGAGCCACCCGACCACGGGTGTCGGGTCGGCATTTGCCAGACTCAGCATTCCCGGTCGGTCGGGTGCCGACGAGGCGACGATCGATTCGACCAACTCCAGGTCTGTGCGGCCGTCGGTGATCACGACTGTTCGGTCGAACACGCCTCGCCGGCCGAGCAAGCCCAGCTCTTCTGCGGCGCCCTTGCGCTCCCGTGTGAATCCACGCAGGTCGAGTACCACTGCCTCGCTCCTGGCGACCAGGGCATCGACGGTCGCCCTCCAGGTGGTGTCGAAACAGAAGAACTCTTCGAGGCGGAACCGACCGTCCGGATCGGTGTCCGCCCCTTGTTCGGCGATACGGCTCTCCAGGCCGGTCTGGTCGGCGATGAAGAGGCGGCGGAGGTTGCCACTCGTGAAGGTCAGGAACTCGTCGGGTTCCACGGTCGAGAGCGCCAGATCGGGACCTGCGATCAGCTGCACAGGACCCACGAAGCGCCATCGGGCGGCTATCCGGTTGAGCAGAATCGGGCCCTGGCTCCCGGTGTCGAATACCCTCAGCAGGAGCAGACGGGCGGGCTCGGGGCGAGTCCCGATCAGCAGCCGGTACGCCAGAAGGCTGGCCGCAGCCAGCGAGGCGAAGAGGAGGAGGCCGACCGCCAGCGCCCGCGGATCTGAGACGGTGACCACCGCCACGTAGTCGATGCAGAACACGAAGCACAGCGACCCGAGGAGCAGCATGTGGTCCGAGAACCGATGATGTGAATACCAACGCCCTATCTTCGAGAGCAGCCACCAGCCGATCGCTCCGGCGGCCACGAACCCGAACCCTGCCACGAGTAGGAAGACGGCCACGGCGTCGTTGATCCCGGCCAACGAACCGACCTCCACCGCCAATCGGGCGACTGCGTCTGACTCGAGAGTCGAGAGCATCGCCTGGGACCCGACCAGTGCCGCCAGCGTCACGCCGAGCACGCAGATCCCGATGGCTCGGAACGACCGGGTGAAGAACACCACGGCTATCAGAGTGGGGAGCCCGTTGAACCACGCCCAGGCGATCAGCCCCGTCAGAGGACCGGCGGCCGTTCCGAAGGCGGGGAGGACGATCACCGCCACGAAATAGATCGCCAGGGCGCCAGCGGTCCAACGCCTGTCGCCGTCGGTGGAGATCCAGATGCCGGGTACTGCGGGCCACGAGAACATCAGCGTCAGGAAGGCGAACTGGATCCAGTCGAACTCCAACTCGTTCCACGCCGAGAACAACATCGCGTAGGTGAGCCCTATGAACAGGCCGGCGGCGACCGTGATCGCGACGTGAGCCGCGACCCGCCCCGTGGCGCGACGCCGCAGCTGCCCGAGTGGTGGCATGGCCGCTGCCGCCGAGGCTTCGGCAGGGCGTGTCACGACGGCGTGGTCGCCCCGGGCGGACATCAGCCGCACCACGGACTTCCGGTATCGCCTCAGCAGCAGGCTCGTGATCGGGAGCGCCAGCACGCCGGCCACCACCACCAGGAATGGAGCCAGAACCGCCAAGTAGTCCAAATCGATCATGTTCGCCTCGACGGCAACCATACGCCGGTATCTCCACACAGATCGGAGTTCGTTCCCGGATACCGGCCCGGGTCGGCGACGTTGGCAGCGTGGTCGAAGGAAGTGAGCTCGCGGCGACCCCGCGACACAATCACCCCTCGAGGATTGGAGCATCCAGCCGGAGGTGAGCGGGCTTGTGGCATCCTGTCAGGCCGAGCGCTCCTTCACCACCTGGGCGATGCTGATCTGGCGGATCGCCCTCAGCCCCGGCCACTGCGAGACCAGACCGACCAAGAGGATCGCCAATGCCGCCCACACAAAGGTCATGGGACGAATGGAGAGGTCGAAGGCGAAAAGGTCGCTCGAGAACGACGCCATCGCCTCCCATGCCGCCAAATACCCGACCACGAGTCCCAGCGGGATTCCCATCAGCGCCACGATCAGGTTCTCGGCGGTGATGTAGAGGGACACTGAACGCCGGTCGGTGCCCACCGCCAGCAGCGTCGCCACCTCCCTTGTGCGTTCGGCGATGTTGACGCTCATCGAGGTGAAGATGAGGGCGAAGGCCATCGCCCCGCCGAACGCCAGCATCACACCGACGAAGGCGTAGAAGAGGACCATGTAGTCCTGCATCACCGCATACAGCGCCTTGGCATCTTCGAAAGCGGCCACCCCGGGTAGCTCGGTGATGGCAGTGCGGACGGCTCCGGCGTCGGTGCCGGACTCGTAGGAGACGAGAGCCGAGGTCACGGGGAGCGGGGTGCCGGTCAGCGACTCGGCTTCGCTCCTGGCCATGTACGCCACGGTTCCCAGCGGCTCGTCGACGAAGGCGGCGACGGGAGCTTCGATGGTGCCCATGCCGGTGATGCCGATCGTCACCGGATCTCCGACCTCGACTCCAAGCAGGTCTTGCGCAGACTTGCCCAACACCACGCCGTCGGTGGGGAGTGGGATCCAGTCGCCGTCGGTGGTCGAGAATCGATGCATGGTCGTGTCGTCGACGAGCACCGTGAGGGCGGTGTCGTAGTGGTTGTTGCCATCGGAGAGCGACACCGGGACGATGAGGGTCGGCTCGGCTGCCTCGACCCCGGCGAGGTCGGTGAGTGCTGTCACCTCGGACGTCGTGACGGGCCCGGCGAAGTGGACGGTGGCATCTTCGCGTTGGATGTCGACGAACTGGCGGTTCATCAGGTATTGGATCGTGTCGATCATCCCCCACGACACCAATACCAGCATCAACGACAGCACCACTCCGGTGATGGTGTAGATCGTCCGCCGCCGGTTGCGTCCGATGCCACGGATCGTCATCCGCCATCCCACGGGTGCATGGGCGAGTGGCGGGATCATCCGCTCGATGAGACTGCGCCGTCCTCCACCGGTCGGGGTCTCACCCCTCATCGCTTCGGCGGGGGCCACCCGGGAGGCGACCAGCGCTGGTGCCAAGGCAGCGGCGAGACTGGCGGCCAGGCCAAAAGCGACAGCCGCCAAGGGCGTGAGCGGATGGAAACGGATGAGGGTGACGGGGATCGAGAGCAGTCTCGTGTACAGCTCGGTGATGACCCGGGCCAACGCCACCCCGGCGACCGCACCCGGGATCGACCCGAGCAGCCCCGGCACGAGCCCGTAGCCCAGGTAGTGGCCGAGTACCTGGCGTCGGGTGAAGCCGTTGGCGAGCATCCCGCCGATGTGGGGCCGCTGGGCGTGAACCAGCCGGCTGATCATCACGTAGGCCGCCATGGCGGCGGCACCGAGAAACATGATCGGGAAGAACACCGCCATCTCTTCGAATCCGGCCAGGTCTTCACTGAGGCCGGCGTTGGAGGCCTGATCGGCCCTCGTGTAGACGTTCGTGGCCCCGAGGGTGCGGGCGGCGTCGGCGAGGTCGGCGCTGAGGGTTTCGTTCTCGGTTCCTCCGGTGTAGTAGATGACCGCCTCGTTGGGGGATCCACCGGTGAACCGGGCTGCCGCGCCCTGTGGAGCGAACAGCACACCGAAGTTGTCGGGCGAAGTGATGATCTCCTGTCGGTCCCGAGCCGGCCAGATGTATTCGGGGGAGGCGACAACGCCGGTGATGGTGACGTCGGACCATCCATCGGCGCCAAGCACCTGCACGGTGTCCCCTGGGCTCAGCCCGAAGTGGTCCGCCATGTGCTTCTCGACCACGACTTCGATCTCGGCGGACGGTGCGGATCCCTGCAACACCCGCACCTGATTCACCGACGTCCCGGTGGGGATTCCCACGATGCGACCGAGCAGCTTGGTGCCTGCCACGTCGAAGGGGACGTCGGCGGTGCTCCGTAGTTCCACAGACTCGACGCCGTTGGAGTTGGCGGCCTGCTGAGCGACGGTTGCTACGTCGCCACCGGCCACCGTGAGGTTGGCGAACCGGAATTCGCTGGCGGTGGCGTCGTAGGAAGCCCGGAGATTCCGATACGAGTCGTAGGTGGCGCCGAAGATCGTCACTCCGAGAAACATGGTGATGGCGATGGCGATGAACTGGGCTCGCTGGCGGCCGAGGTCTCGCAACAGCTTGCGTCGGAGCGGGGTCACCATGTGAGTGTCTCGGCGGGTATCGGGTCGGGGTTGGGAGTGTCCTCGGCGATCTCACCGGAGCGGATCCGCAGAACTCGATCGGCGATCCGGCCGATTGCGCCGTTGTGGGTGACCAGCAACACCGTCTGGTTGGTCTCGCGGTTGATCCTTCGCAACAGCGACAGGATCAACCGACCCGTCTCGAAGTCGAGCTCTCCGGTGGGCTCGTCGCACAACAGGATCGGCGGCTCTTTCACGAGCGCCCGGGCGAGTGCAACCCGCTGCTGCTCGCCTCCCGACAGCTCGGCGGGGAAGTGGTTCATGCGGTCGGCCAGACCCACCTGTTGGAGAACGGCGGCCGTCCGATCGGTGCCATCGCGCATCGACAGCTCCGCCACCAACTCCACGTTCTCGGCTGCGGTGAGGGTGGGGATCAGGTTGAAGAACTGGAACACGAAGCCGACGCTCTCCCTGCGGAATCGCACCTTCTCGTCGGCATCCATCGCCGTGAGGTCGTGTCCGTCGACCACCAGCCGTCCTTCGGTCGGGTCGTCGATGGCGCCCACCAGGTTGAGCAGCGTGGTCTTGCCAGAGCCGCTGGGACCCAGGATCACCGTGAATTCACCTTGCTCGCCCTGGAGGTCGACGTGGCGGAGGGCATGGACGGCAGTGTGTCCTTCGCCGAAGGTCTTGGAGACGTCCTTCATCTCGATGTTCATGTCACGTCGCTTTCGTTCTCGCCAGTCCGGTGAATGCCAGATCGACCTGCCGTGCGACCTGGGCGTTCAGCTCTCGGGCCGTCTGGCCATCGAGGCTGAGGTACGAGAAGAGCTGGGCGGCCATGGCCGAGAAGAGGAGAAGGGCCGCCTCCTCCGACGAGACGTCGGCTTGGAGGGCACCGGAGAAGCGGTAGTGCTCGAGCAGCTCGACGAGCTGGCCGATCAGCCGTTCGTCGGTCTGAGCCAGGCCGCTGGCGAGTTGGTCGCCGCCGGGCCGAAACATGGCCACCATCACCTCGCCGAGCAGATGCCGGTCCCATGCCGTCAGGTGCTCGATGTAGATCCCGAACAGCCTCTTGACCGCCACGTGGGCGTCGAGACCTGGCGCCGCGAGAACCGAGGCTCCTTCGTCGATCATGCGGTCGGTGTCGTCTTCCACCCCGGCGAGGATCAGAGCCGTCTTGGTCCCGAAGTAGTTGTAGACGGTGGCAACCGACACGTCCGCCAAGGCGGCAATCTCATCCATCGTGGTGGCGTCGATGCCCTTGGCGGCGAACAGCTCCTCGGCGGTGTGAATGATGCGCTTTCTCGACGCTTCCTTCTTCCGATCCCGGAGACTTGTCATCCTCCCACCAAATATAGAGCGACTACAAATTTATAGGTTCTACAAGAACCCGTCAAACATCTAACATTGTACGGAGATCCGAACAGTGTTAGGATACCCGCCATGACGACCGCCAGAGCCCGTCGCCACGACGCCACCCGGCAGGAGATCCTCGACGCCGCCTGGGCGCAGGCCGAGGAGACCGGCGTCGCCGGAATCTCGCTTCGGTCCTTGGCAGCCGCCGTGGGAATGCAGGCGCCGTCGCTCTACACCTACTTCGAGAGCAAGGACGCCATCTACGACGCCATGTTCGCCGATTCCTACGAGGCGCTGTCTCGGTTCAGCGAGGAGATCACCGTCGAAGTGACCGACCTCGGTCGGATCGATGCGTTGACGATGGCGATCGACCGGTTCATCGGCTTCTGCCAACAGTCACCGGCTCGGTATCAGCTGATGTTCACCCGGGCCGTGCCGGGCTGGGAACCATCACCCGACGCCTATGCCGTATCGGTGCGCAGCTACGCCGAGATGGCCGAGGCGCTGGCCTCGCTCGGGATCGTCGGCGAGGAGGCGCTCGATCTGTACACGGCGGTGAGCGCCGGCCTGGCAGCACAACAGATGGCGAATGATCCGGCGGGCGACCGGTGGCGTCGGCTCGCCCGCAGTGCAATGGAGATGCTGGTCGAGCACCTCGATCGGTTAGAGGAGACCACCCCATGAACGACACGTTCACGACCGTCGACGACATCCGACGGATCGGCAACCCCGACGAAGCCCGTCGGCTGGCGAGCGCGATGTATGACCGGCTGCTCGTCGAGCTCCGCGAGCTGACGCCCGAGCATTGGCACATGGAGACCGTGTGCGCACCGTGGACGGTCGCCGACGTGGTCCGTCATCTGGTGGGCGCGGCGAAAGGACATGCGTCGTTTCCACAGTTCGCCCGCCAGGCGATCTACGGAGCGCGTCACAAGTCCGAGTTCGACGGCAACGACATGGATGCCATGAATGCCCTCCAGGTCGCCGACCACGGCGAGCTCTCGAGCACGGACCTGCTCTCGGAGTTGGAGACGATCGCTCCCAAGGCAGTCCAGAAGCGGATGAGCCGTCCCAAGCTCATCGGTCGCATCCGCGTGCCAAACGCACCTGGCGGCTCGACAGCACAAGGGATGCCACCTTCGCTGACCCTCGGTCACCTGTTCACGGTCGTCCTGACCAGAGACGTCTTCTTGCATCGGATCGACATCGCCAGAGCCGTCGGCCGCGACATCGAGGTCGACGCCGACACCGAGGGCCGCGTGATCGCAGACGTGGTCGCCGAATGGGCCGAGCGTCACGGCGAGCCGTTCCGCCTCACACTCTCCGGCCCTGCCGGTGGTCGCTACGCCGCGGGCGATGGTGGTCCTGTGCTCGAACTCGACGGTCTCGAAATGTGCTGGATCCTCTCAGGCCGCGGCCTGGCCTCCCACCCGCTGCTGGAGACTCGCGTCCTGTTCTGACACCATCGCGGGAGCGCAGTGGATGGAGTCCCTTGAACTCGAGCTCGTGGCGTAGCGCAGACGGGTTGCCCCTATCGGCCGAGAACTCGAGATGATTGCGCGATCGCTTCAAGCGGGGAGCACGCGGCAGGTCCCTGGATGGGTCTGCCATGTCGGCGGCGGCGTTGGTGACGACCCCGAAGCCGGTGTATGCGAAGAACGCCAAGCCGACGGCGGCCAAGACGCCACCAGGGGACGAGATCGTGAACTCGTCCGCCAGAAGCCGGGACTGGATACCGGTGGCGCCGCCCACGATGAACACGGCGAGGACGCCGAGCTTGGCAGCAACTACTACGAGCTCGGCCTTCCCGACGCTGGCGGCCCCGGCGAGGTTCACCAGGGTCAGCCCGACGACCAATCCGGCGGCGAGGGTGCCGATCACAGCACTGCTCGGTGTGCCGGTGGTGAACAACGATGCGCCATACGTTCCGAAGGCCCGCGCCACCATGGACATACCTATCACGCCGGCTGCGTAGTAGAAGACGGACAGACCGCCAGAGAACACTCCGACGCCGAAGCCGCGCGTGAGATATTCGACGGGTCCGCCCGCCGATGGGAAGCGGGCTCCCAGGCGACCGTACGAGTAGCCGTTGAGAAGGGCGACGACCCCGCCTATGAGGAAGGCCAGCCAGACGGCAGAGGTGGCAACTGCGGCGACCTCTCCGAGCAGAGCGAAGATCCCAGCTCCGACCATCGAGCCGACACCGAGCGAGACGGCGCGTGAGACGGTCATGGCCGAACGTGAGGCCGGGCTCTGAGCAGTCATCGTCGCACACCGTACCGGTCGGTCCCGGAGCGAGACGTCGGCCTGACTGTCCCGCACATCGATGCCGGCGTCGTGCGCCGCCACAGCCGGTTCAGCGGGCGTGCTCCAGCTCAGACCCGAGCAGGCCCGCCGCCCGGTACTCCGCCAACTGGTCGTCGTCGTGCGCGGCAACGATCGTGACGTCCGGCTCGGAGCCGTGGATGCCGTTGAGCCACCGGAGCTGGTCCATGATCGCCTCACGGTCCTCTTCGATCCATGGAGCGTTCTTCTGCTTGAGCTCGAGGATCCCATCCATGTGCCAGGCGCAGTCCCCGATGAACAGGTACTCGGTACCCGACTCGGTCTGGAGGTAGACCATCTGGGAGCCGGGCGTGTGGCCCGCCGCCTTGATCACGACCATGCCGGGCGCCAGCGGCAGGTGGTCCTCGTAGTCGAAGACCCGGTAGCGGGCTGCCGTCTCGGCGGAGATGCCGAGCTGCGGCCGCTGCGGTTGCACCACCAGCGCCCAGGCCTGGACCGCGGTGAGCAGCGTCTTGGGGGCGACCTCATCGAAGAAGGCGGTGCGGACGACGCCGGCGATGTGGTCGCCATGCTCATGGGTCACGAAGTTGAAGATCGACGTCCTCAGGGCCTCTTGGACCCGGGCGTTCTCTTCCTCGAAGTACGGCTCTTCCTTCCCCTTACCGAACGTGGCGTGGATTTCCCGATCCATGCCGGCCTCGAGCATGACGTGGCCGTCCGGGTAGACGATCTGGTACGCAGTCCGGGCAAAGACGACGGTGGCGTCGGATCCGCCTTCGATGGCGACGCTCTTGGGTCTATGACTCTCGGCCACCTTCACGGCGTTGACGCGGAGCGGTCGGGGGCCGGGCATCATGCGCGCTGCGGATCGAATCGCACCCAGGTCGGGGTTCCAGCGCCGACCACTCTGTCCGGCCATCGCCGCCTCAGCCACTCCGAGAAATGTCACCTCATCCATCTGCTTGCTCCCGACTCGCTCCGACCGCGTCAAGCGCTGCCGCCGCGATGGCTTGATCCTGTTCCCAATCACCGCCGCTGACGCCGATGCCTCCGACACATTCCCCGCCGGCCAGGATCGGGAAGCCGCCTTCCATCGCGGTCCAGCGGCCCGACCCCGCCGCCAATGACAGCCCGATGGCGTGGAGCGTGTCGAGGTCCTGGCCTTGCGCCCCTCTGGTCGTTGTGTGGCGCTTGTTGGATGCCGCCGTGACGGCCTTGGTGGTCGACGAGTACACGGTGTGGAACCGGCCCTCGTCCATCCGTTCCAGAACGATCAGATGCCCACCCGCATCGACGATGGCGACGGTGACGGTGATGCCCATGTCTTCGGCTCGGGACACGGCAGCGGCAAGCATCGCCTTGGCGCCCTCGGTGGTGAGGCGGTGAGATTGGGCAAAGGACATGGGACCTCTATTCGAAGATCGACGGCACGTCGGCCGAGCGGAGGAGTTGAGGCGAGTACTCCCTGCGGGCTCCCTCGTGCATCGGCTTCACGGCGTTTCGGAATGCCCCTCGCTCATCGGGAGTCAGCGTAACGATCTCACAGCCCGCGCCTTCGATCACCTTGCGGGCGTCGACGGCTTCCTGCTGGGAGAGTCGGCGTTGGCCGGCGATGGCGTCGCGGGTCGCTCGGTAGAGGGCAGAGCGCAGCGCTTCGGGCCATCCGTCCACAGTCGGCCGGTGGGCGAAGATCGGACGAGAGACGTAGAAGTGGCCGGTCAGCGTGTGGTACTTGTGGAACTGGTGGGCGCCATAAGTGACCGTGTTCGCCAGCGGGTTCTCCTGGGCGTCGACACTTCCGTCGACGATGGCGGTGATCGCCTCCGACAAGTCCATCCTCATGGGTGCGGCGCCCAGCAACGAGAACGCCCGGGCATGAACGTCGCTCGGCATGACGCGAATGGTCATGCCTGCCAGGTCGGCGGGACTGCGGACGGGGCGTAGCCGGTTCGAGAGGTGGCGAAACCCGTTCTCGAAGAAACCCAGGATCCGGAAGTTGGTGCGGTCTTCGATCTTCGTGGCCAGCAGCTCGCCGAGTGCGCCATCGATGGCGGTGCGCGCTTGCGCGTCGTTGTCGAACAAGAAGGGCAGATCGACGAACCCGAGCTCGGGCACCCGGTCCGTCAGGTAGCTGCTCGACTGGTATCCGAGTGTGAGCTCGCCGCTTTCGACCAGGGACAGGATCTCTTCACCCCGATACCCCAACTCCATGATGTTCCAGACGTACTCGACGTCGACGTCGTCCCCGAACTCGGATTCGAGCCGGTCGCCGATGGCCTTCAACGACTTGCTGAATGCGGTGCTCTTCGGGCCGTATCCACCCATTCGAATCTGTATGGGTGTGGTCAACGAATGTCACCTCTCCGTGCCGGCGCCTGGATGCGTCGATCGACAGCGTGGCCTGCATGCTACGGCAGCATCCGTGCCCGGGGCTCTGCACGACAGATCATCCGGTCGCAGAGTCCAGATCATCGTCCGCGACAATGGCGCCATCCGACAACTGGAGCCTTGCGTGTATTTCCTGTGCTTGCGACACCCGCTGCGACCCCGAGCCGAGTGGATGGTGACCCTTCAAGAGCACCTCGACTGGATGAAGCAACGTCACGCCGACGGTTCGGTGCTGATCTCCGGCCCGGCTAGGGACCACTCGGTGAGCCTCTATCTGATCAAGTCCGCGTCGAGGGAGGAGGCAGAAGCGATCGCCGCCGCCGATCCGTTCACCGCCGGCGGTGAGTGCCGCTTCGAGCTGATCGACTGGGACGTCCACCAGATCCTCGGCATCGGGAGCTTCGTCCCGTCGCACTAGTGCGTCTGCGTCCCCCGAGGATTTGGCCTCTGTCGCCGAGCCGGAATCGGCCTCATGATGGGGAGAGGACATCAGAAGTGGCAACCGCGATCGAGGTGCGCAACCTCCAAAGGACTTATGGCGATGTCACGGCCGTCGATGACGTGTCGTTTGACGTAGCCGAGGGGGAGATATTCGGCCTGGTCGGGCCGAACGGCGCAGGGAAGACGACGACCGTCGAGTGCATGGAAGGGCTGCGGCGTCCGACGTCGGGTCGTGTCGAGGTCATGGGCCTGGATCCGATGGCGGATCGGCTGCGACTGGTCGAACGGATCGGCGTACAACTGCAAGAGAGTGCCCTACCACCTCGTCTGCGGGTCATTGAGGCGCTGGAGTTGTTTGGTTCCTTCTATCGGCGCTGTGTGGACGCCGACCACCTGTTGGACCTGTTGTCGCTCACCGAGAAGCGGAACACCGCTATCGCCAAGCTGTCGGGTGGACAGAGACAGCGGGTGTTCATCGCGCTGGCGCTGGTCAACCAACCTGAGATCGTGTTCTTCGACGAGTTGACGACGGGCCTCGATCCTCAGGCCCGGCACTCGATGTGGGACCTCGTACGCACCATCCGCGAGCGGGGCGCAACCGTCGTTCTGACCACCCACTACATGGAAGAAGCCGAGCGGCTCTGCGACCGGGTCATGATCATCGATGGAGGACGAATCGTCGCTCTCGACTCTCCCGAGACGCTGATCAAATCGCTCGGAGTCGACCAGCGGATCGTCTTCGGTGCACCGGAGCGACAGGACCTCGCATGCTTGACCGGTGTGCCGGCCGTCACCCGGATAGAGCAAGGCGCTGAGCGGGTGATCGTGTACGGGGGAGGGCGACGCTTCGCCGGATCCGTGGTCTCGGCGCTCGAGGACGCCGATGTGCCCTTCACCGATCTCCACACCGAGCAGCCCAACCTCGAAGACGTGTTCTTGTCCTTGACGGGCCAGGAGATGCGGGAATGATTCAACGACAGACGGCGACCGAACTGGCGTCGGTGGAACGTGGTGGCAGTTCGACCCTGCGGTCTCTCAGGTCGCTCGTGATGGTGGATCTCAAGCTCTACATCCGAGAGCCGGTGGCGGCCTTCTTCACCCTGGCCTTCCCGGTGATGCTGATCCTCATCTTCGGGGCGATCTACGGGAACGAGTCGCAAGACATGTTCGACGGATACGGCTCCATGGACATCTCGATGCCGGCCTACACCGCGCTGATCCTGGGATCGGTGGGGCTGCTGGGAGTGGCGATCACCACCAGCACCTATCGCGAGGCGGGCATTCTCCGCCGCTTCCGGATGACCCCACTTCGACCACTGGTGTACATCGCCGCCGATGTCATCGCCAACCTCATCATGACCCTGGTGGGGATGGCCGGTGTGGTGGTGGTCGGCTGGCTGCTCTACCGGGTTCGGTTCGAGGGCCAGGTCGTCAGCGTGGTGGCTGCCGTCATCCTGTCGGGCACCGCCATGTTCGCGATCGGCTATCTCATCGCCGGGCTGGCGCCCAATGCGCGTGCCGCACAGGTGATCGGGATGGTGGTCCTGTATCCGATGCTTTTCCTGTCCGGTGCCGGGATTCCACTAGAGGTGATGCCCGATTCGATCCGGACCATCTCGGACTACCTCCCGCTCAGCTACGTGGTCCGTCTGCTGCGCGGGCTGTGGTTCGGTGAGGCCTGGGGTTCGCTGCTCCTCGAGACCGGTGTGCTGTTCGGTGTCCTCGTAGTGTCGACCGCGATTGCGGCCCGACTCTTCCGTTGGGAGTGACCGCGATCGCTGGGTTCGAGCCGACGGCGACGAGGCTGCCCCTCCGAGCAAGGCGAAGACCCCTGATCCGACGTCGAGCCGACACCGAGAGCGAAGGCGCGTCTGACGCCCAGATCTACCTGACGCAGAGTTCATCGGTCACCGTCCGGTCCGGTCCCGTTTTGCGCTGCCTCAGCGGTCGAGCAGAGTCCGGATCTCTCTGGCCAGGGGCGGAAGGTCGCTTTCGACGGTCGCCCACACCAGGTCATGATCGACCCGCCAGTACTCGTGAACGAGGTGGTTGTGCTGCCCGCGGACCGACGTCGGTGAGAGCGACTTCAAGAGGGCTCGGGTCTCGGCAGACAGTGCAGCCGACGCCTCGGCGATGACGTGTTCGAGACAGGTCCGGTCTTGGGCGTTCACAACGTGAGCGCCTCGGCGCGAAGTCGCATGCGCGCCTCATCGTCGAGGTTGGCCTCGGAGACCACATCCACCTCGGCGTCGAGCAGATTCTCGAGTTCGGCACGCAGCCGAGCCAGATCGAACAGGCTACGTCCTGGCTCGAACTTCACCACGAAGTCGACGTCGCTGTCGTCTGCATCTTCGCCTCGGGCGACCGAGCCGAACAGTCGGATCGTGGTGGCGCCGTTGCGTTCGGCGATGGCCACGATTTCGGCTCGGTGGCGCATGACACGGAGAAGCATGGCTCAAGGCGTGATCGGCGCGGCCGTCACTGGTCCTACAGCTCGCATGTGTTGAGGTTGGGTTCTTCGCCCGGGGTGGTGAGCACACCCCTCAGCTCGCACACCGGGAACGGCGCCGACGAGATCACGAGTACCGGGTCGTATGGGTGGTCGACGCCCTGGTAGCTGTACAACCCTCGCCATACGGTGGCGGTGGCCATCGTGTAGTCGCCCTTGGTCTCGTAGAGGTAGCTGGCGGCGTGGGCGTCTTCGGTCCCGTCGCCACCTTCGTACACCGGCGCCGGAGACAACACGGTGTCGGGGAGGTCGAGCACCAGGTCATGATCGAACTCGCCGGCGTCGTAGGCGGCGAGCATTCCTCGCCAGTCGCATGCGTTGGCGCAGTCGGGATCCCACCACACCTGATCGACCCAGGCGGTGGCGGTGATCGGATAGGTGAACCCGAAAGCGGCGATCGAAGTCGAGATGCTCAAGACCGACGAGTTCGGCTGGGTGAAGTCGTACCAGTACCAGGTGTCGAGCCCGGTGTGATAGATGTCGCTCTGCGGCGTCTGTTTGCGGCCAGCCGTGGCGATAGAAGGCGGCTACACCGAAATCACCCGAGCGACGATGCGTGCCGCTTCGAGCAGCGATGCGATGTCGGATGGGTCGCTGGTGAGAATGTGGTCGCCGTCGGCGGCCAAAGCCACCAGCGCGGCGTCGATCGGATCGTTGGTTCCCGCCGCTCCGCACAGGGCACCGGCGCGTCGTCCGAGCCCATCGTTGATCGCAATCACCTCGACGGCCTTCAGCGCGGCCGCCAGTTGGGCTTGGCGACCACCTGCATCGCGCCACACCTGTGCAACGATCATGGGGTGTGTGCGAAGCCCGAGGCCTGCGCGGCCTGCGGCGCGAAGCAGTGCGGCAGTCGCTCGGTCGCCACGGTCGATTGCGATGAGGGCACCGGCGTCGAGCAGGATCACGAGCTCGGTAGACCGAGCTTCGCCCGGGCTTCCTCGATCTCCTCGGTCGTCAAGGCGCCATGCTCGTCCTCGTATACGTCGAGGAAGGCGCCGAGCGCCTCGCCGCGCAGCTTGGATGCGGCCGCATCGGCGATCCAGGCCGAGAGGGGTTCTCCGGCCGATGCAGCTGCCGCCCGAACTTGGTCACCCAGCTCCGGATCCATCGAGATACTCATCTTGTCCACCTTCATCCAGGGATCATACCGCGGTGGTTCGCACCGCGGTGCGAACCACCATCTAGTTCCGGGTTGAGACAAATTCCCGTGGCGGATCCGTATCAACTCTGTCTGGCCGTCACATTTGGATCGGCTGTCCCGTCAAGAGGGTGCAGAGACGAGAAAGGAGCCTGCGATGCGAGTTCTGGTGACTGGTGGCAAGGGCGGATTGGGACGCGACGTGGTCTCGGGACTGAGAGAGGCCGGTCACGACGTCTTGGTCGCGACCCGCAATCCGTCTGCGGACGGCGAGGTGGGGTTCGACCTGTCCGGGGTGGTACCGAATCTCACGGGCGTCGACACCGTGGTGCATCTGGCTACACAGCCGTCCAACGTCGACAAGGAGATCAGCGGGTCGAAGGCGCTGTTCGACGAGGCACGTCGGGCCGGTGTCGGACATGTCGTGTTCATGTCGATCGTCGGCATCGACGAGCACCCCTTCCCGTACTACCGGGCGAAGGTGGGGGTGGAGCGAGCGCTGATCGAATCCGGCGTGCCGTGGACGATCTTCCGTTCGACCCAGTTCCACGGCTTCATCCCCCGGATCGTCGACACCGTCGCCAAGGCCGGTCTGGTCGCCCTGCCCTCGGGCGTCGCAGTTCAGCCGATCGACCGTGCCACGGTGACGAGCCGTCTCGTCGATCTGGTCGAAGCCGCGCCGTCGGGCTGGGTGCCCGACCTCGGTGGTCCCGAGGTGCTGGACCTGCATCAGATGGCACGGGCGTACCTGCGGGCGACGGGACGGCGCACCCCAGTGGTGCGGATGCCGATTGGCGGCAGGGTGGTCGATGCCTTTCGGAGGGGTCTGCATCACAGCCCCAACCGGGATCTGGACGGCCGGACCTACGCCGAGTACCTGTCGACACTGTCCAAGCGCCGCGATCCCGCCGGGCGGTTGCTGCGGCTGACCGGTGCGGGGCTGATGTTCACGGTGGTGGTGATGATGATCGCCCCTGGTGTGTTCCATTCCGAGTTCGCCGGGTTCGGGGTGCTCAACACCCACTTCATACGTGACGCCGCCACCTTCGGCGTGCCGATGGCGGCCGCACTGTGGATGTCGGCGTCGAGGAGGTCGTGGCGCAAGCCGGTGCTGGCGCTCGGGCTCATCCAGAACGGCCTGCACATCGTCAACCACATGGTCGACGTCGGTGCATCGGAACCCGGCTGGCACGGCCCGATGAACCTGGCGCTGCTCGTGGTGTTCGAATATTTCATGTGGCTGGCCTGGCGGATCGAAGGACGCGTACGCTCCGATGACGTGCGGGTGAAGGTGGCGGCGTGAACGACGGCTGGTTCGAGGCTCAGCGGCCGCGGCTGATGGGCATCGCCTACGGGATGCTCGGCAGCGTTATGGAGGCCGAAGACGTGGTGCAGGACGCCTGGCTGCGTTGGCAGGCGTCCGACCAAGGCGAGATCCGGGATCCGGCGGCGTTCCTCACCACGGTCGCCACCCGGCTGGCGATCGACCGGCTGCGGTCGGCGCAGAAGCGGCGCGAGACCTATGTCGGTCCCTGGCTGCCCGAGCCGATCGTGCGGGAGGTGGGCGAAGATCCCGCCGACGTGGTGGCGGAGGCGGAGCGCCTGTCGATGGCGCTGCTGACGGCAATGGAACGCCTCGACCCGGTCGAGCGAGCCGTGTTCTTGCTGCGGGAGACGTTCGACTTCGAATACGCCGAGATCGCCGATGTCGTCGACAAGAGTCCGGCGGCATGCCGCCAGATCGCCAAGCGGGCTCGGGATCGGGTTGGCGACCCCGCCCGGTCCCATCCGGTCGAGGACCCCGAACACGTGCTGGCGCCGTTCATCGCTGCCATCGCCGCTGGTGACGTCGATGCTCTGGTGCGAACCCTGTCCGCCGACGTGATCGCATGGTCCGACGGCGGTGGCGTCCGCCGGGCTGCCCGCCAGCCCGTCCCCGGCGCCGTGCGTGTCGCCAAGTTCCTGATCGGCATCGCCGAATACGGGGCGAAGCGAGGCGGGTCGGCGCGGGTGATCATCGCCAACGGTGGACCGGCGCTGCTCACCCTGTTGGACGATGAGCCGTATGGAGTGATGACCTTCGACATCGCCGACGGCCTCGTCACCGCCATCCGCACAGTCGTCAACCCCGAGAAGCTGTCCGACTCGTTGACAGGCTGAACATCGGTGCCGGCGCCGTGGGGGTGACGCCGATTGCGAGGGTTCCCGCATCATGCGGAGAGAGGCGACCATCTGCCCTGGTCGGACGGGCGTGCCGGCGGGACCATGGGGGAGCACAATGGATCGCGAGAAGACCTCAGGAGGTCGCCATGCTCACCGAGCGCTCGCTCCGTCAACGACTCGACGTGCTCGCCCACGTGGAGAGTCCCGAAGCGCCCATCTTGTCCCTGTACCTGGACCTCCGCCCCGGTGTACAGGAGATGCGCACGATCGGTGCGCGAGTGCGGGACTTGCTCCATCCGATCCATGACGGAGTGGCCGATCTGGACCACGCGGCTGCGGAGAACTTGAAGCAGGCCATGGACGAGGTGCTGTCCGCCTCGACCGGGTTCGGCTCGCTCGTCGGTCACGGCGTGGCCATCTTCAAGAGTCCGGCCATCGGCCTGGATGAGCTGATCGTCACGTCGGGTCAGGTGTGGGACCGGGCTGTTGCGGGTCCCCACCCGTATGTGCGCCCGCTGTGGGCGGTTGTGGATACGACTCATCCGATCGCTACGGTGATCGTCGACGCCCGCAACGCCTGGGTGATGGTGACGCAGCTCGACGAGGTCGCCTCCTACGAGATGATCCGTGGCGAGGAGATCCGCTGGGGCGGCGTCACCGGCTGGTACGCCTTGGAGGAGACGAAGTCGCGGCGAGGTGCCGAAAACGCCCGTCATCGGTTGTTCAAGGACGTGGCTGAGCGCTTGGCGAAGATAAGACGCGAGCTCGCCATCGAGGCGGTGTTCGTCGGAGGTCGAGCGCGAACCATCGATGAGTTCCTGCGGTTCCTCGGGACACGCGAGCGTCGGATGGTGGCCGGAACCTTTGCGATCGACATCCACACCATGAGCGACGCCGACCTGCTGGCGAAGGCGCTCGAGATGTCCGGCGAATGGAATCGGGAGCGCCACATGGCGCTGGCCGAGCGGATCGTCGAAGATGCCGCCGCCGGCAGCCTGGCCGTGACCGGCCTGCCCGCCACCCTCGCCGCGGCCAATCGTCACGCCGTCGCCGAGCTCCTGGTGCAGGGCACCGAGACCCGCGAAGGCTACCGGTGCCGGGGCTGTGGCGGTCTTGCACTGCACGGTCCGGTCTGCGTCGTGTGCGGCGACATCGGCGATCCGCTGCCGGACGTCATCGACGAGCTCGTGGCGGCGGTGAGCGACGATGGGGGAGAGATCGCCTATGCGATGTGCCCGACGGCCGTGGACGGCGACCTGGTGGGCGCCTCGTTGAGGTTCGACATCACCTGAACCGACGCCCCGCCCCTCCGCATTGCAGCGGAGTGCGCCGCGTCATGTGTCCTCGAGCAGGTGCCTTCACCGAGCGCACCCCCGGTGCGGGCCAGCTGTCCGAGTGGTGATGGCCCGAGGTGGGCCGTGCGGCGCCACCTCGGACCCACCCTGATCACTTGTCGAGCTGACCCCGGGCCGCACCTGCAGGAGCGACCGCGTTGTGGACGTTCACGTAGTAGTTCTCCGGGTGCTGACGGATGGCCTTGATCAGGTCGGCGTCGGCCTCGACGCATCCGTGTCCTCCGGTGGTGGCCCACTGGAAGTCCACTACGACCCCTCCGTTGACGCCGGCGGGCGCCGAGTGGATGTGCGCGGCCACGATGGGAGCACTCTCACCTTGGACGTCGATTTCGAAACACACCTCCTCGAGTCCCTGGTTGAGCGTGATGTGGGCGTGTCCGGTGGTCCCCGGGTCTCCGGGCTGCCCGACTTCATTCTCCGCAGCCAGGTCGGTCGACAGGGGTCGTCCTCCTGCAAATGCCGGTAGCGCCAGCGCCAGTGTGGCCAGCACGGCGATCGTCGTAATGATCCGTGTCCGCATGAAACCCTCCCCGGGTCCGTCGGGTACCTTCGATTCCAGTACGGCGCGGCCGCGTGAAACGGTTCTCATGCGATGTCGAGGCGTCGTTTCTCCACCGGCCGATCGCACCGACGAAGGGCTCTGTCTCCGGTTATCTGACGGTCGCCCCTATGGCGGAGTGGCTGGCTCTGCCACATTGGTCGATGAGAGGCGCCGCCGGCATGATGGTGTGCGGCGGCCGGCAGGCTGGGGCGAGGGGGGTGTTCGGTACGGCGGGAGACGGTCCTTGCTCGGTGGGCCAATGGGCAACCGAGGAGGTCGAGATGGTCACCCCCCAAACCACGTCACCGGTGGAGTCGCCAGCCGAGCAGAGAGCAGGTCCCTCAGTGTGGTCACTGCTCGGTCGGGGGGTGATCGGTCTGCTCGTGGTCGGCTATGCCGTGATGATGTTCGTCTTCTCCCAGGGGGACAACTGCGAGTTGAACGGGATCGTCATCGAGTGCGTCAGCATCGGAGGCAGCACCAAGGTCACCACCACCTACAACCTGGTGATCGGCGGGTTTGCGGCGTTCTTCGGAGTGACCGCGGTCATCAGCAGTGTGCTGGGGATAGCGCGGCTTCGTAGGGGCGAAACCGAGCGGCCGGCGTAGGCGAGCGGAGCCGACAGATATCAGCCAGGGATGGGTGGCATCGTTGTGCAGGACCGACCTCACGGATCTGTCGCGCATCCCGCAGAGGAGGTGTGTCATGGAAGAAGCGTTGTACTCCGGACTCGTGGTGTTCGCCCTCGTGTTCGTCGTAGGCCTCGTTGCGTTCCTGAGAGGCAAGGTAGGCCGCGGCAGGAAGCTCGATGCCTTCACGGAGTATCTCTCGAGCCGTGTCCCGGGTGCGGCCGAGCAGTTGCTGCTGGCCAGCCGGGTCAGCAAGTCGGGCGCAATGGACATCGGTCTCGCTGTCGATGAACCCAGCCGAGAACTGGTGCTGGTGTTCGACGACAGGGGCCAGATCAGCCACGCGTCGTATGCATTCGATCGGCTGGTCGGTGTCGATGCGGAGGAGGAGGTGATCTCCCGAGGTATCCCGTCACAACGGACCTACAGCTTCCAGCGGACGCTGAAGCTGTCGTTCGATGACGGCAAGACGTATCCGTTCATCCTCGAGAACATCAGCAACAAGAAGGGCACCACCGGGCGTGACGTGGTCATCGAGGCGTTCCGCCCGTGGGAAGACCGGTTGAACGCAATCGTCGATGAGATGCAGTCGGCATCACGTTGAGCACGGTGCCAAGCCGTTCTGACGGCCTGTCGCTCGTGGGCGCGCCCGCGGCGCCCGCGAGCCGGGCCGCCGGGCCGGCTGCTTCGAGTCGGCGACGTGAGCGCTCACGATGTCGCGGTGAACCACCCGGGACCTTGGCCCCGACCACTGCCAGAATGATCGTGTGAGGATCATCGTTGCCGCTCCGACAGCCATAGGTGCTTCCACGGTCGAGCTGACCTCGACCGTGCGCAGACCGGGCAACCTGGTGACTCTGCAGGCGCTGCTTGCGTCGCGTTTCGGTCCGGAGCCGCGCCCCACCGACACCACCCAGATGGGCATCGGTGGCGAGCATCTGCGGCATCCGAACCTGGATCGGCGGCGGCGGTTCTGGAGGCGGGCCGTGGTCGTGCTCTCGGTGTTGGTGGCGGTCACCGCCGGCCTGCTCGCGTTCCTGCTTGCAACCCGAGACGACGGAGCCGATCCGCAGCTGGCCCCTGTCGCCGCCACTGCGGCCGAGCTGCGCCAGCGAGCCGTCGATGTCAACGCTGCGTGGGATGATCAGGAGGCCGTCGTCTCCGATACCGAAAGGGTGGTCCTCTACGACGACACCGAGCTCGAGCTGGAGGCGCTGGTGACGGACACCCGGGATTTGGCGGTTCAGGCCGCCGAGGCGGCGGCGTCGCTGTTTGCCGCCGACCGGGAGGCCCTCGACGCAGCGACCGGAGACATGGTGCGTGGAGCCGAGGAGATGCTCGCTGGGCTCCGGGTTCCCGGTCGCACCAACAAGCAGCAGCGGCTCGATGCCATCGACGTGTATCTGTCTGCGGCCGACGCCGTTCTTGAAGTCACGGGTCCAGCGCCCTGACCGCATCGCTCGTAAGTTCGCGCCCGGGTCTCTGCCCGGTTCACGCCCTCACGTCGATGCCGAACGCTCCGACATGCGTTTTCTCCATGAACGCTTCCTGGGCGGCGGGTAACGCTTCGAGCGGGTAGGTCCCGGCGACGATCGGCCGGATCTCTCCTCGCTCGATGTAACCCACCAGGTCGGCGAACACCTCGGGTGGCAGCACGGTGGCTCCGTGAAGTGTCAGGTCGTGGAGATAAAGCGTGCGGAGGTCGAGCGAGACGATCGGGCCACCGATGGCACCGGCCGTGGTGTAGTGACCGCCTCGTTTGACGGTCTCCAGCAGGGGTGCGAACCAGTCTCCGCCCACCACGTCGGCGAACACGTCGACGCCGCCGGTTGCGGCCACCACCGCGCCATCGAGGTCGTCACGGGCGCGGTCCAGCACCACGTCGGCCCCGATCCGCCCCACGGCCTCGAGCTTGGCGGCGCTGGTGATTGCGACGACCTGCGCGCCACGGCGTCTGGCGAGCTGGACGAGGGCGCCGCCGACGCCCCCGGATGCTCCGGTCACCAGCACCCACTGGTCGTCGGTGACGCCCGCCCGGTGAAGCATGTGTTCGGCTGTGGCGTACGAGCAGGGGAAGCTGGCCAACTCGACATCGGAGAGGTCGCTGTGGACCTCATGGGCATTGGTCGCCGGCACCACCACGTACTCGGCATACCCCCCGTCGACCTCAGACCCGAGATACCGGGCCTTGTCCAGCGACCCGCTCGGGTCGCGGAGCCAGGCGTCGATCAGCACCCGTTGGCCCACGCGTTCCGAGGCTGACCCCTGCTCCCACCTCGACGATCCGGCCCACCGGGTCGGCACCCTGAATGCGGGGGAACGTGAGTCCTCCACCCCAGGAACCATCGGCGTCGGTGTTGGCGGTGCCCTCGCCGGTGGCTCCAGTGACCGCCTTCGAATACCACCCGATTCGGGTGTTGATGTCGGTGTTGTTCATGCCGCAGGCGCTCACCTCGACGAGCACGTCTCCCGGCCCCGGTCGCGGCACCGGTACGTCGTCTCGGTACTGGAGCTTGTCGAGGAGGCCATGACCGGTGAGCACCACGGCACGCATGGTGGAAGGAATGCTCACCATTCGACCAGCGTCACTTCGGGTGGATGCACGCATCTGACCCTAGGTACCCAGGGTCGATGTGTGCTTGGAGCCACCGATTGATCGGACCCGGCCGCTTGGCGTCCATCAACGACGCTGAGCCCGTCGTCTCGGCAGCGATGGCATGTCGTGCCCTTCGGCTCGAAGGCTCGATCGTTTGGAAGAGGCGCACCAATGTCTCACGAGCAGAGATCCGAGCCCACGGTGCCGAGTTCGAGGACGCCTGGCATCTGATCGCGGGATGAGTTCGAGGACGAAGGGCCCTTTGCGACTCGCGTCCGCGGGTCGAATAGACGTGCCCTCGGAAGGGGTCGAACTCCTGACTGCCGATTTGTGACGAGTGAGCGATGACTCCGGGTCGACCGACCCGGGTGGCCGCCCCGGTCGTGACGCTGCGATGGCGCGGCATCGCATATCGCCTCCTGCGAGGCGTACGCTTCGCGCGATCCAACTCAGGAGTGGTGCATGCAAGGTTCCGCCTCCTATCGCATCGGGATTCTCGCCGGCGAGGTCGTCGCCTCCGGAACACCGATCTCGATCCAGTTCCGGGCTCAGATCAGCCCTGATTCCATCAGGGGGATCGGTGTCAAGGGTCAGCGGGTCGCAGTCGAGCTGGGCGAGGATGCCAAGACCGTCACGGTCGACACCTCCTCGCTCCCCACCGGGCCCCACGTACTGCTGGTGGAAGAGGTGATGAAGCGGCGGGGCCGGGAGCGGTACGAGAGCACGTCGACGCCGTTCGTGGTGATCGAGACGTCGGCTCCGATCCCGCCGGAGCTGGCGGTGATGCAGGCGGTCCGTCTGGAGCTCGGTGAACTCGGGGTGGAACGACTCGAGATGCGCCGCGACATGGACGGCTCGTGGGTGGATGCCTTCAAGGCGATCGCCCGGGACAGCGGCAAGCCGGTGCAACTCGCCTTCGACCAGCGAGGCAAGGCCGTCGACCTCGACGAGAAGCTGGCCGAGGTGGGCCGGCGGCGGGCCAAGTACTACGGACGTTGTCATCCGACCCTGTTCGAGGCGATGGAGCGGAGCGAGCCCGATGAGCCGCTCCCTGTGGCGATATGGCTGGTCGATCCCGAACCGGAGATCGAGACCAAGCGGGAACGCGGCGCCACCCGCAGGCCCAAACACGCCGACGCCGCATGCGACCGCTGGGAGGAACTCGGCCGCCGGTTCATCGACTCGATGGGGAAGATGGGACTCGCACCTGAGCGGCTCGATCGGGCGGCGCCGATCGTCTACGGAACCGTTCCTGCATCCATGGTGCGAGAGCTTGCCGCCGCCGAGGGCGTGGCCGGCGTGTTCCTCCACGAGCGGGAAGGGCACACCGACCTCGGCGACTCGATCGCAATCGCCAACTCCGACGACGCCCACTCGGCAGGCTTCACAGGCAACGGCATCAACGTGGCCGTCTACGAGGAAGGACCCCGCGACACCACTGACCTGGTGTTCGCCGGGAGGTTCCAGACCAACCCGCCGGCCAGCGACCATGCCCGGCTCACCAGCGCCATCATCCGCAACTCCGAGACCGGAGCACCTCACGGGCACGCGCCCGACTGCGACCTGTTCTCGGCGAACAGTTACGACCTCGACGCAGTCCGGTGGGCGACGCAGACCGAGGGGTGCACGGTCATCAGCCAGAGCTTCCACCGTGACAGCGAACAGACCTCCGACGGGTTGAGCTTCGACGACATCTACAAGGACAACCTGGTCCTGCACTGGCCGTACCCGACCGTCTGTTACGCCGCCGGCAACGGCTCGTCGACCGAGTACGTCAACCACAAGGGATACAACGCGTTGACGGTCGGCAGTCACAACGACGCCTCCACCGCCATGGCGTCGGACTCGGTGTTCCGCAACCCGGCGTCGACCCACGGCGACCGCGAGTTGCCCGAGCTGGCCGCCAACGGCATCGCCGTCACCGCGGTGGGCGAGTCGAACAGTGGCACCAGTTTCGCCGCTCCGGCGGTGGCCGGGGCCGCCGCCGTGGTCCAGAGCGTCAACTCGACGTTGGAGTCGTGGCCCGAGGGCTGTCGAGCGATTCTGATGGCCTCCGCCTGGCGCAACCCGGTCGGCGGGACCTGGAGGTCGGACAACATCACCGGGGTCGACGCCTCCGACGGCGCCGGGGCGGTGGACACCAACGCCGCCGTCACCATCGCCCGCAACCGGCGATCGAAGAACTCTGCGGCGGCTTCGCGGGGCTGGGACGTGGGCACGTTGCGGTCGTCGGACCTCGACTCGCATGGGCTCACCACCTATCGATATCAGGTGAGCGTCCCGAGCCGGACGATCTTCCCCCACGTGAAGGTGGCGCTGGCGTGGGACTCGAAGATCAGCACCTTCAACTTCTTCGGATTGGAGTTCCTGCTCGGGTCGGTGCTGACTGTCGACCTCGACCTGCTCGTCACCGACTCGAACGGGGCCACGGTGGCCTCGAGTGCATCCTGGGACAACAGCTATGAGATCGCCGAGTTCGACGCCAAGGCAGGGGAGACCTACGACATCCGGATCCGGCGCTGGTCGGGAACCGACGACGTGTGGCACGGCATCGCCTGGACCGTCACCGGCATCCGATTCCCCTTCGACCTGGACCTGATCCGGGACCACCTGACGCTGGGGTGAGCCGTCGACAAGCTGCACTCATCCCGGTGGACGAGTTCGCCTGGCGCGTAGCCGCCCGCTCGGGGGAAGTTGGTGCATGTCATGGGCTCGCCGTCGAGGGCGGCCTCGAGTTCGTCGGCCGTCACCATCAGCTCGACGAGGTGGCACGCGTCGTGTGCACTCACATCCCACGGTCGCACGGTTCCATCGGGGCCGGCGGTCGCCACCGGGGATACCGTCGGGGCTGGCTCCGCAGAGTGCCGCGGGCTCGCTCCTTGAAATTCGACGGATTGCTCAACAGATAGCCGACGAATTCGTTATCGTGGGGCCGACGAATCCGATACTAAGGTGCCTGTGCGTTACATTCCACGGATCGTCGACACGCAGCTTTCCGAGTTGCTCGAATCGATTCCCATCGTCACCTTGGAGGGTGCTCGCGCCGCCGGCAAGACCACCACAGCGCAGCGAGTCGTGGCTTCCGAGATCCGCCTACCCCGTGACCTCGAGTTGCTCCAATCGGACCCGCGGGGCGTGCTCCGTCGCCTCAGAGCTCCGGTACTCATCGATGAGTGGCAGCTCGCCGGCGTCGACGTGCTGTGGGCTCTGAAGGAGATCGTCGACGAGTCGCCCACACCTGGATCGTTCGTCCTCACCGGCTCCGTCCAACCCGAGAGCTACGGGCCGACCTATCCTCTCACCGGCCGCGGCGCCCGCCTGCTGGTACACCCGATGAACCAGCGAGAACTGCACGGCGCGGGACACTCTCCTCTCTGGATCCAGCGTCTCCTTGCCGGAGAGTTCTTCGTGGCATCGCCGTCGGCCGGCCCCGAGACCCCACTCGAGGTGCTCTTCGAGTCGGGCTTCCCTGCGACTCGGGACATGGACCCGGCTCGCTGGCTCCAGGCGTATGCCGACTCGGTTGCCGAGCGCAGCGTCGAGGAGCGACGGGACCCCGCACGAGTGGGGCGTCTCCTTCGGGTGCTGGCAGAGCTGGAATCGGCGGCGGTCCCGGACGAACGCATGGTCGACCTCGCCGACGTGAACCGGGCCACCTTCGTTGCCTACGACCAGATGTTGCAGCGAGCACATGTTGCCGTCCCGACGCCGGCGTGGCAGACGAACCGGCTCAAGCGCCTCACGGCCTTTCCGAAGCGGTATCTCGTCGATCAGGCGCTGGCGCTGGCGATCGCAGGCCTGACCGCCGACCAGCTTGTGATGGATCCGATGCGCTCCGGCGCCTACTTCGAGTCTTTCGTTGCGGCTCAGCTGCGCCCAGAGGTGGCTGCGATGGGCGGCGCCATGTATCACCTGCGTACCAAGGCCGGCGAGCGTGAGATCGACATGGTGCTCGACCTCGGAGGAGATCTGGTGCTGTGCGAGGTCAAGGCCACGACCCGCCCCTCGGCCCGGGATGTCAAACACCTGCGATGGGCTCGAGAGGAGTTGGGTCCACGGGTTGTCGCCGCTGTTCTGTTCCACCGTGGGAGCTCGAGTCTCGAGCTGAGCGAGGGCGTGTGGGCACTGCCGGTGTCGGCGCTCTGGAGTTGAAGGACGAGGCTGCGAGGTCGATCACGCGTTGTCGAGCCGATGGTGCACGCCGACCGGGACTTCGATCTGCTGTCCGGTTGCGTCGACCTGGAAGTGGTCCCGGTTCGCAGCCGACGTTGCCGCGTGCACTTCGTTGTTATCTTCGCGGGCATGGCCTGGCCGCGATTCGGTGACCCCTCGATGCGGGTGCTTCGCGTCACGCTCGAGGAGATCGAGCCGGTGGTGTGGCGCCGGGTCGCCGTGCCCTCCGACACCAAACTCCCGAAGCTCAATCGCATGCTCGAGGCGGCGATGGGGTGGGAGGGGTACCACCTCCATATGTTTCGAATCGGCGAGCTCCGGTTTGGCCAACCCGATCTCGACGACATGTGGCTCATCGACGAGAGGAAGGTCACCGCCGCTCAGGTGCTGCCACATCTCGGATCGGAACTCACGTGGGACTACGACTTCGGCGACGGCTGGTCCCATCGTGTCGTCGTGGAGGATGGTGATGATCCCGAGGCGAGCGGGCCCCTCCGCCCGCAGTGCCTCGCGGGTGAACGTGCGTGCCCGCCGGAGGACTGTGGCGGTCCGCGCCGGTACATGGACCTGATGCAGATCATCGTCGACCCCACGCACGAGGAGTATGAAGACCTGATGGAATGGCTGCCATTGGACTTCGATCCGACCGCGTTCGACGTCGATACCGCCAACCGGCGGCTTCATTCGGTGCGGTGAGGGCGATGGACGACGGCTCACATCGGCGACGCGAGCACCGGCACTCGACCACACGGAAGCACGGTGCACGCGACGGACGGGAACGGGAGGTGATCTGTCGCTCGCCTGGTTCCCTGCCGACGAGTGGGCAGAGGCGATCCGGCGCCGGCCCGACCTGCTGGATGACCATTCCGTCGACCATCTCGCATACTCACACGGGATCGAGGCGAAGCCCAAGGCGATCAAGGCGATACCTGGCTCGACTGTGCGGGCCGTCTCACCGGTGACCGTCGCCGAGGTCCTTCGGTCCGGTAGAGCCATCGCGTGGCCACCAAACCGAGACCAGACCTCCTGGTGCGGTTCCGGCCAGAAGTACAAGCGTTGCTGCGGACCGGTTGCCCCAAGCGAGTGGGACCCGACCCCGTAGGCAGCGAGTCGAAACGGGGCCGCGGCAGATTGGCGCGTCGTCATCGCGATAGCCTCGACCCGGATGTTTGAACCGCAGGTCGAAGCCACCTTGATCCCGGGCGACCCGCCCCGACGGTCGAGGCTGGCGTTGTGGCAGCCAGGCGTGACGCTGGGCGACGACGAAGTCGAACTCGCCCTCCGCGCCGGGGCCACTGTGCGGCGTCGCACCATCGAGGCCTACGCGGTGTCGATCGGCGACGTCATCGACAATCTGTGGAACCTGACTCCCGATGACGAGGTGACCGAGTCGGTGCGGGCGTGGTCGGTGGCGACGCGAGTGGCGATCGATCTCATCGCCAGGGGCCGGCTCCTGCCCGCCAGGTCGGCCAAGGGATACGACACCTGGCGGATCGGGCCGCTCGGCGTGGAGGATGCCGAGCGGCGACGTGCCCTGTCCGACGCACTCCCGCCGGCGGCACATGCGTGCGTCGTCGGGACCGGACCGCCGATGACGGTGTCGCATCCGACCGCCGCCGTCGAGGCGTTCTTCGATGCCGTCGCCGATGCCTTCCCGCGGACCTCCTTCGCTCCCAGCCTTTCCTCGACCCATGGCGGGATGAGTCCGGGAACCGTCGATACCCCGTGGCTCGACAGCCTTGCTGCGACCGGTGCCGCCGTGGGGCTGCGGGTCGAGATCTCACACAGAGAAGAGGTCTTCGCCACGGTGACGGTCCAGAGCCTCACCGATCCGAGCCTCGTGGTGGACGCCGAAACCCTGTGGGACGCACCGGACGCCGTGCTCCAGCGGATCGGGTCCGACGTCGACGCCGACCTGCTGGTGACGCTCCGGCGTGGCGCCCGGGTGTGGCCGCCGCTCGGGCGACTACTCGACGAAGCGCGGCCCGAACGTCTCGAGCTGTACGACGACGAGGTCGAGGACCTGTTCGGGCCGATCGCCGACGATCTCGCCTCGGCCGGGATTGGGGTGTTGTGGCCGGCGCACCTGTTTGCGCCGCTCGAACTGCGACCGGTCATCTCCACCAAGGCGCCACCCGGCGGCACGTCTGCGGGTTTGACGCTCGATGTGATCGCCGAGATGCGGTGGACCGGCACCGTCGACGGCGAGCGGCTCACCGACGACGAGTTGGAGCAGCTGGCGGAGGCGAAACGCCCCATCGTCAGGGTGAAGGGTCGGTGGGTGAGAGCCGACCCCGAGCGTCTGGAACGCCTCCGCCGGCGTCGCCGGGTCGGTGTCGGGACCGCACTGGCCGCAGCCCTTGGAGGCGCCACCTTCGTCGACGGCGAACCGACGAACGTCGAGGTGGATGGCCCGGTCGCCGACCTCGCCGACCGGCTGGCCGCCGCGTCGACCGATCGTGAACTCGGTGAACCCCCCGGTCTGCAGGCGACGTTGCGTCCCTATCAGCGTCGCGGGCTGGCGTGGCTGGTCGAGATGTGCCAGCTGGGATTGGGCGGTGTGCTCGCGGATGACATGGGCCTCGGGAAGACCGTGCAGGTCCTGGCGCTGCACGTCCAGAGGAACACGGGCCGAACCCTTGTGGTGTGTCCGGCTTCGGTGATCGGGAACTGGGAACGGGAGGCCCATCGGTTTGTGCCCGACGTCCCGGTGTTCCGATATCACGGCTCCGGCCGCACGCTCGACGACGTGTCCGACGATGCGCTCGTGGTCACCACCTACGCCACGTTGCGCCGGGACATCGAACACGTGCGCACCATCGAGTGGGGCATGGTGGTCGCCGACGAGGCTCAGGCGATCAAGAACCCCTACGCCCGGGTGTCGCGTTCGATCCGCACCGTCGATTCGGGCGCTCGCATCGCCCTCACCGGAACCCCCGTCGAGAACCACCTTGGAGATCTGTGGGCCATCCTCGACTGGACCACCCCCGGCCTGCTGGGGCCGCTCGAGACGTTCCGACACGAGATCGCGGTCCCGATCGAACGTCACGGAGACCGAGATGTCGCCGATCTGTTCGGTCGGCTCGTTCGCCCGTTCCTGCTGCGGCGCCGCAAGATCGACCCCGGCGTGGCGCCCGACCTGCCACCCAAGATCGAAACCGACGAGCTGATGCCGCTGACCGCCGAACAGGCCACGTTGTATCGAGCGACGGTCGACGACGTGATGGCCCAGATCGCCGAGGCCGACGGCATGAGTCGCCGTGGCCTGGTGCTCAAGCTCCTCACCGGTCTCAAGCAGATCTGCAACCATCCCGCCCAGTTCCTGGTCCAGTCGGGGCCGCTGGCCGGTCGATCGGGCAAGCTCGACGGCCTCACGGAGCTGGTGGAGGTGATCGCCGACGAGGGCGATGCAACTCTGGTCTTCACGCAATTCGTGGCGATGGGTCGGCTGCTCGACGCACACCTGGCCGGTCGGGGGCTCCGCACCCGATTCCTGCACGGCGGCGTGGCGGTGGGCAGGCGCACCGGGATGGTCGACGAGTTCCAGGACGGCGACGTGGACGTGTTCGTCATCTCGCTGAAGGCGGGCGGAACCGGTCTCAATCTCACCCGAGCCAACCACGTGGTCCACTACGACCGATGGTGGAATCCGGCGGTGGAGGATCAGGCCAGTGACCGGGCGTGGCGGATCGGCCAGGACCAGACGGTGCAGATCCACCGTCTGGTGTGCGAAGGCACCGTCGAAGATCGCATCGCTGCGCTGCTCTCTGCCAAGCGGTCGCTCGCCGATGCCGTGGTCGGGAGCGGCGAAGGCTGGCTCACCGAGCTCTCGAACGACGACCTCGCCGCGCTCGTCGAGTTGGGACGGGTGGACTGATGGCCAAGAGGTTCGCGCAGACGTGGTGGGGACAGGCGTGGATCGAAGCGCTCGAGACCCGTGCCCGGCTCGACCCGAACCGACTGCCCCGAGGCCGGACCTACGCCCGTCAGGATCGGGTCGTGTCGATGACGGTCGAGCCGGGGGTGGTTTCGGCGAGGGTGCAGGGCAGCCGCCCCGCTCCCTACACGGTCATGGTGCGAATCCGCCAGTTCACCGACGACGAGTGGGCGAAGGTTCTCGATGCCATCGGATCCCGGGCAGGGCACACGGCCGCCATGCTCGACGGGGAGATGGAGCCGGGCATCGTCGACGACGCCCGACGGGCCGGCGTCGAGCTGTTCCCCACGGCGGGAGAGCTCGTTCCAGCCTGTTCGTGTCCCGACTGGGCCGACCCCTGCAAGCACTCGGCGGCGGTGTGTTATCTGGTCGCCGACCGATTGGACATCGATCCCTTCGACCTGTTGCTGGTGAGGGGCTCGCCGAGAGACCAGGTCATCGCCCATCTGAGGGCGCGGCGATCGTCGGGCTCTGCTGCCGCCGGTGACCATCTCGGGCATTCCGCGGCGATGCCGGCCCGAGAGGCTTGGGTGCGAAAGCTCCGGCCGCTCCCCGATGTGCCGGCGCCACCCCGTCGTCAGGCTCGACCGGCGCCGTGGCCGTCGGATCCGCCGCCCGATTCCGGCATCGATTGTGACGGTCTGAGCCTGCTGGCTTCCGATGCCGTCGCCCGAGCTTTCGACATGACACGGGGCGAGGGCGACTCGGGTCTCGCACTCGACGCCGAAACCGACCTGGCCCGTCGTGCGGCGTTTGCCGCCGATCGGCCGGCCCTGTCGGAGCGGACCGGGGTTTCGGTTCAGCGCCTCACCCACCTCGGCGTGGCGTGGGCGGTCGGCGGGGTCGACGGTGTCGGTGTGATCCATCAGCAGCCGTGGACCCCGGACCCAAGGGTGATGGCTGTGGCGAGACAGCGCCTTGCGGAAGTCGGTGTGACCACCACGCGCGTTTCGCACAACGCCATCTCGTTCCACGACAGCCAGATCCGCCTGGCCCACGACGGCCGGTGGTGGCCGTTCGTCAAGCACTCCGGGCGCTGGCAGCTCGCCGGCGCACCGGCACGCGATCCGCAGGACCTCGTCGACGCTTTGTGACCCGAACCCGAATACCGCTCGGGACTCGCCACCCGCTCGCCAGGAGCGCCCGCTGAGGGAGTCGACGAACCCTCCTATGAGTGGAGTCCTGCAGGTCGGTCCCGCCCACGCCAGGGCGCGGGAACCGGTGTTGCCGAGAGCTCCACCCGTGCGCGTGACGGATGAGCCCGCGGTGCCGACAGGCTCGAGGGCGGATTCGCGCGATCGAGTCAGGCTTCTCGCCGTCGATCAGCGGAACCAGCTTCGCCGCCCCGGCCACGGGCGGGGCCGCCGCCGTGGTCCAGAGCGTCAACTCGACGTTGGAGTCGTGGCCCGAGGGCTGTCGAGCGATCCTGATGGCGTCGGCCTGGCGCAACCCGGTGGCCTCCAGTGCGTCGTGGGACAACAGCTATGAGATCGCCGAGTTCGACGCCAAGGCAGGGGAGACCTACGACGTCCGGATCCGGCGCTGGTCGGGGACCGACGACGTGTGGCACGGCATCGCCTGGACCGTCACCGGCATCCGCTTCCCGTTCGACCTCGACCTGATCCGAGACCACCTGACGCTCGGGTGAGCCGACCCGGCACCGCGGCGCCAACGGGTTGCGCGTGAGCGTCTCGTCGGCACGGTTCGGACGCTTCGGCCGCCGCTCGCCCCGGTCGGCGGGCGCGTGGCGGTGGTGATCGCGGCAGCTTCCGCTGCCGAGCCGCGCCGACCAGGTTCAGGGGTCCTGTGGTGGTACCGCGAACTCACAGAGCGGTCCGGGCGCAGCGGCCAGCCGACGGTCGAGGGTGATGAGTCGCGAGCCGGTCGACTCCGCCACTGCCACGTACCAGGCGTCGTAGGCCGTGACGGACAAGCGGAGCTCCCAAACCCGCGATGCGAACGGCTCGAATGGTGTCAGCTCGATCGGGATGTCGAGCGCGTCCACGAGGGCGAGTGACGCCGCGTCTGTCGACAGCTCGCCGGCCAGCTCGGCCCGGCGCAACACGTTGGCGACCTCCACCGGCAACAAGTGAGGTGCCACCAGGACTCCAGCTCCTGACAGTTGGGCCTCGGCCCACCTGCCCACCGGGCCCGAATCGGCCACGGTGGCTACGATCACGGACGCGTCGATGACGGCGCTCACCGGCGGTCGGCGTCGCGATGGGACAGGATGCTGTCAGCAGACAACGTCGTTCCGGTGATCGCCTTCCGACCTCGAATCCGGGTCATCACGGCGTCGAAGTCGGGTCTGCGGGCGAGATCCGTGAGCTCCCGCTTCAGATACTCCTGGAGCGAACGTCCCGATCGGGCGGCGCGTGCTGCGAGCTCTTCGCGGACATCATCGGGAACGTCTCGAATGGTTATCGACACCGGCATGCCTGCATAATACCTGCATTCGCAGCGAAGTGCCGCCAGGCGTCTGGGTTCGGCGACCAGACGTACGCCAATCCCTCGGACGGAGTGGCGGGTGCCACGACCGCTGCCGC
>CAWBVW010000007.1:0-314773 GCA_963792365.1 uncultured bacterium
CTGAGTCTGGCGGTGTTCGCACTTATTCTCGTGCAAGGTACGAGATCCATGGAAGCGAAGATCGCCCCATGGCGTCAGGTCACCAAGACCTGACATGCTTGGGAGGAAGGAACCCCAATGACCCAGAGAATCCACGATCCCTACGGCTTGTCGAGGCGCCGGTTTCTCAAGATGTCCGGTATGGCCGCAGGCGGCCTCCTCCTCGCCGCGTGCGGCGACGATGCCGGCACCGCCACCACCTCGGCAGCGGTGCCCGCCACCACCGCCGCTGGCGCGTCCGACACGACGGCGGGCGGGTCCACCGGCACGACTGCGGCGGGCGGGTCGATTCCACAATCGGACCTAGAGGTGGTCCGTATGGACTTCAACACCCCCAACCCGAACCTCCAGGCTCCCTACTGGGTCGGCATCTCCAAAGGCTGGTTCGAGGAGGTCGGAATCGACCTGCGGCCCGAAAACATCACGGGTCTGGACGAATACCTACCCCCCATGTTCGCTGGCGACATCGACGTGGCCCTGATGGACTCGACGGTCCTCTTCCCGGCCGAGCACCAGGCTGTGCTCGACGGCAATCCGAACGGATTGACCTATACGAGCTGCGTCTTCGGTGCACAGCCTGTCATCATCATCGCCGCCGAGGGCGTCACAGTCGAAAACCTCCCGGGCCGCACTGTCGGGTGCGCACGGGCAGGCACGACCAACGAAGCCCTGACGAGGTTCGCACTCGGCGAATTGGGAATCGACTGGGAGACCGACGTCAACTGTGTCAACCTCACCGGTGGTTCCAACGATTGGGTGACGGCAATGCTCTCGGGGCAGGTCGACGCCACCTTGGCGTTCCCTCGCCACATCGCTCTGGCCGAACAGGCCGGTGGGAGCGTCCTGTACAACGAGCCGAGCATCGAACCCCAGAACGGTTGGGGGATCCTGCGTTCGACGCTCGATGAGTACCCGAACTTCGCCACGGCGTGGCTATACGCATACATCAAGGCGCAGCAGTGGTGCAAGGACGAGGCGAACTGGGAGGAGATGCGAGAGATCGTCGGAGGCGAGTTCGGCGTCGACTACCCGGACGAGACGTTCGCAGCCATGAATGTCGACGACGGGCTGATGACGACCGACCACGGCTGGGATCCGAATGAGATGGACGAGCTCATAACGTTCCAGCAGCCGATCCTTCAGTATGCCGAGGATCTCCCGTGGCGCGACTACGTCGACCTGACGTATCTCCACGCGGCGCAAGAAGCGCACGGCCTTCCGCTCAACCCGGTGGACTTGAACACCGGTGTCACCAACCTCTGACCCCCAGAGGACACGGACAGAAAGAAAGGGGCCTGCCGCATGGGCAGGCCCCTTTCTCGTGGGCAGTCGCTCACCAAGGTCAGCGGGCGATCGACTCTTCGAGGCTCGAGCCAAGGTCCGACAACAGCACCATCGCCGCATTCCGTCCCGGCCCCGCAGAGACGGAACCGCCAGGGTGGGTGGTCGATCCGGTCTGATAGAGCCCTTCGATGGGCGTTCGGTGCGATGCCCATCCCGCCACCGGGCGCAAGGCTCCGGACTGTGAGAGGTCCTGGTCTCCACCGTGACACGACCCATGCCAGTTGTGCGGATTCCGCCGCTCCAGGTCCAGCGGGCTCTTGAGCGTCGTCTCGAGGATCACGTCGTCGGTGATGTTTGGCGCGTACCTGCGAACCTCGGCGAGGTTGGCCGCTGCCACCTCGGCGAACAACTCATCCCACTGCTCCGGACCACCTTCGAGCTCATACGGCTGCACGCCAACGATCTTCAGCGTGTGGTGGCCCTCAGGCGCCCGCGACGGGTCGGCCACCGTCGGGCAGAGGACGAGCAACACCGGGTTGTCGTGCGTGACCCGCCGCGCTGCGAAGTCTTCTCCGATTCTCAGCAGTCGCTCCACCGACGTCGCAGTACCGGAGGCCAGCGGTTCGATCGGACCGTCGGGAGTCTCGAAACGCGGGGCGGCAGTGGTGGCGTAGTGGGCGGCGCACATCGCCACCCCTGGACGCCACGTCGAGACGCCATCGACGAAAGCCTCACCCCAAGTCGCCGCCGGCGCCATGTCTACGAGGTGCTTGATGTGGATCGTCGACAGCACCGCCTTCGTGGCCCGGTGCTCCTCGCCGTCGGCTGTCACCACGCCGACACACCGACCGGCTTCGAGCATCAGCTGAACGACCGGGCGACTGCCGTGCACCACACCGCCATAGGCTTCGATCAGTCTCACAAGTGCCGCCGGGAGGGCACCCGAGCCGCCCTTGGGGACGATCCATGAGTGCCGCTGGCGCCCGAAGAGCAGGGAGTAGGCGAGGCGCCCCGTGCCTGGACGCTGTGGAGGCTGCATGGTCATGAAGGCCATCCACAGCATGAAGGTACGGGTGTGCCAATCTTCGAACGAATCGAGGATCACATCGGCCGCCGACCGCATCCTTATCCTCGCCCACCGACTCCCGTCCGGATGCTCGGTCAAGCGTTCGTCGAGGCTCGGGCCCCATCCGATCGGTGTGTAGTCGAAGGCCGAGAACACAGGGGCGACCCGTTCGTAATCGTCCAGCATCGCAGACAGCGCCGCAGCATCGGTCCGGCTGAACCGGGCGAACTCGGCGATGGTGCGCTCGCGATCCTGCCACTGAGTTATCGAAGTGCCGTCGGGAAACGGGATGTGAACCACCGGGTCGGGCTTGATGTATTCGAGCCCGTACTCCCCCAGTCCCAACTCGTCGTTGCGGAGAGTGGGACTCGACTGGATGAGGTTGTGAGCCGTCGAGCAGCTGTCGTGGAGAAACCCCGGCAGTGTGAGCTCCTCGGTGGCGGTGTCACCTCCGACGATGGGCGAACCTTCCAGGACCAAGACGCTGTGCCCGGCCTTTGCGAGATATGCGGCTGCCACCAAGCTGTTGTGGCCCGCTCCTGCGACCACGATGTCGTGTTCGGTCATGAACTCCTCCTCATCCGGTTCCGGCCCACACCACCACCAACGAACCGCCCAGCATGGCGGCAGTTCCGGTGAGGAGCAGAGCGTTGATACGTTCGGCGGCTACTCCGAATACGAGTGGCGCCAGCGCCACGACGACGAGCGTTGCGAGTTGCTGCACCGTGAAGGAGACGGCCACAGGGATCAACCCGAACGAGATCCACTGGGAACTGATCCCCACCGCGCCGGTCACCCCACCGGCCGCCGCCCACAGGACGGCCGTTCGATCCCAGGTCCCCCGGCGGAAGCCGCCCATGGTCCCGAGAAGCAGACTGTGGGCCAGCAGGGCACCACCGAGCCCCATGGTGAGCCCCAGCACCGGCGCATCCAAGCCCAGGAGGCCCTTTCGGATCAGGATCGGTGACGATCCCCAACAGAGTGCCACGGCCAGTCCAAACCACGGGACCCGCCAACGTCCCAGCGCGTCTGGTGCGCGGCTCATCGACACCATCGTCACCCCGAGGACCGAGAGCACCACACCGACGACCACGAAGACGGTGAGCGCCTCTGCCAGGAACAGCGCCGCCAAGAGCGTGCCCACCAGTGGAGCCACCGATGTGACTGCCCCTGTCCGCGCCACACCGATCTGTCCCTGACTCTTTGCGAGCAACGTCCATCCCGCGACGTAATGAATCGTGGCGCTCCCCGTGAAGTAACCCAGCGCCGACCACGGCGCCCCTGCGAGGAGAGCGAACTCCCCGGTCACCAGCTCACGGAGGATCAACAGAACCTCCACCGTCAGCAGGAGC
The DNA here is from genome assembly GCA_963792365.1 of uncultured bacterium. Lineage (GTDB taxonomy): Bacteria > Actinomycetota > Acidimicrobiia > Spongiisociales > ZC4RG35 > JAOUGY01. The sequence goes on from CAWBVW010000007.1 coordinate 3,742, forward strand.
CCGAAGGCGGTCCGATAGGCCCCGATGATGAGGTTGGCCTTACGGTTGAGAATCTGCGTGAAGCCAAACCCGAGGGCGGCCAGCAGGGCCCAGGCAACGCCGACGTTCATGAGAGGGGGGGAGAGCAGAGGTCGGCCACGCAATCGATTGTAGGATCGAAGCATGACGGCCGACGATCTCCCTCGTTTCTCTCCCGCAGAGCACGCTCGTCGCCGCTCGCTGCTGACGGGCGCCATGGAGCAAAACCGCACCGATGCCGTACTCGTCTACGGGCGAGATCGGTCCGGGTCTGCGGTCCAATGGTTCACCGAGTGGCCCGTGACACGGGAAGCGGCACTGATCATCGTGCCGAGCCACGCGGACACCTTGTTCGTACAGTTCTACAACCACCTCCCGCAGGCTCGACGACTGCTCGAGGGGTCAGATGTGCGCTGGGGCGGGGTCGACACGACGGACTCGATCATCGAAGAGCTGACCCGCAGAGGGGTGCGACGGTTGGGCGTGCTGGGTCCGCTCGGATGGCAAGGCCATGCTCGCCTCGCCGAGCGGTTCGAGGTGGTGGGCATGGACGGCGACTATCGAGCCATGCGACTCACGAAGTCGGTCGAGGAGCTCGCGGTGATGCGACGAGCAGCCCGACTCTCCGATGCCGCCGTTGAAGCCATCCGCGAAAAAGCGGTCGTGGGAGCGACGGACATCGAGCTCGGGGCGGCGTGCGAGGCGGCGTATCTGGACCAAGGCGGCACCAACCACATCCACTACTTCGCGATCACGTCGATGACAGAGCCGGATCGCTGTGTCCCCTCGCAATGGCCCACCGGTCGAACCGTCGAACGAGGGTCGGTGATCACCTGTGAGATCTCCGCGGCCTGGCGGGGCTACGCCGGCCAGGTGCTCAGGACCATGGTCGTGCAAGCGGAACCAACGGACTTGTATCGCCGACTCCACGAGGTCGCCGAGACGGCTCATGAGCGCATCCTCGAGGTGCTTCGACCCGGCGCAACACCCAGCGACGTCGTCGACGCATCGTCTGTCATCGAAGAAGCGGGATTCACGATCTATGACGATCTGGTTCACGGCTACGGCGGTGGGTACTGGCCGCCGATCCTCGGGTCGGCATCTCGCCCGCACGGGCCGCTTCCCGACCTCGTGTTCGAGGAGGGCATGACGGTCGTAGTCCAGCCCAATGTCATCACCCCGGACGAGCGCGCCGGCGTCCAGACCGGAGGCCTGGTGGCCATCACCTCGAATGGAGTCGAGGAACTCCAGCGCGCCACGAAGGGTCTCTGGGTCGTGTGAACAGCGAGAAGATCGCGGACGAGGTGTTGGTGGATGAGGGGCGCTAGAACCCCCTGGCCGATGGCACACGGCAGGACGTATTACGTGTTACGTATTGCGTATTACGTGTCGCTGAGACGTGGAACTCACGTCTTCTCGCTCCACGTTCAGCGGTCGTGTTCGACGGCCCAGATCGTCTCGGCGGGCACCGGCACCCATAGTTCGTAGAACGAGAAGTCCTCGTCGGTGTCGTTCTCGAACCAGTGGACCTCGCCGTCGTCGGCGAAGGCGACATCGCCCTTGCCCAGCCGATAGGTCCGATCGTCGAGGTGGAGGACGCCCGATCCGGCGTCGACGAAGAAGAAGTGTTTGGCGCCCACGTGGTGGTGGGCGGCGGCAGTGTCTCCGGGCTTGTACGTGATGTGATCGGCCTTGAGATCGGTGATCCCGAACATCTCCTCTGTGACGAGGTCGATGCGCTGCCGGCTATCACGGGTCGAGTGGCTTCGTGGAAGCTCGGAGAAGGGAATAACTGACGGCATGGCCTGACGCTACCCGACCCCGCAATCGATTGCTACGCAGGGCTCCGTTCTCCTACGCTGCGGACATGATCTTCGACGTCCACGCCCATTGCATCCCTTCCGGACTCATCGACGACATGGAGCGCCACGGCGCCGATGTCGGGGTCACGCTCGATCGTTCAAACGGCAAGGCCGTGGTGTCGTTCGCCGACACCTACCGCACCGCACCGCTTCGATCGGAGCTAACGGACCCGGCTCACCGCCTCGAGACGATGGACCGCACCGGGATCGATGTGCAGGTGCTTGCGAGCTGGATCGACCTCACCGGATACCAGCTCGAAGCCGGCGCCGGCCTCCGCTGGTCACGCATCGTGAACGAGCGTCTGGCCGAGGAGGCGGCGACCGCCCCCGACCGATTCCTCGCGCTCGGCACGGTCCCCCTCCAGGATCCGAGCGGTGCCGCCGAGGAACTCCGTCGCGCAGTCGACGAGCTCGGCATGGTCGGAGTCGAGATCGCCACCAGTGTCGACCAGACACCGTTTCACCAGACCGACCTCGACGAGTTCTGGTCGGCGGCCGACGAACTGAATGCCTTCGTCCTTCTCCACCCGATGAACCCGCTTCCCGGTGTGGACCTGAAGCCGTATTTCATGGACAACATGGTGGGCCGACCTGCCGAGAGCTCGCTCGCGTTCGCTTCGCTGCTCTTTTCGGGTGTCTTCGAACGTCATCCCGGTCTGACCATGTGCGTGGTCCACGGAGGCGGGTTCGTCCCGTTCCAGATCGGTCGTTTCGACCAGGGGTATCACCAGAAGCCCGGCCTCGCCGGTGCCAATCTGAGCATGGCGCCACTCGAGTATCTCAAGCGAAACATCTACGTGGACACCGTGTTGAACAATGCCGCCGCATTGAGATTCCTCGTGGATCTGCTCGGAGCAGACCGAATCATGGTCGGGACCGACTTCCCGTTCGAGATGGGAGACCTGGACCCGGTCACCTTCGTCCGAAACGCCGGACTCGACCCCGAGTCCACGGAAGCCATCCTCTCGGGGAATGCGTCGCAGTTGTTTGGTGCCGACCGCAGCTGATCAGTCGTTACGCGAGCCAGCGTTCCATTCCGCGGGGAAGAAGAACGATCCCGACGGCGGTGGCGCCGGCGCTTGCACTTCGATCCAACGGACTGGTTCGTCGCTGGTCATCGTGTATCCGTGGAGTTCGTTGGTGGCGGCATAGACGACGTCACCGGCCTCGACTTCCACATCACCATCGTCGAGATGTGCGATGGCCGAACCGGTGAGGAAGTAGTAGGCCTCTTCGAACGGGTGATAGTGGTTGGCGGCGTTCTGGGAACCGAGGATCGGCACGAACTCGACGATGAACATCGTGTGATGGACTGCCGCAACCATGTCGTCGATCAGCATCCACAACCGGATGTTGGAGACGTTGGGACCGCGGTGGCCCCGAATGGCAATTGGACCAGGCGGTGGGAGATGCTCGTCCCGGAAGCGGCCCACGGGCAGATGTGGCCGCGGAGTCACCGGCGGCTCGATCCCATCGGTCGGGACTTGCACGTCATCGGTCCAGTACACCGAACGCACGTCGCCCTGCGCTCTGGGCAATGGTGAACGAACCCTGAAGAATCGAAGAGGTTCTGTCCCAGGGTTCGACCATGAGTGGGGGATCCCCAAGGGCGCCATTCCGTAGTCACCAGGTCCCACTTCGAAGCAACGGCCACCGATCGACACCAAGCCACTGCCACTCAACAGGTAGAACGACTCCTCGTAGGGGTGGTAGTGCCCCGCGGCCACGCCGCCCGGCGCAATCTCGACGACCCCCACGTCCAGGTGGACCAGGCCCTGTCGAGGGCCCACGACCAGCCCTGTGGTGACGCCGGGCGAGCGGGCGTCGACCGGCTCCAGAACGACGTCGCCGACCCTGCTCACCCCTGCCATCGATGCCTCTTCTCCGGTCGAATGCAAACGCTTGAAGTGCGGAAGCGCATTGGGCTGTACTGTACCGATCACCTCGAACAGGAGCAGAACATGACCCGAGTGGGCTTCATCGGCCTGGGACGCATGGGAACGCCGATGGCCACCAACATCGTCGACGCCGGCTTTCCGGTCACGGTGTGGAACCGCACGGCTGAGAAGGCTTGGGCCTTCGCCCAACAAACCGGAGCGGCGGTTGCGGGTGACCCCGCACAACTGGCTTCGATGAGCGACGTGATCGTGACGATGGTGGCCGACGGGTCGGTTCTCGAGTCGATCTACGCCGGCGACCAGGGTGTGCTCGCCGGGCTGTCCGAAGGTGCGACGGCCGTCGACATGAGCACGGTCGGACCGGCAGTGGTCGCACGACTTGGGCCACAGGTGTCGGCTCTCGGAGCCGAGATGATCGACGCCCCAGTGTCGGGCAGTACGGCCGCAGCAGAGGGTCGCACCCTCATGATCATGGCCGGCGGATCCGAAGCCGGCTTCGCCCGCGCCCGCCCGGTACTCGAGGCGATCGGCTCGCCCGTGCTCCATGTTGGTGACTCGGGAGCCGGCGCCACGCTCAAACTCGCCATCAACTCGATGATCTACGGGATCAACGAAGCGGTCTCCGAGGCGTTGGTACTCGCAGAGCGGTCCGGTGTCGATCGTTCGATCGCCTATGAGGCATTCGCCAACAGCGCCGCCGCCGCACCCGTGGTCAAGTACCGCCGGCCCGTGTTCGAGGCCCCGGGTACGACCCCGGTGAGCTTCACCGTCGATCTGGCGCTGAAGGATCTGGACCTGATCCTCGAGTTGGCCGAGCGCACCGGTGCTCCGATGCCGGCGGCCGAGGTGAACCGGCAGGTGATGCAGGCCACTTCTGATGCAGGCAACGGCGGCGGTGACATGGGCCTGACGGCGGTGCATTTGCGCGGCTCGATGTGACGGCGTCGATGACCTGGAACCCGCCACCGTCTCTGGCAGGATCTCTGCGTCATGGTTGATGGTGTGAAGGCCGGGTCGGTGACACTCATCGACGTGGCGCGAGAAGTTGGCGTGCATCCCTCGACCGTCTCGCGGGCGCTCGACCCGGTGCGGAGCGAGATGGTGCGGGAGTCGACGCGACGTGAGATCCTCGAGACTGCGTCGCGGCTCGGATACCGACCTCACATGGGAGCTCGAAGCCTGCAGAGCGGGCGCACCGCAACCGTTGGGGTTGTGGCCGCCGACCTCGGCAATACGTTCGTGACACCGATCATCCACGGCATAGCCGCTTCGATCGAACCATCGGGCTTCCTTCCGATGATCGCCGAGACCGAGGACGACTCCGGGCGCCTCGTACGCATCATCGACCACATGCTCAGCAGACGTGTCGATGCGATCGTCGTCGTGGCCGCACGCAACGGCGACCAGGACATGCTCGAACAGGCGGCGACGCTCGTTCCGATGGTGATCGCCGGCCGTCCGCTCGAGGGATCCCAACTCCCCCATGTGATCCACGACGACGTGGGCGGAGGTGCGTTGGCGGCGAAGCACCTCGCCGATCTCGGTCACCGCAACGTGGCACAGCTACACGGCCCGATCGATGTCGCGAACTTCCCTCGACGCGCCAGGGGGTTCACTGCAGAGGCGCGGCGAAGGAAGATCCATGAGTCCACAATCGGTCTGGCGGCGACTTCGCCGAGCATCGAAGAGGGGAGTCGGCTAATGGCGGCGATGCTCGAAGGCGACGAACTGCCGACCGGCGTGTTCGCGGACAACGACCTCATGGCCCTCGGCGCCATGGCCGAGTTGTCGGCTGCCGGGCTGAGCGTGCCGGACGACATCTCGCTCGTCGGCTACAACGACCTGCCCACCGTCGGCCACCTCCAGCCACCCCTCACCACGGTCCGCTACCCCAGCCGCGAAGTCGGCGAGCGCGCCGGCAGCGTGGCGCTGGCCCTGTTGGCCGGAGACCAGCCAGCCAGCATCACCCTCGAACCAGACCTGATGATCCGCCGTTCCACCGCTGCACCCAGGGAACCCGCCCCCAAGGAGTGAGGACGGCTACGCAACTCGGGTTGCATGGCCAACTGCCAACTGCCAACTGCCAATCACCTGGCCAACAGGTACCGGTGCGCCCAGATCCGTAGAGACGAACCTTCCTCACATTGGCGACTGTGGATGTCGGCCGTCGGCCGTCTGCGGTCGGCCGGGCAACCCTCGCGATCCGGACACCCGCGACAGAGCCTGTGAACGGGTGCGAGCGAAGGGAGCTCTAGGTGTGCAGCCACCCTCCGTCGACTCGTAGATCGACTCCGTTCACCGCTGAGTTCTCCAGGAGGAACACGGTTGCGTCTACGACTTCTTTGGTGGTCACGAGGCGACCGAGTGGTGTCCGGGCGACGAGGTCATCCAGAACGCCTGCGGGCTTTGCCATCCAGTATGGATGATCCCCGACGACGGCAGGATGGATGGCGTTGAAGCGGCGAGGCTTCAGCTCGACGACCATCGTTCGGACGAGCGTGCTGATACCGCCGTTCACGGTCGTGACCGTGGTCGAACCCGGATACGGTCGATCCTTTGCCATCCCCCCGAACAAGACCGTCGAAGAGTCTGGGCCCATGCGATCGAGCAGAGCATTGACCACTGCGGTGTATCCCACCAGTTTGGTCGTGACGAGGCCGATGGCCCGGTCGATGTCGTAGTCGGCCACGCTGTTCTCGTCGCGATCGATGGCCGAGACGACAAGCCGGTCGACCGCACCGACGTGGGCGAGGCCTGCAGCGACGTCTTTGGGCTTGGACAAGTCCACGGTGGCGACCCCGACGTCGGCACCGATTTCGGCGGCGACGGCCCGGTTCCTCTCGTCGTTGCGGCCGGCGATCACCACCGACCTGCCCTCTCTCACATAATGCTCGGCCACCCCTCGGCCCAACCCGGCCGTCCCCCCGATCACCACGACAGCTTCAGACATCGTCTCCTCCTCGACAGCGCTCTGGTAAGTTCGCCGCATGATGGCATTCAAACGCTTGCAGTGCGCGCGCCGTCTGCACTGAACGCTGGAAGGACCCCATGTCGAAACGCCACATCGTGCTCAATGCCGATCAGATGAATGCAACCGTGCCGGAGGCATTCGCATCGAAGAGCGCCGGGTACACCCGATGGTCGATGGTCGATCACACAGGTCCCGCGGTTCACACGGGCTTTGGGATCAATGTTCTGGAGCCAGGTGGCAGCCTCGATCTGCATCTCCATTCGTTCGAGGAGTCGTTCTACGTGCTGGAGGGTGAGGCGATCTGTGACACCCCGGAGGCCTCGGTGCAGCTGGTACCCGGCGACTACGGGGTCGTGCCGATTGGCGCTCCTCACCGGTGGAGAAACGAGAGCGACGCTCCGGTGCGGTGGGCCGACATGATGGCGCCACAACCTCAGCCGGGGTTCGACGGCGACACCTTCTTCGTGCCCGAGGGCGCGCAGAGGTCGAAGACGATCGCGGTCGATCCCCGCGACCCGCGCACACGGTCCTTCGGGCACATCGACGGGGCCAACATGGATCCTTCGATGCAGACCCAGGACATGCTTGCGGTCTCGGCGAGCATGCGCACCGCCCTACTGGTCTACAGCGGCATCACGGTGAAGATGATGGTGGACTCGGACCTGGGCGCTCAGCTCCAGACGATGTTCATGGTGCAATACGAGCCTCGTGGCCTCGCCGGTGCTCACGACCACCCCCTCGAGGAGACCTACCTGATCCTGGACGGGGAGGTCGACGCCTGGTTCGACGGCGAGCACTTCAGGATGAAGCCAGGCGACGTCGCCTTCGCCGGAGTGGGATGCGTTCACGAGTTCAAGAACCCCACCGACTCGATCGTCCGTTGGCTCGAGACCCAGGCTCCCCAACCGCCCGCCCGCCACAGCTACAGATTCGCACGCGACTGGACCTATCTACGCGAGACGCTCGAAGGCTGACGCGGACGTCACGACACGAGAGCTCTCGAGCCACGGACCGATTCCTTCTCGGGTACCGAACAGACCGACAACGAAAGCCAGGAGAAAACGATGATCGACGACAGAACCCGCGAACTCGCAAACGGCGCCAACTACGCCGTCTTCTCGAGTGTGCTTCCCAACGGACATCCCCAGACGCACATGATGTGGGTCGACGCCGACGACGAGCACATCCTCGTGAACACCGAAGTACACCGCCAGAAGTTCAAGAACCTCCAGCGAAACCCGAAGGTGACGGTTCTGATCATGGAGACCGGCAATCCGTGGGGGTGGAGCGAAGTTCGTGGCTCGGTGGTCGATACCGTCACCGGACCGGAGGCACGAGCGCACATCGACACTCTTGCCAAGAAGTACCTCGGCAAGGACGAGTACCCGAATCCCATCCAGTCCGAGCGGGTGATCGTCAAGATCCGTCCCGACAAGATCATTGCGCGATGACCGCGATGCGACGCAAACCGTGCGCAGAGGCACGGTCTTGACAGGGCTTCCACCGTGGTAGTTCAATCGATTGCAGAGCCTCGCACGAGCACCGGACACCGAGGAGGACCCGATCATGAGTGAGTTTCCCGTAGCGACGACCCCGTCGCCAGGCCTGATGGCCGTCGATTGGGAGGAACGGGTCAATTTCGAGCGTCTCCGCGAGTACAGGACCGCCCGAGTACGCGAGCAACTCGATGCGTTCGGTCTCGGTGCACTCCTTCTGTTCGAGACATCCAATATTCGCTACGCAACGTCGACCACGATCGGGTATTGGGCGTTCAACAAAGGCGAACGGTGGGCTCTGATCACTCGCAACGATCGCCCCAAGATCTGGGACTTCGGATCTGCCGCCAAGGCTCACCGTCTCCAACTACCGCACTTGTTCGACGAGAAGAACTCGATCGGAGGCAACACCGGTCTCCAGGGCGCCATCGGCCCGGAGGCTGGGTTGCACGACCGAGCCGCGCAGGAGATCGCTGCCGCCCTGCGGGACGCAGGCGTGGCGAATGAGCCGATCGGCGTGGACATGTCCGAGACATCGGTGTTCCTGGCGCTTCAGAAGGAAGGCATCAACGTCGTCGACGGCCAGCAACCAATGATGCACGCACGGGAGATCAAGAACCAGGACGAGATCATGCTCCTGACCCAGGCATCGGCCATGGTCGACGGCGTCTACCAGGACATCTTCGAGGCCCTCAAGCCGGGCATCCGGGAATCCGACATCGTCGCGCTTGCCCACGCACGGCTCTTCGAGATGGGCTCCGAGTTCGTCGAGGCGATCAACTCGATCGCCGGCGAACGATGCTCGCCCCACCCCCACGTGTTCAGCGACCGGATGATCCGACCCGGCGATCAGGCCTACTTCGACATAATCCACGCCTACAACGGCTACCGCACGTGTTACTACCGCACCTTCGTGGTGGGGCGTGCGACGCAGGCCCACCGGGACGCGTTCAAGCAAGCACGCGAATGGATGGACATGGCCATCGACAGGGTTCGACCCGGCAACACCACCGACCAGATCGCCCAGGTGTGGCCCAAGGCGCCGGAGTTCGGGTTCGAGGACGAGATGGACGCCTTCGGGCTCCAGTTCGGTCACGGCGTGGGCATCGGGCTCCACGAACGGCCGATCATCTCGAGGCTGAACTCTCTCGACGACCCGATCGAGATCAAGGAAGGCATGTACTTCGCTCTCGAAACGTACGCCCCCGCAGGCGACGGCCGATCGGCGGCGCGAATCGAAGAAATGATGGTCGTCACTGCCGAGGGCCCCAAGGTCACCACCCTCTTCCCGTGTGAGGAGTTGATGGTCGCCAATGAGTACTGAGGCCTACGACCCCCAACTCGTCGACTACTCGACCCGGCCGCCGCGCCTCCCCGATCCCGTGGACGAGGCGAACGACCGTCTCGACATTCCTGTCAGCGTTCGGCGCAGGTTGTACCGCCGTCAGCAAGAGCTGAGACAGTTCGAGAAGCGGGCCTACGACCTGTTCATGCAGAACCTCGTGAAGGGCACGAGCCATCTCTCGCTCGGGATGGAAGCGGTGTCTGCCGGTTTCGCGGAGGCGATGAACGAGGACGACTTCGTGTTCGCCACTTATCGGGGCCACGCCCACACCCTCTCGAAGGGTGCCGAGATGGGCCCGGTCCTGGCCGAGCTGCTCGGCCGAGAGAACGGGATCCTGCAGGGCAAAGGCGGCTCGATGCACCTCACGCTGGCCGAGAAGAACATGATGGGGAGCTACGCCATCATCGGCGCCCACCTGTGCATTGCCAATGGAGCCGCTTGGTCGGCCCAGATGCGAGGCACGGACCAGGTCGCCGTCTGCTTCTTCGGCGACGGGACCACCAACATCGGTGCCTTCCACGAGGCCCTCAATTTTGCGGTGGTGTGGAATCTGCCAGTGGTCTTCGTGTGCGAGAACAACCTGTACATGGAGTACACCCCGATCGATCTCGTGGCGGCAGTGCCGCATCCGGCCGCCGACCGAGCTGCGGCGTACGGTCTCGAACGGATCGTCGTCGACGGCAACGACGCCGACGCCGTCTACGTCACCGCCAAGGGGGTCATCGATCGCGCCCGGTCTGGCGGAGGGCCCGCCCTGGTCGAGGCTGTCACCTACCGCCATGGCGGACACAGCAGGGCGGATCCAGGCAAGTATCGACCCGCCGAGGAGGTCGAAGCATGGCTGGATCGCGATCCGATTCCGATGTACCACCAGCGTCTGCTCCGGCTGGGAGCCAGCGAAGCCGAACTGACGTCGATCACCCAGGACGTGGCGCGCAGAGTCGACGCCGCCACCGAGTTCGCCAAGGCCGGCGAACCTCCCGGTGAGGACTTGTTGTTCGCCGACGTCTGGAGTGACGGAGGTGCAGCATGGCGGAACTGAGTTATCGCGACGCCGTCGCCCTCGGCATCGCCCAGGAGATGCGACGTGATCCGCAACTCGTGATGCTCGGCGAGGACATCGCCGGCGCCGGCGGGGTGTTCAAGACCACGGTCGGTCTTCTCGACGAGTTCGGACCACTTCGGGTTCGGGACACCCCCATCTCTGAGCAGGCCATCCTCGGTGCAGCCATGGGTGCGGCAATGACCGGCATCCCGGTGATCGCAGAGATCATGTTCTCCGACTTCCTGGCTGTCTGTTTCGACATCGTGGCCAACGAGATGGCCAAGGCCCGCTACATGACCGGCGGCCAGGTGTCCGTGCCGGTGGTGATTCGCACCGCCAACGGAGGCGGTTCGCGCTTCGGCGCCCAACACAGCCAATCGGTCGAGAACTGGTGCATGATGATCCCTGGGCTCAAGGTCGTGGCGCCGTCGAACCCCGCCGATGTGGTGGGGCTGATGGCCGCATCCATCCGTGACCCCGATCCCGTTGTGTTCTTCGAGCACAAGACCCTGCTCGCATCAAAAGGCGAGATACCCGACGGCGAGCATGTCCTGCCGTTGGGTCAGGCAGCCATCGTGCGGGAGGGCACGGACTGCACGATCGTGGCTCTGGCACTGATGGTTCCACGTGCTCTCGAGGCCGCAGAACAACTCGCCGCCGAAGGGATCTCCGCCGAAGTGATCGACCTCCGGACTCTGGTGCCGCTCGACACCGACACCATCCTGCGCTCGGTGGCCAAGACCAGCCGGGCGTTCACCGTCGAAGAGAACCCTCGCCTCTGCGGGTGGGGAGCAGAGATCGCATCGATCGTCGCCGACGAGGCTTTCTGGGACCTCGACGGGCCGGTGGTTCGGATCACCACTCCGCACATCCCGCTGCCGGCGGCGGAGGCGTTGGAGGACATGGCGATTCCGAGCGTCGACCGAATCGTGACCGACATCCGGAAGGCGATGGGCTGAGACGAGATCGGGTTTTGGTGCACAAAAGGCGTGAATAGCGCACTTTTTGTGCACCAAAACCCGCCTGGCAGGGGGTCGCGGCGCCGGACCGGCCTCAGATGCCGAAGAGTTGGGCTGCGTTTCCGCCTTTGATGGCGTCGAGCTCGGCTTCGCTCAGATCCGGAACCGAGTCGATTAGACCCACGGGATCGGTCTCGGCCATGTCGAAGGGGAAGTCCGTGCCGAGCATCACGCGATCGGAGCCGACCGTGTCGATGAGGAACCTCAGGTAATGCGGCTGGAACACCATGGTGTCGTAGAAGAGCTTCTTCATGTAGTGACTCGGCGGGTTGTCGGGGATGTTCGCCCTGGTTTCCGGCCGGACCTTCCAGGTGTGATCGGAGCGGGCCGTGTAGAAGGGCAGGTAGCCGCCTCCGTGAAGCAGCACGAGCTTGAGGTCCGGCAGCTCCTCGAACAGACCGGAGAAGATCAGCCGATTGGCGGCCACCATCGTCTCGAGCGGGTTGCCGATGCAGTTGGTCATGAAATAGTCGCCGAACCTCTGGGACTCCGGGTACCCGTTGGGGTGCAGGATCACCGGAATCCCCTTGGCCGCCACGGCCTGCCAGAAGGGACGAAACCTCGCTTCGTCGAGGTTGTGTTCGTCGACGGTGCCACCGATCTGTAGGCCCAGCGCCCCGAGGTCGTCGACCGCTCGGTCCATCTCGGCGATGGCCATGTCGACGTCTTGAAGCGGAACCGTCGCACCGTAGAGCCGGTAACGGTCGGGATGGTCGGAGACGGCTTGGGCGAGGTTGTCGTTCTGCATGCGGGCCGCCTCGGCGGCCACAGACGAGGGCGCCCAGTAGAAGTACTCAGACACGAACGTGGCGAGACCCTGGATGTCGACGCCCATTTCGTCCATGTACTCGATGCGTGCCGCGGGATCGGTGAGCTGGGCGGCGATGGTGGGGATCATCACCTTGTTGTGAGCCTTTGAATCCTCACCCATGAAGTAGTCGTAAGGCTCATACTCGGGTCGCCGATGCGACTCCACCAACGACCGGCATTCCGGCGTCGCCAGGTGGCAATGGATGTCGATGCGGGGCTGACGAGGGTCGGCTGCGGCCATGGTGTGGGTCCTTGGGTCGGGGAGGATCATGGAGAATATATCGTGTGCGATCCATGCGCCCACGTCCTCCCCTCCCTGCGTACATCTTGCTCGTCATCACCGTTGCCACGCTCGGGTTCAACTGGCCGTTGCTTGCGATCGGACTCGATTCGATCGGTCCCTGGTGGATGGCGGCATTGCGGCTGCTCGGCGCCACCCTGGTGATCTGGGCCGTGGCATTGGCGGGAAACCACATCAAGCGGCCCCCACGCTCCGACCTGCCGGTCGTGTTCTCGGTGGGCACCGTCCGCTTGCTGGCCGTCTTGATCCTCGTGCTGCTGGCCCTCCAGAGGGTGCCCGCCGGCAGGTCGTCGGTATTGGTCTGGACGGCCAGCCTATGGACCGTCCCCATGGCCGGCCTGTTCCTCGGAGAGCGGATGAACGCCAGACGATGGGTGGGGCTTGCGGTGGGCATCACCGGGATCGTGGTCTTGATGGAGCCCTGGTCGGCTCAGCTCTCACCATCGACCCTCACCGGGTACGGCCTCCTTCTACTGGCAGCGATCTCGAATGCAGGAACGGCGGTGCATGTTCGAGGACACGCGTGGGGATCCACTCCGCTCGAGCTTCTCCCCTGGCAGCTGCTCTTGGCGGCCATACCCGCCACGGTGGTCGCGTTCATCGTCGAGGGACCTCCTCGCTTCTCCTGGACGCCCGTCCTGGTGGGGATCGTGATCTACCAGGGGGTCCTGGCGACTGCAGTGGCGGTCTGGGCCCAGATCACCGCGCTTCAGTACCTGCCGTCGATCACCACCAATCTCACGTTGATGCTGGTTCCGGTGCTCGGCGTGATCTCGTCGGCGATCGTGCTCCACGAAGCCGTTACGACGTGGGTGCTGGTGGGTGGCGCTCTCATCGCCGGCGGAGTCATCGCGGCGGTGACACTCGACGAATTCCTCGTGGTTTCAAGGGCACCCGGACCCGCCGGGGTCTAGGCTCCACCAAGTCGTACATCATATAGATTGGAGGATGCACACCTCATGGGTGGGTTCCCCCGCACCGCAGGCCAGTCGGCTGCCCGCGTCATCCGGCAACGTATCCTCACCGGCGAGCTGGCACCCGGGGCGATGCTGAACCAGAACGAGTTGGCCGAGGAATTCGGTATGAGCCGAATCCCCATCCGCGACGCACTCCGCCAGCTCTCCGCCGAAGGTCTGGTGCAACTCCGAGCGCACGCCACGGCGTCGGTCACGCCGCTGAGCATCCACGATCTGGAAGAGCTGTACGAGCTGCGACTGAGTCTCGAGCCGAAGCTGTGCGGAATCGCCGCCCCGCATCTCACGGCTGCCGACATCGAGGAACTTGGACACACGCTCCACGCACTCGAAACCACCACCGACACCGACAACTGGCTGGTGCTCAACAACGACTTCCACGAGATCCTCTATCGCCGCTCGAGCCGACCGAGAACCATCCAGATCATCGATCGGACGCGCGAAGCCACAATCCGATACACCAGGATCTACCAACAGTTCTCTCCAGATACGGTCGAGGACGACCACCGAGCGATCTACGAGGCGGCCGTCTCGGGTCATGGTCGGCGATTGGAATCTCTCGTGGCAGCCCACCTGTCGGACGGATACGAGACCATGCTGACCTGGGTCGCCCAACACCAGGACCTCGAGCCGTCGCAGGTCGGCGGTCGATAGCCGGCGAGGACGAGGGAGCCTTTCGATGGTGAGCGGATTTGGAAGCCTCGCAGCTCGTGAAGCCTCTTGTGGCATCCGCGTGGCACACCATCGGGTTTCGGAATCCCCCCGGGGGATTCCGCAATTGACGCGTCGAACCAGGCCGCGACAGGACACCTACGGGGGGACACATCCCTCCATGCGCCCGGTGTCTCCACCCCCGGGAGGACTCCTGTGACGCCCCGCACGGTCGTATTCAGCGGTGGTCGGGTCGTCACGCCCGACAGGTCGGCCGTCTCCGACGTCGTCGCAACCGATGGTGTGATAACGGAGATCACGCCGCCCGGTGTGGCGCCCGGTCGGGGCGATCGAATCGACTGCGATGGGCTTCTCGTGATGCCGGGAATGGTCGACACCCATGTTCACCTCATGGACCCCGGTCCCACCGATCGGGAGGATTTCCCCACCGGCACCAGAGCGGCATCGGCCCGCGGTGTCACCACGATCGTGGAGCACACCCACGCCACACCGATCCGCAGCGTCGATGATCTCAGCGAAAAGCGCTCGCATCTGGCCGGCCGGTCCAACGTCGACTTCGGGCTTGCCGCCCACATGTGGCCCGACCGCATTCACGCAGTTCCCGACCTCTGGGGCGCCGGCGTCACGTTCTTCAAGATCTTCACGTGCACGACGCACGGTGTGCCCGGGCTCGACCCGGCCATGCTCTCGTCCGCTCTCCACGCGATCGGCGGCGTCGACGGGCGAGCCCTGATCCACTGCGAAGACGAATCGATCACCGCCGAGGCTGAACGGATACTTCGTGGCGCCGATCGGATAGACCCGGGACTGCTGATCGAGTGGCGGAATCGGGAAGCAGAAGAGGTCGCCGTAGCCGTCGCCGCCACGCTGGTTCGACGATCCGGTGCGACCGCCACCGTCGCTCACGTGTCGACGCCGGCTGTGCTCGACATCATCGACGCCGCCCGCTCCCAGGGTGCCGACATCGCGGCCGAGGCGTGCCCTCAGTACCTGGCACTCGACGAGGCCGAGGTGGTGACCGAGGGAGCTCTCCGGAAGTTCACGCCGCCGGCCCGGATCACGGGTCCGGACGATCGACAGGAGATGTGGGCGGCCGTGCGTTCTGGCCGGTTCAGCCACTTCTCGACCGATCACGCGCCTTCGACGCTCCCCCAGAAGCTGGATCCCACGTTCTGGGATGCGCCTTTCGGACTTCCGGGTCTGGACACGACATACCCATTCCTGATCGACGCCGCTCTGCGGAAGATCATTCCGTTCGAACTGGTCGCCGACATGGCGGCTGCGGCGCCCGCCCGGCGATACGGGCTTGCGCCCAACAAGGGTCGCATCGCAGTTGGGGGCGATGCGGACCTCGTGTTGGTGGACCCGGATTCGACCTGGACGGTCGCCCGCGCCGACATCATCTCGAAGGCGGGATGGAGCCCCTATGAGGGCCACCAGCTCCTCGGAAAGGTCGTCTCGACCTACCTCAGAGGACAGCAGATCGCACTCGAAGGCCGCAGCCACGACTCCCGAACTGGACGTTTCATCCATGGTTTGGGAACAGACCGACCGGGCTCCAACTGATCGTATAGGATGCATGATCTACTTCGGGAGGCACAGAATGCACGGGGTTGAAGACAGATGACGACCCCAGCAGGGCGCGTCCTCGGTCAACCGCTCCGTCGTATCGAAGACCCCCGTCTCATCACCGGCCGGGGCCAGTATGTCGATGACCTCCGCATGGATGGCATGCTCCACGTGGCGTTCGTGCGGAGTCCGGAGGCTCACGCCACCGTCGACAGCATCGAGGTGACCGATGCCGCCGGACTCGAAGGTGTGGTCGCAGTCATGACGGCCGCAGACTTGGGCCTCGAAGCTCCGATGCCGAACGCCTACCCGCATCCTGCCATCACGGAACCTCGCCAGACCTCACCGCTCGCTTCGGGCGAGGTCTGTTACGTGGGCCAACCTGTGGTCGTCGTTGTCGCCGAATCTCGGGCTGTCGCTGCGGATGCGGCCGAACTCGTGTGGGTCGACTACACGGCGCTTCCGGCGGTCGCCGACCTGGAGCGTGCGGCAGCGCCCGATGCGCCTCGGGTCATCTCGTCGACGTCGAACAACCTCGTTGCATCGGTCAGTTCACGATTCGGTGACGCCGACGCCGTGTTCTCGGAGGCCGAGGTCCTTTTCGAGCTTCGACTTCGACAGCATCGCGGGGCGTGCGCAGCCATGGAACCGCGCGGGGTCGTGGCGGTGAAGGACCAAGAGGGCATAACGGTCTGGACATCGTCGCAGGCGCCCTACTCGGTGAAGAAGCACGTCGCCGGGTACCTGAGGTTGGCCAATCTCCGCGTGATCGCCCCCGACGTGGGGGGTGGCTTCGGCCCGAAGGGCATGGTGTACCCGGAGGAATTCGTGTTGACCGCCCTGGCCGACCGGCTGGGCGTGCCCGTGAAGTGGGTCGAATCGCGCCGGGAGCACTTCCTCACCGTCAACCAGCAGCGAGACATGATCGCCGACCTCGAAGTCGCAGCCGGCCACGACGGCAAGCTCCGAGGGCTGCGCGGGCGAATCCTGCACGACAACGGCGCCTACGTGCCATACGGCCTGGTGCTGCACATGACCGGGCTCCAGCTGATCCAAGGCCCGTACACCCTCGACGCCTTGGACATCACCCTCGACGCCATCGCCACGAACGCAGTACCGACCAGTCCCATCCGGGGTGCCGCCCGCCCCAACGCGGTGTTCATCATCGAGCGGGTCATGGATGCGATCGCGGCCCGAACCGGTGTCGACCGCTTCGAGGTTCGACGTCGGAACTTCATCCAATCCGGTCAATTCCCCTACGAGTACCCGATCGCAGCCCGCTACGGCGGAAACCTCACCTATGACAGCGGCGATTACATTGCGGCCCTCGACGCCGTCAGCGAGTTGGCGGACCTCGCCGGCTTCGAAAACCGCCGGATTGCCGCCCTGGCTGACGGCCGACGCTTGGGAATAGGTGTTGCTGCCTACGTCGAGGACACCGGCCTGGGCCCGCACGAGGAGGCGCGGGTCGAGATCGGGGTAGACGGGTCCGTCACGATGATCACAGGTGCGGGTTCGCAAGGGCAGGGACACGCGACGGTGTTCGCCCAGATCTGTGCGGAGGCGTTGGGCGTCGATCCGGGCGACGTGATCATCCGGTCTGCCGACACCGATCTGCCCGGCACGGGCATCCCTACGGTTGCCAGCCGGACCGCCGTGACAGCTGGAGCCTCGACCGCGATCGCCGCCGAGGGCGTCGCCGACCTTCTCAGGAAGCTGGCGGCCGACCACCTGGAGGCCGCCTCGGCAGACCTCGTGCTGGAAGACGGCTCCGTCCGGGTGGCGGGAAGTCCCGGCACCGAGGTCACCTTCGCCGAGCTTGCGTCACTCGGCGCCGAGCGTGGTGTTGAGCTCGCCGTCAGTGAGGCGCATCCGGCGGCCCGGCCACCGTACGCCTTCGGATGTCACATAGCCGAGGTCGAGGTGGATGAGGAGACCGGGCTCGTGACGGTTCTGCGGTACGCGGTTGCCCACGATTGCGGGACAATCCTCAACCCGATGATCGTCAACGGTCAGATCGATGGCGGGGTGGTTCACGGCCTCAGCAATGCCCTGCTGGAGCGGGTCGTCTATTCGGCGGAAGGTCAGCCGCTGACCACCACGTTCATGGACTTCCGGATCCCGACGGCCGTCGATGTTCCCGCGGTGTCGAAGGTGCACACGGTCACACCGACACCCGACAACCCGCTCGGTGCCAAGGGCGCCGGGGAGGGCGGTACCCTTCCGGCGATGGCGGTGGTCGCGTCGGCAGTGGAGGACGCCCTCAGGGACCTGGACGTTCGGATCGACCAGTATCCCCTCAGCCCTCAGGTCGTCCGACGACTGGTCGCCCCGAAGCTGCACACATGATCGCAGACACGCCGGCGGGCAACGTCTCATACGACCAGATCGGCAACGGCCCCGACCTCGTGTTGCTTCACTCGTTGCTCGCCGATCGGAGCGTGTTCGAGCGAGTGACGCCCAGCCTGGCTACCGGGCATCGGGTGACACTCGTCGATCTCCCCGGCTACGGCACCACCGATCTGATCGAGCCGGGCATCGTCAACTATGCGCATCTGGTCGGGGGCCTCATGACGGTTCTCGAGATGGATCCGTTTACCACGAGCCTGATGGGCAACGGCTTCGGCGGATTCGTCGCCGTCGCCACCGCCATCCACCACGGGTCGTCGTTCGATCGCCTCGTCGTCGCCGGCGCAGGTGCGGGCTTCCCAGAGGGCGGGACGGCGGCGTTCAAGACCATGATCGACAAGGTGCGGGACGGAGGGCTCGAGGCCGTACTCGACATCGCCGTTCGCAGGATCTTCACCGAGGCGTACCTCTCCGACCATCCAGACGAGGGCGAGGAGCGGCGACGCGTGCTCCGTACGGCTGACCCCGAGGCCTTCGTCCGGGCCTGTCAGACGCTGATCGACCTCGATCTCCGCGACGATGTGGCAACGATCCGCAACCCGACGCTGGTGGTCGTCGGCAGCCAAGACGCGGCCACCCCTCCTGAGATGGGTCGCGATCTGGCCAGTCGAATTCCCGGAGCCCGATTGCACATCATCGAGGGACTCGCGCATGCTCCCCAACTCCAAGACCCCGACGCCTTCCTCACGGTCGTTGCACCATTCCTCGACGCCGGTTGACACTCGGGTCGAACGTCACGACGAATGACCAACACCCCAGGCCTACAATCGATTGCAGCACAGATGCGAGAGGAGCCAGACATGGAAGCGAGCACCGACCTCGTGGAAGAGGGGACGTTCGACCCGGCCGAGTTCCAAGACGAGCTCACGGTCGCATGGGACAACCTGGCAGTCGGCACATCTGTGTGGTTCGAGAACGATCGCATTCGCGTCTGGGAGATCCTCCTCCAGCCCGGCGAGCGAGGCCCATTCCACGCCCACACCACCAACTACTTCTGGACCGTCGTGGAGGGCTCACGAGGACTCCAGCGCTTCGCCGACGGAACCTACGCCGTGCGCGACTATCAGGTCGGGGAGACCAAGTATCTGGAGCACGGCCCCGATTCGGTGCTGATCCACGACCTCGAGAACATCGGCAAGACGCCTCTACGGTTCGTCACGGTGGAACTCTTCGACTGACGAGCAACGAGGAACGAGCAACGAGGGCAGGGAACATGTCATTCAAGGTCGCGAACTTCCGGCATGTGGCGGACGGACTACAGGAGGGCCAGTTCACCGTCGGCGAACACACCGAGCTCGACTCACTCGACGCGCTCGACCCCGTCTACAAGCGCCTGCTCGACGAGCCGGTCACCGCGGTGCTCGCTGTGATGTCAGGTGATGGCCGACCGAGTCTGACGCCCGTCTGGATCGGGTACGAAGGCGATCGGGTGTTGTTCAACTTCGCCGAACACCGCAAGAAGTGTGCGTGGCTCGACGCCAATCCGCAGGTCACCGCCATGCTCATGAACCCGGCCAACCCCTATCACTGGATGAGCATCAAGGCGACCGTCGCCGATCGGATCCACGAGGACGGGCCCAATGGCGAACGGGCAACTCGGACCATCGACGAGGCGTGGACGAAATACACCGGGAACGAGCCGCCGTACGGGCTGCGTGACCCCGTACGAGATGAACGCCGGGTGCTTTTCGAATGCACAGTCGACTCGGTGGCGACGTTCGGACTTCCGTGACCACCGGGGCTCGACGAGTCCTCGTCGCCGGCGGTTCGATCGGCGGACTGACCACCGCTCTGGTGCTGCGTGACCTCGGATACGACGTCGAGGTCTTCGAGCGTTCCGGTGCGGCACTTCAGGACCGGGGTGCGGGAATCGTGGTGCTGCCGATCACGGAGCGGTACTTCGTCGAACGAGGTGGCGAGGACAGCCGGGTCAGCCTGGGACTCACCGACTGGTCGTATATCGACCATGACGACACAATCATCTCGGCCGACCCCGACCACTTTCGGTTTGCGGGTTGGAACACGATCTACCGAGCGCTGATGGATGCCTTCGACGAGCGCAGATACCACCTCGACAGCGAGATGGTGGGGTTCGACCAGCACGACGATCGCGTCACGCTGCACCTTGCCGACGGAGGCACGGCAGAAGGCGATCTCCTGGTGTGTGCGGACGGCATCGCGTCCACGGGTCGTTCGATCCTCCTTCCCGATGTGCATCCGGAGTATGCCGGCTACGTGGCGTGGAGAGGGGTCGTCCCCGAGTCACTGCTGAGTGAGGAGGCACGAGCCAAGCTCGCCGACGCCATGCTCTACCAGGTTCTCGACCACAGCCACATCCTGGCGTACGCGATGCCGGATCACGACGGCCGGACCGAGATCGGGCATCGCGTCATCAACTACGTCTGGTATCGAAACGCATCCAAGGGCGACGAGTACCGCCGGCTCATGACAGACCGCGACGGTGTGTTCCGCCCCACCACGATGCCTGCGAATGCCATCCGTGACGAGCTCGTGGCGGAGATGCACGCAGTGGCGCGAAGAGAGCTGGCTCCCACCCTCGCCGACGTCGTGCTGTCGGGCGGCAACCCGATGATCCAGGCGATCTTCGACCTCGAAGTCCCCCAGATGGTCTTCGGCAGGGTCTGCATTCTGGGAGACGCGGCATTCGGTCTCCGGCCTCACGTGGCTGCCGGGCAGGCGAAGGCGTGTGCCGACGCCTGGGCGTTGGCAGAAGCCCTCGCAGCGACTCCGGATGACCTCGATGGCGCCCTTGCGGCGTGGCAAGAGAGGCAGCTGGCTCTGGGCCACTCGGCAATGGAACGAACGAAGCGGATGGGGACCGCATCACAATTCGATGGCACCATGGTGCCGGGAGACCCCGATTGGAAATTCGGTCTGTGGGAGGCGGGGAATTGAACGAGACCAGATATACGGGAAGGTCCATCCGGCGTCGTGAAGATCGGCGCATGATCACAGGCACGGGGCGCTACGTCGGGGACCTCGCCATGGACGACATGTTGTTCGCGGCGTTCGTTCGGTCTCCCCTCGCCCACGGTTCGATCGCCGAGCTGGACGTCGAGCTCGCGCGGGTCGCCGACGACGTGATCACCGTGTTCACCGCCGTGGACCTACCGACAGGCGACCTCGTGGTCGAGCGACCGAGTGTGGAGATGGCTCGACCGATGTTGGCGCGTGACCGGGTTCGATACGTCGGAGAGCCCATTGCGGTTGTCATCGGCGCGTCCCAGGAAGCTGCCGTCGATGCCGTCGAGCTGGTGTGGCCCGACATCGAGCCCGAACCCGTGGTCGCCTCGTTCGACATCGCGGTCAAGGACACATCGATCCTCCACCCGGGCGCCGGAACGAACGTCATCGAACGCTTCGACGTCGGGAGCGAGGAGATGTCGTGGGATCAGCCGATCGACGTGACAGTCGAAGTCACGAACCAGCGGGTGTCGGCGGTACCGATCGAACCGCTCGCCGGGCTGGCCGAACCCTACGGAGACGGTATCCGTCTGTGGGCCACCCATCAGACGCCCCACCGGCTGAGAGACGAGCTGGCATCGGTACTCGACTTCCCCATCGACGTCACGGTGCCGGACGTCGGCGGCGGGTTCGGTCTCAAGGGCCGCTTCTATCCGGAGTTCGCGGTCATCGCAGCTGCCGCTCACCGCTTGGGCCGCCCTGTCCGGTGGCTCCAGAGCCGGCGAGAGTCGATGAACGGCGGAACCCATGGCCGTGACATGACGCACAAGGTGCGCCTCGCCGGCACCAGCGACGGCCGGATCCGTCGCTGCCGGATCGAGATCACAGGCGCCACAGGGGCATACCCACATACGGGCGTCAACGTGTTCCGGTTCGCTGCGCTCACGGCCCAGAGTCTCTACGACATCGAGCAGCTCGCGCTCTCCTCGACGTCGGTTGTGTCCAACCAGGCACCAACCGCTGCCTATCGAGGAGCGGGTCGACCCGAGGCAGCGTACGCGATGGAACGCGCCGTGGAGGCATTCGCCCGCAAGACCGGGCTCGATCCGATCGACGTGCGCCGAAAGAACCTGATACGACCGACGGAGTTCCCATACCGTGCCCACACCGGCGCCCTGTACGACAGTGGCGACTACGTGGCAGCGTTCGACAAGGCGATCGAGATCCTGGACCTGCCGGCCATCCGCGCCGAGCAGCAGCGGCGTCGGGATTCGGGCGAAGACCCGATCGGGGTGGGCCTGGGCGTGTTCGTGGAACGCGCCGGTGGTCCTATCACCTCCGGAGAGTACGCCCGCACCGAGTTCCGGACCGACGGGACCGTCCTCGTACACACGGGGTCGACTTCCAATGGTCAGGGGCACGAGACGGTGTGGGCGCAGATCGCTGCCGACGTGTTCGACGTTCCGCTCGAGAACATCGAAGTGGTCGGAGGCGACACCGTTCGAGTGGCTCGAGGATGGGGGTCGACCGCCAGCCGCTCGGCGCAGATCGGCGCCAGTGGGGTTCTGAGGACGGCCCAACGTGTGCTCGATCGGGCTCGGGAGTTGGCATCCGAGCTGCTCGAGGTGGCGGCGGAAGATCTCGTCGTCGCGGACGGGGGTCTGGCGGTCGTCGGGTCGCCTGGATCAGTAATCACCTTCGCCGAGCTCGCCGCGAGAGCTGCCGAGGCAGGCGCGCCGCTCGCCGACGACGAGTTCTATTCACCCGGAGCACAGACCTTCCCATACGGAGTGCACGCCGCGGTGGCGGAGGTGGCCATCGAAACAGGTGATGTGCGGATCCTCAGGCTGTTGGCGGTCGACGACTGCGGCAACGTCCTCAATCCGATGATCGTCGACGGGCAAGTACACGGCTCGCTCGCCCAAGGAATCGGTCAGGCGATGATGGAGCAAGTCATCTACGACGCGGAAGGCCAGCTCCTGACGTCGACGCTCATGGACTATTCGATTCCCCACGCTCCCGACATGCCCGAGCTGATCTTGGATCGCACCGTCTCGCCTGCCCCGTCCAACCCGCTTGGCGTGAAAGGCACCGGGGAGTCCGGATGCATCGGCGCCCCACCGGCCATCGTGAACGCCGTACTCGACGCCCTGGCACCGTACGGGGTGGAACACCTAGACATGCCGCTGAACCCCATGAACGTCTGGACGGCATTACGACAAGGCGCCGGATCACGGCCGGCGAGCGGTCAGTCGTGACCGGTGGGCCGGGTCTTCAGCGGGAGTCGGAGATGGTGCTCGAGGGCGGCAACCGCAGCGTCGACGTCGCGGTTCTCGATGGCGGCGATGATGTCACCGTGATCGTGGATCGCCTGGTCTCGCAGGCCGGGGACGGTCTTGAGCGAGGCCCCGATGTACATGACAGCGGCGTCCTCCAGGCCTCTCAGAATCTGGACGAATCTCGACGAGACACCCGCCTCGTAGATCGCCATGTGGAACGTTCGATTGAGATCGACGAACGTCGCCGAATGCTTCTCGGCCAACATCCGCTCATGCAGCTTCTTCAGCGTGGCGAGAGTCTTCTCGGTGATCGCCGGAACCGATTGCCGCATTGCGTGCGGTTCGAGGATGCGGCGGATCTCGTAGATGTCCTCGAGCTCATCAGAACGGAGTTCCCTGACCACGGCGCCCCGGTGCGGGTCGAACTGGATGAGCCCTTCGGAGGCGAGGTCGCGCAGCGCTTCACGCACCGGCGTAGTGCTGACATCGAGATTGGCTGCGAGTTCTGCTTGTACGAGACGGCTCCCGCCCTCCAACTCACCACTGAGGATGGCGCGCCGGATCATCTCCCTCACGTATTCGTGCGCCGTCTGCCGGGTCATGCCGGTGAACGACGGGCCGCCTTCTCCTCCCAACACGATCGCCACGCTCCTCGAAGAATCTCGCTTCGTCCGAAGCATCACGATACAACGCCAACCACCGAGTCAACGCAGGAGTACAAATGAAAAGCGTAAGAGTGATTTCTCCTTCGGCCCTCGAGATCGCCGAAGTACCGGAGCCCGAGCCCGATGGCGACGTGGTGATTCGGACCCGGACCGTGGGGATCTGCGGAACCGACGTCAAGGTCTTCACAGGGAAGATCCCGGTCGACTATCCGCGGATCATGGGGCACGAGATGGTCGGTGAGGTTGCCGACGCCCCGCCTGGCTCTCCGCTCTCAGTGGGCGATCGCGTGCTCGTGGATCCTGCCTCGGCGTGTGGATGGTGTCACCTGTGCCGCCGGGGTAGGGGCCATCTCTGCCAGAACGCGGGACTCATGGGCCGAGAGGTCGACGGCGTATTCGCCGACTATGTGGCGGTCCCATTGTCACAGGTCCTCCCGGTTCCGGCGTCGATATCGGATGCCGCCGCAGGCGTGCTCCAGGTACTCGGAACCTGTGTCCACGCACAACGAGCCGTCGAAGTGTTCCCCGGCCAGCTCGCAGTGGTGTACGGCCTAGGCGTCGCAGGGCAACTCATGGCCCAACTCTTGAGAGAGCGCGGCGTCGAAGTCATCGGTGTGACCCGCTCTCAGTGGAAGCGACAGCTGGCGGAGGAGAACGGCGCCGTTGCCACAGCCGACCCGGACCACGCCGCCGAGCTGATAGCAGAACATTCCGATGGGAGGGGGGCCGATCTAGTGGTCGAGGCCGTGGGCCAAGAACGCACATTGGCGCAATGCATCGAGCTTGCAGCGGTGGGCGGACAGGTGCTGGTCTTCGGAACCCTCACCGGTGGCACCGACGGGCTCCCCTACTACCAGCTGTACTTCAAGGAACTGACGCTCTACAACCCGCGCGCTGCTCTACCAGACGACTACGCCCGCGGTATCGAACTCGCCGGGGCGGGTCGTCTGAACCTGGAGAGCATCGTCACGCACCGCCTCACGCTCGATGATGCCGCCGAGGCCTTCGAGGCGGTCAACGACCCTTCATCGCTCAAGGTGCTCATGAATGTCGGCTGACGAGCTCAGGTTCGGTGGCTACGCCCCGGAGTCGAGTACCCACACCCGAGCGCTGCGCCACCTCGCGGAATCCATCGAAGTGGATGTTGCCGTAGAGGTGATCCCAAACGTCATGGACGAAGGGCGGCCGGCCACCGACCTGTTCTCGATGACAGAGTCGGGTGAGCTCACCCTGTGCTACTTCTCGACGAGCTATCTGTGTGATCGTGTTCCGGCCCTCGCAGCCCTCGAGAGACCGTTCCTCTTCGAAACCCTCGACGAGGCACACACGGCGCTCGACGGTGAGCTCGGCGACGTACTCCGAGCGGCAGTGGCCGCTTCGACCGGCTTCGAGGTGCTGGGATTCTGGGACAACGGGTTCCGGCACCTGACCAACCGGCTTCGAGCCGTGCGCTCTCCCGACGATGTGCGTGGGATGACTGTACGTTTGCAGCCCAACGAAGACCACGCCGCCCTCGTGGCCTCGTGGGGCGCAATTCCCGTACCCGTCGAGCTCTCTGAAGGCATCAGGATGATCCGGGATGGGGAGGTGGACGCTCAGGAGAATCCACTCGCCAATACCGTCGCCTACGGGGTGGATGCCGTCCACCGCCACGTCAGCATGACCGGCCATCTCTACGGCGCTCGCGGAGTCTTCGCCAACAGAGCCGCCCTGGAAGCGATGCCCTCACAGCTCAGTGGCGCCATCCGCACTGCCGCCCGGTCGGCGATCGTCCATCAGCGATCCATCGCAGCCGCCTACGAAGACAAGCTGCGTTCGAGACTCGAGGCCGATGGCGTCGAGTTCGTCGACCTGACTCCGGCCCAACGCCGGGCTTTCAAGCCCTCCTGACCCGACGCGGCCGACTAGCGCCGGGCCGAGCGGTCACGTGGGAGACGGATGCACGCGCACGCCGGCGGGCCGCGACCTGGATCCTATATGATCCAGGATTCATGTCCGCCAGGTCCCACACAGCACGCGACATCCCTGGCAAGGCCGCGGGATTTCTCGGCGCGCGACCGATGGCGGCAGCCGTCGTCTACGTGATGACCGGGGCGCTGCCGCTGTACCTGACGAGTGCGCAGATCGTCACACTCGAGGCGGCTGTGGGATTTGACCCGGGGAAGTTGGGACTGGCGACGGCGACGTACTTCGGCATCGCGGCGCTGCTCGCACCGACGGCCGGACGCTACGTCCGCCGCCACGGCGCCAAACCGGGACTCCAGATGGGGGCATCGCTCGCCGCCGGGGCAGCTGTGATTGCGGCCACATCTCCAGTGTGGTGGCTTCTCCCGATCGCCACTGCCGTGTCCGGGGCCGCCAACGCCTTCATGCAGGTAGGCAGCAACATCCTGCTGGTGCAGAACGCTCGCAGAGACCGCCAGGCGATCTCGTTCGGCGCCAAGCAGGCGGCCATTCCCATGGCCAGCTCGCTCGCCGGCGTTCTGCTCCCGGTGGTGGGAATCGCCATCGGGTGGCGTTGGTCGTTCGCCTTCGCCGCCCTGGGTGCGATCTTGGTCCGGCAGGTGGCACCCGACGTCCCATTGCTGCCCGGATCCGAAGCGGGGCGACGCAGTGAGCGCACGCCGATTCCCCGTGCGCTCGTGTACCTGGCCATCGCAGGAGCATGTGGAGGGGCGGCCGGCAATGCAATCGCGCTCTTCGTGGTGCCGTCGGCCGTCGACGCCGGCATGACCGAGGTGGTCGCCGGAGCGGTTCTCGCAGTGAGCTCGGCGCTTGTGGTCGCCATCCGGATCGGGTCGGGATGGTTGACCGACCGGAGGCGCACATCGGGTCATTGGGAGATGGCGGCGATGCTCGGAATGGGCGTCGTCGGTTGTGGGATCCTCATCCTCTCGTCGAGCATCCCGGTGTATCTGGTGGCCATGACCCTCGCCATGATCGGATCCTGGGGCTGGCCCGGCCTCGTCTACTACACGGTCACGAGCACAAATCCAGATCAGCCGGCCCGCGCCTCGGGGGTTGTGCTGGCGGGCAACCTCACCGGTACCCTGATCGGGCCTTTGGTCGTCGGCCTCTTCGCCAGTCGCTCGCTGTATGGCTGGGCATGGACCTTCTGCGGTGTGCTCTCGGCCGTGGCCTTCGCGTCGATGCTCATGAGCGGTCGCACCTGGCGTGTCTCGATCGCAGGAACCGGGCGGTCGCATCATCCGGCGGGCAATCCCGTGCGAGGAACGACATGATCGTCGAGATCATCTGCGTCGGAACCGAGCTGTTGATCGGTCAGATCATCAACTCGAACGCCGCTTGGATCGGACAGCGGCTCGCCGAGGAAGGCTTCGACGTCAACCACCAGGTGACGGTCGGCGACAACCTGGCGAGACTCTCGACCGCCATCACCACCGCGCTCCAGCGTGCGGACGCCGTGATCATGACAGGTGGCGTCGGCCCGACACAGGACGATCTCACTCGTGAGGCGATCTGTCTCGCGACCGGTCGCGCCATGGAGCGGGACGAGGAACATGCCGAACGGATCAGACAGCGCATCCTGGCACGGCGAGGAACGGTGGCCGAAAGCGTTCTCCGCATGGCGGAGTATCCGGAGGGATCCGAACCCCTCCCGAACACCCAAGGCGTGGCGTTGGGTGTCGGGATGAGGTTCGGAGACGGATGGATCTTCGCGGTGCCCGGAGTTCCACGCGAGATGCGGGCCATGATCGACGACGAGGTCATGCCCCGTCTCCGCCGGTCCGCCGGCAAGGCTGCCGTGATCCGCAGCAGGGTGCTTCACACCTGGGGATTCGGTGAGTCACAGGTGTCGGAGATGCTGGACGACCTCTACAAATCCACCAACCCCTCGATCGCGTTCCTGATCTCCGACATGGAGGTGAAGGTGCGAATCACCGCAAAAGCAGACTCCGCCGAAGCCGTCAAAGCCCTCATCGCGCCGATCGAGGAGGACGTGCGCCGCAGGCTCGGCAACGCCGTGTTTGCCACGGACGAAGAAACCGTGATCGACGTCATCGCCCGGCTACTGGACACCAAAGGCTGGACGGTGGCCGTCCACGAGCACGCAACCGACGGATTGGTGCTCCATCGTTTGTCGCCCCTGTCCGGTTTTGGCGGCGGAGCGCTGGTACGCGTCGAGCAGCCAGCCGAAGCCATGGCACGAGAGGCGGCCGCACGATTCGAAGCCGACGTAGGTCTCGGCGTCTCCGCACCGAGCATCGTCGACGATTCAGGTGACGTCGCCACCGAGGTCGACATCGCCGTGTCCGGTCCTGAGGAGAGCGCAGTCGACACGATGCGCTTCTTCGGCACCGGCGAGCGAGCCCGCGCCTACGCAGTCATCGCCGCCATCCACACACTTCGGAAGGCGCTCGAGGTCTGAACACGGCCATGGGCGCCGGACTCGATTCCGGCCGACAGCCGACAGCCGACCCGCTCGGGCGGGACTCGACGAACGACTCAGCTGACGCCGGCCACCTGGAGTGCCGCTTCCACGTCGGCCGGGGCCATGGGCAACTCCACCACCTGGTTGCGTTCCACCGACACATCGGCGGCGAGATAGACCTCCATCGTGACCCGAGCCAGCTTGGGATCAACCATGACGGGACGGTCGTAGGCGACGGCCTCGAGGAAGTGCTGGGTCTCACGTTCCATCGGTCCTGCATACGTGTGGTCGACGAACTCTCCCGGCATCGTCGACAAGGGGAACTGCACGCCGTCTTTGACGGTGTTGAAGATGATGTCCTTGTGGCTCGCGTCCATCAGCAGGGCTCCGTCGGTTCCGTGGACTTCGATCCACGTCGATGCGTAGTTCGGATACCCGGGTGGAAGCGCCCAGCCGGCTCCGATCTGCACGACCACACCGTCATCCATGGTGATCGTGATGTACTGCACGTCGGGAACCCCGTGCTGTTCCTTACGCGCTCCCCACGCCACCTGCGAGTACACCCGAACCGGTCGACGAGGCTCGAGCAGCCAGAACGCCGTATCGATGTCGTGGGTCGCTTCCATCGCCGCCGGCGAGAGCTTCGTGCGACTGCCGATCTTGGCTCCCAGCGAACGGCCGATGTGCCGGCTGATCAGCACGCTGACCGGATCACCCAACGAGCCGTCCTGCAGGCTGCGCTTGGCGAGCGCCTGCTTGGTGTTGAAGCGTTGGGAGTAGCCGATCGTGAACTTGAGGCCCTTCGAATCGGCTAGCTCGATCAGCTCGTCCGCCTCGTCGAGCGTGAGTGCGATCGGCTTCTCGAGAAGCACGTGCTTGCCGGCCGCGAGCGAGTCACGCGCCATCGGGTAGTGCAGGGTCTCCGGTGTGGCCGAGATCATCAGCGCCTGGATGTCCGGATTGGCCAAGAGGACTTGCCAATCGTCGGTGGCGGTGACCGGACTGGTCTTCTGCTTCATCTCGGCTAGACGTTCGGCGTTCGTCTCGGCGAGATGAAGAGATCCCACGAGGGGGCTGTTGGCAGCAGTGATGGCGCGAATCCCTCCGCACCATCCTGTGCCGACGACTCCTACGTTCAACTGTTCCATGATCGACTCCTCGAGGTTGATGGTCAGGTCAGGTCGCTGGGCGAGATCGGAAGCTTCACTGGTTGTCCGGTGCGCGCAGACAGGTCCATGGCCATGGTCAACAACAGATTTCTGTGACCGTCCGCGGCGGTGGCGTGAGGCGAGGAAATGCCGGTGGTCAGCCGGTTGTACCAGGTGAGCGTCTCTTCGCGCATGGGGCCCCACAGCATGCCGTCCGACAGGTCACCCGGCGGGTAGCTCCCGATGAAATCGACGTTCCGGGAGGCACCAGGCTCGAAACCCTTCGACGTGTAGCCGGCGGGCTGGCCGATCTCGGACGCCAGGATGACGTCGCGATGGGTGTCCTCGATGTCGATGACACCCTTGGTTCCCACGATCCCGATCTCGAGCCCGTACACGGCCCCGGGCCAAACGGTGGGAAGCGCCCACGAGATGTTCATGCTGAACAACGTGCCGTCGTCCATGGTGAACAGCCCAAACGTGGCGTCCTTGGTGCCCAACTCGCCGAGGGTTGCGTCGACCGATCGGGCGTAGACCTCGACCGGCTCCTTTCCTTCCATCAGCCACATGCACATGTCGAGACTATGGGTGCCGGATACCACCATCGGTGTGAGGTTCGACCGGTCGTCGGTCTTTCGCAGCGTCGCCTCGGGAACCATGCGATTCATGAACGCCCTGGTCACGACACTGGTCACGTCACCGATCTGTCCGTCGCGGAGGCGCTGCTTCACGGTTTGGAAGCGACGCCGGAACCGCTGGGTGTAACCCATGACCGCGTCGATGCCGTTGGCCTCGATCGCCTCGAGCACGGACGCCGACTCGATGGGATCGGTGGCGAGTGGCTTCTCGATGAACATCGGAACGCCCCGTTCGACACCGAGCATGATCGGCTCGACGTGTTCGTTCTCAGCGGTGGCGACGATGACTGCCGTCACCTCTGGCCGAGCAAGCAGAGCTTTGACGTCGTTTGTGACGAAATCGGCGTTGACGTCGGCTGCGAGACGCTGCGCCGTCTCCTCGTGGATGTCGCAGAGCCCGATCCAGCCGACGGCAGTGGTCTCCCGCGCCAGCACGGCGCGGATCCGGCCGATGGTGCCGCATCCGATGATCGCCAGCCCAATGGGTTCGTTCATGTCGAGACCTCCCTCCGTGCGGTGAGACGGGGACCAAGCAGTCGAGCCGCGTTTCCGGCCGTGATCGCCATCAGCTTCTCGGAATCGTCGCCGACCGTCCGGGTGACGAGACCGACCGGATCGCTCTCCCCCATGTCGAAGGGGTAGTCGGTGCCGAGCACGATGTGATCGGCACCGTACTTGTCGATCAAGAAGCCGAGCTGATCCTCGGCGAAGACCATCGTGTCCAGGTAGAAGCGCGCCAGGTATTCGCTGGGCATCCTGGGAAGGTC
Source organism: uncultured bacterium (assembly GCA_963792365.1). GTDB lineage: Bacteria > Actinomycetota > Acidimicrobiia > Spongiisociales > ZC4RG35 > JAOUGY01. The sequence continues at coordinate 34,946 of CAWBVW010000007.1, forward strand.
CTCTCGGACGTCTTCCCGTGCCCGGTATGCATGATCCATCCGTGCCGCGTAGGCAGGCAGGTAACCCCCGCCGTGCACGAGCACGATCTTGAGTTCCGGATGCCGCTCCATCACACCATCGAAGATCAGGTGACCGGCGGCCAGCGTCGCCTCGATCGGGTGCCCAAACGTGTTGATCATGTAGTGGTGGCCGAGCCTCGCGACGTTGTCGTGACCGTTCGAGTGGATGACGACGACCGCCCCGGACGCTTCCACCTCGTCCCAGAACGGCTCGAGCCGCGGCGTCGAGAGCTCCTCGTCCTCGACCCTGGTGGCGACCTGGATTCCTCCGAACCCGAGATCCAAGCACCGCCGGAGCTCGGCGATGGCCAGCTCGGTGTTCTGGAGCGGAACGTTCCCCATCCCGATCAGTCGGTCGGGATTGGTCGAGACTGAGGTCGGCGATTCCATCGTTGAGCTCCGGGAACACCGATTCTGCGACGCTGTCGTCGGCCCAGTAGTACATCTGCGGCGGGAAGTGGGCGACTGCTTGCACGTCGACGCCCATTCGATCCATGTCTGCGAGCCGGCGATCGACCGACTCCATCTGCGGCTTGATGTCGGCCATCTGTCGCTTGTTGACCTCGCGAGTGAGATCACTTCCGATGTTGAGTGAGATCTTTCCGAGGCGGTCCGCCTCATCACGCATCCGATCCATCACTGCGTCGTGACGCCAGTGACAGTGGAGGTCGACGACCGGAGCACCGGAGCGAGAGGCTCCCGAGCCTCCCCCGTGGTCCATCGGCATCTGGACCGATCGTCCAGTCGAGCACGAGATCAGCAACGTCTCCTCCAGTCAGGGTGGTCGGGGTCCTGATCTTGCAATATATATGACGCGAGGTAGGCCTGGCCACTTGGCGGTTACACCCCGGCCCGTACAACAGGAACGTATTACGTACTACGCAGGACGCTACGGAGCCAAAGCCACCGTCGGGATCTCTTCGGAGTCGGCGGTGGCGCTCCAGACGCCGATCGAATCGTCCACCTCGACCTCGGCCGATTTGAGCATCTCGACGACCCAGGCATCGAAGAGCAATGGCGCTTGACGTTCACGGCCGAACTCGCGCACTTCTTCCTCGACGTCCTCGGCCGCTGGAGCATCTCGTTCTGTGACCTCGACGACATAGGTGCTGCCGTCACTCGCTTCCCTCAGATACGCCACGCCGATCGCTCCGTCGAGTGCGACCGGAGCCAAGAGCGGCCCGTGCTCGACAGGGATGTTGCATCCGATGTCGATGATCTCGGTGGCGCCGGCATGATCGCCGGCAAGGGTGTCGAGGTCGGCACCCGCTTCGATTTCCTCAACGATCGAGGGCAGGGCGGCAGGATCTGTGATGCCGAGACCCCGAAGGCAGACCCTCGAGTTGACGCCGAGGAAGCTTCGGTACGCGGCATCGAAGTCGAACCCATATGCATCCGACTCCACCATCACATCTTCCAGGACTCCTCGGATCACGTCGAGTTCGGCCTCGACCATGGCTCGGTCTGGCGTCGAGCCTCTACGGGCCAGCCACTCTTCCACATCGTCGACGCTTGCCCTGATCCGTTCCTCGAAAGCCTCGGTGATCTGCTGTTCGGTGGCCACCAGGTCGAACTCCGATGCTGCACGGGTGGTGAGGATCTGGTGAAGTATGAGGAGGTTCAGATCCTTGATCAGCTTCTCGTCCGAGCGATCAGGTCCAGGATCCATGGCCTCCAGCCGTTCGCCGCTGAGCTCGACCCCGTCGACCACCGCTGCCGTCGACGGCAGACCAGAGCAGGCGCCAAGCACAACCATCATTGCGATCACCATCACCGACCGCTTCAGCACGCGTCACACGCTCCCATCACGTACGCCAGCATCGTGTAATAGCCAACCGTCGCCGCCACCTCGACCGCGCCACGATCACCGAGGGAGCCCTGCACGTCGGCGAAGGTCTGCGCATCCACCGACGCCGTGGCGTGGAGTGCGCGCACGAAGCCGATCAACATCGCCTCCCGCTCGGTCAATTCGCACGCGGCGTCGGCTGCCAGGTGCTCGAGCACCTCGGGGCGGACGCCAGCGGCGAGAGCGATCGAGTGATGACTGTCCCACTCGAAGGCACAACCGGTGAGTGCTCCAGCCGTCATGATCACGAGCTCGCGATCGTGGTCCGACAGCGACGAGTGATACCGAATCTGCTCGCCGAGCTCCGACATGGGCATCCCCACACCGGGAGCGTGGATCAAGACCTCGTAGGGGCGGATCATCCTGCCGCGGCTTCCGACCACATGATCGAACAGCGCCAGCTGCTCCGTGGACAGCTCCTCTGATCGTTCGGAGATGAGCGGTAGGCGGGCCATCAGTCCGCCAGCCCGAACAGCAGCTCGGCGCTCCCGCCGACGATCATGTCCCTTTCGTCGCGGGTGAGATGCGACGCCTCTACGAGTGCGAGCGGATCGGGGAGACCCATGTCGAAGGGATAGTCCGTGCCCAGCAGGACGTGTTCTGCGCCGAACCGGCTGACCAATTGCTCGACCATCCCGGGATCGAAAACGCAGATGTCGTAGTACAGATCGTTCAGGTACTCCGACGGCAATCGGTCGATGTGCCTCCGGAGCTCGGGGCGATGCCGGAAGGCGTGATCGGTGCGAGCCGAATAGAACGGCAGATAGCCGCCACCGTGCATCACCAACATGCGGAGTCCCGGGTGCCGCTCGAACACGCCCCCAAGAATCATCCGGGAAACAGTGAGGGTCGAAGACAGCGGCATCCCGATGACGTTGACCAGGTAGTAATCGGTCAGTCTCTGACCGTCGGTGAACCCGGCGGGGTGCATCACGATCACCAGCCCGAGTTCTTCCAGCACGTCCCACACCGGCTCGAACTTGAGGTCGTCCAAGTCGACTCCGTTGATGTCGGCCCCCATGTACACACCCGGGAACCGGTGATCGGCATGGACCCGCCGGGCGGTCTCGACTGCGAGCTCGGGGTGCGACCAGGGAAGTGTTCCGATCCCCACCAGACGCCGAGGATCGTGAGCACACAGATCGGCGATCCGGTCGTTCTGCAGCGCCGCCACCCTCGGAGCGAGCTGGTCGTCTGCCCAATAGAAGAAGTGGAACGGCGAGAGTCCCACCAGCTGGGTGTCGATGCCGAGCGCATCCATGTCGGCCAGCCGGGCTGCCGGGTCGGTGTACTTGTCGGCGATGAGTTGATAGAAGCGCCCGTTGAGCTCTTTGGTATCCGGCGCCGAGAAGAACGTCCGGGGGTCCATCTCGGGCTTGAAATGCGGGCGGGTCATCTCGGCAGACTCGGGCACGAGCATGTGAGTGTGGGCGTCGATGGTTCGACGCGAAGGTTTCTCGGCGATCGTGGGCTGCCAGCGCCGGGCCCAGCCCTCCGGAGTGGTCGGATCCACCGTCACTGTTGCTCCTCTTCTGTGGGCACCCGCCCGATCCCGGCCTGGCGGCGGATCACCTCGATCGTGGACGAGTTGTCCTTGTCGGCCAAACCGTTCTCGACGCCTTCTCGCAAAGTCGCTTCGACGAGCCGGATGTAGTCGCCAGGCACCCCGAGCTGTACCGCCTGCCGGGCCATGATCATCGAATCCTTGTGGCTCTGCCGCAAGCGGGCGTTGGGCTGGTCGTGATGCGCAGCCACCATTCGATCGCCCCACAGATCCATCGCCCTCGAATAGGCGGCGCTGTCCCGGAGGATGTCGAGTGCCCGGCTCAGCTCGAGCCCGGCCCGCTCGGCGACGACCAGTGCCTCTGCCAGGCCTGAACGGTTGACTGCGAGCACATGGTTGACGATGAGCTTCATTCGAGCGGCCGAGCCGAGCGGACCTACATGATGATTCGAGCGGCCGATCGCATCCATGATCGGTGCTGCCCGGCGATAGGCCGATTCAGAACCGCCGAGCATCACCACGAGCTCGCCCCTCTCGGCCACGGCCGCGTTTCCGCTGATCGTCATGTCGGCGTATTCGATACCTCGCGCCGCAAGCTCGGTGCCGATGTCCACGGTGTCCTCGGCCGGAGCGGTCGTCGAGTCCAGCACCAACAGCTCCCCTGGGTCGACGACTTCGGCGATCCCGTTCTGGCCCAAACACACCTCGCGTGCGATGTCCGACGTCAGCAGGGAGAGCACCACGACGTCGCAGCCCTCGGCCACCGCCTTCGGCGAGGTGGCCGGCTCGCCTCCGGCTGCCACGAAGTCGGATAGCCGTTGTGCATCGACGTCGAACCCCCGCACCGACATATCCGCCCCGAGCAGCCGCGACGCAAGGCGGGAGCCCATGATTCCGAGACCGATGACTCCGATCATGAGAACCGATACAGAGTCTCGGGGTTGTCGACCAGGATGCGTCGGCGCATCTCGGCGTCGGGCGCCCAGAGCTCCAACTGTTCGATCAGATCGGCGTCGTTGGGCTGAACCTCGTACTTGTTGGGGTGCGGCCAGTCGCTCGCCCAGAGCATCCGATCGGGCGCAGTCTCGATGAGGGTATGGGCGAGCGGAACCACGGCCGGCCAGGGCGGGAGGTCACCCACCCCGAGGCGATTCGGAGCAGAAAGCTTGATCCATGTATTGCCCTCGGAGACCAACGACCGCAACATCTCGAACATGGGGTCCGTCACACCCTCGGCCGCACGCATGTACCCGAAGTGGCCGATCGATATCGGGGCGGGCAATGATCGGAAGAGTTCGATGAGCGACGGGAGCTCATGGCCGGCAAAGAGGAACTCGACGTGCCAGCCGAGCTCGGCCACTCGTGCCGCCATCGTGGGAATGTCCTCCATACGCAGCGGCATGCCACCCACGTTGTCGAGGTTCAATCGAATCCCTCGAGCACCGGCGGCGTCCAGCCGACTCAGTTCCTCGTCGGAGACCGTCGCAGGCAGCGCAACCACGGCCCGGGCCCGATCCGGGATCTGCGCCATCGCGTCCAGGATGGCGGAGTTGTCGGACCCGTACACCGAGGGCTGCGTGAACACGACACGCTCGATGCCCAATTGCGCATGCATGGCGAGCATGTCGTCGAGCGTCGAGTCCGGCGGGTTGTATCCACGATCCGGAGCCAGTGGGTACCGCGAGTCGAACACGTGTGTATGACAGTCCACGGCACCAGGAGGAAGCTCGAGACGGGACTTTCGAGTAGCGCGGACGGGGGGCAGGCACGTGGGGATGTCGGGCATCTGAGGATCATATATCGTGCAATCTGCGTACCAGCCCGCGTCTTGACGAATTGCGCGATTCGCGTCCACCGGCGAGGAAGCCAATCCCGAGTCACCAGCAGATCCATCGGTTCAAGCGGCTCGCAACCCCCGGCGAGGAGCAACGAGCCAGCAGCCAGGCCCCCGCCCGTTCCTCCACCACCCGTCATCCATCGGTCAGTGGCTCGCCAGCACTGGGGTGAAGTCCGGCTGGTTGCCCGTTGCTTGTTGCTTGTTGCTCGAGGGCCCGTCCGATCCAGCACTCGCCGGTTCTGGCCTTCGCAGCGAGCCAAAGGCGAGCGGCCTCCCTCGCTACTCGACCGGGTTCCTCAATGTGCCGATGCCGTCGATGGAGATTTCCACGACGTCGCCGTGCTTGAGATAGATCGGGGGGTCGAATCCGATGCCGACGCCGAGTCCGGTGCCGGTGGCGATCACATCACCCGGCTCGAGCGTCATCACTTCCGAGAGCGTCACGATGAGCGACTCGACATCGAAGATGAGGTCGGAGATCGGTGCCTCCTGGCGTTTCTCTCCATTGACATGGGTTCGCATCCATGAGGAGCGAATGTCGGGGAGCTCGTCGGTGGTGGTGATGCACGGACCCATCGGGCAGAAGGTGTCGGGGCTCTTGCCGATGAACCACTGCACGTGCTTCTTTTGTAGCTCACGGGCCGTCACGTCGTTGACGATGGTCCAGCCGAACACGTGCGCAAGGGCTTCCTCTCGGCTGACGTTTCGTGCAGGCTTGCCGATGACGACACCCATCTCGCCCTCGTAGTCGGTGGTGCCCGACGGATCGTTGGCGAGCACGATGGCGTCGTCCGGTCCGACCACCGAGGTCGGGGCCTTGGTGAAAACCACCGGATGGTCGGGCACCGTCTGCTTCATCGAGGCATCAAAGCCAGAGTTCGTGAACTCCTGGGCATGGTCCCGATAGTTGCGACCCACCGCGATGACATTCTTTCGAACCGTGAGCGGAGCCAGGAGCCTGACCGCAGACACCGGTATCCGTCGGCCGGACTCGGAAGCCTTGCGAACACGATCGAGGTCCCAAGCCGCGATCAGGTCCACCATGTCAGGTGCCAGATCCGGGTCCCCGTCGAGAAGGTCGACGACGTCGTACCCCTCCAGTGCGCCGAGAGAGGTCTTGTTTTCGAAGGAGAACGTTGCGAGCCGCATGGGACGGGCATCATATACGTTGCATGAGGAGCACCGTGCCGAGCAACAAGCAGGACGACGGTCGGACGAATCGGACGGGTCGGACGGCCCGTCGCTCGTGGCGCAGACCGTACGTCGGCCGCCGTTTGGCTTGTTGCCAGGAGCTTGTTGCTTGTTGCGTCCTCATCCGGCGGCCTCCTCGAGGGCTTCCCACACCCGGGATGCCGCCGATCGCAGCCCGGGATCGTCGTGAGGGAGGTCGGCTCGGGGTCGTCCGGAGTCGACCTCGATGGTGTCCACCAGCGGGTTCGGACCGCGGCGGATGACAGTGACCCGGTCCGAGAGCCGCACGGCCTCCTCGACGTCGTGGGTGACGAGAACCGTCGTGCGTCCGTCGGCCATCCACAAGCGCTCGAGGTCGGCCTGAATCGCACGTCGAGCGATGGCATCGAGATGCGCCAGCGGTTCGTCGAGCAAGAGCACGTCGGCCTCGTGAGCGAGCGCCCGGCCGAGGCCGACCCGCGAAGCCTGGCCCATCGACAGCTGATCGGGCATCCGGTTTCCCAAACCGGCGAGCCCGACATGGGCCGTGTAGAAGCTGCGCACGCGTTCGAGAATCTCCTTGGATCGCCGCCCGAACTCGAGACCCAGGCCGACGTTGCGCTCGACGTTCCACCAGGGCAGAAGGCGCGGCGAGTCGAACACCATCGCGGTCGGATGTGTCCGGCGGGGAGCGCCGGACAGTTGCACTTCCCCACTCGTCGGCGTCTCGAGACCGGCGATTAGTCGTAACAAGGTGGTCTTCCCACACCCGCTCGGACCGATCAGGGAGTGGAACGATCCGCCCACGATGCTCAGCGTCAATCGCTCGAAGAGCTGCAGTGGTTCACCTCGACGAGCCGGATAGGAGAACGACAGATCGACGATGTCGACACGAACCGTCATGAGGTCTGTGAGTCACATTCGACATTTCGCATCAAACAAAGTCCCCGCTTTTGAGGGCACCGTACTTCCTATTTGATATACGATCCCTCTCACGTGAAGAGTCGAACCCGTTTCGCACAATCGATTGCAGCGGCATTCGATGGCGTTCGGGCGCTCCTGAGCGATCCCCGGGAGGAGAGCATATATGACAGGTACTAGGTCGACGAGATGGCGCTGGCTGGCCTTGATCAGCGCCCTGATGATGGTGTTGGCGGCGTGCGGTGGCTCCGACGACGCCGGCTCCGATGACACAACCGCAGACGGTGGCGAGACAGGTGGAGAGCGCGACTTGAGCGTCATCCGGTTTGCGTTCGCCCCGGATCCGGCGTGGGACTATCTCACGGACACCGGAGCCCTGGACACGTGGGAAGAGGCCAACGGCATCGTCATCGACACCAGTTCGACGTGGGACGAGTTCACGTTCTTCGCCGGCGGTCACGGTGACATCGTATCGATGGGCACGCAGGAGATTCCGGTGCTCGAGTCGGAGACCGGCATCAAGACCGTGACCTTCGGCAAGTACAATTACCAGCGTTCGCCGATGATGACGCGGGCCGACACGGGCTACACCACCTTGGAGGACATACCACCAGGTTCCCCCATTTGCGTGAGCAGCCCCGTCTCGAACACCCAGTTCTGGTCGGTGGCGATGATGCAGCTTCACGGCATCGACTATCGGGTCGGTGGCGGTGACTACGAGCTGATCGTGAACGACCACTTCGTCAACCCGCAGAACCTGCTCAACGGCGACTGCGAGGCGGCGGTGATCATCCCCGAGGCTGCGGCGCCGTATCTTCGCACCGGTGAGTTGGTGTTGATGTACGACGGCAAGATGCCGTTCCAGCTGTACAACGACTTCTCCGGCTTCGACGACGGCAACTTCCATGTGATGTCGAACCTCTTCACGGCTACCGAGGCCTACTTCGATAGCCATCCAAGGGAGATCAAGGCCTTCCTCGCCCTGTGGCAGGAGGGGATCGACCTCTGGAACGCCAACCAGGAAGAGATCATCAGCTCCTACCCGCAGCATTTCGCGGTCGAGGATCAAGCGGACATCGACTGGATGATCGAGTTCATGAACGAGCCGGCCAACGACTGGTTCGTGGAGTCTGTGTATCTCGACGAGGCGTGGGTCGAGGCAGAGCGCAAGATCTGGGACTTCATGACCGAGCTCAATCCCGACAACGACAACTACCTCGAACCCGGGTTCGAGCAACCCAGATTGGAGATCGTCACACAAGAGACGCCGGACTGGTGAGCGGCGTTCTCGTACGAGACGTAACGTAATCGAGACAAGGCTGTGGAGCCCCGACGAGGATCCGTTGCCGTGGGATACCGGTTTCCGACCGGTATCCCACGGCCGCCAGACGAGGAGGTGGTGACCGGGTGACTGTCGCGACCGAGCAACAACCGGGCCAGACCAAGTACTCCGCCGAGGAGCAACGCCTTCGGGCGATGCGGCGGCGTGAGACACAACTGAGGTGGTTCTGGCGAATCATGGGGTACATCGTTGTGTTTGCCGTCTGGGAGTACGGCTTCCAGGCGCTCATGGAACTCCTGACCGGCCGCGCCCTCAACGATGCACTGCTGCCCGGTCCGATTCGGATCTTCGAAACCATCCCTGATATCTGGGAAGGTGGCGAGTTGCTGAGAAACTTCGGCGCCACCCTCACCAGGATCGGGATCGGGTTTGGGTTGTCATTCATCGCCGGCTCATTCATCGGGCTGTTTGCCCAGAACCGCTGGCTCGACAACTTCTTCAGGGACGCGGTGGTCGTGAGCCTGACGTCGCCCGGGCTGGTGTGGGCCCTCACGGGCCTCATCATCTGGGGGTTCAAGCCGCTCGGATGGATCTTCGCCATCTTCATGACCACCTTCGCCCTGGTCTCGGTGAACATCTCCGAGGGAATCCGGGCACTTCCCAAGGACTTGCTCGACATGTCGAAGGCATTCGGAGTCAGCTCGTTCGACCGACAGCGACAGATCGTGATCCCCCACCTCGCCCCGTACATCTTCACGGCGATCCGGTTCGGTTTTTCCATCGCATGGAAGGTGACGGTGCTGACGGAGGTGTTCTCGTCCAACGAAGGCATCGGCTTCAAGATGCGCGTCAGCAGCCAGGTGTTCCAGCTGGACGAGTTCTTCGCCTGGGTGCTGTCGTTCTTCGTCTTCGCCCTGTTCATGGAGAAGGTCGTGCTTCAGAAGTTCGAAGACCGGTTCTTCCGCTGGCGTCCGGAGGTTTCAGGAGCATGACATCCGCAACGACGACATCACACCCCAATTCGGCGGTGAAACTGTTCAAATCCCCGAGGACAGCCAGGATCTTGATGCCGATCGCGGTGATCATCGTCTGGTATCTCGTGTACTGGACGCTCGACTCGCGGATCTTCGTAGCGCCTCACACCGTCTTCGGGTTCATGTGGGACGAGCTGACGCTCAACACTGCGCTCAGATACGGATCGGTGCAGTCGAGCCTGTACGGGATGTTTGGCATCACGATCTTCCGCCTGTTCACCGGGTTCGCCGTCGCCATGGTGGTGGGCACGGTCATCGGGCTGGGGATGGGCTTGTCGAAGTCCGTCAACGCCTTCTTCCACGACTGGGTGATGGCGATCCTCGCCATGCCGGCGCTGGTGTGGGGCCTGTTCCTCGGGCTGGTGTTCGGCTTCGGCAACCAAGCACCCATCTATGCCTGCATCCTGGCCGGCATACCCTTCGTGATTGTCAATGTCCGGGAGGGGGTCCGCAACACGCCCAGGGAGTTGTTCGACATGGCAAGGGCCTTCGGGGTTCCACAGAACCGGATAACCCGCAGCGTGCTGCTCCCCTCGCTGATGCCATTCTTCTTCGCCGCCGTGCGGTATGCCTTCTCGGTCGGGTGGAAGGGTCTGGTGATCGCCGAGGTCTTCGGCGCCGACAGGGGCATGGGCTGGACCATCAAATTCTGGTACGACGCCCACCGCACTCAAGGAGTGATCGGCTACGGACTGTTCTTCGTGGCCTTCGCATTGACACTCGAAAAGCTGGTCTTCGAGCCTCTGGCTGCGCGGTCGTTCAAGTGGCGGCCACAGATCGGTGCGATCAACGTCGTCGAAGAGCAATTCCTGTTGGATGACACCATCGAGGGAGCAGGGGAAGCGGAATACGCACGAGAAGGAGGACTCGATGGCTGAGATACGGGTCAAGGATCTACACAAGGAATTCGGGGTCGGGGACGACCGGGTCGTCGCCCTGGAGAAGGTCAACCTGGACATCTCCGGACACGTCTTCGTGTCGATCGTCGGTCCATCGGGATGTGGCAAGTCCACGTTGCTCAACATCCTCAGCGGCATCGAGTCGCCGAGTTCCGGAACGGTGACGATCACCCAGGATTCGCACGACGCAAACCCGGGCTACGTGTTCCAGGCGGCTCGCCTGCTGCCGTGGCGATCCGTGATGGACAACCTCCTGTTCGTGCAGCCGGAACGCGACGACGCGGCCCGCGAACGTTGTCAGAAGTACCTCGAGATGGTGCAACTCGGCGACAAGGGTGACAAGTACCCGGGTGAGTTGTCGGGAGGCATGCAGCAGCGAGTGGGCATCGCACGTGCATTCTCGATCGAGCCCGACGTGCTCTTCATGGACGAGCCATTCAGCCATCTCGACGCCATCACGGCGCGGTCGCTCCGTCGTGAACTCCACGAGATGTGGGAAAAGACCAAGAAGACGGTCCTGTTCGTCACGCACGACGTGGGTGAGGCAGTGGAGCTGTCGAATCGGATCCTCGTGTTCGCCAAAGGTGGCAAGCTCGTCGACGACATCAACGTCGACTTGCCGTTCCCTCGCGATTCGGCGGACGATGCTGTGGCGGTGTCGAAAGCCCACGTCCTCCGGAAATTCGAAGATCTCGATCTCCTGGCCACGTGACAGGTCGGTTTCCACGCTCGACAATCATTCGGGGCCGCCAGTTGGCGGCCCCGAATCGTGTCCGAGCGCTCACATGTCGAAGCCCAGCGAGAAGTGCTCGTTCCACCGTCGGATCTGGTCCTGCACGGCAGGGGTGACTGCGATCCCTTCTTCCCGATTTTGTTCCTCGGCGATGGCCTCGGGCTCACCGTGGATGAAGATGCGGTCCTGACCTGGGCTCTTGCCCGACGAACGGACGGTTTCGAAGGTGTCAGCCATCACGTCACCGATCCGTTGCTCGTCGCCGAATCCCCGCACCGAGATCGCTCCCATGAAATGCCCCATCGCCGGAGCAGCCATGCCCGCCGCCCCTGCAAGTCGGTCGGTGAGAGGTGTTCCAGCCAGAGCGCCGGCCAGCAGTTCGATCATGAGCGCCAGGCCGTAGCCCTTGTGGCCCCCCGTGTCGTCACCTTCTCCGCCGAGCGGCAGCAACGGCGCGGAATAGGAGAGGACGCCATTGTCGTCCAGACCCGGAGGCGTGCCGGTGTCGGCCACCCATCCTGGGCTCAGCGGGCGCCCTTCTCGGAGGGCGGTCTCGATCTTGCCGACCGCAACCGCCGAAGTCGCCATGTCGAGATAGAAGTCGACGGTTCTCCCGAATGCCGGAATGCCAACGGCCATCGGATTGGTCCCGAACACGGACTCACTTCCGAACGTGGGAGCAACACGACGACCTCCGCTCGACATGCTGATTCCGATGCAGCCGGCGTCCATCGCCATGCGCGCCCAATAGCCGGCATACCCGAAGTGGCTCGAGTTGCCCACGGTCACGAAACCCGAACCGTGCCGGCCGGCCATTGCGATCGACTCTTCCATGGCCTTGGAGGCAGATACGATCCCAACCGCTCGATCGGCGTCCATCGTGACCGTGGTATCGCTGCCCCGACTCAGTCTCATGTCGGGTTCGCGATTGATGACACCACGCTCGATCCGAACGAGGAAGTAGCTCATTCTTGCGAGACCGTGGCTCCTGATCCCCCGGACGTCTGCCGACGTCAGAACGTCGGCCACCAGCTCGGAATCCTCCGCGGGGACACCTGCCGCAGAGAACGCACTTACGATGAACTCGCTAGCAACCTCCACGGGCAGGCGGATGGTCCCTTCTGGCAGGCGATCGGTTTCCACCATCGATGTCTCCTTCGACCGTTGCGGCATCCTACGACAGCGCTGCTCCTCGACCCGGCTGCGATTCTGCACAGCTCGGCCGGGTGTGGCACGGTGATGCAATGAACCATCCCGGGGAAGATCGCGCCGGCCCCAACGTGATCGTACGCGGTGTCGATCCACCGAAATCGGCTCGGGCCGGGCGCCGAGCCAACCGCACGACCATGCTTGCGACGACCGGGATCCTCATTCTCCTCATCGGCTATGTCGCAACAACGGGACCGGCGGCCCAGGTCGAGTGGTCCGAGGCGACCGTGCCACAGGATCGACTCAACGCTGAAAGCATCATCGCAACTCCCACCGGGTTCTCACTGCTGGGAGGACCGGGTCCATCAGGCGGGGTGGTCTGGTCGACCACCGACGGAGCCAGATGGCTGTCTCGCACCCTTCCTCGCGTGTCGAGCCGGATCGTTTTTCACCGCCGCGGCCTTTTTGTCGTCGATCGGCGGCAGATCGGTCGCGTGGGTCCGGATGGCGACGATCCAACCGCGGTCATCGAACTACCCGACTCCGTCCGAATCGGCAATGGATCTCAACGGAGCGGCCTGGTCGCGGCAAGGGGTGGGCTGCTGGCACAAACGGTACGCGGCGACGTGTACTGGTCCAGCGACGGTCGGACGTTCGACCTTGCGATCGAAGCCGCCGAGTGGGGAGCCGACTCCGACGTGACACCCCGCCCTCAGGACGTCACCGATGTCGCACCAGCCCGGGTCCGGTCGGTGTGCCGTCCGCGCTCGCGTAGAGCGCCCGACGTACCACCGATCGTCGTCACGGACGACCGCATCCTCGCCTTCGTCCCCGAAGACGATCCATCGGTCGCGTGGCCGGTGTGCGAACCCGTCCTGTGGGGATCGAACGATGGGGCCACGTGGGTCCAGCTCTCCAACACGTCTCCGTTCCCCGATGGCGCGTATGTGTACGACGTGGCGTGGCGGGATGGGCGTTTTGTGGCGGTGGGCGGTATCGGCTTCGACAACGCGATCGTGTGGACCTCGATCGACGGCGCCGTGTGGGAGCGGATCGATGCTTTGACGACTGCCACCGCTGTGAACGTGGCCCAGGTCGAATCGGGCCCGATCGGATGGATCGTCACAGGGCAACCGAGGGACGGCTCGGCCACCATCGGTTGGTTCTCTGCAGATGGCGTGTGTTGGGAGGCGATCCCAGACGGGGTGGCCTCGACCGGGGTGGCGGTCGGCGAGGACCACATCATGCTGGCCAACAGCGACCCGGCTCGGATCTGGGTAGGGACACCATCGGACCCCCTGTCACCATTCCGTCGCTGCCTGTGAGTACCGGCAGCCCCCAGCCATGGTCGACCGACCTCTGGCGACGAGCCGACACAACTCAACCGGGCTTCATCCGACATCGACCAGAATCTTCGGCGATAATCGAGACCGGCCGAAAGCGTCCGACGTCAGTTCGCCGAGGGTCGTCGGTTCATCTACCGGGTGATGGATCGACGGGACCAGCTGGTGGTGTCGCGCCTCTCGTCAGCGATCACCCGGTGCGAGGATGATGAGACGCTCTGGAGCCACAGCATTGACCGAATCCCTCCTGGCCGAGGGAGTGAACACTCTGTTCGGGATCCCCGGGGTGGGCACCCTCCCGGTATACGACGCCTTCCTCGATCATCCCGAGTTGCGTCACGTCGAAACCCGCCACGAGCAGGGTGCCATCTTCATGGCCGATGGATACGCCCGCGCCGGAGGCGACCTGGGTGTCGCCTTCACGTCTGGAGGACCCGGATCGCTCAACACTGTGACGGCAATGGCATCGGCGTACAACGACAGCGTTCCCGTGCTCCACCTCATGAACGAGAACCCTCCGCAGGTGCGCCGCAAGGGCAGGGGCCACTTCCACGACATGTCAGACCAATTCGGCGTGTTTCGATCGGTCAGCGACTTCGGGGTGCAGGCGACGCTGGCAGACGAGATTCCATCTGCGATCCACCAGGCTGCGTTTGCCCTGAGGAACCGCCGTCCTCGACCCGCCGTCGTCGAGATCGCCGCCGAGGCCTTCACCGACACCACCGACGAGCCCACCCTCCCGATCGCCGAGCGGCGACCGCGAGCGCCCGCACCCGAGGAGATCCGACGGGCGGCCGATCTGCTGGCCGGAGCACAACGACCCGTGATCTGGGCCGGGGGCGGCGTTGCCACTGCGGCGGCATCGGCGGCTCTCGTGTCACTCGCCGAGCGGCTCGGCGCCGCGGTGATCACCACTCAGAAGGGGAAGGGCGCCATTCCGGCGGACCATCCTCTCCACATCGGCAACTGGGCCAACGAGTTGCCCGTGCGGGAGCTCATCGCGCGCTCCGACGTGATGCTGGCCGTGGGCACCAGGTTCTCGTACTTCCCCACCGGTGGATGGTCTCTCGAGATACCGTGTCGCATCGTCCAGGTCGACATCGACCCGGTCAACATCGGGCTCAACTACCGCGCCGAGGTCGGCGTGGTCGGGGATTCGGAACTGTCACTCGCCGCCATCGACGCGGTGCTGGGCGAACTCGGGCACGCACCGCCACCCCGGCGCGAGGCGGAGGTGGCGGAGGCGCTCGAACGCATCGACGAGGCCGTGGGTCGTCCACCAGAACGACAGGTGCTCGAATCCATTCGAGCGACCCTGCCCGCCGAGTCGCTCGTCTTCAACGATCCGACGACCATCGCGTTCTGGGCTCGGTCTCTGTGGCGGTCGTTCATGCCTCGCACATGGTTCGTCCCATCGGGATTTGGGACCCTGGGCTCTTCGATGCCGACTGCGATCGGCGCCAAGATTGCACGTCCCGACGTCCCGACGGTGTGCCTCATCGGGGATGCGGGAATCATGTTCACGATCCAAGATCTCATGACGGCCGTCCAGGAGCGGGTTCCCGTCGTGGTGATGGTCTTCAACGATCGTGGGTACGGGGTCGAGCGGCGGCATCAGGACCATCTGTACGGCAGGAGAAACGCGGTGGACATCACCCCGCCGGACTTCGTCGCCGTCGCCGAGGCCTTCGGGGCCCGAGGAATCCTCGTCGAGGATCCCTCAGAGATCGGGACCGCACTCGATTCCGCCCTGAATCACTCGGGGCCCGTACTGATCGAGATCCCCAATTCATTCGACCACCCCGGGTACGGCTCGTTCGGCCGCTGGGACGAAGTCACGCGAGAGGAACACGAATGACGACATATGACATCCACGCCCACGCCATCGTCCCCGACGGGCTTGCCGAGATGGCCTCCGCACATCCCGACCACGGACCGGTGCTCGAGCAAGAAAGCGGAGCGTCGTACCTTCAGTACCCGGGCAGGGCACGGCTCGGGCCGATGCCCGAGGGCATGTTCGATCCCGAGGTACGCCTCGCGGAGATGGACCGCCAGCGCGTCGACGTCCAGGTGATCGCGGTGCCGCCCCCCAACTACTTCTATCACCTGCCGGCCGAGGTGGGTCGCGACTTCGCGAGGATCCAGAACACCCACCTCCTCGCTCTCAGCGACACCAATCCCGACCGCTTCCACATCTTCGGCACCCTCCCGCTCCAGGATGTCGGGGCCTCCCTCGAGGAGCTCCGTCGCATCGAGTCGCACCCCCGCCTGCGCGGTGTGCAACTCGGGACCAACATCGCAGGCGTCAACCTCGACACGCCCGTCCTCGAGCCGCTTTGGTCGGCGCTCGAGGACGCCAACATCCCGGTGTGGATGCATGGTGACCAGCGGGCCCTGGCAGGAGCCGACCGGCTCAGTCGCTACTACCTGCAGAACTTCATCGGCCAACCGCTCGAATCCACCATCGCGATGGGTCATCTCATCTTCGGGGGTGTGTTGGAACACCATCCCGATCTCCGGTTCGGGTGGGTGCACGGAGGAGGCTTCGTTCCCTATCAGATCGGCCGGTGGGACCACGGTTGGGGAGTTCGCAAGGAGGCGATCGAGGTCATCGCCGACACCCCACCCAGTGAGTACTTCGGTCGCATGTGGTTCGATTCTCTCACCCACGATGCCCTGTCCTTGGAGTTCCTCGGCCGACGGGTTGGATGGAACAAGGTGGTACTGGGGAGTGACTACCCGTTCGACATGGCCTCGTCGGACCCGGTTGGCGGTGTCGATGCCGTCGACATGACACCTGCACAACGGCACCAGGTCCTCGAGTCGAACGCCCTCGAGTTCCTTCGACCCCTCAACGTGTCGTGATGCGCACGGCCAGCATCGGTGCTCTCGAGGTGTCGGTCATCGGGGTGGGCTGCAACAACTTCGGTCGAGCACTCGATTCGAACGGCGTTCAGGCCGTCGTGGATGCAGCCCTGGACGCCGGCATGAACTTCTTCGACACGTCCGACAACTACGGCAACGGGCAGTCCGAACGCCTGCTCGCAGAAGCGCTCGGCACCCGCCGGGCCGACGTGGTGATCGCCACCAAGTTCGGTCTCGAGGTTCCGGGCGAACCGGGATCCGGTGGTGCACAGCCCGACTACATCCGGAGGGCCGCGCACAGGAGCCTCAGCCAGCTCGGAACCGACTGGATCGATCTCTATCAGCTGCACAAACCCGATCCGAACACGCCGATCGAAGACACGATGGGAACGCTCTGGGAGCTGGTCGACGAGGGCCTGGTTCGGGAGATCGGGTGTTCGAATCTCGATGCGACGCAGCTCGTGAAGGCGCTGGACACCGCCCGGGACGCCGATCAGCGGGCGTTCGTCTCGAATCAGATCGAGTACAGCCTGCTGCATCGCGCTCCCGAGGCGAACGGCCTCACCGACGTAGCCGGATCGAGAGGGGTGTCACTGCTGCCGTTCTATCCGCTTGCGAGCGGCATGCTGACCGGCAAGGCCTCGAAGGGCGCCGAGCTCGAGGGACGCCTCTCGATGGAGCGGTACCACCGCTTTCTCGCTGACGAGAACTTCGAGGTCGTCGAACGACTGCGACCGTTCGCCGCCGACCGTCACCTCTCCATGGTGCAAGTAGCGCTCGGGTGGCTCCTCGCCCAACCTCGAGTACCGACCGTGACACCGGGCGCAACCACACCGGCCCAGATCCACTCGAACGGTGCCGCCGCTCGCTGGTTCCCGACCGCCGAGGACCTGGCGCTGCTCGACGAGATCAGCCCGGCGTGACACACTCGGCGGCGATGTCAGGGCAACCAGCAGGGTCGGACAGCCTCACGGACCGGACGTTTCGCGTGCTCGAGGCAGCGGTCGACGCCGGCGAACCAGTGGGGCCCCGTGGTCTGGCCAGGATCACGGGGATCGACCGCAGCGCCGTTGGTCGGATCCTCCAGCAGCTGTCGGATCTGGACGTGCTCGAACGACGAGACGACGGCTACGTGCCAGGACCCCGGTTGTTCACACTGGCCCGGGTCCTGGAAGCCCGCGACACGCTCCCCGTAGCGATCGGACCCGTCCTGGGCGGCTTGGTCGAACGTTTCGACGAGACGTGTTACGCCTGCGCCTATCACGGCGGGGTGGCGATCTTCACCCACGAGGTGCAGAGCAGCAAGCCGTTGCGATTCGTGGTCGAGCTCGGCCGACCCGTGCCGCTGCACGCCGGTGCCGCCGGGCGCGCCATCCTCGCCGGTCTCGATCCCGAAGACGTGCGGAGCGTATTGGGAGAGGAGCCGCTTCCGGCGCTGACGCCCGCCACGATCACCGACCTGGATCGCATCCTTGCGCTCGCCGCCGAGGACCGTGCCCGCGGATACACGGTCAGCCGAGAGGAACGTGTGGTCGGCGGCGCCTCGATCGCCGCTCCCTTCTTCGACCATGCCGGTAGATGCCACGGATCCGTTGTCTTCACGACCCCGCTGAGCCGGCTCCACGATGAAAAGATCGGCGAGATCGGGTCCGCCGTTGCCGAGTCTGCCCGCGCTCTCTCGATACGTCTCCGACGGGATTCCCGGTGAGCGAAGACACGGTTGGAATCGGCATCGTGGGACTCGGCCGATGGGCGAACGCCCACGCCAATGCCATCGCTCGCGCCGACGGAGTGGCGCTGGTCGACTGTCATGCCCGAACCGAGTCGACCCGAGAGGAATTCGCGGCGCGCCACTCTGTTCCGCACACTTCGCCGTCCCTCGAAGCAATGCTCGCAAACGATGCTGTCGAAGCGGTGATCGTGTCGACACCGAACGACCTGCACGTCGCCCATGTCGAGTCTGCAATCGCCGCCGGGAAGCCGGCACTGGTGGACAAGCCGGTGTGCGTCGATGTCGGCGAGGGACTCGAGCTCATGCGGATGGCGGACGCCGCCGGCGTTCCCGTTGGGGTCGCCCACCACTCGAGGCGACTCGGGGGCGTGCGTGCGGCCAAGCGCTGGATCAGCTCCGGCGAATCCGGTCCGGTGCGCATCGCTCACGCCGACTTCTCCAACGCGCGTGGTGCCCACCTCAAGCCGGATGCATGGCATCGAACGGTCAAAGGCTCTGACGCCGGCGTGCTCATCCAGGTTGGCATCCATCCCGTCGAGAACCTGCTCCATCTGCTCGGTCCGGCCACGGCGGTCAACGCCAGGTTTTCGTATCACACCCTTGGCCCGGACATGCCGGACGCGGCGGCGGTCACGATGATCCACGCTTCAGGCGCCACCTCGATGGTCAGCAGCAGCTGGACGACCCCCGGCCACTTCACCTTCGACCTGCTGGGGGTGGAAGGAAACCTCGGGTACCGCCTCGACCACGGGCACTGGCCCGACGCCGACATCGATGACTATGGCGAGTTGTTCCTGGACTTCCCGGGTCGTCCGGCCGAGCCGTACCCGGTCAGCAAGCGCGACCCGCTGCGGATGCAGGTGGAGGAGCTCGCCTCATCGACCAGGGGTGGAACCATGGCTGTCGATGTAGCGGCGGGCCTGAGGGCGATGCTCGTCGTGCTCGGCTCGGTCCGCTCGGCGCGGAACGACGGCGCACCGGCGGATCTCGCCGAGATGTTGACGGCTGCCGATGCCACGCCACAAGAGATCGATCGACTACTCGGACCAGACGAAGAGGAGACGGCATGAGATACGGAATCAAGACCAACCCGCACCACACAACCTGGGATCGGATGCTGGCGTGCTGGGAACGCGCAGATGAGCTCGAGGTCTTCGAGTCGGCCTGGGTGTTCGATCACTTCTATCCGATCTTCGGTGATTCGAACGGACCGTGTCTCGAGGGATGGACCTCGCTGGCCGCGCTCGCCCAGGCCACGGACCGCATCCAGGTGGGCACCATGGTGAACGGCATGCCGTACCGGCACCCTGCGGTCACTGCCAACATGGCGTCGACGACCGACATCATCTCAAACGGTCGGCTCCAACTCGGGCTCGGGGCCGGGTGGTTCCAGCTCGAAGCGGACGCATACGGCATCACGCTCGGCGAGGATCTCACCGAGAGGTTCGACCGCTTCGACGAATGCGTGGAGATCATCGTCGGCATGCTCGACAACGAGGAGACGACCTTCGAGGGCAAGTACTTCACCGTCAAGAACGCCCGCAACGAGCCCAAAGGACCCCAGCGGCCGCATCCGCCGATCGTGATCGGCGGCAAGGGCGAGCGCCGCACCCTACGCACGGTGGCCCGCTTCGCCGACCACTGGAACTGCGCCCCAGTCGAGCCCGAAGAGTGGCAACGGCTCGTCGGCGTCCTCGAGAAGCACTGCGCCGACGTGGGTCGTGACCCCTCGAAGATCACGAAGTCGATCATGGTGCGCTTCAATCCCGACGACCTGGACGCACTCGAAACAGAGCTCCGCACACGCGCCGAGTCGGGTGCCGACGTCACCATCATCAACCTCCCCAGCCCACACGATCCCGACCACGTCGAGATGGTGGCGGAAGCCATTTCGCGCACGACGTAGGCTCCTCGCACCGGCCTGCCGGGTGTCGGCATGACCGGCAGGTCTGGGCGGGGCGCGGTGAGGGCTGCCTCAGGACACCTTCGGGATCTTCAACAACCGCTCGGCGTTGCCACCGAGGATCAGGTCACGCTCGCTCTCGGTGAGCCTGGCCTGGGCCAGGAATCCCAAGGGGTCGGTGGGACCCATGTCGAACGGATAGTCGGTTCCCAGAAGCACCCGTTCGGGGCCGAACTCGGCCACCAGGTACTCCACCTCTTCCGGCCGGAACACGGTGGTGTCGAAGTGGAGCTTGTGGAGGTAATGACTCGGGAGCTCGGGGATGTGCCGTTGGGTCTCCGGACGGATCCGGTACCCATGGTCGGTGCGGCCGAAGTAGAAGGGCAGGTAGCCACCTCCGTGCACCACGAGGAACTTCAGGTCCGGGTACCGGTGGAACACACCGCCCAGAATCATCCGGGCCACCGCCACCGTCGATGCGAGCGGCATGCACACCAGGTTGATCAGGTAGTAGTCGTCCATCCGACGCGGTTCGGTCCATCCGTGTGGATGGAGGATCACCAACATGTCGAGCTCGCAAGCCTTGGCCCAAATCGGGTCGAACCTTCGATCGTCGAGGTCGCCACCGTTGACGTCGGCGTTGATCTCCAAACCGTTCATGCCGAGTTCCCGATGCGCTCGCTCCATCTCGACCACCGCCGCCTGGGGATGGTCCATCGGCAGCGTGGCGACGCCGACGAATCGGTCCGCCCGCTCCGACGCCATCTCGGCGATCCGGTCGTTCTCCATGGCGGAGACCCGTGGGCCCATGTCGGCGTCGAGCCAGTAGAAGTACTGGGGCGGGGCAATCGCAAGGGTCTGCATGTCGATGCCCTGGAGGTCCATGTCGGACATCCGAGCCTCGACGCTGACGAACTTGTCGGTCTGGGTGGCCCGGAGCTCACGGTTGTATCGCGTGCTCTCCTCGGGCTGGATGGCCATGCGGGGGTCGTACTCCGGCTTGAACAGGGGCTTGGCAAGCGCCGCTGCGGTCGGGACCTCCACATGGGTGTGAATGTCGATGGTTCGCACGGCCGGCTTGTGGGCAACGCTGGTTTCCCAGACCGGTCCCAGCTCCTGCCACCACGGGTGGGGTCGATCGGTGTCGCTCATCCGCGCAGGGGTCCCACGACGTCGGCGGTGGTCCGGTTCTCGAGATCGGCGACGGCCTCCGCCACCGCCGAGCGAACCGATTCGGAGTGGTTGGGACTCAACTCGGTCAGCTTGGCGGCGACCTCCTCGAAGCTCATCGGAATCTCGGCCTCACCTCGCATGTGCTTGGCGTACCGGTCGATCGTCCCGGACCGGGTCTCGACCGTCACTCGTCCCGGCCAGAACTCCGGATGGATGGCATCCAGGTCGTCGGCCCGGCTCACATCGGTGATCGAGAGCAACCGCTTGAACTCGTCGGAGAACCGGCTCTCCAGCACCCTGGTGAACACATCCATGCCCGCCCGCTTCTCAGTCAATGCAAGCGCTGCCGCGAACGGGGCACTGAACTGCGCATCCACGGCCGAGGTGGGATTCCGCTTCGCCTCGATCGGCGAGCCGACGAGCTGGAGCCCGTAGGTTGGCACCTCGATGTGGATCCGCTCGACGTCGTGCGAGTCGAGGCCCTCGTCCCGGGCCAGGCCGATGAGGAGTTCGAGCGTCTGGTGGGTGTAGCGGCAGAGCGAATAGGGCTTGATTGCGACGTTCATCGTCTCGTACTCGGAACCCAGCGTGGCGGTGGCCATCTCCGGAACCGGCCGCAGGGCGTAGCCCTGCAGGAATCCCTGCTCACCCTCGAAGACCTCGGCAGCCCCGATGAATCCCTCCTGGGCGAGGGCGACGGCCATGAAAGCCGAATGGACGGCGATCCCCGGATGCATCCGCTTGTTCCAGGCACCGTTCACGACGTACTGCATGGACCCTGCCGCCTGGCTGCCGTTGAGACCCATCGCGTTCTCGATGACGTCCGGTCCCGTGTCCCGAAGACGACCGATGATGGCCGAACCCGCAAAGGTGGCGCAGGTTCCGGTGGGATGAAACCCCATCTCGTGTGATGAGTGAGGGCCGAGCGCCATCGCCAGACGATTGGCGATCTCGTACCCGATCACCACTGCGGTGATGAGTTCCTTTCCGGTCGCACCGGTCTCTTCGCCCGCTGCGAGGGCACAGTTCACCACCGAGGAGCCCGAGTGGATCACGCCTTTGGCGTGATGGTTGTCGTAGTCGAGCGAATGCGCCATTCCCCCGTTGACGAGCGCTGCCCACTCCGGCGCCATGGACTCTCCGGTCGCAATCACCGTTGCGCCGTCCTGGCCTCGGTTCAGCCGCCGAACTCCTGCAAGGATCTTCGGTCCAGATTCCATCCAGGCGTGGCCGCCGATCGAGTTGGCGATGATGTCCAAGATGAGCTTCTTGGCGTGATCGACCACCTCGGGCGGCAGGTCCTCGTATGCGAGTCCGGTGGCGTACTCGGCGTACTGGCGAGCGATGCTCATCGAATCTCCTGGCTTGGGGTCAGATACAATGCAAAATACATGACTCACCGGTCGCGTGAGGCCGCGGGTGGGTTCGAGGTCGAGCAGGAGGCGGGGCCACATGAGGATCGAGCGAGTCGACGTCTTCCCGGTGGCGGTGCCGCTGGCCAAGCCACTGAAGATGGCGGTCGCCACGGTCCACGAGCGAACGTGCATCGTGGTTCGCATCGTCACCGACGACGGCATCGAAGGTCTCGGCGAGGCCGTCGTCGCTCTCTACTTCAGCGGTGAGAGCCTGGCGTCGTCCGCCCATCTCATCCGCGACGTTTTCGCCCCGGTGCTCGTCGGCAAGGATCCGCGGGACCTATACGTGCTTCGCCGACTGATGCGCAGGATCGCCATCCACAACAACGCCGCCCGGGCGGCGGTCGAGATGGCGCTCGTCGACATCGTCGCCCGTTCCGCCGGCATGCCCTTGTTCCAGTACTACGGCGGACGGTCGCGGGACGCGGTGCCCACCATCTGGCACGTCTCCGGTGGCGACCCGGCCTCGAACGCCGAGGACGCCGCTCGGGCGGTCCACGAAGACGGGTTCCGCCTGGTGAAGGTCAAGGTCGGGCGAGACGTCGACGTCGACATCGCCAAGGTGGCCGCCGTCCGCGAGGCGATCGGCCCAGACGTGATGCTCCTGCCCGACGCCAACCAGGGCTGGGACGTCACCTCTGCTCTGCGGTTCTGCCACGGTGTGGCCGAATACGAGCCCGACTTCCTCGAGCAGCCGGTGATCGAGAGCGACATCCTCGGCATGGCCAAGGTCAACGCCGGTCCGGTGCCGATCGCGGGCGACGAGGGCGTCTTCGACGCAGCCTCGCTCCGGACCCACATAGAACTCGGAGCGGTCAGCGCGGTGGTCACGAAGCTCATGAAGGCGGCCGGACCGCTCGGCGTCCGAGAGGTGTTCGCAGTCGCGGATGCAGCCGGAATCGGCGTCCACTTCGCCGGTATGGCGGGGCAGACCTCGATCGGGGCCGCCCATGCAGCGCACCTGGCGATGGCTGTCCCCAACCTCAGATACGGATCTGGGATCTGCCCCTATTACCTGGAGGGCGACGTCGTGACCGAGCCCTTCAAGGCAATCGACGGCATGCTCCACCCGCCGGAGAAGCCGGGTCTGGGCCTCGCCCTCGACGAGAAATCCGTCGGTCGGTTCCTGGTCGATCTGTGAGCGACCTCGCCCTCGGGATCGTCGGGCTCGGAAACTGGGGTGATCGCCTGGCGCAGGCCGTGGACAAGGTGTCGGGGGCGAGGCTTCAGGTTTGCTTCGCCCGCTCGCGTGAGACTCGAGAAGGGTTTGCGGAGCGCCATGGATGCAGTCCTGCCGACTCCATGGAGGCACTGCTCGCCGAAGATCTCGACGGTGTCCTCGTCGCCACCCCGCACTCGACCCACCGAGAGGTGGTCACCGCGATCGCCGAATCCGGTCACAACCTCATGGTGGAGAAGCCACTGGCGCTCACGACCGACGATGCACGGGCGTGCGTCGAGGCAGCCGAGCGGGGGAACGCGATCCTCCACGTCGCCCACTTCCGCCGTCGCCTATCGGCGACTCGAGCGCTCAAGGCTGCGATCGACGAGGGACGGCTCGGACGGATCAACGCCGCCCACGGTTGGTTCTCCCGGGTGTGGGGTCCGCAGACCCACCGGCCTTGGCGCGACGACCCTTCCGAGTCACCGCTCGGAGGAATGACCGCCCTCGGAGTCCACATCGTGGACAACTTCCACTACCTGGTCGGACCCATCGCCCGGGTCACTTGTATCTCCAAGCAGGTCGAGGGCATCACGGGCATCGATGACATCACCATGGCCATGTTCGAGTTCGAGAATGGGGCCGTTGGCCAGCTCGGCACCTCCCTTCGTGCTCCGTTCCACTGCACGACATCGGTGTTCGGCACCCAGGGAGCCGGCTACAGCCTCGACGACGGAACGCGATTCCTGTTCCAGGGTCGCGACGACCGGACGCCGCAGGAGCTGCCCGTCGATCCCGTGAACGGCGTGGCGGCAAACCTCGAAGCCTTCTGCGAGTCGGTGCGCACCGGTGAGCCGCCGGAGACAGGCGGTCGCGAGGCATTCGCCGTCGTCGCCGTGATGCAAGCGATGCAGCTCAGCGCCGAGACCGGCGGATCCCCCGTCGACGTCGAGCGGTTCTGACGGACGCCCAGAATGGGGACCTTCCGAGAGGCGAAGCAGGGGGATTCCACACTCATGACAACCGGCGAGGAGAGGCGTCCCTTGCCAGCCGACAGCATTGTGATCCTGTATCGTGCATGATGTCAGATCCACGAGGCGGGCGATTGAAATGCAGGTATTGCGAGAGCAGATCACGGGTTCGTCGGCATGGGTGGGACCCGACCTCCAGACGAGCGACGAGTGGATCGAGCACCTCGACGCCGACGCCGTCGCCGAGATCGACGGCGCCGTCGCCGGTGTCGAGGAGCGCGGCCTCTCGATTCCATTCGAACGGGAGTCGTTCCCGTTGCCGAGGACGTCGGCGTTGCTCGAGCGCATCGCCGATCGCCTCGAGGACGGTCTGGGTTTCGTGCTCGTCCGCGGCATCCCCCGGGAGCGATACACCGCGCATCAATGCGAGCTCATCTATTGGGGGTTCGCGGTCAACCTCGGCACACCGATCTCACAGAACACGCGAGGGCACCTTCTGGGCCACGTCCGCGACGAGGGCAAGAGCTTCGAGGATCCGACCGTCCGGGGATACCAGACCAGCGCCAAGATGGACTTCCACGCCGATCAGCTGCCGGTCGACATCCTCGGGCTGTTCTGCGTGCGCGACGCCAAGTCGGGCGGCGAGAGCGCACTGGTGAGCGTGGGCGCCGTCCACAACACCTTGCTGGAGGAGCGTCCCGACCTACTCGAGGTGTTGTACAAGCCCTTCAATCTCGATTGGCGGGGCGAGGACCCACCCGGAGAGCCAGGGTGGTACACGTCGCCTATGTTCAGCTACGCCGACGGGAAGGTGACGTCGAGGATCACGAGCCGTCAGTATTTCAACACCGTCACCAGGTTCGGCGATGAGCTGGCGCTGACCGAGATTCAGCGGGAGGCCCTCGATGCCGTCCAGGACATCGCCAATCGTCCGGATCTCCAGCTGTCGATGAGAATGCGGCCCGGCGACATGCAGTTCCTCAACAACCACGCCATCCTCCATGCGAGGACCGAGTTCCAGGACCACGAGGACGATGAGCTGAGGCGGCATCTGCTTCGGATCTGGGTCGCCTTTCCGCCGGAGAAGCGACGGACCCTGGCACCCGAGCTCGCCGATCGATACAGGATCGTCGAGACGGGCGGCATTCCGGCCCGCGCCACCCCGTGACCCGCGGTTCACGTCGGCGAATCGGCGTCGGCGTGGTTGGAGCGGGGCGCATGGGCACACATCGCGCTCGGCTCATCACCGAGCATCCCGGGGTCGAGTATCTCCACGTCGCCGACATCGACGGCGAGGCCGCCGCACGGCTCGGGACGGAGACGGAGGCCGACCTCATCGGCGACGACCCGGCGGCGGTCGCCATCGATCCAAGGGTTGACGCGGTCGTGGTGTCCACCCCAGAGGACTCCCACGTCGAAGCCACCATTGCCGCCATCGAATCCGGCAAGCCCGTGCTGGTCGAAAAGCCCCTTGCGCTGAACGTCACCGACGCATCGAAGCTCGTTGAAGCTGCCAAGACGGCTGCCGTCGATCTACGCGTGGGCTACAGCGCCCGCTACCTACAGAAGTACTCCGTGGCTCGTGAGCAGGTGAGACAAGGAAAGATCGGCCAGGTCGTCGGCGGATGGACCCGCGTCTACTCGAGCCGCTCTCAGGGGCTCGCGATGCTCGAACGGTCCGCGCACGCGACCCCCGTCACCGATGTCCTGACCTATCTCGTCGACCTCGTCGGGTGGTACCTCGACGGACCCCTGCCGGTCGAGGTGACTGCGCGCGGGAACGGTCTGGTCTTTCGGGGGAACGGGTTCGACGTCGACGATCTCACGAGCGCCACGATCGTGTTCTCCGATGGGACGGTGTTCGGTTTCGACATCTGCTATTCGTTGCCCATTGGATTCCCGACGACCGGCCAGAGCATACGCTTCGAGGTGATCGGTACCGAAGGCGCAGTGCTCATCGACGACGACCACCGAGACCAGATCCTGTTTTCGGAGCGGGGGTACACCAACGCCTACGCGCCTGCCCAGGAGCTGCAGATGGCCTTCCTCGGGAGCCGCAGCTCCGGCGAGTGGGCGGGCGGGAGGATGTTCGGACGAATCGCCGACGAAACGAGGGCTTGGCTCGACCATCTGACCACCGGATCGCCCTGCCACATCACGACCGGACGCGAGGCACTGATCACGCTCGCCGCCACTGCGGCCATCGAAGAGGCCTCCCGCACGGGCGACACCGTGAGGATCGACCTGGGCTGAGGCGGACGTGGCCGTGATCCAACTGCCAGCCCCCGCGTCGCCGCCTACGTAGCGACAGAGTCACGAGGTTTCTGTCGATCCGCCATCAGCCAAGCGGCGATCACTCACTCGACGATCTCGCCACGCTCTGCCGGTTCCATCATCATGTGGCCGGACACGGGTTCGCCACGGACCCCGACAGGCTGGCGGGCCGACGCCGACTCAGACCTCCGCCCTGACGAAGAAGCATCGATGCTCCGACCCATTCGACCGTACTTCGTGCGCCCGCGCGGCAGTCAGAACAGGCCGGCGGTGCCCCCACCGTCGACTGAGATCGACGTGCCCTGGATGTGGCGTGACTCCGGGAGACACAAGAACACCGCGAGGTTGGCGACGTCTCCGGACTCACCGAGCCGGCGAATGCCCTGCCGGTCGACGATCCGCTGCTCGAACTCGTCCGGTGTGATTCCTGCCGCATCGGCGCGTGCCTTCATCAACGTGTGATGCCGCTCGGTTCGGGTCTGGCCCGGATGGATCGTGTTGACGTTGACGTCGTCGCGCAGACCCTGGCCCGCCAGAGCCTTGCTGAAATTGGCGAAGGCGGCGTTGACTGCTCCGCCGATGGCGATGTCAGGCGACGGGGTCCTGGCCAGGCCGCCGATGATGTTGACCACGGTCCCCTTCGACGCGACGAGTTGGGGCCAGAAGAGCCGGGATAGGCGCACGGCGCCATGGAACTTCAGGGCAAACCCGTCCATCCAGGCCTCGTCGGGAAGATCCAGGAATGGCCCCGCCTTGGTCGCCCCGGCGCAGTTGACGAGGATGTCGACACCGTCGAACAGCTCCAATGTTCGCGCATGGAGCGCCTCACACCCCTCGCCCGTTCGGAGATCTCCGGCCACTGTCTCCACGCGACGTCCGGTGCCGGACGTGATGGTGGAGGCGGTCGATGCCAGGTCCTCCTCGGTACGTGCGGCCAGCAGGCAATCGGCGCCTTCTGCGGCGAGCGCACCGGCGATCGCCGCCCCGATACCCTTGCTCCCTCCGGTGACCACCGCCACCTTGTCATCGAGTCGTCCCATCGTCCTCTCCTTCCGCTCGACCCGACACTACGACCACGTCGAGAATGTGCCAGCCATCCTTCGACCATGCGATCGGGTTCATCTCCATCGCCGCCAGATCCGTCCCTGCGAACGCCTCGCTCGCCATTGACACTAGGCCTGCCAGCTCGTCTGCCACCCCTGGACCGAGTCGCCCGAGCGCCGTCAACATCCCCGGGACGCCACCGATGAGAGCAGCGGACGCCCTCGTACTCATCGGGGCAGGGGCGAATCGTTCGAGCCCCATCCCCTCCGCGCCGACACCTCCCGGCCCCACCATGGCCATGGCACCGAACACCGGGTCGTCGAACAGACCCACGATGACCTCGAATCCTCCGGCCATTCGCTCAACTCGTACCCCGTCGATCGGGATCCCGGGATGCGCCGTCCCGACCCCTTCGACGATCTCGTCGAAGGCTCTCCGGACGGCTTCGTCACCCGCGACCCCGAGCCGGACTCCTCCCGCCTCGGTCTTGTGCGTGAGCGCCGCAGAGCTCACCTTGATCGCCACAGGGCCGCCCAGGCGAGCGGCCACTGCGACGGCTTCATCGGCGTTCATCGCCAAACCGCCCTCGACGACCGGGAGATTCCACGCCGCCAACAGCTCCTTCGCGGCGTGTTCCGTCGGAGGCACGTCCACCCGGATCGACGACCGTCGGGTCCGCACCATCGGATTCTCAGCCGTCATCGGCAGCGCCGCCATCGCACGCATGGCCGCCCGCGGTTCGGTGACCACCGCCCGGTCGGCTGTGCGCAGCATCTCGAGCCCCTCTCCCCCGACGTCGCCTGCCATCCAGAGGTGGATCACCGGAACCGGCGGATCGAGCTCGAGCAGTCCTCGCACTCGTTCCACGGTGTGGGCCGGCGGGTGAGCGGTTGAGACCGCGAGAACACAGTCGAAGTCACCCGAAGCTGCGAACAAGTCGACGACCCTGGCGAACCTGCCGGGCCCGCCGATGATCCCGCCCATGTCAAGCGGGTTGTCCGACGATCCCTGCTGGAGCAGCGGCGACAGGCGCTCTCGAAGCTCGTCGCTCGGATGCGGAAGCTCGACCCCGTGCCGCTCGGCCAGGTCCGACAGGAGGATGGCGATGCCGCCCGAATGCGTCACGATCCCCAAGCGGCCGCCACCCACCGAGCCGGAGCGGGCGAGCACCTCGGCGACCGCCAGCATCTCTTCGGGAGTCTCGGCGACGGTCACGCCGGCCGCTTCGAGCACTCCATCGAGCACGCGTACCGGCACGGCCATCGCGCCGGTGTGCGTGCCCATCAGGCCCGCTCCGCGCCGGCTCGACCCGATCCGACAGGCCACGACCGCCTTCCCCGCTCGCCGCGCCGCCTCCACCGCCTCGAGGAACGCCACCCCGTCCCGGACCGTTTCGAGCACCAGAGCGATGACGCGGATCTCTGGCAGGTCGCACAGCGCACTGATGCCGTCGGCGAGGCCGAGCACCGCTTCATTGCCGGTCGAGATCGATGCCCCCAGCCCGCTGCCTGCGCCGGCGGCGAGGTTGTGGACGTAGCTGCCGGTTCCGCCGCTCTGCGTGACGAGACCGACCGGGCCCGATCGGATCTGTTCCGCCGGTCGGTCCAAGCACGTGAGGAAACTCGCTGCGAGGCCCGCCGCCGGTCGGATGATGCCTCCGGAGTTCGGTCCCAGCACGGAGACCCCGGCCCTCTCCGCAGCTTCCACGAGGTCGCGCTGCAGCGTTGGCTCCCCGGCCTCGGCGAAGCCGCCCGCGAACACGACCACGCCTCCGGCGCCGGAGGACTCGGCCACCACCCCGGGAATGGCGATGGCAGGAACGGCACACACGACCAGGTCGGGCGGATCGGTGAGATCCCCGATCGCACCGACGACCTCCACTCCGGCGACTTCGGGGCGACGGGGGTTCACACCCACTATG
This sequence comes from uncultured bacterium, assembly GCA_963792365.1. GTDB lineage: Bacteria > Actinomycetota > Acidimicrobiia > Spongiisociales > ZC4RG35 > JAOUGY01. Next base: position 65,184 of record CAWBVW010000007.1, read on the forward strand.
CGGCCCTGGAACCCCACCTTCCGGAGGTTGGCCAGCACCCGACCGCCGTGCTTGGAGGGATCGTTGGAGAGTCCCACGATTGCGATCGAAGATGGGGCGAGCATCCGCTGCATCGATGTCACCCGGTGCGCAGCTGGGGCATGACCTCGGAGGCGAACACCTCGAGGCTGTCATGGCGACCCATGTCGTAGAAGTACAGGATCATGTCCGAACATCCCTCGGCCTGATACTCGCCCATCATCTCGACCGCCTGGTCCACGGTGACGGCGAAGTGCTCGTCGGCGAATTCATCGGGCGTGCAATTGCGGCGTTCTGCGGCGATCTCGAGTTTGGCCGCCAGGTCGGCATCGTTGCGTCCGATGACTGACATCAGATGGACCGAGCGGCCGATATCGTCGTAGTCCCTTCCGACATCGGCACAATGCCGCTCGAGGACCTCGGACTTGTGGCGGAAGGTGCCGATGTCACCGGAGAAGTTCGAGTAATCCCCGTATTCGGCCACGATCCGCAGCGTGCGGCGTTCACCCCCGCCTGCGATCCACAGCGGCGGGTGGGGATCCTGCAGCGACTTGGGCCGCGTGATTGCCCCACCCAACACGTAGTGCTCACCGACGAAGCGGGCTTCGTCCTGGGTCCACATCTCGATGAGGACCTGAGCTGCCTCCTCGAGCATGTCGAGACGCTCCCCTGCCGACGGGAAGGTATACCCGTACCCCCGGAACTCGTGGGTGGACCAACCGGCTCCGATACCGACGTCGAGGCGACCCCCGCTCATGGCATCCACAGATACGGCGATCTTGGCCAGGAGAGAGGGTGAGCGGTACGGAACGCAGGTGCACATCTGTCCGAGACGGACCCTGCTCGTGGTCACCGCAAGCGCAGCCATCAAGGACCACGCCTCGAAGACGGATTCCTGGCTCGGCACCGGGTGCGTGTGGAAATGGTCGTACACCCAGATCGAGTCGTACCCGACCTCCTCGATCGTCCGTGCGGTGTCTGCGATCCGATCCCATTGCCGGGCGACCGGGACGCCGACCAGATCCATCTTCCAGCCCTGAGGCACAAACGTTCCAAACCTCATCCGACACTCCTCTCTCTCACCGCCCGCTCCAGCCTGCGTCCTCCGAGGACCGAGAAACCGGTAGCCAACGCCAACATCATGCCCGCCACTGTCCAGGCCGTCCGGTAAGAGAACTGTTCGACGAGCACACCAAAGGTGAGCGGTCCGAGGATTCCCCCGCCGTATTGACCTGCTCCTACGATCCCGGACGCCACGCCCTCGGCACCCGGGGTCCGCGACAGGACTGCGAAGCTCAGCAAGCTGGGCCACGCCCATCCGGTGCCGAAGGCTGCGAGCGTGACGATCGCGAGACTCAGACCCGACTCGGGAAACCCCAACAACCAGATCGACAGCGCGCCCGCTGCGAGAACCGAGGTCAGGAGTCCGAAGTGGATCGAGGGCCGGCGATCTGCGATCCATCCCCAACCGATTCGACACACGATTCCGAAGGCGCTTCCTACAGAGAGCAGGGTCCCGGCTGTTCCGACGCCGATCCCCTTCGACACCGCCGACTCGACGTAGAAGGCTCCCAGGGACGCCGAGGCGTTGACAGCACAGAATGCGGCGAGAGAGAGAAGCCAAACGGGTCCCCTCGGCACCCAACCGCTCGTCGAGCGTGCATGGCGCGGGACCTCCTGTCTGATACGTCCGCCGAAGACGATCGGAATGGCCAAGAGGGCGGCCAGAGCAAACGCCCACCGCCACCCGATCGTGAGTCCGATGAGCGGGACAGCGGCCCCAGCGAGCATCGTGGCATAGGGCCCTGCCGATTGCTTCATGGCGTAGCCGATGCCTTGTCTGCTCGGCGGGAAGCCACGGGCAAACGCCAGATTGGAACCCGGGAAGGCAATCCCGTTGGCCACACCGGCCACCACCAGGAAGGCCGCAAGCGTGAGCCAGGACCGCGCAAACAGTGAGATGCCGAGGAAGACGATGGTCGAGAGCGCGGCCGCCACTGCCATGGCCATGGGGCCACCGAGTCGCTCGGCCAGCCGCCCGGCGGGGAAGGTGGTCAGCGCCGATGTCAGGTAGTAGATGGTGGCGAGAGCGCCGAGCGCGGATTCGCCAAAGCCGAGCTCCGGGCGAATGAGCACCGCCATCGCACCCACGAGGAAGATGGGGAGCGCCCCGAGCGTGATGGAGAGCGAGGTTGCGAACAGGGTCGGAAGCGGACGATTCGCCAGGCCGACCGCAGCGGACGCCTCCGACGTCATGCGGAGTTCGACCACGCGCCGACGGCGCCCTGCTCCAGCAGCTGATCGACCTCGGATTCCGAGTATCCGAGCCGCTCGGTGAGGACGGATCTCGTGTGCTGACCAAGCATCGGAACGGGTTGACCAGGCATTTCCCAGTCCGAGAACTTCACAGGACTGGGCGTGTATCGGATCGGCCCGAGGGTCGGATGCTCGTACGTTCGAACCATGTCGCGGGCAAGGACTTGTTCGTCGGTCAGCACGCCCGCCATGTCGTTGACTGGAGCCGAGGGGATGTCGTACTCGTCGAGGCGCTCGACCCATTCCGACTGGGTGCGGACGCGGAAGGCATCGTCGAGGATCGGCACCAACCAGTCCCGATTCTCGACCCGTCGCGCATTGTCCGCACTCCTGGGGTCGTCCTTGAGATCGGGTCGCTCGATGGCGTCGCAGAGGTTGCGCCAGAACTTCTCGTCCCGGGCGGCGACGACCACATATCCGTCGGCCGCCTGGAACGCCTGCCACGGCACCATATGGGCGTGCCCTGTGCCTTGCCGCTCCACGGGCTTGCCCGTGTTCAGATGATCGAGGGCGTCGTAGGAGAGCATCGATACCAGCGAATCCAGCATGGACACATCGGCGTGCCGGCCGGTCCCGTGGAGCTCACGATCCACGAGCCCTGCCAGGACGGAGATGCAGGCGAAGATGCCTCCTGAGATGTCGGCGAGCGGGATACCGACACGCGCCGGAGGCCCATCGGGGTCCCCGGTGATGTCCATGTGACCTGAGTAGGCCTGGACGACGAGATCGAACGCGGCCTTGTCGCGCGCCGGCCCGTACTCGCCGAACCCTGTCACGGACACGGTCACGATGTCAGGATTGCGGGCCTTCAGGGTCTGGTGATCGATTCCCAGCCGCTTCATGACTCCAGGCCGGAAGTTGTCGATCACGGCGTCGGCCTGCTCGACCATCCGGTAGAACACCTTGAGACCCTCTGCGTTCTTGAGGTCGATCACGACGCTCTTCTTGCCCCGATTCATGAACAGGTGGATCGCGCTCTCGCCACGAAGCGGTGCGATCTTCGGGTTTCGAGCCGTGTCGCCGGTGAACGGCTCCACCTTGATGACCTCTGCCCCCAGCTCGGCGAGGATCGCCCCACCGTACGTGCCGGCGATCACCTGCCCGAGCTCGATGACGGTGACTCCCGTCAGCATGAAAGCCCCCCACGAAGCGGGCAAGAATCGGCTTTTGCCCGCCTCTCGACCGCCTGGCCGACAGCCGACAGCCGACAGCCGATGCTCGACGTGCGATGCCGCGATGAGCGAGAGGCAGCCGGCAACCATGGGCGCTTTCGTCGGATGCCCCGCGTGCGCTCGCCGTCTGCCGTCGGCCGTGTGCTGTTGGCCGCCTTCGACGAACCAAGCTCGATCCTCCGCTTCACCGCTGGCGCGCCCGTCACCACTCGAGGGTCACCACTTCACCGGACTTGGCGGATTGGTCGACGGCCCTCGAGATGACGAGCACGTCGATGCCTTCCTCACCGGTGGCGAGGATGGGGTCCTGCCGCTTCTGGCCGACGGCGTTGATGAAGGCGTGGGTTTCCTCCTGCATCGCTCCGAAATGCTCACCGAGCGCCCAATCCCCTGGCATGTACGAACCGAGCATGGCGACGTGCATGCTGGCGTCCGGCGTGTATGGAGAATGGATGGGCTTGCGGGAGGCCAGCATGACATCGCGATGATCGTCTTTGACGCTGACGGTGCCTTCCCTGCCGAAGAGCTCGAAGTCCATGGTGGCGACGTAGGCGGGCCAGAACTCGGGGAGCTCCCAGCTGACGCCGAGGTTCGCCACCGTTCCGTCCTCGTACCTGAGAACACACCAGGTGGAGTCCGGAGCTCCGAAATCCTCCGAGATCCGACCCTTCGTCGATCCCGCGGCGTAGACCGACACTGGCTTCTGCCCATCGAGATACCAAGTCAGCAGGTCGAACAGATAGGTCATCGTGTTGATCGAAGGAGTGGTGGTACCTGCCCGCGAGATCACCGCCCGAGCCACGGACTCGGCGAGATAGATGGTCGCCTTTGCACTCGTCACGTCTCCGATGTAGCCCTTGTTCACGTGCTCTTTGATGGCGAGGTAGCGCCTGCGAAACCGCTGGGTGAAGCCCGTGTAGACCCGTACCCCGTATTCGTCGGCGGCCGCCAGCAGCTTGTGACCCTCGTCCGGCAGGATGGTGAATGGCTTCTCGATGAGCACGGTCTTGCCGGCCTGGATGGCGGCCATGGCCGGCGCGTAGTGTGAGTCCTCCGTGGAGGCGATGATCACGGCATCCACGTCATCGCGCGTCACGATCTCCATGGCATCTGTGGTGACCACATCAGCTTCACAGGAGCCGCCGAGCCGCGTGGCCTTCTCCTCCACGATGTCGCAAACCGCCAGGAAGTCGACAGACGGGTGCCGGTGTGAGATCTCGGCCCGGAGGGATCCGATCGACCCGGCACCCACCACCGCGACTCCCACGCCGCCATCGATGTATCGATTCCTGGTCATTCGTTCTCCTTGGACTGGCGGGCGGCAGCACGCTCGGCTGCATCCGCCCTGGCGATAACCGCCCGGGCCACCCTGGCCACGGCGTAGTCCACCATCTTTCCATCGACGCTGATGGAGGCGGAGCCGTCGGCCTCAGCCTTCTCGAACGCCTCCAACACCTTTCGTTGGTACGCCACAACGTCCGGCGCCGGGGTGAAGACATCGTTGATGACCGCCACCTGGGCCGGGTGGATGGCGACCTTGCCGACATATCCGAGCCGCCGGGCCAACTCGGACTCCACGCGCAGAGCTTCCAGATTCCGAAAGTCCATGAACACAGCCTCGAACGGATGCTCGATGCCGGCAGCCCGGGACGACATGAGCACCTGTGCCCGGGCCTGCATCAGCCCTGTCCCCTCCGGCGTCCACTCGCAACCCAGATCCGCGACCAGGTCTCCCTGCTCCCCGCCTCCGAACATCACACACTCGACGCGATCACTCGCCATCGCCATGTCGTAGGTGTTGCGCACCCCGAGCGCACTTTCGATGAGCGGGACGATCCCGATGCTGCCCACCGTGTGTCCCGACGTCATCTCGAGCGCCGTCAGGGCACCGTCGATCTGCTTGACGATGTCGGCGTGTTCCGCTTTCGGGATCACCAATCCCGCCACGCCGGCGCGTCCTGCCGCGATCACGTCGTCCCAGATCATCCCGGTCTCCGGCCCGTTGGTTCGCACGAAGAGAGGTACCGGCGAGGGAGGCAGGTCACCCAGCAGCTCGCGGGCCTGTGGCTTTGCATCGAGCGCCACCGCATCCTCGAGGTCGATGATCACGGCATCGCTGCCGGAGCGGATCGCCTTTTCGATCAGATCACGCCGGTGGCCCGGCGTGAATATCATCGAACGGAGTGCGTCCATCGAGTCTCTCCTCTCACTTGATGGCCATCGGATTGAGTGGTGAGCCGACCGCACGGGTGAACGGCAGTGGCGGTCCGGCGAAGAAAAACTCGTAGCGGCCATCTTCGGCGCAGTCCGCAGCCAGCGGGTCGAGATCGAAGATCTCACCGAGCCACAGGCCCATGTGATTGATGAGCACGATGTGCAGCGGCTGAAAGGTGTCCGGCGTCTCGTTGGGACGGACCTCGAGCCCCCAGGTGTCTGCCGCGAGCGCGGCGATGTCGCGTTCGGCGATCCAGTCCACGCTCCCGAGTCCGAGCCCGGGCGCAGATCCACCGGCGTAATCGCCCCAACTTCCGTTGGCGCGGGCCATGGTCATGGCGCCGGTACGGACGAAGACGAAGTCTCCCTCCCCCACCTCGAGGCCCGCCATCTCGGCCGCCATATCGAGCTCGTCGCCGTTGATCGCGTGACCGGGTTCGAGCCAGTCGACTCCGAGCGCCTTCGCCACGTCGAGGAGCACACCCCGTCCGACCATGCCGTCGGCCGCCTGCTTGACCGAGCCTTTCATCGCTCCTCTGCTGCTCACCCACTCCGCCCCGAAGCCGTTGTAGATCTTGTCCTCGAACACGACATGGCCCATCGCATCCCATTGCGTGCCGCTCTGGAGCGGCATGATGATGAGGTCGTCGGTGCCACGGAAGTGCTTGTCGACGCCTCCATAGAAGTCCCGCACGGAGGAGCCGGCGATCACGTCAGCGCCATCGCGAATCATGAGGTGAATGGGATTGAATCGACCGAATGCACCGGTCTGGGGTCCGGCATCGTCGAATGGCAGCGCCATCGAAATGGTGGTGCCCCGCTCGATGAGGGCACTGGCACGGACGATGTGTTCGGGCTTCACCAGATTGAGCGTTCCGCGTTCGTCTTCTTCCCCCCAGCGTCCCCAATTGCTGTGACGTTCGCACAGAGCGCGGACGGTCTCGATGGTTGGTGTCTCATCGGCCATTGGCACAACCTCCCCGGGACTGGATCCGTCTCCAGTCTCCAGTCTCCAGTCTTCAGGTATCGCAACGTCTCACTGATCCCAGGCACGCTCGTCTCACAGGATGAGACATCAACGCAGTTCCAACAACCCTACGCCGTTGCCCACCTAACTGTCAACAGCCTCCATCGGGCATGCACCTGTTGACATCCTCCACCCGACCATCATACGCTCAGAGGACGCGAGAGCTGTCTCGACTGATGAGACGTTCTGAGTGACCCGAGGACGAGAGAGGGCGCCGATTTCAGATGGACGTCGTATTCACCGAGGAACAGGAGCTCTTCCGGGACACCGTTCGTGATTTCTGTGAACGGGAAGTCACGAGGGAGTACGTCCGCGAGTGCGATCGCGAGCACCGCCCGCCGACGGAGCTCTATCGAAAGCTCGGAGAGCAGGGCTGGCTGGGGATCAACATCCCCGAGGAATACGGAGGCTCCGGTGGCGGCGCAGTGGAGGTCGCCATACTCCTCGAGGAGCTCGGACGTGCGTTTCTCGATCTGTCGTTTTGGGTCTTTCGAGCGGTCACCTGGGGTGGACTCACCATCGGCACCTTCGGTACCGAACAACAGAAGCACGACCTGCTTCCCAAGATCGCCACCGGCGATCTGTCTGTCTGCTTCTCGCTCACCGAGCCAGAAGCCGGGTCCGACGCTGCGTCGATCTCTCTCACCGCAACCGAAGACGGCGACGACTACGTGCTCAACGGTCAGAAGGTCTTCACCTCGGGTTTCAAGGTCAGCGACCTCGACGTCGTGGCGACTCGGACATCGTCTGAGGGGAAGAAGCATCATGGGATCACGAACTTCCTGGTCGACACCTCCAGCCCGGGTCTCGAATGGCAGCCGATCGAGACGCTGGGTCATTGGCCTCTTGGCACCGCCCTTCTGTTCTTCGACGACGTTCGGGTCCCGAAGTCGAACATGCTCGGCACCCTCCACGATGGGTGGAGGGACCTCGGAGTAGGACTTCGATACGAGCGGCTGTGCCTGTCCGCTGCTCGAACCGGCGCAGCAAAGGCTGCACTCGCCGACTCACTGGCGTACGCCCAGGAGCGCAAGCAGTTCGGCCAGCCGATCGGCAAGTTCCAGGCGGTGGCCCACCGATTGGCCGAGATGCAGATGATGGTCGACATCTCCGAGATGCTGGTGTACCGCTATGCCGCTCGGCTCGACCGCGGCGCCACCGACCTCCGTGATGCCGCGATTCTCAAGCTCTATGCATGCGAGGCCTACAAGTCGGTTGCGGACATGGGCCTGCAGGTGCTCGGAGGCTACGGCTACACCATGGAGTACGACCTCCAGAGGCACTACCGCGAGTCGCGCCTCGGCGTGATCGGCGCAGGAACCTCGGACATACAGCGCAACATCATCGCCAGGACGATGGGGCTATGAGTGCGGCATCACCCGCCGACGATCGCATCGCGAGGATGCCCACCCTCGGCCAACGGCCCACGGCCCACAGCCGACCAGTTGTCGGCGGTCTGCCGTTGGCTGTCGGCAATCCACACGCCCGACCAGATGCATGGAGGATTCAGTGCTGATCACACCTGAAGCGCGGGCCTGGGCGGAGCGGGAGTATCCCGACGCCACGTTCCAGGTGGGTCGGAGCGACATCCAGCGGTACTCGTACGCCATCGGCGAGGCAGACGCCATCCACGTCGATCCTGAAGCTGCGAGGGAGGCCGGCTACGCCGATGTCGTCGCTCCGCCGATGTTTCCGTACGTGATCCGGATGCACACGGCGCACCTCGGCCCGCGTGACGAGCTCGCTCCTGACGGTTCGGCGACCGCCGACGTTCCGCCGGTGCAGACGACCCGGGCGATGGCCGGCGAAATCTCGCTCGAGCTGGGCGTGCCGGTGGTCGCAGGCGACACCGTGACCGTTGGCAAGCGCATCGTGGAGATGTACGAGAAGGAGGGTCGCAGCGGGCCCCTGGTTTTTGTGACCATGGAGTTCTCGTTCACGAACCAGCGCGAGGAGATGGTCGCACGCGAGCGTTTCACGAGGATCTACCGATGAAGGCCGGCACCGATATCCCCGTGGTGGACAGAACGCCTGATGCCATCGACCTGTTCATGTTCAGCAGCGCAGCATGGCTCATCCATCGGATTCACTACGACCTGCCCTTCACCACGGAGCACGACGGCCACCCGGGCCTGCTGGTCCATGGGCCTCTGCAAGGGACTTATCTGGTCCAGACCGCGCAGCGGTTTCTCGGCGAGAACGCCCGCCTGAAGACGCTCACCTATCGCCACCTCGCACCCGCCTATCTCGGCGACCCGCTCGAATGCGGGGGGACCGTCACTGCAGTCGAGGACCACCACGTCGAGGTCGAGATGTTCGTTCGCAAATCCGACGGCACCGTCACCACGACCGGTACCGCACGATTCGAGGTGTCCAGATGACCACAGGCGCAATTGTCCTCGCAGAAATGCTGGAGGCGTACGGAGTCACCCACGTGTTTCACGTGCCGGCGGTGCTGCGGCGAACGATGGTCGAGATCGAAGCACGCACCGGCATCAAGCGGATCCGCCCGCACGGGGAGAAGCCTGCGGCCTACATGGCCGACGGCTACGCCAGGGCGTCCGGCCGCCCTGGCGTCTGCATGGCCCAGGTCGTAGGCGCGCTCAATCTGGCTGCTGGTCTGCGGGATGCCCACCTCGCGCACTCGCCGGTGATTGCCATGACCGGCGGACGCGATCCTTCGACGAAGTTCCGGCAGGTCTATCAAGAGGTCGACGACGTACCTGCGTTCGAGACCGTCACGAAGTTCAACGCCACGGTCGACGCTGTCGAACGGTTCCCCGATCTGCTGAGGCAGGCGTTCCGCGTTGCGACCACGGGTGCTCCGGGACCCGTCCATCTCCAATTCCAGGGCAATGAGGGACAGATCGACCGCGAGACCGCCGAGATGGACGATCGCGTCGAGGCGCAGTTCCGGTCGGTGCCTCCCTTCCGCCCACGTCCCCAAGACGACGAGATTCGCCGGGCACTCGAGCTGATGGCCTCGGCCGAGCGTCCGGTCCTGGTGTCGGGAGGTGGTGTCCGTGCCTCGGGCGCAGGGTCCGCCATCGTGGCCCTTGCAGAGCGCCTCAGCATCCCCGTGGCGACCTCGCTCACCGGCAAGGACACCATCCCCGGCGTTCATCCTCTGTCTGTCGGCGTGGTGGGCACCTACTCGCGAGCGTCAGCCAACAAGGTCGTGGGAGCCGCAGACCTGGTGATCTTCGTCGGGACGCAGACCGGTGGGATGACGACCCACTTCTGGGCCGTGCCCCCGCTCGACACGAGGTGCATCCAGATCGACATCGACCCCGAGTCGATCGGTCGCAACTATCCACCGTTGGTGGGAATCAACGCCGACGCACGAGAGACGCTCACCCGAATGGCCGAACTCAACGATGCGACCGCTCCCGACCGCACCGAGTGGCTGAACCGGTGCCGTGCGGAGGTCGCCGCCTTCTATGACGATTACGCCTCGTTGATGGGTTCGGACGCACAGCCGATCCGCCCGGAGCGGATCTGTGCCGACCTCTCGGACCTCGTGCCCGACGACGGCATCGTCGTCGTCGACACAGGCCATGCGGGGATGTGGATGGGAGGGTTCTATGACCTACGCACCACGGACCAGAGCTATCTGCGCAGCGCCGGACACCTCGGTTGGGCGTTCCCTGCATCCCTCGGGGCCAAGTGCGGAGCACCTGATCGTCCGGTCGTCTGTTTCACGGGCGACTCGGGTTTCTGGTACCACATCGGCGACATCGAGACAGCCGTACGGTTCGGGATCAACACCGTGACCGTCGTGAACGACAATCACTCGGGCAACCAGTCGATGCGCGGCTTCGACCGGGCCTACGGCGGCAAACAGACCGAGCAGGCGCACGAGCTGTGGGTGTTCGGCGAGGTGGACTTCGCCGCCGTCGCAGAGAACATGGGTGCCATCGGTATCCGTGTCGAAAAGCCTTCCGAATTCGCTCCGGCGATGGAGCGAGCGCTCGAAGCCGACCGTCCTGTCGTGATCGACGTCGTCACCGACATCGAGGCGGTCGCCCCGAGCGCCGTCGTGTGACCGTGGACCGTCATCTGACCGCCGATCCCGACCACGTCCGGTGGGGAGCCTTCTCGGCAGACTTCGAGCCGGTGCTGGAGATCGACTCGGGTGACACGGTCGTGGTCGACACGATCTCCGGATCGCCAGGCCAGTTCCCGGATGCGATGTGGGACCGACTGCTTCCGGAGCATCGCGACCTGATCACCACTCGCAGCCAGATCCTGCCGGGACACCTGATGACCGGTCCGATCGCGGTTCGAGGCGCAGAACCGGGTGACGTGCTCGAGATCCGCATCATCGATGTCGCGCTTCGCCAGGACTGGGCGTGGAACATGATTCTGCCTTTGCGTGGCACGCTTCCAGAGGACTTCCCACGCCGGCGGATCATGTCGATCGAACTGGATGAGGATGCGATGGTGGCGCGAATGCCGTGGGGCGGGTCGATCCCACTCCGTCCATTCTTCGGCGTGCTCGGGACGTTGCCACCAGCGGAGTGGGGCACCATCTCTTCGATCGCCCCTCAGGCGCACGGAGGGAATCTCGACATCAAGGAGCTCACCGCCGGATCGACGCTCTATCTCCCGGTGTTCAACCCCGGGGCGGGCCTGATGGTGGGCGATGGACATGCGGTCCAAGGCGACGGCGAGAGCTGCCTGTCGGCGGCCGAAACGGCGTTGACGGGCACCCTCGAGATCCACATTCGCAAGGACCTGGCGCTGTCGATGCCCCGAGCCGAGACACAGAGTCACCACATCACGATTGGCATCGACCAGGACCTGGACGATGCCGCCCGTCAGGCGATCCGCGCCATGGTCGCCCTCATCGTCGAAAGAACGGGCCTTCCATTCGAAGATGCCTACACGTTGTGCAGCCTCGCCGCCGACGTGCGGATATCACAGCTCGTGAACATCAACAAGGGCTGCCACGTCATGCTGCCGAAGTCGGTGCTCACGTATTGAGAGGCGACCGCCGGACGGACGCCTCAGATACCCGCTTCCGAGATGTCCTTGGGCAGGCCAAGTCTGTCTTCGCCATCCCATGCCGGAAGGTCGTCTCGCTTTTCCCAACCGCGATTGGCATACATCTGGGCCTCGAGCTGCGCTGCGCTCTGATCGGCGTCACCAGTGCGGCCCCGCATGCGATGAGCGCCAAAGGCGACGAGCGCAAAGATCGCGGCCACCCCCACGACCCCGATCAGAGCCACAAACGGCAAGATCGAGGCGGCCCCGGATGCCTCGAGCGTCGATCGAAGCCACGACATCAGAAGCCACCTCCACCGGGATCGCCGGGACCGGTCTTCTGGCGGTCGACGCCGTCCCACGCACCGCGGCCCTCCGGACGGTCACCCCTGAAGGCGGCGGACTGATCGAGGATCGAGCCGGCGAACGTGCCTGCTTCACCCTCTCGTTCGCCCCCTTGGCCTGTGATGGCGACGACGAGCGACACGGCCACGATCAAACCGACCGCCATCAGGCCACCGACGATCCAGAGCATGGTCATGTGGACATCGTATCGGACCCTGTCGCCGCGAGCATCAGGTCTCGGCAACCGGACGTCAGCCACGGGACGTCTGCCGTGGGCTGTGTGCCGTCTGCTGCTCGCCTCGTCATCCAAGCCGCGGTGCCGATCCAGGCGGGTTGGACCGGTCTCGTGGTCAGAAGGCCCCGCGGTAGGAGCCACCGTCGAGTTGGAGGTTCTGTCCGGAGATGTAGCCGGCGTCTGCGCTGCACAGGAATGCGCATGCCTTGCCGAACTCCTCGGGTCGACCCATCCGGTTGGCGGCGATGCTGTCGACGATCTCCTGGCGGGCCGCCTCGTACGTCATCCCCGACGACTCCGCACGTTTGGTCGCCATGAAACGCTGCCGCTCCGTGTCGATGCGCTCCGGGAGGAGGTTGTTGATCGTGATGTTGTCTTTGGCCACATCACGCGACAGTGCTTTGCAGGCAGCAGTCAGGCCGGCGCGTGCTCCGGCGGAGAGCCCCATCACCGAGAACGGAGACTTGACCATCTGAGAGGTGATGTTGACGATCCTTCCGAACTGGCGGCGTCGCATCGCCGGAACCACCGCCCGGATCATCATGATCGGCGCCAGCATGTTGGCATCGACCGCAGCCAGCCAGTCCTCGTATTCGAACGACAACCAGTCACCGGGCGACGGACCCCAGTTGTTGTTGACGAGGATGTCGGGCTCGGGGCACGCGGCAAGGAGGGTGTCGCGCCCTTCCGCGGTGTTGATGTCGGCCGCAACGGTGACAACGTCGACCCCCAAGGCTCTCAGCTCGACAGCGGCGGTCGCGAGGTTCTCCTCGGACAGCCCATTGATCGTCACGTCGACGCCTTCATTCGCCAGCGCCACGGCGCACGCCTTCCCGAGGCCCCGGCTCGAGGCCGTGACGAGGGCCTTTCTCCCTGCAATCCCCAAATCCACGTACATGTCCTTCTCTGGCGGCAATCGTGCATGATATGTCACCGCTCCCCTGGGCCCGCCCCGTGGCTCCGATCGCGTTGTTTTCTTCCCTCTGACCACAACTGACCACCGCGGCTCGGTACCGTCGGGTCCATGACTCGTTGTTCTGTCGCGGTCCTGGACGACTACCAGGAGGTCGCTGCCGATTTCGGAGCCTGGCACGAGGTGGATGGGGACATCACGTTCTTCACCGAGCACGTGGCCGACCACGACCTGCTGGTCGAGCAGCTGATGCCTTTCGATGTCATCGTGGCGATGCGGGAGCGCACCCCCTTTCCACGGGCGGTCATCGCCTCGCTCCCCAACCTCCGACTTCTGGTCACCACGGGCATGCGGAACGCCTCGATCGACTTGTCGGCGGCCAAGGAGCACGGGGTCACGGTGTGCGGGACAGACTCGCCGGGTCACGCCACCGCCGAATTGACGTTCGCCCTGATCCAGGCACTGGCTCGCGGGTTGGTCGGCGAGATCGACTCGGTGCGTTCCGGTGGGTGGCAGCGTGGCTTGGGCCGCGATCTTCGGGGAGCCCAGCTCGGGGTGATCGGTCTCGGGCGCCTCGGGAGGCAAGTCGCGACCATGGGCAAGGTGTTCGGAATGGACGTCTCCGCCTGGAGTCACAACCTGACACCCGAGAGAACCGAGGAGGTCGGTGTCCACCTCGTCAGATTCGACGAGTTGCTCGCGTCCGCCGATTTCGTCTCGATCCACGTCCGATTGAGCGACCGGACACGCGGGTTGATCGGGACAGAACAGCTTGCCCTGATGCGACCCGACGCCTACCTCGTGAACACTTCACGTGGTCCGATCGTCGACACGAGTGCCTTGATCGCGGCCGTGCAGAACGGAGCCATAGCCGGTGCCGCGCTCGACGTGCATGACACGGAGCCGCTCCCCGCAGATCACCCCGTCAGGTCCGAACCACGGATCCTCGTGACACCCCACATCGGCTACGTCACCAGGCAGACCTACGAGATCTTCTACGGCCAGGCCGTCGAGGACATCGTTGCGTGGCGCACCGGAACCCCCATCAGGATCCTGACCTAGCGATTCGCTCTTGCCCCGTCGAGGCGCCCGACGGCGGGTAATGCCGTTCGACGAGGCGCTTCGCAGCCTGCCCCTCCTCCCGCATATGGTCACGAAGCGTTCTCCCGATCTTCGGGTAGAACCGGTCGAGAACAGTCCCGAACCTGAAGTCGAGGCGAGCCCTGAACAACGAGCCGCTGCCGAAAGGCTCGACCTCGAATCGGCCGCCTTTCGCCACGAGCGCATGGCCGCCAACAAATCTGAACGACATCCGGCGCGGAGCAATCACCTCGATCATCTCGAACCGGAGCCTCTCGCGTCGACCCCCCAGGACCTCAACGGCCTCCAGCTGAGAACCCACCTCGTTGGGTGGCCCGCTGGCCCAGCGTGCCGACACGTGATCCGGGTGCCACTCCGAGTAGTGGTCGGCCAGTCCCGAGACCCAGGCCCACACTGCTTCCGGTGGCGCATCGATGAGTATCTCGTCCAGGAGCGTGCCGGGGCGAACGGTCTCCAGAGGCAGATACCGGAAGTCGCACCGGCTCCCTCCGGAGGCCAGGGTCTCGGTCCGCTCGAATCGAACGCCCTGAGCGGTCGCAGTCCGAGCATCCTGCACACAGATCACCCGGTCGCACAGCTCACTGGCGTCGAGTGCTTTGAAGTACTCGGCGACAACGCAGCGGGTGATGTCCACGCCGAATCCCTCGTCGATGTCGACATCGGCCATCACCCAGTCCGGTGATGAGTAGTACACCCGAGCGGCGACGCGGGAGCCCCACCGGACTCGGTCGATTGGATCTCGGATCCAGAGCCCCGACAGCAGATAGAGAGCCCGCCGGAGCGGCATGATCGATACGAAAACGATGTCGGACACGAGATCGGCGGCACGGTCCCATCCGAGATGCGGTTCGAGTGCCCGATGGAGCGCCAACACATGAGCAGATGTGCGCAGGAGATCTCTGGCACCGGCGCCGGTCGGAGGGATGCGAGCGCAATACTCCGGAACGGCGCGCTCGGCGGCGTCGATCACGGCGGCAGCGGTCGCGCTATCGAGGTGGCCCCCTAGAACTCGACGTGCGGCCCTCCGCATCCGTCGCCGGGATCGCGGAATCCTGCGCCACAGTCTCACGACCTGATCGTGGCTCATCCGCGAGACCAACACCAGAGGACGACGTCACGGCGGAGCGAGAGGTCGTTCGACCGTAGCGACCGCCGGTGTAACAGAGTTTGTTGGAAGATGAACTCCCGAGAGGAGGCGTCGATGACGCAGACGGATCCCGCACTCGAGCGGGCGAGGACGCACGTGAAGATCGTGCGCGACTTCTTCTATCACCTCATGGTCTATGTGTTCGTCGGGACCTTGCTGGTGGTGATCGACAAGGCGGGCGGAGCGGATGCCGGCTTCTTCGGCCTCGACTTCGCCAACTGGGTCTTGCTCTTCTGGGGCCTCGGTGTGGTCGGGCACGCCATCTACGCGTACTTCGGTGACCATCGAGTCCGGAAGGTCTACCAAGACGAAAAGGCCAGGGAACTCAGCAATCGTTGAGAATCCGCGGCGATCAGGCCCAGGGCGACGACAGCTCCATCGTCATGCAGACGCTGAACGGGTTGCGGGTGTAGTCGCCAAAGGGCTCGCACACTCGAAACCCCATCTGGGAATACAGCTTCCGCGCCGGTGCGAATGCAGCACCCGTCCCGGTCTCGAGACTCACCCGGCTGTAGCCGCGATCGGTCGAGACCGCGATGAGGTGCTGCACCATGGCGCGCCCGACCCCCTGGCCGCGGGCGGTGCGAGCCGTGTGCATCGACTTGATCTCGCCGTGGACGTCGTCGAGAGCCCGAAGTGCGCCCACTCCGAGCAGGGAGCCGTTCCGCCGCGCGCTGTAGAACGTGACTGCCGGATCGAGGAGCGCTGCAACATCCATCGCGTGGACATGCCCCGGCGGCGTGACCTCGCGGGCGAACGCAAGATGTGTCTGAAGTAGTTCCTGCACGTCGGCGGCACGGAGTTCTTCGGAGGCGATGATCAAGCTCATTAATCGTGGCGATGGGACGCTGAGGCTCGAGAATACCGGTCGTCGGTGGACCGGGTGGGCAGCCGGGAGAGGTTCAGGTGCCAAACGCCGGGTGACCGTGCGGCTCGACTGCAGCGTTGTACTCGGCGATCAGGTCCCCCACCGGCATCGAGTCACCGACCACGGAGCGAACCATCTGCCACAAGAGGAACGGGTGGGCCCCCATCCGGTAGAGCGTGGCGTAGTCGAAGTCGACGAAGGCTCGCCGCTCGTCATCTGTCAGCACTCCACCCTCCCACCGACCCGTCGCGCGGCCTCGTCCTGCTGCCTCCCACGCATCGACAAAGCCTCCGGCGTCACTGCGAAACGCCTCGATCGATTGGTCGGTGAGATCGATGCCGATCAGGAGCATGTCAATCTCAGCGCGACTCATGGCGTCGCCCACGCAAAGAACGGTTCGGCGCCGAAACGGCATCCCACCTGTGCCGCTATGTCGGCTGGGGAACCGGCTGCCGCCAGCAGGGACACGAAATCGAGGAACTGAAATCCCAGATTCCCGGCGCGGGCCAAACGCTCGAAGGTGCAGCCCGACTGCGCCGCCTCGAGATCGCCACGGGCGAGCCATCCCGTTGCTTCCTCGTCGAAGGCGGGATCGGGCGACACGCCGCGGAACTGACGCGGACCGCCGAGCTCGAATGCCAGGTGCCCGGTCGCAACCACCACCACACGCTTCTTGCTAGGGTCAGCTTCGATCGATGATCGGACATGCCGGCCGAGCGCCACGAACCGCTGGGCCGATGGAAGTGGCGGAGCGTTCGTGTTCGTGTGGATCGGCACCACCGGCACGTCGAGGTTCGGCATCAGTTCGAGGAGCGGTACCACGTATGCGTGATCGAGCCACGGTCGGTTGGTGAACGCAAAGTCGATCTCCGATGTGAGCACATCCGATCCGGCGATCCTGTCGGCCAACTCGGTATCTCCGACCAGATCCACCTGGGGGAGCCCAAACGACCGCTCCTCATTGGGATGGGTGCCCCGGATGTGCGTCCCCCTCCCGATCGCAAATGCCGGCATGCTCTCGAACGTGTATTGGTGGAAGTGATCCGAGGCGATCGCCACCACCGCATCCGGCCTCGCAGCCTCGAACATGCTGCGAAATCTGTCGAAGTGCTCGAACACCCCGACGAGATCGGTGGCTTCGCGGTCGTCGCGTAGCCGCCACAACAGGGGTGTGTGCGGCACGCCGAATGCTCCCACCAGCTCAGCCATCGACACCACCGGAAAGGCCCAGATCGGCGAGCCCCGCGACGAGAGCCGCCCGCTCGACTTCGAGGAATCGCTCGTAGCCTCGCCGGACCAAATACGTGTCCACCCAATGGTGGCGCAGGAGCGCATCCGCCCACACGTCGTCGGCGACGGCAGCTGCGAGGGCGGACTCCCACGCTTCGATTGCTTCCCCGGTCAGACCAGGTGGGCCGACGACACCTCGCCACGTTCCGATCACACAGTCGATTCCGAGCTCCGTCCACGTGGGCACAGACTGGAACGGTGCTGCCATCCGCTCCGCAGCCGACACGGCCAGCACCCGAATCTCTCCAGTCTCGATCTCCGGGAGAGTGCTTGCGGCCGAGACCACCGCGACCTCCGATCGACCCTCCAGGGTGTCGTCGATCGCGTGACGGGCCGAGTCGAAGACCCTGACCGGAGCGCTCGAAGGTTCGCCGCCACCTGCGCAGATCACTCGACCCAGCGCAATGTGGTTGACGTTCCCGCGCTCGGTCGCGATCGCCGAGACGACATCACCTCTGGCGACGCGACTCAGGAGGTCATCGATCGAACCAATGCTGCCATCGGCAGCAACGCAGAAGGCGAGAGCCTCCGTACACAGGAGGGCGAGGGGCGTCACATCGCGCTCGTCGATGACGGCCATACCCAGCGTCCGATTCGTGATGATCGTTGGCGAGCTGATCGACACGACCGTGGGATCTGCTCGCCTCTCGACCAGCGCGTCCCAGGCGTTCCCTCCTCCCCGGCCGGGGATGTTGGTGATCGAGATGTCGCCACCAAGAGCAGCCGCAAGCGCTCTCGCAGCGCGGTCCTGACCGCCGCCGGGCGGAGTCCCGGCCAGGATCTCGACTCCGATGTGAGGGGGATCGGTCACGGAGCGAAGCTACCAACAACGCGCGTCTCGCGTCGGATCACCACGGATGATCGCGTCCCTCCCACGTGACGAACCGGCCGTGATCCTGTGGCGTGAGTCCGTCGAGAACTCGAACGATACCGTCCACGCTCTCTTCGACACCGAGCGGAGCGCCGGAGCCGCCCATGTCGGTTCTGACCCATCCGGGATGGACGACGACGGCCGTGGTCCCGGCGAGGCGCCATGCCTCGACCCGACGCCGAAACTCGTCGTTCAAAGCCGCCTTCGAGTCGCCGTAGTCTCCGAGACTTCCCGTGCGTCCCCTTCGTGACCCCAGCTGCGAAGTCATGATGGCGATCACGCCACCACTCGCGACACGGCCAGCGTCGAGCAATGCCTGGACAACTTGGATCGGCGCAACCGCATTGACCGCCATGATCTCGGATCGGGGTCCGCTCATGATGCCGGCGGCGTGAATCACCCGGTCGAGCGGCTCGTCGATCTCCTCGGTGAGTCTCACGATTGCGGCTGGATCCCTGACATCGAGCTGATGGACGACCACATTGGGATGCGGGAACGGGCGGCCATCTCTCGTCGTGGCGTGAACGATCCATCCATCCGCCAGGTGCCGGTCGACCAGCCCCCGTCCGATACCTCTGCTTGCGCCCACGATGAGAACCTGTCGCACCATCACACCGTAACGCACCACGCGTCCCAGATAGGATCCAGCGCCATGACGTCGATGCCCATCCGATCGGTCGAGGTAGCCCCGCTCTCGCTTCCCCTCGCTCGCCCCATCAGCAGCGCCCTCGGCACCTACACCTCCGTCGAGGGCGTGTCGGTGATCATCCGAACGGAGGGGGAATCAGGGTTCGGATTCAATCTCGGTCTGGGCGGATCACCCGGGGCCGCGATGGCCACATACATCCGAGACGAGTTGAGCCCGCTCGTGCTGGGGCAGAACGCCCTCGCACCGGAGGCGTTGTGGCACCGGATGTGGTCTCCGAACAAGGCGAGGATGCGGGGTGGTCTAGGAGCGTGGGCCTTGTCTGCGATCGACATCGCCTGTTGGGATGTTGTCGCCAAGAGCGCCGGGCTGCCGCTCCACACGCTGCTCGGAGGCTTCAGAACACGAGTCCCGGTGTATGGAAGTGGGGGCTGGCACTCGCTCACCGACGCCGAGTTGGTCGACGAGTGCGAGCGCTTCGCGGCGTTGGGCATCACTGCCTACAAATA
This sequence comes from uncultured bacterium, assembly GCA_963792365.1. Lineage (GTDB taxonomy): Bacteria > Actinomycetota > Acidimicrobiia > Spongiisociales > ZC4RG35 > JAOUGY01. The sequence continues at coordinate 84,842 of CAWBVW010000007.1, forward strand.
CAAGGTCGGTTCCCATGCAGATCTGCGGAGGACCACAACGCTCAGACACGCGATGGGTGACGACTTCACGCTTCTGGCCGACGGCAATCAGGGCTTCGACGTGCGGCGGGCGGTCGAGACCTCGCGCATGCTGGCCGACCACGGCGTCGCGTGGTTCGAGGAACCAGTCCTGGCCGACTCCGTGTCGGACCTCGCGGAGGTGGCATCGAGATCGAGCGTGCCGATCGCAGCCGGCGAGAACGCGTACTTCCGATGGGGATTCCGCGAGATCTGCGATCAGAGGGCCGCATCGGTCCTCCAGCCCGATGTGGCTCGCTGCGGCGGCGTCACCGAGTTCCGCAAGATCGCCACCCTCGCAGAATCCCACAACCTCGCGCTCTCGAGCCATCTCTGGCACGAACTGTCGATCAGCCTGGTTGGTGCCTCGCCCGCCGGCTGGATCGCCGAGTACACCGACCTGCTCCCGGAGGGGACCTGGACCGCCGACTTCACAGTCGTCGACGGAGCAATCGAAGTGCCGAACACCCCCGGGCACGGTGTGGAACTCGCCCACAGCCCGACCTCTGAACGTCGAACGTAATACCCCAGCAGTGTGCCACACGCCTCCAGATCCGCCCGAGAGCCCGGGGTAGGTGAACCGCCCGGCCGACGGCACACTGCAGACCGCAAACCGAGGGGACCCACAGTGTCGAACGTCGAACGTAATACGCAATACGTAATACGTCAGCCGTGTCCCACGCCACCAGATCAACCCGAAAGCCCTAGGTAGGTCAACCGCCCGGCCGACGGCACACTGCAGACCGCAAACCCCGGAACCCACAACGATGGCCGTCGGCTGTCCGCTGTCGGCTGTCGGCCACCCTTCCACCGCGACGTACGACGTCGAACGTACGACGTACAACGTGAGGGCGATCGCCGAACGGGAGGGTTACTGTGACGCTCCCACCGACCCGAGGAGGACAGCCCGTGAAGATCGCCTCCATCGATCTGATCCCGGTCTCCGTTCCACTGGACAAACCGATGCGGATGTCGCATGTGACCTTGCACGCCACCGGGAACGTGCTGGTGCGGGTCGAGTCCGATAGAGGCGTCGTGGGGTGGGGCGAAGCCGTGGAGGCGATCGACGTCACCGGTGAGAATCAGGGACGCATCGTCGCAGCGCTCGAGGCGATCGCACCGAGGCTGACGGGCGAAGACCCTCTTCGGCGGACCGCGATCTGGCATGAGCTCCGCTCGACCATGTACGGGAACTCCACGGCGATCGGTGCCATCGACATCGCCCTCCACGACCTCGCGGGGCGCGCCCTCGGGGTGCCGGTGGTCCAGCTCCTCGGCGGGGCCGTCCGATCGACGATCCCAGCACTCACACTCCTCGGCAGCGGAGACACCGAGGTGGACATGTCGGTGTTCGAACAGCGATACGCGTCCGGATACCGCTGGTTCAAGCTCAAGCTCGGCATCGGACGTCCCGAGGTGGAAACCGAGACGCTGCGGAGGATGGTGGCATTCGGACCCGATGTGATCGTGTGCGGCGATGCCAACGCTGCGTGGACAGAGGCTGATTCTGCGCGATTCCTGCGCTCGATCGAGGACGTCGGCGTGCGATTCATCGAGCAGCCCACCTACCGCACTGCTGCCATGATCCGACTGGCCGCTGCCGGTCCGATCGCGATCTGCGCCGACGAAGGCGCACGATCTCTCGAAGACATTGCGATGTTCGGCACGACCGCGGTCGCCGGCGTGAGCCTGAAGCTGATCAAGGCCGGCGGGATCACGGGAGTGATGCGAGCCGCCACCATCTGCGACACGCTCGGACTCCACAAGAATCTGGCCGGAAAGGTGGCCGAGACCAGCATCGCTGCCGCAGCCAACCTCCACTGCGCCGCTGCGATGACCGACACCTACTTCGGGTGCAGTCCGGGGAACCAGACCGTGTCGAAGGACGTGTCCGCAACACCTATCACTCCGATCGGGGGCACGTACAGAGTGCCGGAAGGGCCCGGGCTCGGCGTGGACGTCGACGAGGGACTCGTGAAGTCGCTCGCATCCTGAGGTTGATCAGTCGGGGGGCGGAGGTATGGCGCCCTTCTGCTCGGCGATCCGCCGATAGGCGGCTGGCATGCGGTACACCTCGAAGTCGAACAACGTGCCCTTGTAGAAACGGGTGTGATCGAGGTCGATACGCGTCACGATCACCTCGTCTCCAGTCGTGAGGGTCTGCGCGATGATCTGACCCGAAGGCGCCACGATCGCCGACTGGGCGAGCGACTCGACGCCTTCTTCCACCCCGCCCTTGGCGACACCGATCACGAACGTTCCGTTCTGATAGGCACCCGCCTGCATGACGAGATGATTGTGAAATGCCTGAAGCGAATTCTGGGTCGGGTCCGGCGCGTAGTGGAGCGGGGTGTTGTATCCGATGAGCACCAGCTCGACGCCCTGCAGGCCCATCACGCGGTAGGTTTCCGGCCACCGGCGGTCGTTGCATATCGCCATACCCACAATTCCGCCGAAGGCCCTCCAGACGGGAAAGTCGTCACCAGGTTCGAAGTACCGACGCTCGGCGTGCTGGAAGGGCCGCCACGGCTCGTCCTGATCGTGACCCGGGATGTGGACCTTGTTGAAGATGCCGACGGTGCTGCCGTCGCGTTCCACGAGGTGGTACACGTTGCGCCGGCGTCCGTCCTCACTCTTGAAGGCGTAGCCGATGGCAAACCCGATCCGTAGACGCATCGCCTCGTCGAAGAGCGGTTTGGTGTACGGGTTGGGCATCTCCGTCTCGAAGTAGTGGTCGACCTCGGCGAGCGGAAGATACCAACGGGGGAAGAAGGTGGTGAGCGCAAGCTCGGGGAACGCCACCAGCTCCGCACCTTGCGAGTGGGCGTCGCGCAACAGCCCGATCAGGCGGTCCACGACCTCGTCCCGACTATCAGACTTCTGAACCGGACCCATCTGGGCGGCACCCACCATGAGCGTGCGCGGCATGACCCGTCAGTGTACGCCGCGCGCACCACCGCACTCAGAAGAACGACGCCTCTCCCGACCGCCCGAACCTCAGAGCCCGATGCTCGGTACCCGGGTCGCTCGGAGTGCGGTCCAGACCCGTTCCGGGGTGAAGGGCGTCCGTGTCAGCCAGATCCCGGTGGCGTCATGAACCGCATTGGCGATCGTCGGGATCGGGGCGTTGATCCCGATCTCGGAGATCGACTTCGCTCCCATCGGGCCGGTGGGTTCGTAAGACTCCACCAGGATCACCTCCATGGGAGGGAGGTCGATCGTCGAAGGGATCTTGTACCGCGCGAAATCGGGAGTGCGGCACTTGCCGCTTTCGGTGAACACCATCTCCTCGAAGAGGGCATAGCCGATCCCGTTCGCGAGCGCTCCCTCGACCTGTCCTTCCGCCAGCCGGGGGTTGATCGCCACCCCGGCATCGGCCACGGCCACGTAGTCGAGGATCCGGATCTTCCCGGTGTCGAGGTCTACGGCGACCTCCGCAAAGCTGGCGAGGAAGGGCGGCGGCGACACCTCCGGAACGAACGAGGCGGTCGCTGCGATCTGGTGCTGGTCTTCGCCGTAGAGCGAACGAAGCGCCACGTCGTCGAGCCCCACCGATTCACCGTCGGGCACACCGACTCTTCCTGCGACGAGTTCCAGTCCGTCGGGAGCGTCGATTTGCAGCATCTGCGCGGCCACCTCTTGGATCTGCCCTGCAACCTGGCGGGCGGCCAGTTCCACCGCCATGCCGGACACGTAGGTGGTGGACGAGGCGTAGGCGCCCACGTCGAAGGGTGTGAGATCGGTATCCGACGACCTCACGATGATCTCGTCGATGGTCACGCCGAGCACCTCGGCGGCGATCTGACCCAGGATCGTGTCGGAACCGGTCCCGAGATCCGTAGCCCCGACCGCCAGATTGAACGAGCCATCGTCGTTGAGCTTGATCGATGCGGCCCCCATGTCGACGAGCGGGATACCGCTTCCCTGCATGTGGATGGACATACCGACGCCACGAACCCACGACCCGTCGCGCACCCGTGTGCCTCGCTTCTCCTTCCACCCGATCCGTTCGGCGCCGAGCCGTATGCACTCCTCGAGGGCGCATGACGTGATCGTCTGCTCCACTCCCTCACGCCCCTCCCCCAGGGCTTTGAAGATCGGGGAGGTCTGGCCGGTCCTGATGTGGTTTCTGCTCCGCAACTCGAGCGCGTCCATCCCGATCGACTCGGCGAGCCGATCCATCGCCGTCTCCAATGCGAAGTACCCCTGGGTCGCGCCGTATCCGCGATATGCCCCGCCCACCGGCAGGTTGGTGTAGACAGCCTCACCCCAGAAGCGGACGTCGGGTGCCGTGTTGTAGAGGGGTAAGGTCTTCGATCCGACGTTGGAGAGCACGGTCAGGCCGTGCGTGCCGTAGGCGCCGGTGTTCGACAGAACCGTCATCTCCACGGCCTGTAGGGAGCCATCGTCGTCGGCGCCGAGCTTCACGCTCACCCGCATGGGGTGCCGCGTGCGAGACGACACGAACTCCTCTTCACGGCTGTATTCGAGCCGCGCCGGGCGTCCGGTACGAAGGGTGATCAACGCAGGGAGATCCTCGATCAGAACCTCCTGCTTCACGCCGAACCCTCCACCGATCCGCGGTTTGATCACTCGGATCCGGTGAACGGGCACGTCGAGCAGGCGTCCGATGATGCGGCGGACATGGAACGGAACCTGCGTGGACGACACGATCACAAGGCGCTGATCGGCGTCGAGATGGGTTGCGACGACGTGCGGCTCGAGCGGTGCGTGCTGTCCATACTGCGTCTCGCACGTGACATCGACCACATGTGTCGAGCGCTCGAACCCAGCTTCCACGTCGCCGGCCGACGCAACGGTATGGGCAGCGACGTTGCGCTCCGGCGCCCACACGTCGACGCAATCCTCCTCGTCGTGGATGATGGGAGCGCCCTCGGCTAGTGCGTCGTCGATCGACAGCACGGGCTCCAGGAGCTCGTAGTCCACATCGATCAGGGCACATGCACGGCGAGCGATGGCGAGCGACTCGGCTGCAACGGCAGCAACCCGGTCTCCCACGAACCTCACCTTGGTGTCGAACATCCGAGCGTCGTACGGCGACGGCTCGGGGAACCCTTGGCCGGCAGTGGTGTATCGCTGGGTTGGAGTGTTGCGGTGGGTGAGGATCATCACCACCCCGGGAAGCGCCTCCGCACGGGCAGTGTCGATCGAACGGATCACCGCATGGGCGTGTGGACTCCGCAGCAGTGCGACGTGCACCGTTCCGGTCCGATCCTCCAGGTCTCCGACGAAAACAGGTGCACCGGAAACGAGCGCGAAGCCATCGACTCGACGTTCGCTGTGTCCCACCACCGATCTCTGTTCACCCATCGGCACCCTCCCGCATCCGTGCCGCACCGGCCAGAATCCCCTCGACCTGCTTCACATAACCGGTACACCGGCAGAGGTTCCCGGCAAGCGCCAAACGCACTTCTTCGATGGACGGATCTGGAACCCGCTCCAACAGGTCGAGCGCGGTCGCCAGCATTCCCGGGATACAGAATCCGCACTGAACGCCACCCGCGTCGAGCAACGCCTGCTGCAGTGGGTGGAGGCCAGCGGATGTCACCAGATGCTCCGTCGTCGCGACCTCCCGGTCGGCAGCTTGAGCTGCGAACAGGAGACACGACGCCACGGCCCGGCCATCCACGAGCACGGCACAGGTGCCGCAGTCGCCGTTGGCACACCCGTTCTTCACCGATAGCCGGCCCGACCGCCTGAGGAACTCCATGAGCGTCTCACCCGGCTCGACCTCGACCTGTTGCTCGATGCCGTTGATCACGAGTTCGATCCTCATGCGGCGACTCCCAAACGCCCGCGAACGTCCACGAGTGAACGGCCCACGAGAATCGCTGCCACATGCCTCCGATACTCGGCGCTCGCCATCCACGACGGGTCCACTTCGACGACATCCTCAACCACGCCCGCCGCTTCTTCGATGGCTTCGTCATCGAGGACCGACCCCACCAGGACGGCTTCGGCGCCGGGGATCAGAGATGCAGGCCCATACCTCGCCCCCACCGCCACCCGGGCAGACCGCACCGCTCCGTCGACGAGATCGACCCTCGTCGCCACGGCAACAAGGGCATGGTCGTAGGCGCTTCGCGAGAACCGGACGAACGCCGCTGCCGACGGGGGCGGCAGCGTCGGGAGAACGAGCTCCGTCAAGAGGTGTGGAGAACGGTGGGCGAGCCGCCGGTAGTAGGCGTCGAGCCGCATCCGATGGTGGGCTCCGTCGTAGACGACGACGTCAGCGTCGAGTGCAAGACAGACGGGTACCACGTCCGACAGCCGACCTCGTGCGAGATGGCCGCCAATGGTGGCGGCGTTCCGAAGCAACGGTGAGCCCACGTGAGCGAGCATCTCGGCGATGACCCCGCCTGAGTGCTGCGCCGTCATCGGATGTTCGAGCAAGGCCGTCAGCGTGGCCATTGCTCCGATGTGGATCGCCCCATCGTCGCCCATGAAGATCCTGTCCAGTTTCAACCCGGCCAGATCGACCAGAGCTCTCACGTCCGGCGGGCAGTGAATGGCGAGATCGGTTCCACCACCCACGAGTCTGATCGACGAACCGCCCTCCTCGAGGAGCTGCCACACGCGTTCGATCGTCAGTGGACGGTGAAAGGCCAGGATCGAGGGCACGTTCATCGTCTCAATCCCTCGTGATCCGTGTTCCGGCGTCGCCCGTCAGGGCAGCTCGGATGTTCTGTGGCGTGGTGATGAGGGCCTCTTTGCCACCTCCTTCCAGGAACCGGATGACGGCTTCGATCTTGGGTGCCATCGAACCAGGTCGGAAATGAGTGCCCTCGGAGAGATACCGCTTGGCCTCTTCGAGGGTGAGGTGGTCCACCCACTTCTCACGGTCGGTCCCGAAATCGAGTGCCACACGATCGATCGAGGTGCTGATGAGCAAGAGGTCGGCACCGATCTCCCTGGCCATGAGAGCCGAGGCGAGGTCCTTGTCGATCACCGCCGGGACGCCTCGAAGGTGCCCTTCGTCGTCCGTCACCACGGGAATGCCGCCTCCTCCGGCCGCAATGACCGTGAAACCGGCATCGAGGAGAAAACGGACAGCGTCGATCTCGACGATTCGAATCGGATCGGGGGATGCCACAACCCTCCGCCATCCTCGGGCAGCGTCGTCCATCACGTCCCACCCATCATGTTCCTTCCGAAACGCTGCCTGCTCGGCAGTCAAGAACGAACCGATCGGCTTCGACGGTTGCTGGAACGCCGGATCGTGTGGATCGACCTCGACCTGAGTGACCACCGTGACGGCACTCTTGTCGAGTCCCAGGCCGAGGAAGTCGTGCATGAGGTTCTGTTGGAGCACGTATCCGATGGCGCCTTGGGTATCGGCGCCGCAGACGTCGAGCGGAACCTCGTGTAGCTCGTTGCGAGCGAGCTCCGAGCGCCTCAGGATGAAGCCGATCTGGGGACCGTTGCCGTGGGTGATCACCACGTCCCATCCGGACGCGACCATGGCGGCGATGTGATGGTCCGTCTCGGCTGCGGCGAGATACTGGTCTTCGACCGACTGGTGCTCTGGGTCGGTGATGAGGCTGTTTCCGCCGATGGCGACGACTGCGCGACGGTTCTGCATCTTGTCCTCACATGGTCAAGGCCATGACGGCCTTCTGAACGTGGAGCCTGTTCTCTGCCTGGTCGTACACGGCGCTCTGGGCACCGTCGATCACCGCATCCGTGACCTCGATGTTCCGGTCGGCCGGAAGCGGGTGCATGTAGATGGCGCCCGACGCAGCCATCGCCATGCGGCGCTCATCCGTGATCCAATCCTGGTACTTGGCTCCGATCTCCGCAGACTCCGACTCGTCGGTGGTCGTGAGCATTGCTCCCCACGACTTGGCATACACCACGTCGGCGTCGGCCACACCGGCTTCGAAGTCCTCGAGCACGGTGAACGAGCCCTTTGACGTTCGAGCATTCTCTTCGGCCTGGGCCATCACCTCGTCCATGAGCACGAACTCCGGCGGGCGGGTCAGGCGCACGTTCATCCCGAAGCGGGTCGCCAACAGAACCAGGCTCTGGGGGACCGACAATGGCTTCTGGTAGCTGGAGGCGTAGGCGTAGCTGACGTCGAGCGTGACGTTTCTGGGATCGCCCTTGTGCTCGATGATGGTGAGGAGGTCTGCGAGTGCCTGGAACGGGTGATACCAGTCGCACTGCATGTTCAACACCGGCGTCCGAGACGCCTCGGCCACATCGCGGATGTAACCGTTGCCAACGCCCCAGTCGACCTGCCGAATCGCAATCCCGTCGTTGTATCGGCCGAGGATCGCCCCGATCTCCTTGGCGGTGTCGCCGTGGGCGATCTGAGTGCTCTTCGACTCGATGAACTGCGCGTGCCCGCCCAACTGAGCCATGCCCGCTTCGAAGCTCGCCCGGGTCCTGGTCGACGAGAAGAAGAACAGCATGGCCAGGACCTTGTCCCTCAGGTAGGCGTGTGACTCACCAAGGGCACGCTTGCGCTTGAGGTCGAGAGCCACGTCGAGCACCGTCTGGAGCTCGTCCCGGGTCCATTCCTGGGTGGTGATCATGTCCCGACCGCGAAGACCTGTCTGCATGGTGGCCTCCTATTCCATCGCGCCGAGCACGAGGGCGAGCAGGGCCATACGCATCACGACGCCGTTGTATGCCTCCTGCCAATACCGGGCGTGGCGCGTGGCATCGACGTCGGCCGGCAACTCGTCCATCCTCGGCAACGAATGCAGGATGATCGAATGGCTCTTGGCCTTTTCGGCCAACAGCTCGCGAGTCACCCGGTAGTTGGACGGAGTCCGGCCTTCGTCGCCGTGCCTTTCGTCGCGACCCTTCGTGTAGTCGGCCTGGACCACGGGCTCCATGTAGATCACGTCGGCCTGGTCGATGACGTCCGCAACGTGCTCGGCGCGGCGTATTCGCAGGTTGCGTCCTCTGATCTCCTCGAGGAACTCGTCCCTTGGTGCGTCGTCATCCGGGCAGACGTAGATGATCTCCGAGTCGAACTGGGTGAGCGCGTATCCCAAGGAGTGCATGGTCCGCATCCGCCAGTCACCGACCGCCACGAACGTGAGGCCGTCGATGGTCCCCAGCTCGTCTTGGATCGTGTAGAGGTCGGTGAGGATCTGGGTGGGATGCTCCCCCCATCCGTCGCCCCCGTTGATGACGGGGATGCTCGCCCACTTCGCTGCCTCGTGGGGCGCCCCTCGTTCGGGATGGCGCATCACGATCACATCGCCGTAGTACTCGAGCATGTGGACGGTGTCCTTCATGGACTCCTGGTAGAAGTCCCCTGCCCTCGTCATCTTCGGATCGGCGAACCCGACCACCGAACCCCCGAGTCGGTGCATGGCCGCCTCGTGAGCGAGGCGCGTCCGAGTCGATGGTTGGTAGAAGGCGGCGACCATGATCTTCTCTCTGAGAAGGTCGATGTTGCGCCGCTCGCGGGCGATCGGCTCCAGCTCGTCGGCCACTGCGAAGACGTGCTCGAACTCGGCCCGTTCGAAACCGTCGAGGGAAAGGATGTCGCGCCCGGCAAAGCTCCTCATAGGTGTGTCTCCTGTCGTCAAGAACGCTTCGCACAGCTTGCGCCGGAGCGCCGCCGGCGGGCTAGAGACAAAGGGCATACTCTCCGAGGACCGACCAAGGGATCAGGAGCCCCCCTCGCCAACGATCCCGCTCACCTCACCCGAGCGGATCGACGCCAACCTGGCGTGCTAGCGAGTCGAGTTGAGAGAGCAAGACCTCCGCCAAGGGCACACCCAGACGATGGTTCTCCCCGATCTGCTCGAGCGCCCGGTCACCCGGCATCCGAATCGGCTCGTCGGTCATCGACTCCGAGTTGTGGAAGTCTTCGAGCACGGCGTCCATGCGGTCCTCGAAGGCATCCATGTCGATGAACAGGTCGGGGCGAAACACGATCATCGACTGCCCGGTGTTGGTCGGAGTCTCGTGATCGTGGCGGAACCCCACCACATCCCTTCCGAAGGCAGCACCTGTCATGATCCCCGCGAAGATCCCGATCATGAAGTTGAGACCCGCCCCCTTGTAACCGCCGATGGGGACCAGAAACCCCTCCTCCGCCTTGTTGGGATCGGTGATCGGATTCCCGTCCATGTCGATCACCCAGCCGACCGGCATCTCCTCACCGCGCTGAGCGGCGACCTTGATGGTCCCGTGCGAGGCGACGGTGGTGGCGATGTCGAGCTGGAACGGATTCTGGTTCCGAGCGGGCACGGCTATCGCCATCGGATTGGTTCCGAGGAGCTTCTCACGTCCGCCCCAAGGTGGCATGCCGTTTGCGTTGGCGACGGCGAAGTACATCGCACCGAGACCCTCGGCCAGCGCCATGGCCGGGTAGATGCCCGCCGCCCCCGCGTGGTTCGAATGAACGGTGGCCACCCAGCCGATTCCGTTCTCCTTGGCCTTCGAGATGGCAGTTTCGGCTGCAACGGTCATCACAACCTGTCCGATGCCGTTGTCCCCATCGATGAGGGCACTCACCGGTGTCTCTTTCATCATGCGGATGTCCGGATCGAGGTTGTAGCCGCCGGCCTGGATGCGCCTGGAATACAGAGGAAGCCGCATGAGTCCGTGTCCGGAACGTCCTCTGAGGTCGGCCTCGACGAGGCGTTCGCCCGTGGTCACTGCATGAGCTCGTAAGACGCCCTGCGCCACGAGCACCTCGGTGGTGAAGTCGACGAGACGGTCGGCGGGAATGCGTCGTTCCGCGGTCATTCGAGGATTCTCCCAAACTGATCGACGGTCTGACCCGTCTCGAAGAAGGTACGGGTCACGTAGGTCGAGCCATAGACCCAGAGGATTCGCATCGGAGTGTCGCCAGTGTTGACCCACCGGTGGTACACCCCGGCCGGAACGCAGGTTGTGTCATAGGTGGACGCTTCGTACTTCCTGCCGTCGACCTCTGCCATCGCCACCCCTTCGAGCAGTGTGACCTGCTCGGTGGTGTTGTGACAGTGCAAGGCCAACCCGGTACCGGGAGGGAACAGCGTTGTCCCCATGATGAAGTCCTGCTCGGCGAGTGGTTCGGGCGTCAGCTGAACGCTGACGATCCCGTCTCCTCGTTCGACGAGGGGGGCCGCGGCGTAAACGATGATCTCAGGCAATCTCGGTCTCCAGTCTTCAGTTCCCTGCGCTCATGTCATGTATCGGCCACCGTTGACGTGCAAGGTCTGACCGGTGACGAATCCGGCCTCTCGCGACGCCAAGAACAGCACCCAGTTGGCCAACTCTTCCGGCTCCTGATAACGCCCCAGCGGGATCGACCGGGCCGTGGCCGCACGTTCGTCGGCGTCGCGCAGCTCCAGGATGCGTTCGGTGAGCACAGCCGATGGTGCGATGGCATTCACAGTGATCCCGTCGCCAGCGAGTTCACCCGCCATCACGCGAGTCAGGGAATGAACTCCTGCCTTGGCCGACGCGTACGCAGGCGCGGTCCGATACGTGGCCAGCTGGCCGGCCAAAGACCCGAGGTTGATTATCCGTCCGGCCTCGGACCGCCGCAGCAGCGGGGTTGCGGCCTGCGAGACGAGGAATACCGACGTGAGGTTCAGCTCGAGGATTCGCGTCCACTCCGCCGGTTCGACGTCTTCGGTGGCCTGCTGGGCCGCAAACCCCCCGGCGTTGTTGACCAGCACGTCCAGCCTTCCATGCGCTGCTTCGATGTGCTCGAACGCCGATGCGATGGAGGCCGGTGACGTGACGTCACAGGCGACGAAGGTTGCACCATCCACGGTCGCTTCCCGCCCAAGCGACTCGTCGACGTCGAGAAACACAACTTGTGCTCTGGCGCCGGCGAAAGCCCTCGCCGCCGCTCGTCCTATCCCGCTGGCCGCCCCGGTGACGGCCACCACGGAGCCTGGGAACCGGAAATCGACGTTTTTCAAGGCTTTCTCCCCAAAGTCAAGGCCCTCCGAACAGGCACGATGCCGACTCGATCGTATATGATGCAAAATCTAGACGAGTCCGCAGAGGAGCCGTGCCGCATGTCTGAGACACCGTGGAAAACCGACCAGTGGTTTTCGAGCCCGTGGAATTATCTCCCGGAAGTCACCGAAGGATTCCAGATCCCCGAGAAGGTGGAAATCCACGATGTGACCCTTCGTGACGGTGAGCAACAGGCGGGTGTCGAGTTCACCGCCGATGACAAGGTCCGGATCGCCGAGGCCCTCGCAGAGGCCGGCATCCACCGGATAGAAGCCGGGCTGCCGGCCGTTTCACCGGCCGACAAGGAGGCCATCGAGCGAATGGTCGCAGCCGACCTCCCGACCGAGATATATGCGTTTTCCCGATGCATGATCGCCGACGTGGATCTGGCCGCAGAGTGTGGAGTCAAGGGCGTGGTGATGGAGGTCCCCGCCAGCCATCACCTCATCGAGAAGGCCTACCAATGGCCGGTCGAGAAGGCGATTGCGGCGAGCGTGGAGTCCACCAAGCACGCTCATGAGAACGGTCTACAGGTGACGTTCTTCCCGATCGATGCCACCCGGGCCTCGATGACCGAGCTGCTCGACGACCTGGAGACGGTCGCCACCGAGGGACACGTCGACAAGATCGCCCTGGTCGACACGTTCGGAGTGACCTCGCCGCATGCGATCAGCTATTACACGAGGCGTGTTCGGGAACGGCTCGACGTTCCACTGGAGACGCATTTCCACATGGACTTCGGCATGGGCGTCGCCAACTCGATTCTCGCACTCACCGAAGGAGCTTCTGTCATCCACACCACGGTGAGCGGCCTCGGCGAGCGTGCAGGCAATGCCCCGACCGAGGAGACGGTGCTGGCGTTGCTCACGATGTACGGAATCGACACGGGCATCGACACCACCAAGTTCACCTCGATCGCACGCCTGGTGGCCGAGCTGTCCGGGGTCGTCCAGCCTTCGAACCGACCCGTCACCGGAGACATGCTGTACAACGTCGAGTCCGGCATCATCACGACGTGGGTGAAGAACGTCGGCGACGATCTCGTCGAGCCCTTCCCCTACCGGCCTGAGTTGGTTGGACAGGCAGACCCGAAGATCGTGCTGGGCAAGGGCTCAGGCCTCGACTCGGTTGCCATCTGGCTCGGTCGCCACGGCATCTATGACGCCGAGACCAAGGAGATCGAGGCGATCCTCGCCGAGGTCAAGGGACGTTCTCTGGCGAAGAAGGGACTCCTCGACGACGACGAGTTCTTGGACATCGTGCGGGAGGTGTTGCCCGACAGGGTGTGACTCTGAGCCAACAGAGAGAGTATTGGTAGAGAAAGGATCGAACCTATGAGAGAGGCGTTCTTCGGCCTCAGCACCGATTGGAAAGAGGGAATCAACTGGGCGACCGTCCGGGATTGGCGTCTCAAGCGCGCCCACGCCGAGATGGAGAAGGCCGGCCTCGGCGCCCTCCTTCTGTTCTACGACGAGAACATGCGCTACGTCTCGTCGACGCTCACGCCAGGGTGGAATCGGCTCAAGCCAGGGCTCCGGTACGTCGTGCTTCCCGCAGGCAAACCGCCGATCGTGTACGAGCAGGGCGACATCGGCTTCCATCTCGAAGTCCACAACCCGTGGATCCCGAAGGAGAACATCCGGCACTCGTACATCTGGATCAAGGGCGCCGTTGGTCCGGCCGCCGAGCAGCAGGTCAACAAGTTCGTGAACTCGCTCATGAATGACCTCGAAGAGGCCGGCGTCAAGGACATGCCGCTCGGCGTCGATTTCATCGACATCAACCTGATGCGTGAGTTCGAGAAGCGGAACATCAACTGGACAGACGGCATGACGCCGATGATGAATGCCAGGGCCGTCAAGAGCCCCGACGAGATCATGGCGTTCTCGATCGTTGGATCGATCTGCGACTACGTCCACTACGAGCTGACCAACTACTTGAAGCCAGGCATGACCGAGAACGAGGTCGCGGCCTTCGGATTCGAGAAGCTGTATTCGATCCCCGGCATGGAGGACGTCGAAGACGTCATCGTGTCCTCCGGTCCCAATGCCTGGCCCAACTGGCGGAACTTCTCGGATCGGATGATCCGTCCGGGAGAACTCGTCATCATCGACCTGGCTGCCCTCACGTGGAACGGCTTCAAGTCGTGCTGCTACCGCACGTACTGCGTCGGTGGCAAGCCGACCGACGAGCACAAGGCCACGTACGAAGAAGCGCACCGCTGGCTGTGGGACTCGATAGAGATGGTCAAGCCAGGAGTGACCACCGCGGACGTCGCCGCCAAGTGGCCGTCGGCTCAAGAGGCGTGGGGCTACGAGGAAGAGGACCAGGCTGCCGCCAACAACTGGGGGCATGGTCTGGGACTAGCCCAATACGACCCACCGGTCATCTCGCGTATCTGGTCGCTCGACCATCCGGTCGAGATCCAGAAAGGCATGACGTTCGCTCTGGAGACCCAGCACGGCAAGCTTCACGACCATGGAGTGCGCCTGGAGGAGATGCTCTACGTCACCGACACCGGGTACGAGATGGTGACCACCTACAAGCAGCACGAGATCATCGAGATCGACTGACAATCGATCCCGCGTCCTTGAGGCCGCCCATCCTCCTCCTGGTGGGCGGCCTCGCCACGTAGATTCTGTCTTCATGATCCTCACACTCGATCAGCCCCAGGCAACAGACCCGCTGGTTTCCGGCGCCAAGGCCGCATGGTTGGCGCGAGCCCGACAAGCCGGACTTCCCGTGCTCGACGGCATCGTCGTGCCCGTAGAGGTGTCAAAGCGTGCGATGGCGCTCGCGATGCGGGTGATGGAGCAGCGAGGGTCCGGCGGCGCCCGCCTCGCCATCACCGGGATGGCGCTCCCGGACGAACTGACCGACGCACTCGAAGCCGGCGCCGCCCACATGCCCGAGCCGATGGTCGTGCGTTCATCGACCCTGCTGGAAGAACGAGGCGAGTGGTCCGGGGCATTCACCTCATACCTCGACATCAACCACGGCGAGCTCGCCACCGCAGTGAAGGGCTGCTGGGCTTCGTCGTTCACCGTCCATACTCTGGAGCGTTTCAAGGCGGCGGGTGTGACGCCAGGCTCCGCGTCCATGGCCGTGATGGTGCAGCCCTTGCTGACCACGAACTTCGGCGGCACCGCACGCATCAGCGGCGATGATGTGCTGGTCGTGGGCGTGGCCGGGTCTCCAGCCCCGCTGGTGCAGGGCTGGGAGCCTGGCGCCCACGTTCGCGTCGGTCCGTCTGGGAAGACATCCGGTGAAGCCGGCATCGAGTTGCTCGGTTCGGAACTGCCTGTCCGGGTTGCGGATGTCCTTCGATCGGCACACGAAACGCTCGGCGTCACCTCGTGTGAATGGGGATCGGCCGACGGCGCAGTGACGCTGTTTCAGGTGATGCGCTCGGTGGTCGAGCCCGGTGTCGCGCTCGATGCACCGGCAGAGCTCGCCAGCCCCTTGGCGCTCCAGGTCGCGCGGGCGGCTCGCCGCGCACCCGGTCCGTTGGGCGAGGCGCTGATCCTGCCCTGGGCGCTCGCGGCGCCCGATCTGTTGGAGTCCGAAATCGCACCGGTCGACATCGACCCCATGGAAGCGCTCCGGGCCGGCACACAGCACGCGGCCACGCTCACCGCCGCCGTGTGGAGCCGGCCGAAGCCGGTTGCTCTTTCCGACTCGCAACATGCGCTCCGCGCACTGCGAAGCAGCGACCCCGGCGACGCGCTGGCCGAGGTCGGCCAACTTCGGCGCCCCGATCCGGACCAAGCACGACTCGTCCTCGGGCTCGTTGCGAGGGTCCGTGAGGCGCTTGTTGCCAAAGGAGCCGTGAGCAAGCCCGAGCAGGCGTGGCACATCGACCCGGCGTCGGCGGCGAAGATCCTGGGATCAGAGGAATCCCCTCTTCTTCGAGACCGCATCGGATTCGATCGCTGGGAACCGTTCGACGCCGGGGTGGTGCTGGCTCGAGGCACGACCGTCGAGGGCACACCGGCGGCCCCCGGGGTGGCGGTGGGCAGGCTCTGCTTCGTGGCTGGGCCTGGGGACTCTGCAGCATTCCGGGCACGGGACGTCCTGGTGGGCACCCATCCCCTGCCAAACCACGCAGCCCTGCTCTGGGACGCAGCCGCCCTGGTGACGACGGGCGGCGGGCCGGGTGCCCACCTCTTCGAGTCGGCGCGAGCACTCGCGATTCCCGCCGTGTGTGGCATCCACCTCGACGAGGCATTGGAAAAGCCTCTCAACCGGCTCGATGGGACCTACGTCATCGCGGTCGACGGTTCGAACGGCACAGTGGCGGTGATGCCGTGGTGACCGGAGCCACGATCCGGCGGGTCGGCATGATCGGTCTCGGAGTCATGGGCGGATCGACCGGTCGACATCTCGTGGCGGCAGGTTTTGACGTGCACGGTTTCGACGTCGATCCGGATCGGCGCGCCGCGTTCGCCGGTCTTGGGGCGACGATTCACGAGTCTGCAGCCGACGTGTCTCGCGTTGCCGACACGATCATCACGTGGCTCCCCTCGTCCCAAGCCCTCGCAGACACCGTCGACGAGGTGATCGGTGCCGCCGTGCCGGGCACGGTGCTCATCGAGATGGGGACGCTGTCCTTGACCGCCAAACACGCCGCTCGGGAGCGCCTCGCAGCCTCCGGCATCTCGATGCTCGACTGCCCGGTGAGCGGAACAGGACGCCAGGCGGAGGACGCAACCCTCGTCGTGTACGGATCGGGTCCAAGAGAAGTCTTCGACTTGCACGCACCGGTCTTCGAGCCGATGGGATCCTGGCGATACCTGGGCGAGTTCGGCAACGGCATCGTCATGAAGTTCATCGCAAATCTCTTGGTCACCGTTCACACGCTCGCTGCCGCGGAAGCCCACAATCTGGCCGCCGTGGCCGGCATGGACCCGGCCCTGGTTCAACAGGTGATCGCCGAGGGAGTCGGGTCTTCTCGCATGTGGGAGATCAGGGGATCGATGATGGCCAAAGACTCCTACGAGCCCCCGGCCGGGCGCCTCGACATCATCAAGAAGGACGCCGGGCTGATCGTCGACTACGCCAGGGAGAGCCTCGTGGCCACCCCGGCGCTCGACCTGGCCCTCGATCTCTTTCGGGATGCATCGGATGAGGGCCTGGGGGCGCTCGACGCAGCAGCGATCAGGATTCATCTGCAACACATGGGAGGTTCGAGATGACCGGTCGGCTCGACGGTCGCCACCTTCTCATCACCGGTGCGGCCGGCGGCATCGGTTCGACGCTCGCCCGTGGTCTGATCGACGAGGGTGCCCGCCTGTTTCTGGGCGATCAACGGCGAGAAGTGTCCGACCTGGCAGATGAAATCGGTGCGGGCTGGGTCGAGGTCGACGTGCGCGACCAAAGGTCGGTCGAGGCGATGGTGCAGCAGGCGATCGACCACGGCGGAATGCTCGACGGGCTCGTGTGCGCCCATGGGCTGTCCACCTATGTGCCATTCCTGGATCTCTCGCTCGACGAGTGGAATCGGATCATCGAGGTGAACCTGACCGGAGACTTCCTGGTGGGTCAGGCGGTGGCGAGGAAGATGGTCGAGGCGGAGGTTGGCGGATCGTTCGTGATGATCGCCTCGACACTCGGGTGGGTCGGCGCCAAGCACCGGATCCATTACCTCTCATCGAAAGGCGGCGTGAACATGCTCACTCGGGGGATGGCGCTCGATCTCACCGAGCACCACATACGGGTCAACGCCATCGGCCCCGGAGCGATTGTCACCGAGATGACCCGTCCCCGCTGGGACGACGCAGCGGCGCTGGCCGCGACGGAGGCCAGAACACCGATGGGGAGGATGGGCCAGCCTGAGGAGTTGGTCGGGGGCGTGGTCTATCTGCTCTCGGATGAGGCTTCGTTCACCACGGGAACCACGCTCTACATCGACGGCGGTTGGACGGCCCAGTGACTCGAGCCGAGCCGATCCGCATCGAGACCGACACCCAGCCTCTCGACGGTCTGTGGTACCAGCCCGATGGTGAGGTTCGAGGGGTCGTGCAGCTGTTCCACGGCAACACCATGAACTTCTACGTCGGCCCGCCCCGGTTCCTCCCCCCTGTCCTCACCGAGCGGGGATTCGCCTGTCTCGCCTACAACCGTCGAGGGCACGACGTGCTGTCGAACCGAGACAGCCGAGCCCTCGAAGGTGGTGCTTTCCAGACGGCCGCAGAGATGCTCGAAGACAACATCCTCGCCCATCGGTGGATCACCGAACAAGGATTCGGCCCTCCCATCCTGATCGGCCACTCCAACGGCGGGACCCTGGCAGCCCGGCACGCCGCCGACCACTCCGACGTCCCGGCACTGGTCCTGCTCTCCGCCCACCGAGGCGGCAAGGATCTGATGCGAATGATCGCAGCCCACGGTCTCATGGCCGGTGATCGGTACGAGGAGATCACCGCGCAAGCCCGATACCTGGTTGCCGAAGGCAGAGGAGACGAGCTGATGCTCGTGCCCGGATGGTGGTACGTCATCTCGGCGGGGACATACTGCGAATACCTCGACAACATCCCGGATCTACTGGAGGCCGCACGGTCCCTGACCTGCCCGACGCTCACCATCCGCGGCGATGAAGAGCCGTCGGATCTGTATCCCGCCGAGGAGTTCGCCCGTCTGTGCCCAGCGCAGGTGGACGTCGAAGTGCTCGACGATTGTGGGCACTACTACCTCGGCCGGGAGTCCGACGCCGCCTCGCTGATCGCCGATTGGTTGGACGCTCGGTTCGAGTGATGGTGGCGGCGGTTCGGTCACAACGCCACTCGACACCACATACCTCCGGGCATCCACGTCTTCATCACCGCCCCGGCTTCTCAGCCTTCCGGGAGGTGTTCCTGCTGTCAGTCCTCGACGATCGCCACCGCCCGAGTGGGTCCGCCGTGGGCGCCGACCACCTTCAGCGGGAACCCGACGAAGGTGAAACGAGTGCCGA
Organism: uncultured bacterium; assembly: GCA_963792365.1. Lineage (GTDB taxonomy): Bacteria > Actinomycetota > Acidimicrobiia > Spongiisociales > ZC4RG35 > JAOUGY01. Next base: position 103,797 of record CAWBVW010000007.1, read on the forward strand.
CCACTTCGGTCAGGACCAGGTTCTCGTAGTGAGTGATGTGCTCACGTCTTCCCATCATGTGGATGGGATAGGTGGTGGAGATGGGATTGTCCGGAGTTGGCGAGTCCACTCCAAAAGCCTTGATCCCCTTCTCCACGATCCACTCGGCAGCTTCGGCACCGAGACCGGCAAAGGCCGACAGGTATCTCGAGTCACCGGCGTACTTGTCGTAGGTGGCGGTGTAGAAGAAGCACAGGTCTCCGGCGTTCACTTCGAGCCCCGCCTTCGACAGACCCTCCTCGATGTGGTCGGGCGTGATGTCCGTTTGCTCCGGCACCGACGAGACGTCGACGCACACGGCCGGCCCATAGAACAGGTCGAGCGGCATCTGGTCGATGGTGGAAGCATCCGGGTCCGGATCGAGATGGCTGAACGAGTCGACGTGCGTTGGCCCGTTGTCGTTGAGCATGAACCCCCACGTCTGGAACGAGAATCCGCTGGTGAATCTCGGGGCCGTCTCCTCGTGGGTCGCGTGTTGGAAGGTCACCGTCTTGAGGTGACCCGGATACACCTTCATGCCTTCGTAGATGGGCTGGGACAGATCGATCAACCGTGACATCGGTGCTCCTTCAGTACATGACCACGCCGGCGTTGACGTTCAGATCCACCCCGGTCAGCGCCGACGACCGATCCGAGGCCAGATAGAGGGCGGCATCGGCGATGTCCGAAGGCTGGGTGAGCCGCCCGATCGGTGATTGCGCCTTGAACTCCGCTTCCACGACAGCTTCCGACACCCCGCGCGCCTCGGCCTGGGCGCCGATCACCCAGTCGAGCCGGGGACCTTGGACAAAGCCGGGTGAGATGAGGTTGACGCGAACCCCGTGCTCTCCCGCCTCCACGGCCAGAGTCCGAACGAGACCGACCAGCGCCATCTTCGTCGACGTGTAGGCCGTCCGCCCGTACAGCGGTCGCTTGCCCGAGATCGACCCGATCACGATCACCGAGCCGGATCCCCGTTCGATCATGCCGGGAAGCAGCGCCCGAGCCGTGAGGAACACGCCCTTCACATTCACATCGAAGGCCGCATCCCAGTCGCCGGGGTCGAGCTCCCAAAGCACCCCACTCGGACCGCCGATGCCACTGTTGGCCACCACCACGTCGGCGGCACGCCCGGTCCCGTCGACGGCCGAGGACAGCTCGGCGACCGAGGCCTCGGTGGTGACATCGGTTTCGACCACCACGGCGGTGCCGCCGCCGGCCTCCACCATTGCGGCGGTCTCCGTGAGGTTTGTCCGATTGCGGGCGGCCAGCACAACGGTGTCGCCGAGCGCTCCGAACGCGGTGGCGATGACCCGTCCTATGCCTTGGCTGGCCCCGGTGACGACGACGGTTCTCATTGCGAGTGCAGCTCCGACATCTCGGGGAAGTACTCAGGATTCAGGCGCAACCTGGAGCTGACGGCATGTCCCTCCATCAACTCGGCGTCGGCGACCACCGCTGCATGCTCGGCGATATGGAGAGACCCTTCGCCCGTACAGCGGGATGTCGTGACCGTCTTGAGGAACTTGCCCACCCACAGCCCGCCCGTGTAACGGGCAGCCCGCCTGGTGGGGAGCGTGTGGTTGGGGCCCATCGCCTTGTCGGCGTAGGCGACGGTCGAATGTGTACCGATGAAGAGGCTTCCATAGTTGGTCAGCCGCTCGACGAACCACTCGACGTCCCGGGTTTGGACCTCGAGGTGTTCGGGGGCGATGTCATCGGCTACGCGTCGCATCTCTGCGTCGTCCTCGCACAGGATGACCGTTCCGAAGTCACGCCATGCTTGTTCGGACACTGCGCGGGTCGGCCATCGCTCGAGCCATCTGTCGACTTCTTCGATGGTGGCCCGGCCAACCTCCTCTGATGTCGTGGCGAGGATCGCCGGTGAGGTGGGGCCGTGCTCGGCCTGGCCCAGCAGATCGCAAGCGAGGATCGCCGGATCGGCGGAGTCGTCGGCGATGATCATGATCTCCGTGGGGCCGGCGAGCAGGTCGATCCCGACCTGGCCGAAGAGCTGACGCTTGGCCTCGGCGACGTAGGCATTCCCCGGTCCGACGATCATGTCGACTGGCTCGGCATCTTCGAGTCCGAATGCCATCCCTGCGAGCGCCTGGACGCCACCTACGCAGAAGATCTCATCGGCACCCGACTCGGCCATCGCCCACAACTGGGGTCGGTGCATGCCGCGCTCGTCCTTCGGGGGAGCGGCCGCCATGACTCGTGGAACGTCCGCCACCTTGGCGGTTGCCACTGTCATCACGGCGGACGCAATCAGTGGATACCGGCCCCCCGGTGAATACGCTCCGACGCTCCCGACCGGGATCCACTTCTGACCGAGGACGACGCCCGGGAGTGTCTCTGCTTCGAAGTCGACGAGGGTGTCGCGTTGAAGCCGGGCGAACCCGACGACTTGATCGATCAGGAACCGGGAACTGTGCTCGACCTCCTGCTGCATCTCGGAGCGCGCACGGTCGATCTCGGCGTCGCCGACCCGAAAGGAATCGGGTGACCAGTTGTCCAGGCGTTCCGACCAGCGGCGAACGGCTGCCGTGCCCTCCCGGGCCACATCAGAGATGATGGTGGACACCGTTTCGGAGATCTCTTGCGTGACCTCTTCCGGTGTCGACTGTGGTTGCTTCAAGTATTCCATGCACCCTGCTCCGTCCGGACCATGGTCAGGACTGCAATCGATTGCCGTTCCGCCCCGACCCTACTCCCGTTTTCGCGCACAAAGTGCGTGAATAGCGCACCTTTTGTGCGCGAAAACCCGTCTGGGGCCGGGGCGGGCTAGCGGAGGTGGCGGTCGAGGAACTCGATGATCCCGTCGATTGCGCTTGTCTGGACCTCGTCGAGCTCGAGGGTCCCATCGGGCCGCGTGATCGGATAGATGTAGCCGTGGAGCGAGTGATCCCAGTCGACCCACTCGGCGTCCTTCCCGGCCTCGGCCAGCATGTCGAAGGTGGTGCGGAACACACCCTGGAGCTCGTCATCGACGCGACCCATCACGAGGATGGGGGTTTCGATCCCGGCCACCCGCTTGCGTGCCAGGTCCTCGTCGATGCGCCCTCGCACCTTGTCGACCTCCACCATCATCATCGACTCGATGTCACGAAGACCCGTGTCGGGGTTCACGTGGGCGGTGTCATCGGGACTGAGTGCCAGGTACTCGTGCGACGCGGGCTCGCTCGCCACCGCCGCCGCCAGCCCGTGGTACTCCGACGTGATCTTCATCACCATCTCGCCGCCATGGCTCATACCGATCATCGCCAACCGGTCCGGGTCCGCATCCTCGAGCCCTTTCACGTATTCGATGATGGCGATCTCGTCCTCGTACTCGAGGGGCGAGCGGTTGAACAGCCCTCGACCCTGTCGCATGTCTCGAACGAGCTCCCCGCCGTTGTTGTAGCCGAGCTCGACCTCGGTCCTGTAGCGCGTCCAGGCGCATGCGTATCCGGCATCGACCAGCCGATCCATGATGTGCCGGCGCTCGCGAACTGCCGACCTCAGCCAATCGACGCCCCCACCTCCGTTGCCGGAGGCCAACACGACGAAGGCGAACGGACCTTCACCATCTGGCCGCCGAAGGGCGATCGGAGCGTAGAGACCGTCCCAGGTCTCCACCATGTGGATCTCTACCTGAGTCCCATCGTCGAGCGTCTCTTGCACGATCACCGCATCACCATCCTTCACGTTTGAACGACCTCCGACTCAGGCCTCCGAAGCGGCCGGCTCCCACTCGACGTGAGGCGCGTCGCCCCACAACCGTTCCAATCCGTAGAAGTCCCGGGGTTCCTGCTGAAACACATGGACAATGACGTCGCCGTAGTCGAGAAGCACCCACTCGGCTTCCGCCTGACCCTCGGACCGAAGTGGTCTTCGATCGAGGTCCTTCAGCTTCTCGTGGACGGTCTCGGCCAGCGTCTGCACGTGGGGCCGAGAGGTTCCTGTGACGATGACAAACACTTCCGTGATCTGGAACAGGTCACCGACATCCAACAGTGTGATGTCGATGCCCTTCTTGTCGTCGAGCACATCGGCGATGAGCCGGGCTACTTCTCGTGGATTGTCGACGGTTTCCTCCTAGGAACAGTTGGTCCCGGGATATTACCGGATGACGATCGCCTACTCCGGGGTGATGTTTCCGGCCCTGTACAGATCATTGGACACGATGTAGTCCCAAACCGGATCCGCGACAAGGAAGCGAATCGATTTGCCCTCGGCCGCACGCTCTCGGATCTCAGTTCCGGACACGTCCAGTAGCGGCATGTCCAACCACGTCGTGTCGGGTACGGCGGCCTCGACCGACGTCGGATCGGTACGCGGTCGCGGCAGAACCGCGATTCGAGCCCGCCGAACGACGTCCTCCCACCGGTGCCAACTCCGCAACCCGGCGGCGGCGTCGGCTCCCATCACCCACACGAGTTCATCGCCGGCGGGGAACGACTCGAGTGTGTCGATGGTGAAGGTCCATCCATCGCGTCCCACTTCGCGATCGTCGGCCACGAAGTACTCGACTCCGGCAGTGGCGAGCCGCATCATCTCCATACGCTGGCGCCCAGGCGTTACGATGCGACCGGACTTCTGCCACGGTGCACCTGCGGGCACATAGGTGACCTCGTCCGCCCCCAACTGACGGTAGGCCACCTCGCCTGCCACCAGGTGTGCAATGTGGGGCGGATCGAACGTCCCTCCGAGAAGCACTCGCCGCATGGTCGGCAGGATACGCCGGTCAACCGGGGAGAGGCACCAGACGCAGAGCGTCGGAGACATCACCCTGGCGGCAGCCGAACAGCGCAGCGGGATCGACGTACTCGCCATCGACGCGAAGGGAGAGATGGACGCCGGCCACATCGTGCGGCGCTCCTGCGAGTCCGAGTCGGTCGCCGCGACCCACTCGATCGCCTCGCGAGGCCACGCGCTCTGACAGATAGGAGACGGTCGACATCAGGCCCCGGCCGTGATCGATCGATACGGACAGCCGGCCGGCGACGGCGCCGGCGAACGTCACGGTGCCGTCGGCAACAGCATTCACGTGTGTGCCGACCGGTGCGGCGTAGTCGACTCCCCAATGACCGGAGTAGCGCCCGACCGGAGCGAACGTGGCGACGATGGGACCATCGACCGGCGGAGCGGCCGCCGGACACAACGAAACGGCGACAACGGCGGCCAGCAGCGACGACCACATGTTCCGACCTCTCCCGCACACCGCCAACCGTTCGAAGTCGGGTGAATCCCCCGATACCGATACGCTGCTCCGCCAACGTACAGGTGCAGTGGCGACGTGGGAAGAGGTCCACGACCCGCATGATCTGGAGTCGGCCCGACCGACTAGCGTTCAGTGATATCGCCGACTCTCCCAAGGGGTTTTCAATGGCACGTGCACGCATCGGCCTGATGGGTTTCGGGCGTATCGGTCGCAACGTGTTCCGCATGGTCCAAGACCATCCGGAGCTCGAAATCGCGGCCATCGCCGACATCTCTGATCCGGCCGGACTCACCTACCTACTCAAGTACGACTCGATCTACGGACGATTCCCGGTCCCGGTCGAACACACCGACGGTGCGCTCTTCCTCGATGGGCGCCGCATCCCGTTCCTTGCGGCCAAGGAGCCCGGGGACGCCGACTGGGCCGAACTCGGGGTCGACATCGTCGTCCAAGCCACCGGGTCCTACCGGACGCGCGAATGGTGCCAGAAGCACATCGACGCGGGGGCGAGGAACGTGATCCTGGCGTCGACTCCCGATACGCCCGGAGACATTCCGATCCTCCTGAAGGGCACCAACGACGAGATCCTCGACGACGATCCGAACATCGTGTCGCTCGGATCCAACACGTCGAACGCTCTCGCTCCCATCCTCCGCATCCTCGATGCGTCATTCGGCTTGAAGAGGGCCTACTTCACCGTCGTGCATGCAATGACGAACTCCCAGCGATTGGCCGACGTGCCGACCGACGGTTTTCGACAGAGCAGGGCGGCCGGCGAGAACATCATCCCGGCCGAGACCAACTCTGGTGAGATCCTCGTTCAGGTCTGCCCCGAATTCGACGGCAAGCTGTCAGGAGTTGCACTCAACGTCCCGGTCTCCGACGGGTCCACCGTCGACCTCGTGGCAGAGGTGGAGACGAGCGCGACTGTGGAAGCGGTCAACGCATCGATCCGTTCCGCCACCGAAGCCTCGTACTCAGGCATCATCGAATTCTCTGCCGATCCGATCGTCTCGTCGGATGTCCACGACTCGACGCACAGCGGCGTGTTCGACAGCCTCGCCACGATGGTGATGGGTGACACGCTGGTCAAGACCATCACCTGGTTCAACAACGGTTGGGGTTACACGGCCCGCCTCGTGGAAGTGGCATCGGCGATGGCGCAGGCAAAAGAAGGAGCATCGGCATGACGACACGGGTAGCCATCAACGGATTCGGCCGCATCGGTCGTGCCGTCTTTCGCATCATCCTCAAGCGCGACAACCCCGATATCGACGTCGTGGCGATCAACGATCTCGCCGACGACGACGTGCTCGCCTACCTGTTGGAATACGACTCGGTCATGGGACCTCTCGGCATGGAGACAGAGGTGAAGGACGGTCTGATGAAGATCGGCCGTCACGAGGTGAAGATGCTCATGGAGCGCAATCCGGCCGACCTGCCGTGGTCCGAATTGGGCGTGGACATCGTGATCGAGTCGACCGGCATCTTCCGCAGCCGTGAGAAACTGCAGATGCACATCGACGCGGGAGCCAAGCGGGCCATCCTCACCGTCCCGCCAAGCGGCGAGATCGATGAGATGGTGGTGTTGGGAGTCAACGACGATCGACTCGATCCATCGGACATCCTGGTGTCGAACGCCTCGTGCACCACGAACTGCCTGGCACCGCTCGCCAAGGTGCTGAACGACTCATTCGGAATCAAGCGCGGCGTCATGACCACGGTGCATGCCTACACCAACGACCAGCAGCTGGCCGACGTCCCCCACAAGGACCTCCGCCGCAGCCGGGCGGCCACCGAGAACATCATCCCGACGACCACCGGGGCCGCCCGGGCGGTCGGCAAGGTCCTCCCGGAGCTCGAAGGCAAGCTCGACGGTATGGCGATGCGCGTCCCGGTTCCGGACGGTTCGACCGTCGACCTCGTGGTGGAGCTCGATCGAGACGTCACCGTCGAGGAAGTCAATGCCGCGGTCAAGGCAGCTGCCGAGGGTGACCTCGCCGGGATCCTCCAGTACTCGGAAGACCCCCTGGTCTCTACCGATATCATCGGGAACCCGCACAGCTCGATCTTCGACGCCGGGTCCACCCAGGTCCTGGGCGGAAACCTGGTCAAGGTCCTGAGCTGGTACGACAACGAATGGGGCTACTCGAACCGAGTGGTCGACCTCGTAGACCGCCTGGCAGCCCTGCTCCCGGCGTAGGAGCCCGCACGCGCCGCTCTGGGCCTCCAGGCCCGGAGCGAGCGCTCCGTACGCATGCTTGCGCGCTCACGGGCGGGTCGGGGTAGTCGGCCAACAGAAGCTCGCAAGCCGCCGATGATGCCTTCAAGCCGGCGGAGCGAGACCCATGCAGCACACCTCAGGAGTGCGTGGTACAGGGCCGGAGCGAAGCGATGGCACGCATTGGGGGGCGCCACAGGCACCCGACCGTCTACACGTCGATAGGCGAGAGCCCACGGACCACTACGCCAGGAGGTCGAGGACCGTTTGACGGAAGTCGTTCGGTTGGAACGGCTTCGTCACGAATGCGTCGGCTCCACCCTCGTCGGCACGGCGACGGGATTCTTCTTCGGCGTGGGCGGTGAGGACGACGACCGGGAGCCCCTTTGTGGCGCTGTCGCTTCGGATGTGATCCAAGACCTGCCACCCGTCCATGCCGGGGAGCCCGATGTCGAGCACCAACAAATCAGGCGATTCGGAACGAACCGCCGCCAGACCACTCGGACCGTCTTCACGCATCAAGATCTCGAGATCGGCAGCGCGCAGGCACACCTCGATGAGGCGCCGGATGACGGCCGAATCTTCGATGACCAGGATTCTCTGACCCACGGTTTTCCTCTCGACACTTTGGCTCGGGTGGTTAAGCCGTTTCTCGCTTCGATTGACTCATCGGCACGGGCCGGTTCCCCATTGAGCGGAATCTACGTCTTCCTGGATGAAGTGGCTGTGAGGCCACCTGCTCGACGAATTCTTCGAGCTGCCTCAGGTTTCGCACCTCGAAGACATCGTCGCACCACACAGAGTATCGGGACATCACAGAATCGCCCGAGTCCCAGTAGGCGCGTGGCTCAGGGTTGAGCCAGTACACGGCCTGTGCGACCTCGGCCACCTCGCCCAGGAACTGGGCGCGGGGCTCCCGATAGTTGTTACGAGCGTCACCAGCGACGATCAGGGTCGATCGCGGTGTGATCTCACGCCGGAACCTGGAAGCGAACTGCTCGAAGGCGTGGCCGTAGTCCGAGTGCCCGTCGAGCCACACGACATCGGCCTCGGTGCTGATCCGGGTGAGCGCTTCGGAGAAGTCGGTGCCAGGCTTGAGATAGTCGGTCACCTCATCGACTGCATCGACGAACACGAAGGATCGCAACCTCGAGAACTGTGTGGACATCGCATACGTGAACTGAAGGGTGAAGCGAGCGAAGGTGGCCATCGAACCCGAGATGTCACAGAGGAGGAACACCTCGGGGCGGTGGGGTCTGGTGGTCTTGAACTTGGGATCGATCGGCACTCCCCCGGCGGCGAGCGAGGCCCGCATCGTCTTCCGGAAGTCCAGTCTTCCGGTCCGAGCCAGCCGACGACGTTGAGCAAGCCTGGCAGCCAGCTTGCGTGTCAGAGGTTCGATCACCGACTCGAGACCACGAAGATCGGTTCGGGTGGCGTGCATGAGATCGATGTCCTCGATCAAGGGCTGGCGAAGCGTCTTCGCCACGGCTTCGTGTCCGCGATCCTCGACGAGCCGCCGCCGGATCTCCGCCTGAATCTCTTCTCGGAGCCGCTCGATGAGGGCCGACGCCTCCTCGGACCTGAGACGGCTCTCGAGCTCATCCATGGCCTCGTTCTCACCGGCCATGAATGCTTCGAGAAGTCGCTCCTGCAGGCTCTCGACGTCCAACTGTCGCATCGTGCGGTACAGGTAGTAGGTACCACCGACCGGTCGGCCCGGCTCCATCCCGGCCAGGGAATCCACGGCCATCTTGGCCAGCCGACGCATCTCCTCGTAGTCCTGGCCGGCGAGGGCGGCGAACATCGCTTCGATCAGCTCTTCGGCGCTCATGTCGCCACCGCCGCCCCCGGATGCCTCACCATCGCCGGTCCAGGTGGGGCGAGAAGAGCGTTCAGGATCATCGGGTTCGGTGGGAACACGGCGGTTGGCAAAGAACACCTCGAAGACCGTGTCGAATGCCGGCTGATGGCGCGCATTCTTCACCATCGTGGCTCCAAGAGTCGCCTTCAGAGAATCCCGATCTCCGAGGTCGATGTGTCCGATCGCGTCCATGGCGTCGATCGCTTCCACCATCGAAACCGGGATCCCCGCCCTGCGGAGCTCCTGCACGAAATCCGTCAAGAGGGAGATCACCCTCCGCCTCCGGCGGAGGGTGATCTCTGTAGTGAGTGCTGAGTACCGAGGACTGAATACTCAGTACCTAGTACCTGAGGCCCACCAGACCGTGGGCTCACGAACCCAATTCCTTCAACGCTCGTTCGATGTCGGTCTGGTACTTCAAGAGGACATGAGCGGTGTCTGCGATGACGTCGTTGTCTATGTGATCGATACCGAGAGCAAGCAGCGTGTGGGCCCAATCGAGGGTCTCGGACACCGAGGGGGCCTTCTTCAGGTCCATCGTGCGCACCGAACGGGCCACACGGGCGATCTCGCCCGCCAGCCGCTCCGGCAGATCCGGGATGCGGGCCAGCAGGATCTCCTGCTCCCGCTCCTGCGTGGGGTAGCCGATGTGGAGGAACAGACAGCGGCGCTTGAGGGCTTCCGACAGCTCCCTCGTGTTGTTGGAGGTCAGCAACACGAGCGGCGTGGTGGACGCCCTGATGGTTCCGAGCTCGGGGATGGACACCTGGAAATCGGACAGGATCTCGAGCAGGAGAGCCTCAGTCTCCAACTCCACGCGATCGATCTCGTCGATGAGCAGGACCACGGGTTCTTCCGATCTGATCGCCTCGAGCAAGGGCCGGGTCAGGAGGAAGTCCTCAGAGAAGATGTCACCTTCGATCTCCTGCCAGTCGTGGCCTTCGTCGGCCTGGATTCGGAGCAGCTGCTTCTTGTAGTTCCACTCGTACAGCGCACGAGACTCGTCGAGACCCTCATAGCACTGCAGCCGAATGAGACGTCGTCCTGAGATGGAGGCGAGCGACTTGGCGAGCTCGGTCTTGCCGACACCGGCCGGGCCTTCGACCAGGACCGGCTTGCCGAGCCGATTGGCGAGGAACGAGACCTGCGCGATCCGCGAATCGGCCAGATAATCGACCGCCCGAAGGGCGTCACTCAGGGTCGTCGGGGACTGGAACGGGTCGGACAATTCAGGCTCCGGACGGCGGGGACGTCATCACTCTACCGGCAGCAGCAGGCTGATTCGTCGACGTTCCCCGGGTCATCGAGAACACCCAGCCCGACCGCACCTTGCGTTTCTGGCCGGACCCATGGGACCGGGTAGTCTGATCTGCCACACCCCAACCCCATCCCAGGTCATTCATGCGGATCGTCATCGTCGGAGCCGGAGCGGTCGGCTCGTACCTCGCACAACGTCTCTCTGCGGACGGTCAGGACGTCGTGATCATCGAAGACGACGAGGAGCGAGCGGCCGAGCTCCAGGATCGCATCGACGCCCTCGTGATCTCCGGAAACGGTGCATCGCCGGCCACGCTCGAAGAGGCCGGTGTCAGTCGATCCGACCTCCTGATCGCCGTCTCGAACTCCGACGGTGCGAATGTGCTCGCATGCCACGTTGCGGCCGAGCTCGGCGTGAAGCGAACAGTCGCCCGGGTCGAGGACCCCGACATGAGAGAGGCGCTCGCCGGGCTCGAGGTGGACTTCGTGATCGACCCTGGGGAAGCGGCCGCCCATGAGCTGTTGGCGCTCGTACGCCAGTCCGGGGTGTCGGAACTCGTCGAGTTCGGTGGAGGACGTCTGGTGCTCGTGGGAGCATCCATCCCCCCTGGGGCGCCCCTCGTTGGGCGAAGCCTGAACCAGCTTCGCCGAGTGCAGTGGGGATGGGAGTGGGTGGTGACCGCCATCGTGCGCCACGGCACCACGATCGTGGCCCACGGCGACACGGTGATCGAGCCTGGCGACCACGTGCTCCTGATGGTGGCCGCGGGTGATGTCGAGCGATCGATCACGCTGCTCGGTGTGAGCCACCACACCATCCGACGAGTGATCGTGCTCGGGTCGACCAGACTGGCCGACCTCACAGCCGGGCTGTGTCTCGAGGCGGGGTTCGACGTGGCGATCATCGACAACGACCAGGACCGATGCCGCAAGATGGCCGCCCACCACGCCAAGGCGTTGGTGCTGTGTGACGACCCGACCAACCCGCGCTCGCTCGAAGGCCTCGAGATCGACGACGGTGATGCCGTCCTGGCCCTGACAGGGTGGGACGAGGTCAACATCCTCGGATGCCTGGTGGCCAAGGCCCTCGGGGTCTCGACGACCGTGTCGAGGTTCAACCGGATCGAATACGTGTCACTCCTCGGTGGTGTCGGCATCGATGCCGCCGTGTCCAGCCGCCTGATCGCAGCCGGTGCCATCCTGCGGTTCGTTCGGCGCGGCCGGATCCACAGCGTCGTCACGTTCCGCGATACCGACGCCGAAGCGATCGAGCTCGAGGTGGAAGGTCAATCCCGAGCGATCGGGCGCAAGGTCGTCGACCTGGGTATGCCGCGCGGAGCAGTCATCGGCGGAATCGTCAGGGATGACGACACGTTCGTGCCGACCGGATCGTCGATGATCGAGCGCGGCGACCGTGTGATCGTTTTCTCGATGCCAGCGTGCATCGGGTCCGTCGAAGAGCTGTTTGGTAGAGAGTGACCGAGTTCCGGACGCCCCGACCTGCCGCCAGGAGGCGTCCGTCGATGGCCCGACGTCTCGCCTTGATCATCGGAGCAGTGGTCGGCGCAGGAGGCGCAACCATGCTGCCTGCCGCCGCCGTCTCGCTGATCTATCGAGAGGTGGCCGTGGCAGGGGGCATCGCCCTTGCCGCAGCACTCACGATGGGGGCGGGTTGGCTGATGTGGAAGTTCTTCGGCCGCCAGGGGGTGATAACCACGAAGGAAGGTTTCGCCACTGTCGGACTCTCATGGTTCGCACTCTCGGCGTTCGGGGCCCTCCCCTATCTCATCACGGGAACGATTCCGGGGATCACCAATGCCTTCTTCGAAACGGCCTCGGGACTCACGACGACCGGCGCCTCCATCCTCACCGACCCGTCCGCCATGCCCTACGGCATCCTGTTCTGGAGGTCGACCACACAATGGATCGGCGGTATGGGCGTGATCGTGCTCTCGGTGGCGATTCTCCCGTTGCTCGGGGCAGGTGGCGTCCAGCTCGCTCGGGCCGAGTCGCCGGGCCCGGCCCCCGACCGCCTCACGCCTCGATTCCAACAGACCGCGAAACGGCTGTGGCTGTTGTACGCCGCCATAACGCTGGTCGAGATCCTGTTCTTGTGGGTGGGCGAGATGACGCTGTTCGAGGCGATCAATCACTCGTTCACCACCATGTCCACCGGCGGATTCGGCACCGAACCGACATCGGTCGGCGGTTTCAGCGCTTACACCCAGTGGGTGATCACCGTGTTCATGTTCGTCGCAGGGGCCTCTTTCGCATTGCACTATCGAGCACTCCGCAAACCCAGGGCGTACGCCCGATCCCCTGAGTTCGCCCTGTACGCCGTGATCGTGGTGGCGGCGATCGTCGTGATCGCCGGCGGACTGATCGGGCCTGACGTCGATGTGTCCACGGCCATTCGGGACTCGGCGTTCACAGCAGTGTCGATCATCACCACGACCGGGTTCGCCACCGCCGACTTCGGGTCATGGCGACCTGCGCTGCAGGTCTTCATCGTCGGCCTCATGTTCCTCGGCGGTATGGCCGGCTCGACGGCCGGAGGGGTCAAGGTCTTCCGGGTCGGGTTGCTGTCGAAGGCGGCGGCGGCGGACATCCGACGGCTCGTTCATCCCCGAGGCGTGTTCGTGATCCGGTTCGGCAAGGACCCGGTGCGAGACGACATCGTCGATGGCGTGCAGTCCTTCTTCTTGTTCTACATGTTCTTGTTCATGACCGGCACCTTCGTGCTGTCGTTCCTGGACGCCAACCTGGCGGAGGAACTCGATCTCGTCACGTCCGCTTCGGCAGTGGCTGCGTCGCTCGGAAACATCGGGCCCGGACTCGGAGAGGTCGGCCCATCCCTTCACTTCCTCGCGATCCCACCGATCGGTCGATGGCTGCTTTCCTTCCTCATGATCGTGGGACGGCTCGAGATCTTCCCGGTTGCACTCTTGTTCACCAGGGATCTATGGAAACGGTGAGACGCCGCGAGTAGGTCCGACCGGTCCGGACCTCGGACCTCGGACCTGAGCACCAAGCACCAAGCCTGACGGGTCCGGCTTTCGGACTTCGGACCTCGGACTTCGGCGGGTGGTGTGCGTGCCGACCTGCAGACCGACTACCTTTCTTCTGTTGTGGAGCGCTTCTCATGCACGTTGTGATCGCCGGTACCGGCAGGGTCGGATCGACCCTCGCCGGTTGGCTTGCCGATGACGGCCATGACGTCACGGTGATCGACAACCAACAGGCCGCGCTCGACAAGCTCGGCAAGGCGTTCAACGGAGCCACGCTCCTTGGTGTTGCCTACGACGTCGACATCCTCAGACGGGCCAATCTCCAGCCCGAAGACATCTTTGTTGCCGTGACGGACTCCGACAACGCAAACCTCATGGCCGTCGAGGTCGCGAAGTCCGTTTTCGGCGTCGAGCGAGCGATCGCCCGCCTCTACGACCCCGTCCGCGAAGAGTCGTATCGTTCCCTCGGGATCCATCACGTGACGGGCACAAAACTCATCGCCAACGTCCTATACGAGCAGATCGTCGACCAGGAGTTCGCGTATCACGTCACCTTCACCGACGGGGACGTCGAAGTGGTCGAGTTCCATCTCAACGAGGATGCCAATGGGATAACGATCGACGATCTGGAGATACGCAACAAGCTCAGGGTCGCAGCGGTCCGGCGCGGCGAGCACACCTTCATTCCGCAGCGACGCTTCGAACTGCACGCCGGAGATCTGGTCGTGGCAGCCGCACGCGACGGAGTCAAGCGACGGATCGAGAGGTATCTCGCACAGGCGGACCGAACGTGAGGATCGTCGTGATGGGTGGCGGGAAGGTGGGTGGTTTCCTCGCCCGCGAACTCCGATCGACCGGTCATGCGGTCATCGTCATAGAGCGCGATCGGCGACATGCAGAGCGAATCGCCGAGGAGACTGGAGCTCTGGCCATCGAGGGCGACGGCACCGACCTGGGGCTGCTCAACGAGCTGGAACTGCGCCGGACGGATCTCTTTGTGGCGGTCACAGGAGTGGATGAAGACAACCTGGTCGCCTGTCAGCTCGTGCGAACCTCGTACTCCGTCGAGAAGGTCCTGGCCCGGCTCAACGATCCGAGGAACCATGCAACGTTCGATGCCCTTGGGATCCCGGTGGTATCCGTGACCGATCTTCTCGCCCAGGTGATCAGCCAGGAACTCGAGTTCTCAGAACTCGTGCGGGTGGCCCTTCTGGCTCGGGGAGAGCTCAGCGTGTTTCAGTTCGATCTTCCCGCCGACGCGGAGGACCGAGACGTGGGTGAGCTCGACCTGCCCGAAGAGACGGTTCTCGTCGCTGTCGAGCGGGGAGACGAGGCCTATGTACCCGCCGGAGGTTTCCTGTTGCGGGCTGGCGATCGTGTCACTTCGGTCAGCAAACTGCGATTCGAAGACGAAGTCGTCGCCGCGATCTACACGCCGCGTTCGGTAGACGACATTCCTGACATCGAGCTGGAGCGTTGAAAGTGGCCCGGCGGCGACGATCACCCAACCTGCTGGCCGGCGGTGTTCGGGGTCTCGTGGTCGAAGCGCTCGTCGTCGTCGGTCTTGCGGTTTTCGCTCTGGGAGTAGCCCTGGTCGTCGGCTGGGCAAGCTGATGCTTCTTCGCCCTACGGTCCACGATCTCAGGCTGATAGCGCACGACCTGGGGCGAATCCTTGCCGTAGTCGCAGTAGCCGGACTCCTCCCGCTCGCTTGGGCGATAGCCCGCCAGGAGTGGCGACCGGCTTCGCACCTCCTCGTGATGATCGGCCTGTGCGTGCTCGCGGCCGGCGGTGCCGAACTCCTCACACCTGCGCGCCGCAAACGGGTGGACTGGAGTCACGGACTCGTCGTCGTCGCCATCACCTGGTTGACCGTTCCGGCCGTGGCAACCATCCCGTTGTATCTGTCGGGACATTACGGCGGTTGGATCGACTCATACTTCGACGCCATGTCGGGCGTGACGACCACCGGACTGTCGGTCATTCAAGACCTCGATCATCTGAGCGACTCGGTGAACGTGTGGCGGCACACGATTCAATTCCTCGGCGGCCAGGGGATCGTGCTCGCGGCTCTCACGTTCTTCTCCGCGTCGGGCGCCCTCAGCTTGTATCAGGCGGAAGGACGGGACGAACGGATCTTCCCGTCGGTCGGGTCGACGGCCCGTTTCATCTGGCTCGTCAGCCTCGTGCATCTCGGGTTCGGCGTCACGCTCCTCACGCTCGACGGTGTCTTCGGCCAAGGGTTCACCCTCGATCGCTCGCTCTTCCATGCCATCACCATCTTCATGGCGGCCTTCGACACCGGCGGGTTCAGCCCGCAATCCTCTTCGATCACCTACTACCACTCGTCGATCTACGAGCTCACCATCGCAGTTCTCATGGTTGCGGGGGCCATGAGCTTCGGGCTCCACCACGCCATATGGAATCGCCGCAAGGGACTCATTCGAAACCTCGAGGTGAAGACCATCCTCATCACGCTCGGCGTGACGATGGCAGTGACCCTCGTCGGCCTCTCGGACACGTATCTCGGAACCGGCGGGCTCGTGCGAAGAGGCTTCTTTCATGTGCTGTCGGCGCACACGGGGACAGGGTTCGCAACGGTGTCGTCATCGGAGTTGGGGCGGTGGTCGGGCCTCGCCTTCGCCGGGATGGCCACCGCCATGGCTCTGGGCGGAATGAGCTCGTCGACCGCCGGCGGTGTGAAGTCACTTCGGATCGGTCTCACGGTCCGTTCGCTCACCGACACGGTTCGCGCCGCACTGTTACCAGAGCACACCGTGGTTCCAGCCCTTTACACCCAGTACGGTCGGCAACGGCTCGATACGAAGCTCGCACAGTCGGTCATGACCGTGTCGCTTCTGTATGTGGCTCTCTACCTGTTGGGGGCGGCGGTTGGCATTGCCTACGGCTTCGATCTCGAGGATGCTCTGTTCGAGTCTGTCAGCGCGTCGGCGGCGGTGGGCTTGTCGGTGGGCGTCACATCGCCGGGTATGCCACTTCTCATGAAGATCGTGATGACCTTCCAGATGTGGATCGGCCGGCTGGAGTTCATCGCGGCATTTGCGCTGGCGGGTTTCTTCTGGTCATCGGTGAGAGGGGAATGAGCGTGCGGACCCTTCTGCTCCCATTCATCGCCATGGTCTCGACGCTCACCCTCCAGGCGGGCGCCTCCCCCGTATCCATCACCGACCTCGACGCCGACCCTGCGGCCTGGGACGACCAGACGGTCACGATCACCGGAGAGATCGTCGGGGACTACGGACGGCGCACCAATGTGGTCTGGGTTCAAGTGAACGACGACGGATACGTAGAAGCGCCTCTAATCGAGACCGACCGACGAGCCGGAACGAACACGGGTCTCGGTGTCCGGATACCCACGGTGCTGTTCGAGGAGTCGTGGGGCAGCCCTGGCGGCTATCGAACACGGGGGCCGATCGTCGCAGTCACCGGCATGTTCCGCTATGCCGACGAGGAGACAGGTGGCGACACGTTCATCGACGCCACTTCCATCGAGCTCATCTCAGCATCCCGACCGCTCGAACTGAGACCCACGGACATCCGCCTGGTGGCGATCTCCCTTGTCGGCATCGCCGGCGGTATCGCACTCTGGATCCGAGCTCGATGGAAGCGCCTCAATCCAGAGGCGTAAGCCCGGGACCCACGAGCACGACCAGATCGTCACGGTGAATCACCTCGCCACCCGCAGCGTCCGACTTGAGGCCCAACACCAGCCGGAGATCTCCCGCCGACATTCGGACCACGCCCTTGGCAACGATTCGCCCGGTTGGGGCGGTCACTTCAACGGCAGACCCCGCTCCAAAGTCCCCCTCTGCGCCGGTCACACCGACAGCCAGCAATGACTTGCCGCCGTCCACGATCGCCGACACCGCGCCCCCGTCGATCTGCACTGTTCCCTCCGCCGGCTGCCCAAACGCAATCCAGAGCTTGCGGGCCGGAAGGCGGGAAGGGTGAGGGCCGACCCAGGTGCCGATCTCCTCGCCGGCTAGGGCCTTCTCGACCGCGGCCGGATCGGAGGCCTGCGCCACGACAGTCGGGATACCGGACCAGGCGGCCATACGGGCAGCCGCCACCTTCGTGGCCACGCCGCCAGAGCCGAGCGGGCCTGAGCTACCGGCGGCAAGATGGTCGAGGATCTCGTCCGTGTGGCGCACGGCTGAAACCAACTCTGCGGAGACGTCCTCGCGGGGGTCGGAGGTCAGGAACCCAGCGGTGTCCGTGAGCAGCACGAGCATCCCAGCCGCCACGAGATGCGACACGATCGCAGCCAACCGATCGTTGTCGCCGAGACGGAGCTCTTCGACGGCGACGGTGTCGTTTTCGTTCACGATCGGGACGATGCGCTGGGCGAGCATCCGCCCCAGAGCAGCCCTCGCGTGAAGGTACTGCTCGCGGTCTGCGAGAATCCCCTTGGTCAGCAGCACCTGTCCCACCACGATGTCGTGGGCTGCGAACGCCTCCGTGTACCGGGCCATGAGCTGTCCCTGCCCCACAGCAGCCGCCACCTGCAGATCGACGACCTCACGTGGCCTCGACGTAAGTCCCATCGCCGGGAGACCGGCCGCCACGGCACCGGAAGACACCAGCACGGTTGGTCGACCGGTCGACCAGGACCTCGCCACCTGGTGCACTGCCCGCTCAATTGCCCCCGGATCGATTCCCGAGTTGCCGGTCAGGCTCGACGAACCGACCTTCACCACCACGGGAGCGTCGTGGGCGATGGGAAACCGCATCACTCCTCCTCGTAGTCGAAGTCGGCCTCATCGTGATGAGGCGGCACGAACTCGAACTCGATCTCACCGATCCTCACCGTGTCGCCCGCCTCGGCGCCGGCATCGGCGAGCGCCTGGTCCACCCCGAGCCGCTGGAGTCTGCGAGCGGCGAGCTCGGCGGCCTGGGGATTCGTCAAGTCGGAGAACCGTACTGCTCGGACCGCTGCTGCTCCCTCGACGATCCAGGAACCCGCCTCCTTGCGGAACGTGAAGCCCTCACCCGCCGGCCGATGCAGGACATAACCCTCACGTTCGGGCGCTTCACGCTGAGCCACCCCAACGAGGTCCGCAATACGATGCAGGACGTCGGCCACCCCGTCACCGGTCACCGAGGACATCGACAGGGCTTCGAGAGCAGCCGCAGTCTCCGCGGCCCCCTCGAGATCGACCTTGTTCACCACGACGAGCCGAGGCCGCGTCATGAGCTCTGGCGAGAAACCCTCGAGTTCCCCGAGCAAGACCTGCAGTTGGCGGTCAGGTGGATCGACCTGAACGGGCGAAGGATCGAGCAAGATGACGAGCACTCGTGCGCGTTCGACATGGCGCAGGAACTCATGGCCCAGGCCCTTGCCCTCGGCAGCGCCTTCGATCAGACCCGGGATGTCGGCGAGAACGAACTGCCGGTCGCCGATCTCCACCACGCCGAGGTTGGGCTCCAGGGTCGTGAACGGGTAGTCGGCGATCTTGGGCTTGGCGGCAGACGCACGGGCGATGAAGGTGCTCTTTCCTGCGTTTGGATACCCGACCAGCGCGGCATCGGCCAGCAGTTTCATCTCCAGCGTGAACCAGGCTTCCGTGCCGTACTCCCCCTGCTCACAGATGGTGGGTGCACGCATCCGTGGCGACAGGAAGGCGGCGTTCCCTCGTCCACCGCGCCCGCCTTCGAGCACGGTCACGCGTTGACCATGTTCGACGAGGTCGGCGAGGATGAGGCCGTCGTCGTCGGACACAACCGTGCCGAGTGGAACCTTCAGCAGGAGGTCTTCGCCCGAACGCCCGTGGCGCAGGTCACCTTGCCCATGCGATCCGTCGGAGGCGGCATGATGCGGATTGCGGCGATACGTGAGGAGCGTCGGCACGGCTGCGTCGGCTTCGACGATCACGGCACCCCCGTCCCCGCCAGATCCGCCCATCGGCTTTCCACGGGGCTTGCCCTTGTGGCGGGCGAAGCTCACTACGCCTGCGCCACCGCTTCCGGCGCGAAGTTGGACCCGAACCCGGTCGACGAACACGACCGGGACGATCTATTCGGCGATGACGTCGACGAGACGACGGTTGTTGCGGTTGCCGTACTTCACACGGCCGGGAAGCAGGGCGAAGAGGGTGTCATCGCTCCCCCGACCCACGTTGACTCCGGGGTGGATACGGGTACCGCGCTGACGCACGATCACCGCTCCGGCGTTGACCGTCTGACCGTCGAACACCTTCGGACCGAGTCGCTTTGCATGCGACTCGCGACCGTTCTTCGAGGAACCACCGGCTTTCGTCTTCGACATGTCAGATCACTCCTCTTCGCTGGTGTCAGCGGTCTCTTCGGCGGCAGGGGCGGCTGCAGCCTTCTTCGACTCGGACTCGGCGGCAGAGGCCTTCTTGGCCGTGGCCTTCTTGTCCGCCGAGCCGATCGCGGTCACTTCGAGCTGCGTGTAGCGCTGCCGGTGACCCATGCGGCGTCGATACCCGGTCTTGTTCTTGTATTTGAAGATGTCGATCTTCGGACCCTTCGATTCTCCAAGGACCGTTGCGGTCACCGTGAGATCTCCGAGCTTCGAACGATCGGTGATGGCGGTACCAGCCTCGTCCACCACCATCAGAGGCGTGAACGAAACCTGATCGCCATCGGTCTTCAGCAATTCGACTTCGATGACGTCACCAGCACGAACCTTCGCCTGTTTCCCGCCGGTGCGGATGATGGCATACATGGACAAACCTCTGGAAAGGGGAACGTCGAGATTATACGCCCAACACCCATCATGCGAAAGTCGAGAATGGGTCGGCGAGCTGCGCCCTCCGCCGTACTCGGTCGGCGGCCTGAGGCCGCCTCCCTGTACACGCCGGCGTCGCTTCGCTCGCCGGCTGTACACGGGCAGAGGACGCTGCCCTGTATTCGGTCGCCTTCGGCTCCCTGACCGGAACGCAGCTTCGGTTCCGGTCGAGCCGAACGCAGCGAGGCGCATACAGCACGCCTCAGGCGTGCGTTTGCAGGGTCGGAGCGGAGCGAACGGCCCACACTCCAGCGAGTGGGCGCCAGCACGAGCGTGTACAGGGCGACGGGCAAAGCCCGCCGCCCTATTCGACGTCTTCTGTGATGCCGATGGGGATCGCGTGAGTGGCGGCTTCTTCGTGGAGGAGAACCCCGCGGCCGTCGCAGTGGGGGCACTGCTCGGAGAACGTCTCGAGTAGGCCCTTGGCGACGTTCTTTCTCGTCATCTCGACCAAGCCGAGGTGTGACACCTCGAACACCTGAGTCCGCGTTTTGTCTCTCGCGAGGGTTTCCTTCAGACGGCGGAGAACCTGCCGCTGATGGTCCTCGATCTCCATGTCTATGAAGTCGATGACGATGATCCCGCCGATGTCCCGAAGCCGGAGTTGGCGTCCGATCTCCTCGGCCGCTTCGAGGTTGTTCTGCAGCACCGTCTCCTCGAGACTCGAGCTGCCGACGAACTTCCCGGTGTTCACGTCGATGACCGTCAACGCCTCGGTCCGATCGATCACGAGGTGCCCCCCAGATGGGAGATAGACCCGTCGATCCAGCGCCTTTCGCAACTGGTCTTCGACGTGATAGCGCTCGAACAAGCCCATCTCGTCCTCATAGGGCGAGACCTTGGCCACCAGGTCGGGAGCGGTTGCGCGCAAGTAGTTGAGGACCTTCTCGAGTGCCGACGGATCGTCGATGAGCATCCGCCTGAAATCGGCCGTGAAGTGCTCGCGAATTACCCTGATGAGCAGGTCGGGCTCCTCGTACACGACCCTCGGAGCGCCGCCACCGACCGCCGATTCCTGAATGCTCTCCCAAGCCTTGGTGAGCCGCTGGATGTCGGCGGCGATCTCTTCGGCGCTGGCATGCAGCGCCGCCGTGCGAACGATCACACCGAAGCCCGCCGGCTTGACCTGGGAGATGACCTGACGGAGTCGTGTGCGCTCGTCATCGGGGAGTCGCCGGGAGATGCCCTGAGCATCCGAGTCCGGGACCAGCACGAGATACCGTCCCGGGAGTGACGGCAGCCCGGTCAGGCGGGCTCCCTTGGCGCCCATCGCGTCTTTCACAACCTGCACGAGGATCTCGTCGCCCTCCTTGAGGACCTCTTCGATTCTGAGCCGTCGCTTGCCCTGGCCCGGCTCGACCTTGACGTCCGAGGCGTAGACGACGCCGTTCTTGGCGGCCCCGAAATCGACGAACGCCGCTTCCATCCCTGGAAGCACGTTGCGAACCTTGCCGAGGTAGATGTTGCCGACGAGGGAACTCTGGTCGGCTTTGGCAACGTAGTGCTCCACGAGCACCGGGCCTTCGAGAATGACGACCTGGGTCTGATGTGGCGTGACCCTGACGAGCATCTGCTTGCGGGCGGACTCGACCGGGATGATGATCTCATCCTCGATCGGGACATCGCGACTCCGCCCGGTCCTGGTCCCGGACCGATCCCTTTGCTTGCGCTGGTCGGGCTTCTTCTGGGACGGACGAGACTTGTTCTGCTGATGTCTCGGCTTGTCGTCCCGTTCTCTCGGCTTCTCTTCAGGCGCTTCGACCGGCTTCACGCGCCGGACTTCGACTTTTTGGCGACCGATCCGGAACGTCTTGCGCTCCTCGACCACCTGGCCCGCTTCGGCTCTGCGGACCACTTGAGGCTCCCGCCTCGAAAAGATTCCCATCGGAACGAACTCCTGATCCTGGCGATGATTTGAATGAGCAGGCGGGATCGGATGTGACTGGAAGAGACCGAGCGAGCGCATTGATCCGACCGCCGCTGAGGTGCTTCGACGATCCGCTCGAGATGTGCATGAATCCGGTCCTTCCCGGCTGAAGCCGATCCCGTGAATCCTCGCATCGGACCAAACGTCTCGGACTCGACCAGAAGCCGCCCAAGGGGTCCCGTCGGAGGACTCGGGGATGCCGCGTGAAACGCAGCGCAATCATGGTAACAGTTCGCACCCCCTCCCCGCACCAGGTCTCACGAATCATTCCCACCGTCGGAGGCCGGCGGGCTGCGCCCGGCGCCGTACTCGGTCGGCGGCTTGAGGCCGCCTCCCTGTATACGCCGGCGTCGCTTTGCTCGCCGGCTGTATGCGGGCAGCTGATGCTGCCCTGTATTCGGTCGCCTTCGGCTCCCTTACCCTGAACGTAGTTTCGGTTCCGGTCGAGCCGAGCAGAGCGAGGCGCATACAGCACGCCTAGGCGTGCGTTTACAGGGCCGGAGCGAAGCGAACGGCCCGTGTACAGCGAGTGGGCGCCAGCCCACAAGCGAATACGTGAACCGGCGCAGCCGGATCACTACTCGAGCTCGAAACTCGGTTGCTCGGGTTCGGTGGGGTCGTAGCAGTAGCGGCACCGGGATTCGTAGGCGCCTTCGGCGCCGAGCACCACGAGATCGTCGGAATGGACGATTCGCTGGGTGTACATGCCTGGCCCGCCGCATCGGTGGCACACGGCCAACACCTTGGTCACGTACTCTGCACGCCCGCACAGGGTGGGGATGGGTTCGAACGGTCGCCTGAGGAAATCGAGGTCCAGGCCGGCGACGATCACCTGCTTTCCGGCGTTGGCCAGGGTCTCGCACACCTCCACAAGGCCGTCGTCGAAGAACTGGCCTTCGTCCACGCCGATCACCTGGGTCGAGTCCTCCACCGATCGGAGCAGTGCCGCACTGTCCGCAACGGGCATCGCCTCGACCCGCAGGGCGCTGTGGGAGACGACTTGCTTCTCGGCATACCGGACGTCGACCGCCGGCTTGAACGTCTGAACCGGCACCCGCGCGATCCGTGACCTGGTCACGCGGCGTATGAGCTCCTCGCTCTTGCCCGAAAACATCGGACCACATATGACTTCGATCCAGCCAGAATCCGGACGGCGATACATCCCCCGAGACGGTAGCGCCCGCAGAAGCGCTGGTGGGGTGGCGCGACACCGTACCCGCTCGTCCGCTGGCGCCCACTCGCTGTCTGCGGTCCGATCGCTTCGCTCCGGCCCTGTAAACGCACGCCTAGGCGTGCTGTATGCGCCTCGCTCTGCTCGGCTCGACCGGAACCGAAACTACGTTCAGGGTAAGGGAGCCGAAGGCGACCGAATACAGGGCAGCATCAGCTGCCCGCATACAGCCGGCAAGCGAAGCGACGCCGGCGTGTATGGGGAGGCGGCCTCAGGCCGCCGACCTTCTCTCAAAGGATGTACGTCTCGCCCGGTACCGGCGAGCGGCGCAGGTGGATGGAGTTGGCGATGCCGATCGACATGGCCATGGCCAGGTAGAAGGAGCCCCCCTGGGAGATGAACGGCAGCGAGAGGCCGGTCACGGGCATGATCCCGATCGTCATGCCGATGTTCACGAAGACGTGGAAGGTGATCATCGCAGCGACCCCTACGGCGACGAGCGATCCGAATCGATCTCTGGCGTTGGCAGCGATGATGAAGAGCCGCCAGACCACCACGAGGAAGACGGACAACACGAGCAGGCCCCCGATGAAGCCGAACTGCTCTCCGATCACCGAGAAGATGAAGTCGTTCTGGGAGTCGGGAACCGCCGTTTGCACCCCGTTGAGCAAGCCCTTGCCGAAGAGCTGTCCGGAGCCGATCGCGAGCTTCGACTGGTTGAGCTGAAACCCCGCTCCTTGTGGGTCGAGCTCAGGATTCAAGAACACCTGGATACGTTCGAGCTGATGCGACTGGAGCAGGTTCATCTGGAACACGGCGATCAGGGAGAGCAACGCCCCGAGTGCCATGGTCACGATCTTTCTCCATCGCAAACCGGCCGCGAACATCATCGCGAGGAGGATGAATGGCAAGGTCATGCTGGTACCGAGGTCGGGCTGGCGGAAGATGAGAACCCCCGGAATCGCAACGATCAAAGTTGCGAGCGCTATCCGGCGCCATGTGAGGCCACCACCCTCCCGCTCTTCTGCGAGCACCGCGGCGATGCCGAGGATGATGACGATCTTGGCAAACTCGGACGGCTGGAGTTGGAAGAACCCTCCCAACGGAATCCAGCTCTGCGCGCCGCGAATCGGTGGGAACGCAAACACGGCGGCAAGGGCGATCATCGTGAAGATCGCGATGACCGGCAGATAGTTGCGGAGCTCTCGGTAGTCGATCACCGAGAACACGAACATCAGGATGATCCCGGCGGTGGCGAAGATCATCTGCCGCTCCATGTCGAAGGTGGCGAGCTGCTGGTTCTGCTCTCGAGCCGCCCGTGTTGCCGCGAAGATCATCAACAACCCGAACGCCGAGAGTGCGAGTACCGACCCCAGCAGCACCAGGTCCGGACGGTTCCGGCGCCGGTCGGTGACCGCCGCCGAAGCGGTCCCGGAGCGAGGAGCGATGGTCGCCATCAGTCCTGTGCCAATCCAGGCGCGATCGGATCGAGTTCTTCGCCCATCAGGTACTGGAGGATATATCGAGCGATCGGGGCGGCCACCTGCCCGCCCGATCCGCCTTCGTCGACGAGCACTGAGATGGCCCACTGGGGATCGTCGATCGGCGCGACCCCCGCAAACCATGCATGGTTGTCCCTGCTGCTGATCGTCTGACCGGTTCCGGTCTTGCCGCCGACCCGCCACAGCGAGTCACCGAATCCCTCGAAAGCGCCCCGGGCAGTTCCGCTCGTGACTACGGCGTTGAGGTCCTGCAGCAGAGCCTGGACGTGATCGGGATCGAGTTGGGCATCGTTGATGAGCTCCGTATCTCCGCTGTGGACGATGGTCCCGTCACCGTCTCGTATGGAGCCGACGACGTAGGGCCTGTACACCTCGCCGCCGTTGGCGAGGGCGGCATACGACAGCGCCACCTGGAGGGGGGTGGCGGTGACTCCACCCTGGCCGATTGCGGTGTTCATGAGATCTCCACCGAACCAGGGCGACGAGGCTTCGAGACGGGCCGGGTCGAGCAGCGCCGGGGCGTCCTCGTCCTCCAACATGATCTCCTTGTACTGCTCGTACAGTTCACGGTCGGGGATCAGACCTTCGGCCTCACCGGTGAGATCGATACCTGTTGCCTGGCCGTAGCCGAGCGCTCTCGCCTCATCCTGGATCACGTTCTCGCGTTCGGTACCTCGCCACTCTTGCCACGCACCGAGCGCCACGGTGTAGAAGTAGATGTTGCAGGAGTTGGACAAGGCGGAGTGCTCATCACTCCACCCGAAGTTGAACCCTGCGTTGACGTACCAGTCCTTGAAGATCTGCTGGCTGCCGTCCTCCAGCCCGGGGAGCTCCAGCTGCCCGTCACAGTTGACGAGACGGGCGTCGGGATCGACACCTTCGATGGGTCGGCCGTTGACCTCCCGAGGGAACGGGATGTCATGTTCGATCTCGGCCATATAGGTGATCGCCTTGAACGTGGACGCCGGTGGATACTGCCCGGAGATCGCCAGGTTGTTGAATGCCTGCTGTTCTTGGAGAGCGGCGAAAGTCTCCTCGTCGAGTCCACCCACGAACAAGGACGGATCGAAGCTCGGGACCGAGGCCATTGCCAGCACCTGACCTGTCGGAATGTGCAGCACCACCGCAGCGGCCCGTTCGACGTCGTTGAGTGCCCCTGGTCGCCCCGAGGCTCGGAGACCGGACTTCACGTCATTGGCGTTGGCAATGCCGTTCACGAGGGCGGACTCCACGATCGCCTGGAGATTCGAGTCGATCGTCAAGTACAAGGTGTCGCCCGGTGCGGCGGGGATCTCGGGGCGCTGATCCACGATCTCGGATCGGTTGACCCGAAACGCGATTTCGCCGGGAGTTCCCTGCAGGAACTCGTCGTACACTCGTTCCACGCCGAGCTTTCCGATTCGGGTGTTCGGATCGAGGTTGGGGTCTTCTTCGAGGTCCTGATCGGTGGGCAGACCGAGATGGCCGATCACGTGTGCCATGCTCTCGCCGGCGAGATAGACCCGTTCCGGAACCTTTTCGATTCGCACACCCGGAAGGTCTCGAACCTGTTCGGCGAGCCGGTAGGCGTCGGCGGCGTCGACGATCGCCACTGTGAACCGCCCGTTGATGCCAGCGGCTTCATAGAGCTGATCGAGCTCGGTCGGCGGTATCTCCAGGAGCGCCGACAGACGCTGGACGAGATCGGGACGCTGGTCCGACGTCACCAGGTGGCGGTCGACGACCACGGCAGGGACGATGCGCGAGGTGGCGAGGGGCACGCCGTTGCGGTCTCGGATCTCGCCACGAGGTGCCGGCGTGCTCTGGAGGATCCAGGACTGCCCAGAGACGATCTCGGCGGCTTGGGCGCCTTCGGCGACCTGTATGAACCACAGACGCACCCCGAGCATCGAGAACATGAGGAACACGATGCCGAGCAGCACGGCCAGTCTCGTGGTGGATTTCACAGTGTTCTTCTCGTTGTGAATCTCACGGTGACCTTCTCACAGTGTCGTCTCAATGGAGCCTTCTCACAGCGATCTTCTCACCGGCTCGATCAGTCTTCCGAGCACCGGCCAGAGCGCCAACGCCACCACGAATGTGAACAGGGGGATCAGCAGGATGTGTCGGAGCGCCTCGCCGCCTTCGAACCGCAGCTGTGAGGTCAGCGTACCGACCAGCCAGAGCAACACGACTCCCATGAAGCTGAGCACGAGGACCCACACCGCCGCCGCAAGCGGCGAGTAGTCGGCTCGTTCGCGCGTGCGGACCGCGGCGAAAGCCACCACGGTCAGCGTGAACGCCCGCAGTCCGAGAGCCGCCGAACCCAGAGCATCGAGCGCCAGGCCCGCCGTGAACGCAAGAAGCAGTGACGTCTCGGAGCGCAGTCGGAAGGGCAGGAGGATCACGACGAGCATGACGAGGTCGGGTGCCACGCCACCGATGTTCAAACGTCCGAACACGGTCGTCTCCAGGACGATGGCTCCGATGATCAGCGCCGCCACTCCGAGACCCGAACGCCACGGGATCATCCCTCCTCCGTATCGACCGACTCGGTGGAGCCGGTTGTCTCAGGGACCGACGTGGTCGGCGTCGCTGCCTCGTCGTCGGCGATGGGGGCGGACGGATCGGGTGGCCACACGACGACCACCACGGCGCGAAGACTCTGCAGGTCCATGAATGGCTGAACGACTGCGGTCAGATTCTGACCGTCTGGCGTTGCGTCCTCTGCGATCGTCCCCACCGGGAGGCCGGGTGGAAACGCCTGGGAGAAGCGGGAGGTGACGACACGATCCCCGGCCGAGACCCCGGTGGCACCGACGAACACGTCCAGCGTCATGTCTCTCGTGAGCTCCATCTCGGACGCCCCAGGAACGGGACGGAGGATTCCATCCTGTCCCCCCACCGTCACCGTCACCGCCTCGATGTCACCGGTGATGGGAACAACCGTGGCTCCACCGACCCACGACTCGAGAACACGGCCCACGACGTACCCGTTGTCGTCCAATACCGGTTGTCCCGGCAGGACCCCGGCTTCCTCCCCTTTGTCGATCCGAAATGAGAGATCGAAGCTCCCGGCCCGGCCTGTGACGTTCGCCAATGTCTGACTGAACGCCTGGACGTCGAGCGGCAGATCGAGCAGGTTCTCCAATACCTGGAGGCGTTCGAGCTGATCGCCCACTGCGGCGATCTCACCTTCGGCTTCGGCCAGCTTGGCGCGCAGCGCCTCGTTCTCCGCCCGGAGGCCGGCGACGTTCGACATCCCGTCGATGAAGTCGGCAACAGGATCGACGACCGCCTGCGCCACGCTCTCGACCGGTTGCACCAGGTTGTTCGCGCCAGCTCGCAGAGAACCGGTGAGCCCGGAGCCACCGGTCCGGATGTCGAACGTCATGAGGAGGAACGCCACGACGATCAACGTCACGAACAGTGGCAACGAATGATCTCGACGAAACTCGTGCATGGGGATGGCTCAGCGGGGGTGTGGGCGACCCGTTCGAGGCTCAGGGCCTCGAAGAGGACACCAATACGTGGTGCAGAGTGTCGAATTCCTCGAGACATTTGCCCGATCCGACCACCACCGACACGAGTGGCTTCGCAGCCGTCACGATCGGCATCCCGGTCTCATTGGCGAGGCGCTGATCGAGGCCCTCGAGCAACGCACCACCCCCTGTCAGCCAGATGCCGCGCTCCATGATGTCAGCCGCCAACTCCGGTGGCGTCTTGTCCAAGGTGTACTTGACGGCATCCACGATCGCCTGCGTCGGCTCTTCGATCGCCTCGCGGATCTCAGGGCTCGACAACAGGATCGTCTTCGGCAATCCTGTCACCAGGTCCCGACCGCGAACCTCGGCCGCCGGCTCGTCGGCTCGGGGCCAGGCCGAGCCGATCGCCATCTTCAACTGCTCGGCGGTCCGTTCACCCAGCAACACGTTGTATTCCTTCTTGACCCACTCGATGATGGCTTCGTCGAGCTCGTCGCCGCCCACCCTGATCGACCGGGACACCACGATTCCACCGAGTGAGATGACTGCGACCTCAGTGGTTCCACCGCCGATGTCGACCACCATCGATCCGGACGGTTCACCGATCGGAAGTCCGCAGCCGATGGCGGCCGCCATCGGTTCTTCGATCGTGTACGCCCGCCGAGCACCGGCGTGATAGGCCGCCTCTTCCACCGCCCGCCGCTCGACCGGTGTGATACCCGACGGCACGCAGACGACGATGCGGGGCCGCGCCCACCGACGACGGTGGACCTTCTGAATGAAGTAGCGGAGCATCTTCTCGGTGATGTCGAAATCGGCGATGACGCCGTCGCGAAGCGGGCGAATCGCCTGGATCGAGGCCGGGGTGCGACCGATCATCCGCTTCGCCTCCATACCGACCGCCAGCGCCCGCTGATTGTTCGTGTTCACGGCCACCACGGAAGGCTCGTTGAGCACGATGCCTTGGCCGCGCACGAACACCAACGTGTTGGCAGTGCCAAGATCGATGGCCATGTCTTGGCCGGCGATCGAAAAGAGACTTTCGGCCACGGGAACTCCCGGGAAGATGAGATGCGGAGTCTAGGGGTGGGTTACGACGTGCGCCACCCAGGGGCAGGAGCCTTCGGCTCCTGGTACTCGCTCGTGGGCTGGCGCCCACTCGCTGTAATGCGGGCCGTTCGCTTCGCTCCGGCCCTGTAACCGCACGCCCGAGGCGTGCCGTAGCGCCTCGCTCCGCTCAGCTGACCGGAACTCGAACACTGTCTTCCGGGTCAGGGAGCCGAAGGCGACCGTATACAGGGCAGCGTCAGCTGCCCGTGTACAGCCGGCGAGCAAAGCGAGACGGCGCGTACAGGGAGGCGGCCCCAAGCCGCCGACCGAGTACGCGATCCGGCAAAGCCCGGATCACTCTCAGAACCAGATGGAGAGTTCGCGTTCGGCGCTTTCGGTGGAGTCGGAGCCGTGGATGAGGTTCTCGGTCAGCTCGGTCGCAAGGTCGCCACGGATCGTTCCCGGTGGAGCATCGGCCGGGTTGGTCGGGCCCATCATGGCGCGTGCCATCGACACCGCGGACTCCCCCGACCATTCCATCGCCACTACGGGGCTCCGGGTGATGAACGAGAGCAGATCAGGAAAGAACGGCTTCTCGACGTGCTCTGCATAGTGGCGACGGGCCAGGCCCTCGTCGACCTTCACCATCGCCAGCTTCTCCAGGTTCAGGCCCTTCGCTTCGAAGCGCCGCATGACCTCACCCACCAGTCGCCGCTCCACCCCATCGGGCTTGACCATCACAAAAGTGTGTTCGATTGCCATGACCAAGACGATAACCCCCAGGTCGGCGGCCTGAGGCCGCCGCCCGTACGAGGGTCGCCAGTGGCGACCCAGTACTCGGTCGCCTTCGGCTCCCTGACCCGGAAGACAGTGTTCGAGTTCCGGTCAGCTGAGCGGAGCGAGGCGCTACGGCACGCCTCGGGCGTGCGGTTACAGGGCCGGAGCGAAGCGAACGGCCCGCATTACAGCGAGTGGGCGCCAGCCCACGAGCGAGTACGGGAGGCGGGCGCAGCCCGCCGACCTCACCGTTCGTTGGCGTGGATCTCGCCGTCACCGAGGATGATCGAACGGACAGCGCCGACCAGGTAGAGCGACCCCGCGACGAGGATGTTGCCGTCGGAGCCGGCGACATCTCGGGCACGCTCGAGAGCGATCCGAGGGGTGGCGGAAATCTCGGTGTCGGCGCCGATCAGAGGTCGCATACGGCTCGCGAGGTCGGTTGCGTCGAGGGCATGGGACGACTCGACCTGCGTCACGGCCACGTGCTCGATCAGACCTGCGAGATGCGGATACATGCTCTCGATGTCCTTGTCCTGCATCGAGGCTGTGACGAGCACCCAGGTCGTGGTGGGGAACTCCTCGCGCAGCGCAGCTCCGAGTACCTCGAACCCGTCGGGGTTGTGGGCACCATCGAGCAACACGAACGGATCGACGGCAACGGGCTCCATGCGTCCCGGTGAAGTCATCACGGACGCTGCGTCGACGACCGCCTCCGGGTCGAGTGCCCGGTCGGTGATCGCTTCCACGGCAGCTACGGCTACGGCAAGGTTGACCGTCTGATGGCGGCCGTGGATCGGAAGGTGGATGTCGGGGTATGCCTCGTGAAGGCCGGCGACTCCGAGACGCCATCCGTCGAGGGCTTTGCTCACGTCTTCGAGATGGAAGTCACGACCAAATCGGATCTCCGTGACGTCGCGCTCACGGCACACGGCTTCGACCACCGGCCAGGCGGCTTCGATGAGGTCACCCGTCACGAGAGAAGACCCCGGCTCGACGATGCCGAGCTTTTCGGCCGTGATAGCTTCGATGGTGTCACCCAGGTATTCCCGGTGGTCGAGTCCGATCTCCGTGAGAACCGACACCGCCCCGGCACACACGTTCGTTGCGTCGAGCCGGCCGCCGAGACCGACTTCGATGACCGCGGCGTCGGCCGCCTCGTCTGCGAAGAAGGCGAACGCCATCGCAGCCGTCAACTCGAAGTAGCTGAGCTCCGCTTCCCGCTCCTCGTAGATGTCGGCGAACGCGGCCACGTCACCAACTGCTCGCACGAACTGTTCTGGGGTGGCAGCGATCCCGTTGAGGCCAAGCCGCTCTTCGACGCGCTCGAGATGAGGAGACGTGAAGGTCCCGGTCGTCAGTCCGTGGGCCACCAGCAGCATCGTGGCCATCCTGGCCGTCGAGGTCTTCCCATTCGTGCCGGCGACGTGGATGATCGGGTACGCCTGGTCGGGACGCCCCATCATCTCCATCAGACCGGAGATCCGCTCCAGTCCGGGACGGACGCCTCTGCCGATGTGAGCTTCGAGGTAGGAAACCGCTTCTTCGTAGGTCGTGATCATGAAGCGCTCCCGCGGGGAGACGGCGTCACAGAGCGGCCCGCTGGGCACGTAGCGTCGCGAGCAACTCGCGGGCCTCCGAGAGCTTGCGACGCTCCTTCTCGACGACCTCGGACGGGGCACGATCGAGGAAACTGGGGTTCTCGAGCTTGGCTTCCGCCCGTTTCTCGTCTGCCTCGGCGTCGGCAATCGACTTGTCGAGGCGCGCCCGCTCGGCATCGAGGTCGATGAGCCCGTCCAGGGGGATGAACCCCTGCAGGGTGCCTGCGACGACCCGCGTGTGACCGTGTTCGCGCTCGGCTTCGACACGTTCGACCGCGACCACGGCGAGCGACGACAGCATCTCCTCCGCCCACGGTTCCACCCGGCCGGCCTCGTCGACCAGGGCAAGATCGATGGACTGTCTCGGAGTCAGCCCTTGGTCGGCGCGGAACCTACGCACGCCCGCAACCAACTCCTGGAGGTCGGTCATCACTTCTGGACCCTCGTAGATCGGGACGTCGGGCCAATCTGCGCCTGCCAAGAGACCCTCGCCGACCACGTGCGACCACAGTTCTTCGGTGAGGTAGGGGATGGCAGGATGGAAGAACTTGAGCAGATCGCGCAACACGACGCCCAGAGTGGTTCTCGTCGTCTCTGCATGCTCGGATTCGAGCGCCGTCTTCGCCATCTCGATGTACCAGTCGAAGACCTCGGACCAGGCGAAGTTGTAAAGCAAGCCAAAGGCGTCGGAGAACCGATACTCGTCGCACAATTCGTCGAACCGCCGCGAGACCTCGCCGAGGCGGGAGAGGATCCAGGCATCGGCGGGACCTGGCGCATCCGGATAGCCACCGTTGGCCGGAACGGTCCCCTCGGAGACGTGACGGAGCACAAACCTGGCGGCATTCCACAGCTTGTTTCCGAATCGACGGGCGCCTGACACCCACTCCATGTCGAGCGGGACATCCTGACCGGGGTTGGCGGCCTGGACCAGCGCCAGTCTGAGCGGATCGGCCCCGTACTCCTCTGCCACATCCAGTGGATCGATCGTATTCCCGCGACTCTTCGACATCTTGTGCCCGTCGGCATCCCGGACCAGACCGTGGATGATCGTCTGGCGGAACGGCACGTCGTCGAGGAAGTGGATGCCCATCTTCATCATCCGGGCAACCCAGAAGTAGATGATGTCGAAACCCGTGATCAATACTGCATTCGGATAGAAGCGATCGAGATCGTCTGTCTTGTCGGGCCATCCCAGCGTGGAGAACGGCCACAGCGCCGACGAGAACCACGTGTCGAGAACATCTTCGTCCTGGCGAAGTTCCGACGCTTCACATTCGGCACAGACCTTCGGGTCGTGGCGCGCCACGGTGACGTGCCCGTCCGGGCAGTACCAGGCCGGGATCCGATGGCCCCACCAGATCTGACGGCTGATGGTCCAGTCACGCAGGTTCTCCATCCAATGGAAGTAGCTCTTCTCCCATCGGTTCGGGATGAACTCGTTTCGCCCGTCCTTCACCGCTTCGATGGCCGGCCTGGCCAGCTCGGTCACCGCCACGAACCATTGGTCCGAGAGCCTTGGCTCCACGACGGTGTGGCATCGGTAGCAATGCCCGACCGAATGCCGGTAGTCCTCGACTTCTCCGAGCTCCCCCGATTCTGCGAGAGCCGCCCTCACCGCTCGCCGGGCCTCGAACCGGTCCATGCCGGCGAACGGCCCTCCGGCCTCCGTGACCACCGCATGCTCATCGAGCGCCACGACCTGATCCAGGTCATGGCGTTGCCCGATCTCGAAGTCGGTGAGGTCGTGAGCCGGGGTCACCTTCACCGCGCCCGTACCGAATTCGGGGTCGACGACGTCATCGGCAACCACCGGAATGAGCCGACCGAGCAGCGGCAACCGCAGCATCCTGCCAACGGCATCGGTGTACCGCTCGTCATCGGGGTGGACTGCGACACCGGTGTCCCCCAGCATCGTCTCCGGCCTTGTGGTTGCCACTGTGATCCCCCCATCACCGTCGGCGAAGGGGTAGGTGATGTGGGTCAGCGAGCCTTCCTGGTCGTGATACTCGACCTCGATGTCGGCGAGTGCGGTACCGCACCGGGGGCACCAGTTGATGATGCGGTATCCGCGGTAGATCAGGTCTTGCTCATAGAGCGTGACGAAGACCTCTCTGACAGCCTTGGACAGGCCCTCGTCGAGCGTGAACCGTTCCCGGGTCCAATCGCACGAGCTGCCCATCCGTCTGATCTGAGTCGTGATGCGAGCGCCGTACCTGCGCTTCCATTCCCACACCTGCTCGATGAACTTGTCACGGCCCAGGTCGTGGCGGCTGATGCCTTCGGCGGCCAGGTCACGTTCGACCACGTTCTGGGTTGCGATCCCGGCGTGATCGGAGCCGGGCAGCCAGAGGGCGGCGTAGCCCTGCATCCGCTTCCGCCGCACGATGACATCGTGGATCGCATGGTTGAGCGCGTGCCCCATGTGCAGTGAGCCGGTGACGTTCGGCGGGGGTATGACGACGCAGAACGGCTCACCCTCGGGTCGGTACTCGGGACGGAAGACACCCGCGGACTCCCATCGTTCGTACCACGTCGACTCGATCTGGGATGGCTCGTAGGTCGGATTCATCGGTTCACCTGACTGACATACAGAAGGCCCCGGAGCTTACCGGGGCCTTCGACACGCTCGGGTTGGTTTCGGATCGAAGGCCGTCAGGCCGACCGCTCCTCGGTTTCGTGCTCAGATCCGAAGGAGGAATCGACCTCGCCCAATACGACGGACTCGTCGACGACCACCCTCGAGATGTCGGGGTGTGACGGGACATCGAACATCGTGCCGAGAAGCACGTCTTCGAGAATCGCTCGCAACCCTCTGGCCCCGGTACCGCGATGGATCGCCTGGTCGGCGATTGCCTCGAGGGCTTCCTTCGTGAAGACGAGTTCCACGCCATCCATGTCGAGCATCCGCGCATATTGCCGCGTGAGCGCATTGCGCGGCTCGGTGAGGATGGCAATGAGCGCATCACGATCGAGGTCCTCCACGCTCGCAACCACCGGCAGTCGCCCGATGAACTCTGGGATGAGGCCGAACTTCATCAGATCCTCGGGAAGAACCTGGTTGAACAGATCGGACGCACGCAGCTCCGTCTTGGACCTCACCTCGGCCCCGAAACCGACCTGCTTCCGACCGACCCGCTGCCCGATGATGTCCTCGAGTCCGGCGAACGCCCCACCACACAGGAACAGGACGTTCGAGGTGTCGATCTGGATGAACTCCTGATGGGGGTGCTTGCGGCCACCCTGAGGTGGGACACTCGCGACCGTGCCTTCGAGAATCTTCAGCAGCGCCTGCTGGACACCCTCGCCGGACACGTCGCGGGTGATCGAAGGGTTCTCGGCCTTGCGAGCGACCTTGTCGATCTCGTCGATGTAGACGATGCCTTGCTCGGCCCGCTTCACGTCGTAGTCGGCTGCCTGGATCAGCTTGAGGAGGATGTTCTCGACATCCTCGCCCACGTACCCGGCCTCGGTGAGGGCGGTCGCGTCGGCGATGGCAAACGGCACGTTCAGCTGTCTGGCGAGGGTTTGCGCGAGCAGCGTCTTGCCCGACCCCGTGGGCCCGATCAGGAGGATGTTCGACTTCTGCAACTCGACATCATCGTGCCGTTGATCGTTCCCTCTGATCCTCTTGTAGTGGTTGTAGACGGCGACGGACAGCGCTCGCTTCGCTCGCTCCTGGCCCACGACGTACTCGTCGAGATAGGAATTGATCTCGACCGGCTTGGGCAGCTCTGCGAACGAAACGTCCTCGGTGGTCGTGAGATCTTCTTCGATGATCTCGTTGCAGAGGTCGATGCATTCGTCACAGATGTAGACACCGGGGCCTGCGATGAGTTTCTTGACCTGCCGCTGCGACTTCCCGCAGAAGCTGCACTTGAGCAGATCACCGCCCTCGCTGAACTTCGCCATCTGGCCTCCTCGTTCAGCTCGAGGCTACAGCGGCAAGCTCACGACGTGTGAGAATTGCGTCCACGATGCCGTAGTCCTTTGCCTCCGGCGCCAGAAGCCAGTAGTCACGCTCGGTGTCGGTCGCAACCTTCTCGTAGTCCTGGCCGGTGTGATCGGCGAGGATGTGGTTCAGCTGCTCTCGCATCTGCACGATCAGACGGGCCTGGATCTCGATGTCCGTGGCCTGACCCTGGGCGCCACCGTGCGGCTGGTGGAGCATCACCCGTGCATGCGGGAGCGCAAAGCGCTTGCCCTCTGCGCCTCCGGCGAGGATGACCGCCGCTGCCGACGCGGCCATACCCATGCACACCGTGTTCACCTCGGGACGGATGTACTGCATGGTGTCATAGATCGCAAACAGCGACGTGATGGAACCACCGGGCGAGTTGATGTACAGCCAGACGTCCTTATCGGGATCCTCCGACTCGAGATGCAGGAGCTGGGCCATGATGAGATTCGCCACCATGTCATCGATCGGCGTTCCAAGGAAGATGATGCGGTCCTTGAGCAGCCGGCTGTAGATGTCGTACGTGCGCTCACCGCGACTGGTCTGTTCGGTGACGTACGGGACCGGGACGTAACCCTCGGCGTTCATTCTTCCTCCTCGGTTTCACCGGCTTCGGCGGCCGGTTCATCGACATCTGTCGTTGTATGCGGTCCCTCGACCTCGGGGTCTGTCGCGTCTACCACCTCGGCATCGACGACCTCGTTCAGGGCTTCGACCGAGTCGGCCACCGGCACACCTGCCGGAATCACCGCCTCGTCCCCGTCGGCTGGCGACGGCTCTTCTTCAACCGTCAACTCGACCTCATTCCCGTCTTCGTCGACGGGAATGGCGCCGGTGATGATGACCTCCAGCGCCTTGTTCCTGAGGATATCACCGACCAGCGACTTTTCCCGTGCCTCATCTCGAAGAGCCTTGCGAATCTGATCGGGCTCCTCGCTCTGCAGCGCAATCGACTCGATCACGACGGCGAGCTCGTCATCCGACACCTCGACACCGGCCTGATCGGCAACGCCTTCGAGCAGCAGACGGGTCCTGATGGACCGTGACGCCTGCGAGCGGAGGTCGTCGACGAACTGGCCCTGATCGAGATTCGCCACCGAGAAGTAGTCGTCGAGGGTGAGCCCTTCGCCCTCCAAACGATGAACGAAGCGGTGCAACACCTCGTCCATCTCCGATCGAAGCAACGCTTCGGGCAGCTCGACCTCGACCTCGTCCACGAGCTGTTCCAGTGCTT
This sequence comes from uncultured bacterium, assembly GCA_963792365.1. Classification (GTDB taxonomy): domain Bacteria; phylum Actinomycetota; class Acidimicrobiia; order Spongiisociales; family ZC4RG35; genus JAOUGY01. The sequence goes on from CAWBVW010000007.1 coordinate 140,827, forward strand.
TCTCGCGGAACTGGCGCGCGAGCGACTCGCGCTTCATCTGGCCCATGCGCTCTTCGAGGTTCACCTCCAGCTCCGTCACCGAGGAGAACTCCGTGATCTCCGAAACCCACTCGTCGGTCAGCTCCGGGAGCACCTTCTGCTTCACGTCGGTGACGGAGATCTCGAAGGTGACCGTCGTACCGGCCCGCTCCCCGAAGCCCTGCGGAAGCGGCGCATCGAAAGTGATCGTCGAACCCTTCTCGGCGCCGAGCAGATGATCGTCGACACCATCGATGAAGCCTTCAGAACCGACCTCGTACATGATCTGGTCGGCTTTTGCCTCGGGTACCCCTTCGCCATCGAGGGTGGCACCGATGTCGATCGTCACGTAGTCCCCGTTCTCGGCGGGGCGGTCGGCGTCCGACAACTCTGCGAACTGCTCCCTGATCCGATCGATCTGCGCCGAGATCTCAGAGTCGTCCACGTCGACGGACCCCACTTCGATCCTGCGCCCGTTGTGCTCGGGAACCTGATCGAGCGTGGGCCACAGCGTCACTCGTACCTTGACGTCTATCCCGGTCTCGGTATCGTCCACGGACTCGAGCTCCGGCGTGACGGCCGGGTCGATGTCGAGTTCGTCCAGGAGGTCGCCCAGCTTGTTGGGCAGCAGATCGTCGATCGCCTCGGCTCGGAGCCGTTCAGGGCCTACGGTGGCCTCGACGATCGGCCGGGGTGCCTTCCCCGGGCGGAAGCCTCTGATCTTCAGGTCCCGACTGAGCTTTCGGGCGGCGGCGCCCTTTGCGGATTCGATGTCGGCCTCGGGCACCGAGAACTCGACGACCCGCTCAAAGGGCCCTGCTTCAACCACGTTCGCGCTCACCTGCGTTTCCTCCATCCACCGGGTCCTTATGGAACGACCGGGCCAATTCGCAACACACGCCCGGGAGGACACGGTGTCCTCCCGGGCGATTGGGGTGACCGAGGGGACTTGAACCCCCGACCTCCAGGGCCACAACCTGGCGCTCTAACCGAGCTGAGCTACGGCCACCATGTGATCCGATCCGCGCCCCCGGAGGGATTCGAACCCCCGACCAAGAGCTTAGAAGGCTCCTGCTCTGTCCCCTGAGCTACGGGGGCACAGGCGAGAACGGACGGACCAGCAGTTTAGGGGGGTCTCGGCGGTGGGGCGAGCCGACAGCCGAACGTGCGACGTAGATCCTGATCGGCGACGGTCGATCCGAATCCGGCCCGCTCCGGACTGAGCCCCGACGCCGACGGGGGCCGAGCGGTAGGCTCGGTTCGGAAGCCAGGCGGAGATGATGGTTGGCGGAGGCTGTTTGTTGTTGTGGCGGTGATGTTCGGTTAGGCCACCGCTGGGTGCTCCAGCGGTTCCGAGGCACTTGATACGAATGCTGCAAGCCCAACTGCACCTGCAGGTCCGACAACGACCGAGGCACCGACGACCACTGTGGGTCCCACGACGACAGAGGCACCCACGACCACGGAACCACCCACGACGACACAAGCGCCAGCGTTCACGGTGACCAGAGGCGTCGAGTACATGACCGTGGACGGCGGCGTGCTCCTGACGAACGTCTACCAGCCCACCGGTGATGGGCCGTGGCCCGTGGTGGTGTCGTTCCACGGTGTATCAGCCGATGTCAAGGACGACCCGGCCACGGTTGCGGTGGCCGAGCAGGCAGCAGCAGCGGGCATGGTGGTGTTCACGCCGACCTGGATCACCCAGGCCGTCCCACAGCCGGACCTCGCGGCCGAGCACGATCGGCACCAGGAGGCCGTGCAGATGATCGACGAGACCGGCGGCGAGGAATGCGCTCTCATGGTCGGACCGCCGCCGATGCGGACGTCCAAACCTGCGGCCGCGTCCCGCGCCACGGCGAGTGCCTCCGCCGGCACGGCGTCGAGGATGTGGAACGTCGTACCACCCTCCATCTCCAGCGGGGGCGCGCCCGGTGGGTCAGGACGTACGTAAGCGTGTGGACCGGCGGGTTGTCGCCCCTCCACCCGCGCCACTCCAAGTCGTCCTTCCAGCCCGGAGGGCCGAACTGGTCCGCGCCCATGATCTCCGCACCGATCCCGGGACCGTGCCGATCTGCCATCGCGTGATCGACACCCTCGGTGCCGCCGGGCTCGCCCAGGACTTCCGGGCAGGCGAACCGGGTGACGAACATCCACTCGTGGAGCCGATGCCGGCATGGCCGAACGGCGCATCGAGGGCCTGGCCTTCGCCGGTGGCGAACCCGTCGATTGAGATCGAGAAGTTGTGGATGCGTACGCGCGACAGGGGCTCACCTACTCACACCGTGGGACGCGTTCTACCAGGTGAGTGCGGAGCTCTTCGGCGGGGCCGAGGCCCGGCTCGTGGAGCGGGTGAAGGGAATCGAACCCTCATGACCAGCTTGGAAGGCTGGGGCTCTACCATTGAGCTACACCCGCGCGGTCTCCGGTGACGAAGACACCCCGCGTCTCAGACATGTGCCTGGTGACTGGTGCGGTCATGATAGCCCCGCACTCGCGCATTTCGATCCGGCTGGTTTGGTAGTGAACGGGATCGTTTCCATCGCCGAGGAATCGTGGGGTACGGCGCCACTCACACCGAGTACGATTCCGCCCGACGGGATGTGGCGCAGCTTGGTAGCGCACCTGGTTTGGGACCAGGGGGTCGCCGGTTCAAATCCGGCCATCCCGACCGATCGTCGCCCGTGATGCGGATCGCGTGGCCTCGCCGAACTGAGGATTCCCGAGGATTGCTATCCTGCCCGACGGGTCGCTAGCTCAATTGGTTAGAGCATCGGCCTCTTAAGCCGCAGGTTCCGGGTTCGAGTCCCGGGCGACCCACCCGACCAGAGAGCCCCGGACGCGTCCGGGGCTCTGTGTCGCCCACAGCCCAAAGCCGACAGCCCACGGCCCACAGCCGACGGCCACAGCCGACGGCCCACGTTCTACGTAGTACGTAATAGGTAGAACGGCAGGCGACCCGAACGTGGGCGGTCGGCCGTCGGCGGTTGGCAAGGTAGCCCCGAAGGGCGTGCATCTCTCGATGGGTCGGTTGGTTGTGGATCGTGTTGGCGCGCGCGACTCCACGGAACACACAGAATCCCGAGCGATTCGCAGTGCGGGCGAGAGGACTCGAACCTCCACGGGTTTTGCCCACCAGATCCTAAGTCTGGCGCGTCTGCCAATTCCGCCACGCCCGCATTCGTCGATGATTGTGCCATCTCCCGGAGAGGAGGTGTCCGACCACGCCAGACGTTCTACGTATTGCGTTCTACGTAGAACGTCGGCAGTGGGCAGTGGGCCGTCTGTTGTTCGCCTTCCTCCGTTTCCGAGGGGCATGTGCCGAGCGCTTCTGCCGTGGCGGACTCCGAAGTGGGTCAGCCGTCGATCGACCAGAGCTTCGGGTCGAACCCTCCGGTGGCGAGTCCGACGGCGACCGTCGTGCGGCCGTCGGAATCGGCGTCGAGGATCAGACCTGGGATCGGGACGGTGACTTCCTCGAGTCCGGACTCGTTCACGACTGCGGTCAGGCCGGAGTCGCCCAGCACGACGATGTCGTTTTGCCACTTCCCGAGCGAAACGCCGAGATAGGAGAAAGGCTCTCCAATGAGCTCCCATGTGGAGAGATCGGCGCTGCGAAGGACCACCCCACGTACGTCGCCCTCGATACGGGCGACCGCGAGCACGACTGCCCGACCGTCGGCGTCGACAGTGATGTCGATCGGGTCCACGTCCGACATCGGATCGGGGAGATCGACGTTCGACGGCACCCACCCGCCGTCGCTTGCGATGGCGACCTCGAGGCCATCGCCGGAGCCGACAGCGGCGAGCGATCCCGCGACCGACACCACGCCGAGCACCTCGCCGTCCGTTTCGAAGGGGTCATCGATCGCGGCTGCTACCCACTGAGTCTCATCGAGCTCCCAGATTGCCGGTCGTTGCGCCCCGTCGGGCAACGAACTGGATCCCAGGGCATACACGCGCCCGTGCACCTCGGTGAGGTTACGGACGTGGCCGGCATCTGCCGGGAAGTCGATCGGAGTCCACTCCGCATCTCCCTCCGAAACAAAACTTGCGAGCTGGGACGCCTCTCCCGAACGACCGACGGTCACCACCAGCTTCGACGATGCCGCCAGTGCCCGGCCGAGCCCCCGCCCAAGCCCGTCGCTCAGTGCCGGGGCGGTCGGGAGCAGCGTTGCATCCCATTGGTTTCCATCGACGGACGTGAGCACCCTGAGCCCGTCGGTGGTCGGTGCGACAGCGATCCAGCCGGACGGTCCGTGCGAAACGCTCGAGACCACACCCGAGTACGGAAGGGAAACCTCGTCCCAGGATGGCTCGGCCGGCGGAGCGACCGGTGTCACCGTCGTTGGCGGATCGGACGGAGCCGACACAGTCGGCGGAGCGGTCGTTGTGGGAGCAACGTCCACGAGTCCACCCGTAGCCACGCCCACTGTCGTGACCAACGCCACAACAGCGGCGGCCAGACCCATCCGGGGAATCCTGGTCGGCCGCTGTTCGGCGGCAGAGCGCGAGTCGCCGATGATGACTGAAGGCTCTGTCGGCTCTGGACCTCGAGGCCGGGGATCGTCGGTCATGGTCGACAGGCTATGTGCGAACCGACTCAACTGGTATTCGCCGAGAGACGCCACTGATGTGGGGAACGCACGTATCTCGAACCGCGGTCACTCGTCCCTCAAGTGGACGGCCTCAACGCCGACAGGATCCCCATGACGCACGATGCCCGTGGTGGGCAGCCGGCAACACCAGCTGGTGAGTGCGGGTTCGATTCCCGCCGTGCGCACCACCTGCGGTCAGAACCGTCCGCCGTCAACGATGAACTGTTGAGCAGTGCATCCTCCCCCGTCATCAGAGGCGAGGAACAGCACCATCTGGGCGAACTCGTCGGGGAGGATGCGCTTCTTGAGCGCCTGGTCCTTCATCGTCTGTTCCTCCCCCTCGGCGCTCCACCATTTCGCGAGTTGTCGCTCAGTGGGTACCCAACCCGGTAGAACGGTGTTGACCCGGACGTTGTATGGGCCGAGGGCCCTGGCCATGGTCCGGGTGATGCCTTCGACCGCCGACTTGGCGATGGCATACCCGGGGAAGAAGTCCTCCTGCATCATGTAGCTGCTCGACCCGATGTTGACGATCGAGCCGAGGTTGGCCTCCACCATCTGTGGGGCCAATGCCTGAATGGCGAAGAAGTAGTGACGGAGGTTGACGTTCATTCGCTCGTCCCAATATTCGACGCTCATCTCGCGCCAGTCGTGACGGTCGTCGTTGGCGGCGTTGTTGACGAGCACCGTGATGCCGTTCAGCTCCTCTGAAGCACGCCGGCAGGCACTTCGGAGGGCGTCGATGTCGAGCAGGTCGACCTCGTAGAAGAGAGGTCGGTGCGCGAATCCTGCGTCGACACAACGCTGCACGGTCCTCTCCGCATATTCCACGTTCTTGTCGACGAACGCCACCCTGCTCCCCTGACGGGCGAAGTTCTGGACGATCGCGCTGCCGATGCCGGCGGCACCACCGGTCACGAAGACGGTCCGGTCGTCGAGCGACGGATACCGCGCGTACTGAGAACTGGTCACAACATCATCTCCATGGTCGGACGTGGGGTGCGGTCACTACAGGCCGAGGGTTGCTCTTGGGGGATCGCCTCATCGGGTCTTCCACCAGTCGACCAATCGACGGGCATCAGCCGGATTCACCGATCGAGGGGGAATGAGACCGTCGAGTATCGCCCTGATCTGCTCGGCGGAACTGAGAGCCTGTGCGTCGGCATTTTCCGGTGTGAGTCCGCCGAGGTGCGGGGTCGCGACGACGCCTGGGCGTTGCGCCAGCTCGGGTGACGGACGCTGATCCGGAGCCCTTCCGACGTCCATGGCGAGCCCTCCCAGCCTTCCGGAGTCGAGTGCTGCAGCGACGGCCACCTCATCCAACAGCTCGCCGCGGGACACATTCACGAGCAGCGTCCCCGGAGCCATCTGCTCGAGAGCTGACCGATCGATGAGGTCGATCGTCTCGGGGCCCGACGACGCGAGAGGAAACACGACATCGCTGATGGCCAGCAACTCGGCGAGCCCCCTGCGATCGAGATGATCCGGGACCGATTCGACATAGGGATCCGTGACCACGACGTGCAAACCCAGTGCGTGCAGCAGCTCGGCCAGATACGCCCCGACGGCGCCGAACCCGATCACGCCTGCGGTTCGGCCCCGCAGCTGCACGCCGGGCCGCTGCGGAGGCTCGACTCCGCGCCGGTAGTCAGCGGTCGAGTCGCTCACATGACGAGCCAGGTCGAGGGCCAATGCGAGTGCCAGTTCGGCGGTGGACGCCACGAAACTCTTGTCGGCGTGTGCGACGAGCACCCCCGCCTGGGAAGCGGCATCCACATCGATCGTGGAGATGTCGACGGCGGTGCGCAGAAACGCGATCAGGGCCGGAAGCTCCCGGAACACCTGCGGACCGCCTGGCGTCGACCGGTGCGCCACGATCACGTGGCACTCCTTTGCAAGCTCGATCAACTCCCGCTCCGTCAGATCCCGATCGAGCGGGTTGAAGACGACGTGCGCCATCGTCTCCAACTCTCTGAGGGCCTCGCGGTAATAGGCCTCGAGGTCTTCGGGGTTGTGTGTCACGAACACGCTGAGCACAAGACGAAACCTAATGGCCTCGCGTGGGTTTCCATCCGCCACCTGCGCCGTACCCTGATACCTGCCATGCGTCGACTCCTCATCGGCCTTCTCGTTGCGGTCCTGGCCGCCTACGCCGCAATCGGGTGGTACGTGTCCGGGGAGATCATCGACGGCCTGTCGACGGAACCGTCGGAGGTGGTCTACGACGTGGACGTCATCGCGCTCCAAGACGACCTCATCACGATCGAGGCACCGCACACCGCAGACACCCCGCTCGACAGCGACGCAACCATGGGCCTGCGCTGGCGCAAGGGGGCCGGTGTGGTCGGGCCGTCGGGAGACATCGAAGGGCGCACCCAAACCCGCCGGCTCGATGTGCTGGAGGGCTCACCCCCGCCGATCGGGGCCGACGTGGCCAATCTCGACGCACTCGTGTTCTCAGGAGATCCGTCCATCCTCGGTCTGGGCTTCGAGGAAGTGACCTATCCGGGGCCGCTCGGCACCTTGACCAGCTGGTTCATACCCGGCGCCGGCGACACGTGGATGATCGCCGTCCATGGCCTCGGATCGGGCCGGCGCGACATGCTCCGCTTCGTGGAGGCCATCGCAGAGGAGGGTTACCCCACCCTGGTCATCAGTTATCGAAACGACGATGGAGCGCCGGCGGCCGATGGGATCGGGACGATGGGCCAGTCCGAGTGGCTCGATCTCGAAGCAGCCGTGAACTACGCACGAGATCGCGGGGCCCAGTCGTTGGTTTTGAGCGGTGTGAGCATGGGGGGTGCAACGGTACTGTCGTATCTGGTCAACTCGTCTGATCTGACCGGTGTCCGCGCCGCGATCCTCGAGGCGCCCGCCGCCGATCTCCGGGAGGTCGTGTCGCTGCGTTCGGGCGAGGCTCTGCCCATCGGCGGACCGGTGGGGGAATCGATGGTGGCGATCGGAAGAGCATTCGTCTGGATTCGGACGGGCATCGACTTCGATGCCATCGACTACGTCGAACGTGCCGACGAGCTCCCGGTCCCGATTCTGATGTTCCACGGAACCGACGACTCGACGGTCCCGTTTGCGGTCGGTCAGGCTCTCGCCGACCGGCGGCAAGACCTGATCGAATTCCACCCGACTCCGGACGCAACCCACGTTCGGGCATGGAACGAGGATCGAGAGGGGTATTGCGACCTGATCGTGGCCTTTCTGGAACGGCTTGGGCTGACGACCTGAACTCGAGGCAATCGCAGCCGACGGGACCGGGCGATGGAGCATGTCAGTGTCGACGACAACTATTACACCCGCCTCGAGCTCTCACTGGGCTCCTCGGCCGAGGCAGTCGAAGAAGCGTTCGTCCGTCTCGACGCCGAAGCCCGCCAAGCCGGGGACCTCGAGCGCTCCCGTCGCCTCGAGGAGGCGCGCCGCGGGCTCCTGCAACCGGGCATTCGCTCCTATCACAACCAACAGATCAAATGGGCTGCCGCCCGTATCTGGTACGAGTCGAAGTATCCGGAAGGCCGAAGTGTCGAGGAACACCGCATCTGGGCGGACTATCGACGAGCCGTGATCGAGGACGAGCCATCGCTGTGGCGTCGGATCAAGGGTCTATTCGACGGGGGTTGACGTCGACCCTCACACGGTCTGCGATGCTGCCCGAATCGCTTCCACGAGCGCTCTGATGGCGCGAGCCCGATGCGAGATCGAGTTCTTCGTCTCGACACCCATCTCTGAGAACGTGACCCCGTCGACCTCGAACACCGGGTCGTACCCGAACCCGCCGCCTCCTCGAGGTTGGATCGTGATGACCCCATCGATGTGTCCGTCGGCGAGGATCGGACTCCCGTGGGGACGCGCCAATACCATGGCGGTTCGGAACCGGGCTCGACGGTCGCCGACGCCTTCGAGCTCACGGAGCAGACGCTCCACGTTGTCGGCGTACGAGGCGTCCTCGCCGGCGTAGCGGGCGCTGAACACCCCGGGTTCTCCATCGAGAGCGACCACCTCGAGGCCTGTGTCGTCGGCGACCGCGGGGAGACCCGTGGCGTCCACGACTGCCACAGCTTTCAGCATCGCGTTTCCCTCGAGCGTGAGCTCGGTCTCCTCGACGTCCGGCCAGTGGAGGCCGCGCACGATCTCGCCAACGACACCGGACGACACCAGCACGGCTTCGATCTCTGCGATCTTGTCCGGGTTCTTCGATGCGACGACGAGCCGTTCGATCATGTGGTGGCCTGTTTCTGCATGTCGACGAGGTCGGAAATCCCTGTTTCGGCGAGATCGAGCATGCGATCGAGGTCGGCTCGGTCGAAGATCGCACCCTCAGCCGTGCCTTGCACCTCGACCAGCCCTCCGCTGCCTGACATCACCACATTGAGGTCGACCTCGGCCGCCACGTCGCTCTCGTACTCCAGATCGAGCAAGGTGTCGCCCTCGACGATGCCAACCGAGATTGCGGCCACCTGATCGAGAATGGGATTCCGAGCGAAGTAGGACCGTTCCAGGCCCCATTGACAGGCATCCCACAGAGCGACCCATGCGCCGGTGATCGCCGCCGTGCGGGTGCCGCCGTCGGCTTCGATCACGTCGCAGTCGACCCGAATCATCCGTTCGTTCATCGCCTTGAGGTCGACCACAGCTCTCAAGGCTCTGCCGATCAGGCGAGAGATCTCCTGCTGACGGCCCTTGGTGTAGGAATCTCTTCTGATCCGCTCGTTGCTCGATCCCGGCAGCATTCCGTACTCTGCAGTCACCCACCCACGTCCGCTGTCTCTCATCCAGCGCGGGATGTCGTCTTCGACGATCGCCGTGCAGAGCACGCGGGTGCGTCCCATCTCGATGAGCACCGAACCCGGCGTGGCCTGGGTGTAGCCCAGGTGCATCCGGACGGGTCTCAACTCGTCGGCAGCTCGTTCTCTAGCCATGGTTTCCTCACAGATCGTGGGTGGTGCCGGCGACAGCCAGTGCCACCGGGCGGTCGAATGTCGACTCGGCTTCGAGGATGGATCGAGCCGCCTCGACGTGGGCGGGCACGTGAGTGAGCATGAGCCGCTTGGCCCCGTGATCGCGAGCGATCCGGCCCGCCTGGGACGCGGTCAGGTGCTGGGTGTACTCGTGGGCGCCAGGCTCGCCTTGGTAGGTCGCTTCACACAAGAAGAGGTCGGCGCCTTCCGCCAGCTCACCCCACGAGCCCTCTGCCCCCGTGTCCGCGGAGTATGCAAGGACCTTTCCATCCACCTCGTATCGCGACGCGACCGTCGGGACCGAGTGGTCCGTCGAGCGGAACACCATGTCGATGGCTCCCACCGCTGCGCGGTCGCCATCTCCAACCGTCTTGAACGCAAAGGTCGCCTCGAGCGGGTGTCCTTCTCCGGCACGTACGAACCCGGCGATCCGCTCTCGTACGGGAGCCGGGCAATACACAGGTATCGGTTCCCTGCGGAGGGGACCGTGGGCCAGCGCGTGATACGCCGACAGCAGGTCGAGGCAATGATCGGGGTGCTCGTGAGAAATCACGACTGCAGACAAGCGATCGAGTGCAAAGCGGTCCCAGAGCGCGACGAACGTGCCGGGACCGGCATCACTCCAGATGACCGTGTCTCCGTGTTCGATGACATATCCGGATGCCGGTCGGCCCGGCGTCGGGTACGTGCCATTCGATCCGAGAATGTGTAGCCGCACGGCGGCGAGTGTACGTCACGGAGCCAAACGAACTCGACTCCACCCGGACGGCCGACGTTCGTACTCGATCCGATCATGGAGACGCGACGGTTGTCCCTGCCAGAACTCGAAGCGGTGCGGCTCGACCCGGTATCCACCCCAATGTTTCGGACGGGGAATCGCTTCCTCGAATTGTTCCGACAACTCCTCCACCTTGGTCTCGAGCCAGCCCCGATCTGGTATCTCCCGGCTCTGGGGGGAGGCGTGTGCGCCGAGCTGCGCGCCCCGCGGGCGACTGGCGAAGTAGGAGTCGGACTCCGCCTCCGAGACCCGTCGGGCGGCGCCGTCTATGCGTATCTGCCGATGGAGTGGAAGCCACAGGAAGCACATGGAGAGCCACGGATTGGCGTCTAGATCATGGGCCTTGGCGCTCTCGTAGTTGCTGAAGAAGGTGAACGATTGCGTGTCGTACCCCTTCAGCAGGATCGCTCTCGTCGAAGGACGTCCCTCCGTGTCCACGGTTGCGAGCACGAACGCATTCGGCTCGTGGACTCCGGCAGCGATCGCCTCGTTCAACCATCGATCGAACTGCTGGAAGGGGTCTTCATCCACTTCGGCGACGTCGAGTCCGGCGACCTCGTACTCGATTCGAATCTGCCGAAGGCGTTCGAGGTGATCCATGTGCGCTGCAAGCTAACCGAGGCGATGGATCAACCAAAGCGACGCCCTAACCTCATCGGGATGAAGGACCCCAACGCCGGTTTTTGGACCTTGGTGGGGCGTGCAGTCCGACGCACGTGCGCCCGCTGCGGCGTTGGCCCGTCCTTTGCGTCTGCCTTTCGGATGGCAGGTTCCTGTCCGGCCTGTGGATTCGTCTTCGAGCGTGAGCCCGGATTCTGGGTTGGCGCCATGATCATCAACACCATCCTCAGCTTCGGCTCGCTCCTCGTCGTTTTCGTCGGAGGCTGGATCGCTTTCTGGCCGGACGTGCCGTGGACCGGCCTCCTCGTTGCCACGATCGCCGTGGCGGTCATCGTCCCCGTGGCCGGGTATCCCTTGACCAAGTCGCTCTGGTCGGCGATCGAACTCTCATATCACCAGGTCGAGCCCGACGAACGCCGGCGGGCGGCCGATCGGCTTCAGCGGTCTCAGCCGAGCGAATCGGGATAGTCGATGTCGCTGACAGGACAGAACGCCGGCACCCAGCGGGACTGATCGAGCGGCCATCCCTGCCGAGAGCCATGACGCGCTGGGCCGCCAAGTCCAACCAGGCTTGGCGGCGCAGACTGTCGGCCAACGCAGGCCCCCTCACATGTCTGTCGCGTCTTCGTGCGACAAGACAAGTGCGGAATCCCCCCTGTTTGGCTTCGCCACACTGTCCCCCCGGCGGGGGGAACAATCGCTGCACACACATCCCGTTGACCAGTAGAGCACCGATTGGGTCCCACGGCTCGTGTCCGCCCGCAGGGGGGATTCATGCCGCCGTGGGTCGAGCTTGCGAAGCAAACTCGGTGAGGTCGCCGCAGGCGACCGGCGGACACCTCACATCCGCTTGGCTATCTCCTCGAGCATGACTTCCGTCGCTCCGCCCCCGATGGAGTGGATCCTGGCATCCCGATACATCCGCTCGATCGCCGTCTCGGTGATGTACCCCATGCCGCCATGGAACTGCACGCAGTCGTACAGGATCGAGTTCACGAGCTCGCCCATGAGCGCTTTGACCATGGACACCTCGGTCACTGCGTCGCGCCCCTGGTCGATCATCCATGCCGAGTGATAAACGAGCTGGCGCGCTGCGACCAGTTCCGCGGCCCGCATCGCCAGACGCTGCCGGATCGCCTGCTTCGCCCACAGGGGGTGCCCGAACGCGGTGCGATGCTTCACGTACTCGAGGGTCAGTTCGATGGCACGGGCCGACTCGCCAGCCGCCATGGCGGCGAGCACGAGCCTTTCGTGCTGGAAGTTCCGCATGATCTGATAAAAGCCCCGGTCGAGATCTCCGATGACGTTCGAGTCGGGCACCCAAGCATCCTGGAACGACAGCTCGGCGGTGTCGGAAGAGCGCCAACCCATCTTCTTCAGCGCCCGGCTGACAGTGAACCCCTCGGTGCCCTTCTCGATGGCAAAGATGGAGATTCCCCGCGACGCCTTGACGTCGGTGTTGGTCCGGGCAGCCACGAAAACGAGGTCGGCGTGGACGCCGTTGGTGATGTACATCTTCGAGCCGGAAAGACGAAACCCGTCGCCGTCTCTGCGAGCGGTCGTGCGCATCCCGGCCACGTCCGATCCGGCGTCCGGTTCGGTGACACCCAAGGCCCCGACCATCGTGCCGCTCATCAAGCCCGGCAGCCAACGTCCCTTCTGCTCGGCGTCTCCAGCGCCCAACAGGTATCGCATCGCCAGATCGACATGAGCCACGGCGGTGATGGCGAAACCACCAAATGTTGAGCGGCCCAGCTCCTCGGCGAGCACTGCGGCGGCGGTAGCACCGAGACCGAGGCCGCCGTCGTCTTCGGGGACGTTCAACGAGAAGAAGCCGAGCTCACCCATGGTGCGAATCACGTCCCGGGGAACCAATCCGGACTCTTCCCACGCCTCACCGTTGGGGACGACTTGCTCCTCGATGAACCGGCGTGCCTGTGCTCGGATGTCTGCCAGCTCTTCGGTTTCGTAGATCAGCATCAGGGGACACTGTATCGGCAAGTGTGTCCCATCACGGGTCGTGCAGACGAGGATTCGCGGGAGCATGTGCCCGGACGACGGCCGCGACTTCTCCCGTGAATCCGCTCGTTCCCGCAGTGTCTTCGGCGCACGCACGGCCTCAGATGGGTATGGACGAAGATGCTCCGGCACATCTTGATCCTGTCCGCAGAAGTCATAGTGTTCAGGGCGAAAGAACGCACATCCGCCACCGTTCTGAGCGCGTCTCCGGATGTTGGGCGGAGAACCCGGAGGAACCATGAGCCATCGCAGCTGGGCCGAGCCGTACAAGATCAAGGTCGTAGAACCCATTCGCATGACGACACCCGATGAGCGCCGGCATGCGATTCGGGAGGCCGGGTACAACACGTTCCTTCTGAGGTCGGAGGACGTATACATCGATTTGCTCACCGACTCGGGGACCTCGGCCATGTCCGACCACCAGTGGGCCGGGTTGATGATGGGCGACGAGGCGTATGCCGGGAGCAAGAGCTTCTACAACCTCGTCGACGCGGTTCGCGACGTCTACGGGTACGAGGAGCTGGTACCCACCCACCAGGGCCGAGGCGCCGAGCACATTCTGAGCCAGATCCTCATCCAGCCGGGTGACTACGTCCCCGGCAACATGTACTTCACGACCACCCGTTTCCATCAGGAGTATGCCGGCGGGACCTTCGTCGACGTCATCGTCGACGAAGCACACGATCCCACCAGCCTCCACCCCTTCAAGGGCAACATCGACCTCGAGAAGCTGCAGCGGCTCGTAGACGAGGTTGGACCTGACCGCATCCCCTACATCTCGGTCGAGACGAACGTGAACATGGCCGGCGGCCAGCCGTTGTCGATGGAGAACCTGAGGGCCACCTTCGAGCTGTGCAAGCGCCACGGCATCCTCGTGATGCTCGACGCCACTCGGGCTCTCGAGAACGCATGGTTCATCAAGCAGCGGGAAGACGGCTATCGAGACAAGAGCGTCGCCGAAATCCTGCGCGAGATCTGTGACCTCTCGGATGGCGCCACCGTGTCCTCGAAGAAGGACAACCTGGTGAACATCGGAGGATTCCTCGCCTTGCGCGACCCCGATCTCGCCAGGGACGCACGAGCGCTCTTGGTGGCGTTCGAAGGACTCCACACCTATGGAGGAATGTCCGGCCGCGACATGGAGGCACTCGCCCGCGGCATCCGCGAGATGGTGGCCACCGACGATCACGTGCACGCCCGGGTCGGCCAGGTGGAATACCTCGGCAACATCCTCATGTCAGCCGGCGTGCCGATCATCAGACCGGTCGGCGGACACGGGGTGTTCCTCGACGCCAAGGCCATCCTCCCGCACATCCCCCACGACCAGTTTCCGGCACAGGCACTCGCTGCCGCCCTCTACACGGAGTCCGGCGTGCGCGGCATGGAGCGCGGTGTGGTCTCAGCGGGTCGCGACAAGCAGACCGGCGACCACCACTACCCGAAACTGGAGCTCGTGCGGCTGGCGATCCCTCGACGGGTCTACACACAGGCACACATGGACGTGACGGCAGAGTCGGTGATCCAGCTCCTGAAGGAGCCGGAGTCGGTCAGCGGGTTGGGATTCACGTACGAGCCCGAGTCGCTCCGCTTCTTCCAGGCTCGCTTCGAACCTGTGCCCGTTTCCACATAAGACGCCGTACGTAGGTCGTTCTACGTACAACGTCGTACGTAGAACGCTGTCACGTCCGCAACATGATCCGCGTAGACGACCCGATGGGTCGAAAGTCCGCCTGAACCACAGTCGGGCGGCCGTCTTCGGGATGAGGTGCGTTCCTGGCGGGTGGCCGACGGCAGACGGCCGACGGCCGATCCCGCGGACCCCTGGGGCATGCCATCAGCCGTCCGCACACGCAGCGGTAGCACCAGGCGGACCGGCGTCTGTTTCGGCCGGCGTGAACCACGGATGCAACATCAGCTGGGTAGACGACCCCGCGGGCCGAAAGTCCGCCTGCAAAGAAGGGCGAACACATGTTCGGTATGCTCGTGGGATGCGGCAACTTCGATGGCAGACGGTCGACGACTCGCCCGAGGGCTTGTTCGAGCTCGGACGAAGGGTTTCGGGTAGGGGCGAGTATCGATCCTTGACGTTCCACGAGGTCGAATCGAAGAGCATCATCAATCATGTTCCGGCCGCCGCTGGGCTACCGTTCGAGTACACCATCAATCCGTATCGAGGTTGTTCGCATCGGTGCTCATACTGTTTCGCCCGTCCGACCCATGCGTACCTCGGGTTCGACATCGGCGACGACTTCGACAACCAGATCGTGGTCAAGATCAACGCAGTCGAGCTGGCGCAAGCGGAGACTGCACCCGGCCGATGGCACGGGGCGTCGATCGCAATGGGTACGAACACCGACCCGTATCAGAAGGCGGAAGGCAAGTACCGGCTGACTCGGGGAATCGCCGAAGCACTCGTCGAGCGGCGAAACCCGTTCTCGATCCTCACCAAATCCACGCTCGTGCTCCGGGACCTCGACGTCTTTTTGCGAGCGCCCGAGCTCGTGACCGTTGATTTCTCCATCCCGACACTCGACGAGGATGTGTGGCGTCGAACCGAACCCGGGACACCGCATCCCGCCAAGCGCATGGAAGCTGTCAAGACGTTGAACCAGGCCGGAATCGCCTCCGGGGTCCTGGCCGCGCCGCTGCTCCCCGGCATCTCGGACGGCAAGGACCAGGTCGTTGCGGTGCTGGCGGCGGCCTCAGAAGCGGGGGCGCGGTTCGCATCGACCATGCTTCTCCATGTGAAACCCGGCCTCCGTGAGCACTGGTTCGACTGGCTGCGGCACAACCATCCCGAGCTCGTCGAACGATACGAGGAGCTGTATCGAAATCGCGCCTTCATCGAGGGGCGACGATCAGCCCGCCGGGGGCGGCAGACGGACGACCGAGGCGTCCCATCCGCGCCCTCCTCACAGCAGATGTCCTTCGACGTCGACTGACGTAGCATTTCGCCTCATGGAACAGCCGCCCGACACGCCGGCGACCCAGGCTTTGAACGAGGCCGGGGTCACCTACAGGATCACTCACCATGGCAAGGTGAATTCGGCCGAGGAGGCTGCGGCAGCTCGAGGGATCGCAGTCGATGCACTCGCCAAGAGCCTCGTGATCCGTGTCAACGCGAATGAGTACGTGATCGTACTGATCCCGGCCGATCGCGGACTCGACTATCCCAAGCTGCGGGCTCTCCTGGGGGTGCGACGGCTCACCATGCCGTCACCCGAAGAGGCCAAAGACGCAACCGGATACGCACGCGGGACGATCACTCCTCTAGGGGCCGGTGCCTGGCCGACCTATGTGGACCAGCGGCTGCTCGACCACGACGAGATCTCCGTCGGTTCCGGCAGGCACGGCTGGGCGATCGCCATCAAGCCTGAAGATCTGGTTTCCGTGACATCCGCGCAGGTGGCGGACATCGCCGACTGAGGCGACGCCCACGCACCCCTCCTCCGCGGCGCTACCTGAAGGTCTCGCACATCTCGCGGTGACGACAGTGGTCACACCATCGCCCGACGGAGTACGACGGGTCGAGCGTGTTGTCGGGGTCCCATCGCGCCATCGTCTCGGCGGCTGTGTGAAGGCGCGCGACAGCAAGGTCGAGAGCCGCGTGGTCGAACCCGGTGCGCCGGCACTCGGGGCGCTCGGGACCGAGCACGTGCAGATGGACGGCCAGCTCGTCCGGCCACTCCCCTGTGTGAGCTCGGATGAACTCTGCGGTGGACACGGCATACAGATCGAGCTCAAGCGGACCGTGGTCCGACGATGCTCCCGTTCGGTGTTCGACCACCATCGGGGTTCCGTCCGCCTCGCGACCGGTGACATCCATGATTCCGATCATCGTGATGGCCACCGGCTGCTCCGACCGCTGTCCGCGTGAGTCGATGTGAACCCCCGGAACCATGAACGTGATCCCGGCCGGATACTCCGTCGAGCGCGCCGACGGGCGCCCGTCGCTCTCCCACAACGACAGGTGGTTGTACCACAGACGCTGAATCTCGGCCGCCTCCGACGGCGCCACCGTCCGACATGACGCATCCACCACCGAGTCGGGTTCATCCGCGAGGATGGCGGCGGCGGCCATCTCGTGGAACACCGTGCCCGTGACCGCCCGCACGTGCGGCATGACGTCGGGATCGTCGTCGATTCGCACGGAGTAGAGCCGATCCCACGCCACACGTCGCTCACAGGTGCCGAGATTGCCGAGCTGGGTCTTCGACGCCACGAGCGACCGTGTCGAGACGTATACCCGATCGGGTCCGATCACCGGGTACTGGCCACATCGTGGGGCCGAGACACAATTGAAGCACCATGGTCCGGCCACTCGATCGCGCCGTCGGTCGATCGGACGCACTGCGAGGTCGATCAACTCCCGGACCACGGACTCCGCATCGCTCGGCGTAGGGACTTCCTCTGCGACCCCCGCTCCTACGAGGGCATCGAGGCAGACTGCATCGTCATCACCTGCTGTGAACACGGCCGCATCATCGACCGAGCTCGCATGCCTGCCCGTTCGCAACCGGACCAGCTCCCTCGAGCCATCGGGACGAGTGAATGCGATGGTGGGGCGCACTCTCAGCTCCACCCGGGCGTCGTGGTCTGTCACCGAGATCCCGGAAGGCTCGAGATCGACCTCGACACCGGGTTCCTTTGGGAACATCGCCCTCCACGTGGCGAACTGCCGCTCGACCATCACCCGCTGCACCGGGTCCAGCCATCCAGCCCTGTTCTCGACGAGATCCGGAACACACTCGACGTCGGGGCGGTCGTCGCCGTACCACCCGACGATCAGATCACGGACAGCCTTCCACCGTTCCAAGGCCCAGTCCGGGCCGCGGGTGCGATCGAGACCCATGACCGCACACCAGTCCCACCGCATACGAAGCCGGTCCGGCCTCTCCACGATGTACGGACGATCATCCACGCGCCGACAGTACCGGGCGCCGGTGATCGGCTCATGCATTGCTCAGGCGCGGCGAGCCCTGGCCACCTCGGTGCTCCGGGCTCTCGGTGTCCGACACCACCATCGCCTGCGACTCCGACCGATCCAACCATCGAACCACCGTCGTCACCGCCCCGACCGCATAGGCCAAGCTGCCCGAGAACCACAGAATCACTCCGGCGAGCCATTGATCGTCGAGAGCGGTGAGCCCCCAAGATGAAGGCTGCGATCCCCAACCAAAGCATGAGGCGCCAGAGCTCCTCGATGGCGACAGCCACCGGCCCGCGTGGGTCCAACCCCCCAACCATCATTGGGCGGCCGGTTGAGATCGACGTGTCACGGAAGACCCTCCCCGTGGCGAACGTGGGCCTCCTACCCTGCCGCATTGCACCCAAACGCAGGCAGCCGATCAGGCTGTCGGCGTCGCATCGACGGCGGCACGTTCGATGTCCCGACCAACGCCGTGGATCTGCCCCGCAGACCCCACATACAGGAAGCCCAGCCCCGCGAAGTAGACCCCGGGACGTCCGCTACCTCGCCCAAATGGCGGCGAGGCTGGTGCTCGCCGAGAGCCCGAGATCCTTCACCCAAGGCAAACCACGCCTTTGCCATTGGCTCACCTTCTCACAGCACGATCCCCCCGACTGCATCAGGAGGACAGACGTGAGGGTATGGATCGAACCGACCGAGTGCATGGGAGCGGGCACGTGCGAACAGATCGCACCGCAGGTCTTTGCCGATGCGGGCGACGGGACGTGGACCGTCAAAGAGGACGCCCGGCATTTCGGGCTGAGCCGAGTCATGGCTCCCCGTGAGCCGGCCAAGGTTCCAGAGGCACTCATCGACCTGGTCATCGACGCCGCTGAACAATGCCCGGCCGAATGCATCTTCATCGATCCCTGACCGACCTGCGGCGTGTGCCACCCCACTCAGCCGATCACTCCGCCCGACTTGAGGTGCTGCGGAACGCCTGGAGTGCGGCCTGTCCCCTGCGCCGCCGGCGGACAAACTCGGTGTGAGATTTCCGTCGTACAGTACGGGTGGAGCCAGGCGAGGTCGGCGTCCGTGTATATGCGCCCCGTTCGCGCCCACACCGCCGAGTGACTGCGGACACCCGGGATTGGAGGAGAAAGATGACCACAGAGTTCTTCACAGACGTCACTGGGCCGATCCCGTTTGCAGGCTCGGGTGTTGGCGATCTCGCCTATCAGGTGTATCGACCGGATCAGATGGTGTTGGGCAAGCGGATGGAAGACCATCTCCGGATTGCGGTGTGCTACTGGCACTCGTTCGCATGGCCAGGAAACGACGTCTTCGGGGCCGGCACCTTCGATCGGCCGTGGCTCGAAGCCACCGGTGACCCGATCGCCGCCGCTCACATGAAGATGGACGCGGCGTTCGAATTCGTCTCGAAGCTCGGCGTGCCGTTCTTCTGCTTCCACGACGTCGACATCGCACCGACCGGGGACACGTTCGTCGAGTCCGCCCGCAACCTCGAAATCATGGTCGACTACGCCGAGAAGAAGATGGCCGAGACGGGCGTCCGGTTGCTCTGGGGGACGGCCAACCTGTTCAGCCACCCCAGGTATGCGGCGGGAGCATCCACCAATCCCGATCCGGCGGTGTTCGCATACGCAGCCGCACAGGTGAAACATGCCCTCGAGGCAACGCACCGGCTCGGTGGCGCCAACTACGTGCTCTGGGGCGGACGCGAGGGGTACGAGACACTCCTCAACACCGATCTCAAGCGAGAGGGCGAGCAGTTCGCCAGGTTCCTCACACTGGTGGCCGAGCACAAGCACAAGATCGGATTCGAGGGAACGCTTCTGATCGAGCCGAAGCCGGCGGAACCCACCAAGCATCAGTACGACTACGACACACAGACAGTGCACGGCTTTCTGGAGCGCTTCGATCTTGCCGACAAGTACAAGGTGAACATCGAAGGCAACCACGCCACCCTCTCCGGCCACAGTTTCCATCACGAGGTCGCCTACGCCGTTTCGAACGGTGTCTTCGGATCGATCGACGCCAATCGCGGTGACCCTCAGAACGGGTGGGACACCGACCAGTTCCCGAACTCGGTCGACGAGCTCTCTCTGGTGATGCTCGAGATCCTCCGTGGCGGCGGATTCACGACGGGTGGTTTCAACTTCGACACCAAATTGCGGCGGCAGTCGATCGACCGCAGCGACCTGTTCCACGGTCACATCGGCGGGATCGACACCCTGGCCCGCTCGCTGCTGGTGGCGGCGGCGTTGCTCGAACAGGAGACACTCGACCGGCCACGGGCCGAGCGCTATGCGCGCTGGTCGGCAGGCCTGGGCAGCAGAATCCTCGGCGGCGCAGAATCGCTCGAATCGTTGGAGAGGCTGGTTGCGTCGGGCGACGTCGATCCGGCGCCCGTGTCCGGGCAACAGGAGCTGCTCGAGAACCGTGTCAACCGGGTGGTCTGGAACACCTGAACCGGCGTCAAAGGATTGAGGAGGCGGGTCGGATCAACGATCAGCTCCCGCCTTGCCCTCCAATGTCGCGGGAAAAGGCCTCGTAGACCAGGTCTGAGCCATGCTGGCGATGGACCACCATGTCGCGCATCAACTCGAAGACGCGTTCGCGAAGGGTGCTCGGGTCACTGCTCACCGCGGTCTCGATGAGCGTATCGAGCTCCCCGGCGATGCGACGATGATCGGCCTTCATTCGGTCGACTCCCGACGACAGACGCGGCTCGGCGTCCATTATCTCGGCCAGCAGCCCGTCGGGCGCCTCGACCGACGTCACGTGCGAGGCCAGCGAGCCTCGCAGTTCCCTCAGCCTGAACTGAACCGACGTCGCCCATCCTGGTGCGGCCGTGGCCGCAGCCACGGCTTTCTCCAACTCCGCGAGGCGGTTCTCCATCTCGATTCGCAGCGCCTGCGCCTCGCTGTACGAAGACGAAGTGGTATCTGTCATGGATGGATCGTGGCGGGCCTCGATCACTCGGGGAAGGGGCGAACGACCCCGTTTGCACCCTTTGCGTCAGCGCAGATACCAGCCGAGCCGGTGGATCGCAGCACGCCTGCATATTCGGGCCGATTGCCGGCCAGCACTGCCACGCGATCCCCGGCGGTGAGCCCGCGGGAGGCGAATTCGGCGGCCAACGCAGCCGACATCATGTCCAGATCGCGATACGTCGTCCGTGTTCCCACGAACTCCATCGCAACGCGACCCCCAGGAATCTGCCGGTCAAGGCGGCGTCGGCGGAGAGCTCCGCCATGGCGCCGGCGTGAACTCGCGACCCTGGTCCAGAACGACCACGTCGGTGGCGAGGTCGGTCGCAACCGCCAGGTTCTGTTCGACGAGCACGACGGTCGTGGCCTCGGCCGCCCGTCTGAGCGCTGCCATCACGTCTTCGATCACGATCGGTGCAAGCCCCTTCGTCGGATCGTCGATCAACAAGAGCCGGTTCGGATTGAGCATCGCCCGGGCCATCGCGAGCATCTGTTGTTGTCCGCCGGAGAGACTGCCGGCCGATTGTTCGAGGCGGACACGCGGATCGGGGAACAGCTCGTATACGAGATCCCAGCGGCGCACATCTCCGAGCCGCGCCGCAAGCTTCAGGTTCTCTTCCACGGTGAGCCCCGAAGAAGACCTCCCGGTCCTCGGGTCCGTATCCGATCCCCAGCCGGGCAATGTCATGGGTCGGCAGCCCGATCAGCTCAGTGCCGTCGAGTGTGATGGACCCCGATGCCGGCACGAGGCCCATCATGGCAAGGAGCGTCGTCGGCTTGCCGACACCGGTGCGACCGAGCAGAGCGGTGACCTCACCTGCTGCCAACTCGAACGAGATGCCGTGGAGTAGGTGAGCCTCACCACGCCACACATCGAGATTGCCCACCTCGACGGAACGCCGGGAATCCACCATCCGCCCCCTAGGTACGCATCTCGTACGGCGGTGTTCGCCATGACGTCGTCGGGCGTCCCCACCGTCAGCAGCCGTCCTTGGCGAAGCACGGCAATCCGATCGGAGACGTCGACCACGAACTCCATACGGTGTTCCACCATCACCACGGTCTTCCCAGAGCGGTGGACGGTAATGAATCAAGTGCACGAGGGGTGTCGGCCGTGTCAGACGACGCACAACCATGTCGGTGCCGCGTACGCGGCCGATGCTGTCGACAACCGCTCTTCGGGTCTTCACGAGACAAGAACCGCCTGGGCTTGCCCGGGCGGTTCTTGGGTTCACGGGGCGGAAGACTTCATCATGTCTGCCGACACCCTCGGTGGTGGAGGTGCGGGGAATCGAACCCCGGTCCGTCAAGCCATCCACGCCGGCATCTCCGAGCGCAGCCATCAGCGAGCTTTCGGACCGAGGTTGCCGATGGCACAAAACCCTCGAGACCTACATCGGGATTGTCTTAGCCCGTAGTCCCGATGTCCTACGGGAGCGTCCTGCATTGCGACGCCCGGATCCGGCGAGGCAGGTTCCCTCCGGGCGGACGAGCTGCTACTGGTTTTTAATCAGGCAGCCAGTGCGAAGTTGTCTTCGGCACTTGTGTTTGGTTCCGGCTTTTAACGAGGACTCCGGGACCTCGGCTCGCTTCCGTCGCTTCAACACTCAACGTCGAAACCAGTACACCCCCATGTGATGAACCTCTCTCATGCTACCGGCATTCCGTTCCGACGGGTAGGCCGTAACGCGCACCGTCCGGTGGCGACTACGGGAGTGATACCCCTGGGGGAAGGAAACCATGCGGAAAACGATCGCAGTGCTCACCGCACTGGGAGCCATGACATGGGCGCTGCCGGCCTTGGCCGTCCCGCCACCGGCCGATGCGGCATTGACCCACGGCTACGACTCGGACAACTCGATGCTCGTCTTCGGCGTTCCACTCGGCGACGATGAAGATTGTGCCATTACCGGTGAAACGAGCTATGAGCTCGACGAGGACGGCAATGTCGTGGACTACGGCGTTCCGGAGGAAGAGGGAACCGAAGAGTCAGCAACAGATCTCGAGAACCTCTCGACCGACTCTGTCGGTGATGACACGGCCGAAGAGGACGACCCGGCATGCGTGCTCACGGCTGTGGACGTCACCGGCCCCAACGGTCAGGTCAACCACGGACAAGTGGTGCGGTCATTCGTCCACGCCCTCAAGGAGCTCGGCCTGCGCGGAAACGGGTGCGCCGTCCGGGCGATCGCACAGTCGGAATACGGCAAGGGCGATCAGCAAGTCCGCACCTCCGACGTCGAAGACAGCGAAGACGGCTCGACGACCGAAGACAGCGCCACCCTGAATCGAACCGTCGTGCTCGAGGCAATCGTGGCCACCTGCTTGGCGGGCTCCGACGACTCCGATGGCAACGATCGGGGCAGGCCCGACAAGGCGGAGAAGCCTGAAAAGGCAGAGAAGTCAGAGAATGGCAACAAGCCCGAGAACACCGGAAAGCCGGAGCACGCCAACGACGACAACGCGAACGGCAACAACGGCAACGGGAAGGGCAACAACGGGAACGGGCGAGGCAACGGCAAGCCCTGAGCTTCACCAGATCCAGCCGCCGCCGGGACCGGACGCCCGGTAGGGGTGCGGGAGAGGTCGGACGACACGGTCCGGCCTCTCTTGTCTCTCAGCGGCGGGTGGCCCGGCGGATCGACCGGTCCATTTCACGCTTGGCTTCGCGCTCTTTGATCGTCTGACGCTTGTCGACGGTGCGCTTGCCTCGACCGATACCCAGTTCGATCTTGACT
Source organism: uncultured bacterium (assembly GCA_963792365.1). Classification (GTDB taxonomy): domain Bacteria; phylum Actinomycetota; class Acidimicrobiia; order Spongiisociales; family ZC4RG35; genus JAOUGY01. Next base: position 164,489 of record CAWBVW010000007.1, read on the forward strand.
CGACCGTCCTTGAAGTACATGCGCATAGGGACCAGCGTCAGTCCCTTTTCTGCGAGGGTGCCGGCGATCTTGTCGATCTCGCGCCGGTGAAGCAACAGCTTGCGATCTCGCTCGGGTGCGTGTCCGCCTTCGCGGGCGAAACCGTACGGTGCGATGTACGCGCCGACCAGGTACACCTCGCCGTCCTTCACCCAAGCGTACGAGTCCTTGAGATTGGCCTGGCCCTCTCGCAGAGACTTGACCTCAGAGCCGAGGAGTGCGATCCCGGCCTCGAACCGCTCGAGGATCTCGTAGTCGAAGGTCGCCCGCCGATTGGTGGTGATCGACTTGATCATCCGAGGTATTTCATCGGATCCACGGGTGTTCCGTTCTCACGGGTCTCGAAATGGAGGTGAGCGCCCGTGCAGTATCCGGTGCAGCCGACATATCCGATGACCTGGCCCCGCGAAACCCGCGATCCGTTCGAGACTGCGATTGAGGACTGATGGGCGTACAACGTCGACAGGCCGCCTCCGTGATCGATGACCACCGCGTTGCCGTATCCCCCATACGGCGAAGCGAGAATCACGACACCATCCTCGGCGGCGGCGATCGGGGTCCCGTAGCCCACGCTGATGTCGACGCCCGTGTGCAGGCGACGGGTTCCGAAGATCGGGTGGGTGCGGTATCCGAACGGCGAGGTCACTGCTCCACTCACCGGCCATCCGATCACACCGGGGTTCGTGCCTCCGGCACCGGAGCTCTCCTGAAGACGCCGGATCTCGTCTTCGAGCCGAGCGGACTCGGCCTCGAGACCGTCCTTGTGCTGCTCGGCCGAACGGATGTCGGCGTTGATGCTGTTCAGGATGTTTTGGGCCGCGACCAGATCTTCCTCGGCCCGTGCCTGGAGCTGCCGGACCTCCTCGAGTTTGCTCTGAAGCGTTTGGCGGTCCGCTTCGAGATCGGCGAGCACCACCTGGACATCCGACCTCCGGCCCTCGACGGCGCCTTGCTGGCGCTCCTCTTCGGACCGGAGCGCCACGAACCCATCGATCATGTCCTCACTCGTGCTGGCCACTCCCGCCGAGTAGCTCAGCCCGATCTGAAGATCTGCAGCCGAGTCGAAGGTGAGCATCGAGGCCCCCACCGACGAAGAGGCGTTCATGTACATCTCGACGACCTGAACCTCCAGGTCGTTCTGCGTGGCCGTGATCTCTGCCCTGGTCTCGGCGAGATCGCGCTCGAGCTGCTCCAGTTGGGACTCGAGATCTGCGAGGTTCGCCTCTTCGACCGAGATCTTGCCCTCGACTTCTTCCACCGCGGCCTTGGCAACGGACAGCTCTCCCAGGATCTCCTCGACACGAGCCTGGGCGGCGCCCAGCTCGCGAGCGGCGTCGCTCTTCTGAGCCTGGGCGGCGTCGATGCGGTCGTTGAGCGCATCGATGTCCTGCTGGATGCGCTCGAGCTCGGATTGGGGATCAGCGGCGGATGCGGGGACCAGCATGGTCGTCACGAGGGCGACGACCAGAGCCAGCACCGACAGCGATCGGGTCATCAGGCAGCTCCTGGCTGAGCTCCTCCGTCGGCCTCCCGCAGGTACCGGCTGAGCCCAAGAAGGGAGCCGATGACCCCGGCGACCGCCCCGAACACGACGAACAGGACTCCCCAGCGCAGGAAGAACCCGTTGTCGATGGACAGTTGAATCAATTGGATGGACTCGGTCGCACCACGCAGGTTCTGAGAAGCGATCCACACCGTGAGAACCGCGAGCAGTGCGCCCAACAGGCCCTCGATCAGGCCCTCCATCACAAACGGAATGCGGATGTACCAGTTGGAGGCACCCACGAGTTTCATGATCGACACTTCGTCACGCCGGGCGTAGATCGCCATTCGAATCGTGTTCGCGATGAGGATCACCGCCGATACCCCGAGGACGAGTGCGAGCCCGAGTCCGAGGAAGTTGAGGACTCTGGACAGAGTCGCAAGCCGCTCGATCTGCGGCCCGAGTGAGTTCACCTCTTTGACCGCCGGGTCCACCTCCAGCCGCGCCGTCACCGATCGATACTCGTTGATGTCGTTCAACTCGATCCGGATCGAGGCTGGGAGCACGGTGGCGTCGATGGCGTCGACGAGCTCTGGTCGGTCGGCGAACAAGGTCTTGAACTCGTCATAGGCCGCGAGCTTGTCTACGTATCGCACGGGAGCTTTGACCTCGTCCCACGTCTCCACCTCGACGACGAGACCTTGCTGCTGCTCCGGGGTGAGTCCACCCTCGTCGGCGTCCTTGAGAAACGCGATGACGTGGGTTCCCTCCTGCCATGCCAGCGTGTTGATCCGAAGCAGCTCGTTCAGTACCAGAGCGCCAAACGCCAAGGCCAGCGAAATGAAGACGGCGAGCACGGCCCCCGTGACGACGAGGGCGTTTCGCCGGAGATTGATCAGCGCCTCTCGGGTGAGGTTCGCCAGCCGATTCATTCGGAGGTCCCGTCTTCCGCAACGGGGGCGGGGGGAGCAACAGGGCTGGTCGCCGACCCCGGCACCAGCGCCCCGGGCACCATCTCTTCCATGGCGTCGGCGTCGATCGCCGGTGGAGCTTCGACGTTGCCGGCGACGAAGTCGTCATAACGCCCGGAAGCCTGATCTCGGACGACTGCGCCCTGCTCCAGGGCCACCACTCGACGCTGCATGGCGTCGACGATCGCATGGTCGTGAGTGGCCATGACGATCGTGGTGCCCGTCCGGTTGATTCGGTCGAGGAGCTTCATGATTCCCACCGAGTTGGCCGGGTCGAGGTTTCCCGTGGGCTCGTCCGCCAGAAGGATCGGCGGCCTGTTCACGAATGCCCGAGCCACCGAAACCCGCTGCTGCTCACCACCCGAGAGTTGCCGTGGAAGCCGGTCACCCTTGTCGTCGAGACCCACGAGATCGAGCACCTGCTCGACCTGGGCGGCGATGACAGAACGAGGTCGACCCAGCACCTCCAGAGCGAACGCCACGTTCTCGGAGACCGTCTTGTTCGGAAGGAGCTTGAAGTCCTGGAACACGGTGCCGATCGATCGCCGCAGATACGGGACCTTCCAGTTGGGAAGTGTGGTGATGTCCTTGCCGGCGACCCAGATCTTCCCGCGTGTGATGGGCTCTTGACGGAGCATGAGACGAATGAGAGTCGACTTGCCGGAACCGGAGGCTCCGACCAGAAAGACGAACTCACCCTTCTGCATGTCGAGATTCACGTCTCGGACGGCAACCGTGCCGCCCTCGTAGACCTTGGTCACGTCTTGAAGTCGAATCACATTGGCCTCTGTGAGCTTTTGGGGTACCGGGCACATGGCTCGAACCCGAGCGGGGTGTGGCTCACCGGTGTGTCCGCCACGCGGACGTTTCATGCTGGGTTGGGCCACCGGAGGGTACCAGTGTCGGGATGCAATCCCGGTTTTTCGGGCCCTGCGATCAGTTCGAGTCGGCCTCGTACTGGGCTCTTCGCCACCGCAGGTAGGACTCGGTGAAATCTTCGAGATCACCGTCGAGCACAGCCTGGATGTTCCCGGTTTCGTGATCCGTTCGCAAGTCCTTGACCATCTGATAGGGGGCCAACACGTACGACCGGATCTGCCGTCCCCAGCCTGCTTCGGTTGTCTCCCCGCGAATGTCCTGAAGCTGCGCCAGCCGTTCCTGGCGCGCGAGCTCGGCCAGCTTCGCCTTCAGGTGGGCCATCGCCTTCGCCTTGTTCTGAAGCTGGCTTCGCTCGTTCTGGCACGAAGCGACCAGACCGGTCGGTAGGTGCGTGATTCGGACCGCCGAGTCGGTGGTGTTGACATGCTGACCGCCGGCGCCTTGGGAGCGATACGTGTCGATGCGGATGTCGTCGTCCTTGATCTCCACATCGACCTCGTCACCCACCTCGGGCACCACGTCGACACCGGCGAACGAAGTCTGTCGGCGAGCGTTCGAATCGAAGGGGCTGATCCGGACCAACCGGTGCGTGCCCCGTTCGGACTCGAGCGTCCCATAGGCTCGATCGCCGGTGACGGTGAGCGTGGCCGACTTGATGCCCGCTTCGTCACCCTCGGTCCAGTCGTCGACCGTGACTTGGTAACCCTTGTTCTCGAGGAATCGGGTATACATCCGGACCATCATCTCCGCCCAGTCCTGGGCGTCCACTCCCCCGGCCCCGGCGTACACGGTCAAGATCGCCGACCGATCGTCGTACTCGCCGAAGAAGAGCGACTCGAGCTCGAGTCGATCCAGTTCGCTCATCACCTGCCCGAGCTCACCGACGGCTTCCGCGCGAGAGTCCTGGTCAGCGAACTCGATGAGGACCTCGGCATCGTCGAGGCCGCGTTCGAGGTTGCCGATCAGATCGAAGATGCCCTCGTAGCGGTTGAGCTTCTGGCTGACCGCCTTCGCTCGTTTCGGGTCGTCCCAGAGGTCGGCCGAGCCGGCCTCGGCTCTCAGCTCGTCGAGCTCCGCGGACTTGGCTTCGACGTCAAAGGAACCTCCTGGCCTCGTCGAGCCGGGCCCGGAGTTCGGAGAGAGTGGCACGGGGATCGGTGATGTCAGTCACTGGCTTCATGAGGGTTCGTTGGGCACCTTGGGGTCGTGGTGTGGGTAATGAGTTCGAAGTACGAAGAAGAGTAGATCGTCCTGAGTCGGTTCCTGTCAAGAGGAACGTGCGACAGGGGACGGCATGCCGGTCTGAGTACTCAGTACCAAGTACTCAGCACCGGCGCCGATGCTAGGCGGCGCCGTGGCACATCTTGTACTTCTTGCCGCTTCCACAGGGACAGGGCTGGTTACGGCCGATCTTGTCGGTGGTGATCGGCGTGGCCGAAGGGACCTTGGTGGGTTCGATACGGGGCGGCGGCGCCGTCTGGGGCTGGGTGACCTGCGCCTTGAACACATACCGGAGAGCTTCGCTCTTCACGGCATCGACCAGATCTGCGAATGTCTCGTACGCCTCACGCTGATACTCGGTGAGTGGATCTCGCTGCCCCATCGCCCGTAGACCGATACCGGCTCGCAGATAGTCCATCTCTGCCAGATGCTCCCGCCATTTGTTGTCGATGACGGTGAGGACCACCGAGCGCTCCACCTGCGCCAGCACATCGGCGCCCAGTTCCTTCTCACGCTCGGCGTAGGCCTCGTGTGCCTCGTCGATGGCCCGGTCGATCACTGCGTCGAGTCCGATGCGGCCTTCGAACGACTCGCGCGACAGCTCGGACGGGTAGTAGACCGAAAGCGCGGTGTTCAACGATTCCCAGTCCCAATCCGCAGGACCGGTGTCCTGGCCGAGTTCGGTCACGACTGTCGACTCGATCACTTCCTCGAGCCATCCTGAGATGAGCTCGGCGGTCGACTCGCCGTGGAGGATGCCTGCCCGCCAGCGATAGATCACCTCGCGCTGTTTGTTCATGACTTCGTCGTACTTCAGGACGTTCTTGCGGATCTCGAAGTTCTGAGACTCGACCTGGCGCTGAGCCCGCTCGACGGCGTTCGTCACCCACTTGTGCTCGATGGGCACGTCGTCGGGGATCTTGAGACGTTCCATGATCCCGGCGACCCGCTCCCCCTGGAACCGGCGCATCAGATCGTCCTCGAGCGACAGGAAGAAGCGCGATTCGCCAGGATCTCCCTGACGGCCGGACCGACCTCGGAGCTGGTTGTCGATCCGTCGGGACTCATGCCGCTCCGTGCCGATCACATACAAACCGCCGGCATCTTTGACCTTCTCGCGGTCACCCTTGATCTGCGCCTCGAATCGATTGATCAGTTCGTCGAGCTGCTGGTCGTATCCGTCGGCGTCGGGTTCGATCGCCTGTCGCCGCATCTCGAGCTTGGCCATGGCCTCGGCGTTCCCGCCGAGTTGGATGTCGACGCCACGACCGGCCATGTTGGTGGCGACAGTCACCGATCCCGGACGCCCGGCCTGCGCGATGATCTCGGCCTCACGGAAGTGCTGCTTGGCGTTGAGCACCTCGTGCTTCATGCCCCGCTTCGCCATCATGCGCGACAGCAGCTCGGACTTCTCGATCGAGACCGTGCCGAGCAGGACGGGCTGCCCCGCCTCGATCCTCTTCTCGACGTCGTCGACCACCGCCTGGAATTTGGACTCCTCGGTCTTGTACACCAAGTCGGGCTCGTCGGCCCTGGCGATGGGACGGTTGGTCGGGACCACGACGACCTCGAGGTTGTAGATCTGTGCGAGCTCGGCGGCCTCGGTCTCGGCGGTACCCGTCATGCCCGCAAGCTTCTCGTAGAGTCTGAAGTAGTTCTGGAGGGTGATGGTGGCGAGCGTCTGGCTCTCCTCCTTGATGTTCACCTTCTCCTTGGCTTCGATCGCCTGGTGGAGACCCTCGGAGTACCGGCGTCCTTCGAGAACACGGCCCGTGAACTCGTCGACGATCTTCACCTCACCTTGGTCGAGGAGATAATCGACGTCGTTCTGGTACAGCTCCTTGGCCTTCAGAGCCGTCTCGAGGTGATGAACCATGTCGATGGCGACCTCGTCGTAGAGGTTCTCGATGTTCAGGCGTTTCTCTACGTAGCCGACGCCATCCTCTGTCACCAGAACCTGGCGTTTGGCCTCATCCACCTCGTAGTGCTCGTCGCGACGGAGTTCCTGGACGAGCCCGGCGAAGGTCTTGTACCAGTCGGCTGCGCCGGACACGCGACCCGAGATGATGAGCGGGGTGCGGGCTTCGTCGATGAGGATCGAGTCCACCTCGTCGACGATCGCGTAGTGATGACCACGCTGCACCATGTCGGCCGGTCGCATGGCCATGTTGTCTCGGAGATAGTCGAATCCGAATTCGTTGTTCGTGCCGTGGGTCACGTCGGCGTTGTACGCGGGCCGGCGTTGGGCCGGAGTCATGCCGGACTGAATGATCCCTACGTTCAAACCGAGGAAGCGATGTACGCCACCCATCCACTCGGCGTCGCGAGACGCCAGGTAGTCGTTCACGGTGACCACGTGCACGCCATTGCCCGCCAATGCATTGAGGTAGACCGGCAAGGTGGAGACGAGCGTCTTTCCCTCACCGGTTCTCATCTCGGCGACCATCCCTCGATGGAGGGCGCCTCCGCCCATGATCTGCACATCGTAATGGCGCTGGCCGAGAACTCGTTTGGCCGCCTCACGAACCGTGGCGAAGGCTTCGACCATGAGGTCGTCGAGCTCGGCACCATTCGCCAGCCGCTCCCGATACTCGACGGTCTTCGCCGCCAGCGCGTCATCGGAGAGAAGTTCGAATTCCGGTTCCAGGGCGTTGACGGCGTCCGCCACCTTGGCGAGATCCTTGAGGGCGCGACCCTCACCGGCTCGCATCAGCTTCGTCAGAAAAGTCATACGGCTCCGATGCTACTGATCTCGGGTGATTGCGGATTCGAGAGCCGTCGAATGGCAACCATCCGACGTGGATCAAGATCCGATGTCGCTTGCGGACGACGGCAGGAGGTCGGGACCGTGGGCCCGTCCACGACCCGAGATTGAGAGGCCTTCAGGAGGCCTTGATCATGCCCTCGCGGAGGGCGTACATCACGGCTTCGTTGCGGGAACGAAGGCCGAGCTTGTCGAGGATGTTCCGAACATGGTTCTTCACCGTGTTCTCCGAAATGAACAGCAGTTCACCGATCTCACGGGAGGTCATACCGTCGGCGATCGCCTGAAGAACTTCGATCTCCCGGCCGGTCAGCGCTGGACGGCGGGTGGCGTTGAGCTCGCGATGTCGTAGGAGATGGGCCACCGTGTCGAAGAGCTTGCCGCCCATGGCCGGCGACACCACGGCACCACCGTCGATGACCTCACGTACCCCGGCGACCAGTTCCTCCATGGGCGTGGTCTTGACGATGTATCCCCTGGCGCCCGCCTTGATGGCCTTGAGGAGGTCCTCTTCGGACTCCGAGGACGTCAACAGGATGACTCGGGTCGTGGGTGAGGCTTCGATGATCTTTGCGACCACGTCGAGGCCGGATATCCCTGGCATCAGCACGTCGAGCAGGACCAGATCGGGTGTGGTGTCACGTGCAATGGAGACGGCGTCGAGAGCCCGATCGGCTTGTCCGGCGATCTCGAAGCCTTCTTCCTTGAACGCGGCGCTGAGCCCGGCCTGGAACAACGGGGCGTCGTCGACGATGACGATGGAGGGTGGGTTTCTCATGCTGGTTCTATCAATCCCAATCGGCCGTCGCGGCGGCGATATAACACACTTTGTTTCTCCGTCCCGGCGTTGTGGAAGAAAAAGAAATCGTGGCCGAGAAGGTCCATCTGCAGGGCCGCCTCGTCGATGGTCATCGGCTTCATCACGAATTGCTTCGTCCGGACCACATCATCCATCTCGGGGGCCGGACTCTCTTCGATCGCCTGGGGTGGTCTGCGCCGGCTGTCGATGGTGCGTTCTTTCATCCGCCGGAGTTGTCTCGTGAATCGCTCGACGGCGTCGTCGAGTGCAGCCTCAGGTGTGCTCGCATCGCTGGCGATTCGAACAAACCTGCCTGCGATCGAACTGCTCAACTCGATGCGGAATCGCTCGGGCGACCGCCTCGGGTTGTGCTGCTCGAAGAGCTCGACGTCGACGCTCGTGTTGTGGTCGAACACGCGGCCGGCATGGCCGACTTTGTCCTCGACCACGCTTCGGAAACCGTCGTCGATCGTCATATTGCGCGCATGCAGTCGAACGTCCACCTGGCCTGCCTTTCCCCTCAGAGGGACCGTATCGGAATCGCTCCAAGAGACTAGTCACTGGTGTTTCGGACGAATGGCGCTCGAACTTGAGGCAAGAATGCGCGAGGTTGCCGTGACCGCCCGCTCGGCTCCAAGCAGGCAGGCGGCCGCGGAAAGGGTCACGCCGGTCGTCACGACATCATCGACGACACACGCCCCGGTATCGACGTCCGCACCGATCCGGAACGTCGGGACCGACCGTGCGCCCCTTGCTCTCCCGGCGTGGACGCGGCCGCGCACAACGGGGCGCAGTCCCGGCACCACCGGGAGTCCGGTCAGCCGCGCCAAGGCACGAGCGATCTCGAGGGCCGGGTCGACGCCGTAGCGCTGGCGGCGGGCGGTCGTACGGGGGACCGGGACCAGCATCGAGGCTCCTGCGGTGAGTGGTGCCATCACGGCGGCCAGACGATCGGCGGCGGCGACCAGTCCGTCGTACTTGAGACGGTGGACGAGCTGGCGCGCCGGGCCATCGTGGAGATGAGCGGAGCGGACGAGCACCGCTTCGGGGACCACACGATCCGGAGCATCGTGTAGGCGACGCTCACAGACCAGACATAGGTCGCCCCTCGTCACACCGCGGCAGGCGAGGCAGATCATGGGCAGAAACTACGCCAGGGGTGTGACAGTCTTGGGTCTTGGGTCTTGCGTCCTGCGTCCTGCGTCTTCCGTCCGGAGTCTTGGGTCTTGCGTCTTGCGTCTTGCGTCTTGCGTCTTCCGATTACGTCTTGCGTCGTGGGTCTTGCGTCTTGCGTGAGCGCGTCGTGGAAGCGAGCGGCGACCCGATGCTCGGGCCCGATCGTGTCGGCCGTCGGCCGTCGGCAGGGCCGAGTTGGCCCCCTGCAGACCCTCCCCGCACGGTCTGCAGGGGGACGGTCGGCAACGTTGTCGCTCTGCCGGTGCGGACCCGGGGGGCATGGGTCTCCGCGGTCAGGTGCCCTCTTGCCAACCTGACAGATAGGCTTCCTGCTCCGGGGTGAGCTGCTCGAGTCCGCCACCCAATGCCTGGAGCTTGATGGTCGCGACGTGCCGATCGATCTCGTCTGCGAGGGTGTAGATCCCTGGATCGAGTTTGCCCTCGTTGGCTACCAGCCATTCCGCCGCGAGAGCCTGGTTCGAGAACGACATGTCCATGACGTCGGCCGGATGACCTTCGGCCGCCCCCAGGTTCACCAATCGACCTTCGGCGGCAACCAGGATTCGGCGTCCGTCGGGCATGATGAACTCGTCGAGGTTGTTGCGGACCTGCCGCTTGTCGTTCGACATGTCCGCCAGTGAGACGAGATCGAGCTCGATGTCGAAGTGACCGGCATTCGCGACGATCGCCCCGTCCTTCATCCGCTCGAAGTGACGACCACGGAGCACGTGCTTGTTGCCGGTGACGGTGATGAAGATGTCACCGATCTCGGCTGCCTTGTCGGCAGTGAGCACCTGATACCCGTCCATGGCCGCCGACAGCGCTCGCACAGGATCCACCTCGACGACCACGACCCTGGCGCCGAACCCGTCGGCTCGATCGGCCACACCGCGACCGCAATTGCCGTATCCGACCACAACGACCGTAGATCCGGCGATCAACACGTTCGACGCTCTGATGATGCCGTCGAGGGCGGACTGGCCGGTCCCGTACCGGTTGTCGAACAGATGCTTGGTCGCCGAGTCGTTCACTGCGACGACCGGGAGCCGAAGGGTGCCTTCTTCTGACATGGCCCGGAGTCTGATCACGCCGGTTGTCGTCTCCTCAGTGGAACCGATCGGAGTGATGTCGGTCCGGGACGTGTGCAGAAGGGTGGCGAGGTCGGCCCCGTCGTCCATGGTGATGTCGGGTTCCATGTCGAGGGTGGCATTGAGGTGGTCGTAGTAGGTCGAATTGTCCTCGCCCCGGATCGCAAACACCGAAATGCCCTCGGCAACGAGTGCCGCGGCAACGTCATCCTGGGTCGAGAGAGGATTCGATGCGCAGAGAATCGGCCGGGCACCCGCATCTCTGAGCGCGAGCATCAGATTGGCGGTTTCGGCGGTGACATGGAGACAAGCGGCGACCGTCTTGCCCTCCAACGGCTTCTCGGAGCTGAAGCGCTCCCGAATGGTGGACAACACCTGCATGCGGCGACCGGCCCAGGAAAGACGTTGAGATCCCTGTTCCGACAGGGTCGGGCTGGCGATGTCGTAGTTCATTTCGTTTCCATTCTCTGTTTGACGAACGATCGAAGGTTCACTCGATGACCATGTCGGGGATACCGTCCGTGACGGCATACTCGTGACCCTCCGAGCACACGAGGACCGAGCGACCCTCGTCCTCTGTGAGCGCCGAGTAGCACCGTGGACAACGAAGGATCTCCAACAACTGCGGATCGATGAGACTCATCCTGTCACCTCTGAGACAACATTCCGAACTCGGCCCACGAGATCGTCGACCGAGACCGGGTCGGGTGCTTCGACGTTGAGCCTGATCAACGGCTCGGTGTTCGATGCCCGTAGATTGAACCATCGATCCGACCACGACACGGTGATTCCGTCAAGCCGGTCGACGTCGGCATCTGCGAATGCTGCCTCGACGGCCGCAAAGACGCTGGGAGCGTCGTCGACAACCAGGTTGATCTCGCCCGAGGCCGAGTAGGGCTCGACCTCGGTCCGAAGCTCCGAGAGCTTGGAACCCGACTCCGACAGGACTTGCAGCAAGACGAGCATCGCCAGCATCCCCGAGTCGGCGCGGTAGTTCTGCTCGAAGTAGTAGTGCCCGGAATGCTCGCCGCCGAATATCGCTCCCGATTCGGCCATCACCTGCTTGATGTAGGAATGCCCGACTCGTGTTCGGATCGGTTGGCCGCCGTGTTGGAGGATCGTCTCCGGTACGGCACGCGACGTGATCAGGTTGTGCACGATCGCCGCCCCCGGATGCCGCGCCAGGAACCAACGAGCGATGAGCGCAGTGGTGGTGCTACCGGACAAGGGGCGACCGGTGTCATCGATGAAGAAGGCCCGATCTGCATCGCCGTCGAATGCGACACCCAAGTCCGGTTGCTCGCGCTCGACGAGATGCACGAGATCTTTCAGGTTCTCGGACTGCAGTGGGTCGGCCGGATGGTTGGGGAACGTCCCATCAGGTTCCAGGTAGAGGCCGAGGAGGCGGGCGGGCAACCGCTCGAACACCCGAGCCAGCACCACACCTGCCATTCCATTGCCACCATCGACGGCGACATCGAGGGCGGCGATCTTCGAAGGGTCGACCACCGAGAACAAGTGCTCGACATATCCCGGAATCGGATCCATCGCGGTGATGGTTCCGCCACCAGGACCTGTACCGATGCCTTCCTCGACCATGTCCTTGATCTGGGACAGGCCTGAGTCCCATCCCACCGGTGCCGCACCCGACCGGCAGAGTTTGATCCCGTTGTACTCCCCGGGGTTGTGCGATGCCGTGATCATGGCGCCGGCGACGGATTCGGCCCCCGAGATGTAGTAGACGGTGTCTGTCGCCACCTCACCCAAATCGAGCACATCGAGACCGCGTGAAGTGATTCCATCGATCAGGGCGCGCGCCAATTCCGGCGAGGACAACCTGCAGTCCCGTCCGACCGCGATGACCGGGGCACCCGAGATCAGTGCGAATCCTGCGCCAACGGCGCGGACGAGCTCGACGCTCAGCTCCCCGGTATCGGTCCTGCCCCTGATGTCGTACGCCTTGAAGACTCGATCGCTGCTCATGCCCGCCAATGCTCGGAGATGGCGATTCTACGATGCCTGCTCCTGCCGCCCGATCGCATGTCGTCCACCCGGGGCGCATCAGGACTCCGGAGACGCCGATCTCAGCCGACAGGACCACCGAGTAGCTGAGCGGGCAGGGCACAATCCCGACCTCGGTCGATCAATACGCCGCAGGCATCGCCCATCGCCTCGTAGGCGGATCCGATGGGCGAAGCGAACCAGAGCTCGCTACACGAAGAAGAGCCACCGGCGGAGCACTGTTCCCAGAGCGAATCCAGGTCCGGGTCGTCGCCGTATCCGAATCGTTCGTCCGCCTCCGCACACGACCGTGGGCCCAGATCCTCGTGGCGACCGGCGCACGTCGCGCCAAAACGCTCGTAGTCGGAGCCAACCGGCGCACTCGACGCCAGGGCATCGCAGGTGAACCCGTCGCCGCTGTCGCAGCCCGCCCACAGCGAGTCCAGGTACAGGTCGTCACCGAGCGACTTCGGACCATCGATCGCCATGCGCTCTACACAGCTTCCGCCGGCGTTTGGCCGGAAGGATGCTCTCCCACCGCAGGTCTCGGCGAACAGCTCGTACATCCCGAACGTCTGCCAATACAACTCGTCACAGGATTCGTCGTCGTCGGTCTGGCACCGATCCCACAACGCATCGAGTTCGGCGTCGTCACCGTAGACCTGCGATGAACCCTCCGCCGTCATGAGCCCCTCGAGATCTCCGAACTCGTCGCCCAGCCCCGACAAGCCCCCGCCGAGGCCGGCGAAGAGCGCCGACGCGAAGGCTGAGGACACCAGGGATCCCGGCTCCAGCGACGTCGAGATGTCGCAGCGCTCACCGACCCATGCGTCGACGACCGCGGCAGGCTCTGCTGCCCCGTCGGTCTCGTCGAGCCCTTCCATTTCGGCGACCTCCCCAGACTCCATGGCCGACCTGACCGGCTCAGCCCACCCAGCGAGCTGCGAGAGGTCGGCGGCCAGCTCGGCGGGAGCTTGTTCTGCGATTTCGCCGAGCGCCTCGTAGAAGGTCACCACCGGACCCACGAAGACCGCCAAGCCCTCGGCGTCGGACATCGCCTCCTCGTTGAGCGTTTCCAGCCCTGCCATGGCAGCGTTCAGATCGTCCTGCATCGCTGACAATGCGACCTCCAGGCGTTCACACGTCTGCTCGGAGACGATGGCCGGGTCGATCGGAGGGGAGGTGTCCGCCGTCGATGCTTCTGTGAGAGCCGACGGTTGAGTCGTGTCAGGCGGCATATCGCCGGTGCTCGTGCACGCAGCGACGGCGACCGCCAACGCCAGGGTCAGCCTCACCTGTCTGGCGCTGGCTCTCGTTCGCTCCACACCGCCTCATCGGCGCGAAGCAGGGATCCCTTGAGGCCGGGGTTGTCGGCCAAGGGCTCCGTGTGGACCGATGGACTGCGTCAGACCGGCACCAGTGTGGGGTACTCGAGGTTCCAGACCTTGGCCTCGATCGCCTCCTCGATCTCCTGGTCGGTCATCGGCTTCGCAGCGCCCGACGACACCGCCTCCTTCGCCACGGCCGATGCGATGTGGCGGGTGAGCGTACGGAGATCCGAGATGGGAGGAAACAGGCGTCCCGCCTCCAAGTCCATCGTCTGGACCGTCTCGGCCAGCGCCTCCGCGGCTGCGACGAACATGCCGTCGGTCACCGCGGCGACCGCAGTGGCGACGGACGCCAGTCCGACCGCCGGGAATATGTAGACGTTGTTGCACTGGCTCACCGGGATCATGCGGCCCTCGTGCTCGACCGACTCGAACGGGCTCCCGGTGGCGATGAACGCCCGGCCGCCGGTGGCATCGACCACGGCATCTGGTGTGGATTCGCACTTCGATGTCGGGTTCGACAACGCCATGATCAGCGGGCGATCGGTGTTGGCGGCCACCGCGCTCAGGATCTCCGGTGTGAAGAGCCCCGGCTGGCCCGACGTTCCGATCAGCACCGTCGGCTTCATGTGACGGATCACCTCGAGCACGTTGGCGCCCGCCTCGACCCCACAGGCGTGAGCGAGCTCCGCCGGACACGCCACGGATGTCTTGTACTCCTCGAGGTCCGGCCGATCGGAAGTCACGAGTCCGTGACTGTCCAGAAGAACGACGGAGCGCCGTCGATCTGCAGCATCCGATCCACCGCCGTCCATGGCGTGGAGCAGAAGGCGCGCCACACCCACGCCGGCTGCTCCGGCGCCCACCAGGACAAATCGCTGGTCCTCCAAGTCGGTGTCTGTGGCCCGGCAGTACGAGAGGATGCCCGCAAAGGTGACTGCAGCCGTGCCCTGGATGTCGTCGTTGAACGAAGGCAGCTTGTCGCGGTACCGGTCGAGAAGGGCGAACGCGTTCGCCTTCTTGAAATCCTCCCACTGCAACAGTGCGTCAGGCCAGCGTCGCTTCACAGCAGTGACGAATTCATCGACAAACTCGTCATAGGGCTCGCCTCGCAGTCTCGGGTGTCGCCATCCGACGTAGAGCTCGTCGCCGAGCAGTACCTCGTTGTCGGTGCCGACATCGAGACTGATCGGGAGCGTGTGGGCCGGATGGATCCCCGCGGCGAGGGTGTACAGCGAGAGCTTGCCGATGGGTATCACCATGCCTCCCGCCCCCTGGTCTCCCAGGCCGAGGATGCGCTCGTTGTCCGTGACCACGATGAGACCCACGTCGTCGTTCCTCACATGGCCGAGGATCTCGTGGATGCGACCGCGATGCTCCGGCGTTATCCACAGCCCACGCCCTCGTCGAAAGACATGGCTGAAACGGACGGCGGCGTCGCCTACCGTCGGCGTGTACACGATCGGAATCAGCTCGGCCACGTGTTCGGCCATGACCTGATAGAACAGTGCCTCGTTGCGGTCTTGAAGCGACACCATCCCCACGTACTTCTCCAGTGGGTCGGAGCCCTTGGCAGTGATGTGTTCGTATGCACGTCGAACCTGAAGATCTCGTGTCGTCGCCTGATGCGGCAGCATCCCCTCCAACTCGAAGATCTCGCGTTCCTCCGGCGTGAACGCCGTCCCCTTGTTCAGAAGGGGATCCATGAGAATCGCCTGACCCCGCTTCCACACATCCGCGATGATCCACCGCCCGTCCTTCGAGCGCTCGATCTGGTACTTCATTGCACCTCCGGGTCACTTCAGATCGAAGCGACTCCCCAGGCCGACCGCTAGGGCACTCGGTCGGTGCCTTCGGCCATCGACTCCTCATTCGCCCAGACGATCGGCCGGCAGCGTCGTTCGTACTTCCTACACTGCGGCGTCCTCATGCCCCAGCCCTCGATCAGCATCTCCGTGGTCGTCCCCATTCACAACGAGGCGTCATTCGTCTCCGACGGACTGCCCAGGCTCGTGGACGCGACTCGATCGGTCCATCCGGACGCCGAAATCATCGTGGTGGAGAACGGCTCGACGGACGGGACCGCGAAAGCGGCCGAGGCCTGTTGCGGTGACGACGTCACCATCATCTCGCTCGCCGAGGCCGACTACGGCACTGCGATGCGGGAAGGGGTTCTCGCGGCCAGCGCCGAGTGGATCGTCACGTTCGACATCGACTACTTCTCGGCGGGATTCCTTGCCGACTTGGATCGACTGGCCGACACCGCCGACGTTGTGATCGCTTCGAAACGAGACCCTGGGTCCCAGGATCGTCGCCCGGCGTTTCGACGTTTTGCCACGTTCGGGTTCAACCTTCTCCTCCGGTCGATTCTCGGCTCGAAAGTGAGCGACACGCACGGCATCAAGGCCTTCAGGGCAAACGTCGCTCGACCCCATGCCGAGCAGGTCATCAGCCGCAAGGATCTTTACGACACCGAACTGGTCGTTCGGATGGAACGAGCAGGATGTCGGATCGCCGAGGTGCCAGTCGTGGTCGAAGAACTCCGTCCCGCCCGATCATCCCTTGTGAAGCGCGTCCCCCGCACGATCAAAGGGCTGTGGACCATCAGGCGCGAACTGTCCTGACGCCTCGAGAGATCGCTGCGACAACCGGTCACGGCGACCGCCTGGGCACCACCCCGGTCGGCGGCGGCCCTTGCACCGATCAGGGAAGGATCTGAACCGGTCTACGACAGAAAGGCAGGGAGCCAACCCTTTCTTCGCCGATAGCCGTAGTAACCGAGGCCGAGCAGACCCACCACGCTGAGCGTGTTGCCACCATTCTCGGCCCACGTGTTGTGGAATGACATCGAGACGTGCGTCTCCGTGGGAACAACCACCATCAGCGACGGAGTGGCGCGAAACGGACCATCCGCTCCAGTCACCGTCCAGTTGGGGAAGTACGACACCTTGACGAGGTGAGGAACTCCGATCGCAGTGGTGTCGAACGACACCTCGTTGTTGGTGGCCACCACGTTCGTCACCGCATCGGCGGAGGCACCGGTTGGTTCATCGCTCAGATCATCGACGGACGAGATCCGGTCCCACTCGGCCGGTCCCTCGGTCACCACGACATGATCCAGAGCGTCCATCGTGCCATACCAGTCGAGGGCGAATGCGTCGAAGTCCGCAGGTACCCCCTCCGCGGCCTCCGCCGGCTCCTCGTATACAGACGGACGAACAAGCAGTGGATCGACGACCGAGACATGTTGCAGTTCGTAGATCCCGAATGGCGGGCTCTCGGCAACCGGCGTGAGCCCCGGGGTCTCGATTGCACGCTCGGCAGCTTCGGCGCTGTACGAGACGTAATAGCGGACGCCAAACAGCTCCAGGTGACGGACTCCTCGCTCGAAGTCGAACGGGTGGTAGTCCAAGCCGGCGACCGGCGTCGAACCCTTGAGGCTCATCTCGTTGGACGCGAGGAACATGAATGGCGTGGTCAGTGACGACTCGAAGAACAGACCCTCCATGGACGGATGGTCCCAGTCGGTCCAGTACGGGAAGAGCATCGGCGCCATGGGAGTGCCGTATTTGTCGAGGCCGGTGGAGGCGGTGGAGTCCTGCTCCCACTGGATCCGCCCCGGGGGCAGCGTCTCCATGGTGGACATCACATCGCGGTACTCGGGCCACGCATCCTTGGCCTCGTAGCCCGAGTAGTTCCAGCGCGACCACTTGAACACGAAGTTGGTGCCGGCGAGCGAGCCGAACGCCAGGGTGCCGGCGACCAAGCCGACCAAGACCGCCCTCGTTGCGACAGGGGCCATCCAGGTGAGAGAGAGGGCAGCGACTACGACCCCGATCCCTGCCAGCGTCCACCCCGCCCAAACCGGGCCGTCGCGGTAGACCAGGAGCCAGCCCAGGCCGCCCGCCGCCGCCACGCCCGCAATACGCGGCCACCAGCCCGACACGCGATCGGGCAACCGGCGGCTGACCCACACGATGAGGGTCCCCACGGCGATCGAGGCGAAGAACACGACACCGAAGTACCAGTACGGCAGCAGGCGTCCATTCCAGAGTTTCCATCGCTCACCCTCGAGCGAGGTGATGAACGACGGAACGACTGCAGGCAGCGGGTAGTAGATGATGGGGATCAGCGTCGCCGCTGCGATCGGCAGGGCTCGGGGACGGCGCAACATCGACCAGATGAGACCTCCTGCGGCGAAGGGGATGAGAATCCACAGCTCGAGAGGAAAGACCTCCTCCCAACGACTGAGTGGCGTCCATGACATGTCCGACGTGAGCCCAATCCGGGCGATGAGCGGAACCGACCAGAACCCGGTGATTGCGAACGCCCAGGCCCAGATGGTTACGGCGGGACGCAGCGACCGTCGCCACACCAGCACCGTGAGCGAAGCGAAGACGAGCACCAGTGTGGTGAGGATGTGGGACAACACCGTGGCGGCGAGGAAGACGACGGCCCACGGGATGTACTTTCGGTCGTCTCGCACCGCTTTGATGAGCAGTCCCAGGTAGACCATTCCGAGCGCGAAAGACCACGAGTAGGCGAACTCCCCCGCCATGGTCGACGCCACGTTGCCGCCGTAGATCGTATAGCTCTCCATGAGCGCGAAGACCGCCCCGCCCGAGGCCGCGACCGCCGCCACGGTCGACGAGAACCCCATGCTTCGCGCCATGTAGAGGACTGCGGGCGGGAGCCCGACGAGGCCCAGCACGGTGACGATCTTGAACGCCACACCGTAGGGAAGGAACACGTCGAGAAACACGATCAGCAGAGACGGGAGTGGGAAGTAGAAGTAGAAAGCCGGAAAGCCGGCGAACCACGAGTCGGACCAGCCGAGGATCTTGCCCTGCGGGATGAGGACGTCTCGAAGAAACGCCGGGCCCAAGACGTGGGCGCCCATGTCGCCGCCGGCCGGCGTGGTGGCCGTCAGCAACAGCTGGGGATTGAGCACGGTCAGGATGACGAGGGACGCCGCACCGGCGATGAAGAGGTGCAGCCAGCTACGAGTTGGTCGGTGGGTCGACGAAGTCATGAAGTCGTGATGAGGTGGAGTGCAGAACGAGCGATGTCACGAAGCTGCGGCCAGGAACGCCGCCTGGACTCGTTGAATCGCCGTCAGTTGCGGGCTCGGCGAACGATCTCGAGAACCTCTCGAAGCGAAACAGGCTGCCCGCTCCTGTCCCACCATTTTTCTTCGCAGCGGTGGCACGAGAAGAAGTCGATCTCGATGTCCTCGATTCGATTCTTGATCTCGATGACATCCTCGGCACCACATTGTGGACACTGCATGATCAGGGCATCCCCGTTCTCTCGATCCAGCATGATATCGGGATTCGAAAATAGTTCGAGGCGGGCCCTCCCATCGTCATTCCTCATCGAGCAGCCGACCGATGTACCGGGACCGCCGCCTTCCTGCCTCAGTCCAGTAGGCATACCAGTACGGGCCGTGAGGGCACGACGTGCAGCCGGCCTTCCCACACTTGACCTCGCGTTGTCTCAGTCGAACCGTGGGTTCCGAACCGACGGTCACACCGCTCTTCTCCAGGCGGGCGCGGGCGAGTATGAACAACCGCCGGAGCTCTGGCTCGTCGAGGTCGCGAACGGCGTCGAGCAGATCGCGATCGAGGCTCACGGGTCAGGCGACACCGGTGCTGGCAGCCGGCGAGAAGAGCCGCGTCACGTTCCGACGATCTGTGAGGGTCCACCCCATGGGCGGGGTCAGACGGTCGGCGTGCGTCGTGCACAGGCTGTATCCGGCCCCGAGGTCGGGCGGACAATCGAACTCGACCACCGCCACCGAGCGGGCGTCGTAGTCGAAGGTCATCACGGCAGCAGCGGGCGTCGAACAGCGAACGCACATCGTCATCATCGTGACGGGGACGGTAGGCGACCGGCGGGCGCCGTTCAAGGATCTCGAAACCAGCGACGAAGGCGGGCGGCACTCACCACACCATCGGTCCGCCAGGTCCGACCTCCGGAATCGGACCAGAAGAACACCGGAACCTTTTCGACACGGGCCTTGGCGAACGCATCCGGCGACTCCTCCCACACGAGTTCGACCAGACCTGCGACCTGAGTTTCGGCAAGCACACGCCGCGCCCTGCCGCACGACGCACAGCGCTCGGATGTGAACAACACCGGAGGTTCGATCCCCGCTGGGAGCGTCGCCCGACGACGCCGTACCGCTACTCCGCGCCGGACGACCCAGGCCCACGTCAGGGCAAGTGCCACAACCCCGACGACCAGCGCCAGCCGGAAGACCGGAGTCACGACATTCTCATTCGCCCAGCGCGGCCAGAGGTCCGCCCGTGGCGAGCGAGAAGCCGCCGGCTCGGCTGGACCACATCACAGCGATCTCAGAAGAGGACCTCACGAGCATTCCCGCCCCGGCCGCCTCCATGGGGACCGAGACGGCGGCGCCCGGTGGAACCGTCGAAGATCGTGCCGGCTGGCCTTCCGCAAGCGGCTGAAACACCAGCTCCGCCTCGACCTCGCCAGGATTGAACACCCAGGCCCTCGAGTTCTCGAACGAGCCAGAGCCCGGGAGGATCCACTCACTCGACAAGGTCGTGGCCGGTGACACCGCCCTCGTCGAAGCCCCATCCACGACCACACCCACTGCCACCAGGCCATCCGAGCTCACGCGGAGACCGATCGGCGCCCCACCCAGGTCGGCCAGGGGGATGTCGAGTTGTGAACGAGGTGCAACGACGCCCTCGAACACTGCCTCGGTCACGTCACCGGCGGAATAGCCGTCTATTTGAATGTTCACGGGCAGCGGACTGTCGGTGGCCACCACCAGTCGGGCAGACGAGTCTTTCACCGTCAGGACCGGAAGCCACCAGTCCTGTGCGAGCGGAACGGCCTCCACGAACGCGTCGTCTTCCGAAGTCGTCTGGAGCAATGCGGCGTGGACGGCTCCTCGTTGTGGTTCGAGGCGAACCGAGAGCGATTGACGAAGCGGAAGCAGCGAGGACACCTGTCGGACGACCGTGCCACCGGCTGGCACCAGAATCGACGCTATCTCGGAGGCCGAGTCGTCACCGTTCTCGCTACTGGATCCCACCGACACCACGGCGTCGATGGCATACGGGTTGGTCATGACCAGGTCCAGCGTTTCGCCGCTCATCGTGGAGCCACCGATCGCTATAACCGACTCGGTCGAGGCCGACGTGCAACCGGCCGCCGACGCGGTACCGTCGCCAACCATCACCACTGCGGCTGAAGCATCCGGCGACGGCATCTCGGTGAGCACACCGACGATCCCTGCCGCACCTACGTCGGTCATGTCGATGACTGCTCCGCCAGACGGATCGATCGACCCCGTCACCGTCGCATCTGCGTTCCCGGGTACCCGTGTGAACCTCAGATCACCGCGAACGACGGATCCCACCGCCAGGATCGCATCCGTCGACCGCTCGCTCCGTCCCACGCACCCGACGAATGCAGCACGCTCCGGCTCGAAGCCCACATCAGAGGACACAGCAGGTTCTGCTGGACGGATCATCCACGCCGATGCCGCCAGCACCACCACGAGGACCGCTTGGACTCCACGACGGATCATCGTTGCTCTCTCCCCCAAAACGCCAGAGCGGCAGCGGCAAGCAGGACGAATGCCGAGGCCATGGCCAAGCCTGCTCGCAGCCCGTCCGCCCGATAGGAGACAACGCCGTCGACAGCCGACACTTCGTTCGCCCAGTCGGACTGCCTCCAGTCCGGCGTCCAACCCGGATCCGCATTGTCTGCGACGCGCACTCGAGCGTCGGACCCCGGGCCAGTGGCGCCGGCCCGTGTCGATACCCATGAGCCAGACGGCTCCTCCGCGCGCGGACGGGAGGACAGGTTCTCGTACACGGTCCAGCCTTCGAACCGCTGTCGTTCCGCGAGGTCGACCTGTGCTGCCAGCACCGCCGTCAACGGGACATCATCGGAGACCACGAGCCATCGAACCGCATACTCGCCAAGCAACTCTCCGGGTCGGGCACTCACGCCTCGATCGAGTTGGGAGAGCGTCGACTCGAGGGCACGATCGCCGATGCGGGGCGATGCCAGCCATGCCTGATCCAGGGTGGGCCGCGCGCCGGTGATCAGCCGGTATGCATATTCCTCGCCTTGGCGGTACTCGCCGGGCAGATCGTCGGCTGCTCCCACGAGCAGCACTCGTCCGGGTCCTGTGCTGGACTGCAACTCGTCGATGAACGCCAAACGGTCGGACCACCCTCGGTCCGGCATGCCCCCGACACCATCGAGGACAGCGGGCGCCGAAAACGCCAAGAGCACGATCACCGCGACCACCGCGAGACCTTGACCCGCCACGTTCGGTCCGCCGGACTCGAAGTCGAGATGGAGCGCGCCGCCCACCACGAACGCAGCGCCGAGGGACGCCAGTGCCACCACCGCCACGAGTACCTCACCCTTGGCCTGCGGCAATGCGGCCAGCAGCAGCGCCGCCCCCACCATCGCACCGCCCCACCCGGCGACCTTGGCGTTGGCCGATCGGCCGAACAGGGACGCAAAGAGCGCTGCTGTCAGCAGCGCAAGTGCCACAACGGGGGATGGCCACAGGTCGCCGGCGAGTACGTCCAGCGTAAGGGCACTCCCAGGCACACCGAGCAGGTACGGGGCGACGACGTCGGCACCGGCGACGAGCGCGATGAGCGACCACCAGAGGGCGGTGTGCCGCACGCCTGAGCGGGACATGATGGGGATGGCCAGCGCCACGACAACCAGCGGAACGGCCACCGCCGCCGGGGCGAATGCCGCCGTCAGCCCGGCGGCCATCACGATTCTCGCCACCTTTCCGATGGTCCTCCGTCCCGAACCTTCGGGATGGTCGATCACGGCGTCTACCAGCCACGGCAGAGCCCCCAGGCCCGCGAGTCCCGGCCAATACGCGTCAGAGGTGTAGACCATGGCGAACGGTCCGAGCAGGTAGGCGACGCCCGCCAACCATTTGGCTGCGCCACCCACGCCGAGTCTCGAGAGCAGCCGTGCCACTCCCCATACTCCACCCACGACCACGGCAAGCGTCACCAGACCGAGCGCACCCGTCCAGCCGCCGAGCAACCACTGCACGGTTGCCGCGAGCGCCGCTGCTGGATGCAGGGTCTCGGTGCTCCCCAAGCCTGCGGGGTTCCAACCGCCCGCATAGGACCGGATGACGGATCCCGCCTCGGGATGGAGCGGAAGCCAGAAACCCTCGCCGACCGCCGCTCCAAGGATCAGTCCGCGGGTCCCCAGCCCCACGACCAGCGCAGTGATGATCAAGCCGACCGGACCGGCCACCGAGACCTCACGCTCGAGCTCGTCCTCGGTGACGACGCCTGGCTCCTGGTCGATGAACCAACCGAATCTCGAGGCCAGATCGGCACCCAGCGCCCGCATTCGGACCGAGCCGGAAACCTGATATCGAAACAGCTCCTCGTCACCCGTTGCCCGTATCGCCCTCACCGCGTTGCGGGCGGCCAAAGTCGAGGGGAGCCGGGCCAGGTTCCAAGCGCTGGCGCGCATCAGGTCGGTGAACGGCTTGACCTCGCCGAGGACGAGCCGGGCGATCGCGTCGACCAGGCCGAGTACCCACCCGGCCGGCATCGCCCACAGCAGCGTGATCCACCGATATGCCTTGAGCATGGCCCGCATCCGGCCGGCCCGCTCTCGCCAACCTGCATCCTCGTGTTGGCACCGGTGAAGATGGAGGACCTCTGACGACGGCGCAACCATCACGCGACCACCTGCGATGCGAGCACGCTGGGAGAGGTCGAGACCGGCAGACACGGGTGGGAGATTCGGGTCGATGCCCCGAAGGCCGCGTATGAGGTCACGACGCATCAACATCGAAACGCCCGAGATGAACGCCACATCTCGCACGACGTCGTACTGCTCGAGGTCCACCTCGTCGGGATCGAGGCCCGTGTAGGGCTCTCCGAACACGTCGGTCGCGGCGCCAACCGATTCGAGCCGATCCGTCTCGACACCGTCGAGGATCTTCGAGCCGACCAAGCTCGCCTCGTTCCGCTCGGTCTCAGCGACCAGTGCGCCGAGAGCGTCCGGTCGTGGTCTGGCGTCTCCGTGCACCACCCACACGTAGTCGACGTCGGCGCCCAACCCGGCAACCATGTCGCCGAATGCAGACACGTGTTCGACATTTCTCTTCGAGGCCATGCCGGCCGCAGCCTCGGCGTCACCGACGATGACGAGCCGCTCCACCTCGTACACTTGCTTCCGGACCGACTCCAGCGTGACCGGCAGCGAGACCTCGTCCACGAACAGGACCGCAGCCACGACGGTGGGCGTGGCTGGAGTCTCGGATCCGTCCTCGGTTTCGGACGGCAGATCGGTGGATGCAGTCATGACGAGATTCACCTTGGAGGATCGATGCAGCTCGTGATGCTCTCTGGCGGTGTGGGTGGCGCTCGGATGGCCCGTGGCCTGATTGCGACCCCCGGAGCGGACATCACGGTAGTCGTGAACGTGGCCGACGACGATCTCATCCACGGGGTCCACGTGGCTGCCGACCTCGACACCGTGGTGTACACACTCGCCGGGGCCGAGGGCCCTGAGGGATGGGGTCGATCCGGGGAGACGTGGCGAGTCATGGAAGAGCTGAGTCGGTTCCCGGAAGCCGATATCTCTTTCCGCCTGGGTGACCTGGACCTGGCAGTCAACCTGTACCGGAGTGGACGGCTGAGGGCCGGACACCGTCTCAGCGCGATCACCGCCGACGTATGTCGCGGCATGGATGTCCAAGCCACGGTACTTCCGGCGACCGACGACATCGTGCGCACCACCGTGATCACCGATGTCGGCGAGCTCGATTTCCAGACGTACTTCGTCCGTCGCCGCCACCAGGACACGATCCTCGGCGTGGAGTTCCGTGGGGCCGCGACGTCGTCGCCGGCACCCGGTGTCCTCGAGGCGATCGAACGGTCCGAGCTCATCATCATCGGCCCGTCGAACCCCATACTGTCGGTGTGGCCGATCCTTGCGATACCGGGCATTCGCCTGGCTCTCGACGGATCGGCGCCTGTGGTCGCCGTCAGCCCATTGATTGGTGGGCGTGCGATCAAAGGTCCGGCGGTGGAAGCCATGCGTGCGATGGGCTTGACGAACGATCCGAATGGAATCGTCGAGGCGTATGGTGGCCTCGTGACCCACCTCGTCATCGACGATCGAGAGAACACGCCCGCCCCGCCGGGAGTCGAGGTGCTTCGTACGAACACCATGATCGCCGAACCCGAGTCGGCCGCCCGACTGGCGGCAGAGATCATCGACTGGCTCCGATGACGGTGGTGATCCAACCAATCACCGGAATCGGTGAGATCGCCCCTGGCGACGACGTGGCCCGTGCCGTCGGCGACGCGATCGAGGCCGGCCGGCTGGATCTCGCCGATGGCGACATCGTCGTAGTGACACACAAGATCGTGTCGAAGGCCGAGGGCCGCATCGTCGACCTGCCCGACGACGGTCCCGACGCACATCGTCACCTCGTCGAAGAGGAGACGGTCGAGGTGCTCCGGCGCCGGGGAAGCCTCGTGATCGCCAAGACGCGCCACGGGTTCGTATGCGCCAACGCAGGTGTTGATCGTTCGAACGCGGGGCCGGCGCGAGCCATCTTGCTCCCAATCGATCCGGATGCCTCGGCCAATCGCATCCGCCTGCGCCTCGAGCATCGGTTCGACGTCGGACTCGCCGTGATCATCAGTGACACCTTCGGGCGGGCGTGGCGACGCGGTCTCACCGACGTTGCAATCGGCGTATCCGGCATCGAGCCGATCACCGATCTACGCGGTACCACCGATGCCCACGGCAAAACCCTCGAGGTGTCCGAGGTTGCGGTCGTCGACGAGGTTGCGGCGGCAGCAGACCTGGTCATGGGAAAAGCCGCCCAGATCCCCGCCGCGATCGTTAGAGGCGTCGACTACGTCCGAGGCAGGACCGGCATCTCGGCCATCGTCCGACACCCTTCAGAAGACCTCTTCCTCTGATCACGCCGGCGTTGATCTCCACGGCTCACCACTGCGCTCCAGCCGTGAGCAGTAGGCCGCAGTCCCATTGTGGGGAGTAGGAACCAGTCTCGGCCTGCGACGGCCCGCATCGGGGCGGGAGTCCGCCCACCGCCTTATGCGTTCGGGCGACCGAGAGCCATGTACTTGAGGCCGGCGGCGCGGACGGCTGCCGGGTCGAGGAGGTTCCGGAGGTCGTACACCTCGTCGCCGTCCATCACCTCAGCGACCTTGCGCATGTCGACCATCCGGAACTCCGGCCATTCCGTCGCCACCAGCAGCAACTTGGCACCGGTGGCCGCTGCGATCGGGTTGGGAAGCATCTCTACGAACTCCGACGATGCTTCCGGGTCGTACGCCCGGACCACGGCGCCCTCCGACTTGAGCATCTGTGCGATCTTCAGCGCCGGTGACTCGCGGATGTCATCGGTACCCGCCTTGAATGCAACACCCCACATCCCGACCTGAGCGGCTGCGAGATCGCCACCGAGGAGCCTCCGGACATTTCCGACGATCCAATGCCGTTGTGAACGATCTGCATCTACCACGGACTGAAGCAACGTGAATTCATATCCCGCCTGACGTGATGTTGCGAGCAAGGCAATCGTGTCCTTCGGGAAGCAGGACCCGCCATAGCCCGGACCCGGTCGCAGGAAGTGCGGCCCGATGCGCGGATCGAGTCCCATACCCTCGACCACGTCGAGGATGTCGGCCCCGAGCGACTCGGCGATGTTGGCAAGGGCGTTCACGAACGTCAGACGTGTTGCGAGATAGCCGTTGGCTCCGTACTTGATCAACTCGGCCGAGGTCGGATCTGTTGCGATGACCTTCGCTCCGAGCCCGTCGTAGAGCCCAGCAACCACGTCGCCCGCCGACCGGTCGTTGCTGCCGACGACGATCCGATCGGGATGGAGGAAATCGGAGACGGCCGAACCTTCTCGCAGGAACTCGGGGTTGCCCACAAGCCGGATACGACCGTCGAGCCGTCTTCCGAGCCGGGCCGTGGTGCCAACCGGCACGGTCGACTTGATCGCCACGATGGCACCCTCGCCGAGGCCATCCGCCAGCTGCGTGATCACGGACTCGACGATGGTCAGGTCGGCCGACCCGTCGACACCGGGCGGTGTTGGGAGGCACAGGAAGGTGACATCTGCAGAGGTGGCCGCCTCCAGGTTGTCGACGTGGAAGGTCAAGCGCCCCGACGCGGTACTGGCGTCCATGAGATCATCGAGGCCGCGTTCATAGATCGGCAGTCTGCCTTGCTCGAGCTCTGCCAGCTTCGATGCATCTGCTTCACCAACACGAACCCGATGCCCGAGGTGTGCCATCCCGGCCGCCTGGACGAGCCCGACGTATCCCCCTCCGATTACGGCGACGTCCATCTTTGTTGCCCTCTCGATCTTCAGTCCAGCTATCCCGCCATACCCGCAGCGTCAGCACCGAGGACGACGACGGCATCGACCTCGGAAGGAACGGTCCCCGGTTCCACTCTTCCGAATCCGAGCGCAGCGACGATCTCCTCGCCACGATCCTCATCACCTGAGCGCACCGTCACCAGTGTTTCTCGATAGTCGGCGCGATCGGCGTCACCAGTGTCATCGACGAGGAATCCCGCCTGCCCTAGTACGTCCGACCAACGACCCGCGCTCCCCGACAGTCCGTTGCCATTCAACACCAACAGAGTAAAGGGATCGGCCTCTCCAGCGGCCACCCTGAGCGAAGTTCCAGACCGGAACGCCTCGATCACGGCCGATGCCTCGGGCTCCTTGGGCAGCACGACCGATTGGGACTGAATGGTGTCGGTCACCCCGGGCAGGGTCGCCGCCTCGATGTTGCCTCCCCGAAGCGTTCGCATCCGGAATGCGAGCTCGATGAGCGACGAGTCGGCCAGTGCGGCATCGATCGACACATGTTCGGAGAAGGAGCCGACGATTGCCCCTGCTTCCGTGAGCGAGGACGGCCGCTTCATTCGCTCGATGATGGCGATGATGAGTCCTTGCTGGCGGGCGGTACGGCCGAAGTCGTCGGCGTCGACCGCCACCCACCTGCCGTTCTGATACTCCTGATATGTGCGGGACCGCGCGTATGCGAGCGCCTGCTCTCCACCGAGGAGCTGTTCCCCGGGTTCGACGTCGAGCCCCGACTTCACGTCGCGTGCCGGGTAGTCGAAATCGATCACGACGCCACCGAGCTCATCCACGATCGCCTGGAACCCGACGAAGTCGATCTCGACATAGTGATTGATGTCGATGTCGGTCACGTTCCGAACGGTTTCCACCAGCAACGGCGCACCACCCAGCGCGTAGGCGGAGTTGATCTTCGCCGTCCCGTTGTTCGGAATCTCAACCCATAGGTCACGAGGCAAACTCAGGATCTGGGCCTCCCCCTCGTCGGGATAGACCTTGACCAGCATGATCACGTCCGACCGTTGACCGGTGGCCTCTCCGAACCCTTCAATGCTTTCGAGGTTCTCTCTGGAATCGGAGCCAACGACCAGGAACACGATCGGATCGGCCGATCCGGGCAACGTCGGCGTGAGCTGCGGAACCACGTCCGACACGGTCTGGGCGCCCGATTGAACGGCGTCCTCGATGGACCGCAGCTGCCAATACACGTAGAACACCGCCAAGTTGGCCGTTACCAACATGGTGATGAGGATGCGCTTCAGCCATACGGCAAAACGCCGAGGAGGTGGAGGGGCGGTCGGAGGCATGACGGCGAGCGGGTCAGGGTACCAGCGGCGTGAGGGCAACCGTCCAGCGAGGTCGGCGCAACGCTGGTCACCTGAGGACCTGAGGCGGGCAGCCGGCGCGCTAGCCTGACCGCCACTGTGGCTGTTCTCCCCCATGAAGGTACCTACTCGGTCATGTACCGGAGCCTGCCGGTCCCGGTCGGCAGCGGATACCGCCCGGGATACCTCGCCCGGCCCGACAAGGCCGGGCGGTTCCCGGTGGTGGTTCTCGTCCCGGACTACGACGGTGTGAGCGCCCACGAGAAAGCCCTGGCGCGGAAGCTGGCACGCCATGGACTGGCCGTGGTCGCCGTCGACCTCTATGCCATCGACCGCACCGGAGACGCCCTCGAGGACTACCACTCGCTCGACGACAACGAGGCGATTCGAGTGCTCGACGAAACCCATGATTGGCTCGCCAGCGACGACATCGACTGGGCGCACTCGGAGCGGGTCGGGATGTTGGGCCTCGAGGTCGGTGGACGATTCGCCATCGTCGAAGCCGCCTACCGATCATGGGTCGCGTCGGCAGCCGTGGTCTACGCGCCACTCACCGGTGACGAGGAACGCCGGTACCAGGTGGCCGACATGCTCGGGCACATCGGGCAGCCGCTCCTCGGTCTGTACGCGGCGGAGGACGAGTTCATCGCCGCCGACTCGGTGGATGAGGCTCAAAGCCGCAACGCTTCTGGCTCCTGGCTCCTCTACGAGGGGGTCGGGCACGGGTTCCTCGACGAATCCGATCAGAACTACGACCAATCCTCGGCAGAGGACGCCGCAGCGCGCATCGTCGAGTTCTTCAGGGCCACGCTTCCGGAACCAGAGCGACTCGACCTGGGCTGACGAACATCCGCACGGCCGAGCGGTGGATCACCACCCATCGGTCGGAGGTGGATCCTGGCCGACCCATCATCTTCCGTCTCCAGAACCTGCATTGCGCACGTGCTGGACCTGGCCGGACCGCAGGGTGACCCGACCGTGGCCGGTGTCGACCTCGAGGCCCCCATCCAGGGCGATGCCAGTAGCCCGGCCGGAACCCGACGGCTGCCACACGATGTCTCGCCCGATGGTGCGGCACCGTGCGACGTACTCATCCCGGGGCCACTCGTCAGACCCCGACTCGAACACCTGTATCAGCCCGTCTGCCCAAACCCGAGCGAGCCCTTCGGCGGCGCTCGGACCAGGGTCGTTCTCGTTGATTGCGCCGATCCCCTCCGGCGGGATCGGCCACCACAGGTTGAGGCCCGCGCCGATCACAACCGGCCCTGACCCGGCGGCCTCGACGAGAATCCCACCAACCTTGAGGTCCGTTCGCATGAGATCGTTGGGCCACTTGAGGTCGCAGTCCACCATCCGGGCAATGATGACCCCCGCCACCAACGGGATCAGCTGCCAGCTCTGCTGCTCCCATGCCGGTCGCAAGGCCAAGGACATCGCAAGCGCGGGGGGCATTCTGCCAAGGCGCTCCGCTGCGACCCCTGCCCATCTGCTGGCGGTCCGAGATCGCCAGCACCGGGTCGCCCCGGAAGGCGTCACGTGCGACATCCTGGGTCGAGGTCGCGGCCTCGAGGCGAATGACCGAATAGGGTGTGGCCATACCGGGCCAGATCGTAGGAGGAGTTCGGTGGGTACAGAAGCTCGTATCGAGCAGTTGAGGGCGTTGCGCGACGAGGCGCTCCATGCGGGCAGCGAACGAGCGGTCGCTCGCCAGCACGAACAAGGCAAGCTGACCGCCCGAGAACGTATCGATCTGCTTCTCGACAAGGGCTCGTTCCAAGAAGTCGACATGATGGTGCGACATCAAGCGCGGGGTTTTGGCATCGAAGACAAACGGCCTCCTGGCGACGCCGTGGTCACAGGCTGGGGAACGATCGACGGCCGCACCATCTTCGTGTTCGCCGAAGACTTCACAGTCTTCGGAGGGAGCCTCGGCGTGGCTGTCGCCGACAAGATCTGCAAGATCCTGGACATGGCCATGGACATGGGTGCTCCCGTCGTTGGACTCAAGGACTCCGGCGGCGCCCGGATCCAGGAGGGCGTTGCTGCGCTCGACGGTTACGGGCGGATCTTCGAACGCAACGTTCGGGCCTCGGGAGTCATCCCTCAGATCTCGGTGATCATGGGGCCATGTGCCGGCGGCGCAGTGTACTCCCCGGCGATCACGGATTTTATCTTCCAGGTCGATGGGACATCCCACATGTTCATAACCGGCCCCGACGTCATCAAGACGGTGACCGGCGAGGATGTGACCTTCGAGGAGCTGGGAGGCGCCTTCACCCATGCCTCGAAGTCTGGGGTGACCCATGTCGTTGCACCCGACGGTGAATCGGCACTGGAAACCGTCCGATACCTGCTCTCATTCGTACCGCAGAACAACATGGAGATGCCGCCGTACTTTCCACCCGCCGACAGCCGCGATCGGATGGATGACCGGCTCGACAGCATCATCCCCGACTCCGCCAATCAGCCGTACGACATGGTGGAAGTCGTGTCGACGGTGCTCGACGATGGTGAGTTCTTCCAGGTGCACGAGCACTTCGCGAAGAACATCATGTGTGGATTCGGACGACTCGACGGACACGCAATCGGTGTGGTTGCCAACCAGCCTGCAGTGTTGGCGGGAACGCTCGACATAGAATCATCCGAGAAGGCAGCACGCTTCGTCAGGTTCTGCGACGCCTTCAACATCCCGATCGTGACATTCGTCGACGTCCCCGGCTTCCTTCCCGGTGTGGCGCAGGAGCACAACGGGATCATCCGGCACGGGGCGAAGCTCCTGTACGCCTATTGCGAGGCGACGGTGCCACGAGTCACCGTGATCACCCGGAAGTCCTATGGCGGGGCATACCTCGTGATGAACGCCCGGGGAATCCGCGCCGACCTCGTCTACGCCTGGCCGAGCGCCGAAATCGCCGTGATGGGCGCTCAGGGCGCCGTCAACGTCGTGTTCAGACGGGAAATCGCCGAGTCCGAAGATGTCGAGGGCCGCCGAAGCCAACTCATCCACAGTTACGAGGAACAGTTCAACAACCCGTATCGCGCAGCGGAGCTCGGCCTCGTCGACGAGGTGATCGAGCCGAGGGAGACGCGCTCCAAGCTGATCCGGGGTCTCGACATGCTCCGGACCAAACGCGAGGTGCTGCCACCGCGCAAGCACGGGAACATCCCGCTGTGACTCAACGGGCGCACGCCTCAGGCTTTAGGATCTTCCCGATGTTCCGACCGTCGGCTCAGTTCTGATGTTCGAGTCACTCCTGGTCGCCAATCGCGGCGAGATCGCCGTGCGCGTCATCCGTTCCGCCAAGGAGATGGGTCTGAGAACCGTCGCCATCTACTCGGAGCTCGATCGCGATGCACTTCACGTCGAACTGGCGGACGAAGCGTGGAATGTCGGCGGCGCCGCACCCGCCGACTCGTATCTCAACATGAACCGGGTGTTGTCCGTGGCCAAAGAGGCCCGAGCTGCCGCCATCCACCCCGGATACGGCTTCTTGTCCGAGAACGCCACCTTCGCCGAACGGGTGATGGACGCCGGAATCACTTGGGTCGGACCGCCGCCATCGGCGATCCGGGTGATGGGCGACAAGATCTCCTCGCGCAAAGCGGCGCTGGCTGCAGGGGCGCCGACGGTTCCCGGCACCGTGGAGCCGCTGACCGATCTCGATGAGATACGGAGACTCGGCGAAGAGTTCGAGTATCCGATCGCCATCAAGGCGGCCTACGGAGGCGGCGGCAAAGGACTCAGAGTCGTGTGGTCCCCCGACGAGGTCTCTGACGCCTACGACGGTGCACGGCGCGAGGCCGAGGCTTATTTCGGCAACCCCGAGGTCTACGTCGAGAAGTACATCGACAAGCCAAAGCACGTCGAGGCCCAGGTGCTGCTGGACTCGCACGCAGGAGAGCTGTTCCTCGGGGAGCGCGACTGCTCGGTCCAGCGCCGGCACCAGAAGCTCGTCGAGGAGACACCGTCACCTGCGATGACACCTGAGATCAGAGAACGCTTCGGCGAGGCGGCTCTGGCGGTCGCCCGATCGTGCGGATACGTGAATGCCGGCACTGTCGAGTTCCTCCTCGATCAGAACGGGGACTTCTTCTTCCTCGAGATGAATACACGACTCCAGGTCGAGCACACGGTCACCGAGATGGTGACCGGCATCGACCTCGTCCGGGAACAGTTGCGCATCGCCGACGGAGAGAAGCTCACCACAACCGTGGTGGAGCCTCGGGGACACGCCATCGAGTTGCGCATCAACGCCGAGGACCCGGGACACAACTTCATTCCCTCCCCTGGACGCATCTCCGAATACCGCGAACCCATGGGCTTCGGCGTCCGCGTCGACGGGTGGGTAGGACCGAAGACCACCGTGAGCCAGTTCTATGACAATCTCATGGCAAAACTGGTCGTGTGGGGCCGCGATCGCAACGAAGCCATCCAGCGGGCCCAACGGGCACTCGACGAGTACGTCATCCATGGAGT
This sequence comes from uncultured bacterium, assembly GCA_963792365.1. GTDB lineage: Bacteria > Actinomycetota > Acidimicrobiia > Spongiisociales > ZC4RG35 > JAOUGY01. The sequence continues at coordinate 197,448 of CAWBVW010000007.1, forward strand.
CGCCACCACCATTCCGGCCCATCAGATCGTTCTCGCACATCCCGACTTCGTGGCCGGACTCCATCACACCAAATGGCTCGAGAACGAAGTCGACCTGACCGCCCACGATCCGGTACCAATCGAGACCCTCCCCGAAGACGAAGCACTGACGCGCCGCAACATGACCGTGGAGGTCGGCGGACGCAGGTTCGAGGTGGCGTTCTGGGCACCGTTGGCCGGGGCGCCTGGGACCGGACCGGCCGGAACCCGGCGCAAGCCGCCGAAACTCGCCAAGAGCAGCGGCTCCGACCATTCCGACGGGATCATCACCGCCCCCATGCAGGGCACCATCGTCAAGGTCCCGGTGAATGCCGGTGAACACATCTCAGCAGGCCAAACCATCTGCGTTCTCGAAGCCATGAAAATGGAGAACGAGGTCAAGGCCCCGGCCGCCGGTGAACTCGTCGACCTCCGCGTCGAACCAGGAGACACAGTCGCCCCCGGCGACGTCATCGCCATTGTGAAGTGAGCTACCGCTCACTTCACGTACTCGGTCGGCGGCCTGGGGCCGCCTCCCTGTAAACGCCGGCGTCGCTTCGCTCGCCGGCTGTATGCGGGCAGCTGCCGCTGCCCTGTATCCGGTCGCCTTCGGCTCCCTGACCGGAACGCAGCTTCGGTTTCGGTCGAGCCGAGCGGAGCGAGGCGCATACAGCACGCCTCAGGCGTGCGTGTACAGGGCCGGAGCGAAGCGACCGGCCCGCACTACAGCGAGTGGGCGCCAGCCCACGGGCGAGTACGTGATCCGGCTCAGCCGGATCACGCAGGGCTACGCTCCGGGACGTGCCGATTCAGACGCAACAGGGCAAGAGATTCCTGATCCTGGGTGGCGGTCCGGCCGGCGTGGCGGCTGCCACCACCGCTGCCACGTTGGGGGCTTCGGTCACGCTGGTGGAGAAGTCGATCATCGGCGGTGCGGCGCACCTGTGGGACTGCATTCCTTCGAAGACGATGGCGGCGACCGCCATACGGGCCGATTCGATACGCAACGCGGCGAAGTTGGGGCTCATCACCGATCCGGGTCGGATAAACCCGGCGGAACTCGCCGAACGGATTCAGACGATCTCGAACGACATCACTCGAGGGTGGGTGCAGTTGCTCGACTCTCAGGACGTCGAGATTCTTCGTGGGCACGGTCGATTCACCGGGCCGCGTTCGGCTGTCGTGTCCACGGACGAAGGTGAGGTTGCCCGCGATTTCGACCTGGCGCTCGTGTCGACCGGATCGGCTCCGAGGGTTCCCGACTGGGCCACCATCGACGGGGAGCGGGTGTTGACGACTCGCGACGCGTACGACCTTCCGACCGTTCCCGAGCATCTGGTGGTCGTCGGGTCAGGTGTCACCGGTGTCGAGTTCGTCCACATCTTCGAGTCCCTGGGTTCGAAGGTGACGATCGTCGTCAGCCGGCAGCAGATCCTCCCGCACAGAGACGCCGAGGTGGCATCGGTGTTGGAAGAGGATTTCATCGACCGTGGTGTGAAGCTGGTCATCGGCGCCCGGGCCACCGGGATCGATCGGCTCGAAGACGGAGTTGTGGTCCACTGCGACGACGGACGGAAGGTAGAGGGCAGCCACGTGCTTCTCGCCATAGGATCGATTCCACTGACGTGGGACATCGGGCTCGACGACGCCGGTATCGAGGTGAATGGCGGGTACATCACCGTCGACGCGTATCAGAGGACCTCGGTCGAACACGTCTATGCCGCAGGCGACTGCACGGGTCAGATGCCGCTCTCGTCGGTGGCGTCGATGCAGGGCCGCAAGATCGCGCGCCACGCGATGGGGATGCCCGTGGTGCCCATCGACTACCAGAAGGTCACCCAGGCCGTCTTCACCCAGCCCGAGATCGCCTCGGTCGGCCTCGAAGAGGTCCAGGCAGCCCAGGAAGGCCGAAAGGTCCGCACCATCAAGGTGCCCTTCGCCTCCAACGCCCGATCGGTTCTGCAGGGCTACACCCGAGGCTTCGTCAAGGTCATCTCCGACCCTGCAACCGGCGTGGTCCTCGGCGGCACCATCGTCGGCCACCGCGCTTCCGAGCTCATAGGGATCATCGCCCTGGCCGTGCAGGCGCGAGTCACCGTCGGAGTGCTCGTCGAGACCCTCATGGTCCACCCCAGTCTCAGCGAAAGCATCACCGACGCCGCTGAGTGATCCGGCTGAGCCGGATCACGTACTCGCTCGTGGGCTGGCGCCCACTCGCTGTATTCGGGCCGTTCGCTTCGCTCCGGCCCTGTAAACGCACGCCGGAGGCGTGCTGTATGCGCCTCGCTCCGCTCGGCTCGACCGGAACCGAAGCTGCGTTCCGGTCAGGGAGCCGCAGGCGACCGAATACAGGGCAGCGGCAGCTGCCCGTGTACAGCCGGCGAGCGCAGCGAGACGGCGAATACAGGGAGGCGGCCTCAGGCCGCCGACCGAGTACGGGCGACGGGCCAAGCCCGTCGCCCTCAGGGACGGTGGAGGCCGAAGATCGAGCGGAGGGCATCGGAGACTTCTCCGACGGTGGCGCCCACCAGCAGCGCTTCTTTCATCGCCGGGAGTAGGTTGGCGTCGGTCTTTGCCACCTCGGAGAGTGTGTCGAGTGCGGCTGTCAGTGCGGCGTCGTCGCGGTGCGCCTTCCACTGCTCGAGGCGCGCCTGCTGGCCGAGCTCCAGCGCCGGATCGATCTGCATGACCGGCACAGCTGCGGGTGAGCCCTCCGTGAAGCGATTCATTCCGACGACCACCGATTCGCCCGAGTCTTGTCGGCGGGCATCTCCATATGCGGAATCCTCGATCTCACGTTGCATGAAACCGGCTTCGATGGCACGGACCGCACCGCCCATCGCTTCGACTCGATCGTAGAGTTCGGTGGCCTTGGTCTCGAGCTCGTCTGTGAGCGCCTCCATGAAGTAGGAACCGGCGAATGGATCGACCGTGTCGGTCAATCCCGATTCGAAGGCGAGAATCTGTTGGGTCCGAAGAGCCAGCGTGGCCGACTCCTGTGTGGGAAGTCCCAGCGCCTCGTCGAACGAGTTGGTGTGGAGAGATTGGGTGCCGCCCAGCACGGCGGCCATGGCCTGCACGGTCGTCCGCACCACGTTGTTGAGCGGCTGTTGAGCCGTGAGCGTCGAGCCGGCCGTCTGCGTGTGGAAGCGCATCGCCCAGGACTTGGGGCTCTGTGCGCCGACGACCTCCTTCATGAGCCGGGCCCACATACGCCGCGCCGCCCGAAACTTGGCGATCTCCTCGAAGAAGTGGTTGTGGCAGTTCCAGAAGAACGAGAGTCGTGGAGCGAAGACGTCGACGTCCAGCCCGGCCTCGATGGCAGCCCTCACGTAGGCGATCCCATTGGCGATCGTGAAAGCGAGCTCCTGCGCGGCCGTGGCACCCGCTTCCCTGATGTGATAGCCCGATATCGAGATCGTGTTCCAGTTGGGAATGCTGTCGGCGGCATAGGCGAAGAGGTCGGTGACCAGTCGCATCGACGGCGCCGGGGGGTAGATGTAGGTCCCGCGCGCCACGTATTCCTTCAGGATGTCGTTCTGCACGGTCCCTTTGATGGCGTCCGCTGCGACGCCCTGCTCTTCGGCCACGAGCTGGTACAGCAAGAGCAGGATCGGTGCCGTCGAGTTGATCGTCATCGAGGTCGACACCTCGGCGAGCGGCAGCCCCGCAAGCAGTCGTCGCATGTCGTCGATCGAATCGATCGCGACGCCCACCTTGCCGACCTCGCCGGCCGCCAGCTGGTGGTCTGAGTCCAATCCCATCTGCGTCGGAAGATCGAACGCCACCGACAAACCCGTCTGGCCGGCGGCCAGCAGTGATCGGAAGCGCTCGTTCGTCTCCTCGGCGGTGCCGAATCCGGCGTACTGGCGCATCGTCCAAGGTCGACCCCGATACATGCTCGGATACGGACCTCTGGTGAATGGATATGATCCAGGCGACCCGATGCGAATCGGGTCGACGGGGTCGACGTACAGCTCGGCGATTTCGATCCCTGACGAGGTGCGCACGTTTCTCTCCACGATGCGGATAACCTAGTGGCGTGTCCTCTTCGACGAGGTCGGCAACTTTCTCCTCGTGAGCGACGTTTCTTGTGCAACCCCCCCTCCCGATCGAATGAGTCATGCCACGTAGATCACCAATCCATGAGATCGAAAACACCGAACGGCGCGGTCGGTGGTTCCCGGCTTTCGCCGGGCTCCTGGTCATCGCCGTCCTCACCTCCACCTGGGTCGGGCTTTTTGCCTTCATGGGAGCGAACGCCGCCTACGGCACGATCACCGATGTCGAGCAAGAGTTCATCCCGGACATCGACTCGATGGACCTGTCGTTGCCGAACTTGTCCCGAGTGTCACGCGTGTACGCCTCTGAGGGCGAGCTCCTCGCAGAGCTCCACGACGGTCGGAACAGCCGTCCGATCCGGTACGACAAGATCCCGCAGGTGATGATCCACGCCATCCTCGCTGCGGAGGACAAGGAGTTCTTCGTACACGAGGGCGTCGACTTCCGGGCCATCGCCTCAGCCGCCATCGACAACATCCTGCTCGACACCACCCGCGGCGGATCGACCATCACCCAACAGGTCGTGAAGCAGAACTTCGTCGGCGCCGAGGTGAGCATCCGACGCAAGATCGCCGAGGCGTTCGTGTCTGCCGAAGTCGAGCGGCGCTACGAGAAGAAACAGATCCTCGAGTTCTATCTCAATTCGGTGTACTTCGGCTACGGGTCCTACGGCGTCGCAACCGCCTCGGTCGAGTACTTCCGCAAGCCGGTTCGCGACCTGACCATCGAAGAGGCAGCGACGCTGGCGGTGCTCGTGCGTAACCCCACCCTCTACGACCCACGACGCCGCCCGGAGTCGGTGCTCGAGCGTAGAGACGGCGTGATCGCAGAGATGCGCGAAGCAGGGTGGATCACACCCGAAGAGGCCGAAGCCGCGCTCGACACCGAGCTGGCCGTGAAGCCGCATCGCAACCAGCAGGGCAAGGCCGAACACGTCGTCGCCGAGATCAAGCGACAGTTGCTCGACCTCGACAACCATGAATTCGATTTCCTCGGCACCACCAAGGAGGGGCGGAAGCGAGCCATCTTTGGTTGCCCGGCCGACGACACGTCGTGCACCGGCGGAGGCGGACTGCGGATCGAGTCCACCATCGATCTCGAAGCTCAGAACCAGGCCAACGCCATCCTCCAGAGCTGGCTCCCGTATCCAGATCCAGAGGCGAATCTTGCGCTGTGCACCGACCTCGCGGGCGAGCTCGGCCTCGACACCGACGAGAAGATCCAGAACTACGCCGCGGCCAACTCCTGCTCTCCCACCGGGGCGATCGCAACGGTGGAAGCTGCGACGGGCGCGGTACGAGTGATGGCGAGCGGCATCGAGTTCAGCGTCGACCAATTCGACCTCGCAGTCCAAGGCCGCCGGAATCCGGGATCTTCGTTCAAGCCGTTCACCCTGATGGCCGGCCTCGAATATGGTGACCTCACAGGCCACGACCTGACGCTCGGCAGCTACTACGACTCGAGTTCTCCTCTCATCATCGAGTGCCCATATGTCTGCTCACCCCGCGGCAACGAGTGGCGGGTGAGCAACGCCGGCGGGGGCGGGCGCGGCGTCATTTCGGTCGAAGACGCAACAGCCAACTCGGTGAACACCGTTTACGCCCAGATGGCGATCGACATCGGCCCCGAACAGATCGTGGAAATGGCCCACCGCATGGGTATCGAGAGCGAACTCCGCCCGGTGCCATCGATCACGCTGGGAACGAGCGAGGTCACCCCGCTGGAGATGGCGTCTGCGTACACCAACTTCTCCACCAACGGTGCGCATGCCGCGCCCTATCTCGTCAGCAAGATCACGGATGCCGGCGGCAACGTGTTGTACGAGCACGAGGTCTCGATCACCCAGGTCACCGATGCAGAGAAGTTCGCAGCCGCCCGGCGTCCTCTCCTCCGGGTCCCGATCAACACCACCGCCCCGCGGGCGAACATCGGGCGTCCGCAGGGCGGAAAGACCGGTACTCACCAGGATTACCGCGATGCCTGGTTCGTGGGCTTCGTGCCGCAGTATGCGACGGCGGTGTGGGTGGGCTACGAGGCCGACCAGATCCCGCTGCGTAACGTGACCATCAACAACGAGTTCTACTCCAGGGTGTTCGGTGGATCGGTACCAGGTCCGATCTGGGCGGACTTCATGTCTTGGTATCTCCAGGACGTCCCACCCATCGACTTTCCCACTCCGGATGGCGACATCTCGCAATACTTCAAGACACCGACCACCGAGGTTCCGTCGGTGGTGGGGCTCTCCGAAGCCGCGGCTCGCGAGGAACTGCGGAAGGCCAAACTCGGAGCAGCCGTCGTCCAAGTGCCATCGCTCTCTCCCGCAGGCGAGGTGCTCGCTCAGAGTCCCGGCGCGGGCTCGACGGTGGCACAGGGGACGGCGGTCGTCGTGGAAGTCTCGACGGGGATACCGCCGACCGGAACGATCCCCGCTGTGTTCGGGCTCACTTTCGACGACGCCCTGGGTCAACTCCAGGCCTTCAGCGATGAGAACCGGCTCGATCTCGTGTTCCAGCGAGCGACCAAGGAAACCGAGGCCCCCGGAACAGTCGGAGTGGTACTGGGCACCCGCCCGGGGACAGGCACCGAGATCGGATACGGCGCAACTGTGACGATCGTCGTCGGCGTTGCGCCGTCCGGTGGTGGTGGCGGCGATGGTGGTGGCGGTGGTGGCGGCGATGGCTGATTTGTCGAAGACGCGCCACCGGCACGCGGAGTGCCGGACACCCGGCCACGTGATGGCTTGCACGTTGTGCCGCCTGGCCGCCGTCGGCCTGGGACGCGACACGTCGCCTCTCTGAGCTGGGTGTCCCCGGGCGGGACGTCATCGGGTGGCGAAGATGTTGGCGCAGCGGCCAAGGCGGTTGAGGAAGCCGAACGCGCCGAGGCAGAGAAGGTCACCCACGAGATTCCCAGCGAGCTCCTGGGGATAGGAGTCCGCATCGAAGACGACATCCTCGTGACCGTCGACGGACATGAGAACCTCACGAGCCTCGTGCCCTCCGATCCCAACAAGATCGAACACCTCTGCGCAGAAGAGAGCTGGCTCCATCGCTCGTAGGCCAAGCGTGCGCGTGTGGCTTTGCCCGCTCGGCACCAAGCGGGCCAACAGCCGACAGCAAACGGCCAACCGTCTGCCGTCTGCCGTCTGCCCGGTGGTGGGCGTCACCGGTGCGGTCTCGCATGGCCGGGACACGTGGCCGACGGCTGGCGAGTGACGGCCTTGCCGTTCCGGCGCGACACCGTGATTCAGATGGGCTCTCATATCGTATTTTAGGTTTATTGACGTTTGTTTACACTCACAATAGATTGATGGCATGACAGCCACAGCCCATGAGACCCTGCATCTGCGCCCTCCCACACCGTCGCACATCGCCGACGTCTCATGGGCTGCGCTGTCTCCCACGGTTCGCCCCCGACCTGTGATCTTCCCCGTTCGGGTGCCCGGGCCGGAAGACGGGGTCCCGCACGACGACCCCTATGTGCTTCGCATGTGGGTCGCAGCGATAGGTGCGGCATCGGTGGCCGATCTCCTGAAACTCTCTGCGGCTGCTCGTAGAAAGGAGGGGATCCTCCGACCCGTGAACCTCTCGACCTTGCTTCGAGAGCACTTGGTCGCATGGGACCAACACCATCTGGGGGTGCCCGACCCGCTTCCCAGATTGGGGCCTCGACAGGTGGCTCGGCTCAAACGGAGCCGACACCGTCACCTGTTGGGTTGAACAACTCGGCGCGGTGGGCTCGTATCACCGAGTAACCCACCATGCACAGCGCACCCACCTCGCCGATCAGGAACGCGACACCGACGGTGGTGTCCGGCGCACCATCGATGCCCAGCACGGCGAGAAGGGCTAGGAGCAGGCCGATCGCCCATGCGTTCGCGAGGCGACCGGTGGCTCCTTCGGCGACGAGCACCTGGCCCGTGATCTGTGCTGCGGATGCCGCAACCATTCCCGCTGCCACGGCGGCTGCCAGAACCCCGGAGGGCTCGAAGTCGGCGCCGAACAACCATTGCACGACGTCGGGCCCGATGACCCTTCCCACCTGCCATGCCAGCGCCGTCAACACCAATCCGGCAGCGGCCACCTGGGCGCTGAACACTCGGACCCGACGACGTTCGCCCTGATCCACGAGGCGCACCAGCATCGAGAGCAATCGGCCCTGTAGCGAGTAGATCAGTGTCAAAGGTGCGCGGAAGAGGGTGAACGTGACGAAGACCACGCTGAAGGTGGCGGCCGTGCCACCAAGAAACGTCACCGCCAGCGGTGACGCCGCCAGCAGGATCTGTGACGCCGCCGTCCCCGAGGCATAGGCCGCCAGGAACCGACCTGCGCTCTCGGTCCGCTCCGATGCGGGCTGACCCTGCGGTCGCCGCCAGAAGGGCGTGAGAAGCACCATGATCGGTCCTGCCACCATCGACCAGCCCAGCGCGACGGCGTCCCCTCCCATCTGCAGGATGATGAACGCAAACAGGAGACGAAACACCGATTCTGCCCCGAGTAGCACGCCGACCGAGGCGAACCGACGTTCACCGGCCAGAATCCCTCGGCCCAAGAACAAGATGCCGTAGCCGAGCATCATGACACCCATCTGGACGGCGTAGATGGGCTCACCGGCGAACAGGCTCTCATCGGTGGACCAGACGAATGCAACGCCGAGGGCGGCCGCCGCCGTGATCAGCGACGCCCACACCTTCACTTCGCCCCCGAGCACATATCGGTTGCGGCTCGCCTCCCGAGTCGCAAATTGCTCGAGAGGGACCAGGATGATGGTGGCGATCACGAACAAGCTGGTCCACAATGCGCCGATCGGAGCAAATGCCGTATCGCCCAGAGCCCTGGCGCCCATGGCATTGAAGATGTAGGCGGCAACGGCGCCGATCAGCGAACCGACGATCATCCAGACCGTGCCCGGGGCACGCATCCCGTGGGATTCGAGGTCCTCGATCGGAAGATCTGTCATCGCCCGGAAGCGGTGAGAACGGTCCAGATCGTCTTCCACAGAATCTGGAGATCGAGAATCGGCGACATGTGCTTCACGTAGTACAGGTCGAAGCTGAGCTTCTCGATGGTGTCAGCTGCGCTCTCGGCATACCGGTAGTTGACCTGAGCCCATCCGGTCATTCCCGGGCGCACGAGATGCCTCTGGTCGTAGAAGGGAATCCGCTTCCTGAACTGCCGGACGAACGGGATCTGCTCTGCCCGCGGACCGACGATGCTCATGTCTCCACGCAGCACATTCCACATCTGCGGGAGCTCGTCGAGCCGGCTCCGCCTCAGAAAAGCTCCACCGCGAACGATCCGGTCGTCGTTCGTGGCTGCCATCCGTGGTCCCTCGTCGTCGGCGCCGACCTTCATCGTCCTGAACTTGTAGAGGGTGAAGGGTTGACCGTTCAGCCCGATGCGTCGCTGATTGAAGATCACCGGTCCGGGAGAGGTTGCCCTGACGACCAGCGCGACGATCACCAACAATGGGATCCACAGAGGAGCGAGGAGCGTGACAACCGCTACGTCGAAGAGTCGCTTTCCCGGGAGGAAACTGCTGGTACGGACGAGCGGTGTCGTGATCTCCCAGCCTTCTGCCAGGTGAACGAGTGGGATTCTGCCGGTGTGCTCCTCGTACACCGAGGCCAGCGGGCGCACGGGGTATCCGGCGATGTCACACGACGAAACGAACTGAGCCACCCTGTCACTCAAGACTGCACGCATGTCAACAGCGAGCGTGGTGCCCGAAGGAAGGAGCGTTCGGTCGCTCTCGGTCGACGGGTCGATGACTTCCTGGATCTCGACGTGAGCAGAGTCGGCGAGTTGGTCTGCCAGATGCTTCTCCGACGTGACGATCGCCAGCCGTTCGGTCCACGGACGCCGCCGCCGAATCAACCGGTGCCCGATCATGCCACCGAGATGCAGCCCAAGCGACCAACCCACGAGGCGCCGGGAGAAGTAGAGGTCTCGGAACAAGAACACCGCCACTGCCACGAACACGAGCGTGCCGACCGTGATCAGGAAGGCGCGGCCGTACGAGGGACGCGGCACACCAGGTCCGAGCGTCCCGGCCGACAACAACGACGAAAGCACCGCGCCCTCCGAGAAGGAGCGAGACAAGAGGAATCACACGATCACCCTGGGCCAGCCACGGGAAGGGAGTCTGGAACACCATCTCCGAGGAGGCAGCGATCGCTCCCGCCAGCAACAGGATGTCGATGGCTGCCAACGAGGCGAGGAATCGACTTCGCACGGGGATGAATGCTACCGACCGCGCCACGCCTAACGGTCCCATACGTCCGCGGGTGCCAACATGGGGCCGATGACATTGCCACCTGTGTCCGTCATCATCCCTGCTCGCAACGCAGCGAGCACGATCACTCGAACGATCGAGAGCATCCTCGGGCAGACCTACACCGGGGAGATCGACATCGTGGTGGCCGAGGGAGCGTCAGTTGATGCAACCAGGGCAGTCCTCGACCGGTACGGGGATCGGGTGCGCGTCGTGGACAACCCAACCGGTCTCACACCGAACGGCCTCAACGTGGCGATCGGAGCGTGCGAGGGAGAGATCATCGTGAGGTGCGACGCCCACGCCGTACTCCCACCCGACTACATCGCCACCGCAGTGGCCACGCTCGCCCGTACCGGTGCAGCCAACGTCGGGGGCGTACAGGCTGCAAAAGGCATCCGGTTGTGGGAACGGGTGGTGGCGGCCGCCCAATCCACCCCGCTCGGCGTCGGCGACGCCCGCTATCGCCTAGGTGGGGAACCGGGCCCGGTTGACACCGTGTACCTCGGCGTCTTCAGGCGGGATGCGTTGGAGCGGGCCGGAGGCTACGACCCTCGGTTCCAGCGCAATCAAGACTACGAACTGAACTGGCGCCTGCGCGAGCAAGGCGGGACGATCTGGTTCGATCCGAGGTTGCAGGTCACGTACGCCCCTCGAGGCTCACTTCGCGAGCTCGCGCGTCAGTACTTCGACTACGGGCGGTGGAAGAGGCACATGGTGGCTCTTCATCCCCGAAGCATCCGACTGCGCCAACTGGCGGCCCCGGCGTTGATCGTCGGTCTCGCTGCTTCCGCCGTCACGGTGCCGTTTCGTCCGAAGGCCGCTGCGATGGTGCCGGGCGCATACTTCGTCGCGCTGCTCATCACTGCGAGCGCCGAGGCGGTGCGGCGACAAGACCCGGCGCTCCTCCTCCTGATCACTGCGATACCCGTGATGCACATTGCTTGGGGAATCGGGTTCTTCGTCGGTCACCCGGAGATGCGTTCGTAGAGATCGACCAAGTCCTTCGAGGGCCAACGGAACCGCTCTCGCACCTCGGACGCCTGGATTCTCGCGGCGGTCCTGGCCTGATCGGAGCGGACAGACTCGATCGCAGCGCCGAGGGCCGCGACATCGCCGGGCGGATAGAGCGCCACCGCCGAAAGTCCGTCCACGAGCTCTCGGGTCGCGGGAAGATCGGAAGCCGCGACTGGGACGCCGACCGCCAGATACTCGAGCACTTTCGTAGGAATCGAATTCCGGTAGTTGGGGATGTCTTGGAGTGGCGACAACGCGACCTCCGATCTCGCCACCGCCTCCATGGCCTCCCCGTGCGGAAGGCGGCCGGTCATCTCCACGGTTGCCCCGACATCGGCGGCCGACGCCGCGACCTGTGACGCCATCTCATCGGTCATGGGACCAACGATCGTCAGCGGTACCCCGATCAGGCCACATGCCCGGACGGCGTCGATGACACCTCGCACCGCCGTGGCGTCCCCGACGTAGATCGCTCCCGACCCAGAGGATGACGCCAATGGCAGGTGCCCTGTTTCCGGGTAGTTGGAGATCACCGGGTGCCGCCGACGCATGACCCGACCATACGATGCTTCGGCCAGCGTGAACTCCAACGTTCGTTCCGCCATGCGGAGCAAGGCCATCAGGATGGCGGCCAACGGACGGCGCACGAGTCGGGGCAGGTAGTCCTTTGTGAGAAGCTGCGCCGGAATGTCCTCGTGAACGTCGAACACCACTCTCGACCGCCGCAATCGAGATATCGCGATCCCGAGCGGCAGGAGCTCGGGATCATGTAGCGACACGATGTCGAAACGCCCACCCAAGGCGATGCGCCATGCAGACAGATTTCGCCGCAACCGACCCCCACGAAGCAGAAGCCAGGTCAACCCCGACGAATCGGCGGGTCCTGGCGCTCGTGCGGCGAACCACACGTCGAACGAATCGGCCAGAGATCTGATCGTCTTCTCCCTGATGCGATTGTCATCCGGATGATGAACGGTCGTCAGAACGAGAAGACGCCGATTCACAGAGTGACGATGTTCTGCGCGTGGATCGAGCGTTTCCGGTACGCGCCCCGCGCATCGAAGACCACCCCCACGGAGGCCGCCAGCTTCTCGTAGTCGATGTCGGAGTGATCGGCGAGTACCGCGGCGATGGCAAACACTGAGAGATCGTCACTTGGATTCACCGGTTCGTACCCGTGATGTCGAATCCGCTCCTCACCGACCAGCGGGTCCATCACGGAGATCTCGGCGCCGCGCCGGCGAAGCTCGTCCAGCACGTCGAGCGAAGCCGATTCCCGATCGTCGGCGATATCCGGCTTGTAGGCGATGCCGACGCCGAGGACCTTTGTCCCGAAGACCGGAAGCCCGCGCGTGTTGAGGACTTCGGCGATCCGATCGGCGTTGTAGGCCGGCATCTTCGTGTTCACCTGCTCGGCCACGTCGATGAACCTCGTGGCGAAGTTGGCCTCTCTGGCCCGCCAGGCGAGATACTGGGGATCCAGCGGGATGCAGTGGCCGCCGACTCCGGGTCCCGGATAGAAGGCATGGAATCCGAACGGCTTGGTGGCGGCTGCGTCGATCACCTCCCAGATGTCGATGTCGAGCACGTCGGCGAGTTGTGCCATCTCGTTGACGAGGCCGATGTTCACCGCGCGGTAAGTGTTCTCGAGGAGCTTGGCCATCTCGGCGGCCCGTGCGGACGAAACAGGGTGCACGGAACTCACGATCCGACGGTAGGCGGCAGCGGCCACCTCGGTGGACATCCGGGTCACACCCCCAACGATCTTCGGGATCTCTCCGGTCTTGAGCTCGTCACCCGGAGAAACCCGCTCCGGCGAGAAGACAACCCATACATCGTCGTCCAGGGCCAGTCCTGCTCGTTCGATGGCAGGCAGGATGATGTCCTCGGTGGTGCCTGGGTAGGTCGTGGACTCAAGGGAGATCAGCTGACCGGGCCGCGCCACGCTTTCGATGGTCGCCGCCGAGGCCTCGATGAACGACAGGTCGGGCTGGCGATTGCGGCCGAGCGGACTGGGAACACAGATGATGAGCGCATCGGCACCGCGAAGCTCCTGCGGATCCGAGGTGAACCGGGCGCCGGCCGCGACGGCCGACCCGAGCTCGTCGTTGCTGATGTCGTCGATGTGGGAGGCGCCTGACATCAAAGCTCGTGCACGTTCCCCGGAAACGTCGAAGCCGATGACTCCGAGCCCTCTTTCGGCGGCGGTCACGGCGAGGGGAAGCCCCACGTAACCGAGACCGATGACGCCCACGGTCCAAGATTCGCGCTCGAAGAACGCAACGGGATCAGTAAGAGAATGTGGCACCGGGCGATGTTACCGCTCAGCCGTCGAGTGTCTGCAGTGCCCTCATCAGGAACGTTGCCATTTCACCCCGTGTGATCGCTTGGTCCGGGCAGAACCGGTCGTTGGAAGGGGGGTTGCACCCCTTCGTCACGCCTGCGGCCGCCAACCGTTCGATGTCGGTCTCGAACACCGAGCCGTCGTCGTCGACGAAGTCGACCTCTGAAGCCGAGCCGAAGCCGAACGCCCGGACGAGGAAGGCCGCCATCTCAGCGCGCGAGACCTCGCCGTCGGGACAGTACCGATCGTTGTCGGGCGGATTGCAGCCCTTCGTGATACCCGCGGCCACGAGTCGATCAACGTCGCCTGCGAAGATCGAGTCGCTCGTGTCTGTGAAACCGCCGCCATCCGCTGCGGGCAGACCGACCGCACGCACCAAGAACGCGGCCATCTGACCTCGGGTCACCGTGTCGTCGGGACAGAAGCGGTCATTGGTGGGCGGGTTGCACCCTTTGGTGACGCCGAGGTCCGAGATGTACGCGATGCCGGCCTGATGGACCGAGGACCCGACATCCTTGAAATCGTACGGGCTGATCACACCGGCCACCCAGGGGGAGCGCAGATCGAATGTGGTGCGCAGCAAGTCGCCCTGGAAGTCCACGGAGACCGAAATCCCGCCATCGACACCTGAGAATCGGACGACGGCGCCTGGAGGCCCGTGAATCAACTCGACGTCGATCAGCGTGTCCCATCCCAGGATCGATTCGATCTTGGAGGAGGTGAACGGTATCTCCCAGGAGGCAAACGGGTTGTCGACGTCGGCGCTCACCGACCACGGATCGCTGACCGAGCGAAGGAATTGGAGTGGGCTGCCTCCCCACACCGACTCGTTGTCCTCGGTGGCCCCACCCGAGGACGAGGAGTAGTAGGCCGTGAACACGAGGTTGGTGGAGGGATGGACTGCGACGCGACCGGTGGTGGCCTCGACCGCAGAGATCCAGGAGTTCGGCGAAACCCCCTCCTTGCTCCATCCCGCGTACACCTGGTCGTAGATCGTGTCATACAGATGGCATCCACACGCACGGGTTGGATCGCCGGTGTCCGTGCTGGTGTCGAGCACGCGGCGAACCGTGTAGTTGCGGGCAGCGATGGCCTGGGCTTCGAGCGCGGCCGAAGGCCATCCGCCCGGCATCTCCGCGATTCCTCGCAGGTACTGCTCGAGCTCGATGTCGAGAATCACGTTGAGCTCACCGTTGCCGTCATGGCGGATCCGAAGGCCACCATGGGCGTACTCGGTGGGGCCGACCTTGACCCGGTTCGTCCCGTTGTCGTCCCACTCCACATCCACGACGCAAGTGCCGCCCACGGCGGCACCGCCATCGACCGAGACCTCGCAGGTCTCGCCGTCACCGGTCACGACCACAGTCGAGTTTGCCGCAACGGTGCTCGGTGCGCACGGGTTGTTGTCACCCTTCAGATGGCAGACCTCGATCGACCCGTTGATGGCCTTGATGGTGACGGTGTTGACATCCTGTTCCAGGCCGACGCTCAGCGGGTACGGCGCCGACCACCACGACGGAACACTCCGGTTGGAGAGCTGGTCGAGGTAGGCACCGGAGTAGTAGTGGTCGATGATCTCGGCCGCATCGGCCCCTTCGAGGGCCATGCCAAGGGCACCGTACTGCGACATCCCGACTCCGTGCCCCCAACCGGCTCCCGTGAAGGTCCAAACAGGGTCTTCGGCGGCGGAGGCGGAGAGCGGAGAGGCGAGAAGCGCAACCGTGGATGCGGCGAGCAGGAGCGCAAGCTTTCTCATAACAAGGTCATCGGTCTCCGGGCGTTCAAAACTGGAGCCGGCGCGCCCGATTCAGTCGATCTGGGTCGCTCGACCCAGGAATGCCGCCATTTCGCCGCGCGTGACCGATGCCTCAGGGCAGTACCGGTCGTTGGCTGGCGGGTTGCATCCCCTCGTGATTCCGGCTGTGGCCAACAGTTCGATGTCTCTCTCGAACACAGATTGGTCGTCGTCGACGAATCGGTTCCCGTCCCCGCCCTCGACGAGGCCCAGGCCTCGGACGAGAAACGCC
The DNA here is from genome assembly GCA_963792365.1 of uncultured bacterium. Lineage (GTDB taxonomy): Bacteria > Actinomycetota > Acidimicrobiia > Spongiisociales > ZC4RG35 > JAOUGY01. The sequence goes on from CAWBVW010000007.1 coordinate 213,189, forward strand.
GCCATCTGGCCGCGCGAAACGAGGTCATCGGGGCAGAAGAGGGTTGTCGTGCAGCCCGTGGTGATCCCCGCCTCAGCAAGCCGGTTGATGTCTTCTTGGAACTCGCTCCCGTCGTCGTCTGTGAAGTGGTCGGCGGCAGAGGTCGGTAATCCCAGCATGCGAACCAGGAAAGCCGCCATTTGACCGCGGGTGATCTGGTCGCCTGGGCAGTAGGCATCGCGGAACGGAGGGTTGCACCCCTTCGTGATCCCCAACGCCGCCACCGTTTCGATGTCGGCCTCGAAGACCGAGGTGTCGTCGTCATAGAAGGTCCCACTCCATGTGAGTGGGATGACGTCGTCGTCGCACTGATACGAAGGATTTCGCCACCATCCATCGACGGGACGCCCCGTGGAGCTGTTTCCAACGGCAACGTGGAGCGAACCTGTTGCGTCGAGCCTGCTGATGTCGGACCGGCCATCGCCGTCCTGGTCGGCGGCGGCCAGGGCCACGAGATCCGTGTCCGCGAGTTCGACCCTGTCGATCTCCTCTCCTCCGTCACCCGTCAGGATCGACACCACACTCTCATCGACGGCGGCGTAGATCTCAACTGATCCATCACCATCGCGATCACCCAAGGCGATCGACGTGGGAGCGAAGGACAGGGTGAACTCACTCAGCACCGTCGAGAAGTCCTGGCCCGACACGACCAGGATGTCACCGCCTGCTCCCAGCAACCAGAGATCACCTCTTCGGTCGCCATCCCAATCCCCGATCGTGAGCTGCACAGGATCAGGGGGCAGCGGTACGTCGGAGAACACGGTCGACTCCTCGAAGGTATCGATTCGCCGCGACAGCGTGAGCGTCCCGTTGGTGTCGATGGCGACGAGATCGGCTCTGGAATCGGAGTCCACGTCGCCCATCGCCACCAATGGCGACCCTGCCACGTCGGCATCGGACAGCCAGCGGTAGTGGGAGCACTCGAGGAATCCAGACCGGGCCGAGACGACGTCGATGACTGTGCCCTCTGGGTGCGCCCGCAGGGTACCGACATCGAGAGAACCGAACCCACCGAGGTCGGCGAGCATCACCGGTCGGCTCGATACGAGGTCGCCCCATGCCGTGTCGTAGGACGCCGCAGCCGTGTACGGAGCCTCGACCCCGGACGGGGCGTGGAGCGGAAGCCCGGCCGAACCGGGGGTAGGGCCCATCCAGGAAAAATGCATTGGATCTTTCGCCGACTCCCAGCTGCCTCCCCAGCAGAAGCCGGCGTCGGTCCACGCCTCGATGAACCACGCCGGCATGTTGGTGATGAGCCGATTCGGATCCGACGAGTACGGGTTCTGTGCCGGGTTGATGTCGATCGACAGCCCCAGGGCGTGTCGACTCAGCTGACGCTCACCCCCGATCGTCCGCTGGGTGTAGGCGGCGATACTCGAGATCGAGTAGTAGCGACCGTCGGCCTGAGCGGCCGCCAGGTTCGCCGAGACCTGTTGGAACGCCGGAAGTGCCTGCCGGTTCACGAGCACCCGGCTGCCGCCGCTCATGGGCACGGTCCACAGCACCATGTCGTTGCGGACGGCGCCGAGGGTCCGCCCGAAATAGCCGCCGAGCGGCCCCAGCAGCCGCTCGGAGTCGGACAGGAACCCGGATCGCGACATGATCGGCGTTCCGATGTACGGCAGCCCGCAGGTGGACGACTCCGACATGGACGTCCATCGCACCGCTGCCTCCGACGAGGCACCGGCCGGACCCACGAGAGTCAGGAGGCCGCCCAGCAGCGCAGCCACCGCCACAGCCTTCCGGTGTTGGGTCATTCGCCCGTCAGCCTCGACACCGTGCCATTGCCCTGGGCGATGTACACCTCACCCGCGCCGTCGACGCCGAATGACCAAATTCCACCCTGGAATCCGACTTGATCCGTCAGGTCGCCTTGCTCGAAAAGGGTCGTGCCATCCGTGAGCAGGGTCCGAATCCGCCCTTCGCACAGGTCGGCGTAGAGATACCGCCCGGCGAGCTGAGACAACTCGGATCCTCGGTATACGACTCCTCCGGTGATCGAACAGAATCCGGCGTCGTGGCCGTGTTCGACGATCGGCAGGGTGATACCAGAGGTCGAGCACCCGCTCGAGGGCTCGTAGCAGTGGGTCCCTTCCATGTTGTCCCACCCCAGGTTGGCGCCGGGCTCGTCGACGGAGAGAACCGTCACCTCTTCCCAGTCCCCTTGACCGACGTCGGCCACGTACAGGAGATCGCCGTCGAACCACATCCGCCAGGGGTTGCGCACTCCGATCGCCCAGATCTCGTCTGCTCCAGTTCTGCCGACGTAGGGATTGTCGGGCGGGACGTCGTACGGCGGGGAGCCATCGACGTCGAGCCGGAGGATCGATCCGAGCAGGGTCGTCGGGTCCTGACCGTTCTCTTCAGGATCGCCCCCGCTGCCGCCGTCACCCAGTCCAACGTAGAGGTAGCCGTCCGGCCCGAACAGCAGGTGTCCACCGTTGTGGTTCGAGAACGGCTGAGTGATCGTCATGACCTCGGTCTCCGCTTCCGCGGCCACATTGGGGTTCGCCGACACCCGGTACTCGGCGATCCGGCTCAGGTGGTTCTGCGAGCCGCCTTCCATGCTGTAGTAGACGAAGAACCGGCCGTTCGAGGCGTAATCGGGGTGGAATGCCATCGAGAGCAGACCCATCTCGTTGCCGGCCTCAGAGACCTTCGAGGAGATGTCGAGGAACGGAGTGGACGACACCGCACCGTTGGACAGGATCTTGATCACTCCGTCCTTCTGAACGATGAAGACCCGATCGTCGCCCTCGGGGGCGGTGATGTACACAGGCCGGGTCAGGCCGGTCGCGACCGGCTCCAGCGACAGTTGGACTCGATCCGGCGGGATGATCGGCGCAAGTCCCTCGGCGCGAGCCAGGAAGCTCGCCATCTGCTCCCTCGTCACGGGGTCGTCGGGGCAGAAGCTGTCGGAGGTGCAGCCTTGTGTGACACCGGACGCAGCCAGTGCATTGATGTCGTCCTCGAAGATCGACCCGTCATCATCGCCGAAGGCATCCGTATCGGAGAGCGTGTACCCGTAGGCTCGGGTGAGGAACGCCGCCATCTGCCCGCGGGTGATGTCCAGCTCGGGACAGAACTGCGTGCTGGTGCACCCGGTTGTGATCCCGGCATGGGCCAGCCGTTCGATGTCGCCTTCGAATACCGAGCTGTCGTCGTCGGAGAAGGTGTCGCTCCCTGACGTCTCGGTCAACCCGAGTGCCCGCACCAGGAACGCGGCCATCTGGCCTCGCGTGACGGGGTCGGTTGGGCAGAAACGGTCACCGACCGGCGGATTGCAGCTTCGGGTGATGCCCTCTGCTGCGATCGCCTCGATGGTCCCTTCATGGATTGAGTCGTCGTCGTCGATGAACGTGCCTCCGGGCGGAAGCTCGGCGGCCATCGCCGCAATCGTGAGCGAAGAGAGCGCCGTGACCAGCGCCATGAGAACAAGTCGAAAACGCATGTGTTCCATCCCCCTGAAATCGAGGACTCGATTCCTCGTCGACGGAGGCTAGTGAGATGGCCCGTACAAGGCATCTTTGGGCCACCGGTAGGCTCTCGATCTCATGCAGTTCGCGCTCGCACTCCTTCTCCTCTCGCTCGGCACCACATCGGCGGCGGGCACCATGGCCACGACCGCCGATCCCGACACGAGATACGTGCCTGGCAGGTTCGTGGCTCCTGGCGTGGACATCGAAAACTCCGGGATCAACGACGCAGAGATGCTGCTAGGCCACTCGGTCTTGTCGGTCGACGGCCGAGCCGACCCGGAATCCCAGGCGGAACAACTCAGCCAAGCGTTGGGTGTGGCGGTCCATCCCATGGTGATGTATCAGCTGTTCTCCGAACCCGCGGAAGAGCCACTGTTCTCCGAGCAGTGGGCGCTCGAGAACCGCGGTCAGACCGGTGGTCTGTCCGACGCCGACATCGACGCTGCCTCCATGTGGCAGTGGAGCCAGGGGCGCGACGTCGTCATCGCGATCATCGACAGCGGTGTGGACCTCGCACACCCGGACCTCGCCCCGACCCTTTGGCGGAACCCGGGCGAGATCCCCGACAACGGACTGGATGACGACGCCAATGGCTTCGTAGACGACCGAACGGGATGGGATTTCACGACCGCGAGCAAGGACGTCTCAGACGAGATAGGTCACGGTACGAGCGTGCAGTCCGTTGCGCTCGCCGGTTCCGACGGCACCGGCATGGCCGGCGTCGCCCCTCGGGCCAGAGCGATGGTTGTCAAAGCCTGCGGCGGCTTCGGGTGCCAAGCAGACCACGTCGCAAAAGGCATCGTCTACGCCGTCGACAACGGTGCGAACGTGATCAATCTGTCGCTGGGCGCCCCGGGAATCGAGCCGCTCGTCGCGACCGCCGTCGAATACGCGGCTGCCCAAGGGGTGTTGGTGGTTGTAGCAGCGGGCAACAACGCCGAGGTGATCACGTCGGATAACCCCTGGACCCCGGTGAGCATCGATGTCCCCGCCGTGGTGGCCGTGGCGTCGACAACCGACGCCGACGTCATCTCCGGCTCCTCGAATCGCGGCCCGGACCTGATCGATGTGGCCGCACCGGGGGACGGCATCATCACGGCGGCCCTCGGTGGTGGTCATGTGACCCGAAGTGGAACCAGTTTCTCGGCTCCACATGTTGCAGGCGTAGCTGCCGCGATGATCGCGCTGGATCGGAACATCGACGTCACTGAGCTGGCCGCGTTGCTCACCGACACGACCGATTCGATCGCGGGGTTGGACGGGCTGGTGGGCTCCGGCGGCCGGGTCAACGGCGCCACGGCAGCGCAGGCAGCCCGATTCCGCGACATCCCAGGAACGCCGTTCGCGTCCGACGTGATGTGGGCGGCCGTCACCGGAGTCACCAAGGGTTGCACCCCTTCCCTCTTCTGCCCCGACGACCTGGTGACGCGTGGGCAGATGGCTGCCTTCCTCGCCCGCGCTCTGGACCTACCCGCTTCCGACACCGACAGTTTCTCGGACGACGACCAATCTGTGTTCGAAGCCGACATCGATGCCATCGCGGCCGCCGGAATCACAAAGGGTTGTGCACCGGCCGACTTCTGTCCGGGGGATCCCATCACCCGGGGTCAGATGGCGGCATTCCTCGCCCGCGCGCTGGAACTCCCTTCCGCCGATTCCGATAGCTTCTCGGACGACGACCAGTCGATGTTCGAGGCGGCGATCGACGCCATCGCCGCTGCCGGCATCACGCAGGGATGCACGCCTGACGCCTATTGCCCGGACGACCCGGTCAGCCGTGGCCAGATGGCGGCGTTCCTCAATCGATCGGCAAAACTCGGCTCCTGACAACATCTGGCAACCCAAGCGGGGTAGGTTCGTTCATGGTTCCATCAACAAAAGGGAGCAGAACCATGACCATGGGGAGCAAAACAGATCGTCGTCGCAAGGTGCGCATGGCGGTGGTGATAGCGATCACAGCGGCTTTCGTGGCGCCCACCGCGGTCTGGGCCGCGGACAAATTCACCGACGTGCCCGACACCAACGTCTTCCACAGCGACATTTCGTGGTTGGCCGATGCCGGCGTGACCAAGGGGTGCAACCCGCCGGACAACACCCTCTTCTGCCCGTCCGACAACGTGACCCGCGAGCAGATGGCAGCCTTCATGCGTCGCCTCGCCGAGAACCAGGTGGTCGACGCCGCGACGGCTGTGGATGCCGACACGCTCGACGGCCTCGACTCGACGGTCCTGGCCCCGGCGGTGTGGGGCATCAATCACGACTGGCAGGATGAGCAGCAGCTTGTGGATGGGCCTGCGGCGCTGTTGGAACTGGGTGTCGAACCTGCCGGTGATGGATACCTGCAGGTGAACGCGACCTGGGGCACGAACTTCAACGTAGCCGCCACTGAGGCATTCGCGTGGCTCCAGATCGACGACTCGACATGCGCGTTCGCGTCACGAATCCCTGGTACGTCGATGTATGCGGAAGGTGACGCCGGCACCAGTGACTATCAGTCGCAGGCAACCACCACCGTCATCCCGACGACGGCCGGGAGTCACACGATCACGCTGTGCGCCGACATCCTGCAAGGCTCCGACTACAACGTGGTGGACGAGGCGATCACCGCCCTGTATGCCCCGAGCGGGTCCTCCTCACTGGGCCTGGTGAGCGAGCCTGCCACCGACAGCTCGGACCCCGACGCCGGCTGACACCGATCGGAGTGGGGGTGGGTTCCTGGTGCGGAGCCCACCCTCACCCACCCGGCGGGATGACCTCGTAGTACCGCTCCACGATCGCACGCCGTGCGGCCTCGTAGTCAGCCGTGGCCGGACGGATCATGTGCTCGATCGGTGGTCCCGCACCGACCGTGCTCCGCTCCAGGCGATCTGTCAGCAGCAGTGGCCGCACGTCCGTGCCGGCGAGCGCCAAGAACTCCTCCTCACGATCGACCACGCGGACGCTCAATTGCCGCGCAGGACCGTCGTACGAAGGTCGACCCAGAGCCCGACGCAGAGAATCGGTCAGGCCCGGCCCGAGCACGTCTTTGGTCTTCCGGCGCCAGCGCTCGTCGAAGATCCTCCACCTACGTCCCAATCTCAGCCGCCACGACGGCGAGAAATCTCCGGCCAGCCTGAGCAGCTGATGCCCGGTGGCAACGGCCCCGCCCGATCGAGTGTTTGGCGGCAACCCGAGACACGCCGAGCTCAATTGAGCCCGCACTCCGGGATCCGACAGCAGACGCACCTGGTCGGCCAGTCCGCTGATGTCCGCTTCCTCCGCCGTCAGGGCAAGTCCGCGCTCGGCCACCTCTTCTGCCCTGGCGACCTGATCGTCGGTCCTGGTCGACGTGTTCGGAACCAACAACGTCGGGAGTCCTGCCGACAAGAACTCGTGCACGGCGTTGTAGCCGGCGGCGCTCACCACCGCATCGAAAGCCGCCAGATACCGTACGAGCGGATAGACGCCACGAATCTCGACCACCCGTTCGCTCGTGCCGGTGTCTACAGCGTCAAGTGCGATCGCCGCCTTCGTGACCCCGATCTGCCACTCGGGGTCTTCGAGCAGGCTCTCCAGCACCACCGCTCCAGGACCTTTGACGTTTCCCAGTCGCCCAGATCCGAGGGTCAGGAGCACTGTCCGGCGATCGGGGTCCAGACCCAACGCCGCGGCGGCCGCTCGGCGCTCCATCCGCTCGATCACTTCCAGCATGCTGACCGGCGGCACCTTGACGGCGTCGTCCCTTGTTGCGGTGGGACCTCGGTCGGCGTTCGACGCCAGGTCGCCGGGCTCGATGATCAGATCGAAGATCGAAGCTCGGCGCAATTGTGAGGGATTGGTGTCTGGCCGCCACATCCCTCTGCGGGACCACACAAAGGCCACTTCAGGAAGGAGCGCCCTGGCGAATGCAATCCCCGGATATGGGGCAACACCATCGAACAGCAAGACGTCGATGTCGAGTTCCTTCGAGATCGCCACCAGGCGATCGCTCAGGTAGTTGTTCCAGGACCGACGAGGCATCCATCCACGTTCGTAGCTGGGGCAGTATTCGATCGGGATGCCGTGGTCGGCAACCACCGGCGCCCCGACCGACAGGCTGAAGATCGAACACTCCGCCTGCTCGCCCAAGCCGAGTCCGACAGCGAGTTGGCGGCTCAGGTGACCCATGCCCGCGCCGTTGCTGGTCACGAGCAGGATGCGCGGCCTGGTCTCATCCATCGGCCGAATCCTCGGTTTGCACGCGATATCCCGCACCCGGGTCCTTTTCGATCCTCAGCACTCCATCGATCTCATCGCTACGCCCATCCGGTACGAGAGAGATGACCAGCTCACGCACTCGTTCGTCGGGGCTCACGCAGTAGACGAATCGACGGGCGGCCTGCACGGCGGCTTCGATCTGGCGGTCGGGAGCCGAACCGACGAGCGCGGCATCAGGGTGTCGATGACTGCCGATCAAAGCCCGGTCCTCCAGCGACTCGATCAGGTCGTCGACACCGGCTCCGGCCAAGGTCGTGACATCGACATCCAGCACACGCTCCCACCGACTCGCCGCCGGAGGCGTGCGGACGGCGGTCTGCCCGGCGATCTCGAGCAACTCGTCGACCCGGTGGTCGTACGTGTGCGAGCGCATGGCGCGCGCATGGCCTGCACCGGCGATCGGCCCACCCGTCTCTTGCAGGGTCTGCACCTGATCGGCGATGTCGTCTTCGATCACGGCATATTCGGTGTGCGGCTCGAACAGCAACTCGGTGCCGGGGAGCGAATCGGTCAGCAACACGGCTCCCGCACCAGTGGCCTCGAAGACCCGCATCGTGATCGGCAGATGACGGTCGCCTCCATCATTGACCACGACACGGGCGCGTCCGTATCTCCTCATCAGATCTTCGGGCGCCAGCCCCGAGATCATTGCAGCGCGCTCCCCGAACCTCTCGTGCAACTCCCGGGCACGGGCACTGCGTCTCCGATAGCGGCCGGAGGCATCGTCCAAACCCGAGCCCACCATCGCCACGGCAAGATCGCGCCGATCGAAGGCGACGGCAGCCGGCACCAATTCGATCGGCACACCAAACGGGAATCGGTGGACCGGCACCGCGAAGCGGTGGGCAAGATGCCACGAGTGGGCGAGCAGCACCGCGTCCGCTTCGTAGCGCCTCGAGAGCCGGAGGTTCTGCATCAGATGGTGTTCACCATGATGGACCCAGAACAGGACCGGTACGTCCTTGCGGCTCCCGGTGATCCTCACCTCAGGAAGAAGGCTTTCGACGATCACCACTGCGGCGGCATCGTCAGGTACCGCGTCCCAGTCCAGCTCGGGGCCAGGCGCGATCACTTGTACGCCTGCACGCTCGAGCGCCGCGGTGAGGTAGCGGGCCGGGGAGGTGGCCGTGATCCGATGGACCATCACGACCTTCACACCTCGATGTCTCAGCGGTTCCGGCGGTGGGCCCGCCGACCACCCCGGCTCGTGATGTCCGAGTCCGGGGCCGGCCGGCGATCGGCTCAGATCGACCCGGCCGGGTGCCAAGGTCGCCATGTCCACCGCTGCTGCAGCAGGCCAGTTCGGCGAGCGCATCACGACCGCACCGCCATCCGCCGCCTCGATCGCCAACTCCAGATCGCGGGCCGCAGCCGGGTATATGACCTCCGGGTCGGATCGCCTCACGGCTTCGACCAGAGCATGCCGGTAGCGCCGTTGGCGGGCGCCGGCGGACTCGAGTCGTTCGAAGAGCCGACGAACGACGGGCGCGTCCGCCCCCGAGCTCTTCGCAACCCGGACCGCTCTAGCCGGCCAGTCAGGGACCCCGCGACCACCATCGACGGTCGTCACCTCGTGCCCCACGGAGGCCAGCGAACGGACCAAGAGTCGAGTCTCCGCGTCGCGCCCAAGATCGCCAGACGAGACCACACAGATCCGCAATACTTCTCCCTCGAAACAACGCTGCGACGGTAGTCCCGTTGCTTCATGGAGCGGATCCATCGACTGCTTCCCGACCGCTTCGGGCCATCGGGGGGGTCCACCCGGTGGTCACCCACCGCCTGCAGTCGACCACGCCGCCGCTCCAGGACAACCAACGAAGTGCCACAGGTCGCAGGTGCCCTAGCCTTACGGCACCATGTGGCTGACCGCCCCCGAGAACGACTACCGATCCCTGCTCGACCTACCGGCGCCCGAACCTTCGCTCGCCGTGACGGTGTGCATGCCGGTGTACAACCGGGTGGATCTGCTGGCCCGAACGGTGGCCGGTTTGGTCGACCAGTCGTACCCACGGAGTCTGATGTCCGTCGCCATCGGCGACGATGGATCGGAGGAGGATGTCGAGGCTGCGGTGGCCCCTTTCCGTGATCGCCTCGAGATTTCAGTCCTCCGACGCGAACGGGACGGCTACGGCGCCGGTCAGGCACGAAACCTCGCCGCACGGCACGCGGCCGGTGAGATCCTCGTGTTCGTCGACTCGGATTGCGTCCCCGATCGGGACCTGGTGGCGCGCCATGCCGTTTGGCATCACCTCGCCGAGAACCTCGTCGTCATCGGATCGCGACACGGGATCGACACGTCGTCGTTCACGCTCGATGCCCTCGCCGACGGTCGAGCGCCACTGCGTCGTCTCGCATTTGGGACCGACGAGCCCACGTCGACCGACCTCTCTCCCACCGACTATCGCGGCGTTCTCCATCGTCGGACGGCCGACACCCGGCATGGCGACGAGGCATTTCGCTCGCTCGTTTCGTCCAACTTCTCGATGCGCCGCGATCGGTTCCTCGCCATCGGCGGCTTCGACGAGACGTTTCATCGTTGGGGCGGCGAAGACATCGAGCTCGGATGGCGTTGTCATGTGAACGGTCTCTACACCGTGCCCGACGACCGGGCCGTTTGCTACCACCAGCTCCAGGAAGATCTGTGGGAGGAAGGCGGGCGCCAGGATTCGGCCCGACTCAACGCAGGGGTGATCCAGAACAAGATCCCTCACCACTTCTACCGCCGGTATCGCAGAGGGCGGATCTGGGAGGTGCCCAAGGTCTCGGTGGTCATCACCCCCGTCATACCGGAGCGCCTGGATGAGATGGCTGATCATCTCTTGTCCCAATCCCACAACGACTGGGAGATGGTCTTCCCCAGCGACTCACCACAGGGCACTCTCCTCGCCGAGATGACCACCGCAGACCCGCGTTTCCGCGGGGTCGACTCGAACGAGCCTCTCGACCTACTGGGATCGGCCCGCGGCGAATACGTGGTGCTGCTCCACGGCGCGGCCACACCTGAGCCTTCGTTGCTCAGGCAAGCCGTTCGGAGGCTCGACATGAAGCGTCGTGACTCCCGAGTGACCACCGGGTATCTGGTGGGAGGTGAGGCATACCGGCATGCCGACGACGCCTCCGAATTCGACACTGCCTGGGACCTCACCGGTCAGCGTCTTCCGGTCTTCGACATGATTCGTCGGCGGGAGTGGTCCAAAGCCATGGGTGACGCTTCCTCGTTCGAGCGGGCACATGAGATCGCGGTGGAATTGAGCAAAACCCACCATCTGGCGCAACCGCTCGTCGCTCTCAGAGCCGCGAGCCCTGACGACACCATCGACCAGCCGCTCCCCGCATTCACGTCGCCTCGAGCGCGGCTCCTTCGAGATCTCTACGACGTGGGGCCCCGGCCGCAAGCGGTGAAGATCCTGGCCAACCACCTTCGCTCCAGAGAACGCGCGTCGCCCGCACCGCCTCCGTCCTCCGCTGCCGCGACGTCCCCGGTTGGTTCACCCAAACCGACGATCCGGTACGTGGGGTGGACGGGGAAGGACAATCTCGGAGACGAAGCGCTCCTTCACGCCGTCACCGAGCTGCTCGACTGGGGCTCCGTACAGGTTTCGAAACGTGGGGACCTGCTGCTCCTCGGTGGCGGCACTCTCATCAACCGTGAGCCTTATCTCGACTGGCTGGAGGACAACGATTCGCCCAGAACCGAGCGCGCGGTTCTCGGCACAGGCGTCGCCAACCCCGACTTCTGGGGCAAGTCTGCCGAGTCCACACGCTGGAAGGAGTGGCTGGGCACATGCGCCTACCTCGGTGTGCGCGGTCCGAGGTCGGCACAAACGCTTGCTGATTGGGGAGTCGAGGCCGAGGTCGTGGGCGATGCGGCTCTTCTGTTCGAGTGGTCGGAACCTCGAAGAGACGGGCTGGTGGTGGTGTCCCCGTGTCGCACCAGAAACGAACTGTGGGGAGGAAGCGACGAGGACGTGATCCGCCGGCTGACGCGGCTCGTCGACGATCTCGGGGCCGAGGGAAGGCCCGTGAGCCTGCTCGCAGCCCACCCCGACGATGATGGGCCCTGCCTTCGTATTCTCCAGGCGACCACCCACGGATCTGCCGAATACCTGGCCGGCTATGACAGCATCGACGGATCGCTCGCCCTCCTCGCATCGGCCGACCTGGTCGTGGCCGAGCGCCTCCATGCAGCGGTGCTGGCCGCGGCAGTCGGAACGCCATTCGTCGGGCTCGAATACCGTCCGAAGGTACGGGACTTCGCGGCCTCACTCGATCTCGAGGATCGAGTGCTCCGGACCGATGAACTCGACGGAATGGTCGACTTGGTGTGCGGACACCCTCAACCAGCGATCTGCGATCGCCGCTCGGATGCTGCCGCTGATCGAGGGGTATCGGACCAGGCTTCGGAGTGCGTCGGCACTCCTTCGTGATGTCATGACGTCATGACGCCCATCGAAGGGAGCGATCGACGCAGGATCTGGCTGATCGTCGGTGCGATCGTTCTGGCCGCTGGCATGCCTGCGTCTCTTCGCATTGGATGAGCAACCGTTTTGGCTCGACGAGGCGCATACGGCTGACTTCACCACCTTGACGGTCGGAGAGTTGTGGTCGTTCGATAGCCCCTACGACACGGTGAACACGCCTGGCTACATCCTCGTCATGAAGCTGTGGTCACAGGTCAGCAGGTCGGATTGGTGGTTCCGGGCGCTCTCCGCCCTGGCCGGTATAGCCACCGTGCCGGTGGTCTACCTGGTCGGCGCCCGGGTGTCCAGCAGGCGTGCTGGATACGTGGCGGCGGTTTTGTTGCCGTCTCCGGCTTCCACGTCAGATACAGCCAGGAAGCCCGAACTTATACTCTCGTGACGCTGTGCGCTGCGATGGCCATGCTGTCGGTGACGCAATTGGTGACAGAACCGGAGGGCGACCGAGCGACGGTCGTCCGTCCCTCATGGCGCCCGATACGCGCTGCGGGTCCAAGCGGTCGCCGTGCGGTCACATGGACCGATTTGGCATGGATCGGATATGGGTTGGCCGTCGGATCGTCGCTGCATCTCCACAGCACGGGTATAGGCATTCCACTGGCGGCGAACTCGCCGTCGGCATCTGGTGGCTCACCCAGCGTCCAAAGCCGACGTCGTTCGCACGGAACTGGATCGGCGCCCATCTGCTGGCGCTCCTGTATTCCCCTTGGATTCCCGGTCTGATCACCCAGTTGGATCTGGTGCAGACCACGTTCTGGGTGCCCGAACCCACATCGCCTCCCTCACCCGGGACACGGCGGTCGTCTTCGACGCCTATGGAGCGGAACTGTGGAAACCACTCGGCTCGCTGACCTTTCACTCTGGTCCTCGTCGCCGTCGCCCTCATGGTCTGGTTCGGCACACGACGGCTTGATCTGGGTCGGCGGCTGGTGATCGTCGCGTTCGTCGTCGTCCAACCCTGTTCGAAGCTTGTTCTCGTTCCGACATCCTGTTTTCTTCTCACGGACGCTGATCTGGATCATCCTTGGAATCGCAGTGGCCACCGGCGTCGCTCACGTCACGAACCAGTGTCGCCGCCAAAGCCGTTGCCGCGTCGTGGCGGTACCAGGTCGTTGGAACCATCGGTTATCACCATTCGTTTCAGAAGACGGCATGGGATCGTGCTGCCGCAGTCGTCGCAGACAACGCAGGGCAAAACGACATCGTGTTGGTCCTGGCGGGCAACACACAGTTGCGTTCGAGCACTACTTCGATCGGTACGAGCTCGAAATCCCGTCATCTCCCTTCCGTGGGGATTCCCATCGGTCGCACCTCCGGGTCAGTTCTCACGGGTGCTGATCTCGAGACTCTGCTCGACCTCGCCGATGACCATGCGACCACGTGGCTCGTCCTGAATTCGGTCGCCAACATCGAGAACTCGGGCCTTCAAACCGAACTCCGCGCGGTGTCGAAATCGACGACCCCCTATCCGTTCCCCGACGTGCGGGTCATCTCATTCGATTAGCGGGCGCTTGGCTCGAAGGTCCTGCGGACGGTCCACCGCAACGCCGAGCGCCTCGCGTTTGGGGTCACAGGAGGTCATCCCCCCTCGAACGCCAGCAATGATCGCCGGAGCTCAGAGTGGCCGGCTAGCGACCATGTGTTGGGCTCCGAGCGGCAGCCAACCAAGGCGAGCCTCGACCGAGCGAGCCCGTCGGGCCGTCGATCGGTATGAACAGGATGTATCGCCGCTCCACGACGTGTGCACCGGCCGCTCTCAACAGCCGCTCGACACCCGGCTTGGCAGTCAACATCACTCCTTCGTCGAACTCGCACCGGCTCACAGCGAGTCGGGTGAGGGGTTCAAGGGGTTCTGCTCGAACACGACCACCAATCCGCTCGGGTCGTCACCCGCATCAGCTCCGATGCGAATGCCGTCCTTTCGAGCGGCTCGACGTGATGGATCACGTTCACGACCATCACCACGTCGAACGAGGCGTCCTCAAAGGGAATGCTGTCTCCGGAGTACAGCCTGAACTCGCTGTCCGGGTGACGAGCAATCGCCGCATCGAATCGACTCAGAGCTGGTGTCGATTCCGATCGACCGTCGTGCAACGGGGCGACGTATCGCTGCATCGCACCGACCCCACACCCAACGTCGAGGAAATCCAAACCGGCCGGTGCACCGCATGTCGTTGCCACGGCATCGACGAGGGCGAGCGCCTTCGCCTCGATGAACATCTCGTGACCCACGTGGGCGAAGGCAATGCTCTGTTCCACGGCCGACTCGTAACGGTGGTGATCACCGAAGCGATCTGCCTCGTCAGCGGCATGATCGGCCTCGGTTTCCACGGTCCGGAGATCAGTACAGCGGGCGTACCCCTCACCTCGTCGTAGACCCGTCCGACGTACTCTCCGACCACGCCAAGCACGACAAGTTGCACGCCACCCATGAAGAACACGACCACCACCATGGAGGTCCAACCGGGGATGGTGGCGCCCAGGAAGTAGGCGATGATGCTGCCGAAGCCGGCGAGGAACGACACCAGACTCATCCCGATGCCCAGTTTGGAGATGAATCTCAGTGGGGCAGTCGAGAACCCGACCATGCCATCCAGGGCCAGCCGGACCATCTTGTGGAGCGGGTACTTGGTCTTGCCCGCCTGACGCTCGGGTCGTGAGAAGTCGACCGTCGTCTGAGGGAATCCGAGCCATGCCACCATCCCACGGACGTACCGATTGCGCTCGGGCATCGACAACAGGGCATCGAGTGCGCGACGATCGAGCAAGCGGAAGTCGCCGACGTCGACCGGGATGTCGGTCTCGGAGACCCGGTTCAGGAGTCGGTAGAAGAGGTGAGCCGAAGCGCGCTTCGCGGCCGACTCCCCATCGCGTTGCACTCTTCTGCCCGACACCACGGCGAACCCGCGCTTCCACGCATCCGCCATCTCGAGGACGACCTCAGGGGGATCCTGGAGGTCGGCGTCCATCACGATCACCGCATCCCCCCGTGCAGCCCGCATTCCGGCGGTGATGGCAGGCTGATGCCCGAAGTTACGGCTCAGTCTGATACCCCGATATCTGGGGTCGCCGGCGCACTTCTTCGAGATGAGCTCGAAGCTCCGGTCGGAGCTGCCGTCATCGATGATGATGACCTCGCCGGGCGCGTCGAGGCGAGTCAGCAGATCATCGAGACGATCGAACAGGCGCGGTAGCACCTCTTCTTCGTCGAGAACCGGGATCACCAGACTGTACGTGACGGGCACAGTGCGAGACTACAGGTGCGCGCTGCCGGGAGCAGCGCCCAGTTTCTCCGAGAGCCGCCCGATGAGCATGTCGATGTGGTCCCTTTGCCACGGCTGGAGGGGCTGGTGGGGCCATTGATCGATGGAGGACGCCACCGGGTCGGTCCAACCCGTCTCCCGTCCCGACAGCACCTCCAACACTCGCAAGCCGGCGTAGGGAGCAGCCACCGTCGAGTAACCACCTTCGTGCGTTACGAGGAGCTTGCCGTCACACATCTCATCGGCGAGGTCCGAGGCGCGCCGGGCCAGGGCCCCGAAGTGGGTCGAAGTGAGGCACATGGCGCCGAGCGGATCCATCGCCGCCGCGTCGAAACCGCAGACCACGACCACGAGCTCGGGTCGATGCGCACGAACCATCGGTTCGACGATGCGATCGAACACGGACTCGTACGCGCCGAATCCGCAACCTGGAGGCAACGGGATGTTGACGTTGGCTCCGAAACCCTCAGCACCGCCCCGATCCTCGACGGCGCCGGTGTCCACCGGGTAGTTGCGGTCCTGGTGGATCGAGATCGTCAGGACATCGGGGTCTTCCCAGAACGCCTGCTCGGTGCCGTTCCCGTGGTGCACGTCCCAGTCGATGACTGCCACTCGCTGTACACGGCGGACCGCCCGTACGTGGAGCACGGCCAACGCGGCGTTGGCGAGGAGACAGAAACCTCGGCCCTGATCCCGCTCTGCGTGATGCCCAGGCGGGCGAACGAGCGCATAGGCATTCCGCACTTCTCCACGAATCACGGCTTCGGCTGCTTCGATGCAGCCACCGACGGCCAACGACGCCACGTCGAAGCTCCCTGCACCAAAGGGTGTGGACTCCCCGGCCCAGCCGCCGCGGGCTCCACTCTCGGACTCGATCCGGTCCAGGTAGTCCGAGGTGTGAAAACGCTCGAGCTCCGTGCGTGTGGCCGGGCGCGCCGGAATCCGGACGAGATGTTCCAGGAGCCCGCTCGCTCCGATCAACGAATAGATCCGTCGTTTGGTCGCCGGGTGTTCCCAGTGGATCTCAGGCTCGAAGTGAGGCCCGTACTGCAGGACGGGGTTGTGGAATCCAAAGCGCTCGTGCCACACCAAACCGGTGGTCGCCTGTGCCATCCCGGAACACTAGGGGAAGTCACCGATCGACCGCATCGGCCGCGCTTCCTTTCGATCGTGAGACGTTCGTTCAGCGTCCGAGATCGAGTGATCTGGCGATGAACGT
Source organism: uncultured bacterium (assembly GCA_963792365.1). Lineage (GTDB taxonomy): Bacteria > Actinomycetota > Acidimicrobiia > Spongiisociales > ZC4RG35 > JAOUGY01. The sequence goes on from CAWBVW010000007.1 coordinate 229,903, forward strand.
CGCCATCTGCTCCCTGGTTAGCGAATCGTCCGGGCAATACAAGTCGGGGGTGCAGCCCACCGTGATTCCGTTTGCGAAGAGCACGTTGATCGACGCTTCGAACTCGGACCCATCGTCGTCGGTGAAGTAGTCCTCGCCGTCCGTGATCTCATAGCCGAACGTTCGAACCAGGTACTCCGCCATCTCTGCCCGACTCAGCGGACGGTCGGAGCAGAACTCGGTCTCGGTGCACCCGAACCCGATTCCCGCTGCTGTCAATGCGTTGATGTCGTCTTCGAACTCGGATGCGGAGTCGTCCGTGAAGTAGTCGTCCTCGACGGCTGCAAGAGACAGATAGCGACGAAGGAAGGCGGCGACCTGGCCTCGGGTGAGCGTGTCCGTCGGACAGTAGAGATCGTTGATGGGCGGGTTGCAGCCCTTGGTGATTCCCTCGGCGTACATGATGTCGATGTTGGCTTGATGGACCGAGTCCTCGTCGTCACGGAACTGGCCCTCGTAGCCCTGTGCCCGTTCGCTGCCCCCGACGCCCTCATCGAGGCCAGGAGCCGCCAACAGATACTCGTACGGGTTGATGGCGACGCCATCCTGCCGAATCTCGAAGTGGAGGTGCGCTCCGGCCTCCTCGGCGTTGCCGCTGTCTCCGACGTATCCGATCACCTGGCCCTGCGCGACAGGCACGCCGACCTCGATCCCTTCCGCGATCCCCCATCCGAGACCATCGTCGGTCCCAGGCGTGTCGTTGTCGAGATGGATGTACCACGTCTCCCAACCGCCACCGTGATCGATCGACAGGTAGCAGCACTCGGAGCCGATCCAGTCGACCGTGCCATCGGCGACGGCCACCACGGGCCGACCCTTCACGCCGTCGACACTCATGATGTCGATCCCTTCGTGAGTCCGATCGCTGGAGCGAGGCGCTCCGAAGGTGTCGGAGTAATAGACGTCACCGATGACGGGGAAGACGATCGCCTCGGGAGAAAAGGCCGGTGGTTCCTCGTCCACTTGGGCGATTGCGGCGGTCGGCGCCAATCCAGTGAACAGAGCGAGCAGCACCAAGACAGTTCTGATGGAGCGGGGCATATCTCCTACCTCGGCAGATGAAGATCGAATCTTGATGGGGTGTCGTAGGGGTGTTGGTCAATAGTCCAGTTGGAGTTCTCTGGGAACAACCATCAAATGCGTCCGTCCGGGGGGAATCCCGATGTCGGAGCCGGCTACGTCGAAGAAACGGTAGGCATCTTCTTGCGCAGAGCGAAACCAGGTTCCCTCGGTCACCTCTCCACCGTTGAACACGAGAAGCCTCCCCGAGCCGATGACGTCGAACGTCGGAACGTCGACGTCGTTCGCGTCGGTGTATCCCGCCGGGCGTTGTGCGGCGAACAGCACGACCACGGTGTCGACTGCATACGGCTCGGGTTGTCCTTCGAACTCGGACAGCACCTCGAACGGCTCGCCACCCTCCGATCGCGAATAGCCGCTCTCGGAGAACTGCCACACCACTTCCACAGGCAGTGACACGGTGACCTCCGTGGCGGCTTCCCCCGAGGCGACTTCACCCTCCGGAAGGCCCGGCTCATCCGTTGGCCGCGCCGGGTATACCGAAGCGATGTCGCTCAATCTGACGAACAGGTTGTGGGGCGAAGGCCGCTCCAACGCCGTGAAGCCAGGCGCCGTGTCGGGCAACGCAAGGACCATGCCGGAACCCTCGTACTCCTGGAGGACGAACGGTCTGCCTCCGGTGGCCACCACGGTCGAAGCGAAAGGTGCGATCAAATCGACGTCGACGGGGCGCAAGGACCGCACCGGACCAACCAGTTCCGGGACGCCGTCTGGCTGGTACATGGCGGTGAACCGCGTCATCCCACCTTCGACGGGCGTCTCGATCACCAGGGCGGCCTCCTGAAGTCCGATCTGAGGTTGCGCCTCGGGAGCGTTGTCGATTCGCACTGCAAAGAACGTGCTACCGGCACCAACGCCTGGTGATGGTTCGGTCGTTGCAGATGGCTCGGCCGGATCGCGGTCGGACGTGGTGGTCGCAACTGCCGGCGGGATGCTGGAGGCGGTGGTCGTGGGTGGAGTCGATTCCCCGGCGGTCAACCCTGCGATGCCAAGCCCTCCGCCGACCACGAAGGCGGCCAGGCCGGCGACGCCGACCCCGAGGGCGTGAGACTCCACCCATGCCCCAATGACCGACAGGATTCCTCGGATTCTCTCCATGAGACGTGCACGCTACCCAGCGTCGTGGGGACATGCCCAACCGGCATACACTCCTGCTTCGTGCCCGTAGAGCTGTCTCTCGTGATCCTCGCCCACAATGGACTGGAGCTGACTCAGCGGTGCGTCGACTCGCTCGAGACCACGACCGAGTCGGAACACCAGCTGGTTCTGGTGGACAACGGGTCTACCGACGGCACCGCGGAGTGGATGCGATCCAGCCGCCATCACAGCGTTCTCCTCGAAGAGAACTTCGGATTTGCTCCCGGCATGAACTCCGGGTTGGCCGTGGCCGAGGGCGCATTCGTCGCCTTCATCAACAACGACACCGTGTTTCCGTCCGGGTGGGACCGATCGGTCTTGAGCGTTTTCGAGACAGATCCGACGGCTGGGATCGTGGCGCCTGCCGTCACCGCAGCCGGAAACCCGGCAACCGTGCGGACCGCTCCTGGCTCCGGCGTGCGGGTCTTCGAACCGTTTGGCCACCTGCCCAGCGGGGTGGTCTATGTGATGCGGACCGAGCAGATGCGGGCGTTGGGAGGCTGGAACGAGGACTATCTGGTCGCTACCGGTGAGGACCTCGATCTGCTGTGGACGGTCTGGGTCAATGGCCTCGACGTGGTCCTGGACGAACGGATTCTCATCGATCACGTGTCCGAAGCCACGAGACGCGCTCGTCCAGACATGGAGGCGATCAGGAAGAGGAACCTCGAGCAGTTCCTCGTTCGCTGGGAGACGTCTACGCCGCGACCGACCCGGCTGGAGGAGTGCCGACCCGAAGATTTCGAGTCCAACCTTCGACATGCCGCAACGGGTGCAATCTGGCTCCGAAGGCTCGTGGAGGCAAGGGCGCTCGAAGAAGAGCAGAGGGTTCGCGCGTCGCAACCGAAGGAGCAGCTCACTCCAAAGGGACCCCAGAAGAAGGGCTGGTGGCGTCGCCTCTGACGGATCAGCCGACCGAGGATCTCGCCTGCAGGACCGTTCGGTACAGCTCCAGGTACTCCGCCGCCATCGACGCAGTCGAATCCCACGACGTCCGCCCAGCTTCGGCTGCCCGCTGCGAGAACTCCTCTGAATCCTCGGTGATACGCACCAGCTCGGCGAGAGCCGCCGCCGCATCACCGGCCGGAACGACCCAACCCCCGCCTTGAGCTCGCACACGCTCCGCCGAAGCACCGAGGTCGGTCACCAGGACCGGGAGCCCAACTCCCCACGCCTCCGTCAGCGTGTGCGACCACGTCTCCGGGGTGATCGAGAGTATGGCGGCGAGCGATGGGCGAATCTGGGCCACGAGCTGGGGATAATCGGCGCGCTCGGTACCGTCCGTGTACGACGACGCCGTCGATCGGAGGACCGGGAAACGTTCCGAGCACGTGGAACTCGATTGCGCCAGGGGGCGCGTTTGCCAGGATCTGACGAACGACCTCATTGCCCTTGTGTCGTCCGATCGTGCCCGCCAGCAGAACACGCAACGGCTCGCCAGAGACAGGTTGCGCTGCGAGGGACTCGACATGCGCGACATCCCGTCCGTGAGCAATCACCTGCGTTACAACGGCGTCCATCCCGGGAAGCACCTCTCGGTGAACATCGATCGTCGACTGGGAGGCGGCGACCACGGCGTCGGATAGTCCGCATGAGGTGGGCGGTGCGCCGTTGCCACTCACCAACCCACGCATGCTTCAGGTGCGGGCCGGCTGCCACCCACGGCACGGCCGGACACTCGCCTTGACCAGACGTACACACCCCGCCGCAATATCGGGAGGACTCGTCGATGAGATGGGCAGTTGGACAGACGAGATAGAAATCATGGAGCGAGACGACGACGGGGAGGCCAAGAGCTCGTGCAACCTCCATCAGATCTGGCGGCTGATTCATGAACTGGCGGAGATGGATCAATTCGACGTCAACGCGCACCAAGAGGTCCGTCACTGCCTCACGCCAAGAAGGATGGACCACGTCTCGGAGAGCGACGGGAGGATCGATCGGGACACGCTCGAGGATTCCTCCGTCGGCATTGCTCAGCTCCAGCCGGTGCGGCGAGCAACGCAGCACGAGCATCTCTACGTGGTCGGTTATTGCCCGGCCGAGGTCGCGACTCGAGTGCTCGGTACCACCACCGAGATCGTGGACGACCGTGAGCACTCGTCGGCGTGGCTTCGGACTCACCAGCGCATCACGGATCTCTACGCGTGCGGCTCGCATCGCCTCGGAACCGACGAACTCGTCGAACCTGCGCTGATACCCGGGATGCTTCTCCGCCAGCGTGCGAGCACCTTCCGCAGCGAGAGCCTCTCGTTCCGGGCCGAAGCTCGCGCTTCTGACATGCTGCACGTATACGTCGAGCGCCACCAGATGCGACCACCCTGCTGCTGACGCTCGGAGCGACCAGTCGTTCTCCTCGCCGTATCCCCGAGAGAACGACGTGGCGTCGAACACGCCAACGTCGTCGATCGCAGCTCTCTTGAGATAACAGCAGAAGCCGTTTGCGGTGGGTGTGGTGACCCACCTTCTGGTGATGCCTCGGGCAACCGCCCGGCTTGCGTCGGCGACATCCCAGCCGGCAGGCAGAGTGTTTCCCGACAATTCCGGTACCGAGAACGCGCCGGCGTTGTCGGACACGGCCGTCACCGATCCCACTCGGCCATCGGAGTAGGCCGCGAGCCGGAGACGTTCGACCCACCGCGGTGGCACACGGGTGTCGGAGTTGAGGAGGATCACGTCGCCTTGGCACTCCCTCATCCCCCGGTTGACGGTCGCCGTGAACCCCAGGTTCTGGTGGTTGTGGAGCACCCGGATGCCGTGGATACCCTCATACGAGCCGAGCACGGATGCGACCATGGGGTCGGTGGAAGCGTCGTCGATGACGATGACCTGGTCGGCTGAGGACGTATGCGACACGACCGAGCGGAGGCAATCCTCGAGCGCGGCAGGAGCGTTGTACACCGGTATCACCACCGAGACCGGCGGGGCAGTCTCCAAGAGGTCGAGGTCTGGAAGCCGGTCGCGAGACGCAGCGTCGGCACCGTCAGGCGACGGCGTGGTCGAGGGCGGCTGCAGCCTTGCGGTCGACGGCTGGGTGCCGGCAAATCTGCCACGAACCCGGACAGGGAGGCCTGCCAGCCACAACGCTGCTTTCACGCTCCTCCGGTTCCGAAGGCGCTCGTATCGAGTGGCAAGACGGTCGCGCTCGGCCCGCAGGCGATCGAGCTCCCGCTCGTCGTTGCTCATCGCCGCAGCTGCGCGGCGACGACCTCGGGCAGGGACTCCTCCCAGCGTGGGAGCGCGGTCAACCCCATGCTCGCCGCCACCTCCGAGCCGAGCACGGAATACGCCGGTCGCCTGGCCGGAGTGGGGTAGTCCGCCGTCGAGCACGGAGATATGGATCCGGGGTCCAGGCCTGCCATCTCCACGGCCGTGCGAGCCAGCTGGAACCACGTCGTCTGACCCTGGTTCGTGAGATGAAGCAAACCTGAACAGTGGCTCTGGATCGCTTCGACCGTCGCTTGGGCGAGGTCCGAGACCACCGTCGGACACCCCACCTGGTCATCGACGACCCTGGGCTCTCGACCTGCCTTCACGAGGTCGATCATGGTTCGTACGAAGTTCGGGTGCGTGCCGGAGACCACCCAAGATGTGCGGATCACCAAAGCTCCGGGATTCGAGTCGATGGCGGCCAGCTCTCCAACGAGCTTCGAACGTCCGTATGCATTGATCGGATCGGTGGGGTGACTCTCCAGATATGGCGTTCGCGCGGAGCCGTCGAACACGTAGTCGGTGGAATATGTGACGAACGGGACCGAAGCCTCGGCGCAGCGCCCGGACATCTCGCCTACTGCGTGCCCGTTGACCAGCGTTGCCAGCTCTTCCTCGCCCTCAGCTCGGTCCACCGCCGTGTAGGCAGCACAGTTGACCACGGCGGCCGGACGGAGCTCGGTCAGCATCTCGGAGAAATCGACACCGTCGAATCTCGAGAGATCGAATCGTGTGCGGTCGAAGCCAACGACGCCATCCAACCTGGCGAAGGCGGTACCGAGTTGACCGGACGACCCGAGGACAACGATCACAACTCGTCCAGTATCGCTTTCACATAGTCGCGGTACGTCGAGTTCGGCATGCCGGCCACCACCTTCTCGAGGCCTTCACGGTCCATGAACCCGGCCCGGAACGCGATCTCTTCGAGACAGGCGATCTTGATCGACTGCCGATGCTCGATCGTGGCGATGAAGTTCGCTGCTTCGAGCAGACTGTCGTGTGTTCCGCTGTCGAGCCACGCCACGCCGCGATCGAAGAGCTGAACGGACAGCTTGCCCTTCTCCAGGTATCGAAGGTTGAGGTCCGTGATCTCCAGCTCTCCACGATCGGAAGGTTCGATGGACTTCGCCATGTCCACGACGTCGCCGTCATAGACGTAGAGACCGGGCACCGCATACCTCGATTTCGGCTTGCTCGGCTTCTCCTCCAGCGACACGACATGACCATCGGCGTCGAACTCGACGACGCCATACCTCTCCGGGTCTCGAACCGGGTAGCCGAACACGTACGCTCCGCCGTTGAACTCGGCGACGACCTCGTCGAGGCCGATCCGGCCGTAGAAGATGTTGTCGCCGAGGATCAGGGTCACGGGATCGGTACCGACGAAGTTCTCACCCACCAGGAACGCCTGGGCGATTCCCTTGGGCTCAGGCTGGACTGCATACGACAAGTCGATGCCCCAAGTGCTCCCGTCGCCGAGCAGAGACTCAAACCGAGGCATGTCGTGCGGCGTCGTGATGAGCAGGATGTCCCGGATCCCCGCTTGCATGAGCGTTGCCAGGGGGTAGTAGATCATGGGCTTGTCGTACACCGGCTGAAGCTGCTTCGACGCCACCCTCGTCACGGGGTCGAGCCGACTTCCCGCCCCACCTGCCAACACGATCCCCTTCATCGATGACCGTCCTTGAGCGGACGCCACCAATCCTCACGGCGGCGATACCAATCCACGGTGTCAGCCAGACGCTCCTCGAACGGGTGGGCGGGTGCCCAACCCATGCTCCGGATCTTCGAGGAGTCAACCGCATAGCGGAGATCGTGGCCGAGCCGGTCCTGCACCGGCTCGATGTACGAGTCATCTCTGCCGAGGGCGTCCAGGATGCGATGGGTCAGCTCGATGTTCGGAAGCTGGGCGTTGGCCCCGATGTTGTAGACCTCACCTGGGGCACCCTCGTCCACCAGCATGTGGATTGCCGAGCAGTGGTCTTCGACGTACAACCAGTCGCGTTCGTTGAGGCCGTCCCCATACAGCGGCACCTTCTTGTCGTCGAGGAGGTTGGTGACGAACAGTGGGATGACCTTCTCGGGGAACTGATACGGCCCATAATTGTTGGTGCATCGTGTCACGACGGCCGGGTAGCCAAACGTGACGCCGTACGACAACACGAGGAGGTCGGAGCCGGCTTTGGAAGCCGAGTAGGGCGAGGACGGTTCGAGGTTGGCCTCCTCACCGGCGTAGCCCTCGGCAATCGACCCGTACACCTCGTCGGTCGACACATGGATGAACTTGGGAACGTCATGGCGCCTCGCAGAATCGATGAGGACACCGGTGCCCACGACGTTCGTCTCGAGGAACACACTCGGTCCTTCGATCGAACGATCGACATGGCTCTCCGCAGCGAAGTGAACGACGACGTCGGAATCCGCCATCAGCGAGTCGACGAGTGCCTGATCACGGATGTCACCTTGGACGAATCGATGACCACCGAGGGCGTCGAGCTCATCGACGGTCGCCTTGACACCTGCGTACGTGAGCAGATCGAGGTTGGTGACGACGGCATCCGGCTCGACATCCAGGACATACCGCACGAAATTCGAACCGATGAACCCGGCTCCACCGGTCACCAGGTACCTTCTAGTCACCAGGGAACTCCTATCGCTGTGTTGCCATCAGGTTAGAGAACTGAAGGACGCAGCTCGATCCGAGCCCGGTACGCTTCCGCCGGTGCGTCCCTTGACCGAAACCTCGCACGCCCACATGACTCGCCGCGTGCCGTGGCTGGGCGAACGGATCTCCGCGCTGGCAATCCGCCGCAACCTCGCCCAGGTCATGCAGTTGAACGGATCGAAGCGCGGCGAGACGGTCTTCATAATCGGGTCCGGTCCCCAACTGAACTCCCTATCTGCGGACCAGCTACGAGCTCTGAACAGCCGACCCACGATCGGCGTCAACCGCACTCAGTACGCGCTCGACCTCGAGTTCTTCTTGTCTGCGTACCCCGCGGAGGTCTTGTTGGCCCGAGCACGAGGTAGTGCCCGCACCACGGTCATGCACCTTCGGCCAAGGCTGGAAGCTCCCCTGATTCGGAACACATTGACCATTCGGCGTGTCCGACATGCAAAGGGGCAGCCCCTCGCCCCTACGCTCACGGAACCGGAGCCGACGCTCCATACGTTCAAGAACGTCGCCCTTGCAGCCACCCATCTTGCTCTCGTCCTCGGGGCCAAACGCGTGATCTTCGTGGGGGTCGAACAGACAAGTGCTCTTCATTTCTACGACACGCGCCCGGAGCTGCGGCGCCAAATGATCACCGACATCAAGAAGATTCGCGCACAGTCGATCCTTTCCATCGATCACCCGTACGCGACTGCGGAGCACCTCCTCGAAAAGTTGGCGACCGACGCCGAAGATCTCGCCTCACGGTCGTTCTACGTCGAATCGCACGCCGGCAGTTTCCGAGAGTTCTTCGATGAACTGGAACGTCACGGCACCGAGGTCTTCGCTACGACTGGTGACAGCGTCGTCGCGCATGCAGGTGCAGCAGTGGTGGACCTCGACAAGGCACTCGCATGGTGACGGCCGAATCCGGAGAACCCCACTACCTGGCCCTCCACGGGGCGTTCACGAATGCGGGGGATCACCTCATCAGGGACCGCGCAACAGCGTTGTTCCGACGCGCCCGGCCCGATCGACGACTGGTACTCCGTGACAGGAGAGTTCCCCTCGATCCCCTCGATCCCGAGGTCGCGGACGCTGCTGCGATCATCCTGTTGGGCGGTCCGGCGTGGCAACGCTCGACGTACCCAAGAATCTATCCGCTCGCCACCGACCTGGACGCGATCGGCCCCCCCATCGTCCCGATCGGACTCGGCTGGCGATCCGAGGCCGCTGGCGACGCCGCCGGCTTCGCGTTCGACGACGACACCATGGGTCTGCTCGCTCGCATAGAGCGCGACGGCCTGTGGGGCAGCGCCCGTGACACCACGACCCTCTCGGTCCTCACAGCGCATGGATTGAGCCGACAAGTGATGTCCGGTTGCCCTTCCTGGTACGACACCGAAAGCCTCGGTAGCAAACCGACGTCAACAGGTGACGTTCGCTCGGTCGCGTACTCCGTCGGAGCTCGCTCATCCTCGGTCGACGCATTCATCGAATTCGAACGAGACCTCGTATTGGCGATCCGAGGACGACACCCAGCGGCAGCGGTCCGCGCTGTCTTCCACCATCCAATCGAGCCGACGCCCGGATACCCGGAGCGGCGCTCAGCTCGGCATCGTGCACTGGCATCGATGCTCGAGGAGGAGGGCATCGGCATCGTGGATGCCAGCGGGTCGTCGGTGAGACTTGTCGCCGTCTACGGAGAAGCAGATCTCCACATCGGGCTTCGCGTCCACGCTCACCTCGCCCGGTGCTCCAAACGCCAGCGGAGCGTCTTGCTCGCCGAAGATGCTCGTGCGCACGTGATGTGCGCGAGCCTGGGGCACATCGCCTTCGACGCAGTCGACAGGAGCACCGGACAGCCGGTTCCGAACAGACACGCGTGGCGCGATGTGGAGCGTCACCTGGATGCGTGCGACGCCGGCGGGTGGCCGCACCTGTCCAACGTCGCCGGCATCATCGACGGCACGTACCCTGTGATCGATTGGGTGCTCTCAGCTCTTCCCTGAGTGCGCATCGGGATCCTCGTCGAGCCAGTCCCATCGGATCGCTGCACCGGCTTCGATGTCGGTTCTCGCCCGTGCTCCGACCACCTTCCAGACATCGAAGGGGGATATGCCTGTGCCCGGTCGCCGGTAGTCGAGCATGTCTTCGGTGACGGTGACGCCGGCCGGTATCGAGCGAGAGGCGACGATGCTTCTCCGTGCGAGTTGCCGCGCCGGTCGTTCCGACTCCAAGACGTTCAACTCGGCCTTTCCTCTGAGGACCGCACCTCTCTCGCATGCAGCCACCATCTCGGCAAGCTGCGACGGGACGATACTCATCTTGTGATCGGGCACGTCGGGGAGATCGTTGTCGAGCGTGTAGTGCTTCTCGATACAGACAGCACCGAGCGCCGAGGCCATCCACGCGCCGGCCACCCCGATCGTGTGATCCGAAGACCCGATGAGGTGGGCCGGCAGATGCTGTCGCAGGTATTCGATTCGAGCGAAGCTCCCGTCCTCGTCGGGCGTCGGATAGGTGAGGGTGCAGGCGAGCGGTACGACGAGCTCCGGCCCGTGTCCGATCCATTCGAGCGCGCGCTCTACCTCGTCGAGTGTGCTCGCTCCCGTCGATAGCAGCATTGGTTTTCCCGTCCGGGCGATCTCGCGCAGCAGCGGTGCGTGCGTGATGTCGGCGCTCGCGACCTTGTAGATGGGGACACCGATGCTCTCGAGTTCTTCGACGGCCTCGAAATCGAAAGGTGTGGAGAAGAAGACGATCCCGGCGGCCGCCGCTTCGTGCGCGACCTCTTTCCAAGCCCCGTACGGAAGGTGATCGGACAGCTTGAACGCCTCGTACTGCGAGCCGGTGCCGATCTCATCGGTCCAGTACTTCTCGGATTCGACCTGCGCCAGCCGCTCGGCCTTGTACATCTGGAATTTGACAGCCCAAGCCCCTGCGTCTGCCGCGCGTCGCGTCAGTTCGACCGCCTGATCGACCGAGTTGTTGTGGTTGGCTCCGGCTTCAGCAATCACCCGGCAGGCCCCCGGTATCAGTGGCTCCGCGCCCTGCACCTCGATTCGTCGGTCCGTCATGTCGTCAATCCATTCCTTGAAGTATCGCCTCGATGGTATGCGCAATCCGCTGTGCGCCCCGCGTGTCGACGGCCGACCTGAGCCGACGACTCAAATCCCCTCTGAGCTCGGGGTCGTCGGCGAGCCTCCGCACCACGTTGAGGAGGTGGTCATCGTCGGTCAACGCCCCGATTCCCAGATAGAGCACCCCTTGATCCATGTTGAGATGCGCGTGAGTGGCCTCCCTCGAGTTCTGGGCGACGACGACGACCGGGGTGCCGGTGATTGCAGCCTCGTAGACCGTCCTGCCCGCCGAGGTCACGACGATGTCGGCCTCCCGCATCTCCGCAGCCATGCTCGATGTTGCACCCACCACGGTCGCGCCCGGAACGTGCACGGGTCGAGCGGCCGGCCCCTGGATGATCCGAATCTCGTATTCCAGCCCGCGAGCGAGTGCGATTCCGAACCGCTCCGTGAGGTTCGAGGGATCTGCTCCCCCGAAAGTCACGAGCACCCGCTCGACCTGCGACCGGAGCGCACGCTCGGGTAGACCCATGAACTCTGGACGAAGCGTGGTGTACAACGGTCCGGTCAGCGCGCCCTGGACACCTCCGGCCGGATAGAGCGCGTTGACGACGAGGTCGGCGTGCTTCGCTCCCGCGCCCAGGTCCTCGATGTTCACCACTCGGAAGCCACGCCGGGTCGCAGGCAGCACGTCCTCCACGTCGGTATCGAGTACATCGTTCACGAGGACGCGAGGCCGGCTCGCGTCCACGCCTTCCAGATATGCGGCAAGGTCGGACTCGGATGCCCACGACCAGCCGCGCGTCTCCAGAATGGCTCCCACATCGTCGTCACACCCTGTGAGCAGGAACCGAACGTCGTGGTGCTGCAACTCTTCGGCGAGCGTTACGGCGTGGAACAGATGCCCGTAGCCGATCGTGCGGTTCGCCCGGATTCGCATCACGATGGTCCCACGGTCGACGCGACGTCGCGCAGCCGCAAGATCGTCGATCGAGTTGACGTCGATCGATTCGTCAGCATCGGTCTCGAACAGGTAGTGGGAGTTGCCGACCAGCTCACCGTTCGCGCGGAGGCTTCCGGTCGTGACGAGCTGTATCGAACCAGTTTCCCGCAGAACGCCATGGTGTGCGTATTGACGGTTGACACGCACCTCGTGAAGGGGTTTCGCCCTCATAGGGTCACCCTCGGCATCCCACCAGAACAAGGACGTCTCTCTCACGACCGTGGCGAGTGAGTCGGCGCCGGCCTCGGCGAATCGTTCCAGCGCTTCCGTGACCGATGCAACCGTGCGCAAGGGCGAGGTGGGTTGGAAGACACCGAGGACGCCGTGGAAGTCGAGCTCATCGACCACGGCGAGTGCCAGCTCGGACAGCGTTATCGAGTCGCCGGACAGCTCTGTCGTGCGATGATGGAGCTCTGCCCCATGGAGTCGAGCGACCGAGGCGATGGCGGCATCGTCGGTCGACACAACGATGCGTTCCACCTCGGGCACCATTGCGAGCGTCGACAGTGTCTTCGAGATCAATGGCACGTCGCCGATGCGAGCAAGGTTCTTTCCGATGATGCCGCGGCTACCGCCACGTGCGGGAACGAGCGCCAGAACCGGCGTCACCGTCACCCGAAGACCTCTGCCGATGCCAGCGGAGGCGCTTCCTCGTCCTTGGGAGACAGGAGGGGCGCCACGCGGACCGGCCACCTCACTCCGATTTCGGGATCGTCCCACCGGATCGAGCGGTCGCAGTCGGCCGAATAGTACCCGGTGGTCTTGTACAAGAGCTCGGCGCCATCGGTCAAGGCAAGGAACCCGTGGGCAAAGCCCGGCGGGATCCACAGCTGTTGCCGGTTCTCGGCCGAAAGCTCGTAACCCACCCACCGTCCAAACGTCGCCGACGAACGTCGGATGTCGACCGCAACGTCGAACACTGCACCCACACTGCACCGAACCAATTTGCCCTGTGGCTCGGGAGGAAGTTGGTAATGCAAGCCCCTGAGCACGTGCAGTGCCGACTTCGAGTGGTTGTCCTGAACGAAGTGGACATCGTGCCCTACGACGGAGGTGAAGTCCCGGACGTTGAAGCTCTCGAAGAAGAAGCCTCTGGCATCCTCGAACACGCGGGGCGTGAGGAGCACCACACCGTCGAGCGCCGTGGTAGTGATCTCAGGGGCGGCCATCTCTCTCTCCTCTCTCCCGAGTTCCAAAGCGTGTACTACCGCTCCAGGAGGCGCTCGAGAACCGCCCTCAGAAATGCCTGTTCGGCTTCCGACGCCGCCGGCGCCCAGAGTTCGTCCAGACGACCGATGTCGGCAATCGTATCGGGGTCAGGAGCCGGAATGAAATGGTCGGTGGGCCAACCGAGGTCGGCGATCAGCCGACGATTCTCCGTCTCGAAGATCCGGTAGGTGTGGGCTTGCAGGACCCGTCGCGACTCGGACACGCGCTCACTGTCGGGGATGACACAGTGCCCGAGCATGTGTCGCAGCCGGTCCAATCCCCGGTTGTCGTGCGGGTTCGACCACAGCGAGCCGGTTGGCATCGTGGCGAGGAGATTCACCACATCCAGGGGAAGCCCGCGGTTCTCCCAGAGCTGGTGGTCGCCACCGGCCTCGGGCGGTGGCGCCGGGAGACCGAGTACACGACGGGCGTAGTCGCCGACGACATCACCGTCGGCGAGAAGGTCGGTGCGGAAGGGCCTGACGATCAACGTGGCGCCGGAGGCGTTCTCGGCGATGTGGGCACACGTCTCCGCGTAGTGCATCTGAGCGGATCTCCGCTCGATGTACTCAGCCGGGGGAAGACCGGTCCTGAACCCCCACTGTCTCCACGCCGCCTCGAGCGCGGTGTGCTGAGGGCGGACGTAGTACGCCAGCCTCAGGTCGATCTCTTCGGACAGCCGACCAATCGCAGCCAGGAACTCGCTGTCCGCTCTCCACAGCGGTTGGGTGAAGGCCTCACTGGACAACACGATTCGCCCGAACCGACGGGCCGCCTCCTCGACCTCGCCGACAAAGCCGGCGACGATGTCGCGACGACGCTCGGGCGCCGACCTGAAGTAGCTGGTGACCACACCACCGCTGTTCACCGGACCGGCTCGGTACGGCTCGACCGTGATCCGCCCGTCATCGTCGGTTCGGGCTACGCAGACGGTCGTTCCATGCGCAGCGAGGAACGACTGCGTTTGGGGCGATGACAGCCAGGTCTGGATCGTGGACGAACCCGCCTTGGGCATGCCGACGTGCAACTCGGCGATCACCATCACGTGCGTTCCGAGTGGAGCATCGACTGCATGTAAGCGTCCCCGGTCGCGAAACGGCGGATCGGCCTGATCACGATCGCCATCGACCAGTTGAGCCCGTCCGGATGCCGACGGCTAGTGTTTCGCCGATGACCGCCCTGACGCCCGTACTCTGGTCGCGCTCAGGCGGTCATCGTGACCACCTATCGCCCTACTCGTGATCGCCCATGCCAACCTACCCAACATGCGACTTCCCCCTTCTCGAGGACTCGGAGGCGATCGAACGTGTGCAGAGCGCCGTGTCGGATCGAGAGCCGTTCAGCCTCATCCGCCTGGGTGACGGGGAAGCGATCGTCTTGTCGTTCGGCGACGACATGTGGCTCCAGGATCTCGCCTATCTTCACGGCCATTGGGGCGCGGAGGCGGTCACGCTGAACGCGGTTGCCGAGGTCAAGCGCGGCCTCGAGACCGCGTTGCAGGGCGCAGATCTGATCGGCGTGCGAAACGACGTGGTCGGCGTATCTGCTCCCCCCGACCTGCTCGATCGTTCCAGCGCCGAGGTCATGAAGTACGTGACGTCGAACTTTCACATTCGGAAGGATGAGATCGCCAACCTGAGCGGGATCGGCGCTCGGCGAATCGCCCTCCTCCACCGGGCACTGAGCGGGGTCGAGTGGGGAGAGTCGCAGCGATTCTGCAGCGCGTGGATCCACTGGGAACTCCTGGCGAGCGGGGCAATCGCACGAATCCTCGAAGACATCGACCATGTCGGACTGATCACTTCGCGACCGGAGCTGGAGCAGCTGGTCGGGCGACGGTTCGACGTCGAGACATCGATGGTGATCGTCCCGGACAAGTTCGTCGAGGTACCGGCATCGGGACATCACGTCCCCGCACGCTTCCGGACCATTCGCCCCGAGTTCGACTTCCCGAAAGGCACTGTTGTCCTGGTCGGCGCCGGGATTCCGGGCAAGGTCTATTGCCAGTGGCTCAAGGAGTCGGGTTGCGTTGCGATCGACGTCGGAGCGATCTTCGATGCGTGGGTCGGCAAGGCGTCCAGACCCCGGGTTCTCGAGTCCCGGTTCAACGTGAAGGGGGGGGCGAGCGTCCCCACGGAGCTCCAGCTGCGCAGACCGGACGCGCCCTCGGGCCGCCGATTGACCCCGAAGTGGAAGCCAGGGGCGCTGGCGTGATATCCATACTCGGGATGCATCGAAGCGGAACATCGGCTCTGGCTGGGGCACTGCACAAGCTGGGAGCCGACCTCGGACCCGAATCTTCGTGGCTGGGTCCCGCTGCAGACAACCCCCGAGGGTTCTTCGAGTTCCGACCCGTGGTCGATCTCAATCGAAACATTCTTGCCGCAATGGGTGGAACATGGTCCAGCCCGCCGGCCTTACCAGCAGGCTGGACCGAGGATGCTCGACTCACCGAGCTCCGTGCCAGGGCAGAGCAGGTGTCGCACGAGATCCCAGCAGACATGGTCGTGAAAGATCCTCGCCTCTCGCTCGTGCAGCCGCTGTGGGACGAAGTGGGGCGGGTCCGCCCAAGCGTGCTCTGTCTGCGGCACCCTGCGGCCGTGGCGGAGTCGCTGCGCGCCAGAAACGAGTTCAGGATCGATGAGGGTCTCTTCCTGTGGTTTCGGTACAACGCTGCGGCAGTCATGAACCGACCTGATGCTCTGACCGTCGAGTACGAGACGCTTCTCACCGACCCGGTGCCCCAACTCCGTCGGGTGGTCGAGCACATCGAAATCGAAGCGAGCGCGCAAACGATCGAGGCAGCAGCGGGAACCGTGTATCGCGACATGGCCCATCACGCACCCGCCGAGTTGCCCGGCACGCCGATCGGTGTTGTATGTGGGCTCCTCTACGAGCAGCTCCGAACGGAGGCCGAGGTCGAGTCGAACGATATGCTCTGGACCTGGAGCCGTCTGTTGACAGAGCTCCCCTGGCCCGGGCCCGGCGATCGTGAGATACAACGTGCGCGACGCGAGGCCGCGGAGGCGACATCGCGTATTCGCGCGCCTTGTCGCAGAGAAACGGCGTTCAGAGGAAAGGCTCGAACGCGTCGAATCCGAGCTTCGTCATGCTCTCGCAGCTGTCGACCTCGTGACCATGTCAGGAACTGCAGACCTTCTCCGATCACAAGAGAGCGAACAGCGATGAGTGAACCGATCTTCGTCCTCGGCTGCCACCGATCTGGCACATCGGTGGTTGCAGGCCTGCTCCATCGGGCTTGCGGTGTCTCCATGGGTGAGCTCATGCCTCCCACAGAGGACAATCCGTTGGGTTACTTCGAGGCGCTCGGGGTGGTCGACGCCCACCGTGACCTCTTGGGACAGATGGAACGGGATTGGACCTGCCCGCCGTCCACGTTCCGACCCGGGATGTTGGACCTCTCGACACTCGAAGAACAGGTCGAAATCCACAAGCAACTTCCCGGTGTATGGGCGATGAAGGACCCGCGATCGATGTTCCTCCTCCCTGCCTGGAGCCATCTGGGGATCGATCGCGTCCGCCTCGTCGCCGTGGTCCGCCCGCCCGCGGACACCATCCGTTCGATCGAGAAGCGCGACAACATCCGCCAGGACCGCGGAGAGGCGATCGTCGAGGCCTATCTTCAGCGCCTCGCCGAGATCGCTGAACGGATTCCGTTGCCGGTGATCCAATTCCCCGGTGAGGGCGACAGCTTGATCGACCAGGTGCGAACTCTCGCGGCTTCTCTCGGGCTGCCGTGGAATGAGGAGGCAGCTCGAGAACTCTTCGACCAGTCGCTGGTTCGGAATCGATCACCCCTTCGGGATTCCAGTCCTGCCTATGACCTGCTGCTCAAGAGGGCCAAGCGGCCGCGGAAAGTCCCCGCCATCAACCTTCACTCGCTCAAGCTGAGCTCCGAGCCAAAATGGCCTCTGCCCACGCACCTCGGTCCCCGCCACGGCCGGCAGCGGAACCAGCTGTGGGAAATGGCGCACTTCGCTGCCGATCCCGAACCGAGAGTGGTCGAAGTGTTGCTGGAAGGCGCCCGACCGGGTGGCAAGAACCGCCCAGGCGTGTTGCTCCGCCAGGTCGAGGTCAAAAGCCCGCTCGCCGTGGGTGCCGTTCTCATGCGAGACAGGCTGCGTCCTCACGGAATAGTCGCCCACGGACTTCTCGCAGGTCGGTCGATCTCGGAGATCGAATTCTTCTTCCGCTCCCTGTATGTGAACACCGATCCCCTTGCGGAGTTATTCGTCGATGTGCCAGATCCGCAAGGCAAAGGCCTGCTGAGCGCATCGCCACCTCCGGCCGACCATCCGCGGCCTTCGAGGGTCCAGGAAGTTGCCATCGAGACGGGCTGGGAGCATCTCCTCACGGAGCGGCTGTCGCCGGGCCGCTCTGGGATGTTCCTGCGCAAGCGAGTGTTGACCGACAAGGAGCTCATCCCGGTGGTGACAGACCTCATCGCAGGCGTCCAGAGGATCGCCGACGTAGATGAGCGGTTGTCCACGCTCGAACGCAGTCTCGAGGCCGAGGGAATCCGGCCACGGCAGGCCGCGGCAACCCCCGGGGAAACGGAGAACGGTTCGATCACAGCGTTGCGCACGCAGCTTGCCGCGACCGAGCGCGACCTGGAGCGACTCCGTAGCCGCCGAAGCGTGAGGATGGCACTGGCCATGGCCAGACCCTCCCGCGGTATCTTCCGATTGGTTCGGTCGTGGAAGAAAAAGCGCTAGCCAAGGCGCTGATAAAGCTTCGGCCGGAAGCCGCCGCTGCACGGGGCCAGCTCGTATCCATCGTGATCACCAATCGCGATGGAGAGGACCACCTGCGCCGTTTGCTCGAGGGACTGGAGAGGCGGACCAACTATCGATCGATCGAACTGATCCTCGTTGACAATGGTTCGAGCGACGGGTCCCTGCAAGTCTTCGACCGCTGGCCAGGAACCAAACGCGTCATTGCCAATCAACAGAATCAGAGCTTCTCCGTAGCCAACAACCAGGGGATCCGGGCTGCGGCGGGCGAGCTGGTTCTTCTCGCCAACAACGACATCGAGCCCATACACCCGGACTGGCTCGGCTACATGGTGGCTTCGATGCGCGACGACGTGACAGCGGTAGGCGCGATGCTCGTCTATCCCCGGCGACCTCACCGCGATGTCCCCCCAGCACATCCGGATCTGACCATTCAGCACCTCGGGATCTCGTTCGAGTATTCCAAGTGGGGGGTGCGTGCCGTGAACACAGCTTCCGGCGACGATCCTCTCTTGGTGACCAGTCCAGGAACCAGAGAAGTCCCCGCCGTCACGGCGGCATGCCTGTTGGCGCGTCGCGCAGACCTACTCGCGAACCCGCTCGACGAGCGGTACTGGTATGGATCCGAGGACTGGGACCTGTGTCTACGTCTCGGCAACGTCGGCAAGGTCCTCGTCGACGAGCGAGCAGTCCTGTTCCATCACGAGTTTGGCACTCAAGATCGCTTCATGAGTGACGCTTGGCTCGAGGGTCGTGCCCAAAACCACCGCTGGTTCAACGAGCTGTGGGGCCCTTCTATCATGCGGCGGATCCGATCCGAGGTCACCGGACCGCCGTCCGGCCGGTTCTTCCGTGGTGAGAGAGCCCCAGCACTCGGTCTGATCCACGGCTCCGACGCCCGCACCCGAGAACTCGCTGAGACTCTCCGTCGCCAGGCCATGGACGCCGGTTGGACACTCGTGGACGGTGAGTCGAAGTCGTCCGACCTCGCACTCGCACTCACCCCGCCGCGAGACGTCCAGTGGTTCGGTGGTCTCGACCTCTCCATCGCTCTCGTTCTCGACCGGGAAGGCGAGTGGGTGCGCTCCGGAGGCCTCGATGCAGCCACACGTGTGATCGTTCCCGACCTCATCGGCAGAGCGCGCCTCGACGCCATGTGGGGAGCGGGGGTGGCAGAGATCGACGGCGCTTTGGCCGACGCTGATGCGACCTCGCTTGCCCGCATGGCGAGTCTCGCTGCCCCCTCCGACCAGGCAATGCGGATCGGCGTCTCGACCTGTGCGCCGGATTGGACAAAAGCTCAGTTCTGGGGGGACACGCATCTGGCACGAGGGCTGATGAGAGCCTTCAGGAGGCTGGGGCACGAGGCAAGCGAACTCATCATGAGTGATTGGCAGAGCGCCAAGGCGGCGAGCTGCGACTTGATCCTCCACCTCCGTGGCCTGACCCGCCGGCCAGTGTCTCGCGGACAGTGGAATGCCCTGTGGATCATCAGCCACCCTGATCGGCTCGAGCCAGGAGAGTGCGATGACTATGACGTCATCGCGTCGGCGAGCCACACACACGCCGAGTTCTTGTCAAAGGAACTCGGTCGAACCGTGCACTTCATGCCGCAGGCCACAGACGCCGACACGTTCAAGATCGGCCCACCGAGTTCTGAGTACGAGACAGAGGTGTTGTATGTCGGAAATGCTCGATGGCCGAATCGGCGCGCTCCTCGTTGGATGATGCGGAATGGGCGAGCTTTCGACCTCTATGGGAAGAATTGGGGAGGGTTTCCGGAAGCAGAACTGGTTCGCAGCGACTACGTGCCGAACCAAGACCTGGCGGCAGCGTACCGATCGGCGTCGGTGGTGGTCGCTGATCACCACGGGTCGATGCGATCTGAGGGATTCATTGCAAACCGGCTCTTCGATGTGCTGGCCTCCGGCGGACTGGTGTTGTCGGACGACGTTCGTGGATTGTCTGCGCTGTTCGACGGGGTCATACCTACGTATTCGAATCCAAATGAGCTCGAAAGCCAGCTACGAATCCTGCTGGCCGACGACGCTCTCCGGCGTCAACTGTCTACCGAGGGCCGGCATCGCGTCTCAGCGGCGCATACTCTTGACCACCGCGCAACCACGTGGCTCCAACTGCTCCAGCAGGTGTGAAAGGTTGCAGCGGCGTCGCTGTGGGCCATGTCGGCCGAGCACACGTCTACGAACCCGTTTCCAGCCCGTTCTCGTCGAAGGACGGCAGCGGTCGGATCAGATAAGCGGCACCCGACGCAGCAAGGTGGCCCAACAGCATCCTGTATCGCATATCAATCCCGGCTTGCTGAGCGGGTGTCATGCCCTGGCGCCAGCTACTGGCATTCGCCCTCTCCGCCTTCAGCGTCCTGTGAAGGAAATCTGACGCTGCTGGGTGGAACTCCAGGTCGAGGAACTCGAAGAGACGTCGGGCCGTCACGTCGCGATCACTCGACGTGAGTTCTTCCAGGCCGACGACGAACACACGTTGACGGGTCTCGGCGTCCATGGATTCGTGAGCTTCGCGCAGCCGTTCTGCCCACCACTCGAGAGCCTCTCCAATGGTATCGGGGCCCCAATTCATGCGGGCCACCGATGCTGCGACGTTCCTCCCGTCCCTCACGCTGTGTACGAGCTTGGCATCGGGAAACATCCTGAGGAGCTCTCCGGCACGGATGGCGTTCGGGGGAGTCATTTCTACCCATCCATCCGCGCCGGCCTTCTCGGCCACCTTGTCGAGCAGCGATCGGGCGAATTCACCACACGCTGCATACGGATCACCGCTCAACTCGGAGCGCAGTCGCGCCAGGCCGCGGTCAACAAGGGGACGATCCATGATCTTGTGCAATCCCCGAGTAGAGCCATCCTGAATCATGCGGTGCCACCAACGATGATCGAGAGACTTCTCGAACTGGGCAAGCGTGCAACTCCCCACTGCTAAATCACACAACCCTCGCGGATCGGTTATGAACCGTACCTCTATGGGGATCATGTGGTAGTGCGGATGGGCACCGATCAGCCGGGCGGTCACGGTGGTACCGCTACGACCCGTACCTCCAACGAAGACCGGTGGCGCCATGGGACTCCTCGTTCTGCCTATCGATCGACGATTGTAGGTACAGCGGAGTTCCTCGAACGCCGTGGCGAAGCGGCCACCGGAGTACTGAAAATACGCTGATCCTGGAGCGGCTCAGGCCGGGCCAGTGTCAGCGGCCGCCTTCCTCGCCTTCGCCTTGCCTGCGACAGGACGATCCCGTTGTTTCCGCGGCTCGGCGCCTGAGGCCACCGCATATGCGTCGACTACCTCCTCGGCCGGGCCAATCGTCTTCACGATGCCCGACTCGAGCCAGAGGGCGCGATCACAGAACTCTGCGACGCTCGAGAGGCTGTGCGACACGAAGACGATCGTCCCCGACTGGTCCAACAGCTCACGCATCACGCCCATGCTCTTGGCCCGAAAGCCGGCATCCCCCACGGCCAACACCTCATCGAGAAGCAACACGTCGGGGTCGAGGTGCATGCTCACCGAGAAGGCGAGCCTGGAGAACATCCCGCTCGAATAGGTCTTCATAGGCCGATCGATCGCCTCGTTCAGCTCGGCGAATGCGACGATGTCGTCGTAAACGGCGTCGATCTCCCTCCGCGTCAGCCCGGCCGCCAAACCCCCGAGGTATACATTGCGGGCACCAGACAGCTGTGGGTTGAAGCCCACGCCCAACTGCAGCAATGTCGAGGTCTTGCCGTTGACGACAACTCGACCTGTGTTGGGCTTGAGGGTCCGCGCCATCACTCTGAGGAGAGTGCTCTTGCCCGCTCCGTTGGCACCGACGATGCCAAATGCCTCTCCTCGTTCGACCTGAAACGACACGTCGTCGAGAGCGACGACATCAACCTGTTCACGAGATTTGAAACGCGAGAGTGATCGACGAAGCGTCGGCTTCCTGTCGAGATAGGGTCGAAACCTGACCCCGACGTGATCCACGAGGATTGCCGGCTTGCTCACAGGTACCTCGCGATGTGACCCTCGTACTTGATGAAAAGGGCTACACCGATTGAGGCAACCACAGCTGCGGAGCCAGCCGACCACACCACGTCTGTCAGATGAATCGGCGTGTTGAACAGAATGGCCCGGTAGAGGCTGATGATATGGAACATGGGATTCGACTCGACCGCCCGAATCGCCCCTGCGCTTGCACCTTCAAGAAAGGAGAGCCTCCAGATCACAGGCGACAAGTACAGCCAGATGCGGTTGATGTAGGGGATCAGGTTGTTGATGTCACGGAAAGGTACGGCAAGTCTCGCCGTCAGGCACGCCACACCGAGATTGAAGACGACGTGAATCATCAGAGCGAAAGGCAGATAGACCAGCCGATACCCCGGACTTGCCTGGCCGAGCGGGATCGCTATGGCATAGAACACGAAGAGGGAGGCCAGGAAGCCGACCCCCGATTCGATGAGAGCTGAGATCGGGAGGATCAGTCGCGGAAACCGGAGGTTCACGAGCAATTTCGAGTTGGAGAGAATCGAGTTCGCTCCACCGGTGAGCGATTGGCTCGTGAAGTGGAAGACGAACATCCCAGAGAGCAGGTAGGCGAGAAACTCGGCCGGCCTCTCGCGCTGAAAGAACAGCCCGAACACGAGGAAATAGACACCGCCAAGAAGTAGTGGGTTGATGACCCACCAGACCAGGCCCAGGGTCGTCGACGCGTT
The DNA here is from genome assembly GCA_963792365.1 of uncultured bacterium. Classification (GTDB taxonomy): domain Bacteria; phylum Actinomycetota; class Acidimicrobiia; order Spongiisociales; family ZC4RG35; genus JAOUGY01. The sequence goes on from CAWBVW010000007.1 coordinate 252,792, forward strand.
CTTGGCCTTCATGTTCCCTAGGCCGAGATACACGGCGAACTCGCGGCGACGCCAGAGCTCGCGGATGTAGTCGATCAGCCGCTGAACGCGACCGGGCGGGATTGAGAGAGACAGGGCCATGATTCCTCAGGTCGGGCTGGCGCCACGGCGGGATCGCGAGTGTAGTACAGGTGCCGCAAGCGACCTCACCGGCTGAGGAACGACCTGACCTCTCCCGCCACTGCCTCCGCGGTGAAACCGAGCTCCGTCGCCAGCCGGTCCGCCGGCGCAGACACCCCGAACCGGTCGATGCCGATCGTCAGCCCGTCTCCCTCGACGATCCGTTCCCAGCCGAAGGTGGACCCGGCTTCGATCGAAACCCGGGGAATGCCCTCACCGAGGACCTCCGCCTGGTAGGCGTCGTCCTGGTCGAAGAACAGCTCCCAGCACGGCAAGCTCACCACCCGCGCCGACGTGCTGCTCTCCTCGAGCAAGTCGGCCGCTGCCAGTGCCAGCGAGACCTCGGATCCGGTGGCCACGAGCACGACGTCGGTTCCATCCCGCAGCACATAGCCTCCCTTGGCGACGCCTCCACGCTCACGATCGAGGGTCGGGACGTTCTGCCTCGTCAGCACCAGCGCCACGGGACCGTCGGTCCGGTTCAACGCCAGCTCCCATGCCTCGACCACTTCGGTGGCATCGGCCGGACGGATCACCCACAGGTTCGGAATCGCCCGCACAGCTGCGAGGTGTTCGATCGGCTGATGGGTGGGACCGTCCTCGCCCAAGAAGACCGAGTCGTGGGTCCACACCCAGATCGCCGGCGCAGACATGAGCGCACCGAGACGCACCGCGGGTCGCATGTAGTCGCTGAACTGGAAAAACGTCGCTCCGTAGGGCCGCAAACCGCCGTGGATCGCCATCCCGTTGACGATGGCGGCCATGGCATGCTCTCGAATGCCGAACGCAATGTCACGGGCTCCTCTGTCCCCAACGGAGAAGCGTCTGTCGCGGTCGATCACCGTCTTGGTGGACTCGACCAGGTCGGCTGAACCTCCGATGAAACCCGGGACCTTGTCTGCGATCTCTGCAAACAGCTTGCCCGACGAAGCGCGCGTCGCCATCGTGGCGCCGGCCTCGAAACCAGGACCGTCGAGCGAGACTGCGCCGGGCTCCCACAGGCCATCCCACAGCCGGCGTGAAGCATCCGATGCATCCGACAGCCGCTGCCGCCAGGCGGAATGGGATTCACGGCCACGTTGCATCGCAGCCGACATCGTCTCGTAGACACCATCCGGTACCTGGAAGGTCTTGTCGGGATCGAGGCCGATGGCTTCTTTCGTGAGCCGGATCTCTTCGTCGCCGAGGGGTGACCCGTGGGACTTGGCCGTGTCGTGGGCGTTTGGCGCCCCGTGGGCGATGTGAGTGTGGGCGATGATCAGCGAAGGCTTGTCGTCGACGTTGCGCGCTTCCGAAATGGCCTCTCCGATGGCCGAGATGTCATGGCCGTCGATTTCGAGCACATGCCAACCGACGGCATCGAAGCGTTTCGACACATCCTCGGTGAAGGTGATGTCGGTCGACCCATCGATCGAGATGTCGTTGTCGTCGTAGACGTACAACAGCCGCCCCAGGCCGAGGTGACCAGCAATCGACGAAGCCTCGGCCGAGATGCCTTCCATGAGGTCGCCGTCCGAGACGAAGCCGTACGTTCGGTGATCGACCAGTTCGGAGCCGAGCCGGCTGCGAAGGTGGCTCTCGGCGATGGCAAAACCAACGCCCGTTCCGAATCCCTGGCCGAGTGGTCCTGTGGTGGTCTCGATTCCCAGGTGTGGGTCGCGCTCCGGATGGCCGGCGGTGTGGGACCCCCACTGCCGGAAGCTTCGGAGATCATCCATCGACATGGGAAAGCCGGAGAGGTGGAGCAGCGAATAGAGCAGCATCGACCCGTGACCGTTCGAGAGGACGAAGCGGTCCCGGTCGGGCCATGTGGGGTCTTCAGGGTCCACCACCAGGAAGTCCGCCCAGAGCACCGCCGCGAGCTCCGCCATCCCCATCGGCATCCCGGGATGACCGGAATTCGCCTTCTGCACGCCGTCCATGGCAAGGCCGCGAATCGTGTTGGCGATGAGAGTCAGATCTGATGGAGAGGGCATCGACTGAGGCTACCCAGGGACCGGCCCATCGGAAACCCGGGCCCTCACATACGCTCTGCCAGCCAAACCCCCACCCGCGAGATCACCGCCTCTTGCACCTCCACCCGATCCAACGCGTGAACCGACCCGGGAATCACCTCGAGCGACACAGACGCGCTGCCTCGCTGGAGCAGCTTGCCAAGCCGGCCCTCCCGGGCCTCGGTGAACTCCTTGAAATCGTTCTCGTCACTCCCGTACAGGAGCAACGTCGGCACCCCGTCGTCGATGAGCCGCTCGAGTTGCGAGAGGAACGGTGCGCTGACCCAGGGCGTCGGGTCGGGGGTGCGGAAGCGGGCGGTGAGCTTCTGCCACCTGGCCCTGAGGAAGGCCCGCCCGATGCGGGCGACCCGGACCAGCTCGGTCCGATCTTTCAGCATCGACAGGTCGAGCTTTCTTGCTCCCTCCTTGAGGTAGCCACCGGCCGACATCTCGTAGGCCTTCTTCGTGGCCGTGCCCTCGCCACGAGCATGATCCCGGACGGGTGGTGAAATGAGAACGACACCGGCGAGGCGGTCGACTTCGGCCGCCATCGCCATGACGGTCCTGGCGCCGTAGCACTGCCCCATCAGGACCCGCTGGTTCGCCTCGAGGGCACCGAGCGCCGCCAGGGCATCGCCGACCGCCGGCTTGTCGAGGGCAAAGGTGTCCACGGTGCCTGTGCTGTCGCCGATTCCCTCCCAGTCGTAGCGCACCACCGGATGACCGGCGGCGGCCAGTCGATGAGCGAGGTCGACCCCCCATCGATTGCGCTGGGGTGTGAACGTGTAGCCCCCTGCCGGAAGCAGCAGCACACCGAGGTCGCCGCCGAACTCGGGAGCAGAGGCGATGGCAAACAAGGTGACGTCATCCGACTCGATGAACATCGGGCTATCGACGACCGTCATGCGGAGACTCTCTTCACGAATTCGACCACGCCGTTCACGAGCCGATCGGTGGCGTCGTCGCGTTCGAGCGGCCGGAACAAATCACCGCCTTCGTTGACCCACCACGTCTGACGTCCCACCACGGCGAGCACCTCTGCCTCCATCCCTCGCTGTTCGACTGCCGTCACGAACCGCTGGACATCGGGCTTGATCTTGTCGTTGCGAGCCATCTGCACGACCTGGATCGGTGCCGTCCCGGCCAGTTCCTCCATGAGAGTGGTGGCCCCGACCTGATCGATGATCGTGCGAGGTACGGTCTCGCCCAACACGAAGGCCACTCCATGGTCGGTCCACTGGGCCCGAACGGTCTCGGCCGTGGCTCCGGTCCCGTGCCCGATCTCGCGAGCCAGGGCGGACCGGATGACTTCTTCCATCCATCGCGAGCCGTCGATGACGGGCTCCCAGAGAACGGCGGGGACGTCGATGTGCTGTCTGGCGCGGGCCGCGACCAGGGCACCCACCCTGGTACCGGCGACCACGATCTTGCCGTCGATCCCCTCGACGACCTCGAGGAGGTCGCGGGTCATCGAATCCAGGTCCGGTCGCGGATGGTTCACGATCGAGTTGCCGGCGCCGGAGTAGTGGAAGCGAATCGTCCGGACGCCGAACGCCGCGGCACGACGACTCAGCAGCACCTCGCGCCGGTAGTTTCGCTGGAATTCGGCAAACAAGGACGAAGCGATGACGAGGGTGACATCGGAACCGGCTGTGGGCGTGACATCGAACACCAGGCGTCCGGAGTCATCGAAACGGACCAACTCGTGATGGTCGGAATCCGAACGTGTCGACGATGATCCCCCGATGACCTCCGGCCCTGATGTCGACCGACCAGGCTCGGCGGAGGTGTGCCCCTGTGCCTCCATAGATGCCTGGCGAGTGTAGCCTCACGGCGGTCAGCTTCCAGGGGTGAATGTGGGGATCAGGACTCAGGGTGCTCGTCGCGCACACCAATCCGTCGTGGTGGTGCTTTCGATCGTAACGGTCTGGTTCGCAAGTGCTGCCCCGGCAATGGCAGCGGGCCGTTTCACCGACGACGACGGTTCGGTGCACGAGGGCTACATCGAGGCCGTTGCCACCGAAGGGATCACCGTGGGGTGCAATCCGCCTGCGAACTCGTTGTTCTGCCCAGACGACCCGGTGACCCACGGACAGATGGCCGCCTTCCTCGTCCGGGCGCGCGGATACGTGGCCAGAGGGACCGGCATCGGCTTCATCGACGACGACGACTCTGTGTTCGAAGCCGACATCGAGCGACTCGCAACGGCCGGGGTCACCGTCGGATGCAATCCGCCCGACAACGATCGCTTCTGCCCTGACGACCCGGTGACCCACGGGCAGATGGCCGCCTTCCTCGTGCGTGCCTTCTCGTACACGGGCGACGGCGATGGTGACCTCTTCGGAGACGATGACGGATCGGTGTTCGAATCTGACATCGATCGGCTGGCGACCGCCGGCGTGACAGTCGGTTGCAATCCCCCCGACAACGATCGCTTCTGCCCTGACGACCCGGTGACCCGTGGACAGATGGCCAGCTTTCTCGGTCGTGCGCTCGGTCTGACCCCAACTCCGCCCAGCGGCTTGGGAGGCGACTGGACGTGCACCGAGGTTGTGGGATTCAGTCAGACCAACCAGTGGTACACGGGCGGAGAAGGCAATCAAGGCGGAAGCCCGTTCGAATCGATCGTGGGCGACGGCTCGTGGCAGCTGCGATGGCTCGAGGGTGCCGAGGCGCGGATCATCGCCAATGAGGCGTGGCCTGCGTGGGACGCCTCACCTGTTTCGGCCTGCGCATCCGGTCCTGTGGACCGCGTGATCCTGACCATCAGCGGCTCCCGTGGCACCGATGTGGCCGGGTGGGCGATCGACATCCGCGACGCCGTGGCCCGAATCCGTGTCGAGATACCCACCGCCGAGCGCATCCTCCTGCAACCGGTGGTCGGCGGCCCGGCGGGAGACACCTGCATCTCGGGGGGTGAACAGGTGCGAGCCGATCTCCAACATCCGTACATCCTGGAGGCGATCGTTCAGGTGGCGTCGGAGTCGTCCGATGTCTTCACCGGGATGGCGCCACGAGTGGACACCTGCTCGGATTTCCGGGACGGCCGCGGTCATCTCACCGAGGATGCCGCCGAACGCATGGGTGCGAAGATCGGCGACTTCTATGCATGAGAGGATGACATGTCCGAAGTGACTCAAACGATTCGCGAGTACCTCACCGACGAGCTCTTGGACCATGAGGTGGAGCTGGCTGACGACACGCCGCTGCTCAAGACCGAGCTCATCGATTCGATGGGCGTGCTCACCCTGGTCGGATTCATCGAAGACGAATACGGCATCACGATCGGTGCCGACGACGTTTCCACCGACAACTTCGCCTCGCTCAACACCATCACCCAACTGGTGGAGTCCAAACTCGGATGACCCGCAGCACGGTCGCCCTAGCATTCGCTCTGGTGCTTGCGGCGTGTTCGTCGGGTGCCACGGCCACCCCCACCTCGAGCTCGATGGCAGCGACCACCACCACGACGGGTGCGTCGGAAACGGTGTCGACCACCACCGTCACGACAGCAGCCGAGCCGTCCACGACCAGCACGATCGCACGCGACGACGCCGATTCGGTGGCCGGCCAGCTGGAGGGGACCGTCGGATACGTGGGCTGTTCGATGAGTCAGAACTCGGTCGAAGGCTACGAGGCCGTCGGTGGAACCAACATGTGGACATTCCGTTTGCCCTACGGCGGCGGCACGATCGGGCGGTGGAACGACGCCCTCTCCGGACGCGGCGACTACTGGGGCGGCTTCGACAAGGCTCTCGACCTGGACCCGAACACATCCGTCATCTGGTGGAACCTCTGCACGGTCAAAGGAAGCCCGCAGGACTCATTCGATACCGCCGTGAAGATCCTCGACGAGATCGAGAACCGGATCCCGGGTGTGGAGGTGTACGTCTCGGCGCAGCCTCCGTATACCGACGGCCACGTCTGCGCGCTCGCCGGTGACGGTGGCCCCGAGCTCATGGAACAAGTGGCACAGCAGCTCATCGACGCCGGTCTCGCACAGCGGGGCCCGAACATGGGCCCCCTGACGAAGGCAGAGACCCGTGACGGATGTCACGCCAACGAGGACGGGCAACAGATACTCGGTCAGCAGCTCATCGACTTCTTCGGCTGAGCCCGTCTCGTGCGCCGGTCAGAGCCCGCACAGAGAACGGCGGCGGTCCGATCGGCGCCACTCGACTTGTCGGGCACCACAAGCGGCGCGATGTGGGCCCCTCCATCGTGGAGGGGCCCACATCGGCTCGTTCAGGCTGTAGCCAGGGTCACTCGTAGAAGCTGGCGATGAACTCCAGATCGTCGGCGCGATCGATGCGATACACGCCTCCGGTGCCGGCGCAATTGCCGTTGATCCCGAACGACGTGACACCGGCGATGACGTTCGAGTCCCCGAGGAAGTTCGGGCCGCCGGAATCGCCGAAGCACGTGCCACCGGTGGAGTGGTTGTTCGACAGGAGCAGCGAGAAATCACCAGTGAATCCGGGCGTGTTGATCTGGATCAGGTGCGGGTATGCCACCATCCGCACCCTGTCCGACTGCACGAACACCGGATTGATCTGCTGCAGGCCGTATCCCACGGCCGTGAACGTCGTGTTCTGACGACCGCGCTTCGTCTTCAGCGCATCGAGCTGGTCGAGGCTGGGGAGCTGCCCGTAGTCGTCCATCGCCATCTCGGCGTCCAGAACGACCATTCCGAGGTCGAACAGGAAGAACGCATTCGGGTCATAGTCCGGGTGCGTGTACGGCCTGCCGCCGACGTCCCCGGTGAACGGGTAGCCGTTGACTGGAATCCCGGACTCGACGTCGGCGTCGAACCATATCTCGACGTGTGCCGCCGGCGACTCGGTGCAGTGCCCGGCCGTCAGGAAGTGGGTTGCGTCCAATAGCGTCCCACTGCATCGCCACAACGGATTGCCATCGGCGTCCTGGGCCACCATCAGACCTACGTACGGGTGCCCGTCTCCATCGAGCTCGCCATCGGTGATCGCCGAAGCCGGTGCTACTCCGAGCACCAACAGCAACGCCACGACGAGCAGAACGTACAGATGCTTGCGCATGTCTTCTCCCTTTCGTCCCACCTACGCCGAGGGACACTAGCGAGCCGATCGCGGGACTGTGCGTGAACGAAGGATTCGATAACGGGACGGATCGATCACCGATGGTCGGTGAAGCGACGAGCCTTGAGATCGAACCGCGGCAGGGTGCCGAATTCGACTGCCTCCACCTTGGCTCGGAGCGACAACGCATTCCGGAAGGCGTTTTCGGCGGTCGCCACGACCTCGCCCGCGTCGCCATCGGTGACCTCGACCCGGATGACCATGTCGTCGAGCTCCTGGCGTCGGTAGACGTCCACTGCGAACTCACCGATCTCGGGAATCGAGCGGAGGATGTTCTCGATCGCCGACGGGAAGACGTTGATGCCTCTGACGATCAGAACGTCGTCGACCCGGCCGATCACTCCTCCGTCCAACCGGGCATAGGTCCGGCCACAGGTGCACGGATCGGTGATGATCTTGGCCCTGTCCCCCGTGCGGTACCGAAAGACGGGATAGCCGGGACGACCGAGATTTGTGATAACGACCTCGCCCTCCACTGCCTCTTCTCCGGTCTCTGGGTCGATGATCTCGATGATGAACTCGCCCTCGTTCACGTGGAGACCGTTCTGATCGAGGCACTCGAAGCCCCATGCGCCGACCTCTGTTGCACCGGCATGGTCGTAGGTCTTGGCCCCCCAGGTCCGTTGGATCCTGGCCCGGGTGGCGGGCAAGCCGGCGCCCGGCTCGCCGGCGTGAATGGTGGTCCGCACGGACGAGTTGGCGATGTCGAGGCCCTCTTCGGCCGCCACCTCGGCGAGATGGAGGGCGTAGGTGGGTGTGCACACAAGCACGGTCACTTCGTTGGCGAGGACCGCCTTGAGGCGCTGGAAAGACGACATCCCACCGCCCGGGATCGCCAGTGCGCCGATCCTGCTGGCTCCCTCGTACGACGCCCAGAACCCGATGAAGGGACCGAACGAGAACCCGTAGAAGATCCGGTCCCCAGAGGTCACTCCCGCGGACCGGAACACGGTGGCCCAACACTCGGCCCACCAGTTCCACGACTCGGGAGTGTCGAGGCAGCGGAGCGGCTCGCCGGTGGTTCCGGACGTCTGATGGATCCGGATGTACGCGTCGCGCGAGAAGCTCAGGTTCGAGCCGTATGGACCGTGCTCGGCCTGATCGGCCGAGAGTTCCTTCTTGGTGGTGAACGGAAGGGTGCGGAAGTCCTCCCACGTCTTGACGTCGGCGGAGGAATGGACCCCCACCGAGGCGAACTTGGCTGCGTAGAAGGCGTTGGTGCCGAGCATCTGGTCGAGCACCATCTGGAACTTGCGCAACTGGAATTGACCGAGAGCATCGCGGCCCAGGGTCTCCATCAGTGCGTTGAGCTGGTTTTCGTCCACCAGGAATCGTCTCCTAATCGCGATCTATGTCGTCGTCGGCCCGCAGCGGGAACTTCTCGATGATCATGATGACAGGGCGGCCCTCGACCACGATCCGGTAGGCGCGAGACAGCAGATCGCCGTCGTACATCTTCCGGACCTGCTCCGGCAGGCTCTCTGAGGTCTCCCGTCCGTACCACAACACTTCACGCCGCTGCTCGACCCGCGATGACAGCAATATGCGACCGACGCTGCCGCCCTGGATCTCCATCGCCGCTCGGATGTCTCGGGGAATGGCATTGGCATTGGTGATCGAGATGGCATAGGCATAGAGCCGGCCGCTGTATCCGCCGGTGAGCGTGACGTGGCGAGCCAGCACATCCCGACCGGCTCGCACCTCCAGCCACTCCTGGGCCGTCTCCAACGTCTGTTCGGCCTGCCCCAACGTGGTGACCTCGATCGGCTCCATGTTGTAGGCCTCGAGAAACCTGGTCACCGTTCCGTCGATCACCACCAACGCCCGCTGCACCGGCGAGAGCGCTCGCATGTTGATCGGCTCGAGCCCCGCGGGCCGCTCGAACTGAGCGACGAAAAGCCCATCCGCCGGGTCGAAGGCGGCCATCAGTCGATCTCGTACTCCGCCAACTCACCGGCCTCGTACATCTGGGCGAAGTGACGATGACGCCGCTTGCCCGAAGAGGTCTTGGTCAGCGTGCCCTGGCTCACCAGTACGACATCGTCGACACCCACGCCGAGACGCTCAAAGACCGCCTGTTTCACGGCGGACCGGATGTCGTCTGTCTCCTGAGCCCGCTCGTCGCGTACTTCGGTGACGATGACGACCTTCTGGGTGCCTAGCTTGGCGTCGTCATGTCCGAACGCGGCGAAGGAGCCGGCGCGGAGGTCGGGGATGTTCAGGAGGGCGGCCTCGAAATCGGATGGATCGATCTTGCGGCCTCTCACCGCAATTCGCTCCTTGGCACGACCGGTCCAGAAGAATTCGCCTTCGCGGAGGTATCCGAGGTCCCCTGTCTTCAGAAGATCGCCATGGAAAGCGGCCTGCGTCGACTCGGGATCGTGGAGGTATCCCTCCATCCGGGAAGCGGTGTCGAGCGCCAGAGCGCCAACGTGACCATCAGGGAGGTCCCTGCCCTCCTCATCGAGGATGTGAATGGTGATCCCCGGATGCGGCTTGCCACACCCCACGAGCGACAGGTTGCCGGGCCCCGGCTCACCGGCGATCGCCTCTTGCCGTTCGTGGAAGGCGACGGCGTCGATGTGCTCGAACGGCACTTCCTCGTCCGGGGGCGTGAACGTGGCTCCTCCCACGTTCTCGGCGCAGCCGAAGTTCGTCTTGACGGCGTCGGGAGCCAGTCCGTACGGGGCGAACCGCTCTTTGAACGCCACGATCGTGTCGTAGTGGATGCGCTCGGCCGCATTCCAGAACCCCTTTACGTGGTCGAGGGTCACTCCCTCCAGATCCTTGTCCCGAATCCGCTGGGCCGCGAGCGCAAACCCGAAGTTCGGGGACCAGGTGATCGTCGCCTGCGTGTCGTACACACCCCGCATCCACGAACCGGGGCGTTTCACGAAATCGAACGGGCTCATCATCACCAGCGGGATCCCCTTGGTGAGGCACAGCATGAAGTTGTTCATGAGACCCATGTCGTGATAGAGCGGAGTCCAGTTCAGGTAGGTGTCGTCCTGACCGACCGCCATGGCGGTCGCCATCCCATCGAGCGCCGCCATCACGTTTTCCTGGCGCCACATGCAGATGCGCGGGAACCCTGTGGTCCCGGACGTCAGCTGCAATCCGGCCAGATCATGTGGACCACGCATGCTCCAGTCGATGCCGGCAGGCCCGGTCCCGAACTCTTCGGGTCCGAAGGCGAATTGTGTCTGCGGATGGCGGGCGTGGAGGTCGTGGCGCATGGACTCGACGGTGTCCGCGGCCACCACCACGGGCGCCGATGTTCGCTCGATGATTCCATGGAGGATGTCGGGGAGGCTGGAGTTGAGCCCCTGGATGGCGGGCGGAGCCACCAACAACGGCAATCCTCCGACGATCAGCGAGCCGAGTAGGACCTCCGATGCGAACCGATCGTTGTAGGGCACGAGGACCATGACGTTGCCCTCTCTGAGACCGAGGTCCCGGAGGCGTCCTGCGGCACGTTCGGCGGCCTCGATGAGCTCGCCACGTGTGAGCCATTCACAGGTTCGATCCGCCGAGTAGAAACCCAGCGCGCGCGCACCAGGGTCGGCGTTGGTCATCTCGTAGATGCTCGACTGAAGCGTGTTCCCCATTTCGACCTTCCATCAGCAAACCGCCGGGAGAGTGTACGAGCACATCGAACAACGGCCCCCAACCCGTCTCTCGCCCAGCACACTGTTCCACGGACCTGCCCGCAGTCAACCCCATCCACCGCACGGCAGACGGCATGCCGATGCGACCGATCTCGGGGCCGACCGCGTCTACGTGACTCGTCCTGCGTCGTGCGGTTCGCCCATCACGAGCGCGATGATCTTCGCCGCAGCCTCATCGACGGAAAGCTGTGCCGTCGGCAGCACCAACTCGGGCTCGAGTGGCGCCTCGTAGGGGTCGTCGATGCCGGTGAAACCCTTGATCTCGCCCGCCCGGGCCTTTGCATACAGCCCCTTGGGGTCGCGGGACTCGCAGAGCTCGATGGGCGTGTCCACGAAGACCTCCACGAACGGAACCTCGGCGACGTGGTGGATCCGCCTGACCCGATCGCGGTCGGCCCGGTACGGGCTGATGACTGGAACCAGCACCACCAACCCGGCATCTGCCATCAACCGGGCCACCTCGCCCACCCGACGCACGTTCTCGGTACGGTCCTCCGCCGAAAACCCGAGATCGCCGTTCAGCCCGTGGCGGAGGTTGTCACCGTCGAGCACGTAGACGGCTCGTCCACCTGCCAGCAGGAGCTGCTCGGTACGGTGTGCGATCGTCGACTTGCCCGAACCGGAGAGCCCGGTCAGCCACACCGTCATGCCGAGCCCACCGGTCACCGCCGCGCGATCGACACGGGCCACAGCACCCGGATGCCAAACCACGTTCTCGGTGACCTCAGCCACGGAAGGCCGAGCTCCCGTGCGAAAACGAGCCGAGTCCCTCACGGGGCCGTCGTGGACGAGCACCGGGGACGGGTGACACGGGACTCAAACGGCGGGCCCGGTGATCATCCCCGCAGCAACCGTGTTGTTCGTGGACTCGTCCACCAGGATGAACGACCCGGTCTCGCGGTTCCGGCGGTACTCGTCGAAGAACATCGGGACCGTCGTGCGGAGACGGATACGACCGATCTCGTTCAGCGACAACGTGTGCTCGGTCTCGTCTCGGTGCAGCGTGTTGATGTTGAGGCGGTACTGCACCTCCTTCACCATCGCACGCGCCCAGCGGCTCGTGTGCTTGATTGCGAACTTTGCCCCCGGCTGGATGGATCCCGTCTCACTGAGCCAGCAGACCATGGCGTCCAGGTCCTGACCCACGTGAGGCTGGTTGTGGGGTCGGCAGATCATGTCGCCCCGGCTGATGTCGATCTCGTCCTCGAGACGAATCACCACCGACAGCGGCGGCACTGCCTCCTCGACGGGCCCGTCGAAGGTGTCGATCGATGCGATCTTGGATGTGAAGCCGGAGGGGAGAACGATCACCTCGTCACCGACCTTGAAGACGCCGCCCTGCACCTGCCCGGCATAGCCCCGGTAATCCTGGTTCTCCATGGTGTGCGGCCGGATGACGTACTGAACGGGGAAGCGGCAATCGATCATGTTGCGGTCGCTGCCCACATGGATCTCTTCGAGCAGATGCAGCACCGATGGACCCTTGTACCAAGGCATGTTGTCGCTCTCGTCGACGATGTTGTCGCCTTTGAGCGCGGAAACCGGGACAAACCGGAGATCGGTGATGTCGAGACGGGCAGCGAACTGCCGGAACTCCTCGACGAGTTCGTCGTACCGCTCCTCCGAATAGTCGACCAGGTCCATCTTGTTGACGCACAGCACCAGGTGCGGAACCTTGAGCAGCGAGGCGATGAACGAGTGACGGCGGGTCTGCTCGAGAATCCCCTTGCGGGCGTCGATCAGGACGAGCGCGATGTCGGCGGTCGACGATCCCGTCACCATGTTGCGCGTGTACTGGACATGCCCGGGGGTGTCGGCGAGCACGAACTTGCGGCGAGGGGTGGCGAAATACCGGTACGCGACATCGATCGTGATGCCCTGCTCTCGTTCGGCTCTCAGGCCGTCGGTGAGAAGTGCAAGATCGACGTAGTCGGTTCCGCGTCGTTTGCTGGCCTCTTCGATGGCGATCATCTGGTCTTCGAAGATCTGCTTGGTGTCGAGCAGCAGGCGCCCGATCAGCGTCGACTTCCCGTCGTCGACGGAGCCTGTCGTGGCGAGCCGTACCAGCTCCATGCGTTGTGGGTTTTCGATCGTTGACATGATCTAGAAATAGCCTTCGCGCTTGCGGTCTTCCATGGCTGCCTCGGCCGTACGGTCGTCTGCCCGACTGGCACCGCGCTCGGTGATGCGGGAGGCAGACACCTCGGCGATGATCTGCTCGATGTCGGCCGCCGTGGACTCGAACGCCCCCGTGCACGTCATGTCGCCGACCGTGCGGAATCGCACCACGGCCTCGAAGATCTCCTCGCCGTCCATCAGCTGGAGGAACGGATTCTCCGCCATCAGCATCCCATCGCGCTCGAACACCCGTCGGGTGTGCGAGAAGTACACCGAGGGAAGGTCGATCTTTTCCTCGTCGATGTACTGGTAGATGTCCATCTCCGTCCAGTTGGAGATCGGAAACACTCGCAGATGCTCACCGTTGCGATGCCGGGCGTTGTACAAACTCCACAGCTCGGGCCGCTGGTTCTTGGGGTCCCATTGGCCGAACTCGTCCCGGAAGCTGAAGACACGTTCCTTGGCCCGCGCCTTCTCCTCGTCCCGTCGAGCTCCGCCGAAGACGACGTCGAAACGGTTCTCCTCGATCGCCGCCAGAAGAGACTCGGTCTGGAGCCGGTTGCGGCTGGCCCTGGGACCGGTTTCCTCGATCACCCGACCGGCATCGATCGACTCCTGCACCGAGGCGACGATGAGCGTGGCACCGAGCTCCTCGACCGTCCGGTCCCGGAACTCGATCACCTCCGGGAAGTTGTGCCCGGTGTCGACGTGCATCACGGGGAACGGGAGACGAGCTGGATAGAAGGCCTTCACGGCCAGGCGCAGTACGACGGCCGAGTCCTTTCCACCGGAGAACAGGAGTACGGGCCGTTCGCCCTCGGCGACGGCTTCCCTGATGATGTGGATCGACTCGGCTTCGAGCGCGCGCAAATGGTCGAGCTGATAAGACATGAATCCTCGAGGTTATCTCCTCGGCACGGTACCTGCTAAACCGTCATCGTCCATGAGTCCTGACGCTTGGCTCACTCTCGCAGTCATCGCACTGGTGTTGTACGCACTGGTCCGCGACATCACATCCCCGGCCACGGCTGTCTTCGCCGGGACGGTGCTGTTGCTCGTCTCCGGTGTCATCGACGCATCCCAAGCCTTCGCAGGGTTCTCGAACTCCGGGCCGATCACGGTGGCCGCCCTGTACGTGCTCGCAGCGGCGGTCGAGAAGACCGGGGCGCTCGGACCGCTGATGCGAAAGACGCTGGGCGAGCGCGGGACCCTTCGCCGGCCACTCCTCCGGCTCCTCGGACCCACCGTGGCATCCTCGGCCTTCCTCAACAACACACCGATCGTGGCGATGCTGGTGCCGCAGGTGACTGCCTGGGGCGAGCGGCGCAACATCTCACCATCGAAACTCCTCATGCCGCTGTCGTTCGGCGCAATCCTCGGCGGTGTCATCACCGTGATCGGGACCTCCACCAACCTGGTGGTTTCGGGTCAGATGGACGCAGCCGGCATGAGGCCGATCGGGTTCTTCGAGATCGGCAAGGTGGGCCTGCCGGTTGCCATCCTCGGCACAGTCCTGGTGATCGCCCTCGCACCTCGGGTGTTGCCGTCGCGGAGATCGGCGAAACAAGGGTTGCTCGACGAATCGAATCGCTTCACCGTCGAGATGGTGGTGGATCCGAAGGGGCCCATGGACGGCAAGACGGTCGAAGAGGCGGGACTACGTCACCTGTCAGGCGTGTTCCTTGCCGCCGTCGACCGCGGCGACACCGTCATCGCACCGGTTCGACCCGAAACGGTGCTCAGAGGTGACAATCGTCTGAGGTTCGTCGGCCGCTCCGACGAGGTGCTCGACCTTCGATCGATGCGCGGCCTGCGTTCGGCCGAGGAAGAACACGTGCTCAGCCTCGACCCGATGGTCCGTTACTTCGAGGCCGTTGTCGGAGCCGAGTCTCCGCTGGTGGGACGCACCCTCGTGGATGTGGGTTTCCGATCGCGTTACCAGGCAGCCGTCCTCGCAATCTCGCGATCCGGACAGCTGGTGGACGCCAAACTGGGCACGGTTTCGCTTCGGGTGGGCGACACGCTGATCGTGATCGCGGATCCCGGTTTCAGGGATCGCTGGAGGAACCGCCTGGACTTCATCCTCGTTGCCGAGATGGATGGCTCTCCCCCGATCACGTCACGCAACGCCAAGATCGTGGCGTCGTTGCTGCTCGGACTCGTCGTTCTGGCCGCGATGGACATCGTCCCGATCCTCCAGGGTTCCCTGGTCGCGTCGTTGGTGCTGATCGGCTTGCGAATCCTGTCGCCCGACGAGGCGCGACGCTCCGTTGATCTCGAGGTCATCGGTGTGATCGCTTCGGCATTCGGGCTGGCGGCAGCCGTCGAGTCGTCGGGTCTTGCGCTCACCGTGGCCGAGGGTCTGGTGCGGCTGTTCGAACCGGTGGGAGCCAGTGGCGTCCTCTTGGGGCTCGTCCTCACGACGGTGGTGCTCACCGAGCTCATCACCAACAACGCGGCGGCACTCCTCATGTTTCCCATCGCAGTGGCAGCGGCCAATGCCGAAGGGCTGGACCCTCGAGGCGCCGCCATCGCCGTCGCCGTCGCGGCTTCGGCCTCCTTCCTCACTCCCATCGGCTACCAGACCAACACCATGGTCTACGGTCCAGGCGGCTACCGCTTCTCCGACTACGTGAGGCTCGGCGCGCCGCTCACCGTGGTGATGATTGCGACCATCGTCGTTCTCGTGCCAGTCTTCTGGCCAAGCTGAATGACAGGGATGCAGTGACCGATTACGCAGATGACCTACGTCGCATCGAGACCGCGCTCGCACGCGCGGCCGAGGCGCTGAAACGCTTCACGGCGGGAGAGGTGGCCTCGACGGCGAAGTCAGGGGGCGACCCGGTGACCGAAGCCGACCTCCTGATCGACGCCATCATGAAAGAGGAGCTTCTCAGGGCGGGCGAAGGATGGCTCTCGGAGGAGACCGCCGACGACACGTCTCGCCTCGAGAGCAGTCGAGTCTGGGTGGTCGATCCACTCGACGGCACCAGGGAGTTCGTTGAAGGCATCCCGGAGTGGTGCGTGTCGATCGGCCTGGTCGTCGACGGTGCCCCGATCGCCGGCGGGATCCTGGCTCCCGGGCCCGATCATCTCATCCTCGGCGCAATCGGACATGGGGTCACCCTCAACGGCGACCAGGTCGCCACGACGAACACCCGGTCGGTCTCGGGCGCCCTCGTCCTCGCAAGCCGCAGCGAGGTGAAACGTGGAGAGTGGGACAGGTTCTTCCGAACCCCGGTCTCGGTTCGGAACATGGGGTCGGTGGCCTACAAACTCGGACTGGTGGGCGCGGGGGTCGCAGACGCCACCTGGACCCTCGTCCCCAAACACGAATGGGACGTGGTGGGTGGCGCAGCGCTGGTCGTCGCCGGCGGCGGCGAGATCCGCTTCCTCGACGGCACGCAGCCAGCGTTCAACCAACCCAACCCCAAACTCACCGGCTTCCTGGCCACCAACGGACACCTCATGGACGAGGTCCGAGCACTGACCGCCGACGACTGACCGAATACGTAATACGTAGTACGTAGTACGTAGTACGTAGTACGTATTACGTATTACGTATTGCGTGATTGCTGAGAGCAGAGAACCAATCGACGGTCTTGCGGAGGCCCTCTTCGAGTTGGACCGTGGGCTCGTATCCGATCAGATCTCGGGCCTTGGTGATGTCAGCCAGTGAGTCGCGAACGTCGCCGGGACGCGGATCACTGTGATCGACCTGGTAGTCCTCCACACCGATGATGCCGGCGAGGGCTTGTAGCAACTGGTTGAGACTCACTCGAGAGCCGCATGCGATGTTCATGGCCTGTCCCGAGGACCGTTCGTCACCGGCGGCAGCTTTCAGGTTGGCCTGGATCACGTTGTCGATGTAGGTGAAGTCACGGGTCTGCTCGCCGTCTCCGTGAACCGTGGGTACTCGACGCTCGAGCAGCGCGGTGGCGAACAGAGGGATCACTGCCGAATAGTGGCTCGTGGGGTCCTGGCGTGGGCCGAAGACGTTGAAGTACCGCAGCGCCACCGTTTCGAGGCCGTACACGTGCGAAAAGGCGCGGCAGTACTGCTCACCGGTGAGCTTCGCGACGGCATATGGCGAGAGCGGCGACGGTGCCATGTCCTCCTGCTTGGGGAGCACAGGAGTGTTGCCGTATGCGCTCGAGGACGATGCGTACACGACCCTCCGGGCTCCGGCGTCGCGAGCCGACACGAGCACGTTGAGCGTCCCCGTGGCATTGACGGAGTGCGTCCGTATCGGGTCGTCGACGCTCCTCTTCACACTCGGCAGAGCGGCCTGGTGAAAGACCACCTCGACCCCGTCCATCGCCTTTCCCAGGGCACCCGTATCCTCGATCGAGGATTCGATCACCTCGACGTCGATTCCTTCGAGGTTTCCCCTCCGTCCGGTGGAGAAGTCGTCGATGATCCGAACGTCGTCGCCGCGGGCGAGCAACGCCCGAGCAATGTTGGATCCGATGAATCCGCCCCCACCGGTGACGAGTGCCTTCATGTTCGCCTCCGCTCCCTAGTCAGGCTGATCACACTATCCGTTGGACGCTCGAGCACCACCCCACAAGATCCGAGGTCGAGGACTCCGGTGGATACGTTGTTCGACCACTCAGCCACTATCGTCGTCCCGATGCTGTTCGAGAGCATGCTCGCGATCGGCGCCGTGTTGTTGATCGGGAGCGGGGGAGCCAAACTGTTCGACCGCGCTCCGACGCGCGGTGCACTCGCCGCCGCCGGTCTACCGGCGTCGGACTCGACGGTCGTGGCTCTGGCTCTCGTCGAATTGGCCGCAGGTCTCTCCGCCCTGACGCTCTCGTCACCACTCGGAGTCCTCGCGGTCTCGGCGCTCTACCTGGGATTCAGCGGATTCGTCGCGTACGCACTAGGTCGCCGCATCCCCATACAGAGCTGCGGATGCTTCGGGAAGGTGGACACGCCCCCAGATGCGACGCACCTCGTGGTCAATCTCACGCTGGCGGTCTCGGCGCTCGGGGCACTCACCAAGCCTCGACTCGTGGATCGACTCATCGAGACTCCCGGTCCGGGGATCGGGTTCGCCGTGATGGCCGTGATCGGCTCCTATCTCACCTATCTCATGTTGGCCGAATGGCCGGCCACGCTGAGGGCAATGCGAGGCTCGACATGAGCAAGCGTCTCGTCGAGGGCGCAGGTCGCTTCCTCGAACAAAGGACGAGTCGCCGCGGATTCCTCAGGCGGAGCGCCATCGTCGGCTCGGCGCTCGTGACGGCGCCCGCCGCATACGTTCTGCGACCTGGTTCCGCCTATTCGGCAGTCGTCAAGACGCCATCCAATTGCCCCAGCGGCTCGAAGTGCGCCAGCGGCGGGTACACGGATTTCTGCTGCACCCTCACCGGGGTCAACACCTGCCCACCCGGTTCGATGATCGCCGGGTGGTGGCGGGCCGAAGGTTCCGGCTATTGCGGTGGCGGGTCCCGGTATTACATGGACTGCAACACGGCCTCCTGTGGCACCTGCGGGTGTGGCGGCTCGGGGACGTGTAGTCCAGAGTGCGCCGGGACCTCATGCCAGTGCGCCAACAACGACTGCAATCACTGGAAGGTCGGCTGCACTCGGTTCCGCTACGGACAGTGCAATCAGAACGTCGCATGCCTCGGCCCCATCGAGTGTCGCGTGGTCACCTGCGTTCCACCATGGGAGTGGGATTCGTCGTGCACCCGTACCGATGCGGTCGACCAGAACACCCGGACCCACGATGCTTCCTGTCTGCATCCGTTCGACACCGGCGACAACCCACCAGTGCCCGCCCGACCCGGTGTGGTGGTCGGGGAGGACTGGTCGCTCCGGAACTCGCTCACCGGAGGCGCCGTCGAGGACACCTTCAGCTACGGCGTCGCCGGTGACACGCCGATCATGGCCGACTTCTCGGGAAGCGGCATCGAGACACCTGCCATGGTTCGTGGTGTCCGTCACAGCGTGGGAGGCGACCAGGCGCTGGAGTGGTACATCCGCCAGATCCCGGGATCTGGTCTGCCCGATCTGGTGATCAAGTACGGCCGGCTCGGAGACACACCCGTGGTCGGGGACTGGACCGGCAACGGTGTGGCCACCATCGGAGTGGTCCGAGGCAATCGGTGGTATCTGCGCAACTCCAACAGCCCCGGACAGGCCGATGTCGAGTTCTCGTTCGGAGAGGCGGGCGACATCCCGGTGACCGGTGATTGGAACGGAGACGGCGTCGACTCGCCCGGCATGGTGAGAGGCGACCGATGGCTGCTGCGAAACACGGCGACCGGGGGGAACCCGGAGATCGACATCACCTTCGCCGGCTCTGGTGTGCCCATCACCGGAGACTGGACGGGCGGCGGGAGGGATCGGCCCGGTTGGTTCGACGCAGGAAGTTGGGCACTCCGGAACAGCTGGACCTCGGGAGGGGCCGACACCAGTTTCTCGTTCGGCGCCGCCGGCACGCCCGTGATCTGGGGGCGTATCGCATGACAGTGGTGATCATCGCCGAGGCCGTCGTCATCGTTTTGTTGGCGGTCCTCGTGGCCGGGCTCCTCAGGAGCCACGCCGAGATCCTGCGACGCCTGCATGAGCTCGGAGCCGGCGACGACCATGTGCACGACGGAATGACCATCTCACCTCCGCTCCGACCCAAGGCGCTCGAGGACGTGCCAGACGACGCCATCGTCGGCATGACACCGGACGGTGTGACGACGGCAGTCTCGCTGAGCGGCTCGCGCGGCTACACGATGCTCGCCTTCCTCTCTTCGGGCTGCGGTACGTGCAAGCGGTTCTGGTCCGACTTCGGGACCGAAGGCCGCGCCTCACCACGGGACGACGTTCGCACCGTCATCGTGACCAAATCGGCAACCGACGAGTCGCTCTCCGACATCAAGCGACTGGCGCCGAAGGACCCGGCCACGGTGATGTCGACCGAAGCGTGGGACACGTTCGCCGTTCCGTACACGCCGTACTTCGTGCTCGTCGACACCGAACGCGGCGCAGTCGTGGGCGACGGCGCCGCAGCGGCGTGGGACCAGCTCGTCGGTCTGGTCGATCGAGCGCTCGGAGATCGAGCCGAGGCGCATGCGATCGGACGTACTACCGGCGAGCGTCTCGCCGACACCGACGAGGAGCTTCGCCGTGCGGGTATCTCGCCTGGCGACCCCGCTTTGTATCGCAAGCCCACCGGGGAGGTCTGATGACAGCACTGGCCGCCGTCCTGGCACTGATCGCGGCCATCAGGTCGAGCTGGTCGCCATGAGGAGAGTCGATGCTTTCCAGCATCCATCCGCTCGGTGAGCGGGCCCGATCCAATCGATGGTGGGTGACGGTTGCCGCTTTCGCCGTCGGCGCCTCGATCGGCGGCGCCGTCCTCGGAGTCGTGGCGGCGATGGTGGGTGGATCCACGGGTTTCTCCTCCGCACCTGCGTCCGTCCTCATGGCCGTGATCGCCGTCGCGGCCGTCGCCGATCTGCTGCGGATTCGAGTTCCGACACCGCACCGGCAGGTCAACGAGCGGTGGATCGGGACCTACCGGGGATGGGTGTACGGAGGGGGCTTCGGCCTGCAACTCGGGATCGGATTCGCCACGTACGTCGTGACGTGGCTCGTGCCGGCCCTCGTGGTGTCGATTGCGTGGATCGCCGAGCCGGTGGCCGGTGCCTGGATCGGAGCCACGTTCGGCCTGAGCCGGACCATCCCGCTGGTTGCCGCCGGGTGGATCGACCGACCGGACCGACTCGGTGCGTTCCATCGAAAGGTGGCAGCGATCGCCGCGCCGACGCACTTCACCGCCGCCGCACTCGTGCTGGCGCTCGCGGTCACAGGTGGGGTGGTCTCGTGAAGCTGACGGGAAGTCGGATGCAGATCGATCTCCCCGCCGGGTGGGAAGGACAGATCGACGAGGGACTCGGGCTGCTCGACGACGGTGCCGTCCGACCGACGGTGGCACACCTCGCGAACTTCCCGCTACCGCCAGGACGAGGCGACTTCGGTGGAGGGGCGATCGAGGTCATGCGGCCCGGAGACGCTCTCGTGGTTCTGTTCGAGTACGGGCCGGAGAGCGCCGGCACGGAGCTCTTCTCCGCCGAGGGCATTCCCCGGTTCGTCCAGAGCAAGGACTTCGATCGCGACGTGCTGCACGCCTCCGTCTCGGGCATGTCAGGTGTACAGAGATTCTTCACCGTCGCCGGACGTCCGTTCTGCCTCTACGTGGTGGTCGGTTCTCACATCGACCGAGCGGATGTCCTGCCTGCGATCAACTCGGTGCTGGCGAAACTGGAGGTCGAGGGGTGAGGCCCTATCTCCTGATCTTCGCAGTGGTAGGTGCCCTCATCTGGTCCGCCATACCGGTCGAGGCGGCCGCATTGCATGGTGTGTTCGTCGACGATGACTACTCGGTCCACGAACCCGCCATCGAGGCGGTGGCGGCAGAGGGCATCACCGTCGGCTGCAACCCTCCGACGTCCGATCAGTTCTGCCCTCGCACGGTTGTCACCCGCGGCCAGATGGCCGCCTTCCTTCATCGTGGATTCTCGTCCCGCACGGTCGGCGCCCCGGTCGAGTTCGTCGACGACGACTCGTCGATCTTCGAAGGCGACATCGAGTGGCTGGGGTCGACCGGCATCACCGTCGGATGCAATCCACCCGTGAACGATCGATTCTGTCCGAACGACTGGGTGACGCGAGGGCAGATGGCGGCATTCTTGGTTCGTGCTCTCGAACTGAAAGATCGGGGGGACAAGGACTTCACCGACGACAACGGATCTGTGTTCGAAGCCGACATCGAACGCCTCGCCACTGCCGGGGTGACCTTGGGCTGCAATCCGCCCACGAACGACCGGTTCTGCCCCACCGATCCCGTGACACGGGAACAGATGGCCTCGTTCCTCGCTCGAGCGCTCGACCTGCCGCAGCTGCCCCCTGTGGTGAATCTGGCCACCGGATGGTGGTGCGCGAAGGACGGTGAGACCTGCAGCGGAACGGCCTCGACGCGAGGCGGACGGACGATGAGGGTTTCGGAAGGTTGGGATCAGGCGATTCCCATGGCGTCGGGCGAGGAGACGGGATTTCGGGCTTCAGGGACGCGGTTCGAACTGCTCGTCGACGGCGTGACGCAGCCTTTGGCGGGCCCGGTCGAGACCGGCACCACGAGCGTTGCATCGCGCACCTGGACGACGAACCTCACAGCCCCCACGGGCGGCTCCTTCAGCTTGGAAGGTCGCTGGTACTGGCAGAACACCCTGGTGAGGCGCACCCGAATCGTGGTGAGCATCGGCTGACTTGCGTCTTGCGTCTTGGGGACCGGGGACCGGAGACTGGAGACCGGGGACCGGGGACTGGAGACCGGAGACCGGCGACCGGCGACCGGCGACCGGCGACCGGCGCTAGTCGACCTGCACGAGTCCTCTGTTGCTCTGGTTCAGCACGTCGAGGGTTCCATCGGGGGCGATGACGGCGATGTCTTCTATGCGGACGCCGAGCCTGCCCGGCAGGTAGATCCCCGGTTCGATGGAGAACGCGTTGCCGGGCTCGAGCACGTGATCGTTTCCTTCCACGAGGTACGGCGCCTCGTGTCCGTCGAGGCCGATCCCATGGCCAAGGCGATGAACGAACTGATCGCCATACCCTGCGTCGGCGATCACTTCCCGAGCGATGGCATCGACGGAAGATGCGCTCACACCGGCTCGGGCCGCCTCGCGGCCTGCGTATTGTGACGCATGCACCACCTCGTGGACCTCTCTCAGTTCACACGAAGGTTCGCCGACCACGAACGTCCGCGACGTGTCGGAGCAATACCCGTCTCGACGTCCTCCGAAGTCGACGAGCACGACATCTCCGGCCTCGACGACGCGATCGCCGGGATCGTGGTGTGGCGAGGCGGCGTTGGGCCCGGACGCCACGATCCAGAAGGTGGCGACATCATGGCCCTCCTCGACCGTCATGTCGGCAACATCCCGAGCGATCTCACGCTCGCTCCGTCCTTCGAAGCGGACCTCGTGAGGGATGCGAGCACTGACACGATCGACGCCGGCTGCGGCGATACGCAGTGCTTCGATCTCGGCGGCTTCCTTCACCGCCCGGAGAGGTGCCGTGACCACCGATGAAGGCACGAAGGTGGTCGAAGGCATCAGTGAGAGCAGTTCGAGGAGAAACACCGCCCACGTCCGGTCGCCCACGGCCGTCACGGTCGGACGCCCCGCCCGGGCCGCCACCCTCGCCACAGGGTCCTCTGTCTCCGACCAAGCGGCGAGGCGGAAGGGGCCGTCGCCGACACGAGGAGCCTCGAGCTCAGGGACCAACAACGTGGGTTCGTCGTCCCTCGGCACTACGAGCATGGTGAGGCGTTCGGAAGGCATCCCTTCGTATCCGGTGAGATAGCGGAGGTCGGCGCCGACACCGACGAACAGGCAATCGACCCCGGAATCTTCCATTGTCGAGCGAGCGCGCTGAACGCGTGCATGGTGATCGAACATCCGCCGATGTTACGCCTCGATCAGCAACCGCCGCGAAGTCGATGGAACAGCGGGTGCACACCCGCCACGATGCTCCGGAATCGCAGCAACTCGCTGTCGGCGTTGGTCCGGAGGCGTGACAACTCGAATCGTGGAATCGTGGTGAGCGAATGATCGAAGAGCAGAGCCGTCGAGTATCCGAGGCGCTCCAGCACCGTGCGAGCGTGCTCGGTCCGGTTTCCGTTCGGGTACGCAAACAAGTGCTGGTCGCCGCCAATGTGATCCACCAGCCATTCGTGCGCAAGGGTGATCTGACGTTCCTGCTCGGCGGGGCCGCATTGGTCGAGCAACGGGTGATCCCAGGTGTGATTCCCGACGTCGCAGCCGGCATCGATCCAGCGGGCGATGTGCTCGTGGGTCAGCTGGGGCCGCACCAACTCGGAGCCGTTCTCCTCGGCATGGCGGTCACGAAGCTCTTCGATACGCCTGGTACGGGTCTCGTCGGGGACGAGCTTGAGCGGACCGATCTCATGCGGAGCGACGGCGTCGGCGACCTGCCACCAGAACGCCCGATCGGTTCCGACGACACCAGGGCAGATGAACATCGTGGCCGTCATACCGAGCTCCTCGAGCACCGGGAGACCATGCTCCACGATCGATGGATCACCATCGTCGAACGTCAACCAAACCGCGCCAGGCCGGAGTGGGCGACCCTCGAGCCAGCCGACCACCTCGCTGCTCGTCACAGGTGTGTATTGCTCGACGATGTGCTCCATCTGGGTGCGGAAGCCCACAATGTCCATCACGTCGTGATACCCGAGGATGCGGAGTGGAGCTCGCAAGGCGAGCGTCGCCAACCTGCTGAGAAACGGGTGCCCGGCGAGTCGATCGAAAGCGACCTCGCCGGATTGCCGTCGCACTGGCCCGTCCGATGTCATCACGTCAAGGAACTTAACCCGGGGAGGGCAGCCCTGGAATGGGCCGGACGCCTCAGACGGCCGCCGACCTCCGCAAGAGCTCCTCGAGTTCCGACGAGATCCGACCCAGGTCACCACGCTCCGTGACGAACTGAACGCCGTAAGCGGCGCGATCGTCGAGCCTACCTTTGAGGGCATCGACGATCCCTTCCGCCAGCTCGGCAACATGTCCCTGGGAGACCAATGTCGCCGCCCGACCATCGTCGGTGGCCTCTCGTACGGGTGGGATGTCGAATGCAACCACGGGTATCCCGGCGGCCAGGGCCTCGATCACCGCGGTACCGAGTCCCTCCATCAACGACGTGAAAACGAAGACCGACGCATGTTCGAGCACATGCCTGGCGTGCGGGGTGTAACCCAGGAGCGTGACCCGGGATTCCAGACCGAAGTTCCGGATCTCTTCCCGTACCTCGCTCTCCGCGTCTCCACCCCGGCCCACGATGACCAGATGAACCTCGGGATGCCGCTCAGCAGCCAGTGCGAACGCCCGGAGCAGATGGACCTGCCCCTTCTGAGCAGCGAGCCGAGCGACGTTCACCGCCAGAGGAACGTCCTCGGGAAGACCAAGGTCCGAGCGGGGCATCACGTCTCGCACTGGCTCCGGTACACCACGACCTATCACCGTCACCCGGTCGGGCGGGACACCGAGTAGGGCCGCATTCGTCTGCTTGGCATCCTCGGTGAGAGCTCTGAAGGATGCTCTCGACATTCGAGCCGATGCCGCCGCCATCCGACGCATCATGGCCGCCTTCTTGGATGCGGCACCCGGTTGGGTGGCCTTGAGGAGTGCGAGGTCACCGGAGAGGACAAAAGTCGAAACGACGGGGACGCCGGCAGCTCGGGCCGCCAACTGACCAACGAGGTTGCCGATGAACAATGACGTATGGATCACATCGGGTCGATAGGAGCGGATCAGCTTCAACAGCTTGAGTGCCGCGAACGGGAACGTGCGCGACGCGGCGGCTGCCCTGAAACCAAGCGGGATCACCTCGATGCCGGCCTCGACGAGGGTTGCATCGAGCTCGTCGCGCTCGAACAATCGGACCACCTTCTGCTCCACGCCAGGCCCGAACCTGCATATCTCCCGAACCAGACCGTGCTCGGCGCCCCCGCTGCCGGCCAGGCTGTCCACCACATGTAATACCCGCATCCGATGCCTCGATCCCCCCGCCCCCTAGAGGGCACTATGCAATTGTCTCCTCGAAACGTCCCTCATCGCCTACCGATCGTCACTGGGACGGACCGGTCCGGCTTCCCGACACCCTTCGCACTGTCTTTTGCGTGATAACTCGATCTGACGAGGGGACCGGACTCCACATGGGGGATCCCGATACCCTCCCCGAAATCCCGATACTCCTCGAACTCGTCGGGATGGACGTACCGATGAATGGGCCGGTGCCGCGGAGTTGGCCGCAGGTACTGCCCAATCGTGATGATGTCGACGCCTACTGCCCTGAGGTCCGCCAGCGCGCCGAGGACTTCTTCCTTGGTCTCCCCCATGCCCACGATCAGCCCCGACTTGGTCAGCCCTTCAGGGTTCATCCACTTGGCCCGGGCCAACAGCGCCAGCGAACGTCCATAGTTGGCGGACGTCCGTATGTCCCGCTGGAGTCGCAGCACGGTCTCTGTGTTGTGGTTCAGGACCTCGGGTTCAGCGGCCATCAACACCTCGAGGGGCGCCGTCTCACCCTTGAAGTCCGGAATGAGCACCTCGATGTCGGTGCCGGGGGATCGCTTTCGCGACTCGATGATGGTCTGTGCGAATATCCCGGCCCCGCCATCGTCGAGATCGTCGCGGTTGACGGACGTGATCACCGCATGTTGCAGGTTCATCGAGGCCACAGCCTCGGCTGCGCGGAACGGTTCGAACATGTCGAACTCGGTGGGCTTGCCGGTCGTCACGTTGCAGAAGGAACAGGCCCGCGTGCACTTGTCTCCGAGAATCATCAGCGTCGCAGTACCCATCCCCCAGCACTCGTAGATGTTGGGGCAGCCAGCTTCTTCGCACACGGTGTGGAGCTCGAGCCCGCGCATCATCTTCTTCAGCTCGAGATAGTCGTCGTCCATCCGTGCCGCGACCTTCATCCACGACGGTCGGGCCGGTTCCCCGGGCAAACGGCCTTCGACCAGCACCGGTTCCGCCGACCGCTTTTCTGGCGAGAAGGTCCCGCCGGCGAGCAGCCGATCGACCTCGAACTCACGGGGGCGTCCTTGGGCCCGGGTGAACGCAGCAAGCTGCACCTCGGGGTCCGGCCTTCCGAAGACCCGCGCAAAGTGCGGCACCAGAACCTCGATCACTTCCTCGTGTGACACTTTTCGCCCCATGAGCTCGAACATCGAGGTGACGGGCCGGTCCGGAATGCCGCATGGGACCATCGCCTCGAAATAGCTCATGTCGGGGTCGAGGTTGAGCGCGAACCCGTGCATCGTCACCTGTCGGGAAACGCGGACGCCGATGGCTGCGACCTTGCCCATATCGGTCCATACCCCCGTGTAGCCGTCTTCGCGCCAGGCATGGACGCCGAACTCAGCGAGCGTATCGATCAGGACAGCCTCGATCCTCCGCACATGTGGAACAACCTGCATCGCATTGTCGAGGCGCAGGATGGGGTATCCGACCAGCTGACCAGGACCGTGAAATGTGACGTCTCCCCCGCGATCCACTCTGTGGACCTGAGCGCCCCGGTGCCTCAGCATCTCCTCGGAGGCCAGAAGGTTCGATCCGTCCCCGTTGCGACCGATCGTGTAGACGGGGGGGTGTTCCAGAAGGAACAGATAGTCGTCACGAGAGCGGCCCGCGACCCGCCCTTCATGGAACACCCGTTGGAGGTCCCACGCTTCGTCATAGGGCAGGCGTCCAAGCCATCGCACTCGCAGCATGTCGTGCACGGACCATTGCTACCACGCGCTCAACGCTATGGGCGAATCCCCCGGACCCTTGTTGCACTCTGGAGCAGCTGTCGCCGTGATCAGCTACCGGGACTCGGATCCCACACCCCGGTCATGGCATCCGCGACCCAACCGCTCACGAGTTCTGCGGCCGCGATGCCAGTATGGTGATCTGGCCAACCTTGGCCCAGAATCGCCACCACGTATCCGTCATCGATGGCGGGCCGGCGCACCCAGCCGACGGAGTTGATCGTGATCCCCGCAAAGCCGTTCTTCTGTGCCACGGACCAGCCGTCGGGCACCCCTGCCGTCACGCCCCAGGTCTGGGAGGAGACCACGTCGTCCATCAGGGACAGGGCGTGCTGCCGATAGTGGGCCTCGAGTGGCCCCCATTCACCCAAGAGCACCTGGCGGACCAGGTCGACCTGATCCGCCGCAGACGTCGTCGTCAGACCCCAAGCGGAGCCGTCGTCGCCCCGGACGATCGTGTCATCGAGCCCGAAGATCTCGCCTTGCCGGAGGTACCACGGTGATGCCCCGAACGAATACCACAGCGACCGAACGGGACCATTGGCGGACTCGGTGATCATGGGATGGAGCTGGGACCACTCCCAGTCGGTTGGCTGCCGTCCGTCCTGCTGGGCCTCGAGCAGCGTGCCGGCCATCACCATGACCTTGAACACGGACGCAGTTCGCTGCCGGTTCGATGGATTGAGGGAGTAGTGACATCCGGTTCGGATGTCGTAGACGTGGGCGCTGATGAGCTGGGATGGATATAGCCGAGTGAGTTCGGCGATGCGGTCGGATGTGAACGGCGTCGGTCTGCACAGCTCTACGCCCCCGGCAAGGGCGCTCGCCGCCGCGAACTCCCCTCGTGTGAGCGCCTCGTCCCCATCGAACTCCGATCGCTCACTGAAGAGGCCATGCCACCCGGCGATCCTCGCCGCCTCGTCGTAGAACCGGCCGGTGGTGTCGGTCCACGAGGACGCCGCCGAAAGCGGAGCGGTCAACCCGAAGGCAGCCACGAGCATCTTCGCCGCCTGTCCCCTGGTCACCAGGCCATCGGGACAGATGTGACGGTTCACGGGTGGGTCACAGCCGTGGAGGGCACCGACCACCGCCAACTGCTCGATCAATCGCTCTCCCCCACCTCCGAGCGCCATGTCGTCGTCCAGGAACGGATCTGAGCTCGAGGTCGTGCTCGAGCCCACCCATCCTCGAGACTCGCCGAGCTTGACGATGATCTTGGCTGCTTCAGCTCTCGTGACGGGGTCGTCGGGGCAGCTCCGATCGTTGGCGGGAGGGTTGCAGCCATCGATCACCCTGACGGTCGCCAGCCACTCGAGCGTCACCTCGGCCGGGTGGCCATCGTCGTCGAGGAACCGCCCTGCAGGTGCACTCGAGGCCAAGGCGGGAGCAGCCGCGGCAGCGATCACAACGATTGCCATGAGCGCAGACAGCGCACGGCCGTACTTCATCGCCGGCTCGGATACGAAGGACAGACGGGCGATGAAGTGCCCATCAGCCGGGTTGGTGGAACGCCTTGGTCGGATCGACGAGCGCATCGAGGACGTCGGGCATCCAAGGCGCGACAGGCATCGCCCGAAGCTCGTCAACCGAGAACCAACCCAGCTCTTCGAACTCCTCACGATCCGGTTCGAGCGTCCCGGCGACGATTCTTCCGCCGAACGTGACCATCACGTAGTCGACGATGTCACCGTTGGGATATACGACGTGATGCTCGGGCGACCCGCCCCACACCCCGATCAATCGATCCACACGGATGTCGAGACCGGTTTCTTCCTTCGTCTCGCGAACGGCGGCACTGGCGGGGCTCTCGCCCGGGTCCATGGCGCCACCGGGGATGACCCATGAATCGGCGATCGTGTGGTACCCGGCCAGAATCCGATCTCCGTCGAACACGGCGGCGGAGGCCGAAGGCATGAGCAGCGGGCGGTGACCGACCGCCGCCCGCAACGACGCCAGATAGGGACTGATCACCGCGTCAGGCCAGTTCTTGCTCCCAGTCCCAGGTCTCGAGGTTCTCCTTGATCCTCCTGAGGAACAACACTGCCGTCGACCCGTCGAACGCCCGGTGATCCCACGTCAGACCCAGGTACCCGATGTGACGGATGGCGATGACATCCTCGCCGTCGACCCCGATCACGACCGCAGGCCGCTTCGTGACGGTCTCGGTGGACAGAATGCCTGTGTTGGGGACGTTGATGATCGGCGCAGACATGAACGAGCCGAATGGGCCCGGATTGGTGATAGTGAACGTCGACCCCGACACATCGTCAGGATCGAGCTTGCCTTCGCGCGCCTTGTCGGCCAACGCCTTGATCTGGCGGGCGATACCCACGAGCCGGAGGCCATCGGAGTTCCGGATACTGGCTACGACCAGCCCCTTCTGATTCAGGTCGATCGCGATGCCCAGATTCACCGAGCGATGGAAGACCGCCTTCTTCTCTTCGAGGTAGAAGGACGAATTGACGACGGGGTACTCCTGCAACGCGTCGATGGTGGCCCGTGCGATGAACGGCAGATAGGTCAGCGAGAACCCTTCGGCCGACTTGAACGCCTCCTTATGTCGCTGCCGCACCCGCTCCACCCGCTCGTAGTCGACCTCCACCGAGGTCCAGACATGGGCGGCCGTCTGCTTGGCCCGGATCATGTTCTCGCCGATCCGCACCCGCAAACGGTCGAGGTCGAGGGTCTCGGACTCCTCGCCGGCAGGCACAGGCGCCGGTTCGGCCCGCGATACTGCCGGGGCGGCAGCAGCCGGAGCCGGAGCAGCGGCGGGAGTCGGAGCAGCGGCCGTTGGCGCCGGTGCAGGCGCAGCCGGTGGGGAAGGCACCGCGGCAGGAGCCGCCGCCGGCACCTCGGGCTCCGCAACAGGGGCGGCGGCCGAACCGCCGGACTCGATGAAGGACTCCACGTCCTTTCGCGTGATGCGCCCACCCTCTCCCGTTCCCGAGATCTGCGAAACGTCGATGTTGTGCTCCCGGATCAGACGGCGCACCACCGGAGACAGCAGCCGACGTTCACCGGTCGGGGCGGCCGGAGCAGGGTCATCCCTGCCTGCAGAGACCTGCGCGGTTTCGGGGACGGACGTCGGCTGTTCGGGCGCCTGCTCGGCCGCAGCCGCCGAGGCCGGTGCGGAGGGAGCGGGAGCGGCGGACGCCGCGCCGGACTCTGCTCCGATGACTGCGAGGGCGGTCCCGACCTCCACGGTCTCCCCCTCAGGCACCAGGATCTCCAACACGACACCGGACGCAGGAGAAGGCACCTCGGTGTCCACCTTGTCGGTGGAAATCTCCACCAACACCTCATCGGCCGCGATCGAATCACCGACCTGCTTGGCCCACCGAAGGATCGTCCCTTCGGTGACCGTCTCCCCGAGCTGGGGCATGCTCACAGTGGTGGACGCACCAGAGGCGGCCGCTGGTTCCTCGGCGGGAGCGGCAGGAGCCGGCTCTGCGGGTTCGGTGGGTGTCTCGGCCTGAGCGGCCGGACCCGGCTCTGCCGATGCAGCAGCGGGTTCGGGGGCCGGAGCGGGCTCCGGTGGTGAGGGCTCAGGGGACGCTTCGGCGGCAGGCGAAGGATGAGCCTGGTCGGATCCCGCGCCGGCGGTGGACTCTCCCTCTTCACCGATGACGGCCATGGCCGTGCCCACCTCCACGGTCTCCCCCTCAGGCACCAGGATCTCCAACACGACACCGGACGCAGGAGAAGGCACCTCGGTGTCCACCTTGTCGGTCGAAATCTCCACCAACACCTCATCGGCCGCGATCGAATCACCGACCTGCTTGGCCCACCGAAGGATCGTCCCTTCGGTGACCGTCTCCCCGAGTTGGGGCATGCTCACCGTCGTCGCCATTCCGTACCTCCTGGGACCCGCCTCGACCGAGATCCCTCTGTTCGTGTGCCGCCTTTGTCTGATCCGGTCAGTGGAGTGAACGCCCTGTTGACGCCAACAGCGTTTCGCCGACCGCCTCCGAAAGCGTGGGATGGGCGTGGATGAACGCAGCGGCCTCACTGGGCAACGCTTCCCAACCCACCGAATACATGAGTTCGTGGATCATCTCGCCCGCCTGGGGGCCCACGATCACCCCTCCCACGATGGGGCCGTCCTTCTCTGCGATCACTTTCGCGAATCCCTGATTCTCGCCGATGATGATCGCTCGCCCCACACCGTTGAAAGCGTGCTTTGTGACTTCGATCTCGATCCCGGCATCCCGTGCCTGAGCCTCCGTGATGCCGACCTCGGCGACCTCTGGATGCGTGTACGTCACTCTGGGCACGGCTCGATAGTCGACCGGCGCCAACGATCCGTTTGCCATGTGAGTGACAGCTGCGATGCCTTCGGCAAACCCCACATGAGCCAGCTGCGGGGAACCCTTGACGATGTCTCCCACCGCGTATACGCCGGGCTCGGCGGTCTGCATCGTCAATGGATCGACTTCGACGAAGCCACGATCGACCACGACCTTGGTCGTCTCGAGCCCGACACCCTCGGTGTTGGGACCGCGGCCAACCGCCATCAGCACGACGTCGACCTCCACGGACGAGTCGCCGTAGGGCACAACGACCGATTCCGGCCCGATCTTCGGCTCACCTACGGCGACACCGACGTTGAACTTGACCCCCCGGCGCCCGAGCTGGCGCTGAAGCTGCTTGGCGGCGTCGGGATCACCGCCCGGGAGAATCTGATCCATCACCTCGAACACGTGGACCTCGGCTCCGAGGTCGGTGAGCATCGAAGCGAACTCACACCCGATGACACCCCCGCCCACGATCGCCACCCTGTTCGGCCGGGCCGGCCAATCGAGCGCATGGTCAGAGGTCACGATCCTCTTGCCGTCGATCGGGTATGGGGGAATCGACTTGGCATGCGAGCCCGTGGCGACGATCACGTTGCGCCCTTCGACAACCCGGTCGCCGTCGGAACCAGAAACCACCACCTTGCGTGGTCCGTCGAGCCGGCCGAAGCCTTCGATCACGTCCACTTTCCGCTGCTTGAGGAGACCAGCCACTCCTCGGAGCAGTCCCTCCACCGTCTTGTTCTTCCTGTCGAGCGCCACACCCCAATCCATCTGCGGCTCAGACGTGATCACGCCGAAGTCTGAGGCGTGACGCACGGTCGAGAACACCTCCGCCACTTGTAGCCACTGCTTGGCGGGGATACACCCCCTGATGAGGCACGTGCCTCCGGGACGTTCGTCGTCGACGAGCGCCACGGACAGTCCGAAGTTGTGCGCATAGAGCGCCGAGGCATATCCGCCGGGTCCACCACCGACGACAACGATGTCGTACACAATTCCGTCCCTTTTCAGCCGTTGGGCACGAGCGTAGTTCCACCGAGGTGGGAAGCGGATCGTCGAATCGCAAACTCTCGTCGTACGGGTGCCGCTGTGTACCCTGCCCCCTCGTGCAGACCCGATACCTGCTCATCGCCTCGGCCATCGTCGCGCTGGCCATTCTCACCGCAGGAGCCCTCTGGCTTCTGGTGGGGCTCACGTGATCGAGGAACTGTCGACACTCGTCTCACTCTTCGGAGATCGTTGGTTCCTCTCTGGTTTGGGCATATCGGCGGTCGTACTCGCCATCGGGCTCGCTGCGAGGTCTGCTCACCCCTGGACCGGCGCCGCTTCACTGTTGTTAGGTGTGGGTGGAGCCACCTTCATCGCCGAAATGTTCGAGCCTTTGTCGATGTTCGCGGCAGCCGGTCTCGCTCTTGCAACCGCGATGCTGACGCGCCCCGTCATCTCCGAGGCGTCCACTGCCGTGATCTCGTACGTCATCGCCGACTCTGCGTGGCGGCCGAGCATCGCCTGGCCCGTCTGGTCCACGACTGCGCTCGCCACGATCGTCATTTGGGGCCCCCGGCGGTTCCTGCGGGCCGATCAGCGGGCCGTGGCAGTCGTGGTCGGTGGCGCCGCCGCAGCGATCTGGGCGAGCGTGCCCGACACGGAGGGACCTCGGGCGTTGCTCGGAGCGGCGCTCGCGGTGTGTCTGGCCGCCCTCATCGGTGAGCGAACCGTGCTGACAGGGCCTGCGCTCGGCGCATTCACCGGGCTCGCGGCGTGGGCGACGATGTACGGGGGTGGTGGGCGCCCCGTCTCGGTGTTCGGTGCATGGTGCGGTATGGCACTCATGGCGGTCCTGGGAACCCGAGCCGTCGAGCGAGTACCGCTGACGGCATGGGTTCTCGCAGAACTGGTGATGGTGGCGGCAGGTTCGCAGCTTGTCGCCGTCGCAGGATCAGGTTGGGCGGCATTCGGCGTTTCGGTGGTGGCCTTGGCGGTAGCCGGCGCCATCCTCGTCGTCGGGGCCGGGAGGAGAATCGGCTCGACCGACGTCGCCTTGGAGTGACCCTCGGTCTTCGCCATCGTCCGGTGATGCACACCTCGTACACTCGGGAGTCATGGGAGATAGCTCAACGGCACTCGACCTGATCGACGGGACGTCCGAGCACGTGGCGTTTTTCGATGGGTTGTTCGGAGTCACGCATGTGCCGAAGGGTGAGGTCAGATCTTCTCTCGTGGTGTGCTCGCCGATCTTTTCCGAGTTCCTGAAGAACAACCGCCGAGAAGTCATGCTCGGTCGCCGATTGGCGGCCGAAGGCATCGCCGTCCAGCGGTTCCATTACCGCGGCACCGGCAACAGCGACGGCGATCCAAACGCCCTCACACTCGACACCATGTCCGCGGATGCAGCTTCGGCCGCCGAACACCTTCGCGACGTCACGGGTGGGGAGGGGGCGGCAACGCTCGGGACGTTGCTCGGCGCATTCCCAGCCGTTGCGATCGCCGATTCCGACACACCGATCGCCTTGTGGGATCCGGTCCTCGACGGTGGCCGCTACTTCAAGGACCTCGTCCGCACGCTCGTCATCGTTGGGATGAGCCATGGAGTGGAGGTCAGCTCCGAGGAGCTCGAGATCGAGTTCCAAAGATCGGGGCGCCTCGACATCGCCGGCTTTTCGGTTCCACGCTCGCTGCACGACAGCGCCCGGGCCCAAAAGCTCGAAGCTCCCGCCGGAACGGCGCCCGCCCTGGTCGTGCAACTGGGGCGCAAGGCCGAAATCAGCTCGGCCACCGCTCGACTCGTGCAGAAGCTCGAGGATCGCGGCCGCACGGTCTCCGTCGAACCCGTCCCCGCCCGCGAGGCGTGGTGGTTCCACCAGGACATCGACAGGCTGCGGCCGGAGGAGGGCGCAATCCTCGACAGCGCGATGATCGAGCCCACGGTCAGATGGTTGACCGAAGCGGCTGCCAGATGAGTGACGCCATCACCGAGGTTCCGGTGTTCTTCAGCGCTGGAGACAGCGAATGCTTCGGCGTCGTGACCCGGCCTGTCGAATCGAACGGAGTCGGTGTGATGATCATCCAGGGAGGCGACACGGTCAATGTCTCCATGCAGCGCAACCGCCTGGCGGTCCGCATGGCGCGGATGCTCGCCGAGCGAGGGCACGTGGTGCTGCGATTCGACTACCACGGCTTGGGGGAGTCCACCGGAGAGATCGGGGAACTGAAGCTCACCGAACCGTTCAGCGAGGACGCCATCGCCGCTGCAGAGGTGCTCCGCCGCGAGGGCGCTCGAAGCGTGGTGCTCGTCGGAGCGTGCTTCTCGGCCCGCACTGCGCTGTCCGCAGCACCCGAGATCCCAGATCTGGCCGGAATACTGGCGACTACGCCGCCGGTAGCCGGCTACGGCCGGAGTGATGCTGCAGCCGAGCGGATGGCTCGAGAGCGTTCGATCGCCGACTACGCAGCCCTGGCGTTCCGGCTCAAGACCTTCACTGCGATCTTCGACCCTGCACGCCGCTCTCTCTACGTGAGGTTCGCGAAGAGCAAGCTGCGCCAAGTCTTCCGACGGGCCGCCGGCGGGGACCGAGGCGACAACAAATGGTGGGTGAGCCCCCAGTTCCTGGAGCCGCTCGAGAACGTCGCCCAGCGGAGGGTGCCGACCCTCATCGTGTACGGCGTCGACGATCCGCTCCTGCGAGAGTTCGACCGTGCCTTGGCAGGGAGACTCGGCAAGATCATTGGAGAGTCAGACGGGAGCATCCAGGTGACTCGGGATCTGCCCGGTGTGATCCACGGTTTTCCCACGATTCCCGGCCAGGAGGCGTTCCTCGAGGCGTCCATCGACTGGATCGGCCAGATCAGCGGGGACTAGTCCTTCTGGACTCTGCTTTGCACCCTTGGCGTAGCGCCGTGTTTCGGTACGCTGACGCCGAAGCGGGAGGGCCGCCGCATTGGCGGGATGGCGGCAGGTGAAACGTGCCAACCGCGTCTGATGGGTGAACCCTGGGGAGGTTTTCGTGGAAACGACACTCGATCCTGAACATCTCGTGGCGATCGCCACGGAGCTCGGTCAGGTCTTTGCAACGAGGGCGACAGCGCACGATCGGGACGGGTCGTTTCCGGCCCAAGACTTCGAAGATCTCCGAGCAGCGGGCCTGCTCGGCATCATGGTGCCGAGCAGCCATGGCGGTCTCGGTGCCGATTTCCTGACGTACACCAGGGTGCTGGAGCAGTTGAGCAAGGGCCATGCTGCCACCGCCCTCACCTACAACATGCACAACATCGTGATGGGTGGGGTCGCCGAGATGGATCTGTCCGAGATCCCAGGTCGGCACGGTGAACGCATGCGGGGATTCGCCGAGTGGCTGTTCGCAGAAGCCGTGGAACACCAGCGTGTCTTCGCCTCGGCCACCACCGAGCCGGGTGTCGGAGCCAAGTACAGCCAGCTCAAGACGACATATCAGCGGACCGACGACGGCTACGTGCTCAATGGGGTCAAGTCCTTCGTGTCCATGGCCGGCTTCGCCGACTACTACGTGGTTGCCGCTCGGCCGACCGCCGAGACCACGGGATCAGTTCCCACCCTCTCGTATTTCTGCGTCGCCAAAGACTCCGAAGGCGTACGGATCGAGGAGGTGTGGGACGTGCTCGGCATGCGGGCCACGACTTCGAACACCGTATATCTGGAAGACGTCTTCGTCCCCAAGGAGCTTCTCTTCATGGGCAGCGAGGGAATGGCGTTCTACAAACTGCTCAACCAGCCGCATTGGCAGGTGGGGGGCTACAACGGTGCCTACCTGGGCATCAGCACCGCCATCCTCGAATTCACGACGGACTACCTGTCGAAGAAGGCTGTGGCGGGCACCGATCGAACGGCTGCCGACGATCCGGTGACTCAATATCAGATCGGTGAGATGGACATCAAGCTGGCGGCCACCAGAGCCATGACTTTCGAAGCTGCAAGGCTCGTCACGGAGAGGCCGGGCAGCCCCGAAGCCAACGTCGCCATCCATCGTGCGAAGTACATGGTGGGCGAGGTCGCTCCGGAACTGGCCTCCATGGCCATTCGGATCTGTGGGGGGTCGACGATCTCGAAGCGGATGCCCCTCGAACGTCTGTACCGGGATGCACGATGCGGCGGACTCATGCCGGCCAAGAGCGACGACTGCCTGCGATACGTCGGCAAGGCCGCCCTCGGTACCGACGTGACAAAGGCCGAAGAGAGCTACTGGTAACCGTGCAGCCCTGGCAGGAACCTTCTCTCGACGAGATCAGGGAGCAGTACGAAGCCATCACGCTGGCGGAGCTCGCCGGTCCACGCCAGGACTGGGATGACGAGAGTGGCTACGACCCCGAAACCTGGCGCCGGGCAGCCAAGGCCGGCGCTCTGGGTGTCTGTATGCCGGAGTCACTCGGCGGGCGAGGCCTGTCGGTGGCCCATGGTGTTGCCGCATTCGAAGGAATCGGCACCGCCTCCACCGACTCGGGGATGCTCTACGCCATGGCTTCTCAGGTGTTCGGCGTCCAGATGCCGCTGGCGATGATGGGTTCGGATGAGGTCAAAGAGTCCGTGGTGAAGCCTTCGATAACTGGGGACCTCACGCTCGCCTACGCCTTCACCGAGGAGGCGTCGGGGACCGACATCTACTCAGGTTCCACTCGTGCTGTCAAAGACGGCGACGATTGGGTTCTGACCGGGGCCAAGGCGTACATCACCAACGCACCCATGGCAGATGTGGCGCTCGTGTTCGCCCTCACAGGGGAAGGCCGCTCGCCGTTCGCGGTCACAGCATTCGTGGTGGACATGCGTGCTCCTGGTGCCAGCTACGGCAGAGACTTCGAAAAGGTCGGGTTTCGAACCGTCCGCATGGGCGAGTTGTGTTTCGACGGGGTCCGGGTACCACGGAGTCACGTGGTGGGGCGCCCAGGAGCCGGCCTCAACGTGCTCACCGAATCCGTCGGCTGGGAACGCTCGGCCGTCCTCGCCGCCCTCCTCGGACCCATGCGCCGGGTTCTCGCCGACGTCACCGAGTGGACCCGGACGAGGGAGGTGTACGGCGCCCCGATCGGCTCTTTCCAGCAGGTGTCGGCCAGAGTGGCCGACCTCGTGGTTCGCCACAAGATGGCGCGCATGGCGGTGTACGACATCGCAGGAAGACTGGGGCATGGAGCATCGACGCAGCCGCTGATGCAAGATATCGCCGCCACCAAGCTTTTTGTGACCGAGACCTATCGCCAATTCATGCTCGACGCAATGCAGCCATACGGAGTCCGGGGTTTCCTCTACGACCACGAGATCCAGCAGCACGTTCGGGACAGCCTCGCTGCCACCATTTGGGCAGGGACCTCCGAATCCATGCGAAACACGATTGCCAAGCTCCAAGGCCTGCCGGTGGAGTGACAACGATGACTTACACATTGCACGGACTCCTCGAACGCTCGGCCCAGGAACATCCGCACCACGTTGCGGTGCTGTCCGGGGACCGTTCGATGACCTATCTCGAACTGGACGACGCGGCGAACCGGCTTGCGCACACACTGAGAGATGCCGGTGTCGGCCGAGGTGATCGGGTCGGGCTCTATCTCGAGAAGTCGCTCGAGGCGGTCATAGGCATCTACGGCATCCTCAAGACGGGAGCCGCATACGTGTCGATCGATGTGAAGGCGCCCACTCCCCGATCCAACTACATCGTCGGCAACTGCGGGATCGAGGTGCTCGTGAGCGCATCCGATCGTGCGGAGGCCTGGGAGCCGCTGGCCGAGGAGACATCGCTTCGAACGGTGATCGTCATGGATGGCGACGTCGACGGCGCCGGGGACCTCGAGCTGATCTCTCGGGGCAAGGTCGACGCTGCGTCCGCCGATGCCCTCGGGGTAGGCACGGTCGACCTCGATCTGGCCTACATCATCTACACGTCGGGTTCGACCGGCGCCCCCAAGGGCGTGAAGCTGACCCATCGCAATGCACTGGTGTTCGTGAACTGGACGGTCGACGAATACGGCATCACACACGACGACCGGCTGTCGAGTCACGCTCCGTTCCACTTCGACCTCTCCATCCTCGACCTGTATGCGTCGGCAAAAGCCGGAGCGACGCTGTATCTGGTTCCGGCCATGGCGTCGGTCTTCCCGGTCCAGATCAACAAGTTCATCACAAAGCACCGCATCACGGTCTGGTACTCGGTGCCGTCGATCCTCTCGATGCTGGTGCAGCGTGGAAAGCTGGAAGCAGGGCTGTTTCCGGACTTGCGCTGGATCCTCTTTGCCGGGGAGGTGTTCCCCACCAAGTATCTGAGTCAGCTCATGGATCTCCTCCCTCACGTGAGGTTCTCCAACCTGTACGGACCAACCGAAACCAACGTCTGTACGTTCTACAACGTCGACACGGCACCCGATCCTCACGGCGGCGACATCCCCATCGGCAAGCCGATTCCCAACACCGACGGCTATGTCGTCGGCGACGACGGGTCTCTGGTCGCAGATGGGGAGGTCGGCGAGTTGTGGATCCGCTCGGGAACCGTCATGGCCGGCTATTGGGGAGACCAGGAGCGCACTGCTGAACGGCTCGTGCCGAACCCCTTCGGGGGGGAGATCGTCGACATGGTCTACAAGACCGGCGATTTGGTGCGAGTCGACCACAACGGCGACTACGTTTTCCTCGGTCGTCGTGACAACCAGATAAAGAGCAGGGGATACCGCATCGAACTCGGCGAGATCGAGACGGCAATGTACCGTCACCCGGGTGTCGTCGAGTTTGCCGTGGTTGCCGTTCGCGACGACATGGTGACCAACCGTTTGGTGGCGTTTGCGGCCGTCAAGCAAGGCGTGACTGCGGGCGACCTCCTCCATCACTGCAAAGAGGCGGTCCCCCCGTACATGATCCCTGAGAAATTCGATGTCCTCGAGGTGTTGCCAAAGACTTCGACGGGAAAGATCAACCGACAAGAACTGAAGACGATCGCCGAAGGAGCGTCCGAATGAGCATCCAGAACGAAGTCCGAGACTTCATCGCCACCGAGCTGAGCTGGGATGGGTCCCCCGACGACCTGGCAGCCGACTATCCGTTGTTGGAGAAGGAAGTCGTGGACTCGCTGGGCATCTTCAAGATCATCTCGTTCCTCGAGACCAAGTACGACATCGAGATCGACGACGAGGAACTGGTTCCCGAGAACTTCGAGTCGATCGAGAAGATCAGCGGCCTGGTGACCGCCAAAGTCGGCGCCTGACGGCTGAGCGGCCCAACGGGAAGACCGATAGGTGGTCTTCCGACGCGCCCGGCTGACCGGCCACGCCCAGCCGGCACGTCACCCCGTTGTCACCACCCCATGTCGCGGCCCAAGATGTGCTCGACGGCTTCGATCTCTGCCGTCAGTTGCTCTCTGAGGTAGGCCTCGGCCTCGATCGACATCGAATTGTCCGAACGAGAGCCGGTCTCCGGGACATACGAGTAGTTCTCGAACCTCGGCATCACATGAGACAGGTCCAGGAAGTCCAGCAGCTCCGTATAGGTGGCCTCGGGCCGGGCCCAGAGGTCTTCGGTGCGGATCACGTGCACTCGATCACGTCCGAGCGCCTCGAACCATCGTAGGAGCTGTGGTGCGTAGCGGCCACGCTCGATATATCCGTGGGTTCGCAGCTCGACTGCCGGATAGCGAGGATCTGACATCAACTTGTCGAACTCGCCCACGATTCGTTCCGGTTCCCGTTCCAATGCAGCAGTGAAAGGCAGCTCTTCCTTGTCCAGCCTGCGCTGATGGCCGTACTGGGAAAACGCCCGGGTGATCGGGCTGCGCAGAAGTGCCACGGCCTTCAGGTCCGAGATCAGCTCCGTAGCCCTGGCGGCAGCCAGCGGATGGAGCAAGTAATCGGGGGTGGCCTCGAAAGCCACCTGAGGACGCTTGATGAGAGGAAAGTGGGCACGGTACCAACGCTCCCCCATCGACGAGCGGGTTGAGAAGTACTCGATCTCCTTGCGCAGGGATGGAGCGACGTCGGGATGTGAGCCCAGATATCGGTAGATGGACGACGTGCCGGCCCGCTGCGCGCCGATCACGAGGACGTTCGGCAACATCCCGAGCGCGGGCCATCCCATTCGAGCCTTGACCCGCATTCGAGAGACCTTGCTCCGGGTGTTCACCGAGACGTTCTGGCGAACGGCTTCCTTGAGCGAGGGCATGTCAGTAGCCGCTGAGTAGGCCGAGCTCCCGTGCGATCTCCAGAGATCGGCGGAAGAGGAAGAGGCCGATTCCGCCGATCACGACCGTGGTGATCCCCAGTCCGAGGAGTGCTTCTGGGATGGTGATGACAAAGGTGCCTGGATCCTCCATCAGAACGGTGCGGACTCCGTTCATCACGTAGGTGTGGGGGAAGAGATAGCTCACCGGACGCAACCAGTCGGGCAGCTGGCTCAGCGAGAATGCGGCACCACCGAAGATCGAAGCAGCCAGCCCATACAGGACCACCACCGGCTGTGATCGCTTGGCCAGCACCATCAGGCTGGCCGACAGCACACCGATCGCGCTGACCGCCATCATGCCGGCGAGCACGAGCATGAGGGCGATCGGCAGGCCGGACCACTCGTACGAGGCGCCGAGTGGAATCCCGATCATGAGAATGATGGCAGCGTTGATGAAACCGCGAATCATGTTCCACTGGTTGATCCCCATCGGCATCCAGGTCCAGCTGATGGGCTCCACCAGGATCGATTCGAACAGGCCACGGTCCTGGATCTGTTGGAGCCGGTTCCCGAAACCCTGGAGGGTGGATTGGAGAGCAGCTCCCATGGAAAGCCCGATGGTCGCGAAGGTGAAGTAGTCGCCGCCGACAGTTTCGTTGTTGCCGACCAGGTCGTCGATGAAGAACGTGATGAAGATGGGAACGATCACACCGGCCTGCCCCAGCACCAAAGCCATCGGATAGCTCAAGTCCTCGACGATGGATGCCCGCAGGAACGCGAGGGCGGTCTGTCTCATGCGCCAGAGGCGATATCGCAACGCCTTCATTGCGTGTCTCCTCGATAGACGGTCGCAAGGAGATCGCGCAGCGGCATAGCGTCTTCGCGAACGTTCATGAGCGCCGCTGCGCTCTCACGGGGCAGCGCCGCCACCGCATCGCCCAAGCTTGCATCGCCGACGAGCAGACCTCCGACGGCCAGGTCGTCTGCGTGATCGAGTTCGACGATCGCACCGTCGGCGAGCGCCTTCTCCGCAGCCCGAGCAGCCTCAGGGCTGCGGAATTCGATGATGACCCGAGGGCGGGTCCACATCTCACGAAGAGCATCGAGGCCCCCGTCATACTTGATCGCACCACCGTCGAGCAGTATCACGTGGCTACCAAGCGCCTCGATTTCGTCGAGCCGGTGGGAGCTGATGAGCACGGACATGTGGCGTTCTGCCGCCACGACCTTCAACGTTTCGATGAGCTCGTACGACGCGATCGGGTCGACGGTCGCCGTTGGCTCGTCGAGGATCAGAACCTGCGGTCTGTGCAACAGCGAACGCGCCAGCTGGAGACGGGCACGCATTCCCGACGACAATGAGAAGACGGAGTCTCTGGCCCGGTGTCCGATCCCGACCAAATCGAGCGTCTCTTGGATGGCGTGCCGCAGTCCGGCGCCCTTCAGGCCTTGGAGCTGGCCGTGAAACACGAGGTTGTCGGCACAGCTCAGCCGCATGATGAGGCTGCGATCTTCGGACGGCATCCATCCGATCAGTCTCCGCACGTCGAGCGATTGCGAGACACAGTCGAGTCCCATGATCTTTGCGGTGCCGGTGGTCGGGGTCGTCAGACCGATGAGAATCCGGAAGGTCGTGGACTTCCCGGCGCCGTTGGGACCGACCACGGCGCAGATCTGTCCCGGCGACACCGAGAAGCTGATGCCGTCCAGCGCATGAACGTCGTTGCGAATCGGGGAGCGCAGCAAGAAGCTCAGCATCTTGTTGGACGGGCGGTATACCTTGGTCACGTCTCTGACCACGACGCCGTCGGTCTCTGCACTCCCGACAGTCGCCGGATCCCTCATCACCACTCCGCTCGTCACTTGTTTCTCTCCCTGAGTTGATGGGTGAGAGTGCGCGTCAGATTCCATCTGTTGCTGGAAGGATCGCCGCGTCTCACCCTGCCCCGGGAGACAGGGTACCACCGGCCGGGACCTGCTCAATGGGGAGATGTGTGCACCGCAACCGGTACGAGTACCTATTGCGTATTGCGTATTACGTAGAACGGATCACTCGTTACCGCAGCTGGCTTTCCAGTCGGGAAACTCCTGGCCTGGCTTTGGCGTCGCGGAGGTCCACCCGTCGTAGAACGGTGCGATGTCGCGAGTGCCAGAGCTCGTGATCTCGAAGGCGTTGCCGGCTGCATCTTGGACCCGGATGATCGAGTTCGGATGCATGTTCCGGGTGTCGAAGTCGCCGGCAGCGACGTCACACCGAACGAAGTCGTACCAACCGTGTTGCCGATCGTCATCTGCGACCAGGATCTGGCCGGCAAACTCGCAATCGAGGTAGAGCGTGAACATCGTGGGCGGGAGGTTGTGATCGAACAGCCACAGCGGCGTCGGATCGTCGAAGATCGTCCCTTCGAAACTCAGGCGCTCCTTGGTGAGGTTCCGCTCCGGCACCGTCGTCTGCGCGTTCTGCTCAGCCGGCCCACCGTTGCCGAAGAACAGGCAGTTCCGATAGTGATATCCACGGTTGTTGTATGCACCGTGCTTGATCGCCCCGACACCGTTGTTGAAACTGACGAAGCGGTCGATACCGTGCCGTTCGCTCGCCGTGTTCTGCCAGACGAAGATTCCGTACTCACGGCTGTTGTGGGTCATGTTGTCCTCGAAGATCCACGGGCTCGTCTGTGAGTTGGCCTTCGAGGGCCAGTGATAGCCGGAGGTTCGAACACCGCCGCCGACTCCGACAGCAACGCAGTTGCGCACGGTGTTGTTGGTGCCGGCGCCCATCAGGAATCCCGAAAGCTCGTTGGGACGGGTGACCGGATCCGCGAGGTCGGCGCGGTGAACATCGGCAGCGATGCAACGGTCGTAGACGATGTCGTGGGTGTTGTTGACCTCGTTGTCGAAGTCACCCTCGGGCGGCAGATCCCACCAATAGGCGTCGGCTTCGACGTCGTAGGCAACACAGTCGCGGAGCGTCACTCCGTGCGTGCCGTGCACCACGAAGGCATGGTGGTAGGCGTGGTGGACGACCGTGCCTTCGATGATGCTGCCTCGGGCACGCTCCCCCATGAGGTGGAAGTGGATGGGGTAGAACCCGACCTCGTCGGGATCGCCCACATACCGGACCTCGGCGTAGTTGAAGGTCTGCACGCCACTGCCCATGACCATCACGCGGCCCATCGGGGTCGCTTCTGTCCCTTCGATGACGACGTTGCGGGTGAGGTTCATCACCTCGGCCTTGAAGGTGCCGTGGCGGTTGCTGACCGCAGGGACCGAACCACCTTTGGTGAAGGACCGGAATACGTAATCGCCCGGGTTGATGGGGGCGACGATCAGCGTGTCCAACGATCGCCAGGTTGCATCGTCGCCGGTGCGGTTCCAGCCGACCTTCTTCGTGCCATGGATGTCTACCCGTCCGTTGTTGATGACCATGATCGATCCACCGCCTGTGAAGCGGATCTTGTGCACGATGTCCGCACTTGCAGGACGCATCCGAAGCGTTCCTTCGACGAGGAGCGTCGTGTCGGTGTTGCCGGTGAGCGTGAGCGTGGTCGAGTTGTTCGGATCGAACTCGAGCACGTCGCCGGCGGAGACCGTCCTCGACGATGCCGTCACGTCACCGGAGATGGTCTCGGTGGCAGCGAGCGCCGGCTGCGGACGGCTGACCGTGAGGCCTACCGGGATGCCGGCGGCAGCGGCTGCCATTCCGGCCCGCTTCACGAATTGACGGCGAGAGATCATGCCCATCTCAAGCCCCCCTGCATCCGAGGTGGTCGAGCGCCCGAACGAGGAACGACGCCATCTGCTCTCTGGTCACCAGATCATCGG
The DNA here is from genome assembly GCA_963792365.1 of uncultured bacterium. GTDB lineage: Bacteria > Actinomycetota > Acidimicrobiia > Spongiisociales > ZC4RG35 > JAOUGY01. The sequence goes on from CAWBVW010000007.1 coordinate 297,466, forward strand.
GACAGAAGTTGCTGTCGGTGCACCCTTTGGCGATTCCGGCGGCTGCCAAGGCGTTGATGTCACCCTGGAACACGGAAGCGGAGTCATCGGAGAAGGCGTCGGGGCCGCTCGGCAGCTCGAGCGTGCGGACCAGGAAGGCCGCCATCTGGCCACGTGTGATGTTGTCCTCCGTGCAGTACTGCGTGCTGGACGGGGGGTTGCACCCGTTGGTGATCCCGACTCCGGTGATCGAGTTGATGTCGGCTTCGAACACCGACGTGTCGTCGTCGAAGAAGTAGTCGTACTGCGAGGTCGGGGTGCGGAACGAGCGCCGCATGAAGGCTGCCATCTGGCCGCGCGTGACGTTGTCCCTCGGACAGAACAGGTCGTTGGCCGGCGGATTGCAGCCGGTCGTGATACCCCATTCGGCGATCAGCGCGATGTCGGCCGCATGCACCGAGCCGCCCGTGTCATCGAAGGGCGACACCTGCGCTGTCGCCGGGGTCGGCGGTTGTATCGCGAGCAGCATGAACAACATCACCCAGAACACGACCCCGCGTGGGGCCGTGGAACGGAGCGGCTCTTCCACCATCACAGCTTCCATCCCATTCCTCGTCGTTCTCTTCTCTCGATCCACGATCCGTTGATCCACGATCCCGAGACCGGATCCCCACCATCGACCACTCCCATGGCCGGTATCACCGTATCGGCACCTGGGTGCGCGAAGCCCCAAGGCGCCGTTAAGCCACAGATAAGCGATCCGGCTTCACCCCTTCCGGATCTCGCCGCGCCCTTTAGAGTGCTTCTTCGGGTGGGGTCAGGGCGATTCGCGGGGGCAAACAGTTGACAGGTGAGAGAAGACTCATGGCGCAGCATTCAGGCAACGCCGCGCCGCAGCGTCATCGAGGAACCGAGTCGAACACCGAGCTGCGCACCGGATCGGGTGAATCCGAGTCCCTGGAGCAGTGTATGCATCGTCTCGTTGTCGATGGCAACAAGACCTCGGACCCGCTCGCACCCTGCCGCGCCGGCGGCCAGGACGGAGGCGATCATCACCCTGGGTGCATAACCTCTGATGCGGTAGTCGTCGTCCACAACGATCTGATTGAGGTAGGCGGTGGTGCCGTCTGGACGACTCAAGGCGCCGAAGTGCCGATCCGGATGCCCCGTGATGTTGACCCATTGCAGACCCACAGGGGTGCCATCCGGGGCGGCCGCCCACACGCAGATGTTGCCCGCAGCAAGGCGCCCCGCGTGGTCGTGACCCGGGGCCAGGAGTGGCGCGAGCGTCTCGAGGTCCTCGACCCCGGCGTGCCTGATCGCCTTGTCATTGCGGACGATTTCCATTGCGGTCGCGCGTTCGTACGCAACGATGTGATATCTGCCCAGCACCATGAGAGTCGCTTCAGGATAGAGCCCGATTCGTCCCTTTCCAGGGGGGAGCTCATTCGTGCCATCACCTGATCTCGTCCTCGCACCCCACGATCCGCGTATCACCGGACTGGTTCCGGCGTGGGATGCCTGCGCCGAGTCGACAGGAGGAACCTTCTTCCAGACCGGAACCTGGGCTCTGGCATGGTGGGAGCACTTGGCTGGTCGTCCTGAGACGAACGTGGGGTTCTGGACAGATGGATTGGGGTCGGTCACCACGGTTGCCGCCGTGTCCAAGATCGAGCAACCCCTGTTCCGCGGATCCGGTCCCAAGGTGGCGATGTGGACGAACACCGGAAGCGGTGCAGGCGCAGGCGATCATCTGGGCTGGACGAGTACCGAGTCGTCGCAAGATGACGTGATCCGGTGGATCCTCGAGACCACCCGTGGTCCGGTGATGTTGTCCAACCTGGCTCCCGGCCAGACCGGCGGGCTGGCGGCCGCAGGATTCGAGCGGTTCGAGGAGTCGGCGACGCTTGCTGCCACCCTGGGCACGGGTGATGACTGGTTTCCGGGATCGAACGACTTCCGCAAGAAACTGAGATACGCAAGACGTCAGCTGGAGAAGCTCGGCGTGGAGCTCGAGATGGTTGGGCGTTCAGGGATCGATCGGACGCTGTTCGCTCGCCTGCTCGAGCTTCACGCAGTCCGAAGCGAGAGCTTGGGCTGGGCGACCCACTTCTCCGAGGATCGCCTCGACTTCCACATGCAGTTGATTGCTTCGACGACCGACGCGAGAGGGCCCATGGCCTGTGTCGCCCGACAGGGGGACACCGTTGTGGGAGTGCTCTACGGATTCCGCTTCGGCGACACGTTTGCCTACTACCAGACCGGGTGGTCGAAGGAGTTCGTCAAACAGAGCCTGGGGTCGGTGCTGGTGGCCACCACGATGGAGTGGGCGGCAGGCGAGGGTCTCTCCAAGTTCGATTTCCTGCGCGGAGACGACGAATACAAGCGGCGCTTCGGCGCCAAGCCATACACCGACGAGACGTGGTTGCTCGACCGAGGGCTGGCAGGGAAGACCTTGAAGGCACGGCAGGCGGCCGCGGACATGTTGCGCAAACGGAGCGCCACATGAAACCCCGTGCGCTGGGAAAACAGGTCGTCAGAACGGTTCAGCGAGCGGAAATGCTCGTCTCCTCGCCCGAGCGAGCGATGATTCGTCGTGGGATTCTCAATACGAATCGGCTGCGGCTTCCCGACTTCCTCGGGCTGGGGGCACCCAAGTCGGGTTCGACCTGGCTTCATCACAACCTGGACGCACATCCAGACGTGTTCGTGCCGCCCGAAAAAGAGCTTCACTACTTCTGCCACTTCCATCACCGGAGTATTCGCTGGTACGCCGGCAAGTTCGAAGCGGCTGGTGACCGGGTCTGCGGCGAGATCACGCCGAACTACGCATCCCTGGGCGACGGACTCATAGACGAGGTCGCCGATCTGATGCCAGATGCCAAGTTGCTCCTCATGGTGCGGCACCCGGTCGATCGGGCGTGGTCACACGCCCAGATGAATCTGGCGCGTCAGCGGGGACGAACCGTCGACCAGGTTCCGAGAGACGAGTTCATCGCCCACTTCCGATCGGTGCACAGCATCGCTTCGGGCGACTACCAGTCCATCATCGATCGCTGGACCCGCCGCTACCCCGACGATCAACTGTGGTTGGGGACGTACGACCGAATGGTGAGCGACCCGAAGGGCCTCCTCACCTCGGTCTTTGAGTTTCTCGACGTCGAGAGCGACGTCGATTGGGCCGCTTTCCCCGCCTCGACCGTGATCGACCGCGGGCGGCCGGGCTCGGACGACCTGGTCGGCCGACGAGGGGGCGGCACTGAACTCCCGGAGGAACTCGCAAGGGAACTGTGGAGCATCTGGGCGCCCAGGATCGAGGCACTCGGCAAGCACTACCCGGAGGTGACCGGGCGGTGGGCGGCCAATCCGACCTGAGGACGGATGACAATCCGCATCGGGAGCCTCGTGGTGCTCAGGCCAACGCCACTCACAACCGCCCTTCCAGGCAACGACCATCCTCTTGCGAGCCTTCGCCCACGCGCTACCGTCCAGGCGTTGTCGGGAGTGCCATGGACTGGGCTGTATCACCCTGGAACGACATACTGTCTGTCGCCCTCATCGTGCTTGTGCCTCTGGTCGTAGTTGGCGGCACGATCGCCGCCATAGTGGTGGGCAGGAGACGACGGACCTGGCGGTGGGCCGTGGGAAGCCTCGCAGTCCTTGCTGTCGACCTCTTCGTCGTCTACGTGGTGTTCGCTTCTACTCTTCAGCTCGGCTGACAACAGGAACAAGGTCCACCCCGGTGACCTTCTGCCCTCGCTCTTGCGATCGCTCGATGGGTCGGAACGCAGGCGCAGTACGCCTCGTTCAGATTCGCCTCTCACGCCTTCGAGGGTTGCTCTGAGTGTCGTTCATCTGCTCGAGTTGATGTGTCCGGAGGGAACCAGATCGTCGGAGCATTACGGACGAGCCTTCCATGCCTGGGCCGCCCTGCTCCATGCCCTCACATGCCGAGCACGTCGAGATACATCTGCTCGAGCCGCTTCGTGACCTCTTCGATCCGGTAGTTGGCCTCGATCTCCTGCCGCGCAGCAGCGGCCAGTTTGTGTCGGATCTCGGCGTCGTCGAGCAGACCGGAGACCGACTCGGCAAGGTCGGAGGCATCCGCCGCACGGAACATGACGCCCGTACGGCCCGGGTCGATGATCTCGTCGAACGGAGGGGCATCGGAGACCGCGCACACCGCCGCCTGGGCAGCCATCGCCTCCAGAAGCGACACCCCGAGACCCTCGAACAAGGACGGGAACACGAAGACATCGGCCGCAGCCAGCAACTGAGGGACGTCGTCGCGTACCCCGAGAAAGCGAACGTGACGCTCCAAACTCAGTCTCTCGACGAGTTCACGGAGCTGGCCGGTCGAATTCCCGTCGCGTCCGGCAAACACGGCGACGACCTCGGGATGGCGAGCCGCGATGGCCGGCAGCGCCTCGAGAAGATACCGCTGCCCCTTCTGTGGCTCCTGACGGGCCACGTTCAACAGCATCGGCGCCGAGGGGTCCACTCCGATCGACACCCGCACGGCGACCCGATCGACGGTGTTGCGCTCGAAGCGATCGAGGTCGATGCCCCGCGGGATCACCACCAGGCGTTCGGGGTTGATTCCGACGTTGCTCTGCCAGGACCGGGCGACCGCCTGTGTCAGCGCATGGAAGCGGGCAACCGGCTTCATCGTGATTCGGTCGATCATCCGGTGCACCCCGAGTTTGAGCCGGTTCACCGACGGGTTGTCGATCGTTCTCACCGGATCGTGGCTGATGTTCACCAGACTCTCGACGACCCGTATGCCACGGCGCCATCCGATGAGCCTCGACGCCAATGCGGCCTCGGCCAGCGAGCAGTGAATGAGGTCTGGTCGCCGATCCGCGACGAAAGCATCGAGCGCACGAATGATCTCCCATCTCCCGGGACTGGCACCGATCGGGAACAGGCCATGCTTGGCGACGTCCGGAAGCGGGTCGGTGTCGTCCCTGCGAAAGATGTAGGCGACCTCGTGAGAGAGATCGGGATGATCGAACATCCGAAGATTCGTGTAGAGCTGGTTCTCTGCTCCGCCCGAGGTCCCGAACCGGTTGATGACGTGGAGGACGCGTGCCATCTCAGGGCCCCGTATAGCCGGCGAGGCGCCGTCGGATCATGTCCTCGAGGCGGAACCCGCCACGGAGTCGTGGCCGAAAGAACGTCCATCCATCGGACAGCTGGACGGGAAGACGCGGGATGGCGTGGGGAGGCGCAAACCGGCTGGTGGCGCACCCCGCCACCGTCGCCGACACGTACGCCTGCTTGATGACCCGATCGGCGTCCGGCGACCAATACCCCCACGGATAGGTGAAGTGTCGAGGTCGGGCGCCGGTTCGTTCTTCGATGAGGGCGTTGGACGTGCCCACTTCATGTTCGATCTCGTCCGGCGAGACGAGCCGCAGATCAGGATGGGTGTGAGTGTGAGCACCAAGCGTGGCCAGACCCGACTCGAGCATGTCGCCCACCGCATTCCAACTGACCGGTGTCGAGAGCCCGTCGTCCCTGAGGGGCACGCCAGACTCGATGGGTTGCGAGGTCAGATAGAGCACGAAAGGGAGGCCCAGCTCACGAAGCAGCGGAAAGCCGTTGTCGTACATGTCCCGATAGCCGTCGTCGAATGTGATCACATAGGAGGTCTCCGGTGAGTCGGGGTTTGCGAGGACCTCCTCGAGGCTGCGGACTCGACCCGAATCTGCCAGCCACCGCATCTGACGTTCGAACGCATCGACGTCCAGATCCATCTCGACGCCGTTCCCTGCGTCGACCTGGTGATAGATGAGCAACCGAGCCCCCTCGAGCTCAGGAGAGAGCAGGTCGGTCACGGCCGAGAGACCCTTGAGGGCTTGGCGTGCGAGCCGCTTCGGATCGATCTTCGAAGAAGAGGAACCGGGTGCGTCGGTTGATCCAACCATGCTGTCAGTGTGACCTGGGTTCGCCCAGAAGCAAGCTGGACTGGCCTCGGTGCGTCTTCGCCGAGATCAATTCCAGCTGATCGCCTGTTCGGACTCCAGCTCGCGCAGGTCGACGACCTCGTCGATGCCCTTCATGGCGGCGACGACCTTGACGGTGTCGACGAGTTGGTCGCGACGCTCGCCCTTTGCCATGTCGGTGAGATCACGAATGGCCTCGAACAGCGCCAACGGGCCTGGGGCCGAGGGCCGAGCGAGATTGATCTTCGGATGGTCGCTGGGCAGCAACGGCATCTCGGAGAGGATCTCGGCCAGCTTCTCGCCCGGGCGGATACCCGTGACAGCCACCTCGATGTCGCGTCCCGGCACGAGCCCGGCGAGGCGGATCATGCGTCGAGCCAGGTCCATCACCTTCACGGGTTCTCCCATGTCGAGCACGAAGACCTCGCCTCCTTCGGCGAGCGTCGCCGACTGGAGCACCAACTGCACGGCCTCCGGGACGGTCATGAAGAATCGCGTCATTGCGGGGTCGGTGATCGTGACAGGGCCACCAGAGTGGATCTGGTGTACGAAAGTCGGCACCACGCTGCCTCGTGATCCGAGCACATTTCCGAACCGGACCGCCGTGTAGACGCAACCGTCTCGGCGCTCATTGGCGAGCTGGGTGAGCATTTCGGCGACCCGCTTGGTGGCGCCCATCACACTCGACGGCTCGACTGCCTTGTCGGTCGAGATGAGCACGAAGCGATCTGCTCCCACCTTGGAGACCGCGTCGATCACGTTCTTGGTCCCCAGCACGTTGGTGAACACAGCCTCCTCCGGGAAGTGCTCGAGCACCGGGACGTGCTTGAGGGCGGCTGCGTGGAACACAACCTCAGGACACTGCTCCACCATCACCCGGACCACCTTCTCGGCGTCACGAATGTCACACAGCACCGGATGGATCGCTCCGTCCTGGTTCCCCACCCGGAGAATGGTCTCATGAAGATGGGTCTCGTCGTTGTCGAGGGCGATCACGGCGGCCGGATCGAAGGCGCTCACCTGTCGGACGATCTCAGACCCGATCGACCCACCGGCACCGGTGACCAGAACCCTGCGTCCCTTGACGAGCCGTTCGACGTCGCCCAGGTCGGTCGCGATCTCCGGTCGAGGGAGAAGATCTTGAAACTCGATGTCACGGATGTCGATCGGCGATTCGGCACCATCGAGCACGGACCCCGCTCCCGGGGCCACCCGGAGCCGCACGTCGACCGACGTGCAGACGTCAACAACCCTTCTGATCAGGTCGCTCTCGACCTCTCCGGCCACCACGACCTGTTGGGCATTGTGCTCGCGAACGAGCGCCGGAAGTTCTTCGAGGCTGCCGAGGATTGGAAGTCCTGCCAGCCGGCGATGAGTGAGCGCCCTCCCGGGAGACACGAATCCAGCGATCTCGGCGCTTTGACCGAGGCGGAGCACCTCTCGCACGAAGTCTGCGGCCGACTTCCCGTCACCGACCACCAACGTGACCGGATGATCGGCGGCGATGGACCGACGAAGCGAGAACAGCCGCGAACGGAAACGAATCAAGCCCATGCCGGCGAGCACCAGAAAGCTTCCGACGATCGCCACACCATAAGGAAAGCGCCGAGGGCCATCGGTGATGACGTCGGCAAGAGGCGTCACGACGAGCACGATGACGCCGGCCGCCGCGATGTTCGAGATGATCACCTTTCGGGCCTCAGAAATCGACGCGTACTCCCACATGTGTCCGTACGTGCCGGTTGCCAGGTTGGCGAGGAGATGAACGGCGACCAGGATCGGAAGGATCCGGCCGAGCCCTGTCCAGAACAGCGCAGGACGCTCAACTGCACCGTCGAGCATTCTCAAAGCTGTGGCCATCGTGTACCCGGCGACGATGATGAACACGTCGACGACGGCAAACGAGATGTCCGCTCGCAGGCGCAACGCCGCCTGGAGCGCTCGGCCCCAGATGCGACCTGCAAACCGCTTCGAAGCGGTGTCCCCCATCTGGCCGCGGACCGCGTGGCTGTCGCCAGCCAACGTCTCAGACCTCTCCACGCAATCCTCCCACACAATCCAACGAAAGTGCCCCACAACGAACAGCTTTCGTTCCCCGTATCACCCTTACCGACGGCACCCCTCATGCCGCATCTCGGTCGGCCTGGTCTGCGTCTGGCAGACGACCCCTCCGTGGCCAACCGATCGACAACGTACCCCAGCACCCTCTACGAGTCCATGGGTCAGTTTCCCTATTCCGTATTCAAGCCGATCCATCAGAATGACTGTTGATACTTCAATGGTGTTTTTACGGGAGGTCGGTTACATCTGGCTTTCAGTGACCGACCAATCGAGGGGCGAGATGAACAGGGCCACAGGAAACCGGCGTACACGCGTGCTCGTGCTCATCAAGGGCCTGGGCATGGGAGGGGCGGAACAGCTGATCGTCGAGTCGGCGAAGGTGTGGGATCGGGACCGCTTCGAATACGAGGTCGCCTATGTGCTTCCGTGGAAGGATCAGCTCGCCGAGGCGATCCGGCTGACCGGTATCCCCGTGCACTGCTTAGGCGACAGCTCCGGACGCATGGGCCCGGGCACGATTCGGCGCTTCCGTGACCTGGTCGACCGGTTCGACCCCGATCTCATCCACGCCCACCTCCCCTCGACAGGTGTGCTGGCGCGTCTATTCGGAGGACGACCGATGGTGTACACAGAGCACAACCTCGCGGACTCATACCGCTTCCCGACCGGCTGGCTGAACCGGGTCACATACGGCCGCAATCGTGCTGTCGGCGCCGTGTCCGACGCCGTTGCAGCCAGTCTGACGGGATATCCGGGGCCGCGTTCCCAGGTGATACCGAACGGCGTCGCAGTGACCGTCACGGACGGCGAACGGTCGGCTGCCCGCTCAGAACTCGGGCTCGACGATTCCACACCGCTGATCGTTCACGTAGGGAACATCCGTCCTCTCAAGGGCCACGAGAACCTGATCGCCGCAGCATCGATTCTCAGAACATCGGTCCCTCGCTTCCTCATCGCCAGCATCGGGGGTGAGAAGAACCCCGGTGATCTCGAACGGGTCAGAGCATCGGCTGCGGCGGCCGGTGTCGGCGAACTCGTCAGGTTCATGGGACGCCGGGACGATGCGCGGAGCTTCATTGCTGCTGCCGACGTGTTCGTGAACCCGAGCGAGGTCGAAGGCCTGCCGCTGGTAGTGCTGGAGGCGCTGGCCCTCTCCCGGCCGGTGGTCGCAACGGCCGTTGGAGGGGTGCCGTCTGTGGTGATCGACGGCACGACCGGTCGGCTGGTGCCGCCGAAGGATCCAACTGCATTGGCGCATGCACTCGCACAGATGATCGGGGACGACGATCGATCCGAACTCGGGGCAGCAGGATGTGCGCTCGTCGAGGAACGCTACGGCGCCGCCGCCATGGTGGAGTCGTACGAGCGGATATATGAGGAGATCACCGGATGACCGAGCGGTACAGCATCCGACCGATGGTGGAGGATGATCTCGACGAGGTGCTGGAGGTGATGCGCCTGTCACTGGGCGAGTCTGAGGTCAACCGACGCAACACCGAGCTCTTCTCGTGGAAGCACTTCGACAATCCCTTCGGGCGATCGATCATCCTCGTCGCCGACGCCGGGGGGACCGTCGCCGGACTCAGGGCGTTCATGCGATGGAACTTGGCGACTCCGGAGGGACGCACCGTTCGCTGTGTCCGTCCCGTCGACACCGCCACCCACCCGGACTTCCGCCGCATGGGGATCTTCCGCAATCTGACCATGTCGGCGCTGGAGGAGGCCAGAGCGGACGGAGTCGATCTCGTGTTCAACACTCCCAACGCCGACTCGGGGGCCGGCTACCGGTCGATGGGATGGAAGGACGTGCAGCCGATCGGCGCCCTGGTCCGACCCAAACGTCCGTGGCGTGCCAAAGCCATCGAGACCCAGGTCGACCGGTCGTCGTTCGTGCCGGGCGGTATCGATCCTCAGCCCATCGACACCCCGGACCGGCCCCCGCGCGGGCTACGCACCAGTCGCGATGCGGCCTACAGGAAGTGGCGATTCGTCGACCACCCGACCGCCGGGTACCGCATGGTCCGCCACGCGGGCGGCGCAGTCATGCTCCGACCCAACGTACGCAACGGCCGCCACGAAGTGGTGGTGTCCGATCTCGTCGGGTCGGTGACGAGATCCGCCTTCCGGGCGGCAGCACATGCCACCGACGCCCACTACCTCGTCGCGTGGTTCTCTGACCGCACTCCCGAGCGCACCGCCGCGCACAAATCGGCCTTCGCTCCGGTTCCCGGGCTGACCGCCCTCACGCAGGTGGCGCTCCCGCTCACCGAACTCGACCGCGACGTTTTCGACCCGGCGAACTGGGACCTGAGCACCGGCGACCTCGAGTTGTTGTGAGGCGTGGAGCAACGCCGGTCCACGGTCCCTGGCTTCTGGAGCGCTTCACTCCGCCGGGTCGTACCTGATGTCGCCGACGACGGAGGCGTAGGCCGTCGCAGCCAACACGAGCACGACCGCAAGCGCGGCGGCCGCTGCGATGCTCCGACCGGCAACTACGACGACCACGACGGCGGCCACGGCGTTCATGAGAGCCGATGACGCAGCAATTCGTCGGACGCTCCACCCGACATCGTGGAGCCTGTCGTACGTGTGGGATCGATCACCGGCGAAGAGCGGGACTCCGGCCCTTCGTCGGCGAAGGAGTGTCGACCCGAGGTCGACGAGGAAAACGGTGGCACAGGCCGCCCCGGCCATCATGTCGAGGGGTCCGGTTCCGGACACTCCCAGTTCCACGATCACGGCAGTGAGGATGGTCCCAACCGTGTAGCTGCCGTTGTCGCCGAGGAACAACCGAGCGGGATTCCAGTTGTGTGGGAGGAATCCGATGAGGGCTCCCGCACCCACCAGCACGAGGAGCCGGGCGTCGGACGTGAAGGTGGGGAACATGATGATCCCGAGCAACCCGGCTGCTGCCGAACTGGTGACCAGTCCGTCGAGACCATCGAACAGGTTCACCGCGTTGATCAGCACCACCGTGGCGACTGCACCGATCACAGCCTCGACCACGCCGATGGTTCCCCCGAGCAAAGGGCCCGCCACCAGGATGACCCCGATGAGGGACTCCACGACCAAGCGCACCTTTGGCGACAGATCGAGACGATCATCGACCAGGCCCAGGCCGGCTGCCAGGAGGACGGCCAGGACGGTCGAGGTGCTGAGAGTCCCGGCGGCCGCTGCTCCCCCCAGGAATCCGGCGACCACGCCTATGCCCCCCAGGGGTGGAATCGGTCGACTGTGGGTCTTGAGCTCGCCGTCGGGCAGATCCACCAATCCGAGACGGGGACCGACGGCACCCGCAAGCGCCGCCACCAGATACGACACCACCGCCGCGATCGCAAAGATCGTCATGGCCGCCACACCAACACCTCAGAACTCTCGCCCTCGTGCACCTCGATCGTCTGTGCCGGATCGAAACCGGCCCGACGATACGAGGCGATTGCGGTGTGGTTCTGCGATCCGACCACGACCCGTACCGCCGGCACGCCCATTGAGGTGAGCGTCGAGAGCAGTTGGTCCTGCATGCGGGCCGCGATCCCTCGCCCTCTCCTCTCGGGAATCAGCGCCATCGAGAGCAGCTCTGCCTCGACACCGACGTGGTCTTCTCCGCCATAGCGGGCGGTCTCCACCACCTTGCGCAACGCCGATGGGCGGATCAGACGCGGGGCCGCGCGGAGACCGGCCTCCAGGGCGGACCGTTTGACGAAACGCCGGTAGAAGGCTCCTGTGTCCACGATCCCGGTCACGAATCCGATAGGCCCCGACTCGTCCTCGGCCACGAGCACTACGGCGTCGGGATCGGCGATCAGCGCTCGATACAGGACGGTGAGGAAGCCGTCGCCCAACGAGCTCAGGAACCCCGTGTGGATGGCGGTGCGGTGCAGGCGCGCGCAGAAGCGGGCGTCGGCAGGGACCGCCTGCCTGATCGACTCCCCGCCGATCGGCGCTCGTAGCATCGCTCCGACCTCGCTCAAGCCCTTGCGCAGGGCCACGTCGGCGTACGTCCCGAGCACTCGTCGCACGACCCTCCGCTCGTCGAACTCTTGGCGAGCCTTCTCGACACCTGCCGCTCCCATCATGCGCCGGGTTTCCCGGTCTCCACCTACTTCTCGAATGGCGGTCTCGATGGCGTCGGGTGAACGAACAGGAATCAGCCGGCCATTGACACCATCGTCGATGACCTCGCGGCAGCCACGGATGTCGGTCGCAATCACCGGAACTCCCGTGGCGGCCGCTTCCATGGCCGATCGAGGGAACCCCTCCCGATGGCTCGGCAGCACGAACACATCCATGCCGTTGTAGAGACGATCGACGTCGGTTCTCATTCCGAGGAACACCACGCCACGCTCGGTCGCAGCCTTGATCTCGGCTTCGGACAGACCGTCTGCTTTCTCCGGGTCGGCGGGGCCCACACACACGAGCTTGAACCGCTGGTCCAAGCGAGCGAACGCGGTGAGCAATTCGGGGTATCCCTTCTCGGCGACGAGGCGGCCGACGATGCCGACGACAACCGTGTCGTCGTCGACGCCGAGATCCTCACGAACGGCGCGGCGAACCTCGGCATCGGATCTGAACCGCTCCAGGTCTATTCCATTGCCGAGATGACGGAGTTTGTCGACCGGCGCGAGGTGCAACCGTCGCAGGAGCTGGAAGTCCTCGATCGATTGGCACAACTCGGCATCCGAGAAGCGAGCTGCCAGCCACTCCAACGCGTAGACGACCCATCGCTTGAGGAGCCGATCGTCGGTGGTTGCGTAGAGACCATGAACGGTGTTGACGACGATCGGGACACCTGCGAGGCGGCCGACCACCCTTCCGTAGATGCCCGGTTTCGGGTTGTGGGTGTGGAGCACCGTGGGCCGCAGCCGTCGCAGCAGCTTCCAGAGATGAAATGCAGCCCGGAGATCTGCGGCGGGATCCATGCCACGGGTCGAGTCGTCTAGCGAGATGTGACGGATGCCGGCCGCCTCGAGCTCGGGTACCCACGGACCGGGGGCGGAGATACCGGCCGACTCGAGTCCCAGCTCGATCGGTCGAGTGAGCTGGGGCATGAGCAGATACCGCAGGCTCAGATCCACGGTTGTCAGGTGGGCGATCACAGGCGGGCTCATGTAGACCTCTCGCTCGACCGCCGCCGGAGGAGGGCATCGTATCGGTCGAAGCTGTGCTCGAACAGGTAACGCTCACCGATGAGCTTGCGTCCTGCATCTCCCATCCGTGCGCGCAGAGCCGGATCGCTGTCGAGTCGCTCGAGCGCACGCGCCATCGCCTCGATGTCGCCGGGTTCCACCAGGAGCCCGGTCTCGTCGTCGATCACGACGTCGGACACGCCGCCCACATCGGTCGCCACAACCGGCAGCCCTGCCCCGAGAGCCTCCAACACCACCCCCGGCAGGCCTTCCGTGCGCGAAGACAGAACCAAACACTTCGCCCACTGGAGGTGGGGAGCGATGTCTTCGACCGAGCCGACCGAAGAGACTCCCGGTGGCGATCCACCGTCGACGGCAGAACGAAGGGGCCCGTCGCCGACAAACCGCAGCTCGGCATCGCTGCCGAGCCGGGCGGCCGCGAAGGCCGCCCTCGCCATGAGTGGGTCCTTCTCAGATGTCAGACTGCCGACCCACACCACACGGAATGGTGGGGCCGAAGGGTCGGTCGACAGCCTCGCCCAGCGCGGTGACACCCCGGTCGAGGCGACCTCCACCCGATCTCCTGGCACTCCAACCTCGTCGACGAGTTGGCGGCGCGTCGCATCGGAGACGGCGAACACGGCATCGCAACGTTTCAGTTGGGCTCGGAGCAACAAGAGATGGAGGCGACTTCGCACCCAATACATCGGTTCGCCGATGGACCCGTACACCAGGTAGGGCGATCGTCGCATCGTGGTTGTGGCAGCCGCTGCATAGCGGAGAGTTGCCCCGCCGTTGGCGAGCACCACGTCGGGGCGTTGAGCGACCAGGCGTGAGCGGAGGGTCGAAACCAAGCTCCGGTTCAGACCAGACACGGACGACGAGAGCACCTGGGCATCGATGGTTGCGCCTCCACTCGGCGCCGGGCCGAGCGCCCAGAGCTCGACGTGCCAGCCACGCTCGGCGAGGCCGTCGGCCAATTGACTCCCGAACACCTCGGCGCCCCGCCGTGCGTTCGATGTCACGAGCACCACCAACCGTGGGCTCATCCGCTGTCCCCCTCGTGCGCTCGTTCGATCGTGTGTTCCCGGCCAACCACCCGCAGATACGATAGGGCCGGTGTCCGAGGGTGCAACGAGCGACAGCCTGATCCGCCGTCAGAGCCTGACCACCACCGACGGGGTACGGCTGGACGGTCGAATCCAAGGCGTCGGTCGACCGTCGACCATGGTCGTGTGGTGTCACCCTCATCCGTTGTACGGCGGGTCGATGTTTGCGCCTCTCATGAACGGGGTGGCCGACGGGCTGGCGGACCGAGGTCTGGGTGTGCTTCGGTTCGACTTTCGCGGCGTCGGCGAATCGGAAGGTGTCCACGACGACGGGAAGGCCGAAGTGCTGGATGTCGAGGCTGCGGTACTGCACGCCGAAGACTCGGCGCCGGACGTCGTGATCGCCGGGTGGTCGTTCGGTGCGCTCGTCTCGCTCCGCTATCTCGCCGAGTCTCGCCGTGACCACGCATATGTGGGTGTTGCTCCGCCAATCGTGGAACCCGGTGAGTTCCGGTCGCTCGACGGTCGGCGAGCCACATTCCTGGTCGGCACCCGGGATCAGGTGGTGGACGCCGGCCTGATCGGCGAGATGGCCGCCACGATCGGTGGCCGGTTGCGCATGGTCGACACCGACCACTTCTTCCTCATGCGCACACAACCAGTGGTGGACGCAATCGTCGAGGCCGCTGGTTGATTCAGTGTCGTGGAGGGTGGAAGCCCCGATTGCGGGCCTCGGGGATCTCGTCGGGGCCGAAGGTCTGGAGCAGGTTGTTCTGATACAGCCCGTCCTCTTCGACTCGACCGGCGAGCTCTGCCGCCTGATCCGCGTCGTCTGTGTC
The DNA here is from genome assembly GCA_963792365.1 of uncultured bacterium. Taxonomy (GTDB): domain Bacteria; phylum Actinomycetota; class Acidimicrobiia; order Spongiisociales; family ZC4RG35; genus JAOUGY01. Next base: position 312,468 of record CAWBVW010000007.1, read on the forward strand.
GTACACGGTCATCGTGTCTCGGGCTCCGACGTAGCGATGCTCCTCGAAGCGCCTGAGGCGTCCCATCAGGTGGCGGATTCGGGATCGGTGTAGCCGGTGCTCACCTCGTTGCCACAGTTCGGACACGTGGCTGTCTCGATCCGGCCAACGATGAAGCTGAAATCGCATTCGGGGCACGAGATGCGGGGCGATGGTGGATCGGGACGTGGTGGCGGCGGTGGGGCAGGTGGCGCCCCAGGCATCCCGGCAGGGGCACCCATCCCCTGGGGCGGCGTTGCACCTCCGGGCGCTGCCGAGACATTGTTGACCGATCCGCATGCCGGGCAGGAGAACCTGCCGGGACCGGGCACGTCGAACTGGCTTCGACACGCTCCACAACGAACGATCATTCCTCAACACCTCCGCGGTTTTCGTCTGTCACAGGCTCACCGACGGCGCCTATCGATGCGAGATAGGCGGCCTCGTGAGCCAGCGCTGCACGTATGTCTTCCAAAGGGTAGGACACGCCGTGAGTGTCGGCGATCTGTGCCTGGATGTACTCCACTGCGGCGTCGCTCCCCCCGGCGATCACATCCACCGGGTTGCGACGTCGCTTCTGTGCCAGGCCCTGCAAGTAGAAGACCTCGTACTCGATGATCCTCTTGATGTCGCTCGTCCGGAGCGTGGAGCTTTCGAGCTCGGCCTCGATGAAACGGACGGCATCGTCCACGACGTAGACGTGCCCTTCGTCATAGGTCTTGTTCTTCCCCTCCTGCCACACCAGTGCTGCGACGACCACGAGAAACACCGCCAGCAGCACCGAGGCCAGCATGACGAGTGTGATAGGAGCCATATGAATGAGAGCCTAGGATCGAGTCAGGACGAGCAATCGGAGCGCGGCCCGACCCTGCAGCGCCCGGCGACACGCGTCTGGGTCGACCAGACGTCACAGCCCGAGTCGACCTGCGAGGACTTTGCGGTGCTCGCTCGGACTGCCAAAGAGCAACTCTGAGCTCTTGGCCCTCTTGAAGTACAGGTGGGCGTCGTGCTCCCAGGTGAACCCGATTCCGCCGTGGATCTGGATGTTGTCCGACGCGCAGCGGAAGAATGCCTCCGAGCAATACGACTTCACCAGTGGAGCCACCATCTTCACTTCGTCGTTGGACTCGCTGACAGCCCAAGCCGCGTAGTGAGCGGCCGCCTTCGCCGACTCGACGTGAACCAGCATGTCGGCGCACATGTGCTTGATGGCCTGGAAGGATCCGATCGGGCGACCGAACTGCTGACGATCCTTCGCATATTCGACGGCCATGTCGAGGCACCGCTGTGCGCCGCCGACCTGTTCCACGGCGAGCGCCACCGCAGCAATCTCCATGACCGCCTCGATGATCGGCCAGCCTCCGCCGTCGGTGCCCAACAGAGCCTCAGGAGGGAGCGTCACGTCGGTGAGCTCGATGGAAGCCTGCTTGCGGGTGGCATCCATCGTGTCCAGCGGCACTCGCGACACGCCGGCGCTGTCGCCCGGTACGAGGAAGAGAGAGACCCCTGCCCCGCTGCGGGCCGCCACGATGACGAGGTCCGCCGTGTGCCCGTCGAGTACGTAGCTCTTCGTGCCGTTGAGGGTCCATCCGGAGTCTTTGGCGGTTGCGGTCGCCTCGACCCCTGTCTCGTCCCACCGGCCGTTTCGCTCGGTGGTCGCGAGCGTGGCAACCGTCTCGCCGGCTGCGATCTTCGGCAGCCATTCCTTCTTCTGCTGGTCGCTTCCGGCAGCCAGAAGCGCGTTCGCCGCCAAAACGACCGTTGAGAAGAAGGGCGCTGGGAGCAGAGCCGCACCCTGTTCTTCCAGCAGGACCGCCAACTCGAGGAAGCCGAAACCGGCGCCACCGTATTCCTCGGGGATGGCCATTCCCTGCCATCCCATCTCGGCGATCTCCGACCACTGACCTCGATCGAACCCCTCGTCCGTCTCCATCAGCTCACGCACCGTCTTCGAGGGCGCACGATCGAGAAGCCATTGACGGGCATATCGACGCAGCTCTTCCTGCTCTTCGCTGAAGGCGAAATTCATCTCTGAGGACTCCTCGACGGCTGGCGAACCCGATCTTACCGACCGTTTGGTCGGTTGCTGCCGCCCCACCTTCCACGTTCAACGGTCGACACGGGCGCGTGCGCCGGATTGCGGGGCGGTCGCAGTCGGTGGCCGACAGCTGACAGCCCACGGCCCACCCGACCGACGGCCCACCCGTGACCAGCCAAAGGAACTCGATCTCGCCCAACCCGCGGCGGCAGCCCAGGCGGACCGGCGTCTGTTTCGGCCGGCGTGAAAC
>CAWBVW010000008.1:0-469006 GCA_963792365.1 uncultured bacterium
TTCGGGCCGACATCGTCACGATCGCAAAAGGGGCTGCGTCGGGCTACTGGCCGCTCGGAGGTTGTGTTGCTTCCGGGCACGTCGCCGACGTGGTGTCGGATGGCTTTCATCACGGCTACACCTATTCGCATCACCCTGTGGGCGCTGCAGCCGGGCTGGCCGTGCTCGACCTGATCGAGCGAGAAGGACTGGTCGAGCGGTCGGCACGAGCCGGAATGCAGCTCATCGAACTGTTGCGATCGTCCTTCGAGGGTCACGAACGGGTCGGCGATGTGCGTGGTAGTGGCCTTATGGTGGCGGTCGAGTTCGTCGAGGACCGATCGAGCGGTGCCCCCTTCCCTCGTGCCGATCGAATCACGGAGCGTGTGAGGAGCGACGCGATAGCCGCCGGTGTCGTCCCCTACGGGATCGCCGGTTGCGCCGACGGAACACAGGGTGACGGTCTCATGCTCGGACCGCCGCTGACCATCGACGGCACCGAGATCGAGTTCCTCGTGGAGGGGATCGTCGGGGCCGTCCATCGGGTGCTCGGGTGACTCGGGCGCGCCCGAGCGGAGCTCGGGCTGGAGGAGAGAGCAGCGGCGTGAGCCGCTGAAGCCACCGTATCACACTCGAGAAATCTTTCACGAACCGATTTCGACAACACCGGATGGCGTGCGCCCGGCCAGGACGTCTTCGACGATGAGCCAGATGTCGGGGTCGAAGTTCATGGCGAGGTGAGCGCTGGTCACCTCGACGTGTGTCACATGCGGGTTGTACCTGTCGATACCTGAATGCCAGTCGACGATCCCGTCGTCCCGGCTGAACACCACGGTGATGGGAACAGTGATGGGTGTCAGCCTGGCGGCGTCGATGCCCCCCTCGATCTCCGTGGTTCGTGCGTCCGAGTAGAGGAACGCCAGCGACGTGTGCCGGGGACCCTCGATCGGCGTACCGAAGGTGATCACGCGGCTCACCTGGTCGGGCATCGCTCGGGCCACCTCCCGGACGATCACTCCGCCGAGACTCCACCCGACCAACGATGCTCGCATCCGGTGGATGTCCACGAGCTCGGCCACTCTCGACGACACCTCCTCGACGTCGTCGTCCACGTTTCCGAGATTCAGTCCCAGCCCGGAGTCGAACACGAGATGCCCGGCCCGTCGAAGAAATCTCGCCAGTGGTGCCAGGGCCAGGTCGTGCGCGCCCAACCCGGGCACCAGCACGACCAGTTCAGGAGCATCGACCGGCCGCGGTATGAGCCGTCTCGACAGGAGGCGGGGGATCTCCCTGAAGAGCCGACCCTCCATGAGCAGGCGCGCCGGGCGTGACCGAGTGGTGGACATGTGCGAATGCTATTCGGCCCCGGCGACAGGGGGGGCCAAGACGGTCCCCGGCGCCTGACGGACTGCCGCGTCCGGCCGCTCCTTCGGGTTCGGTACCGTGCCAGAAACGCGTCAGCGAACGATTCATGTTGCCGATGTCATCATCCATGCAAGAGGCACGAGTCACGTCAGCTGTCGACATCGACGATGACGTGGGTGAGCGATGGTGGAGCGGTGGGCCAACCGTCGTCCACGACGGGCTCGGACTCGATTCCGAGTCGTCGCCGGTCGAACTGTTGCACCGGTGTCGATCGTGCCGGGAGAGGGCCGTGCGGTTCGATGTGCGGGAGGTGCTGGCACCAGACCGAGAGCTGGTGGCCGAGGGCGGCGCACCATGGGTGTGGCAGCTCGCCGAGGCCTTCGGGATAGGGGCGTCATACCGGCTCGAGCGACCCTTGTTCGTCACATCCAGTGGTTCCACTCCCTACTTCCTGCGGTCCGATTGCACACGTTGCGGTGCGCAGCACGGCGCTGTTCTCGGATATGGAGAGCATCAACCCGCCCGGTACATCGCCACCGTCGAGGGAGTTGGGCTGGTGGAGCCGGCTCCCGAGGAGACGGCGTCCGAGGAGACGAGCTCCCCCGTGGCGGCGTTCGTTGCAGTCCTGGCGGTGCTGGCAGTCACCGGGTTGGTCGTCTGGTTCAACTGGTCGGCGGTGAGGGACTGGCGGCTGGCAGGACTGCTGGAGAGGTCGGGTGTGGTCACAGAGGCGACGGTCACGGCCGAACGCGAGTCGCGCGGCCCGAGGTCGCCCGATCAATTTTGGCTCACCGTTCGATTCGTGGTGGACGACGTCAGCTACGAGGCCGAACGTCCCGTGGATGCTGCCACCCACTATGTCGCCACCATCGCCGATCGAGCGGAGGTGGTGTACGTCCCGACCGATCCGAGTCGGTTCGACGTGCGTGGCAACGACCAGCACGTCGTTCGGGTGGCGTTGGTCGGGATCATCGACCTGTTGTTGGTCGTCGCCGGCGTAGCCGTCGCCCGTCAGGCAAGGCGAGCAGGGAAAGCGGGACGAACCTGACGAGAAGTCTCCTGATCACATGCCGAGGGGCGGCTACATCAAGTACCAGTCGAGGAAACGCTCGAGTCTTCGATAGAAGTCGAGCTGCGGCCCGAGTCTCAGCAACCCGTGTCCTTCGGTCGGGTACGTCACGTACTCGTATGTCTTGGCATGACGTTCCAGTGCCGCCACGAGTTCCTCGGACTGCTTTGGATGGACCCGCTCGTCCTGTTCGCCGTGGGCTATCAGGATTGGACGCTGTATGCGCTCGATCTGGTGGATCGGTGAGCCGGTGCGGTATCCGGCCGGCTGATCGGAGGGATGGCCCATCTGACGCTCGAGGTCCTCGGTGCCGACGCGATCGCCCTGCGCCCAGCTGGTGAGGATGTCGCAATCTCCATACTTGGCGACGCCACACGCAAAGCGGTGTTGTGGATCGAGCACCAGCGAGCAGAGCGCCATGTAGCTTCCGTAGCTGGCTCCGAAGATCGCCAGCCGCCGGGCATCGACCCACGAGAGTTCGGCGAGAAGGTCGGCGGCAGCCAGGCAGTCTTCGGTGTCGAGCACACCCCACACCCCATGGTTTGCCCGCTCGAACTCGCGACCGTACGTGGTCGACCCCCGGAAGTTGATGGCGAACCACGCGTAGCCCTTGTCCAAGAAGTACTGCGCGTGGCCATCCCAGGCGTCCGTGTAGGCGGACGTGGGACCACCATGCGGATACACCACCGCCGGTACCGGAGTGGCATCCGATGCCGCCTCAGGGCGGAACAGGAAGCCATGGATCTGGAGTCCGTCCGCACTCTCGTACCAGATCTCCTCCGGAGCCACGTGGGTGGCGGTTCTGAGTGCGGTCGGGACCGGGTCGAAGGCAGCCCGTCGCGTCCCGGTCGGCGAGACCACCTCGATCCGGGGCGGGGTGGAATGATCTTCGAACACTGCGACGATGGATCCATCTGCAAGCCACCAGGGATCCTGCCAGTCGCCGCCGGAGGCAATGACCTCGGTCGCTCCGGACTGCATGTCGACGGTGACGAGGTCGGTCTGTCCTCGAAGGGAACGCAGCGCGACGATCAGGTCGCCCCGAGGCGACCACCGCACCGATGAGAAGTCGCCTTCGCCGTCGGTGACCGTCCGGGCACTCTCACCGGTCGCCTCCACCAGGCACACCTGGTACCAGCCCGACTCCTCCGAGACGTAGGCGACGCGCTCTCCGTCCGGCGACCAGGCAGGCGAGTGTGCGTGCATCGCAGCGACAGAGACCACGGTCGATGTCGTTTCGGATTGCAGGTCGGTGATGCGGATGTCGCTGCGGTTGCGGTCGTCGGGTGGGAACCATGTGTACGCCATCATCGTGCCGTCGGGTGAGGGAGTCGCCTGGGCCGCGTCCCCGTCAGCGGCGCTGACCGGGTGGGGCCACGGATCCGAGGTCTCTAACACGGCCAACCGGGAGACGGCGGTGGACCGCCGATGTTGTGCCCCGGCACGGGTGCGGTCCTGCTCGATCGACACGATCAGACGGCCATCGGGCAGCCACACGGGCGATCCGGCCTCCGTGAGCAGCCGAGATGGTCCACCTTCGATCGGGACGATCCGCACGCCGCCCCCTCCCACGTAGGCAACCGATCCGCCGTCCGGAGAGATCGCCGGCGGGCTGTCCTCCCAGAAGGCCGTCGGAGGTCGGTCCACCGTCAATCGTTCAGGGGCGGCGGTGGAGTCCGACGCCACCCAGACATCCGACCCGAGGTCGGATCGGTCGAGGACGAATGCGATCGTCCGGCCATCGGGTCCGACCACGAGGTGATGCGGGCGTTCCATCGCAGCCACGGTCTCGAGGCGCCATCGGGGTGGGGGAGGGAGGTCCTTGCGCTGTTGGCTGGGCGCCAACCCACCCCATGCTTCTTTGCCGACGAATCGAGTCTTCATCGGCGCATTCTGCTCGACCTGCCACCTCGATGATCAGCGAACGGACATTCCTTCGAGGAATCCCACGACGAAGTCGCCGAGCGTCGGCAGGTGATAGCCACCCTCCTGCACGACGACGGTGGGAAGGGCGAGATCGGCGACCACCTCGCCGGCTCGCCGGTAGCCGTCGAGGGTGACCTGAAGCGGCGATTCCGGGTCGTCTACAGCTGCGTCGACCCCCAGTGACACGACAAGGGCGTCTGCGGCCCGCCCGGTGTCGACAGCCGCATGGACCGCCTCCAACCAGCGAGTATCGTCCGAGCCAGGCGGGATCGGGACGTTGGTGTTGTACCCCTCGCCGGCGCCTTCGCCCTGTTCGTCGGCGTATCCCACGAAGTGAGGGAACCATCCGTAGGCGGGGTCGACATGGACGGACGCATATCCGACGTCCGAGCGCGTGTAGAAGATCTCTTGGGTTCCGTTGCCATGGTGGGCGTCGAGATCGATGATCGCAACGGTGAGAGCACCTTGGGCGTTGAGCCGGTGTGTCGCGAGGGCAGCGTTGTTCAGGTAGCAGGAGCCGCCGTAGAAGTCGCGTCCGGCGTGGTGTCCGGGTGGACGGCAGAGCGCATAGAACGTGGAACCGGTCTCCGACACCCGGTCGGCCGCCGCGAGAGCGCAGGAGGCGGCCGCTTTGATGGCGTCCCACGATCCGGGGCCGATCAGCGTCATGGTGTCCATGGCCCACAGGCCCGCCTCAGCTCCTACCGAGGCCGGGCGTCTCGGCGGGCGACCCGACGTCATCTGACGCAGGGGAAAGGCATACGGGACCACGCGATCCTGCCCGGGATCCTCGGGATAGCCCGACTCCTGCCAGCGCTCCCACGCCGTCCGCAGGAAGTCGACCATCGCCGGATCGTGCACGTTCGCCAGCGTCTCGGAGGGATGGGAGTCCGCCGCTTCGATCGGGATGCCGGCGCGGTCGAGAGCGTCGGTGATGCGGGCGACCCGCTCGGGGACCTCGGTCCCGGGGATGGCCACCCCGACCCAGATCTCGGCTCCGGGCTCGTGCAACGCGGTGTCGGGCGAGTGGATCGCAGTGATCAACCTGTGAGCCGACCTTCCAGCGAGATCCAGAGCGACTCCGACCGTGCCACCAGGTCGCCGGCGGGCGTGTACATAGCCGCCCACGCCATTCGTCGCCGGGTGCGCCACGTCGCCTCCGCCTCGGCGACCACGATGTAATCCCGACCAGGCTCCACAGCCTCGAGGATCTCGGTCGTCAACGTGGCCGTCACCGCGACCGGGTGTGGCGGCTCCCACGTCACGCCCCAGCCAGAAGCACAGTCGAGCGGAGCCCACACGAACTGGGGCTCCACGACTCCGTTGGGAGACGTCCACGCCGGCGGCGTATAAGGAGTGGCGTAGCGGCCATCGCCGATCGGGCCGGCGTGAACCCGGAGGGTGTCGGGCCGGGTGCCGCACGAGAAGCAGTCCGAAACCGCCTCCCGAGCCCCCGCCTCGCCCTTTGTCCGACCCGCTCGGGCGGTTTCGAGGTCGACCGCCTCGGGTGTCCGGGCCGGCGAAGCACCGGGCCGGCGCTCCACGATCACCGTCTCGTCGTGTTTCACCTGGACCATGTCATCCCGGTGGTGGACATCGAGGGTGACATCGAGCGGAATGGCATTTCGGAAGTCGATCTGGATCGGCTCGGCGAGCCGCCCGGCCACCAGCCCGGCGAGATATCCACCCTGTCCGCGTCCGACGATCCCGCAGAACCGCCGGTCCACCACCAAGCTGTCACTCATCCCGGCGAGGATATCGTCGAAACCGAACCCAGGGTTAACGTCCGCCATAATGGCGGACTACAGCCCAAAGAACTCGGGCGGGTGGTCGTTTCGCAGTGCGCGGCGCCGCCGACGATCACTCTTCGGCGAGTGATGCCCCGGCAGAGGTCAGGGTGCGCACCAGGACGTCCTTCTTGACCAGGCCGCTTGCCCGCCAACGCTGGGTGACCGTCGATGCTCCCTCCTTCGAGGTGAGCACGATGAACGTCGGCGTGGACTTCACCTTGAACTTGTCGAAGGCGGCAGGCACGTTGGCGGCGTTGATCTTGACGATGTGGGCGGAGCCCTCGAAGTCGCGAGCCAACTCGTTGACGATGCCGTCCATGGTCTGACACGGCATGCAGCCATACTGGAAGAAGTCGAGGAAGACCGGCTTCCCACTCATCGCCAGCTCATCGAGCTGATCGAGTGATTCCAGGGCGACGGGCTTGGTACGTTTCTTGAACAGGGCCATGACGGTCTCAGCGTATTCGAGTTCGGCGATATTCCCATCCCCTGGTCTTGCCTCCGGCGGAGGGGTACCCTCGGTTCGACCATGCCCGTACCGATCGTCGACATCCGCGACACGATGCAACGGCCCGTCCGCGATCTCAGGATCTCGGTGACGGATCGCTGCAATTTCCGGTGCACCTACTGCATGCCAAAGGAGATCTTCAACAAGGACTATGAGTTCCTGTCGAGGGATCTGCTGCTGGCATTCGACGAGATCGAGCGCATCGCCCGCACCTTCGTGAGCTTTGGCGTCACCAAGATTCGCCTCACGGGAGGCGAACCCCTGCTCCGCAAAGGGGTGGAGGACCTGATCACCAAGCTGTCCCAGATCGATGGTCTGGACGATCTCACGCTCACGACCAACGGATCGCTGCTGGTCCGCAAGGCCGAAGCACTCGCAGCTGCTGGTCTCGAACGAGTCACCGTGTCACTCGACTCGATGGACGACACGGTCTTCATGGCGATGAACGATGTGGGGTTCCCCGTGGCTGCGGTGCTCGAGGGCATCGAAGCGGCGTGTCGGGCCGGTCTCGACCCCGTGAAGGTGAACATGGTGGTGAAACGGGGGGTCAACGACGACTCGATCGTCGAGATGGCCCGGCATTTCCGCGGGACAAACCACATCGTGCGCTTCATCGAGTTCATGGACGTGGGGACCACCAACGGCTGGAAGCTCGACGACGTGGTTCCGGGGGCCGAGATCGTGCGTCGCATCAACGACGTGTTTCCGCTGGAGCCTGCCGACGCCAACTACCGGGGGGAAGTGGCAAAGCGGTGGCGGTACAAGGATGGCGAGGGTGAGATCGGGGTCATCACGTCGGTGACGCAGCCGTTCTGCGGCGATTGCAGTCGCGCCCGCCTGTCTGCCGAGGGTCGTCTGTACACGTGCCTCTTCGCCACGCAGGGCACCGACCTGCGGGCGTTGCTACGGGGTGGTGCCACCGACGCCGAACTGGCCGCCGTCGTAGAGCGGGTGTGGACCGGCCGCACCGACCGCTATTCCGATCTCCGCACCGAGGGGACGACCGAGCTGCACAAGGTGGAGATGAGCTACATCGGGGGGTAGACCCGGTGTAGCGCTCTGACCAGGGACAACGCGATCAGATGCGGTTCGCGGTCCGCTTGGATTCCGCCGGAGTACCGAGCGCACCGTCGATGCCGCCCGAGCCCGGTCCTCGGACTCGGGCATCAGGTGGGCATAGGTACGCAACGTGAAGCCCGGGTCGTGATGGCCCAGATACTCGGACGCGGCGCGGATGCTGACCCCGTTCTCGAGATCCATCCGGCAACCGGAAAGGTCGTGAAAGGCGCCTTCGGTGGAGCCGACTACGTCGAGATCCAGAAACCGTCTGCCACGCTCAAGTCACTGGCAGACATCGCCGTTGATCCGATGTCTGGCCAGATGTACGGTCTGGCATGGGACGGCAATGGGCGCTACGAGCTGGCCACCGTCAACACCGCCACGGGTGCCGTCGAACTAGCGGGCGGAAAGCTGGGCGGAAAGGTCGATACCATCGCCTTTGAGGGTACGGCGAGTTGTGTGGATTCAACCGGGAACGCAAGGAGCTCGTGGTCCTGGACAAGCTCACCGGGGGCAACCCGACAGGTGCTCGAGCCGTGAACATCTCGACTCCTGTAGTGGACATCGCTCCCACCACCGCCGACGTGTTCAACACCCCGTCGCCGGACTTCCTCGGTGTGGCCCCCGATGCCCGCATCGTCAACGTCAAGGTCGGCGCCAACGACGGCTCAGTCGATGTCTCCCAGGTGATCGCCGCAATCGACTGGGTGGTCCAGCGCAAGAACGACAACGGCCTCAACATCCGGGTCCTCAACCTCTCGTTCGGAACGGACTCCACCCAGAAATACAACGCGGATCCACTCTCGTACGCGGTCGAGCAGGCCTGGAAGCATGGCATCGTCGGACGTGGTGGCACCCGGGAAGTCGGTCGTGAGCCTGCGTGCTCCAGGCTCCTCTTCCGATGTGTTCTGCCCGACGGCCCAGGTCGGCACTCGGTTGTTCCGAGGAACCGGAACATCGCAGGCGGCCGCCGTCGTGTCGGGGGCGGCAGCGCTGCTCATCGATCAGCGTCCAAACCTCACGCCGAATGAAGTGAAGGCCATCCTGACAGGATCGGCGAGAGCGCTGCCCCGGTGTGAGCGGCAACTGCCAGGGCGAGGGCCTCGTCGACCTGAGCGGCGCTCTGACCATGCCCACCCCGTCCAAGACGGACCAGGGATTCAAAGCCTCGAAGGGCAACGGCTCGCTCGACGCCGCTCGGGGATCGCATCGGCTGGCTGTCGGCGGACAGACCATCTCTGGAGAGATCGACATCCACGGCAAGCCGTGGAACGGCACATCGTGGTCGACTGCGGCGGCACAGGGGACAGCTGGTCGGGTACCACGTGGAGCGGGGTCTCTTGGTCCGGCGTCTCCTGGTCCGGCACCACCTGGTCCGGCACCACCTGGAGCGGGACGAGTTGGAGCGGCACATCTTGGTCCGGCACCAGCTGGTCGGACCAGAGTTGGACCGGTGGAAGCTGGTGATGACCGCAATTCCCCACTGACATGCCACCTCGAGGCCCTGCGTTGTGTGACGATCACTCCAGGGATCATGGCGTGCGGCATGGGCGTAGGCGGACTCGGCCGGATTCCATCCTGCGATGACTAGTCCCGACCTATTCCAAATTCGTTCTGCAAAGGGAATCAGGCCTCTATGCGAGTCCGTGCATGTCTGCAAGGGTGATGGCAGCCAGGGGCTGAGTGGGGATGGTCTGGCGGTGATGAGGGGGGTCGTCGGGACCTGGCACCGACATCCCCGATTGGGAGGATGTCATGTGGCACACACGACCACCGTGGTGGCGTCGTGGTCCTGTCGTTCTGCTTGCGGTGGTGATGCTGGCTGCGATGGCCCCGCTGGCAGCCACCGCCGATGAGGAGCCGAGTGAGGGCGCCCACAATCTCTCGGTCCCTTTGATCTTCTCCGAAGGTCTGGGCCTCAGCGGGCTGGCCGTCGATGAGGCCGACCCTGCGAGCACTGGATTGGGTGGCCTACTGAAGCCGGCTTGTGGAGGTGTGGAGACCTGGGGCGACGACGACGCCGTCACATATGAGGTCGTCGAACCAACTTACGAGATCTTCTTGAACGACTCCCTGGCGCCGGCAGCGTCGACCGAGGTCACGAGCGGAACGGTCCAGCCGCTCCCGGACGAGGGCGACTATTTCCTGCAGCCACCCAAGTCTCCGCTCGTCGGCAGCAACGCCGATGGCGCCGACACGTGCTGGCAGGCGGACTGGGTCGACGGAACCGACTTCGCCGAGCCGGTCGACGTCACGCGGGCCGACTGGGGCGACAACATCGTGAGTGTCGGCTGGCGGGTCGGCGTGCCGATCCGGGTCGAGGTCGGACTGTTCCAGGATGCGGTGACGCCCGGCTTGTTCCAGGACGGCACCCCGATGTCCGGCTTCCCGATGACCTCTCTGTGGCCGCCGCCGGTGATCGATGGCATGCCTGCGGGTGTGGGGGGCGGGATGCCGCTCGAAATCTGGGGTACGGCGTCCGTTGACGAAGAAGGCGTGCGGACCTCGGCCGAATACGCTGCGATCTACACCCGGGCTGCTCATCTGACGATTGATCGTCTGGCCTGGGCGATGGAGGAGACACCTTCAGGTCTGATCCCGGATTCGCTCGACGACGACTACGACGAGTGGGTGTCGCATAACATCAGCGACGAGACGATCTGGGGAACAACGCCCGGGGAAGGTGCTTTCGGAGCCGAGGTGAACCAATCCGGCAAGGTGGTCTACGGCAAGCAGCTCAAGGCACCCGGTCCGGGCTGGTACCGGCTGACGTTCTCGATCGACCAGATGATCGGTGACGTCCCCTCCAACGTCGAGATGGGTGGTCTCGACCCGAGTGATGTGGCGGCCGACCTGTATCACCCAGTGTTCGTCGAGGATGCGGTCAACGGCAACTACATGTACCTCGACATCTATGTGTCCGACGGTGGCACGACGCCCGTGTACAGCCCGCTCGTGGGGCAGGTGGTCGATGATGCCGATGACTCGCTCTCTGGCATCGACGTCACTGCGTACACCCCGTCCGGTTCAGCAGCAGGTGTGGTCACGAGTGACGCAGGCGGCCTGTTCACGGCCGACCTCCTGCACGGGAGCTACAAGCTCTTGCTCGAGGATCCCGCAGCGGTCTACGCGTCGGAGTGGTTCGAAGATGCAGCCGACTTCATGTCCGCAGACCTCGTCACCGTTCCGCAGATGATCGCCATCACTGCGGTACTGGCCGAACCCGTACAGCCAGGCGTGGTTCAGGGTGTCGTGAGCGACGCCCTCACGGGAGTACCGCTCAATGCCGCCAAGGTGGAGATGTATCAGGCGGGAGCCAAGCTGGAGAGCTATCTCACATCGAGTGATGGGGCGTTCCATTTCAAGCTCCCTGCCGGCAGTTACACGATGCTCACGAGTGGAACGGGGTACGTGTCCGAGTGGTACGACGGCGCCACGAGCGCCGCCGATGCCACGGAGCTCGTACTCGGCTCGGGAGCCAAGCTGGTGGTCGATGTCGACTTGATGCGACCTGTCGTTGCGTTCGACGACTTCCTGGATGTGCCGGCGGATCACCTGTTCTACGGCGACATCGCCTGGTTGCGTGCGGAGGGCATCACGTTTGGATGCAACCCGCCGGACAACACGATGTTCTGTCCCGATGACCCCGTCACCAGGGCGCAGATGGCTTCGTTCCTCGTGCGGGCGCTCGATCTGCCTGCACCGGCCGGTGATCAGTTCGATGACGACGGCACCAGCGTCCACGAGGGAGACATCAATTCGCTCTATGAGGCCGAGATCACGAGGGGGTGTGACCCTCCGGTGAATTCGATGTTCTGCCCGGAGGATCTCGTCACCAGGGCACAGATGGCTTCGTTCCTCGTCCGAGCTCTCGATCTGCCGGCATCGACCGGTGACTACTTCGAGGATGACGAGGCAAGCGTCCATCAGGCCGACATCAACAGTCTCGCCGAGAGCGGCATCACGAAGGGATGCAACCCGCCGGACAACGACGAGTTCTGTCCCGACGAGACGATGACCCGTGGCCAGATGGCGGCGTTCCTCCATCGGGCTTCGACGTTCATGAACTGACTGACCTGGGGGCTCCCACCCGGATGGGGGCCTCCATGCCCGAAAGGAGTGCTCGATCATGCCCAGCAGGCTCCGTTCGACGGGAAGGCAGCTGGCCGCCTTGTTCACGGTGGTGCTGCTCGTGTTCTCCGGGAGCGCCATCGCCGTCGCCCAGCACGACGGGGGCCACGAAGGGGCAGCCGGCCTCTCGTGTGCCGACCTTGTTGTTGGCTCCAAGACGCTCTCCATCTCGCCTGGGGGTTTCAGCGCACCCGCCACAGGATCGGACGGTGTCATCGACTTCACTGTGACGCCGGGCGAGTCCGATCTCGGACCGGTCTTCGGTTTCGCCTCGAACATCGCGGTTGACGCCGTGATAGTGGCGGGAGGACCGAAGGTGATGGCGTGGGAGTACGAGCCGCCGACGACGGCGGCATCGGGACTCCATGCGCCTCTCAACATGGAAGGCACCCACTATCACAAGCCGAAGACGATCTCGGCTTGCTACCGGGTGGAAGCGCCCGAGATCGCGCTTTCGCTGTCAAAGACCGACTCGACCGACCCGGTGAGCGTGGGAGATCGTTTCGACTATGTGACCACGGTGTCGAACACCGGAGGCGAGCCACTCTCGAATGTCAGGGTCGAAGACCCGATCCCTGCGCTGGTCGGTGTGGTGACGGTGGATGGATGCCCCACCTGGGATGGATCCGCCTCGGTCGTATGTGATATCGGCGTGATGGAGCCGGAGTCTTCGGTGTCGGTGGTGATCACAGTCGAGGCGCTGGAAGCCGGGATCGCCCTCAACCATGCGACGGCCTCCGCGACCACGCCCTCAGGGTCGGTGCTGACGGATGTGGCGTCGGAAGCCACGGTCATCGAGAAGAAGCACGATGACGGCGGAGACGATCACGAACATGGTGCCCTGTCGTGTGACGTGTTCGGACCTGGTCTCGTGGCGATCGGCGCAGGCGAAGAAGCCCTCCACGGAACGACCGCAGTCGTCGCCGACGACATGGTGACGGTGACCCTGTCGTTGTACGAAGGCGAGATGGGGAAGCTCTTCGACTGGGTCTCGACGTATCCGATCACCGGCGTCATCACCGTCGGAGGCAACGAGACTCTGGCGTTCCCCTACCCACCGTCGACCTTCTCTGGAAGCGGACTCCACGCACCGGTGGCGGGCGGCGAGACGCACTATCGCGGGCTGAGGCAGGCGGCGTTCTGCTATCTGCCGGGACCGTTCGTAGATGTGGGCGTCGACAT
Organism: uncultured bacterium; assembly: GCA_963792365.1. GTDB lineage: Bacteria > Actinomycetota > Acidimicrobiia > Spongiisociales > ZC4RG35 > JAOUGY01. The sequence goes on from CAWBVW010000008.1 coordinate 13,010, forward strand.
TGCGGTCGATGAGCCAAGGGTTCTCGTCGGCGACGCACTGCAATACACGGTGACGGTCGTGAACCGAGGCGTGGCCACGGCAGAGGACGTTTCCCTCACCGCCGAGTGGGCCGACTCACTCCACATCGATTGGAACGTTGGTTGGAGTGTTGTGGGTGAGATCGATGCCGGCGAGCAGATCGTGATGTCTGTGGTCGGCGGAGCGGACGCGGTCGACGAAGCCGCATTGATGACTGTCACCGTGGCTGCGTCGAACGAGGACGACGGCATGACTGGAGACAATTCGGCTGAGGCGGTGGTCGAGATCCTCGAAACCACGACAGGCGACACCGAACCTGAGCCCGAGGCTCCTCCGACCTCGGCGTCCATCACAACGACGACCACCGGACCTGAGGTCCTCGGTGCGTCGACCACGACCACCGTGGCCCCGGCAACGCTCGACACGTTGCCCTTCACAGGGAGGCCTCTCGAATCCCTCGCCGGACTCGCTGTGACTTCGATCCTGTCTGGTGCCGTCCTGCTGTGGTGGGCACGACCCAGGTGGCGCGACGTGGATCTGATTCTCTATCGGCCGGGAGAAGAACCCCTCATCCCCTGGTGAGGGATGAGGCACGGCACCAACTGGTGCCGTGCCCGGCGGCGGCTGGCTCCGGTCGCCAGACTCGGACGTCGGACCCGGGTCTGGGGACTGGTGATCCGTGATTCGCGACCACTCACTCGTACGCAATTGCTTGAAGTATGTCCATCTTCGTGGCGTTCCAGGCGGGGATGATGGCGGCGGCCACCCCGGTGACGAGGGCGCCGACGAGTGCGGCGATCACCCACACCCAGGGGATGCCGAGGCTCACTCCCGAGCCTGCGATCCCGATGGAGAGCGCCCATCCGCAGAACATCCCGATCGCAAGTCCGAGCAAGGTGCCGAACGTGGCGATGAGCATCGATTCGAAGCGGATCATTCGACGGATCTGCTTCTTGGTCATCCCGATCGCACGAAGCATCCCGGTCTCTCGGGTTCGCTCGAACACCGCGAGGTAGAGCGTCAGCACGATGCCGATGACTGCGACGATCACCGACATGATGAGGAGTCCTGCCACCAGCCCGACGACGGCGTTGAGGGCACCCCGGATCTGATCTGCCAGGTCCGAGGCGCTCTGAACCTGGACTGTCGGGAAGTCGGCGATCGCATCCTCGATCGTCGACTTCATTTCGTCGGCGTCGCTGCCTTCCTCCAGAAGGACCGACAGCGTCCCATCCAGCGGCCGGTCTTGCAGGCGTGCCACCTCGTCGTATCCGAGGTAGTACGACTGCGAGTCCGAGAGGTCGCCGACGTAGTCGAATATCGCAACCAGCACGGCCGGATACGGCTGCGAATCGATCATCAGCTCGATCGTCTCGCCGAGACTCCAGCCTCGTGCCTCCGCCTCGACCGCTTGAACGGCGAACGTGTTCGGTCCCAGTTCGTCGAGCGAACCCTCGATGTTCTCGTAGGCGAAGCTGACTTCGATCGTCGCCGGGTCCACGCCGAGCGCGAGAGTCGACGCCCCTCCCGGGAGGCCGATCGTCAACAGGTTGGTCCGTGCAACGATCGCCACGCCTGGAACGGCTGCGATTTCGTCGGCTACCTCCAACGGGATGCCGGCGGTGGGATCGAAGCCGGACGGCTGGACGATGAAGTCGGACGTGAAGGTCTCATCGATCGTGCTGAAGATCGTGTCCTGCACGGACTGTGAGAGCACTGCCACCGTTGCCACAAGCCCGACGCCCACCATAAGCGCGCTTGCGGTCACCGCAGTCCTCCGTGGCGTGCGTCGGGCGTTCTCCCGCGCGATTGTGGCCGACATCGAGCGGGCGAGAGAGCCAAGGACCGAGAGCACCGGTCGCGCAAACGTCCGCGCCAGAATGAACAAGGCCACGAAGGTCAGGAGACATCCTGCGCCGACGAGGATCACAGGTGTGGACTCGCCGGTGAGCGCACCGCTGTCGGATGCCTGGGCGATCCCTGTGAACACCAGCGCAAACGCGCCGGCCAGCACGACGCCGCCCGCAAGCGACCACCACCGTTTCACCGGCCGCAGGTCGGGCTGATCGCGCAGGGCTTCGATAGGGGTGATCCGGGTCGTCCGCCAAGCCGGCACCAGCGCCGAAACGAGGGTCGTTGCGATGCCGACCACGAGCCCGACGAGAACAGTGCGTGGCGACACCACCAGCCCTGTGTCCGGGAGTTCCACATTGAAGGCTCCCAACAACGAGCGGATGCCCACGGCCAGCACCACCCCGGCGAGCACGCCGATCAGGGACGCGAGCACGCCCACGATCACCGACTCGCCGAGTACGGAGCGGACCAATTGGCGACGGGTCGCCCCCAGGAGACGCAACAGGGCGAGCTCTCGTCCCCGCTGGGCCACCACGACGCGGAAGGCGTTGTAGACCACGAAGGCGCCGACGATCAGCGAGATGCCGGCGAAAACGAGGAGGAACGTGTTGAAAAAGCCGATCCCTTGTTGGAGCTGGTCGGCCTGCTCCTGAGCTGCTTGCCTTGCATCGATGGCCTCCGCGTCGTCAGGGAGGATTTCGGAGATGCGGTCGACCGCAGCCGCCACGTCCACCCCGGACTCCAACGCCACGGTGAAGCTCGTGACGGACCCGTCGACCCCGAGGAACGCTGCGGCCGTGTCGTAGTCGAGGGCCAGGAAGGCGGCGCCGAACCCGAAGTTGCCCTCCCCGAACGAGAACGTACCGACGATCTCGAAGGTCTCGGCTCGCGAGATCCCGGCCATCTCCACGGTGTCCCCGATCTCCCAGCCGCGCGCCTCGGCGGTTGCATCGTCCACGACGACCTGCCCGGGTCCTTCGGGAGCATCTCCGGAGAGCACGAGGGTGCTCTCCTCCTCGGGCCATGAGATCACGAAGCTCGGAGCTCCCTGAGCCGGCTGGTCGTCGTCGGAGACCACAGAAGCAAATCCCTGAACGTTGCGCTCCACGGACGCAACTCCATCGACGTCGAGGATTTGATCACCCAACTCCTCGGGGATGAGTGGGAATGCCTCCGACGACGCCTCCGCTGCCTGCGCCAGAGGCTGCACCACGATGTCCGAGCCGTCGGCGGCGCCGGCGAACGCTTCTTCGAAAGCGGCGGAGAGCGAATCGGTGAAGACGAACGATGCGACCACGAAGGCGACCCCACCGACGATGGCGACGCCGAGCAGGGCCGTCCGGAGCTTGTGCTCCCACAGGTTGCGAAGGGAGATCTGGAGCACGTTCAGCTCTCCAGAGCTTTGATCCGCTCGAGAATCGACTCGACGCTGGGGGTCGTGAGCTCGTCCACCGGACGGCCGTCACGAAGAAACACCACGCGGTCGCTGTAGGCGGCAGCAGCACTGTCATGAGTCACCATGACGATGGTCTGTTCGAATTCGTCCACTGCCCTCCGCAAGAACGACAGGAGGTCGCGCGCCGAGTTCGAGTCCAGATTGCCGGTCGGTTCGTCGGCGAAGATGATCTCGGGACGCCGTACCAGGGCTCGAGCGGCCGCCGCACGCTGTTGTTGCCCGCCCGACAACTCACTCGGCCTGTGCGTCAGCCGGTCCGCGAGCTCGAGGATGCCGACGACCTGGTCCACCCATGACTGGTCGAGCGTGGCCCCGGCGATCCTCGCCGGTAGCTCGATGTTCTCTCGTGCGGTCAACGTGGGGATCAGGTTGAACGCCTGGAAGATGAAGCCGATCCGATCGCGGCGTAGCAGGGTGAGCTCGTCGTCGGAGAGCGTGCCGAGGTCTGTGTCACCAATGGTGACCTTGCCCGACGTGAGCCGATCGAGCCCCGCCAGACAATGCATGAGCGTCGACTTGCCCGACCCCGACGGCCCCATGATCGACGTGAGCGTTCCCCGCTGGATGTCGACCGTCACGTTGTCGAGTGCCGTCACGGCGGTCTCGCCAAAGCCATAGACCTTGGTCGCATCTATCGCTCGGGCTGCCGTTGTCATCGTTCCTCCAGGTCGTGCGGCACCACCGTGGCGCGCCGGTCATCGGCGACCGAGTCTATGCGAGGCCTATGGACGCAGATCGCGCGGTGGGCTGCCCGGTGGGCCGAACGTGTCGAGCCCGTGCTCGATCATGGCTGCCGTGTCGACCGAGAACCACGATCGGCCATCCTCACCCCAGCTGCGCCACACGTCTTCGTCCACCGGGTCGAAGGCAGTGCGGTCGAGAACGCTCTGAATCGATCCACCGGCGAGGAGCTCGTCGAGGGCCACGGGGAGAATCGACGCCGGATAGAGCGCACACGTCGTTTGGCGCGCTCCCCGCGATCGGTCGGAACGAGTGGCAGATCGCCGAGCTGGTCGGAGAGCTGGCGGAGGGTCTCGGCTCGAACCCAGGGTTGATCGGTCGCCACCAGCAGAACAGGTGCCGATCCTCCGTGCTCCAGCGCCGCCACCAGTCCGGCGAGTGGGCCCCGTCGCTCGGCAACCGGGTCGGAGAGACCGGCGATCCCGAGAAGCCCGTCAGGGCGTCCGGCGACCACGACCCGGTCGCACACCGACCGTAACGCGTCGAGCACCCACGCCGCCATGGGGCGTCCGGCCACCTCCACATCGGCCTTGTCGGTCCCCATTCGGGTCGAAGCGCCTCCGGCCAGAAGCACCCCGATCGGTCGTACCATGAGCTGATGATCTCACGTCGAACGCTCGGATGGGTCATTGCAGCCTGGACGCTGATCAGTTGGGGAGGTCGAATTGGTCTGCTCACCGACGCCGACGGTGCCGATCTCAGGTCCTGGCTGAGAATCGGCGGTTCGCTGGCGTTGGGGCTCGTCACTGGCGCTGCGTTCGTTTCGGGACGGATGGTCCGAGTCACCGGCTACGTGTTCGCGGCGTGGACCAGCTTCGTATGGGTTCGGTCGCTGGTCACCGTGTGGACGGAACCGAACACGTTGGCGTTTCGCCTCGTCCACACGGCACTGGCTCTGGTGTGGTTCGCTCTCGTGGCAGGGGCCGTAAGAGCTGCTCAGGCCACCGGTTCGGCAACTGGTTCGATCGGCGTGGAGGGTCCAGGCGGCACCAGCTCTCCGAGCCGGGACACGACATCGTCGATCGAGCGGTAGTACACCACGCCAACCGACACACCTTGTAGTGGGCGCGGGATTCGGGTTCCCTCCGGCGCAGCCATCAACACCGGCACACCGACCGCATAGGCGTACCCGGCTGCGACCACCCCGTAGCCATGGTGAAGGTCCACGACCACCGCTGCAGCGGAGTCGATGGCTCGCTTGGTGTGTGCCATCGACTCTTGTGGCGTGTAGCCGACGTTGCCCCAATCCTCGATGTCCCTGGCGGGGCAGATGATCCGATAGCCGGCCCGTTCCAGCAGTCGGATCATGAGCTCGGCATGGGCGCGTTCGGGATTCTCGATCGATGGGCCGGCGAGCACGATCGTGGGCATGGGCGCGATCGTGGTCCGCGCGCCGCGCGTCACCCGGTATCCCGCCCATATGAGTGCAGCCGCCGCCATGAGCGAGAGCTCGAACGTGGTCGTCTCGTCGAGGAATCCCAGGCGAGTTCCCCCGGCCGAAGCGGCCAAGGTACCTGCCACGATGAGAGTGTTCCCCCACACGAGCTTGCGGTTCTTACGCCAGAAGCGGAGCAGTGACACGAGTCCCAGGACGATGATGGTGGTCCCACCCACTGCGCCGCCGATGACGGCGAAGAGCTTGGGGCCGAACACGACATCCGGTCCCCACATGTCGCTCGGGATGCCCGAGACCGGTAGTTCCTTCACGAATGGCACCGTGGTGATGAGTGTCGTGGCCATCGCCGTGATCGCACCGGTGAACAAGAAGAAGGCGTGCCCCGAGCGCCTGCCCACCACCAGGAACATCGATCCGACCGCCAGCAGCAAGACGTTCACCACCGTGCCGAACAAGAAGAACAGCCGGTAGCTGGTCTCGGTCCATCCGGTCAGGACCCCGGCTGCGAGGGCCCATGTGGCGCCAGCGAAGGCCGCCATCCCGGCGGTGAAGGCCGTGACGTGGGGGCGCCGCCGTCGAATCGCGTCGAGCGCCAGATCGATCGTGAATGCGGAGGCCACGATTCCCGCCACTACGGCGATGACGGCTCCCATCAGTGCACTTCGACCGGCTGTGGCGCTGTGGCGTCGGCGGTGGTGGAGTCACCGAAGATGGCCGTATCGGTGACTCGGACCGTCACGGCATCACCGCGGTCCAACACGGGCCACGGTCCCATGCGGCTGCGAAGAACCACCCCGGTGTCGAGCGCCACCGTGACCAGCTGATCGTGACCGAAATACTCGCGCGACAAGACCGTCGCCGTGCCGTCGACCGCGGATTCGATCATCACGGCTTCCGGGCGAACCATCACGGTGACGTCGCCGGCCAGGTCGGTGGGGAATCTCCCGATCGCGGTCTCGGCGATCCCACCGGCCGCCCTACCGATCAGGAAGTCGGCGTCGCCGATGAAGGCTGCCACCCACGGATTGGCGGGCCGGCGGTACAGCACATCCGGCGGCGCCGCTTGAAGCACGCGTCCGCCGTTCATCACCGCGACCAAATCGCTCATCGCCAGCGCCTCCTCCTGATCGTGCGTCACGAACACGGCGGTGGCCGCGGCATCGGAGAGAATCGAACGCAGGTCCCGGCGCACTCGGTCGCGGAGTGAGGCGTCGAGGTTCGAGAACGGCTCGTCGAACAGAATCACCTCAGGCTGGGGCGCAATGGCGCGGGCGAGCGCCACTCGTTGTTGCTGTCCGCCGGACAACTCGTGTGGCTGGCGATCGCCGACATCGCTCAGGCCCACCAGGTCGAGGGTCTCACGTATCCGGCGTTGGCGGTCGTCCCGTCTGGTGAGGCCGTATCCGATGTTGTCGGCCACCGTCATGTGGGGAAACAACGCATATTCCTGGAACACCATCCCCACCGGTCGCCGCTCCGGAGGCACGTAGACCCCGTCCCCGGCCACCTTCGATCCGTTGATCTCCACGAAGCCGCCGTCGAGACGCTCGAATCCGGCTATCACGCGCAGCGCCGTCGTCTTCCCACATCCTGAAGGCCCCAGCAACGTGAGCAAACCGCCTTGCCACACATCCAGGGAGAAGTGATCGAGGGCGACGCTGGTGCCGAAGGACTTGACGGCATCGCGGACTCTGATGGTGGGCTGGGCGTGAACGGTCATTCGATGTCTCGGGTCACCAGCAGGTACAGCGGAACGGCGGAAACGGCAAGCAGTACCAGCGCGGCGATACTCGCCCGAGTGTAGAGCCCTTCTGAAGCAGTGCTCCAGATGCGCACCGCCAGTGTTTCGAATCCGGTTGGCCGGAGCATCAGCGTGACGGGGAGTTCCTTCATGGTCGTGAGGAACACGAGAGCTCCACCCGCCGTGAGGCCGGGGGAGATGAGGGGGAGGATGATCCTGCGAAATGTGGAAGCAGCAGAGTGCCCGAGACTTCGGCTCGCCTCCTCGAGCTGTGGTCCCACCTGACGAAGAGCTGCCTGTGTGGCACCGAGCGCCTGGGGCAGGAACACGGCCGTGTAGGCAACCACCAGCAGAGGGAGGGTCTGGTAGCCAACGGGGAGCACACGGAGCGAAAAGACCAGAAACGCAAGCCCCACGGCGAGGTGGGGTAGGGAGTAGGTCGACCAGGCGAGTGACTCGAGCCACCCGGTGGCGACGCTGCGGTGACGCACCGTCAAGACGGCGACGGGAACGGCGGCAACGACCGTCACCAGCGCCGCACCTGCGCCCACGAGTGCGGCATTCCCGGTTTCGGCGACGATCGAGTCGACGGGAAGGCCTCGCGCCAAACCACGTGAAGTCCACCAGATCAGCACACCGGCGGGGAGCACGAGGGCGGCGGAAACAACGCTGCCCAGCATCGTCCAGGCTGCGAACTTGTGCCATCGGAACAACGTGACGATGCGCGCCGGGCGCGCCGGTCGGTCGGCGTGGTAGCTGGTTCGACCCCGAATCCGACGCTCCACGAACACGATCGCAAGAGCGAGGAACATGAGCACACCGGACAGGAACAAGGCAGGGGTGATGTCGATGCGGCCGCGGAACTGCGCATAGATCGCACGGGTGAACGTCTCGTATCCGAGCAGCGAGACGGCCCCGAAATCCGAGAGGGTATAGAGGGCAACGAGCAACGATGACGCAGCGACCGCCGGCCGGAGCTGGGGGAGGACGATCGTCCGGAACGTACGCCCCCTGGAGGCGCCAAGACCTCTCGCCGCCTCCTCGAGGGCGGGATTCATGCGTCGAAGGGCGGCGGTCGCCAATAGGTGAACGAAGGGGAAGTTCCAGAGGGTGAGGGCGGCCCAGGCCGCCCAGAAGCCCCGAAAGGCCGGGACCGGCGGCAGTCCGACAGCAGTTGTCAGTGCGCTGAGCGCACCGCCGTTTCCAGACGCACCAAGCAACGTCAGGGCGCCGACGTAGGAGGGGATCACCATCGGCAGCGTCACGAGTGTTGACCACAGTCGCTTCCCGGGGAGATCCGTCCGGGTCGTGAGCCACGCGGTTGCAATCCCCAGGGCCACCGCCGAGGTCGTCACCGAGACGACGAGGACCGCCGTCGACCCCATGAGGTCGAAGAGCCGGGGGAGCGGGATGCCGCCGGTGGTCGTCCCACCGCTCACCGCCGCCCATCCGAGCAGAACCAGCGGCACGGCCGACGGTGCCACCGCCGTCACCGCAAGGAACCACAACAGGGGTGTGGCGCGGCGGCCGCGTCGAGGCCGCACTCGATCGGTAGCGGCCTCGACGGGGACGGCTGGGACCGTTTGCATCAGGTCAATCCGGCCTCGGCGATGAGATTCGTGGCGGTGTCCACGACGGTTGCGAGATCGGTGGGATCGAGATCGAGGGTGGGCAGCTCATCGAGCGGTACCTGTCCGGCGGGCGTGCCGATTCCCTCGACGAGCGGATACTCGAAAACCTCCTCGAGGAAGTAGGTCTGCGCTTCCGTTCCCAGAAGGAAACGGACGAACTCGAGTGCCTCATCGCCGTTGGCGGAGTCGGCGATGACGCCAATGCCCGATGGCATCACGAGGGCGCCCGGATCGCCGCTCTCGAAGAAGTGGTTCACGGCGGTACTTCCGCCCTGTTCGTCTTGGAGTCGTAACAGGTAGTAGTGGTTGACCAGCCCCATGTCGACGTCGCCATTGTCGGTGGCGGCGACGATCGGCGAGTTGCCGTCGAAGATCTGCGGCTCGTTGGCGGCTATCCCCTGCAGCCACTCGAGCGTGCGGTCCTCACCCTCGGTGAGGACCATGGCCGAAACGAAAGCGACGAACGACCCGTTCGTGGGAGCAACTCCGAGACGTCCTGCCCACTGGGGATCGGTGAGCTCCCAGATGGTTGCGGGCGGCTCCTCGACGAGGTCAGGGTTGTAGACGAGCACACGGCTTCGAGCGGTGATCCCGACCCATCGTCCTTCACCGTCCGAGAAACGCGGATCGACCAGCGAGAGCACATCTTCGGGCAAGGGCTCGAACATGTCCGCGAGTGCCACGGCGCCGGCGAAGGCAGGATCCTGGGACCAGAAGGCATCTGCCGGGCTCTCGTCTCCCTCCTGGAGGAGGGTGGTCGCGAACTCGCCCGAATCGGCGTATCGCACCTCGACCTCGATGCCGCTCTCGCGTACGAACCTTTCGACGATGGGAGCCACGAGGTCCTCTGAGCGGCCGGAGTACAACACCATGCTCCGCCCATCGGCCTGGTCGTCGGAAGAGGCCTCGCCGGTCGTTTCTGTGGTCGTGCCACCCGCGGAACAGGCGGCGATGGCCAGTGTCATCGCCATCAACAGTGTCACGGTTCGTCTCATGATTCGGTCTCCAAGATTTCTATACACTATGTGCGTAGTGCAAATATCGGGGCGAGTATGTCAGGCATGCCTGACACCCGCAAACCGGAAAGCCGACACGGGCCGTGTGGCCGCCCCGTCTGGCTGCGGGTACCCTCGCCTTCATGGATGTCACGGGGTATCGGACGCCTTACCGCGAGTACGCCGGGGCGATCTACGAGCTCGCCGAGGAGGGGATCCCGGTCATCCAGGCCCGCATCGCCGAATGGCTGGCCGTCAGCCGGGCTTCGGTCTCAGAGATGATTCGACGCATGGCCGAGGACGGGCTCGTCGACGTCAACGAGCAGATTGTGCTCACCGTCGAAGGTCGCCATCTCGCCGAGGTGGTCGTGAGGCGACACCGGCTCGCCGAGCGTTTTCTGAACGAAGTGCTCGATCTGCCGTGGGTCAAGGTCCATGCCGAAGCCGAGGTGTGGGAGCACGTGATCTCCGACGACGTCGAGAAAGCGATGTGGGCGGCGCTTGGCGACCCCAAGACCTGCCCCCATGGAAACCCCATCCCGGGCGCCGGCTACAAGCCACCGAAGATCAAGCCGCTGTCGGCGATGGAGCCGGGCGAAACCAGGGACCTGGAACGCATCTCGGAAGAGCTCGAGCTCGACTCCGAGATCATGGGCTTCCTCGACGACTCCGGCATCAGACCCGGTGCCCAGCTGGAGATGATCACGGGCACACCCCACGGCACCCTGACGATCAAGGTCACTGACCACGACCAAGTAGGAATAGACGCCTTCATGGCAGACCGGCTGTTCGTCGCCACGTAGAGCCCGGACTTCGTCCGGGCGTCGCCGGTCGCCAGTCTCGAGTCGCCAGTCCCCGGTCGATCGGCTTCCGCGACGGGACTCGGCGCGAGATACTCGATTGGTGAGGGACTATCGAAGCCTTCGGGTCTGGAAGCAGGGGCACCGGCTCACGCTCGCCGTCTATGCGGACACGCGCCTCGTTGCCCCCGGAGGAGCGGTACGGACTGACTGCTCAGATTCGTCGGTCGGCCTTGTCGATTCCCTCCAACATCGCCGAAGGCTCAGGTAGATCGTCGCCGCTCGAGTTCGCGAGGTTCCTCGAGATCGCAATGTCTTCTGCGAACGAGGTCGAGTATCAGCTTCTTCTGGCGAGAGAATTGCATTACGTGAACGACCGCACCCACGCCGAACGCAGCCAACAAGTGGCGGAGGTCCGAGCGCGGAGTGGTCAAGCTCAGATCCGCTGTGCTCTCTGGCTGAAACCGAGGACTGGGGACTCGGGACCGGAGACCGCCCTGGCTGCGCCACCGCCGACGCCGGTTAGGCCTGCCCTCTCACGGACTCCCCACCAAGGAACTCTCGTCGATGTTGTAGATGACGCACTGGATTTCTCGGTCTGCGTATTTGCGCCAGCCGACCTCGGTGGGGGTGAAGAAGGTGAAGTCCAGGGCTTGGGTGTCTTCGTAGCTCTGGCCGACATATCTCTCGAACTGCTCGTAACAGGCCTGGACCGACCATTCGGCGATCGGATCGTTGCCCGGATACTCCTGGGCATCGTCGGCCGGGTAGCTGACGAGCGCATACATCTCGGCGTCGTGTGGGCTGTCGCATGAGCGGCGTTCGAGGCTGAAGAAGCTGTCTTCGCCGTCCGGCCACATCATGCAGTCGCCGATTGCGAGTTCGGATGCGCTGACGTTGTCTCCGAGCGATATCTCTGCGGACGCGACGTCCTGCGCCGATGCCGGGTCTGCGTCGGCGTCGGTGATCGCACCCCAGGCGGCGGATCCGCCCAGCACCACGCCGGCGACCAGCATTCGGAGCCCGATGCCCCGGAAGAAGCGGCCGACCCCCGAGGGGCGCGGGCCTGCTGATAGGCCGGGCCGGCCATGTCGATGCCACCAGGATCGTCGCCCGCCGGTTGGGCCCGCGGCACTGGCATGGATGCGACGCTGGGGTCGATCGACGTGCCACATTCGGGGCAATGGAGGGTGAAGGTGGAATCCACCTTTGTTCGGCAGTTCGGGCAGCTCTTCATTGGAACCTCGTGGCGTCTCTCGATGGCATCGGCACAGCTCGAGGTGATCTGAAGTCAGCCGACCAACAGTGGGATGTCGACCTCCGCCGGATGGAGGCCGCCGTGGTATCCGGTGAGCCGCTTGTCGAATCCCTTTGGGAGTAGCACCCGGTTGTCGGGTGCGAGGAACACCGCGCTCGGGAGTCGCTCCGCGAGATGAGGATGGTGTTCGGACGTCCACGTGGTGTGACCGTCACCGATCCAGTGAGGAGGGACGTCGATCGTGTCGGCGAGTTGTTCGATGAGGTGGTGTTCGCCTCGGACGAACAGCGCCCTCGGATCTCCGAAGAAGACGAGCGAGTCGAGCGCCTCCTCCCTGATGAGCAGCTTGTCGTTCTGGCCGTAGTCGAGGTGACCATGATCGGCTGTTCCCACGATCGGCACGGTCGCCCGGGCGGTCAGCATCGACCAGGCGTTGTCGATGATGTTCATGGCGGCGGCGTACTCGCCTGATCGTTGGCCCCACACGTGGGCGGCGTAGTCGAGTTGTGGAAAGTAGGTGAACACGAGTCTGCCGGGCTCTCGTGCCAGGACGGTGGTCGCCTCGATCGCCTCGTCGACCGTGTACACCGGCTCGAAGCGACATCCCCGATAGAGAAGTCGGGTGAGCGGTGAGGCGGCAAAGTCTCCGGGCTGCACCGTGATCGGTTCGATCCCGGCGGCGCGGAGGCGTTCCCACAGGTTTGGCGCCGGTAGGAACCCCGCAGTGTCGTATTGGATATGGGCCCCGTGCGGTGTCACCCATTTGAGAACGTTGACCACAGAACCCAGTTCGGGGATCCACATGAGGTGGCTGATCACCCCGTGTGTTCCGGGCTCGAGGCCCGTGGCGATCGTCGCCATGCTCACGGTGGTGGTGGTCGGGAATGGTGCGGAAAGAGTGCCGGTCGATGCCGACGCCAACGATCGCCCTGCCGGATGGTCCAACTGGTGGCTTCCCAGGCCGTCGAACAATACGAGCACGTAACTCTCCGCCGCCGGTATCGCCGATGCCAGAGCTGATTCGAGCCCCGGGCCGGCGGCGGCGCCCGTCATCCGCCGTTCGAGTTCCTGAACCAGGTCGACGAGGCGGCGGCCGACCTGAAATGGGAGCACGAGCGACATCGCCGGGAGTGTACGGACCCCGGCCTGCGTGTCTCCAACCACCATGCATGCGCTCTGTACGGGAGTGCTCGATCCGGCTTCGTGTGCTCACATCAAGGGTCGAACGCACTATCGGCTCCGTGTGCGTTCTTTGATTTGGTCGGCGACCCCCGCTCCCTATACTCGCCGACCAGTACCCGACCCAGGTCCAGACGCACCATGACGCCCTATTTCGAGCAGTACATCACGGTGGGAGTGTTCGCAGCGCTCGGGGTCGTGCTGGTCGCTGCCATCCTCGGTGTCGCCTCCGCGCTGCGTCCCAAGAATCCGACCAAAGAGAAGGCCATCACCTATGAGTGTGGCGTCGATCCGGTGGGCAGCGGGTGGAGTCAGACCTACGTGCGCTACTACATCTTCGGTCTCCTGTTCGTGATCTTCGACGTCGAGGCGGTGTTCATCTTCCCGTGGGCGACGATGGCCGAAGAGCTCGGCGTTTTCGGCTTGGTTGCGATCATCATCTTCATGCTGACGTTGCTCGAAGGCCTCGCGTATGCGATCAAGAAGGGTGTGCTGCGATGGGAGTAGCCCAGAAGTTCGGGATGCCGAAGCCGGTGACTTGGCTGCTCAACTGGTCGCGCAAATACTCGCTGTGGCTCTTCCAGTTCGGGCTCGCATGCTGCGCCATCGAGATGATGGCGGCGTCGGGTCCACGATACGACTCGATGCGATTTGGAATCATCCCGCTGCCTGCGTCGCCGCGACAGGCCGACCTGATGGTGGTGGCCGGTACCGTGACCGACAAGATGGCTCCGGCGGTGAAGCGGCTCTACGACCAGATGCCGGAGCCGAAGTATGTGATCTCCATGGGTTCGTGCGCCAACTGCGGTGGTCCGTACTGGGACTCGTACTCGGTCACCAAGGGTGTCGACCAGTTGATTCCGGTCGATGTGTACGTGCCCGGCTGCCCTCCTCGCCCGGAGGCGCTGCTCGAAGGGATCCTTCTTCTCCAGGAGAAGATCCAGGGCGAAGACATCAAACAGAAGTGGAATGAGCGTGAGCGACAGCTCGTCTGACACCTCCACCGTCGTCGACGAATACGCCGCCCATGTCGCCCAGTTGGTCGGCGGCACGGTCGCGCCCGCTCTCGAGACGATCAAGATCTCCGTTCCTCGAGAGCAGTGGGTGAGCGTGCTGACGAAGGCCCGTGACGAGCTTGGTCTGGTCTTCTTCTCGTGGCTTGCCGGCGTCGACTGGGCGAACGAAGTCGCAGTGGGTGACCCGCCCGCCGAACCCGTCGAAGAGCGCTTCGAGGTCTTCTGCATGGTGGGCGATCTGACCGTGGGGCGTCGGGTGGTCTTTGCCACCGAGCTCGACAAGGCAGACCCGGTGCTCGACAGCCTCGTCGGCGTGTACGAGGGCGCCAATTGGCACGAACGCGAGTGCCACGAAATGCTCGGCATCGACTTCCGTGGTCACCCGGATCTGTCGAACCTCTATCTCCCCGACGACTTCGAGGGGAACCCACTCCTGAAGTCCTATCAACTCCTCAGCCGTGAGGTGAAGCCATGGCCGGGCAAGGTGGACGTCGAGGGCATGCCCGATGAGGATGCTGACGACGCCACGTCTGACGGCCCGTCGACGGAGAATCCGGAGGCATGACGTGACAACCACGCCAACCACAGACCCGGATGTCGTTCGCCACCTGTCGGAGGTGTCGGTGTCGGTGGAGCTCGAGACTCCCGACATGACGCTGAACATCGGCCCGCAGCACCCGTCCACGCACGGTGTGCTCCGGCTGGTCGCCAAGGTCGACGGGGAACGCGCCTACGACGTCAAGCCGGTCATCGGCTACATGCACAGGGGTTATGAGAAGCTGGCCGAGGTCCGCAACTACGCCCAGATCACAACGATCGTCAACAGGATCGACTGGGTGTCCGGCTACGCCAACGAGATCCCGTTCGTGGTCGCCGCCGAAAAGCTGATGGAACTCGAGGTCCCCGAGCGGGCGCAGTACATACGGCTCATCCTCACCGAGATGGCTCGGATCAGCTCGCATCTCATCTTCATGGCCTCGTACCCCCTCGAGTTGGGTGCCGCCACCCCGCTGTTCTTCGCACTTCGCGAACGAGAGCGCATCCTCGACCTCTTGGAAGGTGTCACCGGCGGCCGTTTCCACCCGAACTTCAACCGCATCGGCGGGGTGAAGCCGGCCGCAGGTGCCGGGTCAACCCAGCGCAAGACCATCCAGGATCTGCCCAAGGGTTTTCTGGCCGAGACCAAGGTCGCTGTGGAGCGTGTGCTCGAAGCATGTGACCAGCTCGAAGATCTGGTCGCCGGCAACGAGATCGTCCTCGCTCGCACCAAGGGGATCGGCGTGCTGCCGCTCTCCATCGCGGCCGCCTACGGCGTTTCGGGTCCCAATCTGCGTGCTTCGGGCGCCGCGTTCGACCTCCGCAAGGTCGAGAACTATCTGCCCTACGACAAGTTCGAATTCGATGTCGTCGTGGGCGAGAACGGTGACTGTTGGGACCGTTGGTGGGTTCGTCTCGAGGAGATCCGGGAGGCAGCCAAGATCATCATCCAGGCCGTGGACGGGATCCCGTCGGGTCCGCTCCAGGCGAAGGTGCCCAAGGTGATCAAGGTGCCGAAGGGCGAGATCTACGTCCGTGCCGAGAACCCCAAGGGGGAGATGGGCTACTACATCGTGTCGGACGGTGGCCAGGGTCCGTACCGCCTGAAGATCCGCTCGGCCTCCTTCTCGAACATCTCGATGCTCCCCTGGATCCTCGAAGGAGTCCTGGTGCCCGACATCATCGCCATCATGGGCAGCCTCGACTTCGTGTTGGGCGACGTGGACAGGTGAAGCTGATGGGAACGTGTACCTCACTCACCAGGCCAACTGTCAACTGCCAACTGCCCGGAGGGCTGTCTGCTGTCGGCCGTTTGCTGTCGGCCCGGTGGCCGCTACACCCGGAGCCAGACGATGAGTGAGTTGCTGTCGAATTTCTGGGTGCTCCTCGTCGTCAAGGTGCTCGTCATCGCGGCGCTGATTCCTCTGGCAGGAATGGTCATCGGGTTCGCCGAGATGAAGCTGTCGGCGAAGATGCAGAACCGGGTGGGGCCGTATTTTGCCGGCGGACGTTGGGGTTGGGCTCAGCTGATCGCCGACGGCGTGAAGTTTTTCCAGAAGGAAGACCTGATCCCGGCCGAGGCCGATCGGACCGTCTTCAAGCTGGCTCCGGTGCTCGTGTTCATCGGGACGGTTGCGCTGTTCGTGGTGATTCCGTTTGGCCCCAGCCTGGTCGTCCAGAACCTCGACATCGGGATCTTCTACGCGCTCGCCATCAGCTCGGTCTCCACCATCGGAGTGTTGACGGCCGGGTGGTCATCGGCGAACAAGTACTCCCTGATGGGAGGACTGCGAGCTGCCGGTCAGCTCATCGCATACGAGTTGCCACTGGTCCTGTCGGTGGTCGGCGTGGTGGTGATGGCAGGCACCATGAGTCTCAACGGCATCGTCGAGGCGCAGGCATCGTGGCTTTCAGAGACCGGATGGAGCGGCGGACTCCCCTTCGTCATCCCCCAGTTCCTCGGATTCTTCATCTTCATGGTGGCGGCGCTCGCCGAATTGAGCCGGATTCCCTTCGACATGCCGATCGCCGAGTCGGAGCTCGTGATGGGATACGTCACGGAGTATTCGGGATTCCGGTTCCTGTTCTTCTTCCTCGCCGAATTCGCCAACATGTTCTCGATGTCGGCGATCGCCGCCACGCTCTTCCTGGGTGGCTACTGGATGCCCGGGCTCTCTGAGTCGGCGCTCGATGTGGCCGGCCCGCTCATCCTCACCGGCAAGATCGCAGTCTTGATCTTTGCGATGATCTGGTTCCGCTGGACGTTCCCCCGGTTCCGTGAGGACCAGCTGCAGAGCCTGGCGTGGAAGTGGCTCATCCCGCTGTCACTGCTCAACATCGTGGCGACCGGGTTCTTCAAGGTGGTGGTGAACTGATGGCGATCCCGACGATCCCCGGCAAGGGGCTCCTCACCGGCATGAAGTTGACCTTCACCACCATGATCAAGACCATCTTCAAGCCCGGTGAGAACCTCGCCACCGTCAACTATCCCGTAGTGAAAGAGCAGCCGGTCGCCCGCGCCCGTGGGGTTATCGCACTCGACCAGGAAGCATGCACGGTGTGCATGTTGTGCGCCCGCAACTGCCCGGACTGGTGCATCTACATCGAAGGCCACAAGGAAGAGAAGCCGCCGGAGAAGCCGGGTGGACGCGTCAAGGTCCGTGCCACGCTCGACCGCTTCGACATCGATTACGCCTTGTGTATGTACTGCGGAATCTGTGTCGAGGTGTGCCCATTCGACGCGCTCTTCTGGAGCCCCGAATACGAGTTCTCCGAGTACGACATGGGCAAGATGATGCACGACATGGACCGGCTCCAAGACTGGCTCCGCACCGTCCCCCCAGCCCCGGATTTGGAGACATGATGGTCTCGAGATTCACGCATGCCGGCAACAACGGGCCAACGGCCGACGGCATACGGCCAGCTCCTGGCCACGGTCCCATCGCTGGTGGGCTGTGGGCCGTTGGCTGTCGGCCGAGAAGGCGCGTCGAGCGCATCCTGGCCCCGGTGAGGATGCGCGCATGAGTTTTGATGCCTGGATTGCTGAGCCCGTGAACTGGGTGTATCTCGCCATCGCTCTTGCGGTGCTCGTTGCGGGTGCTCGGGTCGTGACCTCGCAGAACGTGGTGCACGCCGCCCTGTTTCTCGTCGGAACGCTCGCCGGATCCGCTGGTTTGATGCTTCTTCTCTCGGCGGAGTTCGTGGCATGGACCGTGGTGCTCGTGTACATCGGCGCCGTTGTCGTGCTGTTCCTTTTCGGCATCATGATCACCAGGGCACCCGTGGTCAGAGATGTGGGTCTCGACAACAAGAAGGCTCGTCCGGTGGCAGCCGTCTCCGCCCTCGCCATGTTCGCTGCGCTCAGCTACACCTCGGTGTTGGCATTTGGGGACCAGGAGATCCAGGCTGTCGGTGATCCCACGCCTACTGCCACCCTTGCGGAAGCCCTCCTGGGCAGGTTCGTGCTCCCGTTCGAGGTCGTGGGCTTCATATTGCTTGCGGCGCTGATCGGCGGCATCACCCTGGCCCGACGAGACCTCACTCCGAAGGAAGAGGAAGAGAGGGGGGCGGTATGACAGCCGGCTGGTCGCCAGTCGCCAGTCCCCAGGGCCCGAGTCCCGGGTCTTCGGGAGACCGGAGACCGAGACTGGGGACTGGAGACCACGATCCACCGGAGGTGGACGAATGCTGGTGAGCCAGTTCCTCGTTGTCGCGGCGGCGCTGTTCTCTCTCGGCATCTATGGGTTGCTCGTCCGTCGCAACGCTGTGATGGTGTTGCTCGCCGTCGAGCTGATGCTGAATGCCGTGAACATCAACCTCATCGCGTTCGAAGCAGCCCTGAGGTCTCCAGAGGCGCTCGGTCAGATCTTCTCGATCTTCGTGATCACGGTGGCCGCGGCCGAGGTCGGCATCGGGCTTGCCATCATCCTCCTCATCTTCCGGAACCGGCATTCGGCGAATGTCGACGAGTTCAACCTGATGAAGCTATGACGGTCTCCAGTCTCCATTCTCCGGTCTCCAGTATGAGGGACCTCCCATGAACGTCTTCCTGCTCGCAGCAGAGGAGGGTGGGCACGGGGGCGCCGAGGCGCTGTCGAGCGGTGGTGTGTTCGCCGAATGGGCGGGGCTCATGCTCGTCACGCCGTTCATCGCCTTCCTTCTGATCATCTGGCTGGGCAAGCGGATGAAGTACAAGGGCGGCGAGTTCGCCGTGGCGGCCATGGCCGTCAACCTGGTCATCGCCACTGTCCTGTTCTTCCAGAACATGAGCGAAGGCATCCTCCACGAGGTGCACTTCGAGATCGCCAAGATCGGGCTCTTCGAAGGACGTGAACTGATCTTCGAGCTCGGATGGATGGTCGACGGGCTGTCGATCATGATGTACTGGGTCGTCGCCTTCGTGGGGCTTCTGGTGTTCGTCTATGCGCTCGGCTACATGCATGGCGACGTACGCGTCACGATGTTCTTTGCGTCGTTCTCGTTGTTCGCCGGATCGATGCTGATCCTGGTGGGTGCCCCGAACCTCATCCAGCTCATCATCGGTTGGGAGGGCGTCGGACTCGCCTCGTACCTGTTGATCGGGCACTACTGGGAAGGGCTGGACAACGTCAGGTCGGGCAACAAGGCCTTCCTCACCAACAAGGTGGCCGATGTCGGACTGATTCTCGGCGCCATCCTCCTGGGCCTGAGTATCGGCGACTTCCGATTCCAGGAGATCAACGTCGCCGCCGAGGCGCACGACTCCCGTCTGGCGGCCGTCGCGGTGGCAGGGGCGTTGCTCATGTTCCTGGGCGCGATGGGAAAGTCGGCGCAGTTCCCGCTCCACATCTGGCTTCCAGACGCCATGGCCGGACCCACGCCCGTTTCGGCACTCATGCACGCCGCCACCATGGTCACCGCAGGTATCTACCTGATGGCGCGAATCTTCCCGGTGTACGAGTACATGGCGGGGGCCGAGGAGATACTCGGTGGAGCCATCACCGTGCGCGGCCTCATGGTGATCGTCGGGACGATAACGCTCTTCGCCATGGGGCTGTTGGCGCTGGTGGCCAACGACCTCAAGAAGGTGCTCGCGTACTCAACGGTTTCTCAGCTCGGATACATGATGACGGCCGTGGCCGCCGGTGGTTACACGGCCGGCTTGTTCCACCTCTTCACCCATGCGTTCTTCAAGGCTCTGTTGTTCCTCGGTGCCGGGTCGGTGATCCACGCGGTGCATTCCAACAACATGACCGACATGGGCGGCCTTCGCAAAGACATGCCCCACACCTTCCGGACCTTCATCATCGGGTCGCTGGCGCTGGCCGGCATCATCCCGTTCGCCGGGTTCTGGTCCAAAGACGAAATCCTCGCCACGCTCGACTACGAGGGCTACCGGTTCGTGTTCTGGGTGGCCGTTGCCGGCGCCTTCGTCACCGCCTTCTACATGACCCGGGCCATCGCCCTGACGTTCTTCGGCAGCTACAAGGGTCATGGGCATCCACACGAGTCGCCCACGATCATGACCGGGCCCTTGTGGCTGCTGGCGATTCCCTCGGTGCTCGCTGGATTCCTGAACATCCCCGGCGTCGAGTTGGGCGGACTTCGCAACTTCACCTCGTGGGTCGCCGCTCGAGTGGTGCCGCTCGGTGATCACCACCCGGAGGCCCCTGACTGGGGGCTGGCGGCGATCGGACTCGGCGCCGCAGTAGCCGGGATCGCCCTGGGCTGGTTGTTGTTCAGCAAGGATGCCGACACCCAAGAAGCGCGTGATTCGCTCGAGGTGCCGGTGCTCTACCCGCTGCTGCGAGCCAAGTACTACATGGATCATCTCGCATGGGGAATCGTCAACTTCACCAAAGGCCCAGCGGCTCGCGCCATGAACTGGATCAACACCTACATCCTCGACGGCATGGTCAACGGGGTGGGTGCGATGGTCATGGCCCTCGGCCGATTCGTCTACGGTGGCCTCGACCAGCGAGGCATCGATGGTTTCTTCAACGGCCTGGCCATGGCGAGCGACGCCGCGGGGTCGGGTGCGAGAAAACTCCAGACCGGACGTGTTCAGCAGTATGCCGCGGGGTTCGTGGTGGGCGCGTTGGTGCTGGTCGTAGCTGTGGCGATTTTCCGATAGAACCGTCGAAGGAGAGAGGCGAACGACGATGGACTGGTTCGAGAACGGCTGGGGCCTCAGCCTGATCGTCTTCCTCCCGATTGTGGGAGCGGTCGTGGCGATGTTGATCCCGAAGGAACGGGAATCGACCGTCAAACAATGGTCGCTGCTGGTTGCGGTCGTCACCTTCATCTTGTCGTTGATCGTGGCGTTCAACTTCGACCTCGGGTCGGCCGGTGACTACCAGTTCGACACGAGCCTGCCGTGGATCTCATCCATCGGCGCCAACTATCACATCGGTGTGGACGGGATCAGCCTGCCGTTGCTGGTGCTATCGACCTTCGTGATGGTGCTGGCGATCATCTACTCGTGGGACCATTGGGAAGAGCCGCACAATCCCAAGGCCTTCCTCATCCTCATGCTGATCCTTGCCACGGGCATGAACGGAACCTTCGTGGCTCTCGACCTGGTGCTGTTCTTCATCTTCTTCGAAGTGGTGCTGCTCCCGATGTACTTCATGATCGGGATCTGGGGCGACAAGTCGATGCGGTCCTTGCCCGGCTTCGGCGGCGAAATGCCCACACGGCTCTACGCCTCGATCAAGTTCTTCCTGTTCACGCTGTTCGGTTCCGCCTTCATGTTGCTCGGCTTCCTGGCGCTCTACTTCAAGTCGGGCGATTTCGGCACGCGGACGTTCGACATTCCGACGCTCGCCGAATACGGCGCGGCTGGTCAGTTCGCAGGCTGGGGGATAGCAGGGCTCGTGTTCGGTGCGATGTTCCTCGGGTTCGCCGTCAAGGTTCCGATGTGGCCCCTGCACACGTGGCTGCCCGATGCGCACACGGCTGCACCCACGGTGGGTTCGGTCTTGCTGGCCGCCATCCTCCTGAAGCTCGGCGCCTACGGTTTCATTCGCATTGCGATCCCGATCCTCCCCGAGTCCGCCAAGGACTGGGCACCTACGATCGCAGTGCTCAGCACCATCGGCATCATCTACGGCTCGTTGGCGTGTCTTGCCCAGACCGATGTGAAGCGCCTGATCGCATTCTCGTCGGTCGGTCACATGGGCTTCGTGATGCTCGGTATCTCCACCCTGACGGACGTGGGAATCAACGCGGCGATCATCGGTATGGTCGCCCACGGGCTCATCACCGGCCTCCTGTTCTTCCTCGCCGGCTCGATGTCGCACCGGTACCACACCCGTGAGATGGCGCGCCTCGGTGGCAACTTGAAGCTGATGCCCAGGCTCGGCGCAATCCTCAGCTTCACCGCCATGGCGTCGCTCGGGCTCCCCGGCCTGGCCGGATTCTGGGGAGAGTTCATGGCCCTCCTCGGAGCTTTCAACCCGCTCGACGGCCTCTCGGTCGATCTGTTCCGGACGATGATGGTGATCGGCGCGATCGGCACGGTGCTGACCGCCGGCTACATGCTGTTCATGCTCCAGAAGGTCAACCTCGGCGAGCCCAGCGAGGAATGGGTCGGCCACGAGTTCCATGACGTCGACCGCTTCGAGATGGCAGCCTGGGTCCCGCTGATCGTGCTGATCCTGGTGATCGGGTTCTATCCCAAACTCGTCCTCGGCTCGACCAACGACGCCGTCATCGACCTCGTCCAGAACGCCTACCAGACCGAATCCACGGCCTCCTTGAACGTGACGGGAAGCTGAATCATGACCGGACGTGCCGTCAACCGCCCTACCTGCGGTTGTGCCGCAGACAGCCGACAGTCGACAGCCTCGAGGTCCGGCTCGCCGCGTCGTCTGCCGTGGGCCGTGTGCCGTCGGCCCGGAGTGCGCGACTCCACGCAACCGGTCGTGAGCAGGTGACGGCGTGACTTGGGAAATCGACTACGTGGCATTGCTGCCAGAGATCATCGTGGTTGTCACGATTCTGGCTGTGCTGACGCTGGACCTGTTCCTGCCGCGACACCTCAAGTACTGGACCGCCACCGTGGCCGTCCTGGGCACGACGCTGGCGGCGTTGCCTGTCATCTTCATGTTCGCGGGTGATCCCCGAACCCCGATGTTCGATGGATCGTATGTGATCGACGACTTTGCGCTCGTGATGAAAGGTCTCTTCCTGGTGGCCGGGTACGTCACCCTGCTGATGTCGGTCAACTACATCGAGTCCGACCGCTACTACCAGGGTGAGTACTACCTCCTGCTGTTGTCGAGCATCCTTGGCTCGCTGGTCATGGCGTCGTCGCGCGACCTCATCATCTTGTTCATCGGCCTCGAACTGACGACGGCGCCGCTCTTCATGCTCGCCGGCTGGCGCAAGGGAGACGTGAAATCGAACGAAGCGTCACTGAAGTACTTCATCCTCGGGGTTTTGTCGACGGCGATTCTGTTGTGGGGCATGTCCATGCTCTTCGGCGCCACGGGAGCGGTCCAGTTCGACGAGATCTCGGCCGCCGTCGACGGGATCATGGCGGGAGAGTCCGATCTCCAGCCCCTCCTCGGTCTCGCGGTGATGTTCGTGATCGTGGGCTTCGGGTTCAAGGTGTCGGCAGTGCCGTTCCACTTTTGGGCTCCGGACACGTACGAGGGGGCGCCAACGCCCATCACGGCGTACCTGTCGGTGAGCTCCAAGGCGGCCGGGTTCGTGGGCATGTTCGTCGTCGTCTATCTCGCTCTACCGGGGGCGGTCACCTTCTGGGGCCCGGCCTTGTGGGCCTTGTCGGCGTTGTCGATGACCGTCGCCAATCTGGCTGCACTCCGTCAAACGAACATCGTGAGGCTCCTTGCGTATTCATCGATCGCGCAAGCCGGATTCATGCTTGTGCCGTTCGCCGGAGCCGCGGTTTCCGGGCGTGAGAATCTCGGCGATGGGCTCGAAGCCACCGTGATCTATCTGATGATCTACGCCCTCATGAACCTCGGCGCCTTCGCGGTTGTGATCGTCGCCGCCCGGCGTACCGGTACCGGTGAGCTCGCGGGATGGGCAGGGCTGGGTCGGCGTGATCCACGACTGGCCGTGCTGGGAGCGATCTTCTTCTTCTCGCTGGCCGGTATCCCGCCGCTCGCCGGATGGTTCGCCAAGTTCGTGATGTTCCAGTCGGTCATCAACTCCGGTGGACTGGCGGGAGGAGTGCTGGCGGTGCTGGCGGCGCTCAACTCGGTGATCGCCTTCTACTACTACGCCCGGGTGGTGAAGACCATGTGGTTCGATCCTGCCCCGGCCGGGGCCGAGGACTTCTCCGACGCTCCCGCCGGTTCGCTGGTCTGGGTGCTCACGGTGGCGGCTGTCGTCACCGTTCTCCTCGGGATCCTGCCCGATATCTCAGGCTTCTTCGGACAGGCCACCCAGGTTCTGGTGACGGCGGCCGGCGGCTGATGCCGTGGCGGCGAGCGAGCCGCCGGCGTTCCTCCGATCGTTTCACCGTCGAGCCGACGGGAGGCTCATCTCACCTCGTCGAACGCATTCTTTCCCGCGGCACGCCACTCGTGTTCGAGCAGTGAATAGAGTGTGTGATCGACCCACTTGCCCTGGATCAGCAGCTCCTCCCGAAGCACGCCCTCACGAGTGAAGCCGAGCTTCTCTGCAACTCGCTCGGAGCCACGGTTGCCCAGGGCGATCCGCAAGTTCACCTTGTGGAATCCGAGGCGGTCGAAACCCACTTTCAGCATGGCTGCCGTCACTTCGGTGGCGACCCCTTGCCCGGTGCGATCGGAACGAACCCAATATCCGATCTCACCTGTCCGGCCCATCCTCGAGACCTGCCAGATGGACACGTTCCCGAGATGTCCACTGGGCTTTTCGGCCGACCTGATGGCGAAGTCGAACGCCCTTCCCTCTCGCCACGACTGGGTCGAATCGCGGACGTATCCCAGTGCTTCGTCCCGGTCGTAGCCCGAGTGCGCCCAGGGGAGCCAGCGCTGGAGCTCGGGAAGGGATCCTCTCACGGCAGCGGTGAGCGCGTCGGCGTCGCGTCGACCGAACCGACGGAGTTCGAACCGCTCGGTGGATATCCGCTCCGGAACCATGGAGGCGACAGGTTATCCGGAAGTTGTGGCAGGCGTACCATGGCGCGGGATGTGGGACCTTCTTCGTGTCAGTAGGGGCGATCCTCCGCCGAGCCCGGAGCCTCGCGCCGCGGTCCTCGCGCCTCTGTACGAAGATGCGCATGGAGACATTCATCTCATCCTGACGAAACGTCCGATGACGATGCCCACCCATGCCGGGCATCTGTCGTTCCCAGGTGGTCGTCCCGATCCGGGCGACACCGGCCCGGTCGACACCGCACTGCGGGAGACGCATGAGGAGATCGGCGTCGAGCCATCGTCGGTGGAGGTGCTCGGGTTTCTCCCCCAGGTCGACACCGTCCAGTTCTCGCTGATGGTCGTGCCGGTCGTGGGCAAGCTCCCGCCCGAACCCCATTTGATCCCCTCCGAGCGCGAGGTCGACAAGATCCTGCTGCCACGCATCTCGGATCTCATGGACGAATCCGGTTGGCGATCCGAGGACTGGCACGGCAGGTCGGTCTGGTTCTTCGACATCGACGGTGAGGTGCTGTGGGGTGCGACCGCATGGATGACACGGCGCCTTCTGGGGATGCCGGTGTGAGATGCGTCTGATCGCACGGCCCACCAGCCTGTTCAAGTTCCGGTTCGAGCTGATGAGAGACGGCGAGGTGATCGGTGATCTCGAACACCGCCTCTGGGGGCGCCCAGGCCTCCTTCGCGTGGCACAGAACTCCTACACGGTGGAGCACGCCGGCTCTCGGGCATGGCGGCTCGACGGTGGCCCGATGACAGTGAGCGCAGAGCCGACAGGGCCGTTGCGCTACTCGTATCGCCTCGACTGGTCGGGTGGGTCGCTCATGGCGGGACGGAGGGGGCTGGGGTACGGCATGCGGTTCTTCCAGGGGTCTGAGGAGATCGGTCGGATGGGACTTCGCAACCTGTTCACCCGCACGCTGGTGGCCGACGTTCCCGACACCATCCCCATAGAGGTCGTGGCGCTGGCGATGTACCTCGCCATCCGCATGCGACGGCGGGCAATCGCCGGTTCAGGTGGTGCCTGATCGTTTCGGACGTCGCACAGACGGGGGGCGTTCGTACCTGGTCGCCTGCGTGGCATGCGCGTAGGTTGGGGGCACAGCCGCAGACAGGAGGTCTGAGATGACAGTCCAGGAATCGTGGAAGAGCATTCCGAACACCATGAAGGAGATGATGGGAAGCCTGCAGGATGTGCTCACCGTCGAGCGTGTGGTGGGCGAGCCGATCGAACGCGACGGTGTCACGCTCATCCCGGTGGTCGCCGTACGTGGAGGTGTCGGCGGCGGAGGTGGCGAGGGACAGGGTGCCTCCGATGAGGAGGGCGCTGGTGGCGGGGCCGGTTTCGGAGTGAGCGCCCGGCCGGTTGGCGCCTACGTGATGCACAACGGAGAGGTCGACTGGAAGCCCGCCGTGGATCCCGCCCGGATGGCGCTGGTGGTGATGGTTGTGACGCTTCTCGTCACCCGGACTGTGAAGGCGCTGTTCGCCGCCAAGTAGCAGCGGTCAGTTCGATGTGCCCGCCGACGGCAAGTGCCCGGTGGCGTGTGGACCTGAGATTTGAGTCTCAGAATCCCCCCTCGCCGAAGGCGATTCAGGGGGGATATCACGCTCGAGGGGATGGCCGCAGTAGACCCACCACGATGCCGTCGGTCAGTGCTTCCCACGAGGCCTCGATGATGTTCTCGTGCACCCCGATGGTGCCCCACGATCCCTCCTGGTCGGATGTCTCGATCAGCACGCGGACCCGGGCAGCGGTCCCGTCGGAAGAGTCGAGGACTCGCACCCTGAAGTCGGTCAGGCGAAGGTCTGCGACACGGGGGTACATCTCGACGAGAGCAGCGCGGAGCGCCTGGTCGAGGGCGTGGACCGGGCCGTCTCCCTCACCGGTGGTGACCATGCGCCGATCTCCGACGTAGACCTTCACGGTCGCCTCGGCGACCACCTCTTCCTCCGCACGTCGTTCGATGAACGTGCGATACGATTCCAGTTGGAAGAAGCTCTGCTCCCAGCCCGTGGCCCGCCGGACGAGCAGTTCGAACGAGCCGTCGGCCGCCTCGAAGTGATATCCGTCGTGCTCCAACTCCTTCACCTGGTCGAGCACGGCGCGGGCGAGGTCGTCGCCCATGTCGAGCCCCAGCTCGGCTGCCTTGTTGTGGATCGAGGCCCGGCCTGCCTGCTCCGAGACGAGCATTCGCGTGCGGTTCCCGACGAGGTCAGGGTTGGCGTGCTCGTATGCATCGGGACGGCGGGCCAGCGCCGAGGTGTGCAACCCGGCCTTGTGCGTGAACGCCGAGGCGCCGACGTATGGCCGGTGCGGATCGAGCGTGATGTTCACGACTTCGGCGATGTGATGCGAGATCGGGGACAGCATCGAGAGCTGCTCGTCATTCACGACGGGGATTCCCATCTTCATGGTGAGATCGGGGATGATCGCGCACAGATCGGCGTTGCCCGTGCGTTCGCCGTATCCGTTCACGCAGCCCTGGATCTGCCGCGCGCCCACCTGGATCGATGCGAGCGACGATGCCACGGCGGTGCCTGCATCGTTGTGGAAGTGGACGCCGACCTCCGCCCTGGGAATGGCGGTGCGGACGTCCTCGATGATCGCTGTCACCATGTGGGGGAGCGTCCCCCCGTTGGTGTCGCACAACACCAGACGCTCCGCGCCGGCCTCGAAGGCCACCCGGAGCGCCGCGAGCGCGAAGTCGGGATCGGACGCGAAGCCGTCGAAGAAGTGTTCGGCGTCGAAGAACACCTTTCGGTCGTGTTTCTTCAGGTACTCGACGGACTCGCCGATCATGGCCAGCCCTTCGTCGAGGTCGGTGCGGAGCGCTTCACGAACGTGGTAGTCCCACGCCTTTCCGACGATGCAGATGATCTCCGTCTCCGCGGCGAGGAGGGCATCGAGCTGCGGATCCTCGGCGACGGTCACTCGTGGACGGCGCGTCGATCCGAATGCAGTGAGGGTCGCGTGCTTGAAGTCGATCTCCGTGCGTGCCCGCTTGAAGAACTCGTCGTCCTTGGGGAGCGCCCCCGGCCAGCCACCCTCGATGTATCCGACGCCCAAGTCGTCGAGCAAGCGAGCGATTCGGAGTTTGTCGCTCACCGTGAGCGAGATGCCCTCCTGTTGGGAGCCGTCTCGTAGCGTCGTGTCGTAGATCTCGAGGTTGTTGGTCATCGGGGTTCTCCTGTCCCGGCATGAAAAAACCCCCTGCGATCGAGCAGAGGGCTCTGGGCACACGCCGTGATGTGGCGTGCGCCTACTCGATAATGATTGCTGCGTAGAAGCTGGTCATCGGCCTCCAAGTATGCCGGGAGCGCCAAGCCGCGTCAATCGCCGGTCTGGACCCCCTCAATGGTGCAGTAGCCTCAGGGCCATGAGCGATCGCGATCTCGAACCGGCCGAAGACGACGAAGACCGAGATCGGGGCCTACCGCTGTTCTGGGGATTGCTCCTGGTGGCCGCAGTCACCGTGATCGCCGTGCTCCTGTTCCGCTAGGTCGGCTGTGGACCTGCCGATGGCCTGACCGACACCACAGCGACCTCCACGACGGACGAGCAGGTCGGCCTTGATTCTGACGACCTCGAAGGCGGCGGTCAGTCGCTCGGGGGGGTCGCAGTCCGCTATCGGAGGATGTGCTCGATGTTGGCTTCCGGCGAGGCCAACACATACGCCACGGTGGGCACCTTGCTTGTGCGTTCGAACAGCAGTTGGAGCTGGTCGGCGAACTCCGCCGGTTCGTCTCGGCTGGGCGTCGCAAGTCCGAGGAAGGCGATGTCGGCCTGACTCGACTTCTCGGAGATGACGACGGTGGGCGGGCGGGCGTCGACGATGACCTCGACGCCGGCTTCGATGCGTGCGGACTCGATGAGGTTCCCCAGGTTGCGCGTCGCCTCGGCGGCGCCGTCAGGGTTGGAGAGGATCATCCGTACGGTCACCGAAGCCTGCCTCCACTCGAGGCTCTTGGACAGGAGATCGGCCAGCGTGATCATGAGCGCACCGTTGCCGCGGATTCCGTGGAGCCACACGTCGATTCTCCGGCGGTCGCCGAACCCGCGTGGGTCGTCGCTTCTCACGATGACGACACTTCGGTTCGCATGATGGATTCGCGCCACCATCTGGGCGTACTCCTTGGGATCGCTCGTGGTCATCCCGTCGCCCAGGAGCACGGTGTTGGGCACCAGATTGCCGAGACCGTATGCCTCCACGAGCACCGCCACGCCCACGTAGGGGTTGGGGGCCGAAACCACCCGGACCAATGCCTCCACACTGCGTTCCTCGAGGTGGTCCCGGATCGTGGTGGCGAGCTGCCGCTTGCGGTCGGGAGTGGTCGTTTCGGGGAGGATCGTCGCCACGCTCAGGATTCCGCGGTCGTGTGACACGCTGTTGGCGAAATCGATCAGGTACCAGCGTTTGGCCGGACTGCCCGCCAGAACGAGGAAGTTCGGTCGCCAGTTCTTGGCGTGATCCGAGGATCGGACGTTGAGGAGACCCCAGCGGATCAAGGCCTGCCACGCACCCTGCCTGACGTCGCCCCAGGTGGTTCTGAGCCCTCGGCTCTGGAGCCAGAGGTAGATCCCCAGGACCACGATGCCTGCGACCAGCGTTGCCACCGGGCTGATCAAGAACATCACCGCTGCGCACCCGACGGCACCGAGCAGCGACAGCGCCCAGTGGACCTTGAACGTCGGTCGGAACGACGGGCTTCTCAGAAACCGCTCCACCGCAGAGACCACGTTCACCACCGCATACGAGGCGAGGAAGAACATGGTGAGGATGGGTGCGATCACATTCAGATCACCCAGTGCCACGGCGGCGAGTGCCACACCGAGCGACAGATAGGTCCCGAGTCGGGGCTCGTCGTCCGGGCCGGACCCTCGGCCGAAGACGCGGAGGGGCTTGGGGAGGATGTTGTCCCGGGCGAGCGCCTGGAGGATGCGGGGTGCTCCCAGGATGGAGCCGAGGGCGCTCGAAAGCGTGGCGCCCCAGACACCAACCAGGATCGCCTCGCCCACGACGGCGATTCGTCGCATGATCAAGGGGTCGGACACCAACGTCGCGGCGTCGGCGCGGCTCGACAGGAACCAGGGTATGGCCATGTAGATCACGTAGCTGACCCCGATCGCAGCCATCGTTCCCCTTGGGATGGAGCGGCGCGGATCGGCGAGGTCGCCACTCATGTTGACCCCGGCCATGATCCCGGTGACGGCAGGGAAGAAGACCGCAAAGACCTGCCAGAAGCCAACCGGGACGAAGTCCGGGCTCGCCGGAGAGTCGGTCACCGAACCTCCGAAGAAGAACGAGATCAGCGAGAGCGCGATCCCGGCCATGATGAAGTACTGGACACGGATCGCAGTGCGAGCCGATATCAGCGCGAGAGCCGTGACGCCGACCGTCGTGACGGCGGCGACCAGTCGCTGATCGAGTACAGGAAAGACGGCTGAGAGGCTCTCCGCGAACCCGATCGTGTAGAGGGCGACCGACAGCGCCTGTGCCAGATAGAGAGGGATCCCGATCGCTCCGCCCACTTCGATCCCGAGCGCCCGACTGATCATGTAGTAGGCGCCACCGGTCTTGATGCGCTGGTCGGTGGCTATCTGAGAGATGGACAGGCCGGTGAGGAACGTGATGGCAGTGGCAATCGTGACGATGGCCATCGCACCTGTCAGCCCGGCGTTGCCCACCACCCAGCCGAACCGCAGATACATGATCACACCGAGGATCGTGAGGATCGAGGGTGTGAACACTCCGCCGAATGTGCCCAAACCAACGCGTTGCTCGGCGACGCCGACCGACCCGGGTTGTGTCATCGCCAAAGCCCAGATCTTCGGAGGTCGCGACCTGGTTTCGCCACCTGTTCTGTTCTCCCGCTCCCGCCCGCAGGTTCACCCACTGGCTGATGCACGGGAGAGTATCGCTCGGTTTCGGCAAGCGCGAGTCGTCAGTTGGTCAATCGTGAGGAGGGATCACGTCCAGATGCGCACCCGGTCCGGTGACACCCATGACTCGGTTGCACCCATGGATGGCCCGCGCGGGTGAAGGTCGTCCCCACAGGGTCACAGTTGTCTTTGGTGAGCTCTCCCTACGGCGGCAACGGTGCTCCTCGCCCGAGGAGTTCGCCGGCCACGCGATCCGGGATGCGGAGCGCCCACCCGGACTCGAGCAGCTCGGATCGCGACACCGTGATGGCGCCTCCACTGACGCCCTCGGCATCGAAGGCGAAGGTCCAGTTCTCGCCCTGGTCGATCACGTCCTGGAACGAACGAGCGTCCTGTCGGCTGACCGTTCCGAGCAGGATGCTCGAGCCGTCCGATCCCGAGACCGTCACGTGTACGTCGAAGCGGGTCGGGTTCTCGATCTCCAGTCGATCGATCTTCGCCGGGGTCACGAGCGCGGCGATCATCACCCACAGCCCGAGCACGGCCAAGCCGACGGCGAGCACCAGGCGGAATACACGGTCCGGTCCTTCCTGCGGGGCGATCTCGACCGGCCTGGGTGGTGCGGGCCTACTCATCGGGCCGCGTCCTCGCGTCGAATTGGGCGCTGGTACATGAAGAGCCAAGTGCTGTGAAGCAGGGCCTGCGCGAGTCGTCAGAGGGTCAGTCGCGAAGCGGAATCACTTCCAGATGCGCACCCGGTCCGGTGACAACCATGACCCGGTTGCCCGATGCTCCGTCGAGCGCCTCGACGAGGTGTTCATCGCTCGGATGGCCGTCGTGGGTGTCAGCTCGTCTCCACACTGTCACGGCGGCACCCGTCGTGTCGTGAATCAAGGTCCGAATCGGATCGGGATCCGAACCGGTGACCAAGATCACGTGTTTGATCCTCGAGGGAACTGCGACCTGCTCGGCATGCCGGCGGTCGCGCCGCCAGACCGGATAGTGATAGCCGGCGACGAGGCCCGCGGCCACGAGCAATCCGAGCGGCGCCCTGATCTGGTCGATGAGGCTCTCACCGGAATCGAGGAGGTACTCGAACAGACGGAAGCCGATCACCAGCACGGTGATGAGTGCGGTGAGGGCCGAGACTCCGAAGACGGCCACCAGGTAGACGCTCCTCCCGGTCGAGCCGACCTCTTTCGCGTCCACCGGCGATGCCGGCCGCCAATATGCGTACCAAACCGGGGCACCGACCACCAGCGCCGATAGACCGCCGAACAGCAAGTCGAGCCGGTCGGTGTCCACCAGCGATTGTGTCAGAGCCTCCAACAGGGCGTTGACCACGACGCCGATGCCGGACGCAGCGACGACGAGACCGATCCCCGAAAGCAGCAGGCGGGCCGCCTGCTGCGCTGGCACCTCGCGTTCTGCGAGCACCACACGGTGGTACGCCCAGATCAGGGCACCCACCAGGAGGGCAGCAGCGGCTCCTGGCACGGCTTCGTCGACCGCAGAGAAGGGATCGGGTCCGAAGGCGCCTGCCAGCAACGTGTAGACCAGGGCTCCGGTTCCCACTATTGCGGCGGCGGCGGGGGCAACGGTTCCCAGCAGCACGACCCCGGTGTCCGAGAGTCCCGTTTCCGTGTGGCGCGTGTCGTCCCGGATCCAATACCACCACCAGATCAGTCCGCCACCGAGGGACCAGATGAGACCCTGCAACGGCAGATGCCACCAGGGTGTGTTTCCAACCAGACGATCAGAGCCCTCGAGAAGGGTCCCGAACACCGAAGCGAGCACGGCGACCAGGCCTCCGGCGCCCACGACGAGTCCGAACGCCGACCCGCCAACCGGTCCGAGGTCGGTCAGAGTGGTGGGAGATTTCGTGGGATGGGTGGTCATCCAACGGTGCCATCCCCACACGCCCGCCCACACCACCCCGGTGGAGAAGGTCCGGCCGTTCCACTCGCCGTCTACGAGATTGGCGAGGGTGGACAGGAAGGTGGTGCTCGCCACGATCAGCGACACGAACGACATCAGGGCGACGTACAGCGTCCAGCCGATCGATGCCCGTTCGCCCGCATCCATGCGGTTCCACAGGAACCACCAGAACCCGGCAGTGATCGGGGCAGCGATCAGGGTGAAGGCCAGCGAACGGGCGAGTTCGGTGACGTCGCTTCCGGCGATCTCTTCGCCTCCAGCTGGGATCACCAGGCCCAACAGGCCGGCGATGCCGACCGCGGCGATCGATACCAGCAGGAACAACAGTGCATACAGGACGATTCTGCGGGCGGCCCCCGAGGCGTTGCTCTCGGTGTGACCCTCCCCGCGGCGAATCAACCAAACCACTCCGATCACGCCGGCGGCGACCAACAGGAGCACCAGCAGCGCAAAGACACCAATGATCACGGGGTCACCTCCTGGCACACGGTCGACAGCTGCCACGGGGCACCGTCGATCTTCCACTCACCGTTCTCTTGCAGCAGATCGAACGTCTCCTCGGTCCGGTACTCGGAAGCTCCAAACGGTGCGTCGCCGTAGCTGGTGGTGATCGAGACGACGACGTCGGCCGTTCCATCGAAGATCTTGGTGGATACGAGGGAGACACGGAGGCTTTCGTCGCTGCCGTTCCGATAGAACTCGCAGTTCTCCAGGGCCCGGTCCGTCAGGTACAGAGCAGCGGTCCGTTCGTCGCCTTCGATGACTGCAGCGGCATACCGTTGGACGACGCCCTCCGGAGTGGCCGCATCCAGCAGTTCGGGCTCGCCGCGCAGTAACACCGCCGCCAGCGCGAGAGCCACCAGGGCAACGATCGCAGATATCACGATGAGAAGCGTTCGGTCGGCTCGCCCCGCAGTGGGTTCCATGTCTTCATGATCGGGTCCCGGGGGTCGGATGGCAATGGGTGAAAGGCCTGATCCTGGATGGGGGTGATCCCCGATTGCGCGTCTCGAATTCGACGTGGTGGAAGGTCCGAGGGTCGTACCATCTGCTGCGATGCAGGCCCCTCCTCTTCGTCGCGTCGTGTCCGACGGTGCTCGTCTCATGGCGCGCTACATCAAGGCACACCCCTGGTCGTTTTCGGTCGGGGTGTTCGGGGCTGCCAACTTCGCAGCAGCGATCGTCGTGTCGGCGGTGGTGGTCGGATCGATCACCGACGATCTCGTGGTCCCCGTGCTCGAAGAAGGCCAGCCTGTCGCCGGGCGTCTCCGTCCGGCGGTATTGGCCCTGGTGGCCATCTCGGTGTGGAAGGCGGCGGGCATCGTGATTCGGAGAACAGGTGCCACCTACATGCAGGGCCGCACCCAGGCCGACCTGAGGACCAGGCTGGTTGAGCACCTGATGCAGCTCGAGCTGGTGTGGTTTCGCCGGCAGTCGACCGGCAACCTGCTGGCGGTGAGCGACTCGGATGCCTCTCAGGCCACCTATGTGCTCTCGCCTTTCCCGTTTGCCACCGGCGCGTTCATGCTCTTGATCGGTTCGATCGTCGTGGTGTTCACCATCGATCCGCTCCTGGGGCTCATCGCCATGGTGGGACTCATGATCAAGGTCGCCCTCGACGTGAAGGGGGCCTGGTCGACCTTCTCCGGCTTCGAAGCGGTGCAGGCGCTTCGCGGTGAGGTGAGCGGTGTGGCGCACGAATCGATCGACGGCGCATTGACCGTAAAAGCGCTCGGGCGCGAGCAGTTCGAGGTCCAGCGCTTCACACGGTCGTCACACCGGCTTCGGGACGAGTTGATCGAGCTCGCCCGCAAGTTCACGTTCTACGACTCGATCCAGGATGCGCTTCCCGCGATCACCACGGTGGCGCTGCTGGTGGTGGGGGCCGCACGGGTGTCGGAGGGCCAGGTGTCTGCCGGCGACCTCGTGACCATGGTGTATCTGCTCTCGCTCATCGCGTTCCCGCTGCGCCTGATCGGGTTCGTGCTCTGGGAAGTGTCAGGCAGCTTGGCCGCCTACCGCCGCGTCGAAGCGGTGCTCGACATCGACGAGTCCGTACCCTACGGCGACCAGGATCCTCGCAGTGTGGCAACGGGGGCCGCCGTGACCTCCACCGATGTTGCATTCTCATACGTGAGCGATGAGCTCGTGCTCGACGAGATCCACCTCGACATTCGTCCGGAGACGACGGTGGCGATCGTCGGGCCGACCGGTTCTGGGAAGTCCACGCTCGTGACCTTGCTCGCCCGGTTGTGGGATCCCTCCTCCGGATCGATCACGATCGACGGTCGTGACCTCCGTTCGTTTGCCCGCTCGGCGCTGGCGGGAGAGGTCGCGTTCGTGGGCCAGGATGTCTTCTTGTTCGACGACACCGTGCGGGGCAACATCGGCTTTGGTCTCGACATCGATGACGCCCGGATCGATGCGGCCGCCAGGATGGCCAAAGCCCACGACTTCATCGAAGAGCTCCCCTACGGATACGCAACGAAGATCGGCGAGCGTGGGGCCAGCCTCTCGGGAGGACAGCGTCAACGGATTGCTTTGGCGCGAGCGTTGGTCAGGAATCCACGGTTGTTGATCCTCGATGACGCCACGTCGGCGGTCGATCCGTCCGTCGAGTCCTCCATTCTGAGCGGGCTCAAACGGGCCGACCTGCCGTCCACGGTGGTGGTGGTCGCATATCGGCGGTCTTCGATCGCACTCGCCGACGAAGTCGTCTACATGGAGGGTGGTCGCGTGCTGGCGCAAGGGCCACATGATCGCCTCATGTTCGAGGTTCCTGGCTATGCCCGGCTGATCCAGGCCTACGAGCAGGACGCTCTCGAGCGGGAAGCCCGCCAATGAGCACACGATCCCCGACCACCACCCGCGCAGCATTGCGTCGGCTCTTCACCGAGGTTCCGAGCCTTTCGAAGGGCCTCGGTCTCACGGTGACGCTCGCCGTGATCGGGACCGTGCTCCAGGTGGCCATCCCGGTCGTCGTCCAACAGATCATCGACATCGAGGTTCTCGACCCCGGTGGTGTCGACGTCCGCGGGGCTGTGACCCGTGGTTCCATCGCGTTGATGGCGATGGGGTTGGCCGCCGTTGCAAGACGAGCCTCGACCTTCCGCCTGTCACGCGCCTCCGCGACGGGCCTTTCGGACCTTCGCATCAAGACCCTCGACCGCCTACACCAGATGTCGGCGTTGCACGTTCAGTCGGAACGTCGTGGTGCATTGGTCGCCCGCGTGACCTCGGATGTCTACCGCATCCAGGACTTCATGGAATGGGGCGGGATGGGGATGCTGATCGGCGTCTCGCAGGTGTTGCTGGCCGTGGTGGCGATGCTCGTCTACCAATGGCAACTCGCAGTGATGGTGGTTGTCGGCGTTGCGCTCTACGGAGTGATGCTCGCCTGGTTCCAGCGTGTCCTGGGGAGGGCTCACGACAAGGTCAGGGAGCGCGTGTCCGACTCCATGTCGGCGGTGAGTGAGTCGATCACGGGTCTACCGACGGTTCGTGCGTTCGGTGCCGAAGGGCCGACACTTCACAGGGTCCGCTCGGCGGTCGACCAGCAGTTCGCAGCCGAGTTCAGGACCGCCAATCTCGGCTCGGCTCTGTTCTCGTCTGCCGAGATGTTCGCTGGCGTCCTCACTGCTGCGGTCGTCGCTGCGGGGATTCTGCTCGGGTCTGAGGCGGGAGTGACCGCCGGCTCGCTGCTGGCCTTCCTGTTCCTGGTCAACCTGTTGGTGCAGCCCGTACAGACCCTCGTCGAGACACTCGACAGCGCCCAGGCGGCGGCCGCCGGGATGCGCCGGGTGTTGGCGGTGTTCGACACACCCGTCGACCTCGCCGATCCCGGCCACGGCGGGATTGATCTCCCGCCCGGACCGCTGGGTGTGGCTGTACGTGGGATCACGTACCGCTACCCAGACGGGGCGTCTGATGTTCTGCGGTCCGTCTCGGTGGAGATGCCGGCGGGCAGCCGAGTTGCGGTGGTCGGTGAGACCGGGTCGGGAAAGACCACGTTTGCCAAGGTGATCGTGCGCTTGCTCGACACTACCGAAGGGTGCATCGAGATGGGAGGAGTGCCGGTCGACCGGGTGCGCTTCGCTTCGCTGCGTTCACGGGTCGCCTACGTGCCACAGGAGGGGTTCCTGTTCGATGCCTCGATCGCCGACAACGTGCGATACGGTCGCCCGGATGCCACCGACGCCGAGATCGAGCGTGCCTTCGAGGATCTGGCCCTGACCGATTGGGTCGACTCCCTCGGGGATGGCCTCGCCGCGCAGGTGGGTGAGCGCGGATCGCAGCTGTCGGCCGGAGAGCGTCAGCTGGTGGCGCTGGTGAGGGCCTGGCTGAGCCAGCCCGATGTTCTGGTCCTGGATGAGGCCACATCGGCCGTCGATCCGGCTCTCGAGGTGAAGCTCCGTAACGCCATCGACCGTTTGATCGCCGGTCGAACCTCGATCACGATCGCCCACAGACTGTCGACCGCCGAGGCGTCCGACGACGTGCTCGTGTTCGCCGACGGAGTGCTCGTCGAACACGGATCGCACACGGATCTGGTTGGGCGGGGTGGAGTCTACGCGGGCATGCACGCGGACTGGATGGCCGGATCGCGCGGCTGAATCGTCGGAGTATCGTTGCTCCATGCACACTCGCTCGTTCTGGTGGTGGCGGCACTGATCAGCCGGCCGCGTCCAGACCGAGTACCGACCGCCGGCGAACCAAATGCGGCGGTCTTTTCACGTGACCAGGAGCGACAAGTGAGCGATCGAAAGCGTGTGTTCTCAGGTATCCAGCCCACCGGAAACATCCATGTGGGCAATTACATCGGCGCGCTCCGCAATTGGGCTTCGATGCAAGAGGAGTACGAGACCATCTACTGCGTGGTCGACCTCCATGCGATGACCACCCCCTACGAGCCGGCCGACTTCCACCGGCAACGCCTCGACATGGCCAAGATGATCGTGGCGTCCGGGGTCGACCCGGACCGCTCGCTGATGTACTTCCAGTCCCATGTGCCTCACCACGCCGAGCTCTCGTGGATCTTGTCGACCATCACCGGGATGGGACAGCTGGAGCGCATGACTCAGTACAAGGAGAAGTCCGAAAAAGCCGGCCAGAATCTGGGGCTCTTCGGGTATCCGGTTCTCATGGCAGCCGACATCGTGTTGCACAAGGTCCACGCAGTGCCGGTGGGTGACGATCAAACCCAACATCTGGAGTTGACCCGCGATCTGGTCGAACGATTCAACTCCCGGTTCGGGGACACCTTCCCGTTGCCGGAGCGGATCACGCCGAAGATCGGAGCCCGCGTCATGTCGCTCCAGGATCCGACGTCCAAGATGTCGAAGTCGGACCCGAGCCCGGCGTCGCGGATTCTGCTCACCGACTCAGATGCCGCGGTCACAAAGAAGGTGAAGTCGGCGGTCACCGACTCAGACCGCTACGTGCGGTACGACTGGGACGAGAAACCGGGTGTGTCGAATCTCCTCGAGATGTTCTCCGTGTTCTCCGGCCGAACGATCGATGGGATCGTCGAGGAGTTCCACGAGGGTGGCTACGGCGCCTTCAAGGTGGCCGCAGCCGAGGCGATCGTCGAAGGCATTCGTCCGATCAGGGAGCGCTTCGAGTCGCTCTCGGACTTCGAGATAACCGAGATCATGGAGCGTGGAGCGGTCGAGGCTCGCGGGCGGGCCGAGATCGAGATGATTTCCGTACGCGAGGCCGTGGGGCTGATCTGAACGAGTCGGGGTACGAGTTCCATGGAAACCGGAGCCGTCATCCGAGCGTGAGCTGCTCGAGGCTATTCGGGCAACGCAGCCACACCGAAGAGCAGCAGGAGCGTGACGAGGTTGAAGCCTGCGTGGGCGAGGATCGCCGGGCCAAGACGACCCCGGCGCACAGTGAGAGCGCCGAGAACCACACCGACGATCAACAGTTGGACCAGCGTGATGACGCCGGCCCAGATGTTGGACTGATCCACCCCGAGCCAGTGGAACAGACTGAAGACGACGGCCGTGACACCAACCGTTGCCCATGGCTTCATGCGACGCAGAACCGCTTGGAGGAGAACGCCACGGAACGCGAGCTCCTCCATGATCGGGGCGACGAGACCGACGAGGATCACGAGCGCGATCTTTATCATCAATCCGTCAGCGGTTGCGATCTGGTCGGCAACCACCTGGGTCGTTCCATCGGAGTCGACGAGCTCGGCGAGTGGTGAGAACGCGATGGCCATGAAGATCTGCAGCGCGGCGCCCAGCAGCACGAACGAACCGTCGCCTGGGCGGACGTCGAACCCGAGGTCAGAGAGAGATGCGGTTCTCCGGCGGAGGATTGCGTAGAAGCCGAGCCCGTGTCCGATGGCCATCCCCAGTGACGACACGACGACGATGGTGGCCGCATCCAACTCCACGCCCAGCAACAGAAGGGCGACGGCAAACGCACCGGCGAACCCGGTGAGCATGACGAGAACGAAGTCGGCAACGCCCCACGGCGGGTCGATCAGTCGATCAGATCTGTCTTCGATCATTCGGGCGAGACTACAGCCGACTGCGGATCATGGATTGGACCCCGCGCCCCACGCGGCGAGCACCTCGATGGTGTCAGGCTCCACCTCGATTCGGTCACGGTGGATGAGTCGCACCCCTCTGACCATCTCGACGACGCTTTCGGCAAAATGCTCGGCAGGAATCCGATCCCAGGTCTCACCTTCGGTCCAACTGTGCTGCCTGTCGAAGCCCTGACTCTCGAGCACGGACAGGCGGACCGCATCGAGCTCAGGGCACGTCTCGTCGAGGTGATGAGCGAGTTCGTGCGTCAGGACCTCCGGGAAACGCGCAGGGCTCGTGGGGATCAGGATGCTGATCGTGCCGGTACGCCGCGAGTACCTGGCATCAGCATCCCCCTCGAGGCCGCTGACCAGGCCTGCAGCCACCGGCGCCATGCAACTGGACCTGGCCGGGAACGCCGCGGAGAACTCGGTCCACGTGCGATCCACGAGTTCGCGGACCTGCAACGGCACCGCCTGTGGCATCACCACGTGCGCCGGGCGTGCGGGGTGTGACGCGAACACCACCGTCGCAATGGCGGCGATCACCGTCGCCCGACCCTGGCGGTGGGTTCGGGTGCCGTCGCCGCCCGACTTCACCGTTCCAGCCACGAGGAGAGCAGCCGAGTCACGAGGGGCATCAATGCCCACGTCAAGATGGCGATGCCGACGACGTTCGACACGAACAGGGCCGGAACCCAGGGTGCTTCGGCGACGAATGCCCGCTGGAAGGCTCCGAGCGCGAGCGTCGTTGGGAACAGGGCGATGAGCACGGCGACTGCTTGCTTCCATCGGGGTGGTTCCCGTTGGTCATCTGTCGAGAACCATCCGCCGAACCCGCCGACGACGTTGAGGGTGCGTTCTCCTTCGATGAGCGGTTCGATCAGGTCGAGCACTTGCCGCCGTTCGGGCGCCTCGAGCCATCGGTCCAGGTGCTCCCTCGAGTCGAAGGCGAACACGACCACGTGATCCTCTTGGATGCCGGGCACGGGCTCGACGAGCTCACAGCTCAGGAAACCTTCGAAATCCCGCATGACCAACGTGATCTCGGCGTGCGCCCTGCGGAACGCCTCCCAGTCCCCACGGCGAACCCGTTGCGTCATGACCGCGGTCACCGCCCGTTGGGTGGCGGTCTGGAGCACTCGCTGTTCCCTCACCGGGCCCACGAGCAACCGGTCCCCCTCGTCGAGCAGTTCCCGGCGCTCCTCCGACGTCATCCACGCATCGAGCTGCTCAGGCGTCGCGAACCGGTACACGATGACCCACTCGTCGGGATGGGCCTCGTCGGGAGGCTGGGCCTCGGAACCGAGATGCCCCGGCCACCGCTCCGCCGCTTCGCGTATCGCGCGTGTTCCACCGGACGAACTCTCGTTCGAGACCCGGAATCACCTGTCGCGAGACGATGATGGTGGGGATCGCTTCCATGGGTCCATTGTGCCCGGTGCGCGGGCGACTCCGCTCGCGAGTGCCGATACTCGGTACCGCAGAACGTCGAACGTAGAACGTCGGCCGTGGGCCGTCGGCCGGTGACCCGAGACCCGGGACCCGAGACCCGGGACTGGTAATTTCCCGAACTACACCCGTGGTACTCTCCATTGCTCCACGAGGGCGGAGGAAACAACGTGGAGATCGACATCGGCATCGGCAAATCAGGCCGACGTGCCTACGGGTTCGACGACATCGCCATTGTTCCGAGTCGTAGGACTCGCGACCCTGAAGACGTCGACATCAGCTGGCAGCTCGACGCGTTCAGGTTCGACATTCCCATGATGGGATCGGCCATGGATGGAGCGCTCAGCCCCTCCACCGCCATCGAGATCGGTCGCCTTGGCGGCCTCGGCGTCCTCAACCTCGAAGGTCTCTGGACCCGGTACGACGATCCGATGCCCTATTTCGAGGAGATCGCCGAACTCGAGGCCGAGAAGGCCACGCAGCGAATGCAGGACATCTATTTGGAGCCCGTCAAGCCCGAGTTGGTCGGGCGCCGGGTCGAGGAGCTGAAAGCGGCCGGCATCACCGTCTCGGCCTCCCTCACGCCCCAGCGGGTCGAGGAGTTGAGTCCCTACGCCATTCAGGCGGGCCTCGACGTCCTTGTGATCCAGGGCACGGTCGTTTCGGCCGAGCACGTCTCCTCGAAGGGAGGGGTCCTCGATCTGCGCCGGTTCGTAGCCGAGAGCGAAGTTCCCATCATCCTCGGCGGCTGTGCGTCGTACTCGACCGCGCTGCATCTCATGCGCACCGGAGCGGTGGGCATCCTCGTCGGTGTGGGGCCGGGAGCGGCCTGCACCACGCGGGGCGTGCTGGGGGTAGGCGTTCCTCAAGCGACGGCGATTGCGGATGCGGCCGGTGCTCGTATCCGCTACCTCGACGAAACCGGACGGTATGTGCATGTGATCGCAGACGGAGGCATGCGCACCGGGGGCGATGTCGCGAAGGCGATTGCATGCGGGGCCGATGCCGTGATGATCGGCTCGCCCCTGGCATCGGCCGCCGAAGCCCCGGGCGCCGGGTATCACTGGGGCATGGCCACCTTCCACCCGACGCTGCCCCGCGGTGCCCGCGTGAAGACGGGAACCCTTGGAACACTCGAAGAGATCCTGGTTGGTCCCGCTCACGAGAACGACGGTCGTCGCAACCTCTTCGGTGCGCTGCGTGTGTCGATGGCGACCTGCGGATACTCCGATGTGAAGGAGTTCCAGAAGGCCGAGGTGATGGTGGCTCCGTCGCTCCAGAGCGAAGGCAAAGCCCTTCAACGCTCCCAGGGCGTGGGGATGGGATGACACGACCTGCGGGGGTCTTGAAGGGGAGCGGTATGGGCGGCCCCCCGGTACGACGTTTTACGTACGACGTTCTACGTGCCGCCAGTCACGAAGGTCCGTCTCCTCACGTTGGTCGTCCGTGACCTCTTTCGACACCG
The DNA here is from genome assembly GCA_963792365.1 of uncultured bacterium. Classification (GTDB taxonomy): domain Bacteria; phylum Actinomycetota; class Acidimicrobiia; order Spongiisociales; family ZC4RG35; genus JAOUGY01. The sequence goes on from CAWBVW010000008.1 coordinate 55,001, forward strand.
TTCTCGTCCTCGATTTCGGGGCTCAATATGCGCAGTTGATCGCACGCCGGGTGCGTGAGGCTCGTGTTCATTCCGAGATCGTGCCGCGGGACATCACTGCCGCCGAGGTCGCCGCAAAGCATCCTGTCGGGATCATCCTGTCGGGCGGTCCGGCGTCGGTGTACGCCGAGGACGCCTACGGCATCGACCCCGAGATCCTCGAGCTGGGGATCCCGGTTTTGGGCATTTGCTACGGCCATCAGCTCGTGGCCCAGGCGCTCGGCGGCACGGTCGCCAACACGGGCGTGGGTGAGTATGGAAAGACGGAGCTGACCACGACCAGCCAGTCCGTGATCCTGCGGGAACTGCCCGAGGTCCAGGACGTTTGGATGAGCCACCGTGACTTCGTATCCGAAGTGCCCAACGGTTTCGTGTGCGTGGCTTCCACACCAGCCGCACCCGTTGCAGCGATGGAGGATCGCCAACGAAGGATCTACGGTGTCCAGTTCCATCCCGAGGTCGGACACACCCCGCGCGGCATGGAGGTGCTCGAACGCTTCCTCTTCGATGGCTGCGCCGCCAGGCCTACGTGGACCCGCCACTCCATCATCGAGGAGCAGGTCCAGCTGATCCGGGATCTGGTTGGCGACGAGAAGATCATTTGTGGGCTTTCGGGCGGCGTGGACTCGTCCGTGGCCGCGGCCCTGGTCCACGAGGCTGTCGGCGACCAGCTGACTTGCATCTTCGTCGATCACGGCCTGCTGCGAGAGGGCGAGGCCGAGCAGGTGGAGGACACCTTCCGCGGCCACTTCAAGATCAACCTGGTGCATGCCAAGGTCGCGGACCGTTTCCTCGATCGACTGGCCGGGGTCACCGAGCCTGAGGAGAAGCGCAAGATCATCGGAGAGACCTTCATCCGGGTGTTCGAGGATGTTGCTCTGGAACACGCCGACGCCCGTTTCCTCGTGCAGGGGACGCTCTACCCGGATGTGATCGAGTCGGGCACCAAAGACGCCGCCAAGATCAAGAGCCACCACAACGTCGGCGGCCTCCCGGACGACATGCAGTTCGAGCTGGTCGAGCCCCTGCGTGACCTGTTCAAGGACGAGGTGAGGGCGGTGGGCGAGGAGTTGGGTCTGCCAGAGGAGATCGTCTGGCGACAGCCGTTCCCCGGCCCTGGGCTGGCGGTGCGTGTGATCGGCGAGGTCACCCATGAGCGTCTAGAGATCCTGCGGCAGGCCGACGCCGTGGTCACCGAGGAGATCCGCAAGGCAGGTCTGGAACGCGAGATCTGGCAGGCTTTCGGAGTGCTTCCCGGCATCAAATCCGTGGGGGTGCAAGGGGATGGCCGCACCTACGCCTACCCACTCATCGTGCGCGCTGTCACCAGCGAGGATGCCATGACCGCCGACTGGGCCCGGCTTCCGTACGAGCTGCTCGAGCGGATTTCGAACCGGGTCATCAACGAAGTCGAGGGTATCAATCGCGTGGCATATGACATATCCTCCAAGCCGCCGGCGACGATCGAGTGGGAGTGACCTCAAGTCTTCCCGATCGGCGCCGATACTCCCTCGAGAGATCATGGATTGGGCTGAATCCGAAGAGCTGATGGAGATCTACCTCGGTGAGGTGGATGAGCGAAGCGAATCGCTGATCGAAGGTGCTGCGGCACTGGTCGATGGTTCGCTCGATTCAGCGCGTTGGGAAGACCTGATCCGTGACGCGCACACCCTCAAAGGCTCGTCGCACATGGTGGGCAAGCCGCTGGTCGCCGAGGCCGCAGCTGCGCTCGAACGTGCGTGGAAGCATGTCCATCAGACTCGGGCGGTCCATCTGCCAATCCTCGGTGCCGCGTTGCACGGGCTGTCGACTGCCCTGAAGGTGGCGGCGCGAGAAGGGGATCCCTCGACGCTGGCCGACTCCACCAAGAAGGTGGAATCGGCCCTCGACGAAGAGGGTTCGGCAGAGCCTCCGCCAGGCATCGGAGAGACGTCACGCTCCGAAATCCCGACCCGGGACCTCTTGTCCGCCCCTGACCCGATCCCATCCATGGAGCCGGCTCCGCCCGAAGCCCGGCTGGATTCGAACAACGAGACACTCGGTGGGCTGCTTCCATCGCTCGAGGCCGACCTCGAGGGGTCGGTCATGCGGGTGGACACGGGCGAGCTCTACACGTTGATCAACCGGATCGTAGAAATCGGAATCGAGGTTCAGTCGCTCGACGACCTGGCGATGGTCTCGTTCGCATCCGACGGCTCAGGCATGCTCGTCGGGTGGAGGGATCAAATCGCACGAGTCAGCGGAGAGCTCGCCGATCTTCAGCAGTCTGCGGTGGCGCTGGTCAACGTCCCATTCCAGGAGGCGGTGGAGACCTTTCCACAATTCGTTCGTTTTCTCGGGCGCCGTCTCGACAAGACGGTGCGCTTCGAAACCAGCGGTGTCGACATCCAGGTCGACCGGCAGATCGTCGATCTGCTGCGTGAACCCCTTCGTCACCTCATCGTCAACGCAGTCGACCATGGTCTCGAGAAGGAGTCGGAGCGGCTGGCTGCCGGAAAGCCCGCAACGGGGACCGTTCGCCTGGGCGCCCAGATCGAAGACGACCGGCTCATCATCTCCGTGTCCGACGACGGTCGGGGTGTCAACTGGGATGCGGTCCGTGCGAGGGCGCTGGCCGATGGGCTTCCATCGTCCTCGAGCGAGTTGAGGTCGCACCTGCTCCGTCCGGGATTCACGACGCTGTCTTCGCTCATGGATTTCTCCGGAACGGGTGAGGGTCTGGCGATTCTGGCAGACTCGGTCGACCGCGTTTCGGGCAGTGTCATGATCCACAGCACGCCCGGATCCGGCACGACGGTGATGATGGACGTCCCTGTGTCTCTGGTGCTTCAGCGGATCGTGAGCGTCTCCGCGGGAGACCAGGTGTTCGGTGTCTCCGAGGCCGCGATCATCGATGCGGTGGATTCGCTCGATCTCGTGCTCGACACCGGCACGAACGGGCGTGGGCTCCTGTTTGAAGACGAGCGGATTCCTTTCGTGTCCATCGCAGACGTCGTTGGAGCGGCCGATGGCTCGGAGGACACTCTCGCCCTGATCCTCTCGACACGATCAGGACTCGTGGCCGCCGGTGTGCGGGAGATCCTCGGGGATCGAAGCGTGGCAGTGAAGAGCGTCGGCGCAATCCTCGAAGGGGCCGACCACATTGCAGGAGCTGCCTTCCTCGGTGGTGGCACGGTGCTGGTTGTGATCGATCACAACCACCTCGGCGAGGTTGCTCGGCTGCGCCCCAACCAATCGGCCGATCGACAGTCTGTCCTTGTCGTCGACGACTCCGCCGGAGTACGGCAGTTGATACGCGCCACCCTGCGTGGCAACGGATTCGACGTGGAGGTGGCCGCGAACGGTGCGGAGGCAATGCGCCTGCTCGACTCGCGTCGTTTTGATGCTCTGGTGGTGGACTACTCGATGCCCGGTTCCAACGGTGCCGATCTCGTGACCACGGTTCGGGCATCGGGCATCTCGCTCCCCGTCGTGATGGTCTCAGGCGTGGCAGAGCCAGAAGACAAGGCCGCCGCCTGGGAGGCGGGTGTCGACGCCTATCTCGACAAGTACGATCTTCGCCGGGGTGCCCTCACAGAATCGATTCGCCGACTGCTCACCGAACGAAGCTCACCTCATGTGTGAGCCTGCGCTGCGGGCGTCGGTCTCGATGAGGCTCGGAGCAGCGTCATGTCTTTCGATCCCACAACCCTGAGCCTGAGTCAGATATCCATCGGGCTCACCATCGAGCTGGTGGTGACGATCGTTCTCGCCATCGCCGGGCTGGTGGCCGCAGTCATCGCCTGGCGCCTCCACCGCAATTCTGCCCGTCTCTCCGACGAGTCCGCCCGGAAACTGGCCGAGGCCGACGCCATCAAGAACGACTTCGTGACCATGGTCAGTCACGAGTTCCGGACTCCGCTCGCCTCCATCGCCGGCTTCGCACAGATACTCCGGGGTTGGCGTGATCTCCCGGATGAGGAGCTCGATGAGTTCCTCGTGCTGATCGGTCTCGAGGCCCGCCGCCTCGGAGATCTGGTGGAGGACGTGCTGGTGATCCCCCGCCTCGAGGCAGGGCGCCTCAAATTGAACCCTGAGCCATTCGATCTGTCGGCCGCCATTCACGAGGTTTCTGCGGTCGTCTTCCCAGCCGCCGGCGAAAAGGAGGTTGCGGTTTCGATTCCGGGTGGCATTCCTGCGTGGGGTGACACCAAACGAGTGACACAGGTGCTCAGGAACCTCCTCGACAACGCCAAGAACTACGGCGGGGATCAGGTGCTCGTCGAGGGTTTCACGATGGGTGACCATTTCGTGGTGGTGGTCTCCGACAACGGGCGAGGTGTGCCGGCTGATTCCGTGGAGCTGGTCTTTGAGCATTTCGAACAGGTGTCGAAGGGCGACGCTCGCATGTCCCAAGGCATTGGACTGGGTCTGCCCATCGCTCGCCGGTTGGCCCGGGCCATGGGGGGAGATGTTTGGTACGAGCGTCGCTTTCCCACGGGAAGCCGATTCTGTTTCTCATTGACCCAGAGTCCTGATTCGGCCGCCCGCCTGGTCGAAGACACCGAACGGGCAACGGCGCAGGCCTGACAACACGTTGGCGAGCGTGACCGACTGTTGGCCGGCTCATTGACGAACCCGGCCCACGGCAGACGGCGCACATCAGACGCGGGTCGACCGTGGGCCGTGGGCGGTTGGCCACAGTGTTGAGTTTCCCGCTCTTCCCCGAATCACACTGCTGTCGTTATGCTCTTGCGGGTGCAGGCTCAATGGTTCTTGGATGACGTGCCGCTGGACGATGCTCCAGTCGACTCCCCGCTGTTCGATGAACTGAATCCGGTTCAACGCGAGGCGGTGGCCGCAACCGAGGGTCCCGTGCTCGTGGTGGCCGGCGCCGGATCGGGGAAGACCCGTGTATTGACCTACCGGATCGCCCATCTGATTCGCGACCTGAACGTGTCCCCGGCGGCGATTCTCGCCATCACGTTCACCAACAAGGCAGCGGCCGAGATGCGGGAGCGGGTAGGAGCGTTGGTCGGGGGAGCGGTGCGGACGATGTGGGTTTCGACCTTTCATTCGGCCTGCGTGCGGATTCTTCGCCGTGAGGCGCACCGATTGGGCTATCGATCGGGCTTCTCGATCTACGACGAGCAGGATTCGTTACGGCTCGTCACCCAGTGCATCAAAGACCTCGACATCGACCCCAAACGGCTGCCGCCTCGCAACGTGAGGGCAGTCATCTCCAACGCCAAGAACGAGCTGATCGACTACGAGGCGTTCGCCCGGCAGGACGACGGGTTTCATCACGAGCAGGTCTCCGACGTCTACCGCCTCTATCAGCAGCGGCTGCTGGCGGCGTCGGCGATGGACTTCGACGACATCATCATGATCACGGTGGAGCTGTTCGGAGCCTTCCCGGAGGTTCTGGCCCAGTATCAGTCCAGATTCAGGTACGTGCTCGTGGACGAATACCAGGACACGAACCGCGCCCAGTACACGCTCGTTCGTCAGCTCACGGATGCGCACCGGAACCTGTGTGTCGTTGGCGACTCGGATCAATCGATCTACCGGTGGCGCGGAGCCGACATCCGGAACATCCTCGATTTCGAAAAGGACTACACCGATGCCCGGGTGGTCGTGCTCGAGCAGAACTATCGGTCGACCGAGACCATCTTGGAGGCGGCCAACTCGGTGATCGCCAACAACCCGCGCCAGCAGCCGAAGCGGCTGTGGAGCGATCGTGGCGAAGGCGCCCGCATCGTTCGGTTCGAGGGAGAGGACGAACACGACGAGGCAGGTTTCGTCGCCGATCAGGTGGAATCGCTGATCGATGAGGGGTTCAATCCTGCGGACATAGCCGTCTTCTACCGCACCAACGCCCAGTCCCGCGTTCTCGAGGACGTTCTGGTCAGGCGGGGTGTCTCCTACAAGGTGATCGGGAGCGTTCGCTTCTACGAGCGAAGAGAGATCAAGGATGCGATCGCATACCTGAAGACCATCGTGAATCCCGACGATCAGGTGGCGATCAAGCGGATCATCAACGAGCCAAAGCGGGGCATTGGCAACACCACCGTGGGCCACGTCGATCGCTTCGCAGAGTCGCAGGGCATCGGGTTCTTCAGCGCCCTCCGGAGAGCGTCGGAGATCGGTCCGCTCAACGCGGGTGCGGTACGTCGAATCGAAGAGTTCTGCGCAGTCATCGATCGCATCGCCACTGCGGCCGAGGATGGAGTAGATCCGGCGGTTCGGTCGGTTTTGGAAGACACGGGATACGTCGACGCTCTCGAGGCCGAACGGACGATCGAGGCGCTCGGTCGCATCGAGAACCTGAGAGAGCTCGTGTCGGTGGCGTCCGAATTCGAATCGAACAACGAGGGCTCCGTCATCGATGGCGACGAGTGGGAAACCATCGAGCCGATCCGCCGGCTCGAGATCTTCCTCGAACAGGCCGCGCTCGTCAGTGACACCGACGAGATCGACGATGGTGCGGGAGCGGTGACGCTGATGACGTTGCACACCGCCAAGGGGCTGGAATACCCGGTGGTGTTCCTCGTGGGTTTGGAGGACGGAATCTTTCCGCACATGCGGAGCCTGGGGGAGCCGGCCGAGATGGAAGAGGAGCGGCGCCTCGCATATGTCGGAATCACCCGCGCCCAGGATCGCCTCTTCCTGACCTCGGCGTGGAGCCGGACCTTGTGGGGAAGCACGAACTACAACCCGACGAGCAGATTCCTCAAAGAGATCCCGTCCCATCTGCTCGAGAGCTCCGGCAAGCGGAGCCGGAAGGCCAGCACCGAGCGGTGGTCTGGTCCTTCACACACCGTCGATGCCGGTGAGATCGGTGTGGGCGATCGGGTGCGCCATGACAAGTGGGGTATGGGTACGGTTCGGGAGGTCGTGGGCACCGGGGACAAGGCTCAAGCCGTTGTGAACTTCGACAGCGAAGGTAAGAAGACACTGCTTCTTGCTTGGGCGCCTTTGACCAAGGCGTGAAGCGGCTTGCCGCATGCCGCCCGCGCAAGGTGTGAGGTCGGCGGCCAGCCGATTCCAGTTCGGAGTCTCCACAGACCGTCAAGTCGCCGGTTTCGTGGCCGGGTGACGACGACTGACGGGCCGAAGCGGTTGCGCCGTCGTGGGGAAACCGCGGCAAAGGATGACTATTTCAAGGCGTCGCGCTTGCCGGCGACGTCAGACAGCGAGGATCTCCAAGCGGAGATGAACTTCTCGACGCCCTCTCGTTCCAACGTCTCGAACGCGTCGGTCAGATCGACTCCGGCTTCCCCGATCGCCCGAACGATGAGCCGGGCAGCCGCCATCTCCTCAGGCCCGATGATGGAAGGCTGTCTCGGTCCTTCCTGTTGATAGGCGTCGATGGTTTCGAGTGGCATCGTGTTCACGGTGTGGGGTGCCACGAGCGTGTCGACGTAGAGCGTCGCCCGGTAGTCCGGGTTCTTGGTGCTGGTGCTCGCCCACAGCGGCCGTTGAACTCTCGCGCCATGCTTCACGAGGGATTCCCATCGGGCCCCGCGGAACGTTCCGAGGAACTCCTCAAAGGCCACCCGGGCATTGGCTACGGCCATCAGCCCGAACAGATCGGCCGAGGCGCCGAGGGAGGAAAGCCGCTTGTCCACCTCGGTGTCGACCCGGGAGACGAAGAAAGAAGCCACCGAGGCGACCTTCGACACGTCACCACCAGTCTTCCGGTAGTCCTCGAGTCCGGCGAGGTAGGCCTCCATCACGTCGAGATAGCGGTCCACCGAAAAGATCAACGTCACGTTGATACTCATGCCCTCCCCGACACAGGCGCGAATGGCGGGCACTCCCTCGCTCGTCGCCGGAATCTTCACCAGCAGGTTGGGGCGGTCGATGCGCTTGACCCACTCGCGGGCCTCCGAGATCGTTCCGGCCGTGTCGTTTGCGAGCTCGGGGTCGACCTCCACCGACACGTATCCGTCCCGACCCTCGGTGCGCTCCCAGATCGGCGCCAGAACATCGCATGCTCGCTGGAGATCGTCGGTCATCAGCGCGGCCATGATCTCTTTGGGTTCGGCGTCTCGATCGGCGAGGTCCTGGAGTTGGCCGTCGTAGGCGCCGCCTTCGGCGATGGCGGCCGCGAAGATGCTCGGATTCGATGTGACGCCCGTCACGGCGTCGGCGTCGATCCTCGCCTGGAGCTCGCCTTCGTCGAGCATCGTCCGCGAGATCTGGTCGGACCAGATGCTCTGACCTGCTGTGTGAATGGCGTGGAGTGGCGAATCCTTCATTGTCACAACATACCCCAGTGGCCTGAGATCAATCATCGCCCTCCGCCGCAAGCGAAGTCGTGAGGCCCGGTGTTGCTGGCATGCCCACGCCGTCCAGACATGTTCCGCACGGCCTTCGAGTGACGTCTTGCCCCCGCCCTCTGCGACCTGGGTAACCTCAATCCTCGTGCCACGCCGCATTCTGATCGCCAAGCCTGGACTGGACGGCCACGATCGTGGAGCCAAGGTCATCGCACGCACCTTGCGCGATGCCGGTCACGAAGTCATCTACTCAGGGCTCCATCAGACGCCGGAGCAGATCGTCGAGACCGCCATCCAAGAGGATGTCGACGCGATCGGCCTGTCTTCGTTGTCGGGCGCTCACATGGCTCTCTTCCCGAGGGTCGTCTCGCTGCTTGCCGAGCGAGACGCATCTGACATCGTCGTGTTCGGCGGCGGGGTGATCCCCGACGGTGATGTCGCTTTGCTGAAACAAGAAGGGTTGGCGGCCGTTTTCACGCCGGGAACCCCGTTGTCCGAGATCGCCAGTTGGGTAGATCGAACCATTCCCGAACGTTGAGGAGCTCATGAAGATCCACGAGTACCAGGCGAAGCAGCTGATGAAGGCACGCGGCATCGCAGTGCCGGAAGGCCGAGTTGCCTCGAGTGTCGAGGAGGCCGTCGCCGCAGTCGCCCCACTGGTCGAAGCATCGGGCAATCCCGTGGTGGTGGTCAAGTCCCAGATCCATGCCGGTGGGCGGGGGAAGGGTCGCTTTCTCGAACATCCAGACGTGGGTGGAGTGAACGTCGTCACGGACGGGATTGCCGGTGGAGTGGGGGCCACGGAGGCCCGGGTGCGCGACCTCGCCTCGCAGATGCTGGGCTCGACGCTGGTCACCATTCAGACCGGCGACGAAGGCAAGCAGGTGAACACCCTCTACATCGAGCAGGGCATCGACATCGCCCGTGAGCTGTATCTCTCGATCTTGTTGGACAGAGCCGTCAGTCGCAACGTCGTGATGGCGTCCACCGAGGGCGGGATGGAGATCGAGAAGGTCGCCGAGGAAACCCCTGACAAGATCCTGCGTGAAGTGATCGATCCGGCCATCGGATTGGCGGATTTTCAGGCGAACCGGCTCGCAGTGGGTCTCGGGATCGCGGGCGATGCCGCCAAGAGCTTTGTCCAGTTCGTGAAGGCCCTTTCTGCGGCCGCCACCGAGTTCGACACCGACCTCGTCGAGATCAACCCTCTCGTCGTCACCAAGGGCGGCGAGGTGATGGCGCTCGACGGAAAGATGGCGTTCGACGACAACGCCACGTATCGGCACCCGGATGTGGAGGCGATGCGTGACGAGTCCGAAGAAGACCAGGCGGAGCTCGCGGCCAAGCAAGCAGGACTGTCGTACATCAAGCTCGACGGCACGATCGGATGCCTCGTGAACGGGGCCGGATTGGCGATGGCCACCATGGACACCATCAAACACGTGGGTGGAGAGCCGGCGAACTTTCTCGACGTCGGGGGCGGCGCCACCGCCGATCAGGTGACGACCGGCTTCGGCATCATCACCCGTGACCCGAACGTGAAGGGGATCTTCGTCAACATCTTCGGAGGGATCATGCGATGCGATGTGATCGCCGAGGGCGTGGTCGAAGCCGTGAAGCGCGTGGGCCTCGAGGTACCTCTGGTGGTCCGGCTGGAAGGAACCAACGTCGAGATCGGCAAGCAGATAATCCGAGATTCAGGGCTCGACGTGGTCGCGGCCGAAGACATGAAAGATGGAGCCCAGAAGATCGTGGAGCTGGCCAAGTGAGCATCCTCATCGACAAGAACACCAAGGTCCTGGTCCAGGGACTGGGCAAGACCGGTCAGTTCCACACCGACAAGGCGATTGCCTACGGAACCCAGATGGTCGGCGCCGTCCATCCGTCGAAGGCAGGTGGCTCGCACCTCTTCGAAGGCGAAACAGACCACTCGGGCGTCCCCGGTCGCGAAGACACCTATCGCGTCGAAATGCCGATCTTCGCCAACGTGCGTGAGGCGGTCGACGCCACCGGAGCCGACGTGTCGGTGGTCTACGTGCCACCACCCGGTGCCGCCGACGCCATCATGGAGGCGGCCGAGGGCGGTATCCGGCTGGTCATCTGCATCACCGAAGGCATCCCGGTTGGAGACATGGTGAGGGCAAAGCGGTACCTGACCGGAACCGGCACCCGGCTCGTCGGCCCCAACTGCCCTGGAGTGATCACGCCAGGGGAATGCAAGATCGGCATCATGCCGGGGTACATCCACCAACCCGGTCGAATCGGGGTGATCTCGAGGTCCGGCACCCTCACATACGAAGCGGTGTTCCAACTCACCCAGCTCGGACTCGGTCAGACCACGGCGGTCGGCATCGGCGGAGATCCGGTCAACGGAACGAACTTCGTCGACTGTCTCACGATGTTCAACGAAGACCCCGACACCGAAGGCGTGATCATGATCGGAGAGATCGGCGGAACCGCCGAGGAGGACGCCGCCGAGTACGTCTCCGCCCACATGACAAAGCCAGTGGCGGGATTCATCGCCGGCACCACGGCACCTCCCGGCAAGAGGATGGGCCATGCGGGCGCCATCATCTCCGGGGGCAAGGGGACGGCCGCAGCCAAGATCGCAGCGTTGGAATCCGCTGGCATCGTCGTTGCCCCCACGCCGACGGACATGGGCTCGGCGATGGTCCAAGCTCTGGGATAGCTCGATGATGCTGGGTCTCGGGAGGCCCGGGCGGCGGCCTGTATCTCTGCCGACGGCTCACGGCCGACGGCCGACAACCCGGACCTCTTGCGGTCGGACGTCAGTTGGGCCGTCGGCTGTCTGCGGTCGGCCCCTGACACCGATCGCGTGCTTGGCGGGCCCGGTGCCCCGGGACGCCGTACACTGCGGCCATGGGCTGGATCATCGCAATCGTCATCGCCGTACTCGTCGTGCTCGTCGTGGTTCTGTACAACGGACTCGTACAGTCGAGAAACCGCGTGGACAACGCCTGGGGACAGGTCGATGTCCAGTTGAACAGGCGGTACGACCTGATTCCGAACCTGGTCGAGACGGTCAAGGGGTACGCAACCCATGAGCAGGAGACGTTCGAGCAGGTGGTGGCTGCCCGCAACGCGGCGGTGGCAGCCTCGGATCCCGCAACCCAGGCGCAGGCCGACAACCTGCTGACCGGGATGCTGCGTCAGGTCTTCGCGCTGGCCGAGGCCTATCCGGACCTCAAGGCCAACCAGAACTTCCAGCAGTTGCAGGCGGAGCTGTCGGAGACAGAGAACAAGATCGCGGTGTCCCGACAGATCTACAACGACACCGTGCTCACCTACAACAACAAGGTGCAGACGATCCCGTCGAGCCTGGTGGCGGGAATGACCGGCTTTCGGACGCGGGCGTTCTTCGACGCTCCGGGTGGCGCAGAAGACGCACCATCCGTTCAGTTCTGATGCGACGGTGGCTGGTCGGTGTGGCGGTTTGCGCCGTCACGCTCATTCCGGCCACTCCGGCTTTCGCAAAGTCCTACACCCTCCCCGAGGCCGACGTACGTCTCGACGTCCAACCGGACGGCTCGCTGGTGGTCACCGAACGCATCACCTACGCATTCGACGGCGATTTCTCCGGTGCGTATCGGGACGTGCCGATATCCGGCGGTGTGTCGATCGGCGACGTCACCGTGTCCGAGGGTGAGCAGCGCTACACCGACGGTGCGTGCACCGAGCTCGGGTGTTCCTCTCCGGCCGGCACCTTCGGCACTCGGAACCTCGGGGATGCGCTGCGGATCGTCTGGCACTACTCGGCCTCGAACGTGACGAGAACGTTCACGATCCGTTACCAGGTCAGAGGTCAGACCAAGGTCTACGACGACGTGGCAGAGGTCAACTGGAAGGTCTGGGGCGACGAGTGGACGGTGTCCGTGGACTCTGTCGAAGCCGGCCTCACGATTCCCGGAGCCGTCGAGCCCGGGGATGTCCGGGTCTGGGGGCATCCCTCCTCGGTGCGCGGTGAAGTCGACCTCGGTGGCGACGACGTGTCTCCCCATCTCCTGGCGCGTGACGTCCCGGGCGGCCAGTTCGTCGAGATGCGGGTGACTTTCCCCGCCGATGTGCTCGAGTCGGCCTCCGGTGCAACCGCCATCGCGGGCAACGGTCTCGACGACATCCTCGAGCAGGAGGCTGCCGAGGTCGAACGCAGGGAGCAGAGCGAAGCCCTCGTCCGCCGGCTGCTGTTCTTGGTTCCGCTGCTCGCAATCGCCCCCGGGCTCGTGGTGGCGGCGCTCATCTACTTCCGCTTCGGTCGGGAGCCGAGGGTCGATTACGACCGCGAGTATGAGCAGGAACCGCCGACGGATCGCACACCCGCCGAGGTGAACGCGTTGCTGACGCAGGGCCGCGTCGATGCGTCGAGCTTCACAGCCACTCTCTTCGATCTCATCCGGAAAGGCGCGATCGACGCCCGGTCGGTGGAGGTGGAGAGGCCCACCTGGATGGGTCTTCGTTCCGAGTCGATCTCCGACCTCGAACTGTCGGTCGGCTCCGAGACCACGGGGCACACCAAGCATGAGCAGAATGTGATGACCGTCCTGAAGCGAGCACTGTCCGATGGGCCGGTGCCGCTCCATGAGCTTCGCAAGCGGATCCGCGATGATGCCTCCGCGAACGCCTCCACCTACCAATCGTTCGTGAAGGCAGTCGTGAAGAAGCTCGAGGACTCTGGCTTGTTGGAACGGGGTGGAGGCAAGTGGATCGGCCTCGCGATCGCGGCCTGGGTCGGCATCGTGCTGCTGGTCGTCGTCGTGATGAACACGCTCGTCGACAACGCCATGCTGCAGGCGGTCCTCATCCCGGTCGTGATCGTCGTGGCGATCATCAATCTCGTGATCCTCGTCGTCGTGGCGGCTTCGCGCCGGGTCCTTACGCGGCGTTCGAGCAGCGGAGCGCTCGAGGCCGAGAGGTGGAAGGCGTTCTCTCGCTACTTGCGAGACTTCAGCCGGTTGGAGGAGGCGCCCCCGATCTCACTGGCCTTGTGGGATCGGTTCCTGGTCTACGGCATCGCCCTGGGCGTCGCAGAAGAGGTTCTCGAAGCCGCAAGGCTGAAAGCTCCCGTCGAGCTCGAAGAGGCTTCCCACATCTACTGGTACGGAGGTCACGGCTACTCCGGTGGCGGCACCGAAAACGCCTTCGCCGGCCTGAACTCCACGTTGTCGGGTGCATTCAACCCACCGTCTAGCTCGTCCGGGGGCGGTGGTGGATTCTCCGGCGGAGGAGGAGGCGGAGGGGGTGGTGGCGGTGGCGGCGCTTGGTGACGAGCTGCAGATCCTCACGGAAGAGCTGTGGGAGGGTATCCCGCTCAGTGCTGCCGCCGGGATCGAGGTGGTCGAGGCGGCCCCCGACCACGTCCGCGTCGAAGCACCGTTCTCGCCCAACCGCAACTATCACGGCACCGGGTTCGGTGGCAGTATCGCCATCGTCGGGATCGTCACAGGGTGGATCATGGTGAATCGACTCATGCATGTGGTCGAGGAGCTGCACGAAATCGTGATCCAGTCGAGCGGCGTCGATTATCTCGAGCCGGCCCGGGGAGACCTGGCAGGTTGGGCGAAGTGCCCCGACCACGACACGATCGAACGGTTTCTTCGTACTTACAGACGGTTCGGTCGGGCGCGGATCACCGTCAACTCGGTGATCGAGTCTGCGGGCGTCCCCGTCGCTCGCCACGACGGAACCTACGCTGCCCTCCGCGTTGGTGCAGGCACCGCAGACCTCGAGCCCGACCTCGAGTTGCCTTGAGGACTCCGGAGGGCGGACTGTTCTCGGCGAACTCGACGCCCTGCCTGCCGCCGGAACCTCGCGGCGCTACCTGGCGCCTTCGTCGAAGCGAGCTTTGTCGGCGGCGGCGTAGCCGACCACCGCTTCATCGGCTCGGCATACGGCGCGCAGCGCCTCCACGAGTTCCGCCACGCGGTGCCCCGGTACTGCACAGGTCAGCTCGTCGTCGCCCATGCCGATTCGCTCCCGCGACAACGCACAGCCCATCGACACTGCGATCGTCCCTGCGGCGGCTCGCGGGATGATCTGGCACTGTGGCTTGCCGCTGAACTCGACGGAGACAGCATCGCCGATCTCCATCATCTGGCGGGGGGACAAGCGAAGGAGAACGACGTCGGGCTCGTGTTTGGCATCTGCGAGCGGTCCATACACGATCGAGGCCGGCCTGCGATCCATGGCCGCCACGTCACCGAACGCCTCCATCGTCACCCAACCGACGTCGAGCAGCGTGCCGACATCTGACTTGTCGAGGATCTCTTCAGCCCCGGCAAGCCCATGCGTGAAACGGCCCACCGAACAGTTGCCGTGGTCCTCGGGCGCGGTGCTGAACGCGGCCTGGTGCCCATAGGCCCAGAACACACAGGACGCCGGGACTCGGCCACTGCGGCCGTCGGCGGTCGGCTCAGACATCGGATGATCGAATCGTGGCTCTTCCGCCGCTCCTTCGCGGAACGTGATGGCCACCGGGGCGTGTCGGAGGTCGAGGAGTTGGCTGAGCTCGTTGCTGAGGGCGTTGCTTGACATGGCGTCACCCTATCCGGGCGCGCCCCGCTACCGTCCGGCCATCGTGGCCACATGGATGTTGGACCCTCAAACGACCCATCTCAACCATGGTTCCTTTGGGGCTGTGCCGGCCGAGGTCCTCGACACGCAGCATCGACTCCGGACGAGGTTGGAGACGAATCCCACACGTTTCATGGCGCGCGAGCTGCCAGACCTCATTGGGTCGGCCCGGCAGCGCCTGGCAGCGTTCGTCGGCGCCGACCCCCTGGGGCTGGTGTTCGTTGCCAACGCCACGACCGGTGTGAACGCAGTACTCCGGTCGCTTCCCTTCGAACCGGGTGACGAGATCGTTGTCACCGACCATGGATACAACTCGTGTCGAAACGTCGCGAACGTCGTAGCTGCGCAGACCGGCGCACGAGTCGTGGAGGCGCACGTGCCCTTCCCGATCACCGGTCCCGCCGACGCGATCCGGTCGATACAGGACGTGGTGACGAACCGAACGGCATTGGTGATGGTTGACCACGTCACCTCTCCGACTGCACTCGTGTTCCCGGTCGCCGAGATCGTCGAGGCGCTCGGAGGCATCCCGGTCCTCGTCGACGGCGCCCACGGTCCGGGCATGTTGCCACTCGACATCGATTCGTTGGGTGCTGCCTTCTACACGGGGAACTGCCACAAGTGGATGTGCGCACCCAAGGGCGCCGGGTTCCTATGGGTGGCAGAGCCCTATCGCGACGTGATTCTGCCTGGAACGATCTCCCACGGTTGGAACGACCAGTGGCCCGGCGAGAACCGGTTGCACCGGTTGTTCGACTACACGGGTACCGACGATCCCACGGCGTGGCTGTCGGTTCCCTCGGCCATCGACGTCATGGCGAGCGCTGTGGACGGTGGTTGGGACGAGATCATGGCTCACAATCATCGACTCGCGGTCGATGCCCGGGACCTCCTGGTGGAGGCGTCGGCATCTTCGTGTCAGGCACCCGCCGAAATGCTCGGGGCGATGGCGTCGGTCATGCTACCGGCCGGTGACGGCGATCTTCCGGAGATGCTCTATCGAGACCATCAGATCGAAGTGCCCGTCTTTCCTTGGGGAAGCGGGCGGATCCTGCGCATCTCGGCTCAGATCTACAACCACCTCGACGAGTACAAACGCCTCGCGCCGGCGATCAGGGGCATCTGATCCGGCGTTGTCAAAGTCCCCGGACATCGCCGGAGTGCGCGATGTCGGCAGGTGGCCGACTCGACGGTGACGGCTGCGTTCTACACTCCGGCCCCATTCGTCAGGAGGGACAGCATCAACATCGCCGTTCTCGTCTCGGGTTCCGGATCCAATCTGCAGGCGCTGATCGACGCATCCTCCGACTCTTCTTTTCCTGCCCGGATCGTGGGAGTCATCTCGGATCGTCCCAAGGTCCGTGCGCTGGAGCGGGCCGAACGGGCCGGCATCCCCACGGCGCTGGTGACGTGGGCCGGTGACCGTGAGGAGTTCACGGATCGCGTCTGTTCCGCCGCCGAGTCGTTCGCGGCAGAGGCGATGATCCTGGCCGGGTTCATGCGCATTCTGGGTCCCGGCGCGGTCCGACGGTTCCCCGGTCGGATCCTCAACATCCACCCGTCGTTGCTGCCTGCCTTTCCGGGCGCCCACGCCGTCGAACAGGCGTTGGAACACGGGGTCAAGGTCACCGGTGTGACCGTCCACTTCGTCGACGAAGAGGTCGACCACGGGCCGATCGTTGCTCAAGACCCTGTGCTTGTCGATGCCGCAGACGACGAGCGCACGCTGCACGCTCGGATCCAGCTCGTCGAGCATCGGTTGTTCCCCGAGGTGTTGGCTGCCTTCGCCGAAGGCCGCCTGTCGATCGACGGACGAAAGGTGGTGTGGTCGTGACCGACGCCGTGGTGAAGGTCGAACGTGCGCTTGTGTCGGTGTACGACAAGTCGGGTCTGGTGGAGTTCTGTAGCGCGCTGCACGAGCACGGCGTCGAGCTCGTCTCGTCCGGTGGGACGGCGGCGGCGCTCCGCAAGGCCGGCCTGCCCGTGGTCGCCGTATCCGATGTCACGGCTCATCCCGAGATACTCGGTGGTCGTGTCAAAACGCTCCACCCGGCGATCCATGGTGGGATCCTCGCCGACCTCGGCTCGCCCGATCACAAGGCGGATCTCGATGCACAGGGGATCAGGCCGTTCCAACTGGTGGTGTCGAATCTGTACCCGTTCCGCGAGGCCGCGGCTCGTGACGATCTGTCCGACGCTGAGGTGATCGAGGAGATCGACATCGGTGGTCCGGCCATGGTTCGGGCGGCAGCCAAGAACCATGCTTGGGTGGGGATCGTGACCGAATCGGACCAATACGCAGAGGTTCTCGAAGCGCTCGAGGCCGAAGGGGGGCTGTCCCTCGACCTCCGCCGTCGGCTGGCGCAACTGGCGTTCTTTCACACGGCGGCCTACGACGCCGCAATCGTCGGCTGGCTGGCAGCCGACGACCTGCCCGAGCACATGGTGTTGGCCCTCGAACGCTTCGCCCCACTCAGATATGGGGAGAACCCACACCAGTCGGCCTCCGTGTACCGAACGGTCGACCGCCCTTCGTGGTGGGAGTCCGCACGAGTGCTCCAGGGCAGAGAACTGTCGTTCAACAACTATGTCGACGCCGATGCGGCATGGAGCCACGTGCAGGCGTACGACGAGCCTGCCTGCGTGATCGTGAAACACACGAATGCCTGTGGCGTGGCCGTCGCCGGCTCCGTCGCCGAGGCGTTCCGCCGTGCGTGGGACTGCGATCCGATGTCTGCCTATGGGTCGGTGATAGCAATCAACCGCACCCTCGACGCCGAGACCACCGAGGCGATGCTGGCCGCCGGGTTCATCGAGGTGGTGATCGCTCCCGATGCGGATGACCAGGAGTCGTTGGCCGAACGAAAGAACCTCCGTGTGATCACGGCTCCGGTCCCCGAAAGGCCGGGCGTGGAGCTCCGTGGGAGCGACGGAGGATTCGTGGCGCAACAGTGGGATCTTGTCGGCGACGATTCGTTTTGGACAGTCGTCACGTCCCGTGCTCCTTCGGATCGAGAGTGGAGCGACCTCCGCTTCGCCTGGAAGGTGGTGGCCAACACGAAGTCCAACGCCGTGGTCGTCGCCCAAGACGGGGCGGCCGTGGGGATCGGGGCCGGCGATCAGAGCCGCGTCGGGGCGACTGCGAGGGCGCTCACCCAGGCCGCCCGCCGCGCCAGAGGCGCAGTTGCCGCGTCAGATGCGTTCTTCCCGTTCCGCGATGGGCCCGATGCGTTGGCGGCAGCGGGTGTCGCCGCCATCATCCAACCCGGGGGATCGGTGCGCGACGACGAGGTGATCGCAGCTGCCGAGGATCAAGGGATGGCAATGGTGTTCACGGGTCGACGGCACTTCAAGCACTGAGAGGCATGGCGATGACTGCGACGATTCTCGACGGGAAAGTGGTTGCCGAGGCGGTGCTTTCCGAGGTGGCCGAGCGCGTGGCGTCGTTGGCAGGCACGGGCAAGTCGGTTGGACTGGCGACGATCCTGGTCGGTGATGACCCCGCGTCACATGTCTACGTCCGCAACAAGCGTCGGACCGCCGAACGGGTCGGCATCGACTCAATCCACCACGAGCTGCCGGCCTCGTCGACCCAAGATGACATCGAGTCGCTCATCCGGCAGCTGAACGACGATCCCGGAGTCGACGGCATTCTCCTCCAGCTGCCGTTGCCGGGTGACCTCGATGGAGAGCATGCCGTGGAGGTGATCCGCGCCGAGAAGGACGCCGACGGGTTGCATCCGACCAATCTGGGGCGACTGGTGCTCGACCGACCACGCTTCGCACCGTGCACGCCTTCGGGCGCCTTGAGGATCCTCGACCACTACGGCATCAGCACCCAAGGCGCCAACGTCGTCGTGGTCGGCCGCTCGTTCTTGGTGGGGCGGCCGCTGGCGATACTGCTGGGGAGTCGTCATCGCAACGCCACGGTCACTCTGGCCCACTCACGCACCAAAGATCTCCCCGCCCTGTGTGCTTCGGCGGACATTCTCGTGGCAGCGATCGGACGTCCCGAGATGATCACCGTCGAGTACGTGAAGCCGGGCGCGACCGTGATCGATGTCGGGATCAATCGCACCGAGGCGGGACTGGTGGGAGATGTGCACTTCGACTCGGTGTCGGAGGTTGCGGGTGCGATCACGCCCGTTCCGGGAGGGGTCGGGCGGATGACGATCGCGATGCTGATGGCCAACACGGTGACCGCCGCCGAGTTGATGGCTTGAGCCTTCCAGGCTCTTGCGTGCGGATGCTTCGAGGGCACGCATGTCCGCTCGCTCAGCCGGTATCGGCGGGCGAAGCCTCCGCTTCGGGCGTCGGCGAGCTGATCTGGGGCGGGCGGAGAAGAGGTGAGGTCGTCCTGGTCGTATTCGTTGCCGGCGGCCTGAACGGCGCGGAGTGCCAGCCACCGTTTCTCGCCCGCGAGGGCGGCCTGGAGGGGCCAGGTTCGAGGATCTGCGAGACCGAATCCTTGGCCGCCGCCGGCGAGCAGCTCTTGCAGTGCAGCTGCATCCGTTGCCGCCAGCTCGGCAAAGGACGTCACTCCGGAGCCGTTGAGAAACTCGGCGATCTTTGGGCCGATCCCCTTGATCTTCGTCAGGTCGTCTGATTCGGTGTGATCGGTCGACGGGCCGAGCCGGGGTTGAGCGGTCGTGACCGCTGCCCTCGCCAATTCGACGTACTCGCCTTCGTCATCGTCTGCTGACCCATCGAGGACAGCTTCGGATGCAACCTCCATTCCGCTCCATGGGTCGACCGCGGTCGACCAGGTCGGCGGTGCAGCATCGAGGCTTGCCGAGTCGTCGGCCTCCGACCGTGGATCGGGCTTCGAATCCTGGGTGTCCTCTGGTGGCTCCTCCGTCAGCACGTCAGCGACCTCGGGTGGTCTTTTGTCTGCTCCCCCGGTCGAAGACCTCATTGTCTCGTCTGGCGTCTCACCTTCATCGGGGGTGACGCGTTCTGCGGGATGCGCATCCTCCCTCACATCCATGGCGAGCGGCTGGGGATCGCGAGGATGGATATCGAGTTCCGGCTGCACCTGCTGGGAGACCTCCCGAGGCCGGGTACTCGGCGGCTCCTCAACACTGTCGACGGCCGGCGAGGTCACGTCTTCTTCGGGCTGTGGGCGAGGATCACCGGGCGCCTCTGAGCCGTGATCGCCGTGGGGCGCCCCTTGGCGTGATGGAGCCGGGGAGGCTCGGTGACCGCGTTCGAGCATGTGGACCAACGTCTGACTGAGCTCGGATACCCGCTTTTGCGCAGTCATGGCACGATGCGCGTGCCCGATGGCGTACCCCACCGCCAGCCCGACGACCAACAGAATCCATTCCACGAGATCGATCCCCACTCGATTCGAGAGAACCTAGTCCGAAACGCGACTCTGAGCAGGCCTCACGTGGGCGCTTGGTGGTGCACTAGCCTCCATGTCCATCAGACCTCAAGGAGTTCGCGCCATGTCCGAAGCCATCACGATGGGAGCCGATGGGCTCACCGTGCCCGATGAACCGATCGTCCCTTTCATCGAAGGGGACGGTATCGGTCCGGACATCTGGGCAGCGTCGGTCCGTGTCTTCGACGAGGCGGTTGCCAAGGCGTACGGCACCGATCGCAGGATCGCCTGGCAGGAGGTGCTCGCCGGCGAGAAGGCATTCAACGCAACGGGATCGTGGCTCCCCGACGAGACCGTCGACGCGTTCCGTAGCTACCTCGTTGGCATCAAAGGCCCGCTGACCACACCGGTTGGAGGCGGTATCCGTTCCCTCAACGTCGCACTCCGGCAGACGCTTGACCTCTACGCCTGCGTTCGGCCGGTTCGGTGGTTCGAAGGCGTGCCGTCGCCGGTCAAGCATCCGGGCGCAGTGGACATGGTGATCTTCCGCGAGAACACCGAGGACGTGTACGCCGGGAAGGAACTGGAGGCCAACTCGGAGGGTGCCGCCAAGCTGTTGAGCTTCCTCGAGCAGGAGTTCGGGTGGGCCATCCGGTCGGACTCCGGCATCGGAATCAAGCCCATCTCGATCACCGGATCGAAGCGGCTCATCAGGGCAGCGATCAAGTACGCGCTCGCCAATGACCGGAAGTCGGTCACGTTGGTGCACAAGGGCAACATCATGAAGTTCACCGAAGGCGCCTTCCGAAACTGGGGCTACGAGTTGGTGCGTGAAGAGTTCTCCGACGTGGCTGTCGGCTGGGAAGACTGCGGGGGCGACCCCGGCGACAAGATGCTCGTGAAGGACGTGATCGCAGATGCCATGCTCCAGCAGGTGCTCACGCGGCCGGGCGAGTACGACGTCATCGCCACGATGAACCTCAATGGTGACTACATATCCGACGCTCTGGCCGCTCAGGTCGGTGGCATCGGCATCGCCCCCGGGGGCAACATCAACTACGTGACCGGTCATGCGGTGTTCGAGGCCACCCACGGCACAGCGCCGAAGTACGCGGGCCAGGACAAGGTGAATCCGGGCTCGGTGATGCTGTCGGGTGAGATGATGTTCCGGTACCTCGGATGGACCGAGGTCGCCGACAGGATCGTCGCCTCGCTCGAGGCAACGATCGCCGACAAGATCGTCACCTACGACTTCGCACGGCTCACCGAGGGCGCAACCGAGGTCAAGACGTCGCAGTTCGCCGACGCCATGATCGAACGCATGTGATCATCGGAGGCCTGTCCGGTTCTCGGGTCGGGTCGGGTCGGTGAGCGCCGACCCGGCTCTGGTTCGGGTGTCCCTGGAGGCAGTCGTCGTGGCCGTGACCGACGATCGGCCCCGGATTCTCACTGTGGCCGCGGAAGGTGGCCATCCGACGTTGCCTTCGGGCGCGCTCGCAATCGATGCGGACGCAACCCTCGAACTCGGGATGCGGCGTCACATCGCCGACCAAGTTGGCATGTCGGTCGGGTATGTCGAACAGCTCTACACCTTCGGAGACATCGATCGTTCGAGGTACCGCCCGGACCTCGAAGCCCGACTCCTGGGCGTTGCCTACCTGGTGCTCACCCGGGAGGCCACGACCACCGGAAGGTGGATCGATTGGTATCACCTGCTTCCGTGGGAGGATCGGCGTGGGCACGTGGCTGCCGATGCCGTCGACCTCCAGCGCGCCCTGGTGGAATGGGCGGGCGCCGACCGAGAAAGCGTCGAGCGGGTCCAGATCGCATTCGGGATGGGTGACACACCTTGGGACGGCGTGAGGGCGCTCGAGCGGTACGAGCTCATGTACGAGGCGCGGCTGGTTCCCGAATGGTTCGTCGACCACGAACGGCCGATTCCCGACGGTCTGCCGCCGGGAATGGCTTTGGGTCTGGATCATCGTCGGGTTGCGGCCACCGCGCTC
This sequence comes from uncultured bacterium, assembly GCA_963792365.1. Lineage (GTDB taxonomy): Bacteria > Actinomycetota > Acidimicrobiia > Spongiisociales > ZC4RG35 > JAOUGY01. The sequence goes on from CAWBVW010000008.1 coordinate 77,224, forward strand.
TCGAGGTTGCGAGGCAAGCTGACCTATCGCCCGGTCGTCTTCGAGCTTCTGCCCGAGACGTTCACGCTCTCACATCTCCGTCGGACGGTCGAGGCTCTCGCTGGGGAGCGGCTGCATCCTCAGAACTTCCGGCGTCTCGTGGAGCGTGGCGGTCTGGTCGAGGGCACGGGATCGATGGTGACCACCGGAGGCCGTCCAGCCGAGTTGTTCCGCTTCCGCCGGGAGGTCTTGACCGAACGACCTCGCCCCGGCCTGGGTCGCGGTTGACCAGGGCGGTGTGAGGAGAGCTCGATCCTCAGGACCTCAGCGGGATTGGGCTGCGAGGGCTGCGGCTTTGAGGCCGGTCCGGCGTCGGAACCCGATGCCCGTCTCGGCCTCATACGAGGGCTGCGTCGGCACGGGGGCAGGCGCCGCCGCCTGGTGTGCAGGCTCGTGGGTGGGCATCGCTCCGATCGCTTCGAGAAGATCGTTGACTTCGAACGTGAAGGCAGGTCCGTACGGGTGCTGCCGGTCGTCGGCGGTGAACCGGGCCTCGCCCATCCCCAGACACTTCGTGAGCGCTTCGATGATGGTTCGGCGCCCGAACTCCCGGACCGCCTGTCCAGGCACACCCACGCTCATGAGAGCGTCGGCGAAACGGTCGTTCGAACGTGGCGCCTTGGAAGCCTCCTCGAGCATCTCACGCGTGATGCCATCCTTCTCGAACGACTCGGTGCGGGGCTTGTCACCGTCGATGACCGCAAAGTACACGTGGCCGCTGTCGAAGAAGATGGTGCCACCGGCGCAATCCGTCTCGATCCGCAGCGCTCCGGTCAGGCGTGCGTCCCGGGATGCATGGAGTGCTCGGATCAGTCGATCGTCGTTGGGCATGTTCATCTGCGTCCTCTGCGTGTCTTCAGTCGTTTACTTTTCGGTCTTCGTTGTCCTTGTCGGCCGGTACGTCGAAGAACTGAGGGACAGTTCGATGTCGCCGAGAAGTGACTAGTGCCCCGCAGTGGTCGGTGGGTTTGTGGCGCTGGTTGGAACTCGTCGCCCAACCCAGTTATACTCAAACTGAGCATAAGAAGCCCTTCGCGAACGGGCATGACTTGGGAACGAGGACCGATGGCACCGACCGCACTCCAGATCACGCGTAAAGAAGACCTGCTGCCCGAAGCCGAACTCGCCGCCCTGCGGCCAATTCTCGACGACATCGAGCGGCTCAAGCGAGAGCGGAACGCGATCGTCGCGGCGCACAACTACATGACGCCGGACATCTACGGCGCCGCGGCAGACCTGACCGGAGATTCGTTGGCCCTGGCGGCGATGGCGAAAGAGACCGAGGCCGACGTCATCGTGCTGGCCGGCGTCCATTTCATGGCCGAGACCGCCAAAATCGTGAACCCCGAAAAGACCGTGCTCATACCGGATCTGCGAGCCGGGTGCTCCCTCGCCGAAGGCATCACCGGTGCCGACGTCCGGCGCTTGCGTGGCCAGCACCCGGGGGTGCCGGTTGTGACCTACGTGAACACCTCGGCGGACGTGAAGGCTGAGAGTGATATCTGTTGCACCTCGGGCAACGCGGTGGCGGTCGTGGAGTCGCTCGGCGTCGACAAGGTGATCTTCATTCCCGATCAGTATCTGGGGATGTACGTGGCGAGTCAGACCGACGTCGAAGTCGTCCTGTGGGAGGGGGAGTGCATGGTGCATGAACGCTTCACGGGTGAGGAGATCCGCGCCCACCGCGCATCGCTGCCCGGTGTGAAGGTCATCGCACACCCCGAGTGTCCGCCCGACGTGCTTGCGGAGGCCGACTACGTGGGCTCGACGAACGGGATCATCCACTGGGTGGAACGAAACCAACCCGAACAGGTGATGATGATCACGGAATGCTCGATGGCCGACAACGTTGCTCTCGAGAATCCAGACGTCAGCTTCGTCCGGCCGTGCAACCTCTGCCCCCACATGAAGCGAATCACGCTCGACAACATCCGTCGCTCACTCGAGACCATGACCTTCCAGGTCGAAGTCGACCCCGAGATCGCCACCCGCGCCCGCACCGCAGTAGAGCGCATGCTCGAGGTCGGGCGCCGTGAATCCTGACGATCGGTCCCCTCACCCCAGTGCGACGCAGTCGCGCGCACGTCGCTTCGCGTCCGCTGCCAACAGCCGACGGCTGACGGCGCACTCGACCCCATGAGGCGGTCACCTCTCGGGCGGCCATCCGGAGCGTCGTCGCAAGTCTCGCTCGATCTGCTTTCGGAGGGTGATGAGCTGCGAGGAGGCCATCCCGATCATGGTGTGTATCGGGTGGCCGTCGGCTATCCAGCCAAGGCGAACCGCCAACGCAATCTGTGTCTCCAACTCCTGGAGAGAACCGCCGGCCACTCCAAGGAAATACGCAAAGTCTCGTTTCGACGTTCTGCCGCATGCCTCGGCGATGTTCGAGGGCACGGACACGGCACTCCGCCTCATTTGCGCGGTGAGGCCGAAGCGTTCGCCGAAGGGAAAGCGCTCGGTCAGTCGGTAGACCTCTTCGGCCAAGTTCATGGCATGGCCCCACACCGAGAGCTTCCGATGATCACGCATGCAGGTGTGATATCACCGTCCAGTTGTCGATGGAAGGGGTCTGACCTGGCCGTGGGCCGTGGGCCGTGGGCCGTCGGCCGGGTGGGCGAACGGCCCGCAGCCCCCCGATCGCCGGAATGATGTGATGATCAGACTCGATCATCCGCTTGTGATCGGTTCCGGGGTTGCGGGGCTCTCCGTCGCTCTCGGACTGCCGCAGGCGACCGTCTTGACGGCGGGGTCGCTGGGTTCGTTGGGTTCGACCGAGTGGGCTCAGGGGGGGATCGCCGCTGCGGTGGGTGCGGATGACGATCCGGCCCAGCATGCGGCGGACACGATGGAGGTGTCGGGTGGGCTCGCAGTCCGGCGAGCCGTTCAGACTCTCACCGAGGGCGGACCTGCAGCCATCCAGCGCCTGTTGGATCTCGGAGCCCAGTTCGACCTCGACACCGACGGAGATCTGAAACTCGGGCGTGAGGCTGGGCATGGCCGGCGACGGATCGTGCATGCGGACGGTGATGCGACAGGAAGAGAGGTGCAGCGCACGCTGTCTGCCGCCGCCTCGGCGTCGGATCGGGTCGACGTCTGGGAAGGGTGGCAGGCCATTGCCATCGTCCGGATCGAAAGCCGTGTGGTCGGTGTGGTGGCCGCCTCCCCTTCCGGAGAACGTGTCGAGATCAGGGCGACTGGGGTGGTCCTCGCCACCGGCGGCATAGGAAGGCTGTACCTTCGAACCACGAACCCGGAGGGCGTGACTGGAGCCGGGATCGCAATGGCGGCACAGGTCGGGGCCCGTCTCGCCGACCTCGAGTTCGTGCAATTCCACCCCACCGCGCTCATGGCTGGGAAAGATCCGATGCCGCTGTTGACTGAGGCGCTTCGAGGCGAGGGCGCCACGCTGGTCGACGATCGAGGCAGGCGTTTCATGATGAAGCATCACGCCGACGCCGAGCTCGCACCACGGGATGTCGTGGCTCGCGCCATCTGGTGGCAGCACGATCGGCACGCAGGCGCCTACTTGGACGCCCGGAACATCGACCGGTTCACCGAACGATTTCCCACCGTGTTCGGGTTGGCGCACGATGCGGGCCTCGACCCTCGTTCGGATCTGCTGCCGGTGTCTCCGGCGGCCCACTACTACATGGGCGGCGTCGACACCGACGACGCCGGGCGGACGTCGTTGCCCGGCTTGTGGGCGGTGGGGGAGGTGGCTTCGACCGGTGTGCACGGCGCCAACCGTCTGGCCTCCAATTCGCTCCTCGAAGGGCTCGTCTTCGGGGCTCGCGTTTCGGCCGAGCTGGCCGGGGACGCCACGATCCCGCCGGCCGGGGGGTCCGGCCCGAGCTGGGCATTCGAGACGTCCATGGAACCGATCCCTGAGATCGAAGAGGTACGCCGCATCATGTGGGAGCGTGTGGGCCTCGTCCGCACCGGCGCCGGTATCTGGGAGGCGCACGGCCGTCTTCTCGCCATGAAGGATGTGCTGAGCCAGTCGATTCCAGGTCGTGTCGCATACGACGTCGCACGGCTCGTCACCGCCGCCGCCCTCCGCCGTTCCGAAAGCCGCGGTGGCCACTACCGGGCGGACTATCCAGACAGGGATCCGTTCCAGCAGCAGCGCACCCTCGTCGAGCCGCTGTTTCAACCCGAGGAGGTCTCATGATGGATGCCAGCCGCTTTGACTCGCTGATATTGGCGGCCTTGGACGAGGACCTGGCCGAGGCCGGTGACCTCACCACCGAGGCAGTCATTCCGGCCTCTGCAGAGAGCGAAGCGGTGATCGTGGCCCGGGCGGCCGGGGTGATCGCGGCTCTTCCGGTCGCCGCCCGTGTCTTCGAGATTCTGGATCCGGACGTGGCGGTCGATGTCGCCATCGACGATGGGACGTCGGTCGATGCCGGCACGGTGCTGGCCAACCTGCGTGGGCCATCGCGTTCGATCCTCGTGGGCGAGCGCACCGCGCTCAACATCCTCGGGCGGGCCTCCGGCGTCGCAACGGCAACCCGACAGCTCGTCGACGCAATTGCGGGGTCCGCCACGCACATCGCCGACACCAGAAAGACGACTCCTGGTCTCCGCGCTCTCGAGAAGTACGCAGTGCGGATGGGAGGCGGCTGGAATCATCGGTTCGGACTCCACGACGCGGTGATGATCAAGGACAACCACATCGTCGCCGCCGGTGGCATACGACCGGCTGTGGAAGCGGCCCGGGGCCGGGTGGGTCACACCGTCAAGATCGAAGTGGAGGTGACGTCGCTCGCCGAGCTCGACGATCTGCTCGACGTGGGCGCCGACATCGTACTCCTCGACAACATGACCACAGGGCAAATGGCTGAGGCCGTGCGCCGCGTCGGTGGTCGCATGATTACCGAGGCGTCGGGCGGTGTCACCCTCGAGACGGTGTCGGCGATCGCAGACACCGGGGTCGACATGATCTCGGTCGGGTGGATCACCCACTCGGCGCCGAATCTCGACGTCGCGCTCGATTTCACTGCGTGAGGTGAGCCAGGTGAGCCAGCCGGTACCCCTCGGCGAGAGGGCCGGTTGCGCGGCCGTTCTTTGGGCTGTGGTCCGCCATTTTGGCGGACCTTAACCCTGGGTTGCGGGTTCCGGGCCTTCGGGTCCAATGGCGGTAGGAGCAGGCTCGGGGCCGCACTAGCCTCGCTTGCATGACATCTCCAACACGTGTTGCCGTGACCGGTGCCGCTGGTCAGATCGGGTACAGCCTTCTCTTCCGTATCGCAGCCGGTGAGCTGCTTGGCAAGGATCAGCCAGTGATCCTGCAACTGCTGGAGATCACCCCGGCGTTGGGGGCGCTCGAGGGCGTTGCCATGGAGCTCGATGACTGCGCCTTCCCGTTGCTCAAGGGTGTGGTTCGGACCGATGACCCCGAGACGGCCTTCGGGGACGCCGATGTGGCCCTCCTCGTGGGGGCCATGCCACGCAAGGCCGGTATGGAGCGGTCGGATCTGCTCGAGGCCAACGGCGGGATCTTCGGTCCGCAGGGTCGGGCCATCAACGCCGCCGCCTCCCGGGACATCAAGGTGCTCGTCGTGGGCAACCCGGCCAACACCAATGCTCTGATCGCCATGAGCCATGCTCCGGACATCGACCCGCGGCAGTTCACTGCGATGACCAGGCTCGACCACAACCGCGCCAAGACCCAGCTCGCCCGCAAGGTGGACGTACCGGTGACGGCGGTCAAGAAGATGACGATCTGGGGCAACCACTCTTCGACCCAGTACCCGGACCTGTTCCACTGCGAAGTCGATGGCAAGAATGCCTACGAGGCAGTCGCAGATCACGAATGGGTCGATGGGACCTTCATCCCGACGGTCGCGAAGCGTGGTGCAGCCATCATCGAGGCCAGAGGTGCCAGCTCGGCGGCTTCGGCTGCCAACGCGGCCATCGGCCACATGCATGACTGGGTGCTCGGAACACCGGCGGGGGACTGGGTGAGCATGGCCGTTCACAGCGACGGTTCCTATGGCGTGCCGGAGGGCCTCATCAGCTCGTTCCCGGCCACGGCGGAGAACGGGATGTGGAGGATCGTCGAAGGACTGGAGATCGACGACTACTCACGATCGAAGATCGACGCCACTGCAGCCGAGCTGGGGAGCGAGCGCGACACGGTTCGCGAGCTCGGTCTGATCTGAGGCGATCGTCCCGATTCCCAAGTCCTGCCTGGCATCTGGACGCGCGATAGGGTAAATTACATTCCTGTCATTTCCCCAACCCGATTCCAGGGGGGTTCTCGTGAACAAGACCGAACTCGTCGAAGCCGTAGCGGCCACCACCGGTGGCAGCAAGGCGGATGCTCAGCGCAGCGTCGATGCCGTGCTCGACAGCATCACCAAGTCGCTCAAGAAGGGCGATCGAGTGGCGCTGACCGGCTTTGGCACCTTCGAAGTGCGCAACCGCTCTGCCCGCACAGCCCGCAACCCGCAGACCGGTGAACCGATCAAGGTGAAGGCCTCGAAGGTTCCCGCATTCAAGGCCGGTCAGGGCCTCAAAAACGCGGTGTCCGGCAAGAAGTGATCCATCCGACCCTCGTGGTCGGAGATACCCATACGGAAGAGCCCCGGCACGTGCCGGGGCTCTTCTGTTGGGTGGCCTTGGTGCTTGCTTGCGTTCAGGCGGCGAGGGGACGGACGTTGGTCGGGATTTCGGTCGGCTCGGTGACGGTGTCGGCGTCACGCGCCACCTTGTGGGCGTAGGCGGCGGAGATGAAGGCAAAGCCCGCGAAACTGACCAGGCGCGGTTCCGAGAACATGTACGCCGCGGCCACCGATCCGACGAAGCTGACGATGGCGACGGCCAGCACGACCCGGGCGAGAACGGGGGTGATTCGGTCGATGGTGCTCATGATGCTCTTCTCTGTAGATCTCTCTACCAGGAGACATCGGCAAAGCGTCTGTCGAAACTTGAGCGCTCAACCCGAGATTTGACCGAGCGCCGAACTCGGACTCCGGACCGGTCGAGGCCCGCGCCGATGCGGCGCCGCTGAGAGGGCTTGACGGCGGACGTCCTCCGAACCCGGTCGGGCCGATCAGTATTCGACTTCGATGTCCTTCACGGCCGACTGCAGCTGTGTGATGGCGCCTTGGTGCATCATCAGTTTGGCGAGGTTTCCCGTCACCTTCAGCTTGCCCGACATGAACGCACTCTGAGTGTTCAGATCACCCTTGGAGATGGAAACGGCGGTCTCGTAGGTCTGCCCCACGGTGACGTCGGCGTCCTCGGCGGTGCCGATCACGATGTCGGCCGAGCCGTCGGCTGCCTTGAGGAAGTAGGCCTTGTCACCGTCTTCAGTGCCGGTGATGTTGAACTGCAAGGTGAGGGCGGCATTGGCGATGCTGCTGTTGAATCCAGGGTGAGTGTGAAGCGCGTTGCTGACTGCAGAGGCCCACTCTTCGCTGAGGAACTTGTACGCCACGGGATCTTCCTTCCGGGTTTGAATGCGATCGTTGATCGTAGCACTGGTGGCCACTTTTTGAACTTTCGATCAAATCACGCGAGGAGCTTCTCGATGGCGGTGGCCTGGCGTTTTGGCAGTCGAGAGAAAGGTGCTCGGGGGTAGCCGGGTCGCAGTCCGATTGCGGCTGCACCAGCCTTCACACCGGGAATCCCATGGGCTTCGACCGCAGCGCACAGCTCCGTGACAGAAGCCTGCATCTCGATTGCCTTGCGAGGCGACTTGCGGGCGGTCGTCACCAGTTCCATCAGGTGCCGGGGAGCGAAGTTGGTGGAAGCCGTGATGGCGCCGTGACCTCCCGCAGCCATCACCAGTGAGATCGAGCGCGATGCCCCGCTGAACATGATGAAGTCGTCGGGCGATCCATCGATGATCTGCTGAATTCGCACGGCGTCGCCGCCCGAGTCCTTCATGCCGACGATGTTCTCTTGACCGGACAGCTCGATCGTCGCAGCGAGGTCCAGGGCGTATCCGGTGTTCGGTGGCACGGAGTACAGAAGCACGGGAAGCGGCGACGAGTCGGCAACGGCGGTGAAGTAGTCGACCTGTACGGCCACGCTCCTACGAGCGAGCGTCGTCGGTGTGACGACGAGCACGGCGTCCGCCTCGGAGGCCTCGGCCGATCTGCTGCTGCGCCTGGCGCACCGACTCGGCCCAGACGCCCACGATCACGAATGGCTTGGCACCGAGGGTGGATCGCACGCCTTCGACGAGTGCGCTGCGCTCACCGGGCTCGAGCAGAGAACCCTCGCCGGTCGAACCTGCCACCAGGAACCCCTCGATTCCCATCTCGGCCAGGGTGCCGACGTTGTGGGCGTGGGCCGAGCGGTCCAGCTCGCCGCGTCGATCGAATGGTGTGACGAGTGCGGGCATGAGCCGCGGCGGGGTCTTCATGGCGCCAGATTACGTGGCGACGACCTCAGCGGTACAACTCGACGCGATACGGATTGACCGTGGTCCCCGGTGCCGGATCGCCTCGGAGGCGCTCAGGCAGCATCAGGTCGGGAATGATGAATGCTGTCATCTGTTGCATGCTGTACCCGTTGCCGTTACATCCGGTGCACGCCTCACCAGGGTGGAACTCGATCCAGTTGCTTCCTCGTTTCCACCATGTGCCCTGGATGAAGATCGGCTTGAAGCTCGCGACGGGAAGCCACGAATTGCCGCTGCCCAGGTTGGCCGAGGCGAACTGTGGAACCCACGAGAAACGCGGGCTGTTCTCCAGCGCCTGATCGAAGATGACGCCGTCGGCCACCACCCACGCCTGGAGACAGGCCTTCATGTGCTCCCACGACTCCGGGAGATCGACGATGGAATCGCCGTCCCAGTCCTGGGGCGAATTCATCGCGTTGTTGAATGTGGCCGGGTCGCATTCTGGCAGGACCGTTCCCGTTCAGATAGAACCAGAGCGGGCGGTTGTCGAGGTTGTAGGTGGTGACGGTCCGCTTCGGGTTGGATCCTTGTTGCAGACGCGGGGTGAGTGCGTAGGGAAGCGGGCCTGTGGCGAGCCCCTCGGCCGCGCCGGCGTTGGGAAACCCGGTGTCGGTGTTGAGGGTGTTGACCGGGAAGTTGTAGCACCGATCCTCAACGGTCCCGTCGGTGGCATTCCAGGGAAACACGGGGTGGTCGTAGCCTGCCGCGATGTTGATCGCCAGCGTCTGTCCGAGTGGCGAGGCGTTGCAGTTCTCGGGGATGGTGAGATCGAGATCGCCGTACCTCCGGCCTTTGAGCGTGCCGAAGTTTCCGGCCGACGGCCCATCACAGGGAGGCTGGGAGTTGCCGCCCGAAGCAGACGTCAGGCATGCGTGGTCTCCGCCGGACACGGTGCTGGGGAGCCCAAATGGAAGGATGCCGCCACTGAGGCGGTCGTTGATCCGAGCGACAGCCACCGCACTGGTGGCGATCTCGTTCACGCCGAGCGCTTGGCCGAAGCTGGTGTCCGTCAGCTGGTCGGGCACACGTACGCGGAGGAATCCGCGGGCGTCGAGGCTGATGCAGTCGAGGTTGGGCACGGACCACCCGGCGGGTGTGGGGAGCGAGTTGTACCGGAATCCACCGGCGTTCTTGGTGGGATCGGTGCACGTCGACCAGAGCAACTGCCACTCCGCGTTCGTGTAGGTCTCGTCCAGGTTCTGACGAGCGATGTCGAGCACCGAGCTTGTGATGCCCTGGCCCGACTGCGTGGCGAGCGTCTGGATGATGCCGGCGAGGGCCGCCGTATCGGCGGTCGCCTGGTCACCTCGTCGCTCGTTTTGGGCCGCCGAGATGTCGATGGTGATGGCCGCAATACCCACGATGAGCAGCAATGCTGCAGCGGTGAGGATGGCTGTCGCTCCTCGTTCGCTCTCGAGCCGAATCATGGACAGGCCATGCCGGTGGTGGCCGCCCACGTTGCGGTCTGCTCCAACCTGAAGTCGATGGTCGAGCTCACGTCGCCAGGCAACAACGAGGTGATGAGTGGGGCGTTGCTGAGCGAGTCGACCTGGGCCGTGACGGTGATCGAGGCGGTGCTCCCGAGGCTGCTCCCCGCACGTGTGATGTCGACCGTGATGGCACCGATGCCGTTCGAGAAGTCCATCGAGTCACACACCAGATCACGGATGCCGGTCGCAGTCCCGGCGTTCACGGCGGCGAACCGGGCCCCTTCACGGGCGCCATGGCGCACGTCGTTGAACTGGGCGAAGACGGCGCCGAACTCGATGATCCCGAGGAGCAGGATGAGAAGAAGGGGCGCGACAAAAGCCATCTCTACGAGAGATGCCCCGCGTTCACGGCGATCTCCGACTTGCATGGGACCCAACCTCCGAATCACCTGGCATAGGAGGCTTCGGCCAATGGGTCCCGGAACTTGAGCCATCGTGAGCGAACGGAGACGACAGGACGGCGCACAAGTGTGCCTCGCCAACGGACCGTCCTCGTCGACCGACCCGATGGAGGCCCGCTCAGCGCGTCAGTTCGACCGACAGGAAGAACGTTCGCGGACCAGAGCCGGTGGTAGCTGTGGCGCAGATGTCGCCTGGGAGATGCACGCATCTCAGCAGCAGCGCGCTCGCCGAGTCCACTCGGCGATTACCGGCGGCGGCGACGCTGATCGCTCCGGGCATTCCGGCGTCATGACGGCAGAGAGTGCCGGAGACGACGAACACGGATCCGGAGCATGTCCATTGGGGACCGTTGTTCGTCCAAAGCGACTCGATGAAGATGGGAACGAAGCCGGACACGTCGTAGCAGCAGGCGTTGTTGCCGAGGGGGCTCGTCTGATGGAACTGTGGCACACCGGCCAGTCGTGCGCTTGTGGCAATGGCGGTCGTGAAGAGCACGCCGTTCCGAGCCTGGAGACACTGCGACATCAGCGTCTTGGCCGCGGCCCAGTCGGCGAGCGCGGTGGAGCCTGCCGTCGTCGGGAAGGTCGGATGGTCGGGGAGCGTGGCGATGTCGGTGCATGAGCCGGGGAGGCTCTGACTCGTGTCGATGAAGCTCCAGAGAGGCTTGTTGTCGATCCGCGTCCCGAAGATCGTGACCGTGCCGTCCCGATATGGTCCCCTGGCCAGGCGTCCGGCGAAGGCGCCATCCCATGTGCCACCGGACACGAGACCTGCGGTGATGTCAGAGTTCGAGTATCCGCCGCCCGAGTCGACCCGATTCGGGAAGGGAGGGCCGGGAGGGAACAAAGGGTTCGAGCACCATGCACCGTTGATCCTGTTGCCCGGGATCCCGACCGAGACCGCCGAGGGGATGATCGAGGCCATCGGCCATCGACCGTGCCAGCGGCTGGGGCTGGTTGCCGGAGACGCACTCGGAGGTGACGCCGCCTGGCGACACTTCGCTGTAGAAGTAGGGCTGGAAGTTCCCGAAGTCACCGGTCGTCGGATCGCCGCAGGTGTCCTTGCCCGAGGTGCCGGTCTTGATGCAGAATTCGAGGCCGATCGTCGAACCGCCGAACACCGCGGCCGGAAAGCTCCCGCCGCCGCCGCCGAACGAGGTGCCGATGGTCGCCTCAGCAGCCGCAGTCGTAGAGATCTCGTCGACGCCGACGACGCGTCCGAAGCTGGTCTCCGTCTCCTGGTCGGGAAGCAGGACCCGCATGGTCATGAAGTCGTCGGAGAAACTGATACACGGCGTCCCATTCGTCACCCCGAGCAAACCGAGGTCGGAAGGGTACGTGAGGGCATCGGGGTCCGTGCAGGAACTCCAATCGGCCAGTGTGATCGTCCCGGGGGTGTTGGCCTGGGCGATGTCCTTCGCCTCGTCGACCGCCACCTGGAGGGGGTTTGCTGCGCTCGTGATCGCTGCTTCCAGAATCCCTCCGAGTGCCGCGGTGTCGGCGGCGCCGACGTCCTGCCGGCGCTCGTTCAGCGCAGCGGAGTAGTCCACGGCGATGGCGGCGATGCCCATCAGGGCCACCAGGGCGGCAGCCACGAAGACGGCAGTCGCTCCGCGTTCGTTCAACATGAGACCGGCCCGACCGTGCTCGACCATGATGGCGTCTGCTCGAGTCTCGTCTCGATGGAGGACTGGAGCGTTGCCGGCATGATGGCGCTGAAGAACCCGGTGATGGAGGTGGGTGTGGCGGTGACCGTCACCACCGCCTCGTCGCCGATGTTGTTGCCGGTTCGGGTCAGCTCGATCGTGATCGCCGACGTCCCGGCAATGTCCATGCGGTCGCAGGTCTCGGTGATGATGGCTGCCGCGCTCCCGAAGTCGGTGGCCGCCAGCCGTGCACCTTCCCGGGCGCCGTGGCGTACGTCGACGTTCTGTGAGAACAGCCAGCCGAATTCGACGATGCCGAGTAGCAGCGTCACCAGCAGCGGCGCCAAGATGGCGAACTCGACGAGTGTCGCCCCACGGTCAGTCTTCAATGCGCGCATCGATGCCCCGATCTCCCCTACGTCCCATAGGTCGCTAGACCCATACGAACGTTACAGCGAAATGTCCGCGATACGCCTTTTGGAGCGCGCCTCTATCCCGCGCATGGCGGGATTGGGCTGCTGGCCGGGGTCTCGAGGTGCTGGAGCAGGTCAAACCCTGGGCGGGTCACTACCTGTTCGGGGTCGCAGCAGTCTGCGTCGCAGCGGCGGGCTCGTGGGGTCGATCCGATACCCGCGCCTGTGGACGACGACGTGATGGTGGTACCAGCAGAGTGAGGCGAGGTTCTGAGGGTGGTTGTCGCCGCCTGCCGATCGGGGCGTGATGTGGTGTGGTTGGAGACGGTGGACCGAGGTGCAGCCATCGATGACACACCCGCCATCTCGGGCGAAAACGAAGCGCCGGGTTCTGGGCGGGATGGCCGTGGTGGCCGTTCCGACGGCCAGCGGGGTCCCATCGGAGGTGAGCGCCGTGACCTCGACCGGCGAGCCACACAGGATCTGTTCGAGGGTGGTTGGACCGACGCGGGGTCCGGACACGATCCATCCCCCGGTCTCGCCACGGTGGGTCTCGCGGGCATCGACGATCACCGTGGTGGTGACGGGGATCGGCGAGGCGTCATCGGACGCGCTGGTGGCGTCCTGCGTGCACAACTGGACGAGGGCGTCGGCGCGGCGGGCGTGGCGAGGGTCGGGTGTCACGCCGCGGGTGTCGGGGATGGTGTCGGCGAGGTGGTCGAGGACCTGGGACACGACGGCTCCTTCGAGGGCCGGGAGCAGGCCGCGAAGGGTCCATGAGGTGTCGAACAGGTCGGGCTGGATGATCAGGTGACGGCGGGCGTGGGCATCGGCCTCGTTGCGGCGGGTGACGCGATGGCGGCGAGCCTGGAGGCGCCGCAGACCGGGAAGGTCGAGCTCGAGATGGAGGTCGGTGTCGCCCGTTCGTGCACATTCGGCGACCCGGTCGAACGACGCCCCGGTGTCCAATGCCTCGTCCAGCGTTGGAGTCCCGGAGCAGGCGACTCGCTGGAGGTTTTGGGCGGTCTCAGGGTTGATGTCGAGCCGGGACGAGATCCAGTCGACCAGAGTTCGGGCGCCGTCGGCACACGGCAGTTGGCGGGCCTGTGCCTCGCGGATCAGTTGCGTTTGGATGCCGCGGAGCCGGCCGATCTCGGCTTCACACAGGGTGAGCAGGCGCTCCAAGCCATCGGTGGTCAGCGAGGAGGGATCGAATGTGGTTGTTGGGGCGGACACGAGCGGCAGGCCTCGAGATTCGACTACAGGTTGTCTCCTGCATCTGCGCCCCAGTGGGGTGCCCCGTGATGGGTGAGCCCTCAACGCGTCCCGGAGGACGTTCCACACCGTTGCTGGACTACTCCACTATATCGAACATGTGTTCGACTGTCAAGGGCCAGCACTTGTTGGAAGGGCTCAGCGATACAACTCTGTCTCGTACGGGTTCAGGCCCCCGGACGGGCCTGGAGATCCCTTCAGCTCATCCGGTAGGCTCGCGTCCGGTATCACGAAGGCGCTCACCTGCTTGAGCGCGTAGTTGCCTGCGCCGTTGCACGATGCCAAGTAGTTCTCGTCCTTGTCCTGACACTGCTCGCCCGGGTAGTTGATGATCCAGTCGTTGCCCTTCTTCCACCAACCACCCTCCACGTAGACGGCCTTGAACCGGAGGATATGGAGCCATCTCGAACCGGGGCCCAGCGAGGAACTCCAGAACTGGGGAGAGTACGAGAAACGCGGAGACTGAGCGATGCTCGAGTTGAACATCACGGTCGTCCAACCACCTGCGTCGTAATCCTGAAGGCATCTGGCCATGTGTTCCCACGATGGTGCACGATCGTCGTCTCCGTCGCCATCCCAGTCGAAGTCGGGCCGTGAAGTTGCGAAGGTCGATCGCACACAACTATCCGGTACCGTCCCTGGGGCAGCCGTAGGCGAGCCTGGGAGTGACGGGTTGATGAAGATCCACAGTGCTTGGTCATTGACGGAGTTTCCTTCAACGGTGCGGAACGGCCCGCCCTGTCCCAGGCGCGGAGTGAAGCCATAGCTCACAGGCCCCGTGACAAGACCGGTCTCGGTCGCCGAGGGGAATCCCGGGTCGGTATTGAGCGTATCAACACCCAGGTTGAAGCACTGATCGCGCACCTCATTGGCATCGCTGTTGTCCGGGTCGGCGACGATCAAGTGGTCGACCCCGGCGGCGATGTTGACTGCCAGGCGCGTGTTGGGATTCCCTCCACACATGGTGCCCGTTCCCAGTTCAGAGTTGCCGAACAAGGGAACATCCAACGTACCGAAGTTTCCTGTGCTAGGCCCGTCACAGGGGTCCGATGCCAGTCCAGAGGGTCCATCGCTGAGGCATAGGTGGTCTCCGTCACTGGCCGTCGAAGGGAGGCCGAATGGGAGGACACCACTGTCACCACGCGGGGCGAGCCGGGCGATCGCCGCAGCGTTGGTTTCGATCTCATCGACACCGATGACCGGTGCGAACGAGGTTTCCACGATCTGGTCCGGGACTCGAACCCGGATGTAGCCGGCAGGATCGATGCTGAGACAATTGAGTGTGCCGCCGCCCCATGGGGAGGCGACCGGCTGGAAATTGAAACCGCTGCCATTGAGAGCAGCCAGCTCCCCGTCAGCGCAGTTCGTCCACAACGTCGACCACTCGCCTGCCGAGTAGGTCTCATCGAGGTTGAGACGTACATAGTTGAGTGCCTGGTCGCGGATCCCAGCAGCACCTGACAGAGCCTCGACCGCCCCCGCCATGACGCCGACGTCGGCCGCGGTCTGGTTCCCCCTCCGGCTGCTGAAGCCCGCTCCGAGGTCGACGGCGAACGCCGCGATCCCGAAGAAGAGGACGAGCATCCCGGCGACGATGACTGCCGATGCTCCTCGTTCTGAGTTCATGGACATGTGTGACTCCCTGATCCCCACGAGTCGCTGTCTTGTTCGAGTCGAATCTTGACTTCGGAGGTAAGGCTCACGGGGAGGATCGAGTCGAAGAAGCCGGTGATAGAGTCGACCGGTGCCGTCACATTCACGGTCGCTTCGTCACCAACGGACCCGCTGGAACCGTCTGTGAATGTGACGGTGGCTCCGCTGGACACGTCCATGGCGTCGCAGGTCGTGGCTCCCATCGCAGCGACTGACCCTGCGTCTACAGCGGCGAGCCGAGCGGCCTCACGCGCACCATGGCGCACGTCGTTGTTCTGGGAGAAGAGCCACCCAAACTCGACGATCCCGAGCACCAGTGCGATCAGAAGCGGGGCTAGGATTGCGAATTCGACCAGGCTGGCACCGCGCTCGCCGCGGCGGCGCATCGCCTGTCGATCATCCCAGAGCTTGTTCAGCATGCTGCCCCTCGTTGCCGGTCCGTGCTGTGCACGTCACAGCACTCCCTCCACAGGAAGGGAGTCTACAGGTCGGGGAGAGCTCTCGGCCCTGTCCGTCCGAGAGTCCCAACCCCTCGTCGGTCATTCAAGTCGATCTGTTCAATCCGTCCACCGGTAAGGCCGAGAGGACGCCATTCCTTCGGGTTGTCTCAGGGTGCGTTGGTCACCAATCTGATCGGGTTTCCGATCACTCGGGCAGTCCAGACGGTTCGATCGGTTGGCTGAGCCGACCCCCCTAGACCAGTGAGGTCGTAGTCGACGTACCACCAACAGTCCGCCGCGCAGGAGTAGGTCGGGGGTATGTCGATCGTGATCCGAACCCAGGACCCGTTGTACTGGTTCCCGCCCGCGGAACGAACCTGGATGTGACACGCCTGCTCCGAGTGGGAGCCGAAGATCGAGCCCGTTCTGTCCTGGCCGTACCACGAACAGTTGACGAGTCCCGAGGGGGACTTCACGTCGAGGAAGATGTTCCCCGATCCGCCGGAGATGTCGCCCGGATCGTACAAGCCGACCTCGAGTGTCTTGCCGGCATGCACAGAGTCGATCTCGGCGAGCTTGATGGCGGAGACCGTACCGAGCCTGTTGTTGAACAGCGACATGTCGTTGAGGCCGTAGACCCTCGGCGTGGCGGCGGTGCCGCTGATGTCTGCCTCGATGGAGAACTGATTGCTGCCCTGCTGGGTGCCCGTCGCCTCCACCTGGAGGACCCAGATGCCGTCTGCCGGGTTGTTCACGGTGCACAGGACGTTCCAGTTCCGCCACCCGTTGGTGTTGGCGGGAACCGATTGAGTGCAGGCGCTCGGATTGTCGTTCGGGTAGTACGGGGTCGTATCGGGACGGCGGAGCGTGAACGTCGTTGTGAGCGAGCCGTTCGTCCCGAGATCCTGATCGGACGGCTGGGCGGGGTCGAAGCCCGTCGGGTCGTATGTGCCGTTGTAGATGCGCACCCGGAGGTTCGCGGCGTTCGCTCCAGCCGGGATCTCGATCCCGTAGAAGTAGCCCGTGCCGCGGTCGAATGGGTTTGGCGTGGGACAGGTGGACCCGTTGTTCTTGTTGTCGAAGCAATCGGAGTTGAAGGCGTCTCCGTCGACTGCATCGGTTCGAGGCCCGTTTATCGACGCCCAGAATCCGGAGCCGGCGCATCCGAAGCAGGAACTGTCGTTGCCGAGCGGGACCGGAAGGATGTATTGGGCGGTTGCCCGGCGCGTGATGTCGACCTGACCGATGCCGAACACGTTCATGAAGAAGGTGTCGACGGTGGCGGTCACATCCACCTGCAGCGAGTTGTCCGGCAGGGGCACTGCGGCCATCGTCGCCGCCCCGAAGCCGTTCGCCCTGACGGCGGCGCCCGCATCGGCATTGGCCTGAACGAGGTCAGACGGGAGGTTCACGACGCCTGCCAGAGCGGCGGCGTCGGCGGTCTTCTGGATGCGGTTGCCGTTCAGGAACAACCAGCCGAGATCCACGGCGAACGCAGCCATCCCGAGCAGCACCACCAGCATGATGGCGATGGTGGGGAGCGCCGCCCCCGTCTCCCGACGATCGGTGTCGCTGCTCACTCGTACGCCTCAGGTTCGAGCCGTCGAAGCGACTGGTCGTCCATGGTGTAGTTGCCGTTGAACGGTGAGAGACCGGTTATCCAACTCCGGTCGACGAGAACCCGAACGGCGATGATGTCGAGTTGGGAGCTCGGCCCGACGATGGTGCCGCGGCTCGTTTCGGGATACCCGTACGAGTGAAGCGACCAGTCGACGCAGTCGACCGGGTCACCGCCGATGTCGAGGGTGTAGGTGTTGGGCGTGCCCACCATGGCGCCGGTGCCAGGGCTGGCCTTGAAGATCTCCACACGCTGGAGACCGGCGATCTCGCCGCCGGAGGCGAGTGCGGCGCCGACCTCGCGCAACACGGCGCAGTCGGCCTGCGGGTCGTTGCCGGCGATCGCTGCAACCCTCGCTCCGTCGCGAACGGCGGAAGACACGGTGAGGTACGACTTGAAGGCGACGCCCAGTTCGAGCATGCCTATGACGAGGAGCAGCAGAATGGGCAGCACGATCGCCATCTCGACGATCGTTGCCCCACGTTCACGCTTCTCTCGCGAAGCGGTATCCCCCCGGATCACCACCTGATTGCCCCGTTCTCCATCTGGTTGGACCTGACGTTTCACATACAACCGGTCTCACGCTGAGTGGCCAGGCCCAATCACAGTCCCCATGAAGTGACTAGTCCTTTTTCGTCGCCCGCCGATGAATCGATTGCGAACCGTCGGAACGACTCGGCGGCATTTTGCCACGCTCCGCGAGCTCGCGCAGATCGTGATCAGGGAGTCGGATCGGGCTCGATGTGCATGACCGTGTCCTGCTTCCAGCAGTCCACACCCACGGCCGTGCCTCGTTCGCAGACCGATCCGTTCCACAGCATGAAGTTCGTGGTCCAGTCGTGGTCGAACTCGATCTCGACTCCCAGCCAGTCGCGAGTTGCGCCGTCGTTGTCGCGGTTTGCTTCCGGCCACCCGAGGTTCACCGGATACCAGGTGGTGCAGCGCAGCGATGCGGGATCGTCGGTGGGCTGAGCGGGCCGGTAGACGTTGGACACACCCTCGTTCCCGGCGGTGTCGGTCTTGTAGATCTTGACGCGGATGACCTGGTCGTCGTTGATCGCCTGCAGCGAACCCGCGGCGGCTTCGAGGATCAGACAGTCGGCGTTGGGCTCGTCGCCGGCGGAGGCCCCAACACGAGCACCCTCACGTGTTCCCGACGTCACCGACATCCAGTCGCGGAGCGCCATGCCCCACTCGAAGGCGCCAAACGCCATCATGAGGAGGAGGCCCAGCACGAGAGCGGTCTCGACGGCTGCAGTGCCGCGTTCGTTGTCTTGGGTAACGGGCGACATCATGGATTGGGGATGAGTCGGACCGGGTTGCCGATCACTCGGGCTTCCCAGGTGGTGCGGTCATGGGGTGTGTTGAGCTGAAGATCCATCGTCCACCAGCAGTTGGTGGTGCAGGTGTACGACGCAGGGATGTTGATGGTGGCGGTCACCCACTGACCGTTGAAGCGGGCGCTACCGGAGACGGTGGTCTGGATCCGGCACTGGCCGCTCCCCGACGCTGTCTGGCTGCCTGCTTCGTTGGTGGCGGACCATGAGCAGTTGGGGATGGTCCCAGCGGGGTTCTTGACCGTCATATAGGCGTTTCCGCTGCCTTCACCCGGATCGAAGAAGCGAAGCTCGAGCTTCTTGCCCGCATGGACCGGACTGATCTCCGCCAGGTACACCCTGGCCGTGCCCGTCCCTGTCACGTCGTTGGTGAACACCGACATGTCGTTGATCCCGTATACCCGGGAGTTCTGCGACCCACTGGTCAGAGATCGCAGGCCGTAGTGGTTGGAGCCACCGCCGTTTCCGGTGGTCCACACCCTCAAGATGTAGATGCCCGGGGTGGGGTTGTTCACCCTGCACAGTCGCCGCCACTGGTTCTTGTACGTGCCCGAGCTCGATTCGGGGTTGATCGACCAACTACAGCCCGACCCCAGGCTGACATTGTCGGACGGGTCCAGCGGTGTCGAATCCGGGGCGTACAGCTGGGCATGCATGATCGGACCACCCGAGGCGGTTCCGGTGAGCCCATCGAGATCGCCGGTCTGCGTGGATGCGCTACCCCGGTCGTAGAAGGGGAAATCGTAGGCCTCGACATCGAGGTAGCTCTTGCCGGACGGGACATCGATTCCGTAGTAGTAGCCAGTGCTGCGATAGGTCGGGGTTGTTGCCCGAACATGTCCCCGATCCGGTGGCGGTGATGCAGCGGGTGGCGTATGGGTCGCCGTGTTCCTTGGCGGTGTAGGGCGCCTGGATCGCTGCCCAGAAGTTCTGAGCGAGCTGTCGTAGCCGTACCCGAAGCTGTTGAACGGACTGCCCATCGGCACCGGTTTCACATACTCGGCCGTGGCAGTGCGCTCCAAGCGGCAGCGAGTTGATGCCGACCACCGACGCAAAGAACATGGGGACATCGACGTCGAGCGTCACGGCGTAGCGGTTGTCGGACAAGACGGCTCCGGTGACGGTGGCGCTGGCGAAGTCGTTGACACGACGCGGCCGACTCGGCGTCGGTCGTGGCATTCGCCGGCGAGGATGGCAGGTGCATGACGCCGGCGAGAGCCGCAGAGTCGGCGGCGCTCGTTGGAGACGGGCGCTGTTCAGGTAGTACCAGCCGAGGTCGACTGCGAGTGCGGTCATCGCCAGAAGGGCGACCATCGACCCGGCCACCCAGCACCAGGGCAGCTCCTCGTTCGCCGGCGGTGATCAGCTGACGCAGACGATCGATCATTCGAATGCCTCCGGTTCCATACGGGTCAGGTCGGTTTCGTCGATGGAGAAGGTGCCACTGAAAGGCGGGAAGCTCGAGATCCAGGTGTGGTCCATCACGACTCGGACACCGATGATGTCCAATGGATTGGTGCCAACGGTGGTCTGGCGGTTGGTCGCCGGCCAGGTGACCACGCTGTTCCAGTCGGTGCAGTCGAGGGGGTCGCCGGTCAGAGAAGGTGTACACGTTCGTCTCGCCTGCGATCTGCTGACCCGCGGCGTTGGCGTGGTAGATCTCGACCCGCTCGAGCACATCGATGTTCGGGACGAGGTAACCCGAGAGCCCTTCGATCACCGAACAGTCGGCATCGATGTCGTTGCCGGCGAAGGCGGCGATACGGGTCCCTTCGCGAGCTGCCTGCGATGCACCGAGGATGTCGCGGAAGGCGACACCGAGCTCGAGAATCCCGATCAGGATCAAGAGCAAGACGGGCATGACGATGGCCATCTCGACCAGCGATGCGCCCTTCTTCATCTGAGGAGTGTGTGCGGAGTCTCATCTTCCCACTGGTACGACTACGTAGTTTCTGTCGGCAGCCAGGCCGTCCGGAGAAGAGGATCACTCTCGGCCCACTCGAAAGGACTAGCCATGTGATTCGGGGTCAACTGTTCGGGATCAGGTGCACGGGGTTGCCCACGACGTACGCCCGCCAGGTGGTGGTGTCGTTGACGGACGAGGGATAGTTGTAGTTCACCCGCCACCAGCAGGCTGTGCAGCTGTAGTCGCTGGGCAAGTCCATCTCGAACTTCAGCCACCGGTTGTTGTACTCGCCAGGCGAGACGCTTTCGCTGCACTGCGACGGCGTCGACTGCAGCGCCCAGGGGCTCGACACCGAGTTGCGGGTGTAGATCCGACACGCACCGTCGTCGAACACTCCGCCGTCTGGGGCGATCATCTCGAGCGACCCGGTGTTTGCCGACTCGCCCGGGTCGAAGAGCTCGATGACGAACGTCTTGCCCTTGTACCAATCGGCCACCTCGGCGACGTAGAACTGCGTGGCGGTACCCGAGGAGTTGTTGTAGATCGAGAAGTCGCCGAGGCCGTAGAGACGGGAGCCGGCGTTCACGCGGAGTGAATACCGATTGAGACCCGAATAGTTGCCCTCGCTCGGCTCCTCGAGCCGGATCTGAAGCACGTAGATGCCGTCTGAGGCTGCTCCAACGGTGAAGCAGCTGGGGCTCTCGAACGTGTACGCCGCCGTCGGGGCGACCTGCGGTACCGGGTTCCACGTGTACGAGCAGAGGAGCGTGTTGTCGGAGACGTCCAGCGGTGTCGGGTCGGGGGCGTAGAGATTGGCCGTGACCGGCTGCCCGCACGACGCGCTGGAGGTGCCCCACGCTTCGCAACCGCGGTCTCCGGTGCGGATGTAGTCGCTGGTCGTCTGCCCACCGGAGATGTTGCGATGCGCCATGTCGAGGAACGAGATCGTGAATCCTGAGTTCGACCCCTTCTCCACGGCGTACAGATACCCACGATCACGATGCGATGGGTTCTGAGAGCACGAGGTGGAGCCGTTCGACCCGGTGCAGTACGAGGAGTAGGCGTCACCCATCGAGACGTTGGTGTATTTGCCGTGGATGTTTGCCCAGAAGTTCGCCTGGCCGCTACATCCGGCGTCGGACGGGTTGCATGTGTTTCCGAAGCTGTTGGCGGGGCTGCCGAGAGGGATCGGGGGCAGATACTCGGCTCGTGCGGTCCGGCTCACATCGGCCGAGTCGATGCCGAGCACCCTCATGAAGAACATGTCGACGGTTCGCGTCACGGTGACTTCGACCTGTGCCGGATCGTCCGACACCTCGGACACCGTCACGGTTGCGTCCACACCGTCTGTGAACCCGTTGCTGGCTGTGATCTCCAGACCCGCGGTGGTGGCAAGGTCCAGGCGCTGTGGCATGTGTACGACCGCGGCCAGTGCGCCGGCGTCGGCGGCACGCTGCGCTTGTGAAGTGTTCACGTAGAGCCAACCCAAGTCCACGGCCAGCGCGGCCAGTCCGAGCAGCGTGACCATCATGATGGCAATCAGGGGGAGCGACACACCGCGCTCGTCTGTGCGGACCCGTTCGAAATAGATCTGAGGCTCGACGCCCATGTTCAATCCCCTATGTCTGGTTCGAGGCGCATGACCGTCGAGTCGGTCCACGTGACCGGACTCCTGAACACAAACGACGAGACCCAGTTGTGGGTGTACGTGACCCTCACTCCCAGATCATCGAGAGCCACCACCGAGTCACTGCGAAGAGAGGGTGGCCATGGACACCCGTTCACACACGAAAGAGCGGTGGTGGTGGAGCTGTCGCAAACGAGGGGGCCCGACGGCTCGTATCGGTTGAGGTGGGTGGAGGAGTTGAAGGGTTCCCCATCGGCATCGGCCTTGAAGACCTCGACCGCCAGTAGGTCCCCGTTCTGAAGCGAGCACATCGCCTGCTCCACAGATCGGAGAATCGCCAGCTCTGCGCTGGCGGCGTCGCGGCCGGCAGCGCCTACCCTCGCACCCTCGCGAACCGCGTTCGACGCGGTGAGCTGAGAGACCATTGCGAACCCCATCTCGGCCGCACCGATTGCGATCATGAGGATGATCGGTATGACGAAGGCCGACTCGACCAGGGCTATGCCCCGCTCTGAACGAAGGCGGCGGCGGATCATTCGAACACCTGGGGCTCGATCTGGAAGACAACGTCCGCCTCGAGGTCCGACGTCTCTCTGAACAGGCCGGTCACCCACCGGTGGGTGTACGCGACTTCGACGCCGACTCGATCGGTGTAGGGAGCCACGACGTCGCGGCTGTCCGGATCCCAGGTGGGGACGGTGTAGCCGGCAACGTCGGGATCGGGGCACGGCGTCCAGCCACACGGGTTGGTCGACCGCAGGTAGACGGTTCCGACACCACTCGTGGCGTTGTAGATCCTCACCCATCGGATGTCGACCTCCGACAAACCACCCAGAGCGGCCTGGACGTTGTTCAGCGCTTCGATGTCGGCGTGTGAGTTGTCGGCGAAGGTTGCCGCGGCGCGCGCACCCTCACGTGCGGCGTGGGAGACCGACAACCAGCTCCTGAAGCCCATCCCGAACTCCGCGATGGCGAAGACGATGGTGAGGACGAGGCCCAACGTGATCGCAGCCTCGACGAGGGTGGCGCCGCTCTCCGGCCGATCGCCGGCGGCGGTGTCTCTCCCGCGACGTTGCGGGGCCCTCGGAAGCTCCATGGCCTTCTTATCGGCCGCGGCGTCACCGAAACTTGAACAGGAGCCCCGGTCTCGATGTCGACCGAATGTGGGTGCAGTTGCGCGAGGTATCGGCGCTGGGGCGTTGGCTGTGGGATCGCGTCTCGCTACGGCCTCGCACCGTCGCGGGACGCGAACCTGCGGTCAGCCCTGCTGGCTGACCAGGCGTCGGTTCTTGAACTTCGCCTTCACGTAGTCACGATTCATGATCGCGATGAAGTCGATCGAGATCGACTTCGGACACGCCTCTTCGCACTCGCCGTGGTTGGTGCAGGATCCGAAGAACTCTTCCATGGTGTCGACCATGTTCACCACCCGATCCCACCGTTCGGGCTGACCCTGCGGCAGCATGTTGAGCTGTGCGATCTTGGCGGCGGTGAAGAGGTTCGCCGCCGAGTTCGGGCAGGCTGCCACACAGGCACCGCAGCCGATGCACGACGCGGCGTCCATCGCCGAGTCGGCGACAGATTTCGGAACGGGGATCAGGTTGGCGTCAGGTGCCGAACCCGTGGGGACGCTGATGAACCCACCTGAGGCGATGATCCGGTCGAACGCCTCTCGATCGACCATCAGGTCCTTCATGATCGGGAAACCCGCCGCCCTCCATGGCTCGACGGTGATCGTGTCGCCGTCGTTGAAGGACCGCATGTGCAGCTGGCAGGCAGCGGTGGCGCGCTCGGGTCCATGAGCCTGACCGTTGATCATCACACCG
This sequence comes from uncultured bacterium, assembly GCA_963792365.1. Lineage (GTDB taxonomy): Bacteria > Actinomycetota > Acidimicrobiia > Spongiisociales > ZC4RG35 > JAOUGY01. The sequence continues at coordinate 101,311 of CAWBVW010000008.1, forward strand.
CAGGTTCCGCAGATCCCTTCCCGGCAATCCGAGTCGAAGACGATCGGTTCCTCGTCCTGGAGGGTGAGCCGCTCGTTCAGCACGTCGAGCATCTCGAGGAACGACATGTCCTCTTTGATGTCATCCACCTGATAGGTCTTGAACTGGCCATTGGCGGACTCGTTGGGCTGTCGCCACACCTGGAGCGTCACTCGCATCGAAGGCTCCCTTCACAGATCGTGCGGCACGGCGCCACCGGGAACCGGGGGTTGGAGACCGGAGACGGATTCACTTGTAGCTCCTCGTGGCCAGCTGGACGTTCTCGAATTCGAGCTCTTCTTTGTGGAGCGTCGGTGACTTCAGGTCTCCGGTCCATTCCCATGCCGCAACGTACGAGTAGTCCTCGTCGTTGCGGACCGCTTCACCGTCGGCCGTCTGATACTCCTCTCGGAAGTGACCGCCGCACGACTCCTCTCGATCGCGTGCGTCGATGCACATCAGCGTTGCCAGCTGGAAGAAGTCGTCGACCCTTCCGACCTTCTCGAGGGTCTGGTTCACCGAGTCGCCGGTTCCGATGACTTTGACGTCGGTTTTGAATTCTTCGTACAGAGCGGGGATCTCGCTGATGGCCTTGTCGAGGCCGGCGGCATCACGGCTCATGCCGCAGTAGTCCCACACCAGACGCCCCAATTGACGGTGGAAGTCGTCGACGGTCCGGGTGCCGCGACTGGCCAGATAGCCGGACACGCGCTCGTTGACCTCGATCTCCGCGGCCCTGAATGCTTCGTCGTCGGTGGGAACCACCGGCGTGTTCAGCCAACCGGCGAGGTAGTCGCCGATCGTGTACGGCAACACGAAGTAGCCGTCGGCCAGACCCTGCATGAGTGCCGACGCCCCGAGCCGGTTGGCGCCGTGGTCGGAGAAGTTGGCTTCACCGATCGAGTACAGGCCGGGGACGGTGGTCATCAGGTTGTAGTCCACCCACAGTCCACCCATCGTGTAGTGGGGAGCGGGGTAGATGCGCATCGGCACCTGGTAGGGGTTCTCGTCGGTGATGCGCTCGTACATCTCGAAGAGGTTGCCGTAGCGCTCCTCGATCTTGTCCCGCCCGAGTCGTTCGATGGCGGCCGCGAAGTCGAGGAAGACGCCGTTCTTGAGAGGTCCGACGCCATTGCCTGCATCGACTGCCCGTTTGGCGGCTCGGCTCGAGACGTCACGGGGAGCGAGGTTCCCGAACGACGGGTAGATCCGCTCGAGGTAGTAGTCGCGATCCGACTCGGGGATCTGACCTGGAGGCCGCTTCTCATCCGGGTCCTTCGGAACCCAGATTCGCCCGTCGTTGCGCAACGACTCCGACATGAGCGTCAGCTTGGACTGGAACTCGTCGGACTGTGGGATGCACGTTGGATGGATCTGGGTGTACGACGGGTTTGCGAACGCCGCACCCTTGCGGTGGGCACGCCAGATAGCCGACGTGTTGCAGTACATGGCGTTGGTGGACAGGTAGTACACGTTCGAATAGCCACCGGTCGCGAGCACCACCGCATGCCCCGACCAGGACTTGATCTCGCCCGTTGCGAGATGGCGCGTGATGATCCCGACCGCCCGACCGTCCTTGACGACGATGTCGAGCATCTCCACCTTCGAGTGCAGGTTGACGGTGCCAAGGCCGACCTGACGCATCAGAGCCGAGTAGGCGCCGAGGAGCAGCTGCTGACCGGTCTGACCCCGTGCGTAGAAGGTCCGGGAGACCTGGGCGCCGCCGAAGCTCCGGTTGTCGAGGAGTCCCCCGTATTCCCGTGCGAAGGGGACGCCCTGAGCCGTGCACTGGTCGATGATGTCGACCGAGACGTCGGCGAGTCGATACACATTTGCCTCGCGGCTGCGGAAGTCGCCGCCCTTCACGGTGTCGTAGAAGAGGCGGAACACCGAGTCGCCGTCATTGTGATAGTTCTTGGCGGCGTTGATTCCGCCCTGGGCGGCGATCGAATGGGCCCGCCGTGGCGAGTCGTGGTAGGTGAAGACGTCCACCTCGTATCCGAGCTCCGCCAACGTGGCGGCGGCCGATGCGCCGGCGAGTCCAGTGCCAACCACCAGCACCCTGAACTTGCGCTTGTTGTTCGGATTCACCAGCTTGATGGAGAACTTGTGGTTGTCCCACTTGTCCTCGATGGGTCCGGCGGGGACCTTTGAGTCGAGTGTCATGCTCATGTCGTCTCCCGTCACAGGTCGATGATCCCGGCCATCACGGCCAGCGGCAGGCTGACGTTCCCGATCACGATCAATCCGGAGAACGCGATGGCGAAGTACCGACGCCACTTGTTGAACCGAGGATTGTTCACCCCGAGGCTCTGGAACATCGACCACGCTCCATGGAAGATGTGGACGCCCAAGGCGAGGTTGGCGACGATGTAGAGGATGGACACCGGCACTCGTGAGAAGCTCGCCACGAAGTTGGCTTGGATGGCTCCGTGCTCCCAGCCTTCGGGAGCGAAGGGCTGGAGCCCCCACGTGAAGTCTGCGAGATGCCATCCGAGGTACAGCAAAACGATGATTCCGCTCCAACGCATCGTTCGGGATGCATAGTTGGCCGCCAGATACTCGCGAGGGCCTTGATACGACGTGGGGCGAGCCCGACGGTTCATCAGTGTCAACGAGTAGGCCGAGTGGATGTGGAGCCCGAACGCAACGATCAGTCCGATTCGCATGATCCAGAGTGGAACTGTCCGGGGGAGCAGCGGGAACAACAGAGTTCGGAGGGCCTCTCCGTAGACGTCGATCTCGTAGGCCCCCTCGATGGCGTCGAATCCGATGTACGCCTTGAGGTTCCCGATCATGTGAGCGAGCACGAATCCGAGAAGCAGGACTCCGGTGATCGCCATGACCCATTTCTTGCCCACCGCCGATCGGTAGAACTCGACCGGCCACGGAAGCCGTCGAGTTTTTGCGGGGACTTGTGTGGTTGCCACCGAATACCTCTGAGTCGACTGAGACCCGATTATGGCGCGTGATTCGAATCGGGCGTAGTCGGACGAGTGCTGGATGTGGAGCGGGGTCTGTGGACCCGGCCCGGTCGGGTCGCCGGGCGACGACTCACGGGTTCACAGCCGACGGAAGACAGCCGGACGCGTGCCTCTCTGGTAGCGGTAGGCGGGTCGATGACCGGTCGCTAGGCACGGCTGGATGTAGATAGTGGGCCGTCTGCTGTGGGCATGGAGCCGACCATCCCTCGGCGGAACGGGAGGCGATAGTCGGAAAGGCCCTCTTGACGGCGCGCGCGGTACCGGTCACAATGACATGGTTGTAATTACAACAGTGTGTTATCAACCATGTGAGGGGAGAGGGGCCCATGCAGGGCAAGCTCATCGAGGCACTGGCAGTCGACGAGCTCTCGTGGCAGGACTACGCGAACTGCCGAGGAGCCGACGCCGATCTGTTCTTCCCTGAGCGGGGCGCTTCCACGCGAAAGGCAAAAGCGATCTGCACGGCGTGCGAGGTTCGTTCCGATTGCCTCGACTTTGCGTTGCGTGCGGGAGAGAAGTTCGGCATCTGGGGCGGGATGTCCGAGCGGGAGCGTCGCCGGGTGCGCCGTGAGCGCACCATCGCTCGACGTGCGTCCTGACCCCACTCCGTCGTACACTCGTCCTCGACGACCAGTGAGGAATTGAGTGGAGAACCCAGGTATTGCGCTGATCTTCGTCGCCATCGTGCTCATCGTGGTGGGTGTGGTGCTCGGGCGCCGCCGCAACGAGCTGGCCGCCCAGCAAGGTATCCAAAAGCCTTCCCGCGCCGGCGCTCGCAGAGACGCGGCCGCCGCACTCGAGGCGCTGCCCGACGTGAACCATCCGCGTCCCAAGGTCGCCGAGATGCACGTCGTGGGAGAAGCCGCCCAGGTCAGCTTCGACGTTCCGTTCCCCGAAGACGGCGACGAGGTCTTGGCCGATCTGCTGGTGCAGGAGGCCATCGAAGTGGTGCGTGAGAAGCGTCACACGCTGCCCATCGACATGGTGCACCGCGTGGAAGTGTTCGCTGGCCGCGGAGGCAGCCGGCAGCTCGTGGGCACTCACGAGCTCGACACTCCTGGGACGCTCCCCCCGAAGATCGACATGCCGTCGATGCTCAATCTGTCGCCGTTCGCAAAAGACCCGCTCGAAGCGATGGAAGGCGAAGAAACCCACGTTCCAGAGGTGGCTGCCCCGGCCAGAGAAGACGAGCTTCCATCACTTGGATCCGAGATCCGGCTTCCGAAGGCCGTGGACATGGGCTTGCGGGCGCAAGGCATCGATCCGGAGACGATGGGCGCCGTCGAGATGGTGTCGGGCCTCCTGAGGCTCTTTGGATACACCGTCACCCCCGGTCCGGGGTTTGGGATGTTCATCGCCGAGAAGGGCGGCACCCGCACCTTCATCCTGGGAGACGCGTACCGGAAGGGCGACTACCCCGAGGTCGCCGAGTCGACGATCGATCGCTTCATGGCAGACTTTTCGATGTCCGGATGCGATCGGGGCATGCTGGTCAGCGAGAAGTACGGGCCATTCGAGGTCTACGACAAAGAGCGTCGGGAGCCACGAGTCAAGTTCATGACCCGCGAGCGTCTCCAGAAGATGGTCGACTCCCTCGCCCTCTCGTAGGCCGGTCCCTCGGGCAGCCCGAGGTCCCGCAACGTTCTACGTAGAACGTTCTACGTTGTGCCTCGTGGCCCGGCCGACGACCCGGGCAGAACCGATTGGAACCGCTCTCGCCTTTGGGGCGTCCAACCACCGCGAGGCGAGCCTCGTGTGAGCCGCGCTCGCAAGTAGCGGGGAAGGGCAAGGTATGATCGTTGCCAAAGGAGGCATTTCCTATGGGCTTGCCCAAGGGTTCCGAACTCATCGTCATCTTGCTCGTGGTCTTGCTGCTCTTCGGAGCCCGCAAGTTGCCCGAACTCGCACGTTCACTGGGCGCTTCTGCCAAGGAGTTCCGCAAGGGCATCGCAGAGGGTGCTTCGGAAGACGAAGTCAACACGCCCGGACCTGGTTCCGACTCGTAATCGTGGGTGGCCCCGCACGCGGGGCGACCGATTTCCTGTGTTCAGGAACTTCCGCCGCCCGTCCGGCGTTGTCGGTGGGGACGGTTCATGACTGAGCCGGCTCCCGACACCTGGGAAGACGTGGCGCGAAAGCATGGGCGGAAGATCTACAACTTCGCGTATCGGCTGTGTGGAAATCCGGACGACGCAGCCGACCTGGTTCAAGAAGTCTTACTCCGCGTTCGACGCGGCCTCGACGGGTACACGCCCGGATCGTTCGACGGCTGGCTGTGGCGCATCACACGCAATGCCTTTCTCGACGATGTGCGGAAACGCAAACGTCGCCCCACCGTCCCGCTCCCCGAGCAGACCGATCGTATGTCCAATTGGGCGTCGCCCGATCCCGACGAGGTGCTCGCGTCGATGCGCCTCGGCGAGGACATCCAGAAGGCGTTGCTCGACCTCCCGTACGAGTTCCGCGAGGCGGTCGTGATGTGTGACGTGATCGGCTTGACCTATGAGGAGATAGCGGCTGCAGTCGACTCCCCCATCGGGACGGTCCGCAGCCGCATCCATCGTGGTCGGAAGCTCCTGAAGGAACGCTTGTCATGATGCATCCTGACGAGCTGTTGTCTGCCCATCTCGACGGCGAGCTCGCCGATCACGAACGCAGGCGAGTCGCCACCCACCTCGTCGAATGCGAACGCTGTCGGTCTGAGCTCGCCGACCTGTCCCGTGCACGAGCGGCGGTTCGGTCGCTCCCGATGATCGAACTTCCGAGTGAGGTGGCGGAGCTGGTCGGGATTCCAGCGCCACCGACACCGATCCGTAGGCGACCGCTGGCCTGGGTGGGCGCTGCCGCCGCAGCCGCCCTGATGATCTTCGTAGGGGCGGCGGCGCTGACAGCGCCCGAACCCCAGCAGATCAGTCCCCCAGAGTTGACGGCCGTGTACGGCGCCGTCTCGTCCAACGATCCTGCATTCTCGGTCGTGAAGGTCGCTGCGGTGACCCAGGCTGCCACCACCGGTGGCGCACGATGAGGCGACGAGGTCTGGTCATCGCGATCGCCGTGGTTGCGATCCTGCTCGGTGCACCTCTGGCTGCGTCGGCCGAAGACCTGGAGCCCTTCGTGGAGAGGAGCGCCCAAGCCGATTTCACAGGACAGCAGGTGGTGTCCTGCGACACACCTGACGGAACCCGCTCGGTCGTGATCGACCTGGTGCAGGCGGACGGTGTCACCGTCGCCCGCAACGCGGTCGGAGGCGACACCCGGGTCCGGGTTGCCGGTGGCTCGTTCTCGGTGGTCACCGACGACGGCATCAGCGGGACATCGGCCTCGTTGTCCCAGCCGGCACCGGTCGGCTCGTACCGCGTCACCCGAGTCGAAAACGCCACGATGCTCGGACGTCAAGCGCAGCGGTTGATCGTCTCCGATGCGGACGGGCTGACGAGGGCGACGATGACCTTCGATCTCGAGACCGGGGCGTTGCTCGCAGCTCGAATCAGGAATGCGGATGGCAGCGTCTATTGCGCCGTGAGAATGGTCGAGTTCGACGACCAAGCTCCGAATGTGGCCGACGATCTCCCGGCCGAGGCGCAGCGGCGTATGGAGACCGTGGGTGCTCCTGACGATGCTCGGCTGCCGGAGGACCTGGCCGGCTTCAGCCGGCTCGAGACGTACGCCTGGGACCGAGGTGGCGTGCTCGCCTACTACTCCGACGGGCTGTTTTCTTTCGCTCTGCTGGCCACCGACCGTGCGGTCGTGCTGGACGACTCGGGCGCTCGGGCCGTCCAGGTGGATGGCGGAGAGTACGTCCGGTGGTTCGGAGCCGGCCAGGCGATCTATGTCTGGGAAACCGCCGACGGCGGTTTGGCGATGTACGGCGACCTACCGCTCGACCTCCAAGACCAAGTGCTCGACGCGCTGCCAGAGCCCGCCCGCTTCGGGATCCTCGCACGCTGGTGGCGAAACCTGTTCGGCTGAGGCAGCTCGGAGGTGGTCGGCGCGAATGGCGACACGGGTGCCCTACTCCACTGTCCTCGAGGCTGGGAGATCCCCCCCTGCTCCGCCTTCGGCGAAGCTGTCCCCCCTGCGGGGGGACAAGACAAGTGGGGCCCTATTCGGTGCTCCACCCGTCAGGCGTGAGGCGTGTCTAGCGACTATGTGCCCCAAAAAGGGAGGGGGGTTCAAACCTTCCGTGTTCGCACCAAGATGCGACAAGGCACCCAAGAGGAGTCTGCGAGTGACGTTCTACGTATGACGTTCTACGAAACAGCGGCACGACGTTCGCGAGGGCCCCGGACTCAGATCGATGCAAGCGCTTCTTGGTAGCTGTCGAAGCTGCGGGCTTGGCCGATGTTCTCGGTGGAGATGATCGCCCGGATGATGCCTGTCTCGTCGAGAACGTAAGTTGCGCGTATTGCGCAGCCGATCTGCTCGTCGAAACATCCGTAGGCGCGAGACACGGCGCCATGGGGCCAGTGATCCGAGAGGATCTTGAACCCAAAGCCCTCCTGTTCGGTCCATGCACGGTTCGAATAGAAGTGGTCGCACGAGATGGCGACCACGTTGGCGTCGGCCGCGTCGAGTGAATGGAGGTTGTCGCGAATCGAGCACAGCTCGCCCTGGCAGGTGCGACTGAAAGCAAATGGGAAGAAGACGATGAGGGACTTCTTGCCTCGTAGATCGGACAACGAGACGGGCCTTCGGCCCTGGTCCATGAGCGTGAAATCGGGTGCAGATTCGCCAACGGCGGCGGCCATGATCGTGTCCCCTTCTGGTCGTCGTCGGGAGCGACGCTAGCGAGGCCCGGCCGTTCAGGTAGACCCGACCAGGAGGAGGTCACATGTCTTCGAGGAGCACCCGTGCGGCGTAGGCGACGGAATCATCGATCTCGTCGGCAGTGGGAAACCTCCCCTGCCGGGTCCACATCGCGTTCAGCGAATCGGCTCCGAACCTGTTTTCGATCTCCAACGAGAACTCGTACCCGCGTTGGATGTCGTGACCATCCACGAAGGTCGCCGAGAACGCCGAGCCGGCTACGGCATCGCCGAGATCACGTTCGGCGTCGCGAGCGGTGTCCATGTCGTGCAAGCGAGGCAGCAGATGGCCGGCGGCCCGCTCGACCAGCAAACGCCGGTACCCACCGGTCAAACCGAGGAACGCACCGAGTTCACGTTGAGCGGCTGCGATCTCTGGCGAGTCGAACAATCCGGCTATTTGTTCAGGGTCGATGCCGCCCTCGAGCCGACTCGGGTCGAGGCCCTGCATCATCTCCATGAGCGCATCAGGGCTGATCTTGAGATGTCGTCCGCTCTCGGTGAGCAGGTCTACGAGGTGGTCGGTGGTGAAGGGCACCCTGAACATCGCCCGATGGGCCGTCTCGTGCAACGACGCCCACAGTCTCACGTCTCGGGGGTCGAACCCATGCTCGGAGGTGAACCGATCGATGTTCGGGACCACATAGGTGATGGGTCCTTCACCGGTGGCGGGAACTCCGGCATCGAACCCGGCCATGACCCAACCGGCGAGCGTTCCCACAAGGGTCCCGAGTTGCATGCCGATCATGGCCGGGGCCAACTGACCCATCATGGCTCCGGCCGGTCCCAGGGCGTCCGTGTCGATGATGTTGGCGAAGGGCTCGGCGAGATATCGGAAACCGTCCATGTTGCGGTCCGCCCATTCGCGAGCGTCCACTGGAAGCACGTCAGGCGCCGGCGTCATGGCGAACGGGGCCGCTTGTTCCACCTGGAACTCGGCGAGACGTGTGAGCTCACGGAACTCCTCGGCCGCCCATGGATCGACCGGGGTCTTCTCACCGGTGAGATGGTGGCTGATCTCCGCGGCGAGTCTGAGGTTCACCGGCCCCGGCTGGTTGAACAACTCGAACAACTTGGAGAAGAGATCATCGGACATGTCCTCTCTCAAGGTAGACGGTCGAGCCGCAATGGAGTGATGTGCCACGCGCGAGCCCGGCCCACAGCCGACGCCGACAGCCGACGGCCCGGGTCTGGCGGTCGACCGCCGGCCGTCTGCCGTTGGCCACGTGCGATGCGTCGGAGCCGTATCCTCCGACGGATGGCGTCTATCCGCGTAGGCATTCGCGAGGAGCCGATCGACGTGGCGGCGTTGGTGGCCGAGGTGGGCCGGCCCGATGCGGGTGCGACCGCGTTGTTCCTGGGGACGGCTCGTGACCACTCCCCGGGCAAGGATGGGGTCACCCATCTCGAGTACGAGGCGTACCGCGAGCATGTCGAGGGGTCGCTGCAGCGCCATCGCCGAGGAGGCGGCCGGCCGCTGGCCGGTGCTGTCGATGGTCGTGGAGCATCGGGTCGGCATCGTCGAGGTGGGCCAAGCCTCGGTGGCAGTCGCCGTGTCGACCGCCCATCGCGGCGACTCATTCGAGGCTGCCCGCTTCGTGATCGACGAGTTGAAAGAGCGTGCTCCCATCTGGAAACGCGAGCATTGGCCAGGTGGCGCAGAGTGGGTCGAAGGCGCCTGATGACCACGCCGAGAGATCTTGCATCGTGCACGATTTCGACTGCGTCGTTCGGCTCGGGTTCGCCCGTAGGTTTTGGGTTTTTTTCCGGGCTTTGGCCGCTGGCGAAGGTGTCCCACGCCTAAAGTCTCGGGCGCCCCCACCCCCACATTCCCAGCGAGGAGCGAAGCAATGACCACTCTCACCGAGCGATCAGGCCCCGCCGGATCGACTCAGGGAACTCGTACGGTGGCGTCGTACGTGCGGGAGTGGGCAGAGAAGCTTCCCGACGGTGTCGCGATGCGCGAGAAGGACTTCGGGATCTGGCAGGAGATCACGTGGTCGGAACTCTGGGAGAACGTACAGCTCGCCGCAAACGGCTTGTTGGCTCTCGGCGCCAACCAAGGTGACCGCATTTCGATCCATGCCGAGGATCGACCCGAGTGGGTGATCCTCGATCTCGCCACGGTCGCCATCCGTGGCATCACGGTGGGTCTGTATCCGACCAATCCGGCGGCCGAGGTCGAGTACCTGCTGTCGGACTCGGGAGCGAAGATCCACCTTGCCGAAGACCAGGAACAGGCCGACAAGGTGCTCGAGGTCATCGGGAATCTCCCGGATCTGCGAAAGATCATCCATGTCGAACCGCGCGGCTTCCGGCAATACCGAGACGACGAGCGATTCATCTTCTGGGATGACTTCCTCGAACTCGGCCGGGAGTACCGGGCGAGTCATCCGGGTGAACTGGCGTCGATCATGGCCACCGCCGAACCAGACGACATCATGACGCTGGTCTACACCTCAGGCACCACCGGTCCCCCCAAGGGCGCGATGCTTGCCAACTCCAACTTCGCCTTCTGCGCCGACACCGTGATCAACGTCGACGGCCGCCTTCCCGGCAACAAGAAGCCGAATCCCGACGATCAGATTCTCACCTACCTCCCGTTGTGCCATGTGGCCGAGAGGATCTTCTCCACCTGGACGATGGCGGCTGCCGGCCCGGTGCTCAACTTCGCCGAGTCGATCGACACGGTTCAGGAGAACCTGCGTGAGGTCCAGCCCACCCTGTTCTTCGCCGTTCCGCGGATTTGGGAGAAGATCCACGCTTCCATCGTGATCAAGGCCCGAGATGCAACGTTCTTCAAGAGGAAGTGGTCGGAGCTCGGCTTCGCAATGGCGAAGTTCGTCGGGCGCCAACGAATCGAAAACGGCGGGTCGCACACCCCGGCCAGCCGGCTCGTCTACGCGATCGGCTACCCGCTGTTGTTCAGAGCCCTCCGTGAGAGGATCGGGCTTCGTCGCTGCCGGTGGGCGGGAACGGGAGCGGCCGCGATCGCTCCGGAGGTGATCGAGTTCTTCCATGGACTGGGTGTGAATCTGTACGAGTTGTACGGCATGACCGAGAACTCGGCGGTGGCGACCGTGAACTTCACAGGTCGCATGAAGCTCGGGACCGTCGGAGAGCCCTACCCGGGAACCGAGCTGAAGCTCGACCCCGACACCGGCGAGATCCTCACGAAGCATCCAGGTGTGTTCAAGGGCTACTGGAACAAGCCACAGCAGACTGCCGACACGTTCACCGAGGACGGATTCCTCAGGACCGGTGATGTCGGAGAGCTGGTCGATGGCACCCACATCAAGATCGTGGACCGCATCAAGCACATCATCATCACCTCGGGCGGCAAGAACATCTCCCCCTCGGAGATCGAGAACTCCCTCAAGACGTCGCCATACGTCAAAGAGGCGATGGTGATCGGCGACGGCAAGAAGTACCTGACCGCGCTCATCGGAATCGAGCTCGACACGGTCGGAGACTGGGCGACTCGCAAGGGCCTCCCGTACACCACCTATCGAGACCTGTCGGAGAAACCAGAGGTTCTCGACCTCATCCAGAAGGTCGTCGACGGCACGAACGCCAAACTCGCCAGGGTCGAGAACATCCGCAAGTTCCGCCTGATCCCCAAGGAGCTCGATCACGAGGACGGCGAGCTCACCGCCACCCAGAAGCTCAAGCGCACTGCCATGGACGAGATGTTCGGCGATCTGATCGAGTCGATGTACGCGAGCAAGGGTTGATTGGTGCCGATCATCGCCCAGATCGGCCTCGATGGGTTCGACAAGTTGCTGTTCGCCGTGCTCAATGGACTAGGTCTGGGCGCGATCTACGCACTGCTGGCGCTCGGGTTCGTGATCATCTTCAAGGCAACCCAGGTGGTGAACTTTGCGCATGGGTCGCTAGCTGCCGTCGGCGCGTTCCTCACGGCCGCCCTCGCCACGGTGCTCAACTTTCCGGGGAGGTTCTTCGATGCGGGGCCGCAGTGGCTCCAGTGGGCCATCTCGGCGTTGTTCGCGGTCCTCGCGACGGGAGTCGTCGGTCTCATCGCCGAGCGGTTGTTCATCCGGCCGATGATCGGTGAGCCGCTCTTCTCCGTGGCGATCATCACAGTGGGGGTCGACGCGGTGATCCGCCCCATCACCGACGACTTCATCGGCAACGGCGTGCGGACGATCGGCGACCCGTGGGGCATCTCGGTGAGCCCGATCGGCAACCTCAACATCAACACCACCCAGATCGTGACCTTTGGGGTGTCACTCGTGTGTGTGGGTTTGGTGGCGTGGTTCTTCCGGAGCCGGCTGGGGATTGCCATGCGCGCCACCGCATTCGATCAGGAGGCCGCCCAGGCCCAGGGCATCGACGTCGGCCGGATCTTCGCGGTGGCGTGGGCGATCGGTGCCATGTTGGCGGCTGTGGCCGGCATCTTCTCGTCGATGGCGCCTCGATCCGCGGGCGTGTCGAACACCACCGCATTCGTTGTGTTCAGGGCGTTCCCGGCCATCATCATCGGCGGGCTCGACTCGGTGCTCGGGGCGGTCGTCGGTGGGTTCCTCGTGGGGATCTCCGAAGTGGTCATCGGCACGTACACCGCAGGCTATTCCAACGTGCTGGGTGTCGGTTTCGGAGGGGTGGTGCCATACCTCCTGATGTTGATCTTCCTGCTCGTCAGACCGTATGGCCTGTTCGGTACCGAGGAGATCCGGCGTGTCTGATCCCCGCATGGCTCCTCGTGTCCGGTCTTCGGTCCCCCGGCCCGGGTCATCGACTGCTCGTCTGTTGGGCCGCCTGGCTAAGTACTCAGTACTCCGTACTCGGTACCGCGCCTCCGCAGGAGGCGCGCCATGAGAGGCCGGCCGCTGCTCTATACGTCCTACCGGGAGGATCAGGCGATCCTTCCCTCCACCACGCGCAAGGTGATGATGGGGCTCCTGCTGGTGGTCGCCATCACTCTTCCACTGCAGTTGGTGCCCGGTCTTCGGTGGGCGGGGTCCAACCTGTGGTTGGTGCTGCTCGGGGAGGCACTCGTCTTTCTCATCGGGGCTCTGGGCCTGAACATCCTCACCGGCATGGCGGGGCAGGTTTCGCTCGGTCATGCCTTCTTCATGGGTGTCGGTGCCTATGCCGCCGTCGTGCTCGGCGGGGAGAGCACTCCGCAGCTCGTGGGCTACGGGCTGCCAATTTGGATCTGGCTCCCGGCCTCAGGACTGGTGGCGGCCTTCATCGGTTTGTTGGTTGCGCCGGCAGCGGTTCGTGTGCGGGGCCTCTACCTGGCTTTCGTCACCATCGCCCTGGTCTTCATCGGGGACCACGTGTTTCGGAATGCTGCCAGCATCTCTGGCGGCCCGGGCCTGGGTCGGGAGTGGCCCGCCCTCGAGCTGAAGCTGTGGAAAGAGGAGACGCCGTTGATCGACTTCTCGGGCTCGGGCACCTGGTTCGGGGTCGAGATGGGCCGGCAGGCTCGGCAATACCTGTTCGTCTTGCTGCTGGCGATCGTGTTCACAGTGGCCCACAAGAACATCGCCAGGACCCGGCTCGGACGGGCCTTCGCTTCGATTCGCGACCGCGACATCGCGGCCGAGATCATGGGCGTCGACGAGTATCGATACAAGGCGTTGGCATTTGCAGTGTCGTCGTTCTTCGCAGGAGTGTCGGGAGCCTTGTTGGCCTCCTACTTCGGCAGCCGTATTCCGGAGGCGTGGGACCTGCTGCTGTCGATCGAATTCATCGCCATCATTCTCATCGGGGGTGCCGGAACCACAGCCGGTGTGGTATTGGGCTCGGTGTTCGTGGTCGCTGCCCCCCGGCTCGTCGAGGAGCTCACCGCGTGGTTGGCAGAGCTGACCCAGGGCTCAGGCGTCGGCGCCTCGGTCGCCAACTTCATCGTGTCCACCGGACCGACCGACTTCGGGTTGGTGGGGACCAGCGCCATCGGGCCCGGTTTGTCCGTGTTTCAACTCAACATCGTCCTGTACGGTTTGTTGATCATCTTGTTCCTGATCTTCGAGCCACTGGGGCTCTTCGGCATCTGGCTGCGGATCAGGAACTACTGGAAAGGATGGCCGTTCACCTATTGACGACGGCAAACTGAGGTTTCGGTGCCCTCATCTGGGTGCCGGGAATCCATCGGGGGTCACCCGATCGGACCGAAACGGGAGGAAGTAGACATGAAAACGAGAGTGCGATGGTTCGCTTGGATCGGCGTGATGGCGCTGATCCTGGCAGCCTGCTCCGACGGCGGGACCGACGACACGACGGCGGAAACGTCGGCGACGACGGAGGCCCCAACCGACGACACCACGGCCACCACCGAGGCAATGACTGACGACACCACGGCCACGACCGCCGCCGGCGGAGAAGTGGCGTTCGACGTCGGCGTCACCGAGGACACGATCACCGTCGGGCTGCTTGCCGACCAGACCGGAATCTTCGCTCCGCTCGTCAACGACATCGTTGCGGCGCAAGAGGTGTACTGGGACATCGTGAACGGTGCCGGTGGCATCGACGGCCGCACCGTCGAGTTGCTCACGGTGGACACCGCCTACGACGTGGATCAGCACCGTACGCAATACGAGGCGATTCGCGATGACGTGGTCATGCTGAGCCAGTCCACCGGTTCGCCCCATACATCGGGAATCATCGACCTGATGATCGAGGACGACATGGTGACGATCCCCCTCACCTGGTACTCGGGCTGGGCAGATCCGTCGTTCGATCAGAACACGGTGCTCGAGCAGCAGACCAACTACTGCCTGGAGGGCATGAACGTGGTCGAGTATCTGTCGACCAAGTTCCAGGAGGAGAACGGGGCCGACCCGACGTGGGCCGTTGTGTCGTTCCCCGGTGAGTACGGACAGGACGGAGCGTTCGGAGCCAAGTACGCCATCGAGCAGCTGGGGCTGACCCTGGCCTACGACGGCGAAGGCCTGGTCACCCCGACCCCCGACGACCCCGAGACCGAAGTCATCACCGGGCTGGTGGAGGCCAACGCCGACTTCGTCTTTGCAACCGTGAACCCGACCAACCTGGCCGTGATCATGGGTGGGGCGGCGCAGGCCGGGTTCGCCGGTCAGTGGACCGGATCGGTCCCCAGCTATGACTTCCGTCTGCTGGACTCGCCGGTGGGTCCGATCATCGACGCCGCCTACATCCAGAGTGGCTACAACGCCGCCTGGGGCTCGGACGTCGACGGCATGCAGGAGCTGGTGGACGCCATGCTGGCGGCCCGTCCCGACCTGCGCCCGTCGGATGCGTTCGTGATCGGATGGTTGGAGGCCAAGACCACCGAGGCGATCCTGCGCCAGGCGTCGGCCAACGGTGACCTGACTCGAGCAGGCGTCAAGGCTGCGGCACTGAGCCTCGAGGGCATCGACTTCGGCGGGCTTGCACCGTCGCAGAGCTATGCCCCGGCGGACGATCCAAACTCGTTCGTGACACGTGGGATCTACATCTTCGATCCCAGTCTCGAGGCCTACACAACGGCCGGTGGTGCGACGCAGACCATCGGAAGCGCTCCGGAAGGAGGGACCACCGGTTCCGCCCTCCTCGAGCAGAACTACGTGGGTGACCTCGCCGCCAACTACGACTTCACCGCTCGCTGCTTCGCAGGCTGATACGTGAGTCAGATGGGACGGCGCCCTTCGGAGCGTCGTCCCATCCCCTGACGGATCAGATGGGACGCTGAAATGCTGGCTGTATCCAACCTGGAGGTCGTGTACAACGACGTGGTCCTCGTGCTCCGAGGACTCTCGATCGAGGTGCCCGATGGGCAGGTGGTGGCGCTGCTCGGTGCCAACGGGGCGGGCAAGACCACAACCATTCGAGCGATCACCGGGCTTCTCGACGTGCACGAGGGAAACATCACAAAGGGCCACATCGCGTTCGATGGGGAAGAGATCACCCATGCGAATCCGGCACTTCGAGTGAAGCGTGGGATCTCGCAGGTGATGGAGGGCCGTCGCATCTTCGCCGAGATGACCGTCGATGAGAACCTTCGCGTAGGGGCTTTCACCAACCGCAGCGCCAAGGACACCGAGCGGGAACACGACCGCGTCATGACGTTGTTTCCGCGCCTCGCCGAGCGCCGCAGGTCGGTTGCGGGCTACATGTCCGGAGGAGAGCAGCAGATGCTGGCCATCGGACGCGCTCTCATGCAGGGCCCCAAGCTCCTGATACTGGACGAGCCGTCGCTCGGTCTGGCACCCTTGCTCGTGCAGCAGATCAAGGAGATCATCGTCGAGATCAACCAGCAGGGGACCTCGGTGCTCCTCATCGAGCAGAACGCCAACATGGCCCTGTCGATCGCCCACCACGGATACATCATGGAGACCGGCAAGGTGGTCATGGACGGCGACCCACAGAAGCTCCTCCAAGACGAAGACGTCCAGGAGTTCTATCTCGGACTGCACGGGGACGAAGGCGAGCGCAAGTCCTTCCGTGACGTGAAGCACTACAAGCGGAGGAAGCGGTGGCTCTCGTGATCGTCGTGCGTCAACGACCATTCGTCTCGACCGGAGCCACCCGACGTGAGGTGGGATCGCCATGAGTACGGCCTCGCACGCTCACCTGCTGGAGGTCGAAGGCATCAAGCTGTCGTTCAAAGGCGTGAAGGCAATCGACGACGTGTCTTTCCATGTCGATGAAGGCGAACTGTTTGCCATCATCGGACCCAATGGCGCCGGCAAGACGTCGATCTTCAACTGCCTGAATCAGGTGTACTCCCCGCAGGCGGGTGACATACGTTGGAAGGGCGAGTCGTTGATGGGAGTCAAGCCCTCCCAGACCGCCGAGATGGGCATCGCTCGGACCTTCCAGAACATCGCACTGTTCCCGCACATGACTGTGATCGAGAACATCCTCACCGGCCGTCACGTACGGATGAGTCATGGCTTCCTGGCGGGTGCCGTGTGGTGGGGCAAGGCCAGGAACGAAGAGATGGAGAATCGCTCAAAGGTCGAGGACATCATCGACTTCCTCGAGATCGAGCAGTGGCGCAAATACCCCGTAGGGCTGTTGCCGTATGGCGTCCAGAAGCGCGTTGAGCTCGGCCGGGCCCTCGCGATGGACCCGGAGCTGTTGTTGCTCGACGAGCCCGTGGCCGGCATGAACCTCGAGGAGACCGAGGACATGGCGCGGTTCGTCCTCGACATTCAGGACGAGCTTGGCATCAGCATGATCCTGGTGGAGCACGACATGGGGCTGGTCATGGACATCGCCGACCGCGTGATGGTCCTCGACTTCGGCCGCAAGATCGCCGAGGGAAAGCCCGCCGAGGTCCAGCGCAACCCCGATGTCATCAAGGCCTACCTCGGAGAAGAGTTCGAGCCGAGCGCCTAGCGGAGGCCGGCTGCGCCCGGCCGCTTCCGGTCTCCAGCTTCCGGTCTCCGGTCTCCGGCCTCCAGTTTCTGGTCTCCGGCTCCCGGCCGCTGCATCCAGTCCCCGGTCCCGACGGTCTGCTGTTGGCGGTCGGCTGTTGGCCGCGTACTCGCGTGGCGTCCGACCCGCATCCCACCGCCGACGTGGACGACGGCTACCCGGTTGCCGAGTGACCGTTCACGGTCGGGCGAGTTTCCAGGCGGCGGGGAGCAGCAGGCCTGCGGCCCCGGCTTTGAGGACGTCGCCGATGAGGAAGGGGACCACGCCGAGGGTGAAGGCGTCGTTGGCGGGCATGCCGGCCACGAGCACCAGACCGGCCATCCCGAAGGCGTAGATCACGATCGACCCGGCGATGAACGCCGGTACCGCTGTCCTGATTCGGCGATCGGCTTTGGCCTCCGCCATACGTCCCACCACGGCCGCCGCAATCGCAAAGCCCACGAGGTATCCGACGGTTGGGCCGGTGAGAACCTCCCACCCCGATTCGCCGCCCGCGTAGAAGGGAAGACCGACGGCTCCCATCGTGAGATACAGGAGCTGGCTGGCGGCTCCGGCACGCAGTCCGAGCGTGGCGCCGGCGAGAAGGACTGCGAAGGTCTGTCCGGTGATGGGAACCGGTGTGAAGGGAAGGTGGATCTCCCACAGCGCGGTGAGGCCGGTGAGCAGCGCGAAGCCGGTGACGAGGAGTGCCGTCTTCGCTCGGTGTGTCGCAACCAGTCGGGCGGCGAGGACAGTGGGGGCGACGGTCAACACGTGCGGGACTCCTGGTTGGTGTGACGGCGATCGTAGTTGGCGATCGTCAGGCATTGCGGTCTCCGACGAGCGTTCCATATTCGGGCCGGGCCGGTAGCCTTTCGACTCATGGATCAGGTTCCAGCTCGTGCCCCGCGTTGGTTGGGGCTCGCTTTCACTTTGCTGGCGATGCTCGCCGGTGTTGCGGTCGCCGCCTGGTCCGTCGAGTTTCCGTACTTCGCTCTCTCGGCGGGTCCGGTGTCGAGCGTCACCGACAATGTCACGGTCCTGAACGACGTCGACGTCTATCCACCCCACGGCGAACTGATGATGCTCACCGTTTCGTTGCAGGGAGTGAACGCCTATGAGATGCTGGCTGCGGCCGTGGACCCCACCGTCGACCTGTTGCGCCAGGAGCGGCTCCGGTCACCCGAGGAGTCCGACGAGGAGTACCGCGAACGCAACCTCCAGGCGATGGACCAGTCCAAGGAGAATGCCATAGCGGTGGCACTCGAGCGGATCGGCGAGGAGGGGCTCATCGCTTCGGATGGCGTTGCAGTCATGGAACTGCTCGAAGGCGCCCCGGCGGCCGGCGTCCTCGAACCGGGAGACATCATCACATCGGTCGAGGGTGTCCCGGTGAGCGTCGCCCAGGACATCGGAGCCGAGCTTGCGGACAACCTGCCCGGGGACGCTGTACCGCTCACGATCGTCCGGGCCGGCGTGCCCATGGACGTCGAGATCGAGCTGACGAGCGCCGAGGACGATCCCGAGCGACCGCTCGTGGGAATCCTCGCCCAGACAGTGAACCCGGAGTATCCCGTGGACATCAACTCGTCCAACGTCGGGGGCCCATCGGCCGGTCTCATGTACACGTTGGGGATCATCGACATGCTCACGCCGGGGGAGTTGACCCATGGCCACGTGGTTGCCGGGACCGGGACCATCGCCCCCGACGGCTCGGTGGGTGGCATCGGCGGAATCAGACAGAAGGTGGTGGCAGCCGAGGCGGCAGGTGCCGAGGTTCTGTTGGTTCCGGCCAGCAACTACGACGACGCGTTGACCGCCCCGGCAGACGACATCCAGATCGTTTCGATTGCCTCGGTCGACGAGGCGCTCTCGTTTCTTGCCGGCCTTCCCGAGACCTGAGGTGTTTCGGCGCGTGGCGTCGGATTGCCGGGCACTGGTTGTCAGGCACGGTATCTTGGTCCGATGCCCGACCTGACACCTGATGATGTCGCCAGGCGGGAGTTCCGAACCGGCTTCCGCGGCTACGAGACCACCGAGGTTCGGTCGTTCCTCTCCGAGGTGGCGGCCGGGCTCGCCGGTCTGTTGGAGGAACGCGACCGTATCGTGAATCGCTCGGCCGAGGCGCCGACGTCCGACGTGAGGGCTGAGATCGAGGCCGTCACCTCCGAGGTCGGAGCCGTGCTCGAGGCCGCGCACGAGGCCGCCGCAGCAATGCGCGAACGTGCGTCGGCCGATGCCACCCGGTGGCGGTCGGAGGCGGTGGCCGAAGCAGAGAGCCAACGCTCCGGTGCCGCTCTGGATGCCGAGGCGCTTCGTTCGGACGCATGGACGATGTCGGAACAGCTTCTGAACCAGTGCCAGGCCGAAGCAGACCGTGTGGTCGACGAAGCCAAGAAGGAAGCGTTGCGCGTGCTCGGCGAGGCCGAGCGTGAGGCGCATCGGATGCAGGCCGCCTCCCGCCGTGAGGCGGAGGATGTCGTGAGGGCAGCCCGGATGGAAGCGGAGCGTCTGAGCGCAACGGCGAAGGCCCGCCACGACGAGATGATCGACGAGGCGATGAAACAGTCCGAGGCCGCTCAGGAACGCACGCTCGCATTGGAGAAGCGCCGCCAGGAGCTGTTGGGGGAATTGGAGTCGGTGCGGGCGACCCTCACACAGGTGGAAGATGCGCTCGATCAACGTCGCGAACGCCTCGGCCTCTCGCCATCGACCGAAGCGATCGGCAAAGTCGTCACAAAGGACAGTCCGGCACCTGTCGCGGGCCCCCCGGCCGACGCCGAGCACGACGAGAACTGGACTCCCGGCGAGACCGTGCGTGTGGTGCGGCCGTCCAAGCCGGGGGAAGCCGCCGGCGCGGCCGAGATCACGGCGCAGCCGCCCCAGCCAGAGGTCAAGGTGCTCTCAGGCCGCCAGTTCGCCCGGATCAAAGCCGGACTCGACCCCGATGCACCCGACGAGGACGAAGAACCCGAGGACGCCAACCCTCTGCTCGACCAGCGCGAGGAAGAGAGCACAACGGTCAGACTGGTCGAAACTGCTTCTGGCGGCCGCACGCCGATCCGCCGTGTGAGCGACGAACCTCCCGCCGAAGAAGCGGTCCACGATGAGCCGGCCCAGTCCGTGGTCGCCGAAGACGAGATCGAGCCTTCGGTCGTCGATGACACCGAATCCACTCCAGAGGTGGAACCAGAATCGGCGTCTTTCGTGGATGAGACGGACGACGGAGCGGTCGACTCGGACGACGATGACGGGATGGAGGACGCTCTGGAACCCGCCGAACCGGTCGTGGCACCCTCGGGTGAGGTTGCCGATGTCGATGAGGAGGAGGCGGCACATCCCGAGGACGGGGCCGATGACAGCGTCGATGTGCCGACGACCGACTCCGAAGTCGCTGCGTGGGATGTGGAGACGTCCACAGCATCGATGTCGGCAACCTCCGAATCCGCCGCCGAGGTGTCCGAGGACATCGGGGATTTCGTGGAGGGCGAGGAGGTCGGTGAGGACTCACAGCAGCAGTTGTTCGGTGAGGTCGCCGGGTTGTTCGACCGGTTGCGGGTCGATCCCCGTTCGGAACGGACGACCGACGAACGAGTTCCCGATGATGTGGAGTCGATGGTCACTCGTCGGCTCACCGCCTCGGTGGTGGATCCCTTCGAAGTGCGCGACCGTTTGCTGCTACCGGTCGGCAATCGTGCATTGCGCAACCTCAAGCGACAGCTCACCGAGGCTCAGAACGTTGCTCTCGAAGAAATCCGTTTGGACGAGTCGACTTGGGAACCGAGCGTGGAGGCCATCCGGGAGCGGGTCCGGGCCGATCTGGTTGTTCTCTTCGCCGAATCCTTCGGAGCGGGGCACACCGCTGCCGAGGAGATCCTTGGTGGCAGGGTGGCGCGACCAGCGACGCCTCGTGACGATGTGGCCGAGGAGTTCGTCGCGACGCTGACCTACGAGTTGGAGCAGGTGGTTCACGAGGGGAGAGCAGCCGGGCAGGGGGCCCGGCAACTCGGAGCGTCGCTGTCCCGGGTGTTTCGTGGGTGGAGAACCGACCAGGCCGAACGGAGAGTCCGCGACCTTTCACTCGATGCCTATCACCAGGGCCTGGTCCGATCGCTCGAGCTGGGTGAGATGACCGACCTTGAGTGGAAGGTGGCTGGCCGGGGATGTGCCACGTGCCGCGCCGCCGGCGAAGAGCGCCCGGAAGGGCTGTTTCCTCCTGCTCATCCCGGGTGCGAATGCACCGTCGGGCCGTAGCGGGTGCCCACGGATCGCGATGTGTCTCGGACGCCCGTAGGATGGCGACGTCATGTTTCCCAGATCACCTGAGGGCTTCAAGTCTCAAGAGCGACGGCGCGGCCTCGTTTACGTAGCTGCTGGACTCGCCGCCGCCTACGTTCTGCTCACCGCATTGTCGGCCGTATGGACGGACTACTTGTGGTTCGATTCGGTGGGCTACACCTCTGTGTGGCGTACCAACGTCTACACCAGCCTCGGTCTGGGGGCGGCGGGCGTTGTGGTGGTGTTCGCATTCATGTACGCCAACCTGATGATCGCCGATCGGGTGTCGCCGGGACTCGATGGCATGGAGCTGACCGAGGAAGAGGAGCTCATCGAGCGTTTCCGGGATTGGTCGGGCCCCCGGACGAAGTGGTTGCGACCTGCGGTCGCCGGAGGCTTCGCCCTCCTGCTCGGCGTTGCGGTCGCCGACTGGCGGACCCAGTTCCTCCAGTTCGTCAACCCCACGTCGTTCGGGATCGACGACCCGCAGTTCGGCACCGATCTGGGCTTCTACATCTTCCGCCTTCCGTTCTGGTCGACGTTGGCCAACTGGGCGTTCAACGTGGTGGCGCTGGTCACGATCTTTGTGATTGCGTATCACTACCTCAACGGTGGGATCCGCGTTCAGCGGGGCGCTCGCCCCACCGTACGCGGCGGCGTGAAGGCGCATCTGTCCGGCCTCGCCGCCCTGCTCGCCGTTCTGCGCGCAGTGGGATACTGGATCGATCGCTACGAGCTTCTGTTCGAGTCACACGACAGCTTCTTCGGAGCCGGCTTCACCGACCTCAATGCCCGACTCCCCGCCATCCAGCTGTTGATCCTCGTCTCGCTGGCCGCGGCCGTGTTGTTCCTGCTCAACATTCGCCGCCCGGGGTGGACCCTGGCCCTCGTTTCGATCGGTGCCTGGCTCTTCGTATCGGTGGCCGCAGGCACGTTGTACCCCTCCCTGGTTCAGCGATTCCGGGTCGATCCGGGCCCGCTCGAGCGCGAGCGTCCATACATCGACCGCAGCATCGAGGCGACCCGGGCCGCATACGGGATCGACTCGGTGGAGCAGCGTGACTTCGCGGCGAGCGGCGATCTCACCTATGAGGTGCTCACGCAGGACAACGAGCTCACGGTCTCGAACCTTCGTCTGTGGGATCCCGATGTGCTGACTCGGACCTATCAGAACCTCCAGGAGCTTGCGCCGTACTACAGGGTGGACTTCGTCGACACCGACCGGTATCAGATAGATGGTGTGACCCGGCAGGTGATGGTCGCGGCCCGGGAGCTCGACGAGAACGGTTACCCGGAGCGCAACTGGCAGACGATCCGCCTCATCTACACCCACGGCTTCGGGATGGTCTTGAGTCCTGCCAACGAGGTCGAGTCCGATGGCCAGCCAAACCTGTGGATACGAAACGTCCCGCCCCAGTCCGAGATCCCCGAAGACCTGCCTGTGAGCGAGGAAGACTCCCAGACCCGCGTCTATTTCGGGGAGTCGTACAGCTCCGACCAGTACGTCATCGTTCGCACGGGGCAGGCGCCCCAGGAAGCGGACTTCCCGCTCGCCACCTCGTACAGCAGCTCTGAGTACGACGGTGCGGCGGGCATCGACCTGGGTTCGATCTTCCGGCGCCTGGCATTCGCGCTCCGCTTCCGCGATCTCAACATCCTGATCTCGGCCGAGCTCCGGGAGGATTCTGCGGTGCTCATGGAACGGAACGTTCGGGGAATTGTCGAGAAGATCACTCCGTTCCTGGCCACCGACTCAGACCCCTATCCGGTTCTGGTCGACGGCAGGCTCATCTACGTCGTCGACATGTACACGATCACGTCGCAGTATCCATACAGCCAGCCGTGGACCTTCGATGACAGCCAACGACTGCCGCGGGTCACCGGTCTGCCTCAACGCGGTCCCAACTACATCAGGAACTCGGTGAAGGCCACCATCGACGCCTACGACGGAACGGTGCGTTACTACATCACCGACGATGCACTGTCCGACCCGATCATCGAAACCTGGGCGGATACCTACCCGAACGTCTTCCTCGACGAGTCGGAGATGCCCGCCCAACTGGTGGAGCACCTGCGGTACCCCCAGGACATGTTCACGCTGCAGACCCAGCGATATCTCGACTATCACGTCACCAATGTCGACGAGTTCTTCACGGGTGTCGACGACTGGTCGATTCCCCCGGATCCGTCGACCCAGCTGAGGACGGGCGCTCGGCTGCTGTGGGGCGACTCCACGGCCGCCGACGGGGTCACCCGCACCGATCCCGGTTTCTTGCCGCTCTACCTGACGGTCGACCTTCCCGGCGACGACTCCGACGAGCTGTCGTACGTGCTCATGCAGCCCTTCAACGCGCTCAACCGGCCGAACATGACGTCGTTCCTCGTCGCCGACTCCACGCCCGGCAGGTATGGCGATCTGATCGAGTACCGACTGCCGCGCGGTGCACAGGTCGATGGAACCGGACAGGTGGGGCAGCGTATCGACCAGGACGATGAGATCTCTGCCCAGTTCACGCTGTGGAGAGGGCAAGGGTCGAATGTGCTCCTCGGCGATATGTTGGTCCTGCCGATCGAACAGTCCATCCTGTACGTCCAACCCGTGTATCTCGAGGCGGAGGGGGCCGGCGGCGGTATCCCCGAGTTCCGACGGGTGATCGTGGTGTACGGCAACCGGATCGAATGGGCCGAGACGCTCGACGAGGCGCTGGCAGAGGTCTTCGGAGTCACGCCCGGTGAGGACTTCGGGGTCCCGGAAGGCGGTGGCGACGGTTCGACAGAATTGGACCCCCTGCCCGAGGACATCGACGAGCTCATCACCCAGGCCGCGCAATCGCTGGCCGACGCTGAAGCTGCGCTCGCGGCCGGCGACCTCGGTGAGTATCAGCGACTCGTCGATCGGGCACGCACCTTCCTCGAAGAAGCCCAGAGGCTCGCAGATGAGGTGGCAGGCGATGGAGAGGCGCTGGCACCCGACCTCGCCCCGTTCATCGGCTGACACCGAATTGCATTGACGGCCGGAGGCCGTAAGATTTGGGCTTCAACACGACGCGGGGTGGAGCAGTCTGGTAGCTCGTCGGGCTCATAACCCGAAGGTCGCAGGTTCAAATCCTGCCCCCGCTACGAGAAAGCCCTGGTCAGACGGTTGTCTGACCAGGGCTTCTACCGTGTTCATGCGGTCTTCTTCCGGGGCTTCAACCGGCTTACGCTTTTCGAGGCGGCGGGGCGAATGAGTTGTTCGAATACGCGGGCGGCTTCGGCTTGCATGCCGGGGAGGACGTGTTGGTAGGTGTCGATGGTGAAGGCGGGGTTGCCGTGTCCGAGTCGTTCGCTGACCACTTTGACGGGTACGCCGGCTTTGATCAGAAGGGTTGCGTGGGTGTGCCGGAGGTCGTGGAGCCGTATCTTCGGTACACCCGCTCTGGCGATGATCCGTTCGAAGGTCTGGGAGATCGAGTGGGGGTGGATCGGGTTGCCGGTGGCGTCGGTGAAGACCCAGCCGCTGGGGGAGATCCCAACCGCTTCCTGTTCAGTGTGCTGCCATACGTTCCAGGCGGTCAGCACGTCGACCGTGGTGGGGTCGAGATCGATGGCTCGCCGTGCGTTGCGGGTCTTGCCTCGTGACTCATGTACCTCGTAGGCGATGGCGACCAGCCCCCGGTTGACAGACACGGTCGCCGCGGCGAGGTCGATGTCGTCCCAACGCAAGCCGAGCAGTTCGCTGCGGCGAAGGCCGGTGGTAGCGGTCAGCCAGAACGCGGCGAACAGGCGGTGACCGGTGGCGGCACGCAGAAACGCCTGCAATTGTACGGCGGTCCATGCTTGCTGTTCGATCTTCGGTATCGATCTGAGCCGTGGGGCGTGAGCCACGAGAGCCACGTTGCGGTTCACGAGGCCTCGTGTAGCCGCGTCGTTGAGGGCGCTGCGGATGATCAGATGCACTTCCAACACCGTCTTGGGTGCCAGTGGTCTCCGCCCGTCGGTGGGGTGCAGCATCTGGTCGTAGAGCGCTTCGAGATGGGTGGGGCGGAGACGACGGATCGGGATCCGACCGAGTGTGGGGAGTACGTGCCGGTCGATCTTGCGTCGATACCCGTCCCAGGTGCTACGAGCCAAGTTGACCTTTTTTCCGGAGAGCCACTGGGTGGTCAGGTAGGCGCCGAAGCTGAGCGAGCGCACCTGGTCGTTACGTCCGTTTACCTCGGCGGCGAGGCGGGCAGCGACTTGTTCAGCCTCTTCGCGGGTGGCCCCGGCCGGATGCCAGCGTCTCCGCTCTTTGCCGGTGACCGGATCCAGCCCTTCGTAGATGACCGCATACCACCGGTTGCCCTTGCGAGCCACATAGCCCTTCATGATCGTCTCCTTTCGGGCTCGACTTTCGAGCACCCGGTAGAAGGATCGGTAGAAGCCGCCGGTTTTGCACCCGGCGTTAGTGGATGTCGATTCCTCCGCGAGGTCATCCAGATGGACGTCGCCCGGTGGGCGCTTGTTAGCCGTTCTCGCCTTCTGTCGTCGTCGGGGTGGTCGGAACGCGACAAATCATTGGAGGTTCGTCTCAGGTGTCTCTCAGCTTCCTCTCAGCCGGGACGGTCTACCGTTCCACCACGGGTCGGAAGGGCAGCATGAGTCTCGCGAGATGGTGAGCGATCGATGCGTTTGCTGGTGGTTGAAGACGAGTTGAAACTCGCCTCGTATGTCAAGCGGGGTTTGGAAGCGGACGGCCATGCGGTCGATGTCGCCTCGGACGGTGAGGAGGGGCTGTGGCTGGCCCGCAATCAGCCGTACGACGTGATCGTGCTTGACATCATGTTGCCCAAGCGGAACGGCTTCCAGGTGTGCGCCGACCTTCGGGGGGAGTCCAATTGGACGCCGATCTTGATGCTGACCGCTAAAGACGGGGAATTCGATATTGCCGAAGCGCTGGATACCGGAGCCGACGACTATCTGACGAAACCCTTTTCCTTTGTCGTACTGTCCGCCCGGATCAGGGCCCTCGCGAGGCGGGGGGCACCGGAACGGCCCACCGTGTTGGAGGTCGACGACCTCCGCCTCGACCCGGCCGCGCATATCGTCGAGCGAGGCGGAACCGAGATCATGTTGACGGCCAAGGAGTTCTCTCTGCTCGAATACCTGATGCGACACCCGGGGGAAGCGGTGGGGAAGACCGACATCCTCAACGCCGTGTGGGATTGGGATTTCGACGGCGATCCAAATGTGGTCGAGGTATACATTGGCTATCTGCGGAGGAAGATCGACGACCCATTCGGCCGGGCATCGATCGAAACGGTACGTGGGGTCGGCTACCGGCTGAGAGCCGACCGATGAACGCCCCCCGAGTCTCACTCCGCAGTCTTGGCGTCCGTGCCCGAACCACGCTGATCGCCACCGCAGTGGTCGGCCTGGTCCTCACCGGCTCCGGTGTCCTGCTGGTCGTTGCCACCAGATCGGCGTTGTTCCAGTCCGTCGCGACTACCGCGACCGCCCGAGCCGGCGACCTGATGTCTCAAGTAAACGATGGCACCACACCGCGACCCGTACCCCTGATCCGGGGGATCTCGGTCCAGATCGTGAGCGACGGCATAGTCATCTCTTCGACCGAGGACATCGAAGGCCAACGTCCGATCGTCGATCTCGTCCCGATGGCCGGTGCCGTTTCCACGGTCCAGGTGCCTTCACTCGATGCGGGCGAGAACGAGGGTGAAGCACCGAGCGAGGATGGCGACGAAGGACCGTTCCTGGTGGCGGTTGGCGGCGTGGGCATCGACGGGAGGCGGGCGACAGTGCTGGCGGCTGCTTCTCTCGGTGCCGTGGAGAACGCCACCCGGACCCTCATACCGCTCCTGGCCCTCGGAATTCCCGCGATCACCCTGTTGGTAGGTCTGACCATCTGGCGCCTCACCCGCCGGGCCTTCCAACCGGTGGAGGCGATGGCCGCCCAGGCTGAGGCGATCTCCTACCGCGATCTGCATCTTCGCGTGCCGGAACCGAAACCCGACGACGAAGTACGACGGTTGGCGGTGGTGCTCAACCGGATGCTCGAGCGTCTCGAGACGTCGGTGTCGCGCCAGCGCAGGTTCACCGCCGATGCCGGACACGAGCTGAAGAGTCCGGTCGCCACACTCCTCACCATGGCCGAGGTAGCGGAAGCGAACCCGCACGCCTTCGGGGTCGCCGAACTCGCTGCCGACGTTGCCGGTCAGAGCCGCAGGCTGGCCACCCTCGTCGATGATCTGCTCGTTCTAGCCCGCACCGACGAACACCGTCTCGAGCTCAACTGCGAGTCATTTGATCTCACCGAAGTCATCCACGATGAGATCGCTTCCGGTGGTCCAACGCCCCTCGCCGTAGACACGGGCAGACTGCAACCGGTGATCATCAATGGGGACCGTCGCAAGATCGGTCAGGTCGTACGGAACCTCCTCGACAACGCCACTCGTCATGCCACCGCAACCGTGCGTATCGAAGCACAAGCCACCGGCAGCGAGGCCACCATATGTGTCGCCGACGACGGGCCCGGCATTCCAAGCGCCGATCGTGAGAAGATCTTCGAGCGCTTCGTACGGCTCGACCAGGCCCGATCCCGCCAGGCCGGCGGAACCGGGCTTGGACTTTCGGTAGTCCGGAGCATCGTCGAGGCACACAGTGGGCGTATCACCGTCGGTGACGACCCCGAACTGGGCGGTGCCTTGATCACCGTTGTCCTGCCAATCGGTCGGGACCACGCTCCGGCGTCATCGCCAGCATTGTGAAACGTGTCGGTGGGCGTTCGACTCGGCTGTAGCGGCAGTCATTGAAGCCAACTGATTGACGGTCTATACGCGGGAGGGCCGGACCCAATGGGTCCGGCCCTGTTTGCCTGGGAGGCGAGCTGTGAGGTTCAGCCGTTGTTCGTAGCCTCGGCAGCCTCGTTGGCATCGTCAGCGTCGGGGATCCCGTCGCCGTTGTTGCCGACTTCTTCGCCTTCGAACTGGTGGTCGATCCCGTCGACGGCCTCGTCGTCGGCACCTTCCACCTCGTTGGCCTCGTCTGTCTCGACTTCGTTGGCCTCATTGGCGTCGGCGATCCCGTCGCCGTTGTTGCCGATCTCTTCGCCTTCGAACTGGTGGTCGATCCCGTCGACGGCCTCGTCGTCGGCACCTTCCACCTCGCCGGCTTCATCATCGGGAGCCGTCGCCTGGTCGGGAGCCACCGAAGGTGTTTCCGTCTGCGTCTGGCCGACCGCCGGCGCCGTCTGGGCAGGCGAGCTCGCAGCCGCTGCGATACCCATCGTCCCGAGGGCTAGACCGATCGCCGCAGCGAGCGTGTAGATCCTCTTGGCGGGTTTCTTCTCCGTTGGCATCATCAAACCTCCTGGTTTCGTGACGGCTGTGTGTGCCGTCATGAGGACAGGATGCCTGAGTGCACCTGTGGCGAAGCTGAGTAGACCTGAGACACGGCTGAGTCGCTACGATCGCAGTTCTAGCCGCAGGTAGGCGAAAGAGCCAGACCCGTGGCACCCGCAGAGCACAGAGAGCCGGCATCACTGAATCGACAGCCAACACGTTCCATCGCGCGTCCATCGCGCGAGAGGATGCGATGGGAGGGGAAAGAACGCGAGATGACGAGAAACGGAAACCGCCCCTGAGCAGGCCTTTCGCGCTTTCTCCCAGGCCAGCGAATCAGCTCGTCTCGGGCTCATAACCCGAAGGTCGCAGGTTCAAATCCTGCCCCCGCTACGAACGAAATCCTCTGTGGTTAACCACAGGGGATTTCGGCATTTCTGAGATCAGCCGATTTGGTGGCCATCGCCCTTCATCGCGCGTCCATGGCGCAAGCCGAAGAGGGTGCCGCTCGGCGCTATTTGGTGACGCGAGCGTTTCTGCAGCGTATTTGCTGACCGGCGTGCTCACAAAGGGGAGCAACAAGGTTGTAGACCTGGCGTATACATTATGTATACTGCCCCTATGGGAACTACAACGATCCGCGTGGACACCGACACCCACGCCCGCCTCCTCGCGCTGAGCCAAACGACGGGCGCGTCACTCATCGAAACGGTACGCGACGCTGCCGAAGCGCTCCGACGGCAACGCTTCGCCCACCAGGTCGCCGCCGAGCTCGCCGAACTTCGAGAGGACCCTCAGGCATGGGAGGCATACCTCGCCGAAGCGGATGACACGTCGGTGTCCGATGGCATCGGTTGATGACCTCTGGCTTGTCGACTTCGGCGATCCCTATCCCGGTGAGCCTGCCGCGCATCGTCCGGCACTGATCCTTGGTCCCCCCGACACGTTCGGCCCTGGGTTTCCGTTCGTGATCGTTGTCCCACTCACCACAGCCCGGCGTGGGCTCTCCCTGCATATCGAAGTCGAGCCCAGCGCTGACACCGGTCTCGACACGACCAGCTACATTCAATGCGAGCTGATCCGGTCGATCAACCGCAACCGGCTCGTCCATCCCCTCGGCGCCTTGGGACCAGACGTCAGCAACCAGGTCAGCGCCGTCATCAAGACGCTGCTCAACCACTGAGCTAGCCGCTCGCGGACGTGAGGATATGGGGTAATCGGGGGCGGGGTTCTTGGACGGTGGGTGGTGGGTCTGGGACGCTGCGTGGTGGCCCCGTCGGGGTCGGAGAGGGTGGCTGCCATGGAGTGGATGCCGTGTCTGATTCGGTCCGAAGCGCCGAGGGGTCAGCTGCGGGTCGGGGTGGGTCGTCGGGTGGTGGATGACTATCTCGAGTTCCTGGCTGCCCGGTGCCGGCCGAACACGGTGCTGGCGGCCGGGTTCGACTTGAACGTGTTCTTCACACACTGGTCCCGAAGGACCCGACCGAGGTGACCACGGCGGATGTGTTGGGTTTCATCACCGCGCAACGCGCGGTGGGTGATCCGACGGTGGTGCGCCTCTCGGATGGCGAATCGGGCCTATCGGCGCGCACCATCCAACGTCGCTTGTCGTCGCTGTCGAGCATGTTCTCGTTCCTGGTAGCGAGGGGTGACGTGCCAGTGAACCCGGTCCCGAAGGGCCTGTCGACGCGACGGTCACGGGAACGGGGTGGCCGCGGGGTGCCGTTGGTGCGCATTCCGAGAACCCTGCCGAGGGTCGTCGATCCGGTGGAGGTGGATGGGTTGTTGGCGGCGTGTCGCACGCTGCGGGATCGGGCCATGTTCGAAGCCATGGTGCTCGTCGGGCTGCGCCGGTGCGAGGTGTTGGGGTTACGTCTCGAGGACCTGGGCGCCGCGCGTCGTCAGGTGTTCATTGCCGAGGGCAAGGGCGGTCATCAACGCCGGATCCCGATCTCGGCTCGCTGGTTCTCCACCGTTGGGGACTATCTGCGGGTCGAACGACCCCGGGAGTCACCGACGGATCGGCTGTTCGTGGTGTTGAAGGGCCCCCGGCGGGGTCAGCCGCTGTCGGATGAGGGACTCAAGCAGGTGTTCGAGCCGACCCGCCGCAACGAGCTCTACGCCGGCCTACTCCCTCCGCTGCCTCCACCATCGTCCCGCCAGGAACCCAGCCACGACGACGACCGCCACCATGATCAGGAACAGCCACAGCGGGGTCGACCAGCCGGTCCAAGGCCAGTGAAGGGCTTCAGCAACCACCTCGACGATCTCATCGGCGAGCACCATGCCCTCGTCGCTGTTCGTCATCACCACCACTGCGTCTCCCAGCTCCGGAAGCGCCCGGAACGAACCTTCGAAGCCCTCGTTGCGGCCTTCGTGCCCGATGGCGATGCCGCCCTCCTCTTCCCACACCCCGAGCCCAACCGAGCGACCCGGCGTGAGCATCGTGCGGGCCGTGTCGCCATCGATCACCACTCCCGTACCGTCCCGATATGACCGCATCATGTCGATGACGATCTCGGCGTACTCGGTGGGCGTAGCCCAAAGAGACGCCGCCGCCGTGGCGGCGTAGTCGTGCCAACCAGCGGCGATCGGTACCCCATCCGACCGATAGCCAAACGCCGCCTCCGGCGTGCTGTCCGGATCGAGCAGTTGGAACGTTGCCGTGCCCAACCCGAGTGGCTCGAGCACGTGCATGTCGGCGAGGTCGGCGAAATCCACTCCAGTTGCGTCCTCGACGGCGAGCTGAGCAACCATGAACCCGCCGTTCGAGTACACATACGCGGAGCCCGGCTGGACGATCAGGGAAACCGGTGGCGAGGTGACGCGCTCCCCTGCGTCCAGAACGGCCGGTAGTGGGGGCAACTCCGTCCCCTGGGGGTAGCCGGGCAGCCCGAACTCGTTGAAGCCACCGGTGTGGCTCAGCAGCATGGCGAGGGTGATCACATCCCCCGGCCGGGTCGGAGGCAGTTCCCACCTGGTCAGCATGGAACCGACGTCGGCGTCCAGATCGATCACGCCCTCCTCGGCCAGATCGGCGATGACCATCGCGCTGACCGGCTTCGACAGAGAGGCCGCCTGGAAGAGCGTGCGTTCGTCCACATCTCGGCCCGGCCGGGCTTCCCCGTAGCCAGCAGCCCACACCACCTCGAAGTCGGACACGACGGCGATGCCGACACCGGGGATCGCATACCGTTCCATGGCATCGATGACCGCCGTTTCGACCTTCGCGGTGTCGAACTCGGCCCCTCCCGACCCGCTGGCAAACACGAACCCACCGGCCGCAAGGGCGGCCACCGCGAGTACCCAGCGGCCGTATCGCACGAAGCAATACTACCCGCGCGCCCTCAGCCGGAACCCGTCGTCGGTGGCCCCCCGGTCGGCAAGTGGATCGCCGAGACCACCAGGAACGCCAACGAGTCGAAGCTCCGCCCAGAAGGACACCCACCACCAGGCTCATCGCCGACGACGTCAAGGCGCTCGTCGCCAGCCTGCAAGATATCACCGCCCCACTGGCCGCAGCGGACCCGGCAGAAGCGGCCAAGGTCTATCCGGAGATGGGGATCGACATCACCTACCACCAACACGGCCGGGTCGTCGTCGAATCCTGGGCCGCGTGTCGTCGAGTCTGGTGTTGGAGAAGCGTTCGAGATGTGGACGACACGGAGTCCAGCGCTGGTGACATCGTTCTCGATTGCATAGGGCGATCGCTGCCGTGTGAAGGTGTTTGGGGTGCTGCCACTATCCGGACAAACCGGACGGATGGCTCCACCTGATGGCACCGGGAATGGAGAGACGACCACCGGTGCCGCGCCCTTCATCACCGACGGTGCCCGAGGGACGCCGCGATCCGGGGAAGCCCCCGACTCGATCGCCGATACGAAGAGGGGATGAGTCCTGGAGATCATCAAGCTACAAGGGGACCCATGTGAGACCGCTACGCTGGTCACTGGTTCGCAGGGAGTCCCCATGCAACGACGAGTCTTGCTCCTCAGCATTCTCATGGTACTCGCGGCCTGTGCGGGTTCGGGCACCGCGAACACGACCGACCCGCCGTCGTCAACGACCACCACCATGGACCCCGCGTCGAGCTTGGTGCCGGAGCCAGCAGGGGTGGCTGGCATCTGGCTCGCCGAGCTTCGCGGCGTCGTACTTCAGTTCCGGATTGATCTGGGACCGGATCAGGATCTGACGGGCGTTTTCGACAGCCCGCTGGAGGGGGTCACGGATCTGCCGACCACGATCATTGCGGACGGAGCCAACGTGACCATTGAGATTCCGGTTGCTGCTGTCGTGTTCGAGGCCACGGTAGAAACCGACTCGCTTTCGGGCATTTGGAAACAGGCCGGCGCCGAGGTGCCCGTGTCCTTCACCCGGCAAGTAGAGCCCTTCACACTCGTCCGAACTCAGGAGCCGCAGCCTCCCTTCCCGTACGAATCCGTTGAGGTGCGGTTCGATAACGGCCCGATCACATTGGGCGGCACTCTCGTGATTCCCGAGGGAGCTGGACCGTTCCCGGTGGCGGTGTTGATCAGCGGTTCCGGGCAACAGGATCGAGACGAGTCGATCATGGGTCACAAGCCGTTCCTGGTGCTAGCGGACTGGCTCGCACGCCGGGGCGTCGCAACCCTGCGCTACGACGATCGCGGTGTAGGCGATTCGGGGGGTAATCCGATTGGAGCCACCTCAGCCGACTTTGCTGAAGACGCGTTGGCCGCCGTCGTCTTCCTCGCCGATGATGAGCGGTTCTCGGCCATCGGCTTGATCGGGCACAGCGAAGGGGGACTCATCGCACCCATGGTGGCAGCCGAGGCCGACGTGGCTTTCACGGTGCTGCTCGCCGGACCCGGTGTGCCCGGGTCCGAAGTGCTGGCACAGCAAACCGAAGACTTGATGAGCGCCGAGGGCGCTTCTCGTAGTGCTGTCGACTGGCGGGTCGGGTGGGGAACGGAGGTCATTGCGCTCGCCGCATCGGATTTGGACTCAGCCGAAGTCGCCGCCGAGATCCGTGGGGTCCTGGAAGCAGCCGCGGATGATGTCCCGCCGGGGCTGGAACAAATGGTGAACGACGCTGCAATCGAGGAGACGGTGGCCGCATTCACCGATCCGTGGATGCGCTACTTCCTGGCCTATAACCCACAGTCCGCACTCGAGGCGCTGACTATTCCGGTGCTGGCGCTGATCGGCGATCTCGACCTGCAGGTGTCGGCAGAGCTCAATATCCCGGCGCTCGAAGCGGCGCTCGCCGGCAACTCAGACGCCACCGTCATCGAACTCGACGGACTCAACCATCTGTTCCAGACAGCTACCACTGGTGCCGTATCCGAGTACGGGCAGATCGAAGAGACGTTCGCCCCGGAAGCGATGGAGCTGGTGTCAGACTGGATCCTGGAGCGCTTCTGACAGCGGGCGACGAGATGACCCTCGGACTTCGACGATTCACTTGCCGACACGGCTGCTGGGCATATCCAAGACACGCCAACCAGTCCAGGTCATCAACTGTGCCTGAAGGGGTTGAGGGAGAAACGGAACGAAACGCGTCGGTCGGGTTGGGTGTACAGCGAGCTGGAGTTGGCCTGGTCGAGGTGCCTGGATTTCGGCCGAGCGAGCGCAATGGTGCGCTCCTTCTCAGGTGACACGACCCTCGCTTGAGCTGAGGTGATCTAGCCCGCTCGACATGTGCCGTTCGGGGACACTGCGGCGAACTGATCGATATGGCGCGAGATCAGGGCGATCTGGCACGGCAGGGTGCAGTGGCGCAATCGTTCGACTGCAGGTGCAGCGACGCTCACCAGGGCTCCCGCTGAGGGAAACCGGGTACCGTCGTCCCTTATGTCGCCGTCTACGGTTTTCGGAGTCCGCGAGGTCTGCCGAACATCTTTCCGGCTCAGGATCCTTTGCGCGCTGCGCGCCAACGAGCAGCGAATGCAATCGCCAAGCCCACGACCACGAGGATCGCCGTCGGCGGCACCCAATTGATCAGGGTGTCCGAAGCGGAATGGCTGGCAGAGTCGATGCGGACGAAGTTGGCGACGGAAGCGACAATTATCACCGCGGCGAGGACCCATCCGAACAGGCCGAGGCCACGGCCGGTCGGTCGGTCGCACCACATTGTCGTCGGACATCGAAGTCGTTCTCCTTCTGCGTGTCACGCCGCCTAACGCCGGGTCGGTGGGACCTGGCACTCCTGAGAGTCGCCGGTCCGGGCGACCTTGTCGTACAACATGTCGTCCTGATGCGCGGTGACCAGGTTCTCGAGGTAGGCGACGATCAGTTCGGCGTTGGTTCCCTGGTCGAGGTCGGGGTTGTAGATCACCACCGAGGCGCCAACGCAGCCACCCTTCCCCACCGCAGCGGCGGTGAGTTCATGAAGCTGGGCCCAGGTGAGGCCGCCGCTTTGGGGATAGTCAACCGCCGGGAGGGCGTCGGTCGACAGCACGTCCAGGTCGACGTGCAGCCACCAATGACGGGAGCGTTGTTGCAGCTTCGCGACGGCGCTGGCAGCGATCTGTTCCAGATCACCGTTGGCGAGATCGTGGCCCGAGACCATGCGGACTCGAGGTGCAATGGATTCGACCGACGCACTCGACAGTTCCGCGTGGTCTCTTGGGCCGAGGACCACGACCTGATCCGGGTCAACCAGAGGCATGTGCTGGTCAAGAGCTGCGGGTGCATGGTGTAACCCGACCGCGATCCCCAGCTCGCAATCAGCCGCGTCCCCGGTCAGGCTCTCGTGCGGTGGCCAGGCGTCTTCGTGTCCATCGACAAACAGCAAGCCAACGGTGTCCTCTGCAAGCCGCATCCCAAGCAGCACACCGAGCAGCACAGCACAATCGCCGCCCACAACCAACGGCCACCACCCTTCCGCGACCGTCTCGGCTGTGACGGCAGCGAGGTTCTCTACCATCGAGACCAGCGACCCTTCGGCCAGCAACCCGCTAGGGCCTCGGACCGGGTCGGCACGCTCAAACGAGACCTGGTGACCGATCACATCAGCGCGTGTGCGAAGGGCCTCATACATGCCGGCGCCGATCAGCGCAGCAGGCATACGGGCTACACCGTCGGCTGTTCCCGACGAATTGAAGGGAACCTCAACGACCGTGACACGACCAACCACACGACCAGCCTAAAGGCCCTTCGGAGCGCAGGACTCGCCGCTGCACTCTCAGTAGTCGTCGCCCGGCGAGTCTTCCGCACGCATTCGTGCGGCTCGGCGCTATTCGGCCATGGGAGCGTTCTGGCCTGATATCTGTTGATCGGGGGCCGGGGCCATCTTGGGCGGCCGGCTGTCGGGCGACTTGCGATCCTCAGGGCGGGGTCGACTGGTTGGACTCGGCCGAGTGGGGATCCCCGTGATCACCGACCCTCGGCGTGCCAAGCTTCGTGAAGGTCGTTGTCGATTTGGGCTGGACGTGCGCGTCATAGGTGCGTCGGCGGCGGTAGCCGGCCATGGAAGAAGGAGATGGATGTGAAGTATTTCGTTCTGCTCGCCGGATACGGTGAGATGCCTTCGTGGGATGAGCTGTCTGCTGAGGAGCAGGAGGCGGGGATGGCCAAGCACGTCGCTTTCGATGAGGCGTGCGCAGCCAGGCCAGGAGTGGAGATTGTGGGCGGGGAGGCGTTGGGGGACGGCTCGATGGCCACGACACTGCGCACCCGGGATGGTGAGATGACGGTCACCGATGGCCCGTTCGCCGAGGCAGCCGAGCAGATCGGAGGGTATTACGTTGTCGATGCGCCCGACCTCGACACGTTGATCGAGCTGTGCCGGATCCTGCCTGCCTATGACATCGACATCCGACCGGTCCTTGACGCCCCCTGACCGGGTCATTGAGGAGGTCTACCGGGCCGAGTGGGGCCGGTTGTTGTCGCTGCTGGTGGCGCGGACTCGGCGCCTCGACCTGGTGGAGGATGCTCTGGGTGAGGCTTTCGTTCGGGCGGCGGATCGTTGGCCGGATGAAGGGGTGCCGACCAATCCCGCTGGTTGGTTGTACACCACCGCCTACCGGCAGGTTGTTGGGCGGCTCAGGGCCGAGGGTGTCGCCGGGCGCAAGGCGCCGCTGCTTGCGGTCCGGCCCGATTGGGCGCCGTCCGACGATGCACAGGGAGAGCTCGCCGACGATCGGCTGCACCTCATTCTGTTGTGCTGTCATCCGGCGCTCCCCAAGGAATCACGCTCGGCGCTTGCGCTCCGCCTCGTCCTAGGGACACCGACTGAGCAGATCGCCCGCCTGTTTCTCGTCCCGACCGCAACGATGGCGGCGCGCCTGACACGAGCGAAGAAGAAGATCGCGGGTGCGGGCATCCCGCTTGGTGCTCCACTCGAGGACGAGCTCAGATCACGGCTCGACGAGGTGTGCCGCACCACTTACCTGGCGTTCACCGCCGGGTACACCCCAGGTACAGGGCCCGACCTGTTGCGGGCCGACCTGGCGGGAGAAGCCGTACGGCTCGCCGCCGTGCTGGCTGACCTTCTGCCCGACGCTGCTCAGGTTCGAGCACTGCTGGCGTTGTTGCTGCTGCAGCACTCGAGGCGTGACGCCCGGCAACGCCACGGCCACATGGTGACCCTCGCCGACCAAGACCGCTCGCTGTGGCATCACCACGAGATACGAGCCGGGCTCACCCTCATTGGCGGCCTCGAACCAGGCGAGGGATACGCCGAAGAACTCCGACTTCAAGCCCTCATCGCAGCCGAACACGCGCGGGCACCTTCCGCTGCCGAGACGGACTGGACAGCGATCGCCGGCCACTACGCCGTCCTCGAAGCACGAACCGGATCGGCGATCGTGCGACTCAATCGCGCCGTCGCAGTCGCCGAGGCCCAGGGCCCCCGGGCCGGCCTCGATCTCCTCCAGGGACTAGACGAAGCCCTTTCTGGCAATCACCGAGTCGCCGCTGTTCGCGCCGAATTCGCTCGACGAGTAGGCGACATCGACCTGGCGCGGGTCTCCTACGGCGAAGCGATCGAGCTCTGCACCAACGAAGTTGAGAGAGCCCACATCCGCAACCGGCTCGATGAGCTCCCAGCCGTTGATCGACAAGCACGCATGTGAGCACCCGGGCGGAGTGCGAACGTGCAAGCGTCGCCACGCTGCGTAGCTCTCGCCATCGACCCCAGGCAAGAGCGTATGTGTCGGCTCGGCGCTATTCGGCCATGGGAGCGTTCTGGCCTGATATCTGTTGATCGGGGGCCGGGACCATCTTGGGCGGCCGGCTGTCGGGCGACTTGCGATCCTCAGGGCGGGGTCGACTGGTTGGACTCGGCCGAGTGGGGATCCCCGTGATCACCGACCCTCGGCGTGCCAGGCTTCGTGATGGTCGTTGTCGATTTGGGCTGAACGTGCACTGAAGCCTTCCAACGGGACGTTCTACGGCACATGGCCAGCGAGGCCTGACGGCAGACGAGTCGACTCACCAACCACGGACAGCGACCAGAGCACCCGAACGACCAGAGCTTGAAGTGCCGCTCGGGGAGACTTGGCGAAGTGCTCGTTATCGCGCCGTATTCGGTGATCGGTGCGTCCCTTGGTTGTCGAGATCGATCGCTGTAAGCACCGGAACGTCGACCAAGCGGCAGGCGCGACGAAGTATCGGCAAGCGTCGATCTTGCGTGACTACAGGCATCAAGCCCCTCGGACGGCTGGGTATAGTGTCGGTGCCCTCAGCGTCTGGATATCGTGTGCTGAAGTCAAAGAACCGTTCCGGTCGTGTCTCCTGGGAGGGGTACATCACGGTCAATGGTGTGGCGCACTTCTATAGGACGGTTGGTCACGGAGAGCCGTTTGTTGTCCTTCATGGCGGTCCTGGCATGTGGCACGATGAGCTGTTCCCCTACTTCGACGACTTGGCTCGAGACCATCAGGTGATCTTCTACGACCAGCGTGGAAATGGCAGATCCCTCATGCCCGAGATCACGAAGGAGAACTTCACCGTTGACTGGTTGGTGTCAGACCTCGACGAACTTCGCAACGCCTGGGGGTTCGATCGGCTCGGCATCATCGGGCACTCGTGGGGCGGACTGCTCGGAATGTACTACGCGACCAGACACCCAAAGCGGGTCAAACGTCTGGTCCTTGTCGATGCAGCCCCGATCAATACGGATCTCCTCATACAGTCCTACCGTGCGCTGGTCGATCGGTTCCCTACTGGCGAATGGGAACGTCTCGAGGCGATGTACGGAAGCGATGCATACCAGGCGGGTGACCCAGCGTGCCTCAACGCAGCGATGAGATTGTCCGAGGGACCCACGTTCCACGTCCCTGCTGCACGGGAGGAGTACTTCGACCTCGTGGCCTTCGACGCCGTCACGGCAAGAAACATGGTCGCAATAGCCGAACCGGCACAGATCATCAAGCAGCGTGTGACTGTTCAAGACGATCTGAGCAAGATCGATTGCCCGACCCTGATCGTGCACGGTGCCGAGGACTTCATCGTGCCGGAAGCCCCCAGGTTGGCTCAAGAACTCATTCCCGGAGCCGCACTCGCCGTCATACCTGACAGCGGTCACTACCCGTTCATCGAACAGCCGGAAGCGTTCACCCAGGCACTGCGGTCCTTCATCGAAACCGCCGCAGCCAGCGACTGACCACCCTCGATCGGCACGACCTCGCATAGGGGGCGATCGAGGACAACAACGGTCACCGTGCGCGTTCGGTAGCCCGCCCGCAGTCTTGCCCCTATGTGCTATCCGGGAGTCGGTGTGTTATCGCGCGGGATCTTTCGATCGGGTTCACACGACCAACCGTTACATGTAACATCGGGTCATGGCCACACCACGCGAAGATCCCTCCGTCACGCGACGAGTCCGCAGCTACCGACAGCGGATGCGCGCGCAAGGCATGCGCCCGATCCAGATGTGGGTCGCCGACGTTCGCGCTCCCGGCTTCCCGGCAGAAGCACACCGCCAATCGGCAGCGGTTGCCGGCAGCGACCACGCCGCCGACGATCAAGCGTTCATCGATGCAGTGAGCCTCGACGAAGCGTGAGACGCGCCGAGATCTGGACGGCTGCCGCAGGCAGCGGCTACACCGGCAAGCCGCGCCCGGTGGTGATCATCCAAGACGACCGCTTCGATGCGACAGGTTCGGTGACCGTGTGCGCCTTCACCACCGACCCGACCGAGGCACCGCTGATTCGACTGCCCATCGTGCCCGACGATCAGAACGGCCTGCGAATGCCCTGCAGCGTGATGGTCGACAAGATCACCACAGTGCCACGCACAAAGCTTGGCGAGCGAGTCGGACGTCTCGCCGACGAAGACATGGTCAGGCTGGGCCGAGCCATCGTGGTCTTCTTCGGACTGGCAGGCAGCTGACTGACCCGATCATGGATGTGCCGCTCGGCGCTATTCACCGTGGCGAGCGTTGTGGCTCGGTATCAGATGATCGGCGTGGCGGGCGGTACGTGGTCCTGCCTGCGCATGTGGCGACATGCGCGGGTGCTACGTGTGGGACTCGCAGGGAAGCGACTCGTAGTCAATGCGAAGTAGGCCGCCCCATTCGTCGAAATGCGCTGTGTTGGCGAAACTCACGGGAACGGTTCGGTACCACTGCGTGCCCTCGCCCTGACCCTCGAAGACCTCGAAGTGAAGATGCGGCACCGCAGTGCCCGTTGTTCCGACAAGCCCGATCACCTGACCTGTGTCGACCTCGTCGCCGACCTCGACCAGGACACCGTCTTCGCTCATGTGGAGATAGAGCGCCATCGTTCCGTCCTCGTGCAGCACGAAGACCCCGTTCTCGTGACCACCGGTACGGTCGTTGTCGCTGTACTGATCCCTGATCTCGGTGACCGCACCACTGCGTGCGGCGGTGATCTCGGCACCGAACGGCATGGAGAAGTCGATCGCAAACCGGCCGCGATGCGTGCCGGTGTCACCCCATGTCTGGCTTACCGTTGCGGTCTCTCCGATCGGATAGGGAAGGCAGTACGGAGACGTCGCCGGATCGGGGAAACGCATGAACTCCAGATCCGGGAGGCTCGATTCCGACGAGCCGGAGCCGCAGCCACTCCCAACGACCACGAGAGCCATGAAGAGGAGGGCGACGAAACGCCGAGCCATGGGAGGCACCTCCTGACGGCCCATGGTCCTGCGGCAGTGGTGGTCGCTCTAGAGGCCAATGGCTCTCGGCCACTATGACCGTCGGCCACGGACGGCACTGGGTTCGAGCCGAGCCGCGGTCTCGATGCGTGTGCCATGCGTGGCGAGCGGGCCGACCGCCCACAACGCTCTCGTACGGTCGTCGCCGCTGGAACAGGGATGCACATGATCGTATGGGACAGCCCGGATCTCGTCGTGAGCGAGATCGCCGCCCCCGGCGACGCGGCGCGTTGACTTGACCACCTGCGACATCTTCGCGGCGCTGTCGGTTGAGTATCCGAGAGAGCACGGCATCGCCATCAGATGCGTCGCAGAGCCGACGGCGTCACCCCGACCTGCTCGCGAACAACTTGCCTGTCGTGATCGATCACCTCGACCGAGGAGCGATCGCGACAGCGTCGCCGCGCCACATCCGCGTTCGGGAATGCCGTTGATTACCGTTGATTGGCGGGGTTGGGGCCAACTCTGAAGGCTCATAACCCGAAGGTCGTAGGTTCAATCCTACCCCCGCTACGAGAAAGCCCTGGTCAGAAAGCTCTCTGACCAGGGCTCCTACCGGCTGAGCCGGTCTCTGACAAACCGCCTGATTCTGTTCTGCCCGAGGACCTTCGGTGGCTGACTCGGAACGGCGACCCACCACTCTTCGTGGTCCGGTAGGCGGGCCCCTCCCTGGTCAGCCCGGTGGTTCGAATCGAACCCATGTGTCTACCGTCCCATCTGGATCTGCGACCGGCTGGGTTCGACGAGGCCTGGCATCGACGGTGAGGGCGTGCGGGGCCAAGTCCAGGCGGAGCGCAGGATGAAGGCCATGAGCAGCACTTCGAGTCCGATGGAGAGGCCGTAGAAGTAGGTCCAGGACTCCCCGACCGCGTTGAACACTGAGACGGGGACGTACAGCGATGCCACGACGAGGTTCGCGGCGCGGTTCGCACGGGCGGGCAGCGTCATGGAGAGCATCACCATCAGGCTCGGGATCGCTATGAGCGCTAGGAAGCCGGTCAACAACGTCTGGCTGATGTCGAACTCCCAGACGACGCCAGCCATG
This sequence comes from uncultured bacterium, assembly GCA_963792365.1. Lineage (GTDB taxonomy): Bacteria > Actinomycetota > Acidimicrobiia > Spongiisociales > ZC4RG35 > JAOUGY01. The sequence continues at coordinate 143,208 of CAWBVW010000008.1, forward strand.
ATGTCGTCGACGACGCCGGGCTTGTACAGGTGGAAGTAGTCGACGTAGATGTAGAGGAACATGAAGCTGGTCCAGGCTGCGGCGAGCTTCGCTTTGACCGGAACCGGCGGATCGTGCAGGGCTGTGGTGGGGGTGTCGGTTGGCATGGTCTCTCCGTTCTTCATTCGGGTTGTTGACGTCACCATGACGGGATCTCTGGTCGGTGCCATCGGTCTGACGGCTTGATCTGCTCGGCCCGTGGGATGGGTTGTTTCTCAGCCTTTCGGCTGAGCCGCGACCTGCGCCGGATCTCTACGCTGGGCTGATGTTGACGAACAGCCTTCGGGCGTTCTGGAACGAACCTCGCCCTGTGCAGCCACCCGTCCGGGTGTGGCGGGACTGGGCGCTTGTCAGCGTGGCCGCGTCCGCGACGGTCGTCGAGGTGCTGCTGCGTGAGGATCGGGCCTGGCTGCCGGCCGCGGGCATGGTCAGCGCCGTGGTCGCACTCAGCCTGCTGTGGCGGCGGACCCATCCGCTGTCCGCGGTGGCCGTCGCGTTCGGGACGCTCATCGTCTTCGACCTCGCACGTATCGTCGTGATCGACACGACGCTGCTGTTCAGCATCGCGGCCGCGCTCGTGCTGCCCTACGCGCTGTTCCGTTGGGGGTCGGGCCGTGAGACCGTCATCGGGCTCGGGATCATCCTGGTGTGGTTGGGTGTCACCCATGTCGCGGATCCGACCAGGGTGTACGACGTGGTGGCTGCGTACGGGTTCTTCCTGTTCTCTGCGGCGCTGGGTGCCTCCATTCGCTTCCGCGCCACCACCCGCGTGCGCGAGATCGAGCAGGCCGAACTCCGCCAACGTCACGAGCTCGCCCGCGACCTGCACGACACCGTGGGCCATCACGTGTCGGGGATCGTCATCCAGGCCCAGGCCGGACGGGCCATGGCGGCCTCTCACCCTGACCGTGCCCTGGCAGTGCTTGCGACCATCGAGGGTGCCGCGGCACGGGCGCTGGAGGAGATGCGCGCCATCGTCGGTGTCCTGCGCGATGGGGCCGAGCCGGACCTTGCCCCACAGCCCGACATCACCAGTATCGATCGGCTCGCCCGCACCGGTGGTCCGCTCCGCATCGATGTGAACCAGTCAGGCACGCTGGACGACCTCCCCGCGGCGGTCAGCGTCGCGCTGTACCGAATCGCCCAGGAAGCGCTCACCAATGCGATGCGCCACGCCCGCAACGCCACCCGGGTGAGTATCGAGGTTTCAGGTGATCTTGAACAGGTGCGCCTGACCGTCCGCGACGACGGGGCCCCGGTGTCCGCAAGCCGCCCGCTGTCCGGGTGGGGTCTGATCGGGATGCGCGAGCGGACCTCGCTGTTCGGCGGAACCCTCCTTGCCGGCCCGGGTCCCGACCGTGGCTGGGTCGTCGAGGCGACGCTTCCCAAACGGGATGCTGCCACCGGCCGATCACCGGTCCCGGAACGGTCGGCGTAGGCGTGGCCATTCGCGTACTCATCGCCGACGACCAGGAGATCGTCCGGGCCGGCCTGGCCATGATCCTCGAAGCACAACCCGACATCCAGGTCGTCGGTACCGCCGCCGACGGCCTCCACGCCGTCGCGCTCGCCCGCGAGCTACGGCCCGACGTGTGCCTGTTCGACATCCGCATGCCACACCTCGACGGGATCGAGGCCACCCGGCAGCTCGCCGGCCCCGATGTCCCGGACCCGCTCGCGGTCGTCATCATCACGACCTTCGACCTCGACGAGTACGTCCACGGCGCGTTGAAGGCCGGCGCCCACGGGTTCCTGCTCAAGGATGCGGGACCTGCCCTCCTGCTCCAGGCCATCCACGCCGCCGCGCGAGGCGATGCCCTGATCGCCCCGAACATCACCGTGCGACTCCTTGCCAGCTTCGCTGAATCGCACGCAGCGGCCCCGCCTGCGCAACCGATCGAACCGCTCACCGCCCGCGAGGAGGAACTCCTGCTCACGGTCGCCCGTGGCCGCACCAACAGCGAGATCGCGGAGGAGCTCTACATCAGCATCGGCACTGTCAAGACCCACCTCGCCGCACTGATGCGCAAACTCAACGCACGCAATCGCGTCGAAGTGGCGATGTGGGCCTACGAGACCGGCCGCATGAGATCCTGACAGAATCTGCGCGGGGCCGGGTGCCGCTTCGTCACCGTTTCCTCAGTGGCGGAGCTGTTCATGCTGTCGAGGCGGGCTGCCGTGGCTACACGACCTTCTCGCGCTGGGTTCAGACCAGACGGCGGGCCCGATGAGCTGATGATCAGTGCGTTGCGTACGCGGAGCGCAGTGCGGCGCTGAGCCACCGGGTGTCCCCGTCGATCGTGAGGGCGCTCGCCTCAGGGGAGACCTCGCCTGCGAACACGGCGGCGAGGCTTGGCGCCGAAGGGGCGTGAATTCTCAAGTCGCCGTTCGTGCGTGACTCAGTGATGTCGGCGCGGCTCCCCACAACCAGCACGTGTAGGCGGAGGTCCGGCTCGATGCTGATTTCGATTTGCAGCGGTTCGGGCGCGGGATGCCGTAGCGCGAGCCATCGGATCGGGAAGAGGGGCCAATCGGGGTCGGCCGGCTCATCGCTTCGGGACGGATCGACCAGCAGCGTTGCTCCCCAACGCAGCAATTCGAGGACCGCCGGTTCGATGGCGGCACCGAACTCGGTGAGTTCATAGACCGCTGTGGCGATCGGGGGTGCCATGGGGGTCTTGGTGACGAGCCCATCTGCTTCCAGTCGTTTCAGCCTCTCGGCCAGCAAGTTCGTGGAGATCGCCGGCAACGAGCGCAGGAGGTCGTTGTATCGCTTCGGTCCGGTGAGGAGCTGCCGTATGACGAGCAGGGTCCAGCGGTCGCCGACGAGTTCGAGTGCTCGGGCAAGTCCGCACAGTCGCTCGTAGCTCCGCTGAGGCATTCCTCATCCTATCGCACGCTTCAAATTGTGAACGTACTACTTGATATTCTGAAGTGAAGGCGGTACCGTCCCCACCAGGGAACGTCTCAGATCAGGACACAACCGGAGGCAGGGAGCAGATGGCCAAGCGACGAACGATCCGCCACGAAATCCAGATCGAAGCAACTCGGGATCGAGTCTGGAACGCCATTGCCCGCCTCGACGGGTTCAGCAGCTACAGCCCGATGGTGAAATCGTCCCGGCTCCTGACCGAGCAATCAGAGGGAGTCGGGGCGGAGCGCCGATGCGACGCGTATCGGCCGGGCCACATCGATGAACGCGTCGTCGACTGGGTCGACCACGAGCGGATCGCTCTCGAGGTGATCGGCGGCATGCCGATCACGGGCATCGGCTCGTGGACGCTCAGCGGGAGCGAACCGACCCGCGTCGTGTTCGAACTGACATATGCCCCGAGACTGGGATGGATCGGATCGATGATGGATGCGCTCATGATGCGGCGCGAGATGACCAAGGGGTTCGCGGCAAACCTCGCAGGTCTCAAACAACACGTCGAACACGGCGTGCTGATCGAGGACCGGCTCCCGAATGCATAATCGAGACTCGGTCTCCTCCGCTCACGATCGGGCCGGGAGTCTTCGCCGGGTTCCCTGAGGGAGTTGGCCTTCTGGCGCTCGTGGGTGAGCAGACCAAAGAGAGTTCGCCGCCGGTCATGCCCGCTGGGACGAAACGATCCGCTGACCGGCCGAGGCCCTCATCGTGATCTCGGCTGCCTTCTTCGGGCGCAGGTTTCGCCGACCATCGAAGCCGTGCCGAAGACGAACGGTTCGCCCATGTCGATCGAAGTGCTGGCATGCAGACTCACCGGTCGAGACGCAGACTCGGCGAAGGAAACGTAGACCCTCTCGGTTCCTTTCCGGGTGCTCCGCTCCTGCTCACTCCCATCGGAACAGCCGAACGGCCAGCAGAGCCGTGAGGATCCCAACACCGGTGACGATCAGCCACGACCGACCCGGATCGAGGCTCAACCAGCCATCCTGCATCACTTCGACGGCTTGGCGAAGCATCGAGTAGTCACCGACCGTTCCCATGGCACCCGTGAGGACCTCCGGCGGCGGACCCGCCCCTCCAAGCATCAACAACACGAACCAGAGAAGGACCCCCAGAGCCTGAGCGGAGCGAGAGGACGGGAGCACAGCTCCGAAAAGGACTCCCACTGCCGCGAAAGCGAGCGCGACGAGAACGAATCCAGCGATGACCGCCGGGACGGAATCGGGAGCCACCACGTCGTAGGCGGGCATCGCCACCGAGACCAGCACGACCGCCGACACGGCCGAAATCGTGAGGGTGACCACGATCTGGGCGCCGACCATCGCCCCGGCCGGGACACCCGACGCCCGGTATCTCTTGAGCACGCCACGTTCGCGGTCGGAAGCGATGTGCGTGGGAAGCGAGATCAGGCCAACCGATGATGCAACCAGGGCGATGTAGGCGGGCACGTAGTAGTCCATGGCCCCGACTCCCCGGTACACTTCGGGAGTCGATTGGTTGCCGAAGACACCTCCCATCACGAACAGGATGACCAGCGGCAACGCGAGAGCGAAGAGAACCGTGAGCGGCTCCCGGAGGAACAGCTTCTGCTCCAGCCACGTCATCTTGACCAAGAGCTTCACGAGTCCGCCTCCGATCGCTCGGTGAGCGAAAGGAACACGTCCTCGAGCGTCGCACGCTCAACTCGCAAGTCCGTCGGTGCGATTCCGTGAGAGACGAGCGAAGCTGCCACATGAGCAAGGAGTGGCCCGTCGCCGCGAACCTCATATCTGCCACGGTCGCCTACGACCTCGCCGACTCCGGGGGTCTCGGACAGCCAGGAGACATCAGCTCCGTCAACACTGAAGCGAACCCGGGCGCCCCCGCCATGGGCGTCGATCAACTGCTGCGGAGTTCCTTCGCCTTTGACGCGTCCCTCGTCGATGACGACGAGCCGGTCGCACAGATTCTCGGCTTCGTCCATGAAGTGGGTGACCAGCACGACCGTCGTGCCCCGTTCCCGGATCCGGCGGATCAGGTCCCAGGCGAGACGGCGGGAGGCAGGGTCGAGGCCGGTGGTCATCTCGTCGAGGAAGACCAGCTGGGGGTCGTTGACCAGCGCAAGTGCAACGAAGAGTCGTTGCTGTTGGCCACCCGAGAGATTCGCGAAGCGGGCGGTGCTTTTCGCTGTCAAACCCCAGTCGTCGAGGAGCGCTTCTCGTGACGGCCCCGTCGAACTCAGCGACCCGAAGAGGTCGATGGCTTCCCAGACCTTGATTCGGCTGGGCAGCGCCGACTCCTGGAGCTGCGATCCGATGAGCCTCCGGATCTCGCGGACCTGGGTCCTGGGGTCACGGCCGAGGATCGAGACCCGCCCTGCATCATGGTGGCGTAGCCCCTGGATGCATTCCACGGTCGTGGTCTTTCCCGCGCCGTTCGGCCCCAGGATCCCGAAGATCTCCCCTTTGCTCACCTCGAACGAGACGTCCCGCACCGCCACGATGGAGCCGTAGGTCTTCCGCAGGTTCTCGACCACGAGGACCGGTGTCATCTGATCCTTATGTTGCGAGCTTGTGTGACGTGTGATGGCCCATCCAGGGGACTTGGTCCCAAGCCCTTCCCCAGCCACAGCTCGATGTCGGAGCAAGCGGGCGGTCGGGAGACCATTGTCTCTCCGCGATTGGCCGGTCCGAGCGGGTCGCAGGACGATCCACCAGGGGACCGTCCTCGCGGCGTCGTGCGACATCGGCATCGACTCGGCCCTGGCGGGTCGCGGCGATGTGTCGAATGCGCCTGTTTATTGCAGCAAGGTGCACTTATACTGGTTAAGTGCTCACGGACCGGGAACAGCAGATAGTCGAGTTGCTTCGGCGTGATCCGCTGATGGGGAGCGCCGCTGTGGCGGCGACGCTGGGAACCAGCCGGGCCTCGATCAACGTGCACTTGTCCAATCTCGGCAAGAAGGGTGTGATCCTCGGCCGTGGATATGTGCTCGCCGAGCAGCCCGGCGCCGTCGTCATCGGCGGAGCCAACGTCGACCTGAAGGCCCACAGCAAGGCCCGGGCGACCAGCCATACCAGCAACCCCGGTCACGCCTCGATGGCGCCGGGAGGGGTTGCGCGCAACATCGCCGAGAACATCGCCCGACTCGGTGACCGCGTCCACCTGATCAGCGTGGTGGGACGCGACCCGATGGGCGACAACCTGCTCGACCACACCGCGAAAGCCGGCGTACGTGTCGAGTACGTGGCGCGCACCGATCGGCCGACCGGCACGTATACCGCGGTGCTCGACGCCGACGGTGAGCTCATCGTCGCGATCGCCGACATGGAGGCGACCGCCGAACTCGGGCCCGAACATCTCCACAACGCACGCAATGTCATTGCTACCGCTGGGCTGCTGGTCGTAGACGGCAACCTGAGCCTCGAGGCCTTCGAGTACGTACTCGACCTGTCGGCTGGGGTTCGCACCATCTTCGAGCCCGTCAGCGTGCCCAAGGCGGCCGGTCTCAAGGACGCAATCGACGCTCGGATCTACGCCGTCACGCCCAATCGCGACGAACTCGCCGCACTCACAGGTTTGCCGGCGCGCACCGACCGCCAGGTGCGAAAAGCAGCGCAAACCCTGCACGCCCGCGGCATCGAGATGGTCTGGGTCCGGCTGGGCGAGCATGGCTCGCTGCTCAGCACGACGGACGACATCATCGAGATTCCGGCAATGCCGGCCGTCGTGGAGGACGTCAGCGGCGCCGGTGACTCGATGCTGGGCGCGTTCTGTCACATAATGCTCGAGGGTGGGTCACCCGAGGAAGCCGCCCGATTCGGCCATGCGGCCGCTGCTCTGACCATTGCCAGTTCGCACACAGTGCGACCGGATCTGACCCCGCGGCTCGTTCGTGCGACACTCGACCAGAAGGAACCAGAGTGAACACCCCACACCCCGACCTCATGCTCACGGACGAAGTGGCCCAGGCGTTGAGCGACCGCACTCCCGTCGTTGCACTGGAGAGCACCATCATCAGCCACGGGATGCCGTTCCCACAGAACGTCGAGATGGCCACTGAGGTCGAACGGATCATCCGTGAAGGCGGAGCCGTGCCAGCCACGATCGCAGTCTTCAACGGCCGCCCCCGGATCGGATTGACCCACGAGGAACTCCATCTCATCGCAACCAGTCCCGACGTGCCCAAGGTGAGCACACGCGACCTGCCGTACGCCATCTCGCAGGGCATCCATGGCGCCACCACGGTTGCGTCCACGATGCGTTTGGCCGCGTTGGCGGGTATCTCGGTGTTCGTGACCGGCGGGATCGGCGGTGTACACCGGGGAGCAGAACGAACCTACGACGTCAGCGCCGACCTGACCGAACTGTCACAGACCAACGTGGCGGTGGTCTCCGCCGGCGTGAAGTCGATCCTCGATATCGGACTCACCCTCGAGGCCCTTGAAACACTCGCCGTACCAGTGGTGGCGTACGGAACCGATGACTTCCCGGCGTTCTTTTCACGCATCAGCGGTCACGGAGCCCCGATGAGGGTGGATACTCCCGCCGAAGTTGCCGCGCTGATGGCTGCCAAGTGGCGGCTGGGCCTCAGCGGAGGCGTAGCAATCGTCAACCCCATCCGGCTCGAAGATGAGATCCCCGCTGCGGAGATCAACGTGATGATCGAGCAGGCCCTGGCCGACATGGAAGCGAACGGTGTCCGCGGCAAGGAAGCCACCCCGTTCCTGCTCGGGCGGATCGTCGAGATCACCGGGGGAGCCAGCCTGACGGCCAACATCGCACTGGTCAACAACAACGCTCGACTGGGCGCACACGTTGCGCGCGAGTTCGCGGCCCTCGAGGGCTAGTCCACGTCCGGACATCTCATTGCTCGAGACCCGATCCCCCGGATCGATCTCGACTGGATCCCGATCGAATCGGCGAGACAGTTCGACCGCCTCGCGGCGGACCTCCTGGGGATAGTGATGCGTGCCGAATGTGAATCCTCCCCGGAAACCGTCTCCCCAGGCTCGCGTGTTCCACGTGGCGGGGGAGTTCCACCATGTTCATGGCCCGAGATTCGACGTCAGTAGCGGAACGTGGCGGACTACGCCGCCCGCGGCGGCGACTTCAGCCGGGCGACAGCACCGATCCTCGTCCACTTCGCCGGTCACGACCCTTTCGTGTCCCCGCCGCGCGGCGGACGATGGAACGCGCCATCGCACGCCAAGGCCTCGCCTACACAGCCCACGACTACCCCGGAACCGACCACTGGTTCGCAGAATCCGACCATCGCGCGTTCGGTCCCCGGGCGGCGGTGCGCGCCTATTAGCGAACTCTCCTATTCGTCGAAACAGCGTCGGTACCGAAACCGAACGACGCCGGTGCAACCAGCCCGGATCAGTCACCCGATTCGATCCGCCCCAAGCCTGTGGCCATCACGCCGGCCAACGGGATCCGTCCCACTCGCGCCGCACCCTCTGCGGATTGCTCTCCGTGACGGGGCTCACCCGCGTGAGGCGCGCTGCGCCGCCCATAAGGCCGGAGTCGTGCGGGAAGTGGGCATCACGGTCGAGCCCATGTCGTGCGTTACACCGCTGCCTGCGACGGCGACGAACTGGTCGGGTTCGGCATCGTAGTCGGGACGCCGAATCGGACTCTCCCGAGATCGTCGCTCCCTCGTTCCGGGACTGCCGGGCCGACAGAGCCAGGTCGAGCGACACTGTCCTCTCCATCGGGCCGGTGGTCATTCCATGAGGTGGAGGATCCGGCGGGTGGTGATGGGGCTGGGTCGGCGTCGGTTCACTTGTTCGGGCCGGTAGGCGTCAGCGATGCGGCGTGTGCCGAGCAGAGGCCATCCACCCTCGGGAAGTCGCCACGACTCGATGAGCGCCATGGCGTCGGACATCGCCTCGAGGGGGACCTCGAGCCGTTGGGCGAGCTCGACGAGTTCGACGAGATCGATGACGTAGTCGAGGGGAAACGCGGGGAGCAGCCAGCGGGTGCCGGTCGGGTCGGCCTTGGTGCGACCGGACAGCGGGATGATCGTGCCGGCGCGCCCGTGGAAGAGCTGTCGGTCGGACAGGAGTTGTCGCATTGCATCGAGGTGCGCGGTGGTGGGCAGGTCGATCCCGGCGCGGCGCAGCGCGCCGATGGTGGGGACGAGGCCGAGTAGACAGGTTGTGTCGGCCATGCAGCCGCCGTAGCGGTTGCGGAGGTAGCCGCCCCATGGCGGAGCGGATGGTTGGTGGTACGTGGTGCCGCCGAATGCGACCTGCTGGTAGGTGATGATCCAGTCGAGCAGCGGCGTGGCCGTCTCGATACGGCCGGTGCCGATGAGGAGGCGGGCGAGCATACCGGTGTAGCAGCAGAGCACACCATCGCGGTGGCCGTCGATGCTGCAGCCGCCACGTATGGCGGCCCGGGCGAGAAGACCCAGTGCGAGAGCGAGACTGGGGTGATCGCTGAGTCCAGCCTCGTGCAGGGACCGGGCCGCGAAGACCGTCGACACGATGCGACCTTCGGCGGTTTGCTGGCTGCCGAACGAGCCGTCGGGATGCTGGCGCTTCGCGAGGTCGTCGGCGGTCACGATCGCCATGCCGGCATGCTGGATGTGCCCGGTCACGTCAGCGCCGCCGCCCTGCCGGGGCGACGGGTTGGCAGATCGCCGTGGACACCCCCGTCTTCAGCGCGCGCCACGATCTCAACCCGATTGCTGGGCCAGGAAGATCCCGAGGGCGCTGAACGCGAGTCGCAGGATCAGACCGGCGTACGTGTTGAGAATGCCCAGTTGGCGCATGACCAGGTATTGGGGGATCAGCAGTACGAGAAACCCGTACATCGCGGCGACCACCAGCCGGAACATGACTCGTCGTCCCGGGAACCTGAGCCGTGCCAGGGCGTATCCGGCGGTGGCGTCGAGAGCATTCCGGAGGATCACCACTGCGACGATGGTGATCACCGAGGTCGTCGACCCTGAGACCGACTAGTTCGAGTCGGAGGTGACAGGGGGAAATCCCTCATGGTGGATGATCGCTCCACCGGCCAGAGTGGTCCGCATGAGTCTCGACTCGCTCCGAGCCGCCGCTTCGAGCATGGCCTTCGTGGTGGTGTCTTCGCTCGTGCTGGTCTCAGCATCTGAGCGTCTGTACTGGTACCTGGATGGTGTGTCCCTGGCGGCCTTCGCCGAAGTGGCTGTCTTCTACATCATCCCCACGGTCGCGACGTTGTGGGTGTTCGGATCGGGACCGTCGGCGAACCTGCACCAAGTCGTGCTGGTGGGAGCCGTCTACGGATTCATGGTGGAGGGCGTCTTGACCGCCGTCGTGTACGAAGACGGCCCGCTTCCACTTCTCGCATTCATATTCGTGGGGTGGCACGGACTGCTGGCAGTCGGATGGTTCTGGTTCGGCATACGTCGGTTGCTCGTCACGGGTCGGACCCGCCTGCTCGCGATCGGTTCGGCGACGGTGGGGGCCTATTGGGGGTCTGGTCGACGACGTGGATGCTCCCCGAGGCGACGAGGGGCTTCGACAGAGCATTCGAGGTGATGACGCCAGGGCCGTTCGCCGCGTATGCGATGACGGTGGGGGCGGTGGTGGTGGCCGCTCATCTGCTGTTGGATCGTGTGTGGCCGGAATCCTTCGTCCTCGGGCGACGTGCCAGGGCGGTCGTGGTCCTGGTCGTGGCCGGCTACGGCGCCATCGCCGTTGTGCCCTTGGTGTGGTGGGCACCCTTCAAGTTCGCGGTCCTGATCGGTGGTACATTGTGGCTGCTCAACCGCAGCCGTCGGGTCGACCCCGGCGCCGAGACCATCATCGTATCGCTCGCAGGGCGGGTCGCTCCTCGGAGTGCCGCTGCGGTGATGGCGATGCCCTTCATGGCCACGCTGGTCTATGCCGGCTTGTGGGGAGTTGGGATGTCCGAAGATGGGGTGCGGCTCCTCCACGAGGCGATGTACTGGTCGCAGGTGGTCATCGGTGCGATCGCCTACTCGTGGGCAGCGGCGCGTTCGATTCGCTCGGCGACCGTGGCGCCCGCCCCGCAGTCGAACTGAACTGCGACACATGCCGGTGCTGAGTGCGACGGCACTCCCCGGGCGAACGGCTGCCTCTGCGTCGGCGATGTGGCTCTCGAGTGCAACGGAACTTGGACACCGTGGGTACCCCGAGGTCGCCCCTCGCGTTTCAGGTCCGGGTGCGTTCCAAGAGAGGTGACGCAGTCCGATGGTTGGAGCTTCGCTAGGTCGAGAGAACGCCCTTCTCGTACGCTCGTGCGACGGCCGCCGCTCGGTCCGATACCGCGAGCTTGTCGTATATGTGGATCAGATGGGTCTTGACGGTTGCTTCGCTGATGTAGAGACTTGCGGCGATCTCGGCGTTGGTGTTGCCGTTGGCGACTTCCCGTAGGACATCGATCTCTCGTGACGTCAGGGCGTCGGGCGACGTCTTGTGTGTTCGTTCGGCCAGTCGCTTGGTGATCGGAGGGGAGAGCACGGTCTCTCCTGCCGCGGCTCGTCGGACGGCGTCGACCAGGTCTTGGGTGGGCGAGTCCTTCAGCATGTAGCCCGCTGCTCCGGCTTCGACCGCTCGCACGATCGCCTCGTCGGTGTCGTAGGTGGTCACCACGAGGACGGCGACTTCGGGACGGCGTTCTCTGACTGCCCTGGTCGCCTCGACGCCATCCATCTCGGGCATCCTCAGATCCATCAGGATGACGTCGGGGTCCTCTGCCAACACTGCCGAGAGTGCGGCGCGACCGTCGGCCACGTCGGCAACGACCTCGATGTCCGGCTCGTCTCGGAGCAGCGCGACCACGCCCTGTCGCACGATCGGATGGTCGTCCGCCACGATCACTCTGATGATCTTGCTCACGATCGCACCGGAAGCTGGATCGTGAGAACGGAGCCGTGATCTTCGCCAGATTCGATCGTCAAGCAACCACCGAGAGACTCGACGCGGCGGGTGAGTGTCGCCAGACCCTGTCCGCCCGTGAGGGTCCCACGATGGTGCACCTCCCCGGTTCCGAGTCCGATGCCGTCGTCGCGTACACCCAGGGTCACCACGTCTTCGAGGTACGACAACGTCACGTCGACGCGATTGGGTCGTCCGTGGGTGCAGGCGTTGCGGATCCCTTCCTGCGCAGCGCGGAGAAGAACCGTTTCCACTGAGCCCGGCAGGGTATGCGGGGTTCCGACGATCTCGACTTCACCGCCGATCTCGTCGGGGAGCGAGGCCTGCAGGTGTCGCCGCAACGCATCAGGAAGCGAGACCTCGTCGAGTTCATCCGGCCGACTCGACTCGACGAGCCGCCGCGCCATGTCGAGGTTGAGCTGGGCGGTGGACTCGATGGAGCCGAGGATCTCGCCGGTGTCGGCCGTCGGCCGCTTGCCGGCCCGGGCCAACAGCACGATGGACGTGAACCCCTGGGCGAGCGTGTCGTGGATCTCGCCGGCCATCCGCGTGCGCTCTTCGAGGGCACCCCTCGAACGCTCGGAGGCTGCAAGATCCTGCTGGGCTGCCTCGAGCTGCCTGATGAGTTCGGCCTGTCTGGCGGTCAGCCCGCCGATGCGATGGATGGCGTAGGCGATCGTCGAAGACCCGACGAAGACGAGGACGGGGATCACGAGCGTCCAGGCCGGCCCGCCGAGGGATGCCAGAAGCCAAATCGCCGAGACGATGCCTGCCAGAGTCACGCCGACCTGGAGACGGTTCGAGTCGACGATGAAGCAGAGCCCGTACAACGCAAAGCTGAGGAGCGTCCAGCGCTCGTCCGATACCGCAAGGAAGAGCCAACCAGCCATGGCGCTCGAGATGCCCGTGAACCTGGCTGCGAGCGCTCGGCCCGACCACGCGAGCGCCAGCCCGCCAAGCACCAGCCACGGGACGATCGCGAGTCCGATGTTCCCGGCGGAGTCGAGCGTCGGCCGGTAGGCCAGAGCCATCGACGCGACATACACAAAACCGATCAGGCTCGCCCAGATCCCGTCCCTCGGTGAGTCGAGGACGATGCTGGGCGAGTCGGTGTCGGTCGATGGCTGGATGGATTGGTTCACGAGACTGGTCCCGTCAGAAGCCTATTTCTCGACCGAGGTCCGATCCCCGGGCAGCCAGCGGGCGAGCATCCCGATCACGGGAACGGCCACGACCAGATGGAAGAGATTCAACCAGAGCGCCGTACCGATCGACGCGGCTGCGGTGAACGGGACCACGGCATATCCCGCCAGGGCGATCAGCGCCACGGCGAGAAACGTCGGCCGGGGCCTCCGACTGAAGCGCCCGATGGCAACGGCGAGGGCAGCTCCCACCGTGGCGCCGAAGATCGTGAATCCGGTGACGTTGCCGAGGGTGACCTCGCCCGTGCCTGCGACGACCAGTCGGTCGGCCAGCGCCTGTGCAACCAGGTACGCCGTGGCGACCAGGAGGACAGCAGTGCTGGTTCCAGCTGCCCAGAGCTTGGCAAGCCGTGCGATGGAGAGGCCCGTCTTGGTGACGTGATTCGCTTGTCGCGTATCTGTTGCGGTCATGATGTGAGTCCTTTCAATGCGGGTACGTTCACATCGTTGACCACCGGGCCGGCATCCACATCAACCGATCGGTGGATCTGCGCGGCCGTCGCATCATCGGGACGTGACCGAAGGGCGTACTCGTGACGGTCGAGGCGGAAACGCACGTAGAACATCACGAAGAAGATGACGACGCCCATCACCGGCCAGGCCGTCAAGGTCCGTGCGACGACGAACTCCGATGCGGTGGAGACGGTGAGATGCCACCCCTCCCACGCCGTGATCGCGAGTTCGGAGAGCGCAACGACTGCGGTGACCTGTGCAGACACTTTCCGGTAGACGGGATGGTCGGGCGTCAGGTGCCGGTATGGCGTGACGAGCGGAAGCGCATAGAAGGCTGCCGGCCGCTTCGTGAAAGCAGTGGCCCCGATGCCGATGGCGACGAGGGCGCTGAGGGCCACCCCCGCTCCGAAGTAGACCTCCGACGATTCGGTGACGACTCCCGCGATGGCCTTCGCCACCACGAAGCTGAGGGAGATCGGTAGCAAGATCCCAATGCCAGCGCTGCGTCTTCTCTGCAAGACGAGCAACGCAGCCGTTGTGATGCTGGCGGCGATCATGCCTGCGGCGAGACCCAGCCAGCCGTCGAACACGAGGAACACTCCAGTGGGGAGCATGGACCTCAGCGCGGACGCGAGGCTCGGGCGGGTCACCTGTGATGCAAGATGTTCAGATGCTGCGGTCGATTTCACGCTGAATCCTCTCCTCTGCGATAGGCATGTGCCAGTCGAACAGGTGCGACGCCTGGGCGGCGAGGCCGATTCCCCCACCGAGCAGCGGCCACACGGGCCAGAAGTCGGTGGCGCCGGACCGGGCCCAGAGGGATACGAAGTACGCCATCAGTGCAAGGTAGAACACCAGATAGATGGCGAAGTGCCGGCGAGCCCTGATGCGGTGGATGGCGTGCTGTCTCGATCGGTTGCTCATGTCGATTCCTTTCGGTGGAGGTGTGAGCTGGGTCCAGTGTCAGGGCTGGAACGCCCGCCCACATCCACCGATCGGTTGATCTCGAAACCCATGGCGATGCCGTGCGGAGTTTTGGATCCACGGCCGGGCACCGTCGAGCGTCGCCAGCAGGGCGTGGTCGGCGACCGTTGCCGCAAGCCGAAACAGGAAGAGCCGATGTTCCCTGCACGAGTCAACATGCTTTCGTGCTGACCCTGCGACCCTCAATCGTTGTTGGAGCTTCGGCCTTGCTTCTTGAGCTCTCGCCAGCCTCCGGCGCGGTTGTTGGCGACTATTTGTTTGAACATGGCGAGCAGAGCCGGCTTGTTGATCGGCTCGCCCTGATAGACCGCCACGGTGCGAGCGGTGGTGTTGTCGTGTCCGCCGGTGATGATCCCGTCGGGGTCGGGCACGATCGCTCCGTCGTACAAGAAGACGTTGACGTGGTCTTTGGTGGCCAGGAGCGCGCAGATGTTGCCGTCGAGGACGAAGTAGGGCTGGACGGTGCGCTTGATCGTCTCATGTACCTCTGGGTCGGCGGCGTGTACCAGCGCCCTCACCTGGTGGCAGATGCTCTGTTGCCATTCGGGGAGGCCGTCGATGTAGTCGTCGACCCTTGGGTCGCGGTGCGGCTCATTCATCGACTTCGCTCACCGCCAGGGTTCCACGGACCAAGAGAACCATACAGGTGAGCACCATGTGCAATCAGCTCGTCACGTCCGTCATGGCGGCGAGCCTGGAAGAACGGCAAATCACCTGCTCTGGAGCACCTCCGAACAGTGCCCTGCCTGATTCCCCGAACGAGGCAGTGGTCAGAGCGATTCCTGACCAGGGCCCTGATGGTTTGACGGAGTCGCGTCCATTGAGATCGATGAAGGTAGGAGAGAGCCGGCACGTGCCAGGACGGGATCCCGACCGCAACCCCTTGCAAAGCCGCGGCCGGGAACCTCTCGGTCAGCCTGTCAGTGTCGTTTCGACAGGTGCGTGTACTTCCAGACCTCGCCGTCGATGGTCACCACGTATGCGGTGTCGCCCACGATCTCGAACGAGGTGGGACGGTCCAGGCCTTCTGCAATTGTGCTGAGGCCGTGTGGTGTGAGCCGATGAAGCGCTCCCGAGTCGGGATCGGCGGGTGTTCCTTCCACTCCGCTCGAGTGGGTACCTTGCGCCAGCAGATACAGCTGGCCCTTGCGGCCGAATTCGACGTCAACCGGCAGCCGTGCCCCCGCCGCCACGTCCCGGAGCGCCCTGCCATGCACGTTGAACGACACGACCTCACCGTCCTCCGGCAGGTGTGGCACCGGGCCGGCCTTGGCCAGGAACACTCGGCCACCTCGCAGGTCGAGACCGGTCGGCACCTCGTTGCCGAAGGCGATGATCTCTGTGACGTCGCCGTCCAACGTGACATGCAGCACCCGGTTGTGATGTCCGTCGGTCACGAGCAGCTCACCTTTGTAGGCCTGCATCGCATACTGGACGCCGGTGGGCACGATGATCGGCATATCGGGCGGGTTGGCGGCCGACCATTCCCCGAGGTCCACCACCGGTGTCGCCGATGCTGGTCCGTCGATGCGATAGACCCCGACGACATCGGTTCCGCCGACATCTGCCGCTACCAGCGTGACGATGGCGTAGGCGGTTGCGCCGATGAACTCGACGTCCATCACACCGCCAACACCGATCAGCGGCAGCGGGAAGCCCGAAGCAAACAGACTGGTCGCACCCGATTCTCGGTCGATGCGGGTGATCGTGCCCTGCATCGGTTGGGCGACGTACAGCGCCCGATCCGGCCCGATGGTCGACCCCGATCCACTGCCCAGGCCGGTGACCAGCACCTGCGGAGCCGGCGAAGGGCCGGCATTCGCTGCGCTTGTCGGCATGAGCATGCTCGCTGCGAGCGCCACCACCAGACCTATCCGTATCCTGAACTTCCCCGTCGACGACTTGTGACGTTCACGTAGCTGTTCCACTGCCGGCACCTCCCTTGTCGTCCGGTACCGGACGAACGTATGCGTCCGCTGTCAAGAAACGTTCAAGACGCGTTGAGGGTCACGGTGTCTGTCTTTCCAAGTCGCCATGCCGCCCCGAGGCGTGGTGCTGAGGCGCAGGATCATCGGAACCAGTCAGCGTCATCGAGGTCCGCCTGGGGCGTCCATTGGAGTTTGTCATGGACCACGGGAGCGGTGCTCACTCCACGGTTGGTCCTGGACACTTATCGGCGCCGAAAAACCGGATGCACTCGTCGTCGTTGAACCCACGAGTCACCCGGGATCTTGCTTGAGCTGCCAGCTCGTCAGCGGTCAGCGGCACGCGCTGGAGGAGGCCGTGACCGGCGTCGTAGTAGAAGGCTGACCCGTCGGACGCCATTGCCACGCCGGACCTGCCGACGCGGCCCACTTCCAGGAGCGGCTCACCGGTGTGAGCATCCCTGAGTCGGATCTCCGCGCTCGATGTGACGACGTAGTCGCCGTATCCAACAGCGAAACCGATCGCTCCCGCGTGACCCTGGATTGCGAACCGTACTGCCTCGTCGAGCGAGGCTCCCGCTTGGATCATCGCGGTATCGAACACCGCCAAGCGCCCGTTCTGTTCTCCGAACACAATCGCTGAGCCGTCCTCGAAGAACCGGAGGGCGAGGATCCCGTCGAGCAGCGTGGCGTCGGGCGCGTTCCACGACGACAGTCGACTTCCGGTCGAGAGTCGCCACAGCTGCAACTCGGCTCTGGGAGCGGCGACCAGCACGAGATCTTCCGAAGGTGTCCCGGGCTCACCCACAACCACAAGGCCTTGGGGCTGGAACGGGATGTGGAGGATCAGGTCGCCCGACGCGAGATCGATCACTCCGGTCCGAGGTGGTCGGTCGGGGTCGACGCCGGCCGGGTGAACCGTGCAGTCTCCAACGACGGCGACGACGTTGGCGGCGTGATTGATGCTGCGGGGGGCTTCACACGGTCTGAGGGGAAGCAACACGCTACCGGTTTCCGTCTCCACAACCTCGGCGACTCCGGTGTCGGCGTTCAACCCAACAGCCAACTCGCCGTCTTCCGAGATCTGTGGCCAAGCCCACGGCAGTGAGGCGAAGTGGTGGCGGTGCAATACCCGACCCGTCGCCGTGTCCACGAGGCTGACGCTGGCGCTGTTGGCTTCGGGAGGCAACGCCATGGTGGCCGCTCTGGCTCCATCGGGAGAGAAGGCTGTCCACCACAGCTCGCCCTCGTCGAGACGTAGCGAACCGTCGCCTGGCACTGGACCGTCACTGCGCCAGATGTGGAGTCCTCGATCCCGGCTTTGCACCAGCACCCTGCCTTCGGCGGCGGCGACTGCGGTGGCGCCTCCGCCGTGGCCGGGGAGCGGTGTTCGCTCCAATGTCCGAAGGTCTATGGCGGTAGCTATGGCGGCGGTACCGCCCACGACCATGGTGGTCCCGTCAGGAGAGATGGCCAGGTCCATGGGTGAGATGAAACCGCCGAGCGACTGGACGGCGCCCGTGCTCAAGCTGATGAGATCGACTCGGGTACCTGTTCGATTCGACAACGCCAGTGTGTCGCCGTCGGGGTGGGCGGCGAGGTGAACGTACCCGTCCTCGGGCAGCTCCACTCGGTCGACCTCGCTTCCGGTCCGGCCATCGACCAGGAGCACTGCGTCGCCGATCGCCACTGCGATCCTGCTGGTACCGGGTACGAATGTGCCACCGGTCGACCCGCCGTAGACCTCGATGGGCCGCGGGATCGCGATCTGTCTCTCCGTCGTCGGATTCGCCGTGTCCCAGATGCGGAGCGTGCCTGCCGGATCGACGCCGGCCACCAGGCTGCCATCGTCACTGAACGACAGGCCGTAGGCACCGCGACCGGCTCCGACCTCTTCTACCGTCGCAAGGGTGGCTGCGTCCACTATGACGAGCGCGGGGCCTGCGCCGGAACTCATCTCGGGGGCGACGGCCAGGAGCGGCTCGGTCGGATGGTGAGCGACCGAGCCGATCTCGAATCCAAACTCCCGATTGGCGATCTCCTCGCCGGATGGGACGTCGAACAGGCGCAGCACGGATCGCCTGTCGCCGTCCTCGATCGCCGCGGTGAGACCGTCGGATGAGAATACGAGCGCCCCGTGCGGTATGACACTCTCCAAATGCGAGCCGAGCAGCGTTGCCTGCAGTGCCTGGGTCACCGATGGCGGGATGGGATCGATGTCGTGCGATGCTTCGTACGCCGCCAGGGCGAGGTTGATCGCCAGGTCGGGATCCTCCTCGGTTGCCCGCTGCGCCTCGCTGGTCAGCTCTGCCACGCGGTTGTCGAGTGCCCGCAGTTCGGCGGCGCGGCCTTGAACGGCGGCGGCGATTCCCAGGGCAGTCACGATGATCAGGCCGGCGGTCAGCGCCACGATCACGTTCCTGCGCGATCGCCGTCGCCGGTGGCGCGCCAGGTCTTCAACTTTCCTTGACTCCTCGAGGAACTCCACCGCCGTCGTCCCGGGCCGGTGAGGCGATTGAGAGGCCACACCTTCGGCATGCTCCAGCCGTGCACCGCCGATGAGGAAGCTCGGATCTCGACCTGACTCTTCCCACTCCCTGCTCGCCTGTTCGACGCGTCGTGACGTGAGGAGATCGGCGCGGACCTCGTCGATCCAAGAGCGCAGCCGTTCCCACTGAGCGAGCACGGCTTCGTGCGCCAGCTCCACGGTCGGGCAGCGGCTGATCGCATCGCGATCGAACGTGAGCAGCCGCTGAGTTGCAAACGCTTCCAACACCCGACCGATCGACCCGGGCGAGCGTTCCAGGCGTTGAAGGTCGCGCAGCGCAACCCGGCGTCTGGTGTCCTCGACGCCCTCGGCTACCGAGACCAGCTCCGTGAACACCGCGGTGGACAACGCCTTGTCCTCTGGCGACAACCCGGCGAAGACATCCTCGGCTCGCATGGCGATCGATCCGTGAAGCCCACCCGTTCGGGCGTAGTCCTCGAGGGTCATGCGATCTGTTCGTCGTGTCTCGAACACGCCGGCGAGGGCGTATTGCAGAAGAGGCAGTCCACCCAGCCCCTCGGCAGCATCGTGCGCCACCGTCCACACGAGGTCGTCTGCGATTTCGGCACCCACTCCCCGCGCCGGCTCCCGCACGACCTCTGCGAGCCCGGCAACATCCAGCGCATGCACGTTCACGACCCGATCCTGCAGCGCCTCGCCGAAGGTGGGATCCATCAACGGCCTGTCGAAGAAGTCGGCGCGTAGCGTCGCGACCACTCTGACCACGGGTTTCGCCACTCTGGCCGCATCGGACAGGACTTCGAGAAACGCCTTGCGCTCGGCCTCGCTGACGGTCTGCGTGAAGACCTCCTCGAGCTGGTCGACCAGAAGGAGAACCACTTCGCCAGGGAGCAGCGCTGCGATCACGCCGGTCAGGTTGGTGTCGCCGGTACGCATCTTCTCCACGAGAGCCTCGGGACGTGATGGTGAGATTCGGGTCAGTGCGGTTGCAAGCTGTTCGAATGGATGGGCTCCCGGGAACATGTCGGTGACCAGCCATTGTTCCGAACCGTCGATTGCATTGCGTCGCAAGGCGGGGATCAGTCCGGCACGGACGACGGAGGACTTGCCGACGCCGGACGGTCCTACCACCAGCGTGAGGGCACCAGTCGTGACCTTGTTGACGGTCGCCTCGGTCAGTTCGTCGCGTGCGAAGAAGTCGCCTGCGTCTGCCTCGCCGAACGCCGCAAGGCCCTTGTACGGGTTGCGGCGCTCTGTTCGGTCGAGGGGCGAGGTCGTGGCATCACCGCTTGCTTGCACGAGGTCCTCGATGAACTCGCGCACATCCCGATGTCGTGCGAAAGGGTCGTGGTCGGTGGCTCGTGCGATCACCGCGGCTACGGATGGCCAGCCGGCGCCCGATCGGTCCCGCAGAAGCCATTCTGCGATCTTCCCGAGTCCGTAGACATCGGTTGCGATCGTGATCTCTCGCTCCGGCGGTGCGAAGACGTCGTGACGATCTGCCACCAGCCCGTCTATGAGGTGTGCCACCCCGAAACCAGTGACGTAGGGACGGTCGCCGGAGTCCAAAACGATCGCCGCCGGCGTCAGGGCTCCGTGCAGCACGCCGGCGTCGTGGGCGTGGGCGATTCCCAGTCCGACGGCCGCGACGATCGAGGTCGTCGTGTCGATGTCTGTACCGCCCGGCAGCGCGGCCTCGAGCGATCCGTGCGTAGCCAGGCGGGAAACAACGACCGCCTGCTCCGTGTTCCGCCAGAAGTCGAGGATCGGAAGGAGGTTTGGATGGTCGAGCCGGGCCACCCTCTGAAGCTCCGCCTCGAAGCGGCGGATGAAGTTCGGTTCGGACACCAGCGGTGTCTCGAATACCTGGAGACTCACCTCCCGCCCAAGTACATGGTGATATGCGCGGTATTCGGTGCTGTGGTCGTGGACGGCGAGCCGCTCGCGCAGCTCATAGCCGGCGACGCTTCGGTGCCCTGCGGGCACGGGCGGGGGGAGCCTGTCGAGATCCAGGGCCGGAAACGACCGTTCGACGCCATCGATCAGCCCCTCGAACACCATCAGTGGTGCGTCGACGCCGGCGAAGCGATGGCGCCCCAAGGACTTGACTGACCATCCCACGGCTCCGGCCTTACTGAGCGCCAGCTGCGCTTGCTCCGACAGAAGAATCTGGCCGGGGTGGGCTGCGGCTGCCAGGCGGGCTGACCGGCTCATTGGTGGCCCTGTGATCTCGCTGTTGCAAATCTCGACCTCACCGAAGTCGATCGCGACATTCATGTCGCGGGACGACACCGTGCGGGCAACTTCCAGCGCATCGCTCACGTCGACGAAGGAGGCATACGCCGCAGTGCCGCGGATCCCAACGCTCTCGCCACCGTGCCGGTGGAGCTCGGTGTCGAGATCGTCGTTGCGCAAGGCGAGCGCTCGATCGCGCTCGGCGGGGGAGGCGTTCACCAGAGAGTCCGGAAGCTCAGTCGCCAGGATCGCCCGCCGCTCGACCAACGGATGAACATCGAGATCCAACGCAGGAGCTTGCAGGAGAATGGCCTCCTCGAGGTTTCGCACGGGTCTGCTTGGCTCGATGCCCAGCTCTTCCGCCAGGAAAGCCTCGAGCCGCCCATACGCCCTCAGCGCCTCTTGCTGGCGACCCGACCGGTAGAGGGCGAGCATTCGCTGAGCGTGGAACCGCTCCACGAAAGGATGCTCTGTGACCAACGCCTCCAACTCGCCGACGAGATCGTCATGCATACCCAGTGCGAGATCGGCATCTATCCGGGTCTGCAGCGCTCCCAATCGCAGCTCGTTCAATCGGGCAGCCTCACCGTCGACCAACGGGCCGGCAACGACACCGGCGTACGGATGTCCACGCCACATCCCCAGGGCAGACCTCGTCAGCCGGGCAGCATCTCGAGGATCGTCCTCGAGTACGCCGGCTCCTTCGCGGTATGTCGATTCGAAGACGCGAGCATCTATCCGGATCGCATCAGGGAGCAAGCAGTAGGTATGGCCCTCACGGACGACCACGCCACCGAGCTCCTGTCGCAGGTTCGAGATGTACGTGTGGATCGACCGCTTGGCCGAAGGAGAGGCATCGGGGCCGTAGATCTCGGTGATGAGCCGGTCCATGCTCAAACCGTTCTCGGCCGCCACCAGATTTGCCAAGACGGCGCGTTGCTTGGGGCCGCCGACCGAGAGCCGGTGGTCTCCCCTGCACACATCCAATGGACCCAGAACCTGGACGTCCACCAACGAAGAATATGTGGCGGTCTCGGATGTTGAGGCGTCGGTCACGGCGCCAGCGTCGCACCAGGTTGTCAAGGAGCGTTCAAGACGAGTGCCGACACGAGGGGTGGGTCGGCGAGCTCCTTGGGATCACGGACAACAGGAGAACGGGTGTTCGGCCCGCTCCGTTCGGGGGTGGAATTGGCAGCGGATGGATCGACCGGTTCCTCGACCCGTCTCCACGGGTCTTTGCTCGTATGCTCGAACATCGGTAGATCGTGGCCGTTCCTCCGGTCCAGCACATGGTGAACCGTAAGATCGCAGCCAGGCGGCATCACGAGCGACTGCCGAGGGAGGTGCCAGCGATGAGCGCTCGTCCTACGGTTCTCGCTGTTTTGTTGGTGTTGGTGGGAGGGTTGGCTGGCTGCGTCAGTGAGCCCTCGGATGTCGCAGATACCACCGAAGTCGCAGAGCCGACAACCACGACTACGGCCCCGATCCGAGCAGACGTCCAGACCATTCTGTCGAACTGGGTCGAGGCCGAAGAGGTCATCGGCGCAGTCGCCGCGGTCGGAAGGTCCGGTGAAGATCCTTTCATCGCCGCAGCTGGATGGTCGAATCAAGAGAGCACCTCGACGTCATCCTCGGCTGAGGCGTTCCGCATAGGTAGCGTCACCAAGCTGTTCACGGCCGCCCTGGTTCTGGATCTCGTCGAAGACGGTGTCGTCGGCCTCGAGGACCCGGTGGGCCACTACGTGGCCGACGCCCCCGACAACCTCACCATCGAACATCTGTTGAGCCACGCGAGCGGGCTGCCCGACCTGGACGTTGCTGAGAACGTGATGCCGGCGATCATGGATCCGTCCACCGTGGAAACTCCCGACGAAGTGATCGAGAAAGCCCTTGCTGAGGGCCTGAATCGCGAGCCGGGCATTCAACAGAGGTATTCCAGCACCAACTATCTGATCCTTGGCGCCATCGTCGAGTCGGCAACCGGGCAAACCTACGAATCGACCCTTCACGACAACGTGCTGGAACCGCTCGGACTCGACAACACCGGCTTCGAGGGACCTGATACCAATCTCGCGACACCGTATGAACGGCCAGGCCCCGGACAGCCCAAGTTTCCATTGAATGAGTTTCCTACCGACATCGCGGTGCGAGCTTCGTGGTCGGCTGGGGGACTCGTTTCCACCGCGGAGGACCTGGTTGTGTTCACCGAGGCGTTGTTCGGCGGCGACCTCCTGTCGCCTGACACGCTCGCCCTGATGCTCGACACCTCATCGGGACCGCGTTCCGGCTACGGACTGGGCGTGTCCGAATACCCAATGGGAGACGGAGTCGTCTACGGGCACAACGGACGCAGCATCGGGTTTGCGAGCAGCCTCCGCCACGATCCCTCTACCGGGATCACGGTGATCGTCCTCTCCAACGACGGAA
Organism: uncultured bacterium; assembly: GCA_963792365.1. Classification (GTDB taxonomy): domain Bacteria; phylum Actinomycetota; class Acidimicrobiia; order Spongiisociales; family ZC4RG35; genus JAOUGY01. The sequence goes on from CAWBVW010000008.1 coordinate 166,784, forward strand.
CCGCGCCCACAAGCGACCTCGCCACAGAGCTCCTGCTGGCCGAGGGGCGAGGCTGACGACGCAACGTCGCTCTCCACACCGGCACCGCCGAGTGTCTGAACGAACGATCGGCGGATCTCGGCGAGATCCTCGAGATCGCCCAGGATGAGATCGAGTCCGAACTCGAACTCGTTGTGGAAGCTGTACTCGGATGCGTCCGGTGGGCTTTTCACGCCCGCGAGATGTCTAGGCCGAAACTCAACGTGATGTCTGGTCATTGCGGGTCGGGCGTGGAGTCCAAGCCCGCTACTCGATAGCGCTTGGCTGCCGAAGCTGCAGGCTCGGGACCGGCAACGAGCCAGCAGCCGATGAATCGGCTGCCGGGCCATGGTCCGCTTACGTCCGTGCGCTGCGTAGTCGTTGGTGGGCCGAGATGAGGCCGAGGTGCGTGAACGCCTGGGGGAAGTTGCCCAGGAACTCCTGGGTTCCGACATCGTATTCTTCGGCGAACAGACCAAGGTCGTTGCCTGTGTCGGCCAAGTCGGCGAAGAGCTTTTCCGCTTCGTCGATCCGACCCTGGAGTGCCAGTACCTCGACCAGCCAAAACGAACAGAGGAGGAATACGCCCTCCTCGGCCCCGCCTTTGGCCCGCTCCACGGTCTCGACGGTCTCGTTGCGGAATCGGCGCAGAAACCCGCTCGGCGGGACACCGAGTTGATCGATGATCAAATCGGTCGTGTGGCGCATGCGCTCGTCATCGGCAGCTATGAAACCGACGAGGGGCAGTTTGAGCAGGCTTGCGTCCAAATCATCGGTGCCGTAGTACTGCACGAAGTGCTGGCCGCTTGCGTCAACACCAAGCGTCTCGACGTCGCGGCGAACCTCCTCCCGGGCTGCCCGCCACCGTTCGACCGACACATGCGCGAAGCCGTGGTCCTCGACGAGCCGTACCCCTCGATCGAGCGCCACCCAGATCATGACCTTGGAGTGGACGTAGTGACGGGTGGGACCCCGCAGCTCCCAGATACCCGAGTCGGTCGAACCCCTGCGCGATTCGGCTTCGTCCACGATGGAGCTCAGGAATTGCCACTCGTCCTCGTCGATCGCCGCACCGCGCTTGTGCCAGAGATGAGCCGCGTCCAGCAGTTGGCCGTAGACGTCGAGTTGGGTTTGGGAGGCGGCACCGTTGCCTGAGCGCACCGGGCGTGAGCCACGCCACCCGTAGAGGTCCAGCTCGATCTCTGGCAGCAGCCGCTCACCATACGGGCCGTACATGATCTGCAGGTCGGCACCGTGACCGGCGGCCGAGCGCATGATGAAGTCACGGAACCCTCTGGCTACTTCCTGATGCCCTACTGCAGCGAGAGCGGATAGCGCCATCGTCGAGTCTCGCACCCAGCTGTATCGGTAGTCCCAGTTGGAGCCTCCGCCCGGAATCTCGGGGAGCGAGGTGGTGGGTGCTGCGATGACGGCGCCCGTCGGGGCACACGTGAGACCCTTGAGCACGAGCGCCGATCGATCGAGCAGATCTCGGTATTCACCGTCTGCCTCGGTGCGCGTCGACCAGGCCGCCCACCATTCCACCGTTTGGGCGAGCCGACCTTCGACGTCGCCCATGCGATCCGGGTGCGTGTCCACGAGGTGAGCCGGAACCGACAAGACGCTGATCGCAACCTCGTCGCCGGCGGCGAGATCGAGCCGACCGGACAGACGACAGCGATCGCGGTCGACGGTCAGTGGGAACACACTCTCGATGATGATGGCCTCACTGCCTCCGACGGCGGTGTAGTGGCCGTGCTCGTGGCGGCGTAGCCATGGTCTCGTCGCTCCGTAGTCGAAACGTGGCTCCACCACGATCTCGACTTCAACCCGGCCGCCGAGGACTTCGACCACCCGGAGTAGCTCGCTGTTGGTCTTGGAGGCACCGCCAACCGCCATGGCAAACGCGTCCGTACACCGGATCGAACCCTCGTGGGTCGACAGGATCGTCTCCAGTACCATCGTCCCGGGTCGATAGCGACGCTCCGCATGGACGATGGGGTCGACCGGCCGAATCGAAAAGAACCCGCCTCGTTCAGTGTCGAGAATGCGGGCGAACGTGCTGGGGGCATCGAAGCGTCGAAGACACGCCCAGTCGATCGATCCCTCGAGACTGACGAGCGCGGTCGAATGGCAATCGGACAGGAACCCGTAGTCGGCGATCGGGCGGTATCTGGTGTGCGGGGAGTCCGTCAAGAAGTGTCCTCACGGGGTGTGTCGGATCCGCCCATGCGAACGATCCTGCGACACCGGATCATACGGCGCCGGTCACCGTCCGCTTCGTCGCCGGTTGTCGTCCCCATTCGAGGGTCAGCCCGGGCCCCCCGATTCTTCGGAGTAGCGGACGCCCGCCCGACACGCCATTGCCGTGAGAAGTTCAACGGTGATCAGAGTGATCGCAGGCTACCTGGTCCAACGAAGGGTCACATTGGTGAATCGGTCCCTCGAGTAGGCGGACGAGCGGTCCCCGGCAAGCATCGATGCGTGAGGCGAGGTACTCGGCAGGCCTCTCCACCGGACGTCAGGGCCGCTAGGTCCGTCGAAGTGGACGATGATTCATCCAGGCACGACCCAGGAGGCGTCCATGGAAGATGTCCGCGATCTCCACAACCGTTCGATCGCCGGGTTCACGAAGGCGGTGGCCGAAATCGGAGATGACGCCTGGGCCCGCGCGACGCCGTGTGACGGATGGTCCGTGCGCGACCTCGTCAACCATGTCGTCGCCGAAGAGCTGTGGACGGCACCATTGTTGGAGGGCCGCACCATCGTCGAAGTCGGCGACCGCTACGACGGAGACGTCCTCGGGCTCGACCCGGTCAAGGCGGCCGGTCAGGCCGGCGAAGCGGCGGTCCGAGCGGCCGAACGAGTTGATCTGGATGCCACGGTCCATCTGTCGTTCGGAGATGTCCCGGCCCGGTTCTACCTCGAGCAGCTCTTTGCCGACCACGTGGTCCACGCGTGGGACCTCAGTGCAGCAACCGGCGGCGCCTATCCGATGGAGGCCGATCTCGTGGACGAGTGCACCCGCTGGTTCGAACGGCACGAGGATGAGTATCGAGCGGCCGGCGTCATCGGGAATCGGCCGACGGAGCTTCCCGATGGCGGGTTGGCGCGGTTGCTCGTCATGTTCGGACGCGAACCGAACTGGGCAAGTCAGTGACCCCTTCGCAGGTGGTGGCGGCGTTCAACGGCGCCGTCGAACGGAAGGACCTCGCCGCCGTCGCCGACCTGCTGACCGATGACACGGTGTTCGAGTCGACGGGCGCGCCCGACGGAGTCACGCACCGTGGCCGCGAAGCTGTGGTGGCGTTCTGGGCGGCGTTCTTCGCCGACAATCCAGACGCGAGCTTCGATATCGAAGAAGAACTCGTGATCGGTGACCGGGTGGTGACACGGTGGTCGTATCGGTGGACGCCGTCGGATCACGTCCGCGGTGTGGACCTCTTCAAGGTCAGCGGTGACGGCATCGCCGAGAAGCTCTCGTATGTGAAGGGCTGACGAGGGCTACCGCTGTCCGACCTGGGGCAAGCCTCGCAGACGCCCGTGCGAGACTCGCTCCGAGACCAAAACTACGATCGGAGTCCTGTGATACCCGATGACGACCTCGCGGTGATCCGGCGTTGGATCGATGGACGGAACGACGCCCTCCCGGAAGTGGCTCGAGGTGAGGTCCGGTTCGAGATCGATGTGACCGACGAATCGATCACCATTCTCGAGTGCCGGCCACCCTGGACCGACGACATGGGGCCTGAGTGGACCAGGCACCCGGCTGCACGTCTTCGCTACTCCATGCCTCGCAAGGAGTGGTCGCTGTACTGGCTGGACCGGGACCTCGGGTTCCATGAATACGACCTCGTGCGCCCGACCAGACACGTCGAACGACTCCTCGCCGAAATCGACAGCGACCCCACGGCGATCTTCTGGGGCTGAGAGGCGGACCCTGCGGGACTCCGAATGGACGACCCCGACCCAGGTCGCCAGGAATCGTTTGACTCCGACGTGGGCCTGACCTGGTGTCTCGGACCCAGCGCATGTCATCGGGGGAGTCAACAGATCCTCTAGAAACTCGATCACCCCCCTTGACAACAGTTAGCCGAATGGCTTATAGTTAGCTCATGCGGAAACTATCCGGGAGCGATCAGACCTCATCTCAGCTCGACGCCGTGTTCTTCGCCCTGTCAGATCCCACCCGGCGGGCGATCCTCGAGCGTCTCGCCCTGGGGGAGGCGACGGTGGGGACGGTGGCGGAGCCACACGACATGGCGATGCCGTCGATCTCCAAACACGTCAAGGTTCTCGAAACGGCCGGTCTGATCAACAGGCGGGTCGAAGGACGCGAGCACTGGCTGCGTCTTGCGCCGGAGGGGTTTGCGACACCCGCGGAGTGGTTCACCCACTACCAGCAGTTCTGGTCTGGCAGTGTCGACCGGCTGGAGCGGCTGCTCGATGAGCTCGAAACAGAGAGAGGACACGACACATGAGTGCTCGAGACCTGCTGGTTGCAATCGACCGGGTTCTTCCCGCACCACCCGAGAGGGTCTACGAGGCCCTGACCAAACCGGATCTGTTCGCACGTTGGATGGGCCCGGAGGGTTCTGAGGTCACCGTCGAAGAGCTGACTCTGACCCTGGGGGGTCGGCTGGCCTTTGTGGTGGCGCTGCCCGATGGGGGCCCGCAGTTCCGGTTGTTCGGGTTCTACGAGGAGATCGATCCGCCTCACAGGTTGGTCCACAGTTGGGCCATGGAAGGGGACGATGAAGTCTCCACCGTGGTCTTCGAGTTGGAGCCGCACGGAGAAGGCACCCGCCTGCAGCTGAAGCATCACGGGCTGACCCGTCCCGAGGACGTGGCCCAGAACGAGGGCGGCTGGCAGCACCAACTGGACAGGCTCGAAGCACTCCTCACCTAGCTGCGACCCACCTCCGAACACGACACGGGGCCACCGGCCCCTGATTCAACCTGCCCTCATGGCGAACGAAAGGACTCAGCAATGAGGACGAACGCAATCACCTCACCTGCCACCCGAAAGCGGAGACGGTGGGAACGGGAGACGACAGTGGCGCTCCTCCTCTGGGGTCTGCTCCACATGGTCGGAGGCGCCTCCTTGATGGCAATGGCCGCCTCCGACCCCTTGTCCGCGTTGCAGTCGCTGGGCTCCGCAGCCCCGTCGGGCGACTTCCCGATCGATCCGGGTCCGGTCACGCAGGCGCTGATCGGATTTCACGGCCTCAACCTGCTCTTCGCCGGGCTGGCAGTGACCATTCTCAGCATCGTTTGGTCATGGCGGCACTACCCACGGGGCGTACCGACGAGCCTGCTCATCGCGACCGTGGCCGACCTCGGCCTCATCGCCTATCTGCTGGTCCCGGGGTGGATGAAGCTCACCGATGGGGTTTGGGGGCCTCCTCTGCTGGCGTTGGCCGCCGCCGGCGCAGCCCTGGCTCGTCGCAACTCGGTGGCGACGGAGCACATCTGACAAGCCGTACCCCATCCACGAGAAGTGACCGATCGCGAAAGGACATTCAACATGACGGGATTCGACAGCAAGGTCGCCCTGGTCACGGGCGCCGGACAGGGCATCGGACAAGGCATCGCCTACGCCCTCGCCAGGAACGGAGCCGCAGTGGCCGTATCGGGCAGGACCGAATCCAAGCTCGAGGCCACCGTCGCCGAGATCGAAACTCGAGGCGGCCGGGCCATCCCGGTGCTCTGTGACGTAACCGAAGCCGACCAGATCAACAAGGCCGTCGACCACACCGTGTCCGCGTTGGGCAGCCTCGACGTGCTGGTCAACAACGCGCAGGAGTTCAATTTCGGCACCATCCTCGACATCCCCATCGACCTGGTCGATGTGGGCTGGCGGTCGGGCCCGCTGGCAACTCTGCTCTTCATGCGGGCCGCCTATCCACATCTCAAGGGCGGCGGAGTGGTGGTCAACGTCTCGTCTGGTGCAGCGGTGGACACCGGCATCGCCGGGGTCGGCGCCTACAGCGCCGTGAAGAGCGCCATCGAAAGCCTGAGCAGGGCCGCAGCGGTCGAGTGGGCCGACGATGGCATCAGGGTCAACACCCTGATCCCACTGGCGCTCACCCCCGCCGTGCAGGAGGTGTTCGATGCCAACCCCGGCCTCCACGAGCATCTCGCTTCCGAAGTCCCGCTCGGGCGGTTCGGTGACGCCGAGGCAGACATCGGCCCGGCCGTCGCCTTCCTGGCGAGCTCGGATGCCGGGTTCATCACCGGCACCAGCCTCTCCGTCGATGGCGGGAGCGTGCGGCTCCGCTGACGGCCGATCAACCGGCTGGTCGCCGTCGCTCGTGCCCGAACCGGCGACGGTTGGTCGTCCCCCACAGGGCGGGGAGCTCGATCGGTGCACGGTCAATCCCCGCGTGTCCCCGTACGGTGAGCGGTCGGCGCTGACCCCGACGCTTCTGCGCCGAGATTCGACGGTCCGACAGTTCGGACGGTCGTCGCCCTCGCCGCATCGGGCGGCGGCATCGCGTAGGGTGCTGTGTGGGTGTGGTGGAAGGAGAGCTGATGTCATTCAGCGACGCCTACCGAGCGATTCGATACCGGGCCCACGATCCGCTCCGCTACGTCCATGTTCCACGGCGTGAGCGCCTGGAATCCGACCCGCCCCGCGACCCGGATCTCGATGTGTGGGACGACCCCGACGCCGACCTCGAACCTTCATTCACGAGTGCGATCGTTCCGGAAGCGGAGCTGACCTGATGGCGTTCACCTTCGCTCCCTGGGAGGCGGCCACCCGCAACGCTGGGGGGCCCACGCCGGGTGCCAGGGCGCTGATGGCATATCTCCGGAATCGGTGGGCGTACGCCGCGGACTGGGGCATCTACGAGCCCCGGACGGTGAGCGGCAGAACAACGCTCAGTCACCACGCCGAGGGAAGGGCGCTGGACATCGGGATCACACCGCTCAGTCCGAAGGCGGCAGATCTCGTCAAGGGAATGCCGATAGTCGAGGCCATCGGTGCGCATGGCCGCCGACTGGGCATCGACCAGTTGATCTTCAACAAAAGAATCTGGTCGGCCTCCGCGCCTTCGAGCAAGCAGTTCCCGGGTGCTCACCCGCACTACGACCACATCCACATCGGGCTCACCCGCCAGGCCGGAGCCAACCTGAACCCCGCCACGATACAGGCGGTGTTGGGTGGCACCGGAGCGGCCGGGGACCAGTCCGTGACGCTGCCGTCGAAGTCTGCCACCCATCGAGTGTCGGCAACCAGTCTTCGGGTACGCGCCGAGCCATCTCTTTCGGCGCCCATCACGGCTGGATTGGGCAACGAGACGGCCGTGGAGCAGTTGCCCGACACGCCGAGAGACATCGACGGTTATCGCTGGGTTCGAGTCAGGGCACCCAGCGGTGGTCGACTCGTCACCGGGTGGGTGGCGAGCGAATACCTGACACCGATCGGAGATGACGGGAAGCAGCCGACCGACGACACGTCTGGGATGTCCGAGAACACCCATCGAGTCACGGCGACCAGCCTCCGACTGCGGACCGAACCGTCGACGTCGGCAGACATCACGGTCGAGCTGGTCAACGGGACGGTGGTCGTGCGGCTCGCCGACCCGGCGAGAGAGGGCGACGGCCACCGCTGGGTGAGAGTCAGGACCACCGCTGACGGTCGCTCGGTCGAAGGATGGGTGGCCAGCGAGTATCTCGCCCAAGGAGGCTGACGAACCGGCGTCGACGTCCACCGATCTGACTCCGGTGCCGTCTGCGCCATGCCGAGGGGTGCGCGGTGACCCGGGCATGTTGGTGACCGGACCGTTCCACGGTGGCGCCCAGGTTCCGGCCCGCTGCCGATCCAGAAGGTATGCATGTCGACGGTCGCCTGTCGTGCTCACTCGACGGGAGAGAGGTCTTTGTCCTCCATCTCCCATGCGTGGTCCATCACGTGGAATGCGCTGTGGCGGATGAGAAACGGCAGGTTCCACGATCGCATTCGTTTGCCCTCGCCGGCGTTGTATGAACGCATGGTCGCGACATAGGTCGTTCGGAAGTCGCGTAGACCTTCCGGGGTCAGCGCGCCTTCCTCGGGGATCCGCAAGCCCAACCGTTTGGCGAAGTCCTCGCTCTCGGTTCGGATGGTGTGCCGGATGATGCGGTCGCGGTCGCGGCCGCCACCACGCGGTCCTCGACGCATCTCCGCCGACACCCGCACCGCCACTTCGTCGAAGAATCCCCAGCACGCACGCAGCAGCGCAATCTTGCGGTCGATGTCGGTGTCGTCCATCGGCTCGCCTTCGAGACCACATGGAGAGAAGGAGATGCCCCAGAAGTCGGTCGACCCCGTACCGACGCGGTCTTCGACGACTTCGAGGGGTCCGGCTGCGTCGAACTCGTCGGCCATACCTGCGGCATCGGCGATGGGTCGGTACCTCTCCCGGTAGGAGCCGAGTGTCTCGAGCGCCATCTCGGGAGTCTTCGCCCCTCGACTCCAACCGGGCCAGTCGACGGCGAAGGCGACCGCTTTCTTGCCCTTCGGCCCACGCTCGACGACGGTCCGCACTGGCATGGCGGGATGGTACCCATCACGGGCTCGGCTCGATCCTGGTTCGACGTCGAAAGAGAGGGGAGCGCTCGCTGCCAGGCTCAGTTCGTGAGCGCCTGTCGGACGTCGTCGGAGGTCAGATCGGCGTTGATGGCGATCGCCGCTGCGGAACCGGCTCCTGCGGACGTGATCACCTGAGCGCGTGGATCCACGACGTTGCCGGCTGCCCACACGCCGGGAACGCTCGTGCGCCCCCCTTCGTCCACGGTCACGAACCCGAGGTCGTCGACGTGGCATCCAAGGGCCGCGATCAGATCAGCTCCGGATGGCCGGTTGACGGTCCGGACGAACACTGCGTCGCGGGGGACCACACGCCCGTCTTCCATTTCCACGCCCACCAGCCGGTCGTTCTCGACGACGAGCCGTGCAACGGGCCCCTCCACGATCGTGATTCCACGCGCTCGCATCGCGGAGCGATCCGAGCCGTCCACGTTCAGGACGTGGGGAAACAAGATCACGTCGTCGGACCATTGCCGAACCAGTTGTGCATGCGCCGTCGCTGCCGGATGAGTCCCCAACACGCCGATCGGTCGATCGCGTACCTCCCATCCGTGGCAATACGGGCAGTGGAGCAGATCCCGACCCCATCGCTCGGCGACGCCCGGCAGGTCGGGCAACATATCGATTGCGCCGGTCGCCAGGAGGATCCGACGGGCCTGGAGGAAATCGCCTCGATCGAGCCGAACCTCGAACCCGGGCTCCACACCTTCGACCGTGTCGTCGATCAGGGCGACACCGTATCGGGCGATCTCGGATCTTCCGGTTCGGAGCAGCTCGGCGGGTGGCATGCCGTCACGTGATAGGACTCCTTGCATGTGTGCCGCAGGTGCGTTGCGTGGAGATCCGGCATCCACCACGGCCACTCGACGGCGGGCACGTCCGAGGACGAGCGCCGCGCTCAGGCCGGCTGCACCACCGCCGACGACAACCACGTCGTATGCCGATGCCCGGACGTCAGGCATGGGCTGCCTCCCCGGTCGAGTCCTGGAGCTGCGCGCCCGACGAGGTACCCGCTTGCGTGTCGGCCCACAGGGCGAACCCCATCCAGGCGAGCCCGAGACCGATGGGAGCTGCTCCCATCCGGTGAAGGTCGAAGGGGAGCAGCGCGGTCACGATGGCGCTGACCGGCAGGCCAAATCCGAACAGCGCTGCTGCAGCGCCAGGAAGGATCCTCGCCTTCAACGTGGCCGTCCCGAACACGAGACAGCCCCCGAGGAACAACACGCCAGATGCCGACCACAGCACCGGGATGACGCCCAGGGACAGCGAGGTGGGCGTTCCGGCCACGACGGCCAGCAGCGCCTCGACGAACTCGGGATCGGTGTCGACGAGCACCGGCGAGATGAAGGCCTCGACGAACACGAACGCGGCCGTCAGAAGCAGGCCCAGGCCGAGCGCACCGAGTCCGACACGCCCGAGCAACCCGGCCTCGTGCCTCTGGCGGGATTGGATCCCGACGACGCCGATCCCGAAGAGCATCGTCATCACGAGCGTGGCGACATGGACCGCCGCCCAGGTGTCGGTCGACACCGAAGCGAGGGTTTCGGGTGGATGGATCGGCTGGATGCCGATGAACAGGAGTCCGGCGAGAATCGCTGCGAGTGCCGCCGGTCGATGGAATCTGAACTGGTTCATCTCATCACCTCTCGATGGTCGAGCCGGAGTGCGTGTTCTTGCCCCGGTCCTCTGCTGAAACCGGCTCGAGGACGACGATCGCGGTCTCTCTGGACCTCATGGCTGACAGTGCGTCGAGGTTGTCACCCCATCCGGGGTACTGGTCGAACAGGTCCCAGAGTCGATCCCGCTCGGGGCCCATTGCGGAACGAGCTCGAACGTGGCGCGTTCCATCCTTCATGGCAACCGTGGCGTCGGGATGTGCCTGGAGGTTCAGCCACCACGCCGGGTCGTCTTCGGCCCAGCCGTTCATGGCGAGCGTGACGAGGTTGGAGCCGTCCTCGAAGTACCCGACGATCACGCTGCGCTTGGACCCCGAGCGCCGGCCGATGGTTTCGAGCTGCATCATGCCGAAGCGCTTTCCGATCTTCGGGCGGGGGAGGCCGAGGCGGCCTCCGCTCAGGCGGACCATCGTGCGATGCAGGGCCCAGGCGGCACGGACGAACAGTCGAGGAGGCATTGTCGTCTGCGGATGATCCGAGGTCGCCATCAAGCACCTACCCCGGCCATCGGACCGTCCACGGAAACCGGAGCCGGTGCCGGGACCGCCAACAGCGGTGATGTGGATCGGAACCCTTTGAACGTCATCCACAGCCCCAGCGACAGCTCCCAGAAGAAGATCGGGGCGGTGGCGACCGTCGACCACAGGGAAACCGTTTGGTTCACACCGAACATCGTTCCGATCGTGGACGAGATCAACAACGGTGCGCCGATCAGTCCCATCATCGGGATCACCCGTGGGACGAGCTTCGAGCGGTACATCAGCGTGCCCAACAGCAGGGCATTGAAGGCCGGCATGAGTCCAGGTCCGAGCACGAAGGTCCAGTCCCGGGTCGCCACCAGAGCTTGTCCGGTTGCGACCAAGGCAGCGGCTTCAACTCCTGTCACTCCGTCCTGCCGCTGGGTCACCACGGCGAGCAGGCTGACGACGCCGATGGCGATGACGGCCGCTTCCATCATCCGGGTCGTCACGAAGCCGAGCGCAAGGCCTTCGTGTTGGCGCTTGACCACCGAGAACAATGCGACGGCGGTACCGATACAGGCAAGGGCATTGACGAGGTCGAGAAGCGCTCCCCATAGGACCTGCGTGTCGGCCCCGGCGCCGATGATGTAGTTCGGGTCGCTCAGCACCGGTGCGAGCAGGAAGACCGCCGGGATCGAACTGACGAACGTGACCAGATACAGGACACCGGCCACGAGGGCGGCTTTTCGGGTCGGGTCGGTCGATCGCTCTGGGGTCGGGGGACGAGAGTGGGTTTGCATGTTGACTCCTTTTGATGTCGGGTCGGTCTAGCGACGGTCGGTACAGACAACGGCGGGATCGTCGATTCGGATCACCGAGAGCAGTGGCATTCCGAGGTCTCGCACCCGCTGGAGCACCCCGTGGAGTGCGGCCTGGTCGGCGAAACGGCAGGCCACGAGGGTGGTGCCGTCACCGTTCTCGGTCACCGTCAGGCCGTCGAACCACCGTGTCCAGTGAGAGTCGATCTCCCCGCAGACCTGGATCTCGTAGTGCCCGGGTGCGGAGTGAATGCGTGCGATCGGGACTGAGCCAGCCATTCCTCTCCTCGTGCGTCGGCTCGTGGCGATGGCCTTCTCAGGTCATGGCCGGTGTACTGAGCGAACGTACGAGCTGATGTGGTGAGAGCGCATCACCACATGTGGTGATTCCGGTGGTGATGCGAGTCGGCTATCGCTCCAGACGAGAGCGAGCGAGCAGATCGAGTTCGGCAGCTCGGCGAACAGCCTCACGACGGGTGCCGACACCGAGCTTGGTGTAGATGCTCTTCGTGTGAGTCCTCAGCGTGTTGAGGGACACGAACAGCTCGCGGGCGATGTCCGGACCCGCAAGATCGCCGGCGAGGAGCCGGAGGACCTGGAGCTCGCGGTCGGTGAGCGGGTCCACTATTCCGCGCTGGGCGGTGGACCTGGGCTCGTTCGCCCCGAATGCCCCGAGGAGTCGATGGACATAGCCCGTGGCATCCCGGCTGTGCCTCGCCTGGCGCAGCAGGGACGCCAGGGCATCACCCTCTTCCACGAACACCCGGACGTAGCCCTCGGGTTCGGCCAGGTGGAGTGCGGCTTCGAGACCTTCGAGAGCATCGGTTCGATCTCCGGCGGCGTCGTGCGCAAGGGCCTTGATGATCAGCATTTCGATGGTGTTGCCCGTTCTCCCGCCCATCTCGGCGGCCTCGACCAACCGATTGACGAATTCGATCACCTCGTGCCTGGTTCGATCGCCGTGTTCGCCATGACTCTTGGCGAGGAGGACCCGGGCGAGAGTGACATGTTCGTACTCACGCAGGTATGACAGATCGTCGCGCATGGACACGCCGCTGTCTTCGGCCCACCGGAGCGCATCCGACAGCCGGCCCGCGCGAGCCACCACCCTGGCCCTGATTGCGGGCACGGGGCGGACGTTTGGGAAAAAGTCGCCGAAGTAGACGCGTTCGGCTTCGTTCAGTAGTTCCAGGGCGCCGTCGAGGTCTCCCTCAGCCCGCCGAACAGAGGCCGCCGCCACACGCGATCGATAGTGGTTCTGGGGTAGGCCCATTGTGATCCCGAGCTGGTCCGCCATCGCAAGATGCGCCCGTGCACCCTCCAGATCGTTGCGCTGGCAGAGGACCTCGCACATGCCCACGTGCATGTCGGCCGCTCCGCGATGGACCGACCCGTCGTCATGCGTGGCGAGGCCCAGGCCGCGTTCGTAGATGCCCAGCGCCTCACTCAGGCGGCCCTGGGTGAGGCGGATGTCGGCGCGCGAGATGGTGCATCCGAGCACGTCCGCGCGATGTCCTGCTTGCTCGAGGCTGTCCGCTGCGTCGGTCCATGACCGGAATGCGGCGTTCAAGTCGCCTTCAGACCAGTAGCCGAGCGCCAGGATGCCGGCCGCCCCACCCCGCAGCAGGTGATCACGCTCTCCGGCGAGCTCGAACGCCCGCATGGCGTGAGACTTGGACGCGGCCATGTCATCGAGCACACGAGCTTGCGCGGCCCGGTAGAGAGCGACCGCACTCGGAAGACGTCCGTACTCTTCCTCGTTCGCCACCACCATTGCGCTCGATCGCTCGTGTGGCCCATCGGGCTCCTCCAACCAGGCTTCCGCGTACCGGAGGAGCGGTTCGACGAGTTCGAACCGGCCACCGGCCATGAGCGCACCCACGTAGCCCACGCTCAGCACCGGCCTCGCCGGGTACATCTCGCGGGGAAGCGACTCGAACCACCGTATCAGCGTCGCCTCTTGCCGATCCCGGCGGAGGGACGGCGCGGCCCACTCCACCAGATCTGCCGCCCGCTCGAAGTCCTCCCCGGCGATGGCGTGTCGAATCGCCTCGGATGGGTCCCCGTTGCTCTCGAACCATTCGCTGGCCCGACGGTGGAGGTCTGCCACCTGGCCCGCATGCCCGTCCAGGAGTCGCGCTTGGAGAACGTCCGCAAACAGATGGTGGTAGCGATACCAGCGCCGGTGGTTGTCGAGCGGGACGACGAGCAGGTTCGAGCGCTCGAGGGTCTCCAGCATCGCCCGGCCGTCGGTGTCACCGGTCACGGCGTCGCACAAGGCTCCCGTGAGGCGCGCCAGGATCGATGTCTGCGTGAGGAAGCGGCTCACATGCTCGGGCTGGCGTTGAAGCACCTCTTCCACGAGGTAGTCGACGATGTACCTGTCGCTGCCTGCGAACCCGGCGATGAACGCAGGAACGTCGTTTCGTCCCTGCAGCGACAACGCCGCAAGCTGGAGTGCGACCGCCCATCCTTCGGTGCGTTCCTCCAGAGCAAATACCTGAGCGTCGGTCAGTTTGAGGCCCATGGTCGTGTTCAGGTACGAAATGGCCTCGCGGTCGGTGAACCGCAGATCGGCTGCTCGGATCTCGCTCAACCGGCCCTGCGCCCGCAGACGGGCCAGCGGCAGTGCGGGGTCTGCACGCGTCGAGACGACCAGGTACAGGCGCTCGGGGAGATGCTCGACGAGGAACTCCATTCCTTCCTGGATGTCGGGAGCGTCGATCAGGTGGTAGTCGTCCAGCACGAGGGTGAGGTCGTGGCCGGCCCGGTCGATGTCGTTGACGAGGGAAGTGAGAGCCAGGTCCAGAGGTTGACGTTCCTCTAGGAGGCGGAGGGCGTCGTCACCGACTGATGGCGCTACGAGCCGCAGCGCAGCGACGACGTACGTCCAGAACCGCGTGAGCTCGTTGTCGGACCGTTCCAGGGCGAGCCACGCAGACGACCCGGTTTGGGGTGCCGACCCGATCCAGTCGGCCAGGAGGGTCGACTTCCCGGATCCTGCCGGGGCGGATATCAGCGTCAATCTGGGACCAGTTCCGCGCCCGAGCATGTCGGTGAGTCTCGAGCGAGCCATGGCTCCGGCCCGGGGTCGGGGAGGGTGGATCTTGGACTCGAGCAGCAGGCTTCCGACCACTTCTCGGGTCACCAGCGAACCGTCGTCGTGGCTCGCGCGACTTCAGCCTCTGTGAGATCGCAGGTGAATGTTGCTCCCGGCACGGTTGAAGCGAGAGCCGATGTTTGGATGTCTGCGACAGTCGCCACGCGTCGTTCCATGTCTCCCATGGCCGTCCTGGATACGGCTGTGGCCGACCGACTCGACCACGAATCGAGTGTATCTCCGGTGGTCGGGCGGAGACTGGGCCGGAAGCCTGGATTCGCAGCCATGGCCGAGTGTCTGGCTATGCCGCGAGGTCAAAGGGGCCGACGTCCCGGAGGGCGTGGTCCACCCCATGTTCCAGGACCCCCCGACCGGCAGCTCCGTCGCGGCCAGGGCGTACCGTACGCCAACAGTGTGCCTCGTCGGCACATAGCCTTTCGGCGATGGCTACATGGAAACTGATCGAGGAGGCGGAGCCCGAGTTCGCCGCACGCGTGCGGCGCTTGTTCGACGCCGGACGGCACAAGACCATCGCCACCCTCCGGGCCGACGGGTCGCCACGGATCTCCGGGATCGAGTGTGAGTTCGTCGACGGCGAGCTTCGATTCGGATCGATGGTCGGGGCCCGCAAGGCGGCCGACCTCGCACGTGATCCCCGCTTCGCCATCCACGGCCCGACCTTCCACCCCGAGGCGGGCAACGAAGCCGAGTGGCCGGGCGAGGCGAAGATCGCCGGTCGGGCGATCCTCGGGAGGCCCAACACCCGTGCCGCCGACGGGGAACCCGCACCCGAAGGAGAGCTGTACGTCGCCGACATCGATGAAGTCGTCGTCACCGGGCTCAACGATGACGTCACCCGGCTGGTGATCGAATCGTGGACACCGGATGGAGGCCTTCGCCGCGTCGAACGTGTCTAGGCGCCGTCGCCTGGTCGACACCATTCGTACGGGATTCCGGCCCTCACGATTCGTTCACCACCACGGCCGACCGGACCAGTTCCCTCAGCGCATCCTCGTCCACGGTGTCGCCCTCGAAGAAGTCGATGGCGCGACGGGTCTTGCCGTCCAGGCTCGAGTTGAACATGCCCGTCGGGTCGTCGACCGAGGCGCCCTTGGCGAAGGTCAGCTTGACCTTGTCCTTGTATATCTCGCCGGTGCAGATGATGCCGTCGTGGGACCATGTGGGGACTCCGCCCGGGTTGGAGGGCTTCCTCCACTTCACCTCCTCCACCACGTCGGGGTCGGCGGCTCGGATCACAGAGCGAAGCCCGGCCAGCATGGGCCCCCGCCAGTCGTCCAGACGCTCGATGTGGTCGTCGATCAACTCGGATGCGGGACGGTCGTCGTCGATCTCGCTCATGATGCTTGCCTCGCTTCTGCGCTTGTTCCGATGGTTTGTGCCATCCTCGTCGATCCGAGGTCCTCTGCCCACCTCGCCGCCGCCTCCGGAGGAGTGTCAGATGAGAGCCATGGTTCTTCCGGCATACGGAGGCCCGGAGGTGTTCGAGCTCCGGGACGTGTCCGAGCCGGAGTGCGGTCCGGGACAGGTGCGAGTCGGAGTCGAATTCGCCGGGGTCAACTTCACCGACGTTCGAAACCGCCGTGGTGACGGTCTTGGCCGTCCGCCCATGATCGTGGGGATCGAGGTCTCAGGCCGGGTGCTCGAAACCAGCTCGGGCGTCGAGGGCATCTCGGTGGGTGACCCGGTGGCGGCCTTGTGCGGCGGTGGCGGATACGCCGAGCAGGTCGTCACCGAGGCGATGCGCGTCGTGCCGCTTCCGCCCCCTCTGATCGGAGACCCGGCTGCCGCTTGCGCCACGGGCGTGGTGCCGTCGGCGTTGAACCTCCTCCGGCACGGAGGGAAGGTCCGTCCAGGCGAGACGATGCTGTTCCATGGTGCCGCCGGCGGAGTCGGATCGGTGTTCGCGCAGGCGGCGCACCATCTCGGGCTGGGCAGCGTCATCGGGACCGTGGGACGGGAGTCCAAGATCACGCCGGCGCTCGGCTATGGATACGACCACGTCCTCGTTCGCGACCGCTTCGAGGAGGATATCCGCGAGCTCACCGACGGTCGGGGGGTCGACGTCGTGTTCGATCCTATCGGCGGCGATGTGCGAGCGAGGTCTTGGGATGTGCTCGCCGATTTCGGTCGGCTCGTCCACTTCGGGAACGCCTCGCACCAGCCAGAGGTGGTACCGCCCGCCGTTGATCTCCGCGCTCGAGGGCTGAGCTACGTAGGCTACTCGGGCGGCCAGCACGCCGTCCGCGACCCCGAGACCGCGCATGCGTCGTGGGTCGAGGGCGTCGATCTCGTGGCCACCGGCGCCGTACACGTCGACGTAAGCAAGGTTTTCGCGCTCGAGGATGCCGCCCGTGCCCACGAACTGATGGAACGAGGCGACACCGTCGGCAAGGTCGTGCTCGCCGTCTGATCCTTCTCGCGTCCCCCGGCTTCGACATCTTCGAGACCGGCTTCCGGCGCGGTTGGCCAAACACGAGCCGAGCATGCAGTCCGATGGGCGCACCTCATCTCGCAGCCGGATTCCGGGCGTTTCCCGATCTTGACCGGCCCGCCCGCCCGAGTGGTTCACACCGTTGCGTCGCGTGAGCAGGTCGACTGCCGGCTCGCCAGGGTCATCGACGGCTGATCGCCTGACCAGGGGAGATGGTCGAGTACGACGAAGGGAATGACCCGGTTGGTCAGCATCCATATTCGGCGAAGATCGGCCACTCGCCTCCTGGTGGTCCAGATCGGAACTCTGCTCATCGGGTACCAATGGTCGAGCGGATGGTTGCGGCGATCGAGGCGAAGCGGCCCGTTTGGTCGACGAGGTCTCCGTCCGGCCAGAGGATGAAGCTGTCGATACCGTGGTTGAGTGCCAGATCTGTGAGCTCGTCCACCCACTGGTCACGCGGTCCACGCAGGAATCCTTCCGACGTGTGATCGGTGATGACGCCGTTGACATTGGCCAGCCGCCGGATGCTGGCAGGTTCCCGTCCGGCTGCCCTGGCTGCTTCGTCGATCGATTCGTGCCGTGCGTTGAGCTCTGCGACCGGCATGGAGGGGATCGAGGGGATCCAACCGTCGGCGGTCTCTCCGAGTAGCCGCAATGCCCGGGGGCCGTAGACGCCGAGCCAGATACCGATGCGGTGTGCGGGTGGTGGCCCGGGCCTGACGCCGGCCAACTGGTGATGGACTCCCTCGTAGCGGACCGACCTGTGGCTGCTCCACAGGAGCTTGATCACCTCGATCGCTTCGCGGAGTGCCTCGAGCGATTCGCCGGGCGTTCGCCGGGGTCCGCCCATGGCGGCGATGGCGTCCCAGAAGGCGCCGGCGCCCAGTCCGAGTTCGAAGCGGCCGCCGCTGAGCAGGTCGATCGACGACGCCGTCTTGGCCAGTACGGCTGGTGGACGGAGGGGGAGGCTGGCCACGTCGGGGAACACTGTGATCCGCTCGGTTCGAACCGCGATGGCGGTGAGCAGGGCGAAAGTGTCTACGAATCGGCGCTGGTACGGATGGTCCTGAATCCCGACGAGGTCGAGGCCTTCTTGGTCGGCGATGTGGACCGCTTTCCAGAGGGCATCGAGGCTGTCGGCCTCCGGTGGAGGAAAGATACCGAACGAGAGTGGGCGTCCGTAGTCGGTCATTGGATGCTCGATTCAGATTGCTCGGTGCGTCTCGCCGTGTCCTGATGGCCGGCCGCGGCATTCGGACCATGGAGCAACAGCGAACGTTTCAGCATGTTGTCCGGGCTTGTCGACGTCTTCTGCGAGCCTAGAGCTGGGGGCGCCCTTCCGTCGAGCGCCTTGCGAACGTGTCCGGGGTCCCCGGCGCCTGGCCATCCGAGGTCCCCAGGCCCTGCCGACCCGAGAGGGCGGATCCAAGCGACCACGACGAATTCAGGACACAAGCCTCTGCGCCGGCCAGGTGGTCGCGGCTTCACTGGGGACATGGCACGCTCCAAGAGCCCGGTTCCCAAGCTGGATCTCCGCACGCAATACAAGGAGTTCTACCTGCCCTCGGCCAAGAAGGTCTCTATGGTCGACGTCCCGGAGTTCATGTTCATCGCGTTGGACGGAGTGGTCGAAGCCGGCGTCCGGCCGGGTGACTCGGAGGCATTTCGGGACTCGATGGCGGCGATGTACGGCGTGGGCTATGCGCTGAAGTTCATGTCGAAGCTCCGTTCCGAAGATCCGATCGATTTCACCGTCATGGCGGTCGAAGGTCTCTGGTCCACTGAGTCCGAGAGCAAGTTCGATTTCGATTGGAGGGAGCCCTCCCTCTACACGCTGCTCATGATGCAGCCGGACCACATCACCTCGGCCATGTTCGAACAGGCCGTGGCAGACACCCAGGAGAAGCGGTCGAACCCGGCTCTGGACCGGATCCGGCTCGAACGCTGGCGGGAGGGCCTCTCGATCCAGATCATGCACATCGGCCCCTACGCCGACGAACCCGCCACTCTCGACAAGATGGACGCCTTCGCCGAGGCGAACGGCTGCAGGTTCCACGGCCGCCACCACGAGATCTACATCGGGGATCCGACCAGATCGAAGCCGGAGAACCTGAAGACGGTTCTTCGCCACCCCGTGACGCCCGACCAGTCGGCCGGCTAGCCGTCCTGTCAGTCCCAACCGGGGCCAGCGTGCACCGTCAGCGTCGCCCGGCCAGGTCGACCGCTTCCGGTTCGTCGATCAGGTGCCCGCCACGCACTGTCGCGCCGATGGTGATCCCGGCGGTGGCGAGCACGATGTTCTTCAGGATGTACTGACCCTCGAGCGTCGGTACGCCGAACTCGGCCCAGGTGACCTCCGGAAACAGGACGAGTGGCGTCACCGTTCCCAGCATCTGGCCGGCCAACAGCAGCAGTGTCAGACGCAGAGCCTTCCCGAAGATGAGACCCAAGCCAATGATCGTCTCCAGGACTGCCAGGCCCAGCCGTGCCAGCGTCGCAGGGAGCAGACCGAACGTGAGACGGTCGATCGTGTCGAGCGCCAACGCGTCGGCAGGACTCAAACCGGGCCAGAACTTCAGCAAACCGAACCACAGGAACACGACCCCGATGCTGATCCGCACAGAGTGATGCCGTGATTGGCAAAGAGCCGAGTGATCCGGCGGTCGAGTTCGGCGAAACGTTCGCGGTCCATGCCAGAAACGCTAGGTAGTGCAAGCCCGGTACCGGTAGCCAGGACGGCGACGACGCCGCCGCCCCTCACGATCGATCGAAATCCCCAAGTGATCCGGCGAGCCGGACTCAGGAGTGGGTTCTTCGGTTTACTCCGGACCTGGCGCCCCTGCACTCGCCCACGGCTCGCCTGTTCATCGGCCGATGTAGGCGGCCAGGTGCTCGCCGGTCAGGGTCGAACGGTCAGAGACCAGCTCGGTTGGCGTGCCCTCGAAAACGACCCGTCCACCGTCGTGGCCGGCACCCGGGCCGAGGTCGATGATCCAGTCGGCGTGGGCCATCACCGCCTGATGGTGCTCGATCACGATCACCGACGTGCCCGAGTCGACCAACTGGTCGAGCAAGCCGAGGAGGTGGTCCACATCTGCGAGGTGCAGGCCGCTCGTCGGCTCGTCGAGCACGTAGACGTCGCCCGTCTCGCCCATCTGGATTGCGAGCTTGAGCCGCTGGCGCTCGCCGCCGGACAGCGTTGTCAGAGGCTGCCCGAGCTTCAGGTAACCGATCCCGACGTCGGTCAGTCGCTGGAGGATCTTCTGGGCCGCGGCGATCCTCGTCTCGCCCGAGCCGAAGAGCTCGAGCGCTTCGGTGACCGGCATCGACATGACGTCGGCGATGTTCCGCCCACCGAAGGTGTAGTCCAGCACGGCGGCAGCGAAGCCCTTGCCTTCGCAGTCTTCGCACGGCGTGGAGACCGTGTCCATGAACCCGAGCTCAACGTCGATCACTCCGGCGCCGTTGCAGGCGGGGCATGCGCCCTCTGAGTTGGCGCTGAACAGCGCAGGCTTCACGTCGTTGGCCTTGGCGAACGCCTTGCGAATCGACTCCAGCATTCCCGTGTAGGTGGCCGGATTGCTTCTGCGGGAGCCGCGAATCGGGGTCTGGTCGACCGTGACCACGCCGTCTCGGTTGGAGACCGAGCCGTGGATCAGGGAGCTCTTCCCGGACCCGGCCACGCCGGTGATCACCACCAGCACCCCGAGGGGGATGTCCACATCGACGTGTTGGAGGTTGTGCGTGTCGGCGTCGCGTACCTCCATCACATCGGATGCCGAGCGCACCGAGTGCTTGAGCGATGCCCGATGATCCATGTGTCGACCCGTCAGGGTGTCGCTCTTGCTCAACTCGTCCACGCTGCCTTCGAAGACGACCTCCCCGCCCGCCGTGCCCGCGCCGGGGCCGAGGTCGACGACGTGGTCGGCTATTTCGATCACCTCGGGCTTGTGCTCGACGACCAACACCGTGTTGCCCTTGTCGCGCAGCTGGTGCAAGAGCTTGTTCATTCGTTGGATGTCGTGGGGATGGAGGCCGATCGTCGGCTCGTCGAACACGTAGGTGATGTCGGTGAGCGCCGATCCCAGGTGGCGGATCATTTTCGTGCGCTGTGCCTCGCCACCCGATAGCGTGCCTGACGCTCGATCGAGGGAGAGGTAGCCGAGCCCGATCTCGGTGAACGAGTCGAGCGTGTGTTGCAGGTTCGCCAGTAGGGGAGCGGCGGACGGCACGTCGAGGCCTCGTACCCATGCAGCGAGGTCGCTGATCTGCATCGAGCATGCATCGGCGATGGTGATCCCATCGATCCTCGACGATCGTGCCGCCTCGCTGAGCCGGGTGCCGCCGCAGTCGGGGCAGTCGACGAAGGTTGCGGCCCGCTCGACGAACTCGCGGATGTGAGGTTGGAGCGAGTCGGGGTCCTTGGAGAAGAATGACCGCTTCACCCTCGTGAGCAGGCCCTCGTAGGTCCGGTTGATGCCGGAGAACTTGATCTTGGTCGGCTCCTTGCGAAGGAAGTCGTGCAGCTCGGTCTCCGTGTAGTCACGGATCGGCTTGTCCGGATCGAGGAATCCCGACTCCATGAACTCGCGCACCGACCACCCGCCCGGTTTGTAGCCCGGGATGATGATCGCCCCCTCGCTCAGCGATTTGGAGTCGTCGAAGAGAGCGGAGAGGTCGATGTCGGAGACCGTGCCTCGTCCCTCGCATCTCGGGCACATTCCCCCCGCCCGCGTGAACAGGATCTTCTCCGCCTTGGCCTTGCCCTCGCCTTTCTCGACCGTGATCGCACCGCTCGCCCTGACCGACGGGACGTTGAACGAGAACGCGTTGGGTGGACCGACATGCGGCTTGCCCAGCCGGCTGAACAGGATGCGCAGCATCGTGTTGGCATCGGTGGCGGTTCCAACCGTCGAACGGACGTCGCCCCCCATCCGCTCCTGGTCGACGATGATGGCCGTGGTCAAACCATCGAGCACGTCGACGTCGGGCCGAGCCAGCGACGGCATGAAACCCTGTACGAAAGCGCTGTACGTTTCGTTGATCATCCGCTGCGACTCGGCGGCGATCGTGTCGAACACCAGCGAGCTCTTGCCCGATCCCGAGACGCCGGTGAACACCGTCAGCCGGCGCTTGGGGAGTTCGACGGTGACGTCCTTGAGGTTGTTCTGGCGGGCCCCGGTGACCCGGATCAGGTCGTGGCTGTCGGCTGCGTGCACCCGGGGCACGTTACCGCTCGACGGTGTCCGTGGTTCGAGTGAGGACGTCGAGATCCGCTCTCCGATTCGCTCGATCCGGGCCTTCGCCCATCGTGGGCAATGTGAAGAACCTGCCCCTCGTGGATCGCGTGCGCGGCCACCCACCGCGAAGACGAAACCCCCCACGAAGGCGCTGCGGTGCTTGATGTCGGCCCGGTGCTTTTCCCTCTTCGGTGAACGGCTGCGAGGATCGCGTGCCAGGCGACAGCCAACGCGAGAATGTAGGAATTGCTCGCCCCGAGAGCAGGAGATCTAACCCGGGCCGCCGGCGAGATGCCCTCAGTCCTCGGGGAGAGCAGCGAACTCGCGCTTGGTGGCCTTGTACCAGCCCATTCCCTTGATGGGGTTCTTCCAGCGCTTCTTCATCTCGGCGAGCGCTTCTCTGTGTGCTTCATCGCCGCCGGCCACGATCTCTTTGAGATGCTTGTCCTGGGACTGGATCACTTCGTCGGCGGTCTCGCCACGGAGAGCGAGATCACAGGCTCCACCGAGCTGTCGGCATGTCATCGTCTTCATGAGTCTCTTTCGGTTCGTATGTTTCGGGGTGTCGAGTGCGTCACGCCTGTGCGATGCGCACGAGGTTGCCGGAGGGATCACGCACGGCGAAGTCGCGCACCCCCCAGAACTGGTCGGCCGGTTCCGATACGATCTCGGCGCCCGAGTCGCGCACCTTTTCGAACATGGCATCGAGGTCGTCTGAGCGGAAGTGAACACCGTTGAGTGCGCCCTTGGCGATGAGTGCGGCGACCGCCTCCGTGTCGGCGGGGCTGCCGTTGAGATAGTTCGTGAGAACGATCGATACACCCGGTTGGGAGGTGCCTCCGACCGTGATCCAGCGGAATCCGTCGTTGGCGACGTCGTTGCGGAGCTCGAGACCGAGGGTGTCGCGGTAGAAGGCCAATGCGAGGACGGGCTCGATGACCAAGACGAAGCATTGAGAGAGCGTGATGTCCATGCGAGGCACCCTACGGAACCGGTACCAGCTGCGCTTCTCCGATCCTGCTCGGTTTGTGGCTGGGTCGCGTCATCTCTCGGGCGATGCAATTCGGAACGCTCAGCAGCTCGCTGTGGTCGCGTGCCCGGTATACCGACGGGGCCTCGCCCACGAGTTGTGTGAACCGCGCACTGAACGAGCCGAGCGAGGTACATCCGACGGCCATGCAGACCTCGGTGACCGACATGTCGCCACGGCGGAGGAGCGCCTTCGCCCGCTCGATTCGCCGTGTCATGAGATATGCGTACGGCGTCTCCCCGTAGGCGGCGCGGAACTGTCGCGAGAAATGGGCGGGCGACATGAGCGCAGCGCGCGCGATCTCGGCGACCACCAGAGGTCGCTCGTATTCTCGGTCCATCAGATCGCGAGCGCGGCGCAGGTGCGCGAGGTTGGCGAGCTCATCCGGCGTCACGTTGTCAGCGTACCGGGGTTTCGTGCCGAGTCGGGGGACAGATCGAGGCTGGCAGGCGGGCGCCGGGTCATCGACTCCACTCCGCTCGTTGTTCCCTGGACCTCGGAAACAGGCAAGAGTGATTCGAAGGTCTACCGTCGGTGACATGAACCTCGGGCTCAGCGTCGATCAGGCGGTCAGCGTGGGCGGTCACAGTTCTCGTGCCAGGTGGGTCAGCGTCCCGGGCCGAGCCGTATGAGCGCCGGAGATGGGCGCGCCCCGTTGGGGGCCCGTCCCAACGCCGGGATCAGGAGGCTCATCCGACCGTCACTGATGGTGCTCGTGCTCGGGTTCGCGGTCCACGTGCTGTTGCCCCAAGTGGCTGAGCTTGAGAAGGGCTTCGAGGCGTTGCGTACGGGTCGGTGGCCATTCCTCACGATTGCGGTGATCGGGGCTGTGCTCACCTACCTTGCAGGGGCATGGTCGGTTCGGGCGTCGGTCGATGCCCCACCGCCCTGGGGCCGCACCACGATCGTGCAGGTGGCGGCGTCGGCGGCTGCGATCGTGACCCCGGGTGGGGTCGGCTGGGTGGCGATCAACCAGAGTTACCTTCAGAAGGAAGGCGTGAACGAGGCAACGGCACGCGCCGCTACTGGTCTCAACATGGTGTTGACCTTCGTGTCTCATGTCGGCTTGCTGTTGATCTTGTTGCCCTTCTTGCCGGCGCTCACACTGCCAACGGTGGCCCCGCCACAGCGTCGGCTGTTCGTCGATGTGGTGGTGGCGATCACCGTGGTTGTCGGCGTACTCGTCTGGATCCCGCACGTCCGGCGGAGGACGATCTCGGCGGTCAAGCCGATTCTGGAGGCCGTGCCCGGTGTCGTCCGGAACCCCAAACGATCGGCCCGGATGATCGTCGCTGCAGCTGGGGCCAATGCCGCCTATGCGCTGGCGCTCTTCGGGGCGGTGGCGGCGTTCGGTCCGGCGCCGCCCCCGTCGGGAGTCCTCGTGGCCTACCTGGTGGCCGCCACGGTGGCGGCCATAGCGCCGACGCCGGGCGGCCTCGGGGCCATGGAGGCGGCGCTTGTCTCCGCACTGACCAGGTTGGGAGTGGAAGGGGGTCAGGCGGTGGCAGCGACTCTGGCGTTTCGACTGGCCTCGTTTTGGCTGCCGCTTGCGGCTGGGGCTGTCGCCCTCCACCAAGTCCGGCGACGAGGCGTGATATGAGTCTTTCACCCACGGTGGGAGACACCAGGTGACGAGGCTCTTCGACCTGGTCGGGCCGTTCGCACCGGCTTTGGTGTTCGTTTTGGCGGCAGCAGAGAGCGCTGCGTTCGTGGGGTTCCTGATTCCCGGGGAACTCGCGGTGATCCTCGGTGGCGTCGCCGCGGGGACGGGTGCCGTGTCGCTCTGGCTGATGATTCCCGCGGCCGTGCTCGGTGCCGTTGTGGGTGATTCCGTCGGATACTCGCTCGGACATCGGATGGGCCCGACCTTGCTGTCCAGGCCGAAGATGAGGCGCGTTTCGGCGCGAATGGACGCTGCCGCTGCGCTGCTGGCCGAACGCGGCTGGTGGGCCCTGGTGGTGGCCCGATTCGCAGCATTTCTCCGTGCCGTCGTTCCATTCGCCGCCGGCCTCGGGAAGATGCCTTACCGCAGGTTCCTGCTGGGCAACGCCATTGGAGGCGCCCTGTGGGGAACGGCATTCACGCTGGTCGGATATGCAGCCGGCACCAACTACCCGAAGGTGGAGCGATGGTTCCGTGCGGGGGGACTGGCCGTGGTCGTGTTGGTTGCGCTCGTCGGAGGGATCGTATGGGTCACACGGTGGGCTGAGCGCAACCGTCAGGCGGTTGCCGAGCGACTGGAACGAGCAGCGAACCGCCGCCCACTCCGATACCTGGCTGCCGGCATCCGGAGATCCCACCGCCCTGGGCTCACGCTCGTGGTGACGGCCGTCGCGACCATCGTTGGGTTGTGGGTGTTCGGCGGCTTGATCCAAGACATCCTGGGGAGCGAAGAGTTCTTCTTCTTCGACGTCTCGACCATCCGCTACCTCTCGGGCAATCGGATCGCAGCCCTGATCGAGCCCGCTCGTATCATCGATGCAATCAGCACCCCGCCTTGGAGCCTCGTGCCGGTGCTGGCTCTTGTGCCACTCGCCAGGCGACGAGTTCGGTTGCTCGGCGCTGTGGTCGCCGCCCTGGTAGGCCAATGGTTGATCGTCGAACTGACCTCGACGCTGATCGCCCGGACGCCGCCGGCCGCCACCGCTCTGGCACCCCGAGTCGACTATGGGTTTCCCTCCGGGCAGGTGGCTCTCGTGGCGGCAGTAGCGTGTCTCCTCGCCTGGCCGTGGGGTCGGCCGGCGTGGCGGATCACTGTGACACAGTTCGGTGCCGCCGCACTCGTCGTCACCCTGGTAGGCGCAGCTCGGGTGCTCCTCCTCGTCGAGTACCCGAGCGATGTCATCGGTGGCGCCGCAGTGGCGGCTGCGTGGACCCTGGTCGTCTGTCTCGCTTTCGACCCACAGCCCGGGCGAGAGCTCATGCCAGGTCCTGCACGTCGCGATAGGTCGGCCAGTTAGTCTCACACCATGTTCGATCTCGGGGTCGAGTGGTGGACGTTGGTGGTGCGCGGAGTGGTGGTCTACATCGCGCTCCTGCTCGGAATCCGCCTGTTCGGACGCCGAGAGCTGGGGCAGATGACGCCGTTCGACCTGGTGATGATCCTTCTCATCGCCAACGCCGTCCAGAACGCGATGGTTGGGTCCGACACATCTCTGATCGGCGGGCTCCTCGTCGCTTCGACCCTGCTCCTCATCAATCGTCTGGTTGCCGGATTCACCCGTCGGATCCCTTGGCTCCGAACCATCACAGAAGGAGAACCCATACTCCTCATCAACGGCGGCAAGGTCCTCGGAGACCGACTCAGGCGGGAAGGGGTCGATCTGGCCGATCTCGAGCAGGCGGCCCGAGAACACGGCGTCAAGGACCTCGACGACGTCGACACCGCAGTCCTCGAGGTGGATGGAACCGTCAGCATCATTCCGACTTCAGGTGCCAAGGTGCGAACTCGACGCCATCTTCGCCAGACTCACCACCAGCAGTGATCAGAGACCGACACAGGTCGAACTCAGGACCTGTCCCGTGCCCTTTCCCGGTTGCCTTGCTGCGTTCGCCCACACGACCGAGAGGAACGCCATGACTCAGAGGACTCCACGCCATCGCGGCATAGCCAGCCATCTTCACGGACCGTTTGGAGGTGACGGGTTCGGGCGGAGGGCTGAGGCCTTCGCGCGGTTCTTTGGGACGCCCAGATTCCTCATCGGCCAAACTGTGGTCGTCGCCGCATGGATCATCGTCAACGTGGTGGCTGTGGCGCTGCGATGGGATCCCTATCCATTCATCTTGCTCAACCTCATGTTCTCTCTGCAGGCAGCCTATGCAGCGCCGCTGATCCTGCTGGCACAGACCCGTCAAGCGGATCGTGACAAGGCCATGTCCGACGCCGACGCGGCTCACCGGGAAGCGCTGGCCGAGGCCGCTCTCCAACGCCAGGAGATAGCCGAGCGTCAGACCGACGGACTACGCGACCTCCTGGAGATGAACACACGTCTCACCGAGCAAGTCCAGCGTCTCACGACCGAGATCCACACGCGCGTGGTCGTCCCTGGAGGCTGAAACTCGCAGCCGGGATCGCCGCTACTGCGGGTCGGACTCCCGTGCTCGATACGCGCCGAACCCGGGCGACAAGAGAGTTCTTGCGTCATTGGTGACCAGATAGGCCTCGTAGCCCTGTCGATCCGAGATCCAGTCGAGGCCATCGATCCCCATCACGAAGACTGCGGTTGCGTAGGCGTCGGCGAGGGTGAGATCGGGTCCGACGATCGTGACGCTGGCCAACGACAGAGCGGTGAGTCCGGTGCGCGGGTCGACGATGTGGGCACCGCGCTCATAGGTGGCCGACGTCGCGACGGCCATCGGTCCTTCAGCCTCGACGATCAGCGCCATCGAATCGGCGGAGAACGGGTGTCGAATGCCCACCCTCCAGGGGTCTTCGCCCTGCGGATGTCCACGCAGGGCGATGTCGCCGCCGGCGTTGATACAGAGGTTCGAACCTCCGTGGCGTTCGATCAAGCGTGCGGATTCCTCGATCGCCCACCCCTTGACCAGTCCTGACGGGTCGAATTGCGTGCCGTTCGGCGCCGGCACGGCGAACACGTCGAACACACCATCGGTTTCGTACCGCATCAGCTCGCACATTCCGAGTACGTTGCGAATCTCGGCGGAGGCATCCTCGACGGCCAGATCCCCCCTTCCGATTGCGCTCACCGGACTCTCCGGGATGTACGGGCTGAACGTCTCGTCGACGTGGTGGAGCCAGGCGAGAACCTCGTCGATGATCTCTCGCGGCACGCCGACATCGCGAACGTCGATGCTGACCGCCATACCCATGACCTGTTCCACGTGATGGAGACCGAGCGCTGCGCCACTCATGCGATGCTCGTCATGCCCTGAGCACGAGCGTCGTCGATGGCCGACTGGAGCGACTGCTCGTAGCTGTGGCTGGTGTAGGTGGCTCCGGAGATGGTGTCGACGTTTGCGCTCTGGACGGTGAGCGCCTCGTTGTTGAGCATGGGGACCGCGATTTGGCTGATCCGAGCGCTCCTCCCATCGTGGTTCGGGGCTTGGAGCACGGCCACGTCAGCCAGGCTCCCGTCGGCGGCGAAGGTCGCCTGGACCTGAACTGTGCCGAAACGGTTCGAGATGGCATCACCGGTCACCACCGCCGGTATCGCGGCAGCGGTCGTCGAGGAGACCGTCGTTGGGTTCGATGCGCCTGTTGTGTTCGAGAGCGGAGGTGCCGCCGCAACCACCGCCGATGGCTGGGCGAGGCCTGCGCCCACACTGTTGGCGGCAAACACGACGGTGAGTCCGCTGGTGGTGACGACACTCAACGCTAGGGCCGTCAGTCGGGACCCCTTGGCTGGATGTCGACGCTTGCGACCTGAGCCGGAGGTGGATCCGCCGGCAGGCCTGCTTCGGCTGGCAGTCAGTCGTTCCAGCCGCTCTGACCTGTCCCGGTCGGAAGACGGTGCTTCCGGCGACTGCCGGGGCGCCTGTGCACCTCGGCGTGCGGCCAAGCGCTGGAGCCGGGCGGCCTGTTCCTCGGTGAGCGTGGATGAAGAACTGTCGGTGGTCATGGATCCATTGGGCCACACAGGCATTGAGCCTGCATGAATCCGAGCTGAGCGCCCGCTGTGAATGACCCATCAGGCTCGTCGAAGAGCCTTCTCCAACTGGGCAAAGAGTCGCAGTCCGCCGGCATAGACACCCAGCCCAACGAGGGCGATGAGCGCCGTACGGAACGCCAGCGTCGAAGCGTCCGTGCCGATTTGATAGGCGTGGACGAGAGCGAGCACTGCGCCACCGATCGACGTCAGGTGAATGACGCGCCACAAGGTGCGCCGTTTCATACGCTTCGGCCAGCTCGTGAACACGACGACAGAGAACAGGTAGGTCGCAAGGACTCCCCATGTGATCGCCCATCCGGCGGATGCGGTCCCAGGCACGAAGATCTGAACGAGGCCGACACCCGAGTTCGAGTCGAGCCATGACGCGACGATGTGGAGGCCGGTGAACACGAGCGACAGTCCGCCGAGCCAATTGTGGAGGTCCAGCCACCATGCTGGATGGAGCCGCTGCCCGGTCTCTCGGGCCGAGAAGAAGAAGCCCCAAACCAGCGCCGCCACCACGAGAACCGTCGCCACGATCCCGGTGGCGCGGGTGAGCGCGGGCATGATGTCAGTCATTGTCGTACCGACGGGAGATCGTCATGAGTCTCCCATGGCCTCCATCCAAGGTCTTGGTCGCCGTTGTGGTGGGTTTCACGGTGGGCCGCCCGTCCTCGTTGTGGCGTGACATCGGTCACGAAGTTCCTGGCAGTGGAGAGTGTTGAAACTGAAGATCAAGGCCAGCTGAGTGCCGGCTGCGTAACGTCGTAGAAC
The DNA here is from genome assembly GCA_963792365.1 of uncultured bacterium. Lineage (GTDB taxonomy): Bacteria > Actinomycetota > Acidimicrobiia > Spongiisociales > ZC4RG35 > JAOUGY01. Next base: position 196,540 of record CAWBVW010000008.1, read on the forward strand.
ATCGCTTCGATCGACGACAGCGGTTCGTGGGTCTGGCAAGATCACCGGATGACCCAGAGTTCGAGCGACCCGCACAGTGGTCTCAGGATCTTGGTCGTCGATGACGAGCCGTCGCTGGTCGACGCGGTGGCTACGTCGCTCAGGTACGAGGGCTTCGAGGTCTCCGAGGCGGCGAGCGGACTCGCGGCGATGAACGCGGTACGCACCGCTCCCCCCGACCTGGTGGTCCTCGATGTCATGCTCCCTGACGTTGACGGGTTCGACGTCGCCCGCCGGCTGAGGAGCACCGGGGTGGAGACACCGATCCTGTTTCTCACCGCCCGTGACACGCTGGAAGACAAGGCAGCAGGCTTCTCGGCGGGAGCCGACGACTACCTCACCAAGCCATTCTCCCTGGCCGAGCTCGTGATGCGGGTGAAGGCGATCCTTCGCCGAGCCGGTCGAATGGCCGTCGAGGAGAACTCGGTTCTCCGCTTCGCCGACCTCGAACTGGACGTCGACGGGCATCGGCTGACGCGGGGAGGTGTGGAGATAGAGCTGACCGCCACCGAGTTCAACGTGCTCAGGTACTTCATGACGAACCCCGGGATCGTGTTGTCGAAGGCACAGATCCTCGAACATGTATGGCATTACGACTTCGACGGAGACTCGAACATCTGTGAGACCTACGTCAGCTACCTGAGGAAGAAGCTGAACGAGTACGGCCCCCCGCTCATCCACACGGTTCGGCTGGTCGGGTACGTCCTCCGTGAACCAATGGCCGGGAGCTGACCGATGTCGCTGCGGCTCCGCTTGCTCGTCGCCACCGCCGTCGCAGTCCTCTGTGGTCTGCTCGTCGTGGATGTGATCACCTACTCGCTGGTGACCCGCTCACAGATCGGCCAAGTGGATTCGGCGCTCCAGCGTGCCCATCCGCCAACCGAACAGCTCGCCGCCACCGGCCAGCCAGAGAGCTGGGCGGTCATTCCAGAGATCGCTCCGGGGTTGCTCGTGGCCATCATCGACGAGCGTGGAGAGGCCGTATTCACGACTCCGGCGAGAACACCCGGCGAAGGGACCATCACCATCGACGTGACGAGTGTCGACCTCGGGCGGCAAGCCCAGACCGTGCCGGCCACGGATGGTGGGGAGATGCGCCTCAGGGTCGATGAGATCAGAGGTGGGGGCACGCTGATCGTGGGGGAGTCGCTGCACGAGGTGAGTGAGACGGCTGATCGGCTCTTGATCGTGTTGCTCACCGCCAGCTCAGTTGCGATCGCTGCGGTTCTCGCCCTCGCATGGTGGTTGATTCGGGTTGGGCTCCGGCCTCTCACAGAAGTCGAAGCCAGCGCCGCGGTGATGACCGATGACGCCCTGAGTGAGCAGCGGGTTCCAGGTGCCGATCGGCGTACCGAGGTCGGGAGCCTGGCGCGGGCGATCAACGCAATGCTCGATCGCCTCGACGACGCCCGTGCCGATCGCGAGCGGACGCTCGCCGAGCTCCGTGCGTCCGAGGCGCGGATGCGCCAGTTCGTCGCAGACGCCTCTCATGAGCTACGAACCCCTATGGCGGCGACAGCGGCCTACGCAGAGTTGTTCGAGAAGGGTGCGCGAGATCGACCCGCCGACCTCGATCGGTCGATGTCGGGGATTCGGTCCGAGACCGCACGTATGGGTCAACTCGTCGATGACCTGCTGTTGTTGGCGCGGCTCGATGAGAAACGGCCGTTTACACACGAGACGGTCGACCTGACCGAAGTCGTGCTGTCCGCGATCGATGCGGCACGTGTGGTCCAGCCGGAACGGAGCTTCCGCACGCGTATCAGCGGGGTGGTGACGGTGGAAGGTGACGGAACGCGATTGCGTCAGGTGGTGGACAACATCCTGGCCAATGTGCGTACACACACCCCGGTCGATGCCGAGTGCGAGGTGACGCTTCAGACCGAGGGGTCAGACGTCGTCCTCTCGATTCGTGATCGCGGGCCAGGTGTCGATCCGGCGCAGCTCGAGCGGCTCGGCGACCGCTTCTATCGGGTAGATGACGCGCGCACACGAAACACCGGGGGGAGCGGTCTCGGGTTGTCGATCGCCGACGCAATCGTCAACGCACACGGCGGAGAGATCGCACTGTCTCACACCGAACCCCACGGCCTGGAGGTGACGGTTCGGTTGCCGCAGGAAGGGTCCGCTGTAACGGTTGACGCGTCGATCTGAGTCGAAGTCGCAGCGGGTACCTCGGATTGGGGCAGCCGGTCTCGAGATCTGGCATGATCGTGCAGTGGCTCTTCTATCCGACCAGGAACGCTCGGATCTTGCCTTGGTCAATCCCGGCTGGCAGGTCAACCCCGCGGAAATGTCTCGAACGTTCTCGTTCGCTGACTTCGTGGAGGCGATTTCGTTCGTCATGGCGGTCGCGTTGATCGCCGAGAAGGCGTTCCATCATCCCGATATCGACATTCGCTGGAACAAGGTCACATTGACACTGTCGACTCACTCCGAGGGTGGCCTGACCCGGAGGGACGTCGAATTGGCTGCCGCGTTCGATCGCCTGTGGCGCTCCCGCACATAGCGGAGCCAACGGCACTACCTCTCGGGTAATTGAAATGAAGACCCTGTGGAGGGATCTTGGGTTCACCGAAATGCGCCCCCGAGTGAAGGACCCCACATGGCCAGCATGACCCTCGAACGAAGCCGGATCATCGACGCCCCGGTGTCCCAGGTATGGAAGGCCGTCGCCGACCTCGACGACTACCACCGTCACGCCGCCTCGCTGGTCGACACGGAAGTGATCTCCGGTCACGGGCAGGACGCCCGGCGTCGTTGTGTCGACTCATCGGGGAACAAGTGGGAGGAGACCTGCACGATCTGGGAGCCGGAGCACCGCTACGTGATCGATGTGGACGTCACGACCTACCCGGCGAAGTACCGAGCCCTCTTCAGGTCGTTCAGAGGATCGTGGACCGTGGAGGCCGTCGGGGATGCCACGAACGCCCGCATCAGGTTCGATGCCGAGCTGAGGCGAATCCCGGGCATGACGCGACTGGTGCGAAGGCTCTCGGCCAAGAGTGCCACGGATCTCGACGCGATCCTCGAGAGTTACGCGAACACAGTCGAAACGCCTCGCCACCAGGCTGGTTGACCCCGGTGCCTCGCCCTGTGCCCCGTAGGCTGCGATGCCAGGTTGGCGGCCCGGCCTGCGGCCCGCCAACCTGAGTCACCCAGTCAGGACCCGAGGTCGATCGAGCCAATCAGTCGCACGGTCTGAAGGCCCGTGTCATCCCGACCGAACATATGGCCCCGGCCGGAGGCGTTCGCGAACACGCCCGTGCTCTGCTCTCCGTCGACTCGGTACCGCAGCCAGACCTTGCTGGTGAAATCCGGGATGGCCGCATCTCCCTGGAAGGAGAACCTTCCCGAGTAGAGCAGCGCGAGATCGCCATCCGGTGTGCTGAGCATCAGAACTCCATCGCCGACCTGGCCAGGGAATCTCCGATCGGCACTGTCGGGTGCGCCTCTGAGCCACCGACTGCAGTGCTCGCCGACGTACGTGAATTCGGCCGTGTAAGCAGCGGTCCGCATCTCGCCGGCTCCGAACGTCTGCAGGATCCACTCGTACCCTTCTGGGCAACGTGCGTCGACGGCGTCAGCGTCGAAGATCGGCATGGATCCGCCCTCGAGAGACCCGCGGAGCACGCCTGAGCCGTGTGCGACGGCCGCCGGCATGGCGGCGAAGGCGAGTAGGAGCGCCACGATCAGGACTGTCAGCTTTCGCATGTCCACCTCCTTTTGGTCTCCCCCTGCCTTTGCAGAGGGCTGGACACCTCGACCTTCGTGTTCGGCGACCAGCGCATGGTGAGCAATGGGCCAGTCCCAGGACAGTCGTCTCCCCAAGGGTCTTGGCGGGTTCGACCAAGATGTTGCTTGTGGCCCTTGGCGCAGACTCGTACGGACCGGAAGGTTGAAGTGCGCAATCGCAGGGGACCGATGGAGTTCCGGATTCTGGGCGCCCTTGAAGTGATCAGGGAAGGCCGACGCGTCCCTGTGGCATCCCCCAAGCAGCGGACTCTCCTTGCTCTTCTGATCATCAACGCGAACCGGCCCGTGTCGACCGCACGCATTATCGAAGCCTTGTGGGGCGCCGATCCTCCAGACAGCGGTGTCAAGGCCGTGGTGTTTCACGTCGCCAAGCTCCGCGGCCTTCTCGAGCCGGACCGCATCAAGGGTGCCAGCTCGGTGTTGGGAACCGATCCGGGTGGATATGTGCTGAGGGTGGATCCGGGCTCGGTCGACGCCGAACGCTTCGAACGTCTGGTCTCGGAGGGTCGAGCGCTCATGGTGGACGACCCAGACGCGGCTGGTCGCCACCTGAGGGACGCCTTGGCACTGTTTCGCGGCGACCCGCTTGCGGACTTCTCCGACGCCGAGTTCGCCCAAGACGAGATACGGAGATTGACGGAGGTCCGGCTGCGGGCGGCGGAGGACCTCTTCGATGCCGACCTGCAAATCGGCCGCCACGGGGCGGTGCTGAGTGAGCTCGAACACATGGTCGACGAGAACCCTCTTCGGGAGCGCCTGCGAGGTCAACTGATGCTGGCCCTGTATCGGAGTGGACGTCAGGCCGAGTCACTTCGGGTCTACGCCGAGGGTCGGCACCTTCTTGCTGAGGAGCTGGGAATCGACCCTTCTGTGGAACTGCAGAGATTGGATGAACAGATCCTGAGTCAGGATCCGAAACTGATGTCCAGCGGTTCGACGATCGCACGGACTACGCCGACGAATCCGTTCAAGGGTCTGCGCCCATTCATCGAGGCAGACGCCGGCGATTTCTTCGGTCGAGAGCACCTCGTGAGTCGCCTGGTCGATCGTCTGTCCGAAGTCATGGAAGAGGGCCGCCTCCTCACGCTCGTCGGCCCGAGTGGGAGCGGCAAGTCGAGTGTCGTGCGCGCCGGCCTCATCCCGGCGTTGCGGAGTGGCGCCATCCCAGGCTCGGAGCGGTGGCTCATCGCCGTCATGTACCCCGGAGCCAGACCTTGGGACGAACTCGAGGCCGCACTCCAGCGGGCTGCCGGACGGCCACCGCACGACACACCCGTTCACGTGGTGCCAGGCCCTCAAGGCCTTGCGAGCGCAGCCCTCCGGATTCTCCCGGACGATGACGCGTGTGTACTGCTGGTGGTGGATCAATTGGAGGAGTTGTTCTCGCTCGTGGCCGACGAGGCGACCCGAGACCGGTTCTTGTCGGCGCTGGCGAACGCCACGATGAACGAGCACAGCCGAGTGCTGGTGGTCGCCACGATACGAGCGGACTTCTTCGACCGCATTCTCCGCCATCCACAGTTCGGTGAGAGAGTCCGGAACGGCATCGAGGTGGTCACGAGGATGAACCGTCCCGAGTTGGAACGCGCCATCACCAGACCTGCGAAGGCGGTTGGAGTGAACTTCGAATCAGGTGTTGCAGCCGAGATCGTGTCCGACGTCGTCGATCAGCCGGGAACGCTGCCGCTGCTCCAATACACGCTCACTGAGCTCTTCGAACAACGCGACGATTCCACGATCGGTGGCTCTGGCTACTCGGAGCTCGGAGGAGTCCTCGGGGCCCTTTCGCATCGTGCCGAGGAGACCTATCTCGGGCTCGCTCCCGAGGCTCGGGAGACTGCTCGACAGCTGTTCCTGGGGCTCATCACTTCGCCCGACCGCGCTGAAGCCGTCGCGAGTCGGGTGACGCGCAGTGAACTCGAGTCTGTCCTTGGAGGCGGGACGCCGTTGGGCGAGGTGTTGGACCGGTTCGGCAAGAGGCGGCTGCTCACCTTCGATCGAAACGCCCGGGGTGAGCCGACCGTGGAGGTTGCCCACGAGGCCCTTCTGACCCGGTGGCCAAGGTTGGCTGGATGGGTCGACGAGCAGCGGGAGGATCTGTGGGAACGAAGTCGACTCCGCAGCGCCGCAGATGAGTGGGCCCGATCCGGACGGGATGTCGGATTCCTGCTCTCGACGGCACGGCTCGATCGGTTCGAGTCATGGGCCGGCACCACCAACCTGCGACTGAGCGGTACAGAAGTGGAGTTCCTGCAGGCGAGCGTTCGGGAGCGGCACCGACAGCAGCGTGAGGCGGCGGGGCGTATCGAGCATGAGAGGTCTCTCGAGCGAAGTGCTGCCAGACGACTGAAGGCTCTGGTGGGTGTCTTCGCCGGGGCGACGACAGTCGCGGCGATCCTGCTGTTGATCGTTTTGGGGCAACGTCAAGATGCCCGTCGGCAGGAAGACATTGCGTCTGCTCGGGAGCTGGCGGCGGCGTCGATGGGCGCGCTCTCGGCAGATCCAGAGTTGAGCTTGCTACTGGCGCTGCAGGCCGCAGCAACCACCTCCGACCGGGGCTACGTCGTCGAAGAAGCCATGGATGCGGTGCATTGGGCCTTGCAGGATTCCGGGGTTCCCTACCCGTACACCGAGAGTCTGGTTGGAGTCCGCTCCGCACCCGACGGGCCCCGAGGTGTGTTTCTGCTCGCACCCGATCGGCTCCTGCAGCAGGCCGCCGACGCCGCCGGTCGGGAGCTCACCGCTGAAGAGTGCCGCACCTACCTCCATCGAGAGGCTTGTCCACTCGACGTTGCGTGGGTAGCCGATCGATACGAGGTGTACACGGACGAGGGACCTACTCCGGTTGAACGGCTGGCCGGTGACTCTCTCCAGGGCTCCAAGGTTCGGGTGCTCACTGAGTTGGGTGGCGAGTTGGGTCCTCTGGCCGAGGCGTTCTCCGGCCTCCACGGCGTCGAGGTCGAGTGGATGTCCGTGCCGGCGGCGACGGGTTTCGATGACGGGTCCGACGAGTGGGCGGCCGATGTGCTCGTGACGCCTCGGGCCGGTTTGGTCACATCGCTCGCTAGGCAGGGCACGTTGATCGAGCTGCCCGAGTTCTTCGATGCGATCGCCACCGGCATCGGAGTCGATCCGTACCTCAGGGGCTTGGCCGAGGGCAGCGACGGTCAGCTGGACGCAGTTCCGTGGAGCGTGTCGGTTTCCAGCCTCGTGTGGTACGACGCCGACGAGTTCGAGGCCGCCGGATACCGTCCACCGAAGACCTGGGATCAATTGCTCGCGCTGAGCGAGCAGATGGTGGCCGACGGTCGCACGCCTTGGTGTCTCGGGGTCGATGACAATGCTGTACCCGGTGCCGTCGCCACCGACTGGATCGAAGATCTGGTCCTTCATGCGAGTGGCCCGAGGTTGTATGACGAATGGATCGCGCACCGGACTTCGTTCAGGGACGCAGCGATCCAGGCCGCATACAGGCGTTTTGGAGAGGTTGCCTTCGGTGAGAGCTTCGTGCTCGGTGGCACCGCGTCGATCAATCACATCGAGCGGGAGATCGCAGCGTGGCCGATGTTCTCGGACCCGCCACTGTGCTTGCTTCATCGAGACGGCTCAGAGAGCCGATTGCAATGGCCGCAGCGTGATTCGCCCGAGTTGGCTGCATTCTCCTTCCCGACCATCGATCCGGAGTACGGTCGAGCGGTGGTCGGCCGGGTCTACCTGATCACGATGATTCGAGATCGGCCGGAGGTGCGACGCTTCGTCGAGTTCATGCTCTCGTCGGACGCGGCGGTGGTGATGGCATCAACATCCGCGACTCACGGCTTGGTTGCAGTCAGGTCTGCCGACCCGGCGCTGAACGGGGGTTCGTTCGGATTGACCGACGAACTCTTCCGGACCGCCATCGAAGCCGGACTCTTCCGGGCAGATGCGTCGGACCTCATGCCACCGTTGGTCGGCTCGGGCTCATTCCCCGAAGGCCTGATGACCTACTTGACATGGGGGGAGCAGAGCCTGAGGCAGGTGCTCATAGCTAACGAGAATGCCTGGCCGAGATGATCAGCGCTCGTCGGTTCCTCGCCGGTCGCCAGTTGGATGCTCGCCGGTCCGGGGGAGGGTGGTGGCATGAGGACCGGGAACGGCCCGAGTCCGGAAAGGGGAATGCGTGATGCGTTCCATACGAGCATCGACTGTCGTGCTGGCACTGTTGGTCGGAGCGTGCGGGGGCGAGGTCACCGATTCGGCCCCGGTAGAAGAGCCGGTAATCACCACAGCGATCGAGGAATCGGCATCGACGGGTGAGGCTGTCGAGGCCCCAGCCGAGACGATGGATGCCAAGGTCGTGTTCGATGGCGATATGTGCACCTATCGCGGGCCGGCCGTGGTTCCCGCAGGTTCCGAGATGATGTTCGAATTCGACGACAGCGCTCATCCAGCAGCGCTGGTTGTGCTGTTGATCGAGGAGGGCACCTCCTGGGATCAGGTGCTGCAGGACACGGGACCTGGAACCGCACGGATGGCCCCGGAGTGGGTGGTCCACTACTGGGTCCAGATCGAGTCCGGGTCCCTGGTCAGGACCATGGATCAAGGTGAGTATCTCGTGACGTGCAACACGGCACCTGACGACACCGACGCCGTGCATCCAGCGGCGTTGATCCAGGTGATCGATGGATGAGCCGTGGGGCAGGTTGTCCCAGTGGGACCGCTTGCCCTGCGCCGTCTCCGCACGCAGACCAAACTGAACCCATGAGCGACATAGATGTCTATCTGTCCAACGTCAGCGAGCCGCAGCGCACGACCTTGCAGGTGCTGCGAGAGCGCATAAGGGAGGTAGTGCCGGACGCCGAGGAGGTCATGGCCTACGGCGCTCCTGCGTTCAAGGTCGGAGGGAAGGCGGTGGCGGGCTTCGCCGCCTACAAGAACCATCTGAGTTATCTGCCGCACAGTGGCACCGTTCTCGATGGCCTGCGCAGCGAGCTCGGCGGGTTCGAGGCATCGAAGGGTGCGTTGAAATGCCCGCTCGACGAGGCGCTCACAGCCGATCTCGTGCGCAAACTCATTTCGGCGCGGATGCGTGAGCTCGGCATGGAACCGCCAGGCGAGTGAGTCCCCGACCGGGTGCCGAGGTGCATCCACTTCTTCGTGAGCTGATGCCCTCCGTCTTCCGGCCGGAATGCATGCAGTGTTCGGTAGCGGACCACTGCTCGCCCGAGGCTGGATCGGCAATGTCGGTGATCTCGACGTGATCCCCGCGGCGCTGCATGGGAGGCGACGATCGGGCTGTGTGATCTCGTCCACCTCGACGACTACGACGTCGATGTCGTTCGAATCGGTCGGGACATCACGGTGGGTTGCCGTGGGCAATCGGTCGCTTCTCCATCGACGGGCTCATCGACACGGCTGAGCTCATCCAGGGTCTCCCGTGTGTAAGGCAGGAGCATGTCATCCGCTTCGAGGGGATCGCCGCACGACCCAAGGATCGTCGCCATCTGTCGATCATCGACCAGAGCTCGGCCGAATCTGCCGGCTGACGTGCGGGCGTCGCGGACCAGCTATCGGCGTGGGGGCCGGGGAATGAGGACCGGGGTCGACTGGACGTATTCCTTGTAGGCATCCTCGTCCCCCCACCGCTTGGATGAACGGGCCTCCAGCATCGGTACGCCACTCACCCGGGTGATCAGCAAGAAGACGAACACGGGCGACACGAGCATGACCCATCTCCAGCCCGAGAGGATCGGGAGCGCGATGATGGCGATGCCGGTCCACAGCGCGATCTCGCCGAAGTAGTTCGGGTGTCGGGACCAGGACCACAGTCCGGACGTGATGAATCGTCCCTCGTTGGCCGGGTTCTGCTTGAAGGCGGACTTCTGCCGGTCGGCCACGACCTCGATCGCAAAGCCCGCAACCCAAACCACCATCCCGACGATGCCCACAGCGCCGATCGACCGTCGTTCGGCGGCGGTGATGATCGCCAGCGCGCACGCTGCCGTCAGGAGCACCCACAAGCCCTGGATGGTCCAGGTCATGAAGAAGCGCAGCGGGTCTGTCTTGATCTCGTCGAATCGTCCGTCCTTGCCATCGCGACGGACTCTCCGGAAGAGAAAGGTTCCGAGGCGCGCCGCCCAGATGGCCACCATCGCTGCAACGATGATCGCCCGAGCATCGAGACCGTCGCTCGATGCGAGTGCAACGGCCGTCAACGTCAGATAGGTGATGCTGCCCGTGAGGTCGTAGTACTGCTCGGTCTTCGCCCGGTTGGATGGTACGAACGCCAACCAGTTGATGAGGTAGGCGATGGCACCGCACACGGCGAACACGGAGAGCGACCCGACCATTCGACTGCCTTGGCTTCCCGCCAGGATCACGAGGACTCCGATCGCGACGCTGGCGAGGATCCCGAGCACGGAGTTGCGGTTCTGGTCGGTCATGGCCTGAAGCCTAGGACCGACCCGCCCTGATCGGCATTCGAGCAGCGAGGCCGACTGCTCCGGTTCTCCGACGCCGAGCCGTTGGGCTCTGGTGGGGTACATTCGACGGCCGTATGGTCGATCGAAGGAGTCGTTGGACCCGAAGGGTGACGGCATGTTCGAGTCGACTTTCCCGGGGAGCGAAGGGCGCATCTTCTACCGGCGATGGGATCCGGCGAAGGCACCGGTCAGAATCGTCCTCGTAGTTCACGGGTACGCCGAACACAGCGGTCGTTACGCGAACGTCGCAGCTGCGTTGACGGAGCGCGGGGCGGTCGTCTACGCCGAAGACCACCTCGGTCACGGGCGATCCGAGGGTGAACGGGCGCTCATCACGGACTTCGAACACGTGGTCGACGACCTCTCGGTTCTCGGCGGACTCGCACGGCGCGAGCATCCGGGCCTTCCACTCGTGGTCGTGGGCCACTCGATGGGCGGTCTGCTGGCAGCTCGGCTGGCCCAACGTTCCCCTCGAGATGTGACCGGCGTTGCGTTTTGTGGCGCGGTGATCGGCGACTGGCTGTGGGCGCGCGAGGTACTGGCGCAAGCCGAGCTCCCCCATGTCGGGTTCGATCCTCTCGCGTTGTCTAGGGATCCGGAGGTGGGTGCGTCGTACGCTGCCGATCCGCTCGTCTATCACGGCCAGTACAAGCGTCGTTTGTTGGAGGCCGAGGTGCTCGCCCTCGATGATTTCCAGCGTGAAATCGATCGACTCACCATGCCGGTGTTGTTCCTGCACGGCACCGACGACCCGTTCGTGCCGTGTGACCGTTCGCTGCGAGCCGCTCACGAGATGCCAAGCTCTGCGCTGACCGTTCACCTCTACGAGGGTGCACGCCACGAGGTCCTCAACGAGACTAATCGAGACGAGGTCATCGGACATCTCGTCGAGTGGGTCGATGATCTCGATTGAACGCAGCGGGAACAACAGGGAGAGACGACGAATGGTCTCCGTTGGCAAATGACCCCTGTTTGGCCCTATCGGAACGCAGCACTTCTGAGATAACACAGTGGGGAGACCCGACACCGGAGGTCGCGCCCACTGCGGTCGGCCTCCGACGGCCGTAAAGGAAGGCAACCATGGTGGGTCAGTTTTCCCCCCGCACTTATCAAATCGTCATCGAGGGGATCGCCAAGAACCTCTTCTTGTATCCGCACTTTCGTGCATTCATCGAGACCGATTCGGACAGTGCGACGGTGATGATGACCACCAACGATGTCACCGAGCCGCACAAGGTGGACTTCCAGAGCGCGACGGGAGGTACACGAGGCGACGACGGGCGCCACGGGATCTTCATCTACATGCGCTGGTCGGGCACACCTCGTATGGGTGATGCGATCACCGTCACCGTGTGGCAGCTCGGAGCGACGTCCTACGGTGAACCCGAGCCCATGCCCGAGGTTGGATTCGATCCCGAGAACCCGACCGGGATGTTCAGGCAGGGCCAGGTAGGACCGCACCCGGTGAGGTGATCAGCGTCAATTCGTGTTTGTTGTGATGCAAGTGCACGACTTTGGCACCGGGGAGTGACCGGAATCGGTCCGTGATCGCGTGGTCCGTCTCGCCTTGGAACTTGATGGTGAAGATGAGCGTCGGTGCGGGGTCGAGCGCGGACCACCGCTCCACGAGCTGAATCAGCCGCTCGGGGTAGCAGGCAATGTCGGAACACACCCAGTCCGGAGCGCGGTCCCCCAGGACGTCGGTGGGCAACAGTCCGAATGCGCTCGCCTGGACGCTGGAAACTGGTTCGAGCTCGGCTACGGCGGCATGGAGCGGGGCCTTGTCGACCGCCACGACCCGGCATCCCAGCTCGGCCAGAAGCCAGGTCCAACCGCCCGGGCTGGCGCCCAGGTCGACGGCGACATCACCGCGTTCTGGGTATCGGCCGAGCACCACGAACGCCTCCCACAGTTTGCGGTATGCCCTGTTGGGTGGGCCAACTCGCAGCTCGGCGAGAGGAACCTCGCCGTTCGGAAAGGCGCTCGAACACCGTTCTGCGACCAACATTCGGTCCCGATCGAGGAGTGTCCACGAGCCGAGCGGACTCGCGGGTGCGGGTTCCCCGAGCAGGAGCGGCCTGTTGGAGAGTGGCGGGAGCTTCTCTGCGATGAGGCCGGCGCGTCCGCCATGGACCGGGGCATAGACAGCCCAGCTTCGTTGGCGGGCCCGAAGCTGTCGGGCCGCATCACCGATCGAAACGATCGGGATCTCGGCGGCTTCGAACCAGATGTTGGCGGCCCAGGCTGCCTCGATTGGCTCGTCGTCGCTGATGAACAGCCGTCCGTGAATGGCTCGCACGCCGACTCCGGCACGGCTCAACTCCCCCGCAAGTCTCGACTCGTGTGTCGCGGCCGCCAGATAGGCCGCGGTCAACAACGACCTCGATCCCTGCCGACCGTGGGCACCGAGGTCTCCTCTGGAGCATTCCGATGAACGCTCGAGGCGGCCCTCACCCGTTTCCGGGGCAGCGTCGGGAGAGCCTGTTGTCTCCCGATCCCGCAACCCATGCAGCGAACGCCAGCCCGACGGACGTCAGGAGAGAAGGTCGATTGCCCGCGAGTAGTGCGCCAACCCTTCCACCTGTCGGATGAATCCGGGGCTCCGACGAAACCGCTTTCCGATTCGTTCGTGGGACTCTCCATCGGCGCGGAGTGCAAGCACTCTCTGTTCCAAAGGACGAGGCGAGCGACGTGACGCCGGGCCGGATCTCGGAATCATCGTCCAAGCGATGACCCGCTCGACGTGCGCAGGGCTCCGCTTCAGCCTCGATGCGATCTCTGCTACCTCAACACCCTCATTCCGCATCCTCAGGATTCGTCGTTCCACTGGTCTGAGATTCTGATCCATTCCTGCGGCGTCCTTCCTTTGCCTACTCTGACGGTAGCCGTGCCGAACAGCTGGGGCTCGAAGACACGCAAGCCTCGTGGCCGACGTCTCGAACCCGGTCTCCTTCAACCGGAGTCCAACTCGTCGTGTCCGTCGACCTAACTCGGGATTGGTGTGAAGATGGACTTGGCGGTCGTTTCCGACCCCTGCCAGGAGGGCATCATTCGCACCGAGGTCTTGGGCGGCGACGCCGCTGAGAAGGTTCGTTCCAGCACCGCGTCCAGAGAAGCACGACCAAGTGGCCCGCCGATACCGCATGTCGGCCCGGTCGCTCGAGGTTGCTCGATCACTCAGGCGAGAACCGCACCGCATTGGCCGCCGCCTGTGCATCGATCCGTCCGACCTCACGATGGGTGAAACCATTCCCACATCAGATGCTCTCAGGGTGGCGATGATCGCCCCGATCTCGTGGCGGGTCCCACCGCGGCACTACGGGCCGTGGGAGCTCTTCGTGTCCCTGCTCACCGAGGGCCTGGTGAGACGTGGTCTCGATGTGACGCTCTTTGCGACGGCGGACTCGATCACGTCGGCTCGGCTTGCGAGCGTTGCCCCGACCGGATATTCGGAGAACGCCTCGCTCGACGGCCGGGTGTGGGAGTCACTCCACATCGCCGCTGTGTTCGAGCGGGCCGGGGAGTTCGACCTGATTCACAACAGCCTCGACTTTCAGCCGCTCACATACAGCCGATTGATCGACGTCCCGATGGTCACAACGATCCACGGCTTCGCCTCGGACGCCACCCTCCCCGTCTACCAAACCTATGCAGATCGTGTGAGCTACGTGGCGATCAGTGATGCCGACCGCCACCCGGGCCTCGAATACGCCGCGACGATTCATCACGGCATCGACTTCGGGTCGTTCGAACTGGGCGACGGTGGCGACTCGTTGGTGTTCTTCGGTCGAATCCATCCCGACAAGGGAACAGCGATAGCCATCGATGTGGCAGAGCGGGCGGGCCTGCGTTTGGTGATCGCAGGGATCGTTCACGATGAGGACTATTTCGCTCGTTTGGTCGAACCGCGAATCGACGGTGATCGCGTCGAGTACCTCGGGTCCGTAGGCCCCGAGCAACGCCAACGAGTGCTCGGTGCAGCCCGCGCGTTGCTGCACCTGATCGACTTCGAGGAGCCGTTTGGTTTCAGCGTCGTCGAGGCGATGGCATGCGGTACACCGGTCATCGCGTTCCCTCGCGGTTCGATGACCGAGATCATCCGCCCGGGGGTCAACGGTTTTCTTGTGAGCACGATCGAAGAAGCGATCGACGCAATTGCGGCTACCGGAGAAATCGACCGGTCCGAGGTGCGACGGTCGGTCTCCGAGGAGTTCGGGGTGGACAGGATGGTCGACGGCTATGTCGCCCTCTATCACCGACTGCTCCACCGCTGAGGATCAGCTCTTGGTGAGCTCCCCGAGGAGGGCCTCGACCGAGACGGAGGCGAACCGCGGCAGACGTGTCGGATGCGCCGTAGGCGATGACGAGCCGATCCCCGTGGATCACCGAACCGCAGGAGTAGACGACATTCGGCACGTAGCCATCGCGCTCGTCCTCGGTGGCCTCCAGGAGTGGCTCGCGCAGGTGTCCGATGACCCGGGTGGGGTCGTCGACGTCGAGCAGTATGGCTCCGAGGACGTATCGGCGCATGGGTCCTACTCCGTGGGTCACCACGAGCCATCCGGCAGCCGTTTCGATGGGCGAACCCGAGTTTCCGATCTGCATGAGTTCCCATGGACGAGCCGGAATCTGAATGCGCTCGGCGTCGTGCCAGAAGCGGATGTGATCCGACATCATGAGGTAGTTGCTCTCCCCATCTGAGCGTGCCAGAGCTGCGTAGCGGCCGCCGATGCGTCGAGGGAACAGCGAGATTCCCTTGTTGCGGGCCGACCGCCCGTTGAGCGTGGCGATTCGAAATGCCTGGAAATCGCGCGTCTCGATGAGCTGGGGGAGGATGCTGAAGCCGTCGAAAGCGGTGTAGGTGGCGTAGTAGGTGCAGGCGCCGTCGGGCTCGGAGAACTTGACCATGCGTGCGTCCTCCATGCCGCGGCTCTCGGCCGGACCTGCGGGGAACAAGACTCGCTGAGAGATGTCGGTGGCGGGAGGAAAGTTGAGGTCGTAGTTGGACGATGCCAGCCAGTGCATGACCTGGATGACGTGCTGAGCAGCCGTTGCGTGTTCCTCGCGCCGATCCAACTCGACAAGCGCTCCGTCGAGCTGGGACATTGTGAAACGGTCTGGGAGCGAAGCGATGGCCTCGTTCACCAGGTTCTCGTCTGCTCCGATCTCGTGCAGCTTTGCGGTGAACAACGCCTTGTCGAACTGGGGTGCGCGTCGGTCTCCGGTCACAGGGGCCTGGGGGGGAGCGACGTCGACGTCGCCATCGGGACCGATGAATCCGCTCCGGAATTCGATCGACGAGAGGTGCCCTTCACCGACCGCCCGTACGCTGACGATGACACCGAGTGATCCGGAAGGCACACCGGTCTGGTCGGGAGCGGCGACGATGGAAGGGTTGGTGAAGGCTGCTGCCTCGATGGAGTACTCGTGGATGAAATAGGCACCGATCAGGCGACGGGCGTCGTCTGAGAGGCCCGCGGGGTCGGGCATTTCGTGGGCAACCGCGGAGAACCCTCGGTGAAGGAGCCCGTCGAGGTCGGTGTGGCGTTC
Organism: uncultured bacterium; assembly: GCA_963792365.1. Classification (GTDB taxonomy): domain Bacteria; phylum Actinomycetota; class Acidimicrobiia; order Spongiisociales; family ZC4RG35; genus JAOUGY01. Next base: position 212,346 of record CAWBVW010000008.1, read on the forward strand.
GCCGAAGTCCTGCCGGATCTTCTCGAGGGTGGTCGCCGCTTCGTCCGGAGGCATCATCAAGATGCGATCGATCACATGCGCGATTCGGCTCTTCGCATGCATCGTGCCGATATCGGCGGGGAGATATGGCTTGGTGATGAGCCTGCGAGGGTCGGGGTCGAGGCGGACCGGTGAACGGACGAGGTCGACGGCCGGCATCACCATTGCGCGATTTCGGGCAGATCCTCGGCCACGGCGAGTGCCGCCTGCAGCACACCGAGCCCGGCGAGCGTCGACTCGGCACCGCAGTTCTGGTTGATCGAATGTTCCATGAGACCGTCACCCGTGGCCCCGGTCTCCTCGTCGTAGACCGCGATTCCGGGGTCGTTCTCCCCCAGCAGCCACCGAGCCGCGCGGACCACGAGATCCTTCCAGATGGGCTCGCCGGTCGAGATCCATGCCTGACGGCAGGCGTCGGCCATGGCCCACGCCTCGATGGGTTGCTGATCGAACCTCGACCCGGCGCCGTCCGTCGATCGCCCCGTGGCCGATGTGAAGCTGAAGTGGTCGTCGTTCGTCTCGATGCTCACCAGCCACTCGAGAGTTCGAAGACCCGCCGAGGTGAGTCGGCGATCGCCGATCATCGCTCCCGCCGCCATGAGCGCCTGTGGCAATCGGGCGTTGTCGTAGGTCAACCGCTGTTCCGGCCACGGGATCCTGGCGAGGGTGGCATCGGCGATCACACCGGAGGCTCGTTGAAGCAAGTCCGCTGCCGCCGCGTGGCCCGGCGATGCCGTCAGCATCTCCACGGAACCAAGTACGGCATATGCATTGGAGCGAAGGTGGGGTGAGTCGAAGGCCGTGCAACAATCGAAGGCCGCAGCGCCGGCCCGTCGTATCTGTTCGGTTGCACCTGCTCTCGCCGCCGAACCGAGACCCCACCACGCGCGGCCCTGACTATCGTCGCCGCCGATCTCGTCGCTCCACGATCCGTCGGCGTCTCGCCGATTGTGGAACCCGCCGCCCCCGGTGCGGGACTCGAACACGAATCCGATATAGGTGGATGCGAGGTCGGCAAGCCCCGGCGATACCGATGCCTGTTGGGAGACAACCACCAGGGCCCGGGCATTGTCATCGAGGCAGAACCCGTGCTCGACCCGGGGGGTGAAGAACTCGGCGTGCTCCCAGATCCCGGTTCGGTCGGTCAGTTTTCGTAGATGGGCGAAGCGAGGTGCAGGGATCGGAGCGCCGGCTTCGGAAGAGAGGTGCTCCACGATCGCGGCTGGATCATCCGGCGACACGGTCGACCTCCGGTCTCCAGGGCGCACCAGCTGCATTCGCCCTGGACCAGATAGACCCCATCTCCGCCGAGAATCTTCGACCGATGGTGGGCCAATACCACTCGTCGGCAAGTTGACGGGACCGGGTTGCCATGCGGCGTCTGAGACCGGGGTCGGACAGCAAGATCCGGATGCTCTCGGCGAGCGCAGACGTGTCGCCGTGCGGCACGGTGATTCCGGCGCCGCTGTTCAGTAGTTCCACAGCATGAGGGAACTCGGTTGCTACGACCGGCTTTCCGGCCGCAATGGCCTCAACCAATACTCCCGACGTGACCTGTTCCACGGATTCGTATGGCAGGAGGACCATGTCGGCGCTCCGAACGAGCCGGGCCAGCGAGGGGCGGTCGCGATAGCGGTTGTCGAACTCGACCATGTGGCCCACTCCGAGTCGCCCGACCAGGGCCGACAGAGATTCGCGATACGACTCACCGCTCGACTGCACGACATGTGGATGCGTCGCCCCTGCGATCACGTATCGCGGTATCGGATCGAGGTGTCGCAGCTCTGCCAACGCTTCGATCGCCGCCTCGAGGCCTTTGCCTGGTCCTATCAAACCCCATGTCAATACCAACGGTCGGGAGCCGGTCACGAGCGAGGGACCTCCGAGCAGCACGTCGGCACCGTGTGGGATCGAGGCGATTCGGCCGGCATCGATTCCGTATCGCCGCGTCAGCCGGTGAGACGCTGCGTCGCTCATGACGACGATACGGTCCGCATCGTGTGCCAGGCGGTTGATGATCTCGAACTGGTGTGGGCTCGGATTCTCCAACACTGTGTGGAACGTGACCGCGGTGGGAACGGTGATCTGGGAGGTGAAGTCGATGACTTCCTCGCCGTCGCGTCCGCCGAAGATCCCGAACTCATGTTGGATCGAAACGGTGTCGAAGTTGTTCAGGAGCCGCGCGGCCCGAGCCGTCGAGGCGCCTCCGATACGGTGCCGAAGCATGACGTCACGATTGGTGGCCAGCGGGCGGTCGTCGTCGACGAGCCCGACCACCTCGAGGCCCCTTCGCGAACGTCGGTGCTTTGCGATCGCCCCCAGAAGCGAAGAAGTGTATGTGGCCAGGCCACATACGGTCGGCGTGTAGGTGCTGACAAAGCCGATCGACGGCTCGCGGTCATTGGGTTCCATGGCATCCTCCGGAGATGTCGGCTCGCCGACTGCGAGCGATGACGATCACTGGTTCAGGCGGATACCGGGTCTCAGGTCGGATGGGCCGCGAGCAGAAGTGAGGGGCGAGTGGGTCGCCACACATCCATTGTACCGTCGGCGCCTCCGCAATATCCCCCTCCGCAAGATGTCGGTTGACGAGGACCCGTTCGACCTGGGGCGGGCAGTCACGGGCGTCGACGATCCCGGTGCCCACTGCGCGTGGGCCGGACGACGGATCGACGTTCAGCTCGACATCGATGTGCTCTCCCGCCCGCACGCCGGAGTAGCCGATGGCCATCGAGCGCCGGTTTCAATCCTCCACTTGGTAGGTCGATCGGCGCATGGGACGTGAGATCACCCGTCTCGAGACCCGAGCGTCGAGAAGCATCGGCCCGGGCGTTGCGAGGAACTCCGACACCTCACCGGGCAACTGATCGAGTTCGGTGATGGTGGCCGCCCTGATTCCGAGCTGCCGGGCGAGCCCGGCGATGTCCATATCCGGGGTCAGACTGAGCTTCGTGTCGTATCCCTCGGCCGTCATCGAGTGGTATTCGGCGCCCAGCGCTCCGTCGTTGAGCACGACGACCAGGACGCGAGCGCCGTACCGCGCCGCGGTCTCCAATGCCTGGACGTGCATGATCACACCGGCGTCGCCCTCGAACACTACGACTGGTCGGCCTTCGTTGCCGATGGCCGCACCCAGGCCGACCGGAAGGCCGTACCCGATGGCGCCGAAGTAGCTGGCATAGAGCATGGGCTGTCGCCAACGCCGCATGTGCATGATCGGGAAAGCCCAGAAGTGACCTGAATTGCCGCTCACCCAGCCACAGCGTTCGGGAAGGAGCTCGTCGAGGAGCGAGCACAGCGCCCGAGGGTCCACGTGGTCGTCCTCGAGTTCGAAGGCGACCGGATCGACCGCACGGTCGAGGCGGTCGGCGATCTCCTGGGTGCGGAACCCCGTCCGGCTCGGACCTGCGGCAAGGGCGTTTCTAAGGGCCCCCGCCACCACCGCGGCGTCGCCCTGCACGTAGCGATCGGCAGCGGCACCGCTTGCCATGGAGCGGGGGGCTCTCACGTCGACCTGGAGGTAGTGGGCGGCAGGGAACAGGGCCCCGCCTCTGGTGACGAACCGGTCCATTCCTGCGCCGAACGAAACGACGAGATCCGCCTGTCGGAACAGTTCCGTCGCGGGCTGGGACGCAAACCCGCCCGCCACGCCGGCATCGTACGGCTCGCCGTGGAACAGGCCGCGAGCATTGATGGTGGTGCTCAACAACGCGCCGATCGACGTGCCCAGTCGGAGGATCTCATCGCGCGCGGCGGCCGCCACGGCGCCCGCACCTGCCACGATCACCGGGCGCTCGGCAGTGCGGAGGAGCCGAACGGCCGTCTCTACGCTTTGAGGGTCGGGGTGGACCTGCTGCGGCGCATTCCAGCCGGGCGTGGGGCGTTCGGTCCGATCGCCCTCGAAATCGGCGTCCTGCACCACCTCCGGAACATCGAGAACTGCAGGCATGTGATGTGCCCTCACCGAGTCGACCACGTCCCACACCCGCTGGACGGCTGCGGCCGGGCCGTGGATCGGGAAGTACGAGGCGCCGGTGAGTTTGGTCATCGCACCGTGATCGAGTCGCTGTCTACCGAGAAGGTCGTCCCGATCCGACGGTCCGGTGAGCAGGATCACCGACGATCCGGACCGCGCCGCCGACGTCATGGCCGTGAAGGTGTGACCCAGCGCAGGTCCTCCGGTGATCGCACACACGGTCGGCCGACCTGTGGCGCGGCTGTATCCGTCGGCCATGGCGTAGACATACGCCTCATGTCGTCCTTCGTAGACGGGAACACCCAGACGGGCGAGGTGGTACACGATTCGGAACGTGCCGTCGCCCAACAGGGAGAACACGGCATCGATACCCTCGGAGATCAGCGCCCGTGCAATTGCTTCGCCGACGTTCATCGCGACCTCCGTCCGGGCGCCGAATCTACCAGCAGGGGTCCACATGACCCATGACGCGGAGCGAGGTGTGATGTGATGGGCGCAGCGAGGAAGCGGCGACTGTCGACCGTGACCTGTGAGGAGGTTTGGACATGGGCGATGAAACAACACCTGCCGTCCGCCAGATGCGCCTGGTGGTGGAGACCGACGACCTGGACGAGGCGGTGGCCTTCTATCGGGACGTGCTCGGGCTGGCCGAGAGCCTCGTCGTCGACAGCGAGGGAGGAGCCCGTGTGGTCGTCCTCGAGGCGGGCAGGGCAACACTCGAGCTGATCAACCCTGCTCAACGGTTGCTCATCGACGAGATCGAGGTCGGACGTCCCGTCAGCCGGGGGATCCGGGTCGCGTTCGAGGTCCACGACGCGACGGGCGCCACGCGCCGCGCCTCGGAAGCAGCGGCCGAGGTGGTGGCCCCGCCGACCGAGACACCCTGGCACTCGCTGAACGCACGTCTCGAGGCGCCGGCCGGTCTTCAGATCACGCTGTTCGAGCAGTTGCGACCCGAATAGCCGAAGGGCCTGGCGCTAGAGAAACCCGAACAGCCTGCTGCCGGCGATGGCAAGCAAGAGCCCGGCTGTGAGGTAGATCAGGTTGATGGTGGCTCGACCGCCCCACGGCCGAGCCGAGTAGTCCACGCCAGCGCCCCAGGTAGTAGCCGAAGATCGGAGTCCAGTGATTCCAGAGCATGGCCGGAGAGCCGGCGCCGAATGTCCTGCGGAACATGGCGCAGAGTGAGCCCTTGGCCCCCAATAGCTGCCCTGTCGCGTCTTGATGCGACGCGTCAATTGCGGAGTCCCCCAGGCGAACCAGGGGGGATTTCACACGGCTTTGGGGCGAGTTTGCGCAGCAAACTCGCTCATGTCGCCCCAGGCGACCGGCGACGACAGTCGGGGGAAGGCACCCGTGTCGCACGGTCGCGCGACAGGACACGAATGGTATGCCGTTTCGTAGTACGACGTAGCGCGCCAACTGAATCTGTGGTTGCGAGCCATGGTTCCGTCTTCTTGCCGGGTCACACGCCGATTCTGGCTTGGCGGACCTCGGACCCGATGGACTCCTGTGCGGCGAGTAGCTGCCGAAGCCCGTGCGCGAGCTGCACTTGGCGTTTCGCCGAACCGATGGCGCTGTTCACCGTCTCGTTCTCGGTGTGGGTGATCGCCTCGAGGGCTTCTTGGATGGTCTTCAAGCCATGCGGGCTGAGTTTGATGAGCACACCCCGGCGATCAGCGGGATCCGGGTGACGCTCGATCATGCCGGCGCTCTCGAGACGGTCGAGGCGCTTGGTCGTGCCACCCGAAGACAACATCATCGACCGCTGCAGCTCGCGGACGTTGAGGGAACCGTCGCCCGCTCGTCGACGCATGGTGGCCAGAACGTCGAAGTCGGGCACGGTGAGTCCGAACTCTCCGAGGACCTCCTCGCGTCGTGCCTCCAGAAAGCGCGCCAGCCGGAGCACGCGGCCGGTGATCGGCAGTCCGATCACATCCAGGTCAGGAACGAGTCGCTCGGTGTCGTCGACCACTTCGTCGATCCCGTCCGCAGCAAGGTTTGAGTCCATGTGAGAATCTTACCGGAAAGTCTCTTGACGGCAAGCATCTCATGTGACAATACTAGAAAGTAACACGCCAGAAAGATACTTCCTGATGTGTCATCCATTCGAAGGGAGAAGGCCATGGAAGCCCACAGGGTTGCGGAGCGTGCAACGGACAGAGACACGATGCGAGCGATCACTCGTGATCGTTACGGGAGACCCGAGGATGTGCTGCAGCTGGCCCGGGTGGCTCGACCGGTTGCGGCCCGCGATGAGGTGCTCGTCAGGGTCCACGCTGCCGGGATCGCCATCGGAGACTGGTTGTCGATGGAGGGCCTGCCGTACATCGCCCGTCCCTCATACGGGTTGTTCAGACCCAAACAGCGGATACCCGGGATGGAGATGAGCGGACGCGTCGAGGCCGTCGGAGCCGATGTCACCGCATATCGCCCGGGCGACGAGGTGTTTGGCTTCGCCACGGGGGCCTTCGCCGACTACGTCGCCGCTGCTCCGGATGACGTGGTGCCGAAGCCGGGGCACCTGAGCTTTGCGCAGGCCGCTGCACTCCCGGTTTCGGCGCTCGCCGCCTATCAGGCGCTCACGGGTCCGGGTGACCTGAAGTCAGGGCAGAGTGTGCTGGTTGTCGGCGCGTCCGGCGCTGTCGGTACCTTCGCGGTCCAGATCGCCAAGGCACTGGGGGCGGAGGTGACGGGGGTCGCCGGCACTCGCAACGTCGAGTTGGTCGCTTCCCTCGGCGCCCATCAGGTCATCGACTACACGAAGGCTGAGATCGGCGACGGCGGCACCCGCTACGACCTGATCATCGACCTGGCCGGCAATCGATCCCTGACAACGCTTCGTCGGGCGCTCCGCACCGATGGTACGGCGGTATTGGTCGGGAGCTCCGGAGGGCGCTTCCTGATGGGATCCGGCCGCACGATCCGGGCCATGCTCGTGTCGCCACTCGTCCGTCAGAGGCTCCGTCCGATGTTCTCGAGCCCGAATGCGGCCGACCTGGCTGCCGTCGCCGGCCTTGCCGCGTCCGGATCGATCACGCCGGTGATCGACAGCAGCCATCCCCTCGAGGCCACCGCTGAAGCCATGCAACGCATCGGGCAGCGGCACTCGAACGGAAAGAGCGTGGTCACCCTGTGACGGGTGCCCAACTTCGACTCATCGACACACGAAGGAGAGAACCATGATGACCACACCCGACACCGCCACGACTCCGACATCGTTCGGAGAGGCCGCCCGGTCAACAAGAAACGCCGGCCGCCTGAGGCGGATGAGCCGCCTCGCCGGGATCCTGTATCTGGCGATCTTCGTGACCGCGCCGTTCGCCTTCTCTGCTCGGCCGCTCGACCATCGTCGTTCCTGGCGACCCATCGGCCACGACCGCCAACGTGGCGGCGAGCGAGACAATGTTCCGGGCCGGTATGGCGGCCGAGACCGTCGTGATCCTGATCGAGGTCATCATGGCGGGGCTCCTGTACGCGATCCTCCGGCCGGTGAGCCGCTCCGTCTCCCTGGCGGCAGCTTTCGGTCGTCTCGGGGAGGCGGTCGTGCAGGCGGTGAACCTCCTCACAGGTGCGATCACGCTCGCCATCGCAACAGGTGGATCGATGGCAGCGTTCGCCCCCGACCAGGTCGACGCACTGGTGGCCCTTTCCGTCGACTCCAACGAGTTCATGATCAAGGTCTGGGGTCTGTTCTTCGCGGTTCATCTGCTGCTGCTCGGGTGGCTCGTGTATCGGTCTGGCTTCTTCCCGAGGATCCTCGGCGTCCTGCTGATGGCGGGGGCTGTCGGCTACTTCGGTGACAGCTACGCGACGATCGCGGCTCCGGGATTGGCCGACCTGATGGCGACGGTTGTGATGATCCTGGCCGTTCCCGCCGAGCTCGCATTCGCACTGTGGCTGCTCTTCAAAGGCCCCGACGTCGACGAGTGGGCCAACCGCGCGCTCGAGGCGACGGCGCTCTGAGCGAAGGGGAGGGTTGCGCATGCGGCGTTTCATCATGTGGCTCTCGGTCGCCGGCCTTGTGATGGTCGCCGTGACGGTGAGAGCGAGTGCCTACCTGCTTGCTCCGGTGGTCGTGTCTAACGAGGTCGGGGAGCGCTTCGGCGCTCCCGGGCCACACGCAGTGGGTTTCGACCGGATGACCGTCGCCAGTGGCGGTCCGCTCGAAGCACTCGTTTGGTATCCGGCGGCCGGCGGCGAAGGCGTCCCCGCAACGTACTCCTCCGACGTGCAACTGTTCGACCCGGTTGGGCGGTTCTCGGTCGGTTCGTGGCGCGGTTCTGCGATCGGCGAAGCGCCGACTGCTGAGACTGCAGGTCCGTATCCGGTCGTAGTGCTCTCTCCCGGCTTCGCCATGTCGAGCTCGTCGTACGCCTGGCTGGGTGAGCACCTCGCATCCTTCGGCTTCTTCGTGGTGTCGCCCGACCACGACGAAGTGCTCGATCCCGCGCGATTGGGTGTCGCCGGCGTCGGCCGTGCGGGCGACCTTCGCCTGGTGCTCGATCACCTCGTGCGCCACGGCCGGTTCTCCGCCATGGTGGATGTCGATCGCCTGGCGGTTGTGGGGCACTCGCTCGGTGGGTTCGCGGCGCTGGCGGCGGGAGGCGCGCGCCTCGACACCGATGACTTCGGTCGACGGTGTGCGGCGGCCTATCTCCAGGCTGACCCGAGCAGTTGGCTGTGCGACGTATTGGAGCCCCAGGTGGAGAGCATGGCCGAAGCTGCGGGTTTGGACGCGGTTCCTCCCGGGCTGTGGCCTTCGATGGGGGATCATCGGGTCGACGCCATCGTGTCGATGGCCGGTGATGCCTTCTTGTTCGGCGCCGACGGCCTCGCTGCGATCGAAGTGCCGACGATGGTGATCGGGGGTACAGCAGACACCGACGCTCCCTTCCATTGGACCTCGCATCTGGCCTACGACCACGTGTCGAGCGACGTGCGCAAGATGCTGGTGCTGCCCGATGCCGGCCACATGATCTTTGCGAACTCGTGCGACGTGACACGACGGTTGATCGAGGTCGCTCCCAACGACTTCTGTTTCGACGAGCACTGGGAGCGGGGTGCGGCGCACAGGTTGGTCGCCGATCGGACGACGGCCTTTCTCCAGGCGGCGCTGGGGGGAGAGGTTCGGGCGGCAGGGGAGCGGTCGATACCGCGCCATGTAGAGCCGCGCGATGTAAATAATTCTTGACACAGTGTCTGGTATCGTATACGTTGTTTGTGTCAAACATTTTTTACTTCGAGGATCGGTTGGAGGTCGATATGTCGTCGGAAGAGAAGAGCACCGCACTCATGCTCGGTGTGCTCGTTGCGGTCTACGGCTGGTACTTCGTCGTCGTGGGACGCCGGATCGGTGAGTCGCCGGTGAGCGATATCGCATATCGGGGTCCGATGCTGGCGACGGTGATCGCTATGATCGTGCTCGCCGTCATCGGTCACATCCTGCTGGCGGTGGCGGCTCCCAAGGAGGCAGGCCGGTCCGACGAGAGAGACCGACTGATCGATCTTCGAGGTGAGTGGATCGGAGGATTCGTGCTCGGGACCGGTACCGTGACCGGACTCCTCCTCGCCATGGTGGAGGTCGACTTCTTCTGGATCGCCAACGTGCTGCTCGCAGGCTTGGTCCTCTCGGAAGTCGTCACGTCCGTCGCCAAGCTCGTCCTCTACCGCCGGATGGCGTGACCGTGGGGAAGTCAACCCAGGTCACCAACAAGATCCGGGCCTTGCGTTTTGCAGCGGGAGAGATGACTCAGGCTGAGCTCGCCGAGCGAATCGGGGTCACGCGACAGACCGTGATCGCGATCGAGCAGGGCCGGTACTCGCCCTCGCTGGAGGTGGCATTCAAGATCGCTCGCGTGTTCGGTGTGCCGCTCGACGAGGTGTTCGGCTACCCGGGCTGACCCGCTGCGACGGCCACGGCGACTACTCAGGCTCCAGCTTTCGCAGCCGCGTCCAGCGCCTCGATGATGAGGTCGAGACCGAACTCGAAGGAGTCGCCGAAGTCGTAGCCGGGTAGGAATACGTGGTTGGCGCTGAACTCGACCAGATGTGGATAGGCGTCGGCGTCGAAGACGGCCGCGATGTCCTGAGCAACCTCGGCGAAGCTCCCGGAGTCCCCGGTCGGCAGCGTGGCCTCCTCGAACGCAAATCCATAGATGAAGCTGTCGAGGATGGCATAGGCGTGTGCCGTCATCTGGAGCGACAGGCCCCCCCGCCGGAGGCAGGCCAACACGGCTTCGTGGTGTGCGAGGTTCTCCGGCCCAGGTGCCGTGCGCGACTCCATCAGGGGTGGAGCCCACCAATGATTCTTGAGCACCTTGCGTGCAGAGACGCATCGTTTTCGCATCGCCGATTTCCACTCCTGGTCGTCTGCCGGCCGATCGATCTCGCTGAACACGATCTCGACCATCCCGTCGACGATGGCCTCCTTGGACGGCACATGGTGGTAGATCGTCATCGGTTTCGTCTCGAGCGCCTCTGCCAGTTTCCGGATGGTCAGGGCTTCGATCCCGATCTCGTCCGCCAGCGCCACCGCCCCTTGCAGCACGCGATCTCTGCTGAGGCTCCGCCTGCGTTTCGACTCTGTCATTCCCACCGCCGAAGAACTGCTTGACACATCGTACTAAGTACGAGTACGTTCTGTCCACCTGATCGTACTAAGTACGAACCGAATGAAAGGGCACACAAATGCGAGCGACAACGACCGGAGCCACACAGGGATCGGTCGCCACTCCGGCGGCAGCGCAGACCATGCGAGCGATCGTTCAAGACACCTACGGGACATCCGATGTTCTCGGCATCGCAGAGATCGATCGTCCCGAGACCGCTCCCGACGAGGTATTGATCGAAGTCCACGCCGCCGGCGTCGACAGGGGCGTGTGGCATCTGATGACCGGGTTGCCCTATCTCGTCCGGCTCGCCGGCTACGGGATGACGGCGCCCAAGACACGGGTCCCCGGACTCGACGTTGCCGGGCGCGTTGCCGCCGTCGGCAGCGACGTCATCCGTTTCGAAGTCGGCGACGAAGTGTTTGGCATCGCAGTTGGGGCGTACGCCGAGTACGCCGCAGCCAAGGAGGTCAAGGTCAGTCACAAACCCGCCAACCTCACGTTCGAGGAGGCGGCCGTGGCCGCCATCTCCGGTATCACGGCTCTGAGCGCACTGGAAGATGTCGCCGGGGTCCGACCCGGACAGAGCGTGCTGGTGATCGGTGCGTCGGGTGGGGTAGGCAGCTACGCCGTACAGCTCGCCAAGGCCCTGGGTGGTGTGGTCACGGGTGTGGCGAGCGGTCCCAAGGCGGAGCTGGTCCGTTCGCTCGGCGCCGACGAGGTGATCGACTACGCCACCACCGACTACCTCGACGGCAGCAGGCGCTACGACGTGATCATCGATGTCGGCGGTCTCAATACGGTACGGCGACTCCGCAAGGCACTGACCCGGGCGGGCAGCCTCGTCATCGTCGGTGGCGAAGGGGGTGGGAGATGGACGGGCGGATTCGGACGTCAGATCCGTGCCATGGTCCTGTCGCTGTTCGTGCCGCAACACATGGCCGCCTTCATCTCAGAAGAGCATCACCGTCACATCGATCGCCTCGCCGAACATCTGGAGAGCGGTGCGGTCGTCCCCGCGATCGGCCGTCGCTACCGGCTCGACCAGGTTCCCACGGCCATCACCGATCTTGCGGCCGGGAAGGCCGGCGGCAAGTCGGTCGTCGTGGTGCGGGAATCGGCCGGATCTCGAGACGAACGCTGACTCGACCTCGGCGCCTCGCCAGAGGCCGCTGCCCGTCACCAACTCCCGACGTGTAGTCAAATAGCTGATGAGAGGAACCGAAGAGCAAAGAACAGAGCCATCTCCGCCCCAGAAGTCGAAGCCCCGATTCGGTCGGTGCGCACCGGCCGCAACCAACCGTTCTCCCCCCGGCGAGCGGCGCGTGTAGCAGGTGGCTCCTACATCCTCCTGTTCGTGATGGCGATCTTCGCCAACTTCATGGTGCGGGAACGCCTCATCGATCCGGGCAACGCCGCAGCCACCGTGGCGAACGTGTCGGAGTCGATCGGGCTCTTCCGACTGGGGCTGGTCGCCTTCTTGGCGATCTTTCTGCTCGACGTGATCGTCGCATGGGCCTTGCATATCGTCTTCCGCGACGTCGACCAGGACCTGTCGCTGATCGCGGCCTGGTTCAGACTGGTCTACACGGTGTTCCTGGGAGCCGGCCTGGTGTCGTACTTCCAGACGCTGCTCCTGGTGAGCGGGCCCAGCTTTCTCGCAAGCGATCAGGTCGGCGCCCAGGTGATGCTCGCGATGGAGTCCTTCGATGCGACGTGGCTCATCGGGCTGGCAGCCTTCGGTGTCCACCTGGTGCTGCTGGGCGTGTTGGTCCTGCGGTCCGGGTTCGTGTCGAAGGCGCTCGGGTCGATTCTGATGGTGGCAGGCGTGGCGTATGTGGTCGACACCGTCGCCCATGCCGTCCTCTCCGACTACGACTCCGTGTCCGGCGTTCTGCTCGCTGCCGTGGCCATACCGTCGATGGTCGGCGAAGGCTGGCTCGGACTGTGGCTGGCGTTCACGCGACGGCTCCGGAGCTGACCCGAGCCAAGGCGAAGGACCGGTCAGGCCTCGGCGCTCTCGATTCGGCATCGCGTTCGGCGAGATGATTGCGCAGTACGACCAGGCGTCCGGAGCGTTGCAGATGAGTGGCGGGAGAACTACAGGATCGGCCCGGAAACGGGCGCCCGCTCGAAGACGTCAAGGACACCGATGGCGCTCGAGCCCGTCGAGGATGAGGTCGAGTCCGAACTCGAACTCGGTTTGGTCGTCGCACCATCCCAGAGTCGAATCCGGGTCGTCGTGTGCGATCTCTGCCAGCATGCCGACGAGGTACGGCAGCTGAGGGGCAAGGGTCTCGAGCATGCCGTTGTCGGTTTCTCCCCGGTCGCCATCGTCGGGCTGGAACAACTCCTGGCTGAACCCCAGCGCTCGACTCCCGAGTGCATGCATTGCGTGGTGCCCTTGATCGTTCGTGAATCCACCTTCGATCAGGATCCCCAGCAGCGCGTTCATGTACCGCAACAGAGTGGGGGTCATCGATGTTCGGGTCTCGATGACGGTCGGAGCCCATCGGTGGCGGAGCATCACTCGTCGGGCGGTGAGGATCCTATGTCGCATCACCGGAAGCCAATCCTGCTCGCCGGGGACGATCTCGAAGCCGCCCAGTTCCTGTTCGACCTCGGCCAACACCGTGTCGACGACGCCGTCGAGGAGGGCCTCCTTGTTCGCTACGTGGTGATAAAGCGACATCGCCTCCACACCCAGCTCCGTGGCGAGGTTCCGCATCGTCAGGGCCTCGATACCGTTGCGGTCGGCGAGTTCGATCGCCGCCCCGAGGACGCGTTTGCGGCTGAGCGGAGCCCGGTGCTGAGGTCGGTCGGCCACCATGACGACACATTACCGTACGTAGTAAGGCTTGACAGCCTTACGCTGTACGGGTACTTTACGGCGTACGAACGAAGCGCGAGGAGGCATCCATGGCAGACCACGTGACACCGGAGGCAGTCGGGCCGGGCGATATCCAAGACGGCCGGCATGGCCTCCGATCGGCGTTGATGAGCGCCATCGTCCAGGAGAAGTACGGCCCACCCGATGTCATGGAGCTTCGTCGGGTCGAGGTCCCGATTCCCGACGCCGATCAGGTTCTGATCCGGGTCGTGGCGGCTTCACTCAACATCTATGACTGGCACATGACCACCGGCATGCCCTACATGGCCCGTGCCGCCGCCGGACTCACCAAGCCGAAGAGTTCCATTCCGGGAGCCGACGTCGCGGGCGTGGTCGAGGACGTCGGGTCGGATGTCACCCGGTTCCGGGTCGGTGACGAGATCTACGGCGACATCGGGTCCGGAGCATTCGCAGAATATTCGGTCGGGAAGGAGGGTGCGTTTGCTCACAAGCCGGCGGAGGTCACCTTCGCGCAGGCCGCATCGGTACCGATGGCAGGGCTGACGGCGCTTCAGGGTCTGCGGGACATCGGCGGGATACAACCCGGCCACCGGGTGATCGTCAACGGGGCGTCCGGCGGAGTGGGCACCTTTGCCGTTCAGATAGCCAAGGCGCTGGGAGCCGAGGTGACGGCAGTGTGCAGCACCACGAAGGTCGACATGGCCCGGTCGCTCGGGGCGGATCGAGTGATCGACTACTCGATGGAGGACTACACCCAGACCGAGCGCGGATACCAGCTGTTGTTCGACAACGTCGGGAACCGTTCGTGGGCAGAGACCAGTCGAGTGCTGGTAGCAGGCGGCATCATCGTGACCACAACCGGTCCGAAGCTCGATTGGTTCGGGCCGCTGCGCTACCTCTTGGCGCGGAAGGGTGCGTCCCTGCTGGGCTCCAAGCGTTTCACCTGGTACACCGCCCATGTCGATGCCGAAGATCTCGAATTCCTGTCCGACTTGCTCGCCCGCGGTGCGGTGACGCCAGTGATCGAGAGGACGTACTCGCTCGCCGACGTGCCAGGCGCGATGCGATACCTGAGCGAGGGTCATGCTCACGGCAAGCTCGTGGTGGTTCCCTGATGGGCGAAATCGCGGCGTCCACGTTATCGATGAGGGCAGTGATCCGGGACCGGTACGGACGAAGCGACATCGTGCGGGTCGGCAACGTTCCCAAACCGGAGCCGAGGGACGGGGAAGTCCTCATGGCGGTCAGAGCTGCCTCGGTCAACACCGCCGACATCGATCACCTCCACGGTCGACCCTGGGCGGCCCGAATCGGCACAGGGCTGCGGACTCCCAGGAATCGGACGCTGGGTCTCGATGTCACCGGCGTCGTAGAGGCCGTCGGCCCTGGTGTCACAGACTTTGCGCCGGGCGAAGAAGTATGGGCGGACATGTTCGGCGCCGGGTTCGGTGCCTTCGCCGAACACGTGTGTGCGAAGCAGAGCGTCTTCGCCCCCAAACCTGTCGGAGTTTCGTTCGAGCAAGCCGCAACGATTCCACACTCCGGGGTGTTGGCCATCCAAGGCCTCAGGGGAAAGGGCGGAGTCCGCGGCGGGCAGAGGGTTTTGATCAATGGCGCCGGCGGATGTGTCGGGCCGCTCGCCGTTCAAATCGCCAAGTCGTGGGGTGCCGAGGTGACCGGTGTCGATCACTCCGGGAAGCTCGACCTGATGCGATCGGCCGGTGCCGATCATGTGATCGACTTCACCACGGAGGACGTCACGAGAAACGGCATGCGGTACGACTTCATCCTCGACATCGCAGCCAATCGTGGAGTCCTGGCATACCGGCGTTCGCTGGCCCCTGGGGGCTCATACGTCCACATTGCCCGAAGCCTCCTCGGCTTCTTCCTCGCTGCGATTCTGGGTGGGTTGGCGTCGCTGTTCAGCAGCAAACGGATGGGAGTCTTCTCTTGGTCCCCGAGCCGTCGGCAGGACCTCGCCGAGCTGGGCCGGCTCGTGCAGGAGGGTGAGCTCGATCCGATCATCGATCGGAGATACCCGATCGACCGTGTCCCAGAAGCGTTGGCTCGGATCGAACAGGGTGAGGCGCGGGGCAAGCTCGTCATCGTGATGTGACGGCACTTCCCAAGTGGATGCGCGATAGCCTCGATCTGTGGGTGTCCGTGACGAGCGAACAAGCAGCGTGTCCTTCGACTGGCGGGAGACGGTTCGAACGCTGAGCGAGCGGCCGACGGACGCGCTTGCTGCCGCTGAGCTCGACACGCTCGCCGACGGATTGTTCTGGACCGATCGTCTTCAAGATTCGATCGCGGCGAGACGAGACGCCTATGCCCGGTATGTG
The DNA here is from genome assembly GCA_963792365.1 of uncultured bacterium. Classification (GTDB taxonomy): domain Bacteria; phylum Actinomycetota; class Acidimicrobiia; order Spongiisociales; family ZC4RG35; genus JAOUGY01. Next base: position 228,165 of record CAWBVW010000008.1, read on the forward strand.
GCCGCTCGCGATGACGAGGGCGCAGCGATGGCTGCGTGGCGGCTGTTCTACGAGCACTGGTTGGTGGGCGAGGTGGTCGTCGGTCGTACCTGGCTCGAACGCGCCAGATCGCTGATCGTCGATCCCATGTGTGCGCCCGCAGGCTGGGTGTCTATTGCCGACGCCGATGTGGCAATGGCCGAAGGTGACGCGGCCGCGGCGGTTCGACACGGGCAGGAGTCGATCGACGTGGCCAGAGGATTGTCGGATCCGGACCTCACGGCGATGGCGTTGCAGGCGGCCGGCCGAGCCGAGGTGATGAACGGCGATTCCTCGTCGGGACTCCAGAAACTCGACCAGGCGATGATCCTGGTCATAGGCAACGACCTCGACCCGCACTACACAGGTTGGGTGTACTGCAACGTCATTGCCACCTGCCACGCGATCGCCGACCTGCGTCGCGCCAACGAGTGGAGCGATTCGGCCATGAAGTGGTGCTCCAGCCTGCGGGAAGGGTTGTTGTACCCCGGGCTCTGTCGGGTGTACTCGGCCGAACTCGCAGCGCTTCGTGGGGACTGGGTCAGCGCCGAGTCGTCTGCACGGCGAGCGTGCGAGGATCTTCTCGCTCATGACGAGCGGTACGCCGGTGCCGCCCACTACACGGTGGGCGAGCTCGCCAGGCTGCGCGGTGCGTTCGACGAGGCCGAAACGTTCTATGAGCGGGCTCACCAGCTCGGCTATCTGCCCCAGCCCGGCTTGGCGCTCATGCGCTTCACCCAGGGCGAAGAGTCTGAGGCGCTCCGGGCCCTGAGGTCGGCTCTCCGGCCCGGACCCTCCGCTCCGCTCTCCACCGCGAAGCTCGTGTCCGCGATGGCCGACGCGGCGGTGGCCATGGAAGACGCAGAGCTGATCGAGGTTGCCGGATCCGAGATGGCGCGCCTCGCCGCGACCGTCGACAGCCGCGTCGTGGCGTCGATGGCGCAATCGGTCGAGGCGTGGATCGAGGCATGGAAGGGGTCGCCGGGAGACGCTCTCGAGGGCATGCGCCTGGCACTTGGCGCCTTCGCCGAACTTCAGCTTCCGTATGAGGCCGCCCGGGAACGCGTGCGCATCGGGACGGTCGCCCGGCGGATGGGCGACGACATGACGGCCCGGATGGAGTTCTCCGCTGCCCGTACGGTGTTCGAGCAATTGGGCGCCGGCGTCGACCAACAGGCCGTCTCTGCTCTCCTCGACGAGCTCGATGGCCGGGCCGGGGATGACGCCTCGTCCTTTGGCCTCACCTCACGCGAAGTCGACGTGCTACGGCTGGTGGCCGCCGGCCACACCAATCGGGAGGTGGCCGGGGCATTGTTCCTCAGCCGTCACACGGTTGCCCGGCATCTCGGCAACATCTACACGAAGCTCGGCGTGGGTTCGCGGGCGGCGGCCACCGCCTGGGCCTACGACCGGGGACTCCTTCGAGGAACCGACAGCGCCGGCTGATGGACATGGTCAATCTCGACCACGTGGCACGGTGCGCGAATGGTGCATTCGGGCGATGCGTGACCGTGCGGGCTCGACGTACGTTCTCGGTCATGACGACCAATGAGACGTTCCAGATTCCGATCGAGGCCGCAGAGGTCTACGAGGCGAAGTTCGTGCCGTCGATTTTCGCCGAATGGGCTCCGCACATCCTGGAGGCGGCCGGAGTGTCCCCCGGGGACGATGTGCTCGACGTCGCATGCGGCACGGGCATTGTCGCCCGCACCGCGGCGGGCATCGTCGGGTCCGAGGGCTCGGTGATCGGCGTCGATCTCAACGACGCGATGTTGGCCGTGGCGCGCCGCCTGCGCCCAGACATGAACTGGCGGCAAGGAACGGTCGATGACCTGCCGTTTCCTGATGACGCCTTCGACGCTGCCGTGTGTCAGATGGCGTTGATGTTCTTCGCTGATCGGCGACGCGCCCTCCGGGAGATGACGCGGGTGACTCGTTCGTCGGGTCGCATCGCGGTAGTGGTGCCGGCGGCCCTGGACCAGCAGCCGGCCTACCGGGTGTTCGTCGACATCGCTGCCCGGCATGCCGGGGAGGATGCGCGTGCCCTCCTCTCGACCTATTGGAACTGTGGCCACCTCGACGAACTCGTCGGCACGATGGAGCAGACGGGGCTGACCGTGGTCGATCGACGATCCCGGACGGGGACGGCGCGCTTCGACAGCGCGGAGGACTTCGTGGCGACCGAGGTGGAGGGATCTCCGCTGGCCGAGCGCATCGATGAAGCGACCTACTCGGAGATCCGCCGTGAGGTGGCCACCGAGATGGGTGACTACGTCACAGATGCGGCAGGGTTCGAGATCCCGCTGGTGTGTCACGTCGTTGCCGCCGAGGTGGCCTGAGGCGGAGCGACCCGAGTCCTCTGGAAGCCGTGCTCGAGCCGAGGTTTCCTACGAGGTGGCTGACCGGTAGGCGTCCATCACCGCGTCGAATCTCTCACTCCAGCCGCGCACAAGGCGACGCGTGAGGTGATCCGCGAGACGATCGAGGTGGGCGTGCCAGCCCGCCCCGTATCCGGTGCCCATCGACCTGGGAAGACGGATGTGTTCGAGGTCGAGTTGCGTGGCCGAGCCGCTGGACGAGAGCTCGAATCTGACCACACTCTCGGGCTCGCCCTCGATCAGCCAGGTGTATTCGAGGCGGCGAGGCGGCTGCCACACGGTCACCCGACCTGTCACCGGGCCGTCGTCGAAGTCGATGCTCACGGCCTCCCCCTCCCCAGATCCTATCGACCCGGCTTCCAGCCAGACCACCAGATCTCCCGAGTCGGTGAGCGCCCTCCAAACCCTGTCGATGGGAGCTGACAAAACCCGCTGGAAGCGGACCGAGGCGCGGCCGTCTGCGGTAGCGATGACCTGACCGAAGTCGGCAGCGGGTGTGAGTTCATCGGTCATGGGTGTGCCTCCACATGTTGGGTCAACCGGTCGAGCTTGGTGCTCCAGAACTGCCGGTATCGCTCGAGCCAGTGGTCGAGTTCGGCCAGCGGCCGGGCATCGAGTCGGTAGACCCTTCGTTGGGCGTCCACGCTCACTTCCACCAACCGTGATTCCCGGAGTAGTCGCAGGTGGCGCGAGACCGCCGGACGCGAGATGGGGAACATGTCGGCGATGCTGCCGGCGTCCAGGGGACCTGCCGCCAGTTCTTCGATGATCGTGCGCCTGACGGGGTCTGCAAGCACGGTGAACAGATCCATGAGACACAATGTAACAGTTACGTTAATTAACGCAAGCCTGACACGCGAGAATACCCCTGACGCCCACTGCGCCGACGTATACGCTCGCGCCATGGCGATGGAACATCTCAAGCGAATCTTCCAACACAACCACTGGGCGAACGTGCTGGTCATGGCGGCATGCAGGGACCTCGACGAGCCTCAGTTGTCCACCTCCGTTGAGGGAACCTACGGAGAACTCGGACCGACGCTTGCTCACCTGGCGGTCGGCGAGGCCGCCTACGTCTGGCGATTCGACCAGACCCCGGATCGATTCCAGTGGGATGAAGCCCACCCGATTCCACCGATGGACGTCCTGGCAGACGAACTCGACCGATCAGGCCGTCGGTTGACGGAGCTGGCCGGGTCGGTGCCAGATGACCACGAGGTCGTCTACGACGTGGAGGGAGAGCAACGACGGTGGCCGGGCTGGGTGGTGCTCGGCCAGGCAATCGACCACGGCCGAGAACACCGATCGCATGTGGCCACGATCCTCACGCAGCTGGGGATCGAACCACCCGACATGGACATGTGGACCTACGGCGAGGGCGTCCTCGCCGGAGATATCGACTGACGGGCACCGCACACACGGACCGCGCATGCCGCCAGCAGCTCTGGTCAGTGAATCTGCGCGGTGTAGATCTTGCCCCAGGCGGCCTCGAGCAGCTCGTGTTGGAGCTCGTTGAGAGCCCGAGCGATGGCGATCTCCTCGCCGATCAACGGACGCGGGTCATCGGCCGGGTTGCGTCGTGACGATCCGGTGCATTCGAAGTGATCGCCGCGAAGGTCGAGCTTTGCGATTGCCTTCGTGTCGTCTGCGTCCTCATAGAGATGGATCGACAGGGTGACGTCCTTTTCCACTCTTCCTCCTCTGTTCGTCATCAGAACGTACGGCCGCGGCCGAGCCTTCGGGAGGGTCGTCAGTCCCCAACCGTTCCGACGTCGTGGCCCTTTTGATGGGACCAGTGGAGCCTGGCAGCACGCTCCTCGAGGTATCGGCGCTCGACGATGCTGGAGGTGCCTCGGGCGGCCTCCAGATACGATCGACGGGCGCCGTCGTCATCGTTGGCCAGCTCCAGGAGGTGGCCGCGAACGGCTTCGAGGCGATGAGTGTGGGTCATGCGAGCGTCATCGTCGATCGTGCCGAGCAAGGCCAGTCCCGCCCGGGGGCCGTGCACCTTGGCCAGCGCCACCGCACGGTTCAGCGTCACGATCGGGCCGGGAGAAACCCGCTCCAGGACGTCGTACAAGGCGAGAATCTGAGGCCAGTCGGTGTCGGTGGCGTGCATTGCTTCGTCGTGCACCGCGGCAATCGAGGCCTGGATCTGATAGGCGCCGATGGCGCCTCTGCCCAGTGTTCCTTCCAGGAGCGCTACGCCTTCGTCGATGAGCGCCTGATCCCAGAGAGCACGGTTCTGTTGCTCGAGTGGGACCAGTGCTCCGTGATCGTCGATGCGTGCGGGTCGTCGGGCTTCGGTCAGCAGCATCAACGCCAGCAGACCGGCGACCTCTGGCTCTTCGGGGACGAGCACGTGAAGCAGTCGCGTCAGCCGGATCGCCTCTGCCGTCAGATCCGATCGGTGGAGATGGGGACCCGATGTGGCGGTGTATCCCTCGTTGAACAAGAGGTACAGAACCTGCATGACGACGTCGATGCGGGAGTTCATCTCGGCTGACGAGGGCAGCTCGAACCTGGCGCCCGACTCTTTGATCTTCTGTTTCGCCCGGCTGATGCGCTGGGCCATCGTGGTCTCGGGCACCAGGAATGCTCCAGCGATCTCCCCGGTCGTCAGACCGCCGACGGCGCGAAGTGTGAGAGCGAGCTGTGACGGTGAGCTGAGCGAAGGGTGACAGCAGAGGAACAACAAGGCCAGCGTGTCGTCGCGATGTCCGGCCGCCGGCGGCGAAGTCGGCTCCTGCATGGCGGCCTTGTGCTCCCGTCGTCGCCTGGCATCGTCGCTTCGCCATTCGTCGACCAATCGACGAGTGGCCACGGTGGTGAGCCATGACCTGGGGTCCTTGGGGATGCCGTCATCCGGCCACTGGCGATGGGCCGCGAGCAGCGCCTCCTGCACGGCGTCCTCGCATCGGTCGAACTGTCCGTGTCTGCGAATCAGGGCGCCCAGGACCTGCGGCGCCAGGCGGCGCAGCAGGTCCTCGGCCTCGTGACTGGGGATCACATCTCTCCGGAGGCGTCCATGACCGCACGCACCTCCAGGGGACGTTCTGTGAAAGCAACGGCCTCAGATGCGATCTCCAAGGCGCGGGCCTCGCTTTCGACATCGACGATCCAGTAGCCGGCGAGTGCCTCCTTCGACTCGGCGAACGGACCATCGGTCGCGACGGGTGCGCCATCTCGGAACCTAACGGTTGTTGCTGCGCCGGCCAATGCCTGGCCGTCCACGTGTTCACCCGACTCCCTCAGCTCCTGGTCCATCTTTCCCATGAACATCTGACGCTCCTTGACCCATTCGGGTGGCTTGCCGGCCCACGAGTCGTCGCCGAACAACATGATCATGTACTTCACAGGTCTTTCTCCTGTCCTCTGGGCACCCGGTGTGGGCACTCTCACCATACGGTCGGAGCCACGGATCGCCATCTCGACATTGCGCATCTTTGTTTCTCCAGGACCCAGAGCACAGCGCCGTCACGGTGCACCGCCCGGTAGCCTGCTCGGCGTCGCAGAGAGAGTGAGACATGCCGCAGGTTTCGGTCAACGGGGTAGAGATCCACTACGAGGACGTGGGCGATGGACCGCCCGTTCTGATGCTCTCGGGGCTGGGGGGTGCCGCCCGGAGTTGGGGGCCGAACATCGATGCGTTTGGGGAACGCTTCCGAGTGATCGCCCCCGACCATCGGGGCACCGGGTCGTCGTCGCGTCCGGAGGACGGGTACACGATCGAGGCGCACGCCATGGACATGGCCGAGCTGCTTCGTTCGCTGGGCACGGGACCTTGCCACATCGTCGGATCTTCGACGGGGGGCGCCATCGCCCAGATGATGGCGCTCGAGCATCCCGACGTGGTCCGGAGCATCACGCTGGTGTCGTCATGGGCGAGAGACGACGAATTCTTCCGCCAGCAGTTCGCCGTCCGGAAGCAGGTCCTTCTCGAGCTTGGTCCGCGGGCCTACGCCGATACCAGCGCTCTGTTCCTGTTCTCGCCCGAATTCTTCGCCTCCGACCCCGATGCCGTTCGGGTCTGGCGTGAGCGATCCTCGAGCGACCCAGACGCAACAGAGATCATGGCGAAGCGGATCGACATGATCCTTGCTTTCGACGTGTGGGAGCGGCTGCCCGACGTGGCTGTACCGACATTGGTGTTGGTGGGTGCGGCAGACGGGTGCACCCCTCCGCACTATTCGAGACAGCTCGCATCGAGGATCCCCGATGCCCGGCTGGAAGTCGTCGAAGGTGGGCACCTCATCTACAAGGAACGTCCGGCCGAGTTTCGATCCGTCGTGATGGGTTTCCTCGATTCGCTGGTCGGCTGAGCCCATCGCCGACCTTCATGGTCGCGTCGACATGAGCGCTGAGTGCCCCGTATCGTTCGGTCATCGTGGATGGAGCCCGAGAATGACGCCGTACATCTGCCGGACGTGTGGAGTCCAGGTCGCGGCCCGCGATACCCCACCAGAGGCGTGCATGATCTGCACCGATCCTCGGCAGTACGTGGGATGGAGCGGCCAGCAGTGGACGACACTCGCGGAGCTCGCTGCGGAAGAACATCGCACGGTGATCCGAGTCGAAGAGACAGATCTGTATGGCATCGGCGTGGAGCCTTCCCTTGGCATCGGACAGCGGTCGCTGCTCGTCACGGGCTCGGAGGGCAACCTGCTGTGGGACGTGCCGGGGTTCGTGGACGAGGCGGCATTCGTGGCGGTGGAGCGTCTGGGTGGACTGATGGCCGTGTCGGCGTCTCACCCGCACTTCTATGGGGTGATGTCCGAGTGGGCGGAGGCCTTCGACGTGCCCGTCGTGTTGCCGGAGGTCGACCGCAGATGGGTCTCGAGCAGTCCGAAGCGGCTCGAATTGTATGGAGACCACTTCCGCATCGATCCCGAGATCGAGCTGATTCGGTGCGGTGGCCACTTCCCTGGGAGTGCAGTGGCGCACTGGACCGGCGCCGCCGATGGTGCCGGAGTGCTCCTGACCGGAGACTCGGTGACCGTCGTCCAGGATCGAGCCTGGGTGAGCTTCATGTGGAGCTACCCGAATCTCATCCCCGTGGATGCGACCGAACTCGATCGAATCTATTCGGCCTTGGCACCCCTCGAATTCGAGCGGATCTATGGCGGATGGTGGGGAAGGGTGGTCGATCGAGACGGCGCCGGCGTGGTCCGGCGCTCGATCGATCGCTATCGCACCGCCATCACCGACACCCGTTCGCTCGAGCCATGAACGCCCGGGCCACATCAACCGGTATGAGCGCTCGGCGCCACGTCTTGGCGATAGAAGCGCGCGAGAAGGTCGTACAACTCCGGGTGGGCGTCCCGCATCATGACCGGTTCGAGAAAGAGCGTCTCGGTCGACACGGCGAACATCTCCTGGCGATTCGTGGCCCCGTAGGGCCGGAGCGGGGTCTCAGACCCGCCTCCTCGGATCGATCGGACGGCACGGTCCAGGGTGTGGGCGAAGTCCCGGGTCTCGGAACGCGACGACAGCGGCGGGATGCCATCGGACGACCCGTCGGCCATGTCGATCTTGTGGGCGAACTCGTGGAGAATCACGGAGGTGGTGGCTCCGGGGAGCGACTCGTCGGTCACCCGGTCCCACGCAATCCTGACCGGGCCATGAAGCATTGACTCGCCGAGGATGCATGCAACGCCCTCGCTCACAACGGGCCCGTCTCGGTGACGTGTGGTCCTCGTCACCGATGTCGGAGCGAGGATGATGCTGCTCACGTCGGAGAGGAACTGAAGCCCGAGGTTCACCGTGAGGAGGGCGGCATGACACGCCACGAGCGCACGCATGGACGGCGTGACTGCCAGTTCGTCGACCGACTCCCAGAAGCGGGTTCGATCGAGCACTCGCGCCTGTTCCAAGAGGCGGGCTCGACCGGCCTCGTCGAGGTGTCTCCAACGAGCTGCAAAGCGCACCGCGGTTCTCTCCCACTCTTCGGAGGACTCGGTGCCTGGCCGCGTTCTGGGTTTCACGAACGCGGCGTCGCCCGTGGTCGAGGGGTCATGGTTGCGAGTGCTGATGTGGTCATTTGGTTTCGGTGAACGTGGGCGGCCGGGCCTTCATCCCGGCCGTCCTGTCCGCATCACGCTCTGGCCAGGGTCACCTGGACTTCAGTGGTGGTGTCACCGCGCTGCAGGGTGAGGGTCACCACGTCACCCGGTTGATTGGCTCGAATGATGGCAGCAAGCTCGGCGAATGACTCGATGGATGATCCGTCCACGTCGATGACGAGATCGCCGTCCTGGAGTCCGGCCTGTGCCGCCGGGCTGCCCGGCTCCACGCTTGTGATCACCGCGCCCGCCCGACCGATCGTCGTGTCGGTACCTGTGACGCCCAGGAATGCGGTCTCGATGGACTCTCCACCGACGAGGCGATCCGCAATCTCCTTGGCACGGGTGATAGGGATCGCGAACCCGACGCCATCATTTCCACCGGATTGCGAGAAGATCTGATCGTTGATGCCGATCACTCGCCCCTCCCGATCGGCGAGTGCGCCACCGGAGTTCCCCGGGTTGATGGGCGCATCGGTCTGGATGAGTTCGTTGACCGATCCGTTGGGCGATGCGATCGCCCTCGAGGTGCTGCTGATCACACCGGCCGTCACCGTCTGATCGAGTCCGAATGGGCTCCCGATTGCGATGGCCATCTGGCCGGGGCGAAGCTCTTCGTCGAGCGCCAGCGGGGCTGCCACCAGGCCGTCTGCCTGGATTGACACGACAGCCACGTCGCTGGCCGTGTCCGTCCCGAGCACGGTCCCGTCGACGCGGGTCCCGTCTGCAAGCTGCACGACGACCTGATCGGCCGTTCCCACGACATGGGCGGCCGTCAAGATCAACCCACTCGTGTCGTACACGATGCCCGACCCGAGACCCTCTTCGGTCTCGATCTGCACCATCGACGGTGTGAGTGCGGCGGCCACGTCGGCGACAGGCTCGTTTTTCGAGATGATCGATGTGCCGGCCGCCGTGGCACTGGTTGTCGCCGTGCTCGAGGCTGCGGACGCAAGCTGCGTGCTGGGCTCTGTGGAGACCCGACCAAGGCCAAACGCACCTACTGCCAATCCCGCGACCAGCACGATGGCCCCGACGTTGCGGCGGGTGACGCCGGTTGCTCGGGCCGGTGAATCGCCTGGCCGACCGGGCGGCGGGACGGTGTCGTCGGGTGCACCCATCACCGCCGTGCTGCTGGGTGATTCGAAGTGATCCATGGTCTCTGCCTTCCGCGCTCGATGGGTTCGTCGATTCCGGTATACGGCTTGGGGCATAAGTCCGGTCTAAGTCGCAGCTGTGGGGCTTCTCAGGATCGGTCGTTGGGTGTGCAATGACGGGCTCGGCCTGCGGGTGATGCGAGCCGCAAGGACGGAACGCTGATCACCGGATGCCGTGAGAGTCAGGCCGACGTGTCGTAGGTGGTTGCGTGCGCCCTGAACCATCGGGCGGCGAGGCCGGCGACGATATCGAGGGTGCCCGGTTCTTCGAAGAGATGGGTGGCTCCTGGTATCACCTCGATCAGCACCGGCGCCGACATCAGTGCGACTGCCTGCTGATTCAGGTCGATGACAGGCTGATCCTCACCGCCCACGATCAACAGCGTGGGTGCCCGGACGCGGGCGAGGGCGTCACCGGCGAGATCTGGCCTGCCGCCGCGTGAAACGACCGCCGTGATATCGCCGGGACGCTCGGCGGCTGCCTTGAGAGCGGCCGCGGCTCCCGTGGACGCCCCGAACAGTCCGATTGGCCGCTCGGTTCGTGCCCGGACCCAGTCCACGACCTGAACCACTCGGCGTCCGAGCATGGGGATGTCGAATCGGTGCTCCCGGGTGATCAAATCGACTCGTTCCTCCCGGTCGGTGAGGAGATCGAGGAGCACCGTCTGCACGCTGGAACGCTGGAGAACCTCTGCCACATGGCGGTTGCGTGGGCTGTGACGACTGCTCCCACTGCCGTGCGCAAAGATCACGATGCCGGCTTCGGGGTCCTCAGGGCCGGCGATGTCGGCTTGCAGCGTTGTGCCATCTCGGAGGTGGATGGCGGTCGCACCGGTGCTCGAGAGACGTTTCACACTTCGACTATCGCGCTCGAGCAGCAGGAGCGCCCGGGCCATTCGACAGTTGGAGTCGGAGCGCCGGGGTCAGGCGACCTGTGGGGCGGCTACGGACTTGATGTCGTTCGTCCGAAGCACGTACCTGAACCAGAGGAGCGTTCCCAGGGCGGAGGTGCCGATCACAGAGGCGGTGGTCGCCGTTTTGGCTGCGAGATAGATCTCGATCGGTTGGCTCACCAAGAGCCAGGCAGTGACCGCTGCGTTGATCAGCTGGACGAATCCCCACAGGACCGTCACGCGGGCGAAGAACTGACGAATGGCCGGATGTGATTGAAACCACTCGGGCATCGGGAGGAAGTCGGCGACGAGCTTGGTGGCCAGCGGCCGTCCGGCCGGGACCGAGATGAGGAAGGCGATTGCAACGACCACGGCGCCGATGGTCGGCTGCAGGAAGTACACGAACACGCTCCCGCTCAGCATCGAGATGACCGTGCGAGCCGTGAGACCGATGGCGCCGATGAGCAGGGCGCCCGGGACCTGCTGCCGGCGGCCGACACGGAGGGCGACCGTCCCCCATGACCACACGAGCGCTGCGATGACGCCACCCCACATCCCGAGCAGCCACATGGCGAGGTAGAAGACTCCAACGGGACCGAGCACACCGTGGATGAGATTGGGAAGGCCCTGTCGGGCGAGGGAGCGCAGTCGCGGCAATCGGATTTCGGGGGTGTCCAACAGGGCTTCCTGGCAGGGGAGACCGGGGGTGCGGTCGAGAACACGTAGCGTACACGCGCTGGACCGAATGTGGTATTCAAGTCGACGAATATCTCGGAGCGAACACGGTGGCGAAATCAGTCGACAACGGTCCGTTGTCGAATCCATGCGGCCGCCGTCTCGATCGCCCGGGCAGACGCCGGGTCACGAGGCAAGACCACCGGCCACACGTGGTACATGTCTGATTCGATCACCAGGGTTGTCTCAACGCCCTGCTCCTGGGCACGGCTCACGAGGCGTGTGGAGTCCTCGAGGATCATCTCGACACCGCCCGCCATCACCAGGAGCGGTGGGAGACCCGTCAGGTCTGCATTGAGCGGAGACGCGTAGGGATTGGCGGAATCCGCGCCCCCGAGGTACTCGAGGGCCGGGCTGCCTGCCATCACCGGCAGATAGTCGGTGGCCGCGTTGGAGTCGATCGTCGATGCGGTGTTTGCGAGATCGACCCATGGCGAGAACAGCACCGCTCCACATGGAAGGGCACCACCCTCATCGCGCAAGCGCACCAGCAGCGCCGTCGCGAGGCCTCCGCCGGCGGAATCGCCCACGAGGACCAAGCTCGACGGGTCGTGCCCGTCGGCGAGCAACCCGCGGTAGCACGCGTGGGCATCGTCGAGCGCGGCTGGGAACGGGTGGCGTGGTGCCAGTCGATAGTCGGCTGAGAAAGCATCGACCCCGGCTTGGACGGCGAGCCGTGCAATGAATGGTCGCTCCATTCTCGGATGCCCCATGACGTAGCCGCCGCCGTGAAAGTACAGGATGGTTGGCCGCTGCGGGGGCCGGTCACGCATGCGAATCCACTCGCCCTCCACTCCGCCCGACCGACCCGGCTCGATTCGAGATCGGCGTCTCAACGCCAGTGGCATGGGCGACGTGATCACCACATCGGACCACAGTCTCGGGTCATCGTGTCCCACCGCAGATCTGATGACGGCGGCGAGCACCGCTCTCCGAGTCTCGGCGCTCCAAGACCACCCTTCCACCAGCGGGCCCCGCAAGAGCCGTCGAACGATCGACAGCAGGAACGCAGTGAAGCCCACAATCGAGATGCGCAAGAAGCGCCAGAGTGCCGCCATCGCCGGCATCGTGCGGAACAGGTGAACCGGCCGCTAGGGCACTGTTGCCGGTTCTGTCTCTCCCCGATCCGGGAGTCGGGCTCTGGTGACCCGAGCCGGAGGGCAGCGGCATCGTGAGCGTCACACTGGTTCCCACATGGGCGTTCTTTCCCCGCACGCAGTGCCTCGTTGACTCAACGCGTTCCTTGGCGCGGAATCCCCGCTCGTCGTCGGCGGCGGGTCTCTGTCCATGGGCAAGTGGACTCTTGCGGGTTGCGCATCGTTCCCGACAGCATGGACGGCATGGGCGTTTCGGATGTGTCGATCCTTCCCGCTCGGAGTCGGACGAAGCAGCTCACCGCATACGCGGTTGCCCTGTGCGTGGCCGGACTCCTCGCCGCCGTGGCGCCGACCGCATGGCCCGAAGGCGCGGCGACACTTCGAGTTCATTTGGGTACCGCCTCCACCGAGGTCCCCGTGGTGGTGGGAGACACGACCCCGGTTGGCATGGACAGGGGGGCGGCTGCGATCCTTCTGCCCGATGGTGTCCCCGCGTCCGGCGTGGTGACGGTGGAACTGGTCGGGCCGAATGTCTCGCAGGCTCTCATCGACATTGAATTGTCCGACGGCGCCGTGGAGGCAATTCCTGTCCTGCGGGCCGAGCGTGACTCCGTGACCGCGGCGCGACGTCCGCCCCACGATGCCGGAATCGCATTGGGCCTCCTCGGCCTCGCCGTGGTCCTCTGGGTCACCGAAACCGTCCCTCTGTGGGTGACCGCCCTGTCGATTCCGGTGGTGCTGGCAGCGACGGGCACGGCTTCCGCCACCGACGCTCTCGCTCCTTTCTTCCACCCGATCATTGCGCTGTTCTTCGGTGGCTTCCTGATGGCTGAGGCGATGAAAAGGGTTCGGCTCGACCACCTGGCCGCCATCACGCTGGTGGCATGGTTGGGCAAGAGCCCCCGTCGGCTCGTCTTCGCATTGATGGCGGTTTCGGCGTTCCTCTCGATGTGGATGTCGAACACCGCAGCCGCAGCGGTGCTGGTGCCCATCGCTCTGGCGGTTACGCGGCCGATGGAAGATGTGGGCTACTCCAAGACAGCTGTGCTGGGGATCGCATACGCCGCCACGATCGGTGGGGTGGGGAGCGCCATCGGCACTCCGGCCAATCCACTAGCGATCGAATTCCTCGAGTCGGTCGCAGGACACAGGGTGAGCTTCGCCGAGTGGTTCGCATACGGGCTTCCGATGGTCGTTGTGATGCTCCCGGTCATCGGCGTGTATCTCTGGCGGCGCACAGGAACGCGAGTCGAGGCAGAGCGATTCGAAGCCGTGCGTGCAGCTGCTGTGGAGGAGCGACTACGGGCGGGCAAGGTGGCCAAGGATCAGGTCGTGGTGTTGGGCGTCTTTGCGGTGGTGATGCTTGTGTGGCTCAGCCAGGAATGGCACGGAGTCGACACCGGAGTCGTGGCCGTCGGAGGAGCGCTGGCGCTCGGAGCGCTCGGCAAGCTCGAGACCTCCGATCTCGGGAGGATCTCCTGGTCTTCGCTGCTCACCTTCGGTGGCGGATTGACGCTGGGAGTGTTCCTCACCGAGTCCGGCAGCTCCGATTGGCTCGCCACCCGGCTGGGTGGATTGGATTTCGTGTCGGGATGGGCCGGAGTGGCGGTCGTGGCAGTGGTGGCCCTGGGCCTCACCACGGTGGCGTCGAACACCGCTACAGCCGCAGTGATGGTCCCTCTCGCCATTCCGCTCGCCGGGATGCTCGGGGTGTCGCCCGTGCTCCTGGTGGTTGTGGTGGCAGTCGCCTCATCGATCGACTTCGCCTTGGTGATCGGCACGCCACCGACTTTGATCGCATACTCCACAGATCTCTTCTCGGTTCGAGAGATCTTCCGGTTGGGGATCGTTCTCGACGTCATCGGTGTCGCCGCGCTCGTCACGATCGTCGTCAACCTCTGGGGTCTCATCGGGATCGTGTGATGCGATCCAGCGGGTGCGGCGCTTCGTCAAACGACGCTGAACACGGGCCACTCGTCGGGAACCCCCTTGAGCACATGCGTGCCACGCTGGACGAACTCGAAGCCGGAACCGACGACGAGATCCTTGACTGTCCGTGAAACCATGACGTCGCCCGGATCGGCGAGCGCGACGATGCGGGCACCAATGTGCACCGCAAGCCCCGCGATGCGACCATCCACGGACTCGATCTCGCCGGTGTGGAGTCCGGTCCGGACTTCGAGTCCGAGCCGACGGACTTCGGTCACGATCGACTGAGCGCAGCGGATCGCCCGAGCCGGGCCGTCGAAGGTAGCCACCGCTTCGTCGCCCCGAGCATCGATGACGACGCCGCGAAACCGCTCCACCTCGGTGGTGACCATGGCTCGTTGCCGGTGGAGCAGATGAGACCATGCTCGATCCCCCAACTCCGCCGCCCTCGTGGTCGAGTCGACGATGTCGACGAAGAGGACGGTTGCCAGTGATCGATGCGACATTCGCTCGCTTCGAGCGCCGGTCACGAATTCCTCGATCTCGGCGAGGATGTCGGCCACGTCCGATCCGTTCATGAGGTGATCGGCCCCGGGCAACTCGACGAACTTGGCGTCTGGGATCTGTCCGGCGATCCAGCGCCCCTCCTCCACGGTCACTTCGTTGTCTTCTTTGCGATACAGGCAGAGAGTGGGCACACGGATACTGGCGAGCACACCTGTTGTGTCCATCTGTGTGTTCATGCGCATGAGGTGGGCCGCCGCGCTCGGGCTCGATCCCATGCGGAAGTACTTCGCCACCCATCTCCGGAAGGCTTCGTCGTGGATGCGGCTCGGAGCAGTCCACGTCGGAAGGTACTCGGGGTCGCCAAAGTGTTGTTCGACGAAGTCCGTCTCGGATCGACGTTCGGCAGGGTCCGGCGCCCACGGATAGTCCGGCGAAGGGATTCGCTTGGCGTAGCTGCTGACCAGGATCAGCGCATCCGTCCGGTCGGGATAGGTGGCGGCAAAGAGCGAACACATGTTGCCGCCTTCGGAGTGTCCGAGCAGGGTGGCGCTCGTCGAGTCGATCGCATCCATCACCGCGCGTACGTCGTCCATGCGTTCTTCGAGCGTCGCGATGCGATCCAGGGGAATCGGATCGGATAGACCCGTGCCACGCTTGTCGAACAGAACGAGGCGGGAGAACGACGCCAATCCCTCGAGGAGGGACGCCATGACCGGGTCTTCCCACATCACCTCGATGTTCGAGATCCATCCAGGCACATACACCAGGTCGCGGGGTCCGTCGCCAAGCACCTGATATGCGAGGTTGAGTTCGCCGCTCTTGGCATACCGGGTCGTCGTCACGCTACCGAGTCTATGAACCGGAACCTGTGTGAAGTGGGCAGCCTCACCGTTGCGATCGATATCCGATCCACCCGCCGATCCCTGCGCCCAGGACTGCGCCGAAGGCGGGCCATCCGACGGCGAGTCCGGCGAGTCCGCCGGCAATCCCGCCGGCGATGAGGCCCACCCTGGCTCCGTTCCACGCGTCCCACGGCGGCGATCCTGCCGGGCGTCGATGCCGTTCCTCGTTCGACCCACGCTTCACGAGGGAATCGCCGTGCCTCTGGTCGCTCACCGCGCCGAGACCGTCTCTGTCAGAAGGGCAGCAAGTCCGACACCCCATTCTCGAGCGCGCTCGATTTCTCCTGTCAGCAAGGCATCGTCGAGCGGGCCGGTCGGGCCGGTGACCAGGAAGCTCTCTGGAGGCGCGATCAGGGCGAATCCGCGTTCGGTCAGGATGTCATCCGCCTTCCGGGCCGCCGACCCCCACAGGAACCGGGGCCCCTTGATCCGGGTGTCGAACACGGCAGCACGGATCGTCGGGACAGGTGCCTCGAGGCGCTTCATCCACTCGCGGATGCCGATTGCGGACGAAATGAGGGCGTCCTCGGTGCGTTCGGCGGCGGAGTGGCGCGTCTCCGCGTTGGAGAGCCCGTGGGCGTGCGTCGGTCCGCCCACCACCAACAGGTCGATTGCGTCGAAGTCGACCGGAGCCTCGCCCACTTCGAGCACGTCGACCGCGGCGTTGTCTTTCAGGCCGTCGGCGATCGCAGCGGCGATCTTGGCCGTGTTGCCGTACATGGACTCGAACACGACGAGTGCCTTCGTCATCAGCTCCTCTCCTTGTCTCCCGTTCAGGTTCATGGGTGCGTTCGGTGTCGAACAGAGGCCTTGGGCAGGGAGTTCGTGCGAGGGGGTAATGTCCGAGATTCCGAGCCGAGTGCGGCGGCAGTCACGGAGGAGAGGCGCTATGAGCGGGGTCAGAGTTCTGGTCGGGACCAAGAAGGGAGCCTTCACGCTCACTTCCGACGGCGCCCGGGAGGCATGGAAGGTGGACGGCCCCCACTTCGCCGGCTGGGAGATCTACCACATCAAGGGCTCGCCGATCGACCCAAACCGGATCTACGCGTCGCAGTCCACCGGATGGTTCGGGCAGCTGATCCAGCGGTCCGACGACGGGGGAGCCACATGGGAGCCCGTGGGCAACGACTTCGCCTATGACGGAGAGCCCGGAACCCATCAGTGGTACGACGGCACGCCACACCCCTGGGAGTTCGCACGTGTGTGGCATCTGGAGCCGTCACTCAGTGATCCCGAGGTCGTGTGGGCCGGCGTTGAAGACGCCGCACTGTTCCGTTCTGGCGACGGCGGTGCGAGCTGGTCGGAGATGGCCGGCTTCCGCAACCAACCCACGGCCGACAAGTGGGCCCCTGGTGCGGGCGGCATGTGCCTGCACACGTTGTTGCTCGACCCGTCCAACGAGGATCGCATGTTTGCTGCCGTGTCGGCCGCAGGGGTCTTCAGGAGCGAAGACGCAGGAGAGTCCTGGCGTCCGACGAACAGAGGCCTCGTGTCACCTCGGGAGATCCCGGACCCCGACGCCGAGATCGGTCACTGCGTGCACAACCTGGCCATGCACCCCGATCGCCCCAATGTCTTGTTCATGCAGAAGCACTGGGACGTGAATCGGTCCGATGACGGGGGCGACACCTGGTACGAGATCTCGGGCGACCTCCCGACCGATTTCGGGTTTCCCGTCGACGTGCACGCCCACGAGCCGGACACGGTTTACGTGATACCCATCAAGAGTGACTCGGAGCACTTCCCACCAGAGGGAAAGCTGCGGGTGTATCGGAGCCGGGTGGGTGGCCACGAGTGGGAACCACTCACGAAGGGGTTGCCCCAGGAAGACTGCTACGTGAACGTGTTGCGGGACGCGATGGCCGTCGATCACCTCGACCCCTGTGGGATCTACTTCGGAACCACCGGTGGGCAGGTGTACCGGTCTGCAGACGGCGGCGACACCTGGGATCCGATCGTTAGGGATCTCCCTGCCGTGCTGTCGGTCGAGGTCCAGACGCTCTCGTGATCCGCGTCGTCCTGCCTCATCACCTGCGCAATCTGGCACGGGTCGGACGCGAAGTTGAGCTCGAGGTGGGCGCACCGGTTACACAGTCCGCAATCCTCGATGCTCTGGAGGCACAGTATCCGATGCTTCGGGGGACCATTCGCGACCACTCAACCGGGACGCGGCGACCATTTGTGCGGTTCTTCGCCTGCAAGGAGGACCTGTCTCACGAGGACCCGGACCAACCATTGCCGACAGCCGTGGCCAGCGGGGACGAGCCGTTCATGGTGATCGGGGCGATGTCGGGCGGATAGGCGCAAGGAGAAGCCTCCGATCGGTGGCCGGGGAATGCGACCGGCGGCTCCCCCGCAAGAATCCCTCCGGAGGCGGATCACCGGGGCCGATAAACGGTCTGATGGGAATTCGTAGGGTCCTGCTGCTGGCGGCGATCTGGGTGGGGTACCTGGGTGCGTTCGTCGTCTTGCACGACACCGCCGTCAACGACATGGCTGCGGCGTTCGTGCTCGTGCCTGCGTTCATCACGATCTGGGTCCTGGGCGTTCGGGCGTCGTATGCGGTGTCGGCCATCGTCGTCCCGCTCCACATGGGTCTGTTCCTCCTCACGGGCCACGTTCTTGGATGGGACGCGTTCGCGGGAGTCGAGGGCTTCTTCGGTCTGACGACCGTCGCCGTGGCGTGTCTGGCTTTTGGCTTCAGCGTGGATCGCTTCGAGACATCCGAGTTCCACCTCGAGGTCCAAGATCGACATGTCGCTGCTGTGGCGCACGAGTTGCGGAACCCACTCACCGGAGTGATCGGACTCGGGGAGACGCTGGTGGAGATGTGGGACGAGCTCGACGCCGAGGAAGCGCGTTCGATGGCGGAGATGATCGTGAGGGAGGCGAGGGCGCTCAACGGCATCATCGCCGACCTTCTCGATACCGGACGCGTCAAGCGAGAGTCGCTGGCGGTGGGGGTCGACGTCTTCGACGTGGCGACGGTGGTCGAACAGGCCTTCCCCGAAGTCGTTTCCTCGGGACCCGTCACCGCATGGGCGGACGCAGACCGGACAAGTCAGATCGTTCGCAACCTCATCAAGAACGCCCAACTCCACGGCGGAGCGCAGTTCGAGGTCGAGGTGTGGGCGGCGGACGGCAGGGCGCACGTCGAGGTCCGCGACCGGGGGAAAGGAGTCCCGGCGGACATCGAGGATCGGCTGTTCAGCCCTTTCGTGACGCGAGGTGGCCCGGGTTCGACCGGGCTCGGGTTGTGGCTGAGTCGGGCGCTGGCCGAGGCAATGCAAGGCAAATTGACCCACGAGCGGTCGGACGGATGGACCCGGTTTCACCTGGAGCTGCCGCTGGCCCCGGAGCTCGTCACCCCGGCAGCGAAGTCCGGCGACGTGATCGCGGCCGACTGCTGATCAGCGGAAAGTGACGCCGAACTCGTCGCGATATGCCTCGAGGAGTCGCAGCCAGACCTCGGAGACCGTGGGGAACGAAGGCACGGCGTGCCATAGCGTCTCCAGGGTGACATCGGCAACGATGGCGATCGTCGCCGAGTGCAGCAGCTCGCCGACCTTCGGTCCCACGAACGTGGCTCCCACGATCGTCCTTCTGTCGGCGTCGATGACCAATTGGGCCGTACCCCCGATTCCCTTGCCCAGGATCGACGCGCCCGCGACGTGTCCGGTGTCGTATCGGACCGTCCGAACGTTGATGCCCGCTTCCGTCGCCTGCTGCTCGGTGAGACCGACGGCTGCGATCTCGGGGCTCGTGAACACGACCCGTGGTGTTGCCTTGGCGTCGGCCCAGGCCTTCGAGTCGACACCGTTCACGTGCGATCCGGCTACACGTGCCTGATATTTGCCCATGTGGGTCAAGAGCGAGCGCCCGTTCACGTCCCCGACTGCGTAGAGCCACTCGTTGCCAGGGATCCCGGTGGCCAGCAGATGGTCGTCGACTTCGATGGGGCGTCCAGGCTCGAGTCCGATCGTTTCGAGGCCGATGTCGGACGTGTTGGCTCGGCGCCCGGTTGCCACCAACACCTCGTCTGCCTCCAGCTCGAAATTGCTCCCGTCGTCTCGTTCCATTCCGGCGGTCACAGGCCCATCTGTACCGACGCGGGAGATCTGCTTCGTACTCGTGCCCGTGTGGACCGTGATACCCATGCGTTCGAGAGAAGAGCGGAGCTCGTCTCCGACGAATGGCTCTTCGCGTGCGAGCAGGCGATCGAAGAGTTCGACGATCGTCACGTCGTCGGATCCGAGCCACTTCCAGGCCTGGGCCATCTCCACTCCGATCACGCCTCCCCCAATGACCAGGAGCCTGCGTGGTGCCTGCTTGGCGGCTGTGATGTCCCGATTGTCCCAAGCCGCGATCGCCTCGAGTCCGGGTATCGGCGGGAAGGCCGCGGACGTGCCAGTAGCGACCATCACAGCCTTTCGCGCCTCGTAGCGGACCTTCTCGCCGTCGCTGTCGGTCACGTCGACAGTTCGTTCACCTGCGAGTCGGCCGTGACCGCGGATCAGGTCGACGCCGACGCTCTCGACCCACTGCGCCTGACCGGCGTCGTCCCAATTCGACGTGAAGGCATCGCGGCGTCCGAGCGCCTCTTCGAGGTCGATGGACCCCGTGACCGCGCTACGCGCCCCGGGCACTCGTCGCGCCTCGTCGAGGATCTCGCCGGGACGGAGGAGAGCCTTGGAAGGCATGCATCCCCAGTACGAGCACTCGCCGCCGACGAGCTGTCGTTCGATGATCGCCACGCTGAGACCGTCGCGAGCAGCGATGTCCGCAGCATTCTCGCCGGCGGGTCCGGCGCCCAGCACCAGAACGTCGTAGGTGGTCGGATCAGACATGTTTGCCTCTCATCGGTCGTGGCTCGGTGAACGTCGGTTGGGCGTCACGTGTTCCGAAGATCTTGGGCAACCTCACCGAATCGGTGTCCTACTGCGTCTTGATCCGACTCGCGAATTGTGGAATCCCCCCTGGCTGCCTGCGGCAGCCTGTCGCCCCGGCGGGGGAAACATTCGCTAGACACACGTCACCGTTGACCCGTGGAGCACCCAATCAGCGTCCCACTGATCGTGTCCCCCTGCACGGGGGACAGATTCGGCAACGGCGTAGCCGTTGGCGAAGCAGGGGGGATTTCATGTCGGGTTTGCGTCGAGTTTGCGCAGCAAACTCGGTTAGGTCGCCGCAGGCGACCGGCGGACGCTGGTAGCTTGGTGGGCATGGGCCGATCCCCCGAGGTCGATACCTGGTTCGAAGGATTCGATCATCCGCTGAAAGACGTCATGTTGCGAGTTCGTGAGGTCATCTTGGAGGACGATCGCATCGCCGAGGCGATCAAGTGGAAGTCGCCGACCTTCATGTACGACGGAAACATGGCGAGCTTCAACCCGCGCACGAAGTCTCACGTGAGCCTGATGTTCCACACCGGTGCCTCCATTCCCGGTGACCACAGCCGGCTGGAGGGTGGTGGTGACACCGCCCGATACATGAGATTCGCGAGTGTTGCCGATGTCGAATCGGCTGGCGACCAAGTGAGGTCGATCGTGGCGTCCTGGTGCGATAGCCGGTGACGTCGGCATGGCCGGCCATCCATCGCCGGCGACGCCCCAGCTGACCGACGCGCCCTCGCACCCTGCGTCCCGGTCGCTAGCCTGCCGCCGGTGATGCGAGACGCGGTCGAGCGGTTCTATTCGGCGTTCGCGGCGACCGACGCCGAGGCGATGATCGCCGAGTACGCACCCGACGTCGTGTTCGAGGATCCGGTGTTTGGTGTGCTCCGTGGGCGCGATGTCTGTGACATGTGGCGCATGTTGTGTGCCGGCGCCCACGACCTCACCGTTTCACACCACATCACCGGTGAGGATGGGAACGAAGTCCACGCCCGCTGGGTGGCCAATTACACGTTTGGCCCGTCCGGCCGTCAGGTCACGAATCGCATCGACACCGTGATGACGTTCCGCGAAGCGAAGATCGTGGATCACCGCGACCAGTTCTCGCTGTGGGCGTGGACCGCACAGGCGCTGGGCCCCATCGGGAGGTCCTTTGGCTGGACACCGAGCCTTCAGAAACGCGTGCGCGCCAATGCCTTGCGTGGGTTGAGGGGCTACCAGGCATCCCTCGACTGAGGCGCCACGCGCCTCACGTGGGTTCGCTCAACGCGATCGGCGCTCAGCCGACCTGCGTCATCCTGGGACCGACACGGTGGCTTCCATACCTTCGGCGTAGTGGTCGACGAGCCCTGCGTCGGGAACCTCGACCACGATCCGGCACGTGAATTGATACTCGCCTTCCTCCAGGTCGACGCCCAGGCTGGTGGTGGCACCAGGCTCAAGCACCGGTGTGGAGGCGATGACGGTGCCGGACCGGGACACCACCAGCGTATGTGAGAACTCTCCCTGGTTGGAGATCGAGAGCGTCGTCGCCCCGGCGGTCAGGCTCGGAGGAGCGTCGACGGAGAACTCCGACAACGTCACTGCGAGCGGGTCCGAGCTCGAGCACGCTCCGATGGTGGCTGCGACGAGCAAGAGCAATGTCAGGCGTTTCATGCCGCACGCTCGGCCACTCGTGCCGGAATTCCGATCGCCATCACGGTGCCTTTCGCCGATGTGATGACCGACAGGGAGGCTCCGATCGACTCAACCATCATTCGTGCCATGTAGAGGCCGAGTCCGGTGCCCGAGGTCGGAGAGTGCTTCTCGTACTTCTCGAACGCCCGGGGGAGAAACCCGAGGTCGATGCCTGGCCCGTCGTCGATGACGGCCACGTAGACCGCCGGAAATGGGCGGCGCCCTATCTGGTGGTGAACCCGGTTCGGGATCGTATCGGTGACGACCACCTCGACCCGCTTGGCGCCATGCGTGTAGGCGTTTTCGACTAGTGATGCGACGAGCTGGGCGAGCGTGGTGGCGTCCGTTGTCACGTCGATCGGATTGATCCCCAGGCCTTCGGTCATCGATGTCGGAGCCAAGCGATGAGCCCGACGAAGACGGTCCATGACGGCTGAGAGTGACTGCTCGACCGGGTGTGCGGCGAGTCCACGATTCTCCGCTCGTGCCACGGCCAGCATCTGTCCCAGCAGCGCTTCCAGTCGTTCGCCATTGGCGATCACGTCTTCGAGGAGGTCCTTCTCGTCGAGATCCAGATTGATGCTGTTCGTCAGAAGGCGTGCCCCGGTGACCACGCCTGTGAGCGGGGTTCGCAGCTCGTGGTTGATCATCAGCACGAATTCGGTCCTGATTCGGTTCTTCTCCTCGGCGAGCTCGAGTGCTCGTTGTGTCTCGTCACGTGCCTTTTCGAGTTCGACGTTGTGCAGCTCCAGGTCGTCGGCCCTTTGGCGGAGGTGAGCCGCCTCGATGGTGAGGCGGCGTCGGTTCTCCGCGGCCTTGATCCTCGCCGCGTGGAGGAGCCCGGCGATGAGCAGGAAGACTCCCGACCCGATGGCGAGGGGGATCGCCGCTACCGGCAGGGTCGTGGCTTCGGCGCGCCGCCTCAGTAGCTCGGAAACGTCGAAAGAGAGCATGAGTCCGGAGCCGTCTCCGAGGGGTTGGAGTGCGTGGTACAAGACGTCTCCTGGCTCCCACTCCGTGACCCCGTCGATGTCGATGCGGGTCGGAATGGGAGTGGCGAGCGCCGAGAATCGCCCTTCGACGAGCGAGGCGGCGAGCAGGCCGTCGACCTCTGTCAGTTCGAGAGGTTCGGTTGTCGACCGCATCACCGTGCCGTCGGGTGCGACGAGCGAGACCGCTTCGACTTCCAGGTCGTTGCGGATGTGGTGCAGCGCCTCTTCCGCATCAGACGAATCGACCACCCGGATCCGTTCGGCGGCGATCGAGGTCTCAGCGGCGAGCAGTTCGCCCTCTCCGATGGGCTTCGCCGATTGGAGTGCCATCGAGAGCGCGATGATGCCCATGAAGGAGGCGATCGCGATGGCTGCCGTGACGGCACCCAGCCACGTGAGGGCGGGCGCGGTCAACTGTCTGACTCGTGCGCGAAGATCGATTCGCATCAAGGACAAGATCGACCGGTAGACCTCTCGACTTGATGATCACATCATCCCGACGTCGCGTTGGGTCGCTCCGTCCGCCGAACGCCTCCCTGCACCGAGCTTCGCTCAGCTACTGGTTGGGGTCCGCTCTGTGTGGAGCTGCGCTGCGATCGAATCCGCCCAACGTCCGACGTGTTGTTCGTCGCGGAAGTCGCCCGACGATGTCGCCGCCACCTTGGAGGTCATGAATCCCTTCACGTCGGGTTCGAGTCGACCACCGAAGGTAGCGTGGCTTCTGCTACCGACCCGTTCCATCAGCTTCGTGACCTGAGCCACCGGAGGGATTTCGGCGGTGGCTGCCGAATCGTCGAGAGGGCCGCTGCTGAAGAAAAAGACCGGAACTGTCGCCAGGACAGATGCGTTGCGCTTCACGAATCTGCGGGCGTCCTTGTGCCACCTGTTGGCATAGAGCGCTCCGCCGACGATCACGGCGTCGAAGCCGTCCAGGGCCAAACCGGGGCCCGCACGGCGCACATCGACCTCCAAGTGGTGCACTCGGAGGGCTTTCCCGATCATCTCCGCAAGTCCGGCGGTGCCGCCGCGACTCGAACCGTATGCGACAAGGATGCGCATGATCCTCCTTCGTCCGTTCGTCACGAGTGTCCGTGTTGGCAATCGCCGGTGCAAGGGTCGATTGGACGCAATGGCGCGGCTCGGCATAGATGGTGCCGCCCGAGCTTCTCGACCTCAGTGGCGATGCGAGATGAGGTTCTCGGGCTCGTCCTCTTCGTCCTCGACCGGGTTGCTCTGGCTCCACGCGATGCCGAGCGTGGTTCCCACGGCGATGAAGACCGGGAAGAACACGAAGAGATCGGTCGTCAGCCAGATGATCACGCCGATGGCTGCGCCGATCAGCATTCCCACGGCGAAGGAACCTGTCGCCTCGTGACGATTCGATGCCATGCATTCACGTTCCTCAACGGGTGAGGCTGCGGCAAGAGCGAAAGGTCCCGACTCGCAAACCTAGGCTGGCCGATGCCAACCCTTCGGAGGATTTGCCGTGCCGTCGCTCCCGTTCGATCCGATCGAGGAAGCGCGCCGGTTGTGGACCGATCATGGCTGGACCGAGGCCGCAGACGGCATGGCGGCCGTGACCTCGATCTTTCGGGCGCAGCAGATCCTCTTGGCCAGGATCGACGATCAGCTGCGAGATCTCGAGCTGTCGTTTGCGCGGTACGAGATCCTGATGCTCCTGCACTTCAGCCGGCGAGGGTCGCTACCGCTGGTGGTCATAGGGTCACGACTCCAGGTACATCCCACGAGCGTGACCAGCGCGGTGGATCGACTCCAGAGGCAGGGATTCGTCAACCGGGAACCACACCCCACCGACGGCCGGACCAAGCTCGCCGTGCTCACCGAGCTGGGCCGTCGTCGCGCCCTCCAGGCGACGGATCGCCTGAACGCCACCGTGTTCCTCGATCCGGGTCTCGACCCCGCACAGATCGGCGCCCTCGTGGGGGCGCTCAGAGAGATGCGCAGGACCGCCGGAGACTTCTGACTGCTGTCTCCCGGCGTCCGAGATAGTAGGATGTCCTATTAATTGCTCGCCCGTCCCGGAGCCCCGATGACCGACACCACTCCGCCGCCCCCGCTCCATGTGCCTGAGCATCCCGTCCGTTTCGTGACGGCCGGGAGCCTCTTCGACGGCCACGACGCCTCCATCAACATCATGAGGCGGCTCCTGCAATCTCAAGGAGCCGAAGTGGTCCATCTCGGTCACGATCGGTCGGTCGACGAAGTCGTGACTGCAGCGGTGCAGGAACACGTGCAGGGCGTTGCCGTGTCCTCGTATCAGGGAGGCCACGTCGAGTACTTCACCTATCTGGTCTCCGAGCTCGGACGACGAGGGGCAGGACACGTCGCGGTCTTCGGTGGCGGTGGCGGCGTCATCGTCCCTGACGAGATCGAGCTGCTCCAGGCAAGTGGAGTGCGCCGGATCTTCTCGCCCTCGGATGGCCAGCAATACGGGCTCCCAGGAATGGTCAACATCATGATCGAGGCGGCCGACTTCGACCTGGCGGCCGACGGCATCGACGTGCAGGGGGTGCTCGCCGGAGATGAGGGAGCCCTGGCGACGGCGATCACCGTGATCGAATCAGGGCGGGCGGAATCGGACGACATGGGAGAACTCGTCCGCGCAGCCGGGGCGCGGTCCGTGCCTGTGCTGGGGATCACCGGCACCGGAGGCGCCGGTAAGTCGTCTTTGGTCGACGAGCTCGTACGTCGCTTCCGCCGTGACCTCTCCGACAAGCTGCGGATCGCGGTCATCGCCATCGACCCCTCCCGACGGAAGAGCGGCGGGGCGTTGTTGGGCGACCGGATCCGCATGAACACCATCTCCGCCGGGCGCGTGTTCTTCCGATCGCTCGCCACTCGATCTTCGGGGTCGGAGTTGATGGGCTTTCTCGGCGACGTGGTCGCAGCCTGCAAGGCCGCCGGGAACGATCTTGTGATCGTTGAGACGCCGGGCATCGGCCAGGGTGACTCGGCGATCACCGGTTTCGTCGACCGGTCGCTCTACGTGATGACGCCCGAGTTCGGAGCCGCGTCGCAACTCGAGAAGATCGACATGCTCGATTTCGCCGATGTGGTTGCGATCAACAAGTTCGAGCGGCGCGGCGCCGAAGATGCCCGACGTGATGTGGCGCGACAACTGGTCCGGAACCGGCATGCGTTCGACGCCGCCTGGGAGGACATGCCGGTCTTCGGAACGAGCGCGGCCCGTTTCGACGACGACGGTGTCACCGCTCTGTACTTCGAGCTGAAGGACCTGCTCGGGTATGCGCCATCCGCAGACGGGACGCTCGATCGGCCCGTCACCAAGGTCTCGACTCATCTGGCAGCGGTCATGCCGCCCGGGCGTGAGCGCTACCTCTCGGAGATCGCCGAGACCGTTCGCGGGTACCACCGTCATACCGAGGAGCAGTCGAGCCTCGCCCGAATGCGTCAGCAGCATCAGGCTGTGATCGAAGGACTGGATGACACCGACGCCGTGGCCGTGGTCGATGCGAAGCTCGAAGAGATCGAGGATCGCCTCGATGGCGACACTGCCGCACTTCTTGCGCAATGGAAGCGTACGATCGAGGATTACTCCGGCGACCACTACGTCTACACGGTGCGAGGTCGCGAGTTCAGAGTCCCCCTCACTCGGGAGACGTTGTCCGGTACGCGGGTGTCACGAGTGGCGCTCCCGCGTTCTCGAGACGATGGCGAGATCGTCCGGTTCCTGCGCTCCGAGAATCTGCCCGGCAGCTTTCCGTTCACGGCGGGAGTCTTCCCGTTCAAACGCGATGCCGAGGCGCCGGCACGGATGTTCGCAGGGGAAGGGGATCCTGCTCGCACCAACCGGAGATTCCATCTTCTGGCACAAGGGCAGCCCGCAGTTCGACTGTCCACCGCCTTCGACTCCGTCACGTTGTACGGGCGTGATCCCGAGGAACGGCCGGACGTCTACGGCAAGGTGGGCACGTCCGGTGTCTCGGTTGCCACGCTCGACGACATGAAGGTGCTCTACTCGGGCTTCGATCTGTGCGACCCCACCACATCGGTGTCGATGACGATCAACGGTCCTGCGCCCACGATTCTGGCGATGTACTTCAACACGGCGATCGATCAACAGGTCGATCGCTTCGTGGCGGACAACGGACGGCAGCCGACGCCGGATGAACGTGACGCCATCGCCGCGAGGACCGTGTCGATCGTGCGTGGCACGGTCCAGGCGGACATTCTCAAGGAGGATCAGGGCCAGAACACGTGCATCTTCTCCACCGAGTTCTCGCTGCGTTGCATGGCAGACGTGCAGCAGTGGTTCATCGACCACGACGTCCGCAACTTCTACTCCGTGTCGATCAGCGGATATCACATCGCAGAGGCCGGGGCCAACCCCATCTCACAACTTGCGTTCACGCTTTCGAACGGGTTCACGTACGTCGAGTCCTACCGGGCACGGGGCATGGACATCGATGGTTTTGCGCCGAACTTCTCGTTCTTCTTCTCGAATGGAATGGACGCCGAATACACCGTGATGGGCCGGGTGGCGAGACGGATCTGGGCCATCGCCATGAGAGACCTGTACGGCGCCAACGAGCGGTCGCAGCGGCTGAAGTACCACATCCAGACGTCGGGCCGATCGTTGCACGCCCAAGAGATGAGCTTCAACGACATCCGGACCACGTTGCAGGCGCTGTGCGCCATCTACGACAACGCCAACTCGCTCCACACCAACGCTTTCGACGAAGCGGTCACCACGCCGACCGCGTCTTCGGTGCGGCGCGCCCTTGCCATCCAGATGATCATCGACCAGGAGTGGGGTCTCGCCATGAACGAGAATCCGCTCCAAGGCGCCGCCATCGTCGAAGAGCTGACCGACCTCGTGGAGGCGGCGGTACTCGACGAGTTCGACCGCCTCTCCACCCGCGGCGGTGTGCTCGGAGCGATGGAGACCGGATATCAGCGTGGCAAGATCCAGGACGAGTCGATGCTCTACGAGCAACGCAAACACGACGGGACCCTCCCGATCATCGGTGTGAACACCTTCCTCTCGGACTCCCCTGAGGAGGTACCCGAGCTCGAGCTCGCCCGGGCGACCGAAGAGCAGAAACAGTCTCAGCTCGAACGCGTCCGTCGGTTCCGCCAGGAGCACGGGGGAGCGGCGGACGAACAGCTCGCCCTGCTGCAGCAGGCAGCTACGTCGGGTGGCAATGTGTTCGCCGCGCTCATGGAGGCCGTACGACATTGCACGCTCGGTCAGATCACGCAAGCGTTGTTCGAGGTCGGCGGCCAGTACCGTCGCAACGTCTGACCACCACGCCCCAATGCCGACACGGCGTGGTCGAGGCATTGAGGCACGAGCTGGTCCATCGGATCTGCCGGTTCACAGATGTCACGGTGCACATCGACCCCGACGATCACCACGACCCGCACCTCACAACTGGCGTGTTCGCAGTTAGTGACAAACTGCTTTTTGGGACCTGTTGGTTCGGGGACTGTCCGATCTTCGGTGTAAATGCTGTTGGCATGGTTATCGGTCGGTGGGGAGGATGCGGCCTTCGAAGGTGATGGCGAAGGCGTTGAGTGCTGCCTTCCATCGGTTCATCCAGCGTTTCCTCCCGCGGCCGGTGGGGTCCAGACTACGCACCACCAGGTAGAGGCATTTGAGTGCGGCTTGCTCGGTGGGGGAAATGCCCACTGGCTCGGGTGGCTCGCCGCATCCGGGCGTGGAGCGACTCCACCGAGTTTGTGTTGTAGCTGTCCCGAGTCAGCTTTCTTGCGCAGAATCTGGGGTGGTCGGGTTTGAGGGTTTCGGGGTGGTCAGGTATCGGTCGAGGGGTCGTTGCCAGTCGATGGTCTCGTGGGGTCGGACCCGGTTGTACTCGTCGGTGAAGTCGTCGACGTGGTCGGCGAGGTCGGTGCCGTGGGCGATGTCATACCGGTAGAGCCGCTCGTAGTTGAGCGATTCGAACCATCGTTCGATCACCCCGTTCGTTTCGGGTGCTCGATGCCTGGTCCGGACGTGGCGCATCCATGTCCGGCGAGCGAACCAGGCAGCCACCGCCGCTGACCGCATCGCCGCACCGTTGTCAGTCACCACGATCAACGCTTCGACCTCACCGGTCGCCGGGTCGACGCAGTCATCGACGAGCGGCATCCCGATCAGGGTCTCGGCGGCCGTCACTGCAGCGTCGAGGGCGGCGATCATGTCCGACGCGGTCTTGGTGGTCGACACGAGACACCCGAGGACGGGTTTGGCCCAGTAGTCGACCGTCGCTCCCAGCTGCCAGGTGCCGGTGGTGGCGGTTTCGAACTCGGAGAAGTCGAACTGCCATACCCGGTTGCGACGCAGGGGTGGATCAACAAACGCTTCTCTCCGCTCTCGGGCGAGTTGGCGACGTTCGGCCTGATACGCCAACGGCTGCAACAGGTTTCGCCGGGCCATCGCTCGTTTCACCGACGACTGCGACCCAACATCGTGGCCGTCGGCCCGGGCGAGCGCCCAGATCTTGCGATGACCCCACGCCTCCCACCTCTCGGCATACTTGGCGACCAGCGGTTCGATCCGATCCACCACCGGAGCCGGCCACGGCCCCTTCACCGGGTCCCCGGCCCGCCACTTGCTCAGCCGGTACTGGTAGGTGCGGCGAGGAACACCGATCAGCTCTGAGAACCTCGAGATCGTGAGCTGGGCTTGGATCCGGATCATCTCGAGGTCCTCGAAGGGGGGAGATACTCGGCTCCCTTCTTCCACACCCCCAACTGGACGTGAGCCTCACCCAGCGCCGCCTTCAGCTCTTCGTTCTCGACCTCGAGCTCGACCTCACGCGACGACCGCCGCTGAACCCCCTTCTCCAAGCCCTGACGGCCGGCGTCGAGAAACTGCTTCTTCCAGTTGTGGACCGACTGTTCGGACACGCCGTTCCGGCGGGCAGCCTCCGCCGCCGAATGCTCGCCACGCAAAACCGACATGACGATCCGTAGCTTCTGATCAGTCGTCTTCGTCGATGGCCTCGCCATCGCTGCTCCTTCGGTCAGGACCAAAACCTAGACCAGAGCAAGAAACGATGACCCGGGGCATAGCTCACCTTGCGGATCACCGGCGAGTAGTCCAAGAAGGGTGCGAACTCGCTCCAGGCGTTCTCCCACAGCCGCACGATGGCGGGATACTTGCCACCCCACGTTTCGGTGAACTCTGAGAAGCGTTCCTTGGCGTCAGCTTCCGACACGGCGGTGTAGACCGGGCGGAGATCCCGGGCCAGCTTCTCCCAGTCGGCCTTGGAGGCGAACCGGAACGTGTTGCGGATCAGATGCACCACACAACTGGACGTCAACGAGGGGCCAGGCAGCTCGTGCCGCATCAGGCAGGCCCTTCAACCCGTCACAGCACACCACCAACACGTCGACAAGGCCCCGGTTCTTGAGCTCGGTCATCACCGAGAGCCAGAACTTCGGGGACTCCCCGCCGGTGGGTCCAACCCACAGTCCCAGAATGTCACGGTCGCCCTCGAGGTTGATGTCCATCACCACATACACGACCCGGTTGGTCACCGACCCGTCCCGGATCTTGATGCGGATCCCGTCCACCAACAACACCGGATAGGCATCGAGGGGACGAGACTGCCAGGCCGTCCTGTCCTCTGTGATGGCGTCGGTCACTCGGGAGATGGTGGAGCGGTCGACCCGCTGGTCACACACGTCCTCCAGGTGAGCTGCAATATCGCCGGTGGTCAGACCTTTGGCGTACCGGGAGATGATCGCCTGGTCCAGACCGGCCAGGCGGCGTTGCCCCACCGGGACCGTGGCCGGTGTGAAGCTGCCTTTGCGATCCCGGGGCACATCGAGACGGACGTCACCAACCTCGGTGCGGACCGTCTTGGGGTAATAGCCGTTCCGGGAGTTCCCCGACCCGCCATCGCATGCGGTTCGTATCCAAGGTGGTCGGTCAGCTCGGTCTCCAACGTAGTCTGAAGAACCTGCTGCACCAGACCGGTCAACAGACCACCATCACCAGTGAGCGCAACCCCCTCAGCTCGGGCTTGCTCAACCAGACGGTCAGCCACCGCCGCCGCCTCGTCACGCTCCGCCGCAGCCTGTACCGCTTCGGCGCCATCAATACCAGGAGAAGTCGTCATTCGAGAGGTCCTTCCAGACCCACCAGCCGAAGCCGTGGATCATCAGGACCACCCCGACTTACACACACCCCGCATCGGTCCCAACCGTGGACCCCGAACCTCACGAACGAACCGGGCAACCGTCGGATACGAACCCTCGAACCCCTCCGCCTGAAGCCGATCGTGGATCGACGTCGCCAACAGCTTCGGATTCAAAGCCAGCATCGCATGGATCCGAGCCGCCCATGCCGAGTCGATCTCCCGCTCGCCGACATCCACCCGCCGACTGGCTGGCGGGCCACCAGCTTTCAGCCAGCGGCGGACCGTCCCCGAGTGATACCCCACCTCGACGGCGATCTCATCGATCATCCACCCAGCGTCTCGAAGCTTGATCACGTCCATGAACTCTCCCTGAGTCATCATGGGTCGGGCTCCTTCCAGAGTCGGATGCTTGGTCGCACCGCACTCTCGAAGGAGCAGCCACCCCACGAGCGTCTTTCACATCAGGAAGAACCCACCCCACCGCGCAATTCGCCGATCACAAACCGCGCATTCCCGTGATCACAGAACGCGCATTCCGTTGATCACGCACATCTAATGCTGTCATAGCGGAGATCCGATCTCATCGCCGCCAACCATGGACGCGGCATCGGCTCACTGATACCGTGGCGCCAGTGAAGCCACTCGTTTCTTTCCTCGCCGTTCTTATCATCTGGGGTGCCGGGATCGGCGCGAGCCTATTGCTCGCAGATGCCAACACAATCCGTATGGGCGAGACCACCGAAGTCACGGACAACAAGGACGGAGAGTTCGTACCTACCTACACCAGCGAAAGCTCAATCCGGGACGCATCGCAGCGAACCGGACAGACTGAAGCGGAAATCGCCCTCTCGACGATCATCGGACTCGTCTCGGGAATGGCCGCACTCGCGGTTGCGGGCCGTTCTCGACTGACCCGCCGATTGGCCATTGTCAGCGGCGCCGTGTTCGCTCTCGTCGCCATCTCCGTTGCGGGATTCATCCTTGTGTGGTACGCACGAGACAACGAGGCATTTGTCGCCGCAACTGGCACGTATCGCTTGGCATTCGCCGTGGCAACGCCTGGCGTGATCGTTACCACGGTACTGGCTCTCGTTGCCATCGCGCGAAGCATCATGACTTCGCCAGCCGATCGCACCGAGGCTCCACGACAGCCGGCCCCCTCGTAGGGGCTCTAACGAAAGAGAAGAATCCCCGATCTCGGGAGATTCTTCTCTAATGATGGACCATAGAGTCTTAGAGTGGGAGCCAATCTCGGCCGACCCAGGGATCAGCTCGCGCTACAATAGTAATATCCGCCTGACGCGGCTCCGCAGGTGAAATAGAACGTGTAGTCGTTCCCGTGACGGAACTGCGTCTGGATCTCCAGCGCCCGCATGTACCAACCGTTGTTGTTCGCCCCTCCGTGCGTGTGGACTCCATACACGGTGGTTCCGGCATGGACGATCGAGCCCGACGTCGTCACGATCGGATCGACGTTGTAGGCCACTCTGGTCCAGTTCGTGCTGATCTTCCCGGGTGGGTTGTCGTACTGGTTAATGATCTCGCCACACCGCTGCATCGGCGCGGTGTTGTTCCCGTTGCCCTGCTGGCACACCGCCAGGTTGAGGCCACGCGGCACATCGGAGTACCTCGCCAATCGGTTCCAGCCCGACGTCGAGCCCGCGTAGTCCCAGAAGTACGGGTACACGCTCGTCGAGCCAAACTGCCGTCGCATGAACGCGATATCGGCGTTGTTCGAGTCGATGTAATACGGATGATACGCAGCGTACTCATCTGGTGCGTGAGTGTGGATGTACTTCGTCTCGGCGCCGTAGTTCTGCCAGTTGGACACGAACCCGCCAGGTAGACCCCAACGCGCATCATAGGCAGCGCAGTGCCCTGCGGTCACGACGCCCTCGAGACCCTGAAATCTGGCAGGGAACGCAGCCATGCAGGAGTTCTGGACGCCGCCGTCGTTCAGTCCATCGCAGGGAACCTCTCCTTCCATGCGGAGACGACGCCCACCGTCAACCTGAGCCCCACTGGCGTACCCCCCAGCGGCACAGACCCGCTGCGCCTCGATTTCGACATTCTCCGCCTCGGCAAGGCTCATCGGCTCTCCGGGCGTTGCCCGACCGGTCTGCGGGTCGACATCCACCGGCACGAATTGGCCGCGTTCCCGACCCGCGGCCTGGATGGCGCCCACCTCCGCCTGCAACTGGTCTCTCGATTTGGGGACGTCGCGAAACTCAAGCCCAGGGACGCCGCGTGCCCCGTCGAGACGGGGATCGGTGACGTCGGTAACCCCCACTACTAGGCGCCGGGCAAGCGGGTCAGCCTCGACGTACGCGACAAGGTCGGTGTATTGCTGTAGTCCCTCGGCCTTGGCTACCTCCGGTCCGGTCTCCCACGTGGCGAGGTCCGAGGCCGCTTCGTCCGAGAGGTCGTACTCCTCGGCGAGGTATTCCGCCAATCCGGCGCTGCTCTCTTCCTCGGTCAGGATGCGCCCCTCGGGGCTGGGTTCCACTGGATAGACCTCGGGTTCTGTCGAACCGATGGCCACTGTCGGTATGAGCCCGACCGAGGCCACGAGACCGAGGACTGGAATCACGTATTTTCGCACTTCTCCCCCTGTTGAGTCAGATTCGCCACGTGCTCCCTGATATTTCCCGAGAATCAAGTTCCGGTCGATTGGGCCGGACGCCTCAATTTGGCAGGCAGACGTCTAGCCGGGGTCATCGTCCTCCCCCCGGAATGTGGCACGGATGCGTGTCACGCCGGCCGGACCGGATGCGGTGGGGTCGACACCACCTATTGGTGGACCGTTACGACTGGGCGAGCATCGAACGATTCACAAAGCCGTCGACGACGACACTGCCGCACTTCTTGCGCAATGGAAGCAGACGATCGAGGATTACTCCGGCGACCACTACGTCTACACGGTGCGAGGTCGCGAGTTCAGAGTCCCCCTCACTCGGGAGACGTTGTCCGGTACGCGGGTGTCACGAGTGGCGCTCCCGCGTTCTCGAGACGATGGCGAGATCGTCCGGTTCCTGCGCTCCGAGAATCTGCCCGGCAGCTTTCCGTTCACGGCGGGAGTCTTCCCGTTCAAACGCGATGCCGAGGCGCCGGCACGGATGTTCGCAGGGGAAGGGGATCCTGCTCGCACCAACCGGAGATTCCATCTTCTGGCACAAGGGCAGCCCGCAGTTCGACTGTCCACCGCCTTCGACTCCGTCACGTTGTACGGGCGTGATCCCGAGGAACGGCCGGACGTCTACGGCAAGGTGGGCACGTCCGGTGTCTCGGTTGCCACGCTCGACGACATGAAGGTGCTCTACTCGGGCTTCGATCTGTGCGACCCCACCACATCGGTGTCGATGACGATCAACGGTCCTGCGCCCACGATTCTGGCGATGTACTTCAACACGGCGATCGATCAACAGGTCGATCGCTTCGTGGCGGACAACGGACGGCAGCCGACGCCGGATGAACGTGACGCCATCGCCGCGAGGACCGTGTCGATCGTGCGTGGCACGGTCCAGGCGGACATTCTCAAGGAGGATCAGGGCCAGAACACGTGCATCTTCTCCACCGAGTTCTCGCTGCGTTGCATGGCAGACGTGCAGCAGTGGTTCATCGACCACGACGTCCGCAACTTCTACTCCGTGTCGATCAGCGGATATCACATCGCAGAGGCCGGGGCCAACCCCATCTCACAACTTGCGTTCACGCTTTCGAACGGGTTCACGTACGTCGAGTCCTACCGGGCACGGGGCATGGACATCGATGGTTTTGCGCCGAACTTCTCGTTCTTCTTCTCGAATGGAATGGACGCCGAATACACCGTGATGGGCCGGGTGGCGAGACGGATCTGGGCCATCGCCATGAGAGACCTGTACGGCGCCAACGAGCGGTCGCAGCGGCTGAAGTACCACATCCAGACGTCGGGCCGATCGTTGCACGCCCAGGAGATGAGCTTCAACGACATCCGGACCACGTTGCAGGCGCTGTGCGCCATCTACGACAACGCCAACTCGCTCCACACCAACGCTTTCGACGAAGCGGTCACCACGCCGACCGCGTCTTCGGTGCGGCGCGCCCTTGCCATCCAGATGATCATCGACCAGGAGTGGGGTCTCGCCATGAACGAGAATCCGCTCCAAGGCGCCGCCATCGTCGAAGAGCTGACCGACCTCGTGGAGGCGGCGGTACTCGACGAGTTCGACCGTCTCTCCACCCGTGGCGGTGTGCTCGGAGCGATGGAGACCGGATATCAGCGTGGCAAGATCCAGGACGAGTCGATGCTCTACGAGCAACGCAAACACGACGGGACCCTCCCGATCATCGGTGTGAACACCTTCCTCTCGGACTCCCCTGAGGAGGTACCCGAGCTCGAGCTCGCCCGGGCGACCGAAGAGCAGAAACAGTCTCAGCTCGAACGCGTCCGTCGGTTCCGCCAGGAGCACGGGGGAGCGGCGGACGAACAGCTCGCCCTGCTGCAGCAGGCAGCTACGTCGGGTGGCAATGTGTTCGCCGCGCTCATGCAGGCCGTACGACATTGCACGCTCGGTCAGATCACGCAAGCGTTGTTCGAGGTCGGCGGCCAGTACCGTCGCAACGTTTGACCACCACGGCCGGTCACGCTCGCACGCAGGCATATGCTTGGGACGGCCCATGGCAAAAGGAGACGAGTGTTCGATCGCCCGGCCCACGACGTCGATCATGGTCACTCACACGACGATCACGATCATCCGACCGGACTGCTGGGTCGACTGAAGGAGCTGTACCGGCCGCACAGCCACGACTCGGTGGACAAGATGGACTCGTCGCTCGAGACCTCGGAACGGGGGATTCGGGCAGTCAAGGTCTCGCTGGCGGGCCTCATGCTCACGGCCGTGCTCCAAGTGCTCGTTGTTGCCGTGACCGGGTCGGTCGCCCTCCTGGCCGACACCATCCACAACCTCTCCGACGCGCTGACATCGATCCCGCTGTGGATTGCGTTCGTGATCGGCCGGCGGGTGGCGACCCGCAGGTACACGTTCGGCTACCGAAGGGCCGAGGACATCTCGGGTCTCTTCATCGTGGGCATGATCGCCTTCTCGGCCGTGCTCGCCGGATGGGAGTCGGTCTCCAGGCTCGCAGAACCGGTCGAGTTGCGAAACCTCGGCTGGGTTGCCGCCGCCGGCGTCATTGGCTTCCTCGGCAACGAGGCCGTGGCGGTCTACCGAATCCGCGTCGGTCGCCAGATCGGATCGGCGGCATTGGTGGCCGATGGGCACCACGCTCGCACCGACGGACTCACGTCGCTGGCGGTCATGCTCGGGGCCATCGGTGTGTGGCTGGGCTATCCGCTTGCTGATCCGCTCATCGGGTTGCTCATCACGGTCGCCATCCTGTTCGTGCTCCGCGACGCCGCCCGGCAGGTGTTCCGTCGGCTGATGGACGCCGTGGAGCCCTCGGTGATCGACGAGATCGAGGAGTTCGGGTCAGCGGTGTCCGGCGTGCTCGGCATCAACCAGGTGAGAGCTCGCTGGATCGGCCACCAACTCGACGTGAGCCTGCATGTGACCGTCGACGGATCGATGACGGTCTCCGACGGGCACGGCGTGGCCGAGGCCGTGCGACACGAGCTGTTCCATCGGATCTCCCGGCTCGCAGAAGTCACGGTGCACGTCGATCCCGATGGACACGACGACCCGCACCTCACAACCCGGCATCACGCAGCCCCGGTCAGCCCGGAGTCCGATAGCGTCGAGGCTGAATGAGGTCCCGGGTGCAGAGGGAGAAGGTTCGATGAGTACGGAGAATATGGCGGGTCCGAGACCGGTCCGAGCGCCGCGTGGGTCTGAGCTCACCTGTAAGGGGTGGGAGCAGGAGGCGGCCATGCGGATGCTCATGAACAACCTCGATCCCGAGGTCGCCGAGCGCCCTGACGACTTGGTGGTCTACGGAGGAACGGGCCGGGCCGCACGTAGTTGGGAGGCGTTCGACGCGCTCGTCGCCTCACTCCGTGAGTTGGAGTCCGACGAAACGCTGCTCGTTCAGTCGGGCAAGCCTGTCGGCGTCTTCCGCACGCATGCTGCGGCTCCACGCGTCCTGATCGCCAACTCCCACCTGGTCCCAGAGTGGGCCACATGGGAGGAGTTCCGCCGTCTGGAGGCCAAGGGCCTCACGATGTACGGGCAGATGACGGCCGGTTCGTGGATCTACATCGGCACGCAGGGAATCCTCCAGGGGACCTACGAGTGCTTCGCCGAGATCGCCCGCCGTCGTTTTGGCGGAACGCTGGCGGGGACGATCACATTGACCGCCGGCCTGGGTGGCATGGGCGGTGCGCAGCCGCTGGCCGTGACGATGAATGGAGGGGTCGCCGTCTGCGTCGAGGTGGATCCCCACCGCATCGACCGGCGACTCGAGACGCGATATCTCGACTTGCGAGTCGACGACATCGAGCAAGCGGTCGACCGTGCCCGAGAAGCCAAGGGGTCCGCCCAGCCGCTCTCGATCGGCTTGTTGGGGAACGCTGCGGATGTTCTCCCCAGGCTGCTGGAGATGGGGTTCGATGCCGACATCGTCACCGATCAGACCTCGGCCCACGACCCGTTGTCCTATGTCCCCACGGATCTCAGCCCCGAGGCGGCCGCGCGCCTCCGGAGCGAGGACTCGGATGGATACACACGACGTGCGCGATCGTCGATGGCCCGGCACTGTGAAGCGATGGTTGGGTTCATGGATCGCGGATCGGAGGTGTTCGACTACGGCAACAGTCTGCGAGCCGAGGCTGCCCTCGGCGGGTTCGACCGGGCATTCGACTATCCGGGATTCCTCCCGGCGTACATCCGTCCACTCTTCTGTGAGGGCAAGGGCCCGTTCCGATGGGTGGTGTTGAGCGGAGACCCCGCCGATCTCGCAGCCACGGACCAGGCTGTGCTGGAGACCTTTCCGGAGGACGAAGCTCTCGCTCGATGGATCCGACTGGCGTCACAGCGGGTGGCGTTCCAGGGACTGCCGGCACGGATCTGCTGGCTCGGCTACGGAGAGCGACGAAAGCTCGGCATGCGGTTCAACGAAATGGTGCGGAACGGAGAGGTGAGCGCACCCATCGTCATCGGTCGTGACCACCTCGACTCGGGGTCGGTGGCATCTCCATATCGCGAGACCGAGGCGATGGCCGATGGGAGTGACGCGATTGCGGACTGGCCGCTGTTGAACGCGATGCTCAACACCGCAGCCGGAGCCTCCTGGGTCAGCCTCCATCATGGTGGCGGCGTCGGGATCGGGAGATCGATCCATGCGGGCATGGTCGTGGTTGCCGACGGTTCGGAGCTCGCTGCCGAGAAGTTGGATCGGGTCCTCACCACCGATCCCGGGACGGGTGTCATGAGACATGCCGACGCCGGCTACGAACGTGCTCTGGTGGTGGCCGGCGAGCGGGGCGTGAAGATTCCGATGGCGCCGTGACCGCAGCTCGCTTCCACGCAAGCCACGCGGTGATCGATGGAGCCATCGCCCGAGATGTGGCCATCGTCGTCGCGGGCGGGGCGATCGTCAGCACGGAGGCGTCTGCGGTTCCTGTACCCGGGGCCACCAGTCTTCATGGACTGGTGGCCCCGGGAATGGTGAACGCCCACTCGCACGTCTTCCACAGGATGCTTCGCGGTCGCTCGTGGTCGGGCGGCGACTTCTGGTCGTGGCGCGATGCCATGTACGAAGTGGTGAACGCCCTCACGCCTGACCTCCTGGAGAGTGTGGCGGTGGCGACATTTGCCGAGATGCTGGCGGCCGGGATCACGGCGGTCGGCGAGTTTCACTACGTTCACCACGGGCCAGACGGGGTGCGGTACACCGACGCCAACGAGATGTCGATGGCACTGGTGCGGGCGGCGGACGCGACCGGGATTCGGCTGTGCGTGTTGGACACCTGTTATCTCGTGGCGGGAGTCGACGGGAGGCCGCTCGTCGGACCCCAGTTGCGTTTCGGTGACGGCTCGGGCGAAGGCTGGGCCGAGCGCCACTCCGAGCTCGTGTCGAAAGCGGCCGGTCGTGATCGGGTCACGGTGGGCGCGGCGATCCACTCGGTGCGGGCGGTGCCGCCGGAGGCTTTCTCGACGGTGGCGGAGGCGGGCGGCCCACTTCATGTACACGTGTCGGAGCAACCGGCCGAGAACGACGCCTGTCTCGAACACCACGGTGTGACCCCCACCGCGTTCCTCGACCGTCACGGTGTTCTGAGCGACCGCACCACCGCGGTGCACGCCGTGCATGTGACCGAGGACGACAGGAACCGTCTCGCAGCGTCGGGCACCGGGGTATGTGTCTGCCCGACCACCGAGCTCGACCTCGGGGACGGCACGGTCGACGTCGCCGGTCTCCGGCGGGCGTCGATCGGCGTCGGGATCGGATCCGACTCTCACGCCGTGATCGATCTTCTGTCCGAAGCACGTCTGGTCGAGTGGAACGACCGGGCACGGTCGGGTCGCCGGGGTGTTCACACGGCCGCGGACCTGTGGCACATGGTGGGCCCGGCGGGGGCGGCCTCGCTCGGTTACGACCGATGGGGGATCTCCGCAGGAGCGCCCGCGGACTTCGTCGTACTCTCGACCGACTCGATCCGAACTGCGGGCTCCGAGCTCGAAGGCATCCTTGGAAGCGCCACGGCTCACGACATCCTGGCCACCTACGTCGGTGGCGTGCTGGTCACCGAACTCGACGAACACGTAACGCTCGGGCCAGTGGCCGAATTGGCATCAGCCGCATTCGGTGAGGGAGCCGCTCCGTGACGACCTTGTTGACCAACGCCCGCGTTGCGCCTTGCGTCGACGGCTTGGAACTGCTCGACGGAGACACGGTCGCGTTCGACGACGGGCTCGTGACGTTCGTGGGGTGGGGGCGGGATGCCCCGCGCCATACCGAGGTGATCGACCTGGGTGGCCGGCTGGTCACCCCGGGCCTCGTGGACTGCCATACCCACCTCGTGTGGGCCGGCGATCGACTCGAGGACTTTCGCCGTAGAACGGGCGGGGAAACCTATGCGCAGATGGCGCAATCTGGCGGGGGAATCCTGTCGACGGTTGAGGCAACGAGAACCGCCGGCGAGTCGGCTCTCGTGAGGGAAGCCGTGCAGCGGCTCGGCTGGCTGGCGGCGGGAGGGGTCACCACGGCGGAGGTCAAGTCCGGCTACGGAATGGACACGGAAGCCGAGATCCGCATGCTCCGCGCTGCGATCCGGGCCGGAGCACAGTCCGGCGTGCGGGTCGAGACGACGCTGCTCGGCGCGCACGCCCTCCCGCAGGGCCGATCACGCCGCGAACAGGTGGAGGCCGTCGTCGGCGAGATGATCCCAGCGGTTGCAGCCGGCGGACTGGCAGCGGCAGTGGACGTCTTTGCCGACTCGATCGCTTTCACGGCGGAGGAGGCGGCCCAGATCTTCGAAGCGGCTGCCGCCGCCGGGTTGGCCGTGAAGGCCCACGTGGGGCAGCTCGCCGACATCGGGGCGGCAGAAGTGGCGGCACGATACGAAGCCATCAGCATCGACCATTGCGAGCACGTCCCCGAGTCTGCGATGGACTCCCTCGCAGACGCCGGAACGGTGGCTGTCTTGGTGCCAGGGGCATCGGTCTTCCTGGGAGAGCCGACACTCCCACCGGTTTCGGCGTTCCGCGAGCGTGGCATTCGGATGGCGGTCACAACCGATCTGAATCCCGGATCATCGCCTCTCGCCTCCCTCACCACCGCGGCGGCGCTGGCAGTGCACCGGTTCGGCCTCACCGCCGACGAAGCAGTCCTCGGGATCACGGCCCACGCCGCCGATGCCCTCCGTCTCGAGGACGGGCGGGGTCGGATCGTTGCGGGAGGTGTTGCGGACCTTGCAGTTTGGAACCTGGACGAGCCGACGGAGCTGGCATATTGGCTGTCGGCGCCCGCATGCGCCGGGGTGGTCATCGGCGGATCGGTGAGAATGAACGAGGAGTGGTGATGGACGAGGTAGTGCTCGATGGCGGAGCGCTGACGAGAGCCGAAGTGGTCGAGGTGGCTCGTGGCGGCGCATCGGTCCGCCTCGGTGAAACCGCACGTCGTGGCATGGAGAGGTCCCGTCAGGTGGTCGAAGCGGCGATCGAGGAACACCGGGTGGTGTACGGCATCACCACAGGCTTCGGGGCTCTGGCCACCACGTCGATCCCACCCGAGCTGGTAGACGAACTACAACACCGGCTCGTGCGCTCGCATGCGGCAGCGGTCGGCGATCCGCTCCCTGACGCAGTCGTGCGAGCGATGCTGCTGCTGAGGGCTCGCACCCTGGCGCAGGGTCACTCGGGGGTACGTCCACTGGTGGTCGAGCGTGTGCTGGATCTGCTCCGCCATGACGTGCTTCCCGTGGTGCCCACGCAGGGCTCCGTCGGCGCCAGTGGCGATCTCGCTCAATTCGCACATCTCGCTCTCCCGCTCATCGGCGAAGGCCTCGTTCGCTTCGACGGTGAAGTTCGCCGGGCCGGCGAGGTCATGGCGGAGCTCGGGCTTGCCCCGCTTCAGCTCGCCGCCAAGGAAGGGTTGAGTCTGCTCAACGGAACCGAGGGCATGCTGGCGATCGGCGTGCTCGCACTCGATCAGGCTCTGACGCTCGTGGACACGGCCGACGCCGCCTGCGCGATGAGCGTGGAGGCCCTGTTGGCTTCGGTGGTGCCGTTCGATCCGAGGATCCATCGGCTCCGCCCCCACCCTGGCCAGGCGGCGTCGGCCCAACGCATTCGGAGTCTCCTCGAA
The DNA here is from genome assembly GCA_963792365.1 of uncultured bacterium. Classification (GTDB taxonomy): domain Bacteria; phylum Actinomycetota; class Acidimicrobiia; order Spongiisociales; family ZC4RG35; genus JAOUGY01. The sequence goes on from CAWBVW010000008.1 coordinate 270,279, forward strand.
GGCTCGGAGATCGTCGCCTCGCATGCCGAGGACTTCACACATGCGGTGCAGGACGCCTACAGCCTCCGGTGCGCACCTCAGGTCCACGGGGCGGTGCGGGATGTCCTCGACCATGCTGCCGCCGTCTTCGATCGGGAGCTCGGTGCGGTCGTGGACAATCCGATCGTGTTTCCCGACGAGGGCGACGTGCTCTCGGGCGGCAACTTCCATGGCCAGCCGCTGGCCTTCGCCCTCGACTTCTGCGCCATGGCGGTTGCCGAGTTGGGCTCGATATCGGAACGCCGAACCGACCGACTGCTCGACCCGACTCGGTCATCGGGTCTCACGCCCTTCCTCGCAGGAGAACCTGGACTCGACTCGGGAATGATGCTCAGCCAGTACACGGCCGCCGCCATCGTCGCCGAGAACCGGATCCTGGCCCATCCGTCGTCCACAGACTCGATCCCCACGTCGGGGCTGCAGGAGGATCATGTTTCGATGGGGTTTGGGGCCGCCACGAAGCTGCTGCGAGTGCTGGAGAACACTCGCCGCGTGGTGGCCGTCGAACTGATGTGTGCGGCGCAGGGGATCGATCAACGTGCGCCGCTGCGGCCCGGCGTCGGCACGAGCAGGTTCCACGACGTCATCAGAGAACATGTGGCCGTGCTCGCGCACGATCGTCCGATCGGGCCAGACATCGAAAGCCTCGCCACCCTCATCGGTGACGGCCTCTTCGCCTGACCCCGCTCCCGCCACAACCTGGGACGTCACACCTCGACACCTCGGCCTCGCCAGATCCCCCATTAAGCGCGCCGCACATGCGCCGATGTGAATCAAGAGAACATCTCCGGGAGGGGTCCCTGAATGCGCATGAAGCGGTTGGTCGCCCTTGTGGCCACCACGATGGTTGTGGCGTCGATGGGCGTCGTTCTGCTCGAACGACCCGTCGAGGCGGCAGGGTCCCCCGACGTGACGGTCTCGAAGGACATGCCTGGGACCACCCTCTTCGGTGCCTCGACGCCGGTGACGCTGACGGCTTCGAATCCGACCGGAACCGACGGGTTCAACTTGAGTTTCAACGATGTGCTTCCCCCCGGGACGAGCCTCGTGGCCGCCGATCCGGCGCCCACGAGCTCGTTCACCGATGGATCAGGCAATCTGGTGTTGATCTGGGAGAACGTCGCCGATCTGCAGGCAGGTACGAGCTTCTCGATCTCCTACGAGTTCCTCGCCGGCCCGGGGGCGTTTGTGGTCGGCGACTCGGTGACCAACAGCGCCGGCGCCTATGTCAACACCGACCCTCGGTTGGTCCCAGACTTCGACCCGGCCACCGGTGCCGCCACCGGCGATTTCACGGGTTCGGACACCACCACGGCCACCACCGACCTCGTCCCGTTCGTGCTCGGCAAGAGTGAGCCGGCACGAGACGCCGAACTGCTCCGTGGCGTGCACGATCATCAGACCCTCTACACGCTGACCGTCGACAACAACCTGATCGATCCGACCAGCGGCTTTCAGGTCGAGGACTACCTTCCCGCCGGTCTCGAGTTCCTCGGGTGCGGCTCCGTCGACAACACCACGGTGGGCGAGGAGTATCCCGGGTCAGGGACGATCAATCCTGGCAACGCACCGATTCCGGTCAATCCCTGCCCCACAGCATCCACGGTCGAGACGATCTCCATCGACCCGGACGGCGCCGGCCCGATGCCGTCGGGCATCTACACCCATGTTGTGTGGGCGGCTGCCGATCTGTTGGCAGCGCTTGGTTCAGCCGATCTGGCTGCAGGTGCATCCTTCTCGATCGACTACGTGGCGGGCATCCCGCTCCGTGAGAATGAGCTCTTTGCGGGAGGCACGCCGACGACTGGCATCCAGGCCGCCAATCTCGACAACAACACCGGCGACCTGACTTCCGACGAGCAAGGCATCCAGAACTTGGCGGTGGCCTCGGGCACCTACACCGGCGACGACAATTCGTACTCCGATTCGGCCATCGAAGGCGTGTCCGCCGAGGACGTGGCATTGCACAAGTCGGTCGACACTGACGTGATCGTCCAGACCGGCGTGAGCACCTGGACCCTCGACGTCGAGACCTCCGAATACGCCACGGACACCTTCGGTATCACCGTCACCGACACGCTGCCCGATGGGTTGTGCCCTGTTGCAGCGGGCACGCCCTGTTCAGGAGCGGGTGCTGCTCCGAACCCGGTCCCCGCGTCGGTCACCGAGAACGGCGACGGTACTTGGACCCTGGTGTGGAACCTCGCTGATCTTCCGGCGCCGAACTCCACGGCGACGATCACCTTCCGAACGGTCGCCGAGGACTCCTACACCACCGGTGGTGGGCCGGTGGCGTCGAACGATTCGTGGTCGAACACCGCCACGTTGTCGTCGACCTCGGCCGTGATCACCGACAACGATGGTTCCACCACCGACCTCGGCGTTCCCGACGATGCATCTGCCGGTCAGGCCGCAGGCGGGGTGACCATCACCAAGTCGGTCTCCGTTCCTGCCACGCCCCTCACGTGCGGCGACGGCTCCGGTGTGGGTTGGGACACGAGCGTGTCAGGCGACTACAGGCCCGGCGACCGTGTGTGTTGGAAGCTCGAGGTCGATTTCCCATCGCTGCTGGACACCATCGACATCCGAATCAGGGATTACCTTCCCGCTGGATTCGAATTCGAGTCGGCGAGCTTCGGCGTCAACCACGACGCCACAGCCTTTGCTTTCGACGGTTCGACGCCTGTTCCTACGTGGAGCTCGACCGGGGTCGACATCGGCGGTCAGAAGTTCGAGGCGATCGTGTCTACGCTCATCACGGACCCCGACGCTGCCGGGGAGGGCGACATCCTCGCAAACCTCATGAAGGTCACCTACGAGAACAGCGTAGGCAGCGTCTTTCAGATGAGGGATCAAGCCGACGCAACGTGGGCCGAGCCCGAGCTCTCGCTCGTCAAGGGAGTGACGCATGTCGACGGTGTCGCGGTTCCTGGCGCTCCCGCCGACGGGATCGAGATCCAGGGCGGTGACGTGGTGTCGTACGTGGTTGGCATCGACAACGACGGTTCCATCGACGCCGACGCGGCCTCGATCAGAGATGTGCTCCCCGCCGGTATCACGTGCGCCGAGGTCGGGTCGATCTCCCCCGGCGGGGTGTGCGACGGCGCGAACGACTGGATCCAATGGGACGGGATCACGGTGTCCGCAGGCGGGTCGGTGTCGCTGAGCTATGCCGTGACCTATCCGGCCGACATCGGCGCCGGGGAGAGCTTCACGAACCACGCCGGCGTCCGCATCTATCGGTCCGACACGAACCGGCCCGCACCGGATGACACCTTCGCGTACATCCCGTCTTCGAACATCGATCCCACACTGGAGCCGACGGCCAACGTCCCGCCCGTCGACGACCCCTCCGACGTGTTTGCGGCGTCACCGAGCATCGCCAAGGCTCGTACGACGTCGATCTCCGAGTCCGGCAACGCCGGGTCCAACCAGGCAACCATTGGCGAGACGATCACCTACACGGTGACCGTGGTCATCCCAGAGGGCACGACGCTGCACGGTGGTGCCACGCTCACAGACACCATTTCGACACGCCTCACCCATGTTGGCGGCACGGCCGCGGTGACTCTGAACGGTGCGGGGTTGCCGGGCGGGTTCGGCTTCAGCGACACGGGCGGGAGCATCTCGGTCACGTTCCCCGATCCGTACACGAATGCCGCAGATTCGGGCGATGACACGTTGCAGATCGTCTTCGACGCCGTGGTGGACGACGAAGCCGCCAACGATCGCGTGACCGGAGCGACCGTTCCCAACAGTTCAACCCTGTCGTGGGACGACTCCGACGGCGATCCGAGCTCCGTCAGTGCCGCGGTGAACACCACGGTCGTCGAGCCCAACCTGTCGGTCACCAAGGCCGATGACGATGCCGACGGCGTCGTCGATCCGGGCCAGGCCATCGACTACACCATCACGGCCACCAACACGGCCGCCAGCCGCGTGTCGACGGCCCACGACATCGTGATCGTCGACACGATTCCTTCCAACCTGACCCCGCAGCTCCCGATCGCCGACGGTGGAACATGGGACAGCGGAACTCGCACCATCACATGGACGGTGGCGTCGATTGCGCCCGGGGCGTCGGTCGCCCGCACCTACACGGCAGTCGTCGACGACCCACTCGTCGGATCGACCGTTCTCACCAACACCGCAGTCGTGACCGGGTCGTCGATGTCTGGCTCGGATCCGGGTGAACGTGATGCTGCCTCACCAAACGGCGGTGAGGGATCCGGATACCAGGCCACCGCCCAGAACCAGGTGATCGCCCCCAACCTGACCACGGCGAAGGGTGTGAGCCCCGCCAGCACAACTGTCGGTGAGCTCGTCACCTACACGCTCGAGGTCACGATCCCCGCCGACATCGTCCTGTACGACGCGACGATCATCGACGACATCCCCGTGGGCATCGTCTATGACGGAACGCTTTCTTCGAGCTGCGATCAGGGCGGGTTGGCATGCTCTCCCGCCATCTCTGTCACCGAGCTCGGAAGTGACGGAGACCTGGTGGGTTGGTTCCTGGGCGACCTGGACCCCGATGCAGACGACGACCGTGTGGTGACGATCACGTATCAGGCCTACCTCGACGATGTGGTCCAGGTGGCGGACGGAGCCACCCTGACCAACACGGCCAACGTCCACGGCAACCAGACAAACGATATCGCCGGCGTCCCGGGCTCGGTCCCCGATCCGTCGACGTTCGACACATCCGGTACCGCAGACACCGCGGACCTGGATGTGGTTGAGCCGACTCTCACGATGGACAAGGACGTCGCAGGTCAGGTGGGTGACACAGACACTCGCCGCGCCAGACCTGGGGACCTCCTCACGTACACACTGACGATCGAAAACACGGGATCTTCTCCGGCGCACGACATCGTGGTGTCCGACACACCCGACGCTCGCATGGAGCTCGGCGCGGTGGCCGACGGGGTCGGCTACTCGGTCACCGACGGTGATCCATCGGACGGAACCCTGGCGTGGAGCATCGGAGGACCCGTCGCCGCAGGAGACTCGGTCGTGATCACCTACCAGCTGGCCGTTCCCGCCGGCTTCGACGAAACCGATGAGGTCGACCCGGGCGCCGAGATCATGAATACGGCCGATGTACCCAGCTATTGGGGCGTCGCATCCGGAGACCAGCAGATCGGCTACCCGTATCGAGAGTACGACGACGTGAGTCCCGACACGGTTGCGATCGAACTCGATCTCGGGTCGATCGGTGATCGAGTGTGGTTCGACATCGATCGGGACGGCGTGCTCGACGCCGGTGAACCTCCATTTTCGGGGATCGACGTCGTGGTGACCTTCGCCGGCGCGGACAACACGCTTGGCACCGGAGACGACGAAGTGTTCCCGGCCACCACCAACGCATCGGGGGTCTATCTCGTCGAGGATCTGCCTGGCGGGTCCTACAGAGTCCAGGTCGACTCCGGCGACGTTCCGCCCGGGTATGCGGCCAGCTACGACCTCGACGACGGTCTGGTGGCACCCGACGGGACGTGGATTGGTGTGCTCGGCGAAGACGAGTCGAAGCTCGATGTCGACTTCGGATACACCGGAACCGGTTCGATCGGCGACACGGTGTGGTTCGATCGGGACGGAGATGGACTCGTCGGTGCGGACGAGCCTGGATTGGGTTCGGTCGACGTAGCAGTGATCTGGCTCGGGGCCGATGGCGTGGTGGGGGGTGGCGACGATGTCGTCTACTCGACCACCACAGATGCGGCCGGGGCCTACGCCGTGGGGTCGCTCCCGCCTGGCAACTACGAGGTGGTGATCGACGACACGGATCTCCCCTCCGGGTTCCAGCCGGTGTTCGACGCCGATGGCACGCTCGACAATCGGACCGTGGTCACGCTCGGTGCCGGAGAGACGTTCGCCACCGCTGATTTCGGGTATCGAGGCGGGGGTTCCATCGGTGACACGATCTGGCTCGACACCGACAGCGACGGCTTGCTGGACTCCGGCGAGGTCGGCCTGCAAGGAGTCATCGTCGAGGTCACCTGGTTCGGACCCGACGGTGTCGCCGGCGGTGGCGACGACGCCACCTTTGCAGACACCACCGACGTCGACGGCCAGTATGTGGTCGAGGGGCTCCCCGCCGGGAGCTACGAGGTCTTGGTCACCGGTGGCCTGCCCGGCGGCGTCACCAACACGTATGACGAAGACGGCAACCGGGATTCGGTGGCGCCAGTCACTCTCGGTGTGAACGATGATCACCTCGGAGCGGACTTCGGCTACGCCGGCGTGACGTCGCTCGGAGATCGGGTGTGGTGGGATCTGGATGCCGACGGTGTACAGGACCCGGGTGAGCCGGGGCTCGGGGGCGTCGAGGTGACCGCAACCTTCGCCGGAGCCGATGACGTCTTCGGGAACGCAGACGACGAGGTGTTCGTCACCCTCACCGACGATTCTGGTGACTATCTCTTCGCCGGGCTTGCCGACGGCGACTACAGGGTCGCGATCACCGATGGTGTCGGCGTGGGGATGGTCAACACCTTCGACGAGGATGACGGCATCGTCGCCCCCGACGAATCGACGCTCGTCTCCGGACTCACGGGTGCTGCCCATCTGACAGCCGACTTCGGCTACACGGGCTCGGGGTCGATCGGCGACACCCTTTGGTTCGATGTCGATGGCGACGGTCTCGCCGACGGCGCAGAGCCGGGCATTCCGGGAGCCACGATCACGTTGACGTGGTTCGGGCCCGATGGTGTGGTGGGCGGCGACGACGACGTGCAGCTCACGACGGTCACCGATGCCGACGGCACCTACGGCTTCGACGGTCTCCCGGCCGGACAGTTCGACATTGCGGTCGACGAGACCACCCTCCCGCCTGGGCTCGAAGCCACTTTCGACCTCGATGGTGGGCTCGACGGTGGAGCTCAGCTGAGTCTTGCCGATGGAGAGATCAGAGACGATGCCGACTTCGGGTACACCGGCACCGGTTCCATCGGTGACAGGGTCTGGCTCGACCTCGAGGGGGACGGCACCCAGAGTGCGGGCGAGCCCGGAATCCCGAGCGTCGGCGTGGTCGTGACCTGGGCCGGACTCGATGGGACCCTGGGAACGGGCGACGATGTCACGTACACGGACATCACCGATGGCGACGGCGAGTACCGCATCGAGCTTCTCCCGGCCGGCGACTACCAGGTCCAGGTCAGCGGTCTGCCTACCGGTGTCACCCAGAGCGGAGACCCCAACGGTGGAAACGACGACCGCAGCCTGCTGACGCTGGGCGCGGGAGCAGAGGATCTCGACCAGGACTTCGGGTACGTGGGTTCGGCGACCCTCGGCGATCTGATCTGGCTCGACGTCGACGACGATGGTCGACGCGATGCCAGTGAGCCTGGCCTGTCCGGCATCACCGTCACGGTGACGAGCGCGGGCGTCGACGGTGTGCTCGGCACGAATGACGACATCGTCATCACCACGGTCACCGATGCCGACGGCGGGTACCTGGTCACTGGCCTCCCCACGGGTGAGACCAGCGTTTCCTACGCCCGCGACGACCTCCCGGTCGGAGCGGTTCCCTCGAACGACCTCGATGGCGGCAATCCGAGCGTAACCACGGTCGTGCTCGCTTCAGGAGAGTCGGATCTCGACGTCGACTATCCAGTCGTCGGGTCCGCAACGCTCGAGGGCGTCGTCTGGTACGACGAAGACCGAGACGGCTTCCGTGATGCTGGAGAAGAACCGATCGGAGGGGTCACTGTCACTGTCACGTGGCACGGTCCTGAGGGTCCAGTGGACATGGAGGTGATCACGGATACCGATGGATCGTGGGTTCTCGACGATCTCCCCGCCGGTGATTACACCGCAGCCATCGACCGGAGCACCGTGCCGGAGGGGCTGATTCCGTCGACGCCGGAGTCCGTTCAGGTCACTGTGCCACCGGGAGGCACGGGATCGGTGGAACACGGTCTCACCGATCCTGCAACGGCATCAATCGGGTCGCTCGTGTGGATCGACCGAGATCGCGACGGCGTGGTCGACGCCGACGAGCCCGGAATCCCCGGCGTGTGGGTTTCTCTCGTGGACGAAGACGGGAACGTCATCGCCTCGATGCCCACCGGATCGGATGGTTCGTATCTCTTCGAGGATCTCCCACCTGGGACCTACACCGTCCGCATCGACCCGGACAGCATTCCAGATGGGTTGGTACCGGTAGGCGACCGGGACACACTGCCCGATTTCGAAACCCGGGTGACGATCGATGTCGGCGAGAACGTCCTCGACGCAAACTTTGGCTTTGACGACTCCGATCCCTCGCTGCCGTTCACAGGGGTCCGCGCCCTCGAGTTGGGCGCCGCCGGGCTGCTTGCGCTCGTCTCAGGGTTGGGGTTGCTCTGGATCGCTCGTCGGCGGACGGTGTGATCGGCTACTCGAAGCGCTGTCAGTCGTCGATGCACAGAGACCGGCTGGTGCTTCTATCGAGCACATGGCCGGACCTACCGAACACGAGCCGTACGACCTGTGGTGGAAGAACACCGTTGTCTATTGCCTCGACGTCGAGACCTACTTCGATGGCGATGGCGATGGCGATGGGGATGGTCTCGGCGACTTCGAAGGTTTGATCCAGCGACCCGACCATCTGTCCGGACTCGGTGTCGATTGTGTGTGGCTCATGCCGTTCTATCCGACACCGAACCGCGACGATGGCTACGACGTCGTGGACTACTACGGCGTCGATCCGCGTCTCGGAGACCTGGGAAGTAACCAATACCGCCACCTGGCGCTGGCTCGCGGTCACGCCGATCCGCTGCGGAAGGCGCTCGATGCCCTTCCCGACATTCCACCGAACTGCCAGTGGGCCAACTTCCTCAGGAATCACGATGAGTTGACGCTCGACGAGCTCACCGAGGCGGAGCGTCATGAGGTCCTCGAAGCCTTCGGTCCCGACGACGAGATGCAGGTCTACGGACGCGGCATCAGGCGTCGGCTGCCGTCGATGCTGGGAGGAGATGTCCGTCGCCTCCGTATGGCATACAGTCTGCTCTTCTCGCTTCCGGGGACGCCCGTCCTCTTCTACGGCGAAGAGATCGGCATGGGGGAGAATCTCGACGTCCCTGGTCGGCGCTCCCTTCGGACTCCGATGCAGTGGAAGCCCGAGGCCAACGGCGGTTTCACCCGGGCCGGTGCCGAAGCAATGCCGCGCTCGCTGGTCGAAGGCGATTTCGGGCCGGAACACGGGAACATGGCGGATCAAATGAGAGACCCCGACTCGATGCTGGGGTGGATGCAGCGGCTCATAGGGCGACGGCCTGAGACGCCCGAGTTCGGCATGGGAACTGGGCGGCTCATCGACGTGGGGGCGTCCGAAGTGCTGGCCGTGCGGTCTGATTGGGGGCGAACGGTCGGTCATCGCCCTTCACAACTTCTCCGGGACGGAGGTGGAGGTTGACTTCGCCTCCGAGCTGGGCGATCGGCGGGCGGTCGACATCTGGTCTGATGCGGCCGGGGACGACCTGGTCGACGGTGGATGCTCCGTGAAGGGGTTTGGTTACCGCTGGATTCGGCTCCGGCATGCGGGCGACGGCCTCCTTCTGTGAGGCTCCCCGCCGGCGACATCGAGGAGTAGATTGCGCTCGATGTCGTCTGCGATCTCGTGTTCCGGGTTGGTGAAGCGATTCGGGTCCACAGTCGCACTCGATGGGCTCGACCTCGAGGTCGGCACCGGAGAGGTGCATGGGTTCCTGGGGCCAAACGGTGCAGGCAAGACGACCACCATCAGGATTCTCCTCGGACTCATGAGAGCAGATGCCGGAAGCGCCGGCCTTCTCGGTGGGGACCCGTGGGCAGATGCGACCGAACTTCACCGGCGGCTCGCCTACGTTCCGGGCGACGTGGCGCTGTGGCCCAACCTGACCGGCGGTGAGGTGATCGATCTCCTCGGGCGTCTCCGCGGCGGCCTCGACGAGAAGCGCAAGAAGGGTCTCCTCGAGCGGTTCGATCTCGACCCGACCAAGAAGGGCCGGGCCTACTCCAAAGGCAACCGTCAGAAGGTGGCCCTCGTGGCGGCCCTGTCCTCCAACGTCGAGCTGCTCATGCTCGACGAACCGACCGCGGGTCTTGATCCTCTCATGGAGGTCCAATTCCGAGAGGTGATCGAGGAAGGGCGGCAGAATGGCAGCACGGTGCTCCTGGCGAGTCACATCCTGGCCGAGGTCGAGGCGCTCTGCGACCGCGTGAGCATCGTCCGTGACGGAAAGGTGGTCGAGGCGGGGACTCTCGACGAGCTTCGACATCTGACCCGCACCACGGTCATCGCCGAACTCGATGGCGACGCCGACGGCTTCGATGCCGTCCCGGGCGTGCATGCAGTCCAGCGCCGAGGACGACGGGTGGCGTTCGAGGTCGACTCGGACCAGATGAGTGCGGTCATGTCACACCTCTCGGGGTTGGGGATCCGTTCGTTGATCAGCCACCCTCCGACATTGGAGGAGCTGTTCATGCGCCACTACGAGTCCACATGAGCATGTCGGCATTCGTCGGCACATGGCAGCTGGTGCGGTTCGCGGTCCGTCGCGACTGGATCCGGATTGTCTTGTGGGCTCTGATCCTCGGCTACATGCCGGCGGGCGTGGCAGCCGCCTTCGTGCAGCTCTATCCGGATGAGGCCGCTCGTGCCCAACTCGTGGGCACCTTGATCACCAACCCCGGACTCGAGGCTCTGATCGGTCCGGTCTATTCGTCGTCGATCGGCGGTTTGACGGCATGGAGAATCGGAACGATCGGAGCTGTGCTCATCGGCGTGATGGCCATGCTGTCGATGGTGCGTCACACCCGGGCCGAGGAAGAGACCGGTAGAAGCGAACTCCTCGGTGCAACGGTCGTGGGGCGGCTGGCACCGCTGGCGGCCGCCTATGCGGTGACCGCAGGGTTGGGGCTCGTGATCGGTCTCGCGGCTGCAGTCGGCCTCATGGCGAGCGGCGAGCCGCTCGCCGGATCCGTGGCGTTCGGCCTGTCGTGGCTGATGGCGGCGTTGGTGTTCGGCGGCGTGGGAGCAGTCGCCTCGCAACTGGCGGAAGGAGCTCGCGCCGCCCGAGGAATGAGCGGGGGAGTCATCGGGCTTGCGTTCCTGCTGAGAGTCGCCGGAGATGGCGCCGAGGGCGGGTCGTGGGTCGCCTGGCTGAGCTGGGTGTCGCCCATCGGGTGGTCGTCGAGAGTCCAGGCGTTCGCCGATGAGCGATGGTGGGTTCCGTTGCTGTCATTCTCGCTCGCCCTTTTTCTCGCCGCAGCTGCAGTCTGGCTCAACACCCGGCGGGACATCGGCTCGGGGATCTGGGTGCACCGGCCCGGTCCGGCCGCGGCGCACCCCCGGCTCGTAGGTCCGCTTGGTCTGGCATGGAGGATTCAGAGAGGATCGCTGGCCGGTTGGACGGTGGGGATGGTTCTCGTGGGAGTGGTCTTTGGCGGATTGGCGGAGAGCATCGGTTCGCTCCTCGTCGAGAACCCGGAGATGGCGGCGATCTTCGAACGCATGGGAGGTGCACAAGGTCTCACCGACGCCTTCTTCTCTTCGGTGATCGGCCTGATTGCGTATGCCGCCGCTGCATATGCGATTTCGGCTGCGCTCGTGCTCCGAACAGAGGAGGAGTCGGGACGGGTCGATCCCGTGTTGTCCACTTCGGTGCCCCGGTGGCGATGGATCGGATCGCACCTGCTGTTCGCATATTTCGGTCCGGTGTTGCTGATGCTGGTGGCGGCAGGGGGCGCTGGGCTCGTTCATGGACTGGTGATCGGCGATGTGGGCGGACAGGTTCCTACCGTCCTCGAGTCTGCGATCCTGCAGACACCGGCGGTGTGGATCATGGCCGGCGTCGCGGTGGTCGTGTTCGGTTGGAGGCCTCGGCTGAGCGTCTTCGCATGGGCGATGTTGGTGACCGCGCTGGTCCTCGGCCTGCTCGGTGCGGTTCTCCAATTCCCCCAGTGGGCAATCGACCTCTCTCCGTTCACCCACGTTCCCCAACCGCCCGGCGCCATCACAGCCGCGCCCCTCATCTGGCTGACCGCAGCGGCGCTCGGTGCGACTGCGACCGGAATCTGGGGAGCGCTGCGTCGGGACATCCACTGATGTCCCCTTCAACCACGGGTTGAGACTAGGAGAGCGGGATGCCCCTATCGCCGCCGACACCCACCGTTTCCGGACCGAAACCGGGCACTAGTCCTTTCGATCTCTTTTTGAAACACGCCTCCCAGATCCGTCAAGTGGGTATCTGGTGTTGACGATACGCGCGCTCAGTGAGCATCAACGAGGGAATCATGAGGCGCAGGCGCTGGTCTGCGGTACTCGCAGCATTCGGCGTGGTGGTGGGCGCAGCCGTGCCGTTGTATTCGACCGAGGCCGACGCGCTGCCAAACGGACAGGCGTGTGGCACCACCACGACCTACGACTGGGGTACCCAGGCGGCCGGATCGACGCCGGCTGCCTTCACGCAGTCGGGTGTTCGGGTGACGCCGACCCTCATCAGCAAGCCCGGCAACTCGACGTATCAGATCTCGACCTCCACCCAGGGTGCGGATACCGGGTACGTGTACTTCGACCACGACGGGCGACCAGATGGCCAGTCGACGGTATGGGAGCTCTCCTTCAGCGAGGCTCTCTACGACCTCGAGGTGCCGCTACTCGACGTCGACTACGGAAGCTGGACGGACATCGTCGAGATTCGGGCGTGGAACGGGACGACCGAAGTGACCACCTCGATCGCTCCGACGATCGTTGGATCGGCCGCCGTCCAAACCGGGACCAACCCCATGACGTTCGGCGGCGTGGCGTCCTCGTCTCCAACCTCGACCGACGGCAATGTCCGGCTGGCGATCGCCGGACCGGTGACGCGAATTCAAGTGACCTACATCGACGGCCCGGGAAGTGGCTCGCAGATCCTCGGCGTAGGTGATCTCCGCTTCTGCTCACCTCAGATCGGCGTGGCGAAGCGTGTCGTCTCCGGTCCCACGCACAACGGGAACGGCACCTACACGGTGATGTATCGGTTCGTGGTCGAGAATCTCGGTGGCACCACCCTCCACGACGTGCAAGTGGTCGACGATCTGGCGTCATCCTTCGGGACGTATTCGGCTTCGACGCCGACGGCACCTGGCACCTACACGGTCGGTCCCCGGACCTTCGTCACCAATTCGAGCACCCCGCTCGCGTTCTCCTCGGGCTACACCGGCTCAGGGGCCAACACCAGCCTTCTGAATCCTGCAGCGGGCTCGCTGGCCATAGGCGGACTCGTCGTGTTCGACCTGCCGGTCACCTTCTACCCGAATCTGACGAGTGGCACAGCTACACGCACCAACGCCGCCACCGCACTTGCCGACACCGCGCTCGCAGCCAACGGGGTCACGGCCGGCAACACCAGTGACCTCTCGGATGACGGAGCCGACCCCGATCCGAATGGCAACGGCAATCCCCGGGATGCGGGTGAGGGCGATCCCACCGTGTTCACCTTGACTGCCCAGCCGTCCGTCGACCTCGGCAAGACCTTCACCGGCATGACCGACGTCGACGGTTCCGGCACGACGACCGTCGGGGATCGCGCCAACTATCAGCTGCAGGTCTCCAACACGGGAAACGTTGCGCTCACCGGCATCTCGGTGGCGGATCCGACTGCCGGCCCCGTGACGTGTCCCGCCTCGACCCTCGCCCCTGGTGCGTCCATGACCTGTACTGCGGCTCGGACACTCACCCAGACCGATTTGGACGCCGGGTCCGTCAACAACACCGCAACCGTCACCGCGAGCGGCGGCGGATCGACCGTTTCGGCGACGGGAAGTGCCGCGGCTCCCGTGCCACAGATCAGTTCGGTGGCGCTGGTGAAGTCGCTCACCACCGATACGAGCGGGCTGGCGGCGGGATCGACGCTTGCGTACCAATTCGACGTCACCAACACCGGCACCGTCAGCTTGAGCTCGGTCGCCGTCACCGACCCGCTGACCGGGCCGGTCACCTGTCCGGCGACGTGGCTCGCCGCAAACGCTTCGATGACATGCTCTGCCACCTACACGGTCACGCAGGCAGACCTCGACTCGGGCTCGATCACCAACAGCGCGGCGGTGAACGGAACCGATCCCAACGGCGTCGTGCGTTCCGACACCGACGATGAACTGGCGCTCCTCGAGCAGATCGCCTCCATCGATGTCGACAAGCCGGTACCAACCGTCACCGACAACGACACCTCGGGGACCATCTCACTGGGTGACTCGCTTTCCTACTCGATCGTCGTCACCAACCCCGGCAACGTCACGGTGTCCGGCCTTGCGGTGAACGACTCGTTGACCGGCCCCGTCGCATGTGGGGCGAGCGCCCTGGCGCCCGGCGCTTCGACCACCTGCGTGGCGACGCTCTCAGTCACCCAAGCCCACGTCGACGCCGGCGTGATCGACAACACCGCCACGGCGACGGCGACGACCGACGGAGGGACCGACGTTTCCGGATCCGATTCCGAGTCCACCCCCGTGCCGCAGGCCCCTGCGATCACGCTCGACAAGCAGTTGGGATCCAGCGACGATGTCGACGGTTCGGACTCCGTGACGGCGGGCGACATCCTCTCGTATCGGTTCACGGTCACGAACACCGGCAACACGACGCTCTCCGGTGTGGCCGTCGACGATCCGAAGGTGGGTGCGGTGATGTGTTCGGTGACCACGCTCGCTCCCGGCGCCTCGCAGGTTTGTGACGCCGACTACACAGTCACGCAGGCCGATGTCGACGGCGGGGACATCTCGAACACCGCCACCGTCACGGGAACCGACCCGAGAACCGGCACGGTCACCGACACCAGCACCGAGGTGGTGGCGTCCGATCAGACGCCCAGCATCATGGTGGACAAGCAGTTCGCGTCTTCGAACGATGTCGACGCTTCCGGAGACTTCTCAGCCGGTGACACGATCTCGTACGACCTGACGGTCGCAAACACCGGCACGGTGACCATGTCGTCGATCTCGCTGAGGGACTCCCTCACCGGAGTAGTCGCTTGTCCGGCGGATTCTCTGGCACCGGGATCGTCGATGACGTGTGTCGTCACCTACACCGTCACCCAGACGGACATCGACAACGGTGCGGTCGACAACGTGGCCGAGGTCACGGCGGTCGACCCCGGCGCAGAAAGCCACACCGACACCGACTCGGAGACCGTGACCCTGCCACGTATCGGCGGTGCTGCGATCGACAAGGCGCTCTCCGGGAACAGCGACCCCGACCTGTCGGGCGACGTGAGCCTCGGCGACGTGCTCAACTACGACCTCATCGTCACCAACACCGGCAACGTGACACTCAGGACGATCTCGGTGGACGACCCCACCGCCAACCCGGTCAGGTGTCCGTCGGACACGCTTGCTCCCGGGCTTGCGATGACGTGCTCGGCATCGCTCACCGTCACGCAAGCCATGATCGACGCGGGATCGATCGCCAATACGGCCACGGTCTCTGCGCTCGGGCCCGATGGCGTCGAGCACACGGGCGAAGACACCGAGATCGTGTCTCCGGCCCAGAATCCTTCGATATCGATCACAAAGACCCTCGACAGCATCAACGACACGGATGGCTCGGGATCGGCGTCCGACGGCGATGTGCTCCACTACCTGATCGACGTGTTCAACGACGGTGACGTGACACTCTCGGACATCGGCGTGACCGACTCGATCACGGGATCTGTCAGCTGCCCCGCCGCAACGCTGGTTCCCGGCGGGTCGATGCAATGCTCCGTCGATGTGGTTCTCGATCAGGTCGCCATCGACTCAGGTGGGGTGAGCAACGTGGCGGATGTGACCGCCGAGCGGCCCGGTGGCGACCCCGGTGATCCGGCCGACGCCGTCGTCGACTCCGACACAGAAGACTATGTGATCGCACCCGTACCGGCGCTGACGATCGACAAGCTGTTCACCGGCTACGACGACAGCAACGGGAATGGCGATCCCGATCTCGGTGATGTCCTCCGATACTCGGTCACCGTCGGCAACACCGGCAACGTGACACTCGACCCGCTGACCGTCGCCGACCCCACCGCCGACACCCTGGCGTGTGACGCCAGCTCGCTGGCGCCGGGCGCAACAGCCACCTGTGTCGCCTCGGTGACCGTCGAGATCGTCGATGCCGACGCCGGTGAGGTGATCAACACCGCATCCGTGACCGCGAATGATCCGAACGGCACGGAACTCGGCGGCGACGATCAAGTCGTCACGCCTCTTGTGCAGAGTCCCGCGGTCACGATCGACAAGTCTCTCGCCGGCAACACCGACGAAGACGGCTCTGGCGACGTGACGCTGAACGATACGCTCAACTACGAGTTCGAAGTCAGGAACGCGGGAAACGTCACGCTCTCCTCTGTGGCCCTCGATGACCCGACTGTGGGTCCCGTCGACTGTGGAGGGGTCACGACGCTCGTGCCCGGAGAGTCCGTGACTTGCACTGTCTCTTACACCGTGCTCCAGTCCGATGTAGACCGTGGCGAGATCGTCAACGTTGCGATCGCCACGGCCGCCAGCCCGGCCGGCGACGTCGCCGACTCCGACACCGAGACCACGCCGGTCAGCCGGAACTACGGACTCGACGTCGTGAAGTCGATGACCGGTATCGACGACACCGACGCCTCCGGCAATGTGACACCCGGGGACATCGCCTCGTATTCGTTTGCGGTGACCAACACAGGCACGGTCACGCTCGACGAGCTGCAGATCCTGGACGCCGTCACCGGCACCGTGACCTGCATCGACACGACGCTGGCACCGGACGAGACGGTCACGTGCACAGCCGAGTACACCATCGCCCAGGCAGACGTCGACGCCGGGCGGATCGACAACGCTGCGACGGCACTGGCAACCGACCCCGACGACAATCTCGCCAGCGGCGGAGACAGCATCTCGACACCACTCCTCCAGGAACCGTCGCTCGGCTTGATCAAGACGTTTGCGGGTTTCAGAGATGTCGACGCTTCGGGCACCACCAACGTCGGCGACGCCGCCGATTATGAGTTCGAAGTCACCAACTCCGGCAATGTCACACTGAACAACCTGTCGATCTCCGACCCGCTCATCGCCGGTGTCGATTGCGGGGCTGCGACCGTGCTGGCGCCAGGGGCGTCGGTCACCTGCACCGGCTCTTACACGCTGACCGCGGCCGAGGTCGACGCCGGTGTCGTGGACAACACAGCAACCGCGCAGGCGGACGACCCGTCGGGAGCCCCGATCAGCTCGCGCGACAGTGCGTCTGCATCGATCACCCGCCTGGCGTCGGTTCAGCTCACCAAGTCGCTGACATCGATCGACGACACAAATGCGTCGGAGGCGGTCGATGCCGGGGACGTGATGATCTACGAGATCGAGGTCGTCAATACGGGCAATGTGACACTCACGAACGCGGTCGTGACGGACCCACTGGCCGGTGGCGTCGACTGCGGAGGGGTGACATCGATCCCGGCAGGTTCCTCGTTGACCTGTACGGCCGGATATGCGATCGAGCAAAGGGACATCGATACGGGTGAGGTGGTCAACACCGCCACCGTGGTCGCAGATGAGGCGGCGGGCGGCACCGTGAACGACACCGACACGCTGACGTCGCCGCTGCCACAGTTCGCCGCCATCCAGATCGCCAAGTCTCTGTCGTCGGTCGACGACACCAACGGCACGGGAAGGCCCGATGAGGGGGACACCCATGTCTACACGCTGGCCGTCACGAACACCGGCACGGTGACATTGTCGGCGATCGCGGTTTCCGACTCTCTCCCCGGGCCCACCGATTGTGGCGGCCTCACGACTCTCACCCCTGGCAACTCGGTCGAATGCTCCGTCGACTATGTGCTCACCCAGGCGGACATCGACGCCGGGTCCGTCACGAATACCGCCACGGTCACCGCCGAAGACCCGAATGGCGAAACAGTCGGTGACACCGACACGATCGTCTCGCCGGCAGCGGGCGTGCCGGCCATCCAGATCGTCAAGTCGCTCTCCGGCATCACCGACAGCGATACCTCGGGGAGCGACACCGCCGGCGACCTGGCGACCTATTCGTTCGTCGTCACCAACGCGGGCACGGTCACACTGACGAACCTGGCGGTTGCCGACCCACTGACCGGTCCGGTCGACTGCGGCGGGGTGACGACGCTGGCTCCTGGTGCGAGCGTCACCTGCATCGCCGATTATCCACTGACGCAGGTGGACGTCGATGCCGGGGAGGTGGAGAACACGGCTGATGTGATCGCCGACGATCCGAGTGGCGGTTCGGTCGCCGACTCCGACACGGTGTCGACGCCCCTCGCCCGCACTCCCGAGATGGCGATCGTCAAGACGCACACGGCGACACGCGACTCGGACGGCTCTGGCACGGACACGGTCGGTGATGTGTTCGAGTACGAGCTCGTGGTGACCAACGCCGGCAATGTCACGCTGACAAGCCTCGCGTTGTCCGATCCGTTGGCCGCCGGGGTCGACTGCGGCGGTGTGGCGTCGTTGGCGCCGGCCGGAATACTCACTTGCACAGCGGAATATGTATTGACCCTGGGCGACATCGATGACGGGCAGGTGGTCAACACCGCTACGGCCGACGCGGTCGGCCCGGACGGGACGCCGCTCTCACGCACCGATGACGTCACGAGTCCAATTGTCCAGGTCCCCGAACTCCGGGTGGTCAAGAGGGTGGCCTCGGTGGCGGACGTCGATGGGTCTGGCACCGACACGGCCGGTGATGTCTTCTCGTATGAGTTCGAGGTGACCAACACCGGGAACGTGACACTGTCGAGCCTGGCGGTCGACGACCCCCTGACCGGCCTCGTCGATTGTGGCGGCGTGACATCACTCGCGCCTGGCGCAGGCGTGACCTGCAGCGCCGACTACGCGCTGACTCAGTCTGATGTCGATGCCGGGGAGGTGGAGAACACGGCCACGGCGAGCGCCGAGGACCCGAATGGCGAGCCTGCCTCCGATGAGGACACGATCGTGACGCCCGTTTCGGCCGCGCCTGCGGTGTTCATCGTCAAGCGCCTGGCCTCGGTGACGGACGTCGACGAGTCTGGCTCCGACACCGTCGGGGACATCTACCGATACGGCTTCGAAGTCACGAACACGGGCAACGTCACTCTGGCGGCGGTTGCGGTGGTCGACCCGAAGGTCGGCGGCGTCTCCTGCCCTGATGACATGCTCGCTCCCGGTGCGACGATGTCTTGTTCGGCGGACTACGCGCTCGACCAGGATGACATCGACGCCGGCGAGGTCCTCAACACCGCTGCGGTGTTCGGGACCGACCCAAGCGGGACCGTGGTCTCCGATGCCGACGGCATCACCACCCCGCTCGACCAGCTCGCGTCGTTGCAGGTCGTCAAGAGCCTCGACGCGATCGACGACCTCGACGCGTCGGGCGGCGTCACCGCAGGAGATCTGATGACCTTCGGTTTCCTGGTCACCAA
This sequence comes from uncultured bacterium, assembly GCA_963792365.1. Classification (GTDB taxonomy): domain Bacteria; phylum Actinomycetota; class Acidimicrobiia; order Spongiisociales; family ZC4RG35; genus JAOUGY01. The sequence goes on from CAWBVW010000008.1 coordinate 289,718, forward strand.
CACCGGGAACGTCACGCTGAACAACCTGATGGTCGACGATCCGCTGACCGGCCCCGTTGTCTGCGCTGGCGACGACTCGTTGCTGCCTGGTGAGACCCGTGTCTGCACGGCCGGCTACACGCTGACGCAAGCTGACATCGATTCTGGGGTGGTACGAAACACCGTGGCGGCGATCGCCGATGATCCATCCTCCAACGTGATCGGCGACGACGACACGCTGCTGTCCAACGTCACCCAGGACCCGTCGGTGTCGGTGGTGAAGTCGCTGGCGAGTTCCACTGATTCTGATGGCTCGGGGAATCTGACCGAGAGTGATGTGTTCTCGTACGAGTTCGTGGTGACCAACACCGGGAACGTGACGCTGGACGGTCTGGTGGTGGACGATCCGCTGGTCGGCCTCGTCGATTGTGGTGGGGTGACCACGTTGGCGCCGGGTGCGAGTGTGACCTGCACCGCAGATCACGCGCTGAGACAGGGTGATGTCGATGCCGGTGAGGTGGAGAACATGGTGGATGTGACCGCCGACGATCCGAGCGGCGCTCCCGTTTCCGACAGTGACACGGTGACGTCGCCGATCGCTGGTGAGCCGTCGATGACCGTGGTGAAGACGCCGGCGGGTTCTACCGATTCCGATGGGTCGGGCAACGCAACCCCCGGTGATGTGTTCTCGTATGAGTTCGTCGTGACCAACACCGGGAACGTGACGCTGAACGGTCTGGTGGTGGATGACCCGCTGGTCGGCCTCGTCGATTGTGGCGGGGTCACCACGTTGGCGCCGGGTGCGGGCGTGGCCTGTACCGCCGACTACGCGCTGACGCAGGGTGATGTCGATGCCGGTGAGGTGGAGAACACGGTGGATGTGACCGCCGACGATCCGAGCGACGCTCCCGTTTCCGACAGTGACACGGTGACGTCGCCTGTGGCGTGGGAGCCCTCGATCAACGTGGTGAAAGAACTTGGCTCGAATGCGGACGGCGACCTCAGCGGCGATGTGTCATTCGGCGATGTCCTCACGTACGAGTTCGACGTGACCAACTCCGGAAACGTGACATTGACGAACCTGGTGCTCGACGATCCGCTCACGGCCCCGGTCGACTGCGGCAGTGACACGACACTGAGTCCAGGCGAGACCGTCACGTGTTCGGCGGACTACACCGTCGGTCAAGGCGACGTGGACGCCGGTCAGGTTCTGAACACGGTGACGGCGACGGCCGACTATCCGGGTGCGACTGAGGTGTCCGACACCGACGAACTGATGCTCGCCATCGGGAGGGAACCGTCGATCGACCTCGTCAAGAGCGTCGATGCAGTTGACGACACCAACGGCACCGGTCGTGACGACGCCGGCGACACCATCGACTACCGCTTTGCCGTCACCAACACCGGAAACGTCACCCTGACCGGCATCACGATCGACGATCCGATGATCGCGACGGTCTCCTGTCCGGGTCAGGCGTTGGCGCCGGGGTCTTCCATGGACTGTTTCGGATCGCATCAACTGACGCAGGCCGATGTCGATGCCGGCGAGGTGACGAACACTGCAGATGTCGAGGGCACCCCGCCGAGCGGCGCGCCGGTGACAGACGCAGACAGCCACGTCGAGACCCTCGGCACGGAGAGCGTCATCGGTGTCGCCAAGTCGGTCGGATCCGTGGACAGCCTCGGTGACGGTCGGTTCCACATCGAATTCGTACTCAGGGTCGAGAACCTCGGGTCGACAACGATCTCCGACATCGTCGTGACCGATGGGGTTGCGTCGCTCTTCGCCGCCCATGCGCCCTCGGGCTTCGCCGCCACGTCAGGCACGTTGACGGCAAGCGGTGGATGGGACGGAACGTCGGGATCGAACATCGTTTCGGCCGGCCAGTCGCTTGCACCAGGTGAGATCGGGACGGTCGTGATCGGCTTCGTGGTCACTCCGACGTCGCCCGGCCCGGTCGACAACCAGGCATCGGTCACCGGAAGCGACCCCAGCGGAGCTCCCGTGGAGGACCTGTCAACGAATGGTGTCGATCCCGACCCCGACGGCGACGGAGTCCCGTCGGAGCAGCAGCCGACACCGGTTTCGTTCGTTGCCTCAGGGCAGATCGATCTGGTCAAGCGGGTCGTGGACGTGACAGGGGGCAGGCCCACCTTCACCGTGACCTACCTGTTGACCGCCGAGAACACGGGTGACCTCGGCATCACCCAACTCTCGTTGCGTGAAGACCTGCGGTCGACGTTCGGTGCCTTGCCCTTCCGGGTGGTCCGGGTGACGAGTCCGACGCTCGACCTGAACCCCGCATACGACGGCCGGGCGAACGACGAGATGTTGGCCAACGGCAACACCCTGCCCATTGGCGGAGCGGCCTCGGTCCGCCTGACGGTAGAGGTGGCGCCGGCTGACGAAGAAGGGCCGTTTGTGAATCAGGCGATCGTGTCCGGGGTCGATCAGTTTGGCGGATCCGTCAGCGACCTCTCCAGTGACAACGTGACATCGGAACCGGACCCGACGGAGGTGACGTTCGATCCGGTTGGATCGATCAGCGGCCGGCTGACGGTCGATACGAACGGCAACGGCATCGTCGAATCGGACGAGCCGGCGATGCCGGGCGTGACCGTGCGGTTGTACGCCGACACTGGAGTGCTGGTGGCCGAGGTCACCACCGATGAGGACGGCAGGTACCTCTTCGAGGACCTGGCACCTGGTACCTACACCATCCGGGTGGATGTGACCGCGCTCGGCGAGTACACGATCACCCTCGATCCCGACGGTGTCGTGGACGGCGCCACATCGGTGGACGTCGGCCCCGACCAGGCAATCACCGGCGTCGACTGGGCCCTGGCGCCGGAGGCGATACTCGACATCTCCAAGCGTGCCGACGAACCCGATGGTCGCGACATCCGCTGGCATGTGGTCGTCTCGAACCCGGGACCGAGCACCGTGAACGGCCCGATTGGCGTGACCGACGACATGCCACCGGGACTGACCCTCATCGACCTGAAGGCACCAACCGGATGGGAGTGTGAGTCGTCGGGTCGAAGCTTCGAGTGTGTGTTCGCAGGCTCCTTCGAGTCAGGCGACTCGGCAGCCTTTGTGATCGACACGCGGGCGCAGTCGACGGGCAGATACGAGAATGTGGCGGCTGTGCGTTGGACAGGCCCCGGCGGCGATTCTGTCACCGCCGAAGCCGCTGCTACTACACAGATCTCGCCGACCGCGTTGCCGTTCACCGGCGCCAACAGCATCCGGGATGCCTTGATCGGACTGATCATGCTGCTCCTGGGTCTGATCGGGCTCCGCGCTTCGCGGCGGTCGTCGACCGACGGGTCCTGAAAAGCCCCCGCCTCCGGACGTCGCATTGCCTACAGTCTGGACCGATGATCGATCGACAACCGTGACCCGGGCCGTCCCTGATGTCATCAACACGCCTCGGCTCCTCGTCGAGCCGCTCGCAGTAGACCACGCCACCGAGATGGTGTCGGTGTTGGCGAGTTCCGAGCTCTATCGATACACCGGCGGATCCCCGCCGACCGTCGAGGAGCTGAAGCGGCTCTACGAGTTCCAGGTCTCGGGCAGCCCCCGTGGCGGCGAGTGGTGGCTCAACTGGGTGATCCGCGCCGACGGCGACGCCTGTGGCTACGTCCAGGCCACCGTCATCGAACGTGTGGCCGACATTGCCTGGGTGGTAGGGATCGGATGGCAGGGGAGGGGCTATGCCAAGGAGGCCGCAGCCGGGATGGTCGATTGGTTGGCTCGCAACGGCGTTGCCTCGCTGTCGGCCGACATCCACCCACAACACGTGGCTTCACAGCGGGTGGCCGCCGCCCTCGGTCTGGAGCCGACCGACGAATTCATCGAAGGCGAGCGGCGCTGGGTGGGGGGCGCAAAGGCATGACTCGTTCTTTGGAAGAGGCAGACGGCTCGAGTTGTTGCGACCGGGCGGGTTCCGGGGCTATCTGCGAGGGAGGCCGCGTCGGCTCACGGGGTTCGGTTGGGCTCGAGAAGTGTCACGCACGATGGTCGCGGAATGCGCAATCGGGCGTCAGGGCCGAGGTCTGCCTCGTCGGTGAGTGAGAGCATCACGACCTCATCGCTCTCTTGGTTCGCCACCAGCGCCTCGTCTGCGCCAGGCACCAGCCGAAAGCCTCTCGGCACCCGTCCGCCACATGATCGGAGCGTTCTCCGAGTGATCCCTTCGGTCGAGTCGAACTCGAAGGCCGCAAGGCTGTCGTGTCCCCGATTGGACACGTAGACGCGGTCGCCGCCGTGGGACACATGTATGTCGCCGACCGTGTTGGGCGGCCCGTCGAGGGGCACGGTGGATTCACTCTGTCGGAGATGCAGACCTCCATCGGCGCCATCGAAGTCGAACAGCGAGACGGTGTTGTCGAGTTCGTTGGCGACGAACAGATGGCTGCCGTCAGGGTGAAATGCGAGATGCCTTGGTCCTGCGCCCGATGCCGTCTCGATGACGTGGCGTCCGTTCAACGAACCGGTTCCCGAATCGAACTCGTACACGAGGACCTGGTCGACCCCCAGGTGGGCCGCGATGAGGAACCGGCCATCGGGAGCGAACACCGACGAGTGGGTGTGCGGGCCGTCTTGACGCCCGGCAACCGGACCGGTCCCGCGATGTTGAACCAGCGACACCACTTCGGCCAGGCTTCCATCCTGTCGGATCGGAAAGACGGCTAGGGACCCGGACCCGTAGTTCGATACCGCCAGCCATCGGCCGCCCGGGTCGATGCCGAGATGGCATGGATGATCCCCGGATGTGGAGCGTCCACCGCCGAGCGGTGCCAGGTCGATCCTCGAGTCTGAACGATCGATGTCGAACGCGTGCACCGTCCCCGCACTTCCATCGGCGACGAGGCCCGTTTCGCTGACGGCATAGAGATGACGACCGTTCGGGTGGATGGCCAGGAAGGACGGGTTCGCCACCCCGGCCCAGGCGGCGTGCCTTCGCAATACCGAATCACCGTCGACCGTGACGGCGAACATGCCCGGCCGGTCCGCGGGCGCATAGCTCCCGATGAAGGCGATCAACTGGGTGTCACGTGCCTTCATGCGTCGTTCGCTTGGTGCTCGATGCATGGTGCATCTGCCTTCGGTGGGCGCATTGAGGTCGGCGCGGGTGCCGGGAAGCTCCTCATCCTCTGGCCTTCCTCACGATGCCGGCGGCCTGGGCGGCCAGTTGCTCAATCCGGCCGAAATCTCTGTCGATGATGAGTCGACGACTCGCCGGCCAGCTTCCGCCGCAAGCCGACACCATTGGGAGGCGAAGGTAACGCTCCAGGTTGTCGGGACCGATGCCTCCGGTTGGAAAGAAGGAAATGCCAGGGAATGCGGCGCCGACCACCTCGAGCGCTGCGGCTCCTCCGGCCGCTTCGGCGGGGAAGAACTTCACGAGTTCGAGCCCGTGTCGAAGCGCGCGGGTGATCTCGGTGGGTGTCATCACGCCGGGGACCACCGGCATCTTCTGTGTCAGACACCACTCGACGAGGTCGCTGTCGTATCCGGGGGACACAACGAGTCGGGCTCCAGCGTCTCGGGCGGCCCGGGCCTGGTCGAGCGTCAGTACCGTCCCTGCGGCAACCAGCATGTCCGGAAGGTCTGAGCCGACCGCGGCGATGGCAGTGGGCGCTGCATCCGTGCGGAACGTGATCTCGATGCAGGGGAGACCTCCCGACAGCAACGCCTCCGCAACGGGGATAGCGTTGTCGGAGCGATCGATCGTGACCACCGGCACGATGCCGCACTCCCGAATTCGATCGAACGTGTCACGTGGCCGATCCGAATCCCGATCAGGCTTGCTCACGGTGTCCACAGGGTGCCGTCGGGCCAGCGGCTCTGGGTCCACTCGATGGGGGCCACTTCGATCGGGAACTTCGCCGCCAGCGTCTCGTCGATGTCGATTCCCAGCCCGGGTCCACGATTGGGCCAGAGGTACCCGTCTCGGAGCTCGGGTGTTCCCGGGAACACCTCGCGCAGCCTGTCGCCGAGCCCTACGACTTCCTGAATCCCGAAGTTGTGACAGGCCAGGTCGAGATGGAGGTTGGCGGCGTGACCCACCGGGGAGACATCGCCGGGTCCGTGCCATGCGGTCCGAACGCCGAATGCCTCACACAAGGCCGCGAGCTTGCGGGCCGGAGTCAATCCGCCCAGCTGTGAGAGGTGGGATCGGATGAAGTCGATCAGTTGCCCGGTGATGAGGGGCCGCCACTCCAGTGGGTGATTGTGGAGCTCGCCCATCGCGATCGGCGTGGAGGTCTGCTGGCGGAGCCGTGCGAACCACTCGACCTGGTCGGGAGGCAGCGGATCCTCGAGAAAGAAGAGACGGAAGGGTTCCAGAGCCTTGGCCATTCGGATGGCATCGATCGGCGCCAGTCGCTCGTGGATGTCATGCAGCAAGAAGGGATCGTCTCCGACTCCACTCCGCACTTGTTCGAACATCTCGACCACCGACCGTGCGTACCGATCGGGTTCGTAATAGGCGCCCGGGAATCCATCCCTGAGCCGGGCGTCGGTGTCGCTCCTGCGAGTTGAGGTGACCCCGTCCGCCTTCGTACGACGACCGCCATAGCCGCCCATCTGGCAGCGGACCGCCAGGTAGCCATCTTCCCGGTAGGCCTGCACCTTGTCGAGCACTTCGAGCGGGTCGTCGCCGTCTGCGTGCCGGTAGACCATCGCCGCCTCCCGGCACTTGCCTCCCAGCAGGTCGTACACAGGGAGCCCCGCCGCTTTGCCTTTGATGTCCCACAGCGCCATGTCGACGCCGCTGATGGCGTTGTTCAGCACTGGCCCGTTGCGCCAATAGGCGTTGACATACATGAGATGCCAGAGGTCCTCGATGTTCGCCGGATCACGTCCGCCCAACAGTGGTGCCAGATAGTCGTCGACGGCCGCAGCAACCAGCGTTGGGCGCTGGGTGAACGTGGCGCAGCCGACGCCGAACAGGCCGTCCTGGTCGGTGTCCACCCGGACGACCACGAGGGCGATGCCATCGGGTGCCGTGAGAATGGTTCTGACATTGGTGATCTTGGTCATGAGGGTTCACCGGATTCGCCACCGGCTCGGCGGTGCTTGCGCTGCGGATCTGCAGCAGGCTCCTTTCTTGTGCCCCCGCAGGTGCCCTGCCGCGTCTTGATGCGACGGGTCCAGTGCGGAATCCCCCCTGACGGCCTGCGGCAGCCTGTCCCCTCCGCGGGGGGACACAGTCGCTGGACACACGTCACCGTTGACCCGTGGAGCACCGATGGGGCGCCGCTGCTCTCGTGGTGTTGGGTCGAGTGATGCGCAGCAAACTCGGTTCGATCGCCGCAGGCGACCGGCGGACAGCTGCGCCGAAGGCGAAGCAAGGGGAATTCTCCACTCGAGGTAGGTACTCGCTCAGTCGTCATCGTGACTCCATCCGAGGATGCGTTGGGCCATTGTGCAGTCGAAGAAGCTGCGATGTCCGCTCATGTCTCCCCGGACGGGCACATCCGGGTAGTGGCGCTCCCGGAGTTCGAGAGAGGGTGTGTCCACCATCGTCTCAGAGGCCACGATGTAGAACGCATGGTGACCGGAGAAGTCCGCGGTCACGCCGAGGAGGCACGCTCGTGCGGCGGCCCGCCTCCTCGTGTATCCCCACAACTGCTTCTGCAGGCCTGCGTGAGGGAGATCGACCCACCCGGCCGTGTCGGCCCGTGTTTCGACCACCCCGTGGAGGCGGAGACTCGCGATCGACATCGACTCGAGGCTTCGAGCGACGGCGTCGGCTTGCTGCTCGCAGATCCACTTGGAAAGGCTGTAGGGGTCCTCGGCGTAGGTCGGGTGCTCCTCATCGAGCGGGAGGTAGTCGTACTTGGCCTGGTGGCTGAACCGGCCACCAATCGCATTGACGCTCGAGGCCTGCGCCACTCTCCGGATGCCTGCCTCGGCGGCCGCACGGAGGGCGTTGTAGCTGCCCACCACGTTGTTGTTGTGGACGACGTGGTCGGGGTGTCGACCTGGCCCGTTGATGGCGGCGAGATGAATCAACGCATCGCATCCCTCGAGGCCGGTAGCGAGGCTCGGATAGTCGGTGACGTCGATTTCGAGAAAGGTCGAATCGTCGGCCGTCGAGGCGCCCGGGGCGCGATCGATGCGTACGACCGAGTGGCCCTCCGCCACGGCAAGGTCGACCACGGCCCGCCCGACCGTGCCACTGGCGCCCGTGATGGCGACCTTCATCGATACGACTCCCGTCTTGGTGCGGGCACGGCCATCGCGTGGCCATACTGGTCGCTCTGAACATGCAGTCTGACTGCCCCTCCCCGGAGAAACGATTCGATCTGGCGGCGATCGGTGAGACCATGGTCGCCTTCGTCTCGCGCGACGACCCTCACCACTACCTCGCCGTGCCGGCAGGGGCCGAGTCGAACGTTGCGATCGGTATGGCTCGCCTGGGTTGCCGGACACAGTGGGTGTCGCGCCTGGGTGCAGATCCGCTTGGGCGCTTCGTCGAGGAGTCGGTGTCGGACGCCGGGGTGATGGTGGAAGTGGTGCGCGACGATGCACTGCCCACGGGTGTGATGACGATCCACGTCGACGGTGCAAGCAGGTCGTCGACGTACTACCGCAGCGAGAGCGCCGCCCGCATGCTGTCGCCCGAGGACCTGCAAAGGGTGAGCCCAAGCCGCTGGACTCACCTGACCGGAATCACACCAGCGCTCTCGGACTCCGCGTTCGAACTCGTCGAATCCGTGATGGAGGATCGGCGTGGCAGCGATGCTCTCGTCTCTTTCGATGTGAACTTCAGACCGGCACTGTGGCCGAGCACCGAGATGGCCCGTCGTACGCTGCTGCGCGCCGCCCGCGCCGCCGACGTCGTCTTCATCGGCGACGACGAGTGTCAGGCTCTGGTCGGCACGTCGGATGTGGTTGTCCTGGCGGACTCGATCCTCGAGCGCGCCGACCAGGAACTGGTCCTGAAGAGGGGAGCGGGCCCGGCTTCGGTCGTCACGGCGAGCCGGGAGATCTCCGAGCCGGCTCTTCAGCCCGTAGTGGTCGAGCCCACAGGTGCAGGCGATGCGTTCGCCGCCGGGTATCTGGCAGCGAGAGTGTTCGGCTGGCCGACGTCCGCCCGGCTTCGGTTGGGCCATCTGATGGGATCGCGCACGGTCGGCGTCCTGGAGCATGTTCCGCCGAGGTTCACCGCATCGGAGTTGGCGACCCTCACGCCGGCGGGACTGGCCGAGCTCTGGGAGAGCAGTCCGGGGATACGGCGTCCGTGACCTGGTGACGGCGCTTGTCCCCCCGGTGGTGAGACGCTTCATCGGTCGTTCGACCCGATCTCCGATACGAGAACGGCGGCGCGGATGGAGTCGATCTCTCCTGTGCGACCGAAGATCCGTGCGCTGGTTTCGGGGTCGATGCGCGTTCCCGGGATGCGACTCGTGGATCCATCTCGCCGATGAATCTCGATCTGAGGGTCGTCGGAGGTCGTCGACACGATTACAGGGACCTGGCACACCGTCAGACCCAGTGAGCCGGCGGGAATCTCCACCATCGAAGGATGCAGATCGAGATCGAACAGCTGCCACGTCTCCGTGTCGGACAGCAGCTCGCTCCGTCTGAGCAGGGTCGAATCGAGTTCGATGGCGCCGGAATCGACCCGTACTGCGACCTCGAGGGGTCGGGTGAGGAGCTCCTCCTTGACCAGGCCGGTCATACCCGGCTGCTGGGCCCCGGCGTGGGCGGGAGAGTGCGAGTACGGGTCGAGGGGAATGGCGCCGAACTCCTTTGCCGTCTTGTTGAAGCCCAGCCCGGACCGCACTCGCCAGTAGGCGTCGACCAACGACCGGAGCGTCACGCGGTCGGCCCCTCGGGATGCAGCGTCGAGCACCGACTCCTGAATCGCCACCAACAGCTTGGCAACCATGTGCCAGTAGATGGACCCGATCCCTTCGTATCCGTACATCGAACCCGAGCGACCCGTGTACGAGTGATGTTGGAAAACCCCCTCGTAGGTTGCGAGCGTCGCTTCGTGACCCTCTGCGACGATCTCGTCCCAACGAGCATCGGCCGAGAGCCCCTTCAGGGCTTCCTCCAGGTCCTCTCTATTGGAGAGGTCGGCGTTGAAGCGGTGTCGCCCGTCGTCATCGACGAGTACTACCGACTCGTCGCCTTCGGCAATGAGGGCTGTGAGGAGTCGGTTGCCGGCGATGGCCTCGATCGGGATCACGTTCTTGTCGAGGAACGAGGGGGGTCGGTGGGGCGGGTAGAGCACGAAGCTGCGCTGATCCTCTCGATACAGAGAGCTCTCGAACAGCGCGTCGATCATTTCGAGGCGTTCGTCTGGAGTCAGGAAACCTGAGTCGAGCGCGGCCACCTGGCCCTCCAGCATCTCGTGGAGGTGATCGACTGCGGCCGTCGAGCGATCCGAACCGAACTGGACGAGGTTGTAGGAATGGAATAGCCCATCTGCTCGCCTACCGTGACGGATCGTGGCGTCCAGGTGCTCGAGTGCGGTGTCGCACAAGGCCGCCACCGTTTCGGTTGCGATCTTGGTCCTCCCGGAAAAACCGAACTGATACACCCGGGTTCGATACTCCGCGAACGCCTGACCCAGCTGGTCCATCAACGCCTTGCGGGCGCCGTCGCTCAGCCGTGTTTCGCTTGTCGAATGGGCATCGAGGGCCTTGCGGACCGTTGCGAGCCACTCGGCAACCTCCGTCGAGATCTCGACGTCACGCAGCCCGGCGCTGCGGACGAGGTCCCGGAGGTGATCGAGGTACCGACGGAGGTGGTAGAGCGTCACCATGGAGAGTCCGAATCCGACGAGGGCGTTGTTGGCGTCGTTCCACTCGGGTCGCTGCGTGTTCATCCAAATCCCGCCTCCGGGGACGAAGTTGGAGAGCTTCGAGAGAGCCGGCACGACGAGCTTCTCCAGAAGCGAGGCGAGGTAGACGTGGTGGTCGTCGTTGCACAGCAGCTTCCCGTCGCCACCTGTCGCCTCCACTCGCGCCGCGGAACGCCGGGCAGCTTCCTCGTCATACGTGATCGTCGATTTCGGGTTTTCGACGAGCTCGTCGTAGTCGGCGAGCCGGTAGGGAACGTCGGCATAGGAGAACCACTGCTCACCCAGTGTGGTCTCGACCCATCCTGGGAGGTACCGGTCGCACGCCTCGAGGAGTCGAAGCAGGTAGACGACCTGATGATCGCCCCAGTACCCGATGTTGCTCCAGGGGTCGTCGGGATCCGGAATCTCCCAGTCGATGCCATGTCGATTGATCCGGTAAGGGTTGAATCCATCCGGCGTCGAAGCATTGACGAACACGGAGATCATGCTCGGGAGATACTCCGGGAAGCTCATCGACAGCGCCTCCCAGTTCTGGAAGATGTCGCGCCAGTTTCCCTCGTAGTACACGTTCGGCCGGTCTTCGGCATCCCGGACGCGTATCGAGAAGGCGTTCCAGGGTCGGCTCGGGTCGCCATGTCGACGTGAGAAGGTGAACGGCAAGTACTCGAAGGCCAGCCGCACGAGGTGGGCGTCCCCCAGGGCCTGGATGGTCTCCATCAGGGACGAGCGTTCGACGACGGCCGGGAGCGAATCGAACCACGCCTGGTGGCGGTCTGCCAGCTGTCGGTTCCGTTCTCGCACGAACGCCGAGAAGTCATCGACGGGGATCCGGTATCCGTCGAGCGGGACGCCCCCGCGCATCACGTTGTATGTGACGTTTGCAAACTGATGTGCCGTCGCGACGCGATCGCCGGTGTGCTGCAGTGCATCGGCCGGCGCCATGATCTGGACCAGCGATCGCGTTGCCTCCCGAAGTGACGCCTCGATCTGATCGTCCAGGCTCGGGGCTACTCGCAGTCGGTTCCTCAGTGCCGTCACACTCCGCTGGTCCTGGGCGACATCGGCGACGATGTGCCAGCTCGATTGCGCTCCCGGGGGTAGATCGAGTCGGGAGCGCAGCAGATATCCGGCCGGGGAGCCCGTCATCAGTGAAACGGACTCGGATGGATGCCCAGACTCCAGTGCTCCGAGTGCGTCGGGGTGAAGCGTGAGCTCGGCATCGGGGAGACCGGTCGACCATGCGATCGAGGTCCGCAGCACTTCCTCGGGTTCGGTGCGGTCGGCGATACGAGATTCGAGCGAGTACACGGCGAGGCGCGCTCGCGCATCGATGATCTCACCCCGCTTATAGGCGTTGGTGAGATTGCTCATACGCTGATAGACCGCCGGATCGAGGCCGTAGGGGAGGATCCCGAGCAGACCGTCGATCAGGTCTACTCTCGACGGGGCGCCCCCCTCGTTGACCAGGGTGGCGGTTCTGATGAACCCGAAGCGGTGGCTGCTGGCCCAGCGATAGCGAAAGGTGAGTCCGAGGCTCAGGTTCGTTTCTTCGAACAGCACCGAGTCCCCTACGACCGACTTGTACAGCGTTCTGCTCACCCCTGTCGGCGGTGCACTTCGAAATGGGGACCAGACAGCGTCCACGCCGGGCAGGCGAATGGCGGTCACCGGTCCGATTGCTCCGGCATTGCGATGGAGGCGATCGTCGGTCTCGTAGGGGAACAGGGCACCGGACGCATCGCCTCTGCCGGCAGTGAGCCCGCCGGTGCTCGACAGAAACATCCACCGATCCCCATCGCTCACCACGCTCATCAGGAACGGCGGCATGGTGTGGACGTCGGGGATGGCGTAGTACCCATGTCCGCCGATCTCCACGAGACCTTCCTCGACCGGGCGCTCACCGGCGAATTCGGTGGTCGAGATCATGCCCGCTCACCGATCGATATGGCGGTCGATCCGAGCCCGTGACCGGTCGGGAATAGGGGAACCGCGTCGGGATCGTCGAGGTCTGCGAACGAGCGGGGCCACGGCTGTGGCGTCCGTCCCGTGAAGGGATGGGCTCCCGCCAGCAGTTCGCCCAATGCGGCACCCTCCGATCCCGGCAACCAGGCGGCCACCACGGCATCTGCTCGATCGATCAGATCGTCGATGATCAGCGGCCGTCCCGAGTAGATGACCAGCACGACTCTGTCCGCCCGTTGCCGGATTCTCTCGAACACGGCACGGTCCTGATCGGTCAGAGTCGGTTTGGCGCGATCACCGGGTCCCTCCGCATAGGGCGGCTCGGCGAGACACACGACTCCGACCTCGCACCGATCGTGATCGAGGAATCCGTCGGTGTCGAAGCTGATCTCGGCGGTCGTCGACGACCGGAGTCCGTCGAGCAGAGTGGATCCTGGGGTGGTCGATCCGGTGCCGCCCTGCCAGCCGACAGTCCACCCGCCACATTGGAGTCCGATGTCGTTGGCGGCGACCCCGGCTACGTCGATCGTTCGAGTGGCGGAGTCGAGCGGGACCGTGCGCTCGTTCTTCAACAGGACAGCGCTGCGCCGTACCGCTTCGGCGGCGATCGCCCTGTGTGCCTCGGCGCCGACCGCACCGAGTGGCGGAGCATCGGCATCGGAGGCGAACAGCCCGACCGCACGCTTGGCCGTGAGGATCCGGCGCACGGCGTCGTCGATTCGAGACATCGGGATGCGCCCGTCCGATGTGGCCCCGAGCATGACGTCGATGAACTTCTCGAAATCGTCGGGGACCATCACCATGTCCAGGCCGGCGTTGATGCAGGTGACGACCGCGCGTTCGTATGGTGCAACCTGATCCACGCCCTTCCAATCAGAAACGACGAATCCTTTGAATCCAAGCTCTGTCTTGAGCACGTCGGTGAGCAGATGTCGGTGGGAATGGAGCTTCTCGCCGTTCCACGAGCTGTACGACGCCATCGCGGTCAGTGCGCCTGCTTCGAACGCTCTTCGGTATGGCGGCAGATGCACGGTTCGTAGCTCAGATTCGGTGATCTGCGCATCTCCCTGGTCGATCTGCCAGGCGTCGCCCCAGCCGTCCCACCAGTCGGTCCACTCGTATCGTGGAGCAGTGCCCCACGATGTGGCTCCATCGCCGACGAAATGCTTGACGCACGCGAGGACATCGACCACGCCTGCTTCCGATCCCTGGAGGCCGCGGATCAGCGCTGATCCGAGCGAGGACACCAGGCTCGTGTCTCTTCCGTAGCCCTCGTATGTCCGTCCCCAACGGATGTCGTGAGGGACGGCGAGGGTGGGCGCGAATGCCCACCTGATGCCTGTGGCGTGCATCTCGATGGCGGTGGCACGGCCGATCTGTTCGACGAGCGCGGTGTCGGCAGCTGCACCCAACCCGATGTTGTGTGGGAACACCGTGGCTCCAGCGACATTGCCGTGACCGTGGACCGCGTCCACTCCGTAGATGAGCGGGATGCCGAGGCGCGTCTCGGTGGACGCATCGACATACGACGAGACCATGTCGTTCCAGACCGCAGGGGTGTTCGGGTCCGGGTTTCCGTTCCCTCCGCTGAGCACCGATCCGATGAAGTGATCTGCCACGTCCGTTGGAGTGATGTCCTCGTTGGAGACCTGCGTCATCTGACCGATCTTCTCCGCCACGGTCATGTCGCCGATGATGTCATCGATGGGTCGCTGTAGGCGGGTCACGCCGGCTTCTCCTCGGGTAGGGGTCGGAGCGCGGGTCCCAGCCGGTGGCCAGGACCCGCGAATTGAGCGCGGGAGGAATCACTCCAACTCGAACGCCCCGACATCACATGCCGTCCCCTGGGGACGTGTGACACCTCGTTGGTCGGTGGCGGGACACGCTGTCGAGTCCGCCGCGTCGATCGCCGGGCTGCCTGGAAGCAACCGATGGGTGAGCGTGGGTCCGCCGTTGTCGGCGAGGACGTCGAGACCCGCATTCGAGACGACCTGGTCGTCCGCTCCTGCGAAGCACGTCTCGTCCGAGAACACGTTGCCGCCGAGCGAGTCGATGGCGACGGCTCCGGCACCGAACGGTGCCAGGAAGCACCCTTCACTGACGTTGTCGGCGACGATCGAGTTCTGGATGCTGAGGGTGGCACCCGCATCGCCGAACGTGCCGACGAACACGGCCGCCGGCGCGACTGAAGGCGACACGTTGTTCGCGATGGTGACATTGGTCATGTCCACGACGCCATCGGTGATGAACACGGCACCTCCGTACCAGCCGGTCGACTCGTTGTCACTGATGGTGGAGTTGCGGATGGTTGCGTTGCCCAGTGAACGCATGCCGCCTCCGACGTCGTTGGAGACGTTGCCGCTGATCGTGCTCCGCTCGATCACTGTGGTGGTGTCGAAGAAGCTGTAGACGCCTCCGCCCGACCACCCGGCGTCGTTGTCGGACACCGTGGAGTCGATCAGGTTCAGTGTTGCTCCAGCCCCGCTGTAGATTCCGCCGCCGCCCTGCCAGAACTCGCCGGCATCTGTGGTCATCGTGCATTGTGTGACGGTGACGTGGTCGAGCGTCAGGTTGCCGTTGTTCAACACGCACCCGGCCAGCTGGAAGCCGAATCCGTTCGTGAGCGTCACGCCCGAGACCGACGCCGTGATGCCAGCGTCCACAATGAGCACCCGATCTGCCCCGCCTCCGTTCAACGTCAGGCCGGGAGCGGCCGACGCATCGATGGTGACGTTGCCTCTCGGCACCAGCGGTCCGCTGGACAGCGAGATCGAGCCGCCGGCGAGAGCCGGGTCGAAGGTGATCGTTCCGCCGATGGCGATGTCCTCCAGCGCCTGGCGCAACGAGCCGTTGCCGCTGTTGTTCAGGTTGGTGATGGTGATCTCGGTGGGTGGCGGAATCAGTTCCAGCCGCACCTGGTCGAGATTCACCACTCCGCCGGTGGTGCCACCGTCGGGCAGGGTGAAGCCGTAGCCCCACACCTCGTCGAGACCAAGCCCGTCATCCGGTGCCCCTGCGGGCTGTTCGCCGCTGCGGGTGAAGGCAGTGAACGGGATGACCACTTCCTGCCAACCGCTGAAGTTGTCGACGAAGCTCGTCTCGAACCGCTCGGCGCTGTCGGGGCCCTGGAAGACCCTCACGTAGTCGACCTTCAGCTCCTGCGGGAACGTCAGTTCGGGACTGAGCGGGCCGCCGAAGTTGCCACCGAGCGCGAGATTCAGCAGTAGGTAGACGGGATCGTTGAACACCCACTCGTTGGGTGACACATCCGCCGGCGTCGCCACGTGGTACAGGGTCCCGTCGACGTACCACTCGATCCGGTCCGGCTGCCATTCGATGGCGAACGTGTGGTAGTCGTCGGCCACGCTCTGGATCGCATAGGTGTTGCCGTAGGCGTTCCCACCCGAGTACCCGGGACCGTGGATCGTGCCGAAGATCTCGTCCGGGATCCGGCTGACATACTCCATGATGTCGATCTCGCCGGTCTGCGGCCAGTCGACGCGATCGATGTCGGTGCCGAGGCTCCAGAATGCCGGCCACAGCCCGTCCTCGCCGTCCGGGACCAGCACCCGCGATTCGATCCGGCCGTAGGCGAACTCGGCTCGATTCGTCGTCACCAGGCGCGCCGAGGTGTAGTCGCACTCCCCGTAGTAGCACTGCTCGCCGGCCGCCGGTTTGGCGGTGATGACGAGGTTGCCGTCGCCGTCGGTGGCGGCATTGCCGGGTTCGTCCGTGTAGTACTGCAGCTCGGCGTTGCCCCATCCGGGGATGCCGTTCACAGTGCCGTCGCCGATCTCATAGCCCCAGTTGGCCGGGTTCGGTGGGGTACCTGCGGGCTCGTCGAACTCGTCGCCCCACACCAACTCCCAGCCGCTCGGGCCCGGGTCGGGCGCTCGGTTGTCCTTCAGCGTGACGCCGATCTGGTCGCCTGTACCTGTGCCGTAGAACCAGAAGCGCAAGGCCTCGCCACGGGTCCAGTCCTGGCCGATCGCGAAGTCGCGCCCGAAGCCCGCGTTTCCGCCTGCGCCGATGGGCTGGCCCGCGAAGGTCGAGCCAGTGAGCGCGGTGTTGGTGGTTTCGCAGCCGTACCCGGTCTCGTTCGCCCTGAAGTGGAAGACGAGATCGGTGTCGCCGTCCCCGTCGAAGTCCTCCTCGTGCCGGGTCACGCCTCTTCTGTTTCCGTGCGTCTCGGCGGCGTCACCGAACCGAACCGTGGTGTGATCCACCGTCGTGGCGTCGAAGTCGCCGGTGGTGAGAATGGCAACGGGGACGACGCCGTTCCCCGCGTTGCACAGGTTGCCGGCGATCACCGTGTCGACGGCTATCGGCGTCGAGGCGGCCAGGATACGCTCATGGGCGCCTTGTCCGGGCAGCGTCATCGGATCGTCGGCATCCAGCTCGGGGTTGCTGAGGGTCACTGCACCCGTTGTGTCCCATAGATACGGGAAGCCCTCGAAGTCGTCCAGCAGCAGTGGATCGTACGGGTCGTTGTCGAGGATGCTCGCCGAGGCCTGCTGGGTTGCACCGATCGGTACATCGACCGGGTTGGAGAGCCGCAGGATCAATCGCTCGGTGGCTTCGTACTTCGAGTCGTCGAGCGTCGTAACGTCGAACGTCTGCTCGGTGGGTCCACCGTTGACGAACGTGAACGTGCCGGATGGAACGGGCAGGAAGTCGCGTCCCTCCTCGGCGACGATCGTGTCCACCGAGTAGTCGACCGACACCTGTGCCGAATCGTCCTCGTTCATCGGCCGGTTGAGGCGGACCGTGATGGGGCCGGTGGCGCCTTCGTCGATCTCGAAGTCGCTGGAGGCAAAGCTCACCGTCAGCTCCGGGATCTCCGCCACGCCGTAGAGGGCGAGGTCGTCGAAATGGTACGTGACCGGGCCATCGGTGCCTAGCGTGCCGAACGCCCAACCGTGGATCTGGGTGAGGTCCAGTCCGTCCCCCGCGCCGGGTGCGCCGTTGCCGACGCCGAAGTAACGGAGGTCGGAGAAGGGGATCTGGAGGTACCGCCACCCGGCGACGTCATCGGTGATGTCGACCCGCCAGCGCTGGGCGTCGTCGGTCGTCGAACCGGGATTCCGCTCGCCGAGGATGTCGATGAAGGTGTCGATCCCGGTACCGGTGCCATACATCCACAGCGCAAAACCGGAATAGGCCGACCAGTCCTGGGGGACCCAGGCGTCGACGGTGTCGTTCTCGAAGCCGTGGATGAATCCGGCGAAGGTCGTGACGTCGAGGTCGAGCTGCATCACGTTGTTGGGGACGAGGGCTCCGGGCGGCGTCGGCGCCGGCGGTGCCGCTGCGGTTGCGATCGAGACGCTGCTTCCCTCTCCTTCGAAGGTGTAGAAGCCAACGTTGATCCCGTTGGCATCTGCCCCGGTCGGCACGCCATTCTCGAAGTCGTCGACGACGTTGAGGCCGAGCCCGACCTCGTCGAAGTACACGGTGTCGGCACCCTGAGGGAGCACGATCGCCCACGCCCAGATCTCGGTGAGGGTGAATCCGTCGTCGGGGGCGCCGCCGGGTTGAAAGTCGGTTGCCCGAGTGAAATCCGAGAACGGGATGCTGATGTATTGCCAACCAGGAGTGGTGTCGGTGAATTCGTAGTCGAATCGTTCTGAGGTGTCGGTGGCAGGGTTGCTGCGGTTGTCGGAGATCTCCGCCTGATAGGTCAATCCGCCCCCGGTTCCGTAGAACCAGAAGTCGAACGACGCGTAACTGCTCCAGTCCTGGGGGCCGGGCCCTTCGAACGACTGTCCAAACCCGCCGAAGTCGGTGACGTTGTAGTCGACTGCGAGAATGCCGTCGTCTCCGACCTGACCGGGCTTGGCGAGCGGATCGGTGTCGGCGACCGTTTGGGTCGAGGCCGCCACCGCGCTGGCACCCGCAAAGGTGAACCAGCCGTCGGGCACGCCGCTCTCGAAATCGGCCAGCACGTCCGACGAAGCCGGTGACGCGGCTCCGGCGGGCGATGCGGCCGGCCCCATGACCAGCAGTGACCCCACCAGCAGTGCCGCCAGCAATGCGACGGCTCTTCGCCGCCTTGTCGGCATCGAATGAATCATTGCCATTCCCTCTCTCCTTCGTCCCTGACGTCTACGTCAATCACTTGAAGCTGCCGCGGGTTCGACCCCGAGTGCAAGCGACGCCACTTCGTTCCCCACATCAGATCTCGAAGCCCTCGGCCGCCCGGACCGATCCGCAGGACTCGCGAACCACCAATTCCACCGGCATGATCTCGACGATGGGACCGGTCGCCGTCCCAGCGATGAGGTCGTTGAGCATCCGTACGGCAGCCGCTCCGGTATCGCTCACCGGCTGCCTGATGGTGGTCAACGCCGGAACCGATGTTTCAGATGAAGACAGACCGTCGAAGCCCATCAATGCCATGTCTTGCGGGACGTGGATGCCCGCATCGCGCAAAGCACGCAAGGCGCCGATCGCCATCGTGTCGGAGGCGACGAACACGGCATCGGGTCTTTGGGAAATGAGCCCTTGCATCGCCCGATACCCACTCGCCTCCGAGAAGTCGCCGTCGAAGCGGAGGGTCGGATGCAGCGCTCTGCCGTTGAGTGCCAGCCCCTCAATGAATCCATTGAGGCGGTCTAAACCCGCAGTTGTGGTGGTAGGCGCCCCGATCAGGCCGATTCGCTCGTGACCGAGGTTGCACAAGTGGTTAGCGGCTTGGCGGGCCCCGCCATGGTTGTCGACGTCGACATAGCTCGGACCTTCGGCGTCGGGGCGCCCGATGATGACGATCGGGAACTCGCCGACTGTCATCCGCGCGAGTAGTGGATCGGCCATTCGGGTGGCGGTGATGATCAGCCCGTCCAGGAACCCCGAGGTGACAACCCTCGGGTAGAGCGCGGTTTCCTCCGCCTCGCTCTGAAACACAAACAGCGACAATGTCGTGCCCGACATGTTGCTGGCGGTACTGATGCCCTGGATCAGCCGCGCGAAGTACGGGTCTTCGAACAGACTGTGGACCCGGCTGGGGATCACTAGTCCGATCACTCCGCTTCGTCCTGACACGAGCGAGCGGGCAGCAACATTCGGACTGTACCCAGTGTGGCGAATCACCTCTTGCACGCGCTCGCGCACGCTGGGGTTGACGCTTGGTTGGTTGTTGATGACGCGCGAGACGGTGGACCGAGATACGCCGGCCATCCGGCCGATGTCTTCAAGCGTGAGGTTCACCGCCTCTTCCTTTGGCTCAGGCGCGCATTTGTGGGATCGCTCTCAGGGGCGCCCCCAAACGATATCGCACCCGATTTATTCCGTCAAACTTGACTTTTTTCACGCGCGTCTCGTACAGTGGCGGGAGCGCTCCCAGCACCAGTTGGGAACGCCCCCACAGATCCCTGTGGGAGAGTATCGAAGTGGCAACGAGGAGGAACGGATATGAGAGGACGGAGAGGCCTGGTCACGGCGCTGCTCGTCGTGCTGGCACTCGTGCTGGCCGCATGTGGCGGCGATGACGATGCTGATACGACGGACGGCGATACCACCGAAACGACAGCCGACGGATCGACTGCAACGACTGGGGCAGGTGGCACGGGCGACACTGCGGCCGCGGGTGAAGCGGTGACGCTGAGGGTGCTGATCCATCAGAACCCGGCGTTCACCGAGTACATGGACTCGTTCAACGCCGACTTCGAGGCAGCGAATCCTGGGGTCACCGTCGACATGTCGATCGTGACTCCCGAGGACATGCCCACCTCGATCCAGACCCGGCTCTCGGCGTCTGACGTCGACGTGATCGACTACTGCGTGGCGCCATGCGCTGGGTTCACCAACGGCATCCAGCCGTACATGTCGGGCATCAGCTCACCTCCCACGTGGCAGCAGCTGATCGAGGCCGGACTGATCATGGACATCAGCGATGAGCCATTCGTCCAGAACTTCGACGAGGCGACCATCCAGGATGCTGGTTCATTCGATGGGAGCGTGTACGCGATCAACATGGGCCGCAGTGCCTTCAGCGGTATGTTCACGAACACCGATCTGTTGGCCGAGGTCGGAGTGGAGATCCCGACGACCTGGAGCGAACTGGTCACCGCATGTGAGACCATCATCGCTGCCGACTACGCCTGCATGACGCAGGGCGGCGGCGACGTGTGGCCGATCTTCGTGGGTTCCTACGGCATCCTCGGGGCGCAGTTCCCCGACCAGGCCGCGCTGTCCGAAGGCCTGTGGACCGGCGAGATCAAGTGGAACGAGGGTGAGGGCCTCGAGCTCATGGAGAAGCTCCAGGTGTATGCCCAGGACATGCTCGAACCGGGTGTGACAGGTCTCAGCCACGACGAGGCGACGGCCAGGTACGCAGCGGGCGATGTGGCCTTCTTGCCCACCGGCACGTGGCAGGGTGCCAACCTCGAAGGCTTCGAGCCTGAGTTCGCCTGGACCTACGTTCCTGTTCCAGGAACCGACGATCCGGCCGACAACCAGTACCTGTTCGGCAAGTACGACCTCAGCTTCATGATCGCCGAGGACACGCCGAGCCCGGATGTCGCCAAGGCGTATCTCGCAGCCCTCGCGGATCCCGACGCCTACCAGGCGTTCATCGACGCAACGGGCTTCATTCCCACGCAGCCAACGGCAACGCTCGACAGCACTGTCGGTGATGCGGTTGCACCGCTTCTCGGCAACTATCGCACCGCCTTCGAGCAGATCTGGGTGGCACCGACCGGTGCCGGCCAGTGGGCGAATGCCTGGCAGGGCGCGTCGTGGTTCTCACCGTTCAACGAGTGGGACGATGCGAAAGCCCTCGCCGATCAGGCGCAAGCGGACCTCGAAGCCGGCCTCAACGCCGGGTAGTACGGAATAGGCTCCGAACGACACACCTTCGACGGCGGGTCCTCGTCACAGCGGCGAGGACCCGCCCGAAGAGGCAACAAACCCGGGGAGGCATGATTCGATGGCGATCATGAACAAGAACTATTTGTTCGGCAGTGCTGGCAAGTGGAGGCGCTTCGCGCCCCTCATGCTCCTGATCCCCGGCGTTCTCCTCTACTTGGTGATCGCCCTCGGCCCCTCTCTGGCGACAGTTGGGTACTCCTTCACCGACGCCAGCGGACTCAAGGGCGCGCCGGTCAACTGGATCGGACTCGATAACTATGACGAGTTCCTGTTCCGGGGTCTCGCCTCGAGAGACAACCTCGACGCCACGTTGAGAACGCTCCAGTTCTCCGTGATCGTCACCTTCGTCCAGTTCACGCTGGGTCTCATCTTGGCCCTCCTGGTCAACCAGAAGCTGAAGGGTCGGACGTTCTTCCGCACCCTCTTCTTCCTGCCGGTGATCCTCGGCGTCGTGATCCAGGGCCTGATGTGGAAGCTCTTCCTCCAGCCGCGGGGAGGGCCCATGGCGATGATCTTCGACTGGTTCGGGCTCACATCGGAGTTCCTCGGTGGGCAGCCAGGGGAAGCCTTTGGCTGGGTGATCGTGGTGCAGATCTGGGCCAATGTCGGCGTCACCATGGTCATCTTCCTGGCCGGCATGCAGACCATCAACACCGACCTCTACGAGGCGGCTCGGATCGACGGCGCGAGCGGATGGTCGCTGTTCCGTAACATCACCTGGCCACAGCTCACGCCGGCGATCAACACGAACTTCCTCTTGAACATCATCGGGTCGCTGCAGGCGTGGCAGCTGTTCCTCGTGCTGATCGGTTACAAGCCCGGAACCCAGGTGCTCGGCTACCTGGTCTTTGCGGAGGGCTTCGGACAAGGTGACTCTCCGGCGTTCCGCCAGGGCTTCGCCGCAGCAGCATCCATCGTGCTGTTCTTCCTGGTCTTGATCATCGGATTCCTGGCCAACAAGTACGTCAGCTGGAGAGAAGCGAGGTACATGGGATGAGTGACGCCCTCGAACAACACGGGGTCACCAAGACCCTCGATCAGGTGATGGATCTCACCGAGAAGGAACCGGCAAGCGTCACGACGCGATCACGACTCCTGAAGATCTTCTCGTATTTCGTGCTCGGTCTGTTTGCCGTGTTCTATCTCTGGCCTGTCTTCATGCTGATCAACACGGCGCTGAAGACCTTGCCGAACTACTTGAGGGACCCGGCTGGGATCGTCAGCGGACCCAGCCTGGCCAATTTCGGCGAGGCCTGGGAACTCGCCAACTTCCCGCAGTACATGCTCAACTCGGCCCTCTACACCTTCCTCGCCACCGCCATCTTCGTTGCGACGTCGCTCTTCGTGGCGTTCCCCATCGCCCGGGGGTATTTCAAGGGCAGCGGTGCGATCCTGACCTTGTACGTCGTGGCCCTGTTCCTTCCACCGGCACTGATCCCCCAGTTCCAGTTGATTCTGAATCTGGGCCTGTACAACACGCGTCCCGGCTACATCCTGTTGTTCCTGATCAACCCGATCGGCATGATCATCCTGGTCAACTACATGAAGTCGATTCCCCGCGAACTCGACGAATCGGCGGCTGTAGATGGCTCGAGCTACATCCGGTATGTGTTCACGGTGATCTTCCCTTTGATCAGGCCGGCGGTGGCGACGGTCACCGTGCTCCATGCCATCGGTATCTGGAACGAGCTGATTCTCCCGACGATCTACCTCACGAACCAGGACTACTTCCCGATCACGAGGGGTTTGATCGTGTTCGAGGGCGTGTACGGGAGCAACTGGCCCGGGATCGCCGCAGCGGTTCTCATGCTCATGCTGCCGATGCTGATCCTTTTCATGTTCCTGCAGCGCTACATCATCGGTGGCCTCACCGCAGGCGCAGTCAAGGGGTAGGTGGCGGCCGAGATGCAACGGTTCCGGGTGCTGTGGATCGCAGCCGTCTTCGCGCTGGCCGCGAGCAGCTGCGCTTCTGGTGAAGCGGAGCCTGGCACCACGGACCGGGAGGGCATCTCTCCCACCACGGAATCGCCCGCCACGACCGAAGTGACGTCGGCGCCGACCACCACGTCGGCGCCGACCACAACGACCACCACCATCGCAGCACCAGAGCCGATTCCGATCGAGGCACCGGAGGGCACGGAACTCGTGTGGAACGACGAGTTCGATGGGGACACCATCGACCCCACCAACTGGACCTACGACATTGGAGGCTGGGGCTGGGGCAACGGAGAATCGCAGTTCTACACCGATCGGGAGGAGAACGCCCGTGTGCGGAACGGGCTCCTGACCATCGAGCTGCGCCAGGAGCAGTACGAGGAGTCCTACTACACCTCCGCTCGTCTGAAGACACAGGGACTCCAGGCCTTCCAGTACGGACACATCGAGGCGCGAATCAAGGTCCCCAAGGGCGTGGGAACATGGCCGGCCTTCTGGATGCTCGGAGAGAGCTTCGAAGAGGAAGCCGAAGACCCCGCAAACCGATGGCCGAATGTCGGTGAGATCGACATCATGGAATACGTTGGTCGGGAGCCGGATCTGGTGCTCGGAACGATTCACGGGCCGGGATATGCGGGGGCCGGCGGTTTCTCCACCTGGAACCGACTCGACTACGACGTCGGCGACGACTTCCACACCTTTGCGGTCGACTGGGACGAGGAAGGTATTCGCTGGCTGTTCGACGGCGACGTGTTCGCCGACAAGTCGCGGGACGTCGTCGGCGACCGCGAATGGGTGTTCGACCAGCCGTTCTTCATCATCCTCAACCTCGCCCTCGGTGGAACACTGGGCGGGGCGGTCCCCCTCGACACGGAGTTCCCTCAGTACATGCACGTCGACTACGTGCGCGTGTACCAGGACGTTCACACCGCCGGGCGGTGATCTGCCCCGAGTGGACGGGCAGTCCGGTACTTGCGGCTCCGTCCATGTCGCACACGGATCGTCGACCACTGACGAGATGGCCAACGGAGCTGTCTGCCGGCGGCCGTACCAACGGAGCGCGCTGTGCGTGCTCGTGCAGGCTCATCCTCAGGTTCGGGGCTCCGCCGCTGATGTTCGGACGAGACCGGACCCTCGCTTCGTCCCTGTTGCACGGTCGAGGATGCGCTCGTCCATGGCGGGACCTTCGGCCCTATCCTCCCAATTATATAGTCACCAACTATAGTCTGGCGGAGGAGCTGGTATGGCTAGGCCCGAGCTGGTCGACTTCCGTCAGGAGCGAATCAGGGTGCTCCACTACACGTGGATCGCATTCTTCATCTCGTTCTACATCTGGTTCAACATGGCGCCACTTGCGACGACCATGTTGCGAGATGTCGGCTGGCTGACCGAGGAGCACATCAAGGTCCTCGCCATCGTCAACGTCGCGCTCACCATCCCGGCTCGTATCCTGGTGGGAGCGCTGATCGACAAGTACGGCCCGCGCATCGTCTTTTCCGCGCTGTTGGTGACCATGGCGTTCCCAACATTCTTCTTTGCGTTCGGCGACAACCTCACACAGCTCCTCGTTTCGCGCCTGGTCTTGAGCACGGTTGGAGCCAGCTTCGTCATCGGGATCCGGATGGTGGCGCAATGGTTCCCGCCGAAGATGATCGGACGAGCCGAAGGCTTCTACGCCGGGTGGGGAAACTTCGGCTCTGCATGGGCAGCCATCACGCTCCCGTGGATCGCGATCACCGTGTTCGAGGACTGGTTCGGGATCGCGGACGGGTGGCGTTGGGCACTGTTCGTGAACGGGCTCGTGGCCTTGATCTACGGCGTGATGTATTACTTCCTCGTCAGGGACACACCGGAGGGCATGCCTTTCGTCGGCGTCAAGAAGACCCAGCCAATGCTCGTCAGCTCGACCGGCGACCTCGTGCAATACCTCGTGTGGTCGTTCCCGATCTTCGGCGCCCTCGGCTTGCTCGCATGGCGGATCAGTCGGATCGAGATCGACGGGGGAGCGTTGATCTCCGACGGGATGCTCTGGCTCGTGTACGGCGGCCTCCTGGTGGCGTACGCCGCGCACGTCGCCAAGTCGATCCAGGTGAACCGGCCACGGCTCCGCGCCGGCGTACCGGAATCCGATCGCTATCCGTTTACGAGTGTTGCGGCGCTCAACACGACCTACGTGGCCAACTTCGGCGCAGAGCTGGCGGTGGTGTCCATGCTCCCTGCTTTCTTCGAGTCCACCTTCACGCTCGGCCCTGAAGCCGCCGGATTGATCGCCTCATCGTTCGCAGTCGTGAACCTGTTCGCTCGCCCGCTGGGGGGCCTCATCTCGGACAAGCTGACGAACCGGAAGGTGGTGATGCTCGGCTACATGCTCGGGATCGGCCTCGGGTTCCTGGGGATGGGGCTGATCGATTCTGCGTGGCCGATCGTGGCCGCGGTGTTCGTGACCGTGCTGTGCTCGATCTTCGTGCAGGGCGCCGAGGGCGCCACGTTTGCGATCATCCCGCTGATCCACAAGCCGATGACGGGTCAGATCGCCGGTATGGCAGGCGCGTTCGGCAATGTCGGCGCCGTTGTCTATCTGGTCTTGTTCTCGCTGGTCGACGCCTCCACCTTCTTCTACATCCTCGCTGCCGGTGCCTTCCTCTCCTTCGTCTTCGTGATGGTGTTCCTCAAAGAGCCGGAGGGATCGCACGCCGACGAGATGTACACCGCCGATCAGCTGGCACAGGCAGAGGGGATCTCATGACGATCGAACGCTCCAAGTCGGGCAACGACTGGCTGGAACACTGGGACCCGGAGGACGAGGACTTCTGGGAGTCGACCGGAAAACGGATCGCCTGGCGCACGCTGTGGATCACAACAGCCAACCTCACGATGGCGTTCGTGACATGGTTCGTCGTGAGCGCCCTCGTGGTCCGCCTGCCCAACGTCGGGTTCGACCTGACCACATCGCAGCTCTTCTGGCTGGCGGCGATGCCAGGCTTGGCGGGCGGCACGCTTCGAATCGTCCATACGTTCCTCATACCGATACTGGGGACTCGCAAGGTCGTGAGCGCCTCCAGTCTGCTTCTGCTGGTGCCTCTCGTGGGCTTGTTCGTGGCAGTGAAGGATCCGAACACTCCGTTCTGGGTGTTGATGTTGCTGGCCTTCCTGGCCGGGCTCGGTGGGGGCAACTTCTCATCATTCATGCCATCCACGAGCCTGTTCTTCCCCAAGCGTCTGCAGGGAACCGCACTGGGCCTGCAAGCCGGGATCGGCAACTTCGGCGTGTCTCTGGTGCAATTCGTGACACCGTGGATCATCGGGTTTGCCGTCTTTGGCTCCCTTGCGGGTGAGGCGGAGACCTTCACCAAAGACGGATCCACTGAGGACATCTGGCTGCAGAACGCGACGCTCATCTGGATTCCGATCGTCGCCGTGTTGTCGATCGCAGCATGGTTCATGCTTCGAAGTGTCCCGGTGCGGGCCAACGTGCGGGAGCAGATGGACATCTTCCGGGACAAACACACATGGTGGATGACGTCGCTGTATGTCATGACGTTCGGGTCGTTCGCCGGGTTCTCGGCAGCGTTCCCGCTCCTGATCAGAGAGGTGTACGGCTCCTTCGAGAACGCTCCAGACCCACTCACATTCGCCTTCTTGGGTCCACTGGTCGGATCCGCCGCCCGCGTGGCCGCCGGACCGGTCTCCGACAAGCTCGGAGGAGCGAGGGTCACGCAGGTTGCCGGCTGTGGCCTCCTCGGTTCCACCATCGGTGTGCTCTTCTTCCTCGACCCGACCTCGCTCGATCAATTCCCGTGGTTCGTCGGACTGATGCTCGGGATCTTCCTCTTCTCCGGGATCGGCAACGCCTCCACCTACAAGCAGATGCCGATGATCTTCCCGGCCCGCCAGGCTTCGGGAGTGCTGGGCTGGACTGCGGCCATCGCCGCATACGGGCCTTTCATCTTCTCCGCGTTGATCGGTGTGGTCCTCGGTTCGACCGGTAGACCCACTGGGTTCTTCATCGGGATTGCCATCTTCTACACCGCCAACATCGCCATCAACTGGTGGTTCTACGCCCGGAAGGGAGCCGAGAAGCCATGCTGAATGGCAGACTGGAGTGCCACGATGCGACTCGAGATCACCCGAAAGAGCGACTTGGCAGTCCGCGCCCTCTGCGTGCTCGGTGCCCAAGGCCGGATGAAGGGCTCGGAGCTGGCCAAACTCGTCGGATCGAGTCGGGGCTTCATGGCTCAGGTGATGACGCCGCTGGTCCACGCAGGATGGGTGGAATCGGACCCTGGTCCGAACGGCGGGTACCGTTTGAAGACGACGCTCCACCAGCTGTCGATGCTCGACGTGATCGAGACGATCGAAGGCCCGACCGACAACGGGAAGTGCGCGCTCAGCGGGGGACCCTGCCCAAAGAGCGAAAACTGCGCGTTGCACGAGGCATGGGTTCCGGCCCGACAGGCGCTGCTGCAGCGCCTCTCGACGACCACCGTGGCAGAGGCCACCGGCCGCTCCGCCTGACCGTCGTCCTGATCGCCTTCATCGCGATGGCGGTCGGCGGGCCAACAGCCCCAGCGGCGGCGCAAGAAGACGGGGCAGCGACCTATCAGCAAGCATGCGCGGCCTGCCATCAGCCCGACGGATCAGGCGTCGAAGGAACGTTCCCTCCTTTGGCCGGCAACCCGAACATAGGCGACCCCAACTACGTGATCGACGTGATCCGCAACGGCAAGCAAGGGCCCATCACCGTCGACGGCGTCTCCTATGACGGGGTCATGCCGCCGGTCGGCAACCTCACCGACGCCCAAATCGAGGCGGTTGCCGCTTACGTGGTCGAGCTCGGCTCTGCGACCCCTTCGACCGGGCCCTCGACGACCGTTCCGGCGGCGACTACCGGGGACGCGGATCGAGGCGAGGATTTGTTCGCCGGTCGGCTGGCGCTTGCTGCGGGTGGGGGGACCTGCTCATCGTGTCATGCAGGCGGTCCTTACGGCGGTGCCACCCTGGGACCCGACCTGACCGACGTGGCTTCTCGGCTCGGTGGCCAGGCAGGCCTGACCGGATGGCTGGCAGCTCCTCCATCACTCACCATGCAGCCGATCTTCGATGTCCACCCGCTCGACGAGGCTGAGATTGCCGACCTGGTTGCGTTTCTGGTGTCGGTCGACGGAACCGAGCCCGATCGCGGTCCCGACGTGATGCTCATCGGGGGTGCGGTAGGGCTTGGAGCGTTGTTTGCGGCCATGGCGCTCTTCTTCAAACGACCACGTGGCGCGTACGTCGACCAGCTCAGGAGATAGCCATGAACGAGAACTGGATTCAGGAGTCGGTCGACCCCGCATCGCGGCAGTGGGAGGAGTTCTACCGAAACCGTTTCGCCCACGACAAGAGGGTGCGGACGACCCACGGTGTGAACTGCACCGGATCGTGCTCATGGGAGGTGTTCGTCAAGGACGGCATCGTCACCTGGGAGATGCAGGCGACCGACTATCCCCAGCTCGAAGAGGGCTTGCCGCCATACGAGCCACGCGGGTGCCAGCGAGGTGCGTCGTTCTCGTGGTACCTGTACAGCCCGATCAGGGTCAAGTACCCGTACGCCCGGGGTGCGCTGATCGATCTGTGGCGGCAAGCCAAGGCCGAGGCACTCGGCGACCCGGTGAATGCGTGGCGAATCATCCAGGAGGACCCGGCACGACGGGGCCGGTACCAGCAAGCCCGAGGCAAGGGCGGATTCCGGCGCGTCACCTGGGACGAGGCGCTCGAGATCGCTGCAGCCTCGGTCATCCACACGGTGAAGACGTACGGGCCCGACCGCGTCGCGGGGTTCTCGCCCATCCCCGCCATGTCACAGGTCAGCTACGCGGCCGGCAGCCGGTTCCTTTCGTTGCTCGGCGGCGTGGTGATGAGCTTCTACGACTGGTATTGCGATTTGCCCCCGGCGTCGCCGGAGATCTGGGGCGAGCAGACCGACGTCCACGAATCGGCGGACTGGTACAACGCCCGGTTCATCGCCGTGGTCGGCTCCAACCTGAACATGACCCGGACTCCGGACACTCACTTCATCTCCGAGGTCCGGCACGCAGGCGCCAAGCTCGCCGTCTTCAGCCCTGACTTCTCGATGGTGGCCAAGTACGCCGATTGGTGGATCCCGGCCAACGCCGGTCAGGACACCGCATTCTGGCTGGCGGTCGACCACGTGATACTCACCGAGGCGTACCGGGACCGCAGTGTGGAGTACTTCGACGACTACGTTCGCCGATACACCGACCTCCCGTTCCTCGTGGAGATCGACGATGACGGCGCTCCGGGGCGCTATCTGCGTTCCGACCGGATGGCCCGCTATGCAGGTGTCGAGAACGGCGACTGGAAACTGACGGTTTGGGACGAGGTCGACGACGAACCCCGGATGCCCAACGGCAGCATCGGTCACCGTTGGGGAGAGCCGGGGGATTGGAATCTGGAGATGACCGACCAGGTGGTCGGCAAGAAGATCGAACCACGGATGTCGTTCATCGATCGCCCTGATGGTGTCGTCGACGTCGAGTTCGACGACTTCGGTGGAGGAACCGCCGTGCGCCGAGGGGTCCCGGTGCGAAGGGTCGAAACGGTCGATGGCCCGGTGAACGTGACGACCGTCTTCGATCTTCTGATGGCCCGGTTCGGTGTCAGGCGGGGCCTCGATGGTTTCGACGCAGACAGCTACGACGACGAGGACGTCCCCTATACGCCCGCATGGCAGGAGCAATACACGGGGATTCATCGCGACACGGTCGTGGCTTTCGCCCGTGAGTGGATTCGCAACGGGGAGCTGACTCGCGGAAAGAACCTGGTGATCATCGGAGCCGGCGCCAATCACTGGTACCACAACAACCTGCTGTACCGGTCGGCGATCGTGGCGCTGATGCTGACCGGATCGGTCGGCGTCAACGGCGGGGGGCTTGCCCACTACGTCGGGCAGGAGAAACTGGTCAACCAGGCCTCCTGGAGCTCGATCGCCTTCGGTCTCGACTGGGGCATGGCGCCACGTCATCAGAACACGCCGTCGTTCCACTACGTCCACTCCGACCAATGGAGGTACGAGCGGGGGTATCGGGACTACGACACCCTTCCCGAAGCACATCCGGACGCACATACGATCGACCACCAGGCTCGTGCGGTTCGGCAGGGCTGGCTGCCGTTCTTTCCCCAGTTCTCAGAGAACCCGCTGGAGCTGGTGCGCACCCTCCGGCGTGGGGGAGCCGCCACCGATTCCGAAGTGATCGACGGCGTGGTCTCACGGTTGAAGAGCGGTGACACGAGGTTCGCGATCGACGATCCCGACGCGCCGGAGAACTGGCCAAGGACATGGTTCATCTGGCGGGGCAATGCGATCGGGACCTCGGCCAAGGGTCACGAGTTCTTCATGAAGCACTACCTGGGCACCCATTCGACGGCGGTGGCAGTCGAGCCGAACGACCACGGAGTGACAGAGGTCGAGGTTCGCCCCGAGGCTCCGACCGGAAAGATGGACCTGGTGGTGGATCTCAACTTTCGGATGGACACCTCCGCCCTCTACTCCGACATCGTGCTGCCGGCGGCCACCTGGTACGAGAAGGACGATCTGAACACCACGGACATGCACTCGTTCATCAACCCGATGCAGGCGGCCGTGGCGCCGGCCTGGGAGTCCCGGTCCGACTGGCAGATCTTCTCTGCGATCGCGAAGCGGTTCACCGAGCTCGCCGCCGGCAGGCTCCCGGGGCAGGTCGAGGACGTCGTGATGATCCCGCTCACACACGACACCCCTGACGAGCTCGCTCAACCGAAGGTGGGGGACTGGCGTAGCGGGGAAGTCGAGGCCATTCCCGGCAAGACGATGCCGAAGTTCCGCGTCATCAAACGAAACTACGCGCAGTTGTACGAGCAGATGGTGGCGCTCGGCGCCGGTGTCCGGGCCAATGGTGTAGCTGCGCATGGCCTCAAGATCGAGGTGACCGACTTCTACGACGAGATCGCCCGTCGACAGCCACGAGACGGCTCGTCGTCTAACGGCGGCCAGCCGCTTCCGTCGCTGGAGCTGGACCGCGAGGTGTGCGAGGTCATCCTCGCCCTCGACCCCGCGTCGAACGGCGAGATCGCATACCGGGCCTTCGAGGCCGAGGAGCACAAGACGGGCCGCATGCTTCGCCATCTCGGCGACGGTCAGCGAGACACTCGCTACGACTTCGCCTCGATCGTTGCTCAACCCCGCCGGGTCCTCAACACGCCGACGTGGTCGGGAATCGTGTCGAAGGGACGGGCGTACAGCCCATTCACGCTCAACGTCGAACACCTGGTGCCGTGGCGGACGTTGACCGGGCGCCAGCACTTCTATCTCGATCATGAGCAGTATTTGGCGTGGGGTGAGCATCTTCCCGTCTACAAACCCCGGCCAGACCATTCGATGCTGTCCGAAACCGAGCAGTCGCTGGCAGAAGGCCAGGGCGGGAGGCTGTTCAGCTACATCACTCCGCACGGCAAATGGTCGATCCACTCGACCTACTCGGACAACCACCGAATGATGACGCTGTCACGTGGCGGATATCCGATCTGGATGAACGACAAGGATGCCGCCGACCTCGGGATCGCGGACAACGACTGGGTCGAGCTCTACAACGACAACGGTGTGTTCGTCCAGAGATGCATCACCTCGTCACGCATTCCCCGGAACACGGTCTTCGTGTACCACGCCACCGAGCGCACCATCGGAGTCCCCATCTCGCCGAGACGGAAGAAGCGAGCGGGGATGAACAACTCGCTCACCAGGGCCAGGTTGAAGCCGGTTCTCATGACGGGCGGGTACGCGCAGTTCACGTACTTCTTCAACTACTGGGGACCCACCGGGGTCAATCGAGACACGTTCGTCTACGTCCGCCGCATCGATCGACCCGAGTACTGAGAGGACGAGCCATGAGAGTCAGAGCCCAGATGAGCATGCTCTTCCATCTCGACAAGTGCATCGGGTGTCACACGTGCTCGGTCGCCTGCAAGAACACGTGGACGGACCGCAAAGGTGCGGAGTACATGTGGTGGAACAATGTCGAGACTCGGCCCGGAACCGGGTATCCGACCGGATGGGAGGATCAGGACCACTACCGCGGCGGATGGCGGCGTGACGAGAAGGGCCGGCTCCACCTGACGCTGCACTCGAGGGCCAAAGGGCTGGGGAGGTTGTTCTTCAACCCCGATCTCCCGGAGCTCGACGACTACTACGAGCCGTTCACGTTCCGGTACGGCGATCTCTTCTCAGCCCCTGAGGGCGAGCATCAGCCAACGGCGCGTCCGATCTCGATGGTCACCGGCCAGGACATGGAGATCGTCGGCGGCCCGAATTGGGACGACGACCTGGGCGGGTCGAACGTATATGCCCGCAACGATCCGAGCCTCGACGGCCTCGACCCGGCGGTGCGGGAGCAGATGGAAGAGATCGAGCGAGTGGTGTTCAACTACCTGCCGAGGATCTGCAATCACTGCCTGAATCCGGCTTGTGTGGCCGCTTGTCCGTCGGGTGCGATCTACAAGCGAGCCGAAGACGGCGTGGTGCTGGTCAATGAGGACAAATGCCGGGCGTGGCGGATGTGCGTGGCGGCGTGCCCCTACAAGAAGGTCTACTACAACTGGTCGACGGGCAAATCGGAGAAGTGCATCCTCTGCTTCCCCCGCATGGAGACCGGGCAGGCGCCGGCCTGTGCCCACTCCTGTGTCGGCCGTATCCGGTACATGGGCGTGCTTCTGTACGACCAGGACCGGATCACCGCCGCAGCAGGTGCACCGGACGACGAGCTTCTCTCGGCTCAGCTCGATGCCATCCTCGACCCCTGGGATCCCAAAGTGGTCACGGCGGCAGAGTGCTCCGGCATCGATGAAGGCTGGATCGCCGCCGCCCGCCGTTCACCGGCTTGGAAGTTCGTCAAGGAGTGGGGTTTGGCGCTGCCGCTCCACCCGGAGTTCCGGACGGTGGCCATGATGTTCTACATCCCACCGCTCTCACCGGTCGTTTCCACCATCGAGCGGGAGCTCGTTCGCCTGGACCTCCCCGCCGAACGAGTCGACTTCGAGTTGTTCGACCAGCTGGACAAAGCTCGGCTTCCGGTCGAGTACCTGGCGAACATCTTCTCGAACGGTGACACTGAGGTGATCAGCCGGGTGCTCCGCAAGATGCTGGCGGTGCGCATCTACAAGCGGCGCCAGAGCGTCGACGGCAGCATCGACGATGCCACGCTGGCCTTGCTCGAATCGGCGGGAACGTCACCGGAGGAGGTCGAAGCCATCTACCGGTTGACCACGCTCCCGACGATCGAGGAGCGTTTTGTGCTGCCGCCGTATCACAGGGAGATGTCGATCGAGGAGCTGGGCGATCCCCTCAGTCATCATGGCGAGGTCGGTCTCGGATACCTCTCACCGCCACGGAGGGGGTCATGACGTCCCCGCTGCCGGTGCTCGTGGTAGCCCTCGACTACCCGTCACCCGACTCGATCGCCATTCTTCGCACGGCGATGGAGGGCCTGGATCCAAGCCCTGTTCGAACCGAGGTGTCACGGTTCGTCGAGGAGATCGAAGGCTTGGAGCTGGGAGAGTGGGAAGAGCTCCACACCCGTACGCTCGATCTCTCCCCCCTGTTCGTTCCCTACGTGGGGCATCTGGCGTGGGGCGAGAGCTACCGGAGAGGGGCCTTCATGGCAGAGCTCCAGCGTGCTCAACTCGATGCCGGGGTCGACCAGCGCGGCGAGCTGCCGGATCACATCGTTCCGATCCTCGGATACCTCGATCGGGTCGACGATCTGCTGCCAGACCTCACCGAGGTGCTGGCTTCGGCGGTCTCGACGATGCGGAAGGATCTGAAGAAGACCGAACCCGACAACCCCTACCGGCATCTGTTGGCGGCTGTCGCCTCGGCCGTCGACGCCCGGCTCGCCGAAGGAGCGATCGCATGAACCAGTTGCTGTTCGTCGTGTTTCCCTACGTCACCTTCGTGCTGGCGGTCGTGGTGAGCGTCATTCGATGGCGCCGTCATCCTTTCACGGTGTCGGCGCTCTCATCCCAGCTGCTCGAGGGCCGCAAGCTCTACTGGGGCACGGTGTCGTTCCATTGGGGGATCACGCTCATCCTGCTCGGGCACCTCGCTGCCCTGCTCGTCCCACAGGGCTTCGAACTGTGGAATGGTGCGCCGGTTCGGCTGTACCTGCTCGAGGCGTCCGGGTTGGCTCTCGCGCTGTGGGCGCTGTTCGGCGTGTCGGTCCTCATCTATCGCCGGCTCAACATGCCTCGGGTGCGAGCAGTGACGACACCGATGGATCTGGTCGTGTTGATCGTGATCCTGGCGCAGATCGTCACCGGAGGTTGGATTGCGGTCGGCTACCGGTGGGGGTCGTTCTGGGGCACGTCGGTGTTCGTCCCCTACATCCGGTCGCTCCTCACATTTCAGCCACGCCCAGAACTCGTGGAGCCACTCCCGTTCGTACTCCAGCTCCACGCCTTCTTGTTCTTCGTGTTCCTTGCGGTCTTCCCCTTCTCCCGGCTGGTGCACATCGTGACGGTGCCTCTTGGCTACGTCACGCGGCCCTGGCAGAAGGTGATCAGGATGAGCCGGGAGCCATACGTCTATCACCCGGCAGCAGAGAAGCCGCTCGAACGGATCAAATGAAGACGATCACCCCAACGTCCCGGTCTCGGGTCGCTGCGGCACTGGAGCGGGTCATCGACCCCGAGCTGGGACTGAACATCGTCGACATCGGATTGGTGTATGGGATCGACATCGAGGACGGATTCGTGCTCATCGAACTCGGTGTCACGACCCCCAGCTGCCCCTACACGCACCGCCTCGCCGAGGACGCCGCCACCGCCGCCCTCCAGCTGCCTGGCGTTACGGGAGCCGACGTCGCCCTGACCCTCCACCCTGCGTGGGACCCGGTGATGCTCAGCGAGCAGGCCCGCCGGATCCTCGGATGGCGATGACAAGTTCGCGTCGCGGCGATCGGCGTGGCAGGAGCGGGGTTCCGATCCGGGCCGCCTTGTTGGTCACTGCCTTCGCCGGGCTGGCGGTGGGTGTATGGGCCGGACTGGTGCGGGCTGGAGTCGCAGTCCCGGCCGGTGGCGTCGTCGATCCGGCGACTCATGGCATCGTGATGGTGAGCGGCTTCTTCGGCGCGTTGATCTCATTGGAGCGCGCCGTCGCCCTAGACGGCCGCTGGGCCTACGCGGCGCCGCCCGCCGCCATGTTGGGCGCTCTCGGGCTTTCCGCGGGGTTGCCAGGTGCGGTTTGGGCGAGCCTGGCGGCCGCCCTGATCATGACCTTCGGCAGCATCCGACTGTGGCGGGCCCAGCCCAGCATGTTCATGGCCGTGATGGCAGCAGGTGCGGCATCGTGGGCGATCGCCGTCGTGCTCGAGATAGCGTCAGTGAGCATCGTCAGGCAGGTGCCCTGGCTGGCGGCGTTCCTCGTCGGGACCATCGTGGGTGAGCGCCTCGAGCTGTCCAGATTGGCACCTCCTTCTCGCCGAAAGATGCCGTTCTTCGTTGGGGCCATGACCACCACGGGGATTGGCGCGCTGACCGCCTCGCTCGGCTTCCTCGCAGGATGGAGGGTCTTCGGGGCGGGGCTGGTGATGACGGCAGGCTGGTTGTTGGTCTTCGACGTTGCCCGCCGCACGATTCGGGTTGAAGGTGTCACGAGGTTCATCGCCGTGTGCCTGCTCTCTGGCTACGCGTGGCTGGGCGGCGCCGGCATCTGGTGGCTCATGCGAGGCGATCTCATCGGAGGACTGGGGTGGGACGGAGCGCTCCACGCCGTGTTCCTCGGGTTTGTCTTCACGATGGTGTTCGGCCACGTGTTCCTCGTGGCGCCGGCCGTCCTCGGAGTGACCGTGCCGTATCGCACCTGGTTCGGCGCTCATGTCGCCGTGCTGCATCTGTCGTTGGTGTTGCGGCTGGCGGGAGACCTCGGTGCCGATGCATCTCTGCGCAGATGGGGTGCGATCGGTAATGCGGCCGCGATCGGTCTGTTCCTCGCTGTCACGATCGTGGCGACGACCTTCGATCGGCGTACACACGGCGGACGGACCGCGCTCCGACATGCTGACGTGCACGAGGAGCTACCTGGTACTCACGCGGTTCGATGATGTCACCGGCGGAGCGCTCGTCCGCGTCGGTGGCGCCGTCGCCAGGCTGCGCGTCGAGCAGTGGCGGTTCGCGTGCTCAGGTCCGTGTTCATGCGGGTCGGTGGTGACCGGGCACAACGACTCGGCGTCGTTCATCGTGCCGGGGTTGGTGCCGGTGCGCTGACGATCGACGTTGCCGGTTAAGGCCCCCGATGGCGATCGGGCTCGTGGCCCGGCCTCGCGGCGAAAGAGCCCCAATCCGTGCCCGGCGACGAGCCGAGCCGCATGCTGAGCAGCATGGTCCGGACCCGGCGATCTCCTCATCGTCTTGTATCCAACCGCCGTCGGTGTCTCACCTGTCGACCTCTCTGGATGAGCCGTTGGGAGGTCGGCGTCTTACGAGGCGTCCCGGCGTGGTCCCCGACGCTCGAGCAAACATGGGGGTTGACAACAGTCGCAACTCGCGCATACCATACCCCCCTAGGGTATAGCCCTCTCGAGTGTAGGAGTGGCCATGGTCGGGTATGCGATGAGCAAGGACGACTATTTGAAGCGGTTGGCTCGGATCGAGGGTCAAGTCCGTGGGCTGAGCCGCCAGGTGGTCGAGGACACCTACTGCATCGACGTGCTCACCCAGATCGCGGCGACCTCTGCGGCGTTGCGGGCGCTGGCGGTTGGGCTCCTGGACGAACACATCCGTCATTGCGTCACCGAGGCCGCAGCGGGAGACGATCCGGCCGAAGCCGACCGAATGGTCGCAGAGGCCACCAAGGCAATAGCGCGTCTGATGAAGTCATGAACGGAGGCATCATGAGAGTCGAACTGCACAATCACCCGGAGCCGGAGTCCATATCGACGAAAGCCTCGTCGACGGCCGGCCCTGCGGGAGGCCATGGCGCCCACGACGGCCACGGCGGAGCCGGCGGGCACGACAAGCACGCAGGCCACAGCCCTGCGATGTTCAGGGATCGCTTCTGGCTGTCCCTCCTCTTGACACTGCCGGTCGTGTTCTACAGCTCGATGATCCAGGAGTGGTTCGGGTACACCGCCCCCCAGTTCCCGTTCTCCGATTGGATCGCACCGGTGCTCGGAACCGTCATATTCGTGTACGGAGGTGCGCCGTTTCTGAAGGGCGCGTTGCAGGAGGCTCGGGATCGTCAGCCAGGGATGATGCTGCTCATCGGCATGGCCATCACCGTGGCCTTCGTCGCCTCTGCCGCCACGACCCTCGGATTTTTCGACCTCGAGTTCTGGTGGGAACTGGCGGCGCTGATCGCCATCATGCTCTTGGGCCACTGGATGGAGATGCGGGCGATCGGTCAGGCAAGGGGAGCCCTCGCAGCTCTGGCTGAGTTGCTGCCCGACGAGGCCGAGCGAGTGGTCGCAGGGGGCACGGAAACGACCTCGATCGGGGCGCTCGAGGTCGGAGACGTGGTTCTGGTCCGACCGGGTGGGCGCGTACCTGCCGACGGGGTGGTCGTCGAGGGCGCTGCCGAGATCGACGAGTCGATGGTCACCGGTGAGTCCCGTCCGGTTGCCAAGGCGGCCGACGATCGGGTGGTCGCCGGCACGGTTGCCACCGACTCCGCGCTTCGCGTTCGCGTCGAGGCTGTCGGAGACGACACGGCGCTGGCCGGCATCCAACGGCTGGTGGCGCAGGCGCAGGAGTCGAGGTCGCGAGCACAGGTCCTGGCGGACCGTGCTGCCGCGCTGTTGTTCTACGTGGCTGTCGCCTCGGCGGCGATCACCGTGGTCACGTGGTTGGCACTCGGACAGGTCGACGAAGCGGTGGTCCGAGCCGTGGCGGTGTTGGTTATTGCGTGCCCTCACGCCCTGGGCCTTGCCATTCCACTCGTGATCGCGATCTCGACGTCGATGGCGGCCCGCAACGGCATTCTCGTCAAGGATCGACTGGCACTGGAGCGAATGCGCAACATCGACGTCGTCCTGTTCGACAAGACCGGCACCCTCACAAAAGGTCAGCACACGGTCACCGGGGTCCACGCGGTCGACGGTGACGACGATCGTCTGCTGGCGCTGGCAGCGGCGGTCGAGTCCGACAGCGAGCATCCGCTCGCCCGGGCGATCCTGAGGGCAGCTCGCGAACGGGGTGAAGTCCCATCGGCGTCAGGCTTCAGGTCGATGAGTGGCCGTGGAGTGGAGGCGGACGTGGAGGGTCTGGCGGTGGCGGTTGGTGGACCTGTGCTCGCCGGTGAACGTGGGCTCGATACCTCTGCCGTCGACGAGGAAACCTCGCTGTGGAAGGATCGTGGCGCGGCGGTGCTCTACGTCGTCTCAGAAGACAGGGTGATCGGAGCTTTGGCGCTCGAGGACGAGATTCGTCCCGAGTCCCGCCAAGCGGTCGATCGGCTGCACCAGTTGGGTGTTCGCGTGGCGATGATCACTGGCGATGCCCGACAGGTGGCCGACGCAGTAGCCATCGACCTCGGTATCGACGAAGTGCTCGCCGAGGTCCTGCCCGAAGACAAGCACTCGAAGGTGGCGGAACTCCAGGATCGGGGCGACCGAGTGGCGATGGTCGGAGACGGCGTCAACGACGCCCCGGCGCTCGCGCAGGCCGATGTCGGCATCGCTATCGGCGCCGGGACCGATGTCGCAATCGAGTCGGCAGGTATCGTGCTCGCCTCGGACGACCCTCGCGGCGTGGTCGGCATCAGGCGACTGTCGCAGGCCGGATACCGGAAGATGATCCAGAACCTCGTGTGGGCCGCCGGCTACAACGTGGTGGCAATCCCGCTCGCAGCGGGCGCTCTCGCCTGGGCGGGGTTCGTCCTCCCGCCCGCCGGCGCCGCGGTGTTGATGAGCGCCTCGACGGTGATCGTGGCAGCCAACGCCCAACTGCTGAGAAAAGTCGAACTCGCCCCTGGGAGCTGAACGGCTCAACGGCGATCGCTTCGCTCCAGGTACGACGATTTCCAGCGGGCCCAGCACTCGCAGTGCTGGGCCCGCTCGTCTCGGGTTCCGCAGTTCGGTTGCCATCAGCGCTGCGACGTATGCATCAGGTTTGTGAGTCCGGATTCCCCGGGTACTCGGTCCGGATCTGCACCGGAGACCTACATGACGGACGAAGAGTTCGAAGCGCTCGATGCCGCAGGTCTCGTGTATGTCTCCGACGAGGAGCCCGGATACACACGCGTGACGCGCGGGAGAGGGTTCTCATATCACGCTCCCGACGGTTCGCTCGTCGATGAAGACACTCGCCGTTGGATCGACGGCCTGGTGATCCCGCCGGCCTGGAGCGACGTGTGGGTTTGTACCCAACGCAGCGGTCATTTGCTCGTCACCGGGCGCGACGCCGAAGGCAGGAAGCAGTACCTGTATCACCCGTCCTGGACGGAGCTGCGTGAGTCGGCGAAGTTCGACCGGATGTACGACTTCGGTCGGCAGCTCGTGCGGATCCGGAGGGCCACCCGCGAGCACCTTGCCCTCGATGGACTTCCGAGAGAGCGCGTACTTGCGCTCGTCGTTCGGCTCATGGATGAGACTCTCATCCGCGTCGGTAACGATCGGTATGCCCGTGCCAACGGTACCTACGGCCTCACCACCATCACGGCCGAGCACGTCGAGGTCGAGGGTGAGGTGGCGACCTTCGAGTTCATCGGAAAGAACTCCAAACCTGTGGACGTCACGATCGTCGATCGGCAACTCGCCGACGTGGTGGCGCGGTGCGTGCGGCTCGACGCCCCTGAGCT
This sequence comes from uncultured bacterium, assembly GCA_963792365.1. Classification (GTDB taxonomy): domain Bacteria; phylum Actinomycetota; class Acidimicrobiia; order Spongiisociales; family ZC4RG35; genus JAOUGY01. The sequence goes on from CAWBVW010000008.1 coordinate 330,110, forward strand.
CTTTGCCTACCGATCGGGGCCGGGCGAGCTGAAGGACGTGACCTCCGAGGACGTCAACCAGTACCTGCGCGAGATCAGCCGCATCGACGTGTCCGCCAAGGACTTCCGCACGTGGGGAGCCAGCAGCACCGTGGTGGACCATCTGGCCACAGGAGACGATTCATGTACGTTTCTGTGCGCGCTCGACGAGGCGGCATCACTTCTCAACAACACGAGGGCAGTGTGTCGCGCCAGTTATGTGCATCCGGAACTGGAGTCGGCTTTCCGAGATCGACATCTCCGGGATGCGTGGGCCCGGAGCCGGCAATCCCGATGGTATGGACGAAGCGAACAAGCCCTTCTGAAGCTCCTCGAGTGACCCTCTCAGGGAGCCGTATCGGGGTGTACCACTCCCGACTTGCTCGGGATCTCCCCGGCGGGCACCAACGGAGCCCCACACCCGCATAGATAGTCGTTTCCGTGAGGGCACGGGTTCTGCACGATCAGGCTGCAGTCACAGTCCTCGTCTGTGCAAGTCAGCTCGGTTCCGGCGTCGATGGCCCCTGTCATGGTCGGTCCCGATCGATCTGGTGTGGGCTGGGCGGCTTCACGACGCTACAGCGTCTTCGTGGTAGGGCTCGATGAAGATGCATTCCCCCGGGCACTCCTCTGCCGATTCGATCGCGTCTTCGTGGAGGTGGTCGGGGATGCGAGCCAGGCCCTGGGACCCGTCAGGACCGTCTTCGCCGTCGAAGACCTTCGAGCGTCCGAAGTTCTTCTCGTCCTCTTTCACAACCCAGAGCCCGTCGTCTCGAGCGGTGAATACCTCGGGCGTGATCTCCTCGCATATTCCATCGCCTGTGCAGAGATCCTGATCGATCCACACCATCAGCTTTGTTTCAGCGGGCATTGCTTTGCGCTCCTTCTTGCTTTCCATCGCTGCTCTACCCGGCGCTGGCAGCCGTGAAACGAACATGCGGGGGCATGTCGACCTGGCGTCGATGTTTCAGTTGCCGGGACATCGGGCACGGACCTCACATGAAGGAATCCGGAGACCAGCGAGCGCCACACCGATCTTCTCGCGACGTTGGGCAGGCGACTGCCTCAACGGGAACCGACCGAAGTCGCAACCTGGTGGCCTCAGCTGATCAGAGGGACGAACGATGACTACGACAACCGCAGATCTGCGACAGCAGATCATCGAGCTGGCCGCACACAAGGGCGACTGCTCGTACTCGATTCTGGTGCCCACGCATCGCACTCACCCTGACAACCAACAAGATCCGATCCGCTGGAAGAACGCCCTCGACGAGGTGCAGGCGGCACTCACCGACCGTGGGATGCGGGAGTCCGACATCGAACGGATGCTCCGGCCCCTTCGTGGACACCTCGACGACCGGACATTCTGGCAACATCGCTCGTTGGGACTCGCCGCGTTCGGTAGTCCCGACACGGGTCCGATCGAGCTCGACGTGCCCTTCCGGCTCGAGGCCGAGACCCGGGTTGCAGACCGATTCCATTTCCGGCCATTGCTGACCGGACTGGAGGATCACTCCGTGCCGGCGATCCTGCTTGCTCGTGGAGGGGTAGCCATGTACGAGGTGGACCGGGACGGCGCCCATCGCCTCGAAGTGGACCTTCCTGAGTCGATGGAAGATGTCAATTGGTTCGTCGACCGGGAGCCTCGTCTCCAGCAACGGACCCAGCCGCCGTCTCAAACGGGTTCAGGCTTCCATGGCCACTCGCCAGACGAGGACGAGGACGAAGACCTCAGGCGTTATCTCGCCGCCATCGCCGATGCGGTATCACCGATCCTCCGTGATCGTGCATGGCCCTTGGTCGTATCCGCCGGTGCCGACCTTTCGGCGAAGTTCGAGCGGATCGTCGACCACGAGACCGTTGGTGTTGTAGCGCTCGACCCGGAAGCTTCCGTAGTAGACGTTGCCGAGCTCGCATCCCCGGTCCGCGAGGAGTTGATCCGGGCTCGGAGAGAGTCCGGGAGAGAAGAGCTCGCCGCCGCGATTGGTCGCGGCCAGGCCACCACTGATCTCGAAGAGGTGGTGTTCGCCGGGCTCGACGGTCGGATCGAGGTCCTGGGCCTCGTCGTCGAGGCTTCCCCGATGTGGGGCAAGCTCGACGAATCCACGAGGGAACTTTCGATTCACGATGAGCGGCAGGACGGCGACGTGGACCTTCTGGACGTCGTCGCCGGTCTCACCTTGATCGGGGGCGGGCGAGTGGAACCGCTCCACGAGCCGGTCCAGCAATGCACCGTGATGGCGGTGACCCGGTACTGACGGACTGGACCGCTGACATCCCGAGAGGAGCGAGTCATGGCTGACTATCAACTGAATCAGACGGCAGTTCGCAAGGCGCGGCACATGATCGACGCCAATCAATACGTTCTCGACAGTGACTGGGGAGCGGTCCAGCCCGACAGCGACGCCGAGAACCGGCAGATCGACGAGAACGGCTGGGATGGCTACTCGGAGTGGCACCTCGGGCTTGCTGCCCATGCGAACGACGAGACCAAGGACCGGTACGGGTTTCCCTACGGTGACTTTCGGCGCGTACACCGAAGCGGCCTCATCCACGCCAAGCAACGCGCCGCTCAATATGGCCACGATGCCATCGAAGCCGCGGCCGATGACCTGCTGGCGAGGCTGGACGAGAAGCACGCCGGCGCCGCCTGATCTTCAGGTCGCCAGCTGCCTGGCCGTCGCCGCCGCACGTCGCGACAGGTCGCGCCAGATTCGCGCGGTTCCCGGATGGTCCTGGGCACACGTTCGCCAGCGAGCAGCAACGGCCTCGAAGTGGGTCACCAGGTCTCGGCGCAGTGACGGTGAAGGTTGGCTGAGTGAGGACCGTTGGGCGTTCGCTTCCCCGGTGAGAGAAGAGAGCGTGGCGGCGAAGAAGATGGTCCCCGACCACAGCGTCTCGAGCCGAGGCTCGTCGCTCGAGGGTCCAAACGAGTCTTCACCGGGCGGGTGAAGCCCTTCGTCACCGGTGAGCAGCGGCGCAGGTCGTAGGTCGTCGCCCATCTCGAGCAGGCTGTCCCGGACTCTGTGGGCAGCGTCTCGGAGGTCCGTATGACAGCGACCGGCAACGTCGGCCCACGGCACCGCCCAATGTACAACGCGATCTGCGAACAGGAATCGGCGCTCCTCGAATGCGTGGGTGGCGATGATGGGGTCGTCGCGATCCCAGGCCTCGGCCTCCGTCGTTGCCAGGCCGGCGGCAAAACGTGCAAGCTCAACCAGACCGTCGTCCGTTGCCACGTGGCTCCACCGACGACACCTGCGGATGAGATCGTCTGACGGGTCGTAGCCTGTGACATCGACTTCGCGCGGAGGTGGGTCGAGTTCTGCGTCCTCCAACTCCAGGGCGAGGCGGACCAATTCCACCCACCGCTCGGCATCGGATCGGGCGCGGTCGGCGGCGGTCACATGTAGTAGGCGTCTTCGGTCGGCTTGACCGGCCGATCCATCCAGAGCGGTCGACGCAGTCCTCCGGGCCCGGGTGCCGGCTTTGTCATGCCGAGCCATTCTCGATACACCTCGAACGACTTCGACGTGTCGACCACGACATCACCGTATTGGTCGCCGGGTTCGGCCTTCGTCAGCCGGACTCGCTGGTGCCAGCAATGCATGCCGGAGATGGGGTCGGGGTGAGGCGGAAAAGCCAGGTTCTGGTTCACGCCTGCGTCCTTCCACCACACACGCTCGGAATCGGGGTCGTCACTCGTGAAGGGTTCGATGCCCTTCTTCTGACGGAGCCGCCAAATGCTGTCCCCGGTCTTCTGAATGTCGACGAGCGCCGACGACCACCGGTCGTTGCCCAGGGAATCGGAGAGCCGCCACCTGCCGAGGTGGTGGGATGCTGCGACGACGCCAGGGCGAATCCCCTCCGTGCGCCAGACCCTCATCACGAAGTAGCCAGAGTCGGTCGTGAGCCGAACCAGGTCGCCGGTGGCGAATCCGAGGGCGTCGGCGTCCCTGGGGTTCACCCACAGCGGATGACCGTGACTGATCTCATACAGATACTTGGCGTTGCCGGACCGCGTGTGGATCAGGGTCGGGAGCCGGAAGATCGGGAGGAGGATGCGTTCGTTGCCGCCCATGTCCATGTCGCGCCAGTAGACGTGCGTCTTTTGGTACCCGGGGATTGCCTCATCCTCCCAGCCCCATTCGTGCATGGTCTTCGACCACCACTCGAGCTTCTTGGTCGGCGACTTGAATCCGTGGCGTGTTGTGCCGTCCTCGAGCGTCACGCCCGTGTCGAGCGGCCGCTCGTGCACCTCGTACACGTCCTTCGCCACCTCGAAAGCGCCGTACTTGCGCATGTACCCGAGCGGGGACAGGCCTTCGGCTTCCGCCGCCGCCGGCAGGCCCGGTACCGAGTTGTCGAACATCCAGCCGTAGTACTCGTCGACGGTGACCGGGCGGGACGGATCCGCAGGGGATTCGAACCACCTGCGGATCCCAAGCGAGCCGTCAGGGTCGATCTTCCACGAGAGGTCGATCCAGAATTCGGTCTCCTCCCACACCTCACCCGGATTCGCCTCGTACGTGCGATCGAAGGTCTTGCCGTCCCGCTCGCCTGCCACGCGCAAGACAGGCTGACGGAAGCCGAGCCATTGGCCGGCGTGGGTCTCGTAAGAATGCGTGTCGTGGCGCTCCGCCGACACTCCCATCGGGAGGACGTAGTCGGCAAACCACGCGGTCTCGGACCAGGTGGGCGTGAGCGCGACGTGCATGCCCACCAGCGACTCGTCGGTGAGAACCTCAAGCCAGCTGAAACCGTCCGGATTGGTCCAGATGGGGTTGTACACGCGGGTGAAGTACACGTCGAGCTTGCCCCTGCCCTCTTTGAGGAAGTGGGGCAGCAGGATCGACAGTTCGTGGTGGCTGAACGGATACTCCTTCGGCCAGAGGAGCTCATTCCACTTCGAATGCGGCGGCGGCATGTTCCAGTGTTCTGGCTTGAACTTGTCCCAGGCGCTCGGTGACGTCCCACCAACCGTCCCCACCGAGCCAGTGAGCACGTGAAGGAACAGCAGCGTGCGAGCTGCCTGCCAGCCACCGAGGTTGCCCGAACCCGTGGACCTCCAGGTGTGCGACGCGAACCTCGATCCCGCCTTGGCGATCTCGCGTGCGACAGCCTCGATCTTGTCGCCGGACACCCCCGTCTCTTCGGCGGCCCACTCGACGGTGTAGCCGGCGTAGGTCTCCTTCAGCACATCCACGAACGCCTCGTACGTCTGCGGTCGTTCGGGGTACTTCTCGGCGAGAGTCTCCTGCCAGTTCACCCAGCGACGGACGAAGCCGTGGTCGACGGTGTCCCAATCGAGCAGGAGCCGAGCGATGGCCAGGAACAGGGCGGGCTCGGTGCCCGGCCAGGTCGAGAGCCAGTAGTCGGACATCGAGGCAGTGTTCGAAAGCCTCGGATCGATGGCACACAGCTTTGCCCCCGCCTGCTTGCCCTCCATGATCCGCTGGGCATGAGGGTTGAAGTAGTGACCGGTTTCGAGGTGTGACGACAGAAGCAGGATGAATCTCGCGTTGGCGAAGTCCGCCGACGGTCGGTCGTATCCCATCCAGGTGGCGTAGCCGACGCGGGCGCCCGATGAACAGATGTTGGTGTGGGAGTTGTGGCCGTCCACGCCCCAGGCTTTGAGGGTGCGGTCCATGAAACCGTCTTCGCCGGGACGTCCGACGTGATACATCACCTCGTTGTGACGGCCCTCGCGGATCGCCTTCCCGATGCGCGATCCGATGTCGGTGAGCGCCTCGTCCCACGTCACCCGCTCCCATTCACCCGATCCCCGAGCGCCCTTTCGCCTCAGGGGATAGAGGATCCGCTCGGGGTCGTAGACCTGATTGAGCGTTGCCGGGCCCTTGGCACAGTTGCGTCCCCGCGATCCAGGATGGGCCGGGTTTCCCTCGAACTTCTGGATGTCCCCGGTCTCCTTGTCGACGTAGGCGAGGAGACCACACGCCGACTCGCAGTTGAAACAAGTCGTCGGCACCAGTCTGTATTCGTGGGCGACCTTCTCGGGCCACGCCCTGGCGTCGTACTCGCGCCAGTCGTCCCACCGATCCGGCGGCGGAAAGTTCGTCAGCCCCGTCCCCGGAGTGAGCCTGGGTATTTCGATACTCATGGTGTAACCCACCTACCTGTTCTGATGGCTGGAGACTGGGGGCGGTTTGCGCGGGCCCCCGGGACCACGGCGTCGTGCGGCGGCAGCCCAGGCGGACCGGCGCCTGTTCCGGCCGGCGTGGTTCTCGTCTGCAACATGGTCCGGGGGGATGGCGCACCGGGCCGGAAGTCCGCCTGCAGAATCATGACAGCGGCACGCTTTGGCCCGCCTTCACGAACGCATCGTCGGCGAAGTAGATCCCGGCTCCCGCCGCCAGCCCGCCGAGTGCGGCGACCCACTGAGGGGAGCCGCTGAGGGTGCCGAGGCCAAAGGCGATCGGTACGAGCACCCCGAGCAGCTGGCCGCCCAGCCACCACTGCCGGCTGAAAGCGCCCTTGGTCATGTGGTGCAGGGCCATCTCGATGTTGCGTGTCGGGTGGTGCGAGGTGAGCTCGATCAATGCAAAGAGTCCGAGCGCAATCGATCCGCCCACCAGTGACCACACGGCCGCTCGAGCATATGACGGGTCGTGAGACCCGAACGCCGCCACGAACGATCCGACGCCACCACCGGCTGCGAACGCGCCGGCCACCATGTGCCACAACAGCATCGGGGACTGCCAGAGGTCGCGAGCCTCGGCCTGGCCGAACAAGAACGCCGTATACCCGGCTGTCGCCAGTGCCAATGGTGCCCCCACCCAGGCCATCACCGTCACGAGACCGTCGGCGCCGAACACCCCTGCGAAGAACCAGATCGCCAGGACCGCGGCGTACGCGGACAGGATCCACGCACCTCTCACGAGCCAAGAACCGGGGTTTCCCTTTGTGATCAGGTAGTAGAAGCGATCAGGGCGCTTCAGGTCCCATACGAGGAGAACACCCGTCAGCGCCAGGAACAGGCCCGCCACGAGGGGTGTTCCCCAGCCGATCCAACCGTTGCCGGCGTCTGCCCCCATGAGCAGTGCGATGACCACGGCGAGCACGAGACCGGCTGCGATGCCCTTGGTGAGGAAGTAGGCCGACACCCGCCATCCCCATGGCATGGGATGATCGGTGTTGTAGACCACCCGGGGGGCGGACTCGTCGAATGCGACATGGGTAGGACCAGACGGACCCGATGAGTCCTTGGGGGTGAGGTCGACGGTCATCCAAGCCGGGGTCGGGGTCGGATCGTCACGCCAGATCATCGAGCCGGCGCGGGTGTCGGCCATCACTGGATCCAGGTTCACCTGTTCGGCGCCTTTGTACCAGAGCTTGGGGTTGGTGCCCTGCTCGGGGGCCCGGACGTGCAACTGCTCGGTGGCAACCATCCGGGCGATCTTGGAAGTCGGATCATCGAGATCACCGGCGATGATCGCCTGCTCCGGGCAAACCACGACACAGGCGGGCTCGATCCCCACCTCTACCCGGTGCACGCAGTAGTTGCACTTCTGCGCGGTGTGCTCGTCGGGATCGATGTAGAGCGCATCGTATGGGCAGGCCTGCATGCACGACTTGCATCCGATGCAGCGAGAGGTGTCGAAGTCGACGATTCCGTTGTCCTGGATGTACAGGGCGCTGGTGGGGCATATCCCGACACATGGTGCGTCGACGCAGTGATTGCACCGCATCACGCTGAAATACCGCTTGGTGTCGGGCCACGCACCTTTTTCGACGTATTTGACCCAAGTGCGGTTGACGCCGAGTGCTACGCCGTGCTCGGTCTTGCAGGCGACCGTGCAGGCATGGCAGCCGATGCACGAGTCCTGGTCGATGACGAATCCGTAGCTCGCCATCAGCGGTCGAACCTCACGTGCGATCTCCCTCTCCCTCGACTGAATCGTCGTCTGTCATCGTCGTGGGCGACGACTCGTTGATGGTCGGCACCCATGTCGACCCACGTCTGCTGACGAAATCGATTGCATTCAAACCGATCTCGGCGGTGGTCACGACTTCACGAGCACGAAATGGAAGACGTTTGATTCTTCGAACTGCTCTTTCAACGTGTGACCCATGTCCTTGGCCCAGGCCGGGATGTCCGACAGGGCGCCCCGGTCGCTTGCGAGGACCTCCAGCGTCTGGCCACTTCCGATTTCGCCCATCGCCTGGGCGGTCTTGATGACGGGCATCGGGCACTGGAGCCCGCGAGCGTCGACGGTGATGTCTGCCATGTGTCTCCTCCTTGGTCCGGTCTCAGATGAACAAGCTGATCTTTGCGTCACGCATGAGGCTGATGGCCGAGCCGGCTCCAGCCGGGGCGTCGAGCCCTGCGATCATGTCATCGGGGCTGAGGCCCATGAGGTCCATGGTCATCTGACATGGCCACAATTTCACCCCCATCTGTTGCGCCAGTTCGAGCAACTCCTGTACCGATGCGACCTTGTTGTGGTCGGCGAGGTCTTTCATCATCCGGGCGCCGAGGCCCCCAAAATTCATCGTGGACAGCTGGAGCCCGTCGGGTGAGCCCTTCTTGAACACCGACATCATCTTCTGACGCCAGTCTTCACCGGTGATCCCGGCGTCGGGGCGCTTGAGGATGCCGAGACCCCAGAAGGTGAAGAAGACGGTCACGTCCATTCCATAGGCGGCGCCGGTGGTGGCCAGGATCATGACCGGCCAGGCCTTGTCGAGGTCACCGGATGCCGCGATCAGCACCATCTTGTCCTTCTCTGGTGTCGGATCGACTACCGCATCCTCTTCGGTCGTCATCGTGTCTGCCACGTCGCACCTCCTCCTCGGGGACCTCTCGCCTGACCGCGCATGCGCGCCTGCATATATGCAGTGATCCGCATCTTGGGGATCTGGGTGGTGAGCTGTCAACTGATTCCGAGGGATTTCTTCGCCGACGCCCCTCCCAAGAACTGGAGATGCTGCGATGTTTTGTAGAAATATCCTGCGATCCGATGCGTACATGCGCATGCGCGCATATGCTGCACGAACCGCGGCAGGAGGACCGACCCGATGAGCACAATCAGCACCACCGATCTCGCCCGTCTCGTCGATGACAACGATCACACCCCCTTTGTGCTCGATGTACGAGCACCCGACGCTTTCGAACGCTGGAAGATCGAGGGGAAGGCAAGGGTCGACGCGCTCAACATTCCGTACTGGACCGCCATCGCCGAGGGCGACACGGTCAAGCCGCAGCTCCCAGGAGACCGTGACGTGGTCGTCGTGTGCGCGCATGGCGGGTCCTCGGATCTGGTCGTCGAGACGCTTGGTCTGCCGAACCTGCGAAACCTCGAAGGCGGCATGGATGCCTGGGCGGTGACGCTGGTTCCGCACACCCTGTGGGACGATGACACGCATTTTGTGATCCAGTTCGATCGGATCGCCAAAGCGTGCCTCTCCTATGCCGTCGGTGCCCGCGGGGGCACGATGGCGATCATCGATCCTGCCGCCGACACAGATGCCTACCTGTCGATTGCTGCCGAGATGGGGGCAGAGATCACCGACGTGTTCGACACCCATCTCCACGCCGATCACATCTCCTTCGCTCGCAAGATCGTCGAGGCAACCGGGGCCACCTATCACATCTCCGAGGGCGACGCCGAAGGGGCGTCGTTCGACTACGCCGCACTGCAGGATGGCGAGAGCTTCCGCTTCGGGAACATGGACCTCATCGTGCGATCGGTGGCGACACCGGGGCACACGCCCGGTTCGACTTCGCTCGAAGTGGCAGGCCGCTTCTTGATGACCGGTGACGCCGTCTTCGTGAGCGGTATCGGTCGCCCCGATCTCGGCGGGCAGACCGAACCCTGGGCGCGCGACCTGTTCCACACGATCCATGACAAGCTCGCGCATCTCGACCACGACCTCGAGGTCTGTCCGGCCCATTACACGGCGCGATCCGAATCGAACAGTGACGGGACGCTCAGACGGCGTCTCGGTGACCTGTTGGAACACGACCCGGTGGTCTCGATGGCCGATGAGGAGGCATTCGTCCACCATGTCGTGACGCATCTCGGGGAAGCTCCCGGCATCTACCAGGACATTCGCAAGGTCAACATGGGCTGGACGACGGTCGATGCCGACCGGGCGAAGGAACTCGAGGTCGGCCGCAACGAGTGCGCCCTGAGCAAGTAGCACCGCGATCGGTTCGCCGGCCAGAACAGCATCCGCAGGGTCGAGATCGGGACGAGGACGTATCGACAGGCTCTACGCTTTGCCGAGATGAGTTACTTCCCTCGGCCTGGCGCCCGTCCGATCAGAGCGAACTCGGGCTCAGACGCACGCGACCATCTTGCCAACGAGCGCACATTCCTCGCGTGGATCCGGACGGCGCTCGGCATCGTCGGGCTCGGGGTGGTGGTCGGGAAGCTCGTGGATACCGAGGGCTTTCTGGCCGAGGTGGTCGGCGTGGTCCTCGTCGTGGTGGGTACCGGGATGGTGATCTATGCCACCGCACGATTCGAGAAGGTCACGGCGCTGCTCGACGAAGGGCGCTTCCAGGCGGCGGCCTGGGGTCCCATGCTCACGGCCCTCGTGGGGCTGATCGCTGCGGTCGGTGCGGTCATCGTGCTCGTGACCTGAGATCCACGCCGTGAGATTTGCTCTCTTCGCCAGGCCGACAGCCGGCGATCTGATCGCCGGCGTCTCCGTGGCAATCATCCTCATCCCGCAGTCGCTCGCGTATGCCGAACTCGCAGGGATGCCCCCCTACGCGGGTCTCTACGCGGCGGCGATCCCCCCGTTGGCTGCTGCATTCTTCGCTTCGTCGCGGTACCTGCAGACCGGGCCGGTGGCCATGACGGCCCTGCTGACGTACGGCGGCCTCAAGCCGCTGGGTCTGGTGCCGGAGGGGGAGGCGTGGATGACGTCTGCGGCGCTGCTCGCTGTCCTCGTGGGGTTGATTCGCATCGGGCTCGGACTCATGCGGGGCGGCGTCATCGCCTTCCTCCTCTCCCAGCCCGTGTTGAAGGGATTCACATCGGCCGCAGCAATCCTGATCCTCGCCTCACAGGTCCCCACGGCGCTCGGCGTAGCCCGGGGCGATGGCAAGCTCGTGGTGGAGGCGATGCAGGCGCTGGCCGCGCCGGGGTCGTGGAACATGGGTGCGGCGTTGCTGTCGGGCGTCGCCGTGATGCTGGTTGTCCTCGCTCCGCGCATACACCCCCTCTTTCCTGCCGTGCCCTTCGTCCTGGTCTTGGGGCTGATCGCCGCCACGGTGACCGGCTTCGACGGTGAACTCGTCGGACAGATCCCCGCCGGTTTCCCTCCCCTGTCGCTCGACCTCCCGTGGGCCGAGGTCCCGGCGTTGATCGTACCCGCGCTCGTGGTGGCGCTTGTCGGGTTTGCCGAACCGGCGTCGATCGCACGGACCTTCGCTGCCGCCGATCGCGAGCGGTGGTCGGCAGATCGCGAGCTGATCTCACAGGGAGTCGCCAATCTGGCGTCGGGGATCTCAGGCGGCTTCCCGATCGGGGGGTCGTTCTCGCGCACTTCGGTTGCCCACATATCGGGAGCCCGAACTCAGTGGGCGGGGGCGATCGTGGGCATCCTCGTGCTGGCGTTCCTCCCGATCTCCGGCATCCTCTCCGGGCTTCCACGGGCCGTGCTGGCGGCCATCATCATCGCAGCGGTCGCCAAACTGATCAGACCCGACGAACTCATCCACATCTGGAGGGTCACACCCGCCCAGGGCATTGTCGGAGTGACTGCGTTCGTGGCGACGTTGATGCTGTCACCGCGAATCGACCTCGGCGTGATGATTGGCATCGGGCTCGCCGTCCTGGTGCACCTGTGGCGAGAGCTTCGGGTGCCGATCGACACCGTGTACGAGGGGAACACGCTCACGGTTCGCCTCAACGGCGTTTTGTTCTTTGGCTCGGCACAGGACGTCGACGATCGGCTCGTCCAGGTGCTCGCCGATCACCCTGACGTCGATCGGGTCGTGATCGATCTGGAAGGCGTTGGTCGGCTCGACTACACAGCAGCTCGCACCCTCGAGGCGATGTGGGACCATCTGACGAGCGGCAACTGTCAGGTGGAGATCGTGAATGTGAATCCGGCTGCCGAGCGGATCGTCGCCAGGGTCTGGGACGACAAGGATCACCCTTCGACCTGACCTCCGGGACTTTTGACGTCTGGTGCATGCGCACCTGTGCACGCAGGCTGGACACATGCGGGCGTTCGCGCGCCTCCTCGTGGGCATTGCTCTGATGGCTCTCATGCTGCCCGCCACCGGTGGACCCTTGGTCGACGACGAGGTCCTGTTGCTCTTCTGGGGAGACGGATGTCCCCACTGTGCAGCCGAGAAGGAGTATCTCGCCGAACTGAGGACCCAATACCCCCGGCTGGCCATCGAAGAGCACGAGGTTTGGTACGACCTCGACGGCCGGCGGGTATTTCTGGAAACCATGGCCGCGATCGACGAAGACGTTCGAGCCGTGCCCACCACTGTCTACGCAGGACGTGTGTGGGTGGGGTTCGACGACCGTGTGGCGTCGGAGATCTCGAGCGAGGTGGAGCGTCGCCTCACGCCGGCTCCCATCCAGACTCCGACGGTGGAACGAGAAATGATCGATCTGCCGCTGTTCGGAGAGGTCGAACTGCGGAACATCGGTCTTGTGCCGGCGACGATTGCGATCGCTCTGGTCGACGGTTTCAATCCGTGCTCTCTGTGGGCGCTTTCGATCCTGCTCGCGCTGGTGTTGCGGTCGGGATCCCGCAGGCGAGTTCTCGCAGTGGGTGGCGCCTTCCTGCTGGTGACAACCCTGCTGTACGGACTGTTCATCGGAGGCATGTACGGCGCACTGAGCTACGCGGCCGACACGGGGTGGATCCGGGCCGCGATGGCGCTGATCGCACTCGCATTCGGCCTCGTCAACCTCAAGGACTATCTGTGGTTCAAAACGGGTCTGTCGCTCTCGATCCCCGAGCGGGCCAAACCCGGGTTGTATGCCCGGATGCGGGCCGTCTCCGATGCCGATCGACCGCTCCCCGCCGTGCTGCTCGGCGCGGCGGGGCTGGCTGTCGGGGTCTCGTTGCTGGAAACCCCCTGCACGGCCGGGTACCCCCTCTTGTGGGCAGACCTCGTCGCCGACAGCGGCTCCGGCTCCGCGGCCGTGGCGGCGCTCTTTGGCATCTACATGCTCGTGTTCCTGGTCGATGAGCTTGCCATCTTCGGCACTGCTGTGGTCGCAATGCGTGTGGTCAAGCTCCGGGAGCGAGGCGGGCGCATCCTCAAGCTGATCAGTGGCGCGCTCATGGTCTCGCTCGCCGTGACCTTGATCGCCGCACCAGATGCCATGACCTCGCTCCCCGGCGCGGGGTTGGTGTTCGGTGCTGCACTGGGGGTCGCCATCGTCCTGGCGGTGGCGAACACCTTGATCGGGCGGCGGTCAGGGCGGGGCACCCAGGGCGAACAGATCGATGATCAACGTTCGCGCGTGACCATCACTCATTGATGCTCGAATCCAGCTTCTCGAAGGAATCGTGGGTCGCGGAGCCGTCAGGTGGCCGATACTCCGAGCAAGTCAGGTACACCGCCCCGCGTCACCACGACCGGGTTCACGCCGTGCTTCTGGACCAGACCCGCGGCGATCGAGGACCGGTTGCCGGTTCGACATATCACCCACACCGGTCTCGAGGCGTCGAGCCCCTCGGGGAGGCCCATCGCCAGATCGGGGACGTATCGGTGCAGCGAGCCGTCGATGTGCCCCGCCTCCCATTCCTTCGGGTCGCGCACGTCGAGGACCTGCGGCGGCGCATCAGCGGTGAGCTCATCGGCGAGTTCCTGATGCGAGGCGGTTGCGTGGCTGGTTGTCGGGCGCCCCGATGCGAGCCAGTCGTCGACGCCGCGAATCACACCGCGAACATCGGTGAACCCGATCCGGGCGAGCTCGGTTGCAGCCAACGAAGCGTCGTCGCTCTCGTCGAGAACCAGGACCAGCGGCGCGTTGTACTCGAAGAGCCATCCGGTCCATGGCGCAAAGCTGTCGCCCAGCTCGATGCCAATCGAGCCAGGAAAATGGGCAGAGGCAAAGGCCTCGCGGTTTCGACCGTCCAACACCGACGCTCCGCCCTCGATGAGGGCGGCCGCCGCGTCGGGGCTGAGATCGGCGGGAGGCCGAACGTCGATGGCCGTCGGATCCTGCTTGTTCGTCGGACCCATGTGGGCGTAGTAGGTGGGGTACGGGACCAGCCCCGAGAGTTGGTCGTCGGCGAATGCCTCCGCGTCTTCGAACCGGTACAGCGGGTTCTCCGCCTTCTCCTGACCGATCGTGGAGGTGGTCCGACCGGCTCCCGACGCAGTGCAGAACGATCCCTCGCCGTGGGTCGGGAACACGCCAGTCTCGTCGGGGAGCCTGCCGAGCCGCTCGAGGCTGCCGAATTGGAGACGTGACAGCTGTCTGGCGTACTGGTTGCCCAACAGGTCGGAACGGCCGGCGGCGCCGACGAGCAGACTTCCTCCGGTGAAGACCGCCCACTCCTTCCCATCGATCAGGAGGAGATAGCTGGTGTGCTCGGGGGTGTGGCCGGGCGTGTGGAGCGGGCGGATGCTGAGCCCAGACTCGCCTTCGAGGTCTTCGCCGTGGAATGCCGGCTTGAAGGCAAAAGCGGCTCCGGAGGCGGCGGGCAGCACGAGCTCGGCGCCGATCCTGGAGGCCAGATCTCGTCCTCCCGAGATGTAGTCGTTGTGCACATGTGTCTCGAGCACATGCGTGGCGGTGAGCCCGCGGTCATCGAGCGCATCGAGGAACCGACCAATGTCACGTTGCGGGTCGATCACGACTGCGTGATCACCATGGATTGCGATGTAGGTGGCATCCCCGAGGCTGGGGGTCCGTATCGAAAGGACTTCCATTGCCGCTTCTCCCGTCGCGCGATTTGTACGGACAATTTGATAGGATACACGTCGGGTTCTGCACATGGACTCCCACGCCACGATGTCTCTGGCGAGGGCGTGCGGACCCCCTCGGCGTTGGTACGTACAATTCGCACGATGTCCGGTAGCTCTCATACGCTTCGCTCTTCGCCCGACACGCCATTGTGGAGTCAAGTTCTCGAGGACCTGCGTGAGCGGATCGGCCAGGGTGAGTTTCTGGATCGATTCCCGACCGACCGCGAGCTCGTGGACACATACGAGGTGAGCAGGCACACCATTCGTGAGGCAGTGCGCCGCCTTCAGATGGAAGGCGTTGTCGATCGGCATCGAGGGCGTGGTTCGACCGTGGTCCAGGCGCCTTTCGAGCAGCCTCTCGGCACTCTCTACAGCTTGTTCCGCAGCATCGAGGCGACCGGCTCGGAACAGACGTCGCGGGTTCTGGTGAGAGAGCGCCGAAGCGACCCAGGGGCGGCCCAGGTCCTCGAGTGTGACGTCGGCGCCGCCTTGTTCTATCTCGAGCGCGTTCGTCTGGTGGATGGAGTGCCGATCGCCCATGACCGGGCGTGGATCCCGTTCGAGGTGGCATCGCCATTGATGGATGTCGATTTCCGCCGAACCGCTCTGTACGACGAGCTGCGGACCAACTGCGGCGCCATCCCCGAAAGGGGATCCGAATGGATACGCCCCATAGTGCCCGACGGCACCGAATCCAGGCTGTTGCAGATGGCGGCAGGCACCCCGGCGTTCGAGGTCGCTCGGCGCACCGAGTGGCGGGGCCGGCCTCTCGAATGGCGTGTCACCGTCATCCGTGGTGATCGATACGTGATGCGGGCCAATTGGAGCGGCGGGTCGGCCGACGGCCTCGCGGTGATCGCCGAGCGGTAGGCAGCGTCCCTCCGGCGAGGGCCCGGCCGACGTGGTGTCTCTGCGCCCAGCGGACCGACCGGTGCGCTGAAGCCGTGACTCGAGCCACTTGATCTTCAGGCCGGTGTTTGCCGCGGAGGCGGCTGGGTAGGGACCTGGTATGAGTGCCACACGAACCGATGAGATTCCTGACCTCAATCTCCCCGCCAGCACCGGTCAGACCCTCGAGCGATCATCGTTCCTGGACAAGGTTCCGCTGGTGATCGTGTTCCTGCCTGGACTCGACGACGATCACTCCCGCAGTCAGATCGCCGAGTTCGACCGGATGCTGTCGGACTTCGGGTCCGAGCGTTCGCAGGTCCTGATCGTCGCGCCGGAGACCGCTCGACGGGTGCGCGAGGTTGCCGATGAGAGCTCCATCCAGAGGGCAAGCGGAAGCGGCATTGGCCGCCATCCGAGCGATGGGTAGCGGATACCTGCAGCCCGAAGAACGGCGCAGCGGGATCGCCCGACTGATCTGTCAGCCGAGACCCAGGAGTCGGATTGCGTTCTCCTTCAGGATGAGCGGCACGGCATCATCCGGGATATCGAGCTTCTCGAAGTCCGAGAGCCAGCGATCCGGCGAGATGAGCGGATAGTCGGAACCGAACAGCATTTGGGTGCGAAGCATCGATCCGGCGTAGCGGACCAGCTGAGGCGGGAAGTACTTCGGCAACCATCCCGACAGGTCGATCGACACCTGGTTCTTGTGCATCGCCACCGAGAGAGCTTCGTCCTGCCACGGGAAGCTCGGATGTGCGAGCACGATCTTCAACCCCGGGAAGTCGACCGCCACGTCGTCGACGTCCATCGGGTTTCCATACTTCAACCTGATGCCACCCCCTCCCGGCAGCCCGGATCCGATCCCGCTGTGTCCGCTGTGGAAGAGAGCTATCGCTCCGAATGATTCGATGACCTCGTAGAGGGGGTAGGCGAGGCGGTCGTTGGGGTGGAACTGCTGCAGATTGGGGTGGAACTTGAAGCCTTTGACCATCCCTTTGCTCAACAACTCATTGGCCTCAGCCACACCGTCGGCTCCCCGCCGCGGATCGATACTGGCGAAAGGGATCAACACGTCGGCGTTGGCGGAGGCGGCGTCGACCACATCCTGGTTGGGGATGCGAGGCTGACCCGTGGTCAATTCGTCGTCGACCGTGAACACCACCGCCATCATTTTGCGCTCCCGGTAGTGATCGGCGACGGACTGGCCATCGGGGATGATGGGATCGCCCTTGAAGTAGCGGTTGGCGGCCTCACGCAGTTCGGGAGAGAGATGGTCGTGGCCGTCGGCGCCGAGTTCGACGTGCACATGGAAATCGATCGCAACGACCTCGTCGAGCGTCAGGCTGTCAGTCATTCCGGGACAACCTACCTTCCGCGACAGGGCGAGGCGACGCGGCAGCGGCGGCGCTGTCGCTCACGGCGTGTATCGCTTGCGGAGTTCCGGTTTGAGGATCTTGCCCGCCCCGCTCTTCGGTATCTCCGCGACGAACACAACCGACTTGGGGATCTTGTAGCGGGCCAGCCGGCCATCGAGGAACGTCAGGAGCTCCTCTTCGTCGACCGTGTGGCCGGGCCGGAGCACGACGAGCGCCCGACCGACCTCGCCCCACTCGGCGTCGGCCACACCGATGACGGCGGCTTCGGCGACCGCAGGGTGGTAGTGCAGCGCATCCTCGACCTCGGCGGGGTAGATGTTCTCGCCACCGGAGATGATGATGTCCTTCACCCGGTCCACGATCGTGTAGTAACCGTCGGCATCGGTGGTGGCGACGTCCCCCGTGTGGAACCAGTCTCCCGAAAAGGACTCGTCGGTTTCGCCGGGCGCACCCCAGTAGCCGCGCATGACGTTCGGACCAGAAGCGACTATCTCACCCTGCTCGCCGGGGAGCACATCATTCATTCCGGCGTCGACCAACCGTACGTCGGTGAAGAACGACGGCACGCCCGCCGTCCCTGCCTTCGTGGTCGAGTGCGGTCCGTCGAGGAACAGCAATCCCGGGGCGGTCTCGGTCATGCCGTAGCCCTGGAGGAACACGATGCCGCGTTCGAGATAGGTCTCTATGGTGGCTCTCGGGACGGGAGCGCCGCCACAGATCACCGTTCTGATACTGGACAAATCTGCGACTGGCCAGGCATCGGTCTTCGCCATGGCATTGAACATGGTGGGCACGCCGAACATCTGGGTGACGGCGTGACGTTCGATGAGGGACAGGGCGTTCTCCGGGTCGAATGCCGGCTGCAGGAGGAGAGTGCCGCCTTTTACCAGTACGGGCAGGCTGATCATTGCAAGGGCTGCGATGTGGAACAGTGGCGCCACCACCAGAGCCACCTCGTCGTGCCGGAGGTCGAGGTCCACCAGCACGTTGGTCGTGTTCCAGGTCAGGTTGCCGTGTGTGAGCATCGCCCCCTTTGGGCGACCGGTGGTGCCGGAGGTGTACATGACGATGGCCACGTCGTCGAGGCCCACCGGCTCGTCGACCCAGGACGGATCGGCGGTCTCGATGAGTTCGTCGAGCTCGCCGGTCGTGCAGATCACACGATGGTGGGGGAGCGAATGCGACGCCCGCTCGAGGATTCCCTGATGGCTCGGTGCCACCAGCACGGTATGCGCGCCGGAATCCGAGAGCACGAACTCGAGCTCCGGAACCGCCAGCCGGGTGTTGATGGGAACCACGATGGCACCGATCGCACACGCTCCGAACAGGACATCGAAATAGGTCGAGTGGTTTGGACCGAAGTAGGCCACACGATCGCCCCTTCGGACTCCTCGAGCCCTGAGGGCGCTGGCCACACGAGCCGTACGATCGTCGAGCTCCCGGTACGACGTGGTGGCCGACCCGTCGGTGAGTGCCACCCGCTCAGGCGTCATTCGGCTTCGCCTGCGGGGCCAGGAGCCAAGCCCTTGATTCTGCACGGTGGCCACCCTCGGGTCGACGGCAAGAAACCAGGGTCACGTTACCTGCCCATGAGCTCCACACCAGGCCGTCATGCGCCTCGTGTAGCCTAAAGCTCTAGTTGAGATCGAGATCTGGTGTAGTAGGCAGTCTGGGGGCTTTGATGATGTATCAAACCATTGGGCGATTGTTTGCGTTCAGGCGATTGGCTCGATGAGGCGATTCTGGACACGGTCCCGACGGCGGGGGTCCCTACGGTTGGGGACATGCCGGACGGGGTGCCGCCACGACAGGTCTGGTGAGAGACAACTCCCCCTCAGCGGGCGCCCCGAGTCGACGGCGCGTGAAGAATCAGGGATCGGACGCCGAGTCTCGCACTCGTGGTGCGAGGATCCTCACTCGGTGCGCCTCTGCGGTCCGGCGGTGGAGTTCGCGCAGGATCGACAGCTCCTCGGAGGTGGGTACGGGGGTTTGCTCCAGATCGTCTACGAAGATCACATCCCACCCCGTGGCGGCCAACACCTGCTCTCGGTCGACGCCGGGGTGCAGAGAGCTCACGACCAGTTCGTGGGTGTGGGGATCGGGCCGGAGGATCGCCAGATCGGTGATCACGAGCGTGGGACCCCGGCTGGACACGCCCAGCGCCCCGCGTTCGGTGCCCGTTGGGCCGAATCCCAGCGAGGTGACGAAGTCCACCGCCTGGACGAGAGCGCGAGGATTGTGCTTCATCGTGACGAAGACCTCGGCGCACGAGGCGGCGATCTCCGGTGCGCCGCCGCCTCCGGGTAGGCGAACCTTCGGGTCGTCGTACCGGCCGATCACGGTGGTGTTGATGTTGCCGAATCGGTCCAGCTGGGCGGCTCCGAGGAAGCCGATGGAGATCTTTCCACCCTGCAGCCAGTACTGGAACATCTCGGCCACCGACACAGTGGTGAGGGCGGTCTCGGCCAGCTCACCGTCGCCGATGGACAGTGGGAGGATGTCGGGCCGCGTCCCGATCGTTCCCGACTCGTAGATCAGGGTGAGATCGGGGGCGTGGGTCAAACGGGCCAGGTTGCAGGCGGCAGAGGGTGCCCCGATCCCCACGAAGCAGACGTCGTCACTCCGGAGGGCTCGGGCGGCGGCGACGGTCATCATCTCGTCGGGTGTGTGGCCGGTCACACCGACGCTCCCAGAACGTGCTCTTTCATCCATTGCGTGAAGTGATCACGTTCTCGAGAGATGCCGTCCCAAGCCTGATAGAAGGCGTTGTCTCTGGAGTAGTAGCCATGCGCATAGGAGGGCCACGCGCCGTGCGGCACGGCAACCACGGCATCGAGAGCCCAATGTGGGAGCACGACACTGTTGAGGCTCGGCGGGTCGAGATCGTCGACGATCTCTTCGACGGTGGCGATGGAGGTCGACGACGCCAGCACGACTTCCTTCTGAACCCCCACTATGCCTTCGATCAACACGTTGCCGTTTCGGTCGGCACGTTGGGCATGAATGATGCCGACGTCGGGTCGGTGTGCGACGACCGCCGCGAGCTCCTCGCCCGTGAAGGGACAGGTCACCGACCGGATCCTGTCGTTGACCTCGGGAAGGCTGGTTCCTCGATATCCGCGAAACACGGCAAAGGGGAGCCCGGCAGCGCCGGCCGCCCAGGCGTTTGCCATCGCCGAGTGGCTGTGCTCCTCGATCTCGAGCGGGAGCGGCCACCGGTGTTCGATCGCGTCGCGGAACCGATGGAGCGACCCGACCCCGGGGTTCCCGGCCCAGGAGAACACGAGCTTGCGCGCCGTTCCCATTCCGATCATCTGGTCGTAGATCAGATCCGGAGTCATCCGGATCAACGTGAGGTCGCGCCGCTGCTGTCGGATGATCTCGTGCCCGGCGGCGAAGGGGATCAGGTGGGTGAACCCCTCGAGGGCCACCGTCTGACCATCCTTCACCAGCGCCGCAATCGCCTCCTCGAGCGTGGTGATCTCCGCCATCAGAAATCGACGAGGACGGTCTCAACGGAGCTCTGGGATCGAATGTCGAGGCGGTGGGCGTGCTCGACGGTCCCGTCGAACCGGTCGGATCCGGCGGGGCCGACGCCGATGATCGGCACCTGCGGTCGCATGTCTTCTCCGTTGTTCAGACACCTGTTGCGGTGCGAACGGTTGTCCGTACTGCGCACGGAGGCTAGTCCCGAGCCTCGGTCGCAATCGGCCGGGTCGGCGCATTCACCTCGTCCGTATGCTGTTGGCGACACCTATCGACGAAGGTCACTCGTGGTTCGATCCATCGACGAAAGCAACATCGTGTTGACCGGTTTCATGGGAACCGGGAAGACCACCGTTGGGCGATTGCTGGCCGAGCGACTCGGCCTCCTGTTCGTCGACACCGACGAGTTGATAGAGGAGCGGCACGGTCCGATACCGGACATCTTCCGAAGCCGAGGCGAAGCGACTTTCAGGGCACTCGAGAGGGAAGTCGCCCTCGAGCTCGCAGGGTTGCGAGGACTGGTTATCTCGACCGGCGGCCGGTTGATGCTCGATGCCGAGAATGCCTCCACCTTGGGGCAAACCGGTCCGGTGTTCTGTTTGGTCGCCAAGCCGGACACGATTCTGCGGCGGGTTGGTTCCGGGGTATCGACGTCCCAGCGACCCTTGTTGGCCGGCGATGACCCCCTCGAGCGGATCGTGACCCTCCTCGAGGACCGGAAGGCCCGATACGGGCAGTTCCTCCAGGTGGAGACGGAGTGGCGCTCGCCTGCGGAGGTCGTCGACGAGTTGGTGGAACGGATCGAGTTCGAGCTCCGGCAGTCGTCTCAGGATTGAACACAATGGACACTGTGTGCGGATCGAATCGTCAGTTGGCTTCGGTTGTGCCGGTCAGCTCGTCCTCGAGCTCATCGGCACCGTCTTCGACCTGATCTGCGCCCTCTTCGAGGCCATCTTCCATCTGCTCCACCTCTTCATCGGTGGTGACTCCGTCGTTGTCCTCGTCCGCGCACGCTGCGAATGTCAGCGGCATGGTGGCGACCAGTGCGGCCGCAATCAGCTTTTTCAGTTGCATCGTTGTCTCCCTCCAATTTCGATCGGCGCCCACCGGGGCGCCGAAGTCCAGTTCCCACCCGATCGGCGAGGCGCCAAACGTCGGCTGACGGGCGGCAATCCTCCACAATCGACGGGATCTGCGATCGTTACGTCGGACCCGTGTGATGAGGAGCAATGGAACTGGGACTCACGACTTTCGCCGAGACGTACGTGGAGCCGCACTGGGGAACACCGATCGATGCCGGGCAGCGGCTGCGCCAGGTGATCGAGGAGGTGCAGAAGGCCGAGGAAGTCGGTCTCGACGTCTACGGCATCGGAGAGCACCATCGACCTGACTTTGCATCGTCGGCTCCGGCCGTCGTCTTGGCAGCGGCTGCAGGTCGGACCGAACGAATCCGACTGACGCCGGCGGTCAGCGTCCTGTCGTCCGACGATCCGGTTCGGGTCTTTCAGCAGTACGCGACCCTGGACCTGCTGTCGACCGGCCGGGCCGAGTTGCTCGTCGGACGTGGATCGTTCATCGAGTCGTTCCCGTTGTTCGGGTACGCGCTCGAGGACTACGACGAGCTCTTCGCGGAGAAACTCGACCTCCTACTGGCGGTCAGGGACAACGAGACCGTGAGCTGGACGGGTAGGTTCAGGCCATCGATCCAAGAGCGAGCGGTGTACCCCCGGCCGCACCAGGATCCGTTTCCGATCTGGGTGGGGGTGGGTGGGAATCCCCATTCGATCGTGCGCGCAGGTGTCCGTGGCCTTCCAGTTGCTCTCGCCATCATCGGTGGTGCGCCGCACCGGTTTGCGTCTCTGGCAAACCTGCACCGGCGCACCCTCGAAGAGCATGGGTTTGATTCGAAGCGGGCACCGCTGGCCGTTCACGCTCATGGCTTCGTGGGTGATGAACGAGCGGAAGCGGCTGATTTCTACTACCCCTCCTACGCCGAAGCCATGAGCCGACTCGGCGAAGAGCGCGGATGGGGGCCGATGACTCGCCCCCAATTCGATTCGATGCGCTCTCCGGAGGGCTCTCTCGTGCTGGGTGATCCCGACGACGTCGCGGCGAAGATCCTGCGGTGGCGGGAGGTGCTAGGGATCGAGCGGTTCATGCTTCACATCAGCGTGGGCACCCTGCCCCACGACCGGGTGCTCCACGCCATCGAGCTCCTGGGCACAGAGGTGGCGCCGCGGGTTCGGCGAGCCCTTGCCGGGGTCTGACACTTCCGGAGGTCAGCTCATTGGCCCTGTCTCCGCCACTGCGGTGCGGGCTAGGGTGATGTTCGGGGTGGAAGCGCTGGGGTAGGGAGTGACGCAATGGCACACAGTTCGACGTCGACGATGCAGCGACGGCTGACCCGAGCGAAACGCCGCCTGGGTCTCGGCGCAGAGGTGAAGTCGCCCTTCGACAACATCTTTCACTGCTGTGTGCAGCGCACGGCCAGCCAATGGTTCCGTCTCATCCTCAATGACGAGACGGTGTATCGATATACCGGGTTGTACGTCGTGCCATACATCGAGCGCGGGCTGGATTCGGCGCACATCACCGAGGCGTTCCCAAAGCGGACGATCGCTGCCCACCTCTACGTCAACCGGCCGACGTTCGATGCGATGCCGAAGCCGAAGGACCACGCTGCGTTCTTCGTGACCAGGGATCCACGAGACATCGTCGTCTCCTTCTATTTTGCGGCCCGCCACTCTCACAAGCCGATCGGTGAGATACCGGACCTGCGGCGGAAGCTGGCCGGACTCGACGACGAGCAGGGCATGGAACTGGTGCTCGACACACTCGACGAGTGGGGTCTGTTCCGGGCGCAGAGGTCTTGGGGATCGCCGTCGTCCGGCGACGGCCCCCGCGTGTTCCGGTACGAGGACCTGGCATCGGATCATCGCAAGTTCCTGGGTGAAGTCTTCGATCACCTTCAGATCCAGATACCACCCGGTGAGTTCGAGTCGCTGTGCGAACGAAAGAGCTTCCGTGCGGTTACGGGTCGAGACCAGGGTTCTGAGGACGTGGGAAGTCACCTCAGGCGGGGTACACCCGGCGATTGGAGAGACCGACTGCCATCCCGTCTCGTCGGCAAGCTGGACGAAGTGACAGGCGGACTCCCGGCCGAGCTCGGCTACTGAGCGCCCTCCGCCGTCGGAGGCATCGGCACGAGCCCGACTGATGTCACTCGTCAGGATGGACGGACGGCGATAATCCGAGGGTGGACGCACGCATCCTCCTGATCGAAGACGATCCCTCGATCCGCGAGACGACGGCTTTGGGCCTCGAGGCGGCCGGCTTCGACGTCGAATCGGCTGCCGACGGCGACGAAGGGCTAGCCCGATTTCGTCATTCGCGCCCCGATCTCGTGTTGCTCGACGTCATGCTGCCGAAACGTGACGGCCTCGAGGTGTGCCGAATCATCAGACGGGATTCGAGTGTTCCCGTGGTCATGCTCACGGCACGATCCGACGCCATAGACATCGTGGTGGGTCTCGAGTCAGGAGCCGACGACTATGTCACGAAGCCCTTCGAGATGCCGGTGCTCGTCGCTCGGATCCGGGCCGCCTTGCGCCGTGTCCGCGGTCACGACTCGGCGGAGGTAGTCCGGCTGGGTGACGTAGAGATCGATGTGTTGGCTCACGTGGCCGAACGCCATGGCCAAGACCTCGGATTGTCCCCGATCGAGTTCCGGCTGCTCGTCGAGCTGGCGCAGGCGCCCGGTCGGGTCTTCTCCCGCGAGATCCTGCTGGAACGTGTGTGGGGGTATGACTATCTGGGCGACTCGAGATTGGTCGACATGGCGGTACAACGACTCCGGGCGAAGGTCGAGCCCGATCCGCACGATCCGACACTGATCGAGACGGTGCGCGGTGTCGGCTACCGAGCGGTGCGCTGATGACCCGGAGCTTCCGGGCCAGGCTCACCACAACGATCATCGTGCTGGTCGTCGTCACAGCCGGTTCATTGTCGGCAGGGGCCTTCTTCCTCGTCCGCAACTCGCTGCGCGGTCAACTCGTGGAGGAAGCGCTGACACGTGCCGAATTCAATCTCGTCCAGCTCGCCGATGCCGAGGAGATCCCCGATTCGCTCGAGCGAGAGGCCTTCGAGCAGAGCCGATTGATCGACCGGTTTCTGCTTCGAGGTGCCGCCGGCGTGTATGTCGATTTCGGGGACGGTGACCCCTACGTCTCCCGACCGGATCTGGTGGAAACGCCGCAGATCATCGATCCGGAGCTCACCGAACTCGCAAGGAACGGGAGATACGGGTACCAGTTTGTCACGGCCGGGTCAGATCCGATGCTGGTCGTGGCGGGCCGGCGTCCCTCGGGTGACGAGATCTACTACTTCTTCAACGATGCCTCGGTGGTCGGCCGGGCGGCCTCAGACTTGGGCAGGTACCTGGCCGTGGCTGCTGGAATCGTCGTGGTGTTGGCGGTACTGGCGGCGGGGACCGTGGCCCGAGGTGTCCTGAGACCGATCGACTCGGCCGGACGCGCGGCGCAGCGGATCGCTGCAGGCGAGCTCGAGACGAGAGTGGCCGTGACGTCAGACGACGAGTTCGGACGTCTATCGGAGACGTTCAACATGATGGCGGCCTCACTCCAGACTCAGGTTGCCGAGCTGGAAGAGGGGGAGGCCAGGGAGAGGCGCTTCGTCGCCGATGTGTCGCACGAGCTTCGCACGCCCTTGACGGGCCTGTCGAACGAGGCCGAGCTTCTGCGCTCGCACATCGACGAGCTCACCGGCGTCGGGCGGCGTGCAGCCGAATTGCTGATGGCCGACGTCACCCGTCTTCGCAGACTCGTGGAGGAGCTTCTCGAGATCTCGCGCCTCGATGCCGGTGCTCCGGGACGAGACATCGAATCAACCGACATCGGGCGACTGCTCCACGCCCTCGTTGTGGAGCGGCATTCGGATGCCCGGGTCGTGGGCGAACTCGTCACCGTGGAGTGTGACCGACGGGGTGTCGAGCGCGTGGTCGCGAACCTCCTCGACAACGCTCTCGTCCATGCCCCGGGGGCCGCCGTCACGGTTACGTACGCCTTGGAAGCAGGAGGGATGTCGATCAAGGTTGAAGACGATGGCCCGGGAGTGGACGCCGAATCCCTCCCCCGGTTGTTCGACCGCTTCTTCAAGGCCGATACGTCACGACAGGGGGGAAGCGGATTGGGTCTTGCGATCGCCAAGCGCCATGCCGAGCGAATGGGTGGCGAACTCACTGCTGCGGCCCGGCCAAACGGCGGCCTCGTTTTCGAGCTGAGATTCCCCGTGACCGACTCGTTACACGCCGCCGTGCTCGGTGAGACCTCAGCACCGCATGCTGATGGTGAGACGTGAGACCCGTGAGGAGGAAGTCATGAGACGGCTCGTTGTCATCATCAGTGTGCTGGCGTTGGTGTTGGTTGCCTGTGGCGACGACGTGGGTGACGGTGGTGCGGTCACCACCCTCCCCAACTCACCGAGCAGTACCACGACGGACACGACGGCGCCGGGCAGCGGTACGACCACGAGCACGACGCCGACGCAGACCACCCAGCCGGTCGGGGAGCGGTTCGTACAGATCTATCTGGTTCAGGATGGCGCCTACGCCAAGGCGGTGACGAGGGCAGTGCCCGGCACGCTCGACGTGGCCGCCAATGCAGTCCGGGCGCTGATCGACGGCCCCACGGCGTCTGAGGCCGAGGCCGGGTTGTCGACCGCGATTCCACAGGACACCTTGTTGCTTGGCATCGACATCTCCGACGGGGTCGCCACCGTTGATCTCTCTCAGGAATTCGAGCAGGGCGGCGGCACGTTCGGCATGACGAGTCGATTGGCCCAGGTCGTGTACACCCTCACGCAGTTCGACAGCGTCGATGAAGTGGTCTTCTGGATCGACGGGGAGCTGGTGACGGTCTTCTCCGGGGAGGGCATCCTGCTGGAGGAGCCGGTCGGTCGCTCCGACTACGAGTCGGCGTTGCCGCTGAGCGCCCCGGCAGCTCGATGGACACAGTCCGAGCTGCCGTCACTGGAAGGTGTTCCGCTCGAAGAACAGCGGCGTGTGGTTCTGGTCACTTCCGATGACGTGTTGAACGTTCGTAGTGGGGCTGGTGTGGACAACGAGATCGTCGGGATGCTCGAACCCGGAGCAGTGATCAGAATCACGGATGAGGGCCGGACGGTGGGAACCTCCACCTGGTTCGAGATCGCAACTCCCGACGGAGTCGGCTGGGTGAACGCCCGTTTCCTGGGAGCGGTCGTGAGCGACGCGGCTTTCGCAGGCGACCCGAAGGTCCTGGCACTGCTCCAGCAGATGGCCGAGATCATGGCCGATGACGGCGACCTCACGTCGGTCGTGTCGAGCAGAGGGCTGTATGTGGCCCACAACGCGCCACCCATCCACTTCGACACGGACCAACTGGCGATCCTCATGACGGACGCAACCACCTACAAGTGGGGTTCGGCGGCGTTGGAACCCGGCAGCCCGGAGATTCCGTCCCGCACGTTCGCCGAGGCGATTGGTGACCGTTTCGTCTCGACCTTCGTCGACGATGACGTGTCGCTGATGAGGGACACGGTGGAACTCGGAGGCAATGGGAACATCGCTGAATACGCCATCCCGTTCGAGTTCGAGGGATTCCATTTCGTGAGCGTGTACGACCCTGGCGACGAGGCTCGGTACGAGGGCTTGGACTGGACGGCCTGGTATGTCTCGATCGACTACGAGGACGGTGAGCCCAGGGTGGTCGGCATGACGCTCAACGAATGGGCGCCGTGACCGACGATCCGCTGAGAGCTCAAAGTGGTCGAGGAACGTGTTCCTCGACCACTTTCTTGTCCAGCACGAAGAACGCCAGACCGACGGACACGATCGTGGCGGCCAGTCCGATCCACATCGGCCCATAGCCCTGACGTTCCACGATGAGCCCGATGATCGGTGCCCCGATCAGCGGACCGAGGTCGAACGTGGCGGAGAAGAGGCTCATGCCCCCGGCCCGTCGATCCTCTGGAGATCGCCCCACGACGAGGCCACCGAGGATCGGGAACATGAAGGCGTGACCGGTGCCGGCGACGGCGGCTGCGATCCACAGCATCGTCGTCGTCGACGTGATCGAGAGCAGTGCGATCCCGGCGCCGTAGAACGCGATCGCTGGGTACAGGACCCGCATCTCGCCGATTCGCTGTGGGAGGGAAGAGAGTCCCAGTCTGGTGACGATGGCCGCTACTGCGTACGCGGTGAAGAACGGACCGACCGCCCCGATGCCCGTTGCGTCGACGAAGGTACGCATGAAGTTGAGGAGCGTGCCGAAGCCCAGGCCGAAACCCACCATCATCAGCCAGATCGGGACCAGCGGTCGGTACGTGATCAGAGCCAGTGAGCCGCCTGGAGTATGGAGCTTTGGTCGGTTCTCGATGGCTCTCATCGAGAACAACACCACCAGCAGTGCGGCCTCGGCGGCCGCCATTCCGATGAACATCCCTGAGTACCCGTACGACGCAACCAGGCGGTCGCCCAGTAGGGGCCCGATGGCGCCCGCCACCATTCCCGAGAGCCCGTACCAGGCGATGGCTTGCGATCGGCGGTCGGCGGGGATCGCATCCGAGGCGTACGTGATGAGGCCGGTGAACGTCACCGCCACGGCTGTCATGTGTATGGCCCGGATGACAAAGACCAACGGTCCAATCGAGCTCACCATGAGGAACGACAGTGTTGCGAGGATCCGCACGACCGCGGCCACCCGAACGATGGGAATGCGGCCGTATTGATCCATCCACGATCCCGTCCGCGGTCGTACCGCGATCGCAGTCACGGCCGCCACCGAGGCAGTCGCTCCGATCACGGCCTCGCCGGCACCCAGGCCGCTGAGAAACCCGGCAAAGTGCACGAAGAGCGTGAACGACAGGTCCGAGAAGAAGTTGGCGATCCAGGCACGAGCGAATCTCGGCGTGATGATGGAGCGCATCGGCGCCAGTATCGCCGATGTCGCAACGCCTGAATCCTCCCGGAGACCGGGACTACCCGTGTAGCTTTTGCCCATGCACGATTTGTTGCCCACGGACCCCGTGAGAAGCTATGAGGAGTATCTCGAGCGTGTGGGCGGGTCTGCGATCCCATCAGCAGCGACGCTCGGCGCAGACGAGGTGATCAGCCGGGTTCGTCGCTCTGGGCTCCGTGGTCGTGGAGGAGCAGGATTCCCGACCGGGGTCAAGTGGCAAGGAGCGGCCCAAACGACGGCGCCGCGGATGATGGTCTGCAATGCGGCCGAGGGTGAGCCGGGGACGCGAAAGGATCGGGCGCTGCTGGAGGCCGACCCCTATCTGGTGATCGAAGGCCTGGTGGTGGCCGCGTTGGCCATCGACGCCGAAGTGGCGGTGATCGGGATCAAAGAGAAGTTTGGGCGGCAGGTTCGGAGGCTCACCGACGCGGCCGCAGAGATGGCCGAGAGTGGCGTGCTCGACGAGATCGAGGTGCGCATCGTTGGTGGACCGGACGACTACCTCTTCGGTGTCGAGACAGCGATGTTGGAGGTGCTCGCCGGCCGCGACCCGCTCCCGCGGGTTGAACCGCCGTACATTCGAGGGCTGGAAGGCCCAGGTGGCGTCGAGACCGCTGTCGCTGTCAACAACGTCGAAACACTCGCCAACGTGCCAGGGATCGTGCTGAACGGTCCCGACGCTTTTCGTGATCGAGGCACGGATCGTTCACCGGGCACCATGCTCTTTACGATCTCAGGTGACGTCCGCAACGCCACCGTCGCTGAGTTACCGATGGGTACCCCCCTCTCGGTGCTGGTCCATGGCGTCGGTGGAGGCATGATGAACAAACGCACTCCGAAACTGGTCGTGTCCGGTGTCTCCAACCGTCCCCTCGAGGACGCCGAGCTGGACACGCCCCTGTCGTTCGAGGCGATGGATGCAATCGGCTCGGGCCTCGGCTCTGGCGGTTTCGTCGTCTACGACGACACCACGTGCGTCGTGGAGGTTGGGGCGGTGCTCTCAGGGTTCCTGCAGATCGGGTCGTGTGGTCAATGTCCGCCGTGCAACCTCGGCACCACTGCCATCACCAGCGGCTTCGAACAGATTCTGGATGGGAAGGGGTCTGTCGAAGTCGTCGAGGAGCTCGCCGCATGGACACAACGCGTCACGGACGCCAACCGGTGCGGGCTGGGAGCGGGGCAGCGCAACCTCGCAGTGGGGATTCTCGAGGTGTTCACCGACGATGTCGTGGCGTGCCTGGAAGGACGATGCCCGGGTCACCGTGGATTGATCCCTCCCGTGCTCGACTGACCGGGACCGACCGTCAGGCGCAGTCGATGCAGATGTTCGGATCATCCGACATCAGGTTCAGCGGCTTTTGTTGGAAGCAGTTCGTGCAGACGAAGGTGGTCGCCTGCGACCGGGTTGGTCGTCGCGGTGCGACCGGCTTCGATGAGCGGGGTCGACGGGGCGGAGACTTCGAAGTGATGGTGGCGGCTCGGCGGGTCACGAAGTGGCTTCCCGGATCGTGTTCCTTCTCGACGGCCCACCACAGCGCGTCGAGCGTCCAGAGGTCGGTTCCGACATCGGCTGCGATCGTCAGGATCATGTCGTTGACCTCTGCGTACCGGCGTCCGTTGGACGTCGCCGCGTCGAGATCAGGCCACAACCCCAGGCGCCTCATCGCCGCTTCCGAGATGGTGTTCCACACTCCGTACGCATCCGGCTTGGAGACGAGCAGGATCGGTGTGTACACGGAGCGGTCGAGACCCGGCACGGCCAAATGTCCTTCGATCGGATCGATCTCGTCGACTCGTTCCTCGATCGGGCGCGACTCGTCGACGAGCACGCCCAGGGCCCAACGGAGCAGATCCATGCTGTGGGTCATCCGAGCCTCGTCGCGGTGAAGCCCCCACCAATGACCGTTGTTCTCGAATTGGAGGAAGCCGCCGAACTCCGCGGCTGTGAGGACGTCGATGCCTGACGGAGTGAACGTGTCGGCGTACCTGCGAAGCACGTGGTCCCGCTCACGGATCATCTGGCTCACATCGGCATGCGGCGTGTATTCGAGATGGCGTCGGAGGAGTCGGATGGGATCAGTTGGCATGCGAGGCGGAACCTTACCGACCGCGAACCCGTGGCCGACCGTCTGGCGCCCCAGCGTCCCTCCGGTCGGGTCAGTTGAACTGGACCGACCGCTTGGAGAGTCCGAACCAGAACCCGTCGATCGCGGTGTCGCCGGAAGTGCTGTCGCCGGCGGCGGCGCCGAGCGCCACGAAGAGGGGGGCAAAGTGTTCGGTCCTCGGGTGGGCCAGGTAGGCGGCAGGTGCTGTCCGTTGGAAGTCCATGAGCCCGTCGACGTCGTTGCGCTCGAGCGACTCCGCAAGCCACTGGTCGAACTCGGCCGACCACGATGGCGGCTCGGCGTGAGCGGGGAGGTCCATCCGCATCTCCCGCAGGTTGTGGGTGGAGAATCCGCTACCCACGACCAGGACGCCTTGGTCTCTGAGAGGGGCGAGTCTCTGGCCAACGGTGAATAGCTCGGCAGGGTCCAGGGTGGGCATCGAAATCTGCAGCACCGGGATGTCGGCCTCGGGGTACATCTCCTTCAGGGGGACGTACGCCCCATGATCCAAACCTCGCGTCGGGTCGCTGTGGGTCGGGTGACCGGGCGAGGCGAGGAGCGCCGCAACCTGGTCGGCGAGCGCGGGTGCGCCCGGAGCCGGGTAGGTCACGCGGTAGTAGTGCTCGGGAAAGCCCCAGAAGTCGTGCATCAACGGCACGGTCGAGGTTGCACCCATCGTCAGCGGCGCCTCTTCCCAGTGCGCAGACACCATGAGCACCGAGCTCGGGCGGCTCATGCTCCCGGCCCAGCGCGACAGCTCGTCCGTCCATGTCGGGTCATCCGCCAGGGGTGGCGCCCCGTGACTGAGAAAGATCGTCGGCATCTTCAGGTTCGAGAACTCGGTCGAGAGCTCCGGCGTCGGCTCGGTCATCGTCTTCTCCTAGGGAGAGAACATCGTATCTGATCTCGCACTATATGACCAGTCAAGTAATTTTGGATACGGTTGCTTCAAGTCGGGCTGTTCGGAGGCCGATGGAACAAACCAGACCCCAATTCGCATCGAAGGACATGTTCAACACCCTTGTCACGCTTGCGCTTCTCGCATCGGCGGCCATGCCGCCGGCCTGGAGCGAACCGAACTACGAACCCATATCTTCCGAGGCATACGTCGAAGATCTCGAAGTCGCTCGTTTGCGTAACGGCGACATGCCGTCCGTGCGGATGATCACAGTGGGCGGTTGCACCCTCGAGCGGGATGCCGCCTACACGCTGGCGCTGATGATCGAGGCCGCCGGCAAGGACGGCGTGTGGCTGTCCCCCGGCGATTGCTATCGCTCTCTCGCGCAGCAGCGAGCGGCGTATGAGGCGAGATGTCCGGAAGTGGAGACCGAGATCACCGAGTACGACTCGGCCACCGACGAGACGATCGTGGTCGGAACGACCGTGCAGCGTGAGTGCAGCGGTCCGCCGATCGCCCTTCCCGGTACATCGAACCACGGATGGGGACGTGCCATCGACTTCACGTCGAACGGCCGATCCTCCCTCGGATGCAACGACAGCGCCTTCACATGGCTCAATGCCAACGCCGCGCGGTTCGGCTGGGTTCATCCCGATTGGGCTCGCTGCGGCAAGAGCACCGCGGAACCGTGGCACTGGGAGTGGGGCGGCGTCCGGGACGCCTTGCCTCTACCGCCGATC
Organism: uncultured bacterium; assembly: GCA_963792365.1. Lineage (GTDB taxonomy): Bacteria > Actinomycetota > Acidimicrobiia > Spongiisociales > ZC4RG35 > JAOUGY01. The sequence continues at coordinate 362,562 of CAWBVW010000008.1, forward strand.
ACGCTGTCCGCCGAAGCGATTCTGCATCGCGTTCGCTGAGTATCCTCGCCGTCCGTGGGCAGTCACCGGCGTTGGGTCCTCACAATCTCCCTCCTCGCGCTCATGGCGTGGCCTGCAGTCGCGCACGCCAAGGATCTGCCCGACTACGAGCCCGATGAGTTCAACCTCCTCTTCCTGACGGCACCGCTCGATGGTCTCGGGGCCGTGGGTGATGCACCTCGCATCACGGGGTCGAACGCGGTGGACGAGCGGATCCGTGAGCTCGCAGAGGCTCGAGGGTATGTGCGCAGGCCCTTGGCGTCGGCTGGTCTGTGGTCGGCCGATGGGATACCGGTGCAACCCGGTGTTGCGTCGGCCTGGGAACTGCTTCAAGCCGACGCCAGGGCTCACGGATACTCGATCTCCCTGGTCTCGGGATACCGCAGCCACGCCGACCAGGTAGCGATCTTCGTCGGGAAACTCCGTGGGACGAGCGACAGTGCCATCGAAACCCGGCTGCTAACGGCGGCGCCGCCCGGCTACTCGAAACATCACACGGGGTATGCGGTGGACATCGCAGCGCCCGGCTCTGGATACACGAGTTTCGGCAACTCGGCGGCGTTTCGCTGGTTGTCCGCCGACAACGCCGAGGCGGCCAAGCGAAACGGCTTCATTCCGAGCTACCCGGAAGGTGCGGCGTCGCAAGGGCCGAACCCGGAGCCGTGGGAGTGGACGTACGTCGGTGTCGATGTGGTCGTGTGCGGACGCGGCACTCTTGGGATGCCCTCGGGATCGTTCGACGACGCCGTGTCCTGCCCCGACTACCCGTTGGCCCGAGGTCCCGCTGCTCACCTGCTGGTCCGGGCGCTGGGGCTCAGCGACCAGGTGGCCGGCTCAGACGTGTACGAAGACGATGCGAGTCTGTCGTACGAACGTGACATCAACGTGTTGGCGGAGCGCGGTTTGACAGCAGGGTGCGGTCCCAACACGTTCTGTCCATTCGGCTATCTCACGCGCGGCGAGCTGGCGTCCATGGTCGTGGATGCGCTCTCGCTCGACGGTGTGGATCCTGCCGGCTCGACATTCGACGACCTCGCCGGTTCGGCTCACGCCGCTGACATTCGCCGCCTCGACCACCTGAGGATCCTCGAGGGTTGTGACGATCGGTCGTACTGCCCCGACGCCGCCGCCAGTCGGAGCGACCTCCTGGACCTCGTCGTGGCAGCGCGTGCGATGGAGGTGCTCGCGCAACCGGACATCCTGATCGACGTGCTCGGCTCGGAGTTCGAGGACGACGCATTGTGGCTCGCCGGTTCTGGCATCACGTCGGGCTGCAATCCACCGTTTGGAGATCTGTTCTGCCCGGACGATGTGGTGACAAGAGGCCAGATGGCGGCGTTCTTGGTTCGCGGCTTGGGTCTGGCGGCGGGGTCGGTGCAGTTCGACGACACCGTTGACTCGGTGTTCGCTGCGGATATCTCTGCTCTGGCCGCTGCCGGGATCACTCGGGGTTGTGATCCGCCGGTCAACGACTCGTTCTGCCCCGACGATGTGGTGACAAGAGGCCAGATGGCGGCGTTCTTGGTTCGCGGCTTGGGTCTGGCGGCGGGGTCGGTGCAGTTCGACGACACCGCGGACTCGGTGTTCGCTGCGGATATCTCCGCTCTGGCTGCTGCCGGGATCACTCGGGGTTGTGATCCGCCGGACAACGACTCCTTCTGTCCCGACGATGTGGTGACGAGGGGCCAGATGGCTGCGTTTCTTCGCAGGGGACTTTCAGACTGAGTCCTCGGGGTCCTCGGTTTTCTCGCCGTCTTCAGCGCTCGGGTCGAGCACGTCGTGCGCCTGTTCCGCGGCCTCGTAGGGCCGGCTGGTGAGCAGAGCGACGTATGTCGAGTCGGGCTCCTCGGACACTGCCTGGTGAACCGACACCGCCACGGCAGCCAAGGGCACCGCCAGGAACGCGCCCACGATGCCGAACGCAACGCCCCCGATGCTGAGCGTAAGAAGGATCACGAGCGGATTCAGCGACAGGGCTCGCCTGAACACGATCGGATACAGCACGTGACCTTCGAACTGTTGCACTCCGATCACCACTGCCAGAACGATGAGGGCGCTGCCGATTCCACCGTTCACCAGCGTCACGGCCACGGCCACCAACCCCGATACGAAGGCTCCGACCACCGGGAAGAAGGCGCCGACGAACACCAAGAGCATCAAGACCGGGATCAACGGTGTGCCGACAATGGCGAGGCCGATGCCGATGAATGTCGCGTCGACCGCGCCAACAACCATCAGCCCCCGGACGTATGACGAGAGGGTTCGCCACGCCGCGTCCATGGCTTTGCTCGTCCGGTCTTGATTTCGAGATCGGGCCAGCACCCCCGCGACGGCGCGGTCGCCGTCCTTGAGGAAGAAGAAGAGTGCCAGGATCATGAGCACGGCGCCGGTTATCAGCTCGATGGCAACCGTGGCACCACCCAGAACACCACTTGTGATTCCGGATGCGTTCTCGCGAATCGAAGCGACCGCAGAGTCGATGTATTGCTGGATCTCGGTGTCGGAGAGCTGCAGCGGTCCGGTCGACAGCCATTCGCTCACCGAGTCGGTGGCGGCGTCGAGGTCATCGCCGAGTTGTTGTGTGCTGCCGGCGATCGACGGAACTGCGATGGCAAGGATGATCGCAAGGATCGGGAGGACGGCCAGGATCGTGCCCCAGGTGGCAAGAAGAGGAGACCACCCTCGCCGCCTGAGCGCCACCACCACGGGCGAGAACACTGACGCGGGGAAGAGAGCCAGGACGACGGGGATCACCACCACCTTGACGATGCCCAGGGCGAGGAACGTCACATAGATCGCACCAAGCACAAGAAGGTACCGCCACGACAACGAGGCCAGGTGACGCAACCAGTTCGGTACCCGATCGTCTTCGTTCATCGGCGAGAGGCTAGTGCCTCGGCCTTCAGCAAGCCGTGTCACTCGAACAACGCCGAATGCTCAGTGCGCAGTTGCGCTTTCTGGACCTTTCCCATGGCGTTCCGAGGAAGCTCATCGACCAACACGTACCGCCTTGGGTGCTTGAACCGGGCGATGTCGGCGAGCGCCCCGGAGGCGGCCGTTTCGTCGAACTCGCCGGAAACAACCATGAAAGCGACCACCGCCTCACCGAGGTCCGGATGCGGCAACCCCACCACTGCCGACTCGACGACGCCCGGAATGCGATCGAGCACGATCTCGATGTCACGCGGGTACACGTTCAGCCCGCCGCTGATGATCATGTCCGATTGACGCCCGACCAGGCTCAAGCGGCCCTCCTCGTCGACCGACCCGATGTCGCCGGTACGGAGCCAGCCCCCGGCGGACTTGGTCTGGGCCGTCTTGTCGGGCATGCCCCAGTACTCGGCGAAGACGTGGGGCCCCCTGGTTTCGACGACACCCAGTGTGCCCGGGGGCTGGGGATCGCCCCGATCATCGACGATTCGGATTTCGACCCCGGGAAGGGGGAATCCAACGGTTCCAGCCTTCCTGGGTCCGTCGTAGGGGTTGGAAGTGATCATCCCCGCTTCGGTCATCCCGTATCGTTCGAGGATCGTGTGACCGGTTCGCTCGAATACGGCGGCATGGGTCTGAGGGGTGAGCGGTGCGGATCCCGACGTGAACAGCCGAATGCTGCGGCAGCGATCCCGGTCGAAGCGATCGTCTGCGAGCAGCCGGGTGTAGTGGGTGGGCACCCCCATCATCACCGTGCAGTGCGGCAGGGTGTCGATCACCGTGTCCACGTCGAACGTCGAATGAAACGACATGCTCGCCCCGCTGAGCATCGCACAGTGGACCGCCACGAAGAGCCCATGCACATGAAAGATCGGGAGCATGTGCAAGAGCACGTCGTTGGCGCTGAATCGCCAGGTCTCCGCCAGCATGTGGGCGTTGGACGCAAGGTTCCGGTGAGTGAGCACGGCTCCCTTGGACCGCCCGGTGGTTCCCGATGTGTACAGCATGGCGGCCGGGTCGTCGGGAGACCTGTCCACCGCACCACTCGGTTCGGCCATGGCGGCGAGTTCGAGAAGGGTGCCCGAGCCGGCTCCACCGAGGGTGAGGACCGTCTGGGATACGTCCGGGTACCGGGCCGGGTCGAGGACGGTCACCGCCGGATCGGCATCGTCCAGAAACCCCCTGACTTCACGGTCCGTGTAGGCGGTGTTCAAAGGCACGAACACGGCACCCGACATCAAACACGCGAGGTACAGCGCCAACCCTTCGGGCGATTTGTGGACCTGGGCGACCACCCGGTCGCCTGGTGCCACTCCGTGCGCCTGGAGCACCGAGGCCATACGCCCGATGAGATCGTCCAGCCGGGCGAACGTCCAGGCATCTCCTCCGGGTACGTCGATGACGGCTTTCATCGGGTGCGCGCGATACGGCTCGGTCAGCTCGCCGAACAGATTCATCCCACCCTGCCCGTCAGGTCAGGGCGACAGTATCAACGCTGTCGTGCCGCAATCAGCACACCGGACCCGAGCATGAGCAACGCGGCTGCGGCCATTGCCAGTCCTGCCGTCTCTACCGGCGGGCCGGTGAATGGCAGTGTCGAACCCGACACCGGCGGGACGGTGGTCGTCGTCGTCCCCAACACGCTCGTGCTGGTCGTCGGGAGGGTCGTGACCGTGGTGGTGCTCGTGTCCTCGGTGGTGGTCGTACCAGCGGTCGTGGTCGTGGTGCCCTCGGTGGTGGTGGTCGTACCAGCGGTCGTGGTGGTGGTCTCCTCGTCGAACTCACAGTCGACGGTCACGATGAAGTCCACCGACGTGCCGACCAGACCATCGGCGTCGGGGAGCATCACGTTGTAGAACTCAATTGTCGGGCCGAGCACGTGAGTGGCATCCTCGAGCGCGGTCGTTTCCACGTTGGGCTGTGATTCGGTGTCGTAGACGTCGGTCTCGGTCGTTCCGGTGGTGATCACTGCGAAGTTGTTGAGGTGGACGCTTTCGCCGTTGAACGCCGATACCGTGAAGAGGCACTCATCGCCGATCAGGTCTTCGAAGCCGTTGGCCGCGAGATCGAATTCGTCGAGCAACCGGCGAACACCAACCTGATCCGATGTCTCCGCCGGACGGGGAATGTAGAAGTCGGATGCGGTGAACAGAGTGACCGGCGCCGCAAAGGCCGGCAGGGACATGAGCAGCGTCATGGCAGCGGCCACCACCACTGCGAGAGCACGTCGAGCGGATTGCGTGAACATCGAACACCTCTTCCGGGTCGCCACCACCCCTGGCGGCACTTGGACTGACAGCGGAGGCTAGCACTGGGCATCGTCGGCCAGCCGCCATGGAACCAGGCTTTTTCTCCCTCAGCGATCGCGACCGGCGACCAGGACTCCGCATCCGAGCATCAGCAGAGCGGCGGCCGCCATGGCCAGCCCAGCGGCTTCGACGGGTGGGCCAGTGAACGGCAGCGTTGATCCGGACACCGGTGGGACCGTGCTGGTAGCGGCGACCGACGTGCTGGTTGTGGTCCCGAGGACACTCGAACTCGTCGTCGCCGACACCGTGGTCGTGGTTGTGCCTTCGGTCGTGGTCGTGGTGCCCTCGGTGGTGGTGGTCGTGCCTTCGGTGGTGGTGGTCGTGTCCTCGGTGCCGCAGCTCACCGTCACCGTGTAATCGACGGACGTGCCGACGAGACCGTTGGGATCCGGAAGCATGATGTTGAACAACTCGATGGTCGAACCCAGGACGAGCGTTGCGTCCTCGAGGCGAGTCTGCGTCACGTTCGGCTCCGATTCGGTGTCGTACACGTCGGTCTCATTCCCGCCCGTCACGATCGCTCCGAAGTTCAAGAGATGCACGCTCTCGCCGTTCGCAGCCGAGACGCCGAATGTGCACTCTTCGCCAATCAGGTCTTCGAATCCGTTGGCGGCGAGGTCGTAGGTCGTGATGAGGCGATAGACACCGACCTGATCCGAGGCCTCTGCCGGTCGGGGAAGATAGAAGTCGGCTCCGGTGAACGAGAACGAGACGACGGCCGCGCCAGCCGGAAGCGCCAACAGTCCGACTGCCAGTGCGGCCGTCGCAGCGGCGAGTGTCCACCGCGTGGCTATTGATCTCATGTCGAGGCCTCCCTGCGTGCCCAATTGGTTGTTCAGCCCCTTCGTCGATACGAACGCATCGACGAGCGCAGTATGGCGGGATTCGGACCGAGATGCGAGGCTTGTCGGCGCGGAGCGCATCCGGCGAGCACCTCAGGAGTCGGCACGATCATGGAGCAAGCGGGCGGGGAGGTGGAAGCGACCTCGTGGGTGATCCATGCAGTTGCGCCGTCGGAGACCTGGCCGCTGAGGCAGCGGGTGTTGCGCCCTCATCAGACTCTCGAAGAACTGGTGGTCGATGGGGAATACGGCCCGCTCGCCGGTTGGTATGCGGCATCAGTGAGTGGCGAGGTCGTTGGCTGCGCAGGTGTCCTCCCTGAGCCCCGCCAGAACGGGCCGAGGGACGGATGGAGACTCCGGTCGATGGCGACTGCGCCCGAGGTACGCGGGCTTGGTGTCGGGCAACAACTTCTCTTGCGGTGCTGCGAACACGTGGCCGGCCACGGCGGAAGTTCGATCTGGTGTACGGCTCGGGTGCACGCAGCGGGTTTCTACCTGGCGCATGGCTTCCATTCGGTGGGCGACGCCTTCGACATCGTTGGGATCGGTCCCCACCTTCTGATGGAGGCTGACGTCGACGGGCTCACAGCCGCCGGTCGGGCCCGACGATCCTGACCAGTCCCCCCGCCGCCAGTACGGCCCAGACGGCGCCGATGGCCGATATCCCGTTGGCTCCCCCTACCACGCTGATCAGAACCGCCGAGACCCCGATTGCGATCCTTGCGACGAGGAGACGCTGTGGGTGGAGCAAGGAGTCGCCTGTGTCCGCAAGCGACAACACGCTCTCAGGGCGGATCAGGAAGATGGCTCCGAGGACTCCGATCGCCATGGGCACCCATTCCACCGGGCGTGGAGCGATCCACAGGGGCGTATCGCCCGTGAGTCCGGCAACGAGGGATGCGGCCACCCCCATCGCGCCACCCCACCAGAGTTGGGCCGTCGGCGCGGGCACTGGCAGCCTGGTGTCGAGCACCAATGCGACCGCCAGTCCGACGGCCGGAACCCAACCGATCGACCCCCACGCCAGCCACACGACCACACCCAGGTGAAGGGCGAGGTCGAGCGTGGTAGGAGGACGGCCGGTACTGCGCACGAGTATTCGTGCCGTCAGCATCACCAGATAGATGGCACCGAGCGAGGCAGGGTGGCCGGCCGTGGCATCGATCCAAGCCACCAGACCGGCCGCAGGCGCGGCGAGCGTTGCGGTGATCGAGCGGTCGGGGTCGACCTCTCGCCCGAGAGCCCACCCGAGGAACGCAGATCCGGCCACGGTGAAGGCTGTGCGTATGCGGTCGTCGGACGGGGCCGCGGCGAAGGCGACGGCTCCGGCCACAACGGTGACGAGCACGACATATCGGTTGGACTGAACGCGGGGGTCGATCGCTCGCTGGAGACCTGTGATACGGCGCATGGTGCGCCACGATACGCCGGCTCGGCTCGCATCCCGACTCAAGGCGTGCAACGGTTCGGGTGATGATGCGGCCCGGTCTCTCCGACGATCGCAAACGTCCGGCCCGGTCGCGACTCGATCCTGCCATCCCCGAGTACGAGCGAATCATGGTCTGTCACGACGAGGCGATGGCCAGAGGCTCAGACAGCTATGTGGATCCGGTGTCCGGATTGAGCGTGTTCACAGCGTCGTATCTGTGGGAACGCGGCTCCTGCTGTGAGACAGGATGTCGGCATTGCCCGTACGTCGTCCGATCCTGACCGAGCGGTCAGCTGCGTACCAGCGTTGCCCGCAGGTGTACCTGGAGGGGGTGACCCACGGCGGCCATGGAAAGCCGGTAGGTCATCGTGTCGCCGTCGATCTCGATGTGACGCTCGACGTCCTCCACGTCGACCGCCGTCGGGGTCCGGTCGACAGCCAGAGCCCTCAGGTGAAGGTGGGTCCCATCGATCGTCCCTGCATGGACCTCTGCAAGCCCGGTCGGTTGAGCGAGCACGAGCTCCGCCCGACCCGCTCCGCCCCACCGGAAGTACCCGAACTCACTGTGGAGCGGCTCGTCGGTGCCGGCGCGGCGGGTTCGCTGGTGATAGGTGAGCACGGGCTTGCCCGGGAGTGGGGCAATCGTGATCTCCTCGTGGTAGTCGAAGTCCTGGATGGTGGGATATTCGCCGTGCCCTCGCCCGGCCCATGTTCCGACGAGAAAAGCGAGTTCGCGAAGGTCCGGATGCAGGGTCATGATTCGATCGTATCGTGACGGGCGCGCCGGTGGTCGGCTCGATCGGGTATACGCTCGGCGTGTGAAGACGTGGACCAGTATTCCCGAACGGAGCCTGGCCGTCCTTCGGGATCGAGAGACTGCGGGCTTCCTCGGTATCTCGTTGCTCATCGGGGTGGCCGTCGGGCTCGGCGCCGCACTTCTCGTGGTGGTGGCGGAAGGTGTCGCCGAGGGGTTTCATTGGCTCGGCGAGCACCTGGTTGGTGGCGCTCCCTGGTTCGTTCTCATCTCGGTGCCCTTCGGCGTGACTGCGGCGTGGTGGATCGCCAAGAGGTTCGCTCCTGAGGTCTCGGGCGATGGGGTTCCCGAGGCATCTGCCGCCCTTGCCGTGCACGGCGGCTACATGTCGACGAAGTCGATACCGCTCAAGATCATCGTGACGGCGCTCACGCTCGGTGGCGGAGGTTCCGCCGGACGAGAGGGGCCCATCGTCCAGGTCGGGAGCGCTATCGGCTCGTCGGTATCCCGGAGATTCCACGTCGGTGAGGATCAGCTCCGGAGCCTGGTGGCCGCCGGGGCCGCGGCAGGGATCGGTGCGTCCTTCAATGCTCCCATCGCCGGGATGTTGTTTGCGTTGGAGGTGATCCTCGGGTCTTTCGCCGTTCGACACATGTCGGCCGTGGTGTTGGCGAGCATCTCGGCGGCTGTCACCTTCAGGTCGCTCCTGCCGCCAGAGGCAGTCCTCAGCGCCGCCGCGTACGAGATCGGCGATCCGAGGGAGCTGATTCTCTATGCAGGATTGGCCGTGGCCGCCACTCTCGCCGCCTACCTGTTTCTTCGTTTCCTGGACGTGACCGAGAGGTTTTCGCACCGCACAGCACGGCCGGCGTGGCTTCGCCCTGCCGGACTCGGACTCATCGTCGGCGCCATGGGAATGGTGGATCCCAGGTTGCTCGGCACAGGCCAGGACTTCGTGAGGGAACTGTTGACGGTGAACCTCAAGTTCGAGGAGGCGGGTGTGCAGACGATCACCGTCGCCGCCTTGCTGGCCCTGGCCGCCGGCAAGATCATCGCGACCGCCTTGACGATCGCGACCGGTGGCTCGGGAGGCGCATTCATGCCGAGCCTGTTCATCGGTGCCGCCCTCGGCGCCGGGTACGCAAAGCTGATCGAGCCGCTGTGGCCCGAGTCGATCTCGGTGATCCTCCCCGGGGCGTTTGCCGTCGTGGGGATGGCAACGGTCTTCGCGGCGGTGGCGCGTGCGCCGCTCACTGCCATGTTGATCGTCTTCGAGGTCACGGGCGCCAACGACTACGGGTTGGTCCTGCCACTCATGCTGTCGGCGGCCTTTGCGACCTTCGTCGCCGATCGGGTTCACCCCGAGAGCGTCTACACCCTGCCGCTCAAACGTCGCGGCATCTCGCTCGGGCGTCCGGGCGACATGGATCTCCTCGACACGGTGGATGTGGGCGCCGTCATGCGCCCGGCTCGGGCCGAGGTCTCACCGGACATGCCGCTCGACGTCGTCGAGACGATTCTCGATCGGCTTCGGTCGCACGGTCTGCCCGTGCTCAAGAACGAACGGCTGGTGGGGATCATCACCGTGAGCGACATCGAGCGGGCGGGAGGTCCTGGGGAGGGTCGCACGGTCGCCGATGCGATGACTGCGCGCCCCGTCACCGTCGGACCCAAGACCCCCGTGTCCCAGGCGCTGGAGCGCATGGCGGTGCTCGGTGTGGGACGCCTGCCGGTGGTCTCCGAAGAGGATTCCACGAGGCTGGTCGGGCTGTTTCGCCGGGAGGACGCAATACGCGCCTATCACATGGCTCTCGGCAGTCACACGGGGATGCATCTCGATCGTGCTCGGCTCCGCCAGCGAACCGACCCGGGCGCCGCCTATTTCGACTTCCGCATTCCGCCAGGTTCCGTCGCCTCGGGTGTCGAGGTCCGCGAAGTGGACTGGTGTGGGTGCACGTTGGTGTCGGTCCGGCGCGGGCGCGACGTGCTCGTACCAACGGGTAACACTGCGCTCGAGTCGGGCGATGTGGTCACCGCGTTCGGCAGCGAACCCTCCCGCAAGCGGTTGATCGACGTTCTGAACGAGTCGGCGGACGAGCCGACGGCAGAGATCATCCTCGAGGATCTGATCATCGAAGAGGACAGTCAGAACGACTGAGCTCCGGGGCCGTGCCACCGCGCCGGACTCGAATGGAACCTCGGGCGCCGGCCGGAGACTGGGGACCGGACGCCGGGGACGTATCTCTCAGAGATACAGCCCCGTGGGCTCGTCGCCCTCGGGTCGGCCCGGCGGAATGGCGCGACGTTGCATCTCGGCGAGTTGGGCCTGCGCGGCCATCTGTTGGCTGAAGAGCGAGGCTTGGATCCCGTGGAACAGCCCCTCGAGCCATCCGATCAGCTGAGCCTGTGCAATCCGGAGGACTGACTCGGACGGCACGTCGTCGCCGTGAATCGGTTCGAAGATCTCGTTGAACTCGTCTTGGAGATCGGCCGAGAGCACTTCGCGCATCTCCTCGAGTGAGCGCTCGTGGATGCGCTTCAGTCGTTCGCGCCCGGCCTCGTCGAGCGGTGCCTGACGCACCTCGTCGAGCATCGCTCTGGTCATCGAGGCGATCCGGATCAGCTTGGTGGGCTGAAGAACTGCGGGGCCTTCGCCATTCTCGGTGTCGGTGGCAGCGTGGTCGGCCGTCTCGACGGCGTCGGGGCGCATCGCTTCATCGCTCATCCGGTCAGCCTACCGTGTGATCCCGGTGGTCCGTACCTGGGTGCATCCCGCATCTTCAACAACTTTCTGTTATCGTTACGCATCGCAACACGCACATGACGAGAGTGTGTGAAGAAGAGCACATACATGTACGCGACAGACATGTGCGAGACGGACATGTAGGAGACAGACATGTACGAGAAGGAGGCATGACGTGGCAGACCTCGAAGACTTCCCGCCGATCCTCGACGCTTCCCAGGTCGCCGATCTCCTGGGAATGAACATCCAGATGGTGCGCCGCTACGCACGAGAGGGTCGGATTCCCGCCTACAAACTCCCGGGCGGGCGGACCTTCAAGTTCTTCCGTGACGAGGTGTTCGACTTCGTGCGGGCCCATCCGGTGGTGGCCGAGGCCGATGCAGACGAGTCGCTCAGCGAGATCGACGCGTCCTGATCACCAAGTCGATCACTTCGAGGGGAAGGACGTTGCGGGTGCCTTCCGGATCCACCATCACCACGTGATCTTCGGCGACCACCCGGATCTTGCCCGTGACAGACGAGTCGAGGCGGGATGCCACGACTTCAACCGTCTCTCCGGTCTGCTCGAACTCGGAGAGACGAGCCTTGAACGTGATGGATCCGCCCCTGGGGTCGATCCCACCGGTGGCGCTGGGGGTGATGACGAGTGCGACTCGATCGAGCCTGGCGTCCAGGTGTTCGGTCGGGGTCTCGATCGACACGTAATCCTTCCCGACGTGTGCGACAGATCCGGTGACGGTGCGACCCGCCGTGACCACCGAGACGCGGTCGCCACGGTTCGCCCCCTCGCGGGCGACGTCACTGAGGGACCGTCTCCGCAACCGGCCGATCTCGGTCTCGATCTCGACCATCTCCGCCTCTGCGCGGAACTCTGCGCCAACGGTTTCGCGGAGCTCCCGGGCGAGACTGTCGAGCGGATCGTCGTCCCAGTCTCGAGGACCGCGAGCCGAGTTCGCCTCTTCCGTCATCGGAGCCTCCTGGATACCATGCCCTCTCGGGGAGGGGTCGGATGCTGAGTCAACAGCCAGGGGACAACGTACGCAAGGAGCCCGCGCCGGCCAAACGTCGACCGTTCTGGTCGCGTATGTCGATTGGGCAGATCGTCATGATCGTTGCGGGTCTCGCAGCGTTCGTGCTGAACGTGAATGTCATCCGCGCCCAGGAGGCCGTGACGATGGTGGCGGTCGCCACCGAGGACCTCGTTCCAGGGGTCGAGTTCGACGCGTCAATGGTGGAGATGGTGCCGATCGATGCCGAGAACCCGGTCATCGATCGACTCATGCCCGAGGAGGCTCTCGGGTCCTTCGAGGGCAAGATCGTCACCAGTCGGGTGCTGGAGGGTGAGTTCGTTGCCACTGCCGACCTCGCAGATCAGGCGGCACATGAGAATCTCCGTGCCGTCACGGTGAGGGTCGACGCCGACCACGCGGGCGGCGGTTCGCTCATCGAGCGTGGCGATCTCATCGACATCATCGCCGTCGAGGACGGGGTGGCTCGATACGTGGTCACCGGAGCGCAGGTACTACGGGTGCCGGTTCAGGACTCGAGCGGTGGTCTCGTTTCCATCAACGACTACTTCATCGTCATCGCAGTCGACGCAGACACTGCGCTGTCGGTAGCCGAAGCCCTGCAATCGGACTCGGTGGAGGTCGTGCTGGCAACCGGGGCTCCCGCCCCCGAGCGTCTCACGCTGGAGGACGGCGCCGACGGGGCGCCGGTGGAGGGCACGACCGACCTTGGCGGAGGAGACGGCGAGGCGGGAGACGGTGGCTGATGCCCGAGACCGAGCTCGCAATCGCGCTGTCGGCCCGCGAGTGGCCTGACCGCCTCCGCCATTTTCTCGCCGACCACGGTGGGGCCAGGGTGCGCGTCGCTGCAATGGGGCCGGAAGACCTGCTGGTCGAGGCGTACGACCTGCTGCTCATCGACGACATCTGCTCGTTTCTGACTCCGCGACTCGTGGATCTCGTCACCGACCAAGGACGAGTGGTACTCGGTGTCTACGACCCGGCGGAGTTCGCCGATGGAAAGGACCGGCTACTCGAGTGTGGTGTGGCCGACGTCGTCGAGGCCGGTGCTCACCCAGAGGAGTTCCTCAAGACGATTGCCCGACTTGCGACTCAGCTGGAACCGTCCACCGAGGTGGAGTCGCCAGGGCCGCGTTCCGAGAAAGAGCCCGAGGAGCGGGCCCCTGTCGGCACGCCGACGGTCATTGCGGTCGGTGGTCCGAGCGGTGGAGTGGGATCCACCGAGGTGGCACTCGGGCTGGCTGCCAGACTGGCGAGACGGGGCCCGACGGTTCTCGTCGAAGTCGACGAGAACGCGCCATCTCTCGCCCAGCGACTCGGTCTCCCGCTCTATCCGAACATCCGAACTGCCATCGACATCCTCGAACAGCGGACGGGCTCACTGGAGAGGGTGCTGCACCACACCGGGGTCGAGGGTCTCGTCGCACTCCCGGGCCTCGCCAACATCCGGGACTGGCACGAGGTGCGTCCCCGGCAGGCGCTCGATCTCGTCCGGCAACTTGCGGTGAGTCATGTTCACGTCGTCGTGAACGTCGGCAGCCGGATCGATGCCGATGCCTTTGGCGAGGGCCAGCCCCGCTACGGGATGAGCCGGGTCGCCGTCGAGCATTGCGACCGTCTCGTCGCCGTGGGATTGGGGACGCCGGTTGGGGTGGCGAGGCTGCTCGAATGGCTCGCCACCGCACAATCGATCGGCGACTCGCCACGAGCCGACATCCTGGTGAATCGTGCGCCCGGCGACCAGTTCCGCAGGGGCGAACTGGTGCAGGAGATCACACGCACGTACCCGCCGACCAGCTTCGCCTTCCTGCCCCAAGACAGCCGAATGTCGTCGATGACCTGGGACGGCTCCGTGCCGAATCGCGGCAAGTTCCGCCGCTCGCTCGACCGGTGGGTCGACCGGTTTGTGAATGGGGAGACATGACCGATCGATCCCACGCCTACGACTCGATCCGGCGTCGTGCACTCCAACTCGTAGAAGAGGCGCATATGGACGCGTCGGGTGATCGCGACATGGTCCGCGATCTGGTTTCTCGTGCGGTCGACGAGTACCAGAGGCGATCGAACCTCGGCGAGAACCGGGCCATCAGCGATCCCGGCCACATGGTCGAACGGATCGTGCGGTCCCTCGCCGACTACGGGCCGCTCACCGAACTGCTCCAACGCACCGATGTCGAGGAGATCTTCATCGAAGGCCCACGGGTCACGTTCATCGATGGCACCGGGCGCCTGCGCGGGCTCGGTGAGCCGACCACCATTGAGGAGAACCGTCAGGTGGTCGACCGGCTGCTTGCCTCCACCGACCGGAGGATGGACGCCTCGAGCCCCATCGTGCAAGGAAGGGTGCTCGAAGGCACCGCTCGTCTCACGGCGGTGATCCCGCCGATTGCGGACCAGTTGTCGGCGACCATTCGTCGCTACGCCCTCCGCAAGGAGAGCCTGGCATCGCTGGTCGAACTCGACTCGCTCACCGGCTCGGCCGCCGGCTTCCTGTGGGCGGTGATGCAGACCAACTCCAGCATCATGATCTCGGGTCCGCCCGGCGCCGGAAAGACCTCGCTGCTCTCTGCGATGCTCAACGCCGCTCCCTCGGATCATTGTCTGCGGTGTTGCGAAGAGGTGCGTGAGCTCCACTTCCCGCTGGTGCACGGCTCGTTCTACGAGGCTCGGCCCCCGGGCCTCGACGGGTCGGGCGAGGTTTCCCTGCGCGATCTGGTGAAGGTGGTGCTGGCCATGCGCCCCGATCGCATCGTCGTGGGCGAGGTCCGCGGCGCCGAGGCATTCGAACTCACGCGAGCTGTGAACGCCGGCACGGGCTTTGCATGCACGATCCACGCGAACTCTGCAGCCGACGCGCTGGCAGCGATGGTGAACGCCGCCCTCATGGCGGGTGAGAACGTGCCGGAGGCGGTGGTGCGCAACGTGTTCTCGGCATCACTCGATCTGGTCGTTCACTGCGACCGTGAAGCCGTGCGCGGTGACGACGGAGGAATGAAGCGTCAGGTCCGCGAGATCCTGGCGGTGGTGCCTTCGCTCCACGACGACTTCAGTACGGAGCCGATCTTCGTGCGCGAACGGGTCGGCGCTCCGATGCGGTGGACCGGCGCGCTGCCTCCGTCCCGGCTGTCGGGACAGATAGCCCAGATCTTGCCCGATGGGGTGGGATTGGCCGACGTGCTGGACGGGCGAGCGGCGCTTCCATGATCCTTGTGGCCGCCCTTTCGAGTGCAGTCGCCATCGGCACCGCCATCGGTCTGGTGATGGGTGTGGTTCCCCGGCGTCGGGCACAGCTCACTGCCGCGCCACAGGTCGACCCGCGTCAGCAGTGGCTGATCCAGGCCGGTCTCGAGATCACACCCCGGCAGTTTCGCCTGGTGAGCCTCGGGGCGGGGGTGCTCGCCTTCCTGTTCGTCCTGCTGGTGACCGGGCTGGTCTCGGTTGCGCTGGTGGTCGCGGCGCTGATCGCAGTGTTGCCGAGAGCGTTCTACGCCCGCCGTCGGACGCTCCGCATGTCGGAGGTCCAGAAGGCTTGGCCCGACGGGCTGAGAGACCTCGTGGCGTCGATCACCGCGGGAATGTCGCTCCAGCGGGCTGTCGAAAACCTTGCGCTCACCGGTCCGATGCCGTTGCGCGTGGCATTCGCTCGTTTCCCCTACCTCGCCAGGACCCTCGGTATGGTGCCTGCGCTCGAAGTGATCAAGGAGGAGCTTGCCGACCCGACGAGCGACAGGATCATCGAGGTCGTGATCCTCGCCCATCAACGCGGTGGAGCGATCGTTCCCGAGATCCTGAGGGATCTCGCCGATGCGACAGTGCGCGATGTGTGGACGATCGAAGAGATCGAGACACAGTCACTCGAGCAGAAGATCAACGCCCGGGCGGTGTTCGTCATCCCGTGGCTGATCCTCATCGCCATCACGGCGCGTCCCGGTCCTTTCCGGGAGTTCTACGCCAGCGGAGGCGGTGTTGTGGTTGTGGTGGTGTGCGGGCTCATGAGCGGGTTCGGGATGTGGCTCGTGTCGAGGCTCGGAGCCGAGCCGGATGAGCCGAGGGTGTTCGGCGGCGCCGCCAGTTCAACTGGGGAGGCGTTTTGATCGACCCGATGCTGGCTTTGGCGGCGATCGCCTCGGCAGTGGCAGTGATCGGGCTCGCCAGCGTGCTCATTCCCCCGACCCGGCGACTCGGTCCTCGAGTCCGACCGTACGCGATCGGCGCCCGGACGAGCCTGGGCGGAAGTGCCGACGTGCGTGGTGTGGCTGATGGCGGCGCAGGGACTGCGATCAAGGGTGTGTTCGGGCCGCTGTTCAGCGGTGTGGCCCGGCGACTGAGTGGATTCATCGACCGTGGAGGCGACGAGGTCCTGGCGCTCAAGATCCGCCAGGCCCGCTTGTTCCCGGAGATTCCCGAGTCGGAACGGTTGGGAGCGTACCGAATGCGGCAGCTCACCACGCTTGCACTGTGGCTGGGTGGAGCGATCGGCCTGGCGCTGCTGCTCGACCTGTCCACGGGGATCGGGCTGGTCTTGATCGCCTCCGGACTGATGATCGGCGCCACCCGGCAGCGAGGCCGGCTCGACCGTGCAATCGAAGAGCGTCAGAACCGGATGCGGATCGAGATCTACACCGTCAACCAGTTGCTCGCAGTAAGGGCGCGTGCCGGGGGAGGAGTGGTTCAGGCAGTGTCTCAGCTCGTGGCTCGCGGACATGGCGAGGTCGTCTCCGAATTGGGTGAGGCCTTGCGGCTTCAGCGGGCGGGAATCCGAGCTTCGGAGGCTTTCCACCGGATTGCAGAGGCGACTCCCGAGCCATTCTGCGCCCGCACCTACTCGCTGCTCTCTGTGGCGGAGGACAGAGGTGTCGATCTGGCCGAGGGGCTGCTGTCGCTGTCGGAGGATGTCCGTGAGGCGA
This sequence comes from uncultured bacterium, assembly GCA_963792365.1. Classification (GTDB taxonomy): domain Bacteria; phylum Actinomycetota; class Acidimicrobiia; order Spongiisociales; family ZC4RG35; genus JAOUGY01. The sequence goes on from CAWBVW010000008.1 coordinate 379,544, forward strand.
GACGAGCCTCCATCAAACGTAATGCGACCAAGCGGAGGGCGGCGATGCTGATACCGACCATCGCCATCCTCGCTCCGGTGATGTTGATTTTCGTGGCTGCCCCGCTGCCGCGACTGGTGCTCGGTTGGCAATGAGAAGAATGAGAAGAACGAGAGAGAGGGATCGGGATGCAAACCGTGAGGGAACACGTCGGCGCGGTCGTGCGCCAGGTACACGAGGACGAACGAGGCTTGAACACGGCCGAGCTTCTCGGCAACGCCGCGCTGGCGATCGCTGCCCTGCTGGTGATCTGGGGAGCGCTCGAGGCGTTGGGAGTCAGTGTCGTCGATTGGATCGCATCTCAGCTCGGGATCGGCTGACCGCCGAAGAGGGCGGCTTTGCAACGCTCGAGAACGTTGCGGCGGCTGCGTTTGCACTGCTCTTCTTCGCCATCCTCTCGAACCTCATCGTGATGCAGTACGCACTCGGCGTCACCGTCGCAGCCCTCGACGAAGGAGTTCGCCAGGGTGCCAGATCGCTCGATCCTGTCGGGGCTTGCGAGAGCCGCGCTCACTCGACGTTCGACTCGGTGCTCGGCGGTGCGGTGGTGGCCGCGAGCCTCCAATGCGCCGTCGATGGTCCCTGGGTCGTGGCAAGGGTTGACGGGATACTCGATGGATGGGCTCCGCCGGTACCCGACCTGTCGTTCACGCGGGAGGCGCGTGCCCCCTTGGAGGACCTGACCCCATGAGAACCGAGCGCGGCGCAGCGCCGCTCGAACTGGCGTTGGGTGTGGGACTGCTGATGATCCCGATGGCGATGATCGTCCTCTCCTTCGGTCCTGCCCTGGAGATGCGCTCGTTCGTGCGCCAGGCCGCTGCAGAGGCGTCACGGGCGGTGGTGATCTCCGATGGAGAAACGGCGACTGCCATGGCACAGATCGCCACCATGGCGGCCAACCACGGCTTCGACGCGTCTCAGGTCCGTGTCGGGTTGTGTGGTGCGGTGCCGGCTCCGGTGTCGTCTGGTGGGGCGGCCGCGTGTCCCGCGCCGTTGCAGCGTGACCAGACCGTCGTGGCCCGGGTCGAGATGGACATCCCGTTGATCGCGGTCCCTGGCATCGACGCCAGCGTTGGTGGCGTCGAGGTCTGGTCCGAGCACCAATCGCTCGTCGACCTGTACCGGAGCGTCGGCTGATGAGGGGGGTGCACCGTGACGAGCGTGGAAGCACCACGTTGTGGACGTTGGCGCTCGCGATCACGTTGCTGATGGTGGGCGGCATCAGCTTGGACTTGTGGAGTGCGCTCGGCGCACATCGTGACTTGGCGGGGATCGCCGATGCCGCCGCAGTAGCGGGTGCGTCGGGCGTCGATGCGGAGACCTTCCGAAACGAAGGCAGGGTGGTGCTCGATCCGGCGTTGGCGAGCGGTCTGGCGCTTCGACTCATCGATGCCCAGCCCAACGGCGGTGACCTCGACGCCTCACCGCAGATCGTGGTTGCGGGTGACGGACAATCGGTGACCGTCACGCTCGAACGCCGTGTCGAGCTGACGCTCTTGCGGCTGGTGGTCCCCGTCGGGTCGATCCTGGTGAGCGCCGAAGCAAGGTCTGACGCGTCGCTGCGGCAGTGATCATCTGCCGCAGCGACGCGTCAGCGTGCGCGTGTCGCACGGCTTCGTGGTCTGTCACGGCGGCCATGCCAACCTCTCCGCGTCGTCGGTCATCCTCGAGGTCGCCTAGGCTTCCGGGCCGGGGGTTGTGGTGACGGGTCCTGTGTGTGCATGGTGATTATCGGTTGGGGTTGTTGAGCATGCTGGTGGGGGTTCGTCCACGCGCAAGACCCCTCGCCAAACCATCACAGCAAGACTCCTTGGTGCCCTCGGTGCTTCGTGGCATCACCCGTTGAGCAGCCGCCACCCCTGAGCGAGTCTTGCTCCGATCGGATCAATCACCTTGCGGTCCGACCAGTAGAAGATGTGAGTCAGCGGGGTCGTCGACACAGGGCCGGACACGTCGACTGCGCGATCCTCGTCGACCGTCGCCGCGTACGCCTCGCTGAGCCCGCGGAGCGGGTAGGCGATGATGTCGTCCTTCTCGTAGATGTTCACCCACTCGGTGTTGAGATCGGCACGGTCTGTCTCGATGTGCCGTCCGGGAAACCTGATCGGCTTGCTCATCTGTCGGGCGTCGGACGCATAGCGCAGGCTCCAGAGGGCGAGCGGGCTTCCCATCGTGTAGAGCCAGGCCAACGTGTGGCCGCGGGCCAGTGCAGACGCCCCACGTGCGGTGTTGACAGTTTCGGCGGCCAGCCGCCGGCGCCACTGTTGCTGGTCGTAGAAGTAGTCGGTGGCGAGCACCGTGCCGAACGAGTGTGCGATCACGCAGAGCGGAGCCTCTGGGCCGGCCCGGCGGGCGAGCGATTCGAGACCGCCTGCGAACGTCTCGTGTACCGCGTGATAGTTGGCGCCGTCGCCGGATCGGTCATATGCGATGACGTCACCGACGAAATGCATCATGAGCCACCGGGCGGTCGGCCAATGAAGCTCTTTCATCCCCGAGACCTTCCGGTCGGACAAGGACAGGATCAGCGGCACGAGGTGGCGGGTCGACCCGGCGTTCAGCTTCGTGATGATCCCGGAGATGCGATCCTCGAAGAACTCGTGCGAGTCGGTGGCGAAGACCTGATCGAAGAGCCGCTGCTGTCGTGCCTGTGCCTCGGCGGCCCAGACGATCGGTTCCACGATCAGTGCCTGATCCGGGTCGGGGCCGTTCGGTCCGAACTGATCGGCGAACGCCCCTTTCAGCAACTTGGTCGGGGTTGCGGCGAAGTCGGGGTCTTCGATCTCGATTCCGTGAACGATCGCCACTGCGATCGGTTGCATGGCGACACCTCCTTCGTTCGCCACGATACGGACCGATGGCTCCGATCCGATAGGGCACGACGCCAGTCGAGCGCACCCGTTCTGGCCCCTTCGTGGCACCCTGAATTCGTGTCGAAGGTGCCACACTGCCGTTGTGTCCGACCCCGCCCTCCCAGCCCATGAGGAACGTCGCCTGAGGGCGGCGAGCGGAGGCGACGACCGCGTGTTCGCCGATCTCCTTCGCCGGAGGTTGGAAGGCGCGCCACTGCAGTACCTCGAGGGGACCGCTGCCTTCGGCCCCTTCGAACTCGTGGTCGACGAACGCGTGCTGATCCCACGTCCCGAGACGGAGCAGCTCTGGGAGCTGGCGGTGGCGGAGGTGAGCGACCCGAGTGTCGTGGTCGACCTGTGCACCGGATCCGGCGCACTGGCGATCGCCTGCAAGTCCACCTGGCCCGCGGCGCGGGTGATCGCAACCGACCTCTCGCCCGACGCCGTGGACGTCGCTCGGCTCAACGTCGCTCGCGCACGGTCGGACGTCGAGGTTCTCCAGGGGGATCTGTTCGAGGCGCTGCCGCCGGAGGTGTCCGGGCTGATGGACCTCATCGTGTCGAATCCGCCGTACGTCACCGATGCGGAGTTCGATGACCTGCCTCCCGACGTGAAGGCTGAGCCGCGGATGGCGCTCGTGTCCGGCCCGACCGGACTCGAGGTGCTCGATCGCATCGGCGTCGAGGCGGTCCGCTGGCTCGCGCCCGGCGGGACGGTGATCTGCGAGATCGGTGATGAGCAGGGTCCCGCGGTGACGGTGTTGTTCAAGCGGGCATTCGCCTCTGTCTCGGTTCGTCGAGACCTCACCGGCCGGGACCGGTTCGTGGTGGCACGTCGATGATGGGGTTGGCTGACGACCTCCTGTGTGCCAGGGTGCGGGCATGAGCCTCATCGACTGGCCGACGATCGACGCAGTTCTGTTCGATCTCGACGGCGTCCTGACTCCGACGGCGCTGGTGCACGAAGCCGCCTGGAAGCGATCGTTCGACGAGTTCCTGGCCGCCCGCAACGGCCCCGACTTCGTGCCGTTCGTCGAGGCCGACTACCTGGCACACGTCGACGGCAAGCCTCGCTACGACGGGGTCAGGGACTTCCTCGCCTCCCGCGAGATCGTGCTCCCCGAGGGTGACCCGGGGGATGCGCCGGGCCACGACACGGTGTGTGCCCTCGGCAACCTGAAGAACGCCATGTTCAACCGGGTGCTGGAGGACGAGGGTGTGGAGCCGTACCCCGACGCAGTCCGGTTGCTCGACGCCCTGGCGGCCACGGAGATCGCCCTCGGCGTGGTTTCGTCGAGCGCCAACGCCAAGCCGGTGCTCGCCGCGGCGGGTCTGACCGATCGCTTTCGCTTCGTGATGGACGGGATCGTCGCCCGCGAACGGTCGCTGCCCGGCAAGCCGGCCCCCGACACGTTCCTCGGCGCCGCCACCGAGCTCGGCGCAGCACCGGGTCGCACGGTCGTCTTCGAGGACGCAGTCAGCGGAGTGGCGGCTGGCGCGGCCGGCGGCTTCGCCGTCGTCGTCGGCGTCGATCGCACCGACTCGGCGGCGGCGTTGTCCGAGGCAGGAGCCACCATCACCGTCGACGACTTGTCGACACTTGCGCCCTGATTGGTGCGACTCCCATATCCGGCCGCTGATCAGAAGTGCTGTTACTCGGTTGGAGTCCCAGGGTCCGGTCTCATCGTCGGCCCATAGTTCCAATCAGATCGTCATGGGTCTGCCAGACCTTCGATGCACGACGAGCCGAGCAGGACCCCGGGCATTCACCGAGGTCACTTCGGCGATATCCAGTCCACCTCGCCCACAGTCCCCACGTGTAGTTCTCCAGCCGCTGGCCGTCGATCTTCAAGGCGACACCCTGGTGTCGCGCTACGGCGACCAGGATGATGGAGTAGTAGACGACGAACCCGACTGCGAGCCACCCAAAGACCAAACTGGGTACCGGGCTGTTTCCGGTCAGGGCCGGGATCGGCGGGCGGATGATGGCCCATACGCCGCCTACGAGAGTCAGTGATGTGGCGACCACGTTGGGGCCGGAGGGCCTTTGCGTCTCGAATGGGTATCTCTGTCGTCGCACGGCGTTCGAACTCGATCGGAGGCGATCTCGCAGCGGCCCGACCACTCGAGTCCGATCCCGGGGTGTCAACATCCGACTGCGTAACCGACCGCAGCGCAGACGCGATGCATCGTCGTTGCGCCGACGGTTCCCACAAGCTCGGTCAGGATCGCCTGCGGGACGGTATGCAGGCCGTCGCAGTTGACTACTGACTCACGGTCGAGTCCGACCTCGTCAGCATCGATTGGCACCTCCGCGGCGAGCCCGCGGACCGATGTGGTGATCTCAGCCACCGTCACGAGAGAGCGGACATCGATGACTTCGGTGCGGGTCAAGATCAGTACCGGTCGTCGCTTCCCCCCGACTCGGGCCAGCCAGACCTCGCCGCGGTTCACTCCTCACCCCATGCCTCGGCCTCGGTCCAGGCGGGATCCGGAACCTCTGGATGGCGTTCGTATGCATCTCGGTCCGCCCGAGCCAAGGCCGCCCGTACAGCGGCGGCGACACCATCCCGTGCGGCCGCTGAGATGTTGACGCCCAGTTGCCGGGCCTGCTCGGCGAGCTCGTCGTCGAGCGTGAAGGTTGTGCGGGTCGATGCCATACACTCATGCTAGCTACAGTTGCTAGCAATTGATGATGCGCATCGAGCGATCCAATCAGGGAAGCCTGATCCACAGGTCCCCGACGTTGGTGCCGGACGGGCCGGTGACGACGAGGTCGCCGGACGCCGTCAGCGCCGCGTGCGAATCATTGACCTCGAGGGAGCCGGCGGGATCGACATCGAGCCGTCGCATACGGCTCGCCGAGCTCCCGTCGACGATGGCGCCGGCAGCCTCGGTGGGTCCGTCGATGCCGTCGGTTCCGATTGCACCGAACCAGCCTCGGCGCCCCTCCAGCGCGATCGCCGCGGCGAGCGCTGCCTCCTGGTTGCGGCCACCGCGGCCCGCGCCTCGCACCGTGACGGTCGTCTCGCCCGCCGCCACCAGCGGACGCTCTCGCCCGGCAGCCACCATGCGCCGGGCCTGCTCGGATGCTTCGCCGCGCAAGGCGAGCGTCCACACGTCGGCGCCGAGCTCGTCCGCGGCCGCTCGGGCAGCCTTCGAACAGTCGGCCACCACTTCGACCCGCTGCTCGGGTGGCCTGCCGGCCTCGATCGTGGGAAAGAGGGGAAAGTCGACGCCGAGACGCGAGCGAACCACCTCGACGGCGTCGACCGCCGTCGATCCGTCATCGAGGGTGGGGCCAGACGCAACGACCTCAGCGCCTGCGTCGATCACGTCGGACATCACGAGGGTCACCGCCCTGGTGGCCTTGGTGGCCCGAAGCAGACCCCCATTCTTGATGCGGGACAAATGTCGCCGCACCAGGTTGATCTCCTGGATGGGGGTGCCGGCCTGCATGAGCCGGTCCGTGAGTCGGGCGATGACTTCGACCGTGACGCCCTCGACCGGGACCTCGGCGAGGGCTGAACCGCCACCAGACACGAGCACGAGCAGCATGTCGTCCGGCCGGACCGAGCCGACGAACGACAACAGCGCATGTCCCGCTCGTTCCGATCGATCGTCGGGCATCGGGTGTCCTCCCACGAGGAGCGAGCCCCCGGAGGGCATCGACTCGACATGGTCGGAAACTGCGAGGTATCCGAGCATCGCTTCGCCGAGAACGGACGCCGCACCGCGGACCATCGCCGGCGCCGCCTTGCCGAGGGCCGCCACCCACACGCGCTCCCGCTGCAGATCCCGCGCCGCCCGGGCGACCGCAGCCTCGGGATCGACCGCCTGGAGGGCCGAGCGATAGGCGGCGAGGATCCGCTCCCGGGTCAACGGTCTCCTCCCACGACGATGGCGGCCGCCAGGGCGATCGCCGTCCCGATCGCAACGGCGGTTGCCCTGCTGCCGGTCGACTCCACCAGTGCTCCGGCGACGACCGGTGTCACTGCGCCGGCGACGAAGGTGCCGAGCGTCACCGTGCCGAGAGACGTGCCCAGAACACGATCTCCGAAGACCTCCCGTCCCCGGATGCCCACGAGTGGCGATTGGGCTCCGATCGAAAGGCCGGTGACCGTCATCGCCACCAGCGCCAGCGGGAACCACCCGCTGCCGCCGAGGAGCGCGGTCCCCACGGCGAGCATGAGGATCGCCGACCTGAGCGTGCGTGCGGCGCCGAAGCGCGCCGCCACGCGGGTGAGCGGGAGCCGTCCCAAGAACTGCATGATTCCGCGAGCTCCGGCAAGGGTGGATGCGGTCGCCAGTCCGAGGCCGGCCGAGCTCATCACCGGCACCTGATACACCGACAGGAGCTGGATGGTTCCGGTTGCGAGGATCACGCCGGCCGCGAAGCGGAAGGCTCGTCGGTCGAAGCCACCGATAGCCAGTCGCCACGAGGGCCTGCTGACGTCTGATGCCGGGCTGTGCGCGATCGACAGCGCAGCGACGAACGACACGAGCGTCATCGCGGCTCCGGCCTGCAGGGCGAGCCGCCAGCCGGAACGGTCCACTAGCCACGCCGAGAGGGGATAGAAGATCGGCGAAGAAAACGCCGCGTAGAGCGTGAGACGAGTGATGGCGGCGGCCTCGTGGCCGGGAGCGATGCGGGCGGCGGCGGTCTGGGAGATGTGATAGAAGCCGGTTGCTCCGACGATGCCTGCTCCCGTCGAGAACAGGACTACGAAGGGGAGTGGTGACCGGGTGAGTGTGGCGGCGGCGAGAACGAGGGAGCCGAGCATTCCGATCACGAACACCGGCCGTGATCCCCTCCGGTCGAGCATCCGGCCGGCGGCCACGCTCCCTGCGCCGGCGAGGAGCTGGGCGGCCCCGAAGGCGGCGACCATCGTCGACTCCGTCGCACCGAGGTCGGCGGTCAGGTCGTCGAGGATGACTCCGAAGCTGTAGATCCAGGACCCATAGGCGGCGAGCGTGACGCAGGCGAGTGCCACGATCGCCGCCTCGCGAGGTCTGGCTGGAGCGGAGTCGACGGTCATCGGCTCCGCAGTCAAGCCGATCAGCAGCAGGCGGCGGAGGCTCCTGAGTCGGCCTCTTCGGTCGCACAACAGGCGTCGTTGGTCGACTCCATTTGCTGCGAGTCGCCGAGCACCGTGTACCACTCCCACTCGGCACCATCGGGATCTCGAACCCACACCTTGTCCTGGAGTGCGTAACAACACTCGACACCGTCTTCGAGACGGGTGGAGAACCCGGCGTCGTCGAAGCGCCCCGTCGCTGTGTGGACGGCGTCCGTGCCGTCTACCTCGACACCGAGATGGTTCAGGGCTCCGCCGCCGGCGCCCCCGATCAGCACCAGCTTGAGGGGAGGATCGGTGATGGCGAAGTTGGCGTATCCGGGCCGGCGCTTGGCGGGTTCGGACTGGAACATCGTGCTGTAGAAGTCGACCGCTGCATCCACATCGCTCACGGTCAGTGCCAGCTGCAATCTGCTCATGACTGTCTCCTTGGTTCGTTCCGAGAATCAATACATCGATGGCCGTCGATGTATTGATCTTGACCGATGCATCGATCATTGTCAATATATAGATATGGATTCCTGCTGTACCCCGATCTCGGGAGTGATGTCGGCCGAGGAGGCCGAGCAGACGGCTGCGCTGTTGAAGGTCGTGGCCGATCCCGCCCGATTGCGCATCCTGTCGATGCTTGCCCGTGCCGAGGACCAGGAGATCTGCGTGTGTGATCTCACCGAACCGCTCGATCTCTCCCAGCCCACGGTGAGTCACCACATGAAGGTGCTGCGAGAAGCCGGCCTCACCGCATCGGAGCGGCGCGGGAAGTGGGTGTATCACCGACTCCAGCCCGAGCGGTTGGCCGGGATCCGGATGGCGCTGGACGTCGAGCCGGAAGCCGTGCACCGCTAGGCGTTGCCATTCCGGTCGTTGCACCTGACGGTTGGCGCTCCATTTGCGACAATGAACCCATGAGGATCTCCGTACACCTCGGCGACATCACGACGCTCGACGTCGACGCCATCGTCAATGCTGCCAACTCGTCGCTCCTCGGAGGTGGTGGTGTGGACGGGGCCATTCACAGCGCCGCCGGTCCCGAGCTCCTCGAAGCTTGCCGAGCGTTGGAAGGTTGCGAGACCGGCGACGCCAAGACGACACCGGGCTTTGCTCTCCCGGCCCGCTGGGTGATCCACACGGTGGGTCCGGTGTGGCGTGGCGGCGAGAATGGCGAAGCGGCGTTGCTCGCCGGCTGCTACCGGCGATCGGTCGAGCAGGCCGAGGCCGTCGGAGCCCGCTCGGTGGCATTCCCGGCCATCTCGACCGGGGTCTATGGCTATCCGAAGGATCAGGCGGCGCGGGTGGCGGTGGACACTCTCACCTCCCTCGACGCCGACCTCGACGAGGTGATCCTCGTGGCCTTCGATCAGGCGACGGCCGACCAGTACGAGCGTGCGCTGGCCGGTTGAGCTACCTTCGGGTCATGGAACTAGGCGCATTCTCCATCAGTCTTTCGGTCTCGGACCTCGATCGCTCCCGAGCCTTCTACGAGAAGCTCGGTTTCGAGGTGGCAGGAGGCGACCCCGATCAGAACTATCTGATCCTGCGGAACGGCGGTGCGCTGATCGGCCTCTTCCATGGCATGTTCGAGGGACACATCCTCACCTTCAATCCGGGTCACGGTCAGGACACCGCAGAGGTCGAACCGTTCACGGACGTGAGGGTGATCCAAGAGAGGCTCACGGAGGCGGGCATCGAACTGAACGATCGGGTCGACCCGGACACCACAGGCCCCGGTCACATCACGTTGGTCGACCCTGACGGCAACGCCATCCTGATCGACCAGTTCCGATAGGCGCAAGGGCACTTGTCGACGGGGATCCGCACTCCGCCGAACGTGTTCAGGGTTTGAGGAGCTTGAACCCCTCGGCCAGCGCCAATCCCGCAGGCTCACCCATCGCAGCGCACCACTCTCGAATTCGGGCGGTGAAATCGGCACGGTGCTGTTCGGTGCTCAGGGCGTCTCCCATGGTCGTGTGGGTTTGCGACGAGTGGCACAGCAGTGCATCGACCTTCCGATCGAACGTGGAAGTGACGTCCTCCCAGTGATCGACCTCGTCTGCAGCGAACAACAGAATCGTCTCGGGTCGGTGCTTGGTGAGTCCGCCGACCAATTGGTGGGGGAAGAAGAGGTGATCGCGTGCGGCGACGACGCCGTCGATCGCACCCCATCCGATCTCTCGATGGTCGGGGTGCAGCATGTATCGGCGCCAGGGATCCCAGCTGAGCACCACGGTTGGTCGCAAGCGACGTATCCACAACGCGACCTCCTCCCTGAGCGCCATCGAATGGATCAGCTCCCCATCGACGTGATCGAGAAACACGAGCTGACCTCGCGCGCCGAGGATGTCGGCGGCGCGCCGCGATTCCTGACGCCGCGCTTCGATCAACTCGGCCTGGCTCTGATCGGGATCCCACGTTCCCTTCGATCCGTCGGTGGCGATGAGCAGCGAGACCTCACATCCGGCGTCGGCCCACTTCGCCAGGGTGGCGCCGGCGCCGAACTCGGCGTCGTCCGGATGAGCTGCGATCACGAGAGCCCGCTCGGGTGTGTCGAGATGGGACACCGGTTCGCGCCGGGCTTCAGAGAACAGGTTCGTACGTGCGGTGGGCATACCCGCGGAGGGTACCGGTGCGTGCGATCATCGAAAACCTCATGAGATTGAGAGAACGGCTCCGGCGCCAGCTGCTGTCGGACACGGGGCTCGACTTCGGGCGCCTCCGGCCCTCGATCGGCAGTGTGATTTCGGCCGATGGTGACGCCGGGGGGCGTCTGGTTCGCGATCTCCTGGCCGCGATGACCGCCGGCCTGGGTACGGCGATCGTGCTTGTGGCGATCTCTGCGGTCATGGGACTGTCCGGCGCCGCGGCCTTCTTTGCGATCTTCGGAGGAGTGGTCGTAGGCCTCGGCATTGCGATGGTCGTGGCGGGGGTCCTCCTGCGGCAACGTATCCCCGGGGAGGTCGAAGCGGTCTTCAGCGTGGCAGGGCAGGTCGCCAACGACGCCTCCTCGCAGCTGCAGACCCTGTCGGGCTCGGCCGAACAGATCGTGCGCGGTCTCGTCATGGTGAGCGCGGTCCCGGCGGTCGCCACCGCCTTGTCGAGGCGGTTCTTGGTCCTCGCGCCGGTCGTCCGAGCGTTGCTCGACGGCATGCTCACCCGGATCGTCGATCGAGGCCTACCCGCGGTCATCGCAACGATGCCGGACGCAACTCCACGGATGGGTCAGATCGTCTCTGGCGTCGCAACGTCGAGAGACCGGGTAGTCGGGAGGGCCACCACCCTCGCTCGCTGGGGGACGATGCCGTTGCGTGTGCTCGGCGTCGCGTTGGCGACCATGGGGACGGGTCTCACGATGCTGTCGTGGCTTGTCGGGTTGGCTTGAAGCCGTTTCGACCTACGCTGTTGCGATCCGCTCCACGGGGATGCTCATGAACCGTCTGCGCCTTGTTCGAACACGTCCGCTGTTCATGGTCGTGGTGGCCGGGTTGTTGTTCGCAGCTGCCATGCCGGCAACCGCGGCCGACCTCTACCTCGACGAGGACTTCGAGACGGACGCCAACCAGACCTTCACGGAGCTGGTCGATACCTTCGAGTCGCTCGACGATGGGCACGTCGGTGCCGGTACCCGTGCCGTGATCCCTGCCAACGGTAATTGGGGTGCGTCGGGCAGGTGGACCTTCGACGAACATGGGATCACCGCACCCGAGGAGCTGTATTGGCGGTACTACGTGAAGTTTCCGGTCGGATTCCAGGTCACTCCACCCGACCGGGGCAAGCTTCCTGGTCCCGCCAATCTCTACACCTACAACTGCCTCGGCGGTCGCCCGTCCACAGAGGCCAATCCCTGCTGGAGTGCCCGGATGCTCTTCTCCCGTGACTACGAGGATGACCTCGGGTTGTACCAGGACGGCCCCTCGGACAAGACTCTGCTCGGGTTCTATACCTATCACCTCGATGGACCGTCCAACCGTGGCGACATCCTGACGTGGGATGACGACGTTGCCCTTCTCGACCACGGCAGGTGGTACTGCGTGGAAGGTCACATCGATCTCAACACCCCTGGCGTCAACAACGGAACGCTCGAGGGGTGGGTCGACGGCGAAGCTGCGTTCTCCAGGTCGGACTTCGCATGGCGCCGCGCCAACGAGGGCGGTCTCGACGTCGACATGTTCTGGTTCGACGTCTACTACGGGGGAGACGCCACGCCGAACAGACTCGAGATCCATTTCGATTCTCTGGCGCTCGGACCGGAGAGGGTCGGCTGTGATGATCGGGATGTCTGGGTAGGCACATTTGCCGACGATGACGAGTCGGTCTTCGAGGGGGACATCGAGTGGCTGTTCACCAGCGGGATCACACAAGGATGCAGCGACACGCTCTTCTGTCCCGACGATCCGGTGACACGAGGACAGATGGCAGCATTCATCGGACGAGCCCAGAACCTCCCGGCCGACGACGGCGACTACTTCACCGACGACGACAGCTCGGTGTTCGAAGGAGACATCGATGCTTTGGCGGCGTCGGGGGTCACCCAAGGCTGTACGCCAACCAGATTCTGTCCCGATGACGTGGTGACCCGGGGACAGATGGCCGCATTCCTCACTCGGGCGTACAACCTCCCCGCCGCCGATTCGGACTTTTTCACCGACGACGACGGCACGGTGTTCGAGTCCGACATCAATCGGCTGGCAGCGTCCGGCATCACCGCGGGTTGCAGCGGCTCCTCGTTCTGTGCCGACGAGCCGATCACCCGTGGCCAGATGGCGGCGTTTCTCAGGAGGGCCGAAGAGCGCTGAGCCAAGCGCCATCCCGGTGGCGGAGCGCCGCGGCCAGATCGGTCGGCGTGTCGAGATCGAGTGCCCAGCCAAGGCTGATGATGACACTCGGGTCGGCCGATGCGAGAGCGGCGAGATGGCGGTGGAAGCTGCCGAGTCCATACGCGAATCTCACGTGCTGGACAGCGCCGATCATGCTCGTCCCTCCATCCGAGGACGGGGCGATCACGGCCCTGCCATCTGCCAGGAGCCGCGCGGCGTCGGACACCTCGGCCACCGAAAGCAACGGAAGATCGGCGTGCACGATCATCCAGGAGCCGCCCGCGTCCAGGATTCGATCGCGCGCAGCGGCAGCGGCCACGTTCAAGCTCGATCCGCGGTCGAGCATCACCTCGACGCCTTCGTTCTGAGCCCACCTCGTCACGCCGTCGTCGGCCGACAGCACGAGCGGTTCGACACCGGCTGCACGGATGGTCTGTACCGTCCGGCACGCCAGTTGCTCGCTCACCGACCGCCGGCCGGCGGCATCCAGCACCTCCGAGAGGCGTCGTTTTGCGTCGTCGAAGGGCTTCACCGGGATGGCCGCCGTCACCGACCGCAGGAGTGATTGCATTGCGGGCGAGGCTAATTGCGAATCCGAGGGAGCTGCGACGGTGGAATACCGTGACCCCCGAGTGCGTTCTACGACCCGACCGGACGGAAGAGGACACGTTGGCGAAAGCAACCTGGAACGGGATCGTGATTGCCGAGAGCGACGAGACGATCGTCGTAGAGGGCAACCACTACTTCCCGGCCGACTCGGTGAAGCGTGAGTTCCTGGCGGATTCGCCCCTCAAGTCGACCTGCCCTTGGAAGGGCGAGGCGTCGTACTTCGACGTGGTGGTCGACGGGGCTCGGAACCCGGGCGCAGCCTGGGTCTAGCCGGCTCCGAAGGAAGCTGCCAGTCAGATCGCTGACCGTGTCGCCTTCTGGCGCGGAGTCGACGTGACGCTCTGACCTGACCGGTCTCCATCCTCCCCGACCCGGGGCTCGTCGTAGGACGGGCCCCGCTGTCGTTTTACGGTCACTCGGTGAACCGGGCGATCCAGCCGGTCACCTCGCCATACCAATGGATCGAGTTGGCGGGAGTGAGAATCCAGTGGTTCTCGTCCGGGTAATAGACCAGGCGAGCATCGACTCCCTTGGCCTTGAGCACTCCGTAGAACTCGAGACCCTGACCGACCGGCACCCGGTAGTCCCTCTCCCCGTGGATCACCAACGTGGGAGTGGAGTACCCGCCTGCGTGGGCGGCGGGGCTCCAACGGTTGACCCGCTCGAGATCGGTCCACACCTCGGCGCCGTAGGCATCGGCACGGCCGGCGGTGACGTCGGAGGCGTACATGTTGGGGAGGTCTGTGACCGCGGCGTGTGCGACGGCACAGGCGTAGCGGTCGGTCTGGCCCACGAGCCACGACACGAGATAGCCACCGTACGAGCCGCCGGTGATGGCGATTCGCTCGGGGTCGGCGATGCCGTCGGCGATCAGACGATCCGTGGCGGATTCGATGTCGGCAGTCGGTCTGTCGCCCCACTCCCCTCGAATGGACGCGGCGAACTCCTGGCCCCAGGAGGTGGAACCGTGGAAATTGACGAGGGCGGCTCGACGGCTCGATCCGCAGAACACCGCCGGGTTCCAGCGCCAGTGCCAGACGTCGGTCCATGCCCCGTGCGGACCTCCGTGGATCATGTGTACGAGCGGACCGGGCATGGCCGGTGCATCCTTGGGTGTGACCACCCACATCTGGATCTCTCGGTCGGCGGCTCCGGTGAACCGCACCTCCGACACGGTCGGGAGATCGAACTCTGCGAGCGACCGAACCGTGAAGTCGCTGAGCGGGTCGACCGTCCCATCGCCGACCATCACGATTTCTGGTGGCGTGACGATCGTGCTCCGCACGGCGACATAGCTGTGCGGCCCGAGTCGGGATGTCCCTGAGATTGTGCCCTCCCGGGCAACTTCGCCGATCGCGCCGTCTTCGGTCAAGCGCCACAACGACTGGCGGGCATCGTCCTCGGCTTCGATGACCAGGTCGGTCCCATCGAAGAGCCAGTTCGTCGGCGAACGATCCCAGCTCGGTGTGAGATCGGTCTCGGACCCGGAGCCGAGATCGTGACGAATGAGGTGCACCCGGTCGGCGTAGAAGTGCGGGTCGTCGGTGCGCCCGTAGACGATGGCGCCTCCGGCGGGGTCGAAACGGGGGTGAGAGGCGTGCCCCTCATGGTCCGGAGTCAAGGAATGCTCCTCGAGCGTTTCCACATCGGTTGTGAACAGGCACCATCGGATTTCGCCATGCGGGAAACGGGACCTGTCGGCACACCACGCGACAATCCGACCATCGGGGGATATGTCGAGGTCATCCAGGGGGTCGGATGTGTTGTCCCACCGCATCCAGCGGCCCGATTCAGGAGTGAGGTCGGTGGCGTGCCCGCCATCGACCCCCACCTTGAAGATGTGCGGCACCTCGCCTCCGTCGAGCCAACGGTCCCAATATCTGTAGACGGCTCGGTCGCTGACCTTGGCGGAGTGGTTCTGCTCGGCCCGCCGGTCCCGTTCCATTCTGGAATCCCCGATGTCCGGATGATCGGCGAAGACGAGGGCGAGGACGGCGAGAGCATCACCCGACGGGAACCATTTGGCACCGATGGCGCCCAGAGGAAGATCGGTGAGCGCAGTCGGTTCGCCACCATCCATCGGCATCACGTGGATCTGTGGTCTGTCGTCGACCTTGCGTACGAAAGCCAGACGACTGCCATCCGGTGAAAGCGCAGGTCGTGATGCCGAGGCGGTGGTGAGCCTGCGCGGCGGGCTGCCGTCGGAGTGCAACTCCCACAGAGTCGTGGCCGTGGTGTTCACCTCGATGTCGGCCGTGGTGACAGGCACGACGATGCGACCTCCGGCCACGCTCGGTGCCCCCACGCGCGGGATCGTCCACAGGGCTTCGGCGGTGAGCGGATTCGACATCCTGCGAGGCTACTCCGCGATCCCATGAGCGATTCAGTACGCCTGGCCCACGTTGAACGTACAACGTTGACCGGAGACCGGAGACCGGAGACCGGAGACCGGCGACTGGGGACGGCCCGGTCCCAGAAGTCGAGCGGAGTGCCCAACACGGACCTGTAGGCGATAGGGTCGGGCACATGAGAGCAGGTGCCTTCGTTCCGCAGGGTTGGCGACTCGATCTCGTCGACATCGAGCGTGACGACCATTGGGAAACCATGGCGTCGGTTGCCAAGACCATCGAGGCTTCGGGCTTCGAGTCGGCTTGGGTCTACGACCATTTCCACACCGTCCCCGTCGCAACCCAGGAGGTCACCTACGAGGCGTGGACCCTGATGGGTGCGCTGGCGGCGGTCACGTCGACCGTTCGCCTCGGGCAGATGTGCACATGCAACTCGTACCGGCCACCGGCCTATCTGGCGAAGGTGGCAGCCACCATCGATGTGATCTCGAACGGGAGACTCGAGATGGGCATCGGTGCAGGGTGGTACGAACAGGAGTACCTCGGATACGGATACGAGTTCCCGAAGGCGTCGGTGCGGATCGGCCAGCTCCGCGAAGGCGTGGAGATCATGCGGCGGATGTGGACCGAGGATGAGGTCAGGTACGACGGGAAGTACTACACGCTCGACGGGGCGATCTGCCAACCGAAACCGGTCCAGGATCCTCACGTCCCGCTGTGGATCGCGGGGGGAGGGGAGCAGCTCACACTCGACGTCGCAGCCCGTTACGCCGACTACACGAATTTCGGAGTGGATCTCGATGAGTTCGTGCACAAGTCCGAAGTGCTCGACGGCCACTGCTCGGACGTGGCTCGGGATTTCGACATGATCGTGCGATCCTCGAACTTCAACATCGTGTGCGAGCCCACCGAGGTGGAGGTGAGCAAGCGACTCGACTGGATCGAAGCCCACTACGGCCGGTTCGTGGACGCCGATCGGGCCGCAAAGGTGAGGGCGATGTTCGCAGAGTTCTCCGGGACCCCGCGTCAGCTCGTCGACAAGCTGAAACCCTGGGTCGACGCAGGCATGGGCTATGCGATCTGCTACTTCGCCGAAGTGTCACACGACACGTCCGGCCTCGAGTTGTTCGCTTCCGAGGTGATGCCCGCGCTCTAGCGACCAGGCGTGCGTCAGGAGACGCTCGTCGGGAATCCGCCTGAGACCAACGCATCGCGGCGACCCATCGTGTCGGCTGCGGGCGGTCGCCCGATCAATCGAAGAGATCTTCGATCGCGTCGCCGATGTCGTCGAGCACCCTGGCGATGCCGGTCTTGCGGTTCCGTTTCGTCTTCCTCCGCCGGCTGTGATGGAGCTCCGGGGAGGAGATGCCGTCCAAAGCCCGGTCGATTCCTCTTCTGATGCTGGCCGCCCAGGTCTTCGTCGTGATGAGGCCCGCCGCCAAGCCGGTGGCGGCAGTGGGCACCATGGCGGCGAGAAACTGGGCGAGGTCGTTGCCGCCTGCAATACCCGCGGCCGCAGCAACACCGCCGAGCACCGAAGCGGCACCGAAGCCGGCGATGATCCCGGCGCCGGTCATCGACACCACCTTTGCGTCGGCGTCCAGTTCGACGAGATGCCGGCCGTCGCCGAGGTCGGTGCGTCTGTGAGTTACGGTCTTCAAGCCGCGCAGTGAAGGCTTGCTGCCCCCCACCGACATCCG
Organism: uncultured bacterium; assembly: GCA_963792365.1. Lineage (GTDB taxonomy): Bacteria > Actinomycetota > Acidimicrobiia > Spongiisociales > ZC4RG35 > JAOUGY01. Next base: position 396,980 of record CAWBVW010000008.1, read on the forward strand.
GAGCTTCGTCGCCCAGTGGTCGTCTCGTTCCCACTTGTACCCCGAGCCGGTCTTGGTCCTCGGTCGAAAACCCTCTTCGCCGCGTAGCCATTCGATGATCGACCGTTCGACAGTGGACCGGTCGGCTTCGACGATCCGTCCCCCGGTGATCCTGTCGGGTGCCAGAAGCAGCGCCTTGATCGAATGCGCGTCGGCGTCGTTGCCGGTCTCGAGCTCGGCAACCAGAGCAGCCTGCACGAACTCCGGTTCGATCCCGAGCTCTTTCGCTATCTGGTCCAGTTGCTTTCTGGTGATCCGGTCCGGTCCATGGACCTCGTCATGGTGGAGCGCGATGGCACGATTGAGGACGCGTTCAGCCAATGGGCGGCTCAGCGCGTCGAGCCGGTCAAAGGTGTCGGGGGTGACCCGATCCACCGGCGGCCGCGGGTGTTTGCCTTCCTGCTCTTGAGTCATCGAAGGCCAGTATCGCGGATCAGGCCGGGAATCCCGAGGCCTCGATGACTTGGCGACTCAGAACAACCAAGGTGTCGGTCAGGCTCTCCATCTCGGCCTCGGTGAGGGCCGACGTGACAGCGGCCATCGCACGGTCGGTCGTCGATTCGATGTCGAGACGGAGCTTCAACCCTCGATCGGTCAGACGGTCCTCTGCGTCGATCCAACCCTGCGACCGGCAATGTTCGACGCCGGCAGACCATTCCTCTTCGGACCATCCCCGTGCGCGCTGGTGGAACGAAAGCGACAGGTTCGAGAAGCCCGCCGAGGTGATGAGCGACTCCCTGGGCCCGAGCCCGTGTGACACCAGGGCGGCCACGTGGCCGTCTCCCCGATACTCCCTGAGCGCCGAGGCGTCGCGCCACAAACGCATCAGGGGAGCGTCGGGCACGGCCATCGCAGCAAGAGCAGCCGCCTGCGGGCGCCCCGCCGGTTCCATCGCTGCCACCGCCTTGGCGGCGATCGAGGCCGCCATGTCGACCTCTGTGCCCTCCGTCTGGCTCAGCAGCCGGTCGAGCGCAGCAGAGACGCTGCGGACTCGGTCCTCCCATGCCTCCGCCGGTGTGATCGACTCCCAGACGGCTGGGATGCTCCGCCCGACGAGCCGGGGACTGAATCCGTAGAACAGCGCAGTGACCACTTCGGCGCCCACAGCGCCCATTGGTGAGGCACGCTGCGCGAAATACGCCGCCCACGGGTGAAGTCCCAGAACTTCGACGTACCGGGCTCGGACCTCCGGCACGTAGTAACACAAGCCGTGGAACGGCTCGATCGCGTCTCTCAGCCGACGCTCGGCAGTTGCTGCTGCTCCGAGACTCACGGAACGATCAGGAGCGGGCACGGAGCATTGTGAGCAAGGCGGTCCGCGACCGATCCCATCATCATCCGTTCCACGAGACCCGCCCCTCTCCGTCCGATGACGAGCAGGTCGGCGCCGGTTTGTTCGGCGAGGTCGATGATCTTGCCGGCGGGGTCGCCCAGTTCCTCCGAAGTGTCGACCTCGAGATCCGCTACTTCCAGTGTCGAGATCAGGCTGTTCAGCTCGCGCCGGCCACCGGCGATCGCTTCGGCGAGGACCTCGGGACTTGGTGGCGCGCCTTCGAGGCCCCACCATCCCTCGGGCGGTCGGACGACGGTGATGAACGTCAGTCTTGCCCCTGCGTCACGGGCGATGTCGACTGCAGTTCGAGCAGCAGCCACACTTTGATCCGAGCCATCGACTGCAGCGATGACGTGTGCAGGCTTCCAGCCCATCGGGCTCCTCCAGATATTGGTGCTCACAGCGTATCGCCGCTTTGTCGGCGAGCGTTCGATTCACGACAATGCAGGTTTCCCATCTCGGAGCAACACGTGAAGCCGAAGGTCGTCATTGCCGAAACCATCGCTCAGTCGGGCATCGATGCCTTGGCCGAGACCTGTGTGGTCGACGTGGCCGTGGGCCTGGACCGGGAGGAGCTGCTGGGTCGACTCGCCGACGCCAACGGTCTGATCGTGCGGTCGGCAACCATGGTCGACAGAGGCATGTTTCTGGCTGCACCAGCGCTCCAGGTCGTGGGAAGGGCCGGGATCGGCGTCGACAACATCGACCTCGAAACCGCCACGGCTCGTGGGGTGCTGGTCGTCAACGCCCCACATGCCAACACGATCTCGGCCGCAGAGCACACCATGGCGCTCCTGTTGAGCCAGGCTCGGAACGTCCCACGCGCCCATGGCAAGCTGATCACAGGAGACTGGGATCGCAAGAGCTTTCAAGGTGTCGAGTTGCACGGGAAGACCCTGGGTGTGATCGGACTCGGGAAGATCGGCACCCTGGTGGCGCAACGCTGCCTCGCGTTCGGGATGCGTCTCATCGCCTATGACCCCTTCGTCTCGGTCGATCGAGCCCGACGCCTCGGGGTGGAACTCGTCGACCTCGACGCCTTGTTCCCCCAGGCCGACTTCATCACCATTCACCTGCCGAAGACGAAGGAGACCGAGGGGCTGCTCGGCAAGGACAACCTCGCCCGCTGCAAGCCGGGAGTCCGCATCGTGAACACATCGCGTGGCGGCATCATCGACGAGCACGCGCTCGCCGAGGCCATCCGCTCAGGCCACGTCGCCGGTGTCGGTCTCGACGTGTTCGCGGTGGAGCCGACAACCGACAGTCCACTCTTCGAGTTGCCCGAAGTAGTGGTCACCCCGCACCTCGGGGCATCGACCGCCGAGGCGCAGGACAAAGCGGGAACGGACACGGCCGAGGCGGTGGCGGCGGCGTTGCGCGGCGAACTGGTGCTCTCGGCGGTCAACGTCGATCTGGGTCGGGAGGTGACCGAGGAGGTGCAGGCCTACCTGCCGCTGGCAGAACAAATGGGCAAGGCGATCGTCGGGCTCGCCGGTCACATGTCCGGTCGTGTCACGCTTCGTGCCGAGGGCAAGATCGCGACTCATGAGCTCCGTCCCCTGAAGCTGGCGCTCCTGAAGGGGGCACTGTCGGGTTACTCCACCGAGCCCGTCTCCTACGTGAACGCGCCGAGCATCGCCGAGCAACGCGGTCTCGTGGTTGATCTCGAATCCTCGGAGGAGGCGGAGGAGTACGTATCGTGCCTGCGGGTCACCTTGGAGGACGGGTCGGCTTCGCTGGCCGGGACCATCGCCCGCAAGGGCCCGATGATGGTCGAGATCCTCGGACACGAAGTCGAGCTTCCGTTCTCGGAACACGTCCTCATCGTCCGCAACTCGGATGTGCCAGGTGTGATCGGCCGTGTCGGCACGTACCTCGGGGACCATCGGATCAACATCGCCAACATGGTCGTGGGCCGATCCATGGAGTCTGGTGAAGCCGCCATGATGGGGCTCAACGTGGACCAGCAGCTCTCCGACAGTCAGCTCCGCGGGCTCAGGTCGCTGGACGGCATCGAAGAGGCTCGGTATCTCGATCTGACAGGGTGACGTCGGCCGGCTCGGTCTCAAGGTGCCTGGTGCGATGAGCCGGACCGGTGTGATGGCTGCAGCGTGCGCATGAACACCTGCATTCCGTAGTGGATTGCGATGAGACCGCCGAGCTCCATGATCTGGGCCTCGGTGAAGTGGCGCTTGCCCTCGGCGTAGAAGTCGGCGTCGACCCGTTCGGGATGCCGGTACATGAGATGGGCGTAGCGGAGCGCCCACTTCTCTGCATCACTGAACCGATCGTCGTCCTCGAACCCGGCGGAGGCCGCATCCACATCGTCCTCGTTCAGTCCTGCACGCTGAGCCTTCTTCGACCGGATCAGGTCAGCGAAGTACGGGTCGTGCGCGGTGCGGGCGAGCTGGATCCTGACGAGCTCCTTGAGTCGATGATCGACGCCTCCCTCCATGAGCGATTCGCTCATCGCGTCCCACAGCGCTTCGGCGTACCCGGGGACGTGGGCGAGGATCCTGATGAACGTGGCCTCGGGGTCGCCGGCGACGGCGAGGGACTCCATCCGCGCCGACAACCCGGCCGATCGAGCGGTCTCGGGGTCGACAGGGTCGATGAACGTCTCGGTCACGTCGTCTCCTCCGTCGACCTCAAAGCCTCCATCGCCTCGATGACGCGTGGGTCGAGGTGGGACCCGGGTGTGTCGCCGTAGATGGCTCTCGAGACCTCCTGGCTGACCAGGCGACCATCGGGAGTGAACATCGGATAGAAGTCGAGTGTTCGGAAGAACGTGTGATATCCCACGTTGAATCCGATGAACGCCCCGAGCTCGACGATCTCCTCGTCAGACCAGTGGCGTTGGAGCCTCCGGTAGACCTCGGCGTCGATCTTTTCAGGTGCGAACTGCATCAACTCGCTGTATTCGAGCGCAATCTTCTCGGCATCCGTGAAGTTGGGGCTGTCCCGCCAATGATCGATGCCCTCGTCGATGCGCTCCTCGGTCAGTCCGTTCTGCTTCGCCGAAGCAGATCTGACGTTCCCTCAATAGTTGCAGGAGGCCGCCCGGGACAACTGCACCCGGATGATCTCCTTCAGGCTGTGGTCGACCCGCCCGGTGTTGAAGACCGTGCCCCAGGCGGTGTAGAGCGCCTTGGACAGCGAGGGATTGTGTCCTTGGATGGCATGGAACGCTGGGTCCGGTGCGCGGTGCCGCAAGCATTTCCTCACGAAACCCGCCAGTTCCGATTCCAACAGGTCGTCGATCTCCAACATTGTGATGTTTGGCATTGATCGCCTCCGCTTCACTCGATGACTCTAAACCGGCACCATTCGTCGGGCGGTCGCCCGAAGGGAGCTAGGCGCTGCTCGAGGGTGGCATCGTTGAGTGGTGTGGCAAAGGCCCCTGGTCACGTCAGGGGTGAAGGTCGACGATTCATCTGTGCGAGCTGGACCTCTCCGGAACCTGATTGGGGCTGGCGCGGCCTTCCATCTCTTCTACAGCTGGGTGATCCGTCCCTGGCACCTCTCGTGGGGCGCAAGGTCGGAAGAGATCTGGAGGTCCATGCCGGGGGATGAACTGATTCCGCATGCCTCGGTCTGTGCGACTCGGGCAATCACGATCCAGGCGCCTCCTGAGTCCGTGTGGCCGTGGCTCGTCCAGATGGGCGCGTACGAGCGAGCCGGCTGGTACTCGTACGATCGCATCGACAATGGCGGTGTTCGCTCTGCGGACCGCGTCATTCCGGAGCTGCAAGACCTGCATACCGGTGACCTCATGCTCACGTCACGAGAGTCCGGGTTCGTGGTGCGCGACATCGACGAGGGGCGATCGATCGTGCTCGTCATCGAACACGCTGGATCGAGGATCACGAGCGTGCCCATGCTCGTTCCCCTCGGCAACGGACGAACTCGGCTGGTGTTCAGGGTCAAGGCCTACTTCGTCGGTTGGCACCGCGTGTTCGGGGCTGCCTTCGACGTCGGCGACTTCATCTTCATGCGAAAGCAGCTGAAGGGCATCAAGGAGCGAGTCGAAGCCTCGGCGCCTCCGTCGTGAATCGGAATCGCGGTTGCACGAGCGGCTTTCCGACTACGCGAGCATCGCGCCCCTCGGCCGCCGGCCGGGACGATGGCGACGACCCCAGGCCTACATGCGACGGCGGCAGCGTGATGTCGACGTCCCCTATGCCAGCGCCCAATGGACGGCCCAGCCGGCGGCGAGACCGTAGAGGCCCGCAACGAGATCGTCGGCGGTGACGCCGAACGACCCGGGGAGCTTCTCGGCGGCGCCGACCCCTGGGAACACTCGTTTCAAGATGTCGGCGAGTCTGAACACGCACCACGCCACGACCACGGGCCAACCATCGAGGCCGATGGTGGCGACCAGTGCTCCGGCGGCCTCGTCGATCACGACCCAGGGTGGATCCGCATGCCCGCCTGCGAACGGACGCGCCGACCACAGCGACAGCCCGGCCACCGAGAGCGCAACGGCGAGTTGTACCCACCATTCGAACGGCGTGAGCGCCCACCACACCAGCATGGCGAACGCCGAAGCCACCGTCCCCGAGCCGTTGTCGGATCCTCTCAGCTTGCCGAGGATCAACCCGGTTCCGAACCACGTCGCAATGAGTCGATGCACAGCAGGAGGCTACAGCGCGACCTCGGGCTCGCCCCTCAGCGGCGGAGTTCTACGTTCCTACGGTTGCTCGTTGCTCGTTGCTCGTTGCTCGTTGGCTTACGCTGGCGAGGTGCAACCTTCTGATCTCTCCAAGCTCGTCACGCCCGGCGACCCTCGGATTCATGGCGACCGGGTCGCCTTCGTCCAGACCGCCATCGATCTCCACGAGGATCGGTATGTACGTGAGATCTGGATCCATGACGGCGCCGGAGCCCACAGGCTGACCGCCGGGCCTGTTGATTCGGCGCCCCGATGGTCACCGGATGGAACCCGTCTCGCCTTTCTGCGGAGCCGGGATTCGAGGCCGGCCCAGGTGGCGGTGATCCCGGTCGACGGGGGAGAGGCCGAGATCATCACCGACTTCGATCTTGGTGTTGAGGAGCTCGAATGGTCGCCCGACGGAGCACGTCTCGCCGTCACCGCAGTCACATGGCACGACGATTGGGCCGACCTGACCGAGGACGAGCGGGCTCGAAAGCCGAGACGCGTGACCTCCATCCCATACCGGTTCGATCAGATGGGCTGGACCCATGATCGAAAACGCCACATCTGGCTGGTGGATCCAGCAGGCGCCACCGAACCTGACTGTGTCACCCCTGGGGCCTACGACGAGCGCTATCTGGCGTGGTCTCCCGACGGATCGGCTCTTGCGTTCGTCTCCGATCGCCATCCGAGCCGGGGTCTTGCCGCCGGCACCGACGTGTGGGAGGTGACCGTCGACGGAGACAGGGTCCCGATTCGAAGGGCCGAGCGTGGGTTCTGGATGATGCCCGGCTATCGGCCCGACGGCGTGCTCCATCTGATTGGGCACACCGATCCGATGTTCCCTCAAGTCGTCGGCGTCCATCGGGTCGAGTCCGACGGCACGCTGACCGGTCTCACCGCTCCCGGCGACCGTGCCGTCGCATCGCTGGCCGGTGGACTCCCCCAGCTGAGGTGGCGCGACCGCACGCTGTACTGCTACCTCGAGGACGCCGGCTCGGTGAACGTGGTCAGGGTCGAACCGGATGGATCCACTGAGGTCGCCGTCGGCGGGACTCGGGTCGTGGGATCGTTCGACGTGTCGAAGGAGCGGATCGTGTTCACGGACTCGACCCCCCTCGATCCCGGAACACTGCGCGAGTCGACCGAACACGGCGAGTCTGAGCTGTGGATGCCGGGAGGCTCCGACCTCGCGCTGGTGGAACCCAAGCACCTCCGATTCGGTCCGCACGACGTCGACACGTGGATCGTCATGCCGCCTGGGGACGACCAGGTGCCAGTGCTGCTGAACATCCACGGCGGTCCGGCAAGCCAGTACGGAAACGGATTCTTCGACGAGTTCCAGGTGTACGCCGCCGCCGGATTCGGCGTCGTCGCATGCAATCCTCGAGGGTCGTCAGGCCGCGGTGAAGAGTTCTTGAAAGCGGTGACCGCCGAGGGGTGGGGAGTCGTCGACGTCGAGGACGTGCTCGGTGCGTTGGAAGCGGCAATCGAAGCGGAGCCACGTCTCGACACCAGCAGGATCGGGATCATGGGTGGCTCCTACGGCGGGTTCCTCACGGCGTGGATCCTCGGACACGACGGCCGCTTCCGCTCTGCAGTGGTGGAGCGGGGACTGTTGAGCTGGATGAGCTTCTCCGGGACCTCCGACATCGCCGGCGTCTTCGCCGAGAGCTATCTCGGCGTTGGCTATCCCGAGGGTTGGCAGACGTGGTGGGAGAGGAGCCCGCTCGCCGTGGTCGATCGGGTGACGACACCGACGCTCGTGCTTCACGCCGAGTCCGATCTCAGGTGTCCGGTCGAACAGGCCGAGCAGTACTTCACGGCGTTGCTCCGCAACGGCACACAGGCCGAGATGATGCGGTTCCCGGGGGAGGGGCACGAGATGTCGCGTAGCGGGAAGCCGCGTCATCGGGTCGAGCGTTTCGAGGCGATTCTCGAGTGGCACCGACGGTGGCTCGGAGCCGGTGGCGGCGCCTGAGCCCACGTTTGTCCGGGACTTCTGGAACGGGCAAGATGTGGGCCGAAGATCATCGTCAGGAGCGAAGCAGGTGGCACAGCAGCCGAACATCGAACTGGACCCCTCTGATCTGCCGCGGACAGAACTCGACACCTCGCCGGCCCGCAGCTGGTCGGCCGGCGACAAGCCGGGGGTGATCACCGCTCCCGGACAGGTTCCGGCAGGCGGGACCTTCGGCACACCCGGACCCGATACGGGCTGGGCGCTCAAGATCATCCGACATGTGGGCGGTGACATCGACTCCAACCTCGAGAGCGTGTTGGCCGCGCTGATGTCGGCCAGGGCAGCGTCGTTCGGCAGAGCGCCGATCCCCGAGGATCTCGCCGTGGCGAAGCTGCTGTGTGGGATGGGCGAAGGCCTTCCTCTGGAGCTCTCGGCGCGCCGTCGCCGGTGGACCTCCGCAGTTTCCCACGAGCGATCGAAGGGCCGAGCGGCGGTAGCGGACGTGACGGTGGACCAGCTGAGGATGAAACCGGACGAACTGCGCAAGTCGTTGACCATCGGCCTGTGACCTTCCGGTTCCTCAGCGGGAACGTGGTTCCCGTTCCCGACAAGTCCCTGCTCGGTGTAATGCCCAAGCACCATCTGCCCACGTGTTTCGGTTGTGGGCCCGACAACGATGTGAGGCTGGGCATCGTGCCCGTGTACGACGGTGACAAGGTCACTGCCGAGCTGCGATTCCAACCGCGATTCGAAGGCGGTCCCGGCCTCGCCCATGGCGGGGCGATCGCAGCGTTCTTCGACGACCTGATGGGATTCGTGGCCATGGTGCATCAGAGGCCGGCTGTCACCGCCAAGCTCGAGGTCAACTATCTGCACCCGATTCAGCTCGGTGTCACCGTCAGAGGTGAGGCCTGGCTCTCAGGCGTGAATGGGCGAAAGCTGTCGGCCGAGGCGGTCGGCTATGGACCCGGCGGAATGGTTCACGTCGAGGTGAAAGCGCTGTTCCTCACGGTGGGGATCGAACACTTCACCAAGGCGGTGGAGGGCGTCACCACGCCATACCCCGATACCGCCTATCGGTCCGACGAGTACTACCCGTGATCTTGTGGTCGGTCACGTGAACCTGCACCACGGTCCTGCCTGCGAACATCCAGCCCTCGATCGTCATGCAGCGGATGCGGCGCGGAGGTTTGGCCGCACTCCTCGCTGCGCTCTACCGTCGGTGGCCACATGAAGATCGTTCGATTCAAAGCCGGCGACGACATCGCCTATGGGCTGGCCGATGCCGATGGAGTGACCGTCTACCAGGGTTCCCCGCTGTTTGCGTGGGAGGCCACCGAGACGGTCGTCCCTTGGGATCAAGTGCAATTGCTTGCCCCGGTCCTTCCCTCCAAGATCGTCACCGTCGACTCGAACTTCTTGGATCTCGACGGCGACTCGGCGCCGCCGGATGAGCCCGTGATCTCGGTCAAGCCGGCGACGAGCGTGACGGGTCCCAACACCGCCATCGCCTTCCCGCCGTCCAGCACGGAGGTCGTGCCTCAGGCCTCGCTCGCGGTGGTGGTCGGGCGCGTGGCCCGCGGCGTACGGGCCGAGGACGTTTCGCAGTACGTCTTCGGGTACACGGCCGCAAACGATGTCCATGCCGCAGATCTCGCTGCTCGAGACGGACACACCGGGCGCGCCCGCTCGTTCGACACCTTCTGCCCGCTCGGTCCTGCGGTCGAGACCGAACTCGACCCGCTCGAGCGGCTGGCGATCATCGGGCGGGTGGATGGCGAAGTTCGACAGGCCGGGTTCACCTCGGACATGGTGTTCGGCGTCGGGGCGTTGTTCGAGTTCATCACCTCGATCATGACGTTGCTCCCCGGCGATGTGGTCCTCACCGGAACACCCGACGGCGCCGTGCCCGTCGTCCCCGGTGAGGTCGTCGAGGTGGAAATCGACGGAATCGGCACGCTGATGAACAGGATCGTCAGGCCATGACCGAGGATCCCGGGAGGGAGGAATCATGACCGTCCGAGTTCGAATCGCTCCATCGCCCACCGGGTACGTCCATGTCGGCAACGTCCGAGCGGCACTTTTCAACTGGCTCTTCGCCCGCCACCACGGTGGGACGTTCATTCTTCGCATCGACGACACCGATGTCGAGCGATCGGAGCAGGTGTACGAAGATGACATCATGGCCGGTTTCCGGTGGCTCGGTCTCGACTGGGACGAAGGTGTGGACGTGGGCGGGCCGCACGGGAGCTACCGCCAGTCGGATCGGTTCGATCACTATCGCGATATCGCCGAGGACCTGGTCGATCGGGGGCTTGCATATCGCGATGCACGATCCGCGGACGAGCTCGAAGAGATGCGTATGCGGGCTCAGGCCGAGAAGCGCCACCCGAACTACTACATCCGGCGCCCGGACACGGCCTCGGACACCGGGCCGATTCGATTCTCGGTACCGCAAGATCGTCCGGTCGAGTTCCTGGACCTCGTTCGGGGAGACATGCGGTTCGAGGCGGACGCCGTCGATGATTTCGTGATTCTGCGATCAGACGGGGTGCCCACCTACCACCTCGCATCGGTCGTCGACGACCTCGACTATCGGATCACCCATGTGGCGCGAGGAGAGGACCTCTTGCCATCCACTCCCAAGCACCTCCTCCTGGCGAGCGCAATCGGCACCGGTGAGATACCCACGTACGCCCATCTTCCCCTGCTGTTCGGGCCCGACGGGAAGAAGCTCTCGAAGCGCCATGGGGACACGTCACTCAAGGCGTATCGAGAGGGCGGGTACCTGCCCGAGGCGATGGTCAACTTCTTGGCGCTCCTGGGCTGGTCGATCGGTGCCGACCAGACGATCTTCTCGGTCGACGAGGCGATCGCCGCCTTCGACCTCGCAGATGTTTCGAAGAACCCGGCAGTGTTCGATGTGGACAAGCTGGCTTGGATCAATGGCGAGTACATGAGAGCGATGGATCCAGATCAGTTCGCAAGCGACGCACGGCACCTGGTCGAGGAGGACCTCGGTCGTGCGATGACCGCCGACGAGGTTACGGCTTTCGAGTCCATGGCACCGCTCGTCCAAGAGCGGACCAAGTTTCTAGTCGAGGTGCCGGAACAGGTGCGCTTCCTCTACTCCTCATCGCTCGACTACGACGAGAGTTCGTGGTCGAAGGTCATGGAGAAGGACGGGGTCGCCGACGTCCTCGACGAAGCAGTGGGTCGAATCGAGAGTCTCGACGTATTCGATGCAGCTTCGATAGAGGAGGTACTGCGTGCCATGCTCGCGGATCTCGAGATCGGCGCCCGGAAGGGGCTGCAGCCCTTGCGGGTGGCCGTGACCGGTTCGTCGGTGAGTCCGCCCCTCTTCGAGTCGATGGCGGCGCTCGGCAGGGAACGATCCCTCGACCGCATCCGGACTGCGAGGGCTCGACTGTGAGCCTCGTCGACCGCATCGAGCTGTATCGAGGGGGCTACGACACCGTGTCGGCCGGTCTCGAAGACGCAACCGACGAGGACCTCGACCGCACCCCACCGAGCGGATGGACCGCTCGCCTGGTCGTGCATCACCTCGCCGATTCGGAGCTGCGGAGCTGCATCAGGCTCAGGCAGCTCCTGGCCGAGGACGATCCCGTGATCCAGGGCTACGACGAGGAACACTACGCCCGGGTCTTGTCGTACGACCGCCCCATCGGAGGGTCGTTGGCCACGCTGAAGGCGGTGCGATTGGCGAATCTGGAACTCCTCGAGATGATTTCCGAAAGCGATCTTGCCCGGTCCGGAAGCCACGAGGAGACCGGCCGCTACACGCTCGACGATTGGCTCCGCATCTACACAGAGCACCCGAGGGAGCATGCGGCGCAGATCCGCCGCGCCATCCAGGGTCTGGACTGAGCCTGATCGGCAGCCGATCACAACCAGCGGACAACCGCCCAGCAGACGAGGCGCGATGAAGGTCCCTCGGCCGTCGGCCGTCTGCACCGTGAGCCATGGTCGCGGCGAGCTGGGGTCGAGCTGATTCTGTGAGCGGCTACGCTTGTCTGCCGCAGGGCCCCGTCGTCCAGTGGTCTAGGACGCCGGCCTTTCAAGCCGGAAACGCCAGTTCGAACCTGGTCGGGGCTGCCACATCATGTCGGTCCAGGTCTTCAACACCTTCGTGGCCACCTTGGCGCTGATGGCGCTCGTGGCAACGGCCTTTCTCGCGGTGACGCCGTCACTCAGGGAGGCCGTGTCGGGGCGCGCCGCCTGGGGTGCGGCCATTGTGGCGTTGATCGCAACGCTCGGAAGCCTCACCTACTCGGAGTACTTCCTCTTCGAGCCTTGCCGGCTGTGCTGGTTCCAGCGGATCGCCATGTACCCGCTCGTTCCGGTGATCGCCGTCGGCGCCTGGAGGAGAGACCCCAACCTGCGATGGTACGCGTTGCCGCTGGCCGTGATCGGGGCGGGAATCAGCGTGTACCACTACTTGATCCAGACCTTTCCGGCCCTGAGTGGCGAGAACTCGTGCGTCGTCGGAGCGTCGTGCTCCGCCAAGTACGTGAATGCGTTTGGATTCGTCTCGATCCCATTCATGGCTGGATGTGGTTTCCTCCTCATCATTGCCCTGACTCACATCGCTCGTTTCAAGGAGACCACATGAAGAAACTCTTGCCCCTGGTCGCCGTCGCCATGCTCGTTGCCGCGTGCAGTGGTTCGTCTGGCTCCGATTTCGCCAACCCCGCGTTTGGAGATGTGACCGTCTCGGGGGCTGCGCTGACGCCCTTCGAGAACCCGAACGCGGATCCCGCGGTCGGTCAGGCCGCTCCAACGGTGAGTGGCGTCGATCCGACCGGAGCGGCGGTCGCGTACACGCCGGGGAACCCCACCGTGCTGATGTTCGTTGCGCACTGGTGCCCGCATTGCCAGGCCGAGGTGCCTCGGGTTGTGGACTGGGTGGCTGCGAACCCAGATCGCCTCGGTGTCGACATCATCGCAGTCGCCACAGGTACACAGCAGGGACAGCCCAACTACCCGCCGGCGGCCTGGCTCGATCGTGAGGAGTGGAGCGAGCCCATCATCATGGACGACGAGGACTCGACCGTCGGCCAGTCCTTCGGGCTCACTTCATACCCATTCTGGGTCATCGTTGCGCCGGACGGCACCGTTGCCGCCCGCGCCGCCGGTGAGCTGAGCGAGGATCAGATCGACTCGCTGATGCAGAACGTCGCCGGGCTCTGAACGAACCTCGAACATGAGCACCGACCTGTTCGTCGGTGGCGGACTGACGCTCGATGGCATGCAGGCAGCGCCGGTGCAGATCCGCGCAGGTCGGATCGCGCGTGGGGGCGGGGGTGGTGCGAGCGTCGATGCCGGGGGATTGCGCATTGCCCCCGGCTTTCTCGACCTTCAGATCAACGGTGCGTTTGGCCGAGACTTCACATCGGATCCTTCGTCGATCTGGGACGTGGCGGCCCGGCTGCCGCGATTCGGCGTGACGGCATTCCTCCCCACGATCATCTCGTCGACGGCCGACACCATCCGGCTCGCACGTGAGACCCTCAGGGAGGGTCCACCAGTCGGTTGGCGGGGCGCGTTACCGATCGGGCTTCATTGTGAGGGTCCGATGATCTCGAAGGACCGCACTGGTGCCCATCCGGTGTCCCGGATCCAGGATCCCTCGAGTCGGGTCGTCGACGAGTGGGGAGGCTGCGAAGAGATCTCCATGGTCACGGTCGCCCCTGAGCTGCCCGGTATCAGAGCTGTGATCGAGCGTCTCGTGGCCGAGGGTGTCGTTGTTTCGCTGGGACACTCCAATGCCGACTTTGCCTCCGCGATGAGGGCATTCGAGTGTGGAGCGACCAGCGGTACCCATTTGTTCAACGCCATGTCTGGTCTCGATCACCGTCGGCCGGGATTGGCGGCGGCGCTCCTGGCACATCGAACGGCGGCCGTCGGACTGATCGCCGACGGGGTTCACGTGGATCCGGCGATGATCGCGATCGCGGCACGTCTGCTCGGGCCGGAGCGGCTGGTGCTGGTGACCGATTCGATCGCCGCCGCCGGCGAGGGAGATGGTGTCTATCCGCTCGGAGATACTCGGGTCACCGTCGACGGATCGGCGGCGGTCACCGAGCACGGTGTCCTGGCGGGCAGCGTTTTGAGCATGGACAGGGCCGTCCGCAATCTCATCGCATTCACCGGTTGGCGTGTCGATCAGGCTATGTCCTCTGCCACGACGACGCCGGCTCGACTTCTCGGCGACGGTACCCGGGGCGACCTCGATCCAGGGCGCCGTGGCGACCTGGTGCTGCTCGACGAAGATCTCAACGTGCAGGTGACGATCGTGGGCGGCGAAATCGTGTACGACAACCGATAGGCGCCTTGCCTACCATGAGGCGGGCGAATCGGTGCACCGTGCAGGCACAACCGGGCGAACCGGGGCTCCCTACATGTCCAGCTCGAGGGCCTTCACCTTCTCGAGGCGACGCTGGTGCCGTTCTTCACGTGAGAAGGTCGCGCCCAGAAAGGCATCGACGAGCTCATCGGCGATGGCCGGCCCTATGACCCGTGAGCCGAGGCACAGCACGTTGACGTCGTCGTGTTCGACTGCCTGATGTGCCGTGTAGGTGTCGTGGGCGACGGCGGCCCGCACCCCTCGTATCTTGTTCGCCGCCACGCATGCGCCAGCCCCCGATCCGCAGACGACGATGCCGCGGTCGGCGCGCCCGTCGACGACGGCACGGCCGACGGCGGCCGCAAAGTCGGGATAGTCGACCGGATCCTCCGAGTGCGTGCCGAGGTCGAAGACCGTCAAGCCGGTCTCGGCGAGGCGCAGAGCGAGATGTTGTTTGAGCGCAAAGCCGGCATGGTCCGACCCGAGAGCGATTCGCATGGTGCAGAGCGTAATGCCGCCGTTGCGCCCGGTGGTCGCTCGTGGAGTCGGGTTGTCGTCCTGCGCTCCGTAGACTGGCCTCATGCCCGCAATCGCCGTCGAAGGAGGACGCGCCCTACGAGGCACCGTGGGGGTGCTCGGGGCGAAGAACGCCGTCCTGAAGGAAATGGCGGCCACGCTGCTGGCGCCGGGTCGGCACGTCATCCGCAACGTCCCAGGGATCCTGGACGTCGAGTTGATGGCGCGAGTTCTCAAACACATGGGGGCGCACGTCTCGCTGGACGAACATGACCTCTCGGTCGTGATCCCCGATGGGCTGGAGCCGGAGGCGCCGATCGAACTGGTTCGCGCAATGCGAGCATCCATCATCGTCCTGGGTCCGCTGCTCGCACGATGTGGTGAGGCCCGGGTAGCGCTCCCAGGCGGTGACGACCTGGGCGCCCGACCGATCGACAT
The DNA here is from genome assembly GCA_963792365.1 of uncultured bacterium. Lineage (GTDB taxonomy): Bacteria > Actinomycetota > Acidimicrobiia > Spongiisociales > ZC4RG35 > JAOUGY01. The sequence goes on from CAWBVW010000008.1 coordinate 412,290, forward strand.
GCACCTGGGTGGACTCGAGCAGATGGGCGCCACCTTCGAGCTCGTCCATGGCGAGCTGGTGGCGAGATGCGACGGTCGTCTCAGAGGCGCCGAGGTCGAGCTGCCCTTTCCCAGCGTGGGCGCCACCGAGAACATGCTTCTCGCCGGCACCCTCGCAGAGGGCGACACGGTGATCGTGAACGCGGCCCGCGAGCCGGAGATCGAGGATCTGGCGGGCATGCTCGTGGAGATGGGAGCTCAGATCGAAGGCGCCGGTACCGCGCTCATTCGGATCTCTGGAGTCGACGCTCTCCAACCCGCCACACACAAGGTGGTCGCGGACCGGCTGGAGGCCGGAACCTACGCCGTGGCGGGAGCGATCACCGGCGGCGACGTCACCGTCACGTCCTGTCATCCGGCCCATCTGCGTATGGAGCTGCTCAAGCTGGAGGAAGCAGGATGTGAGGTCGAACGAGGGGATGGATGGTTGCGAGTCAAAGGACCGGAACGACCCGACGCCGTCGACTTCGCCACCCTGCCCTTCCCGGGCTTTCACACGGATATGCACCCTCAGATGGTCGCCCTGCTCGCTGTGGCGAAGGGGACCTCTGTGATCACCGAGAATCTCTACGACGCCCGATTCCGATATGTCGGTGAGCTGTTGCGGATGGGTGCCGACATCACGACCGAGTGGCAGCACGCGGTGATCCGGGGGGTCGACCAGCTCAGTGGCGCACCGGTGTTGGCTCACGACATCAGGGCCGGGGCGGCGTTGGTCTTGGCGGGACTTCGGGCCGAAGGTACGACGGTCGTCGGCGATGCCCACCACATCGACCGGGGTTATGAGGGCTTCACAGAGAAGTTGGCCGCTCTCGGCGGCGCCGTATCGCGGCTCGAAGACTGATGAGAGCTTCGAGGCCGGCCGCTGCCCTTCTGCTGGCCGCCACGCTGGCGGTACCGCTGCCGGCGAGCGGGGAGGTGGTTTCCGAAGCCGATGAACCGACGTCGATCGCCGGGCACACGGTGCGAATGGTGGCCGCGCCCGGCGTCCGATTCGATGTCGACGGCGTCAGGCTGGCGGGACCACTCGAGATCCTAGGCATCTCCACAGGTCTCGGCCTCACCGAGCGAACCACGCTCGACGGCTACCTGGAGGGGATCGCCGAGGTGCCGTTCGATTGGCCGGCCGAGGCGCTTCGATCGCAGGCGGTGGCCGCCCGGACCTACCTGGCGTGGACGCTGTACCGGGGTCGGACAGCGAGCGGTCGAAGGTATGGGTACGACATCTGCGCCACGACGGCGTGCCAGGTCTACGCCGGCGTCGGAGTGGTCGAGGGATGGGGTGGCGAGCGCTGGCGTGACGCCGTCGAGTCGACCAGTGGGGAAATCCTCATGTACGCCGGCGAACCCGCTCAAGCGCTGTACTCCTCCACCTCGGGAGGTCGTACGCGTTCGGTCGAGGATGTCTTCCCGGGCGCTTCTCCCACTCCCTACCTACGTGCTGTCGAGTCCCCGGGGGAGGACTCTCCGTTCGTCGACTGGGAGTTCACCCTCCATCGCGCCGAAATGGAGCTGCTCCTCGAGGACGCTGGTTTGCTCGACGGGGATCTCATCGATGTCTCCACGACCAAGACCGAGGATGGACGGGGAAGCTGGATGGTTGAGATCCGGGGGAGTGGCGGCGTCGAGCGGATCGGGACATGGCAGCTCCGTACGGAGCTCAACGCAGCTGCGGCGCGGGTGTTGCCGGATGTGCTTCCTGCGATGCGGCCGGATGTGGATCGTCGGTATCCACAGACGATCCTGTCGCCGACCTTCACCATTCATCGAGAGGGCCGGTTCGTTCCGCCGATCGACGGACCGCCGATGATCGAGACGGTTTTTGTGATCCGGGGTCATGGCTGGGGTCATCTGGTCGGCATGAGCCAGTTCGGTGCTGAGGCCATGGCCGCAGGCGGCGCCACCTATCCCGAGATCCTCGCCCACTTCTATGGTGGTCTTCTTCCCCAGACGTCCGATGAGCTCCCAGATGATGTCGTGGTCGGACTCGAGGCGGGCGCCTCAGTGATCGACGTGGGCGCAAACGGCCCGATCTCAGTGGAGGTGGACGGTACCGTTGTGTCCGCCGGTGCGCTCGGGACGTGGCGTTTCGAGCATGCAGGCGACGGGGTGAGGATCATCCCACCCGTCGGCTTGGGTATCCCACCGGCCGTGGAGGTCATCCGAATCGTGGATGTGGGTCGGATTCCCCTCGTTCTCGAAGCCTGGATCACCGCCGCCGCCGAGGTACGGGTCGTGGAGCGCTCCGGCTCCCGCACGTTGGTCCGATCCGACTGGGAGGTCCACGATGCCGGGCCGGTCCGCTGGCCATGGACGGCGGTCAGACCCCTCCGCACCTCGATCGGGGGAGTCCTCGTAGTGGAGGCCCGGTCTGCTGACGGCGAGGCCATGGCGAGCATCGCCTATGTGCCTGGAGCGGAATAGGCAACGCCCATTTGCGGTTTCTGTCGGAGACACCGGTACCCTCGTGAAGAAGCACATGACAGACAGCACCACTCCCGTCGCAATCACCACTTCGAAGCCCGACGCCGAATCGGGAGTCGACATCGACATCGATGTCGACGTGCTCGAACAGACCCTCGAGTACATCCGGCCCGCCATTCAGATGGACGGCGGCGACATCGTGCTCCTGGGCACGGAAGGCGGCACGGTCAATCTCCAGATGGTTGGCGCATGCGGTGGTTGTCCCATGTCCATGATGACCCTCAAGGCGGGTATCGAACGCATCCTCAAGGATCGCGTTCCGGGCGTGGAGGAAGTCAACGCCATCGCCTGACGAAGGTCAGGTGGCCGCGTCTTCCGCCGCCGTCCACGGGTCGAGTTCCCCACGCATCACGCGATCGATCACCTCGCGGGCAATTCCATTCGTGTCGATCTGATCGGAGAGGGCCTCGAGCACTGCACGCTTCAACGTCCTCTCGACTCGTGATCGCCGTCGCTCCTGGAGGAGGCCGGACTTGCCGAGGTAGCGCTGATGGGACGCAATTGCCTCTGCAACGTCGTCCACGCCCTCTCCGATATGGGCCGTCGTCGAGACGATCGGCGGGTTCCAGCCATCGGTGGTCCCCAACTCGAGCATCTGGGCGAGATCACGGACGACCTCGGCAGCACCGGGAAGATCGGCCTTGTTGACCACGAAGATGTCACCCACTTCGAGGAGCCCGGCTTTGGCCGCCTGAATCCCGTCGCCCATCCCGGGTGTGACGACCACGATCACCGTGTCGGTGAGCTCCATGACCTCGACCTCGCTCTGTCCGACCCCTACGGTTTCGACCGCGATCGGATCGTATCCGAGGGCAGAGAGCACGGTCACGATCTTGGCGGTGCCGTTCGCCAAGCCGCCCAGGCGGCCACGGCTCGACATCGACCGCACGAACACGCCGATGTCTGAGACGTGATCCTGCATCCGAATCCGGTCGCCGAGGATGGCGCCACCCGTGAAAGGGCTCGACGGATCGACCGCAACGACGCCCACCCTTTCGTGGGCTGCGCGAAAGCGCGTGATGAGAGCGTTCGTGAGCGTGCTCTTCCCGGCTCCCGGGGCACCGGTGACTCCCACCGTGTTGGCGGTCGACCATCGACGGTGAGCCTTGGCGAGTATCACCCGATCGCCAGGGCGGCCATCCTCGACGATCGACAAGACGCGTGCGATCGCCCGTACATCTCCGCCGGCGGCGGACGACCACAGGGCCTCGGGATCGGACGAAAGTGCCACGGCGGCAAAGAGTAGGCCGCCGGCTGCTACCCGGCTTCAGCTGCGGTGGGCGATCTCGGCCTGGGCGGCCGCCAGTCGAGCCACATGGACCCGGGGCGTAGAACACGACACGTAGTCGAGTCCGACCTCGCGGCAGAACGCGATCGAATCGGGATCGCCGCCGTGCTCACCGCAGACCCCGACGGTCAAATCGGGGTTTGCTGCCCGGCCCTCGGTGTTGGCGAGTCGGATGAGTCGTCCGACTCCCTCGACGTCGAGGGTTTGGAACGGATCGAACGTCAGGATCCTCCGCTCGAGGTAATCACGGAGAAAGAGAGCCTCGGCGTCGTCCCGGCTCAAGCCAAAGGTCATCTGGGTCAGGTCGTTCGTCCCGAACGAGAAGAACTCCGCGGCCTCGGCGATCTCCCCGGCGGTCAGGGCCGCCCGCGGGAGTTCGATCATCGTCCCTATCGGGATCTCCAGCGCGATCCCCGTCGCCGCCACCTTGTCCCGGATGACCCCTTCGATCATGTCGCGCATCGTCCTCAGTTCCTGCACCGTGGAAACGAGGGGGATCATGATCTCGAGATGAGGGTCGCCGCCGGCCTCTTTGCGCATCGTGACCGCGTCCACTGCCGCCTCGGCCTGCATCAGGTAGAGATGCTCCATCATGAGGCCGAGACGCACACCGCGGAGTCCGAGCATCGGGTTGTCCTCTTGCCACCTCGCCACCTTGGCGGCGGTCCTCACGAGATCGTCCGCCGATACGCGGGCCCGAACCCGGTCGACCATCTGGTGTTCCAGGTCGAGAAGCGAGGGCAGAAACTCGTGGAGCGGGGGGTCGAGCAGTCGCACGACGACGGGCAGACCATCCATGGCCTCGAGGATGCCGGCGAAGTCTGCGGTCTGGAGTGCCTTCAGCTCGGTCAGGGCCTCTCTGCTCTCCTCGTCGTTGTCGGCGAGGATGATGGTCTGGACGATTGCGAGACGGTCCCCCATGAACATGTGCTCTGTCCGGGCCAGGCCGATGCCCTCGGCGCCGTACGCACGTGCCTTGGCGGCGTCCTCAGGTGTGTCGGCGTTGGCGCGCACACCCAGCGTTCGAATCTCGTTTGCCCACGTGAGAAGATCGTGCAGCTCGACCGTCTCCTTGGGCTCGATGAGGGGAAGGAGACCGAGGTAGACCTCGCCGGTGGTGCCGTCGATGGTGATCTCGTCACCCTCGGCGAACTCCGCGGTGCTGGTGTGGGCGATGCCGCGTTTGGTGTCGACCGCGAGGTCGGCGACTCCAGTGACGGCCGGTTTGCCCATTCCACGGGCCACGACCGCAGCGTGGCTCGTCTTGCCGCCTTGACTCGTGAGAATCCCGTCGGCGGCGTCCATCCCGTGGATGTCATCGGGCGTGGTCTCCTGCCTCACCAAGACGACTCGACGCCCGGCCGCGCGCGCCTCTACGGCGCGATCGGCGTGGAAGACGGCTTCACCCTGGGCGGCTCCTGGGGAGGCGGCCACTCCGGTGGCGACGACGGCGCCCCGGGCGGCATCATCGATCCTCGGCCGCTCCAGCTGTTCCAGCTGAGCCGGATCGACGCGCATCACTGCGGTTTCGCGATCGATCAAGCCTTCCCGTTCCATTTCGACGGCAGCCCGGACCGCGGCAGCCGCTGTCCTCTTTCCGGATCGTGTCTGGAGGATCCACAGCCGGCCCCGTTCGACGGTGAATTCGATGTCGGCCATGTCGGTCGTGTGCCGTTCGAGGTTGTCCATCACAGAGAGCAACTCGGCATGGACATCCGGGTGGAGCTCTGCGAGATCGTCGAGGGAGAGGGTGTTGCGGATACCGGCAACGACGTCTTCGCCCTGGGCCCGGGGCAGATAATCACCAAAGGGGATCTTTTCCCCAGTTGCAGGGTCACGGGTGAAGCACACGCCGGTCCCCGAGTTGTCGCCCAGGTCGCCGAACACCATCGTCTGAACATTGGCGGCGGTGCCGAGGTCATCTGGGATGCGGTTGATCCTGCGGTAGGCAATGGCGCGTGGGTTGTTCCACGAGTTGAACACCGCTGCGATGGCGGAGTGGAGTTGTTCCCGGGGATCCTCGGGCACCGTGTGCCCCGCTTCGACGATGAGCTTCCGAAAGCGGTCGACCGCCTCGGCCAGGTCGTCGGCCGTCAGCTTCGAGTCATCGACGACGCCGCGTCGACGCCGGAGGTCGGACAGCGTGTCCTGGAAAGGGTGCTCGTCGATTCCGAGGACGACGTCCGAATACATCTGGAGGAATCGTCGATAGGCGTCATGGGCGAAGTGGGAATCGCCCGACCAGTCGATCAGCGCCGGAAGCACTTCGTCGTTGATCCCGAGGTTGAGGACGGTGTCCATCATCCCCGGCATGGAGACGGAGGCACCGGACCGGACGGACACGAGCAGCGGGTTCGGGCCGCTGCCGAACGTGCGATCCATTCGTTGTTCCAGCCGAGTCATCGCCTGATCGACCTGGTCCCAGAGGTCGTCGGGCATCCCACCGTGGTGCATGACATGTCGGCAGGCGTCGGTGGTCACGGTGTAGCCCGGTGGTACGGCCAAGCCCATTCGTGTCATCTCGGCGAGTCCGGCGCCCTTGCCTCCTAGGAGGTCCTTTTGAGTTCCGTTGCCCTCCGAGAAGTCACGTACCCAAGAAATCGTCACGATCTTGCGCCCTTCATTGCAGTCAAAGCTCCTGGTCGCATTGTGGCGGCTGCACGATCCCGGCAGAGTTCATCGCCATCGAAAGATCAGCTGATCTTTCGACCGGTGATCTCGTCCGGGCGTATTCGCACCCACTGTCGCCGCTCCACCGCCTCCGCCCACGGCCTCAGCGCGAGCTGGAAGAGGTTTTTGGCGTCCTCGTCTGAAAGGATCTCCACGGCCGTTCCCTTCACGAGAACCGACCAGCCGGTCTGGGTCTCGTCATCCCAACCATCGATCTCGAAGGCCACCGCCGCCCGGCGACCTGCGGCCTCCAGCTTCGAACCAGTAGTGGTCCGAAAGACGATGGCGCCCTCGTGGAATCGATAGTTCACCGGGAGGATGTTGACGTCGCCATCGGCGAGGAATCCGATGCGGCCCACCGATGTGGCGGCCAGCTTCTCGTCGCACTGGTCGCGAGTCATGACCTCGAGCCCAGCGTGATCTGTGGGTGCCGCCCCCGTGTCGCTCATGTCGTCTCCTTCCGGATCGATGGGCCCATTCTCGTCAGACCCGCGCTCGGTTGCATCGAGACCGCTCTTCCTGGCCTCGAGCCTCCGTGCGTGGCGTCAGACCCGCTGCCCGACCAACCGTAATCGGCCGTCGAAGCCGGTTCGCGGTTCGGAAATGCCGGAGGGCGGCCTCTTGGAGGCCGCCCTCGGCGTCGCGTCGGTGGTGCGGAGACGGTCAAGCGTGCGACGGCTTCACCACCAACACATCGCAATGAGCCAGATGGATGGCGCGATGGCTTGTCGATCCCAGGATGAGTGCGGCGAACTCGCCACGACCTCTCGATCCGACGATCAAGAGATCGGCTCCGACGTTCTGCGAGTAGTCCACCAGAGAATCCGGTGGGTACCCCTCTAGGTCCACCCGCTCGACCGGAGTGGCCGCCTTGGCGACCAGTGGCTCGACCCGCTCCCATACCGCTTGGCGTTGGGCCGCGGCGACAGCAGCCATGTCGATCGGGGCACCCATGTAGGGCAGAACTGGAGGATGGAAGACGTGAACCACGTGCAGCTCGGCATCTCTCATCCGGGCTTCTTCCACCGCTCGTTCGACCACATAGACGGCGTGGTCGGACTCATCGACTCCGACCACCACCACCACTGCACGCCTCCTCGCTGCTCGATGCCATATTCAGCGCCGCGCATGCCTTCCACCAGGGCCGTTCGACCCTGCCACCCAGCACGGTGCCTCCCTGCCGGAGAGGTACGTAGAACGTTGGACGTACTACGTAGAGCGTTTTACGTACTACGTACAACTCCCACGTCTGGGGGCGACCCCAGACCCGCGCTGCCGTTCTGACGAGAGCCCGGTTGGGGTCGGGCGTCGTCAGGCAGCGACGCACGGTGCAGCCGTGGCTCGCGTGCGTGGCTGTGATTTCTGGGGGGCGACCCCCAGACCCCCGCTGCCGTCCTGACGGGAGCCCGGTTGGGGTCAGGCGGCGTCAGGCAGCGACGCACGGTGCAGCCGTGGCTCGCGTGCGTGGCTGTGATTTCTGGGGGGCGACCCCCAGACCCCCGCTGCCGTCCTGACGGGAGCCGGGTTGGGGTCAGGCGGCGTCAGGCAGCGACGCACGGTGCAGCCGTGGCTCGCGTGCGTGGCTGTGATTTCTGGGGGGCGACCCCCAGACCCCCGCTGCCGTCCTGACGGGAGCCCGGTTGGGGTCAGGCGGCGTCAGGCAGCGACGCACGGTGCAGCCGTGGCTCGCGTGCGTGGCTGTGATTTCTGGGGGGCGACCCCCAGACCCCCGCTGCCGTTCTGACGAGAGCCCGGTTCGGGTCGGGCGTCGTCAGGCAGCGACGCACGGTAAAGCCGTGGCTCGCGTGCGTGGCTGTGATTTCTGGGGGGCGACCCCCAGACCCCCGCTGCCGTTCTGACGAGAGCCCGGTTCGGGTCGGGCGTCGTCAGGCAGCGACGCACGGTACAGCCGTGGCTCGCGTGCGTGGCCGCGCACGACGCAAGACGCACGACGCACGACGCAAGACGCATGACGCACGACTCAAGACCCAAGACCCAAGACCCGAGACCCTCGCGACTTGCCATCGCCTAGCCAAGGCCCGATCCTGCTCCGATGCGTGTAGCTGTCTTCAGCACGAAGCGATATGACCGGGACCATCTCGAGGCTGCGATCGGCGGCTCGCACGAGTCCGTGTTCCTCGAGGCTCGTCTCGATGTGCACACGGCGAGGTTGGCGGCGGGGTGCGAGGCGGTCTGCATCTTCGTCAACGACGACGCCTCGCGGCCGGTCCTGGAGCTGTTGGCGGCCGGGGGAACCCGTTTCCTCGTGTTGCGATCGGCCGGCTACAACCATGTGGATCTGCAAGCGGCCGCCGATGTCGGCATTCGAGTTGCCCGCGTCCCGGGGTACTCCCCGTATGCAGTGGCCGAGCATGCTGTTGCTCTGATGCTGGCCCTGGATCGGAAGATACATCGGGCCTACGCCAGAGTTCGAGAGGGGAACTTCTCCTTGGAGGGTCTTCTCGGGTTCGATCTCCACCTCCGCACCGTCGGCATCGTCGGAACCGGGCAGATCGGCCAGACGGTCGCCCAGATTCTCCGCGGGTTCGGGTGTCGGCTCCTGGGTTTCGACGTGCGGCCGAACCCGAATTGTGTGGCGCTGGGAGTCGAGTACGTGGACCTCGATCGGCTGCTGGCGGAGTCCGATGTCATCACGCTCCATTGTCCGCTGACACCTGAGACCCATCATCTCGTCGATGCGGACACCCTCTCGGTCATGAAAGACGGCGTGATGATCATCAACACCAGTCGCGGTGGCCTCATCGATACGCCGGCCGTCATCGAAGGGCTGAAGGACGGAAAGGTCGGACACCTGGGACTCGACGTCTATGAGGAAGAGACCGATCTGTTCTTCGAAGACCTCTCGGACCGGATCATCCACGACGACGTGTTCAGCAGGCTGCTGACCTTCCCGAACGTCATCGTGACAGGGCACCAGGCGTTCTTCACCCGTAATGCGTTGGAGGAGATCGCGGCGACAACCGCGACGAACATCGACGAGTTCGCTCACGGCCGCAGTCCCTCAACCGAGTTGCGGTTCCAACCGTCTGACTGATCGACCGGCTGGGACCTTCCTCACTTGCGGGGGCCCCCGGGTGCGGGATAGCGTCGAAAGGCGGAGGTGGTCCATGCGGGGCGATCGACGCTCCCGGCTCTTGAAGGCTGTTGACCCTGTCGACTCGGACTCCGATGATGCCGAGCCCGTTTGGCACGCCCTGACCGTCGCCGCCGTACTGGAACTCTTGTCGGCCGGTAAGGACGGCCTGTCTTCTGAGGAGGCGAGTCATCGGCTCGAGGTCTATGGCCCAAATGTCCTCGACGGCCGTTCGCGCCCTAGTGCCTGGAAGGTGTTGGGGCGACAGTTCACGAGCGTCCTGGTCTGGGTGCTGCTCGGGGCGGCATTCGTGGGCGGTGTGGTCCTCGGCGACGTGCTGGAGGCGATTGCCATCCTTGCCATCGTCGTCATCAACGGTGTCATCGGGTTTGTGCAGGAGTGGCGGGCCGAAGATGCGATGGAGGCGCTCCAGAAGTTGGCCGCGCCCACCGTGCGCGTCACGCGGGATGGAAAGGCGGTCACGATCGCCGCTGCCGACCTCGTCCCGGGCGATGTGATGGTGCTCGAGGCCGGGGACCGGCTGGCAGCCGATGCTCGGGTGATCGAGGCGATGGCACTGTCGGTCGACGAATCGGCGCTCACAGGCGAGTCGTTCCCAGTGGAGAAGGTCACGGTCCCTGCGCCCTCCGATTCGATGGTGGGCGACCGCACCTCGATGGTGTTCGGCGGGACGAATGTTGGGGCCGGCCGGGGCCGGGCGATCGTCACCGGCACCGGACGTCGCACCGAGATGGGGCGGATCGCAGGCATGCTCACGGAGGACGAGCCACCCACGCCTCTGCAGCGCGAACTCGCGTCGATCGGACGGCGCGTGACGTTGCTGGCGGGTGTCGCGGCCGTCGTCGTGCTCGTAGTAGGGCTGGCTTCGGGTGGCACGCTCCAGTCGCTCTTCCTCGTGGCGGTGGCGCTGGCCGTGGCGGCGATTCCAGAAGGTCTGCCCGCCGTGACCACGATCACCTTGGCTCGTGGGGTCCGGTCGATGGCAGAGCGGCACGCCATCGTGCGAAGCCTTCCGGCCGTCGAGGCGCTCGGCGCTGCTCAGGTCATCTGCACCGACAAGACCGGGACGCTGACCCGCAACCGAATGGTGGTGCAGGCCATGGCGCACACCGACGGGGGTGATGCCGAGCTCCGGCTTCGGAGGGCCTTGGCCCTGTGCTCCGACGTTCGGCACGGGGATGCAGGCTTGGTCGGCGATCCGACCGAAGTCGCGCTGGCCGAATGGGTGGGACCCGAGCTCGAGGCCCTGCGGGGCGCTCACCCGCGGGTCGCCGAGATCGCCTTCGATTCCGACCGCAAGCGTATGGTCACGATCCACCGATACGGTGATCGATGGTTGGTCGCCGTGAAGGGTGCACCGGAGGCCGTGGCACCGCTGGCAGCTTCGTACGCCGGCGCCGAGGGGGACCTTCCGCTCGACGACGCCGGCCGCGAGCTGAGGCTCGAGGAAGTGGTGACGCTCGCCCGGGGAGGGCTCAGAACGATCGCCGTGGCAGAGGGAGTGGTCGATGGACTCCCTGAGCATCTCGAGGACGCCGAGCGCGGCCTCACCTGGCTCGGCGTTGCCGGAATGGCAGACGAGACGCGACCCGAGGCGCAGGAATCGATCTCCACCTGCCGGACCGCCGGGATCGACGTTGTGATGCTCACCGGCGATCACCTCGTCACAGCCAGTGCCGTTGCCGACGAGATCGGGTTGCTTCAGGGAAGGTCGGTGGTCGATCACGGACAACTGGCTGCGATGGACGACGACGAGTTGGCGAGCAGGATCGAAACGATCGGAGCGTTCGCTCGCGTCGAGCCTGTCGACAAGGTCCGTATCGTCAAGGCGTGGCAGAAGACCGGTCGACTGGTGTCGATGACCGGTGACGGCGTCAACGACGCTCCGGCCCTTCGCATGGCCGACATCGGCGTCGCAATGGGCTCGGGCACCGACGTGGCCAAGGACGCATCGGATGTGGTGCTCGCCGATGACAACTTCGCAACCATCGTCGCTGCCGTGGAGCGGGGCCGGGCGATCTTTGCAAACCTGAGGAAGGTCACGTACTTCCTGCTGGCGGCCAACCTCAGCGAGATCACCGTGATGGTTGCGGGGTTCCTGCTGTTTGCCTCCTATGGCGAGCCGCTGGTTGCGGTGCAGCTTCTGTGGGTCAACCTGGTCACGGACGGGCTACCTGCACTGGCGCTCGGTCTCGATCCGCCGGCGCGGGACATCATGAAACGGCCGCCGGATCTCGATCGCAACATCCTGGGTCTGGCACACCAGGGTCGCCTGGTGTGGCAGGGGGCCGTTTTGGCATGCGGCCCGTTGGCGTTGTTCTGGTACGGCGTGGCCACCGGCATGGATTGGCCGACGAGCCGGTCGATGGCGTTCACGGGCCTGGTAGCGGTACAGCTGGTCCATGCCTTGACGGTCCGAGCACAAGGGGCCTCCGTGTTCAGAACCAGGCTCGGGAATCCCTGGCTGGTGTGGTCGCTTGCGGCATCCTTCGGAGTCCACGCGGTGGCAATCTCGACGAGTGTCGGCCAGAGGCTCCTCGATACGACACCGTTCCCCGGAGAGGCATGGGCTGCGATCGCTGCCGCTGCGATCCTTCCCGCCCTGGTGATCGATCTGATCAAGACCTCGACTCGCCGGTTTCGTCCGGGTGCATCCACCGCCGGGGATTGATGACGGTGGGATCCAAAAGGCCTTCACGTAGGGTCTTTGGTCCTGCCAGTCATGACTCTCCGCCCTGCTCCAGCGGTTCGGTTCGGGCGAGCATGTGGAGTGAGACGGAGGTGCGAAGTGGAAATCAGAACCTTGGTTGGTGGAACCGCCAGCGTTTGCGGACCCGACCTGACGGTGTCCGCCGCGGCGCAGGTCATGGTGGAGGAGAGGATCGGATCGATCGGCGTGGTCGATCAGGGCCGGCTGGTCGGAATCTTCACCGAGCGTGATGCGCTTCGGGCCGCTGCCGACGGATCCGACCCCACACGGCAGGTGGTGGGAGATTGGATGACTCCGGATCCCGACGTGCTTTCCCCTCAGGTCGACGTCGAAGACGCGGCCGAGTGGCTACTCGCAACCGGGTATCGCCACCTCCCTGTCGTTGAAGATGGGGCGCTGCTCGGCATCGTCTCGATCAAGGACGTCCTCTGGGCCCTCCGGGAGCCGATAGGAAGGGGGGGCTGACATGGCGAAGATCAGTCGCGAGATACGACTCGGCGTGTCGATGGCCTCGGCGGTCAAGCTGCTCGAGGACTGCCCGCAGGAGCTCCTCGGTTCGGATTCGGCGTCGCTGTCGGTGGATGTCTTCGGGTTCGAGGTGGCTCACCCGATTCGAGTCGTGTGTGGTGAGCTGGTGGTGATGGACGCCCCGCTCGAGATGGCCGTCGTCCCATTCACGATCGAGGCCGATCCGGAATCCGGTTCGTTTCCTGTTCTGAGCGCGGAGATCGAGGTCGTCGCAGTGCACAGCGGGGGAGTGAGTCTCGCCTTGGAGGGCGAGTACCGGCCACCCGCAGGTGCCGTCGGGGCGATCGCTGATCGGCTCGGCCTGCATCATGTGGCGGAAGCCGCGATCGATGGCTACTTCGGAGCGATCACCCGGCGGTTTGGCAAGGCGGCTGCCGCTCTGGATGCCCTTTCGGGTGTGCCGATCTGACAACGTGCCCCGTGGGGGGAGCCGATATGCTGGTGTATGACTTCATCGAGATAGCGCGACCGTTCGATCTCGTCGTGCGCATGTTGAGCAGCGCCGAGGACGAGTTCCAGGTGTGGGCATCTGCTGCCTTCCAGCGCGGCGAAGAGCTCGCTGTCGGTCCCCGTTCCGGCGTGTCGGCGCCCATCCAGCTGCAGCTCGGAAAGCCCATCGCCGGGTTGGAAACCGTGACCATCCCCATGTCGTGGATCGCATCATCGGGCACGCGGTTGTTTCCCCGGATGGACGCCGAAGTCGTCGTGTCCCCGCTCGGTGCATCCAGCACGCACCTCGAGTTCAGGGGCAGCTATCGGCCGCCGCTCGATGGCGTGGGTCGCCTGCTCGACCAGCTCGCCCTCCATCGGGTTGCAGAGTCCACTGTGCGGAACTTCCTCGAGCGCTTGTCCGAGGCTGTGATCGTGGAAACCAAGGTCCTGGCACCGGATCCGATGATCATGCCGGAAGCTCGACCATGACCTTGGTGCCGCTGCCCGGCGCCGACTCGATCTGAAGGCTGCCCGCTCGGTCGGCGGTGCGAGCAAAGAGGTTGTCGAGGCCCATCCCGCGCCGGACCTCCGCCTGATCGAATCCGACGCCGTCATCCCAGACCGCAAGGATCACGCCGCGATCCCCCATCCGTCCGGAAACGGTCATCGCACGAGGCTGACCGTGGCGGACGGCGTTCGACACAGACTCCCTGATGATGGCGAGCACGTCGTCGAGGAGTTGTGGCGAACATGAAGTCAGTTGCTCGACATCGAGTGTCACCTCGATGGGGCGGTCGCCGATGAGTCGGTCGACCATCCGGCTGATGGTTCGCGGCGGGTCGGCAAGGGTGGACCCGAACGACCGGATGTCGAATATGAACGTACGAAGCGAGGAGATGGCCTGATCGATGCGCTCGATTGCTTCGTCCAGGCGCCGAGCCTGCCCCTCGTCCTCGATGCCCATGGACAAGCCCTGCAGCCCAAGCCCCGTCGCAAAGAGATCCTGGATCACGGAGTCGTGGAGGTCGCGGGCTATGCGCTCCCGGTCTTCGGCCAGCGCCACCCGGGTCAGGCGCTCGTGAAGGCGCGAGGCCGACACGGCGGACCCGGCGACTGCTGCCAGGGCGATGACCAATTGTTCGTCGTCGACCGTGAACCCCCCTTCCTTCTCCGCCAGATAGAGGTTGCCGAAGACGTGGTCGCCGACCTGAACTGGCACCCCCAAGAATGCTGTCATCGGGGGGTGGCCGGGGGGAAAGCCCGATGAGCTTGGATGGTCCGCAATACGGTCGAGTCTGATCGGCTCCGGGTGCTCGATCAGAACACCGAGGACTCCCTTGCCGACCGGTGGCGACCCGATTCGCGCCGCCTCCTCAGGGGTCATGCCCTCGTAGATGAAGTCTGCCAGGGTACCGTGCTCTCCCAGCACTCCGATCGCTCCGTAGGAGGCTTCTGTGGCCTCGATTGCCATTTGCACGGTGGTCCGCAGAACCGAGCGGAGTTCGACCTGACCGGCCACGGCCGCAGCAGCTTCGATCAGCATCGAGAAGCGGTCCAGCGGCATTCGATCCATGAGGGCTCTGATCGTAATAGCGTCTGGTCCGACCATCGAAAGCGCGTGATCGCCCGAGTGAGTACCGACTTGCGTCTGGCCCAATTAGCCTTGCGCCAGAGGTGATTGAATGAGAGTCCTGTTGGTGGACGACCACGAAGTGGTCCGAGAGGGATTACGAGCCATGCTCGACGCCGTCGAGGACATCGAAGTGGTCGGCACCGCAGCAACCGCGGCCGAGGCCGTGCGACGTGTGGGGTTCGACGATCCGGAGATCGTTGTGCTCGACGTCCGCCTGCCCGATGGGTCGGGTGTCGAGGTGTGCCGTGAGATTCGTGAGAGGTTTCCCGAGGTGAAGGTGCTGATTCTCACCTCGTTCGCCGACGAGGAAGCCCTGATGTCGGCCATCATCGCCGGCGCCGCCGGATACGTGCTCAAGCGAATCAAGGGCCAGGATCTGGTCGAGTCGATTCGTCGCGTCGGTCGGGGCGAATCGCTCCTCGACCCCGACATGACCGAGCGGTTGTTCAGACGACTTCGAGGTGACGAGCCGGGGGACCCCCTGCTGGCCCGGCTGTCTCCCCAGGAGCGGACGATCCTCGAGCACATCGCCGAAGGCCAGACCAACCGGCAGATCGCCGAGGCGATGTTCCTGGCGGAGAAGACTGTGAAGAACTACGTGTCGAACATGCTCGCCAAGATGGGCATGCACCGCCGGAGTGAGGCCGCCGCCTACATGGCCCGTCTGTCGGCGAACCAAGGTGAGGAATACCCGCCAGAGGAATGGCCGGACGGTCGCGGACCGTGACGGTTCGGTAGGTAGTCGACTCCGCGCACTATTGTCGCCGGACCAACCACCCCGAGGATCATGGCGCGTCCCGCATCAACCAAGAAGGCCGAGGTCGTCGAGCAAGCCCGGGAGATCCCCTGGAAGCCGCTCGCCGTCGTCGCCGTGGTCGCCGCCGCGATCGCCGCGATCGTGTTCTTCGATCCTCAGCCACCCGGTGTCACGTTCCCGAGCCTCGGGAACGTCCACATTGCATCACCGGATCAGCCTCATACGCCCTACAACTCCTCGCCGCCGTCGTCGGGGCCGCACCTCGGCGTGCTCGCCGAGTGGGGAACTCACGAGGACCCGGTGCCAGAGGAGCTCTTCATCCACAACCTCGAAGACGGTGGCGTGGTTTTCACCTACGATTGTCCCGACGGATGCGATGACCTCGTGGCCGGGTTGACCGAGATCGTCGATGCCGGTTCCCGCCGGTTGATGACTCCGTACTCGGGCATCCAGTACGATGGGGATACGTTCCGAGCTGCCGCCATCGCATGGACCAAGGTGTACTACTTCGACGAGATCACCGACGACGTGCGCTCGGACCTCGAGACATTCGTCGACCTGTACGAGGGTGTCGATCATCACGTGAGCTCGAATTGACGTGAAGTCCTTCGATGGCGCTGAGATTGCCGTCACCGTGGTCGAAGGGGATGGATCTGGAGTGAACGTGTGGTTGTCGCACGCCACGGGCTTCTGTGGCGCCTGCTGGCGACCGGTGGTCGATCTCCTGGTTCGCAACGTGGCACGTCTGGTGATGTGGGACTTTCGTGGCCACGGCCGATCACAGCGCTCCCCTTTGCCCGTCTCGTGGTGGACGATGGGCGGCGACGTCATCGAGATACGGTCTGCGTTCGCCTCAGACGGCGACCTCCATCTCGGCGTGGGGCATTCGATGGGCGGCGCTGCCCTCGTGATGGCCGAGATCACCCGGCCAGGATCCTTCGATGGATTGGTCTTGGCGGAACCGATCCTGGTCGGCGATCCGGTTCATCGGACTTCGTATCCGCTCGCCGATGTCGTTCGAAAGCGTCGAAGTCACTTCGAGAGCCGCGATCGGGCGGCCCGGAACTTCGAGCGCAAGGCTCCGTTCTCGCACTGGCACGCCGACGCTCTCACCGGCTACGTCGAGGACGGCCTGGTCGACCGCCCCGATGGCCTCTCGTTGTCGTGCGCCCCCGATTTCGAGGCTGAGGTCTACGACGCCGCCCATGCGCACGGCGCCTTGCGGATGTTGCACGCCGTGACCGCTCCAACAACCGTCATGGTGGGTGACGAGTCGGACACCTACGACGTGAATTGGGCTGGCACCATCGCCCGGTCGATGGTGGCCGGAGACTTGGTGGTCGTCGCCGGGGGAGATCACTTCATTCCGATGGAGCATCCGGCCCTCGTCGCCCGCCAGGTCGATCGCATGATCGATCGTCTCGCCGGGGCGCGCCCTGCGACGCCGGTCGAACCTACGAGAGCGCGGCCGTGATGGCGAGACTCAGGGCAACGGCGAGCTGAAGCCGAGCGGTCCCAGCGAGCAGACCGATGAGCTGCACCGGATCCTCTGCCGTTCGCGCCGTGGCCACCAGGGGAATCGACAAGCCGGCCCACAGTGCCGCGATCGCGGTCATCGGCGCAGTGATGCCGATGACTGGACCCAGTGCGATCAACAGGAAGGAGCCGAGGACCGCCCCGGCATAGAGCGTCCGGGTCCGGTCTCGCCCAATCACCACCGCCAGCGTCCGTTTGCCGGCACGCGTATCGGTCTCGATGTCGCGCAGATTGTTGGCGACGAGGATCGCCGCCGCCAGCAATCCCATCACCACCCCGAACCACCAGGCGTCGGCCGGAGCGGTCCGATCGTGGACATATCGGGTTCCGACGGTTGCCACGAGCCCGAAGAACACGAACACTGCCGCCTCTCCAAGGGCGCGATATCCATATGGGATCGGCCCGCCCACGTAGGTGAGCATCGCGGCGACCGACGCCACGCCGATGACAGCAACCACCCAGCCGGCGATGGTGATCAGGTAGACGCCTGCCGCAGCTGCGACCGCGATGGCCGCCCAAGTGGCGAGCCACATCTGTCCGGCCCCGATGACGCCCACCGTGACCATTCGAGGCGGTCCCACCCGCTCGTCGTCGGCACCGCGTTTGGCGTCCGATACGTCGTTGGCGAAATTCGCCGCCACTTGGATGGCGAGCGCTCCGGTCAGCGCGGCCATGCCGGAGCCCGGTCGAAAGGATCCGTCGCCGGCGGCGAGGCCACTGCCGACGAGAACAGGCGCGACTGCCGCGGGAAGCGTGCGCGGTCGAGCCGCGATCAGCCACGCTCTGCCGGGTGAGATCTCCATTGCATCAGGCTAGGGAGTCGGGCCGCGACGAGTGTCGCGCTCTCATGACCGCCTCACGACGGGCCATGATCATCGCCATGAGTCCCGCAGCCGCCAGCAGGCCGATGGCGGTACGCATTGCGGCGGGGCCGTGCCCCGAGAGCGGTGTGATCGTGAGTGCGGCTGCGGCCGTTGCCAGCCCCAGTTGAAAAGCCGACACCGGGATCACCGAGGCCGGGCGGAACTCCAAGAGCGCGCTCGCCACGAATGCGACCGCCAGCGCCCACGGCACCAGCAGCGCCGGGGTAGCCCCTTCGAGCGGGTTGGCGCCGGCCCACGCCAGCAACCCGTGCCATCCCGCCCAGGCCAACCCGACCGCGATACTCGACTGGAGCGGCGGCCAGGCCATTCGGATGGCGGGATACAGATATCCCCACCAGCCCAACTCCGCCAGGACAACCCCGCACAGGGCCAGCCAGAACGTGAGTCCCATCGGCGACGTGAGGATCCTGGCCGTACGGGTCAGCACCATCGAAAGCACGACGATGAACGGTCCGGTGACGAGGGCAAGTACGGCGATCTCGATGCGGAACCTCAGTCCTATGACCTCGGCGAGGCCCAGACGATGCTGAATCGCAAGCCCGAGACCTACGACTCCGGGAGCCACCAAGGCCGGGAGCGCGAACAGCTCGTTCGAAGCCAGAGTGGCAGCAGCCAGAAACACCATCGTGAGCCCGCCGGTGAGCAGTACGAACGCACCAACACGGGGGGCAACCTCGACCGTCTTTTCTTGGCGTGTCTCGCCGCGCACCATGTGGATCGCCCCATCCCCGGCGATTCCGGGCCCGGTCGGAGACTCTAATCTCTCGGTGCCGATGCCGTTCGACCTCTCGATCAGCCCGACCACCCTGCTCGCCATGTGGGCGAGTGGCATCGCAGTGGCCACCGCGTTCGTGGCGTGGTGGCGGGTGGTGGGAGCCGGCTATCTCTGGACTGCCGGGGGAGCGGTGCTTCTCGCCGGCGCGGCCGCCGCCACGGCAGGTCCGTTGGCGGCGGTGGGGGCAGCCGGCACGGTTGCGGCGATCCTGTTGGCGCGGCGTACTCCAATCGCCGCCGTTGCGTTCGGCGTGGGCGGGCTCGGCTTCCTGGGGCACGCCGTCGCCCAGTCGCCGTCGGACGGTCTCCTGGCGGTTTCGGGTGCGCTGGCGCTGGGCGGCACCTCCGCCGAGATGCTCCTCGGCCATTGGTATCTGGTCGACCCCAAGTTGCCCCGTTGGGCGCTCCGTCGGCTCGACGCAAGCGGAATCGCAGGCCTGGTGCTCGATGCCGGCGTCGTCATCGCGATGGGAGGTCTCGCCGGGGCAGGAGCGGTCGGCTGGGCCTTCGTGGTGCTCGCCCTCGTGAGCGTGCTCATGATGCTCGGCGTCTGGTTCTCGCTGAAAGAGCAGGGATACGAGAGTGTGATGGCCGCCACGGGTCTGTCCTATCTGTCGGTCCTCACTGCGCTCGGTACGGTGGCGCTCGGCCGATTCCTCGTCGCCTGAGCGCTGATCACCAACCCTCGAGGACCTCTGCTCAGCTCCTGGACCTGCCCGCCACGAATCCCCGACCATGAGGCCCATCAATACCACCAGGGGAATCGACCGAAGTCGGGCTCCCGCTTTTCGAGGAAGGCATCTCGTCCTTCTTTGGCCTCGTCGGTCATGTAACCGAGCCGGGTCGCCTCGCCTGCAAAGATCTGTTGACCGACGAGGCCGTCGTCCACGAGGTTGAACGCAAACTTGAGCATGCGTTGAGCAGTCGGGGACTTGGCGGTGATCTCTCTGGCCCACTGCAACGCTTCGGCCTCGAGGTTGGCGTGGGGGACGACGGCGTTGACCATCCCCATGTCGTGGGCCTCCCGGGCCGAGTAGTTCCGGCCGAGGAAGAAGATCTCCCTCGCTCGCTTCTGTCCGACCAACTTGGCCAGATATGCAGACCCGTATCCGGCGTCATAGGAGGCCACGTCGGCGTCGGTCTGCTTGAAGATGGCGTGCTCCTCGGAAGCCAGCGTCAGGTCGCACACGACGTGCAGCGAGTGTCCGCCGCCAACAGCCCATCCTGGCACCACGGCCATCACCACCTTGGGCATGAAGCGGATCAGCCGTTGCACTTCGAGAATGTGGAGCCTACCAAGGCGGGCCGGGTCGATCCCCGCGGCGGACTCGTCCTCGGAGTACTTGTATCCGTCGCGTCCTCGGATCCGCTGGTCGCCACCCGAGCAGAACGCCCAGCCTCCATCCTTGGGAGAAGGCCCGTTCCCCGTGAGGATCACCACTCCGACGTCGGACCAGCGCCGGGCATGCTCCAAGGCGGTGAAGAGCTCGTCGACGGTGTGGGGACGAAAGGCGTTGCGCACCTCGGGCCGATCGAAGGCAATCCGGACACAGCCCACCTGCTTGGCGCGGTGGTAGGTGATATCGCTGAAGTCGAAGCCAGGAACGATGTCCCACGCCTCGGGATCGAAGATGTCGCTGACCATGCGGGCACGCTAGACCATCGCCATCCCTCGGCGGAGGTCAGGCGCCGCGACGCAGTCGGGTTTCCAGCGCGGCGCGCAGCGTCGCCGGGGTCATCTCGGTTCGCTCGATGACGGAAACGTTCTACGTTCTACGTTCCAACGGCGCTACCTTCGGTGGGTGCGCGATTGGCTCAAGGCTGCGGCATCGAACCGACCCGAGCATCCCTTCATCGTCGACGACGCCGGGGTCCACACATTCGAAGAGGTGGCGGCTCGGACGGCTGCCACCGCCACCCGGCTGCGATCCCTCGGGGTGTCACCCGACACGGTTGTCGGTCTCTGGGCGAGAAACGACTTGCGGTCGGTCGTGTCGATGTTCGCCACATGGCGAGCCGGAGCGGCGGTGCAAATCGTGAACACCCGCCTCACTCCCACAGAAGCGGCCGCGCAACTGTCCGAGGTCGGCGCCCATTTGGTCGTGGGTCACGATGCTCCTGACCTGGGCGTTCCCACCGTCGAAATCGAGACCCACGACGGTCCAGCGCTCGAGACGCGGGGCGAGGTGGATCCGGCACGACTGGCTTGGATCGTGTTCACCTCGGGGTCGACGGGCCGTCCCAAAGGCGTTCGCCTCACCTTCGGCAATCTGGAGGCGTCGGCGGCGGGGAGCTCTGCCCACCTGGAGCATGGTTCGGACGAACGGTGGCTGTGCGACATCCCGATCTACCACGTGGGCGGGGCTTCGATCCTCGTCCGCTCGGTGCGGGAGGCGACGACGGTGCTGCTCCAGCCGAGCTTCGATGCAACCAGAGCGGCCGCACTGCTTCGTGCCGGTGATGCCACGCTCGGGTCGATGGTGACCACGACCTTGGCCCGGGTTCTAGACGCCCATCCCGATCGTTACTCGGGCGTCAAAGCAGTGCTCGTGGGGGGCGGGCCGGTTCCGTTCGACCTCGTCGAGCGGGCGCGTTCCGCTGGTCTCCCTGCCCTTCCCACCTACGGCATGACCGAGACTGCCAGCCAGGTGGCGACGGCTCGGCCCTCCGATGGCAAGGTGGTGGCGATCCCGGGAGCCGAGATCCGAACGGTCGAACGTCGGATCGAAGTGCGCGGACCGATGGTCAGCCCCGGCTACGTGGGTGAGCCCGCACGCGCCTCGGACGCGTGGTTCCAGACGGGTGATCTGGGTGTCGTGCACGACGACGGTTCTCTCGACGTCCTCGGACGAGCCGACGATGTGATCGTTTCCGGTGGTGAGAACATCCATCCTGCCGAGGTCGAGGCCGTGATCGGGGAACACCCATCGGTGAGCGGCGTCGTAGTCGTCGGCGAACCGAACCCGGTGTGGGGTTTGACAGTGGTGGCCTTGTACGAGGGAACCGCCGCCCCCGGGGAGCTCGAACGTCATGCCCGGTATCGGCTCGCCGGCTACAAGATCCCCCGCCGCTGGGTCCACGTGGGGGAACTCCCGAGGATCTCGATCGGCAAGATCGACCGCCGGGCCGCGGCTCGCATGATCTGACCGTAGATCCTCGCCGCTGCTGTCCCGCCGATGAACGAGCTACTCGGCGTCCGGGGGTCGGCGCATGCGCTTCTTGTCGGACCGAGCCCGTTTCTCCTCGAGTCGTCGTCGTTGAGATGCTCGGGTCGGTCGGGTCTTCTTTCGTGGCGTGGGTCTGCGCATGGCCTCTTCGAGATGCTCGGCCAGGCGTTTCCGGGCGATGGATCGGTTTCGCCACTGCGAACGGGACTCGTCGGCGGTCACAATGACCGTTCCGTCGGACACTCGATTGCCGAGACGCCGGATCATCCACTCGCGGGTGGCCTCGGGGAACACCTCCGACCGGGCCAGGTCGTAGCGAAGCTCGGCTCGTGTGTTCGATCGATTGGCGTGCTGGCCGCCAGGCCCTCCCGATGTCCCGAACGACCATTCCAGCTCGATGGCGGGGATGCGGTATCGGCCGACTTCGAGGTCGTCGTCGAGGTCGGCCATCAGTCAGAACTCCTCGTAGTACTCGCTACCGAGGTGCGTGATCAACTCCTCGCCCATCCAATGGCGCAAGGTGTTCTTCAGCTTCTTGAGCTGGATGAAGATGTCGTTCTCGGGGTAGAGACCGGGGGCGGTCTGCGGGCTCTTGAAATAGAACGACAGCCACTCCTGGACACCCTTCTTCCCGGCTCGCGCCGCCAGGTCCATGAAGAGCGCGAGGTCGAGGACGAGGGGGGCCGCAAGGATCGAGTCCTTGCACAGGAAGTCGATCTTGATCTGCATCGGATAGCCGAGCCATCCGAAGATGTCGATGTTGTCCCACCCCTCCTTGTCATCACCGCGGGGCGGGTAGTAGTTGATTCGGACCATGTGGTATAGGTCCTCGTAGAGTTCCGGGTACAGCTCCGGCTGAAGGATCTGCTCCAACACGCCGAGCTTGGAAACTTCCTTCGATCGGAAGTTCTCGGGATCGTCGAGGACTTCCCCGTCACGGTTACCGAGGATGTTCGTCGAATACCAACCACGGATCCCGAGCATTCGAGCCTTCAGCCCTGGAGCCACGATGGTCTTCATCAACGTCTGGCCCGTCTTGAAGTCCTTGCCTGCGATGGGCACGCCCTCTCGGTCGGCCAATTCCAGGATGGCGGGCAGATCCACTGTGAAATTCGGGGCCCCGTTGGCGAAGGGGACCCCGCTCGTGAGAGCGGCGTATGCGTACAGCTGGCTCGGTGCGATCGCAGGATCATCGTCTCTGAGGCCCTGCTCGAAGGCTTCGAGCGAGCTGTGAACCTCCGTCGGCTCGTGGAATGCCTCGGTCGAGCCACACCACACCATGACGAGACGGTCACAGCCGTTGGTGGCACGGAAGGTCTCGATGTCTTCTACGAGCTTCTCGACGGCCTCCATGTGGTTCGGCGCCATCGCCACGTTGTCTGTGTTCTCGAGCCGGCTCACCCACTGCGGCGAGAAGACCGCGCTCATCGGTGTGATGGATCTCAGTTCCTCGCCGACGGCCTCGAGGTGTTCCGGTCGGAGCACACCGGCCCGCATGGCGGCGGAGTAGGCATCTTCGGAGAACGGGTCCCAGCCGCCGAAGACGAGCTGGTCGAGGTCCGCGAGCGGAACGAAGTCCTTGATGAGAGGGTTGCGGTCGTCGGTTCGCTTGCCCAATCGGATGTGGCCCATCTGGCTCACAGACCCGATCGGTTCGGCCAAGCCGTTTCTGGCAGCGAGGACACCCGCGAAGAAGGTCGTTGCGACGGCACCCATGCCGGGGGTGAGGATGCCGAGCTTCCCGCCTGCGGGCGCGATGTCCATGGCTGTCAAGTGCACTCCTGGTTCGTTGTGGCCGAGGTTAGATGCAGGGGAGTCAGTCGGATCTCGAGCCATCGAGGGCCTGGTGAAGATCAGACCTTGCGGTGCCAGTACCATCGAATGCGTGGAAACCGAGATAGCGCCCCAGGTCGACTTCGCCCTCTTGGCGGATGCAGTGCAGGTTCTCCAGGGCAAGCTCTACGTCTTGGGCGGAGGATGGAACACCTTGTTCGTGGCCGGTTTCCCCGCCAGACACCCGTCGCTTGGTGTCGGTCTCCGGGTGAGGGTGCCATGGAGCTGGACCGATCGGCCTCTCAAGATCGGGATCGACCTCCAGGAGGAGGATGGCGCCCGGATTCTGCCCGGGCCCCCGATCGCACAAGGGGTGAAGGTGTCCCGACCCCCCGGGATTCCCGATGGCAGTGATGTGGTCCTCGCTCGTTCGTTCACCTTCAACAACCTGGTGTTTCCGAAGGCAGGTGCCTACTCTTTCGTCCTCTCGCTCGACGACGAGCCCGCTGACAGGCTTCGATTCAACGTGCTGCAGCGGCCGACCCGTGAGATCTGACGCCGCCATCCCCATGTTTCCGCTCGGCGCCGTGGTCTTCCCGTTCACGGCCGTACCACTTCGCGTCTTCGAGCCGAGATACCAGACGTTGCTCGACTCCGTTCTCGCCGATGACCATCGCTTTGGGATGGTGTTGATCGAGCGTGGTGTCGAGGTCGGAGGAGGGGATGCGCGATTCGGGACGGGGACGCTGGTCGAAGTCGTTGGTGTCGAAGACATGGATGACGGCCATCGAGCGATCATGGTGGCCGGCCTCGAGCGGATACGAGTCGTGTCATGGCTCGACGATGACCCGCACCCCTGGGCAGAGGTCGAGCGCGTGCCGTTCGCTGATCCGCCACCCATATCCGAAGTCGATCGGCTTTCTGCGCTCCTCGATCGCGTCCTTGCCCTCGCTTCCGAGCTGGGAGCCGACGTTTTGGCGAGAGCCGATCTCGAGGTCGCCGACGATCCCCTCGCGGCCGCGTACCAGCTGGTGGCGCTCGCGCCCCTGACTCCGCTCGACCACCAGCATCTGCTGGAGATCGACGACGCTACGGCGATGGTGCGCGAGGCATGCGATCTGTTGACCGGTCACGCCGAGCTACTCGCCGCGCAGTTGGCCGATGGCTGACCGATGACGGTGGTCCGAGGCGGCGCACGCTTCGATGCGGTCGTGTTCGATCTCGGTGGCGTCGTGCTCGACTCCCCGATGCACGTGATCGGCGACTACGAACGTGAGAATGGCATCGAGCCCGGGTCGATCAACCGCATCGTGTTCTCCGGCGGGGCTCGCAGCGTGTGGGCGCGCCATGAACGAGGAGAGGTGTGTCGCGGTGACTTCCTCCAAGGGTTTGCGGACGAGCTCGGGCGACACGGGCTTCGGGTCGATACGGGCGCGTTGATGGACCGGATCGAAGCCAGCTTCCGGACCAGGCCGCAAATGGTCCGGGCGATCCAACGCCTCCGCTCGGCGGGTCTGGCGGTGGCGGCGATCACCAACAATTGGACGCCGTTCCCCGAGGACGGTCTTCCCGCGCTCTTCGACGTGTTTGTCGAGTCGGTTGTCGAAGGCGTGCGCAAGCCGGAGCGCCTCATCTACGAACGGTGCGTCGACCGCCTCGGGCTTCAGGCGTCGCGCATGGTGATGCTGGACGACCTCGGTCCCAATCTGAAACCGGCGCGCGCCATGGGCATGACGACCATCAAAGTGATGGACCCCGACCGAGCCCTCTCCGATCTGTCTCAGCTGATCGCCGTGGCCTTCGACTGACGTTCGTTGCCCTGCGCTGGGAGTGTCCTCGCCGGTTCAAGCATTTCGGCCGGGATGCCGATACTTGGTGCGCCGGTCCTTCTTCCAGCCAGGGACGGTGCTGTGGGCGCCGAAACGGGGGGAGTACCGGCCGGGGTCGCCGGGACGGACTGCGTTCCGGCGACCCCACCCATGCGTCGCGGCGCAACCGGATCTCGCGATAGATTCGGTTTGGCGCACATCTCTGATTAGGGTTCCCTGCCGAATCGAGCCAACACCCCACATGCCTCGGCTCGACACCGACCGCTCCGTAGGGCGCGATCCGGACAAGGCGGTTCAAGTGTCAACACGTATCAAACAGTCATGGTTCCTGGCCGCGCTCGTCGTGGTCGCCCTCATGGGTTCGTCGCTCCCGGCGATAGCCGAGGACGGCGGTGATTTCACAGCGGTGTTCCCGCAGGATCCGTTGGTCACGCGGTTCACGAATTCATGGGGGGACGCCCGCTCCGCCGGGCGGGCACACCGAGGGACGGACCTCATGGCTCCCAAGGGAAGCGCTGTCTACGCCATCGCCGACGGGACCGTGACCATCGCCAAGAGTGGCGATCGGGCCGGCCGTTGGGTCGCCATAGACCACGGTGGCGGTTGGGAATCGTGGTACATGCACCTCAACAACGACAATCCCGGTACCGATGACGGTGACGCACCGTGGGCACTCACCCTGGCGTCGGGTGTCGCCGAAGGTGAATGGGTCATGGCGGGCGAGCTTCTCGGATGGGTTGGTGACTCGGGAAACGCCGAGCCGTCGAGCCCGCACACTCATTTCGAGCTTCATCGCAACGGTGTCGCGATCAACCCCTACCCCTACCTCCAGGCGGCGTACGAACGAGCCTTGGTCGAAGCTGCCTCGGCGGTGCTTCCGGCCTTGTCCGACCTCATCAACGAGATGGGATCGATCCCGCTTCGTCCAGTTCGACCACTCGGCTGACGATCTCATCCTGATCGAGAGCGGCGTCGATCACCGCCTCTTCGATTGCGGCCGTCCGTGGTGGATCACCATCGTCGACCCACAGGACTCGGGTCACCGTGGCGGCGGCAATGGCCTCTGCCCATCCTCTCAGCACGCCGTCGCGGCTCTTGGCAAATGACCGTTCTCGTTCGTCGATGGCAGCCTGTGTGAGGAGCACGGCTGTGTGAACGTTCGTGCAGGCGCCTTCGATGTGCGACGCGTCGCTCACATCCCCTGTTGCGACCTTTACACCCGCTCGTTTGAGGCGATGCGCTGCATCCGGACTCGTCACGAAGGCGCGCACCTCCCCGTCTCTGGTCGAGAGGCCCTGGATGATCGCTTCTCCGAGCACGGTGTCGGCGCCCACAACGATGACCGGCATGCTCCCAGTGTATGTGGTCGGCCGACCGGTCGTTCTCCGACGAAGCCGGGGCCCATGGGCCACACCCGTCCCGAACCGATCGAGCGCTCTTTGGCGAGTGGTTCGGTCGGGGCGCGGCCCCGAGGGTCGAAGGCTGGGGCGGATGCTGCTTGTTGTAGACTCGACCGCTCACTTCCGCGAGCACTTCGGGGGTCCGAGTTTGTCCACGCCATCGTCGTTCCCGCTCTACGACCCCTCGTTCGAACATGACGCGTGCGGTGTCGGGTTCATCGCAGCTCGGGATCTGGCGCCCAGCTACCGACTGACGCGTCAGGCTGTCGAGTGCCTGTCTCGACTCGATCACAGAGGGGCGAAGGCGGCCGATGGCACAGGGGATGGCGCCGGGTTGCTCACCGAGATCCCGTACCGGCTGTTTGCCCGCGACCTTCGTGCCGAAGGCGTGACCCCGCCGCCACCGGGGCGCCTCGGGGTGATGATGGTGTTCCTGCCCCAAACACGGACAGAGGAAGCACGTGCCGTGGTCGCCGGAGCATTGGTGGCCGAGGGATTCGAGTTCCTGGGATGGCGTCGAGTTCCCGTCGATCCAGGTGTCCTCTCCAAGCGCGCGATCGAGTCGCTGCCAGAGATCGAGCAGGCCCTCGTGCGGGCCAGCGACGATGTCGAGGTCGAAGACATCGAACGCGCGATGCTTCTGGCCCGGAAAAGGGTCGAGCGTGTCACCGATGAGTACGAGCACTTCTCGATCCCGTCGTCGTCGGTTCGGACCATCGTGTACAAGGGTCTGTTCACGGCAGCACACATCAGTACCTTCTTCTGGGACCTCGCCGACCCCGACTATGAGACGGCTTTTGCCATCTTCCACCAGCGGTACTCGACCAACACTTTCCCGTCCTGGGAGATCGCTCAGCCGTTCCGCACGATCGCTCACAACGGCGAGATCAACACTGTCCGTTCGAACCGGGTTTGGATGCAAGCCCGCGAGCGGCAGGGTGCATCCACGCTCTGGGGTGACCGCCTGCCCGACCTCTCGCCCTGGATTCAGCCGGGACAGTCGGACTCGGGGAGTCTCGACAATGTGTTCGAGCTTCTGTTGCGATCTGGGCGGTCGGTCGACCACGTGAAAGAGATGCTGATCCCGGCAGCCTGGGAGAACGTGGTGGACCTCGATCCCGAGCTTCGCTCGTTCTACGAGTACCACGCCTTCTTCGGTGAGCCATGGGACGGCCCTGCGGCGGTGGCTGCCACCGACGGGACGTCGCTCCTCATGGGCCTCGACCGCAACGGGCTGCGCCCGGCTCGCTACACGATCACGCCATCTGTGGTGTTGGTGGCCTCAGAGGCAGGAGTCTGCCCCGAAGAAGAGGCGCAGGCGTTGCGGACGGGTCAGCTGGGCCCCGGCGAGGTCATGCACTTCGACCGCATCACCGGCGAGATCCATCTCTCGGATCGGGTGAAGGCGGACCTGGCCGCCGGCGCCCCATATGGCGAGTGGATCTCCACCGAGACGCTCTATGTGCAGGATCCCTTCGACCGCACCGGCGCGGAGGGCTGGGACCCCCAGAAGCTGTGCCGTGTCTTTGGATACACGCCGGAGGAACGCCGGATGGTTCTGGCAGAGATGGCCGAGGGCAAGACCCCGACCGGATCGATGGGAAGCGACACCCCCCTGGCGGCGCTGGCCGCCGAGCCGCGTCGGCTCCCGCAGTACTTCCAGCAGGCTTTCGCCCAGGTGACGAACCCGCCGATGGACCCGATACGTGAGCACATGGTGATGTCGCTCCGTACCTACATGGGCCGGCGCGGATCGATGCTCGAGGAGACGCCTCAGATCGCGGATCTGATGGAGCTGGCGTCGCCGATCCTCTCGCACACGGAGCTGATGCGTATCGTCGACGCGCCACGTTTCGACGCCCACTGGATCGCCGTCGTGTGGCGGGCGGCAGATGGACCACAGGGGATGGAGTCACGGCTGCGTGAGATCTGCGTCGAAGCGGCAGCGGCGGTCGAGGCCGGGTCCCAGATCGTCGTACTCTCGGACTGGGAAGTCGATGGTGACCTGGCGCCGATCCCGATGATGCTGGCAGTCGGGGCCGTGCATCACCATCTCATCGACGCAGGAATCCGCATGCGAGCCTCGATCGTTGCGGTTTCTGCCGACACTCGCGACAGCCACGACCTGGCGTGCCTCATCGGAGCCGGAGCATCGGCGGTCAACCCATATCTCGCGATCGATCAGGTGCGGCAGCTCGCCGAAGGTGACGAGGTCATGGTGGATCCGGTGGCCGCCCAGGAGAACTACCGGTCGGCGCTCCAATCTGGACTGCTGAAGATCATGTCGAAGATGGGGATCTGCACGGTCTCGGCCTATCGGGGCAGCGAGCTCTTCGAGGCGCTCGGGCTGGAGCGTGACGTTCTGGCTCTCGCATTCCGAAACACCCCCTCGCGGGTTGGTGGGCGCTCACTGGCCGACATCGCCGGTCGCGTGCTCGAGACCCACGCTCTCTACGACGAGGGTCACGAGATGGTCGGCGGCTACTACAAGCAGCGCCGTGGAGGATCGTTTCACATCACCAGCCCGGCGGTCGTACTCGCCGTCCAAAAGGCGGTGCGCTCCGGTGACTTCGCCGACTGGGAGGCATACCTCGCAAAGATCGAAGATCGGGACCCGGCCCAGATCCGCGATCTCCTCCGGTTCGTCGATCGTCGGCCGGTCCCGATCGACGAGGTGGAGTCAGTCGAATCGATCATGCGCCGTTTCGTAACTGCAGCGATGTCGCACGGCGCCGTGTCCAAGGAGACCCATGAGGCACTCGCCGAGGCCATGAACGCCATCGGCGGCCTTTCGAACTCGGGCGAGGGTGGCGAGGACCAGGACCGATTCGACTCGCCCCGCAACTCATCGATCAAGCAGATCGCTTCGGGGCGTTTCGGTGTGACACCCGGATACCTCGCCTCCGCCGAAGAGTTCCAGATCAAGATGGCGCAAGGGTCGAAGCCGGGCGAGGGTGGACAGATCCCCGGTTTCAAGGTGACGCGGGAGATCGCGGCATTGCGCCACACCGAACCCGGTGTGAGTCTCATCTCGCCGCCGCCTCATCACGACATCTACTCGATCGAAGACCTCGCCCAGCTGATCTATGACCTGAAGGCCTTCAAGCCGACATCCCGGGTCTCCGTGAAGCTGGTCTCTGAGCCCGGTGTCGGGACCGTTGCCGTGGGCGTGGCCAAGGCCCGGGCCGACGCCATCCTCATCTCGGGTGCCGATGGCGGAACGGGGGCTTCTCCGCTCCAATCGATCAAACACGCCGGCTCGCCGTGGGAGCTCGGACTGGCAGAAGCGCATCAGACCCTTGTCGCCAACGGCTTGCGCTCGTTGGTCGCTCTCGAGACCGACGGAGGGCTCCGTACCGGCCGTGACGTGGTGATTGCCGCGCTGCTCGGTGCCGAGCGCTTTGGCTTCGGAACGCTGCCCCTTATCGCGCTCGGCTGCAAGATGGTCCGGCAGTGTCACTTGAACACGTGCCCTGTGGGAATTGCGACCCAGCGGGAGGATCTGCGAGCGAAATTCACCGGTGCCGCAGACCAGGTGATCGCCTTGTTCCGATTGTTGGCCGAGGAGGTTCGCATCCATCTCGCCGCGCTCGGCGCCAAGAGCCTGGGCGAGGTGATCGGTCGGGCCGATCTGCTCGAGACGGTCGACCATCCACTTGCAATGAGGCTGGAGAGCCTGCTCGTTCGTGCCGAAGGGCGGCTTCGTCATCCGGGCTTCCGCAAGATGGAGCTGTCCACGCTGTCCGACCGGCTCGTGTCGGACCTGCTCGATGCCATCGAATCGGCCAAGCCGGCTTCGGTCTCCTATCCGATCTCGAATGTCGACAGGACGATCGGTGCCAGGGTGTCCGGTGAGATTGCACACCGGTACGGCGATGAGGGCCTCGAGGAGGGGACCATCGTCATCAGGCTCTCGGGTGTCGCCGGCCAGAGCTTCGGGGCCTTTCTCTCACGAGGGTTGACGCTCCGTCTGAATGGCGCGGCCAACGACTACGTCGGAAAAGGCATGGGCGGGGGGCGGATCGTCGTGGCTCCCAGACGAGGCGACGGCAGCTCGGCGCCGCAGGCGGGTGGCAATGCCTGCCTCTACGGGGCGACCGGCGGGACAGCGTTGATTGCCGGTGCCGTCGGCCAGCGGTTCGCGGTCAGGAATTCCGGTGGCAAGGCCGTCGTGGAGGGCGTGTCCGATCATGCCTGCGAGTACATGACCGGTGGCACCGTCGTGATCCTCGGACCGGTGGGTCGGAATCTGGCAGCCGGTATGACGGGCGGCGTTGCCTATATATGGGATCCGAATGTCACCCTCAATCGCTACTTGTCCGACACCTCGCCGTCGATGCGGCGGCCGCGCGAGCGGGAGGCGCGCGAGATCAGGGCCTTGGTGGAAGAACACCATCGCGAGACCCGCAGCCCGGTCGCGGAGCAATTGCTCGAAGTGTGGGATCGTCAGATCGATCGATTCTGGGTCCTGCGGGCGAGTCGAGAGATCCCCGCCGAGCAACCGGACGCCCAACTCGCCGGTGCCCCGACAGGTTGATCAGTCTCGAGTGCCGACAGGGCTGAGTCCGGCCGGCGCCGCCGCCGGCGCCATGATCGAATCGGCGATTCCGTACTCGACTGCGGCCTCGGCCGTGAGCCAATGATCGCGCTCGGTGTCCCGGATGACGGTCTCGATCTCTTGGCCCGTGTGGAGCGCGAGGATCTCGTTGAGCTGCTGCTTCTGACGGATGATCTCTCGCGCGTGGATCTCGATGTCGGTTGCCTGCCCTTGTAGGCCCCCTCCGATCAGGTGCGGTTGGTGGATGAGAACCCGAGCGTGTGGGAGCACGAACCGCTTTCCCGGGGCGCCGGCTGCGAGGAGCACGACAGCTGACGACGCCGCCATTCCGATGCACAGGGTGGACACGGCCGGGCCGACATGCTGCATCGCGTCGTAGATCGCCATCAGCCCCGACAACTCTCCCCCGGGGGAGTTGATATCGAGGTGTATGTCCTTCTCGCCGTCCTCGCCTTCGGGGTCAGCATTCTCGCCTCCAAGTGCAATCGACGGGTTGCACGTAAGCATAGACGATGTGCAACTGGTAAGTTGCAGGTCATGGAGGACGGAGCGCTACCCTGGGTCGAGAAGAGCATCTGGCTGCCGACCGACGTCGCCCTTGTGTGGGAGCACCTCACGAAGGGAGAGCTTTTCGAACTGTGGTTTGGAGGCACTGCCACCTTCGAGGCACGGCGCGGCGGCCGAGTGGAGCTCGATCCTGGTGACGGTTCGTTGCGATCGGGTACTGTCGAAGATCTCGAGGTCGGACGTCGGATCCAGTGGAGCTGGCGCACCGGCGACGGAGATCCGAGTTTGGTGGTCATCGAGCTCGCCGGCGAGGACGACGGCGTTCGGATGGTCGTGACCGAGACCCTCTTGGAGTATCGGATGGAGTACCACGCAGGCCGGTTCGACGTTGGTCTCCGATGGTTGGCATGAAACCACACGAGTTGTTCGCGGCCCTCTCCGACCCCACTCGCCTCGAGATCTTCGAGCACCTCGCAGCCTCGGGACCGGCGACGGCCACCCAGCTGGCCAAGACGGTGCCGGTGAGCAGGCAAGCCGTCGCCAAGCACCTGTCGGTTCTGGATCAGGTCGGGCTTGTCGAGCGAAGCCAATCGGGCCGCGAGGTTCGGTACTCGGCCCAGCCGGCGACGCTCGGATCGGTCGTCAGCTGGGTCGGCCAGGTCGGTGACGAATGGGACCAGCGGTTGGATCGTCTGCGTCGGGTCGTCGGTCACGAATCAACCTGACGCTCGGGACGGGGCACCGTTCGAGGACCTTTCGGTGTTGAGTCCACGACCACGATCGACGTTGCTGACGGCGGTCGACCGTGGTCGACCGCGACCCCAGATGACCCGTCGAATTCGGTGTGCGGTCGGGGCACTCCCGTCTGCGTTTGGCTATCCGCCGTCGATCACTACGATTAACACTATCCGCGTAGTGCAAAACCGCCCAGGCCGGGCGGTCGAAGGAGTTTTTTACCATGGCGACGGTCGACATCGATCTCGGTGCCTACAAGCTGGGATGGCACGACTCTGAGGACGCGTACGTGTTCAAGCCCCAGAAGGGTTTGAACGAAGAGATCATCCGACAGATGTCGGAGATGAAAGGCGAGCCCGAGTGGATGCTCGAGTTCCGGCTCAAGGCGTACAAGCGTTTCCTCGCCAAGCCCCTGCCCAATTGGGGCGGCGGCGGGTCGTTGGAGGAGATCGACTTCGACGACATCTACTACTACGTGAAGCCGACCGACTCCCAGGCCAAGGACTGGGACATGGTGCCCGACTCGATCAAGGAGACCTACGAGAAGCTCGGCATCCCAGAAGCCGAACGGAAGTATCTCGCCGGCGTCACTGCTCAGTACGAGTCCGAGGTCGTCTATCACAAGAACCGCGAGGACCTCGAGTCGCTCGGCGTTCTCTTCTGCGACATGGACACCGCCGTTCGTGAGTACCCCGAGATCGTTCAGGAGTATTTCGGGACCATCATCCCGCCCAACGACAACAAGTTTGCGGCCCTCAACTCAGCCGTCTGGTCGGGAGGTTCGTTCATCTACGTGCCACCGGGTGTCAAGGTCGACCAGCCGCTCCAGGCCTACTTCCGGATCAACTCCGAGAACATGGGTCAGTTCGAGCGCACGCTCATCATCATCGACGAAGACGCCTACTGCCACTACGTCGAAGGCTGCTCGGCTCCGATCTACTCGTCGGATTCGTTGCATTCGGCGGTGGTCGAGATCGTCGTGAAGCGTGGCGGCCGGTGTCGGTATTCGACAATCCAGAACTGGTCGAACAACGTCTACAACCTCGTGACGAAGCGGGCTGTGGCGTATGCCGACGCCACGATGGAGTGGATCGACGGAAACCTCGGCTCGAAGCTCACGATGAAGTACCCCGCGGTCTGGCTGATGGAGCCGGGTGCCCATGGCGAGGTGCTCTCGATCGCCTTCGCCGGTGACGGCCAGCATCAAGATGCCGGCGCCAAGATGGTGCATGTCGCACCCAACACGACGTCGACGATCGTTTCGAAGTCGATTTCGAAGAATGGTGGACGAGCGGGATACCGCGGTCTCGTGCGTGTGGAGCCGGGAGCCGAGAATGCCAAGAGCTTCGTCCGCTGCGACGCTCTCATCCTCGACGACCAGTCTCGTTCGGATACCTATCCGTACATGGAGATCGAGGAGAACGACGCCGAGATCGGGCACGAGGCAACCGTCTCGAAGGTCGGTGAGGAGCAACTCTTCTATCTGATGAGCCGTGGGCTCACAGAAGAAGAGGCCACCTCCATGATCGTGGCCGGCTTCATCGAACCGATCGTCAAGGAGCTTCCGATGGAGTACGCGGTCGAGATGAACCGCCTCATCGAGTTGAACATGGCGGAAGCGGGAGCGGTTGGATAGCGGGCTCGCGCTGCGAGCCCGAGTACTGAGTTCCAGGTGCCGAGAACGAGAACTGGATGCTGAAATCGCCGGCAAAGCCGGCTATTTCCGCTTCCACATCTTCGACTTGCCGGCGCTTCCGCTCGACTTCGTGACCACATAGCCGAAGAACGCCCCGCCGATGGCGCCCCACGCGTACGAGAATCCCTCTCCGGCGTCCAGGATCACGCTGTTGAGCGGATCGAGGCCTGAGATGTTGACGATGCTCGCAAGGCTGAGACCGCCGAGGGCGCCCATCAGCAGGCTTCCGAGTAGAGATGCTCGCATGCTGCCGATGAGCCCGCCGACGATTCCGGCGACCCCTCCGGCGAGTGCCACCCTGAGCGCTGCAAACAGGATTTCAGACGGAAGATTCATCGCAGGGGCAATCTACCCGCGAATTCCGTTCAGAGAAGGGACTCCAGATCCAAACCGCACGAAGGGTGTCTGAGCTTGGCGAGGGCGCGCGCCTCGATCTGTCGCACCCGTTCCCGTGTGATCCCAAGGTGTTTGCCCACGGCTGACAGCGTCCAAGGGTCGTCTCCGGCCAATCCGAAACGTAGAGTGACGACGGTCCGGTCTGGGTCGGCGAGCAGCCGCAGGGCCTCGTCCACCTGGTCCTTTCGGATCGACTCAGCAGCGGCGACGAACGGGTCTCGTGTTCGGATGTCGATGACGAACTCGTGCAGCTCCGAGTCGCCGTCGTCGCCGACCGGCCGGTCGAGCGACACGGTGTCGGTTGGGGCCTGAAGCGCCATCGCCACCCGATCGGAGGGAAGTCCCGAGAGATCTGAGATCTCTTCGACGGTCGGCGGCCGGTGGAGCTCGTCGGCGAGCAGCTGGTTCGTCTCCTGGACTGTTCTCACCACATCCACCATGTGGACCGGCAAACGGATCGTGCGAGCCGAATTGCCCAGCCCCCGTGTGATCGCCTGACGGATCCACCAGGTGGCGTAGGTGGAGAACTTGAACCCCTTGCGCCAATCGAACTTCTCGACGGCCCGGATGAGTCCGAGATTGCCCTCCTGGATCAGGTCGAGCAGATCCAGACCACGGCCCGTATACCGCTTGGCGATCGAGATCACGAGCCGCAGGTTGGCGCGGATGAAAGCCATGCGTGCTTCGTAGCCCGCATCGACCAGGTCTTCGAGTTCGATGTGTTCTCGCACGGTGAGCTCGTCACCCGATGTCTCGAGCTTGATCTCGGCCCTGCGTCCGTCTTCGATCGCCCGAGCGAGCGCCACCTCGTCCTCGGCGGAGAGCAGCACGTGAGTGGAGACCTCATCGAGATAGAGACCGATGGTGTCAGCCACCGAGGCCCCTGACCGTCGGCGCTTGGTCATGTTGTTACCCCCAATATCTGGTCGGACGATACCGAACGCCACTCGATCTGGAAAGAGAAACCTGTGGACAATTCATCCACAATCTGTGGATTTGTCACCTGGTCGGTCAGTTTGCGCCGATGAGGGCCCGGGCGCGCTCGAACACTGCGTCCATCATCGCGGGGGTTAGTCGCCCAGTGAAGGTGTTGTGCTGACTGGGGTGGAAGCACGCGAGCAGCGTTGTTTTCGGGCTCACGGCGACCTCGGTTCCGTGCCCGAACTTCGGGCGTGGAGACTCGATGGCCCATCCCATCGACGGCCCGATTCGCAACAGGCGCTCGAACGCCAGCCCACCGAGAGCCACGACCACCCTCGGATCGCCCATGGCCAGCATTTCGGCCCGCAGCCACGGCGAGCAGTTGCTCTCCTCCTCGGAGGTCGGGCGATTGGCGGGCGGTGCACACTTCACCGCCGAGGTGATGAAGAGGCCGGTGAGCTCGAGACCATCGCCAAGATGTGACGAGTCGGGTTGATTTGCGAAGCCAGTCCGATGGAGTGACGCAAACAAGAAGTCCCCTGAGCGGTCTCCGGTGAACATTCGCCCCGTGCGGTTGGCCCCATGCGCCGCCGGCGCCAACCCGACGACCACCACGCCTGCCCCGCTGTCCCCGAATCCGGGCACCGGTTTGCCCCAATACGACTCGTGGGCGAACGACGGTCGCTTCTCGTGGGCCACCCGTTCCCGCCATGCGGTGAGTCGGGGGCACTTCCGGCATCCGATCACCTCATGCGAGATCTCCGTGATGGTGCGGTGTTCGCTCATGCCGACGACCGTAGACGACGCCTAGGGGATTTCCACTACGGCCATAGTGCGAATTACGATCGGGTCTCTCATCGTTCACGGAGTGTTCCCAACGTGCGTCCATTGACCATCGACACCGTCGAGCAGCTGATCGCCCGATCAGAACCCGATTCGGCTGCTCGGCGTCGTGCCGCATTCGAATCATTCTCCAGCTCCCCAATGCCGAGCGCCAAAGACGAGGCATGGAGGTACGTCGACCTCCACCTCGACCTCGACGCCCTCGGTCTCGCAGAGGGACCGGGTGAGCCGATCCCCGATGATGACTTCGTGGGCTCGGTGCAGGATGCGATCGGCCGCGCCGTGATCGTCGACGGGTTCGTGACGAGGGTCGATCACGACAGCGCGGCGGCATTCGAGGCCGGGATCGATCCGATCGGCATCGAATCGAACGGCACTGACAAGTTTGCCGCCGCCCACCTCGCATTTGCCGGCGAGGGCATTGTCTTGGATGTGCCGGATGGAACGGCGATCGAGCGGCCCTTCGTGATCGATGTGCAAGCCACGCAGACCGGCGTCATTTCGTTCCCGTCGGTCTCCGTCCGGCTGGGCGAGAATGCCGAGGCGTCCATTCTCGTGTTGTTGCGAAGCGGCGATGGCGCGGTGGTGCAGGCGCCGCGCATCGCGCTCGAAGCAGGCAACGCCGCCCGTCTTCGATACACGACCGCACAGGTGTTGGGTGACGCCGCCACGAGCATCGCTCAGCAGCGGGTTCGAATCGGAAACGACGCCACGGTTCGTCTGGGCGAGGTCGGACTGGGCGGCAAGTTCTCGCGGGTCGACCTGGGCGTGGCTCTGGTGGGCAACGGATCATCCGTCGATGTGGTCGGGTTGTATTTCGGTGAGCACGAGCAGGTGCTCGACTATCGGATGGTGATGAACCACATCGGCCGTAACACGTCCAGCGACATCTACCTCAAGGGTGCCGTCGAAGACGATGCACGGTCGGTCTTCACCGGGCTCCTGCGCATCGAGAAAGACGCCGTCCGGACATCGGCGTTCGAGACGAACCGAAACCTCGTGCTCTCTCCGGGAGCCAAAGCGCACTCCGTGCCGAATCTCGAGATCTTGTGTGACGACGTGGTTTGCGGGCACGGGTCGTCCGTAGGCCCGCTCGAGGAGGATCACCTCTACTACCTGCAGAGCCGAGGGCTTTCGCGAGCTCGAGCCGAACGTCTGTTGATCAGAGGCTTCTTCTCCGAGGTGATCGACCGTCTGCCGAGCACTCGATTGGCCGCTCCTATCCGCGACGTGGTGTACCGGCGTTTCTCCGAGGCGCAAGCTGCCGGACGGATCGCATGAGCTGGTCGAAAGTTGCGTTGGTGGACGACATACCCACCGAAGGCGGTCTGAAGATCGAATTCGGCGAGCATCAGGTGGCACTGTTCAGGGTCGCCGACGACGTGTATGCGATCGGGGATCGCTGCAGCCACGCCGAGGCGTCGCTGTCAGAAGGCGAGTTGTTCGAAGAAGAGGTCGAGTGCCCCCGACATGGGGCTGTGTTCGACGTCACGACGGGAGAGGCGAAGAGCCTGCCCGCCACCATGCCCGTTCCCACCTATGCGGTCCGGATCGAGGATGGAGCGGTGTTCTTGGAGGTCGATGAATCATGAGTGTTGCCCTGCAAGTCGATGATCTCGAGGTGAGCATCGGCGAGAAGCAGATATTGAAGGGTCTCGATCTCGAGCTTCCCTACGGCGAGATCCACGCCATCATGGGGCCCAACGGATCTGGAAAGTCGACGCTGTGCCATGTCCTGACCGGCAAATCAGGCTACGTGGTCAGCGGTTCGGCGAAACTCGGAGGCCGCGAGATTCTCGACCTGGGCATCGATGAACGCGCTCAGTTGGGTGTCATGCTCGGATTTCAGTATCCGGTGGAGGTGCCTGGTGTCTCGCTTCAGACGCTTCTCGAAGAAGCCTTGGCAGAGCGATACAACGGCGCCTCGGCGGAGGCCATCGCCGACATCGGCCGTGAGGCCGAACGATTCGACATGCAGCGTTTCCTCGACCGATCGGTCAACGACGATCTCTCCGGCGGAGAGAAGAAGCGTTCCGAGATCTTCCAGATGGCGGTCCTCGAACCCAAGGTCGCGCTCCTCGACGAGATCGACTCTGGCCTGGACATCGACGCCGTGCGCCAGGTCGCCGAGGCCGTCGAAGCGATGCGCAGCCCCGAGGTGGGCATCCTGATGATCACCCACTACTCCCGCATCCTCAAGTACCTCTCTCCCGATCGCATCCACGTGATGATCGACGGGAGGATCGTCGAATCCGGCGGACCCGAACTGGCGGATGAACTCGATGACGGTGGCTACGACGGCATCCGAAAGCGCCTCGGCATCGAAACGGTGAGCACGGCCCCGCAAAAGCGACCCGCCGACTACTTCACCGACACGCCTTTTGATTGACAGGCGCACTTTCGGTCGTTCCCTTTCGGCCGGTCCCGGGTTTACCGTGGGTCCGCCGTCGGCCACCCGATACGTTCTACGTCATACGTAAGACGTTCTACGTAAGACGTTCAACGGGTTCACCGTGCCGTGCCCTGTCGCCGGTCCCGGGTTTGCCGTCGGCCGTCGGCCGTCGGCCACCCCCACGAACGCACGAAGACCGAACTACGTTCTACGGACGATCCCGTGGCGGACTGCCTCTACGTAGTACGCAATACCTAGCGAGAGGCTCAGGACATCGTTGGCGGGGCCTCTAGGCTCGGGCAATGGCCTCTCTTCCACCTCGTCACAAGTGGCTCTTCGAACTCACACACATCCCGACCACGTCGGGGCGTGAACACCGGGTGAGCGAATGGGTGCACACATGGGCGCGCCGCCGAACCGACATCCGGATGAAGACCGACAGCGCCGGGAACATCCTGCTCACCCTTGGCGGTCGCAAGCGGCTCGATCCGGTGATCGCGACGGCTCACATGGACCATCCGGGATTCGTGCTGACCGCCGTCGATGGACGCACGGCAGAGGCTGATTTCATGGGCGGTGTGCTGCCCGGATACTTCCCCGGGGCTGCCGTCGAATTCTTCGATGCCTGCGACGAACGGCACGCCGGGAGG
The DNA here is from genome assembly GCA_963792365.1 of uncultured bacterium. Taxonomy (GTDB): domain Bacteria; phylum Actinomycetota; class Acidimicrobiia; order Spongiisociales; family ZC4RG35; genus JAOUGY01. The sequence continues at coordinate 452,007 of CAWBVW010000008.1, forward strand.
ATCGTCGAACACGATCCGGAGGCCAGTCGAGCGACCCTGAGGCTCACGACTGCGACCCACATGCTTCGGCCGGGTGATGTGGGCCGCTGGCGGTTCCCCGGTCGCTCGCTCGGCCTGCGCGGCGATCGCCTGCGTGCTCCTGGCTGTGATGACCTTGCCGGAGTTGCCGCCGCGCTCTCCGCACTCGACAAGGCGAGAAAGAAGCCGGCACTGAACCATTTCGGGGTGCTGCTGACCCGTGCGGAAGAGGAAGGCTTCATCGGAGCCATCGCCGCATGCAAACTGGGCACGATCCCCGATCGCGCCCGGCTCCTCTCCATCGAGACGTCCCGCAGCTTCGCCGACTCGCCGATCGGCGGAGGACCGATCGTGAGAGTGGGGGATCTCTCATCGATTTTCGACCACCAACTCACCAACGCAGTCACCGATGTGTGTCGCACCGCCGGCCTCAAACACCAGCGCAAGCTCATGGCCGGCGGATCATGTGAGGCGACTGCTTTCGGGGCCTTCGGACATGCCGCGACCGGTCTGTGCCTGCCGCTCGGCAACTACCACAACATGGCCGACATCGATGGTGTGCGGGCGGGTACGGCACCGGCAAAGGTCGCTCCAGAGGAGATCTCGCTCGCCGACTTCGACGGCCTCGTCTCACTGATGCTGACGGCGGCATCTGGTCTGGATCGAGTCGAATCGACGCTCGTCGATCGTCTGGATGCCCGCTTCGAACGACGTCGCGATCTGGTGACCTGACGGCGGTTGTTCGGGACCTTCGGCCGCGGCGCATCTCGAATCGGTGGCGGTAGCCTCCCCTGGAATCGTCTACAGGAGAGCTCAACGTGGAATACCGAGTCGAGAAGGATTCGATGGGAGAGGTGCAGGTTCCGGCCGATGCCCTCTACGGTGCATCGACCCAGCGGGCTGTCGACAACTTCCCGATCTCCGGACTGTCCGTCGGCAGGCGACTCGTGTGGGCCTTCGGCCTGCTCAAGGGATCTGTTGCGACGGTGGCCGGCGGCCGTGGCGAGATCCCGTCCGAGGTCGCCGACGCCGTGCGTGCGGCCGCAGACGAAGTGATGGACGGGAGTTGGGATGAACAGTTCCCCGTCGACATCTATCAGACCGGATCCGGCACGTCCACCAACACCAATGCGAACGAAGTGATCGCCAACCGCGCGATCGACATCATGGGCGGCGACCGCGGCTCGAAGTCGGTCCACCCGAACGACCATGTGAACTTCGGTCAGTCCTCGAACGACACTTTCCCCACCGCAATGCACCTGGCTGCGGTCGACGCCATGCGTGCCGGGCTCATCCCAGGTCTCGAGATCCTGGCTTCGTCGCTCGAAGCCAAGTCGGCGGCGTTCGCCGACGTCGTGAAGTCGGGCCGCACCCATCTCATGGACGCTGTGCCGGTCACGCTCGGACAGGAGTTCTCGGGATATGCGGCGCAGATCCGCAAATCGATCAACCGCGTGAACAAGGTCCTACCTGAGCTCGAGGAGCTCGCGCTCGGCGGTACCGCTGTCGGTACCGGAATCAACTGCCCGCCCGGGTTCGCCGCCGAGGTCATCGCCCTGATGGCAGAGCGGACCGGATACTCGTTCGCAGAGGCGTCGAATCACTTTGAAGCCCAGGCCTCGAAGGACGCGGCGGTCAACGCCTCGGGTGCCCTGAAGACGGTGGCGACCTCGATCTTCAAGATCGCCAACGACCTCCGATGGTTGTCCTCAGGCCCTGTCACCGGCATCGCCGAGATCAGACTCCCTGCGCTCCAGCCTGGAAGCTCGATCATGCCGGCCAAGGTCAACCCGGTGATGCCCGAGATGGCGATGATGGTGGCCGCCCAGGTGATGGGCAACGACGCGGCGGTGACCTGGGGTGGAGCGAACGGGAACTTCGAACTGAACGTGATGATGCCGGTGATGGCGCGAAACCTGATCGAGTCGATCGATCTGCTTGCAGCGGCCGCGTCCAACCTGGCGACGAAGTGTGTCGATGGGATCGAGGCCGACCCGGAGCGTGCTCAGAATCTGCTCGAGAAGAACGTGATCGTCGTCACCGCGCTCAACCCCCACATTGGATACGACAACGGTGCCAGGGTAGCAAAGCGCGCGTTTGCCGAAGGTCGAACCGTTCGAGATGTCGTGCTGGAGGAACGCCTGATGTCCGCCGAGGATCTCGATGCCGCACTCGACCTCAAGGGCATGACCGGGGGAGGCGTCCACTGAGACGGCCACCAGCGCCCGAACTCAGCCTTTCTCGTTGATCTCCGAGTCGAAGGCTCCGTCGTTCCACCGGGCCCTGATCTCGTAGTCCGGCAGGTCGTCATGCTCGAACTCGACGCGCACTTCCGGACCGGTTTCCTCGATGCTGAGGGCATAGCCGGCGGTCGGCACGGCCGCGTCGTAGCGGACCTCTCCCGGTCGATAGGAAACCGTGACGCTGCCGCCCGGTGAGTCGATCGTCGTGGTGGTCCAGGCAGCGACGCTGGTCGTGGATTGACCTACTGTCGTCGTCGTGCTCGTCGAGGAGCCCGCGGTGTCGCCGGTGGTTGCTGTGGAGTTCACAGTCGTCGTAGTGGTCACGGGCGCGGCGGCCGCGCCAGGCACCGTGACGGGTGAAGTCTGCTGAGAGGTTCCGTCGCTCTCCGAGCTGCGGTCGGGCAGCGTCGATCCGGCAGAAGATGATGGCGTCGCCTCGGCCGACAGTGCTGTCCGGAGCGTTGTGTCGGCGGTCGGTGACGAAGACGACGGTGGGGACTCCAGAGCTTCCTGGAACGTCGATGCAACCACGACCGGCGTCAGGGGGCGATCGTTGACCTGCCCTTGAGCCGCGCTCAGCGCCTGGAAGGTCACGAACGAGACCAGTGTCGTGGCACCCACCCATGACATGAACAACCAGAAGCGCTTCACAACTCCATCGTCGCATCCAACGCCCAATGACGTCGTCATCAAACTGTCAAGGAAACCTCAAGTCGGACGCCGCCTCATCGAAGGCGCCGTAACCTGCTCGCATGGCTTCGATACTCCTCGTCGAGGACGATCCCGACCTCAGGCGTCTGGTGGCGCGAGCGTTGGCCGACGGCGGCCATCACGTCGATTCTGCCGCCAACGCCATGGGTGGGTTGAAGATGGCTACGACCGATACCTTCGACCTCATCGTCCTGGATCTCGGTCTGCCAGATCTCGACGGCCGTGACCTTCTCCGCATGATCCGCGCCGTCTCTGAGGTACCCATCATCGTCGCCACCGCACGCGGCTCCGACGACGTGGTTGTTTCGACACTCGACGCCGGTGCCGACGACTACATAGTCAAGCCCTTCTCGGTCCAGCAGCTACAGGCGCGGGTGAGGGCAGTGCTTCGTCGTCAGGAGTCGGGGTCCGGCAGCGGTGTGCTGGTGGTGGGGGATCTGACCCTCGACGCGGCGGCCAGGGAGGCACGGCTCGGGGATGAGCTGCTCGACCTCGCTCCGAAGGAATTCGAATTGCTGCACTTGCTCGCCGAGCGGTCCGGCGAAGTCGTGTCGAAACGCGAGATGCTGGCGGAGGTCTGGCGGCAGCCATACGGCGGCGGCGACAGAACGGTTGATGTCCACCTTTCGTGGCTCCGGAAGAAGCTTGGAGAGTCGGCGTCGGCGCCGCGCTACCTCATCACGGTGCACGGGGTCGGCGTCAAGCTGGTCGATCCTCTGCGGTGAGACGCCGACTCACCGTGCTGGTTCTCGCGGTCACGTCGTTGGTGGTGATCGCATACACGGTCCCGCTGGCATTGCTCGTCCAGAGCCAGGCCGACGAGCGCGCTCGTGCCGCCGCTGAGCGGGAAGTCCAGGACGTCGCTCGCTCGTTGGTGCCGGTTGCGGCGTCGACCGGACGCATCGACGCTGAGCTCGCAGGCACGGTGGTGGCGGTTGGCGACGGGTTGACCATCCTCGACAGTCAGGGGGTGGTGATCGGCGACACGGAGTTCGATGCCGAGTTCGCCCGCTGGACAGCCGAGCAAGGCGCGTCGTCTTCGCAGTACAACGAGGAGGGCGACTGGCAGGTGTCCTTGCCGGTCATCGGGCGTGACGGATGGGCAGTTGTGACCGCGATCGTGCCGCGATCGGAGTTGATGCGTGGTGTGGTCCGGGCCTGGCTGTTCCTCGGTGTCATGGGGGTGCTCCTCGTGGCCACCTCCTTGGTTCTCGCCGACCGGCTCGGGAGGACCCTGCGCACCCCGGTCGAGGAGTTGGCTGCTGTCGCCCGCCAGATCGGAGCGGGAGACCTCGACATTCGAGCGGAGCGTCCCGGCATCCCGGAGCTGTCCGCCATCGCCGATGCGCTCAACCGTCTCGCTCCTCAACTCAGGAACCTGCTCGTGTCGGAGCGTGAGGCGATGGCCGACCTGTCGCACCGTTTGAGAACCCCGCTGGCGGCCCTCCGCCTGCAATCCGAGTCGATCACCGATCCGGCCGATCGCGCCGAGATGTCGGCGCTCCTGGATCGGATGCAGTCGTCCGTGGATCGCCTCATCGAGGACGCCCGGGCCGTCGATGCCGAGGCCCGTTGCGACATCGGTGCGGTTGCGACCCGTCACGCCGAGTTCTGGTCCGTGTTGGCCGATGAGGAGCGTCGTGCCTTCAACGTCGCAATCCCCGAGCGACCGATGGAGGTGGCCCTCTTCGAAGAGGATCTGGGAGACGCGATCGACGTGATCATCGGAAACGTGTTCGCCCACACACCGAGAGGCACGGCGTTCAGCCTCTCGGTGACCTCCAACGGCGCCGGCTTCGAGCTCGAGGTAGCGGACGAAGGCGCAGGCTTCGATGCCGGCAGCGATCCTCTCCGCCGCGGGGAGAGCGGTGGCGGGTCCACCGGACTGGGTCTGGACATCGCCCGACGGATTGCTGAACGTGTGGGTGGCACCTTGAGGATCGGGTCGTCGGCGGCCGGCGGGGCGAGCGTGGTGATGGCTTTGCCCGCTCGGTGACTGTGTGGGAGCCAGGACCGTGACGCCAAGGGGGCGCTGCTCGAGGTGGGGGGCAGGCGTCAGCCACATCGGGCGAGAACGGCAGAGTGGGTACGGGGCCGCCCGATTGCCGTGCGGTGACTCGAGGCCTCGGACGACATGAGGCGGCGGGCCGACGCAACAACGGCGCAGGCCTCCCTCCAGTGTCGGGCATCGGTGATGAGTGCGCCGATGCCGGTGCAAGACGGAGAGGGCGGGCCTCGGGCCCGCCCTCTCCATCTGGCCGGTCTGAGGTTGAACTCAGTCGACCTTGGACTCGACCCTGATCGAGCCGTCGTGGAACTCGGCCTCGAAGCGGGCTTCGCCATCGTCGCCGGATTCGAACTCGATCTTGATGCGGTCGGACCGAACCTCTTGCTTGTCGATCTGCCAGCCGTTGGCGACCGTCGCCGACACCAGGCTCATCCGGCCATCCGCCCAGGCGATCGTGACCGTTGCAACGCCACCGACCGAGTGGGACTCGGATCCGCTGCCGGCCGGTGCATCATCGTCGTCGATGGTTGTCGAGGTTGTGTCACTGATGGTGCTCGACGTGGAGTCGTCGATCGTCGTGGAGGTGGTGTCGTCCATGGTTGTCGACGTGGTGTCACCGATGGTGCTCGAAGTGGAGTCGTCGAGCGTCGTCGAGGCGCCGTCGTCGACCGTGCTGGACGTCGTGTCGCCGACGGTGGTCGAGCTGGAGTCTCCGACGCTGGTGGGTGTCGAACCGCCGGCCTGGACTCGCTCACGCACCCGGACCCTGATTTGACCGTCTTCGAGCTCGGCGTCGAACTGAATCCGGCGGGTTCCCTTTCGGAAGTCGACCTCGACTTCACGTCCGGACGCGATCTCCACTTCGTGGTCCCACCCGGCAGCGACGTCGACCGAGACGATTTCGAGGGCGGCGCCGGCCTGCGCGATGGTCACCATCCCGGCATCCGCGACCTCGATCACCGATTCGGAGTCGACCGTTGCTGGCATCGCGGCCCAGGCTGCACCGGCAGCGAGAAGGAGGGCAGTGAACGCCCCGAGGATGAAGGTCAGTCGTTGTCGCATGTGTCCACTCCTTGAGCTTGGGTGAACACAGCATGCGGCCCCGGGGATCAGCCTCGCCTCAGGCAGCTGTCAACGAAACCTCAACGCCAGGTTCAAGAGAGGGCATCTTCTAGCGTTGCCCAGGGGAGACTGGCGCACTTGATCCGCACCGGGTACTTCTTCACTCCCTGGAGTGCTTCGAGGTCGCCGAGCACCGATCCGGGCTTGTCTTCATCGAATTCGATCTCGCCGTCTTCGGTGGCCAACATCGCCTTGAACTTGTAGCTCAGCTCGGCGACTTCGCTCCGGGACTTGCCCTTGATGGCCTCGCTCATCATCGACGCCGAGGACTGGCTGATCGAGCAACCCTGGCTCCGAACCGACACCTCGTCGATCGTGTCGCCATCGAAATGGAGCTCGATCGTGACCTCATCGCCACAAAGCGGGTTCACGCCGTCGGCCGTCGCGTCTGGAGCGCCGAGCGCCGAGCGGTTACGGGGGTTCCTGTAGTGATCGAGGATCACCTCGCGGTAGAGCTCATCGAGTGACATGGATCTTCCTGAATGGTATCGGGTTGCCTGGCCTAGGTTGATTTCACGCCGAAAACACGGCTTGCACCTCATCGATCCCGGCGATGAGAGCGTCGACGTCTGCGGCGTTGTTGTACACGTAGAAGCTGGCGCGCGCCGTCGCCGGCACTCCCAACTCCCTCACGAGCGGTTTGGCGCAATGATGGCCCGCCCGCACCGCCACACCGGACTCGTCGAGAATCGTCGCGACGTCGTGGGGGTGGGCGTCGGAAACGGTGAACGAGATGACCCCGCCTCGCTTCGACAGGTCGGTTGGTCCGTAGGTGGTGACCCCGTCCATCTCGGCGAGCTTCGCCAGCGCATATCCGGTGAGCCAGCGGTCATGCTCGAGGACCCGATCCATTCCCACCGTCTCGAGATACTCGATTGCGGCTTCGAATCCGACGGCTTCGATGATGGGTGGAGTGCCCGCTTCGAAACGATGCGGTATCGGCGCCCACGTCGACTCGTGCAGTCCCACGTCGGCGATCATCTCGCCGCCTCCCTCGAACGGTTCCATCTCCTCGAGTCGCTCCGGTCGGCCCCACAGGGCGCCGATTCCGGTCGGGCCGAGCATCTTGTGGGCCGAGAACGCCAGGAAGTCTGCTCCGAGAGTCTCGACGTCGACTGGGGAATGAGGTACGAGTTGGGCGCCGTCGACGACCGTGAGGGCGCCGACCGATCGTGCCATCTCGCAGATTGCAGAAACGGGCGGCATCGTGCCAAGAACATTCGACATCCCCGTGAAAGCGACGACCCGCACACGTTCGTCGAGGACGGATTCCAGGAAAGCCAGGTCCAGTTGATGATCAGAGGTGATCGGGACGTGAACGAGTTGCGCCCCGACCCGCTTCGCCACCATCTGCCACGGGACGAGATTTGCGTGGTGTTCCATCAACGTGACCACGATGCGGTCACCCGGAGAAAGGTGAGGGATCCCCCATCCGAAGGCAATCTGGTTGAGCCCGGTGGTCGCCCCCCGGTTGAGCACGACGTCCTCGGGTCGGGCGTTGATGAATCGGGCTACCGCGACCCGTGCCGACTCGAATGCTTCGGTCGAGGCCACCGATAGCCGGTAGGCGCCCCGATGTACGTTGGCGTAGATCGTTCGCGCCATCGAGTCCATCGCCTCGAGCACCACCGAAGGCTTCTGGCTCGACGCCGCCGAATCCAGGAAGTGGGCGGCCGCAGGCTGCCGGAGGATCGGGAAGTCGGCGCGCAGGTGGGAGAGGTCGGTCATTCAGGCAGACTGCCGGAACGAGTCATACCCTTCTTCCTCCAGCCGGGCTGCGAGCTCCTCACCGCCGGAGAGGAGGACGCGGCCATCCATGAAGATGTGGACGTGATCTGGTGAGATGTAGTCGAGCAGACGCTGGTAATGGGTGATGATCAGGAATCCCCGTTCCGCCGACGCAAGGCGATTGACTCCCTCCGCAACCGTCCGCAACGCATCGATGTCGAGCCCGGAATCGGTTTCGTCCATGACAGCCAGAAGCGGTTCGAGGACCGCCATCTGCAGCACCTCGTTCCGCTTGCGCTCCCCACCTGAGAATCCCTCGTTCAGATATCGATCGGCGAAGCTCGATTCAATGGCGAGCTCCTTCATTACTTCCATCACCTTCAGGCGAAGCTCGAGGACCGTGAGGTCGATTCCGGTTCGGTTCGACAGGGCTTGGCGGAGGAACTGGATCACGGAGACGCCGGGGATCTCTTCGGGATACTGGAACGCGAGGAACATGCCCCTCTGCGCCCGGTCGGTGGCACTGGCCTCGGTCACATCATCACCTTCGAAGAGGATCTGTCCCTCGGTCACGTTGTACGAAGGATGTCCCATCAGAACGCTGGCGAGGGTCGACTTCCCTGAGCCGTTGGGTCCCATCAGGGCATGAATCTCGCCGCGATCGACGGTGAGATCAACTCCCTTGAGGATCTCGACGTCGCCGGCCGATGCGTGGAGGTTCTTGATCTGGAGAAGAGGTGTGTCGCTCACGGGGCCAGGGTAGTTTTCACTACGGCGATAGTGAAAAAGAGCAGGTCCTCGAGCTGGCCCCGTTGGTAGGGTTCCCCACCATGGCTGCCAGTGCATCGACCGAGCGCGTGATGGCCGCCGCCCGCGAACTCGGCTTGGAACTCGACATTCGTCATTTCCCCCATGGAACCAAGACTGCGGTGGACGCCGCCAAGGCCATCGGGTGCGACGTGGCAGCGATCGTCAAGTCGCTCGTGTTCACCATCGACGGCGAACCGGTGCTCGCGCTCGTTCCGGGTGATCGTCGTCTCGATACCGACGCCCTCGCCGAGATCGCAGGTGGTGAGGTGGTCGATCGGGCGCCGCTCGACATGGTTCGTACGACCACAGGGTACGTGGCGGGTGGAACCCCGCCGTTCGGCCATGCGACTCCCATCCGTGTCTTCGCGGACGAGCAGCTGCGTCGGGAGTCCGTCGTGTGGGCGGCCGGCGGAACACCCAACACGGTGTTTCCGATTGCGGTCGAGGAACTCGAGCGCGTAACCGGTGCCACATGGGGCAGGCTCAGCTGAGGCCGGTGCCTCCGATGGCAGCCCAGGTGCGTTCGAGGCCTTCGACGTCGGTCACATCGAGTAGTTGGATGTAGATCCGGTCGACCCCGACCTTTTCCAGTTCCGCAAGTGTCGCCGCGAGTCGATCGGGCGTTCCAAACGGAACTCCCCGTTCTGAGAAACGGTCCTCGAGTTCGGTCACGGTCAGCTCGCGTTCCGCCGCCGCCCTGGCCATCAGCTCCTGGTATCCAGACTCATCCGGGGCGACGAAGAGCTGACCCATCATCGAGACCCGAATCGATGCCGGGTCCCTTCCTGACCTCTGCGCCGACTCCCGCATGAGCGAGATTCTGGGACCAGCCTGCTCGGGCGTCGAGGTGAAGGTGTTGTACTCGTGGGCGTGCGAGCCCGCCAAGGTGGGAGTCCGGGTGGGGCCCGACCCTCCGACGATGATGCGGACATCCTGGGGCTTGGGCCGTGCGTCGGCGTCGAAGTGGTAATGATCGCCGCTGAAGGTCGACCGGCCCGCACCGAAAGCCGCCTCGAGGTAGGTGAGCGCTTCTACGAGCCGGTCGAAGCGTTCCCCGCGCTCTGGGAACGGGAGGCCGAACGCAGTGTGTTCGAGCTCATTCCATCCGGTTCCGACGCCGAGATCGAAGCGCCCGCCGGACATGTGGTCGATGGATGCCGCCATCTTGGCGATCGTGGCTGGATGCCGAAAGGTGATCGGTGTCACCAGGACGGACAGCCGGATCGTCTCGGTCTCGCGCGCCAGTCCGGCGAGCGTTGCGAAGGCCTCGGTTGCGTCGACCGGATTGTCGTGGTCCCAGTAGTAGTGGTCTGAGCGGGCGAAGCTCGCCAGTCCGTGGTGCTCGCACCACCGAGCCGCGGTGAGAAGGTCGTCGTACGTGCCGCCGAGCTGCGGCTCGGTCATCAGTGAGAACTCCATCTGCCGAGCGTAGGGCCTTGGGGTGGTCTCGTTGAACGCGAATGAGCGGCCGGTGAATGCGGCCGCTCATCGAGCGTTCCGGACGGTGAACTCAGACCGTGGCTACAACCCTCTGAACACCCGGGATGACGAGATCGTCCTCATGCATCTCTGCCATCGCCATGGCCGCGTAGTAGGTGGCGATGAAGTTGAGGATGAAGTGGAACCACACCCGATATGACGATCCCCAGGCTCCGGTGGCGAAGCCGAACAAGGTCGAGATGCCCATGGGGAGCCCGACGACGAAGGTGGTGACCGTCAACAGCACGTGTTCGGCCACATGGAAGCCCTGAGAAGCGATGGCCTTGGCGAGGTGCGGATAGCGTGACGGTGGGCGCTTGTGGGCGCGGCACACCCAGTGCATGGCGAGCAGCGCGCCGAAGAAGATCCCGTTGCCGAGGAGATGCAACAGTTCGTTGCCCGTGACGATTCGATCCCCGACCACCAGCATGTCACGCCCGAGCACTGCCCACGGAGTGAGCCACGGCGCCTCGCCCGGATGCAAGAACCAATACCCGGTCTGTGCCAGATGTTCGATGAGATGCACCACCTGGAAGACCAGTCCGGCAACCGCCGCGTATTGCGCCCACCGTACGACTTTGTCGCTCCCGTCGGTCGAAAGAACGATCGGTGCACGATCCGTCACTGCCATGTTCGATTCCTCCCCAGTAAGAGGCCGCCCGCCCCGGCGACCCACTCCCCGTCCCTGGCTGGGACATCCGACATCCTAATCGTCGGATATCGGACAGAGAAGGACGAATTGCCGTAAATACGACAGTTTTTTTACAGGAAATCCAACCCAGTTTCGATAGAGGTTGGCGAAGCGGCGAGGCAGTGCGACACTGCTCCAATGCTCCTCCGCAAGATCCTTCTCCTGGCCGCGTTCGCCGGCTTGTTTGGCGCACTACCGGCTGCGGCAGCAACCGATCTTCCGATCGGCGGGAACTACGTCGACGACGACGGTTCTGTGCACGAGGGTGCGATCGAGGCGATCACGAATGCCGGTATCAGCTCCGGATGCGATGAGAGGTATCCGTTGTTCTGCGCAGAAGACCCGGTCACGCGAGGTCAGATGGCGGCGTTCCTGCGTCGGGCGTTCTCCCTCCCGGCCGGTGGCGACGACCCGTTCGCGGATGACGACTCGAGCATCTTCGAGACGGACATCGCCGCCGTGGCGGCTGCCGGGGTGACGGTGGGGTGCAACCCTCCGGCAAACGATCAGTTCTGTCCCGACGCCTCGGTCACCCGCGGTCAGATGGCGTCATTCCTCTCCAGGGTCCTCGACCTCGCCGAGCGATACCCCGAGCCGGCATCGTCGTTCGACGACACGCTCGGCTCGGTGTTCTCGACCGACGTAGCACGCGTTGCGGATGCCAGGCTCACCCTGGGCTGCAATCCACCGGCCAACACGGATTTCTGCCCGGACCGTGCCGTCACCCGCGCCGAGATGGCGACGTTCCTCGCACGGGCACTCGGGCTGGAACTCCTCGTACCCGAGCCACGTCCACCCGTCGAGCGCCTTGCGTCGTTCACCACGTATCACAAGTGCTGTGAGCCACGGGTGACCAACATCCAAGTGATGGCCCGCGCGATGGATGGCGCAGTCGTCTATCCGGGGTTCACGTTCTCCCTCAACGACTATCTCGGTCCGCGGACCGCATCCAAGGGGTACGTGCCGGCTCCGATCCTCCTCAATGGCGAGGGGTACTGCTGTGACCACCCCCTGAACATCGGCGGGGGGACCTCCCAGTTCGGAACGACGATCTACAACTCGATCTTCAGGAGCGGATACGAGATCGTCAGCCACAAGCCGCACAGTCGCTACATCGATCGCTATCCCCTGGGGATCGAGGCGACGCTCGGCTATCCGAGCCCCGACGTGGTGTTCACGAACGACACGCTCACCCCCGTGACCATTCGCACCTCGTACACGTCGACCTCGATCACGGTGACCCTCTATGGCAACGATATGGGTCGCGACGTGAGCTGGTCGGTGTCGCCCAGCAGCGGAATCACCTACAACTCAGGGGGTTACGTGCGGGTGACGCGGGCGATCGTGGAGGACGATGGCGAGACGAGGACCGAGACCTGGGGATGGACCTACCAGGGTTCTTGAGATCTCGGCCACAGCTGGGAGCACGGTGACCTGCGAAGCGCCGGTCGGAGTCATACGCCTTGGGTTGCCGCCAGGAACAGCTCGGTCTGATGGATCGCTCCTGCGACATCGCCACCGGTCTGGAGGTACACCCGCTCTACACCCAGGTTCGCCAGTCGACCGAGTCCCTCGCGCACGCGCCCGATCGAGCCGTGCGGCACGCGGAGCTTCTCGTAGCGGGCGGAGAGCTCATCTGGGTCCCGGTCATAGCGGGTCGCCAGCGCGTCGAGGGCCGTTCTGGCTTCGGCCTCGTCCGATCCGATGAGGGCGGGGAATGCAGTCGAGACGAACAACTCACCATTGCGGCCTGAGTTGGCCCGGGCCGAACGGGCGCGGTCGATACGATCCGACCACGAGGTCTCCGCCGGAAAGATGTTGAACTCGTCTGCGAACCGGCCGGCCAGATCCGGCGTTCTCACCGCCCCGCCTCCGCCGACGACAATGGCGAGGTTCTCGGGTGCGGGCTGAGGATCGAACGCCTCGAGTCGGTAATGAGAACCTGAGAAACCCGATCCCGACCCGTCGATCCCGGCTCGCAGATACGAGAGCGTCTCCTCCAGCCGGTCGAATCGCTCCTTCATCGGATACAGCTCGATACCGAAGGCGTCGTGTTCCTCCTGCATCCAGCCCGTTCCGACGCCGAGCGAGAAACGGCCGCCCGACATGCGATCGAGCGTCACAGCTGCCTTGAGATGCGTGGCGGGGTGTCGAAAGGTCAACGGACTGACGAGCGTGCAGAAGCGCAGAGTTCTTGTCTCCCGGGCGATGCCGCCGAGCAACACCAGCTGGTCGAGGGCTGGGGAGTCGAGCGAAGGCCCGGACAGATAATGGTCTGCGACCGCCAGACAAGCGATCTCGTTGTTCTCGCACCACCGCGCCAGCTGCAGCGTGTCCTCGTAGGTGGTCATGGTCTGGACGGCTATCTGCATGGCGTCGATCTTAGTGCAACCATTCGGTTGCATCCGGACTCGGGTGCGCTCGACACACGATGCCAAGGACTCATGTGCGAGCGCGCCTCTGTTTGGGCTACCTACCAGCCGCGAGCTCGCCACTCTTCGATGTGAGGGCGTTCCTGACCGAGCGTGGTGGATGCCCCGTGTCCCGGGTGCACGACCGTGGTGTCGGGATGGAACATGAGCTGCGTCTCGATCGAGTCCATGATCTGTCCAAAGCTCGAGTAGTCCCATCGGGTGGCACCTGGCCCGCCCGGAAAGAGAGTGTCTCCGGAGAAGATGAACGGTTCGACCACGAACGACACCGAACCGGGCGTGTGTCCAGGAGTGTGTACGACGTGGATCGCCATCGACCCCACCCCGATCTCCTGACCGTGTTCCAAGAGCTCGTCGGGGCGGCGGTTGGCGATGTCGACGTCGGCGCGATGCATGGACCAGGGAACACCTAGCTTGCTCTTCACGACATCCAGGGCGACGAGGTGATCGAAGTGCCCATGGGTGGTCAGGATCCGTTCGACGTGGAGGCCCGCGGCCGCGTCGAGGATGGTCTCTGCCTCGTTGGCGGCATCGACGATCACTGCCCGGTTGGTCTGTGCGCAGGCGAGGACGTAGGCGTTGTTGTCCCATTCGCCAACCGGGAGCTTGGCGACGCGAACGTGCTCGTCCTCGTGAACCCACGTCATCTGCCTTCACCTGCCTCGGTGGCGGTCACTGCCTCCATGGTCAGGAGCCGTCGTGCGTGGGCGGCGAAGTCGAACGACGGGTCGAGCAGCGCCTGCATCGTGTACCCCATCAATGCGGCAAGGAGTGCCTCGACGCGGGCGGTCACCTCTTCGATGGGAAGGTCCGGCCGGTCGTTCCGGAGTGCGGCGGTGAATCTCGCGGTGCGATCCTCGTGGTGCCGTGCAATGCGTTTTGCGATGGCAGCGTCGGTGAGGCTCCCGGTCAAGGCGACGACGAGGTAGATCCGCGCCATCGTGGGGTCGTCGTTGACGAACCGGATGTAGGCCTCGACCAGATCCCTCGTGTGGTCCTCGCCGGTGCCTTCCGGGTCGGGATCGACGGCGGTTATGGCCTCGCGCGTCACGGCAAGGACGGCACGTTCCTTGGAGTCGAACAGGTTGTAGAAGCTTCCTGCCCTGACCCCAGCCGTGTCACAGATCGCTTTCACGGTCGTGCCGTCGAGCCCACGCTCGGCAAGCAGGGACCGAGTTGCATCGAGGATGCGCTGACGAGTTACGAGGCCGGCCCGGTTCCGCATCGACCGAACGCTAGCCGTTCGCTTTGGACCAATGACCCCTTTCTTGAGTCGAAACTCAAATTAGAGTGTTTACTCAAGAAGAGTCGCATCAGCTTGCCCGAACGACGGAGGAGCCATCTCATGAGCCACTACCGATCCAATCTCCGAGATCTCGAATTCAACCTGTTCGAGGTCCATCGAGTCCAGGAGCTGCTCGGCACGGGCGCATGGGTTGACTTCGACGAGGAAACCGCTCGTGACGTGCTGCGGGAGCTGGACCGGCTTGCAGGCGATGAGTGGGCAGCCTCGTTCGTCGATGCCGACCGCACACCCTTGAAACTGGAGAACGGCGAGGTCACGCTCCCCGAGTCTCTCAAGGCCTCGCTCAGAGCTCTCGCCGAAGGAGGATGGAACCGCTTCGGGCTGTCGACAGAGATGGGAGGAATGGAGGTCCCTCCGTCCCTGTACTGGGCAGGACAAGAGCTGCTGTTGGGCGGCAATGCCACGGCGGTCTTCTACGCCGGTGGAGCGCTCTTCGCTCGTGTGATGTTCGAAGAGGGGACCGAGGCTCAGAAGGAGTTCGCCAGGCTCATAGTCGACAAGGGCTGGGGCGGCACCATGGTGCTCACAGAACCCGATGCCGGCTCGGATGTTGGCGTCGGGACCACCAAGGCCCACCATGTCGAAGGCGACATCTACCACATCGAGGGTGTCAAGCGTTTCATCACCTCCGGTGAACACGACGCATCCGAAAACATCATCCACCTGGTGCTCGCTCGCCCAGAGGGCGCCGGACCCGGCACCAAAGGCCTCTCGATGTTCATCGTGCCGAAGTTCCTGGTCGACGAGGACGGAAACCTCGGGGAACGCAACGGAGTCGTCGCCACCAACATCGAGAAGAAGATGGGGCTGAAGGGGTCCACGACATGTGAGCTGACCTTCGGCGCTGAGCGGCCGGCGATCGGATATCTCGTGGGCGGAGTCCACGATGGGATCCGTCAGATGTTCCGGGTCATCGAGCACGCACGGATGACTATCGGGACGAAATCGGCAGCGACGCTCTCCACCGGATACTTGAACTCGCTCGACTACGCCAAGGAGCGGGTACAGGGCGCAGACCTCACACGCGCGACCGACAAGACCGCCCCACGGGTCGCGATCATCTCCCATCCAGACGTCCGCCGGATGCTCATGCTCCAGAAGGCCTATGCCGAAGGACTCAGGGCCCTGTGGATGGAGGCGGCGCATTACCAGGACCTGGTTGCAGCCGGCATTGACACCGACACGTCCGAGAAACGGTCCGACCTACTGCTCCCGCTGGTCAAGGGCTACTCGTCGGAGAAGGCATATGATCTCCTGGCGACCTCTCTCCAGGTGTTCGGTGGTTCAGGGTTCACCCAGGACTACCCGATCGAGCAGTACATCCGTGACGCCAAGATCGACACTCTGTACGAGGGCACGACCGGGATCCAGGCGATGGATCTGTTCTTCCGGAAGATCGCCCGTGACCAAGGCCAGACCGTCGCTGGTCTCGCCGCAGAGATCGGCGAATTCGTCAAAGGCACAGCCGACGACGATCCGATCGCCGCCGAGCGTGAGGTCCTCGCCAAGCTTCTCGACGACACGCAGGCACATCTCGGAGTGATGGTGGGCTACCTCATGGGCTCGATGGGCGGTCAACCCACCGAGATCTACAAGGTGGGGTTGCATGCCAACTCATTGCTCGAATCGGTTTCGGAGCTGACGATCTCGTATCTGATGCTCAAACAGGCTGAGATCGCCGCACCCAAGGCGGACGAAGATCCTTTCTATCGCGGCAAGGTCGAGGCAGCCCGCTTCCTGATCAAGGACGTCGCGCCCAAAATCGCCGGCCGTCGTGCCGCCGCCGAAGCCGAAGACGGCGCATTGATGGAGCTGCCGCTGGAAGCTTTCTAGTTGCAGGCCGACTTCCGCTCCGTGCAGTCGTCCACCCGGATCATGTGGCCGACATGTTCCACGCCGAGCGGAACAGGCGCCGGTCGGCCTGGGCTACCGCCGCGGGTTGCGCTGACCCTGGAGCAATCTGCGCGATGACCGCGTCTCGCGCGATCACGGCGAACAGCCGACGGCCAACCGCCCACCACGCCACACGCAGGACGCAAGACCCAAGACGCAAGACGCAAGACGGTCCGGTGGTCCACGCCGGCCGAAACAGACGCCGGTCCGCTGTGTTTTGCAGGCGGACTTTCGGCCCGCTGGGTCGTGTTGCTCGGCCAATGTGGTGGCGGCGGTTCACGCCGGCCGAAACAGACGCCGGTCCGCCTGGGCTACCGCCGCGGGTTGCGCTGACCCTGGAGCAATCTGCGCGATGACCGCGTCTCGCGCGATCACGGCGAACAGCCGACGGCCAACCGCCCACCACCCCACACGCAGGACCCAAGACCCAAGACGCAAGACGCAAGACGCAAGACGGTCCGGTGGTCCACGCCGGCCGAAACAGACGCCGGTCCGCTGTGTTTTGCAGGCGGACTTTCGGCCTGTGGGGGTCGACCGCCCGGACGATGTGGCAGATGTG
>CAWBVW010000009.1:0-166016 GCA_963792365.1 uncultured bacterium
AGTTCCCCCGAAAGCGTGGCGGCATCGACTAAACGGAGATGCACCATGTCAGAGACGAGAAGACGATTCGATCCCGAGTTCAAACGGGGAGCGGTCGACTTGGTCCGGGAGACGGGCCGCCCGATCGCTCAGATCGCCCGCGAGTTGGGGATCAACGAAGGCACGTTGGGGAACTGGGTCGACAAAGACCGTAAGACCCGAGGCGAGGGCGACCGGGTGTTGGATGAGTCCGAACGCGACGAGCTGACCCGACTGCGCAGAGAGGTGACCGAGCTGCGGATGCAGCGTGATGTGCTCAAACGATCGGTGGCTCTCTGGGTGGACGAGGCGATGGGACGCAAGCCGTGACCGAGCGGATCGTCACCGAGAGAGCCGAGCATGCGATCCCGTATGCGGTGTCGTGTCGAGCGTTGGGGGTGTCAGAGTCGTGGTTCCGCAAGCATCGGGACCGGCCGGCCACCCCAACCCAGTGCCGTCGAGCCGACCTCGACGCCGCCATCGGTCGGATCTTTGAGACCCATGACCGCACCTATGGGTCGCCCCGGATCACCGCCGACCTTCAGGCTGAGGGATGGACGGTGGGGGTGAACACGGTGGCTGCCCGGATGCGGGCGCTGGGGTTGCGGGCCAAGCCGTTGCGGGTACGACGCAGCCTCACCCGTCCCGACCAGGGCCGTCGCCCGTTCGAGGATCTGTTGAAACGTTCGTTCAACCCCGAACGCCCCGATGTGGCCTGGGTCGGGGATATCACCGAGATCAAAACGTGGGAGAAGAAACTGTATGTGGCGACGGTGATCGACTTGTACTCGAGACGACTGATCGGCTGGGCCGTCTCAGATCGGCACAACGCCGACCTGGTGTGTGATGCTCTTCGCATGGCCCACGCCGTGCGGGGCGGCAACACCGCCGGGGTGATCTTTCACAGCGACCGCGGTTCGGAATACACCTCGCATGCGTTCACCGGTCTCTGCTCCCAGCTCGGTGTCCGCCAGTCGATGGGCCGAGCCGGTTCGTGTCTCGACAACGCCGTGGCCGAAAGCTTCTTCGCCACCCTCAAAACCGAACTGGTCTACCGGCGAGTGCTGGCCACCGTCCGACACACCCGGCACTGTCTCGTCGACTGGTTCGACCGATACAACCGGACCCGCCGTCACAGCCACTGCGGAATGACCCCGCCGACAACCTACGAGAAGGAGAACGCCGCCAACCACACCCCGAAAGCCGCATAAGCAGACCGCCACGATCTCGGGGGAGGCCCACATCCCGATCCAACACAGCAATCGTGTTCGACGCCTTGTGCGGATCGAGACCCACAATCATCTCAGTCATTGCCCTCTCCTCCTCGTCCTTGTTGTCCTGACGGTGGACGGGACGGGCAATGCCTCTTCGAGCAGAGCAGACCTCTCTTCAGCCACACCCCATCCGGAGTCCAGGCCGCCAGCCATTCAAGAGCCACAACCCGAACCCGGGCCGGGCAGCCGGTTCACGAGCGAGCCATCCAGGACCCCGACCCGAAGACTCGCCGAGCCCCCGAATCACGTCCAGTTCTAACAAGAGGCCGGTTCCCGGACGTCGGTCGGTGCGCGAGATCGCGCGAGGGGCTAAGTGATCTGGGCGTCGAGTCGCGTGGGTTGGCAGGCAGTGCTTGCTCCGGAGGGTGTCTGCGCAGGTCGGAGCTGGGCTGACAAGAGTGCCCGCTCGATCTCCCGGAGAGGGCAGCGACTGGCGGCTTGCGGGGGTCATAATGTGGGGATGGATCTCGATCCCCCGATCTTCGGCTATTACGGACAGGGCAGGGAGCAGGACCGATTGTTCGATGACGGGACGGGTGTGCTTGAGCGGCTCCGGACTTGGGACCTGTTCGAGCGAGTGCTCCCGGCTGGCGGGAGAGTGCTTGATGTTGGTGGTGGTGCCGGTGTGCATGCGGCATGGCTGGCAAGACGCGGCTACGAGGTGGAACTATTCGACCCGGTCCCTCTACATGTGACCCAAGCCCAGGAGCTTTCAGCGTCACTTCCAGCCGGACAACGTTTCATTGCCGAGCTGGCGGATGCTCGACACGTTCCGCGTGAGGATGCCACTGCCGATGTGTTGCTGCTGCTCGGCCCGTTGTATCACCTGGTTGACGCCGCCGACCGGCAAACAGCCTTGGCAGAGGCGTTGAGACTGTTGCGACCCGGCGGTGTGCTGGTGGCGGCCGCGGTCTCTCGCTTTGCCTGGCCAATGGACGCCTATCGCCAGCAAATGGCCTCAGACCCAGCGATCCACGCCTCCATCACTTACAGCCTGCAAACAGGAGAGTCTGTGGCCGAGCCAGGACCAGCGTCCTTTTGGGCCTACTTCCACCGACCGAACGAGTTCGAAGCAGAGATCAGCCGGTCAGGCTTCCGCAACGTCTCCCTGTACGGCGTGGAGGGGTTCGCGTGGCTGCTGCCCCACTTGGACGACATCCTTTCCGATCCGACCCGCCGGGACCGTCTACTGCTGCTTCTCCGCGACCTCGAAACCGAATCCGGACTCCTCGGGGTTTCCGCTCACCTACTAGCCGTCGCTCGAACACCCGACGCCGATCTGATGCGGTAGATGCGGCCCTGCGATGGACCCCAACCCACTTCGATGTCCGTTTTCGCCACCGCCGATCACCAAATCCCGGGCGAGAACGCACATGTCGCCAAACAGCGCCGAACGGCACGTAGGCGGGCGGGGACGGCGACCGTTCTCCGTGACGAGTCAGGTGCTCAGGCGTAGTGTTGCTACATGACGATTGGCATGCTGGCTGACGTGGATTTCTCGTCCTGGGAACAACCGGATCCGAACTCAGAGCCGCGGGAGCTGCTGGAGTCATGGCTGCGGACCAACGCCACGAGTTCATCCGGAAGCTGAGGGACCTCTCGCCGGACCAGGTGGTGGCTTGGTCCGTCCCACCCGTCGAACTGTCCGTGCTTGGACTGGTGCGACACATGACCCAGATGGAGCATGTCTACCTATCGTGGGGTCTCGGAGGGGGCGAACGAGCCCTGCGATACGGCGAGGACGACTACGCCGGTGGCACCGTCGAGACGATCGAGGACGACCTTCGATGGTACTTCAAGGAGGTTGCCCTGTCGGATGCGGCCATTGGGGACACGGCATCACTCGACAGCGCTGGAGCGGGGCATGGCCGCCCGCTACGAGCGACCCTCGTGAAGATGGTCGACGAATACGCGATCCACGCCGGTCAAGCCCACATGCTCAGGTTCGCAGCGCTCGGCGAGATGATCCGATAACCGTGCGCTTGCTCTCCTGCGGTAGAGGTGGAGATCCCGCGGGAGGGCCCTTGCCAGCGCCGATCACCAAATCAGGCGCCATAACGCCCGCGCCGCCAAACAACGCAGGGCGGCACTTCGAGGAGCGGTCGCCCATCGCGGCGCCTTCACTCTGCGCGGTGGCGATTCTACTCCCGAGTGCCGGCTATGAGCGGGTGTGGGAGCGCCATATCGAGGCCGTGAGTGATCTGGGCGGGCATCGCTACGGTCGGCTCATCCGCTACCGATCGTGTCTGCGGTCGGCGTACGGCCTGATCGCTGCAGGATGGTAGACCAAGGACTGCGGCGGGCCCCGAGCGGAACGAGGAACCGCAACACGGTCCCACCGAATCCGCCTTTCGCCTCGGCAAGGCACATCCCCGCCGCTGTGAACAGTGCCTCTGGGTTCTGTGGGCGATGGCGGCGCTCCGAGGTGTGTGACAGGTCCCATGCATGGAGATGCCATTCGGCGGCGGCCACACCACAATGCAGCCCAACGGTGACCGTCCCATACGGATACCCGTAGGCCAGGTTCCAATAGTCGGTGGCGCGCCCCAGGTAGGCGGTGGCGGTTTCTACGAATTCTGCAATGGCTTCGGGACCGGAGATGCCTCCGATCCTTGCGAGGGCGTCATCGTTGCGCTGGTCCATCTCGGATGCGGTGAACGGAGGCGAGGCATTGCCTGCGATTGCCCGGTCGAGCCACTCGTGATACCAGCGGGCGACGGCCACCAGGTGGCGTGCTGTTTGCGTACCAGTCCAGCGGCCACAGGCCGGCAGCTCCCAGGCTCGGTTGCTCAAGCTCGAGCTGATCCGCTCGACCGACTCGACCCCCTCGCGGAACAGTCGATTGACGAGATCCACCGTCAGGTCAGCAGCCACCGCACACTCCTCGGCTTCCGTCGTTGCCTACGGACCAGAAACTAGAGCCTTGCACAACGCCGATCACCAAATACCGAGCAGGAACGCACATCGCGCCAAGAGTCCGGGATCGGCATCCCTGAGCGGGCAGTTCCTGTCAAGTGGGGTGTGGGGGCGCGTTGAAGGACTTCCGGCGCCACGGTTGCGGGCGGCCGGACTTGCCTGTTTAGGTTGGTGGCCGGTCACGGTGTGTTGCTCCGGGTTCCCGATGTGGGAGGTGGCGGACCGGTCGGTCGCCGGGGGCATCCCTTCGCCACGCACCCGCCAGGGTGGTGGCATGGAGCGGTACGGCCACAGCCCGGTCGGGCTCAATCACATGCGTCGACCCGCACTTGTGGTGGGGTCAGCCGATCCCACGAGCTCGCGACCGATGCCGTGTCCGACCCTCACGCCGCCTGGTGGAGGCACCGGATCTCGTGGTCTCGGAGCCCGTAGAAGACGAGCGTGAGAAGCTTGCGGGCGGCAGCCACCTTGGCGATGCTGCGACCCCGGCGTTCGGCCACCCGCACGAAGGTGTCCCGGATGGGTGGGCCACCGTGATAGCGGGACACCGCCTCGACCGCTGACCAGCGGACCAGCGCCGATCCTTGTTTGGTGATCGATCCCCGGAAGGTCTTGGTGTCCGACTCCCGCAGCCGGGGGGTGAGCCCGGCCCACGAACACAGCCGGCGGGGATCGGGGAACCAGGCGATGTCCCCGATCTCGGCGCAGAACACAGCCGCATGCACCGGACCCACCCCATTCAACTGTTGGATCGTCCGATACCCCTGATCGTGTTTCAGCTTGCGGTGGATCAGCCGATCGAGCTCGACCACCTCGCCGTCGAACACCTCGATCAGATCCCTGAGTGATTCGAGCCGATACTCGTACGCTTCGGCCATCCGGGTGTCGTTGAGAAAGGCGTGACCGGCCGGACCCCACATCTCGACCAGATGCGGCATCACACCCTCTTTGCCCAACACGGCATGCACCTGGGACTTGAAACCGGTCCGGGTCACCGACAGCTTGTGTCGATAGCGGACCAACTCCCGCAACTCCCGGATCGAACCCGGCGCGATCCACGACTCGGGCAGTGTCCCCACCCGTAACAGGTTCGCCAACAAGGTGGCATCCTCGAGGTCGTTCTTCACCCGCCGGTTCTCAAACCCCTTGATCCCCAACGGATGCGCCAGATGCACCCGCCCGCCCGCCTCGGCGATCACATCCGCCGCCCAATACCAGCCCCAGGTGGCCTCCAACACCACCTCCGCCTCCGGACCCGCCTCGGTGACCACCTCGGCCATCGTCAACGGCGAGTTCTCGAACCGCCGCCACCACAGTCGATCGCCCGCCTCGTCCATGCACACCGCCAACGACCGGCGACGATGCAGATCGATACCAACGTACGCTGTCATCCGGGGCCTCCTTCCAATCGCCAACAGATGACACCCGAATCATGTCGGGAACGACGAACGGGGGAGGCCACGCCCGCTCATCGCATGACGTCAGCGCTCGGTCGGGAGGGGTTTCCTCGAGACCGTCAATCGCACGATATCTTCAGTTGTCGGCTGCTACATGGCGGAGCCAGGCTGGCTTGGCGACATCGAGATCGAGGTTGTTGAGGCGGCGCTCAGCCTGCCGGGTCTGGATCAAACGCCGCCCTGAGTGCGTCGATCTGGCTGCGGTGGAAGTCCTGCACAACCGGGGCGCTGAGCGCCGCCTCGAAGCCGTGGTAGCCGCCCTCGACCACCTTCAGTTCACAGGGCACGCCAGCCTCCTGCAGGCGTCGAGCGTACTCGACGTCTTCGTCGTGAAACAGGTCCAACGTGCCGACTCCGATCCACGCCGGCGGTAGGCCGGACAGGTCTTCGGCGCGGGATGGTGCAGCGTGTGGGTGCACGTCGTCGCCCGTGGCACCAGCCAGGTATGAGGACCAGCCGAAGCGGTTGCAGGTCTGGTTCCACAGCTTGACCGGCATGTCGTCCAGGTCTGTTCGCTGGGCGGTGCGGTCGTCGATCATCGGGTAGATCAGCATTTGGAAGACGGGTTTGACGCCCATCTCATCTCGAGCTCGTAGAGCCAGTCCTGCGGCCAGGCCGCCACCTGCGCTGGGGCCACCGATGGCGATGCGGCTGGGGTCGACATCGGGTTGATCGGCCAACCACGCCAGCGCTGCGGCACAGTCGTCCATCGCTGCCGGGAACGGGTGTTTGGGGGCAAGGCGGTATTCGACGAAGGCCATCGCCATATCAATGTGGGGGATGTACCGCTTGTGGGTCAGCGAGAACTCCGTGACGGCGGTCCCGACCACCATGCCGCCGCCGTGTATCCACAGCAGCGACGGGGAGGGCCTGCGTCCTGACGGCGGACCGACGTAGTAGACATCGGCGGTTTCGCTGACCGACACCTTGCGTGCCTTTGGACTGATGAAGCGCTTCTGAAACGCCTCGATGGCGCGGAAGAAGGGCAGCGTTCGGGGAAGGCCGAGGGAGGGCGGATAGAACCGTGCCTTGGTCAGCTCGGGGTGGTAGGTCGCCATCGTGGGATGCTACCGGTCAGTCTTCGGCCAATGTTCGACACGAAGGTCGAGTAGTCGGGGCGACCCCCCGGCAAACCGACGAGCCGTCCTTTCCGGATCGAACGGATTGGCAACCATCGACCCCAACGTACACGCCATGCCTTCCACCCTCCCCTTGTCCACGCCGATCGCCCGATCCCGAGCGATAACACGCCAACGCCGGAGCCACGCATAGCGGCACCTCGTGCGCTACCTGCCCCGCTCCGCGGCGAGCACCAAGCGTGGCGGCGCGTTGCGCCCTGTCTGCCGGTTCGGCCCGGAACGGAGTGGGCGATATCGCTCAGGCCGGTGAGTGGTCGCTCCGCTTTCGTCGTGCCATTGGCGAGATCAGATCTTATGGACTTTCCACACCAGTTCGCTGGGCCACCGGTGCGCCCACTCTGCGTCGACGAGGTCGACTACGCCGCTGGCGTCGTCGGGAGCTCGGGGTTCGAGCAGGTCGCCGATGGTGAAGCCGATTTCGTGGAACAAAGCCACCCAGCCTGGACGGGGAGGCAGAAGTTGACCCCGCCGGGGTCGATCTGGGCCCGGCGCCAGTCGAGGGTGTGCATGCCGAAGTAGGGGCGGACCAGCTTGCCGCCGATGTTGGCCCCATTCTCGGGGGCGCACGCGAGGAGCATCGGGTGGTTGCCCAGGAACACGAGCTCCCCCCCGGGGCGCAGCAACCGGTGGGCCTCCCGTAGCCAGGCCTCCGGTTCGCACCAGATGGCGGCGCCGTACTCGCTGATGGCGAAGTCGAAGTACTCGTCGGGGGCACGTCTGTTCTCGGCCACGTGGTCGGGCAGGACCCCGGCGGTCTGCTCGGGCTTGGCGGCGGACATGGCGCTCCAGGCTAGTGACGGCGGGGTCTCAGCGGCGGGGCTTCTCCGGTCCGCCAACAGTCCAGTGCCGATCACCACGACCCTCACGTAGGCGCCTTGACCAGCGCCGATCACGAGATCGGGCACACGAACGCGCCTCCCGCCCCGTGCGCCCGATCGGCACTCTCTGAGCGGCCCTCGCAGTCACGCAGCGCGACTGTCCTGGGCGCCTGGAATGGAAGCGCTTCGTTCCGTGTCCAAGGCGAACCCGAGCCGAGCGTCCCATCCATTTCCCACGCTGGTCTCTTTCGACGTTCGAACGTCCGTTCCGATCGCCTCAATGAGACGGTCTATCGAGTGGGTCCCCTGAGGGTCACTTCACTCGGCCGCCGACGTTGACCCCGGGTGCATCCGGCGTTGTGGTCTTCGACGAGATGGATGATGAGCACGCCGGCTTCCTCGGTGAACTCGATCCGTGTCCCGTCGAGAACGATCTCGGTGTCCGCTGCCATGTGACAGCTGCTGCGTCTTCGAGGCCGACGCAATCGGCGTCCAGTTGCTGCTTGAGGGCAGCGGCAAATGCGCCGCACGGGCCATTGGCGTTCGAGTCGCCGGGGACACCGATCAGCTGCGACGTATACAGCCACGCCATACAGGGCCTAGACGACGACGCCGCGGCTCGAGTGGCCGACCTGGTGCATCGAGAAGCGAGTGTTCGACCCGGCTCGTGACCATTCCGTGACCAACCGCCAACCTGTCCAGACGGTATAGACACGCTGCCTGGTCTTCTGTTGTGCCCGGGGTGGGATTCGAACCCACACGTCCTTTCGGACAGGGGTGTTTAAGACCCCCGCGGCTGCCCTTTCGCCACCCGGGCAGTGACTTGGACGAGTGTATTGGGGAAGGGCCGCCAGGCGGGCACACCTGCACGGCACCGACCGATGAAGGTCAAGTCGGCCGGGGCGGAGTTGACTGTGACCTCACAACGCCACCACCACCCCGTCGAGGAGGTCATGCTCGGAGACGGTGACTTCTGTCAACGAGAGATACCGCATGACCTCGCGGGCCACCACGATGCCTGCGAGGATCACCGGGGCACGGGCGGGGTCGAGAGCCGGGATGGCAGAAGTCTGTGCGATCGACATGGTCGCAAGCTTCATCGCCACATGATCGACCTGGGTGCGGGTGACCACCGAATCGTGGACACGATCACGGTCGTACGCCGGCAGCTCCTGGGCGATGGCCGATAGGCTGGTCCAGGTTCCGGCGACGCCGATGCAGGTGCCGATCTCAGAAGGCATGTCGACCACGGAGATGGCCTTCTCGACGTGGATGGACGCCTCCTCGAACCGGTCGAACGGCACCGGGCGTTCCGCCAGCATCCGGTCCGTGAGCCGTACCGATCCGATGTCCACCGAAGTTGCGACGACCTCGCCGGACCGCTCGTACACGAATTCGGTGGAGCCGCCGCCGATGTCGACGACCAGATACGGGGCACGGCCCGATGCGCCGGCGGTCGCGCCATGGAACGAGAGGGTGGCCTCTTCGGTCCCTGGGATCACCTCGGGTCGGACACCGAGTGCCCGTTCGGCCTGGTCGAAGAAGTCCTCACGGTTCTCGGCATCCCGGCTGGCGGAGGTGGCGACCGCCCTGGCCGCATCCACGCCTGCCGCGGACATGATTCGACCGTATTCGGCCAGGACCGCCACCGTCCGATCGATGGCGTCCTCCGAGAGACGCCCGGACGCATCCACGCCCTTTCCAAGCCCTGTCACCCGGGCCCAGCGACCTCGCTCGACCCCCTGATCGTCCACGACGAGGAGACGCATGGAATTCGTGCCGATGTCGATCGCAGCCTTCATGGATTCTCCTGGGTCACTATTTGGGCTCACGCCATCGCGGGTTGCGGGCGCCGTCGATCACGCACGGCTCCTTGCAGTCGAGCGGCTCCACCCAGGGAGCGACGAGTGCGCCCACCACATTGTGGTTACCCGCGGCATGATCGGCGTAATGGGCGTGGAGACATTTCACCCCGGCCCGCGCTCCCGCCACACCGCCGGTTGGCCGAGGATCCCGGTCCGGCGACGACTTGGCATCACGTTCGGCGGCGTACCGAGCGTGATCCGCCTCGAGCGTCGCCACTCGTTCGGGGTCCGCACCGATCCACTGCTCGATGCGACGGACCCCGCCGATCGACTCCAACCTGCCGATCCGGGTCGACGCCAGCGGACAGGTCAGCCAGTAGGTGGTCGGGAACGGCGTGCCGTCTTCGAGGAACGGAGGCACCTCTGCCACCACCGGAAGACCCAGAGGGCACCGGACGACCACTTGGGAGTCGGCTCGGAGCGGACGCCCGATCTGGGCCTCGAGGATCTGCAGGTCGGTCACCCGCCGCCGGCGAGATCACGCCCCGTCACAAAATCCCAGACCCGTGCCACGAAACTCCTGGAGTCTGTGTCGGAGGTCGATCCGGCGCCCGCCGGACCCGCGGCCTGCACCGCCGCCTCCTTCTTCGTACCCTCGGCTGGGGTCGGGTCCATGACCACATAGGCAGTCTCACCGGGCCTCACGAAGCCCAACTCCTCACGGGCGATGCGCTCGACCTCGATCGGCGTGTCGAGGGCGGACACCTGCGCGTCGAGGACGGCGTTGTCTTCCATGAGTTGATCGAGGGTGCCGCGAGTGGCCGCAATCTCCTGTTGTTGCGCCACGATCTGACGGAGTGGGAGAACGTTGGTGGCCAGGGCGAGCGCCACCACGAGCAGCACAGCAGGTGCCAGCACCATGAGCGGGCGGCGTATCAATGTCACGGTGTTCTCCTGAACGGGTCCCATCCCGCATACCGTGCCTGGTCTCCCAGCGCTTCCTCGATGCGGAGCAGCTGATTGTATTTGGCCGTGCGTTCCCCGCGAGCAGGTGCCCCGGTCTTGATCTGGCCCGCGTTCGTGGCCACCGCCAGGTGAGAGATGAACGAGTCCTCGGTCTCGCCGGATCGGTGGCTGACCATGCGACCGTATCGCGCACCTTCGGCAGTCTGCATGGCGTGAAGCGTCTCGGAGAGCGAGCCGATCTGGTTCACTTTCACCAGGATTGCGTTCGCAGCGCCTTCGCGGATGCCACGTTCGAGGATCTCCTGGTTGGTGACGAACAAGTCATCGCCCACCAGCTGCAGACGACGGCCGAGGCGCGAAGTCTGGAGGGTCCACCCTTCCCAATCGTCCTCGGCCATGCCGTCTTCGATCGAAACCAGCGGGAAGTCGTCGACCAGCTCGGCCAGGAAGTCCACCATCTCGCCGGAAGACAAGCTTCGTCCCTCCCCCGCCAGGTGGTATTCACCCTCACGGAAGAACTCGGTGGACGCCACATCCAGCGCAAGCGCCACTTCTTCGCCCAGCTTGTACCCAGCCTCTTCGATCGCTTCGGACAACAGCTCGAGCGCCGAACGATTCGTCGGCAGGTTCGGGGCGAATCCGCCTTCGTCACCCACGTTGGTGGTGAGACCGCGGCCGGCCAGCACCTTCTTCAAGACGTGGTAGATCTCGACCCCGGCTTGGAGCGCCTCGCGAAAGCTCGGGAATCCTCCCGGCACGAGCATGAACTCCTGGATGTCCACCGAATTGGCGGCGTGGGCGCCACCGTTGAGCACGTTGAGACACGGGACCGGAAGCACCCGGGCGGACGGACCACCGAGATACTTGAAGAGCGGAAGGCCGACCTGGGCCGAGGCGCCTCGAGCCACGGCGAGGGAGACTGCGAGGATGGCGTTTGCCCCGAGGTTCGCCTTGTTCGGCGTTCCATCGAGGTCGAGCATGAGTTGGTCGACCCGCTCCTGCTGGGTTGCATCGACGCCCTTCAATGCGGGTGCGATGGTATTCAGGACGTTGTCGACGGCCCGCGAAACCCCTCTTCCGCCGAAGCGGTCTCCGCCATCCCGAAGCTCGTGCGCTTCGTGGGCCCCTGTCGACGCCCCGGAAGGAACCGCCGCCCGTCCGAACCCTCCGCCAGCAAGGAGGACTTCGGCTTCGACGGTCGGGTTACCGCGGCTGTCGAGGATCTCACGGGCTCGGATGTCGGCGATCTGCGTGGACAATCGAGCCCTCCTTTTTGATGTCGTGCGAACGATAGACGAATCTCACGCGCGCGGAGCGCATTCGAATCGCGCGCCCCGCGCGATTGGTCCGAACAATGCTGCTCCCGTGCGTGGAGCGAGGGCGCGCGGCGTAATACGTACTACGTAGAACGTTTGACGCCCTCCCACCGAGCATCGAACTCCTCCGGCGTGAGGCCTTCCATCGGACCCATCGCCTCCATCGCTCGGAAGCGGGACTCGAAACGCTGCACGGCGTGTCTGACCGCAACCTCTGCGTCGAGGTCGAGGTGCCGGGCGACGTTGACGATGGTGAACAACACATCGCCCAGCTCGTGGAGTGCACGGTCGGCATCGCCCAGCGCAGCCCTGAGCTCGGCGGCCTCCTCGTCGAGCTTGTCCATGACCGGCTCGACCGAAGGCCAATCGAAGCCGACCGTGGCCGCCTTGCGCTGGACCTCGAACGCCCGGGCCAACCCGGGCAGACTGGTCGGCACGCCACCGATCACCGAGTCGGCGGCCGGCGCCCCGCCCTTTTCGTCGGCTTTGATGAGGTCCCAATTCGCCTTGACTGCTTCGGCGTCGTTCGCTTCGACGTCGGCGAACACGTGCGGGTGGCGTCGAACGAGTTTGCGCCGTAGTTGCTCTGCCACGTCTGAGATGTCGAACGCTCCCGTCTCCGACGCGATCGCCGCATGGAACAGCACCTGGAGCAACACGTCTCCGAGCTCTTCTTCCACGTCGGCATATGCGCCGAAATCGACCTCGTCGAAGGGCAAGGCGGTGAGCGCTTCGATCAGCTCATGAGTCTCCTCCACCAGATACCGAACCAGGCTCAGGTGCGTCTGCTTGCGATCCCACGGGCACTCGGCTCGCAAACGCTCCATGGCATGAACCACCCCGACCAAGCCTCCCGACACGGCAGGCACGAACACCGAAGTGCGCCCGCCGGCCAGGTCGGCGCCGAGCGCTGCGGGGAGTCCCCAGACGATCTGCGCGTCCGGGGCCCCGAGCCCAACAAGCACGCAGATCTCTTGGTCGTCGGGGATCACCCGGTCGACCTGCACCAGGACATCCGCGAGGATCTCGGGCAGACCCACGTGCCCGATCACGGTCGGCAGGTCGAACACCAGAGGATCGGGCAGATCGTGTCCGTCGAGGAGTTTGAACCCCTTTTCGAGCGGGTCGACACCGAGCTCGCAGAAGACGGCGTCGAGGAAAGACTCTGCAGCGTGAACGGTCACCGGCAGCCCGGCTGCGGCGCACGCTGTCTCGATGGTGCGCACTGCGAACTCCCCCAATCTCGGGCTGCCAGGCACGGCATAGATCACTTCACCGGATACGGCCGCTGTCAGCACGCGTTCGGCGATCGCGTCGTAGACCTCGCCGAACCGTTCCGAAGCCTCATAGAGGTCGTCGCAGAACGACACCTGCCGCAGCGACCCGAGGGTGGCTGCGGCAGGGTGTGAACTCGTCCTCACCACCACAGAGGCAGAGGGATCGAGCAAGGTGTCCCGGGTCCGAGGATCGGTGCGGTCCCAATCCCCCGGTCCCAGACCGACGATGTGGATCATCCGGCGGTGGTGGCAGTGGTATCGGCGGTATCGGACTCGTCGACTGGTGCAACAAGACCTGGCTGCGGGTCGGTGACCCAGGTTCCGTATTGCTCGTCGACTGTCACCTCGGCAGCGGCGAGCGCCTCATTGATCCAATCCTGGAAGAACTGGCTCTCACCGGTCGATGCCAACTGGGTCCTGATCGTTTCCATCACGGTCTCGTCGTCCTCGATCGAATCGACCAGGATCAGGTGCCACCCGAACTCGGACTCGACGGGCTCAGACACGACCCCGACTTCGGCCGCCATGGCCCCGTCGGCGAACTCCTCGACGTATCGAGCGAGGTTCGAGCAACCGAGGTCGCCACCTGTCTCGGCGGCCTGAGGCTCGATTGAAACCTCACCGGCGAGCTCGGCGAAGTCTTCACCGTCATCCAGACGCTGTTTGACGGTGAGCGCCTCGTCTTCGGTCTCGACGAGGATGTGCTTGATGCAGGCCATGCGGTAGAGGCCGTCGTTGTTCTCGAATTCGAGCTCGACGTCGGCTTCGTCGACACCCGGCGCCTCCTCGGCGAGGCGCTCCCTGAGCGCCTCCGCCACGACCTGCTCCTCGGCGGCCTGACGGACACGGAGGTCGGTGATGTTGTTGGCCAGGAGCGCGTCCTCGTAGGTCTCGGCCGTGGCCTCCAACTGCGTCTTGAACTCGTCGTATTGGGTCTGGATCTCTTCGTCGGTTGCGGTGATGCCGTACTGCTCCTCGGCAGCATCGAGCACGACCAGCGAGATGATGACACCGTTGAGCTGGGTGCGGAACGCGTCGGTGGCGATCACCGAATCGTCCTGCTCCGGGGTCAATGCCACGACATCGTCAACGGTGATGTCCTCACCGTTGACGGTGGCGGCGACGCCGCCGGCAGCTGCAGCGCCGCCGCAGGCGGCGAGGAGAACGGACATCACGAGTGACAAGCGAAATGCATTCTTCACGAGGGAACCTCGGTAGGGGGAAGGAGATCAGCATGGTACATGGTCGGCGGCTCAACTCGGCCATCGACCGCTCAGGCACCGACAAGGTACCAAGTACGAGGTACGAAGCACGAAGTACAAAGTAGAAAGATTGGAAAGCACCGCCGACGGCCGACCTCGGTGTCGCGCTCAGGAACCGTCGGCCCGATCTCCGACGCCCCCTGGATCGCTCGACGGCACAGAGGTCGTGCTCTGTGCGGGCCACATCGTCTCCAGGAAGTGGAGGAGTCCGGGGAGGATCGGGTCTGGAGCCGGGAGGAAGATCACTCCTTCGGAGGCTCGGAGCACGGCTTTGCGGGCCAGACGCTGGAGACGGATCTCCTGTGACTGGGTGAGGTCGACCGGCCCTAGCCGGACCTCGTGATGGAGTTTCACGACCTCGGCGAGTCCGATCCTGAGCGCCTCGACTCTGAGGTGGGCGATGTCGACGAGCGACTGTGCAGGCTCTGGTACGTCGCCGAAGCGGTCCAGCCACTCCGCAGCCACGTCGTCCACCTCCTGGTGGGTGGTCGCCAAGGCGAGTCGCCGGTACGCCTCGAGCCGCAGCTGCTGTTCCTCGACGTAGTCGTCGGGAAGGTGGGCGTCGATCGGCAGCTCGATTCGTACCTCGGCCGGGGTTTCATCGACCAACCTCCGGCCCTCGAGCTTCTGAACCGCCTCCGCCACCAGCTCGGCGTAGAGCTCGAAGCCGACGGCGCTGACATGGCCCGACTGCACTTCGCCCAGCACCGAACCGGCGCCACGGATCTCGAGATCCTTCATGGCGAGCTGAAAACCCGATCCGAGGTCGACGGCCTCACCGACGGCCTCAAGCCGACGGTGCGCCTCTTCGGTCAAGGATTGCTCCGGTGGGTGGAACAGGTAGGCATAGGCGCGCTGGTTCGAGCGTCCGACCCGCCCTCGGAGCTGGTAGAGCTGGGCGAGTCCGAGGAGATCGGCCCGCTCCACGATCAGTGTGTTGACCTGCGGCAGGTCGAGTCCGGACTCGATGATCGTGGTGGCGACCATCACGTCGTACTCGCGGTTCCAGAAGTCGAGCATCACTTGCTCCAGCTGACCTTCCGACATCTGGCCGTGAGCGACGACGTAGCGCGCATCCGGCACCAGGTCCCGCAGACGTGCGACCGCGCGCTCGATCGACTGGACCCGGTTGTGCACGTAGAAGATCTGGCCTTCGCGCAACATCTCCCGTCGGATGGCTGCAGCGACGGTCTGTTCATCGAAGGGTCCGACGTAGGTGAGAATCGGATGGCGGTCGACGGGTGCGGTCCGGATGTGGCTCACCTCCCTGATGCCGGTCAGCGCCATCTCGAGGGTGCGTGGAATCGGCGTGGCGGTCAGGGTCAGCACATCCACGCCGATCTTCAGCGCCTTGATCTTGTCCTTGGCAGAAACCCCGAAGCGCTGCTCTTCGTCGATGACGAGCAGCCCGAGGTCTTTGAACCTTATGTCATCGGAGAGCAGCCGATGGGTCCCGATCACTACATCGACTTCACCGGTCGCGAGCCCGGCCACCACCGCCTTGGACTCTTTGGCCGTGAGAAACCGGCTCAACACCTCCACACGGATCGGATACGGAGCGAACCGGTCCGAGAAGGTGGCGTGATGTTGTTGAGCGAGCAGCGTCGTCGGGCACAGAACCGCGACCTGCTTGCCCGACGCCGCGGCCTTGAACGCAGCTCGGATCGCGATCTCTGTCTTCCCGAAACCGACGTCGCCAAAGACCAGCCGATCCATCGGGGCTTCTGACTCCATGTCCGCCTTGACGTCGCCGATTGCCGTCAGCTGGTCCGGCGTCTCCTCGAAGGGGAACGATGCCTCCATCTCACGTTGCCACGGGGTGTCGGGGTCGTACGGATGACCGGTGGCCCTCGCCCGCAGCCGATGGAGCCGGACGACTTCCTCGGCGACGGCCGCCACCGCTTTCCTGACCCTGGCCTTGGTGTCGGCCCAGTCCTTCCCACCCATCCGGGACACCCTCGGAGCGTCTCCTCCCGTGTACTTGGTGACCGCGGCCAGCTGGTCCGTGGGGACGTAGAGCCTGTCGGCTCCGGCGTAGGCGACGATCAGGTAGTCCCGTTCCACTCCGGCCATCGTCCTGGAGACGAGGCCTTCGAATCGTCCGATCCCGTGCTTGTAGTGCACTACGTGATCTCCGGGACGAAGATCGCGATACTCCGCTCCCGTCGCCGCCGTTCGCCTCGACCCCGTGCGCCGGTGGGCCCGCCGGCGTCCGGCGATCTCTTGCTCGCCGAGAACGGCCACACCGACCTCGGGCAGCACAAAACCGTTGTGAATACCCACCGGGACGACGGCCGTTCGGATCTCGTCCAGATCGTCGAGCCGCGGGATCGGCAGATCGTTCTCGGCGAGCAGCCGGGCGACGCGGTCGGCCGCACCCGACCCGTCCATCGCCACCACCGCAGTGACCCCGGACTGCTCGAGCCGGCGCAATGCCGACGCAACCGATTCGGCATCGCCGACGGTGGCGTCGAGACCCCGAACCGGAAGGACCTCATCTGCTGGCGAAGCTGCCACGGCAGGCATCTCCACCGTAGGTCGCCTGCTCAAGGAATGCTCGAGGTCGAGGAACAGCGACGGATGGGCGCCGGCCTCCGGGGCACCCTCGCCCCAGCTCGGAGCCAGAGCCTCCGCCAGATCGCCCTCTTCTTTCTGGAGGTCCCGGCTGCGGTCCCTCGACCGAACCGGATCGACCACGACCACGGTCGTGTCTTCCGGAAGTTCACCGAAGACGGTTCGCTCGTCGGCGAGCCACGGCATCCACGACTCCATGCCGGAGAAGTGGTTGCCGTCGACGAGACGATCCCACACCGACGCATTCCAGGGATCTGACGCCAGCAATTCCTTGGCTCGGTCGACGACTGGTCCCGATGAAGGTCGGAACTCACGAGCGGGAAAGGCCTCGACGACCGGCACCGGATCCGCCGATCGCTGGTCGCCCACCCCGAACACCCTCAGATCCTCGACCTCGTCCCCCCAGAAGTCGATGCGAACCGGATCATCGTCCTGGGCCGGATACACGTCCACGATCCCGCCGCGCACTGCGAACTCACCGCGCGCTTCCACCCGATCGGTTCGCTGATAGCCGAAGGCCGCGAGGTGGCGTGTCAGCTCTGATATCTCGAACTCCTTGCCCTTCTCGAACACGAGTGGGTTGGGATCCGACGGGCTGAGCCGCTGGACGGCGGCCCGGACACTCGCCACCACGATCGTGCCGCGCCCACCGGTCTGGAGCCGGTGTCTGGCGCGAGCCCGACGTGCCATCGTGGCGGCATTGGGCGACAGATGTTCGAACGGCAGCGTCTCCCAGGCCGGCATCAGCACGCTCTGACCGGTGAAGAGCGCCAGATCCTCTGAGAGGTCTTCAGCATCCCTCTCACCGGGCACGACCACGAACATCGGTCCGCTCACCGTGTGAGCCAGACCGGCCAGGGCGTAGGCCCGACGCTCCTGGAACGACGACCCAACGGCCGGGGAGGGGCGGGAAGTGCCGTGCCTTCCATGCGACGACGAGAGCTTCGAGTGGAGCAGGCATGAAACATCGATCGTAGGACCTTCGGCGAGACACTCGACCACCGACCTCGAGGGTGGAGATCAGGGACTGCGAGCTCCCGACGACACCGACCAGAAACCGGTGCTGCATTGCTGCGATTCGGTCATGTCACAGCACTAGTCAATGTGGGTGAATGACAAAATCGTCTTAGACGCGTTCACGCGCGTAAGACGCACCGTCAATGATGATCTGCGGCCCAGGTCAGCAGGGTGTCGTGGATTCTCCCATTGGTGAACAGCGCCACTCCGCCTGCGAAGTCCCGCCCGCCATGCAGATCGGAGTAGGTTCCGCCGGCCTCCTCCACGAGCAGCGCCAGCGGAGCGACATCCCACGGTCCGCCGCCACAGAGCAGGAAACCATCGAGTGCGCCGGCGGCGACGAGAACTCCGGCGTTGGGGAAACCGGTGTCACGACTCGGTTTGATCTCCTTGCCCCGCACCGACCCCGCCACCAGGTCGGCCATCTCGCCGAACGCACGGGCGACGGGTAGCCATTGCGGTCGCAGGCGTGCCGGCGGTGGCCACACGCTCACTCTCGCCATGCCCGGCGAGTCCACCTTCGACACCGTCAATCGAGTGGTCTCACCACCCAGCGGCCCGAGTCGCAGCGCCCATGCCCCCTCGCCTCGCCGCGCGTACCACCTGCTGCCCAGAGCCGGGCTCGAGATCACAGCGACCTCCAGCTGCTCGAAGTCCTCGAGCGCCACCATCGTCGCCCATTCGGGGTTCCCGGCGGCGAAGCTGGACGTGCCGTCGATGGGGTCGATGAACCAACGCCGAAAATCGGCTCCGGTCACGCCATGCTCCTCACCGACCACGCCGTCGGTGGGAGCGTGCTCGGCAAGGAGTCGCCGGATCTCAGCTTCGGTCGCCGTGTCGGCGCTCGTGACGACCGTGCCATCTTGCTTGGTCGTGATCCGCAGGCTCTTCGATTGGAAGGAAGGAAGCGTTATGTCGTCGGCGGCGTCGGCCAGCAGCATCGCCAGTTCCGTCGTGTCCACGGCTCTCCTCCCCTCCCTCTGGTTCTGGCTCAGGCGCTCGGATCGACCAGTGTTCGGCCGACCATGTCGCCGGCGAGGATGCGATCCAGAGCGCCGGCGAGGGCGTCGAGGCCCACGACCTCAGGCTCGAGGGCGTCGAGGTGAGGCGGGCGCAGATCGGCCGCGATACGGTGCCAGACCTCGATCCGTTGAGCGAGGGAGTTCTGCACGCTGTCGATGCCCAGCAGGTTGACGCCACGGAGGATGAACGGGAACACCGTGGTGGGGAGGTCACCGCCCCCAGTCATTCCGCTGGCGGCCACGCTGCCCCCGTACTTCACGGATTTCAAGATCTGGGCGAGCGTGACTCCACCGACACAATCCACGGCTCCCGCCCATCGTTCTGACTCGAGAGATCGCCCGCTGTCCGTCGACAGCTCGGCTCGATCGACGACCTCGGCCGCCCCGAGTGAGGTCAGCCACTCGGACTGATCCGGTTTGCCCGTGCTGGCAACCACCTCGAATCCATGCGAGGCCAACATCCCCACGGCAGTGGATCCCACCCCGCCCGTGGCTCCGGTGACCAACACGGGGCCATCCTCTCTCCGGAGGCCGGCCGCCTCGAGCGCCATCACCGACAACGCCGCCGTGTACCCGGCGGTGCCGACGAGCATCGCTTCTTCCAGGGTGAGGCCGGTGGGAAGTGGCACCACCCACGATGCCGGAACCCGCGCATGTTGGGCAAAACCGCCGTGGTGGGCGACACCGAGGTCGTATCCGTGCACGATCACTCGTGAACCCGTGCCGATGGAAGGCTCTGAGGACTCGATGACCGTCCCGGCGAGGTCCACGCCGGGAATCAACGGGGAGATTCGCGCCACCCTCCCGTTCTCGATGCTGGCCAGTCCGTCCTTGAAGTTGATCCCCGAGTACTCGACGTCGATCAGCACCTCGCCATCGGGAAGCTCTGTGTCGTCGATCTCGACCACGCGACGGCGCCAGCCGTCGTCGCTCCTCTCGACCATGAACGCTCGAAATCCCATGTGACAGTGCTCCTTGGTTCGTAGCGTTCACTCTACGGAGATAGCCTCGCCGCCGTGGATCTGCCCCGAGACGTGACCCGCCACCTCGACGGATGGAAGCGGGTGAACGACCGGGACATCGGCCGATCGTCGGCTCGGGTCCTCGTGTTCGAACGCGATGGGCGGCGTCGCTTCGTGAAGGTGGCCCGGGCGGCCCAATTCGATGGGCTCCGTGACGAAGCCGAGCGGATCAGATGGCTGTCGGCTCACGTCGATGTCCCCGCGATCGTGGTTCTCCATCTGGATGCAACCGTCGAATACCTCGTCACCGAGGGGCTGGCGGGAGTGATGGCCTGTGATCAGGTGTGGGTCGACGATCTCGACCGGCTCATCTCGACGGTGGCGGCGGCGATGCGACGGCTCCACGAGACGCCCTCGATCTCATACCCGGTCGACCGATCGCCGATGAGCACTGCTCGAGCTGGCCGGGCGGAGGATCGAGTCGGGCCTCGTCGACCCCGACGACTTCGACGACGAGTTCCGCGGACGGACTCCGGAACAGTTGCTCCGGCGCCTTCACCATCGGATCCCGGAGCGATTCGTTCCCACCGTCGTCCACGGCGACTTCTCGCTCCCCAACGTGATCGTCGGCGAGAAGGTCGGATTCGTCGACCTCGCCCGCAGCGGAGTGGGCGACCGGCACATCGACCTGGCGGTCGCCGCCAGGAGCATCGGCCACAACTGGGGCGCGGAGTGGGTTCCTCGCTTCTTCGAGGCCTACGGGCAGTTCCCCGATCCCGAGCGACTCGCCTGGTACCGGATGCTCGACGAGTTGTTCTGATTCAGTCGTGGGCGCGGAGCCGCTCGATTCGTTCGGATCGAACCTGACGCCGAATGCGTGCCTGCCGCTGCCTTCGCCGGTCGTCGTCGGTGTCGACGATCAGCTCCGGGACCTCGGTCGGATGCCCGTCGTCGTCGAGCGCCACCATCACCAGATAGGCGCTGGTGGTGTGGCGGGGTTCTCCGCCCGCCAGCGACTCGGCCTCGACCCGCACACCGACCTCGAGCGAGGTACTGCCGACGTCGTTGACACGGGCCATCACCGTGAGGATGTCACCGACATGGACCGGCCCGAAGAAAGACAGCTCGTCGATGGCGGCGGTGACGCAGGGGCGACCGGCGTGCCGCATGGCGGCGGTACCGGCAGCAGAGTCCACTTCACGCATGATGACTCCACCGTGGACGTTGCCGAGCATGTTGGCGTCGAGCTGGGTCATGATGCGTGCGAAGGTGACGGCGCTCTCCTCGGCGTGACGAATGGGTCGATCCATGACGGCAGGCTATCTGGTGACGGCGACAGGCCGCGTCACACGTGCGGTGCCACCTCGGTCGCGAGACGCTCCATGATCTCGTACTGGCCGTCGTAGGGCAGGGTCGAAAACAGGCTCCGGGCGGCGAATTCGACAGGTACGCCTGTTTGCTCGCGGATGTCGAGCAGGTACTCGACGATCTGTTCGCCCGTGCCTGCCACCGTCGCCCTACCAAACAGCCGTCCCCTCTCCTCGTTGGTCAGGTCGGGGGCCGGGGGCGGGGGGCCAGGACGCACAGCCGAAGCTTCCATGTCGGAGTACTTCCACATCATCTGCCACAGATGCTCGGTGTACCGCTCCCAGGCATCGGCTTCAGAGTCACCGGGCAGCATGACCGAGTAGTGCACGATCCGTAGGTCGGTCATGTCGCGCTCCACCCGATCGCACTCGTCACGGATCCAGGCGAGCTGCTCGAGGAACTGCTCGAGCGGCGCATTGGCGAATACCCCGTCGGCGAGGCGCGCTGCACGTCGGACGGCCGCTTCGGCACCACCCCCGACGAGCACATCGATCTTCGCCGACGGCGTCGGCCGGACCGCGAGGTCGGGTAGCGAGTACACCGTGCCGTCGTGGCGGAACACGTCACCGGACCATGCTCTCGGCAAGATGGTGAGGATCTCCTCCATCGCCTTTCCGCGGGTCCGCATGTCGGCGCCAAGAGCCTCATATTCGATTTCACTCCAACCGAGCCCGAGTCCAAGGGTGAAGCGTCCCCCGCTCAACAGGCTGACTGTGGCGGCGTCCTCGGCCAGACGGATCGGATGGTGGAGTGGAGCGAGAACGACTCCGGTGGCGATCTCGATGCTCGAGGTGACAGCGGCGATGGCACCGCTGACCACCGCCAGAGATGGCATGTATCCGTCGTCCACGAAGTGGTGCTCGGTGGTCCAGACCGACGAGAACCGGAGACGTTCCGCATCGACCGCCAGCCGGATCGTCTCGTCGTACGCTCGTTCCCAGTCGCTCTCACCCGGCCTCAACTGTGCGCTCAGCAAGCCAAATCCCAGACCCATGCCAAACCCTTCGCCGCGTCGGCTGAGCCTACGACACTGGAGGACCGGCCGCACAGATGCGCGTACCATCGCCGCGTGCAGGCGCTCACGAAACAGCTGTGGACACAGCAGGACCGACATGAGGGTGATCGCTGGCGGCTCTTCTCGGCGGTGGCCGACGCGGTGCCGGCAGCGAGGGTCCTGTACCCGGGGAGCTTCGTCGACCTGGCGCCGTCGTTCGTCTTCCCGTCGGTGACCTACGTCGACGTCGATCGACGGGCCGAGCGCTTCTTCGCCGACCACGAAGGTGTGAAGGAGATCGTGGCGGCACACCCTGGTGTGCCTACCGATCCAGGGATCCAGTTCATTCGAGGCGACTTCACGACGATCCTGAACCTGCCCGAGGGCGGTTTCGACCTGCTCGTCTCGCTCTACGCCGGTTTTGTTTCCGAGCACTGCACCGCTCACCTCCGAATCGGCGGCACGTTGCTCGTGAACCCGAGTCACGGCGACGCCGCAATGGCGTCGATCGATCCTCGCTACCGCCTGACAGGCGTCGTTACGTCGAGTCACGGGCGGTATCACATCCGTCGCACCGGGCTGACCGACTATCTCCACCCCAAAACGCCCGTGACGATCACGAAGAGCTACCTCCACGAACGGCGGAGAGGGGTCTCGTACGCAACACCGGCATTTGCGTACTTGTTCGACCGGGTCGCATGAGGTGAATCCGGGTCACGGGAGGCTCGGGCGGCGTGACCTGCCCTCTGGCACTTCCTCTCTTTGGATCCCCAACGCCACGTTCCGAGCCCGGACTTGCATATGACGAACTGATTCATCAGCAGCGAGATGACGGCAGCGACCGGCAGCGCGAGCAGCGCACCGAGCACACACCCGCCAGCGACCCACCCACCATGAGGGCAATGATCACTGTGGCCGGAGACAGGTCCACCGTGCGCCGCATCACCCGGGGAGCGATCACGTAGTTCTCCACCTGCTGATACGCCACAATGAAGACCGCCACGGCAAGTGCGCCGGCCGGCCCACGCTCGACGAACGCCACCGCCGCGGCCGGGGCGGCACCGATGAACACGCCCACGATCGGGACCAGGTCGGCGAGCCCGATCCAGACCGCAAGCGCCGCCGGGAACGGCACCTCCAGAAGAAGCAGCGCCACGAAGGAGGTCGCAGCCGCAATGATCGAGACGAAGATGTTTCCGGCGACGAAGCCGGATATCCGTTCGACCGCCTCGTCGAGCAGCTCGATGAACTCCTCTCGGTCTTCACGATGCAGCAACCTCAGGGCACGTACCATCATGTTGGGGAGGGCGTGTGCGAAATACGGTGCGAGCACCGCCACGGTGACCACGTCGACCAACACGCTGGCGGCACTTCCGAGGGTCTGTCCCGATGTGAAAGCTGCGGGATCGAACCGTGCGAGAGCAGAGTCGATCACATCGCTCGAGTTCCGAAGATCTTCGATGATTGCCGGGCCTTCCTCGGCTATGCGACCCATCTGGTCGACGACCATCGGAAGAAACAGGGCTGCGATCGAACCAACGGCGATTGCACCCGATGTCAACAGAACCGCTGTCGACCACCCTCGGGACAGTCCCCTGGACGTCAGCCATCCGAGGAAGGGCTGAACCCCGAGCGCAATCACCAGCGAGGCTGCAACGACCAGCAAGACCCCCTGGACCCTGATCAAGACGTGGATCACCACGACGGTGGCCACCGCCGTCAACCCGAGCCGGATGAACCATCGCACGTTCGAGCTTCTCAGATCGTCGTCGGACATGACGATCCCTACCCGGCCGAGGCCCGTTCCATGCCACCTAGTCTCTGCTCATGGAACACCGCCCCGCGACTACGCATCACTGGTCCCCGAGCCCCGCCGAGCACTTCACCGGCGCCGTGTGGTTTGGACCGCTCAGCCAGGTGGATGGCGCCCTCAACGCACTCGCCGTCCAGTTCACCCCAGGGGCGCGAACAGATTGGCACTGGCACCCCGACGGTCAGGTGCTGTATGTAGTCTCCGGTTCAGGACTGGTCGCCAACGCCGACGGCGAACGGGTCGAGATCTCTGCGGGCGACGTGGTCTACGCCCCGCCGGGCGAAGTCCACTGGCATGGCGCCCGGCCCGACTCACCGATGATGCACCTCTCGCTCACCACCGGTGGTGCCACCGTGTGGGAGCCCCGCAAGGTGACCGACGACGACTATCGCGGGTGAGCGGAGGACGCCGGGCATGGAGCCCGTGAGTCAACCGTGCTCGGCTCGCCCGACCGACCGTCACGACATCATTCTGGGGATCACATCGCGCCCGTAGGCTTCCAACGTGCCTTCCATGTCGTCGTGCATGAGGTAGATCGCGAACTGGGTGACGCCGAGTGAGCGCAGCTCTTCCATGCGGGCCACATGCTGCTCGGCGGTCCCGAGCACGCAAAAGCGATCGACGATGTCGTCGGGGACGAACGCGGTGGATGGGTTCCCCGCCTTGCCATGGTGGTCGTAGTCGTATCCCTCCCGGGCCTTGATGTACTCGGCGAGTGCGGCGGGAACCTTGGAGTCGTCGTCGTGGCCGTACCGCTTGACCATGTCATGAACGTGGTTCCCGACCATGCCGCCGAACCACCGAAGTTGATCACGCTGGTGGGCGATGTCGTCACCGACATACGCGGGCGCTGCCACGCAGATGTCCAGCGAGTCGGGGTCACGACCGGCGGCGGCGGCGGCCTCCTTCACGGCCCCGATCGTCCACGCTGCGACCTGCGGATCGGCGAGCTGGAGGATGAACCCGTCGTAGTGGGTTCCCGTCGACGCCAGGGCTTTCGGACCGTAGGCGGCCATCCACACAGGAAGCTCGTAGCCCCCGTCGATCCAAGGGATCTCGAGTTCCTTGTCGTTGTAGACGACCTTTCGACCGGCGACCAACTCTTTGATCACCTTCGTCGCCTCGGCGGTGGTGTCGAGCGTGCGCGGCGAGCGACCGATGTAGCGCAGGGCCGAATCCCCTCGACCCATCCCACACACAGTTCGCCCCTCGAACATGTCGTTGAGGGTGGCGAACAACGACGCAAGCACGGTCCAATCGCGGGTGCCGGGGTTGGTGACCATCGGCCCCACGATCATTCGCTCGGTCGCCGCCAACATCTGCGAATAGATGACGAACGGTTCCTGCCACAACACATGTGAGTCGAACGTCCACCCATACTTGAACCCGGCCGACTCGGCCTTCACTGCCAGCTCCACGACCCGACTCGCCGGCGGATCGGTCTGCAACACCACGCCGAAATCCATCACACCGCCTCCATCCGGACTGTTCTCGCGCACAAAAGGCGTGGTATCCACGCCTTTTGTGCGCGAAAACCCGTCCAGGTCGCCGTCATGTCAAGTTCCGTGCTGGGGGAAGCCGAGGTCGACGCCTCGGTGAATCGGGTCGGGCCAGCGGCTGATGACCACTTTTGGCCGCGTATAGAAGTGCACGCCCTCAGGCCCGTAGATGGCATGGCTACCGAAGATCGAGTCCTTCCAGCCGCCGAAGCTGTAGAAGCTCAGCGGGACGGGAATGGGCACATTGACGCCGATCATGCCGACCTGGATGTCGTGCTGGAACTTGCGGGCGGCGCCACCGTCGTTGGTGAACACCGCCGTCCCGTTGCCATATGGGTTGCGGTTGATCATGTCGATGGCTTCCTCGTAGTGATCGACGCGGACCACCGACAACACCGGACCGAAGATCTCGTCGGTGTAGATCGACATCTCCTGGGTGACGTTGTCGAAGAGGGTCGGACCGACGAAGAATCCGTCTTCGAACCCATCGACTTGAAGCCCCCGGCCGTCCTCGAGCAGCGCCGCTCCCTCGGCCTCGCCCGCATCGATGTAGCCGCGGACCTTGTCGCGATGCTCGCC
The DNA here is from genome assembly GCA_963792365.1 of uncultured bacterium. GTDB lineage: Bacteria > Actinomycetota > Acidimicrobiia > Spongiisociales > ZC4RG35 > JAOUGY01. Next base: position 26,077 of record CAWBVW010000009.1, read on the forward strand.
GGTCACGAGCGGTCCCATCTGGACACCGTCACGGTCCCCCGGTCCCACCTCGAGTTCGGCGATGCGCTCCTGCACCTTGGGAAGCAACCGATCGGCGGCGTCGCCGACAGTCACCACCACCGAGATCGCCATACAGCGCTCTCCCGCCGAGCCGTACCCTGCGGACACCGCGGCATCCGCCGCAAGGTCCATGTCGGCGTCGGGCAAGACGATCATGTGGTTCTTGGCACCTCCGAGCGCTTGCACCCGCTTGTTGCTGGCCGTGCCCTTGGTGTAGATGTAGCGGGCGATCGGAGTGGACCCGACGAAGCTGACGGCAGCCACGTCGGGATGATCCAGGATCGCGTCGACAGCCACCTTGTCGCCGTGCACCACGTTGAACACACCCGCCGGCAGACCGGCCTCGTCGAGCAGTTCGGCCGCCATCATCGAAACCGACGGATCCTTCTCCGACGGCTTCAGGACGAACGTGTTGCCGCAGGCGATGGCAACCGGATACATCCACATGGGAACCATCGCCGGGAAGTTGAAGGGGGTGATTCCGGCCACCACGCCCAGGGGCTGGCGAAGCGTGAAGGTGTCGACACCTGTCGACACCTGCTCCGAGTACTCACCCTTCACGAGGTGGGCGATGTTGGTGACGAACTCGACGACTTCGAGTCCGCGCTGAACTTCGCCCAGCGCGTCATCGATCGTCTTCCCGTGCTCGGACGTGAGCATCTTGGCGAGATCGAGTTTTCTCGCAGCCACCAGCTCACGGAAGTTGAACATGACGGCCTGGCGACGGGTCAGCGGGGACTCACGCCACTCGAGAAACGCCTCCTTGGCGGCGCCAACCGCTGCGTCGACCTCTGACGGCGCGGCGAGCGCCACATTTCGTGCGACCTTTCCAGTGGCCGGGTCGTAGACGGGCCCGGTCCGCTCCGGTGTTCCGTCCCACTGCTTGCCACCGATCCAGTGTGTGATCAGGTCTGACATCAGATCAGGTACTGGTTGGTGCCGCGGCTGATGAATTGGCCATCTCCCGGGGATCCTAGGTATGTGTCGTCTTCGATGAGTACGTTGCCACGTTGCATGACGAGTTCGATCTTCCCTTTGACTTCTTTGCCTTCATAACACGTGTAGTCCACATTCATGTGGTTGACGTCCACCGACATCTTCGAGGTGACGTCCGGGTCCCAGATGACGATGTCCGCATCGGACCCGATGGCGATCGTGCCCTTCTTCGGGTACATGCCGAACATCTTGGCCGGTGTCGTGGCACAGACCTCCACGAACCGCTCGAGACTCATCCGACGGTCGGTGACGGCACCGTCGTAGATCAGTCGCATCCTTTCCTCCACGCCGGGGAGCCCGTTCGGGATCTTGGTGAAGTCACCCTCACCCAGCCGCTTCTGGGTCCCCAAGGTCGGATGGTCATTCATGCAGAACGGGCAATGATCGGTCGACACCACCTGCAGGTCATTGGTGGCGAGGTACTTCCACAGCCACTCCTGGTGGTCTTCCTCCCAGCTGCGCACCGGCGTCGAACACACGTACTTGGCACCCTCGAAATCCGGCTCGGAGAGGTTGTTCCAGCCCAAGTAGAGGTACTGAGGGCACGTCTCACCAAAGACATTCGACCCCCGGTCCCTAGCGGCCGCCACCTCTGCCACGGCTTCCTTGGCCGACATGTGCACGACGTAGAGCGGGCATCCGGCCAGCTCGGCATAGGCGATCGCCCGATGGGTGGCTTCGGCTTCGGTGATCGGCGGGCGCGTGACCGAGTGATAGATCGGATCGGTCTCACCACGCTGGAGTGCCTGCTCCCTCAGCACGTCGATCACGATTCCGTTCTCGGCATGCATCATGATCGTGGCGCCATTCTCCGCGGCCTTCTGCATGGCCCGGAAGATCTTGCCGTCGTCGGAGTACAACACCCCCGGGTAGGCCATGAACAGCTTGAAGCTGGTCACGCCGTCGCCCATCAAGATGTCCATCTCCTTGAGCGACTGATCTGTCACGTCGGAAACGATCATGTGGAAGCCGTAGTCGATCGCACACCTGCCATCGGACTTCCCACGCCATTGCTCGTATCCATCCATCATCGGTTCCCCGATGGTCTGAACCGCGAAGTCGATAATGGTGGTCGTTCCACCCCAGGCCGCCGCTCGCGACCCGGTTTCGAAGTCGTCGGATGCATAGGTGCCGCCGAACGGCAGCTCCATGTGGGTGTGTACGTCGATGCCTCCCGGGAACACGTACTTCCCCGCGGCGTCGATCTCCTTGTCGACGGTCCAGCCGTGAGTTCCGCGAGCGGCCATGGCTACCACCATCTCGCCCTCGATCAGCACGTCGGCCTCGGTACGACCCGCGTGGGTCACCACAGTCCCGTTCTTGATCAGGGTTCGCATCGTCTCTCCTCTCGTTCGGTCAAAGCATCGATCACTCGGGTGTCCCGGACGCCCGCAAAACGGCTGATTCGAGCTTCGTGTAGCCCTCGTCCGCCTCTTCCTCGGTGAGCGTGAGGGCAGGGGCGATTCGAAGGACGTTGCCGTAGAGCCCGCCCTTCCCGATCAGCAAGCCCTCGGCCTTTGCCTCCTCCATCACCGCTGCGGCGGCCGGAGCGTCGGGTGCCCCGGAAGCGGGTTCCACCAACTCGATGCCCAGCATCAGGCCCTTTCCGCGCACCTCGCCGATCATCTCGACGCGCTCGGCGAGGCCATCGATCCGGTTCTTCAGATGATTCCCCACCTTGTAGGCGTTGGTCTGGAGATCGTGATCGAGCACGTAGTCCAGGTTGGCGAGGGCACCTGCGGTGGACAGCGGATTGCCGCCAAAGGTGGATATCGAGTTGGCGGGGAGACTGTCCATCAGCTCTGCCGTCGCCACCACGCCGGCCATCGCCAATCCGTTGCCGAGCCCCTTCGCAAAGGTGAGGATGTCCGGCGTCATCCCGTGCGCCTGATAACCCCAGAAGTGCTCGCCGGTTCTGCCCCAACCGGTCTGAACCTCATCGGAGATGAAGAGGATGCCGTGACGGTCGAGAACCTCCTTCATCGCTCCGAAGAAGCCGTCGGGCGGCGTCACGAAGCCCCCGACCCCCTGGATCGGCTCGGCGATCATGCACGCCACGTCGCCGGCGGTCGACACCTCGAGCATGTTCTCGAGATCGGCCACGCAGGCGGCGATGAACTGGTGATCCGGGAGATGCCCGAATGGAGAACGAAGCCGGTACCCACCATGGACATACGTCACATGAAACGGCGACAGGCTCGTCGACGACCAGTTCTTCTGACCGGTGATCGCCACGGTCGAGTGGCTCTTGCCGTGGTAGCTCCCACGAACCGCAAGCACCTGGTTGGACTTTCGGAACTGCGTGGCGAGCATCAGCGCGGCGTCGTTGGCCTCCGTCCCAGAGTTCGTGAAGAACACCTTCGCGTCGGGGATTCCCGAAACGGATGCGATCTTCTCGGCCAGAGCGATCTGATTCTCGATGAGATACAGCGTCGACGTGTGGAGCATCTTGTCGGCCTGTGCCTTGATGGCCTGGACGACCTCGGGCAGGTTATATCCGGTCATGGTGGTGAGGATCCCGCCGAAGAAGTCGAGGTACTCGTTGCCCTCGGCGTCTCGGACGCGGCGACCATCACCATCGACGATGGCGATCGGTTCCTTGTAATAGAGGGCCATCCAACTGGGGAGGACCTGCTTGTGGCGAGCCAGCAGCTCGGCGTGTGTTCCCATGTTTCACCTACTGGGGATGTGATCGGACCTCTGACTAGGGGGCGACGAGCGGCCCATATGCGTCGGGCCGGCGGTCTCGATAGAACGCCCACACCTTGCGCACTTCGTCGATCATGTCGAGGTCGAGGTCTCTGACGACCAACTCCTCGTCGGTGTCCGACGCCGGATCCCCGACGAACTGGCCCCGGGGGTCGACGAAGTACGACGAGCCGTAGAAGTCGTTGTCGCCGAAGGGCTCCTTGCCCACCCGGTTGATCGCACCGATGAAATACTCGTTGGCGACGGCGGCCGCGGGTTGTTCCAACTTCCACAGGTACATCGACAGACCACGACTCGTGGCGGACGGGTTGAACACGATCTTCGCACCGGCCAGACCGAGCGCCCGCCATCCCTCGGGGAAGTGGCGGTCGTAGCAGATGTAGACACCGATCCTGCCCACCGATGTGTCGAAGATCGGGTATCCCATGTTGCCGGGACGGAAGTAGAACTTCTCCCAGAAGCCGCCGACATGCGGGATGTGCGTCTTGCGGTATTTTCCGAGGAAGGTGCCGTCGCGTTCGATCACGGCTGCAGTGTTGTAGAGAAACCCGTCGTCTTCCTTCTCGTAGATCGGTACCACGAGGACCATCTCGGTCTCCTTGGCGAGTTTCATCATCCGCTGCATGGTGGGCCCGTCGGGAATCGACTCAGCGCTGTCCATGTGACGCTCCTCCTGCACCTGGCAGAAGTAGGCGTCGTTGAACAGCTCCTGGAAGCACATCACTCTGGTGCCCTGCTCGGCGGCCTGGCGGGCATACTTCTCGTGCTTGTCGATCATGGAATCCTTGTCGCCGGTCCACTCGGTCTGCACGATGGCGGAGCGCACGATGTTGGCCATGGCCTCCTCCTCTCAGTTCTGCGTGGGGTGCTCGGTCGGGCACCCCACGATTGTCGTACGGCTCACTCGCCACCTTCGGTCACGGTGACGTCGGCCTTCTCGAAACCGTCTCCTACCGTATCGAGTCCTTCGCCGTCGAGGGCGGCGACCGCCGCTTCCGCGAACTCGGTCGTGTACGAGCCCTCAGGGATCTCGACGCCCTGGAGCTCGGGGATCTGGGATGTTGCGACCTCAACGGTCTGGTCCCACAGCGCCTTGTCCATCACGCCGATGCCGCCGGGCGACGGCCAGATGAGGGCGTTGATCTCGTTCATCATCCAGGTCTGGTGACCCGCCGGGAGGGTCGATCCGGCGTCGAGAACGTACTCGACACACGTGTCCGGGTTGTCCCGACAGAAGATCCAGCCTTCGAAGGACGCCTTCAGAAACGCCTCCACCGTGGCGCCGTTGTTGGCGGCGTAGTCCTCGGTCACCCAGATGGCATCCTGGAGCATGGCCGTGCCGACCTCGTTGAAGTCGATCACGTTCAAATCCTCGGGCTGGTACAGCTCGCCGGTCTCCTCGTTGACCGCTTCCAGAACCTGGGCGTACTCGTTGTAGATCATCGCCTCGGCCGCATCGAGCTCCCGGTTCAGCAGACCCTCCATGTCGAAATTCTGCGAGACGAGGTTCACGTCGGTGACCCCGAATTGTTCGATGGCGGCAGTCAGCTCGTACTCGTTTCCGAATCCCCAGTTGCCAACCGTCTTCCCGGACCAGTCTTCGGGCGACTCGATCCCCGAGTCGGCCCACGACACCATGAGCGTGCCGGACCGCTGGAACACCTGACCCACGTTCACGAGCCCAGCGTCCTCGGTGTTCGACACCAGGGCCTTCGGGACCCAGGCGATGCCGAACTCGGCGCCGCCGGTCGCAACCACCTGTTGCGGCACGATGTCGACGGCGCCTTCGAGGATCGTCACGTCGAGACCTTCATCCTCGTAGAACCCTTCCGCCACCGCTGCGTAGTAGCCGGCGAACTGGGCCTGGGCGAACCACTGGAGCTGGAGGTTGATGGGGGTCAATTCGCCGGAGCCCTCCGCGGTCGTCTCTGTTGTCCCGGTGTCATCGGTGGTGTCGGCGGCGTCGTCGCCGCCGCAGGCTGCCGCGATCAGCGCCAGTACCGCGATCAACGACAACAGGCGCCATTTGCTTTGCTTCATCGTCTGTCTCCCTCATCTCTCCGCTTCGTGCGGTTCGCACGGCAGGATCTCCCTGCCGAGATCTGTGGCCGACGGCCGACAGCACGCGGCGACCGCAGCTGGAAGGTCGTCCACCCTGAATGTTCGATTGGGAGCACACGCATGGCATCGAGCGTCACGGTGCGCTCCTGACGGATACGTGCCACGGCATCACCTTTCGCTCCACCAGCACGATCGAGAGGTACAGCGCGATGCCGAAGGCCGATGCGAGCACGATCGCGCACCACGCCTCCTCGAACTGAAACAGTGCTGCTTTGAGCGTGATGTACTGGCCGAGCCTGTCTTGAGGGCCTCCGAAGTACTCCTTCACGATCGCTCCGATGAGACTCAGGGCGGCGGCCACCTTCAACGCCGAGAACAGATAAGGCGTGGCCGTGGGCACTCTCAGTTTCATGAGCGTGGTTCGGTCGGTGGCCGCGAGTGACTGCATCAGCTCGATCTGCGTTGCCTGGGCCGACGTGAGTCCGCGAACCAGGTTGATCATGATCGGGAAGAAGACCAGCACGGTCACCACCGCCACGGTGCTGAACGGATTGAGCAGCCCGAACCACACGTTGGCGATCGGCGCCAGCACCACGATGGGTGTGGAGTTTGCAGCGATGGCGAGCGGCATGGCTCCGTCGCGTATCGGCTGCCATCGGGCGGTGGCGAGCGCGGCAGCGAAGGCGAGGACACCGCCCAGCGCCAGCCCGGCGACCGCGCTCAGGAAGGTGCCGGTGCCGGCCGTCCACAATGCTCCCCATTCGGCCCCGAACGTCGAGGCGATCGCCGATGGGGCCGGCAGGATGAATCCCTGGATGTCGAAGACGCGAACCACGGCCTCCCACAAGGCAAGGGCGCCGATGAACAGAGTCATCGCCGGCAGGTAGCGCGAGAGCTTCTCGCTCACTCGGTGTCTCCCACGTCGATCTTTCGAAGCGACTCCCGGACTCGGGTCAGCAGTTCGAAGAACAGTTGGTCCTCACGTGTCTCGAACGCTCTCGGCTGCGGCAGGTCGACCTCGATCACGTCCGCGATCCTCCCCGGTCTTGGCGACAGCACGACGACGCGGTTCGACAGGAACACCGCCTCGGGAATGGAATGGGTCACGAAGACGACGGTGGTCGATGTTTCCGCCCAGATTCGGAGCAACTCCATCTGCATGCGCTCACGTGTCATCTCGTCGAGGGCGCCGAACGGCTCATCCATGAGGAGGATCGAAGGTTGGAACGAGAGCGCCCGCGCGATCGACACCCGCTGTTGCATCCCGCCGGAGAGCTGCCAGGGGTAGTGGTCGGCGAACTTCGAGAGCTGGACGAGCTCGAGCATCTCTCTCGCCTTTCGTTCCCGCGCCCCGGCGTCAACGCCCATCACCTCGAGCGGAAGCTCGACGTTGTCGGCGATCTTGCGCCATTCGAGCAGGGTGGCCGACTGGAACACCATGCCGTAGTCCCGATCGAGGCGGGCTTGATGCGGCGTCTTGCCATTGACCACGGCGGTCCCAGAAGTCGGAGTGAGAAGGTCACCAATGATCCGCAGCAGTGTCGACTTCCCGCATCCCGACGGGCCGATGAGCGAGATGAACTCACCAGGAGCAACGGTGAGATCGATACCTTCGAGGGCGGTCACCTCGTTTGCCGATCCCTGGTTGAACACCATGCCGACGCCGGTGAGGTCCAGAGCGTTCATACCGATGCACCCGCCACGACAGAGGTCACGTCCTCCACCTTTCGCGCCACGGGTGGGATCGTCATGCGCTCGACGAGCGCAACCAACCCGACGAACCCGACACCGACGAGCGCCGCCACGAGAACCGAGGCGAACAGTTTCTCCGGTGCGCTCGAGAACGACGAGGCGAACGACAGAATGGCACGGCCCAGCCCATCCCGGATGCCCGCAGGGAGCTCGCCGACGATCGCACCGATGATGGACGCCGTGGCGGCGACCTTCAGCGCGGGGAAGAGGTAGGGCAACGCCGAAGGGATCTGAAGCTTGAACAAGACCTGGCTCGGGCTGGCGGCATATGACCGCATGAGCTCCGCCGAGGTCGCCTCGGGCGACCGCAACCCTCGCAAAGTGTTGATCGCGACCGGGAAGAAGGCCAGATACGACGATATGGCGCCGACCGGAACCCAGATCGGGAGGTCGAGTCGGCCCGACCAGACCACGAGAATCGGGGCGATGGCCAGGACTGGAACCGTCTGAGAAGCAACGACGTACGGCATCAGCCCGCGTTCGGCGAGGGGGGATCTCACGAACAAGACACCGAGCCCGAATCCGACGAGCGAACCTACGACAAACCCGAGCAGGGCGGATCGAAAGGTGAACCAGGCCGCCTCCAGCAACACGGTCAGCAACAACGTTTCGCGACCCCGTTGAGCTTCGGTGAAGAGCACGCCGACGACGTCCCAAACATGGGGCATCGAGCGGTCGTTGGTACGGATAGGGAGAGCGATGTCGGTGAAGGGCCACGTCCCGCCAGTGGCACCGCCCATCGCCTTGTAGCCCTCCCACACAGCGATCAACACGGCGACGATCACGACGAAGCTCATAACGGAACGGACGCGCGACCTCATGGCCGGGTCCGTCGCACGCTGTCGGTACCGTCCATCCGGGGCTGCCCCATCATGGGTCGATGCTATGCGCGCCGATGCCCTGGAACATTGCCCGATTGTTACTTTTCTGTAACAGCGCTTTCGATACAGTGCCGCCATGACACCGATGGAGATCATCGCCGAGGCCGTTGCCGAGTCCACCGCCGATGGCATCGCGCAATCGATCGAGGTGCTGGTGGCACGCGGCACCCTGGCCGGGGGGACTCGTCTGCCGACGGTGCGATCGCTCGCCCGTGCGCTCACGGTCAGTCCCACCACCGTCGCCGCCGCCTGGCAACAGTTGGTCACCGCCGGCGTCGTCGAGACACGAGGTCGAGCCGGCTCGTTCGTGGTCGAGACCACCGGGGCATCGAGACGATCGTGGCTCTCGGGGCAGCCAGGCCGCTATCGACTCGACCTCTCGACCGGGAGTCCGGATACGGCACTGCTCCCCGACATCGGCGAGGCCATCCGGAGAGCGGTCGCGCAGACCGCCGGTAGCTACATGGAGCCGGTGGTACTGCCCGAGTTGGAGGCGGCGATCCGCAGCGATCTGCCTTTCCAAGCCCAAGCTCTCACGGTCGTGGACGGTGCGATCGATGCGATGGATCGCACCCTGGCCCAGGTGTTGCGGCGCGGAGCAGGCGTGGTGGTCGAAAACCCCTGTTTCCCACCTATTGCCGAGCTCGTCGTGGAACACGGCGGGCGATTGCTCCCGGTTCCGGTCGACCGTGGCGGGATGATGATGTCAGCGCTGGAGCTGACGTCGAGCCACGATCCGACCGTCCTCGTCTATCAACCCCGAGCCAACAACCCCACCGGCATCTCGACCGACCCCTCTCGCCTCGACCAGATGGCGACCTTCGTTTCGCAGCACCCTCGGCTCTTCGTGATCGAGGACGACTCCTCGGGCGACGTGGCCACGGCCGCGCCGTCGACATTGGCGACACGTTTTCCCGACCGAGTCGTCCACGTGCGGAGCTATTCGAAGAGCCACGGACCCGATCTGCGGATGGCGGCGGTGGCGGGCCCCACCGCGGTGATCGAGGCCATCGTCGAACGCAGACTCCTCGGGCCTGTGTGGACCTCACGGATCCTCCAGCGCACGTTGCTCGAGCTCCTCACCGACCCCGCGTCGACCGAGACGGTTCGTGGGGCCGGGCGCAAGTACGACCGCCGGAGACGCACGCTCACCGAGCTGCTGGAGTCGAAGGAGGTGTTCGTCGGCGGGACGCATGGCATCAACATGTGGATCCCGGTCGATGACGAGCGTGATGCCATGGTTGTCCTGGCGTCACACGGCGTGGGTGTAGCGCCCGGCACTCCATTCCAGCTGCTGGCAGGAGAGGCCCCACACATCCGTCTCACGCTCGCCCGTGAACCAGACTCCTGGGAAGAACTCGCCACTCAGGTCGCCGAGGCCGCGCACACGCACCGGGGACCCCGCCGCTCACTGGTCTGACCCGGTGTAGGTTGCGATCATGCTGCGATGCGTATTCGCCCTCGTCACCATCTTCGGGCTCATCGCCGGTTGCACCACGGCGACTGACGCCACCACGACGGTCCCCTCCGAGCCGACCACTTCGACAAACGTACCCAGCACCACCGTGCCCACAGACGACAGCGTTCCCGCCACAGAGACGACTCGTCGCGAACGCACCGACACCACCCGACTGTCTCTCGAATTCGACATGCCGGTCGAGGTCGACGGCGTCGAGTACTTGCTGCCGTCGGCAGTCTGCTCGACCGACGACGCGGAGTTGCGATCCGTTCTCAACCAGCTGATGGCGTCCACGCAGCGGAGCATCGAGGCCCTCGCCAGCGGTTGGCCCACGACCACGCTGGCTCCCGACGCCGAGACCGCTCGCCAAGAACTCGATCAGCTGGCGATCGCCGCCACAGCGGTGGCCATTCACGAGGATCGCCTCGGGATTCTCGAGCAGCGGTGGGTAGATCTCAACGAGGAGTACTCGCAATTCGACGGCGCCTCAGCCGGTCCGATCGATGACCCCACTCGCCGGCGCTGGGAAACGATCGGTGGCAGCGTGGCAGAAGCCATCGATTCGGCGTGCGAGACGACCTGATCCCTCAGCCTGTGATGTAGGTCCCGGTCCCCACCGCCACCAACACGTCGATGTCGTTGCGCAATTCCATCCGGGTGACCGCCACACGCTTGCCGACCCTGAGCGTCGTTCCGGTTGCGACGAAGGACACGCCCGATCCCGGACGGAGGTAATCGACACGGAGATCGATCGTCCCGAAACGCGCGAACACCGGTCCGATCTCCTCGACACTGGATATCTGGCGATCGTGTAGGACCCGGGCGAGCGCCGTGACTCCGCCCACGAGGTCGAGAGTGGCCGAGATGACACCTCCATGGAGAATCCCGCGCATCACGTTCCCGACGAGCTCTGGGCGCATGTCGAACGACACTCGAACCTCGTCGATCTCGAAGCGATCGACGTTCAGGCCCAGGAGGTGGTTGAAGGGAATGGCGTCGGTGATCGAGGCCACCGCCTCGGCGATCTCAGGTGGAGTCACGTCAGGACCCCGTATCCCCCCACCGCATGAGACACAGGACGGTGTTCGGCGCCGTCCACCCAAATCCTGACCTGGCCCGAGATCCGGGTCCTCCCGGCTCGGAGAAGATCGGCCTGGGCAATGAGGTCGCCACCCACCGCCGGGCGCAGAAAGGTCATGTGCACGTCGGAGGTCACTGCCATCGGTTGCAGGCCGAGCACGGTGAAGGACAACACCCACAACGCCATGTCGGCAACCGTGAATTGCGTCGGACCAGAGATGAACCCGCCGGGACGCAACGTCGTGTCGTCGTAGAGCCAGCGGACTCTGGCGAACCCCTCGCCGAGGTCGTCGCACCGATAGCCACTCGCATGCGACGACGGATATTCGGCGGCAATGAACTCGTCCACCTGCGCAGCGGTCAGATCCATCAGCGGATCATACGTGTGGTGCATCCGGCCCCATGCGACACGGTGACCTCGGGTCATGGTGCGTGGGACGTCGAACGCATCGAGCCTGCGTAACGACTCGTCCTGGCAATCCGTCTCTGTGACGTACCAACCATCTTGAATCAGGAGGAACGGAGAAGTGTGGACGGACGACAGACAATCGAGGCGTTCTACCGGGAGCATGCTGCTGCTGTCCGTGGCTACCTGCTGGCGATGTCCCGGGACCCGATCTGGGCGGAGGATCTGATGCAGGACACTTTCGTCAAGGCCACGCGTTCACTCCCCGGATACCGGGGTGGGAGCCCGCGAGCGTGGCTCTTTGCGATCGCCCGCACGGTGTTCATCGACGACACGCGGCGACGACGGCCGGCACCGAGCGACCTCATCGAGGACGTAGCCGTTCGTGACATGGATGTCGAAGAGCACGACCTCATCGAACTCACCCTCGCTCAGCTGCCGGAACGGCAGCGAGCAGCGCTCCTCATGTCTGATCGCGCCGGCCTCGACTCACACGAGGTCGGCGAGGCGATGGGCATCTCATCCGGGGCGGCGCGGGTGCTGATCCACCGCGCACGCCTCGCGTTTCGTGCGGCATACCCAGGAGACGAACTGTGACTCACGAAGAACTTCAAGAGCTCCTCGAGGGATTCGTCGACGAAACCCTGGATCGGACCACCCGAGCCGAGGTCGACCGGCATCTGGAGGACTGTGCCGAATGCCGCCAGATCCTCGATGGGGTGGCGGCCATCACGCTCGGAAGCGGGCCGAATGGCGAACTCGACGAGCACGCCATCAGGCGTTCGGTGAGACGGGCGACGTGGAGGACGGTGATCGACGCCGCACTGATGCTGCTCGGGCTGTGGCTAGCCCTGTGGCTGGTGGCGGTGCTGATCGTGCAGCCGCTGGTGGTGAACCGTGCCGGGCGGGCGGCGACGCTCGCCGACGCGACCCTCGATCTGGCCACCATGACCAACCCGGGCGGATGGGTCACCGATCTCGAGATCCAGAGCACGGCACTCACGCGGACCGTCAGCGTCTCGCTGGCGCTGCCGGTCGGCAGCGAGGTGCAACCGCTCGGGGTGGTGTCGGCGCGCATCGGCCCACTGGGATTCGGCGACGCGGGCGGCGGCGCGTTCCTGCCTTTCGTGAACGCCGACCTCGGGGCGAGCGGCGACGCGCGAACGCTGTTGCCAAGGCTCGGAAGCGGGACGGTGTCGACGGTGGCCGTGACGTTCGCGGAGCCGCTCACCATCGGCGAGGCGCAGACGATCGCCGACACGCCAGACCATGACACTGCGGTGACCTGGGTGGGCTTCGGTCTCGGTGCCGTCGCCCAGGGCTCCCCGATCGGTCTGATGGAAGGCGGGACCGTCGGCTACAGCACGTGTCTCGAGCCCGATGCGGTGGATCGCGAGTTGCTCGGCGCCACCTCGGCCTCGATGAGTCGAGGTGGCGGATTCTCGCCGGCCGACATCGGAGCGGCCCGCGAGCGGGTTCAGTCGGCGTTGACGAACCTCCAGGATCCGGCCGCGGCCGACGCCTTGAGTCAGGCTGCGCCGGAGCCGTCGCTCGACCCGGCGCGCGCCCTGACACTGCTCGACCGGGGTGCGGGCGTGACGTGGGTCGTGGTCACGGGACCGACCGAGGAGGTGCTGGGTCTCCTCGACGACCTCCCGGGCGCGTCCGCCTCGTTGATGGCGGTCGACTTCTACAACTGGACCCTGCCCTTGTGCGGAAGGTGAGTGCGATGGGAACCTATGAAGACATCCGGGCCGGCCGGCGGCTGGTGATCGCCGGGGTGGCGGCCGGCTACCTGTTGGCGTTGGCGGCAGCGGCGCTGTTCGTCATCAACCTCGACGGCCAGATCCCGGGAGGGGTGTGGCAGGTGGCCGCCTGGCTGGTCTTGCTGGTGACACCCCCGACGTGGGCCGCCATGTCACTCGATCGCCGGCCCTCACTCCTGAGGGTGGCGACCTACTCGGCGGTGGCACTGACATTTCTCACGCTGTTCGGAGGGCTCCTCCCTCCGGTTCACCTGGTGATCGTGATCCTGTGGTTGCTGGCGGAGCGGAGACGTCCCGGGAGACCGGTCGAGCCCACCGGCTCGACGTGGAAGCGCCCCTTGCTGGCGGTGGCGGTCGTGATCCCGGCCCTGCTGATGTATGCGCATCTCGACCCGGTCTGCGCAGTGACCGACGTCGGGGGACACACCGTCATCACGGCGGACTCCGACGCTCCGTCGGGGTGGCGACTGGGCACCTCCGTGGTATCCGGATCGAGCGTGTCGTCGGGGCCTGAAACCGAGACGACGACCTGCTGGAGTGACTCGATCGAATGGTGGGAGGGGCTGGTCGGGTTGCTGGCGGCGGTCGCAGTCTTGGGCATCGGCACCCGATGGCCGGCGAACGACCAGATCCGATCGACGGCGACACCGGCGGGGGCACGTTCCCCTGGATGACACGTCGCGAGCCCCGATCGGGTCAGTATCCCCGGTCGGGGTCTACGACGCCGACCAGCGGCTCACCCCGCGTCCACCGGCCGTGGTTGGTGACGAAGAAGCCGGCCACGTCCCCGGGCCTGCTCCATGCCGCCGTGTGTGAGGTGATCACGAGGCCCGGAACCCGCCACCAGTCGTGATCCGACGGGAGCGGCTCCACCGGGAGCACGTCGAGGACCGCGTGTGACAGCCGGCCCGATCCGAGGGCGGAAATCACCGCCTCCACCTCGACGGAGCTCCCGCGTCCCACGTTGATCAGGGTGGCTCCCGGGGCGAGACGCTCGATCAGGTCATGATCGACCACACCGATCGTCTCAGGGGTGGAGGGCAGCACCACCACCAGGTGGTGGAGTCCCTCGGCGAACTCGAGGCGGCGGCCGATCGGCAGCACGTCGAGGAATTCTGGGGCGGGTGTCCCGGATCGACTGCACCCCACCACGTGCAATCCGAGATGGACGGCGGTGGCTGCGATGGCTTGGCCGATGGAACCCGTCCCCATCACGCCCATCCGGCTTCCGACCAGACCGTCGGGGGGCTCTTCGTGCCAGGTTCGGTGTCGCTCGGTCTCACACACCCGCTGCGATCGGGCGAGCAGGTGGCCGAACACGAACTCGCGCATCTGGGACCCGAACACACCTTCCAGCTTGGTGAGCACCACTCCCGGAGGGAGTCCGCCGGCGAGCAGGTCGTCGACACCGGCCCAGGTGGATTGAATCCAGCGAAGCGAGGACATCCGCTGGGCGGCGGCGGCCGCCAGCGACGGGCTGGCGAGCAGGATCTCGGCGTCCGGAGCCTCCTCGGGAAGCGTGCAGGCATCGACCTCGATACCGGCGTCCTCCAGCAGCTGGACGAGTTGCCGGTGGTCCTCTTCGAGAACCACGACCCTCACTCGAGCATCCCCTCTGTGCGATACCACGCCACAAGTCGTTCGAGCACTCCCTCCGGCGTCGTGTACGCGATCGACAGCGCTTGGGCGGCGAGTGATCCGTCGTAGCGATGTCCGTGGAGAACGGTACGCGCCATCTCGAGGCAGATCGGCGCAGGGCGTCGGGTGACGCGCCCATGGAGTTCGCCGACCACCCCGGCCAGCGACATCGCCGACCGTGGGAGGTATCTGACCCTCAGCGAGCGGCCGAGATGCCGTTCGAGCATCGCCAGCGCCTCCCGCAGCGTGATCGTGAACGAGTTGAGCACGTAGCGCTCCCCCGGATTGCCACGGGTGGCAGCCGCCACATGACCTTCGGCGCAGTCGTCGATGTCGACGATCGAGATGGTGGTATCGACGACGAAAGGCAGCTTCCCACGTGCAATGTCGACCACGATCTTTCCGGTACCGGTTGCGCGACCCGGTCCCTGGACCGACGAGGGGTTGACCGTCACGATTTCGATGCCTTCGAGCGCCATCACGGCTCGCTCGGCGAGGTGTTTGGAACGTTCGTACTCCGACAGGTACCAGCCCCGGTGCGGAGACGTCTCCGATCCCACGGTTCCGACTCGCTCTCCGAGCGCCGCCGCCGAAGACGTGTAGACCACGCGCCGGCATCCGGCACGGCGCGCAGCGTCCACCACGTTCACCGATCCCCCGACATTGACGCGAACCATGTGCTCGGGGTGACGACCACACATCTCGTTGACCCCGGCGATGTGGAACACGACCTCCGCTCCTGCGACGGCCGGTGCCAGGGAGGCTGGATCGAGCACGTCGCCGCGGACGGGCTCGGCACCTGACGCTTCGAGAATCACATCGGTCCGAGCGGTGCGACTGAGAGCACGAATCTCGTTTCCCTCGGCGACGAGCCTTCGAAGAACCGCGCCTCCAACGACGCCGGAGGCCCCCGTGACGAACACACGCATGCTCAGACGGTTGCGCCCCGACGTGCGGCCCTGACCGTCTCCCAGAATCCCGACACGTATTGCCAGGCGGAGATCACCGTGAGGATGACTGCGATCAGCATCAGCCACTGGTCGAAGTAGAGGGCTCCGATGGGCTCGGCGAACCGGATGAACGCAAAGCCGATGGCCACGAATTGGGAAGTGGCCTTGATCTTGCCCCATTGAGACGGCCGGACGAGACCCCCACCGAGCGCCACCAGTCCGCGCAGCGCCATGACCACGAACTCGCGCATGACGATGATCAACGCCGCCCAGACCGACACTCGATCGATCGCTACGAGTGCCAACAGGCTCCCTGTTACGAGCAGCTTGTCGGCGGTGGTGTCGAGGAACGCCCCGAGAGTGCTGGTGACGTTCCAGCGGCGGGCGAGATATCCGTCGAAGAAGTCGGTGGTGGCGGCAATCGTGAAGAGCACACAGGCGGGCACGAGCTGACGCGTCTCGAACCCCTCACCGAGGGTGAGAGCCATGATGACCGGCACCAGCACGATGCGGCTGACGGCAAGCAGATCTGGAACGGAGATGGTGTGACCTCTTTCGACGATCATACTGCCGGGCCTGTCGGCCAACCGTTCCGTCATGATCGTCCGCTTCCGGGCCCGCGTCGCCGGCACGACGGGGCTCACGCCCAGTCGTAGGTCCGTTCCACCGCCTGCTTCCAACGTGCGAAGAGTCGCGATCGCTCGTCGGAATCCATGGTTGGCTCCCATCGCCGGTCCTCGCCCCAGTTCGCCCGCAGATCGGCCTGCGAACTCCACACGCCGGTCGCGAGCCCCGCCGCGTAGGCAGCGCCGAGTGCTGTGGTCTCCGACACGCGCGGCCGCACGACTGGGACCCCGAGGATGTCTGCCTGGAATTGCATGAGAAGGTCGTTGCCGACCATGCCGCCATCGACTCTCAGCTCGGTCAGATCCACACCGGAGTCGGCGTTCATGGCATCCACGACCTCGGCCGTCTGAAAGGCGGTCGCTTCGAGTACCGCCCGTGCGAGATGACCCTTGTTGGCATACCTCGTGAGCCCGACGACGACCCCCCTGGCGTCGGAACGCCAGTGAGGGGCGAACAGGCCCGAGAACGCGGGCACGAAGTAGACGTCTCCGTTGTCGTCGACCGACTCGGCCAACGCTTGGATCTCAGCCGAGTCCTCGATGAGCCCGAGATTGTCTCTGACCCATTGCACGAGCGCTCCGGCGACCGCAATGCTTCCCTCGAGGGCGTAGGTGGCCGGTTGATTGCCGATCCTGTAGGCGACGGTCGAGAGCAGACCGTGCTCGGAACGGACCAATTCGGTGCCGGTGTTCAGAAGCAGGAAACAGCCCGTCCCGTAGGTGTTCTTTGCTTCGCCAACCGCGAAACACGTTTGCCCGAACACTGCCGCCTGTTGGTCGCCGAGGATCCCTGCGATGGGGACTCCCTGGAGCGAACCGACGCACTCTGCAACGGTCCCCGACGACGACACGATCTCTGGCAGCACCTCGCGAGGAACCCCCACGGCCGCAAGGAGATCGTCGTCCCATGCCAGCGTCTCGAGGTCCATCAGCAGCGTGCGCGATGCGTTCGTGGCGTCCGTGACGTGGACGGCTCCGCCTGTGAGCTGCCACACGATCCAGGAGTCGACTGTCCCGAAAGCCAGCTCGCCGGCCCGCGCTCGAGCCATCAGGTCGGGATCATTGTCGAGAATCCACCGAAGCTTGGGACCGGCGAAGTAGGTCGCCACAGGGAGACCCGTCTTGGCCCGAAACCACTCGCCCCCGTGAGACTCGGTCAGCCGGCTGCACAGGTCCCCGGTCCGAGTGTCCTGCCAAACGATGGCGTTGTTCACCGCCTCACCGGTAGTTCGATCCCAGAGGACTGCGGTCTCACGCTGGTTCGTGATCCCGACCGCGGACAGATCGGAGGCGTTGAGACCACCGTCGACCATCGCCCCGTCGATCACTTCCCACGTGCGTTCCACGATCTCTGCAGGGTCGTGCTCGACCCAGCCGGGCTGCGGAAAGATCTGCTGGTGCTCTCGCTGATGGGAGGCCACGACAGCTCCCCCACGGTCGAAAACCATGAATCTGGTGCTGGTGGTTCCCTGATCGAGGGCACCGACGAGTTCGCTCACCAGTGCGACGATAGCGACCGAGGGGAACCAGATATGCGACGGAAGGGACTAAACCAGTCATGCATGACCGGCAGGCGAATACACGGACTCGACGTCGCTCGAGCGGTAGCCATGATCGGCATGCTCATCGCCCATTACGTGGAGTCGACTCGGGACATCGGCGTCGGGATCATGGTCAGGGACTTCGTCGACGGCCGCGCGATGCCTCTTTTCATGGTCCTCGGCGGCGTCGGTATCAGCTTCCTCGCCAAGCGTTCACCGGCACCAGACCGCGACCTCGCGACACGCGCACTCATCCTGTTTCCGATGGGACTGGCCCTCCAGGAGTTCACAACCGACATCGCGATCATCCTCCAGTACTACGCGTTGTTCTTCCTGGTGGCAATCGGGCTGCGACGTCTCACAGACAAGTCGTTGCTGATGGCGGCCGTCGCCCTGATCCTGCTGGGCGCCTGGGCGAAACAGATGTGGGCGCCCCTCGTCGACTCCTACGACGGATGGGAGGGCGCGAGCACCCTCCTCCGGGCGGGCACATGGTGGTCTCTGGTCGTGTCCGGCTACTACCCGTTTCTCCCGGCCGGGGCGTTTCTCACGACCGGTATGTGGCTCGGCCGTCGAGATCTCCGCTCGCCTCGCTTCGCCAGGCGGCTCGCCGTCGTCGGGATCGCACTGGCGTTCACGGGATCGTGGGTGGGTGCATGGATCGGTGACGAGGTGGGGGCTTCAGGCATCATCGTCGAAAAGGGGTCGGGCGACGCGGTGATGGTCGAGGATCTCGTCGCAAGATACTCGGCGCGAGAGGCGCTCACCACGGCCGACGCCGCCCGACAGATCACCGACCGATATCCACAGACGCGGGCAGGTGTCGAAGGGCTCGAGGACCTCGCCTCATCGATCGAACGGACGACCGCCGGGTTTCGGTGGCAACGGCTCTTCGACGCAGAAGGACACTCACAGATGCCGGCGTGGGTGATCGGCTCTACTGGAACTTCGTTGGCTGTGATCGGAGGCTCGTTGCTCGCCGCATCGGCGGCGACGCTGACGGCGCTGACCCTTCTCGGCGAGATGGCGCTGACGTTTTACGCCTATCAGGCGATCGTCATCAACTGGACGCCGGCCCGTCGAGAGACCACGACCGCTGAGGAGTATGTGCTGTGTCTCGGACTGATCGCAGGCTTCATGATGTTCGCCTTTGTGTGGCGGACCTGGCGCCGCCGTGGTCCCCTGGAGACGGTGCTGAGGATGGGTTCGGCACCGAGGGTGTCGCCCGCTCGTGCCGAGCAGGCCTGACTCCGGGGGGCGTGGGTCTGATCTCGCCGCTTCGGGCGTGGTCACATCGGAGCGAACAGGTCGACCGGGTTGTCGTCCGGGTCGAGGATCGTGGCATAGCGCTGCCCCCAAGGCGCATCGAATGGATCGACGTGGCCGCGGTAGCCCGCATCGACCATGCGGGCAAAGGTCTCGTCGACCTCGGCAGCAGAATCACAGATGAACGCCAGGCCGATGCGGTGCCCTCCGGACGGTTGGGTCCACTCCGAGAAGCTCTGAATGACGTCGACGGTGTCGAACATGATCCGGATGCCGCCGGGCAACAACCCTTCGACATGGCCCTCTGCGACATCAGGAAGGTCGACTCCCAACTTGCGATAGAAGGTCAGGGAAGCCGCCATGTCCGAGACGATCAATCCGAATGCATCAAAGGTCGCCATGAGGTAGGACACTACGCCACGCCTGCTACAGAATTGCGAGAACTAGATCAGGCCGGCTGGCGATGCGCTGCCATCTCCTGGGCACGACGCGGATCGCCGAGCCACGTCTCCACCACGTCGGCAGCATCCTCGACCTGGAGATCGACCTCGTTCCGCTCGGTGTTGGAGAACCGTTTCAACACGTATTCGGCAGGGTCTTGCCTACCCGGCGGGCGACCGACACCGATCTTGAGACGGGAGAACTCACAAGTCCCCAGCGACTTCTCGAGCGACTTCAGCCCGTTGTGCCCACCCGTTCCGCCGCCCTCCTGCAGCCGGAGTCGGCCGAAGGGAAGGTCGATGTCGTCGTGGAGCACAAGGAGATCATCGAGTCCGAGCTTGTAGTAGGCGAGCGCCGCCTTCACAGGCCCACCCGACTCGTTCATGTAGGAAATCGGCGAGGCGAGCATCGTCCGCTGCCCGTCGATCCGCACCGTCGCGACTTCGCAACGGACACGAGCGGGGCCGCGTTTGAATCGGGCATCCCAGCGTTCGCCGAGCACGACGAGCACCTCCAGGCCGACGTTGTGACGCGTTCCTTCGTATTCGGCCCCCGGGTTTCGGAGGCCGACCACGAGTTTCACGCCGTCGTCACTCTCCCGAGTCTTCCTCAGCAGCCTCATCGGCAGCACCCTCTTCGGCGCCCTCTTCGCCCTCGGCGCCCTCTTCGCCTTCGAGGCCTTCCTCGGGCTCTTCTTCGACCACGGCACGAGGGATCGCGACGGTCGCAATCACCGTGTCAGGATCGTCGAGGAACTCCACACCCTCGATCGCGGAGAGCTCTTCGACGCGAATTGAATCGCCGAGCTCCAGGGCGGACACATCCACCTCGATCGAGGAAGGAATCGCCATCGGCAACGCCGATACCAACAAGGTACCGGCCGACTGGGTCAGGACCCCGCCTTCGACGACTCCGGCCGGATCGCCCACGAGCTCGACATGGACGTCGGCTGTCGTGGCCTCGTCGAGCGAGATCCTCAAGAAGTCGACGTGGCGAATGGCGTTGCGAAACGGATGGCGCTCGATCACCTTCGGCATCGTGACGTGCTGCTCGGAGTCGGTCTCGAGCGTGATGATGGCGTTGCTTCCCGAATGCTGGATGATCCCCATCAGGTCGTGGTGGTCGACCGACACGATGATCGGGTCGATACCGCGCCCGTAGATGATCCCCGGGACGCTGCCCTCACGACGAAGTCGCCGGGACTCGCGGCTCCCGGTGGCGCGACCCGTCTCGGCGCGCAACGTGATCTGGTCGGACATGACAGAAAACTCCTGGAAGGGGAAGGCAACTCATTATGCCTGCATTCACCTGGATGTGGCAAGGCGACGAATCCACCCGACCGAGGATTCCGCGACCTCCGCAATGAGCTCGACGGTGGATCGGCCCCTGACGCGCCACGAGTGGTCGGCCCCCGGGAGATTGACGACCTCGGCAGCCGGTAAGGAACGGACGTGATGGTCGAACAGCTCGGTCGTGGCGAGAGCGTCGCGATCACCCTGAAAAAAGAGCATCGGAACCTCAATGCCCGGGAGGTGCTCGACGCGCAGGCGATCCGGCTTGCCTGCGGGATGGAGCGGATACGCGTACAACACGACTCCCTCCATCTGCTCCCCCTCGGACGCGAGCATCGTCGCGATGCGGCCCCCCATCGACCGGCCGGCGAAGACCATCGACGTCCCGAACTCGCTCCGCGCCCACGCAGCCACATCGCGATGGCAGTCCATCAGCTTCGGCGCCCTGTCCGGAGCCTTCCGACCTGCCTCTGTGTAGGGATAGTTGAACGTCACCACCGTCAACTCGCGAGCCGCGAGTTGTTCAGAGAGCGATGTCATCATCCAGTGGTCCTGATTCGTCCCGGCTCCGTGCGCCAGCAACATCACCGGGCCGCCATGACTCCGAATCCTCGATGTGACGGTTCCACCGGCCCACTCCACTGTGTGCGTGCGCACCTTCATGGTGTCGACGATAGGGCCAGGTCAACGACCAACGCCCGATGGTCGAGCCCGGCGATGCGGGAAACCCGGGCGGAAGTCACTTCGACAGCGCGGGTGAACACGTGATCGATGCGGAGGAGTGCCGGCCACGACGGATACTGTGCCCAGGTCGCGGGGCGCGGACGCCTTGCCGGTCGGCAGAGTCGGCGACTCCGTCGGTGAGCCGCGAAGCCAACCGTCGGTACGCCGGCCACCACGGGGTGGCGTTCATGTCACCGACCAGCACACCGCGGCTCATCGTCGAGATCTGCGGTTCGAGCCCGTCGAGTTGGGCTCGACGGGCTCGAATCCCGGTCAGGCCATCGAGGGGATTAGCGAGATGAACCGAGAGGACGTCGATCGGACTGCCTTGGAGCTCGAGGCTCCCGCGGTAGCCGCCACGAAAGGCAAGATCGAACGGCTCCGTGTGCATGGGTCGAACCGACACCAACGCCCGACCTTCGAAGTCGAGGGAGGGCGACACGGCCCCATGGTGAAAGCGCCGTTCGAGAATCCGGCCGGCGTCGGGTCCGACCTCCTGGGCGCAGACGACATCGGGGCGACACTCATCGAGGAACCTCTCCAGGTCCCGGGGCACCACGCGCCCGTTGTAGAGATTGACCGTGACGAGCCGCATCGTCTCCTCGGGCTTCAAGCGGTCTGCGGGGGAAGCGTCTGGAGGGCGTCCTGGATCTCTTCGAGCCCGGCGAGGTACCCGTCGAGCTCGCGACGAAGTTGGCTGACGTCGTCGACGTGGCCCAGTTCGCCCGGCGCGGTGGACTCGAGGGCCAGTGATCCAACCTTGACGGCGAGAGTCTCGATGCCGGTCACGGTGGCAGCGGACCGGGAGAGGATCTCGGTTCGCCGGCGATCGACATCGTCGACCTCTTCCAGCTGCGCCTCCAGTTCTTGCGCGAGCCTGGTTCCAGGCCCGGCCGCTCTCGCCCGATCACGGATCGAACCCGCATCGACCACCCGAAGGAACCCTGCCGCCCGCTGCGCCCAGAGCAGCGAGTCGTACAAGCGCTCGAGCGCATCGTTGACCCGAACCTTCATTCCGGCGAAGTTCTCCGTGTCGGAAAGCGACTCGACGGCGCCCTCGAATCGTTCCCTGGCTTCGAGACCGGACAGCATGTAGCGCCGGTGCTCGGCGTCGAGGGCACTCAAGTCCTTTTCGAAGTCAGGTGCGAGGAGAGACGAAATGAGCTTGGGGTCACGCAGGTGCAGCACGACGGATGTGAGCCAGGCCGCCAACGCCGATCCGACGACCCACGGCCAGCCGATACCGGTGGAGAGCCCCACGGCGGCCAACGCCCCGCCCGTGACCAGGCCGGCAGGAGATGTGGTGGCCTTGGCGAGAAGCCTGCCTCTCCGAACCCTGGCGTCGTGTCTGAGCGTCATGATCAGAAGTTGGAGATCACCTGTTGGAACACCGCACCGATCGTGCTCGGGTCGGTCGCCTGATACAGCCGGGCCTGGGAAGACTCGGCGATCTGACGGAGCGCGTCCACATCGGCGTCGGTGCCGTATGCCACGGGGAACACCCGGACGGGATCGCGCTCGTTCGAGGAGAGCTGCGTGAGCAGTGGATCGATGTTGCATCCGTCGTCGTAGTCGTCACAGACGCCGTCGGACAGCAAGATCACGGCGTTGATCTTCGTCGTGTCGAAACTCTCGCGCACCGCGGTGACCGCCGCCGACGTGGAGTCGTACAGCCCTGTACCGCCGTCGGCCAGGAGGCCTCGCACGCTCGATTCGAGTTGAGACCGATTCTCGGACAGCGGGGCTATCGGCACCACCTCCAGCCAGTCCTGGTCCTCGCCGACGAGCCGGGTCGAGAAGGCCCATAGACCGACCTCGTCGGCGTCCTTGAATTCGTCGAGGCTTGCGAGAACGGCCTGTTTGGCGAGATCGAGCTTCGTGAAGCCGTTGCCACCGAGATCGGCCATCGAACCGGAGACATCGAGGAGCATCAGCACCCGCGCGGTCTTGCGATTCACCTCCCACGAATCGATGAGAGCGGCGAGCACCGCGGGCTCCGGGACCTGTAGCTCGGTTTCGGGCTGGGAAGGATCCAGCCCGTTTTCTCGGGTGATCGGATCGCCGATCGCAACCGACGGATTGCCGGGACGGAACCCGAACTCGAGCACCGAGGTCTGATTCTCGGGGTCGTCGACGACGAAGTCGACGAACATCTGGGCAGCCTCACGATCGACGTCATCGACCCAGTCGGCGTCGAGGATGAAGGCGGGATTGTCGCTGAAGAGCGTGCCCTCCTCCGGGTAGATGGCGACCAACGGAACGTTCGGCGGCGCCGAGGCCTCGCCCGTGTCGGCGGGGTCACCTCGGTTGTAGGCGATCACGGACACCTCTTCGACCGCGACCGCAGACGCATAGGTCATCGGTCGTCCGCGCAGGTCCTCACGCAGCATGTTGTCGAGAAAGGTCAGCGTCGTGTCTCCGTAGTGCACCGTCGCCGCCTCGACACCTCTCACGAAGTCGATGACCTGCGGTGACTCGACCTGCTCCAGCGTGAGTGGCGCCGTCGATCCCGTGGCGGCCGAGTAGATCGCGATCGTCGCCGACAGGCCCGACGTGGAGAAGTTGGGGTTGGTCTTGCCGAGCTTGAAAGGTCCCCACTCGGGATGGCCGACAGCTCCCCATCCCTCGGGGTTCTGAGAGAGGTCGAGCACGTCCTGCCAGCCGATGTCAGCCTCGGGCCATCCGAGCGCCTCCGCCATCGGGCGCGGCATCGCAAGCACGAGCGGAGTGAGCATGATCCGTCGGAAGTCGCCCGTGATGGCCGGCAAACCCTGTTCGGCGAGCCGCTCGTTGACCACGGCACCCCATGCGGCCGATGCCGGGCTCCACAGAACCGGCGGCGGATCGGAGGTCTGATCTTCGGGCCATCCTTCGGCCAGCAGCGACGCACCACGTCCAGACGCAGTTCGGTAGATGCTCATGCCGACGCATTCGCCGTCGACCTCAGGACCGGTGGCGTTGAATTGCTCGGCTAGCGCGGTCAGCAGCGTCACCTTCTCAGAGGAAACGTGAGCCGGGATCTCCCGGCATCCATCAGGCACGTCGACGGGACCTGTGGTATCGCCGAACGTCGGCTCGTCGTTTCCGAACGGCAGACACGCCGACACCAACAAGGCCAAGATCGCCACCAACGCCCAACGTCTCATCGAATGTCCTCCCATGCCGATATCAGTGTGGCACGAGTGGCATCATCCGGGGAAGGGCTCTTGTCCCCGGGGGTTCCGAGCCCGTCGGGCAGCGAACCAACGACCCCACCCGCCGGCCGGACGCCGGCGGAGGTGAATCGACGAGCACCTTCCTCGCTCATCAGGGTTTCGATCAACCCGTCGCTGCCACGGCCGGTGCCCACCGCCACATACTCCATCCACGGACCGAGCTCCGGATAGCCGATCTCGAAGCGGCCTCCCCGGTTGATGGCATTCTGGAACTGGCCTGCCACCGACACCTCGGTCGTCAGGACGACATCGGCGCGCGAATCGCCGAATGCGACGAGATCACTCATGAGCTGGGCGTCATCACGTCCCACCGTGCGGAGCGCTGCAGCCAATGAGCCCCCATTTGCGCCGAGGGCGGGCTCGAACATGGACCATGCCAACATGCCGGCCTCGGATCTCGTGGGGTCGACGAGACCGAGTTTGAAGTCACCCCACGACGAGTTCCCACCGAGGTCCGGCCAGGTCGAACCGAGTGAAGACGCCACGCAGGCCACGTCGACGTTGTCACCGCATGCAAGCTCGAGCACTTGCCACCGGGTTCTCCAACCCGCAACCACGATGGGGCTCTCGACGACCACCGGGCCGATCTCGGTACCCGCCTCGAAGTCGGCAGAAGGACCCAAGGTCACTCCTCGCTCTGGAAGCTGATCTCCCGGCGACCAACGCTCGAAGGCGATCCCCAGTTCAGATGCCACCTGTTCGCAGGCAACCTCGAGCGCCGGAACACACGCCAGGACCAGATCGGAGTCGACCTCGACGGGAGACGATTCGGCGGTGGTGTCGTCGGATGGCTGGTCGGAAGCCGGGCGCGACACGATCCATCCGGCAAGCAGGATGCCGCCGCCCACGACGAGCGCTACGAGTGCGGCTCTCCAACCGCTCACCTGGCAATCACGATCCGATGCTACCGGCAGGGGTACCCTCTTACTACATGAGGGTGATCGTCTTCCCCAGCCCCGATGCCCTGGCCGCGGGCGCAACTGCCGCCATCGCGACCGCCATCAAGGGATCGGACCGCCCCCGCGTGACGATGGGTCTGGCCGGAGGATCGACGCCGAGATCGACATACGAGCAGCTCCGGTGGGCTGCGGTTCCCTGGGAAACGGTGGACCTCTGGTTGTCGGACGAGCGCTGGGTGCCTCACGATCATGAGGACTCGAACGGGCGGATGGTCTCCGAAGCCCTCGTGGACCACATCGACGCCCGCTTCTTTCGGCCGCGATGGTCCGAGTACCTCACGGCTGCGGACTCTGCGGCCTATTACGAGGCAGATCTCCGTCGAATCGTGCCTGATGGGGCAGCTGATGTCGTGCTGCTCGGGTTGGGTGCCGACGGTCACACAGCCTCGCTCTTCCCAGAGACCGAGGCATTGGGTGAGAAAACGCGATGGTTCATTCACAACGAGGTCCCCCAACTCAACACCTGGCGGCTGACTGCCACGGCGACGATGATCCAACGGGCAGCACTCGCCTTGATGCTCACTGCCGGCGAGTCGAAAGCTGATGCGGTCGCCGTTGCGCTCGAAGGGCCCGATGGGTCCATACCTGCTCAACTGCTGCGTCACGCCCACGGCGAAGTGGTGTGGATGATCGACGAGGCCGCTGCCTCCAAGCTGTCGACCACCCATCTGGAACGCGTCTAGGTCGCTACGGGGCGCCGCGCCAGTGCGGTATCTCACCACGGCCATCGCGAGAGGTCACAGAGGTCCATCGGCCGGACGTGGCGCCGAGGCGCGTATCTCACAGTTTCCACCGCTTCGTACACTCGTCCAGGGATGATGAAGATCGCATTGACCGTTGCCGCACTCTTGATTGCGGCGTGCTCGGAGGCATCGACGGCGAGTCCTGCGACCAACAACACCCCGCCTTCCTCCACGTCCTCGACGGTGCCGCGAGGCGACCTGGTGCCGACGTCGGGTTCGAGCGTCGAGATGTTCGCTCCTCCCGAAATCGGGGCCTGGCCCGTGGTGGTGACTGTTCACGGCGGTGCCTGGGTGTCCGGCGACCCGGCCCAGATGGCTCCTCTGGCAGCCGACCTCGCATCGCGGGACATGGTGGTGTTCAACATCACGTATCGGGCCATGGACGAGGGTGGACGCTTCCCCGACATCGTCGAGGACGTGGCGTGCGGGATCGTCGCAGCGCGCGAGGCAGCCGACCAATACAGCACAACACCCGACGACCTGTGGGTGGTCGCCCACTCCGCAGGGGCCCAGCTGGCCGCCCTCGTCGTGTTGGGGCACGAGACTTTCCCTTGCGCCAGCGTCGAAACCCCGCCGGTCCGAGGCTTTGTCGGCCTGGCCGGACCCTATGACGTGACCCGGATCGCGATCCTGAGCACGTTGTTCGGCGCCACACTCGATGAGGCGCCGGACCTGTGGGCCGAAGGCAACCCGCGCACCTACGTCGACACTGCGCCGGAAGATCTGCGTCTGCTCCTCGTGCACGGGGATGCCGACGAAGTGGTTCCGATCT
The DNA here is from genome assembly GCA_963792365.1 of uncultured bacterium. GTDB lineage: Bacteria > Actinomycetota > Acidimicrobiia > Spongiisociales > ZC4RG35 > JAOUGY01. Next base: position 53,413 of record CAWBVW010000009.1, read on the forward strand.
CGTTCTCAACCGATCTCGGTTCGGATCTCGAGACTGCCGGCCGTGATGTCCGGTTGATCACACTCCCGGGAGCCACCCACTCCGATGTTCGGGACCCCGGGGTGGTCGGAGAGCTCATCGCCGACTTCATCGAGGGCTGACCAGCGGGCGGTGTCAGAACGACTCGAACCCTCGCACCGACAGCCGTGGACCCCTGCGTGGAGGCCCCCCGGCGGCCTCGAGGATGCGCACCACGCGCGCCCGATGTGGACGGAAGGGCTCGAGCAGTTCGAGCATGCGCTCGTCGGTGCCCTGCGCTTCCCCGGCGAGCTGCCAGGCCACGATGTTCTTGAGGTGATAGTCGCCGACCGATACTGCGTCGGCGTGACCGTGGCTGATCACCAGCGTCTCATTGACGGTCCACTCCCCCACACCGCGAATTCGAGCGAGGTATCGCACGGCGGTTGCGACGTCGACATCTGCGAGCCGATCGACCCGGTTCGCGTCCACCGCCAGACGACGGAGCGTATCCGCACGCCTCTTCTCGATGCCGAGATCGTGGTAATCGTGATACGCACTCTCGGCCATCCGTTCAGGGTCGGGCGGCAGCCAGAGTGTCTCGTGTGGTCCGGGTGCCGGCTCAGAGAAACGCCGCGTGATTCCCCGCAGGCCAGAGGCAGCCTCCTTGCCCGTGACCTTCTGACCGACCACCGCATACACCGCGGCCTCGAACACCAGACTGGTTCGCCCGAGCCGCTGTCCCGGTCGCCTCCTCTGCAACGCAGCGACCGTCGGATGATCGGACGTCCACGAGTGCCCGAGGTCGGTCACCCCCACCATTTCGGCAGCCTTGTCGAGGGCCCACTCGGCACCGCAGCCCCATGCCTCGACGGCAACGGCATCGCGATCTCTCCAGATCCTGACGGTGACAGGCCCGGCGGGTGTCCGCATCGCCTTCCACCAACCAAGCTCGTTGCGGGCCGCCCATGCCAGGCCAAGCGGTCGAACGGTCCGCCGCAGATCGAGCGGACCCTCGATCTGCACGTGTCTCATGGGCATCGGAGAAACCTACCTCGTCCTCGATGCTCGGCGACGCCGGACCAACCGCAGCTCCAACCACGCCAGTCGACACCATCGGCGGTGTCAGCTTCTGCGGCGCCGCTGAAGCTGACGCCTGAGAAACCAAACTCCGAACGTGGGTTCCGGCTCGGGTTCCGGCGGAGGCCCGGCGGCCATCTCCTCCATGAGCTCGACCTTGGAGCGCATCTCTCGCAGGCGCTCGCGCAAGAACTCGGACTCTGTCTCGGCCTTTGCGGCACGCTCCCGCGCATCAGCCAGCTGCTGACCCGCTTCGTGAAGATTGCCGAGCTGGTTCAGGATTCGCGACCACTGATCGAGTGGCACGAGAACTGCATTGGGCTCATCTGGACTCTCGGAACGGGGAGCCAGGTCACGAGCCACCTCCGGCCGATCTGCCGGATCGGAACCCGTGGCGGCCGCTCGGTCGTCGATCATCTCGGGATGGTGCACCGAGCCGGTTGCGATGCGTGGTCGGCGGGGGCGGTTCCAGACGAAGGCCGGGTCTTCACTCACGTCCGGAAGCCTATCGCCCGCGGGCCACGGTGTACGGGAGATGACGCCGAATGCCAAGAGTCCGGCCATGGGGACCCCCTAGGGCTCTAGCATCGGTCCGATGAAGATGCGGAGGTTCGATGCCCTCGGAGCATGAGATCCGTGCCTTGGTGGCACAGGTCGTTGATGGTCTCATGGCGGGCGCCGAACCAGAGCCCCAGACCAAACCCACATCGCAAGCCCTCCCGTCGGAGGACGTGGCGTCCATCGCGATGGGCGCCGACCACGGCGGGTATCCCCTCAAGGACTTTCTCGCCTTCCGACTCAAGGAGCGCGGGCACCGGGTGGTGGACTGCGGGACGTACTCATCAGATGCCGTCGACTATCCGGATTTTGCCCTGGCCGTCGCAGAGAAGGTTGCCTCGACCGAGTGCAACTACGGAATCGTCGTCGACGGAGCCGGAATCGGCTCGGCGATGGTGGCCAACAAGGTGCCGGGAGTCCGGGCCTCGCTCTGCTACGACCTGTCGTCGGCGATGAACAGCCGGGAGCACAATCACGCTAACGTCCTGACCCTCGGAGCCGGATTGATCGGACGGAATCTCGCACTTCAGATCGTCGAAACCTGGCTGGATACTCCCTGGTCGGAAGGCCGTCACGCCCGCAGGGTGGACAAGATCATGGAGATCGATCGTCGATACAGGAGCAGCCAGTGACCACCGACCGCGACGCCATCGTCGATGCCGTCACCAGACAGGTGCTCGCTCACCTCGCAGGTACAGAAGACTTCTGCGACTGCGATGGCGCATGCGCCGCCCGATCATCGGACAAGGTCCGGGAGGTCGTACACAACGGTGCCTCTCGCGTGAGCTATCGAGGTGCGGGCGCAGACGTGCCGCGCGACCTCGCTCACACCATCGACCACACCCTGCTCAAACCCGACGCCACGTCGGCCGACGTGGACAAGCTCTGTGACGAGGCCGTCGAGTTCGGCTTTGCCTCGGTGTGCGTGAATCCCACCTGGGTCCGGCGATGCGCGGACCGGGTGCGTGCCTCGTCGGTGAGAGTCGCTTCGGTCGTCGGGTTCCCCTTTGGAGCGATGGTGCCGCAGATCAAGGCCATGGAAGCCCGGCAGGCGCTCCGAGACGGCGCTCGCGAGATCGACATGGTCATCAACATCGGCGCCCTGAAGTCAGGCGATCACACACTCGTCGCAGACGACATCGCTCGTATCAGTGATGCCTGCCACGAAGCAGGCGGTCTGAACAAGGTGATTCTGGAGACGGCGATGCTCACGGACGAAGAGAAGGTCGTCGCCTCGCATCTCGCCAAAGTGTCTCGGGCAGACTTCGTGAAGACCTCCACCGGCTTCGGTGGCGGGGGTGCGACCGTGCACGACGTGCTTCTGATGCGTGAGACCGTCGGGCCGCAGATGGGCATCAAGGCGTCCGGCGGCATCCGCACCGTGGACGACGTTCGTGCCATGATGGCGGCCGGGGCCACCAGGATCGGCGCATCGGCCGGCGTGAGCATCGTGACCGGAGAGGGAGGAACCAGTGGCGAGCGGTATTGATCTTCGGTCGTACGTCTTTCTCGACAGCATCCAGCCGCAGTTCGCGGCGTTCCTCGGCACGGTCGCCCAGGGCTTCCTCCCGCTCGCCGGGGAAGCGTCGTTGTGGGTTGAGATCTCGCCAGGCATCGAGATCAACCGGCTGACCGATGTGGCCCTGAAGTCCAACGCCGTCAAGCCCGGTATGCAGATCGTGGAGCGGTACTACGGGCTGCTCGAGATCCACTCGCCGCACCAGGCAGAGACGCGGTCTGCGGGGGCGTCGATCCTCGAAGCCGTCGACCTCCGAGAGGGCGACCGCATCAAACCCCGCATCCTCTCGAGTCAGATCGTTCGCCGCGTGGACGACCACCAGGCCCAGTTGATCAATCGCATGCGGCACGGGCAGATGCTCATACCCGGCCAAACGCTCTACGTGCTCGAGTGTGAGCCCGCCGCCTACGCCGCCCTCGCCACCAACGAGGCCGAGAAGGCCGCCAACATCAATGTGCTCGAGGTTCGGGCATCCGGGTCGATGGGGCGGGTCTATCTCGGCGGCGAGGAACGGGACATCGATGTCGGTTGGAGAGCGGCGGTGGCCGCGCTCGAAGGTCTCGAAGGTCGAGAAGCCAGTTAGTCAGACGGAGGAAGGAGACCCCCCATGGCGGAAGCCCTAGGGATGATCGAATGCCGCGGTTTCGCCGCGGTGGTTGAGGCGTCGGACGCCATGGTCAAGGCGGCAAAGGTCGAGTTGACCGGCTACGAGAAGACCGGAGGAGGCTATGTCACGGCGATCGTTCGCGGCGACGTGGCAGCGGTGAAGGCGGCTCTCGAAGCGGGTACCCGGGGCGCCGAGCGAGTCGGCGAGGTCGTATCGACGCACGTGATCGCCCGCCCTCACCTCAACGTCGACATGGTGCTGCCGCTCGGTCGCCAGGAGCAGGCCGAGGCCGAGTCGGCCGGGTAGCGGATGCTGCTCGCCCGCGTGGCCGGCACGGTGGTGGCCAGCCGCAAGGAACCTCGAATCGAAGGCTCCAAGTTGCTGCTCTTGCGCACGCTGGACGTCGACGACACCGAGACCGGTGGCTACGTCGTCGCGGTGGATGCCGTGGGAGCCGGGGTCGGTGAGGTCGTGTTGTACGCCTCCGGAAGTTCGGCTCGCCAGACGGAGCTGACCCACGAACGTCCGGTCGACGCCGTGGTGATGGCGATCGTCGACACCTGGGAAGTCGGCGGCACCGAGGTGTACCGGAAGTGATCGGCTCGAGCGTCGAGGCGTACCGACGGCAAACGGCCCACGGCCCACAGCCCGGACACGGTCGCAGTCACCTTCCCTCGACCGGCCCACCGCTGACGGCGTTCTGGGCCGTCGGCTGGTTGGCCGTCGGCAGTTGGCCAATCGTTCGCGACGGCGGTACGCCGCCTCCCCGTGAACGCGAGTGGATTCCGGCAAACTCATGATCCGCGACGACGAAATCCAGGCGATCATCGAGCGGGTTCGGGCACGGCTCGGCTCCCTCCCCGACGGCGACCTCGAGTCGGCGCGAGCCCTCGAGTCGGCTTCAGCTGCAGATCTGGGTGACGGTATTCACGCCGACATCGACGACGCCGTCGCCGCCGCCGGTGCTGCCTTCCGCCGGTTCCAGACGATCGGCCTCGAAGGACGGCGGCGGATCATCGATTCCATCAGACAGTCGATGCTGGCTCAGTCGGAATCACTCGCCCGCATGGCTCACGCGGAGACCGGGATCGGCCGCGCCGCCGACAAGGTGGCGAAGAACATGCTGGTCGCCACCAAGACACCGGGTCCCGAGGATCTGGAGACCACGACGGTGACCGGCGATCAAGGAATGATGGTGACCGAGTGGGCGCCTTTCGGGGTGATCGGGGCGATCACCCCCACCACGAACCCAACGTCCACGATCATCAACAACAGCATCGCCATGCTGTCGGCCGGGAATGCGGCGGTGTTCAACGTCCATCCCAACGCCAGAGGGGTGTCGGCGGAGAACATCCGCCTCATCAACCGAGCAATCGTCGCTGCGGGCGGACCGGAGGACCTGGTCACCGCCACTCCGGACCCCACGATCGACTCTGCGAAACATCTCATGCACCACCCCGACGTGCGAGTGCTGCTCGTCACCGGCGGCCCAGGAGTGGTACGAGAGGCACTGAAGACCGACAAGCGTGCAGTGTGCGCCGGGCCGGGCAATCCTCCCGCCGTGGTGGACACCACCGCCGACGTCGAAAAGGCCGCCCGCGATGTCGTCAACGGGGCCTCGTTCGACAACAACCTGATCTGCACCGACGAGAAGACGGCGATCGTGGTCGACTCGGTGGCGGATCACTTCGTGCGAGCGATGGCGCAGCATGGGGCCTACGTTCTCAAAGGACACGAACTGGCGCGTCTGGAACGCGTCGTCTTCAAAGAGTTGGGTGCGCCGAACAAACCAGGCGTCATCAATCCCGCCTGGATCGGAAAGGATGCCTCACGCATCCTTGCCGAGATCGGAGTCTCCACCGATCAGGACATCAAGCTCGTCGTGGCAGAAGTCCCGAAGGAACACAGCCTGGTGTGGACCGAGCAGATGATGCCGGTGTTCCCCGTCGTCAGAGTGCCGAACGTTGAGACCGCCATCGAACTGGCAGTTCGCTCAGAACATGGGTTCCGCCACACTGCCTCCATCCATTCGACGAACGTCGACGTCATCACTCGCATGGCACGGGCGATCAACTGTTCGATCTTCGTGGCCAACGGCCCCAACTACGCAGGTCTGGGGCAAGGTGGCGAAGGCTTCAGTTCCTTTTCGATTGCCAGCCCCACCGGCGACGGGCTCACGCGACCGCGCACCTTCTCGAGAGAACGTCGAATCTCGGTGGTGGGCGCCTTGAGGATCGTCTGATGCAGCCGGCGTTGGCCGTCATGGAGTTGTCGTCGATCGCGGTGGGCATCACGATCGGCGACGCCATGGTCAAGCGGGCGCCGGTCGACGTGCTGTATGCCGGGACCATTCATCCAGGCCATTACCTGGTTCTGGTGGCAGGCGCCGTGGCCGACGTCGAGGAGGCAGTCGAGGCGGCCGCCCCGCTGGCAGACCAGACGTTGACCGACCAGATCCTCCTGCCTGATGTACACGACCACGTGGTCTCCGCACTGCGGGGTCGACGGAATCCGGGCCGGGGCGAGGCACTCGGGGTCATCGAGACGACGACCACCGCATCGGTGGTGGAGGCCGCCGACGCCGGCGTGAAGGGCGCAGCGGTGGTCATTCGAGAGATCCGGCTCGGCGACGATCTCGGCGGGAAGGGCTATGTGCTGTTCGGTGGACCGGTGGCCGAAGTGGAGGCTGCCGTCGAGGCCGGCGTGGGCCGCGTCAGAGACAGTCATCTGGTCGCTTCGAGAGTGATCGCCCAACTCCACGATGAGATGAATGCGAACCTCGTCGCATCGGCGGAGTTCCGCCATCGGATCGGGGAATGACATGCACCTCGCAAGAGTCACCGGCACGGTGGTCGCATCCGTCAAGTACGAAGGGCTCGAGGGCATCAAGCTCTTGATAGTCCAACCCCTCGACAAGCACGGTGAGCCCAAGGGCCGTCAGGTCGTAGCCGCTGACGGGGTGGCGATGGCCGGGCCGGGTGAGCTGGTGTACATCGTCGGCTCGCGGGAGGCAGCCCAGGCACTCCCAGACACATTCGTCCCCGTCGACCACGCCATCGTCGGAATCGTCGACGCCGTCGAGCCGGTGACAGGCGCATGAAGCTCGCCAAGGTCACCGGGACGGTGGTGTCGACGATCTGCTCACCGGTGTTCGAAGGCCGTCGGCTGCTGTTGTGCGACTACGTCGATCCCGCAGGTGAGCCGACCGGTGACTACGTCATTGCCGTCGACGTGGTCGACGCCGGTGCCGGTGAAACCGTCCTGATCCTCGACGAGGGCACCGGCGCCCGTCAGATCGTGGACATGACCCCCGCTCCGATCCGAGCAGTGGTTGTGGGGATCGTCGACGCCGTGGACGACTAGCTCAGACCCGTCGCGGATGTCACGTAGCGACCCCGGAAGTACCCGAGGGCGGATCGGTCGACATCGGCGGTTGTCATCGCCTTGACCTCTCCCACATAGATGATGTGGTCTCCCCCGTCGTGGGCGAGTGCCAGGTCGCACTCGAAGGTGGCGAGCGCATCAGGGAGCACCGGCAGGCCGTTGTGACCTGGCTCCCAGTCGACACCGTCGAATCGGTCGATGCCCTTGGCCGCGAATCGCTGAGACATGTCCTCCTGGTCGGCAGCGAGGACGTGAACCACAAAGCCGTTGCCGGCTTCGAAGGCATCGAGGTTGGTCGAATCACGTCCGAGACAGAACAGCACCATCGGCGGATGCAGCGACACCGAGCTGAACGAGTTTGCGGTCAGGCCCGACGGCACACCGTCCGCATCGAGTGTGGTGACGATCGTCACTCCGGTCATGAACTGACCGGCGGCGGAGCGGAAGTCTTGCGTGTCGAACTCAGATGACATGCGAAGCCAGTGTAGAGAGCGCGGGCCGACCGGCCAGGCCCCGATCCACAGACCGCCGATCCGGCTCGCTCGCGGTCGACGCTCATCTCGCACCCAACAGCTCGAGACAGGGATCAAGACCGGTGATCTCGACATCAATCGTACGATTCGCCTGCCAGTCGTCACGATCCAGGATGAACTGCTTCAGCAGCGCGGCTTCTCCGCGAGGTGCCTTCACGTCGAAGCCGTTGGGTCGGTAGCCCATCGCGCGGGTTACGCCTATGGAAGACGGGTTGTCTTCGAACGCCTCGGTCTGGGCGTATGTCGCGCCGAGACCGGCGAAGGCGAGCGCCAACACGGCCGCACGCATCTCCTTTCCCAATCCCTGGCCCTGGAATCCGATCCCGATCCAGCTTCCGGTTTCCACGACCCGACGGACGGCGAACTCTTTGGCGCCGACCCCTTGGATACCGATCGGGGCACCGTCACGGTAAACGGCGAACTCGAGCATCCATCGGTCGGGCTGCCACTCCGCCCGGCGTTGCCAGTGGTATTGGAGCGATGACCGTTTCATCTGTGGTGCCGGCTGATCGGTCCAGGGGACGAAAAAGGGCATTCGACCCGGGTCATGAACTCCCGCCGACGCCACCTCCGCCAACGTCACGAGGTCCGCCTCGAGCGGAAGAGCGAGTTCAAAGCTCGGGGTTCTCAGACGAATCCCGAAGAACGGCCAGATGTCGGCAAGTCGGTGTCGCATCGGTCAAGTGTGCATTGAAGTAACGACCTCGTGCACGTGATTTCGATCAGTGGAGTCCAGTCGTCCAGTCGGCGACGACTTCCAGGTACCGATCGATGTCCGTATCCCCGATCTCGATCGACAGAGCCATGAATCCCCGTCTGGCCACGTAGAACCCACCGGCGAGAGACGCGAAGAACCACAGTTCGCGAAGCCGCTCGTCTCCGCCGACGAGGTCGTCAACGCTGTCGACCGGTCCCCGAACCGGATGAACCCCGATGATCGAACCCAAGCCGGTGGCGCACATCGACACCGAGTTGGCATCGAACACGGCGTTCAAGCCGTCCCGCAGCCGATCACCCCGGCGGTTGAGGCGAGACAACACGTCTGCCGACAACACCTCATCGAGTGCCGCCACGCCCGCTGCCATCGAGAGCACGTTGTTGTTGAAGGTGCCGGCGTGGGCCAGATCGCCTCCCTCGCCGAAGGCCTCCATGAGGGTGCGACGGCCGCCGAAAGCCCCGAAACTCATCCCACCGGCCAGGTATTTGCCAAGCGTCGTCAGATCGGGGAAGACGCCTGCCGACTGCTGATAGCCCCCAGGCCCGAGCCGCGACGTCATCACCTCGTCGAACACAAGCACTGCGCCATGGGCGTCGGCCAGTTCGCGCAGGCCGGCGAGGAACTCGCTTCTCGCCGGTATGCAGCCCGACGAGCCCTGCATGGGCTCGACCAGGATCACGCCGATCGACTCGTCGCCTGCAAACAGTGCCGCCACCGAGTCGAGATCATTGAAGTGTGCCATTCGCCACCGGTGCGGAACGTTGACGGATCGCCCCCGTGCTCCGAACGTCAACACACCACCGTGGTATCCCCCATCGAAGACGACTACTCCGTCCTTTCCCGTGTGATGGATGGCTGTCGCCAAGGCCATGAGGTTCGCCTCGGTTCCCGAGTTGGTGAACCGGACCAGTTCGACAGACGGAAACCGTTCGACGAACAGCTCGGCCAACCGAACCTCGTCTTCATGGGGCGCTCCGAGGCTCACGCCGCGCTCTATCGCTTTGTGGACAGCGGTCGTGATGTGCATGTTCGAATGGCCGAACAGCCCGGCCGTGTAGTTGCCCAGCAGGTCGACGTATCGGTGTCCCTCGGCATCGTGCAGGTACCGGCCCTCGGCCTGCGTCACCCGAATCGGGAACGGGTCGAAATGCAGAACGCTCCGTGTGTTGCCGCCCGGCATGACGGCAGACGCCCGATCGAACCAACGGCTGCTCAACGGGTGAGCATCGACATACATGGCTCGGGCATCGCTTACCAGAGCATCGAGATCCATCCGCCGACTCTAGGAGTGGCCGCACCACGGGGACATGATCTCGGGACGTCCGACGCTCAAGGTCACGCCCGATCCGGTCGATCGGATTGTTCATGCCTGCCGTAGCCGAGTTCCCGGATCTTCTCCCTGCCTGGATTCCCTGGGCGGCACCGTTTCTCACCGCCCTCCTGCTTGGATCTCTCCACTATGCCGTCCCCATGAGACTGTCTCGCCACGCAACGAAGCTCGACGCCTCCGAGCCCTGGCCGGAACGAGCCCGACACGCTCACGTGGCACGGGCGGGCCTGGTCGTCTGGATCGTGGTTGCGCCCATCGTTGCCATGTCGGCGGCGCTCCTCTTGGCGGGACCAGCTTCCGCCTTGTCTCCCCCGGTGATTGCGGTGGGTCTCTCGACCATCTCGATCGGTGCCACCCTGGGCAGGTGGCGGAAGGTCGAGGGAGCCCTGCTGAACCCGGCGCCGACGCGGCGGGAGATCTTCGGTGCCGCTCTCATGGGGGTTGGTCCGGTTGTTGCCCTCGTCACGGCCGGATTGGTGGCACCCAGCCGGATCGGCAGCTGGTGGATGGTGCCATGGCTGGCGATGGTGTCGGCGATCGTCCATTTGTGGACGAAAACGCCGCTGGCTCTGGTGAAGCTGGGACTCGCAAGCGAAGGGCGCCCGGCCGTCCGCACGATCGTGGCGCAGGCCGCAGACCGAGCAGGAGTGTCGGCGGCCAGAGTGCTGGAGTTGCAGGTGGCGACCGTCAATGCGTTCGCCTATCCGTGGCAGGGAGTGATCGTCTTCTCCGAGCGCATCGTGGACATCCTCGATTCGCAAGAACTGGAAGCCGTCGCGTACCACGAACTGGCCCACCTCGACGAGCCGCGGTGGATGTCGGTGGTTCGCCGCATCCAGGTGTATGGCTTGATTCCCATCGTCGCGCTCAGGCCCGTCGCGGGAAGCTTCGGCATCACTGTGTACCTGCTGTTGGCCGCCGCCATCCTGCTGCTGTTCGTATGGCTCCGTCGCCGCAGCCTGTCGTTCGAGAACGCGGCTGATCGAGCGGCGGTCGACGCGGGCCACGAGTCGTCGGCCTTCGGAAAAGCACTCTTGTCGCTCCATGAGGCCGCACTGATCCCTGCGGTGATCCGCCGATCGAGCCACGGCCAACTCCACGACCGCCTACGGCTCGCCGGGCATGAGCCCGACTACGAGATCCCCAAACCGCCTCCCAAGAGGCCGTATGTGATCGCGTTGATATTCGCCACGATGCTGTTTCTCGTCGTGACAACCAGTCCCTGGCTGGCATGGATGCTCACTCCGGATGACTCGGCCCTGCCGAGCCATCTGGCGGTCGGTCTACGGCCCTACGGCATCACCGGCGCCGAGTCGCTCGCATGGGATGCCCAGGCGAACGGAGAGTTCCCGCTCGCCGCCTCGTGGATGGAGGTCGCCGCGCGCTATCCCGATGACGGGTATCGAGCCGCCAGCGCCACGTGGCTGTGGTCTCTCGCGGGCGACTGTGAGCGGGCCAAGCAGATACTCGAGGAGCACATGACGTCGGCGACGGACGAGCGGAGGTTGGAGGCCGAGGGATTCGTGGCCCGGTGTTCGCCGTCGCTCCCGTGACGCCATCTTGCCCGGTAGAGCATCGACGTCGAGACTGCGTCGGTGAAGGACAGTCCATGGCCGTGGATCGCCATTGCGGCACCAGGCTTCGCCATCGGGTTCCCGATCACGAAGCAACTCTTCGGTACCGGACTCTCGGTGTGGCAGATCATGGTTCCTCGTTTCATCGTGGCGACCCTGGTTGTGTGGGCGGTCATGGCAATCGGTCGTAGGCCGGTCGAGTACGAGTGGCGTCCGGGCATGATCCTGGGCATCACCAACATGGCGATCCCCTCGGTGTTGATGGGGGCCGGCACCGACCTTCTACCGGCGTCGGTGGCCGGAATCCTCACCGCCTTCATCCCGTTGGCGACGGTGGCAGCGGCTCACTGGATGGTGAAGGGAGAGCGGTTCACGTCCGATCGAATCCCCGGGGCAGTCCTGGCCACGGCTGGTGTCATCGTCTTGGTAGTCGGCGGAGAGTCAGGTGGTGGCAGGATCTCCCCGCTCGGAGTCGCAGTGTTTCTCACCGGTGTCGGTTTCGCCGGCATCGGCGGGGCGTTGAACCGTCGGTTCAGCCTCGTCACGGGCGTCTCGGGACTGATCGTTCCCCAATATGTCGGCGCCCTGATCGTGCTGGCGATCGTCGGTGTGCCGCTCGGCGGAGCCGACGTCGGCCGATTCACCACCGAACAGGTGCTCCTCGTGTTGGCTTTGGGCGTGGTGTCCACCGCGATCCCATTCGTGGCCATCCTCAAGGCATTTCAAATGGCGAGCGCGTCACGGGCTTCGCTGGTGGGGTATCTCGTCCCTCTCCTCGCTGCGGTGGCGTCGATCGTATTGCTGGACGAGTCGGTCACGGTCTCGTTCGTGATGGGCGGACTTCTCATCGTCCTCGGCGTGCTGATGGCAGATCGTTTGGACCGAAGACCGTGGATGGCGGCCCCGATCTGAGGGAGCAGCAAACCATCGGAGCGCCCATCGCGAAGGGCATCTAGGCTCACCCGGCCGTTGGTTTGGCGATCATCGCCCACAACCCGACCAGGATCAGCAGGATGCTGGCGGCGTTGCCCAACAGGATCCTGGTCGCGAGGGCATCGAGCTTCTGCCCACCGGCCGCGCTCGACGCGAGCAGCCTGCGCTGAAACCTGCCGGTCCAGACCATCGCCACACCAGCGGCGGCCAACAACGCTCCCATACCGATGTGTATCCAGACTGCGGTGTCGAACGGCCAGTCGCCCTCGCTCATCAACCATCCGCCGGCGAGGAGAACGACGAGAGCCGCTGGCATGCCCATCCGGAGGTCGAGCCAGCGCGCGTTCTCCACCTGAGCCACCAGCACTTCTGGCCGCCCCGCCGCACGGGCCCGGCTCAGCAGGAGGGCGGTGGTCACCGCACCTCCGAGCCAGAGAACCACACCGAGAACATGCGCGATGAGAAGGATCTGATACAGAGTCATGGCAGGTGGAGAGTTTATCGACGGAATGTCGGTATCACAGATCGTCCGTCTTGGTCAGCGGATCGGTGCCCACACCGGCGCCACTCGGGCATGGCACGCTTGAACCTCACCTTGACGGTCTGGCAGCAGCCAAACCCGCCGAACACGCCCGTCACGACGGGTACTCTCAGGCCCCATGCCGAACCCTCGTCACATCTTGGTGGCAGTCGCGTGGCCATACGCCTCGGGGTCGAGACACCTCGGGCACCTGGCCGGTGCCTACCTGCCCGCGGACATCTTCGCCCGGTATCACCGCACGATCGGCGACCGGGTGCTGATGGTGTCGGGCTCCGATGTGCATGGGACACCCATCACGGTCAGAGCAAATCAGGAGGGGGTCGCGCCCCAAGAGATCGTCGATCGCTACCACGCCGAGTTCCTTTCGAACTGGGAGAAGGTGGGGATCCAGTGGGAGCTGTACACGTCGACCGGTACCGAAAACCATCACGACGTCACCCAGGATGTGTTTCGACGCCTGGCCGAGAACGGCTACATCGAGGCCAAGTCGACCGAACAGCTCTACGACCCCGAGGCCCAGCGTTTTCTCCCGGACCGCTACGTCGAGGGCACGTGCCCTCACTGCGGATACGATTCGGCCCGTGGTGACCAGTGTGACAACTGTGGTCGCCAGCTCGATCCCGTGGACCTGATCGCACCTCGATCGAGATTCACGGGCGCCATACCCGAGATGCGAGAGACGGAGCACTACTTCTTCCTGCTCTCCAAGTTCCAGGATCAGCTCCTCGAATGGCTCCGGAGCCGTGAGGGATGGCGCAAGCACGTCCTGAACATGGCGATCGGATTCACCGAGGAGGGCCTCCAGGATCGTGCAATCACCCGTGACCTCGACTGGGGCGTGGAGATCCCCGAGCCGTACAACACCATCGGCGAGGGAAAGCGGATCTACGTCTGGTTCGACGCGGTGATCGGATACCTGTCCGCCGCAAAGGAATGGGCGGAGATCCAGGGCACACCGGACGCCTGGAAGGACTGGTGGGAGAACCCGGACGCAGAGAGCTACTACTTCATCGGCAAGGACAACGTCGTCTTCCACGCCGTGATATGGCCGTGCCAGCTGATGGGCTACGGCGGTTTGGAGCTGCCGTCCGACATCCCGGCCAACCAGTACGTCACGTTCAAAGGTGACAAGGCCTCGGCGAGCCGTGGAATCGGTCGAGCGATCGGCTGGTACGCGGACCGGCTCGAGCCGGATTCACTCCGGTATGCGCTGACCTCGGTGCTTCCCGAGCAAAACGACACAGACCTGTCGGACGACCAGATCATCGAGCGGGTCAACTCCGAGCTCGTCGCGACTTGGGGCAACCTGGTCAACCGTGTGCTCTCGATGACCTCGAAGAACTTCGACGGTGCCCTGCCGACACCAACCGCCATGCTGCCGGAGGACACGACGCTCCTCGAAGCCATCGATGACGGGCTCGTCGCCGTAGGGGCTTCGATCGAGGCGGTGGAGCTTCGCGCCGGGCTCAGGAAGGCGATGGAAGTTGCCGGAGAAGTCAACGCCTACCTCAACGCCATGGAGCCGTGGAAAGTGGTGAAGGTGGACCGAGATCGGGCCGGGACGATCCTGTGGACCGCGGTCCAGGCCATCGCAGGATTGAGGGTGGCGTTCAGCCCCTATCTTCCGTTCACGGCCGCACGCCTCGGCGAGATGCTCGGGGTGGGGGCGGCCATCGACGGCTGGCATCGGAACGAGGTTCCGGCCGGGAAGCCTTTCGGCAACATCGGGACACTCTTCACCAAACTGGAGCCCGACGTCTTCGACGAGTGATCGCCGGGGTTCTTCGAGGGAAGTCCCCCATTCCCATACCCGACACGGTATGGCATGGTGGGACGATGCAGGGATCGGGCAAGGTCGCCGCCAAGCTGGTGCGTACCATCATCGGAGCAGTGCTGCTGCTCGTGGGCATCGTCGGACTGTTCATGCCCGTGCTCCCTGGTTGGCTGCTGATCATTCCCGGGCTCGCCGTCCTCGCACGCGACTTCGCCTGGGCAGAGCGCCTCCATCTCGCAGTGAAGGAACGCTTCGACCGCGCACGTCACCGGTTCGAAGCCGGCCGGGATGACGACATCGTCGCCGAGCGCGACGCAGCCTGACACGCGTCGAGGGCCGGGCACAAAGGCCCGACCCTCGAATCTGTCGTCGTCGTGGAGATCAGGCGGGCGGGTACACGCCCATTCCCTTCGCCTTCTCGGTCTTCCAGAAGATCTCGGCGATCTCGTCGATGAGCGAGAGCAGGTTCTCGGCCACGGCGGCATCGAGGCTCTTCTTGGCATCGCCGGCGCCCTTGATCGCACGCCAGAACAGGTCGTCGAGCTGCGGGAACTCCTTGCGGTGATCGGCCGTGAAGAAGTCGGCCCACAACACCATCAGGTGATGTTTCACCTCTTCGGCGCGCTGCTCCTTGATGAGGATTGCACGGTCCTTGAAGTGGGCGTCGTCGGAGTCGTGATACTTCTGGATGGTCTTGAGGACCGACATCGCTTCGATCTTGGCCTGGGCCGGGTCGTAGACCCCGCAGAACAAGTCGCAGTGGGCATACGCCGGGGTTGCGGCACTGAAAAGACCCATTGTTGAAACCTCCGTTTCGTCTCGTCTTCTCGACCATACTCCGGCCCGGGAGTCACCAGAACCATGGAGAAGTTCGTCGTTCACGAGTCGTCGATGCATCCGGCTCTCGAACCGGGTGATCGACTCCTTGCATGGCGTCGTCGACCGAGGTTGGGCGACATCGTGGTGTTTCCCGATCCCACTGAACGCCGCCGGTGGCTGGTGAAACGTTTGGTCGCAGGTGGCGGGGCGACCGTCCGCATCGAATCCAAGCGCCTCGACATATCCCATGGCGATGGGAGGTCATCGGTTTGGAGCCTTCCGCACGGAGAAAGCACTCGTTCGTGGGAGGTCGGCGATGGAGAGGCGTTCGTGCTGTCCGATGCGCTGGCGGCAACCAGGGCCGACTCTCGGGTGTACGGGCCTGTTGCGACACACGACATGCTCACCGTAGGAGTGCGCTACGCCCCCCTGCGCCGATTCACATGGCGCCCTTGAAGAGCTCCGCACGGTGGACCACTGCCGCTCGGCGGTGATCGGCAGCGGTAGGCTCGGGGCAACGCGATCAATTGGAGGGCTCGTCATGTCCGGCTCGGTCCCGAGCGATCTCGAAATCGCACGCGGCGCGGCGCTGCGCCCGATCGATGCCGTCGCGGCACAGATCGGGCTGGAGCCAGACGAGCTCATCCCGTTCGGCTCCACCAAGGCCAAGGTTCATCTCGACGCCCTCAAGCGCATCTCCGCCCGACCCAGGGGCAAGTACGTCGACGTCACGGCCATCACGCCCACTCCCCTCGGCGAGGGCAAGACAACGACCACGGTCGGATTGACACAAGGACTGGGACGACTCGGACACGAGGCGATCGCGTGCATCCGGCAGCCATCGATGGGACCGACCTTCGGCATCAAGGGTGGCGCCGCCGGAGGTGGCTACAGCCAGGTGATCCCGATGGACGAGTTCAACCTCCACCTCACCGGAGACATCCACGCCATCACTGCCGCCCACAATCTCGTGGCCGCCGCCATCGACGCCCGCTGGTACCACGAGAGCAGGATGACCGACGAAACGCTCGATGGGATCGGGCTCCGACGACTCAACATCGATGTCTTCAATCTCCAGTGGAACCGGGTCATGGACATCAACGACCGCGCCCTGCGGAATGTCATCGTGGGCCTGGGCGGCAGTGCCGAAGGACGACCCAGAGAGACCGGATTCGACATCACCGTTGCCTCGGAGTTGATGGCGATCCTCGCCCTCGTCGACGGAGAGAGCTACTCGAGCGCCCTCAGGAATCTGCGGGAGCGGGTCGCCCGGGTTGTCATCGGGAACTCCAAGGCCGGGACTCCGATATCGCTCGAGGATCTCGGAGCGGCCGGGGCGGTGACGGTCCTGATGAAGGACACACTTCACCCGACGATCATGCAGACCATCGAGGGCCAGGCCGCGTTCGTCCACGCCGGCCCATTCGCCAACATCGCCCACGGGAACTCGTCGATCCTCGCCGACCGCATCGCCCTCCATCTCGGCGACTACGTCGTCACCGAGTCGGGCTTCGGGGCCGACATGGGCATGGAGAAGTTCATGGACATCAAATGCCGGACCTCCGGGCTACGCCCCGATTGTGTGGTGCTGGTGGCCACGGTCCGCGCCCTCAAGACCCATGGCGGCGGCCCGAAGGTGGTGCTGGGACGGCCGCTCGAGAAGGCATACACGGAGGAGAACCTCGCCCTCCTCCAAGCCGGCATGCCCAACCTCGAAGCCCACATCAAGAACGCCAAGCGATTCGGCGTCCCGGTCGTCGTGGCGATCAACTCCTTCACCACCGACACCTGGGCCGAAATCAACGCCATCCGCGACGCCGCCCTTGCAGCCGGTGCCTCCGACGCGGTCCTCACAGAGCATTGGGCCAAGGGCGGCGAAGGCGCCATGGAGCTGGCGGCCGCAGTGGTGAAGGCATGCGAGGAGCCGAACGAGTTCGCCTACCTGTATCCGCTCAACATGGCGATCAAGCAAAAGATCGAGATCATCGCCAAGGACATCTACGGCGCCGGCGATGTCGAGTACTCCCCCGCCGCCGAAGCCCAGATCGCCGGCTACGAGAAAGCCGGATTCGGGTACCTACCCATCTGCATGGCCAAGACCCACCTGTCCATCAGCCACGACGCCGCGATGAAGGGCGCCCCGACTGGCTTCACCCTGCCGGTGCGCGAGGTCCGAGCTTCGGTCGGTGCCGGTTTCATCTATCCCCTTCTCGGCGAGATGCGAACCATGCCCGGTCTCGGGTCGACGCCCGCCTACATGAAGGTCGACATCGACGACGACGGGAACGTGGTGGGTCTGTTCTGACATCAGCCATGCTGCCCGTACCAGGCGCAGAAGCGTTGAGATGCAGTCCTTCGCAAGATCGCTGACGCTGGTCGTCGGCCCACCGCCCGCGATTGGCGCGACAGACGCGGTCGACGTGGGCGGGACTGTTTGGTGGTCGTCGTCGCGTATGTGGAGGCCCGTTCGCGGCACGACTGTCGATCGAACAGTTGGGTAGGGTGCCGCCCATGTTTGCTGCGTTCAAGGATCGATTCTGGCTTCCACCTCGCGCCCACGGCGATGTCATCGAGGACCGGACCGTCGGCTTCATCGAGCTGTTCTACGACCTCGTGTATGTTGTGGTCATCGCTCGGGCTGCCCATCACTTGGCCGGGCACCTGACATGGCGGGGAGTCGGCGAGTTTGTCGTGATCTTCGGCATGATCTGGCTCGCCTGGCTCAACGGCAGCGTGTACCACGACCTCCACGGTCGAGAGGACGGCCGCAGCCGCGCATACATCTTTCTGCAGATGGGAATACTTGCGGTCCTCGCGGTGTACACCTCGGACGCCGGTTCAGACACGGGCCGGGGGTTTGCCATTACCTATACGGTCTTCCTGCTGTTGCTGACGTGGATGTGGTACATGGTCCGCCGCCAGGATGCCGAGGGGTGGGCATCGACCACCGCCAAATACCTCGCAGCGATGGGCTCCTCGGTGGTGATGGTTGCGGTCAGCATTCTCCTTCCGGATGATGCCCGCGTGACGCTCTGGGCGGTCTTCCTGGTCGGCTGGGTCGCCCTCAGCTTCTCCATGAGGCGCGAGCTGGGGAGGGGCGACATCAGTGCCACGGACTCGACCGTCGAGCGGTTCGGTCTGTTCACGATCATCGTCCTCGGCGAGGTGGTCGTGGGGGTGGTGACGGGGCTTTCAGAGGCGGTCCGCAACTTCGGCGTCATGGCTACCGGGCTCATCGGTCTCGGCATCGGGTTCGGCGCATGGTGGACTTACTTCGACTTCGTCGGTCGCCGACGCCCCCGCTCCGACTCGGGAGTGCAATGGATGTTCAGCCATCTCCCGATCAGCATGGGGATCGCCGCCGCCGGCGCAGCTTTGGTGAGTCTCATCGAGCACGCAGGCGACGAACGGGCGCCTGTCGCAACCGCGTGGGTCCTGACCGGTTCGATCGGGGTCGTGCTGGTTGGTTTGATGCTGGCGATGTCGGCGCTGGTCGACTTCAGGAGACTTGCATCGATCTACCATCCGCTCACGTGGGCAATGGTGTCGGCTCTTGGAGCGGTAGTGCTCATCGGCTGGTGGCGGCCAGCCCCGTGGATGCTGGTGCTTGCGGTCTTCGCCATGCTCTCCGCAGTCTGGTGGTTCGCTGTTGACCGCTGGCTGCGGCTCCCGAACCCTGATGAGGCACTCCCCGGTGCGGTGGGTCCTTCTCAGGTGTAACCGCCTGCGGACCGTTAGCGTTCACGGCCCGACCCGAGAAGGATCCCATGGCCGCCTCCGATCAAGTTCCGACGAACTCGGGATTCGCGCCCAAGACCGATGGAGCCGACGTCATCGCCGACATCAAACTCGCGGGCAAGACCGCAATCGTCACCGGTGGCTACAGCGGGATCGGCCTGGAAACGGTTCGTGCCTTGGCGGGCAAGCAGGTTTCAGTCGTCGTCCCGGTCCGGTCACCGGACAAGGCGGCCGAGAACTTGGCGGATGTCGATGGCGATGTGAGGACGGCGCCCCTCGACCTGGCAGATCTCACTTCGGTGCGACGATTCGGCCAGTCGATGCTCGGCGAGCTCGATCATCTCGACATACTCATCAACAACGCCGGCATCATGGCCTGCCCGGAGACCCGTGTCGGTCCCGGCTGGGAATCGCAGTTCGGCATCAACCACATGGGTCACTTCGCACTAACGAATATCCTCCTTCGCTTGATCGAGAAGACGCCGGGATCGCGAGTTGTCGCCCTTTCCTCGACTGCTCACAAGGTGGCGGACATCCGTTGGGACGACATCCATTTCGACAGTGAGCCCTATGAGAAGTGGCAAGCCTACGGACAGGCAAAGACAGCCAACGCACTGTTCGCCAACGCGTTGTCGCGACGCCTTGCCGACTTCGGTGCCTCGGCGTTCTCCGTCCACCCGGGAGGGATCTTCACCCCCCTTCAGCGTCATCTCCCGCCGGAGGAGATGATCGCGATGGGCTGGATTGACGAGAACGGTGAGCCGACAGAGATGGCGACTGCGGGTTTCAAGACGCCGGAGCAGGGCTGCTCGACCACGTTGTGGGCTGCAACATCGCCGAACCTCGAGGGCAAGCCAGGTGTCTACTGCGAGGACTGTGACGTGGCGGCACCGACCGACCCTGAGAGTCCTCTTGCTCGCTACCAAGGCGTGGATGCCCACGCCTGCGACGACGAATCCGCCGAGCGGCTGTGGGCGATCAGCGAATCACTGCTGGAGAGCGCCTGAGTCCGCCGCTCGTCATATCAGGGCGGAGCTGCGGTGGTCCACCTCCGACCCTCGTGGTCCAGGCGTCGACGGTCCGACTCGTATCCCAATGGGGGCGCATCCAGGCTTCTGCGAGACTGGCTACGTCACGAACAGGGCTCGCGTGTAGCTGATCGCTGAGGACGTCCGGCGCTTCCCCTCCCCGGTCTGGGAGCGCTAGGTCTCGCTCGCTACCACCGGGTCAGGGCTGCGCTCACCTGGGTCCGACCGCCACGTCCAGGCAAGACCGATGATCGCCAGCAGGGCGAGGATCTCGACGGTGAAGAACCAGATGTCGTCGAGGTCGCCCGGTGGATTGGCGACCATCGAGGCGATAGCCACTACGGAAAGAGCGGCGTTGGCCCAGCGGGCTGCGGTGGAAGGCAGCACTCGGTTCAACACGATCATCGAGATGAACAGGCTCAGCACGATCCCGGATGCGAGCAGCAGCCCTTCGGAAACTTCCATCGACATGAGTTCTTCGATCCAGCCAGGACGGGCGAACTCGTGGATGTCACGGAAGAGCATGTTGAATAAGACGAAGATCCAGAGTGAAGACAGCACTCCCCGACGGTCAGCGTTGATGCGGTTGCTGATGGTGAACTTCACGGTCGGCTCCTCGGACAGATTGACGCTGCACGTAGGTGAGACACCGTAACAAGACGGCAGCAGCAGCTGACACCGACGTCACCCACTACGAGGACCGACATCGCGCACCCGCTGACGTCTTGGATAGAGCATTTCGTTGCACCTCGCTCGTCATGCCACGTCGCGAGCGCCCCGGCGACGCACAGGCAGCGCACAACACGCAGGCACCTGCGCGAAATCAACTGGAACCACCCGCGAGCTATCCGGCAATGGGCACTACTTCCACCGTTGTTTCGAAGTCAGACTCTTCGTCCCAGGAACGACATCATCGACCCGACGTGACCACATCGACATCCACGCCACGAAGGTGCCGGTCGAGAGCCAGGACGGTCAGATCCCGGCCGCCGCCGGGGCCGATACGCCACGGCTGTCTCGGCGACGATTTCTTGGGGCGAAGAGTGATCCGGATCGAGAACCTGACATCCTCACCACCCGAGGCGAGATGACCCCTACGATTGGCGGAAATTGGCGGACCGGCCAGGTACGGTCGGCACCGCAGAAAGGAGGTGATCAGAGATGTCACGACGTCCCCGACTCACGACGCCACTCGTGCGTGAGAACGGTGCCCTCCGGCCTGCGCGCTGGGAGGAGGCACTGGCCCGGGCCTCCGCGGGTCTCACTGCGGTGAAGACCGAACACGGACCTTCCGCACTGGGCATGTTCAGCTGTTCGAAGGCGAGCAACGAGACCAACTACCTGGCGCAGAAGTTCGCACGTACCGTGCTGGGTACGAACAACATCGATTCCTGTAACCGCACTTGACACGCTCCCAGCGTCACCGGTCTGGTGGCAGTGCTCGGAGCGGGCGGCGGTACCAGTTCCTATGAGGAGATCGAGAACACCGACGTGATCCTTCTCTGGGGTTCGAACGCGCGCAACGCCCACCCGATCTTCTTTCATCACCTCCTCAAGGGCCTTCGCAGCGGGGCCCGTCTCTACGGCATCGACCCCCGCCGCTCGGAGTCGGCCCAATGGGCGGACGTGTGGCTCGGGATCGATGTCGGCTCCGACATCGCGCTCGCAAACGCCATGGCCAAGGTCATCATCGATGAGGAGCTTGCAAACCGAGAGTTCATCGATCGCGCCACCACCGGCTTCGAGGCCTATCGCGCGACGGTCGACGGCTACACCCTCGACCGTGCCACCGAGATCACCGGTATCCCCGGCGACGTGATCCGGGAAATGGCCATCGCCTACGCCACGGCCGAGAACGCCCAGATCTGCTGGACCCTGGGCATCACAGAGCATCACAACGCCACCGACAACGTCCTGGCCCTCATTTCGCTCGCCCTCCTCACCGGGCACGTTGGTCGATACGGCTCTGGTCTGGTTCCCATTCGTGGCCAGAACAACGTGCAGGGCGGCGGCGACATGGGGGCGCTCCCCAACAAGTTCCCCGGCTTCCAGGATGTCGAAGACCCGGCCGCTCGAGCCAAGTTCGAGGCGGTCTACGGTCGTCCGACCCCACCCAAACGGGGTTGGCACCTCACCCAGATGTTCGAGGCGATGCAAGCGGGCAAGCTGCGGGGCCTGTATGTGATCGGTGAGAATCCCGCGCAGTCGGAGGCCGACTCACAGCAGACCCGCAAGGCACTCGAGTCGCTCGACTTCATGGTGGTGCAGGATCTCTTCATGACGAAGACCGCGGAGATGGCCGACGTCGTGTTCCCGGCGGCAGCGGACTGGTGTGAAGCCGAGGGTACGGTCACGTCTTCCGAGCGTCGCGTCCAGCGGATCCGAAAAGCGCTCGAGGCGCCCGGCGAAGCGAAGACGGATGTAGAGATCATCTCCCTTCTCGCAGAGGCTCTCGGTCATGGGTGGGGCGTTCCGAGCGCCGAAGAGGTCTGGGACGAGCTACGTGGCCTCTCACCGCCGCACGGAGGGATGAGCTATCGACGGCTCGAGGACCTGGGAGGCCTGCAATGGCCGTGCCCAGACGAAGACCATCCCGGAAGCCAGTTCTTGCATGCCCGCCTCTGGGAGGACATCGTTGCGGATCCGGCCCCATTCATGCCGGTGGACTGGGTGGCCCCGGTGGACCGCCTGTCTGACGAATTCCCACTGCGAATGACGACCGGTCGCCACCTCGACGGGTACAACACCGGAGTTCAATCCGGGGGATTCGACTCCCCCATCAGGATCGGCGCCACCATCGACCTGTCCCCGGAGGATGCCGAGCGGCTCGACATTGCCGCCGGCGAGCGAGTCAGGATCGCCAGTCGGAGAGGCGACATCGAGGCACCGGCACGAATCGACCCCGGTCTGCGTCCAGGACTCAGCTTCATGGCACTCCATTATCCCGACGATGTCGACATCAACACCTTGACCATCGAGGCCTGGGATCCCAAGTCGGGAACCGCCGAGTTCAAGGCCACCGCCGTGCGAGTCGAGAAGCTGTCGGCTGGAATCACGGCATGAGCGAGCGAGGAGCGGACGCGTGGATCTCAAGCTGATCGGGGCGGCCGCCACCGAGGCCGAAATCGCCGCCGTGGCCGCCGCGGTCCCGTATGCCGTGACGGTCGAGATGGATGGCCGCGTGGTCCGGACCGAGCGCAGCGCGTTCCGCCACCACCTCCTGCCGGCGCTCGACGCAGTCCAATCCGCCGTTGGCTACGTGAGCGAAGGAGCAGTCGACGAGATCGCCCGGCGCCTCCACATCCCACCGGCAGAGGTCTACTCCGTGGCGTCGTTCTACGCCCTCATTGCTCTCGAGCAGGCACCCGAACGGGTCGCTCACGTCTGCGACGACACCGCGTGTCGCATCGCCGGCGGGGCCGACCTGCTCGGCTCACTCGAAGGTCGCCAGGACGTGCACGCCACCCCGTGTATCGGGCAATGCGACCGTGGACCTGCGGCCTTCGTCCAGCGAGCGGGACAGGAAGACCTTGTCATCACCGGGGCCACCCGGGAGACCGTGCTGACGACACTCGAAGGCTCCGAAACACAGACGTCATCGCCCCACGTCGTCGGCGATCGGCTGTTGCGCCACGTCGGTGCCGCGGATCCGGAAGATCTCGATTCGTACCGGTCACGGGACGGCTACACCGCCCTGACGAAAGCCATCGAGCTCGGCCCCGACGGGGTCCTCGCCGAGATGAAGGCGTCCGGTCTCCGGGGCCGAGGCGGGGCTGCCTTTCCGACCGGCGTCAAGTGGGAGGCAGTCCGCGACGAAGCCGCACACCCGAAGTACGTGGTCTGCAACGCCGACGAGTCGGAGCCCGGCACGTTCAAGGATCGGGTGATCATGGAGGGCGATCCGTTTGCCCTGGTCGAGGCGCTGACCATCGCCGCGGTCACCGTCGGCGCCGAGCACGGGTACATCTACATCCGTGGTGAGTATCCGTTGGCGACCCGAAGACTGCGTATGGCGATCGACCAGGCCGAGGCGGCCAGACTGCTCGGCCGGGACGTGATGGGAACCGGTCACTCGTTCCACCTCGAGGTGCGGCGCGGTCAAGGCGCCTACATCTGTGGAGAGGAGACCGCCCTGTTCAACTCGATCGAGGGATATCGAGGTGAGCCCCGCCAGAAACCGCCATACCCCGTCGAGGCAGGGTTGTTCGGCAAGCCGACGTTGTTGAACTCTGTCGAGACCTTCGCCAACGTGCCGTGGATCCTGATCAACGGCGGTGCGGCATTCGCCGCGATGGGCACCGGGGAGTCCACGGGAACCCGACTCATGTGCCTGTCGGGTGATGTCGCTCGGCCCGGAGTCTATGAGGAGCCGTTCGGCGCAACCCTTCGAAGTGTGCTCGAGCAGGCGGGAGGCGTGGTCGGTGAGCTCCGCTGCGTGTTGCTCGGAGGCGCCGCGGGCAGCTTTGTCGGTCCGGACATGCTCGACGTACCCCTCTCATTCGAGAACGCACGCACGCACGGCTTCGCTCTCGGCTCCGGCGTCGTGATGCCTTTCAACTCCACCCGGGACATGGCAGACATCGTGGGTCGGATCGCGCGGTTCTTCCGTGACGAGAGTTGCGGGCAGTGCGTTCCGTGTCGGGTGGGCACGGTGCGGGTGGAAGAAGCGGTTGCCCGGGCCCGCGAAGGCGAAGGCACCGACATCCCCCTCGTCGTGGAGATGGACCGCGCCATGAAAGACGCTTCCATCTGCGGGCTGGGTCACACTGCATCCTCGGCAGTGTTGAGTGCGATGCGATTGGGGTTGTTGTGAGCACCGTGAACATCACCGTCGACGGCGCCCCGATTACGATGGCTGCAGGATCGACTGTGCTCGAGGCGTGCCGGTCGACGGGCAAGAACCAGCCGACGCTCTGCTATCTCGAGACGCTCACGCCGGTCAACGTCTGCCGAGTCTGCGTGGTCGAGGTCGAGGGCAGCCGCACGCTCGTACCCTCGTGCTCGCGGGTGGTCGAGGAAGGCATGATCGTCTCGACCGACTCAGAGCGGGTTCGCCACTCGCGCAAGATCGTATTCGAATTCCTTGCCTCCTCCGTCGACCTGTCACTCGTCGACGACGAGACGAAGGCGTGGATGCGTGAATACAGATGCAACGCGGAGCGGTACGGGCCGCAAGGCCCCATGACGTTCGATCGGGACGAGCGCCGCACCGGACACCATCCCCGTCCAGATGCAGCTACGGCTGAAACGATCCGCCAGCCGGTCAAGGTCGACAACGAGCTGTACGTCCGTGACTACTCGCGGTGCATCCTTTGTTACAAGTGCGTCGAGGCTTGCGGCGAGGACGCCCAGAACACCTTTGCGATCGGGGTCGCCGGTCGCGGCTTCGATGCCCGAATCTCCACCGAGTTCGACACGGGTCTCACGGACTCGGCGTGCGTGTTCTGCGGGAACTGCATCGGTGTCTGCCCGACCGGAGCACTGATGTTCCGATCCGAGCACGAGCTGCGAACGGCAGGGATGTGGGGAGAGCAGACGGTTACCCGGACGGTGTGCTCGTACTGTGGCGTCGGGTGCAATCTGGACCTTCACGTCCAGGACAACCGCATCGTCAAAGTCTCATCTCCGACCGATCATTCCGTCACGTCTGGTCACCTGTGCATCAAGGGGCGCTTTGGATACGAGTACGTCCAGGAGTTGGGCGACCTCGCCTTCACGCCGATAGACGAGGTTCTGGCGCGCGCACGCATCAAGTGAGCGATTCGTCGCCACCCCGAGAGGACGCGCCGATTCAGAACCGCATTCGTGAGGCGATGGTTGGGATGGCCGGAAGGTTCACGCCATCGGCGGGTGCGTGGCGCGACGACGCGTGCTGCCGGCCCACCGAAAGGAGGAAGGTGGGGCTCGGTTGTGAGCCCCACCCTCGCAAATCAGACGAGGCTTGGCACTCGATCGTCGGCCTGCTCGACCACCGTGGAGATGGTCTCGGCGGGTTGCGCCGAACGCCGGCGTGACCGGCGGAGCCATCCGGGACGAGTCGATGTCGCCGCCGTCCGGGCTTGCCGATGAGCTTCCTCGATCTCGGCCGTTGCCAGGTAGTAGAGGACGAATGGGTGCGACATGATCTTTCTCTTTCTGAACGGTCCGTTCGAACCGTTGCTGTAATGGTCTCCGTGCGTTACAGTCATTACAGTAGGTGATAAGCCGTAAGGAGTCAAATGGATTTTTCCCATTACAGTTGCACTCCTGCCGACATGGCGGTGGAACTCGTCAACACGGACGAGCGAGTCATCGGCGAGGATCACCTGGTCACGCTCGCCGACATCGAGATCTTCCTCGCTCGCTACGCAGAGCTGTGGGATCACGACTCGCAGCCCCCTACGGAAGACGACGTCCCCCGGGTGGCACGGCTCAGGAGTCGATTGCGATCGGTGTTCGAAGCTCGAGACGAGAGCCAGGCCGTCGAAGCGCTCAACCTGATCCTCGTCGACAACGGAGCGGTGCCCCGCGTCTCCCTCCACGGGGGTAAGCCCCACATGCATTTCGAGCCGAGCGGCGACGCCTTCTCGCGTTGGCTGGCAGTCGTCACCGGAATGGGACTCGCAACCGTCCTCGTGGACCAAGGCCTCGCGCGGTTCGGCGTGTGCGCCGCTTCCGACTGCCAGGACGTGTTCCTCGACACGTCACGTAACAAGTCCCGTCGACATTGCTCCACCACCTGCTCCAACCGAGAAGCGGTCGCCGCCCATCGTCGACGCCAGCGCGCTTGAACTCCACGATATTGCGTAGCTCAGTGCCGCATACGGCACGGGCGTACGCAATATCGTGACGTGTCAGAATCACCGGCGTGATCCAGGCGCGTTTCGACGATCTGCGACCGGCCATGCGCCGGTCCTTTCAGTTGGAAGACCAGGTGGCCGTGCTCGCTGCAACCTCGCTAGACGAGGTCGGGGATGTGCTCTCCCAAGCCGAACAGGCCGTCGAGAAAGGCAATTGGGTGGCGGGCTGGGTGGCCTACGAAGCCGCTCCGGCGTTCGATCCGGCGTTGGCGGTGGTCGACCACCCGGCAGGTCCCTTCGATGGTCTCCCGCTGGCATGGTTCGGCGTGTTCGCGTCGCGAGGTCCGACGGGCGCTACGACGCGGAAGCCCTATCAGATCGGACGGTGGACCCCCACCGTCACCGAGCCCGAATTCATCGACGCGATCGACGAGATCCGCGATCAGATCCGTCGGGGCTACACCTACCAGGTCAACCACACGTTCAGATCGTCGGCCCAGTTCGACGGCGACGTGTTGGGGCTCTATCACGACATCACTCACTCACAGAACGCCGGCTATGGCGCCCTGATCGACGGCGGCGATTGGGCCGTGACCTCGGCCTCGCCCGAGCTCTTCTTCGAGTGGCGCCGAGGCGTCATCACCTCTCGGCCGATGAAAGGCACCGCTCGCCGGGGCCTCGACATCGAGGACGACGAGACCCTGAGGGTCTGGCTGGCCCAATCGGAGAAGAACCGGGCCGAGAACCTGATGATCGTCGACATGGTTCGCAACGACCTCGGCCGCATCGCCGACATCGGAAGCGTGAAGGTCCCCGAGCTGTTCACAACCGAGAAATACGACACGGTCTGGCAGCTCACCTCGACCGTGACCGCTCATCCTCGGTCGGGCACGACTCTGGTCGACGTCTTTTCGGCGCTGTTTCCGAGTGCCTCTATCACAGGCGCTCCGAAGGTGGCCACCATGGACATCATCCGTGGCCTGGAGCGGAGCCCTCGCGGTGTCTACTGCGGCGCCGTGGGTTTCGGAGGTCCCACCGGCACCGGGCAGCCACATTGGGTCTTCAACGTGGCCATACGTACGGTGACGGTGGATCGGCGAACCGCAACCGCTTGGTACGGCACAGGTGGTGGGATCACCTACGACTCGACGGCGGAAGACGAGTACGCCGAGGCGCTTCTCAAATCGAGAGTTCTCGAGTTCCGCACGGCCGACTTCGACCTGCTGGAGACGATGTGCTGGGAGCCGGGCCATGGGGTGGCATTGCTCTCGCGCCATCTCGATAGGGCAGCCCGATCCGCACGCTACTTCGACATCCCTCTAGACGTCGCTCGAGCGCGCCACATGCTGGCTTCGATCGATTCTGCGGTTCGGCAACGGGTCCGAATGCTTGTGGATCGCACCGGGACGATCAGGGTCGAGACCACCGACATCGACGAGCCGATCGGGCGTACACGGCTGGCGATCGACGGAGTCCCTGTTGATCGGGGCGATCCGTTCCTCCATCACAAGACCACCCTTCGCCAGTCCTACAGGGAGGCCGCCGCCCGCCACCCGGACGCCGATGATGTCGTCCTCGTCAACGGCGATGGTGAGATCACAGAGACGACCATCGCCAACATCGCCGTCCTGATCGACGGAGAATGGCGCACTCCCCCGCACACCTCGGGTTGCCTCCGAGGAGTACGCCGAGCCGAGCTGCTGGATCAGCGTGCGATCGTGGAAAGGATCGTCACGATTGCCGAACTCCGCTCCGCCGATGGGATCGCCCGGTTCAACGCCGTGCGCCCTTGGGAGGAATGCGAGTTGATCTGACCTGTGGTCAGGGTGGCCGATATCAGCCCCGGGACCGCTTGGCGGCGATCTTGCGATCAGCCTCGGTCAGATACCGCTTGCGCACCCGAACGGACTCGGGTGTGACCTCGACCAGCTCGTCTCCGCCGATCCACTCGATCGCCGTCTCCAAGGTCATACGACGAGGTGGGGCGAGTTTGATGGCGTCGTCGGACC
This sequence comes from uncultured bacterium, assembly GCA_963792365.1. Classification (GTDB taxonomy): domain Bacteria; phylum Actinomycetota; class Acidimicrobiia; order Spongiisociales; family ZC4RG35; genus JAOUGY01. The sequence continues at coordinate 82,334 of CAWBVW010000009.1, forward strand.
CTGAGGCGCGAATGTTGGTGAGCTGCTTGGCCTTCGTGGGGTTGGCCGGCATGTCGTCGGGACGGCTGTTCTCCCCAAAGATCATGCCCTCGTAGACATCTTCGCCCGGCCCGATGAAGAGGTCGGTTCGCTTCTGGAGGTTGTCGAGCGCAAATCCGGTCGAAACACCGATGCGGTCGGCGATGACGGCGCCACCATGACGGGTCGGGAGATCGCCCACCCACGGCACCCATCCCTCGTGATGCTGATGCACCAGCGCGGTCCCACGGGTGGCGGTCATCAGCAGGGATCGGAAGCCGATCAACCCTCGTGCCGGTGCGGTGAGCGTGACGATGGTCCGCCCCCGATCACCGGGCCGCAGATCGATCACCGTCCCCTTCCGCGGTGCGACTGCCTGCGTGACGGTTCCGACGTACTCGTCGGGTACGTCCACCACCGCCCGCTCGAGAGGCTCATGTGGCTTTCCGTCGATCTCACGCAGGATCACCTCGGGCCGGCTCACCTGGAGCTCAAATCCCTCCCGGCGCATCGATTCGATCAAGACCGCCAGCTGGAGCTCGCCTCTCCCTGCGACTTCGATCACCTCGGGCGAGCTCGTCGGGCCGATCCGGATCGATACATTGCCCAACACCTCACGATCGAGACGGTCCTTGATCTGACGGGAAGTGAGGAACTTCCCCTCTCTACCGGCGAGAGGTGAGGTGTTGACGCCGAAGGTCATTCTGAGCACTGGTTCGTCTACGGACAACCTCGGGAGTGCCTCCGGGTCCGCGGGGTCGGCCAAGGTGTCACCGATCTCGACCTCGGGAAACCCTGCAACGATGAAGAGGTCCCCGGCCTTCCGGTCCGCAACCTCGACCCGGATCAGCCCCGAGAACCCCATGAGCTGCGCCAGCTTCCGGCGAATCGGCGGCTCCTCCTCCTCGGCATGGCAGAGGGCAACCTGAGTCCCGGCTTTCAGCGTTCCACGGACCACACGCCCGATCGCCAATCGTCCCAGATAGTCGGATGCGTCCAGGTTCGTGACGAGCGCCTGCAACGGAGCGTCCGGATCACCGGCAGGCGCCGGGATCGTTTCCACGATCGCCTCGAACAGCGGCGTGAGATCGGCCGACTCATCCGGAATACCGATGCCGGAAACGGCGCGACCCTCGCGAGCAATAGTCGACACGATGGGGAACTCGATGTGATCTTCCGAGGCTCCGAGGTCGAAGAAGAGCTCGTATACCTCGTCGATCACCTCGGGGGCACGGGCATCTGCCCGGTCGACCTTGTTGATCACGACCACCGCCGGGAGCCCGAGTCCGAGGGCCTTCGAAAGGACGTAGCGGGTCTGAGGCAGCGGTCCCTCTGCGGCGTCGACCAACAGCAGGACACCATCGACCATCGCCAATGCTCGCTCGACCTCGCCACCGAAATCGGAGTGGCCGGGCGTATCGACCAGGTTTATGCGGGTTCCGTGCCATTCGACCGCGGCGGCTTTCGCAAGGATCGTGATCCCACGCTCCCGTTCCTGATCGTTCGAATCCATGATCCGATCGACGACCGCTTCGTGCGCGGCAAAGACACCCGTTTGGCGAAGCATGGCGTCGACAAGGGTGGTTTTGCCATGGTCGACGTGCGCGACGATGGCCACATTGCGGAAAGAGGGGGTGCCGGACATGGCAGCGCCATGCTACCCGCCTCGCAGCGCCACTTTGCCGGCCGGCCGGATACGACCGAATCTCTGAACTGCAATCGGCGTCTGGTGTCAATCCGCCGACTTCCCTTCAGCGCCCACCGCCACAGCCGACGGGGCTCTCATGGACGCAGCCACCATCTCCCAGGTCGATGCCATGGTGCAGGCCGCCGTGGCCCCTGCTCAGATAGCCCAACAGGTCGACGTCGCGGTTCTCGGTCAGGTCCTCGACACCGCCAAGATGCAGAGCGCCGCCCTCGTGGAGATGATGAGAGCGAGCCTCGATCCCTCGATCGGCGCCACGGTCGACATCAGGGGCTAACCAACCCCGCCTTCGGCCGTCCGACGGGCGACGAACTCAGAGAGCTCCGATCCGATCGCATCGTCCAGCGGAGGTGGTTCGTACGCCGACAACATCTGGCGGCACACCTGTTCGGCCTTCTTCTCGGCGGTGACCCCGCCGGCCAACATCCACGACTCCCAGTTGCGCCAGTCCGACACCATCGGGTCGTAGAAGGCGGTCTCGTAGCGCTCGAGCGTGTGGGGGGAACCGAAGAAATGACCGCCCGGCCCGACTTCTGCAATTGCGTCGACCGCCAGCTCGGCATCGTCGACCTTCATCGGCACGAGGAACTCGGCGAGCATCTGAAGCATTTCGGCGTCTATCACGAACTTCTCGAAGCTCGCCACCAAGCCCCCCTCCATCCAGCCCGCACCGTGCATGACGAGGTTGGCGCCCCCCATCACCGCACCCCACAGGGACATCTGTGACTCGTAGGCCGCCTGGGCGTCTACGGCGTTGGCGGCGTTGGCGTTCGACGAGCGGTAGGGGATGCGGTATCGGCGGGCCAGCTGACCACCAACCATCGCTGCTCGCGTGTACTCCGGAGTGCCGAACGCCGGCGAGCCCGACCGCATGTCGACGTTGGAGGTGAACCCGCCGTACATCACCGGAGTACCGGGGCTGACCATCTGGGTGAAGGCGATGCCCGCGAGCGCCTCGGCGTTCTGAAGAGCCAGTGCCCCGGCGAGCGAGGCCGGCGCCATGGCACCGGACAGCGTGAAGGGGGTTATGACGACCGCCTGATGCATTCGAGCCATCTCCATCAGTCCTTCGATCATCGGCCCGTCGAGCCGAAGCGGCGAAGACGTGTTGACGATCGTGAAGAGTGATGGCTCGACCTCCAGCTGGTCGCTCGTCACGCCACGACCGATCCTCGTGATCTCGAGAGCGTCGAGAATGCGACCCCGCCCCAACGAATACGCGTGAAAGGCCTTGTCGGTGAGTGTGACGAAGGCGGCGAGGGCGTCGAGGTGGCGGGTCTCGGGTGGGAGGTCGATCGGTTCGACCGGGTATCCCCCGAACAGGTGCACGATGTCGAACGCTTGCCCCAGCTTCAGGAAGTTCCGGTAGTCGTCGAAGGTCCCCGGCCGGCGACCGTGCTGGAGCGACGAGGAGTTCGGCGCGCTTGCCACGCATGCAAAAGTGACGTGGTTCCCACCTATCGTGACGTCGTGAGCGGGGTTGCGGGCGTGCAGGCGAAACGACGCAGGGGCCTGACCGGCGTAGTGCAGTACCGTGTCGGCATCCATCCGGACCCGGTGGGTTCCGTCCTCCACACGGCCCCCGTGTGCGGCCAGGATCTCCAGGGCATCCGGATGGAGGAAGTCCATCCCGGTCTGGTCGAGAATACGTAGCGACGCGGAGTGGATGGCGTCGATCGCTTCTTCCGGGAGCACCTCGATCGGGCGATAGGGATTGATGACATCGCGCCATCCCAACTGGCGGACGCCGCCGCTCCGGGCCGTCCTCCGACTCGATCGAGAAGAGCGATCCCGCACCATTGGTGCAGGCTACTTGCGCTCGCTCCGTCGAGCGGCCGGATCCACGCCGCAACACCCGCGGCAGCCGCCCCGCTTGACGCAGGCGGCTTGCCTCTGACCGCCTTCGAGGATCTAGGGCAAGTAGACCTCTTCGAGGAGGATCGCCTCGCCTTCCTCGATCGTGATCCAGTACGGCAACGTGCCCTGTCCGACCCACTCGAAGTCGACCGCAGCGAGATCACCGGCGAGAAGCCGAATCCACTGCTCCCGTGTGATGCTCTCCCAGTCGACGCCGGCCTCGGGGTAACTCGCCTGGACCCGGACCTCGACGTCGTCGGACACTGGGATCCGGGTTGTGTCCTCCGACGTGTTCCGGATGAAGTAGTCGTTGGGTGGCGGTGACTCCTCCCCCGCCGCTTCTGCGGCGGCCGCTGCATCGTCGCCCGTGAGGAACTCGGCCTCGTCGAATTGGATCGAACCCGGTGTCGCCGACCTGATCCACCCGAAGAACCGACCGTCGATGATCCTCGTGGCGCCGCTACCGAGGTACGTCCGATCGGTGCGGTCGAAGACGAAACGAACGTCGGAGGGACCCGGGAAGACATCGCCCGTCGAGGTGTCGAGCAGGAACGCCGTTCGTCCGGCAAGACCCGCCACCCATTCGCCGTCGGTGTCGAGCCTCGTCACCGGGCCCGGAAGGCCCAGCGGGAAGGGAGCGGCCGGACCCTGGCTGCCGATCGCCAGGGTGTACACGACGCCGTCGTCGGACGCGTCGGTGGAGAAGACCATCGAGCCGCCATCGGGAGACAGTACTGCCGAGACCGGATTGCCGTCTGCCAGCAGATCGAGCCTCGCAGATCGGCCTTGCCTGTCGACCAACGATGCCAGTGCCTCGGCGCCGGTCCCCTGGATCACAAGCAGCTGGCCTCCGCCATACGACGCCGACTCGACCGGGAGCCGGGCATCGAACACCGGCGCGCTCTCCCCGGTCGCTGTGTCGAGCGCGACAACGCCGTCCGGACCCACGATCGCGAAGGCGGTGTCACGGGAGATCGCCACGTCGTAGAGCACTGTTTGACCGCTCGGAACCACCCGATCGTCACCGTCCTGCACCAGGTGGATCGTTCCGTCCGGGCTGCCATAGACGACCCCGCTCGAGGTCGACGCTCCCGTGGGTATCGCATCGAACGGTCCCTCCTCGTAGCGGGTGAGAGGTCCCGGCGACCAGGCGTCGTCTACCCGCTGCCACGTCCGGAAGCCACCGTCGGCGAACGCCGTGAGCGCGGGCGCCTCGGCCACGGTTTCGAGGAATTCCGCCGTCGGGTCGACGGTCGTCGTAGTGGTCTCGGCGCTCGTGGTCGTGGTGTCGGGGGCCTCGGTCGACGGAACATCGGTTGCCGGGGCCGAAGTTGTGGTGGGAGCGGCGTCGGGGTTCGAGGCGACACACGCTGTCAACATCAACGCACCGGCAATCATCGGCCACGATTTGAAGATCCTCATCGGTGAGAAACGTAGTGTTGACACAGGGAGTTCCGCCATACACTCGTCGGGTGCCAGATCTCCGGATGACCGTCAACCTCGGCGACAACACACGAGTGCCTGCCCGAGCGTTGGCCTCGTCCATCCGCGAAATGACCGGCCGCGACGTCACCCTCACGTGGGGACCACCCGATCCGCTGGATCCGCCCGAGGTCGCTTGGATGTGCGGATATCTGACTGCCGCGCTCATCGCCGAACGCGGCTATCCCCTCGATGTCGTCGCGGCGCCCGTGTTCCCCGGATCGACCGAAGCCGTGTATCACTCCGTCCTCGTCACCGGGTCGCCTGCCATCTCCACCCTCGAGGACGCCCAGACTGCGAGGTTCGTGGTCAACGAGCACGACTCGTGGTCCGGCCATCTGGGGGTGCTGCGGGCCTTGCAGATCTGCTCTCTGTTTGACCGGTTCGCAGAGGTGCTCACATCGGGCTCGCACGAACGGTCGATCGACATGCTCGTCGACGGAACCGGCGAACTGGCGGCGATCGACTCGACGATCTGGGAGCATCGACTGGTCACTGACACGTCGCTTCGATCCCTCCGGGTGCTCATGCGCACCGAAGACTGGCCCGCCCCGCCGTTCTCGATCGGACGTCACGTACACGAGGACACAGCTGCAACGATCGAGCGGGCACTCATCGCCTCGCCGACGGAGGGGCTCGCCGGCATCCATCCAATCGCACTCGAGGCGTACCTCCCCATGCTCGGCCGGCTCTGACGCCGGTCTCCGGATGGAGTGAAGCCTTGCGAAGGCCCGGCCGCGGCCAGGGGTCACGCCCTGAGGCGCTCCATTGCAGGGTCGTAGGGGGGATCGGCGATCACGGTTGCCGGGATGCGATCGCCGAAGTATTCGACGTGCAAGGAGGTACCGGGTTCGGATTTCTCCGTCGGCAGGTATCCGTAGGCGAGGGAGCGACCAACCGAGTACCCGTGGTTGGCGCTGGTGACATATCCGACGCAGTCGTCGCCGTCCAGAATGGGCTCGTATCCGAAGGCGACACCGGAATCGAGCGCGACGCACGACCACCGCCGGGAGGGCTCTGAGGCGGAGGACGTCACACAGGCGTCTCGTCCCACGAAATCGCCCTTGTCGAGCTTGACCGCCCAGCCCAGCCCAGCCTCGTATGGCGTGTACTCGGTGTGTACGTCGGCCCCCCACGCCGGGTAGCCCTTCTCCAGCCGCAACGAGTCGAAGGCGCCCATCCCCACGGGCACAAGCCCGAGATCACTTCCCGCCTCGATCAGGGTGTCCCACACACCGAGCGCCGAGTCGACCGGCATGTGCAGCTCCCAACCCAGCTCACCGACATAGGACACCCGGACTGCGAGGGCTTCGGCCATTCCGACATCGATGGAGCGGCTGGTGAAATAGGGAAAGGCATCATTGCCGACATCACGCGAAGTGACTCGATCGAGGATCGTGCGGGCATTGGGACCCCACAGGCCCACCGCCGACCACGCGTCGGAGATGTCCACGGTGGCCACACGGTCGAATCCACCGCGCTCGGCGACCGTCTCCATCCAGCGGAGGTCCCTGGGGCGCGTCCCCTCTCCCACGAAGCACCAGAAGCGGTCTTCGGCGACCCGGGCCACCACGAGATCGCGCCGCACACCTCCGGAGGGTGTGAGCCAGTTCGTGTAGGTGACCGCACCCACTCGACGTGCCACCTTGTTGGAACAGAGGTGCTCGGCGAACTCGGCAGCCTCGGCGCCCCGGATCTCGATGATCGACAGGCCGTGGAGGTCGAACAACCCGGCAGTAGCTCGCGTCGCGAGGTGTTCGGCTCCTTGGATCGGCGACCAATGCTCGGCGGCCCACCCGGACCGCTCCGGTATGGCCTCGCGATGACGTTCCACGAGATCGGAGTTCGACTCGAACCAGTTGGGCAGCTCGATTCCTGCGAAGGTCGTGAACACGGCCCCGTTCTCGACGTGTCGACCGTGCATCGGCGTCAGGCGGACGTTTCTCGGGTGTGACATCGGCTGGCGCGGGTGCACGATGTCGTAGACCTCGGCGTAGTTCTTGTCACACACCGTTGCGAGATAGGCCGGCGTCGTCTGGAACCCGTGGAAGCGATGCAAGTCCACCTGTCGGGGATCCCACTCGGGGTCTCCGGCGGTCATCATCTCGGCGGTCATCTTGGCCACCCCTGCGGCGTGCGTGAGCCACGAGGCAGTCGAGACCCACAGGCCCTTGGTCCGTGCCTCACCGATAATCGGCATGCCGTCGACCGAGAAGGCAAACATGCCGTTGAAGCGGGTCGGGAACGAGGCCGGGTCGAGCCCCCGGAAGAACGGGAGGACCTTCTGGGCCGTCTCCCACGCCCGCCCCATGAAATCGTCGACGATGAACTCGTTCATGGCCGTACGACCCATGGAGTCAGTTGCGACCCGACGCGGGCGGTGCCGGTAGCTGCCGATCCCATACGAGTTCCAGTGCTGCCGGTAATACATGAAGGTGTCCAGGTCGCGAATCGTCGGGAACGTCACCTCGTGGTCCGGGTCGGACAGATCGAACTGCGCCAGCTCGGGGAGGGGCGGCGAGATCAGGTATTGATGGTCGTAGGCATGGAGCGGGATCGGCACCCCCGCCTTCTCGCCGAGCAGCGGGCCCCAGATGTTGGTGCAGATCACAACATGCTCGGCCTCGATGGACGGGAGCGCAGGATTTGCCGTGACCACTCCCCTGACGCGCCCCCCGGCGACGGTCACGTCCGTCACCTCTGTGTCCGCCAGCCACGTCACCGTTTCCCCCGCGGCCCGCTGAATCGCACCATTCAGGTGTGGTGAGGCAACGAGCTGCCCGCGTGCCATGAGGAGCGAACCTTTGATGAAGTCGGGATCGAGGTAGGGCACGATCGACACCGTCTCGTCGACATCGAGGATGCGCGCCTCGGCGTGATAACTCTTGGCCTCCCCCACCAGTCGTCTGAGATCTCTGAGACGTTCCTCCGACACGGCCAGCTCCAGCCCGCCGACCTCGTTCACAGTGCGTCGACCGGGGTCGAACTGTGGGAGAGACCGATACAGGTCGGCGCCGTAGTGGCCCATCTGGGTGAGGAGCTTCGAATGGCTGAGCGCCACCACCCCACCCGGGGCGTGCGACGTCGAGCCGTCGTTGTGCACGATCGGACCCTTGTCGACCACGACGATCCCATCCCAGCCCAGGCGAACGAGGTGCAGGGCGAGTGCGGAACCCACGATGCCCGACCCGATGATGACGACCCTCGCCTGCATACCTCGCTCCTCGATCGAACCTAGCTGGGCGGCGTGTCACCCCGAGGGGTGCCACACTGGAGAGATTCGCCGCCGATCTCGCGATCAGCCCGCCGACGGGTCATCGGTAGCCGGATCGGCGTCGTCCTGTTTGAGAATGGCAGGGACGTCCGCATCGTCGGCCAGCTCGACGTGCAGCGACCCCGTCTTCGCCTGCAGTTCCCGAAGCTCCTCGAACGGGATGTGACACTTCATCCGATGATTCGGTTCGACATCGACCATCGGCGGCTCTTCGCGGTCACACAACCCCTCGATCACCCGGTGACACCTCGTGTGGAACACACACCCCGCCGGCGGGTTGGCCGGGCTCGGGATGTCACCTTCGAGCCGGATCCGGAACTTCGGTGCTCCGTCCACGGTCGGAACGGCTGACAGCAGGGCCTCGGTGTACGGATGGTGCGGGCCCGCAAAGATCTGTTCCGTCGTGCCGACCTCCATGAGCCGCCCCACGTACATCACGGCAATCCGGTCGGCCAGGTAGCGGACGACCCCGAGGTCGTGCGTGATGAACAGGTAGCTCGTCGACCCATCGGATTGGAGGTTGGCGAGAAGGTTCAGGATCGCGGCCTGCACCGAGACGTCGAGGGCACTCGTCGGCTCGTCGCACACCACGACTCGTGGGTCGCCGGCAAACGCACGTGCGATCGCCACCCGCTGTTTCAGACCGCCCGAGAGCTGGCGTGGTCGCATGTCGAGGTGGCGGGGTGAGAGTCGCAGCGCAGCCGCCAGCGCCTCCGCCCGCTCGTTGGCATCCGACTTGGTCGCACCTGTGAGCTTCGTGATCGTACGGGTGAGGATTCGGCGAACGCTCCACATCCGGTTGAGCGCCGAGTCGGGGTTCTGGAATACGATCTGCATCGCGCCCATCTCTTCGGCCGTTCGGTCCCCGGCAGTGGGAGACAGCGGATTGCCGTCGAGGGTGATCTCACTGCCCTCATCTGGGGCATGAATACCGAGGATGGCCTTGGCGAGGGTGGATTTTCCCGAGCCCGACTCTCCTACGAGTCCGAGCGTCTCGCCGTTCTCGACACGGAGGTCGACCCCGACCAGTGCCGGTACGTCGACCCCATGCTGGTGGAAGGTCTTGGATACGTCGTTCATCTTGATGACGACCCGGTGATCGAGCGACCAATCCGTGTCGTCGGGCGGAGGCTCCGGGATCTCGTCGAGACGGTCGACGTGATGACACAGCGTGAAATGACCCGGGGCGATCTCGACTTCTGGCGGTGGCGTGCTTCGGCACAGATCGGTCGCCAGAACACAACGATCCACGAAGACGCAGGTCGGAAGCGGCGTGCCGATCGACGGGAGTGTTCCTGGGATCGTGAACAGTGCTCGGTCGTGCTTTCGTGTGCCATGCCTGGGAAGGCATTGAAGGAGGCCGACGGTGTACGGGTGCCGAGGAGCGTCGAACACGTCGACGGCGTTGCCTTCTTCGACGACCTTGCCCGCGTACATCACGCCCACGCGGTCACACATCGAGCGAATCACTCCGAGGTTGTGGGCGATCAGCAGGATCGACGCATCGAGATCCACACGCAGCGCCCTCACCAGGTCGAGCACCTCTGCCTCTACGGTGGCGTCGAGACCGGTCGTGGGCTCATCGAGGATCAGAAGCTTCGGGTCGCCGGCGAGGGCCATGGCAATGACAACCCGCTGTTGCATCCCACCTGAGAGCTGGTGGGGGTATCGCTGCATCACACGATTCGGGTCGGCGATCTGAACCCGGTTCAGGGCGTCGAGCGCTCGCTCCTCGGCTTCGTCCTTGTCGACGCCCAAAACGGTGTAGGACTCCACGACCTGTCGCCCGATCCGCAACGACGGATTCAACGCTGCGCCGGGATCCTGATACACCATCGAGACGTGGTGGGAGCGAAACTCACGGAGCTCTCTGGCGGACATGTGGGTGACGTCCTGGCCGCCAGCGAGGATTCGGCCATCGGTGATCATTGCGTTGGACGGCAGGTAGCGCACGGCAGCGAACGCAGTTGTGCTCTTGCCGCACCCCGACTCGCCGACCAACCCGTATGCCTCGCCGGGCCGGATTGCGAAGTCGACACCGCGCAGCACCTCACGCAGAACGCCCCTGACGCGGTACGCGAGATGGAGGTTCTCGACAGCCAGGGCTGCGGTCGTGGTGTCGCGTTCTGGTTGCAATGTCGTCATGATGCGTTCACTGCGTCGATGGAATCGGCCACGAGGTTGGCGCCGATCACGAGGCTGGCGATTGCCAGTGCCGGGAAGAGCGTCGGCCACCACTGGCCCGCTTGGATCAGCGAGTAGGTCTGAGCGATCGACAGGCCCCAATCCGGTGACGGCGGCTGGATGCCTGCACCGAGAAACGACAAGGTGGCGATGGTGAACACCGCGTAGCCGATTCGAACGGTCAGCTCGACGACAACGACCGACACGATGTTGGGGAAGATCTCCCGCGCCATGATGAACAGATCCGATTCTCCCCGGAGCTTCGCCGATGTCACATAGTCGAGCCTCGCCTCGCTCATCACCGTGGCACGCACGGTGCGGGCGACCACCGGGGTGAACAACACTGCGACCGTGCCCACGACCACCGGGAGCGAGCTTCCAAGCGTTGCGATGATCAACAGCGCGACCAGGATGACGGGGATCGCAAAGATCGCTTCGATGATCCTGCTGAGGGCTTCGTCCACCCACCCCCGGTAGTACCCCATCACGAGACCCACCGAAGTCCCGGCGATCACGCTGAGGACGGCGGCGATCGGGGCAACCGTGAGGATGTCCCTCGATCCGGCCATCACCCGCGAGAGCACGTCGCGTCCGAGCTGATCCGTCCCGAAAAGATGCGATGCGCTCGGGGCGTCCGACGGGATGTCGAAGCCGTTTATGGGGTCGTAGGGGGTGATGGCATCTCCGAAGATGGCGCACACGATCCAGATCAACAGGATCACCGCGCCCAGGATGAACGAGGGGCGCCTGAACAGCAGCCGCAAGCGCTCACGTCGGGCCTGCCGTCGTTCGGACAGCGCGGCCGGCGGCGAGGAAGAGCCGGCCTGGGGAGCTTCGGGTGTCTCTGTCGCCATCAGCCGTGCGCCTCCATCCTCGCCCGGGGATTCATCCATGCGATCACCAGATCGGAGAGCAACGTGAACACCATGTAGATGACACCAACCACGATGACTCCGGCGGTCAGCACGGGAATGTCCTTGTCACCGGCGGCGAAGAATATGAGACGCCCCAAACCCGGATAGTTGAAGATGACTTCAAGGCCGATCAGGCCGCCGAACAGGTAGCCCACCTGGACTCCGACCACCGCCACGGTGGGCTGGAGCGCGTTCCGCATGATGTGACCGCGCATGACCGCTTGACGGCTGAGTCCCTTCATGGCGGCGGTCCGCGCGTAGTCGGCCGACAGAGCCTGGATCGTGCCGGCTCGGGTCATACGTGCGATGTACCCGAAATACACGATGACAAGCGCGAACGCGGGGAGCAGGAGGTGCTTCATCTGGGTCCAGAAACCAGATCCGGTCGGAGCCAACGCCAGCACCGGGAGCAAACCGAGTTTCACCCCGATCACGAACTGCAGAACGACGCCCGACACGAATTCGGGAATCGACGAGCTGGCCAACCCCAGGGTGACCACGGCCCGGTCGGCCGTGGTGTCCCGTCTTCGTGCGGCGAATATCCCACCGGCGATGCTGATGGGGATGGTCAAGAGAAGACCCAGCCCGACCAAACGTGCGGATCGACCGACCGCCGGCCACAGAATCTCGGACACCGGACGGTTCTGAGCGAAAGAGTCACCGAAGTCGAAGGTGATCGTGCTCCTGATGAGATTGAGGTATTGCACAGGCAGTGGGTCGAGCAATCCCAGACGCTCGTTCAGAGCGTCAACCGACTCCTGAGGTGCGAACGGTCCCAGGATCCGACGACCGGGATCGCTGGGGAGCACGTTGTTGATGAAGAAGACGATCGTGACGATGAGCAGCAGTGTGAGCAGCGAGGTCAGCACTCGGCGTACCAGCATCCTCCTCATCGTGTTCCTCTCTCGATGCGACTGCCTTCCACCATAGGGCGACCGGGGTCCGGGACCGGGCGGGAAGTCTCCCGCTCGATCCCGGACGGATCCGATCGTCAGACCATCGAAGCCGCGGACACCACCGGATGTCCGAGCGCCGACTGCAACACCCCCTGGAAACGGTTCGAGTGACCCGCCAGGTAGTTGTAGAAGAACGGCACACCGATCGGCACGTCCTCGTTGAGGATCGTCTCGATCTTGTTGGCTGCCGCCATCTGCTCGTCGACACCGACCGCCGACGAGTATTCGGTGAACGCTGCGTCGAAGTCGGGGTTGGAGTATTGCGACGAGTTCCACACGCCGTTGGTGGACAATGCCGCATTGAGATAGATGTCGGGCGTCGGCCGGTGCCCATAGTCCACGATCCCGAGCTCGGCGGCCCGGTTGCATGGTGGGTCGGTGGGCTGTCCGTCATCCCCCGGCGGGCACCACTGGTTCCCGTAGAAGGTGTCGAGTCCTTCCACCTCGATCTGCAGATCGAATCCGGCTTCCGACGCTCCAGCCTGGATGAGCTGGGCGAGCTGCGGGATCTCCTGGAGCTCGGCGCAGTGAAGCGTCGTTTGGAGACCATCGGGGAACCCAGCCTCGGCCAACAGCGCCTTTGCCTGCTCGATGTCCCGAGTGCGCTGCGGCACCGAGGGGTCGAAGTACGGCAGGAACGGTGCGATTACATGGTCGTTGCCGATGTCCGCACGACCTCGGAAGAGCGTCTCGACCATCTGCTCACGGTTGAACGTGAGAGCAAGGGCCTGGCGAACCCGCTTGTCGGCGAACTGGCCGGTGTCGGTACGCATCCACACCTGACGGTGGGTCGCCGCCTGGATCGCAAGCACCACGAAGTTGGGGTCGTTGAGCAGAGCGTCGCCACCGATCACCGAGAACTGCGAGATGGCGTCAACCGATGCACCCTGGATCGCTGTGACCTGGGTGCCGATGTCGTCGAAGAACTGGAATTCGACACCGTCGAGCGGCGTCATACCACCCCACCAGTCGGGATTCCGTTCGAATGTCGCACCGGTGGCCTGGTCGTAATCGACCAACTTCCACGCTCCGGTCCCGTTGGGGGTGACCTCGAGCGCACTACCGACCTCGTAGCTGACCGGCGTGATGCAACTCTGTGCGTTGAACATCGACACCAGATAGGGCAGGTTCCCGTTCGCAGCCTCGAGCTGGAAGACGGCAACAGCCGGGTCGCTGTCATCGACGGCATCCATGCCGATCACGCCGTCGAGACCCGAGTTCCCGGATTCCACGAGCCGGTTCATGGTCGCCTTCACATCGGAGGACGTGAAGGGCGAGCCATCGGCCATCCACTTCGCTTCGGTCCGCAGGTTGAACGTCCAGACGGTTCCGTCGTCATTGGGCGACCAGTCCGTCGCCAGTCCTGGCGCGATGTCCCCATCGGCGCCCAGGGTCGTGAGGAACTCGAATGACTGCGATACGACCCCGTACGCCCCCAGGCTCTGCATGAGCACAGGGTCGAGAGTCGTTGCAGGCCGCTGATGTGCGTATCGAATGACACCACCGGTCTGTCCGGCGCCGCCGGTGGTTGCGGGCGTGCTGGCCGAAGGTTCGCCTGCCGCGGTGGTGGAGGCGGCATCTCCGTCTCCGTCCCCACATGCGGCGATCACCATGCTCATCGTCGGCAATGACAGTCCGAGAATTGCACCCTTCCGCAAGAAGGCTCTCCGGGTGATCTTTCCCCCTACATATGCTTCGACGGTGTCTCGTGGCAAGGGTCCGACCGACCGCCTGACGGTGTCGAGTCTATTCCAATCCATATTTCTCTCTCCCACCAGTTCGGCGTGCAAGCACGCATCGTTTTCCCGGCGGCAATGCGCCACCAGACCGGATGGGTGCTGGTTCACCCGTCACCCGGAGTCATGCCACCCTACAGATCCGTTCCACGAAATGGCACAGATGCTCCTGCCTTTTATGTCCACTATCGGAGCGAAGGCTCCCGGACTGAGACCACCAACCCAGGGTTAAGGTCCGCCGTTCTGGCGGACTACCGCCCACAGAACAGCGCCCTCGACGTCTCGGCCATCGCCCCAACGCCTAGGCTCGCGGCCGATGCGTCTGGTGGTGAACGGCAACCCTGTCGAGTTCGTCGACGGTGACGACGTTCTGACCGCGGTCATCCGCAACGACACCATCCCCCGAGGGACGCTCTGTGGCGCCGGTGACTGTCCGAATTGTCTCGCCACCATCGACGGAGTCGCCTACACCCGCATGTGCCGGACCGTCGCGCGACCCGGAATGACGGTCGAACCCCACACCGCCTCGGAATATCCATCGCTGCCGGACTCCCCCCTGAACCGCCACACCCCGAGTCGCCTGCTCGAAGCCGACGCGGTCGTGGTCGGCGGTGGTGAGACGGGTGCCGCCGCGGCGGACCGCCTGCGCTCAGAAGGAAAGGACGTCATCAGGTTCGAAGAGATGGCAGGCGAAGCCGTGGCCGGTGTGTACGCGGGGCCCGAGGTGTTGATTCGAACGCCTGCCGGCATCGTGAGATGCGAGACCCAGGAGGTTGTCGTGGCGACGGGTTCGACGGAGATCCACCCCGTCTGCCCTGGAAACGACCTAGCAGGCATCTTCACGCGTGACGCAGCCACTCGGCTGCACGCCGCCGGCGTAGACCTGGGAACGGTGGTGGCGATCGGCGAGCCCCCCGAGGGCGTGGAATGCACGAAGTTGGAAGGCGAACTCGTACGCATCGAGGGAACCCGTCGGGTTGACTCGGTGGTCGTGCGCGGCATCGACGGTGTCGAGTCGCTGCATCCGGCCGACTCACTATCGGTGGGACTCGGGCGGATGCCCCGAGACGTCCTCGCCCGGATGGGGTCAGGGCTACCGGTCACGACGGCCGGTGGGGCCGGCCGGCCCGACGAGCTTCCACCGCCGCCCGTCGCAGGTGTTGTCTGTCCCTGCTCCGACGTCGCCGTTTCGGACCTCGAGTCCGTGTGGGACCGCGGATTCAGGGAGCTCGAGCTGATCAAGCGTGCGACACTCGCCGGCACCGGCACGTGCCAAGGAGCGGTGTGCATCCCCCATGTTCGGTCGTTCATGGCGGAACGGGGCGCGCCGACCACATCGTCGTTCACGGCCCGTCCCCTCGCGCGGCAGTTGACCATGGCAGAGGCCTCTGCCGGCTACTCACTCCCGGCGTTCCGGCGAACCGCCCTCCACGAGGTGCACGTGGCGCTGGGGGCGCGGATGGATCGATTCGGTGGGTGGTGGCGGCCGTGGCGGTACGGTGACGTCGCTCGGGAGTACTGGGCGGTTCGCGAGGGTGTCTCACTCGGCGACGTGGGCACGCTCGGCACGTACATCGTCTCGGGCCCGGATGTCGTCGAGTTCCTCGAGCGGCTGTATCCCACCCGCATCGCAGACCTCGAACCGGGACGATCCCGATATGTGCTGAACCTCGCCGAATCCGGTGCGGTGCTCGACGACGGGATGGTCTGTCGTGTCGACGACGCGCGCTTCATCCTCACCTTCACCTCGGGGGGCGCCAGCTTCGCCGAGGCTTGGATGCGCGATTGGGCGAGCACCTGGGGGACTCGAGTGCACATCCTCGACCGCACACACGCCTGGGGAGCGATCAACGTCACGGGACCTCTCGCGCGGGAATTGCTCCGCCGTGCAGGCGTCACCGATGCACCCCGCTTCATGCGACACGCGCTGGCGGAAGTTGCAGGAATCGAGTGCCGCGTCTTTCGCCTGAGTTTCACAGGGGAGGTCTCGTTCGAGCTCCACCACCCTGCGGACCGATCCGTCGAGCTCTGGACCGCGTTGATGGCACTGGGTGCCGACTTGGACATCGCGCCCCACGGCATCGACACGCTCTTCACGCTGCGACTCGAGAAGGGCCACATCCTCGTTGGCATGGACACCGAGGCCGACTCCACCCCGAGCAGGCTCCGGATGGAGTGGGCCGTCAGGCTCGACAAGCCGGACTTCATCGGACGCCAGGCGCTGATCCGCGCCGCAGATCGCCCGGCCGACAAGCGCCTCCTAGGCATGACGATGAACGGCGATGCGCCAGACGAGGGCGCAATCATCCGGTCCGGATCCGACTACGTCGGCTACGTCACATCGTCTCGGTTCTCTCCATCGCTCGGATTCACCGTGATGCTCGGGTGGGTTCGTCTGCGAGATGGAGAGTTGCCCGCCTCGCTGGTGGTCGACGACCGGGCTGCGGTGATCTCGGAGACGCCCTTCTTCGATCCGGAGGGCTCCCGTGCCCGTGCCTGACGTCATCCGCGGCATCCGGGTCGTGGCCGAACCGGCCGCCATCGACCGCGTGGTGTGGCCGAGGGGCACGCAGCCCGTGCGCATCGCCCCTGACGACGTGTTCGGGGTCGGCGCCACGGCTGTCGAGGTCGATGACGCCCACGCAATCGTGGAGCCGGAATCCATGTTCGCCGGGCTTTGGATCGACCGCCTCGTCGCCGCCGAATGGGTCGCACAGACCGCAGAATGGCTACTCCCGGACCACGACGGCGTTGCGCAGGGAATGGTGGCCGCGCTCCCCATCAAGATCCTCATCCACGGTGATCGAGCTCTCGTGCTGGTGCCTGTGAGCCTCGCCCACGAATTGGAGGCCAGGCTGTGAACGCGTGTGACCGAGTTCTTGGCGAGGCCGCTCGGCCCCCGGCGACAACTTGGCGCGGTTCATGAACGAATTCATCGAAACCAAGGTGGCCCTCACCTGGCGAGACATGAAACGCGCCTATGACGTGGTGATCATCGGGGGCGGGGGCCACGGATTGGCCACTGCCTACTACCTGGCCTCACGACATGGGATCACGAACGTCGCCGTTCTCGAGCGGGGTTACATCGGATCGGGCAACTCCGGCCGCAACACGACCATCATTCGCGCCAACTACGGGATTCCTGAGTCGGTGGCGTTCTACCAGCGCTCGCTGGAGCTCTACCAGAGCCTCGAGACCGAGACCGACCGGTGGATCATGCACGCCGAGAAGGGGCTGTTGTGGATGCATCACACGGAGATGGGAATCCGGGCTGAACGGGCCAGGGCACACATGAACCGAGCATTCGGGGCAGAAACGACCTTTCTGCAACCGGAGGAGATCAAGCGTTTGGTGCCGGAGGTGGACCTCGACGGAGGTGGCCGCTATCCCGTGCTCGGCGGTTCCTATCACGTGCGCGGATCGACGGCCCGGCACGACCGCGTCGTCTGGTCGTACGCAGAAGGCGCGATGAACCGAGGGGTCGACGTGCTGCAGCGGACCACGGCCACCGGCATCCGTCTCGAAGGAGACCGCGTGGTCGGGGTCGACACCGACAAAGGCTTCATATCCACGAGCACGGTCATGTCTGCGACCGCCGGTCAGACGACGACGATCACGGACATGGTGGGACTGAGGATGCCGATCCGCACGCATCCGCTGCAGGCCCTCGTGACCAATCACTACCAGCGAACGTTCGATCCCATCGTGGCGTCTGCGGAACTCGCGTTCTATGTCTCACAGACGCTTCGCGGCGAGATGCTGATGGGGGCCGAGTGGGATCGCCAACCCAGCTATTCGTACCGTTCGGGGCTCGAGTTCCTCAGGTCGTGCACAGCCAAAGCGATCATCCTGCTGCCCTTCCTCTCCGATCTGCGGATCCTCCGTCAATGGACTGGCGTGTGCGACATCTCACCGGACTCGTCACCGATCATGGGCATGACCGCGATCAATGGGTTCCTGGTGTCAGCAGGCTGGGGGACCTGGGGTTTCAAGGCGATTCCCGCGGGTGGCGAACAGATGGCACAGCTCATCGCCACAGGCCGGACTCCCGCCCTCATCGCCCCTTTCGGACTCGAGCGCTTTGCGGCCGACCGAATCCTCGCAGACGCCGGTTCGGCCGGGACCCAGTGAGGACGCCCCGATGAAACTGTCATGCCCGAACTGCGGAAGACGCTCGGTCGAGGAGTTCCGCTACGGCGAGATCCCGAACGTGCCGGATTCCATCACCGACGTGGACGAACGTGACATCGACCGGATCTACATGAAGGCGAATCCGGACGGCACCACGACGGAGGCATGGTTCCACGAGTTCGGCTGCCGTCGATGGTTCCGGGTGGAGCGCGACACCCGAAAGTGATCGCTACCGGCACCGCCTCCTCTGCGTCACTACATTCCACGAGTCGGGAACTCCCCACAGATGGCACCTCCATGACCGGCGATCCGCTCCTCCAACCCTTCCAGTTGAAGCATCTCGAGCTGCGCAACCGGGTGATGAGCACCAGTCACGAGCCGGCCTATGCCGAGGACGCCAAGCCAAAGCTGCGGTACCAGCTCTATCATGAGGAGAAGGCGAAGGGCGGCATCGCTCTCACGATGTTCGGAGGCTCGACCAACGTCGCCCCGGACTCCCCGCCGGTGTTCGGTCAGCTCTACGCGGGCAACGACGACATCATTCCCTACTTCCGACAGCTGGCGGATCGGGTCCACGCCCATGGTGCCGCCACGATGTGTCAGCTCACGCACATGGGACGACGCACGGTATCCGACGCCGGACCGTGGCTTCCGACCATCTCGGCGTCATCGGTGCGCGAACACTCCCATCGAAGCTTCCCGAAGGAGATGGAGGAATTCGACATCCGACGAGTGGTTCTCTCCTTCGGAGACGCCGCTCGCCGATGCAAGGATGGCGGCCTCGACGGCGTGGAGGTGATCGCATACGGACATCTGGTGGATCAGTTCTGGTCGCCCCTGACCAACAAGCGATCGGACCGATACGGGGGGGCACTCGAGAACCGTATGCGATTCAGCTTCGAGGTGTTGGAGGCAATCCGGGACGAGGTGGGCGACGACTTCATCGTCGGTGTCCGCATGTCCGGGACCGAGGACCGAGCCGGTGGGCTCACCCAAGAGGAGTGCACTGCGATCGCAGTCGCCCTGGCAAAGACCGGGATGATCGATTTCGTGAACGTGATCAGAGGTTGGATCGCCACCGACGAGGCCCTCAGCCATGTGATTCCCGGGGTCGGGACCCCACTGGGTCCGCACATCCCGGTGGCCGCCGCGATCAAGGAGGCGGTGGGTCTGCCCGTCTTCCACGCAGCTCGGATCGCCGACCTCGCCACCGCCCGCTACGCCATCTCCGAGGGCCTGCTCGACATGGTGGGGATGACTCGGGCCCACATGGCGGATCCGCACATCGTCAACAAGCTGATGGCAGGCGCCGAGGACCGCATTCGCCCTTGCGTCGGAGCCTCGTACTGCATCAACCGCCTCTACCTCGGCCACGATGCGCTGTGCATCCACAACCCGGCCACCGGACGTGAAGAGACCATCCCCCACGTCGTTTCGAGGACGACCGAGCGCCGTCGGGTCGTGGTGGTCGGCGGTGGTCCGGCGGGTCTGGAGGCCGCACGAGTGTGTGCCGAACGCGGTCACAACGTGACGCTGTTCGAGGCGTCCGACCGGCCCGGAGGTCAGGTGATCCTGGCAGCGCGAGCGACCGAGCGCCGGCGGGATCTGATCGGAATCATCGATTGGCTCGTGTCCGAGTGCCGCCACCTCGGGGTAGACGTGCTGCTCAACACGATCGCAGATGCCGACGGCGTTCGAGATCTGGGTCCCGATGTCGTGATCGTGGCCACCGGCGGGTGGCCACGAACTTCGTTCCTCACCGAAGGCGAGCATCTGGTCGCTACCACCTGGGACATCATCGGCGGCTCCATTGCACCTGCCCAAGGCGATGTGCTCGTCTTCGACGACCACGGGACCGAAGACGCTCTCTCGTGCGTGGAACGCATGATCGGAGCCGGATCGGCGGTGGAGATCGTCACTCCCGACAGGCACGTGGGCCACGAGGTGACCGGCCTCGCATACCCCTCGTATCTGGCAGTTCTGTACGCCAGCGGAGTGACGATGACCACGGATCATCGTCTCACCGCGGTTCGAAGATCGGGGGGGCGACTCGAATGTGATCTGTGGAACGACTACACGAAACAGACCGTCACACGCACCGTCGATCAAGTCGTCGTCGAGAACGGGACGGAACCGATCGCCGAGCTCTACTTCGACCTGCGCGATGACTCGTGCAACGGTGGTGCAGTAGAACTCGATGCGCTTCTCGAAGGTCGGGGACAGCCTCGCGGTGACGGATTCCAGCTCTTCCGGGTGGGCGACGCCGTCTCGAGCCGCAACATCCACGCTGCGATCTACGACTCCCGACGTCTGTGCAAAGACCTGTGACCGCACCCGGGTCCTCGCTCATGGCGAGTTCGCGGGCGGTCTTCATCACGCTGACCGTGCTCATGCTCGGCTTTGGTCTCGTCTCATCGCTTCTCGGCGTGAGAGGGATCGAGGAGTTCTCGGCGACACTCGTGGGGCTGGCCGGGTCGGTCCACTACGCCGGCTTCTTGGCCGGCGCGGTCGCGATTCCTCGCCTCGTGAGCTCGGTGGGCCACATCCGGGTGTACGGCGCGATCGCCTCGAGTGCGGCCGTGACAGTGTTGGTGTTTCCCTTCGCCTTGAACGCCCCGACGTGGGTCTCGATCCGGTTCGTCTTCGGGCTGTGCCTGTCCGGGATGTACATCGTGGCCGAGAGTTGGCTCAACTCGATCGCTTCGAACGCAACTCGGGGACGGCTGCTCGCCACCTACCTCGTGGTCGTGAACATGGCCGTCGCCGGCGGTCAGTTCCTCTTCTCGCAAACCGGCAGCGCCGGGGTGCTCCCGTTCGCCGTCGGGTCGGCGCTGATCTCGCTTTCGGTCGTGCCTCTGTCGCTGACCAAAGCGCCGACACCGGCGATTCCGCCGCTCGTCAGCCATCCGCCGGTGGCGATGGTGATCAGGTCGACGCCGCTTGGACCGGTCACCTCGGCGGTGAGTGGCATCGGCGTCAGCGTGTCGATGGGCATGGGAGCGGCGTATGGGATCGCCGCCGGTCTAAAGCTCGAACAGGTCGCCACTCTGATCGCGGTCGGGATGCTGGGCGGGGTCGTGCTGCAATGGCCTCTCGGCGCGCTGTCCGATCGAATCCCCCGCCGGCGGGTGATCCTGGGGGCAGCGGCGGCTGCGACCCTCTTCGCTCTCCTCGGGCTCGCCTTCGAGCCCGGATCCCTGGGAAGCTTCATGGCGTTCGCCCTCTTCACCGCTCTCTCGTTCCCTCTGTATTCGTTGGGCATCAGCCACGTGAATGACGTGATCGATTCCGACATGCAACTGGCGGCGAGCGGTGTCCTCACGATGGCCTACGGCCTCGGCTCGGTCGTCGGCCCGATCCTGGCCGGCGTGGCATTCGAACAGAGCCCATCGGCATTCTGGATCGTGCTGGCATCATCGACAGGGGTCCTGGTCCCCTACGCCGCCTACCGACTCCTGCGCATTCCCAGAATCGCGCCCCGGGGCACCCACCGACCCCTCACTCCCGAGCCCTCCACGACCCTCACCAGCCTCTGGACCGACGACGAGGAGACCGGAACCCAGGGTTAAGGACCGTCATTTTGGCGGACTACCGCCCACAGAACGAGCCGCGATCGGGAGTTCGCACAACCTGTCACAGGGGGGCGTCAGGATGCCTGAATGGGATTCACGATCGACCTTCTGAGGCTCGCCAGATCGCAAGGCGGGTGTGTCAGTCGAAGCCAGCTGATTGCCTCCGGGGTCTCGCCCCGAACCATCGACCGCATGGTCGCCGACGGCCGCGTCGACCGTGCCTTCAGCGACCTGTACCGGCTCCTTCCTTCGGCGGGTTGGATCGACGACCTCAGGGCAGCGATGGCCGCACTTCCCGGCGCCATCGCCTCGTTTCATTCGGCCGCGTCCTTGCTCGAGTTGCCCCGAGTGAGGCCGCTTGCGGTGGTCACAGTGCACACCCGCACGACTCACCGATTCCCCGGCGTTCAGATCCGCCGGGCTCACGACCTCGCACCGGCCCACGTAACCGAAGTGAGCGGGCTTCGATGCACCACCGTGCCGCGCACCGTCTTCGACGTTGCCGCGGTCCTCCATTGGCGCCACGTCGAGGCGATCATCCAAGACCTGGTCATCGCCGGACGTCTCGAACTTGCGGACCTCGATCGGCTCGTCGTCGAGCTTGCACGGCGCGGCAAACCGGGGCTGACATCCATGCGGCGCATCCTCGAGAGGCTGGGCGACGGAACCCACCCGATGACCGAACTGGAGCGCCGCGGGTGGAGGATTCTCGTCCGCGCCGGTCTACCGGAGGGCGAGCGTGAATTCAGCATCCCGTGGGACGAACATCGTCGGTTCGATTTGGCGTGGCCCGAAGCCAGGCTTGCGATCGAGTGGGACTCGCGCAGATGGCACGGGGCGTTCGAGCAGATGGACTTCGACCGTCGTCGCGATCGGTCGGCAGCCCTCCACGGCTGGACGATTCTCCGATACACCTGGGACGACGTGACAATGCGTCCCCGCCTCATCGTTCACGAGACGCGCCGACTCCTCGGTCAGGTCCCTGCTCGTCTCTGAGTGCCCTGCTGTGGGCTGTTCTGTGGGCTGTTCTGTGGGCTGTTCTGTGGGCTGTTCTGTGGGCTGTTCTGTGGGCTGTGGTCCGCCATTTTGGCGGACCTTAACCCTGGGTTCGTTTCCGGATCTCGGCTGTGATGGCGGGAATGATCTCGTGCAGATCGCCGATGACTGCGTAGTCGGCTTTTGTCACCATGTTGGCTTCAGGGTCGGTGTTGATCGCCAGGATCGACTTGGATGCCATGGCGCCGACCCAGTGTTGGATGGCGCCGGATATCCCGCAGGCGATGTAGAGCTCGGGGGCGATGCGTGTTCCGGTTTGGCCGACCTGATCGGTGTGGGGTCGCCAGCCGTTGTTCGTCACCACCCGGGAGCATCCCACGACGCCACCGAGCAGCTCGGCCAACTCCTCCAGGGACCCAAAGGCGTCGGCCGAGCCGACGCCTCGGCCGCCACCGACCACGACTGGAGCGGTGGCGAGCGTGATTCCCTGACTGACAACGACGCGGTCGACGACCATCGTGCGGCTCAGCGACGAGTCGAGATCCGGTTCGAACGTCTCGATGTTGCCGGCGCCAGGTTGTGGCACCGGGTCCGTCGAGTGGAGCGCCACCGAGATCAGCTTCACGTCCGCCTCCAAGGTCGCTTGTTCGATCAGCGACCCGCCCCATCGGACGCGGTCCACCGTCCACTCGGCATCACCAGGAGTCACCGAGATCACGTTGGCGGCGAAGGGTGCGTCGAGTCGGCAGGCCACCTGGGCAACGACCTCGTTGCCGCGGTCGGTTCCGCAGGCGACGACGACCGAGGCGCCGCTCATCCCGACGATCTGGGCCAGCGACGCACCCCAGGTCTCAGATCCGTAGTCCGACAGCAACTCATGCCGTGCGTGGTGGATCACCTCGGCGCCGTACTCGGCGGCCACCGCGGCCATGGAGGCGTCGCCGCCGGGCAGGAAGGCATGCACCGGGAATCCGAGGCCCCTGGCGAAGGTCAACGCCTCGAGTGTCGCCTCGGAGACCGAACCGCGGTCGTGTTCCACGAGGACCAAGGACTTCATGCGAGCACTCCCAGCTCTTCGAGGACGTCGACCACCGCTGGGGCTGCCTCGGCACCGCTGCCGAGCACCTTCGTCTCGGTGAGCTGTTCCTTCGGTGGCACGAATCGAACCATGCGTTGTCCACCAGCACGATCGGCAGGCTCGAGGACCTCGAGCGCCGCCTTCTTCGAATTGAGTCGCCCTTTGAGAGTCGGATATCGCGGGAGGTTCAAGCCTTCTCGGACTCCGAGGACCGCAGGGGTTGGCATGCGATAGACCTCGAACCCGGCGTCCACGGCTCGTCGGGCCGTCACGGTTCGACCGTCGACTTCGATGCCTTTGATTCCGTTGACGATCGGTCGCCGCAGTTGGTGCGCCACGCGCACACCAACCTGAAAGCCGCCTGCGTCCGCCGACTCATTGCCGAACAAGATGAGGTCGAACACGCCGTCCCGGGACTCGACGTCCTCGATCGCCGAGGCGATCGCCGCGGACGTTCGCTGAGGATCCCAGTCGGTGTCATCGGCCGCCACGAGCACCGCCGACCCGACTCCGATCGACACCGCGTATCGGAGCTGCTCCTCGGCTTCCGCGGGTCCCAACGTCAGCACCGTCGACGTACCACCGTGCTTCTCGACCAGCTGAACCGCTTCTTCCACCGCGCATTCCTCGTGCGGGCTCATCGTGAACCCGAGATGGGCGGTGTCGAGTGACCGCCCATCAGCGGATATCACGATCTTGGCGCCCGGTGCGGGAACCCGCTTCACACAGACCAGGACCCGCATCACGCCTTCATCCGCGAGTCGTCCGGATCGAACAGCGGGTCGGACCCGACCCGTGCGACCGTGACCGGGTAGGTCTCGTTCATGTACAGGACCTGCAGCCTGTTCCCCTCCACCGCATGCTCAGGTGGCAGGTACGCCATGAGCAGGTATTCGCCCAGCGAGGGAGCGGCTCCGGCGGTCGTCACACGAGACACCCGACCTTTCCGGTCGACGATCCGGTCCCCGTCGAGGGTGAGGACGGGTTCGTTTCCACCCATGGGATAGCGCTTGATACCCGTCGCCGACACCTGGCTGTCCATCGTCAAGGTGCACAACAGCGCTGCCGGTTCTTCGTCGCGAGCCGCCAGGTATGCGGCTTTGCCGATGAAGTCCGCCGACTTCACCTTGGGCCGGGCGAGCCCCGCCTCGACAGGCGAGTACTCCGACTCGAGCTCGGCGCCCATCAGCCGGTACCCCTTCTCGATGCGCCCGGTGAGCCCGTACACGCCGATTCCGACCGGACGAACGTCGAACTCCTGTCCGGCCTCCCACAACGCATCCCAGACGGCGAGACCGTATTCCATCGCCGTGTAGATCTCCCACCCAAGGTCACCCACATACGAAATGCGGAACATGGTGCATGGCACACCGGCGATCAGGACTTCACGAACCGCGCCGTATGGAAAGGCGTCGTTGGAGAGGTCGCCTTCCACGACCTTCGACGCAACCTTGCGCGCCTCCGATCCCCACAGGCCTATCGTGGTGAGGGCCGACGTGCGGTTCTCGAACTGGACCGATCCGTCCGCTGGAAGATTCTTGCGGAACCAGTACTCGTCGCGACCACCATCGAAGGCACCGGTGACGATGCGGAACCGGTCCTCGGCCAGCCGCAGGACCGTCAGGTCGGATCGGAACCCTCCACCTTGGGTGAGGACCGGCGTGTACACCGACCGCCCCACGGCCACATCGCAGTTGTTGACGGTGATCTTCTGGATGTATTCCAGGACCCCCGGCCCTGCGACTTCGAAGATCTGGAAGGCCGTGAGATCGACCATCCCCACCTTGTCGCGGAGATGGAGGTGCTCTCCGTTTGTGATCGGCGACCACCACCTCCGGTCCCATTCGTGGGGCCGGTCCTCGACCCCGTACCGCTCGACGAGGTCGACATTCGACTCGTACCACTGGGGTCGCTCCCATCCACGGGCGTCGTAGAACACAGCGCCGAGTGCCTCCTCGCGGGCGTAGAAGGGAGAGCGTTTTAGCCCTCGCTCGCTCCCCCACTGTTCACGCGGATGGACGATCCCGTATGTCTTGTTGAAGTGCTCTGCGCACCTGGCGAGGATGTGATGCTCGGAGCGTTCGTGTGGGTACAGCCGCGCGATGTCCGATCCGTGCGGGTCGACCAGGTGGGGGTACCCGTGTGTCATCCACTCTGCGACCATCTTGGCAGTCCCCGGACCCTCTTTGATCCAGATCGCGGCCGCCGACCACAGGTTCTCGACCTCCACGGTCTCTCCTACGACCGGCATCGCATCGGGCGTCAGCGAGAGGAGTCCGTTGATGGCGTACCGGATCTCGGCGGTCTCGAGGATGTCGCCCATGATCTCGAGAGCGTCCTCGAGCTGTTCGTCGAAGTCGTCCTGGGTGAACGGCATCTCAGTCGGAGAGAGCGCGGCTTCGTCGTTGGACGGGATCTCGTCGGGATGATGGAAGATCGGACGGTGGGCATACGAGCCCACTTCCATCGATCCTGCGGACTGCCGTTCGTACATGAACGTATCCATGTCCCGAACGATTGGATACCCGATCTCGTTGCCGGTCTGCTGGAGGATGTCGATGGGGCCCACGTCGGCCATCTGGTGCACGGCCGGCGTCAGGGGGATGGTGGCGCCGGCCATGGCGGCGATGCGCGGGCTCCACACGCCGCAGGCGATCACCACGTACTCGGTCTCGATTCTTCCCCGGTTGGTGACGACGGCCGCAACTCTCGGTGTTCCGAACGGTCGGGCTTCGGTCTCGATGTCGAGGACCTCGGTGTTTGCGAACACCTGCAATGCACCGGCGTCGACGGCGCCCTCGCGGCGCATGGTGCCGAAGCCGAGCGAGTCCACCACCGACACCGTTGGTGTGTAGAACCCGCCGAGGATGACGTCCTCGTTGATGAAGGGCACCAGTTCTTTGACCTCTGCCGGCGTGAGCAGTTTCGAGTCGATCCCCCATGCCTTCGCCGACGTCATCCGCCGGTTGAGCTCTTCGAGGCGTTCCTCGGTACGCGCCACCTCGATGCCGCCACACATCGTGTTGAGGCCGGCCTCCTGGTACTGACGCTGGCTCTCGAGCGTGAGCGTCGCCATTTCCTTGTTGTGGTCGGTTGGGAAGATGAAGTTCGAGGCGTGACCGGTGGATCCGCCAGGGTTCGGGAGAGGCCCCTTGTCGAGGAGAACCATGTCGGTCCACCCGAGTTCGGCGAGCTCTCCCACGAGGCTGTTGCCGACGATGCCGGCTCCGATCACGACGACCTTGGCGTGCGTTGGGAAGTCGCTCACTCCGCTCTCCTCCTTGGACCTGATATATCAGTAGTGTACGATTTGTGTGTCAATGGGGTCAAGCGAGACCGGTGATCAGCTCATGACGACACAAGCCACGGCCGGCGGTTCGATCTCCCAGGCGGATTTGGCCTATCGAGCAGTCAGAGATCTGTTGATCACACTCCAGATCGAGCCCGGAGCGCCGATCGTGGAGTCGGAGCTCACCGGCCGCATCGGAGTGGGTCGGACACCGCTTCGCGAGGCACTCAACCGTCTCGAGGCCGAACGCCTCGTCAACATTTTCCCCCGACGCGGCACGTTTGCGGCAGACATCAACCTCGCCGACCTCGCACTCATCACAGACGTTCGAGAGGAACTGGAGGGTCACGCCGCAGCGAAGGCGGCCGAACGCGCCACCGCCAACGAGCGCTTGTCCCTCGCGGCGTTGGCCGTGGACCTCGGCGGCGACGATGCCGCCACGCAAATGGCAATGGACACCGAGATCCATCGCGCGATCTACGCGGCCACGCACAACCACTTCCTCGAGGAGACGGCAACGCAGTATCACAACCTCGCCATGCGGATCTGGCACCTCTTCACCGATCGCCTGCCGGACTTGGCGTCCCACGTCGAAGAACACCATGAACTGCTCGGCCACATCGTGATCGCCGACGGCTCGGCAGCCCGCAGCGCAGCCGCATCGCACGTGCGCAACTTCGAGACCGCGGTCCGATCACTACTCTGAGGGTCCAGCAAAACCCAGATCACGGGAGCGCATATGGAACGAACCCACTATCGTTCCATATGGTAAAACGGTTCCGTATCGTGGAACGGGAGATCAGACGGTGTCTCCCGCACACATCTGTCACATGACCCTGCGGAGTGATCCATGAGCGACGACGAGCTGGACCTGTCGACCTTGCCCGACGACGAGCTCGTCGAGCAGATGCACGATGACCTCTACGACGGGATGGCAGAGGAAATCGTCGAGGGCACCAATATCCTGCTCGCCAGGGGTTGGGAAGCCCAACGGGTGCTGAACGAAGCGCTCGTCGAAGGCATGCGCATCGTGGGGATCGACTTTCGGGACGGCATCCTTTTTGTTCCCGAGGTCCTGCTGGCAGCCAACGCCATGAAGGCCGGGATGGAGATCCTCCGCCCGCTCCTTGCGGAGACGGGAGCCGAGACGATCGGCAAAGTCGTGATCGGCACCGTGAAGGGCGACATCCACGACATCGGCAAGAACCTCGTGGGAATGATGCTCGAAGGCGCGGGATTCGAAGTCTTCGATCTCGGCATCAACACGGACGTCGATGAGTTCTTCGCCGCGCTCGAAGAGCACAAGCCCGACATCCTCGGGATGTCCGCACTTCTCACCACCACGATGCCCTACATGAAGGTCGTCATCGAAACGCTGGTCGAACGCGGCATGCGGGACGACTACATCGTGCTGGTCGGCGGCGCACCACTTAACGAGGAGTTCGGCCAGGCGATAGGCGCCGACGCCTACTGCCGCGACGCCGCCGTCGCATCTGAAACCGCCGAGGCCCTCGTGCTCGCCCGACGGCTGGCATCCGGGGAGGATTGAGCCGTGTCCAGCACTCCGACGTCGAGCGAGGTCAGGGGCGGGGTGCTGATCCTGGCGTGCGGCGCACTCGCTCGCGAGCTCGAATGGCTGATCGACACCAACAAACTCGAAGGCGTGACAGTCGAATACCTGCCGGCTCGGCTCCACAACACCCCTGATGCCATTCCGGTCGCCATCGACGAACGACTAACTCTGACCTCCGAGCGCTACGTTGCCCGATTCGTCGCATACGGTGACTGCGGGACGGGCGGCATGCTCGACTCCGTGCTCGCCCGTCACGGTGTCCAGCGTCTGGAAGGGGCGCATTGCTACGAGTTCTTCGCCGGGGATCTGTTCCATGATCTCCAGGAAGCCGAGCCGGGCACGTTCTACCTCACCGACTACCTGACTCGACACTTCGATCGGCTGGTCTGGGAGGGACTGGGCCTCGATCGCCATCCGGACCTTCGGGACATGGTGTTCGGTAACTACAAACGACTGGTCTATCTCGCACAGACCGACGACCCCGATCTCGACCGCAAAGCCCTGGACGCCGCACGGCGCCTCGGACTGTCCTTCGAACGCCACCACGTCGGACTCGGGTCGCTGGGTCCCGCCGTGACGCGGCTCACGATCAGGCGGGACGTGGCATGAGTCGGTCGGCGCGCACCGGCGAACCCACCATCACGGTGATTTCGTGGCGAGACATCCCGGCCCAGGTACTGGCTCGGTCGGGACGCACCACATCGAAGGCCGAACTGGCACCCCGCTTCCAGATCGCGATCGACCGGGCGGCGATGGAAGCAGGTTTGTTCGGGACCGACGACTACCTGGAGGAGTGGCGAAGGGAGAGCCGTCCGTGCGGAGACGACCTCGAGGCAGAGGTCGCCGCCGAGGTCGAGCGACTCGAGACAGCGTATCCCGGCGGCGTGTTGGGCGCATACGCCGCCAACGCCGGCCATCGACCGGCGACCGACGTGAGAGAACAGGACACATGACCGACACCATCATCAGCTCGCCGAGCAAGGAGGTCGTGATCGGGTTCGATCGACCGTTCGTGATGATCGGCGAACGCATCAACCCGACAGGTCGAAAGCTCCTCGCTGAGGAGATGAAGAACGGCGACTTCAGCCGGGTGGAAGCCGACGCCCTGGCACAGGTCGCCGCCGGCGCCAACATGCTCGACGTCAACGCCGGCATACCGCTCGCAGACGAGCCGGCGATCCTCGCGCAGACGGTGAAGCTGGTGCAGGACCTCGTCGACGTTCCTCTGGCAATCGATTCGTCGATCGTGGCGGCGCTCGAGTCGGGGTTGTCGGTCTATCGGGGGAAGGCACTGGTCAACTCGGTCACAGGCGAGGACGATCGGATGGAAGCCGTCCTTCCCCTGGTGGCGAAGCACGGCGCGGCGGTCGTGGCAATCACGAATGACGAGACGGGAATATCAGAGGATCCCGACGTTCGATTCGATGTGGCGCGAAAGATCGTCAATCGGGCAGCCGACCACGGCATCCCTCGCGAGGACATCGTGGTCGACCCTCTCGTGATGCCCATCGGTGCCATGGGGACGGCCGGGCGACAAGTGTTCCAGCTCGTCGGCCGTTTACGCACCGAGCTGGGCGTGAATACGACGTGCGGAGCGTCGAACATCAGCTTCGGCCTTCCCAATCGTGCCGGAATCAACTCGGCCTTCCTCGCGATGGCGATCGGAGCCGGCATGACTTCTGCGATCACCAACCCGCTGGAACCCGAGATCAGGCGAGCGATCATGGCTGCCGATGTCCTTGCCGGCCACGACAGGGACTGCGCGGCATGGATCCGCGAGCATCGAGACCCGGCGGCCGAGGGTTCCGGGGCAGGGCGCCGGCGCGGAAACCGCCGCCGCGGCGGCGCAACATGAGGTCATCGGCCCCAGGTGTGGCGTGACCGGCGACGTCGAGATCGTGTTCACGCCGTCTGGCCGCAGAGGGAGCTTCGCGTCCGGCACGACGATCCTCGACGCAGCTCGTGCGCTCTCGGTCGATCTCGACTCCGTGTGCGGAGGTCGCGGGATCTGTGGCCGCTGCCAGGTCACCCAGGGGGCCAATCCGGACATCCCGGCCGACTCCGATCGTCTCAGCAGACGGGGGCCAACAGAGCTGGACTACCGGGGTCGGCGCCCCCTCGGCGCCGACCGACGCCTCGGCTGCGCGGCGTCGGTGCTCGGAGACGTCGTGATCGACGTGCCTTCGGACAGTCAGGTTCATCGCCAGGTCGTTCGAAAAGAAGCCGGAGTCACGAGCCTCCCCGTCGACCCCGTGATTCGTCTCCACTATGTCGAGGTGACGGCGCCCGATCTGTCGAGCCCCACGGGCGATCTCGAGCGGACGCTCGAAGCGCTCCAGCGGGAATGGGACCTGGTCGACCTCGAGGTCGACCTCGACGTGCTCGTCGGACTCCAAGATGCGTTGCGATCTGGCGAATGGTCGATCACGGCAGCCGTCCGACACGGACGAGAGCTGGTCGCCGTGTGGCCTGGATTCCGCGACGCCATCTACGGCGTGGCGATCGATGTCGGATCCACGACCATCGCCGGTCACCTGTGCGAGCTGACGACCGGTTCCGTTGCAGCGTCCACCGGCCGCATGAACCCCCAGATTGCGTTCGGCGAGGACGTCATGTCCAGGGTCAGCTACATCATGATGAATCCTGGAGGAGAAGCTCGGCTCACCGAGGTCGTCCGCACGGCACTGGACGAGCTGGTCGGTGATCTCTGCGACGTCGCCGTCGTCGAACGCAACGAGATCCTCGAGCTGACGATCGTCGGCAACCCGATCATGCACCACCTCGTGCACGGTATCGATCCAACAGAGTTGGGTACCGCGCCTTTCGCTCTCGCCACCACCGGGCCCATCACCACTCGCGCTGTCGAGCTGGGTATATCCGTCGGCCGCGGCGCACGGGTGTATGCGCTCCCATGCATCGCCGGTCATGTCGGAGCGGACGCCGCCGGCGCCATCTTGGCCCAGGGTCCGCATCGAGGTGACGCCATCCAGTTGCTGGTCGACGTCGGAACGAACGCCGAGATCGTGCTCGGGAGCAAACATCGACTCCTCGCCGCCTCCTCCCCGACTGGCCCGGCCTTCGAAGGCGCCGAGATCACGTCGGGACAGCGAGCAGCACCAGGCGCCATCGAGCGGGTGCGGATCGATCCGGAGACTCTGGAGCCACGGTTTCGTGTGATTGGTTCCGAGTGTTGGTCGGACGACGCCGGTTTCGAGGACAGCATCGAGGCAGTCGGGGTCACCGGTATCTGCGGATCGGGAATCATCGAGGTCGTCGCCGAGATGTTTCTGGCAGGGATCTTGTCCATGGACGGGGTGATCCTGGACCTCGGTCATCCGAGAATCGTCTCAAACGGACGCACCCAGAGCTACCGGCTCACCGACGATCCGCTCATCGAGATCACCCAGACCGATGTCCGTGCCATCCAGCTCGCCAAGGCAGCTCTACAAGCGGGATGCCGATTGTTGATGGATCGCCTGGGGGTCACGAGCGTCGATGAGGTGAGGCTGGCCGGCGCGTTCGGAAGCCACATCGACCCCTTGCACGCAATGGTGCTCGGCATGATCCCCGACTGTGAGCTCGAACGAGTGGTCGCAGCCGGGAACGCGGCGGGAATCGGGGCGATGATGGCGCTTCTCTCGGGCCGCTCGCGACGCGAGATCGAAGAGCTTGCCACCCGCATCGAGAAGGTGGAGACCGCCACGGAAACCGCCTTCCAATCCGAGTTCGTGGCGGCGATGGGGTTCCCGAGCTCCGTATACCCCTATCCCCACCTCTCAGAGCACGTGAGCCTTCCTGCGATCACGACAAACCGTCCCCGGAGGCGCACGAGAAAGGAGTCGCGATGACTGCTGGATCCCGACGCTCGGGAGGACGTTCGGGCCGCCAGGCCGCCCGCACCGCCCGGACCCTCGATGCCGCGCCGTACCTCACGAGAAAGCTGGCGCCGGTCGAGGTCGTGTCATTGGAGGGTCTGGAGCTGATCGAGCACAACGCGGATCGACTGCTCGAAGAAGTCGGAATCGAGATACTCAACTACCCCGAGGCCCTCAAGATCTTTCGCGGTGCCGGCGCCGAGGTCGACGGGACGAGGATTCGCTTTCCCAAGGGCATGTGCCGGCAGCTCATCGAGGGCACCGCACCATCTACGTTCGTCCAGCACGCCCGCAACCCGGCCAGGAGTGTGGTGATCGGCGATCCGTACATGGTCCTGGTTCCCACCTACGGATGTCCGTTCGTGCACGATCTCGACGGAGGACGCCGGTACGCCACAATCGAGGATTTTCGAAACTTCGTGAAGCTGACGTATATGAGTCCGACTCTGCACCACGGCGGCGGCACGCTCTGTGAACCTGTCGATCTACCGGTCAACAAGCGCCATTTCGACATGGTGTACAGCCACATCAAGTACACCGACAAGGCGTTCATGGGATCGGTCACGCATCCATCGCGGGCCGAGGATTCGATCGAGATGGCGAAGATCGTGTTCGGCGAAGAATTCGTGGCCGACAACGCCGTGATCATGGGGCTCGCCAACGCGAACTCCCCGATGTCGTGGGACTACGCCATGCTCGGCTCGGCCAAGGCGTACGCAGAGAACAATCAGGCCACCTTGATCACCCCATTCATCCTCGGTGGTGCCATGGCACCGGTCACCATCGCCGGGGCGGCGACCCAGACGCTCGCCGAGGCGATGGCCGGAATGGCGTTCTGTCAGATCGTGCGCCCAGGTTCGCCCGTGATCTTTGGCTCCTTCGCCTCCTCGATGTCGATGCGCTCCGGCGCGCCGACGTTCGGGACGCCAGAACCCCAGCTGGTGCTGTTCGTGATGGCCGCACTGGCGCGCCGACTTGGCGTCCCCTTCCGGTCGGGCGGCAACTTCACCGCGTCCAAGGTCCCCGACTACCAAGCCGCGTACGAGAGTGCGATCAGCTTCATGGCCACGATGCAGGCCGGCGTCAACTTCAACCTGCACACGGCAGGGTGGCTCGAAGGCGGCCTGAGCATCGGGTACGAGAAGTTCATCCTCGACGTCGATCAGGCGTCGATGGCGGCTCAGTTCACTGCCGGTGTGGATCTCACCGAGAACGGCCAGGCACTGAGCGCCATGCTCGACAATCCTCCCGGCCAGCACTTCCTGGGCACGGCGCACACGCTCGCCAACTTCGAGAGCGCGTTCTGGAGATCCGAGATCGCAGACAACAACAGCTACGAGCAATGGACCGCCGAAGGCGGGCTCGACGCCGCTGCCAGAGCCAATGCCAAGTGGAAACAGCTGTTGGCCGAGTACGAGGCACCAGCCCTCGACGATGCCGTGCACGAACAGCTCACCGAGTGGATCGCCCGGCGCAAGGCCAGCTTCCCCGACTCGAATGTCTGAGCCAACGGTCGGACTCAGGAAGCTGTTGGAGGGCGTGGTTTACGAGATCATCCCCATGAAGGACGCGTACGAGCGTGCGCTCAACCTGCCGCCGGGCTCCTTCGTGTCGGTGACTGCGTCTCCGGCCAAGGGAATGGGTGCAACGATCGAACTGTCGGAGCAGCTCGCAGGTCGCGGCTACAAGGTCATTCCACATATCTCGGCCCGCCTCACGGCGGATCACGCCGAGCTTGTGGCGATGGTGCGGCGCCTGGACGCCGTCGGGATCACGAGGGCGTTCGTGGTGGGTGGCGACACCACCGCGCCGGGCGAGTTCTTCGACGCCATGTCCCTCATCCGGGCGCTCGTGCAACTCGATCACCCGTTCGTCGAGCTTGGGGTGACCGGGTATCCGGAGGGTCATCCGTTCATCCCCGAGCAGCTCTTGATCGATGCGCTTCTCGAGAAGCAACCGCACGCGTCGTACATGGCGACTCAGATGTGCTTCGATACCGACAGGATCGTGTCGTGGGTGCACGAGCGGCGGGCATCCGGCGTCGATCTGCCGCTGGTGATCGGTCTCCCCGGAGCGATCGACACCTTCAAACTCATGACGATCGGTGCCCGGATCGGGGTCGGGACCTCGCTCAAGTTCCTTTCGAAGAATCGTCGAGCGATGGGCAAGTTGATGAAACCCGGCCAGTTCACGCCGGACGAGTTGCTCGAAGGACTCGTACAGCTCTCGGACGACCCTGCCATGAAAATCTGGGGACTTCATCTCTTCACGTTCAATCAGATAGAGAGCACGTTGCGGTGGCTGGAGGGCCTTCTCTCCCCCACCTGATCGCGTTCCACGATGCGGAACTGCGGTGTAAGGTCGCCGGGTGCCAACGGTTCAGTCAGTCGAGCGCGCCTTCGCCCTCCTGCGCGCACTCTCGGCGGCTCCGGCCGGCGTCTCCGAACTGGCCGAAGCCGTGTCGCTCCCCAAGTCGACGGTGGCTCGACTGCTGTCCACGCTCGAGGTCACCGGTGCGGTCGATCGGGTCGACGACTCCACCGCGTATCAGATCGGCGAAGGGCTGGCAGCGCTGGCGGGCGCCCGTGACGCTTCGGCTGGTCTGGCCATGGCAGTTCGTCCGCACCTCGTGCAGCTCGCAGACGCGCTGGGCGAGGCCGCCGGATTCTGCGTGCCCGAGGGATACACGATGCTCTTCCTCGTTCAGGTCGAGAGCCCTCAGCCCGTTCAGGTCCGCGACTACAGCGGCCTGACGGTTCCGATGCACGTGGGCCCCGCCGGCCTGTGCGTCATGGCTCAATGGCCCCTCGATGAGATAGAGCGGTACCTGTCTCGGCCGCTCGAGGCATACACGGCGAAGACCTCCGTAGATCCTCCCGAGGTGCTCCACCGTCTCGAAGCGGCGAGAGCCCTTGGATATCTGGCTCTCGATGAGGAGTTCGCGGAGGGGCTCTCGTCGGTGGCGGCGCCTGTGTTCGACGGCGAGGAGCATGTCATTGGCGCTATCAATGTCCATGGGCCGACGTATCGTTTCCCCGGAAGGACGGGTCTCGAGGAAGTCGGAGCTCGAGTGAAAGAAACGGCCGATCGGTTTGCGGAGCTCAACACCCGGGGCTGATACATTCCGGTCGTCACCGGTCGAGGATCGAGCCCCGGGAGAGGCCTCAGCCCCGGTCGAGATGTTGCGATTGCTCGTCCAGCTTCGACGATTCGACTCATCTCGGAGCCGTATCGCGCCGATGTGACCTCACGGGAACGAGGAGTGTCCGCCAACATGACCACTGCATCGCTCGAACCAGATCAGATCGTCAGGGATCGGCCCTTCACCTCCCCCGCCCTCTACGAGAGCGATCTCCAGATTCTTGGCTACATGGTGGAAGACCTTCGCGGTCTCATGGGCGAGCTGTATGCCGGACGCACTTCGATCCACCCCTACGAACCGGTGACCTGGCGTGTGCACGGGCTCGGAAGACGAACCGTGGTCTGTGATCCGATGCGACTGGGTGAGCGGCGTGATACCTGCCTCGTCGGCTTCTTCGGCGAACGACGAGGAGGCGTGGATACCGCTCCGTTGGAGTCAGCTGACGCGGCCGTTCTGCTCGAGTTCAGGACCTACCCGGGCATCCTCGCCTATTCGTCGATGCAATTCGCCGACGGCAACTGGGGCAACCTCGTGTTGCACACCGCACCTGAAGACCGTGAAGCCTGGCGGAGCGGCGCGCTGCACGCCCGCGCAGTCGCCGAACTCGCCCCCGTGCACTACGGGACCGTGCGGATCCACAACGGAATGCTGAAGAACGGATTGAACGGCGGACACGCAATCCGGATCCAACAGACGAAGTACTGGGACTACCGGACGCCCGAACACTGGCATGCGGTTCGAACTCTGTAGCCCAGAACCACGGCGTTCCCTTCCTCGCTCGTCACGAGCAGAGTCCGGTTCATCGCCGCCGGTACCTCTGGGCGCCAGCGGTCCTGGTCGAACTGACTTCTCTCCCGGCTGAGAGGTCGGTCTGGCCTATTGGCGACGGAGTCTCCACAACGACTCGGCGGGCCAGCGTCGCGCCCAGGCCAACGCCTCGTCGGAGCGGTAGGTGCTCGTCGCACCGAGCGGCGGTCTGGGCTCGATGAGATCCTCGACGACGAAGCCATTCGCTCGAAAGAGCCCTATCCACTCTCCATATGGAAGTTGGAAAACGGTCTCCTCGCCGTCGTCGATCGCGTGCATTCCGAAATAGTCGAGCACCAGTCGATCCCCCACCCCGGCAGCGCCCAACGGCCAACAGACGGTTTCGAACGCCGAGTGATGACTGAAAGCAAAGAGACCCCCGGGCCGGAGCAGACGTGCCACTTCGGGAACTGTCAAACAAGGATCGGCGAACGTCATCGCCCCGTGGTCACAGAAGACGATGTCGAAGCTTGCATCTGGGAGCGGGACGTCCTCGGCACTTGCATGGACAAGACGGAACTCGACTCCCGCTTCGGCCATCAATCGCCGCGCATGCTCCAACTGGCGTCCGGATACGTCCAGGCCCACCACCCGTGCGCCACGCCGGGCCAAAGCGATCGACCATTGAGCTGCTCCGCACCCCAACTCGAGGACATCCCTATCGGCGACATCCCCCAAGACCTGGAACTCCGACTCCGGGAGTTGAGCGGTTCCCCAGGCGTTCCCAGCGCTCTCGGCAAGCTGGCCGCCGTGCGAGCGTTGGTATTCCTCACTGAAGGAATCCCACACCTGTTGGCTGCGCGCTGCGTGCACCCGACAGTCCAGCGACTGACGAATCCGGTCCGATCACCCGTCGAGTCTATCGGGCACGATGTCGAGCACTTCCCGGGCTGGCCCCGTGTTCCTCGGACCCACGAGCATCCAGGCCGATCGTGCACCGATGCCGGCTGACCCACGCTTCCGCTGCACCCCGCCGTACACACGGGACTGCGGTCGGCTACGAGGCCTTCATGGACTCGAGCACGAGCGAGTCCCCGAATTCGTGGGTGAGGAACCCGCGATCGACGGCAGTCCGGTGCACTTCGTCGAGGGTGTCGTCGTCGGCGAAGGCTCGAAGCAGCTCGAAATGGCTGTCCGCCGGTTCGTGGATCCCGGTCACGAGCACGTCCACCACCCGAAGCCGGGTGGATTCACCGATCCGGCCTGTCGCCATCCCTTCACCAGCCCGGACCCGCCCGCGGGCGATTGCGGCGGCCTCGAGAGCCCTGACCACCGTCGTGCCGACGGCGATCACCCGGCCCCCGTCCTCCTTCGTCTCCCTGACGGACTCGGCCGTTCGCTGGGGGATGAGGTAGGGCTCGTCGAGGGGAAGGCGCCTGTCCAACTCCGGGTCGCCCGTGGATGAGATCCCGGCGGCGTGGGTCAGGGTGGCGACAACGATCCCGCGTCGCAGCCAGGCGGTCAACAGTCCCCAGTCGAGGGCGAAGCCGGCCGACGGCGCTTCGAATGCGAAAGGCCGGCCCGCCACGTTCGTCCACACGTCCCAGAGGTCGAGCGGGGTCGGAACGTGGGCGTACTGGATTGGCCGGCCATGGCGGGCCAGCCCCGCGATGATTCGAGCCCGGCCGCCGGTGAACCTCACCACCACCAGGCGAGGGTCCTCGACCGACTCGACAACTGCCGTCAGCGGTCCCAGGGCCAGCACATCCCCCGCCGTCAACCGCGGCGGCGGTACGCGCCGTTCGGTGACCGTTGTGTGGTCCCCGGCGCCGAACACAACGGCTCGGAACCGCTGCGGATCGAAGCCAGTGACGTAGCCGGCGAGACGGACCTCGATCGCATCACCAGTCTGCTCGTGTCGGCCGCGGAGACTGGCCGGCAGGGTGGTGGCGTCGTTGGCCACGACCAGGTCGCCGCTCCGGAAGAGATGCCGCAGCTCGGACCGGCTTCGCTCCCGGATCCCATCGCCATCTGCGACGAGGAGCCTGCGGGCGCCAATGGCGGGGTGCGCGGCCGCCTTCATGCGGTCAGACCCCGCGCCGGCTCGCCTGCGAGGATGATCCGGAGCCTGGCGAGGATCTCGGCAGCCGCCACCTCCGGCCGTTTCAGGGTCGTCGGATCTGCCCCAGGGTCCGCCAGAGCATGAAGCGGAGTGTCCATGTCTCCGGGATCCACCGAGTGGAATCCGACACCGACTTCACGCGACTCCTCATGCCAAATGGCGCTGAGGTGGCGGAGAGCCGCCTTGCTGGCCCCGTAGGCACCCCACTGCGGATACGCATTGATGGCGGCATCGCTCGAGATGTCGACCACGCAGGCGTTGATGCCTTCACGAGCAGAGGACACCAAAGCGCCGTACAACGCCTTGGTCAGACGGAACGGTCCGACCAGGTTGACCTCCAGCGCAGCCTCGAGATCTTCGCATGGCGTGTCGGCGAGCAGCCGGAGTGGGACCGGACCCAGCGTCGAGGCGTTGTTGATGAGCACGTCCAGCCCGCCGAGGTTGCCCGTGATCTCGAGGGCGATCGGGTAGATGTCGCGCTTGCTGCCGACGTCGCCGACGATCCCAACCGCCCCGGTTTCCTCAGCAATCCGGGCTACGGTCTCTGGCGTCCGTGCGACGAACGCCGTGCTTGCACCGGCCTCCGTCAATGCTCGAACCAAGGCCAACCCCAGACCCGACGTGCCACCGGTGACCGCAACTCTGAGTCCGCTCATCGACAAGTGTGTTTCCACAGCCGCTCCTTTCGTCCACGTCAAGCTACAAGTTCAAGTCCACTTGAAGTCAAGCCCCCTGTTTCGATGGTCTCGACATGCAGTCGGTTCGACGAACGCTGAGTCTGCGCGAAAGAGCGGGGTGCCGACTCCGCCCTTCGACTACGTCGAGCGCGATCTGATCTGCGCGGACGGGTACCGGTGATTCGCAACCTGGCGCGATCGGGTCGAATGGCGACCGTCCTACCGATCGACGCCGGTGGACTCAGGCGAGGTCGGCTGAGGCAAATGGGACGCTGAACGCCCGGCAATAGATGAGGACCGACGCAAAAGTGTCGGCGTCGAGGTCAGCGGGGAGTTCGTAGTTCTGGTTTCCGACGTTTCCCTTCAGTGCGCCGATGTCGATCATCGAGCCGTCACCGAGCACGAGATTGACCCGCAGGTCGGGCCCATTGGTGACATCGAACTCGTCGAACCGGAGAATCAGGGTGTCATCGAGCTCGAAGATCATGGCTGAGCCCGATCCCCGGTGAACCGCATCGAACCCGACGAAGTCACCTGCGGCGATCGGAGACGGGGCGACGACGGCAGCCGGGGCCACTCCCGAATCGGCCTCCCCGGCCGGGACCGAATCGTCAGTACCGGAATCCCCGGTGCCGGCCTGATCCTGTTGGGTCAGTTCGATCTGCGGCAGCGCCTCGTCGACCACATCGTCGATGAACAGCGGAGAACCCAGCCACCAGCCCGCGCCCAGGATCGGGATGACGGCGAGCCAGAGCCACCGCCGGCGAGACGACCTCGTGGTGTCGTCGGGTGCGGCGGTCGGGGAACTCGTGGATGTCATGATCGGCCTTTCACGTCGGTCGCCACGCACAACCTGACCGGAGCCGGCGCCCTTCCCGGATGCAGGTGAACAATCACGAAACCGATGCGAAGCGACCACGCCACTGGCGCGGCCGCGATCGAATGGCTCGACTCAGCCCCGTCGCCGGCTGTTTCGACGCGCCGGGGCGGCCGACAGAACGTGGGCGTCGAGCCGTTGCTCGATCTCGGCGCGGTCGGGCCGCTGGCCATCGGTGCCCCGATCCACGGCTTCACGGATCGCCTCGGTGTGATCCGGGGTCGATCCGCAGCAGCTGCCGATCACCCTCGCGCCCGACCTGATGGCAAGCTCGACATACTCGCCCATCTGATCGGGTCCAACCGGATATACGAGGCGATCGGTCTCATAGAGAGGCAGTCCGCAGTTGGCCTTGGTCACCGGAATGGCATCGGCGGCCACCGCCGAGATGTCGAAGACGGCTGCCACACCGTCACCGGGGCCAATTCCGCAGTTTGCGCCGATCGAAACGGGTCGATGTTCGTGTGCCTGCCACCACTGCCCGAGCTGGGTGGCTGAGAGCCCCATCATCGTTCGACCGTTGGTGTCGAAGCTCAAGGTCGCCGACACCGGAGCGTCGAACCGGCTGGCGGCGTCGACCGCGGCGTTCAGCTCCTCGAAGGAGGAGAGCGTCTCGATCCAGATGACGTCGGCGCCTTCGGCCACCACGGCAGCCATCTGTTCGGCGAATATCTCCACCCCGTCATCGTGACTCAACGGACCCAGAGGTTGAAACAGGTCACCGGTGGGTCCGATCGAGGCGGCGACGACGACCTCACGTTCGGCGAGGTCGGAGGCGCGCCTCGCGATCGAAACGGCACGCCGGTTCAGTTCCTCGACCCGTCCCTCCAGGCGGTGCAGCATGAGGCGCCGGCGGGTCCCACCGAACGTATTCGTCAGAATGACGTCGGCTCCCGCTTCGATGAATCGACGATGGACCTTCTCGATCAGATCGGGTTGCTCCACGTTGAGCATCTCGGGGCATCCCCCGCCTTCGAGCCCGAGAGAGAAGAGCGTCGTGCCCATGGCGCCGTCGGCCACCAGCACACCACGTTCGTCCAGGAGCCGCTCGTAGGTGCTC
This sequence comes from uncultured bacterium, assembly GCA_963792365.1. Lineage (GTDB taxonomy): Bacteria > Actinomycetota > Acidimicrobiia > Spongiisociales > ZC4RG35 > JAOUGY01. The sequence goes on from CAWBVW010000009.1 coordinate 123,599, forward strand.
GAACACTCGGACTCTGATGTGTCAGACATATGTCCTCCGCTGCTGGCGTCAAACCTGCGGGCGACGGTCAACGAGAAGAACCGCCTGGCAACTCCCGTCGTGAGACGGGTCCGGGCGGTTCGGAAACCGCCGCTTTAGCTGCATTTCTTGAGCGCCCGCAAGCTGTCGATCAAATCGGCGCTTTCCGTTCCCGCCATCGTAGCTTCGGACCGACCGGCAGCAAGTACGGAGAACCCCCGTCGAGTGCGGTGCTCGTGTCAAGACCGGGGGTTCTTATGGGCTGTGGTCCGCCAAAATGGCGGAGGAAAATTCTGGGTTCGACGCCTTCATCCGTAGGTGGCGAGGTCGGTGAGGGTATCGGACAGGGCGTCCTCGTCGAGCGAAACACCGAGGCCCGGGGCGTCGGAGAGTTGCAGCCAACCGTTGGTCGCCTCGAGCGGAGTGTCGAGCATGAAGTCGCGGCGGTCGGGCGTCCAGGCCGGTGGGTCGAGCGGATACTCGAGGTAGGTGGTGCCGACCGTGCCGGCCGTCAGATGGGCGTTGGCTGCCAGTGCGAGGCCGCTCCCCCAGGTGTGGGGCGAGAACACGAACCCCGACTCGACGACCAGGTGCGAGAGTTCGATCAGGCGTCCGAACCCACATGTCACCGCCACGTCGGGCTGGTACACGTCGAGGCTTCCGGCGTCGAGCATTGCGTGGAACTCGTACCACTCTCGTGTCATCTCGCCGCCTGCCACCTTGACGCCGGTCTCTTGGCGGAGACGTCGCATCCCTTCGTGATCCGAGCGGTGGAGGGGTTCCTCCATCCAATATACGTCGAGCTCCCGTAGAGCTCTGGCGAGGTCGACCGCATCCTCGAAGCGCCAAGGCGGAGAGATGTCCCACGGCATACGCCAGCCGTGATTGCAGTCGACCATGATCTCGAGGCGATCTCCGGCACGGTCCCGCACCGCCGCCACGACTTCCACGTCGGCCTCCAGGCCGGGGCGTCCGAGCCGCAGCTTGAGTGCCTCGAACCCAGCGGCGAGCACGGCATCGACCCGGTGCTGGACGTCGTCGATGGCCCAGAGCGAGCCGGTGGATGCGTACACGCGGACGCGATCTCCTCGGCCACCCACCATGCTCCAGAGCGGCTCGTCACGAATCTTCCCCGCCAGATCCCACAGCGCCATGTCGAGCGGCCAGGGGCGGCCGTCGAAGAAGGCGACGTTCTCGAGCACGGATCCATGGCGACCCAGGTCCAGAGGATCCTCACCCACGAACAGGTCGGTGTAGTCGATCAGGCCGCGCATGGCATCCCCTGCACCAACGCCCACCCTTCCTTCGTTGTCGTACACGCGATAGACCGTGACCGGAAATGCTCGCCGTGGATTCGAGTCCCAGGCGGCATGGAATGGAGGGTCGAGCGGAAGCCGGTGAACGCTCATCTCGATCCTCGTGATGACGCTCACGGGCGTCCCCACCACCGGGAGACCATCATCGCCAATTCGAGCCAGTCGAGGTCACCAGGGGGCCGGGCATTGACCAGCGCCATCGAACGGTTCTCCACCGATTGCATCTCGGCGGCGAGCGCGACCGGATCGATGTGGTCTGCTCGAAAAGGGCGTGTCACCGAGTCGAAGCCCACCCGATCGAACAACTCGTCGATGACCTCGACGAGCTCGTGGGCATGACGTCGTCCGGCAGCCACGGCCAGCGCTTCGAAACTCCGCTCGTGGGAACTCATGCTCCACCCGATCGTGGCTCGGAGAGCCAGCGCAACCGCCAATCCGTGCGGGATTCGGCTGAACGCCGCCAACGCATGCCCGACGCAGTGGGCCAACGCCGTTCCGCTGCGGTCGATGGCCACCCCCGCCGACGTTGCGGCGAGCATCATCTCGAGCCGCGCCCGACGGTCATCGGGGGCGGTCACGACACGGGGTAGCGCATCCACGATGGCCGTCACCGAAGCGACGGCTGCGCGCTCCGAGACCCCGTCGGCGACGGTGTTGGACGCCGCTTCCACCGCGTGAACGAATGCGTCCAGACCGGACGCGATTGTTGGGAGCGAGGGAAGTCCGATCGTGAGACCGGCATCCACCACAACCGTGTCCACCCTCAGGGCGTCGTCCCAGAGCCACGTCTTGCGCCCTCCGTTGCTCACCACGCAGGTGCGGGTCGCCTCGGCACCTGCACCCGCAGTGGTGGGGACGGCGATCGTCGCCGCTCCACGCCGAAGTGGGGCATTCGAGAGCAGGTGCGCCGACACGTCGGTGTCCGCCTGCACGAGCGTGGCGGCGATCTTGCCGGTGTCGATGGTGCTGCCACCGCCCACCGCGATGATCGTCTGCGGTCGGAGTCCGCGGGCCTCGTCAACGACCCGACGCACCCCATCGACGGTGGGTTCCCCAGGATCGGTCGTGATCACGAGGTCGTGCTCGATGAGGGGACCCAACGATCCCGTTGCCGCCACGGCAGGATCCACGATCACAGCGGAACCCCGGTAGTCGGTCGCCAGCGCCGACGCGGACGTGCGTCGCACATCGAGGACCTCGCTGAGGTCGAAGCGGAAAGCGCCGGCCACGACGCCACTCTAGAAGTGCGGGCCAGCACACCTGCGAATCGACCGTCGAACCGCCACCGCAGTACACCCCACTTCAGACGGTCTTGACGAGTGGTCATGCGCCATCGACGAGTAGCGAGCCCGCATGGAGTGGCAACCCTGGATCGAGGAGCTCGCCCGACGCCGCGCACTCGCAGCCGAGCTCGGCGGGCCTGAGCGAGTCGACCGCCAGCCTGCGGCCGGGAAGTCGACATGTCGAGAGCGGATCGACCAGCTCCTGGGCGCCGGTTCCTTCCGCGAGGTCGGCAGCCTCGCCGGCTGGGCCGCGCAGGACGCCCAAGGCGAGATCGTGGACTTCACACCTGCCAACTTCGTCGCCGGACGCGGCACCATCGACGGTCGTCCAACGATTGTGGGCGCCGATGACTTCACCGTTCGCGGCGGGCACGCCGACGCCGGCATCCGTCGAAAGCAGGTCCACGCACAACAGCTGTCCCGCGAGCTCGCCATCCCGATGGTCCGGCTGATCGACGGCTCGTCCGGTGGGGAGACCGTCAAAACCTATTTGGAAGAGGACCGCACCTACGTTCCGCCGCTCCCAGGGTTCGAGCACCAAGTGGCGATGCTCGCCGAGGTCCCGGTGGCGACGGCGATCCTGGGCCCGGTCGTCGGGCTCGGCGCCGCCCGCGCGATGACGTCGCACCTGAGTGTGATGGTCGCCGGCGTCGGCCAGGTCTCCGTCACCGGACCACCCATCGTGGCACACGCCACCGCCGAGGAGGTGGACAGGGAACAGCTCGGCGGTGTCGACGTGCACGGACCGGTCGGAAGCGTCGACGTCGTCGTCGAAACCGAGGAGGCAGCGCTCGGTTCCATACGACGTTTCCCCGGCGTCGGTGGAGGCGCCACCCCGTGATCGCCACCAGCGACCCGGCCGAGCGGCCTGCCAACGAACTGGCCTCGATCATCCCGCGGAACCGGAGGCGGCCGTACGACTCGCGGCGCATGATCTCGCTGATCGTGGACGAGGACAGCTTCTTCGAGATCGGACAGGCCTGAGGCCGCAGTGTGGTCGCCGGTCTGGCGAGGCCGGCGGAACACCCGCTAGCCGTGCTCGCATCGGATCCCATGAAGTGGGTCGGCGCTCTCACCGCCGACGGCTCCGACAAGCTGAGGAGAATGGTCGACCTTGCCGACACGTTCCACCTACCCGTCGTGAACCTCGTCGATCAACCGGGCTTCGCCATCGGCACAGTGGCAGAGCATGCGTCGACCATCCGGCAAAGGGGCAAGCGCCATCGCCGCTCCGTATCAGGCCACTGTCCAATGGTTCACCGTGATCGTCACACGGGCGTTCGGAGTCGCAGCCGCGGCGCTGGTGGATCGTGGAGATCACGACGTCAGGGTGGCGTGGACGTCCGCAGATTGGGGACAATTTGCCACTCGAAGGCGGAATCGAAGCTCCGGCGGGATCTCGAAGCCTCGGAGGATCCCAAAGGTCTGCGGGCCGAGCTTCTGGAGCAGTTCGAGTCGATGCGGTCCCCACTGCGGACCGCCGAAGGATTCGGGATCGAAGAGGTCATCGACCCTCGAACCACCCGGGAGATCCTCTGCGATTGGGTCGCCCTCGAATATCGCCGGCTTCCTCGGCGACTGGGACCGACTACTCGCGGCCATCGACCGTGACCCGGGATCGACACCAGTCCGCACCCTCCCCCACGATGGTTTCGAACCGCATCCCGGTGAGAATGGCACCGGCGGAACCGTGGCGCTCGAGTTCTTCCACCGTGAGGGAGGTCTGGTCCCACGCCCACCCGCGACCGGGCCGCGACACCAATGCGGCCCTCATGGCGTCGCTCACCGGGACTGCTCCAAAACCCTCGGAGCGCTGCACCCACATGAGACTCACCGGAGGTATGACCATTGCGAACACAGGTGGATCATCGGGACCGAGCTCGAGGCGCGCGAGATTGTCGGCCACGGTGCTCGGATCGATGAACGGCCCGATCACGAAGAAGTCGGCGCCACGTTCTATCCGCTGACGGAATTGCCACCTGCGCATCCGCGTCGGCATCCCGACTTCGAAGTCGCTGCCGATCCGCTCCCGGAGCTCACTGAGGTGCTGGACGATCTCGTGATGGTTGGCCAGGTGATCCACTTCCGGAACCGTGTCGCCGACGACGACGAGAAACGAACGGACCCCGTTTCCTAGAGCGCCGCGTACCTCGGATTCGATGGCACGGATGTTGCGGTCCCGGGTGGACACCACCACCGTCGGCTGCACCGATGGAACATCATGTGTGATCCTGGCGGCAAACGCATACGGAGACACCCTGATCGTCCCGAACGGGTTGTCGGTCACGAGGACACGCTGCCAGCATCCTTCGAGTTGGCTGTGGATCGACGTCGGCAACTCGGGCGGGTTGACTTCAGCGATCAGCGTGAAGTTGGACACGTCCTTCAGTAGCGGATGCTCGGAATCGGAGGGCTTTCCCATCGACCGGGAGAATAGGCCGCAGCGCGTCAGGGCGGTCAGAACGAGCAACGAGCAACGAGCAACGAGCAACGAGCAACGAGCAACCGATATGTGGCTTGGGCACCGGGCGTGGGGTGACCTGTGCCACGCCACGCCCGGGAGAGACGTACTGCGGCCGCGATATGGGTCCGAGGTTTCGAGGTACGGGCGACCTCGGCCCGGGCACTCAGTACGGGTGGGCGAAGTCGGCCCGCTGGCGGGGTCAGCCGATCACTGCTCCGACATGTGGACCACGGCTGCGAGGTCATGAGAGCTGTCGCCGAAGTAGACCCCCCGGATGGGGCTCACATCGTCGTAGTCCCGGCCGCGTCCGATCACCACGTGCCGCTCACCGACCGTCCCCCCGTTGCTCGGGTCGATCGGCCACCAACCCCAGCCGGGTATCGCGGCTTCCACCCAGGCATGCGTCTGCGTCTCGATTCGTTCGGACACGGCTCCCGGGCGCATCGGATCCGCCGCGTAGAGGTATCCGGACACGTAACACGCTGCGATCCCTTGCGAACGGAGCAACGCAATCGAAACGTGGGCAAAGTCCTGGCATACACCGGACTTCGATCTCCATACCTCATTCACGTCGATGCCGACATGGGTCGTTCCGGCCTGGTAATCGAACCGCTCACTGACGGCGTCTCGGACCGCCCTGACGATGTCGATCGGCCGCTCGAGTCCGGCCGCGAGGCTCCGGGCTGCCTCGGCCATGGGCTCGTCCCATTCGGTGTGGGAGGTGGGTTTGAGCATCGACCAGTGACGCATCCGGTAGGGATGGTCGATCTGGTCGGAGATGCCCTCGGGAGGTACCGGCCGTGGCGTGGTGTCGACCTCCGCAGAAGCCCGGACGGTGAGTGCGTCGTGGGCTTCACGAACCCCGAACCGATCGACCCTCGTACCCCAGGCATCGATATGCGATGCGATCCTCGCGTGCGGTTCTGTCTCGAGCCGATACCACTTCAGGGCCTGACCGGGCTCGTCTCGCGGACACGCCCGAACGATGTTCTGAGACTCCCGAACGGGTGTGTCGTAGCTGAATTCGGTGACGTACTCGATGGCGATGTTCATCAGAAGGTCTCGAACGAATGCATCTGTACTCCGGCATCGGGCCGGAAGAAATCCGTCTCGATGGAGTTGTTGACCGACGTGATGGCGTCCTCGAGGGCTTGCAGGAAATCGACGTCGGCCAGGTCGTCGGAAGTCGCGAACTCGGCCATCGACCGCGCCTTGCCAACGCTGCGACGCGCATCGTTTCCGTAGCCGGCGGACACCATCGGCACCAGCATGCGCTCGCACGCAGTGAGACAGTGGAACACGCTGCGGGGAAACTCCGATGACTGGAAAAGGAACTGCAGAACTTTTGCGCCGTCCATCTCCGCCCGGTGGTCCCGGAGGTACGCCTCGTAGGCCGACACGGCCCGCAGCAGCTTGATCCACTCGGCGTATCCAGTGGATCCCGAGAAGTCCGACAACCGGCGTCGCCACACCCGCAGATGACGGGTGGTCATCATCGCCCGTTCCAGCCGTTGTCCGACGGTGAGGAATCGATGACCCTCGCCGCGAGGCATGGATGCCTCGACCGCACCCGTCACCGCCTGACACCTCGACCGCACCATCCGAAGCACGTCGTATGGCTGGGTGGCTGCCGCCTGTGCGAGGTCGGTGCGAGCAAGCCGGAGATAGAGCTCGTTCAGTGCCTCCCACGTCTCGGCCGAAAGCCACTCTCGCGTCGCACGGGCGTTCTCACGGGCCTGTGCCAGCAACGACGGAATCGAGGCCGGGAACTCACGATCAGCCATCAGCAGCTGACCGATCCGCTCCCCCAACGCCGCTTCGGCGGTTGCGAAGTCATCCTCGAGGAACAGCACCTCGAGCAGCTCGGACCAGATGTCGATCGCGGACCTGTCCGACCCCGCCTCCAACGCACCGTGATAGGTGACGTCGAGCATGCGAGCGGTGTCCTCGGTCCGCTCGATGTAGCGACCGATCCAATACAGGTCCTCTGCGTGTCGTGCGAGCATGATCAGTCCACCAGGACCCACGTGTCTTTCGAGCCACCGCCCTGTGAGGAGTTCACGATCAGCGAGCCCTCTCGGAGCGCCACCCTCGTGAGGCCCCCAGGGATCACCTCCACCTCGTCCGCGGCGAGCACGAATGGCCTCAAGTCGACGTGTCTCGGCGCGAAGCCGTCACCAACCCAGGTCGGGTGCGTGGAGAGCTGCACCACTTCTTGGGCGATGTAACCGCGAGGGTCGGCGGTGACCGCCGCTCGCACCGTCTCCAGCGTCTCGGCGCTCTCCTTCGGCCCGATCACGATGCCATATCCACCGGCCTCAGCCACCGGCTTCACCACAAGGCGATCGAGGTTGTCCATCACGTACTGGAACTGATCGGGCTCCCATGGCAGGTACGTCTCGACGTTGGGGAGGATGGCCGTCTCGCCGAGGTAGTACTCGATCATCGCCGGCACGAACGCGTAGATCGCCTTGTCATCGGCGACGCCGTTGCCAACCGCATTTGCGAGGGTCACGGTTCCACTCCGGACGGCCGACAACAACCCCGGGACGCCGAGCACCGAGTCCTGGCGGAACTGCACAGGATCGAGCCACTCGTCGCCGACCCGGCGATAGATCACATCGACTCGTTCGAGCCCGTGGGTCGTGCGCATGTACACGACGTGGTCGTCGACTACGAGATCTCGGCCCTCTACGAGCTCGACACCCATCTGACGTGCCAGGAAGGCATGCTCGAAGTAGGCGGAGTTGTAGATCCCCGGCGTGAGAACGACGACGGTCGGATCGGCGGCACCGGTCGGCGCAACCGTGCGAAGCGCGCGCAGGAGCGATGCCCCGTAGTGGCTCACGGGTCGGACCTGATACTTGGCAAACGCAACAGGCAGCACTCGGGTGAGCGCCACTCGATTCTCGAGCACGTAGGAGATGCCGCTCGGAACCCGGAGATTGTCCTCGAGCACACGGTAGGTCCCGGCATCGTCACGAACGAGGTCGATACCGGAGATCACACAGCGCGCTCCGAGGGTCACGTCGATCCCCATCGCCTCCGGGACGTATCCGTCCGATGACTCGACCAACCATCGAGGAAGGATTCCGTCGTTGAGGGCCGCCTGCTCTCCGACATAAAGATCGTCGAGGAACATGTTGAGCGCCCTGACTCGTTGCGACAGGCCGCTCTCGACGTGATCCCATTCGCCTGCCGGAATGATCCGCGGCACCAGATCGAGTGGCCATGTTCGCTCTGTACCCTCGTCAGAGCCGTACACGGCGAACGTGATCCCTTGCCTCCGGAAGAGGCTCTCGATGAGCGCGACCCTCGAAGCCATGTCTTGGGCACCGAACGAGTCCAACCGGTCTCGTAGCGCCCCATAATGCGGTCGGGACGAACCATCCGCCTCGGACATCTCGCAGAATCCGTGGCCTCGGTATGTCTCGAGAATGCCCATGGCGCAACGTTAGCCAGAACACGCCAAGGCTCTGGGACTGCGTAAGGTTGGCTCATGACCGAGTTCATCGTGGCTCTCCCCGACCAGCCGGGCTCGCTTGCCAGGTTCGCACGGATGCTGGCGGCGGCCGGCGTCAACATCGACGCACTCGCAGGATGGAACGCCAACGGCGAAGGCATCGTCCGTCTCGTGGTCAACGACCCCGACGCCGCTCGCCGCGTCTTCGACGATTCCAGTCTGCGCTACGGCGAGCGATCTGTTCTCAGCGTCTCACTTCCCAACCGGCCCGGAGCCTTGGCAGATCTGTCGGGCTCGCTCGCCGACGCGGGCGTCAACATCGATGCCATCTACGTGGTGGGTGGCGGGAGCGAGGCGCTCGACATCGCCATTGCGGTGGATGAGACCGAGTCTGCTGCCGACCTCCTTCAGCCCGACTGATTCGCATAGGCCAGCTGGTGATGAGCCTGGACAGCGCTATCGTGATCACCACCTCATCGCTCACGACCTGAGTTCGATCTCGATTCCCGAGGAGTTGTCCCAATGCGCCGAACGCTGACCGCGCTCGTCGTGCTCACCCTGCTGGTTGCAGCGTGTGGGAACGACGACGCCGAGGTGACGACCACGACGGTCGCCACCACCACCACATCGTCGACCACCACCACGACGCGGCCTACGACTACCACGACCGAGGACACGCGTCCGCGATCGCCGCTCAACGGTCTGCCGGTCGACGACGAGGAAGCGCTCGACCGCCGGGTGATCGCCGTCAAAGTAGACAATCATCCGAACGCCCGACCGCAGTCGGGTATTCAAGATGCCGACGCCATCCTCGAGATCCGGGTCGAAGGTTCGATCACCAGATTCATGGCGCTGTTCCACGACTCCGACACCGAGTACCTCGGCCCCACCAGATCGGGACGCCCGACCGACGCCAAGCTGATTCGCCCACTGGAGGCCACTCTCTTCATCTCCGGTGCGCAGGGCTGGGTCCAGCAGGGGATTCGCAATGTCGGAGTGCAGCTCTACGTCGAGCCACGCCCCGGTATGTTCCGAATCCCGGAGCGGCGTGCCCCGCACAACCTGTACTCGAACACGATCGAGCTCCGCGAGTTCGCAGACGAGCGAGAGATCCCTGACGAACCGCCACCCACCGGTCTGTGGAACTTCACAGAAGAGCTCCCGGCCGGCGCAGAGGCCGTCGACTCCATCGAGGTCAGCTTCGCTTCGTCCTTCGATGTCACCTGGGATTGGAACGGGTCGGAGTGGGAGCGTTCGCTCAATGGCACCGAGTCGATGTACCAGGTGGACTTCGAAACCGAGCCCGAGCGCATCACGGCGAACACGCTGGTGATGATCGTGGGCCGCTTCTTCACCGACGGTCCGGGGGCCGGCCAGTCGGGCTCGCCAGTTCCGTCCACCGACACGGTGGGTGAGGGTGCGATGTACGTCGCCTTCGACGGCAAGATCATCGAAGGAACCTGGAGCCGCGAGGCGGCCGAAGACCCCTTCGAGTTCAAGACCCTCGACGGCGATGAGCTGCTCATACCCGCGGGACATCCCTGGATCTCCATCGTGCCCGACAGCTCCGGTGGCGACGTCACGTGGGAATGATCTCAGCCTCGCACATCGCCGCCCAGATCAGGCGGGGCGAGCGGAGCGCACGCGACACCGTCGCGGGTTCCCTGCTTCAGGCAGAGGCGCAACAGGAGCGCCTCAACATCAACACCCTCATCGATGGCGGTCGAGCACTCGAGCGCGCCGACGAGATCGACCGCCAGATCGAAGCCGGAGAGGATCCCGGACCACTGGCAGGTGTTCCGGTGGCGTTGAAAGACCTGATCGATCACGCCGGCCGGGTGACCACCTGCGGGTCGGAGTTCTACCGTGAGACGCCCGAACGGTCGGCAACGGTCGTCGAGCGGCTCGAAGGGGCGGGGGCGGTCATCGTTTCGAGGACGGGCCTGCACGAATTCGCCTTCGGGTTCAACTCGGAGAATGCGTGGTTCGGGCCGGTGCGCAACCCGCTCGACCCCGACCTGTCGGCGGGCGGCTCATCAGGAGGCTCGGCGGCGGCCGTTGCCGCCGAACAAGTGCCTTTGGCGATCGGGACGGACACCGGGGGGAGCGTTCGCGTCCCTGCCGCCCTGTGCGGCGTGTACGGGCTCAAGGTCACGCATGGGCGCGTTCCGCTGACCGGGGTCTTTCCCCTCGCGGGTTCTCTCGATACCGTCGGTCCGATCGCCGCCGACCTCGACGACCTCACGACCGCGTATCACGTGATGGCCGGCTACGACGCTCGAGACCCCTGGTCCGTTGACCAACCGATCGTCCGCTCCGGGGGGCCGCGACCCGATCTCCAAGGCATGCGATTCGGCCTCCCGGTCGCCTGGCTCGACAATGGTCCGGTCACCGAAGAGGTCGCGGAGGCGTTCGCATCGGTCGTCGCAGCGATCCGAGGGTTGGGAGCGACCGTCGAAGAGCTCGACGACCCCTTGCTGTCGCCGCCCGGCATGATCGCCGACCTCGCCGGAGGTGAGATCGCCGCCATACATCGGCTGTGGAAGCAGGAAGGGCGACCGTACGGGGAGGAGGTCGACACCCGGCTCGACCCCGCTCTCGAAGTCGACGTAGATCGATATGTCGCCGCGAATCGATGGAGGGCAGAAGTCCGCCAGCACGCAGCCGCAGCGTTCTCTCGCTTCGACCTTCTTCTGACACCCACCACCGGGGCCACCCGCAAGGTCATCGGTGTAGACACCATCGAGACCTCGACCGGGGAACACCACCATCGCGTCGTGCTGTCGTGGTTCACCGCCCTTGTGAACGCCATGGGATCACCGGCGCTCGCGCTCCCGATACGTTCGGATCAGCGGCCTCCGCCATCACTCCAACTTCTCGGACCTTGGTGGAACGAGCACCGTCTCCTCGAGGTCGGGGCGACGCTCGCAAAGGCGGGCGTGGTCGGCTGACCGGGACCTTGTGGTCTGGGATCGGGAAGAAGCTGAACTATTCAGGGTGGGGTCTACACTTGCCGATTGGTGGGTCTGCCACCTGTGGGCGTGCCTTCTGGGCCCGGTCGGGGGTGGTCGGCCCAAAGACCAACAAACTCTCGAATGAGGAAGTGAAAAGCCGATGTCCGGCGACGCTCCCAGCGCCCCATCCGGGGACACAGCCACCATCGATGATTCAGCCACCGAGCTGGAACGAGTAGTCATAAGGTTTGCCGGCGACTCCGGCGACGGAATGCAGTTGGCCGGTGCCAGATTCACCGACGCATCTGCAGCCTTCGGAAACGACTTGGCCACCCTGCCGAGCTTTCCCGCGGAGATCCGGGCACCTGCCGGAACCCTTCCCGGGGTCAGCTCGTTCCAGGTACAGATCGCCGATTTCGACATTCTGACGGCGGGAGATCAGCCCGATTGTCTCGTCGCCATGAATCCGGCGGCTCTCAAATCCAACCTCGCCGACCTGCGACCGTCCGGGACCCTGATCGTCAACACGGACGCCTTCGACGAGCGCAATCTCGCCAAGGCCGGATACGACGCCAGCCCGATCGGCACCGACGCCCTCGTCGGATACAAGGTGATCGAGGTTCCGATGGACTCCCTCACCAAAGAGGCGGTCAAGGACACCGGGGTGAGTGGTCGCGATGTTCTGCGATCGAAGAACTTCTTCGCCCTCGGCCTCCTCGCCTGGCTGTTCAACCGCCCCCAGGAGCCCACGGTCGAGTGGGTCGAATCGAAGTTCTCCAAGAGGCCCGAGGTGGCAGCTGCCAACATCGCCGCTTTCAACGCCGGATACACCTTCGGGTTCGCCACAGAAGCCACCAAGACCACGTACACGGTTCGCCCGGCCAAGCTGACGCCCGGCACGTACACGAACATCACCGGAAACACGGCGCTGGCGTGGGGTCTGGTCGCCGCGGCGCAGGCCGCCAATCTGCCGCTGTTCTACGGCACCTATCCGATCACGCCGGCCTCCGATGTCCTCCACGAGTTGTCGAAGCACAAGAACTTCGGAGTACGCACATTTCAGGCGGAGGACGAAATCGCCGGCATCGGATCCGCCATCGGGGCGGCGTTCGGCGGCGCGCTCGCAGCCACCGGGTCTTCGGGACCCGGAATTGCACTGAAGAGCGAGGCCATGTCGTTGGCGATGATGATCGAGCTACCGCTCATCGTGGTCAACGTCCAACGAGGGGGCCCGTCGACGGGGCTTCCCACCAAGCCGGAGCAGAGCGACTTGTTGTTCTCGATCTACGGACGGCATGGTGAGTCGCCTCTGCCGGTGGTCGCAATCGCCTCCCCCTCCGATGCGTTCGAGACCACGGTCGAGGCGGCCCGCATCGCTCTGAAGTACATGACTCCGGTGATTCTGTTGTCGGACAACCTCATCGCCAACGGATCGGAGCCGTGGAGGCTGCCAAACGTCGACGACCTGCCTGACATCAGCGTCGCGCAGGCCACAGCTCCCAACGGTCCGGACGGATCGTTCCTCCCGTACATGCGAGACGTGCATACGTTCGCCAGGCCGTGGGCGGTCCCCGGCACCGCCGGCCTCGAGCATCGCGTGGGAGGACTCGAGAAGGACGCCGTGAGTGGCAACGTTTCGTACGACCCCGCCAACCACCAACTCATGACCGATACCAGAGCGTGGAAGATCAAGAACATCGCCAACGACATTCCCAAGGTGGAGGTCTCCGGCGACGAAGACGCGGAAATCCTGGTGCTCGGGTGGGGTTCCACGCTCGGTGTGATCCGGGCCGCGGCCCGTCGGGTGAGGCTCGAAGGCGGCAAGGTTGCCACTGCCCACCTCCGTCACGTCAACCCGCTGCCCTCGAACCTCGGAGAGATACTCGAGCGATATCCGAAGGTGCTCATCCCCGAGCTCAACAGCGGCCAGCTGCGCTGGCTCGTACGGGCGGAGTTTCTGGTGCCCGCCGAAGGCCTCAACAAGGTCGCCGGTGTTCCGTTCAAGATCGCTGAGCTGACCGACAAGATCAGGGAGATGTTGGAAGCATGACCGCCCCCACATACACACGAGCCGACTTCCAGACCGACCAAGAGGTTCGTTGGTGTCCAGGCTGTGGCGACTACACGATCCTCGCTGCCGTCCAGGGCTTCATGGCCAACATGGGCGTCTCCAAGGAGAAGATCGTGTTCATCTCCGGGATCGGGTGCTCGTCACGATTCCCGTATTACATGAACACCTACGGCATGCACTCGATCCACGGCCGCGCCCCTTCGATCGCAAGCGGTTTAGCCGCCAGCCGCCCGGATCTCGACATCTGGGTGATCACAGGAGACGGAGACGCACTCTCGATCGGCGGCAACCATCTGATCCATGCCCTACGACGCAACCTCAACCTCAAGATCTTGCTGTTCAACAACCAGATCTATGGACTGACGAAGGGTCAGTACTCCCCCACGTCCGAGGTCGGCAAGGCGACCAAGTCGACGCCCTACGGTTCGATCGATCATCCGTTCAACCCGGTGAGCCTGGCGCTCGGCGCCGAGGCGTCGTTTGTCGCGAGGACGATCGACATGGATCGGCCCCACACTCAGGCCATGCTCGAGGCGGCCCACAAGCATCGCGGTTCTGCGCTGATCGAGATCTACCAGAACTGCAACGTCTTCAACGACAAGGCGTTCGTGCAGCTCACGGGCAAGGAACAACGTGCTGACAACCGGATCGACCTCGTGGCCGGACAGCCCATCGTCTTCGGGCCGGACGGTGAGCATGCCGTCGTCTTCCGCGACGGGCACGCCCAAGTGGTCGACACCGCATCGGTGCCGGCGGCCGACATCCTGGTCCACGACCCGGAGCACCGGGATCCGACACTGGCGTTTGCGCTCAGCAGGCTGTCGCACGGGCCTTACGGCCCGACGCCTGTCGGCATCTTCCGACAGGTCGAGCGCCCGACGTACGAAGAGGGCATGAACCGCCAGCTCATCGACGCACAAGAGAAGCGTGGGCCCGGCGACCTTCAGAAACTGCTGGGCTCGTTGGGAACCTGGACCGTGAAATGAGCGGTACCACAGGACCGTGATCGATGGGACCGCCCTGCCGGGGCGGTCTCATCGCGTGTCGGAAGTTTCACAGAGCGGTTGCGCGGAAGTCAGAACCCGTTGACAGGCTCCGGCATCAACGTGGGGGGCCGGCCGAACGACGTTCGACCGGTCAGGTCAGGAAGGCGGCCGGGTCCGCTTCGAATGCCCGCTGACATCCCGCAGCGCAGAAGTAGTAGGAAGTTCCCCCGTGCTCGGTGACGAACCGGGCACGGGCGACGTCGACCGTCATCTGGCAAACCGGGTCGACCGCCTGCTCAGGCATGGTGACCGGTGTCACCTGTGCCCCGGCCCCCGCTGCTTTGAACGCAACGAGTTCGGCGAGGATGGCAACGGCGATCTCATGGTGTTCGGTGGATCCGAGATCGACCCCAGCGGGAGCCGTGACCCGGGCGATCGCTTCTTCGGGAACGCCTTCCTCGCGCAACCACTGCTTCACGGCAGACGCCCGTTTCTCCGAGGCCACGAGACCGATGTAGGCGGCCGGCGAGGCCAGAGCCGCTTGCACCGCGGGCTCGTCATAGTGGCCTTGAGATGCCACCACCACGAACGATCTCGGCTCCGCTGTCTCGACATCGGCAGGATTCTCGGTCGAGCTCACCCTCCACCCGAGGATCGCCACGAGCCGTCTGAGTGTGTCGACCATCGGTGAGCTGCCGACGATCAATACCATCGGCTGCGGCAGGACTGGCTCCACATACACCTCCATCGCCCCCTCGCTGGCGCAAGCCATGGACACCAACTCCACGCCTGGCCGGTGGTCGTGCTCACCAAGGACGAGCAAGCGCGGCTCGCCGATCGTCAGCGCCTCCAACGCTTGGCGCACGACGCTGTCCCGAGCACACGCACCACCCATCCACCCCTCGACCGACCCATCGGGATGGATGATCGCCTTCGACCCCCCTTTGCCCGATGAAGGGCCACGCCGCCATGTGACGGTGGCGAGCGCAAATGCCCTTCCCTCCGCCTGCAGCTTGGCCGCCCTCCCGAGCACGTTCACGATCCAGCGGTCACGGTTTCACGTCCACGCCGTTCACCGCTCCCCACACACGATGCGGCAGCACCGGCATGTCGATGTTTGTCACGCCGTAGCCGGAGAGGGCATCGACCACCGCGTTCACATACGCGGCGGGCGACCCGACCGTGGCGGACTCGCCGACACCCTTGGCTCCGATCGGATGATGGGGAGATGGCGTCACGGTCTCACCGAGCCTGAATCGGGGCGTCTCCCATGCCGTCGGCACCAGGTAGTCGAGGAAGTTCGAGCCGATGCAGTTGCCGTTGTCGTCGAAGGTGATCCACTGCATGTTGGCCTTTGCGAATCCTTCCGTGAGACCACCGGTGATTTGTCCTTCCACGATCATCGGATTGATTCGGATGCCGCAGTCGTCGACCGCAGCCATGTCGAGGACCTTCCACGTGCCATCGGTCGTGTCGACCTCGACGACCACGATGTAGCTTCCGAACGGGTACGTCATGTTCGGCGGGTCGTAGTAGTGGACGCCCTCGAGTCCGGCCTCCATCCCCGCGGGGTGGTTCGTGTATGCGGCGAACGCCACATCCTGGATGCTCACCGAGGCGTCGGTGCCGCGAACGGTGAACTTGCCGGGCTCCCACTCGAGGTCCTCTTCAGCGGCCTCCAAGAGGTGCGAGGCCAGTTGCCTCGCCTTGTCGCGGATCTTGCGTGCGACGACGGCGGTGGCTGCACCGCCGACCGGTGTCGAGCGTGAGGCGTAGGTACCGAGCCCGTATGGCGTGTTGTCGGTGTCCCCGTACTGCACCTTGATGTCCGAATATGGGATTCCCAACTCCTCGGCCACGATCTGGGCAAAGGTCGTCTCGTGGCCCTGGCCCTGGGTCTGAACACCCAGCTTGAGGATCGCCTTGCCGGTCGGATGAACCCTGAGTTCGGCAGAGTCGAACATCTTGATCCCGAGGATGTCGAAGTCCTTTGAGTTGCCGGCGCCGACCACTTCGGTAAACGACGCGATGCCGATGCCGATACGCTTCGTGGAGCTCGGGTCGGCATTCTGGGTCCGCTGACGGTCACGCCAGCCGTCGTAGTCGATGAGTTCCTGGGCGACATCGAGGGCAGCGTGGTAGTCGCCGGAGTCGTAGACGAACCCGGTTGGGGAGAGGTACGGGAACTGCTCTGCCTTGATGAAGTTGAGCCTGCGGAACTCGGCCGGATCCATCCCGAGCTCGCGCGCTGCCATGTCCGCCAGCCGTTCAATGAGATAGGACGCCTCGGTAACGCGGAAGGAGCATCGATAGGCCACCCCTCCGGGCGCCTTGTTCGTGAAGGCGCCCTTGGCCGTCACGTGGGCGGCCGGGAAGTCGTACGAACCGGTGCAGATGTGGAAGAGGCCTGCTCGGAACTTCGTGGGCTGGGCGTCGGCGTAGAACGCGCCCTGATCGGAGAGAATGCCCGCCCGCATGCCGATGATCCGGTTGTTCTCGTCGATCGCAAGCTCTCCATGCATGTGATAGTCACGGGCGAAGCCGGTGGAGATGAGGTTCTCCGTTCGGGACTCGACCCACTTCACCGGCTTGCCGATCAGCAGCGACGCAGCAGCGGCCACGACGTAGCCGGGGTACACGGGCACCTTGTTGCCGAATCCGCCGCCGATGTCGGCGGTGATGATCCGGATGTTCTCCTCCGGGAGCCCGGTCACGAGAGCGAAGACCGTGCGAATGGCGTGCGGCGCCTGGCTGGTCATGTAGATGGTGACCTGACCGGTGATCGGGTTCACGTCGGCGATCGTGCCGCACGTCTCCAACGGCGAAGGATGCGACCGCGGGTAGTGGGTGTCGAGGCTCACCACCTTGGCTGCACGAGCGAATGCCGCATCGGTCGCTGCCTTGTCGCCCGCCTCCCACGTGTAGGCCACGTTGTCGGTCTGACCCTCCTTCTCGTCGCGGATCAACACATCCGTCTCCAGCGACTGCTGGGGGGTCGTGATCGGCGGAAGCTCGTCGTAGTCCACGAAGATCAGCGACAGCGCGTCGCGGGCCACATATGGGTCGGTGGCGACCACCGCAGCAACCTCTTGACCCTGGAACCTGACCTTATCGGTGGCGAGCACGGCCTGAGTGTCGCCAGAGAGGGTCGGCATCCAGGCGAGGTTGTGAGCAGCCAGCGCCTCACCGGTCACCACCGCCACCACACCTTCCATCGCTTCGGCCTCGGATGTGTCTATCGACAGGATTCGGGCGTGCGCCACCGGCGAGCGCAGGATTGCCATGTGCAGCATTCCCGGCAGTACGACGTCGTCGAGGTATCGGCCGGCGCCCTGGATGAATCGGTCGTCTTCCTTGCGGCGGACCGAGTGCCCGACGCCGCCGATCTCGAGGGTCGTCTTTGGTTCGTGGGTGGTCGTCATCTCAAGTCACTCCTCTCGTGACCCTGTTTTCGTGCACAAAACGTGCGTTATTCACGCCGTTTGTGCACGAAAACCCGGGTTCAGCCTGCATCGGCGGTGGACATCTCCGGGCTCGGGGTGGATGCCGCTGTCATGTCTGCGCCGGCGGCCTGGATCGCCTTGACGATGTTCATGTAGCCCGTGCAACGACAGAGGTTGCCCGAGATCGCCCAGCGCACGTCGTCGTCGGTTGGCTCCGGATTCGACTCCAGGAGGGACGCTCCCACGAGCATCATTCCCGAGGTGCAGAATCCGCACTGCAAGCCGTGATGTTCCTTGAACGCAGCTTGCACCGGATGCAGCTCGGCCCCTTCCTTCAATCCCTCCACGGTGCGGAGCTCATGACCGTCGGCGGACACCGCAAACATGGTGCATGACTTGACGGGTGCGCCATCGACGAGGACGGTGCACGCTCCGCAAGAGGTCGTGTCACAACCGATGTGGGTTCCGGTGAGCCCGAGTTCGCTGCGGATGAAATCCACCAGCAGCCGGCGCGGCTCGACGTCCCTCGTATGTGTCACTCCGTTCACGGTGACGGTGACTTCCATCAGCGCTCTCCTCCTGCTTGGGCGAGCGCCTCGGCGAACCCGCGCTTGGTGTACTCGGTGACAACCGCTCGTTTGTAGGCGGCAGGACCGCGCACGTCGTCCTCTGGTTGACAGACTCGGGCCGCGATGGCTGCGGCCTCGGCGAACAGCTCAGGACCCGGATCCTGGCCAACCATCATCTGCTCGGCCTCGGTGACCTTGAGGTTGTGCTGATACACCGACGTGAGGGCCAGCCCGGCTTCGGCGACCTTTCCGAGGCCATCGAGCACGAGATGGGTTGCCACCCCCACGGTCGCATAGTCCCCGATCTTGCGTTCGAGCTTGAGATAGGACCCGCCGCCCGGACCTCGGTACTTTGGGACCCGCACCTCCGTGACCATCTCGCCGGGCTGGAGCGAATTCGTGAAGAAGTCGACTACGAAGTCGGAGATCGGAATCACTCGCTCATCCGAACTGGAGCGAGCCACCACGGACGCACCCACGGCGAGCATCACCGAGTTCCAATCGCCCTCTGGGTCACAGTGCGCCACCGAACCGCACAGCGTGCCACGGTTGCGGACGAGGGGATCGGCGATCCAAGGGGCTGCAGTGCCCATGGTGCCGTTGGTCGAAGCCACCAGATCCGACGCAGCAACGGAGGCGTGACGGGCCAGGGCGCCGATGGCGACGTGCCCGTTGACCTCGCGGATGTAGTCCAGCTCCGTGAGGTGGTTGATGTCCACGAGATTCGCCGGTGCGGCCAACCGCAGCTTCATCATCGGGATGAGGCTCTGGCCACCCGCGAGCACCCGCCCCTCGTCTCCCAGCTCGCCGAGTTTGGCGAGCGCCTCGCCAACATCTCTCGGCGCCGAGTACTCGAACGCAGATGGGAACACGACCAGACCTCCTCGCGCGACCGGAACGCTCGGCAACCTATCCACGAAGCACCCCGGACGCCGTGAGATCGCGGTCCAGACGGTGACCCGATCGGGTCAATCCGGCGACCCGATCAGATCAGGTTCCGCTTGGTGGCTTCGGCCACCGCCTCGGTCCGGTTCTCCACACCGAGCTTGGCGAACGCCGATCGCAAGCGCCGTTTCACGCTGGTGTCGCTCATGAACATGGCACTTGCAATCCTGGCGTTGCTCGCTCCGGACGCCACCATCTCCAGTACCTTCAATTCCGTGGCATTGAGCAGCTCGGGCTCTCGGTAGCGACCCGAGAGGTGGTCCACGACATGGGCGGCGACCTCCGGACCCAGGGCCTGACCGCCATTCGCAACCGTTTCGATCGCCGAGACCAAGACGGATGGCGAGTCAGCCTTCAGGACATAGCCCTTGGCTCCCGCTTTCAGGCTCCGGTCGATGTACTCGTGGTCATCGAACGAGCTGACGATGACGACCTTCGCCGTCGGTTCTTCGTCGAGGATCGCGTCCAGGAGATCGAGCCCGGACGCCTCACCCAAACGGATGTCGACGAGGGTCACGTCCGGATGCACGGCCTTGAAGCAGACGAGTGCCTCCGGCGCCGAGGACGCCTCCCCGACGACCTCGAACGTGTCGTATGTGGACAACAGGCTTCGGAGACCCTGTCGCACGATGGGATGATCGTCGACGATCAGAACCGAATGGCTCACGGCTCCGGCACCCAGGCGATGATCCGGGTCCCGAGCCCCGGGCGGGTGACGAGGGAGAAGACACCGGACAGTTCCTCTACCCGCCGCCTCATGTTCTCGAGGCCGAAACCCGAATCGGAGAGGGGCTCGGACGCCTCGGGGTCAAAACCCCGACCGTCGTCGGCGACCACCACGACCACATGTTCTCCTCCGAAGGTGAGGGAGATCTGCACCAGGGTTGCGTCGGCGTGCACGGCCACGTTTCGGAGAGCTTCCTGCATGAGCCGGTAGAGCCCGATCTCGGCCTGCGGGGCTACCCGCCTCGGCTCACCGTCGATCGTCAACTCGCACTCGATTCCACACGCCGTTTCGAACCGATCGACGAGATCGCGTGTGGCCGCTGCCAGTCCCAAGCCGTCGAGTACGGGAGGATGGAGGTCGTAGATCACTCTCCGGATCTCGGATTCGACCTGGATGAGGATTCCCTGCACCGAATCGAGGGCGGCCGTGGCATCTGCGGGCTGGCCGGCCTCGATCCAGCGCCGGCCGGACGTCAGCTCCAGGAGCGCCGCGATCAGCAGCTGGTTGACCGAGTCATGGAGGTCGGACGAGATCCGGATCCGCTCCTGTTCGCCGGTGTTCGAGAGGTCGGCGAGGACGGCCTGCAGCCGCACTGCCTTCTCTTCGAGCGCATCGCGGGCCGCCGCCAGGGCCTTCGTACGTTCGTCGACGAGCAACTCGAGTGAGTCGTTGGTCGTCGACAGCGCCTCGTAGAGCTGGGCGTTTCGAACATGCATCGCCACGAGCCCGGCGTACGTCGCGACGAGCCGTTCGTGATCCTCGTCGTATGGCTGTGGCCGGTTGGCGAGCCCGATCATGCCGATGGGCGCGCCATCGACCCGCAGCGGCACACCCAGAAATGCACCCACCGGCGGATGACCGGCAGGTTGGCCGACCCGGTCCGGCGCAATGCGGGCATCGACCGTGCGCACCGGGCGATCCTCGATGACCACGCGGGCGAAGACGTTCGGCCGTAGGGGAATCGTGCGATGCTCGTGGAAGAACTCCGGCGCCGGATGGAATCCGTGGATGGTGACGATCTCCATCGACCCGGCGTCGCTGCCCACCAGCCCGATGAATCCGAACTCGGACTCGGTCAGCTCGAGGCATTGTCTGAGCGCCACATCGAGGACAGCGTCCAACCGCCGCTCCGCCGACAATTCGACGGCGAGGTCGTACAGGGCATCGAGGCGATGACGCGTCGTGGTCTGAGTCACGGTCGTCACCCGGATGAGAGTACGGCTGAGACGATGCGTACCGACGCTCAGACCCGGAGAAATCTCGGACTGCTCAACCGTCCACTTCATCGGCCAACAACGCCAAGAGGTCGTCTCCGTAGGCATCGAGCCTGGCCGGTCCGATGCCTTTCACGCTCAACAATTCACCTTCGCTTCTCGGCCGGCGGCGGGCGAGCTCTTCGAGGCTGGCATCCGTCAGCACCACGAACGCGGGGACTCCCTGTGCCCGCGCAGTCTCGAGTCGCCAACGTTTGAGCACCTCCATCAGGCGCTGATCCGCCCCGACATCACCCGGGCGAATGGGCCCCGTGACCCCACCGATCGCCACCGACTCTCCCCACTTGACCGACAGCCGCCCGGGCCCTGGCTCGAGTGCCACGAGCACACCGATAGGAAGCTCACGTTCGACCACACCGGCGAACCCGCCGGACAGCTCGATGCGGTCGCCGACCGCTACGACGACCCCACCGCTCCGCTGCCCGCCACGGGCGGGCGCCGGTTCCGGTTCGGTCACGATCGGGGCCTTCCCCTCGGCCTCGGCGACGAACCGACTCGGGCGTGCGGAGTCTGCGACCACCAGGGTCATCTGGCGCGACCTTGTCATGGCTACATGGAAGACACGCCGCTCCTCCTCGCGATCGGTCGCCAGGTCGTGTGGCATGAGCCCTCGGTCGGCCCCATAGAGGATCACTCGATTCCACTCCAGCCCCTTGACCCTATGGACCGTGGTCAGCAGGACACCGTCGGTATCGGTGGATCGGCGAGCCGCACCTCTCAACCATGGCTCGAAGTCGGCGAGGTCCTCGTGGAGATGCGCAATCCGCTCGAGTGCCCGCAGGTCGTCGGACTGCCCTGACCGGTCGGCTCGCGTGCGCCCGGCGTCGAGAGCGTTGGCGGCGCGGTCGAGCCCGACGTCGGAGATCAAGGTCTCGATGACCGCTCGGGAATCGCCCGAGGCGCTGGCCTTGACCACCAGGTCGATGTCCGAGCAGAACGACTCCCACCGGTCCCGGCGACGTCCATCGAGAGTGGTGCGGAGCTCACGAAGCAGGGCTCTCGAGACACTCCGCTGCCGCCCCAGCAGGTCACCGGCGATCCGCGTGAGACCGCGAGACGGACGACGGATGGCGCTCATCAGATCCGATCGGGAGATCTGCTCGGGATCTAGGCCGATGCGCATCCAAGCGAGGGCCGCCGACAAGACCGTACGGTCGAGAACCGACGGAGTGATCGGCGATTGCATCGGTATGGCCGCTTCGATGAATCCGGCGTGCACAGGAAGGAGTGCAGAGTTGACCCGACACAGGACGACGATCTCGGTGGGATCGACACCGGTCGCCAGCCAATCTCGGACCGCCTCCACGACCGCCGGCACAGTCGCCTCGGATGCCGGCGTGCGAACCTCGAACCCTTCAGACCCGGTATCTGTCGACCGAATCACCTTGTCGATTCGGATCCGGTTGTGGGCGAGCAGGTTCACGGCGGCATCGACGACGGGCTTCGGACATCGATGATTGACCTCGAGCGCATGATGGCCCGCGCCGGGGAAGAGCCGGTCGAAATCGATCAGGTACCGGGGATCGGCTCCTGCGTAACCGTAGATCACCTGATCATCGTCACCCACGCCGAACACATCGAGTGCCGGCGATCCCAGCAGACGGATCAAGAGCAGGTAGGCCGGTGTCAGGTCTTGGAACTCGTCGACCAGCAGGTGCCGGCACTGCGCCTGCCATCTGCGACGGAGCTCCGGATCCTCGAGCAACGCCTCCACGGCGCCGAAGATCTGTTCGTCGAAGTCGTGTGCCCGTCGTGACGCAAGTCGCTCCCGGTACAGCGAAAACACCTGCGCGAAACCCGGCACGTCGTCACGAGCCGCTTCGACGTCGTCGGGAGAACGCAAGGCAATCCGGACTTCGGACAATGCCTCGATGTACGGACCGATAACATCTGTGTTCGGCCGCCGTGCAGCCTGAACCATGGGATCGAGGGCTCGGCGCACATCCGCCTCGGACATCAGCTCGAGGTTGCCCCGGGCGTCGAGCAGAATCGCCCGTCCGAGCGAGTGAATCGTCCGAACGGAGCGACTCAATCCGGGGCCGACGCGCTCCGACATCTCCCGAGCGGCACGGGTGTTGTACGCCACTGCCGTGATGGAACGAGCCGGAATCGCCAGATCGTCGACCATGTGCCGCAGCCGAGCCACGAGTGTCCTGGTCTTCCCCGAACCGGCGGGAGCAATGACTCTCGCAGCGCCCACACCGTGCATCACCGCCTCGAGCTGATCCGCTGCAAGGCCGGCATCGCCGGGGCGAGGCACATCGGAGGGTTCGGGATGGAGCTCGCCGTCGCTGACGGACTCGGTGTGGACGATCGGACCGAGGTCCAGCGAGGCGCTGTCACCACGGGGTCCGCCATCGATCCACACTTCGGTGCCGTCGGGGAGGACCACATCCCGCGCCCCCCGGGGGTGGCTCCCAGACGTGCCGCCTTGTGACCCCACCACCACATGGGAGGATCGCGACGGTGGTCGTAGCTGTTGGCCCAGACGAGAAAGTGCAGTCGCTCGACCAGGAAGGTGAAGTCGGCCCCCAGCTCCCAGGGCGGGTCGCTCGTCGAACGGGCGGTGGCGAGCTCGGCATCGTCGACTCCGAGCTCGATCACGATCGGAGTGCGTGACACCCACGCCACATGCAGTCGTTCCACCAGGTCCGACAGTCGACGATGGTCCATGAGAGTCTCGGTGGTGATGCTGACACCCTCACAGGCGCGCCACGGATCCGGCGCGGGATGGCCCGGCCGGATCACCACCGACCGACCGAGCTCGACGGGATGTGTCACCGGCACCAGGGTACGCGCCGGGTGAGACATCAACGACGGCTACCGTCCCCTCGATGGCGGAGCCGACTGCAGTCCAGTTCCTGAAGTTTCCCCGGTCACCCCACTGGTACTTCGAATCGAGTCTCCTCGGTGAGGACGATCACGGCGTCTGGCTGGGAGCACCGCCTCAGACACCTGCTCGACGTGGTTCCGAGCCGTGGACGAGCTTCGATGCTGCCTTCGTGATGCTGATCCCCCGTGATCGATGGTGGACGATGGTGGTCAATGCCGCTCCGCAAGATCCCGAGATCTACGTCGACGTGTGCACCACCGCCAGATGGGTGGCAGACAACCGAGTGGAGATGATCGATCTCGACCTCGATGTCATCCGGATGCGCGACGGCTCGGTCCATCTACTCGATGAAGAGGAGTTCCTCGACCACTCCGTGAGGTTCTCCTACCCACTCCACGTCGTTGCCGGGGCTCGGACCACGGCCGCCGAGTTGATGCTGGCGGTGGAGCAACGGGTCGAGCCATTCGGTTCCGCCGCCGACCGGTGGTTCGGCGCCCTGGCGGAGCGCTCGTGATCGCTCGGCGCCTCATGCGCCTCGCCAGTGGCGACCTGGCGGTCTTCGAGGACATAGCGGTCGACCCGCGAGCGACAGTCGAGGCGTTCGTGATCTCTGCCATCGCCTCCGCCGTCGGCACCTTCACGACCACCGGTACAGCTGGTGCACTCGCCCTTGGGGTCGTGGCCGGCATGGTTGGTCTCGCAGGTTGGACCGCCGTGCTCTGGACCACCGGACGGAGCATGGGCGGGCAGGCATCGCCCATGGGCCTGCTCAGGGCGATCGGCTACACCGCCCCGCCATTCGCTCTGTCCGGTGTTCCCATCGTCGGCGTTGCGGCGGTCATCGGGAGCATGGCACTCCAGGTGGTCGTCGTGAGGCGCCTCCATCACATCGCCACCGGGCGGGCAGTTGCGGCAGTGATCGTGCCCTGGGTCGCTCTGGTGGTGTTCGGAGCGACGCTACAGGCGTCCCAGTGATCAAAGCGTGAACCCACCTACATCCTCACCGTTCAGAAGGACGCTGCGAGTCTCACCGACTTCGAAGGATCCGAGGTCGATCTGGAGTTCCGCGTCCTGGATGACGTCGGCGCAGATCTTCTCGGTGTCGACGGTGGTGTAGAGATCGACGGTGATCGTCACACCGTCGTCCTCGACGTCCCACATCGCCTCGTGGCACGGCGTAGGAAGCTGAGCGCTCACGTCGAGGCGCACCTGAACCGGATCGCTTTCGAGGAACACGACCGACTGGCCGGTGACGAAGATCTCGCCACGCACCTCACTGGGTGTCGGCTTTGCCACCGACGTGGGGACGGTCGGCTCCTCGGGAAGGGTGGTCGCCGGCGGTTGCGTCTTCGAAGAGGTGTCGTCAGCCGGGGCCGAGGTGGGCAAAGTGGTCGCAGGCTGTTCGGTCACCGATGTCGTGCCGGGCACCGTGGTCGATGTCGTTTCACCACCGGCGCACGCCGCCAGCAACAGGGCGAAAACGATCGGGTAAGAGAGGCGTGGGCGCTTCATGATCATTGGACGTGTGGCCTCCGCCTTGGGTTCCGTGTCATGTCATGGCCACGAGTTCGAGCATCGACTGATCGAAGAAGTGCGTCGACCCCTCGGGCATCATGATCGCACGGTCCGGCTGCAGCGAAGCCACGAAGTCGGTGTCGTGACTCACGAGGATCACCGTTCCTGTGTACGTCACCAGAGCCTGCAGCAGCGCATCCTTCGACTGCGGATCCAGGTTGTTCGTCGGCTCGTCCAGCAGCATCACGTTGGGCCGGCTGGTCATCAACATCGCCAACGCAAGCTTCGTCTTCTCGCCGCCGGACAAGGTGGATGCATCCTGTTCCACCTTGTCCGCCAACAGAAAATGCCCGAGCAGGGTTCGCAACTGGAGATCGGGAAGGCCCGACGCATCACGCATGTGGTCGAGAACCGTCTTGCCGGATACCACTTGTTCGTGTTCCTGGGCGTAATACCCAACGCTCGCTTTGTGTCCGAGCTCGACCTGTCCGAGATCGGCCGTCTCGACGCCGGCGAGAATACGCAACAGCGTGGTCTTCCCAGCTCCGTTGAGCCCCATGATCATGAGCTTCTCACCTCGGTCGACGTCGACATCGACATCGACGAACACGAGATTCTCGCCATAGCTCTTTGCCAGGTCGTGTGCTTTCAGAGGAGTCCGGCCCGAGGGCTCCGGTTGCGGGAACCGGACCTTCACGTTCTTCCCCGTGCCGTGTACCTCCACCAGATCGCGCTTGATCCGCTCGACGCGTGTTTCCATGGTCTTGGCCACTCTCGCCATCTTCTCGGTCTTCCCCCGAAAGCGGCGGATGTTGTCTTCGAGCTGTGCGATCTTCTCGTCCTGATGTTTGCGCTCTCGTTCGCGCTGCTCCCGGCGTCGCTCGCGTTCTTCGAGGAAGAAGGAGTAGTTGCCCTTGTACGCCTCGATCTCCTGGTGATCCAGTGACAGCACCGAGGTGATCCCCTCGTCCAACAGCGGGAGGTCGTGGCTGACCACCAGCAGGGCACCCCGATAGTCCTTCAGGTAGTCGACGAGCCAAGCCTTGGCGTCGAGGTCGATGTGGTTCGTCGGCTCGTCGAGCAGCATCACATCGGTTTCGGCGAACAGGATGCGGGCGAGCTCGACTCGTCTCCGCTGGCCACCGGACATGGTCGCCACCGGCTGGGTGAGGTCGTCGTTGTCGATGCCGAGGTTGGCAGCGGTTCTCTTCGCCTCTGCCTCGGCCACGTACCCACCCTTGGCATCGAACTCGTCCTGAAGGCGGGAGTACCGCTGGATCGCCTTGTCCCGAGCCTCGCCGTCGAGACGCTCGATCTTGCGCCGTGTCTCCTCGATCTTGCGCTGCATCGCGCCGATCTGGCGTGCCGAGAGGATTCGTTCCAGCGCGGTGGCGTCCGGGTGCTCGAGGTCGGGGAGGGCCGCTTCCTGGCTGAAATAGCCGAGGTTTCCAGAACGCAACACCTGACCGGCGGCGGGTGGCTGATACCCGACGAGGGTTCGCATCAGGGTGGTCTTGCCGGCCCCGTTCCGTCCGACCAGCCCGACCTTGTCGCCTGCCTGCACGCTGAAGCTGGCCCCGTCCAACAGGACGCGGGGGCCGACTTCGATACGGAGGTCACGAGCGACGAGCATGTCGGGTCACTTGGTACCAGTCCACGGATCCTGGGCCAAGGCGATTGTTCACCGCCCGTTGTCGGAGAAGTGCATCCAGTCCTTGAGACTGTTCCAATCCCCGCCCCAAGGCCAGCCAATGGCAGCGAATGCATCGACCACGATGTCGCCACCGATGATCATGCCGGGCTCTCCTCGATCCCGCTCGACGTAGTACGAGGCCAACTCTGGGAGGACCAGGTCACCCTTCAGATAAGGGTTGTGGAACGGGTTGATGTCAATCGCCAACCCGTAGGCGTGGCGTGACCAGCTGCCGGATCCAACGGCCGGGCGGCACACGAAGGAGGTCGTCTCGTTCCAGTCGCCTGTGGGGTGAGCGTCCACCTCTTCTGGGCGGATTACCCTCATCTGCTCGATCGGGAAGCGGGCATCGTGGAGCTTGCGGAACACCCCCACCACGTCCTCGGCGTACGCGGCATTGACGATCATCTCACCCGTGTGGAACTTCTGGTCGAAGCCCCAGTGCGACACGGTGATGTAGGAGAGCTCGTCGACCGTGACCGGGCACTCGTGGGTCCACGTCGAGCGAGACAGCACATCGTCGGGGATCGGTCCGAGCGTGTACACGAACTCGCCGGTGGTGGGTGGCGACAGCAGGTCGATCGTCTCGAACGCCCTCTGCTGGAGCTCCGGCGGCGTCGGTTGAACCTCGCCGAACTCGTCGGGGCGGAGCGGCAGGAGCCTGGTCCCCAACCAATCGGGCCGTGCGTACGGGCCAGCGGTTGTCGTGGTGGTTGGCGCGCCGGTCGTGGTGGTCACCGCAGTGCTGGTAGGGGTGACGACCGTCGTCGTAGGGGTCGTCACCGACGACGGTGCTTGGCCATCTGCGACGGAGCCCACCGCCGGCTCCGACACGCAAGCCGACGCGAGCAGTCCGATCCCGGCGAGGAGCAGAGCGATGCGACGCACCCCCACAAGCTACCTGCGTTCTCCATCTACCGATCGATTCGGGCCTACCTCCTCGATCCAATGAGGGTATGACCTATCGCTGGAAGCCGCCACCTGCTCGTAGCCCGTGTATCCGGACTCAGATCGAGGTGTCACTCCCGCGTCCGTCTGTCTATCCTTTCCTCCATGGACGTGACCAGACGATTTATCGGCGCCCCGGCCAGAGGCCGCGCGGGCGCGCTCGTCTGATCGTCGCCTCTCGGTCCGGGGTACCACCTGCCAACCCCATTCGAACCGAGAGGAACCGCCGACATGTCCACTTCCAACCACATCATCGACGCTGCCGCGTTGGCCGAGCTGCTGACGCTGAGAGACCTCACCGATCCGAGTCACGGGCCCCACGCCATGCAACAGCTCCTCGACGGGATCGTCGGGGCGCTGGCGCGAGATTGGGGATCCGAGGTCCGATGGATCCGCAGGGCGCCAGTCGTCTCCGTCGACGACAGCTACGACAAACTGCGAATCCCGACCGACTCGGTCACCCGTGATCGCCGCTACACGAGATACGTGTCGCACGATGTCGTGCTCCGACCGCACACCACGGCCCACATCCCCGAGGCTTTGTCCGCGCTGGTCGACGACCCCGCCGATGACGTGTTGCTCGTCAGCGTGGGAATGGTCTACCGACGGGACTCGATCGATCGCCTCCACACGGGAACGCCTCACCAGGTCGACCTGTGGCGAATCCGCCGTGGCGAGCCGCTGACCGAGCCCGACCTCGACACGATGACGAGGATCGTCGTCGAGCAAGCCGTCCCTGGGAGACTCAACCGCCACGTGGCTGCCGTACACCCCTACACGACCGAAGGCAGGCAGGTCGACGTGAACGATGGAGAGGACTGGGTCGAGATCTGCGAGTGTGGACTGGCTCATCCCGACATCCTCGCCCGTGCCGGGCTAGGGGACCGGACCGGCCTGGCGATGGGGCTCGGGCTCGATCGGCTGGTCATGCTTCGGAAGGGCATCCCCGACATCCGGCTGCTCCGCTCCGACGACGAGCGAGTGGCGGCACAGATGACCGACCTGCGCCCCTATCACGCCGTCTCCAGCCACCCGCCGATCCATCGCGACATCTCGCTCGCGGTCGATCCCTCAGAGGACGAAGAGACGTTGGGCGATGCCGTCCGCATGGCACTCGGGAGCGATGCCGAGTGGATCGAGGCGGTACAGGTGATCTCGACGACAGCGGCGCCAGACCTCCCAGAGCCGGCGCGTGACCGCCTCGGCATCGCCGACGACCAGTCGAACGTGCTGCTTCGAGTGACGTTGCGGCACCCGACCCGGACGCTCACCGATCCCGAGGCCAACGACCTGAGGGATCGCATAGCCGGTCACCTCCACAGTGGATCGAAGCCTGTCTGAGCGAGACGGTGCTCACTGGTTGGGCACCGGCTCCTCACTGGCTGCGGCGGCGAACGAGGCGATGGCGCCGCGGGCACCGTCGATGAACCCACGCTCGCCGGGGACTCGATGGCGGCGAGCGACAAAGGCAGGGTCGGTGTACGAGATGTGCACTCCGGAGTCGTCCTCCCAGACGAGCATCTTCAACGCGAGGTCGATCCCTGCGGTCGGGGCGGCTTGCATCAGCGGCGTTCCCAGGACCGGGTTCCCGAAAACGACGAGTCGCGTCGGCTCCAGCTCGAGCCCGGCCGAAGCTGCGTTGGCGGCGTGATCGACCGTGAACGCCACCGATGCCGGTGAGGCGTCGATGGCAGACAGCAACTGGCTCCAGGTCGTCTCGAAGTCGTTTGGACTGTCGAGTGTCCCGACACCGGGGTATCGGGAGATCACACCCAACCGGAGGACTCTCGTGTCCACCTCGATGTTCGTGGCGGTTCCTACCAGGCCCGCCAGCGCTCCACCGATCAAGTCCAACGTGGGCACTCCCTCCACATCGTGGCGGGCCTCGAGATAGGCCGGTGAGTTGTAGGCGGCGGCAACCAGATCGCCGTTCTGATAGACCTGGATCTTCTGGGGCAGATCGAGACCGGCCCGGCGGTCCGCCTGCATGAGCGGGGTACCCAGGGCGGGGTTCCCGAAGAAGACGACGCGGTTCGGGCCGAGATCGAGACCCGCGCCCGCCGCTGCCGCGGCATGATCCAGGGTTGCGACCGTAGCGATGTTTGCGTTCGCATCGAGGGCCGCGATCAGGTTGTCCCAGGTGGATTCGAAGTCGTTCGACGATTCGGTGATGACAAGTCCGTCTGCGGGAGGCAGAACGGTTGCGGCCCCGGCCGGCACCATCATGATCATGATCAAAGCCACAAGGGCGATCCGAGTGAACGCACGCATGTTTCCCCCTCTACTCCAGAGCGTGCTTCGAACGTAGCACGACGTCGCTCCTGTGCCCGATGGACGCCCGAAACGGCGAAGCTCTCATCCCACGTTCGCCGAGAGCCACCGACCGACGAGTTGGGCGATGTCGAGGTTGTTGTCGTCTGACATCATCGCATGACTGTTTCCGGCGATCCCGAGGTCGGGGAGCGCCAGGAGCTCGGCTCGCCCGCCGGCTGCCGTGATGTGTCCGACTGCGGCGATGCAGCCTTCACGCCGCTGGTCTCCGTTGACACCTGCGGCACCGTGCGAGTTGTCGCCCCAAACCGACAGAAACGGCGTGTTCGTGAAGTTGGCCCGGGCGTCGTCGGAGGTCACACTCTGCGACCCACCCTCGATGCTCACGACGGCGAGCACCTGATGGGGACGCCGTCGAGCGACCTCGAGCCCGTAGAGGCCACCCTGTGAGTGCACGAGGAGCACGACCGGTCCGATCTCGTCGAGCAGATCGCAGAGGCGAGCCACGGTGGTACCGCCGGGATCTCGAAGCGTCGACTCGGTGTTCGGGACGTGGGCTGCAGCAAACCGGTCGAACGCATCAACAGGGAATCGTGAATTGGGGAACGGTTGACCGAAGGCCGGGCCGACCCTCGTGTTGATCCACAGTCGCTCCAGCGTGCCGAGGAACACATTGGGAATCTCCATGCCGTGGCCGAGCGGCCCTGCACGGGCGGCGTTGATCGGGGTCGGATCGAATCCCGAACGGCCCCGACCCGCATGGTCCACGACGAACACCGGATGACCGGCGCGCAGGAACCACGTCGACCATCCCTCCCGGCCGTCGGGTGTCGTCTCGAACGACACACCGGTGCCGGTGGCCCCGTGGACCATGACAACTGCGGGATTCGGCCGGTGTTCGGGCACCCGGGCGTGCACGTACATGTGGTCGACGACGAACGTCCCCGGCCCGGGCGAACCGGTGATCGTGGACGCCCCGGGATGCTCGGTCTGAATGCGCTCTCCCCCAACCGTGAACACCGCGTCGTGGGTGAGGGAGATGGGCACCCCAAGGGGAGAGATCGGCCAGGTCATCGAGCGAAGCTACCAGCCAGGTCGTCGCTCAGTCCCTCGGGTTGGTTGCTTCGATGTGACGGACCGACGTTTCGACCAGATCGCGCAGCACGTCCGTGTCGACATCGGACAGTCGCTTCACATAGAGGCACGACTTGCCGGTGCTGTGCTTTCCGAGACGCTCCAGCATCGGCTCGTACTCGTCGAACCCGGACATGATGTAGAGCGTGAGGTTCTGCTTCCGGGGCGAAAAGCCGACTTTGAACCAGTCGCCCTCTCGCCCAGTCGCGTATGTGTAGTGGTAGCTGCCGAAGCCCACGATGCTCGTACCCCACATGGCTCCGTCGTCGCCGGTCACCTCCGCCATCATCTCTCGAAGGGCCTTGGCATCCTCACGCTTGCGTTCGTCATCGATCGCGTCGAGAAAGGCGTCGACGTCGTCTTGGTTGCGCTGGGTCTTGAGTTCCGCCATGGGGACCAACGTAGCGCACGTATGCTCTGCGAGCTCGGGCGTTCGTCGGGTACGAGGGAGGTCACATGTTCATCGATACGGTCGCCGAAGCGAATGCCGTAGGCGAAGTAGCCGACATGTACGCCGGTGACCGGGAGGCGAACGGGTACGTCCCGAACTACACGAAGACGTTCTCACGCCGCCCGGAACTCTACGGGGCCTGGGCGACGCTCAACAAGACGATCAAGTCACATCTGGATCTGCGGCTGTACGAACTTGCGACGCTCGCCGCCGCCGCTCGCAGCTTCTTCACGAAGGTCCTCGACGCGATGGGCACCAGGCCCGATGGCGCCTACCGACGCCCGGGATCGAATCTGCTCGAGGCGCTGACGGTGGGACGACCCCTGGCCGACGACTGAACCTCCTAGGCAGAGGATTCCGGATCGATCACCGATCCCAGGCGGAGAGCGCAGCGTCTGCCACCTGATCGCCCCACTCCTGCACGAAGTGACCCCCCTCCTCGATCATGAGCGGCTCAGGCGTTCCGTTGATCACGCGCTGCATCGCGGCCATGACCGGTGGACCGAGCACCGGGTCCTGGACGCCGACGGCCATGAAGACCGGGCCGTCGAACTCACCCCACCATTCGACAGCCTTCTTCGAAACGGCGACCCCATCCATCTCGGGGTCGGTCGGTACGATGGCAGGGAAGCGCCGCACGCCCGCCTTGTACTCCGGTCCGGGAAACGGTGCGTCGTAGGCCGCCACCTCGTCGTCGGTCAGGATGGGACAGCTGCGCTTCATGAGGCGTCCGACGGCCAGATCCGGCGTGTTGGCGACGTAGTCACGCCAGTCGATGAAGCCCTGCGAGGGCGTGGCACCGACGCCGAATGCCGTGTTCATGATCAGCAGTCGAGAGACGCGATCCGGGTGATCCACCGGAAGCGTCAGGCCGAGTAGTCCACCCCAATCCTGGACCACGAGCGTGATGTCGGTCAGATCGAGTGCCTCCACGAAGCGCAGCATGCTGTTTCGGTGGAAGTCCCAGGTGTAGACGGAGTCGTCGATCGGCTTGTCGGATCGACCGAACCCGTACCAGTCGGGGGCGACGACTCGTCCCCCGGCCCCGAGGAATCTCGGAATCATCTTGCGGTAGAGGAACGACCAGCTCGGTTGCCCGTGCAGGCACAGGAACACCGGCGCCTCCTGCGGGCCTTCGTCGAGGTAGGCCATGCGCAGACCCTCGTATCCCGGCAGGTCCTCGAGGTAGTGAGGCTCGTAGGGCCATTCCGGAAGGTCGGCGAACCGGTCATCAGTTGTGCGAAGCGCTTCGATCGACATCCCTCGACCCTACAGACCCGAAATTGCGTAGCTCAGTGCCGCATGTGGCACTGAGCTACGCAATTTCGGTCAGGATGGGGGCGAACCGCTCGACCTGTTCGGGTCCGCCCAGATTGGGCAGCGCCACGAAGACGGTGTCCACACCCGCCTCCTGGAACTCGCGATACCGGGCGACCAGCTCTTCAGGGGTTCCGACACCGATGCGTTCTCGGTACGCAGCTGCCGCGCTGCGCCCACGATGTGCCTCCACCAGATCCGCCACCTCGCGGCGGTCCTCGCCGACCAGTGCCGGATCGAGCACGGTCATCCCGACCTCGGCAGGGTCTCGACCTACCACCTCACAGTGCCGGTCGAGCACCGCTCGCTTGCGCCGTACGACCTCTGGACCTCCGATGACGTTCACCGCGTCGGCATGGGCGGCGGCGATCCGAAGGGTCGATCGCTCCCCTCCCCCACCGACGATCAAGCGCACCGGGCGGACCGGCCGCGGATAGGTCATGGCGTTGTCGACCGAGATGGTCTTGCCTTCGAAGCCCACCGATCCTTTGCCCCACATCTTGGGGAGCAGCTGGGCCGCGTCCTCGAGGCGATCGAGGCGTTCCGCCGTGCTCGTCGTCGGAAAGCCGTAGGCCCGCTCCTCCGACTCGTACCACCCGGCCCCGATACCGCAGAACGCCCGCCCTTCGCTCAACGCGTCCAGTGACGCCACGGTCTTCCCCACGAGGGCCGGGTTTCGAAGAGTGACGTTCAACACCAGCGGGCCGAGCTCGATCCTATTGGTCACCCCCGCCAGGAATGCCAGCGCAGTGAAGGGGTCGGGGATGTCCTCCCAGGCACGACCGACCTGGGGAATCTGGACGAGATGGTCCATGACCGAGATCCCGCGGAAGCCGGCTTGCTCTGCGGCGATCGCGATCGACGTCAGGGCCTCGCCGAGCGGCTCGTCCCAGTCGAACCGAGATACGTGGAGCACGAAGTCGAGGCCTGTGTCCGAGGTCGCCGGAACTCGCTGATCTGCCGGATCGGGCGCGGGCTCAGACGGGGCGTCACCGGAGGCATCCACGATCGCCACCACATCCCAACCCTCAGAGGCGAGACGCGTCCGCAGAGCTGTCGCCCTGCGGAATTGGCCGTCGAGGATCTTGGCGGGAACCGGCCGGACACGGTTCCGATTGCGCTCGCGACAGACGGCCGCCGGTGTCTCGAACACCACAGCCACCGAGGGCAGGCCCGCAGCGCGGGCAGCCCCCATGCATTCGATGCGCAGATCGTCATCGAAGCCGAGGCTGTCGACGATTGTTGTGAGACGGCGTCCCAGGCGAGCCATCACCACCTGGCGAAGCACGGCGAAAGCGTCGGCACTGGCGTCGAGATCCGCCTCGCCCGACCCGACCACCGCTCGGAGACGATCCGACGAGACGATCTCCTCGGGAAGGTACCGGGATTGCGCCCAGGTGCTCTTGCCCGACCCGGCCGGACCGATCAGAAAGACCAGCGCCGGGTCGGGCAGGTTCACGTCACGCCAGTTCGTCGGCCAGCACGTCGACGATGGTGTCGATCTGCTGGTCGGAGATGACCAGCGGCGGGCACATCGATAGTGAGTTTCCGGGCACGGGCCGCACGATCACGCCTCGTTCGAGGGCGGAGTCGCGGACCTTCACCGCCTCGTGCCGATCTGACAGGCCGATCGCCCACACGGCCCCTGCGCCGCGTACGTCGTCGACGAGCCCGTCGGCAGCCATCGCCTGCAGACCATGCGACAGTCGCTTCCCGATCCGGGGAACCTCGCCGATGAGATTCTCCCGCTGTTGGATGTCGAGCGCAGCGAGGCCGGCGGCCGTGGCAACCGGATGCCCTGAGTACGTGTAGCCGTGGCGAAGCACAAAACCTTCGTTGGCCTCGAACGCATCGACGAGGGCCGGGCCACAGATCACGCCGCCGAGCGGGACGTATCCCGAGGTGACCGCCTTGGCGAATGTGATCATGTCGGCGCGAATGTCGAAGTACTGAGCTCCGAACCACGTGCCCAACCTTCCAAACCCGCAGATGACCTCGTCGAGGATCAAATATGCCCCGGCATCGTCGCACAGGCGCCGCAGCCCTTCCAGATAACCCTCCGCCGGCGGATACACACCGCCTGCACCTTGCACGGGCTCTGAGATCACGGCGGCGATGCGACCCTCGTGCTCGGCGAAAGCCCTGGTCATGGCCTCCAGATCGGTGCCGTCCACATTCACGACGTCGGGTACCAGCGCCCCCCATCCCTCTTTGTTGGGCGGAAGCCCCTGAGCCGAGGTTCCACCGAAGTGGGTTCCGTGGTAACCGTGGAGCCGGCTCAGGATCACGGTCCGTTCCGGATGTCCCGCCTCCCTCTGACCGATCCGGGCGAACTTCATGGCGGTGTCCACAGCGTCGGAACCGCCGCTCCCGAAGAACACACGTGCTCGATCGAAGGGGGACAGTTCGACGATGAGCTCGGCCAGCTGATCCGTGTGAGGACAAGTGAACTTCTCGAAGGTGTGGTAGGCGCCGAGCTCCGAAGCCACCTTGGCGATGGCCGAACCCATCTCGTCGCGCCCGTATCCGATGTTCATGTACCACAGCGATGCCATGCCGTCGATGTATCGCTTCCCGTCCGCATCCCACAACTCGGCGCCCTCACCGCCGGCGATGGTCAGAAAGTCTGACCTCCGAGGGGCGGCGAACGGATGCAGGAACGCTGGCGTTGGCATAGATGTTTCTCCTGGACGGCGGTGGAGCCAAGATAGTGGGTCGATCACCAGTGGAACCACATGGGCGTGCGGAACGTCTCACGCCCATGTTCGGACATCTACGGAAACACACCATGCGAGGTGTCAGATGCGGAGCGCTTCTCGGGGCACTGGCGCCGTCGGCGGCCGCAATCTCGGCGCCATCGATGATCTGGGCCGGTCTGCTCGCGATACCGGCGGCCGCTGCCATCGGCGGTTGGGCCATGGCCCGAGACGCCGATCGATCGCGGCCGCCGGTTCCGGTGGAACTCCCGTCAGGTCATGGCAGCAGCCAGAGAGCCGTTTCCCGCAGGTCGATCACACTGCCGTCCATGGCCGAGAACTCGAACACCATCAGCTCTCCGACCTGAGCCTGGTCAACGTCGTACACGACGTCGAAGGTCATCTCTCGGAAGGTGGCATCACCGCTGCCGGTCGTTGCGAAACCTTCAGCGATGAGGGCGCCATCGTTGTCGTACAGCTCCCAGTTGACGGTCGCCTCGAATGCCCGCGAGTAGCCGGTGACCGTGAACGGGCTCTCTACGAACTCGAACCACGCCGGCGCGAGCGGCGTCTTCTCGGCGATCACACCCACATCGTTGAAGTACGCCACGTCGAGACCATCTGAGATGTCCAGACCTTCGGACGAGAAGACCGTCACGGGGACGCCATCGAGTTCGATCGCGATCTCGTCGATCTCGGCGAATGGCAGCAGTGTGAATGTCAGCTGTGCAAGGCGGCCGAACATGCTGGCAGACCCACCGCCATCGTCGAAGGTCCCTGTGAGGTCGACCGTGGCCACGCCACCGCTGATGTCGATTCCGAGCAGCTCGGTTCCGTCCGGTATCGCCGAGGAGAACGCAGGTGTCTGGGCTTCCTCTCCTGCGGTCAAGCCGTCCAACAATGCTTCGACGGCGCCTTCCGGGGTGTCCGTTCCCGGCTCGACGTAGCGGGCGACAGATGCGATGAACGGACCGTTCGCCGGCTGGTCGAGCATGAACACCGGGCGCACCACGGCAGCGTCATCGACGGTGGGTGGCGGCAGCGGTGTCAGGCCCAACGCCCGGGTGAGGAAACTCGCCATCTGTTCGCGGGTGACTGGGTCATCGGGGCAGAACTGGTCGTTGGCGGGCGGGTTGCAGCCGAGTGTGACGCCGGCGGACGCCAGCGCCTCGATGTCGGCCTCGAACACCGAGCCGTCGTCATCGGTGAACCGGTCATCAGGGTCCGAGTCCGTGTAGCCGAACGCACGAGTCAAGAACGCCGCCATCTGGCCGCGAGACACGGGGTCATCGGGACAGAACATGTCGTTGACCGGTGGATTGCAGCCGAGGGTCACCCGGGCGTCGGCCAGGGCCTCGATGTCGGCTTCGAACACCGAATCGTCGTCGTCGGTGAAACGATCCTCGGGGTCCTTGTCGGTGTATCCGTTCGCCCGTGTCAAGAACGCCGCCATCTGGCCACGGGCCACCACATCACCAGGGCAGAACAGGTCGTTGGCGGGCGGATTGCATCCGCGGGTGATTCCTTCGAGGGCGATCGCCTCGATGTCCGCCTCGTGGACGGAGGCGTCGTCGTCGAGGAACGTCCCGTTCGGGTCGAGTGGGTCGGCGACCGCCGGAGCACCCCCGATCAACAGAGCAATCACGGCCAACAAGACGATCAAGAGTCGATGTCTGGTCATGAGACCTCCTTCGATTCCAATGTACGCAGTCGCGACCGACTCGTGTCAGGCCGTAAGCCACCAGATCGTCGCAAGCCTACGCACAGGGTCACCTACGAACAGACGCCCATCGACCTCCGTCACATCGGGTTCGAGGAGCGGCCGGACCTCGTGTCTGCGCCCGGGAGGCAGCACGAGTCGTCGCCCGTAGAACTCGGTGATCTCGTCCCAATCGGAGAACCACATCTGTCCGCTCCTCGCCCACCACTCGACTTCTGGGACGACACCGACGACCTCTTCGATGACCGCCACGAGATCGTCGGCGGTCGGCCCGGAGGGGCGGTCGATGTGGTGGAGAGCCCGGTAGTAGGGCGCCATGCCCGACCATGGATGGGAGGGCGTGACCTCGAGCACGACTCCGGATGTCGCGAGCCGATGCATGGCAGTCAGGAAGGGCCCGATGTCGGGAACGTCGTACACCACGTGAGCCGACATCACGACCGGCGCAGAATCGAGCTCGGCCGCCGCCTCGGGCCACGCTCCCTCCACGATGCTCACATTCGCTCCGAGCCGCGCAGCATCCTCACGGAGTCCGGCGACCATGTCAGGATTCTTCTCGACTGCCACCAGAGGGTGGCCCTCCGCCGCAAGCGGGAGACTGGCCCGGCCCCGTCCGGCGCCGACGTCGATCAGCCCGTCCCCAGACGTCAGCAGCCGGCGGGCGATCGTGGTGGTCACGGTTTCGTCGTCCTCGACGCGCGAGCGCTCCGACCGCCGCTTCCAGAGGGTCTGGGACCAGCCGTAAGGTGACTCGTCGACCGCGGCCAACAGGTGCTCGGGAATGGCCCATTCATCGAGCTGATCAGACCATCGTCGAGCGGCGGTCACCGCAAGCCTGCGAACAGGTCGGATTCGATCTTGTCGGTGTCGACGTGGCTGAAGACTCGGACGAAGGCCTCACGGCCGAGCATGACGGGCCGGAGCTCTTCGGGGATCGTCAGCAGAAACCAGTCCTCGGGAATCTGGCTCCGGTGAGCCCGCAGCGCCGACAACTTGCGGTCGAGGGCGTCGGACACGTCGATCCAGGCGTGGATGTGGTCGTCAGGAGTTCCGCCGTGATACATGCGGTCACGCTCGGCCTCGTTGATCGTTCCCGCCTGGAACCTCGCATCGGCCATCGCCCGAACCCTGGTTCGCGGCCAGGCAGCCCAGTAGAGCTTGTGCGGTGTCCATGCCTCCTCACCGTCGTCGAGAGGGAACCGACCCAAATCGGCAGAACCCGCGAACGCCGCCATCCCGATCCGGTGCACGTTGATGTGGTCGGGATGTCCGTAGCCGCCGAAGGGGTCGTAGATCACCATCACGTCGGGTCGATACCGTCGTATCAGATGGACGAGTCGACCGGTGGCCTCCATGAAGTCGGCCCGCCAGAAGGCGTCCGGATGATCGTTCGATTCGGTGCCCATCATCCCCGAGTCCCGATATCCGAGGAACTCGTGATGGGGAACGCCGAGCACCTCCAGCGCCGCGGCGATTTCTCTTGCCCGTACCTCGGCGAGCACCGGCTTGATCGAGTCGGGGTCGTCGTAGTTGTGGATCTCTCCTTCGGCGCCATCCGTCGCAGTCACGACCACCACCTGTTCGCCGGCCGCCGAGTACTTGGCCAGGCTTCCGCCTGTCGAGATCACTTCGTCGTCGGGGTGCGCGTGAAACGCCATCAGTCCAGGCATGACGACGACGTTAGTGCTGCGCAGACCCCCTGCAACGTGAGCCGATCGGCGCAGGCGCTACGACTGATACCTGCCGCCGGTTCTCCAGTACACGCCGTCTGCGCGGGTGAGCAGACCATGGTCAACCAGGTAGCGGCGCAAGGCCGCGTAATCCGGATGGAAAACCAGAAGGATCTGGTTCACCTCCCGCTCGTCGTATCGAACACCCGGTTCGAATTCCTGTACGAGCCGCTCGAGAATCACCAACCGCTTGGAAGCCCCCGCCGGGATCTCCTTCAGTCGGGACCCGACGAAGAAGCGCGACAGCACTTCGATCTCCTCGGACGACCACGGCCCTTCCACCACCGTGTCTGCCACCGGCTCAGCGGCCGGCATGGCCTGCGCGATCGCCACCAATCGGTCACGGTCCAACCGAAGGCCGTCGTCGAGGAGTCCGGCCACACGGAGCGCCGAGATCGCCTCGAGCACCCGGCGCGTCTCGAAGCCCGTCTCGTGTGCGATCCGGTCGGCGTCTGCGCTCGTCGAAACCGCATGGCCGAGCACCGCCAGGCGCACGGGGTCCAGCGCCAGGCGAAGGAAATCGGTCGGCGTGGTCATGTACCCCCCACGATAGAAACGATCGGCGTCGGGAGTAGCCATCGGGGCGTGCAGGATCGCCCTGTGCGCCAACCTGCACGGTGTTCGTATCGTTCACCGCCCGGCAGCATCGGAGAAACCGGGCGGACACAAAGCCTCGATACGAATGACCTCACAACCAAGACAACCCTCCTCCCGGGGGGTGTGGAGAGGCCGGGGAAGCGCCGTTCTGGGGTGGCGGTTCTCCGGCGCTCCCGTTGTTCCGCATCTCTCGCGCGCGAACCTCGCATCGACCGGCAGCTGTCGGATCCCATCTCTTCAGCTGACGGTGGACGACGACCGGTCTACAGTCACGCTCGCCGTGGCCGAACAGATCTTCCTCCATGTCTCCGATCTCCCCGTACCGCCCGACCAGGCGTGGCTGGCGTTGCAGAACCCCGACACGTGGGCCGAGATCGGCGGCGTCCACGACGTGGACGGCGTCTCCACCGACGGGAATGGGAACCTCGCCGGGTTTCGGTTCGCGGCATCGGTTGCCGGACGCCGATACCCCGGTCACGCCAGGGTCGTGTCGTCGAATCGGCCCCGGTCGATGATCGTCGACATCGAAACGAGCGAGTTGACCGGGAGCATCACAGTCGAGCTGGCGACCACGGACCTCCCTGATTGCGTTCAGGTGGAGTTGGTGGTCCGACCCCGAAGTTTCCTGGCCGGAATGATGTTTTCGATCATCGCCGGAGCCATCGGTGACGGGTTCCCTGAGCGTGTCGAGCATTTCGCCGCCGGGCTGTCGAGGAGCCGTGAGGGTTTCTGAGCAGTTTCTCACTCGTTGTGAGGTCGGCCAGAAAGGGCGTTCACCATTGATCCTCGAGTGGGGCACATTCCGTGTTCCCCGACACGAGGAGAGAACATGCGTTCACGACGACTGGCGATCGGCCTGGCTCTGACCTTGGCCTTCGCGGTGATGGCGGCGCCGGCGGCCTTCGCCAAGCCGCCACAGGCGGCGGTCTCGACGTACGAGATCACCGTCACCAATCTCACCGACGGCCAATGGTTGACACCTCCGGCCGCCGCCACCCACCTTCGACGCTTCGATGCGTTCACGGTCGGGCATCCGGCTTCCGAAGGGGTTCAGCAGATCGCCGAGAATGGGAATCTCGGCCCGTTCACCGATGTCCTCGACTCGAGCCGAGGCGTGTACGACTGGACGGTGGCCATCGCCTCCGAGGAGCTTCCGCCCGTTGGTCCGGGACAGTCGGTGACATTCACACTCGACGCCGCTCGTGGCGCTCGGTGGTTCTCGTACGTGTCGATGCTCATCTGCACGAACGACGGCTTCACCGGCGCCGACGGGCTTCGGCTGCCGCGCCGGGTCGGTGACACCGCAACCGCCTACACCGACGCCTACGACGCCGGCACCGAGCGCAACACCGAGGCCTGGGCCGATCTGGTGCCACCGTGCGCCCAGTTGACTGGATTTGGCGACCAGGGCGGCACCGGGATGTCCAACCCGAGCCTGTTCGAAGGTGGGGTCATCACCCATCATCTCGGCATTCAGGGCATTGCCGACCTGGTGCCCGGTGTCCACGGATGGCACAACCCGGTCTCGATGATCGAGATCACTCGGGTCGGCTGACCGAGCATCTGCGATTGCGAAATGGACCCGGGGCTTTGAGCCTCGGGTCCTTTTGCGTGCCGACCCCTCAAGTCCGACGCAAGGACACTCGATAACAAGCATGAGAACAGGAGATTCATCACGTCCGTCACCACGATCGTCATCACCAACGGGAAAGGAGGCGTCGGCAAGACCTCGCTCGTCGCCAACCTCGCCGGACTCGCCTCCATGAAGGGCATCCGGACCTTGGTGGTGGATCTCGACCCGCAAGCCAACCTCGCCAGTGACTTCGGAGTGCGCAAGCTCGGCGTCCGGGACAACGGCCATGCGCTCTTCGAAGCGATTGCCGACTATGCGCCGCTCGAAGTGGTGCCGCGCGTCCGACCGGGCATCGACCTGATTCCAGCGGGCCCGCACACACGTGAATTGTCCGAGATGCTCTCATCGGTCCGCCGCGAGGACCCGA
>CAWBVW010000010.1:0-226926 GCA_963792365.1 uncultured bacterium
GTTTTCGCTTACAGGGCTGTTACCTTCTTTGGCCCAGCTTTCCAGGCTGGGTTCAGCTAACCACTGCTTTTGTAACTCCTCGAACGTGCCGGTGCACGATCAAGTGGGTCCCACAACCCCCACACAGCAACACCACCGGGCTATTACACTGTGCAGGTTTGGGCTGATCCCGTTTCGCTCGCCGCTACTCAGGGAGTCGCTGTTGCTTTTCGTTCCTCAGGGTACTGAGATGTTTCAGTTCCCCTGGTTGCCTCTTCTGGTCCTATGTGTTCAAACCAGAGTGACTGGGCATGACCCCAGCCGGGTTTCCCCATTCGGAAATCCCCGGATCGGCGCCTATTTGACGGCTTCCCGGGGCTTATCGCAGCCTATCGCGTCCTTCTTCGGCTTCTAGCGCCAAGGCATCCACCGTTGGCTCTTAGTAGCTTGGATCAAAGAGAATCCAAGACGACGTGCTCGCTATGCAGTTCTCAAGGTGCCGTGTCTGCGGCGAAGCCGCTGACATTCGAGTTTCGACCAACGGCCGAAACTCTGTCTGCGACACCCCCTTCTTGCGAAGCGGTCCACTGACTCCGGAGC
Organism: uncultured bacterium; assembly: GCA_963792365.1. Classification (GTDB taxonomy): domain Bacteria; phylum Actinomycetota; class Acidimicrobiia; order Spongiisociales; family ZC4RG35; genus JAOUGY01. The sequence continues at coordinate 580 of CAWBVW010000010.1, forward strand.
CCGAGTCTTGCCTCTTCGAGGCAAGATCTCGAATTCTCGAGGCGCCATAGCGCCTCGAGAACGACTCCTTCACGACTGAACAGCGTGCCCGATACTGAAACTTTCTCGAGCTCGGATCGTCACACCTGTGCCGATGGCAAGCCATCGAGGTGTTTCCTCCGAGCCCGGCTCCATAACGGAACCGAATAACCAGCAGATCAACTGGAAGCTGGATCGTCGAGTCTATTCATCAGACTCATCGACCGTCATTGCTCCTTAGAAAGGAGGTGATCCAGCCGCACGTTCCCGTACGGCTACCTTGTTACGACTTCGTCCCAGTTACCGACCCCACCTTAGGCAGCTCCCTCCTTGCGGTTGGGCCACTGACTTTGGGTGTTGCCGACTTCCGTGACGTGACGGGCGGTGTGTACAATCCCCGAGAACGCATTCACCGCGGCTTTGCTGATCCGCGATTACTAGCGACTCCGACTTCATGGAGTCGAGTTGCAGACTCCAATCCGAACTGAGGCCGGCTTTAAGGGATTCGCTCACCATCGCTGGATCGCAGCCCGTTGTACCGGCCATTGTAGCATGCGTGCAGCCCTAGGTGTAAGGGGCATGATGACTTGACGTCGTCCTCACCTTCCTCCGAGTTGTCCCCGGCAGTCTCCTATGAGTCCCCGGCCGAACCGCTGGCAACATAGGACAAGGGTTGCGCTCGTTGCGGGACTTAACCCAACATCTCACGACACGAGCTGACGACAGCCATGCACCACCTGTCATGGGCCCTTTCGGACACCGTATTTCTACGGCTTTTCCCATGATGTCAAACCTAGGTAAGGTTCTTCGGGTTGCATCGAATTAAGCCGCATGCTCCGCCGCTTGTGCGGGGACCCGTCAATTCCTTTGAGTTTTAGCCTTGCGGCCGTACTCCCCAGGCGGGGAACTTAATGCGTTAGCTTCGGCACGGCAATCGTTGATCAGATCGCCACACCTAGTTCCCAACGTTTACGGCGTGGACTACCAGGGTATCTAATCCTGTTTGCTCCCCACGCTTTCGCTCCTCAGCGTCAGTACCGGCCCAGAGAGCCGCCTTCGCTACTGGTGTTCCTCCCGATATCTGCGCATTCCACCGCTACACCGGGAATTCCACTCTCCTCTACCGGACTCTAGCCACAGCAGTATCGACTGCAGTTCCGGGGTTGAGCCCCGGGCTTTCACAGCCGACTAACTGAGCCGCCTACGAGCTCTTTACGCCCAATGATTCCGGACAACGCTTGCCCCCTACGTATTACCGCGGCTGCTGGCACGTAGTTGGCCGGGGCTTCTTTAGGAGGTACCGTCAATTTCTTCCCTCCCGAAAGGGGTTTACAACCCGAAGGCCTTCATCCCCCACGCGGCGTTGCTGCGTCAGGCTTTCGCCCATTGCGCAATATTCCCTGCTGCTGCCTCCCGTAGGAGTCTGGGCCGTGTCTCAGTCCCAGTGTGGCTGATCGTCCTCTCAGACCAGCTACCCGTCGATGCCTTGGTAGGCCTTTACCCCACCAACTAGCTGATAGGCCGCGAGCCCATCCCGAAGCACAAAGGCCTTTCTTCACTCTTTCATGCAAAAAAGTGAAGGTATCCGGTATTAATCCGGGTTTCCCCGGGCTATCCCGGTCTTCGGGGCAGGTTGCTCACGTGTTACTCACCCGTTCGCCGCTCCGTCATACCCAAGGATTACTCCGAGAGTATGCGTCGCTCGACTTGCATGCATTAGGCACGCCGCCAGCGTTCGTCCTGAGCCAGGATCAAACTCTCCAACGTACATTCACTTCCCTCACCCTTGTGGGGCTCGGGTCGATCTTGTCAGTTTTTGGTTTGCATCCCTTCATGTTGAATCGGAATCACGATTCATTTAGGTCCCGAGCTTCCGCACCTCCGAAGAGGCGCATCCACTCGAGCTGATGCTTTTGCTTCCGTGACGACCGTCGGCAAGCCGACGAGCGCCTCGGTAGCGCATGCTGGTTTTTGGCACGCTGTTCAGTTGTCAAGGAGCCGGTGCGACTCTTCGTAGAGTCGATACGGCCCGCGCCCTAGGTCGGGGCGAGCGAAGGACCATGGTAGTGGCCCTCGATGACTCCTGCCAAATCCGCCATCGGCATCCGAGCGAGCGGAACCGATCCGGTTCTTCGCTGAGCGCTTTCTTGCGGTCGCAGGCATGCTGGCCCGATGGCCAGCGGAAAGCGAACAGTAGCACTACCCGACCCCGTGTCAAACTCACCGGCGTCGAGGGAGACGAGCGACGTGGCCGCGCAGCAAGAGATGCCTGGCTACGGGCCGGTGCTCAGCTCAGGCGGACGAACCTGCGCTTACCGACCTGCAGCACGTGGCCGGCAAGCACCGATCGGTCCACTTCCAGCTCCATCAGCTTCTCGCCATCGATCTTGACCGCCCCTTGCTGAACGAGGCGACGGGCTTCTCCCGCCGACGCCGCCAATCCGACATCGCGAATCAGTGAGGGGAGCGAGACCGTGCTGGAGTCGGGCAGTGTTGCCTCGGGCACCTCGTCGGGTATCTCTTTGCGCTTGTGGACCAGATCGAAGGCCTCCTCCGCCGCCCCCGCGGCGTCTTCACCCCAGTACAACGTGACGATGCGACGGGCCAGATCGCGCTTGGTCTGGTTGGGGTGTGCCGACCCGTCGGCCAGACCCTCGATGATCGCCGCCACCTCGCCGGGAGCCACATCGGCCGCCAGGAGCAGCCATTGCTCCATGAGCTCGTCGGGAATCGACATCGTCTTCCCGAACATCTGGTCCGCCGGCTCTTCGACGCCGATGTAGTTGCCCAACGATTGGGACATCTTGTTCACGCCGTCGGTCCCAATGAGCAAGGGCATGGTCACGGCCACCTGTGGGTCCTTGCCGTATCGGTCCTGGATCACACGGCCCATCATGAGGTTCCAGAGCTGATCGCTGCCACCGAGCTCGACATCGGCCTCGACCGCCACCGAGTCGTATCCCTGAAGCAGCGGATACATGAACTCCATCATCGAGATGGGTGTGTTCTGCTCGAATCGCTGGGCGAAATCCCCGCGTTCGAGCATCTGGGCGACGGTCACCTTGGAGGTCAGTTCGAGCACTTCGGTCATGTCGAACGCCGAAAGCCATTCGGAGTTGTATCTGACCTCGAGGTTGTCGGGCAGCAGCACTCGCCGAAACTGCTCGAGAACGGCGTCGGCGTACGCCATCACCTCGTCTCGCGACAACCGCTGGCGCGTCTCTCTCTTGCCGCTGGGATCCCCCACCTGTGCCGTGAAGTCGCCGACGATCAACACCGCCGTGTGACCGAGCTCCTGGAAATGCCTGAGTTTGCGCAGCACGACGGCCCACCCGAGGGTGACGGCCGGTGCGGTCGGATCGAGGCCGAGTTTGACCCTCAGCGGACGATCAGACCGGAGCTTCTGCGCGAGGCCCTCTGGCGGCTGCACCACATCGACCCCGCGCATGAGGTGCTTCATCTGACTGTCGAGAGAAGTCATGAGGGCCGGAGGTTAGCCGTCGATCGCCTCGAATCTCCACGGCGTATCGGCCGCCTTGGAAATGCCCACTCGAGGCGACACTGCCACCGATCGAGGGGGCGATCCCCGGACGATATGCACGGGCGAACCGGGATCGAGCAGATCGGTCCCGTCGAGCGCACCGTCGACTGCCAACGCCTGAGAGAGCTTGCCCGGTCCATCGGCCAGGTGGGTGGCCCGTCCTCGCCGAGCCGCCATGACATCGGCGCCTTCGAGTGGCACGCCTGCCCTGATCAACACCGCCGATCCCTCCCCCTCGGGTCCGGTCGTGACGTTGGCACACCAGTGGATTCCGTAGGACCGGTACACGTAGAGCGTTCCGGCCCGCTGGAACATGGAACCGTTCCGTCTCGTGATGCCGCCAAACGAGTGGCTCGCAGGGTCGTCGGCGGCGTAGGCCTCGACCTCTGTGATCCTCACGACGGTTCGCGCCCCGACCTCACTGACCAGCATCCATCCGAGCAGCTGCGGCGCCACCTCGGCCGGATGCGACTCGAGCCAACCCCGCTCGATCACCCGAGTTCGTCAAGCAAGACCGCTTTGAACGAGTGCAGGCGGTTCTCGGCTTGGTCGAAGACCCGTGAGCGCGTGTGTTCCATGACCTCGTCGACCACCTCATCGCCTCGGTGCGCCGGCAGGCAATGGAGGAAGATCGCATCATCGGCGGCCCGGGCGAAGAGATCCCCGTCGACCTGGAACGGAGCGAAGTGCCGCCTGCGCAGACCCGCTTCTTCCTCCTGTCCCATCGACGCCCACACGTCGGTGTAGACGGCATCTGCCCCGGCAACAGCTTCGGCGGGGTCGTTGGTGACGAGCACGGAACCGTGTCGTCTGGCGCGTTCCAACACCGCCTCATCCGGCTCGTAGCCCGGTGGGGTGGCGACTCTCACATCGACGCCGGTCATGACCGAAGCCAACATCAGCGAGTTGCACACGTTGTTGCCGTCACCGACATACGCCAGCGAACTCCCCTCGAGTCTGCGGTGTTCTGCCAGTGTCATGAGGTCTGCAACCGCTTGACAGGGGTGTTCGCGGTCCGACAGGAGGTTGACCACCGGCATGTCGGTGACCGCATCGATGGCAGTCAGATCGCCATGGTCGAAGACGCGCATGCCCAGTAGATCGAGGTACCGATCGAGGACTCGACCGACATCTTCGGGGGTCTCGCGGCTTCCCATGCCGGTTTGGTCGTTCCGGATCACGATCGGGTGGATCCCCACCTGGATGGCGGCGACATCACAACTCACCCACGTTCTCAGCGACTGCTTCTGGAAGAACAGGCCGATCGATCGACCCGACAGGGCCGTCCGATAGGACCCCGGGTCGGCCTTGACTGCCAATCCGAGTTCGATGAGACGGTGCATCCGATCGGGATCCAGATCTGCAATGGCCAGGAAGCTCATGCCTCTCCTCTCAGCTCGGCACCCATGCGGGCGGCGGCCTCCGCCATGGCGCGACGCAGCGGTGCAACTTCTTCGCCGGTCAACGTCCGATCGAGCGCTCGCAGCTCGTATCGAATCGCCAGACTCTTCTTCCCGTCACCGGCACCCGTGTACTCGTCGAACACGCGAGCGGATGTGACCATCGGGCCACCGGCTTCCTTGGTCACCGACACCAGCTCGGCCGCCGACGTGGTCTCAGCGACGATGAACGCAAGGTCGAACTCGACGGGTGGGAAAGTGCTCGGAGTGACCAGCTGCCGGTGGGGGGCGGCGGCAACGATCGGGGCCATGTCGAGCTCCCCGGCGGCGATACGGCCACTGAGATCGTACGCCTCCGCCGTGTTCGGATGGATCTCTCCCACTACGCCGATCACGGAGCCCGAGACGATCACCTCGGCGCATCGACCGGGATGAAAGCCCGGGTGTGACGAGGGGATCAGCGAGTGATCGACCAGTTGGAGGTGGCTTGCCACAAGTCGCCACAGGGCAGTGGCGGTGAAGACGTCGACCGGGCGTCCGTCCCGGGCGATGTCGAGGGCACCGAACTCACCCATCACGGCAAACGCCAGTCGATCGGGCTGGGCCGGAATCCGGGGGTCGCGGTCGGCGGGTCGGTCGAAGAACACCTTTCCGGTTTCGAACAAACCCAAGGAACGGACTCCATGTCCCCGGTTGTAGCGGAGCGACCCGAGGAGGCCCGGCAGCAACGACGTCCGGAGCTTCGACTCCTCGTCCCGCAGCGGGTTCTTCACCGTGACCACCGAGCGGGACGGATGCTCGGAAGGGTACGCAAACCGGTCGAGGTCGTCTTCGGCCATGAAGCTGAGATGAACCGCCTGAGACAGGCCTGCACCCGCCAAGACCGAGCGGAGATCCCGAGCCCGCACCTGCTCCACCGTCAAACCCCCGGCAGGACCCGTCGGCAGCGAATCGCCGAAGGTGTCGTAGCCGGCGAGGCGAGCGATCTCTTCGATCAGATCGATGGGTCGTTCGAGATCGGGGCGGAACGTCGGGACAGTCACGGTCAGGGGGTCTTCGCCCTCGACGAACAGGTCGATCGAGGTGAGGAACGCCGCCACCCGTTGCGCAGAGAATCCTGGGCCGAGGGTCCGTTCGACATCGCGAGCGGTGAGTGTGAGAACACGAGGTTCGACGGAGACCGCTACGACGTCGACGGCGTCGTGGAGCAGTTCGGCACCGGTCATCTCGACGAGCAGCTTGCACGCTCTGGTGGATGCCCGCAGCGGAAGGGCGGGGTCGACACCGCGCTCGAAACGCTTCGACGCCTCAGACGTCAGCAGATGTCGGCGCGACATCCACATGATGGTGGGCGGATCCCATGTGGCTGCCTCCATCAACACTCGCGTGGTCTCCGGCCGCACTTCGCTGTCGGCTCCTCCCATGGTGCCGGCGAGCGAGGTCGGCCCGGAGTCGTCGGCGATCACGAGGTCGGTGGGCTCGAGCTCGCGGTCGACGTCGTCGAGGGTGGTCAATCGCTCGCCCGGCAACGCTCTGCGTACGGTGAGCCGGTCGCCGACGATGCGGTCGATGTCGAAGGCGTGGAGCGGATGTCCCAGCTCCTGCATGACGTAGTTGGTCACGTCGACGGCAGTCGAGATCGGTCTCATGCCGGCGGCGCGCAGTCGTCGCCGCATCCACAATGGCGACGACCCGGCCACATCGCCACGCAGCTCCCTGGCAGTGAATCTCAGACACCCCGACGGATCCTCGATCGTGATTGTCGTGGACGGCATTCCGGGGACGGTGGGAACCTCGATGTCGGGCGTCCGATGCGCCACGCCGAAGAAGGCTCCGAGCTCACGTGCGATACCCACCATCGACATCGCATCAGGCCGGTTTGGCGTGATCGAGAGGTCGAACACGACATCGGGGAGCTCGACATGTTCCGAGAAGTCGAGCCCCACAGGGGCCTCGGGCTCGAGGACGAGGATGCCTGCGTGATCGTCGCCGAGGCCCAGCTCGCGCTCCGAACAGATCATCCCGTTCGACTTCACGCCTCGGATCTCACGGCTCCCGATCTCGAAGCCCCCGGGCAGCACCGCTCCTGGGACTGCGAAGGGGACGATGGCGCCTGTCTCGAAGTTCCACGCACCACACACAACAGAGATCGGAGCACCCCCCGCCGTGACCGAACAGAGCCGGACCTTGTCGGCGTTGGGGTGTGGCTGAACCTCGAGGACCTCGGCGATCACAACACCCGCCCAATCGGCTTCGAACCGCTCAACACCCTCGACCTCGTGTCCCAACGAGGCAAACGCGCTCCTGAGCTCCGACACATCCTGAGTGGGGAGGTCGATGTAATCGGCCAACCAACGCATCGATACCCTCATCGGTCCACTCCGTGGACCGAGGTCGCCGGCCGCCAGTCGCCAGCCGCCAGTCCGACTCGGCAGCCACGGCGGTACAAGGCGCATGAACTGGGGACCGGGGGAGGGAGACGGGAGACCCTCATGTGAATTGCCTCAGGAATCTGATGTCGTTCTCCACGAAGTGGCGGATGTTGTGGATGTCGTGGCGGACCATCGCCAGCCGCTCGACTCCCATCCCGAACGCAAACCCGGTCACCGCTTCGGGGTCGTAGCCAACTGCGGTGAACACATTGGGATCGACCATTCCGCACCCCAGCATCTCGAGCCAACCTGCACCGCCGCAGACGCGGCAACTCGACTGCCCGCCATCACACGCGAAGCACGAGACGTCGAGCTCTGCCGATGGTTCGGTGAACGGGAAGAAGTGCGGCCGGAGCCTGACCGTTGTCGCGGGGCCGAAGAACTCCCGGGCGAAGTGCGCCAGCGTGCCCTTGAGATCCGAGAACGTGATGTCGGAATCGACCGCAAGGCCTTCGATCTGGTGAAACACAGGAAGGTGGCTCGCATCGATCGCGTCCGACCGGTACACCTTTCCGGGAACCACCACGTATGCCGGAGGCCGATGAGACTCCATCCATCGGGCCTGCATCGGCGACGTATGGGTTCGGAGCAGTGCCTCGTCGGCAGGTTCGCCGAAATCCAGATACATCGTGTCGGACTCGGCCCTGCTCGGATGGGTCGGTGGAGTGTTGAGAGCGTCGAAGTTGTACCAGCCGATTTCGGCTTCCGGGCCTTCCGCCACCATGTACCCGAGCCCGACGAAGATGTCGCATACCTCGTCGATGGTCTGCTGGATCAAGTGCAGGGCGCCGCTCGGGAGCCGGAGCGCCTCCAAGGTCACGTCGACCCGATCATCGGCGAGCAGGACGTTGGCGGCTTCGACTTCGAGCACGGCCCGCCTGGAGGCGATGATTTCGACGAGTTGGGCTTTGGCGATCTGAACTGCCTGGCCCACGGCGGGTTTCTCCTCCGCAGGGAGGGAACCGATCGACCGCTGGATCTCGGTCAGCTTCGAGCGCTTGCCCAGGAGTTCGGCATCGGCAGCATCCAGTTCTTCCAGGGTCGTCGCCTTGCCGACCATGTCGGGGGCAGAAGCAACAACGGCGTCCAGTTCTTTCATAGGTCCTCGGGCCGGGAACCACGGAGGATACTCAGCCCGACGCCGGGCCCGATCGTGTGCGGACCCGTCCGAATGCCAAGACCGCATCCAGCGCCGTGTCCGCCTGCGATGCGGGTCTGGCTCGAGCCGTCACGACTCCGACATGCGCCACCGCAACATCTCGTACATGACGATGGCGCCCGCTACCGCGGCATTGAGGCTCTCCGTGCCACCGGGCATCGGGATCGTCACCAGGACGTCGGCGCGTTGCACCCGGACCCGATCGAGACCGTGGGCTTCGGAGCCGACGAGCACCGCCCACGTCTGATCGCGGGCCAACACCGAGCCGAGTTCCCACGGCGCCACTCCCCCCTCGACCACCGTGGCGATCGTACCTTGTGGACCGACGGCTCCGATCGTCGTGTGGAAGTGCGCCCCGGCCGCAGCCCGCAACACCTTTGGCGACCACAGGTCCGTCGCCCCTTCGACCGCCACCACGTCCAGCCCGAAGGCTGCAGCCGAGCGCAGGATCGTCCCGGCATTCCCGGGGTCGGTGACCTCGATGATCACCGCGTCTCGTCGGACGGTACCGGCTGCCGGGACGTCGATCACCGCCACCGGGCCGCGCGGCGTCTCCGTGCCGGCGACTCGCTCCAACACATGAGGTTCGAGAAGCACGGGCGGGACACCGGCTCTTGCTGCCAGGTCCAGGCCTTCGACGTCATCGCCACCGACGAACATCTCGACGATCCGCACCCCGGCGGCGATGGCCTCGGCCACGGCGTGTGGTCCCTCGAGGAGGGTACGACCAGTGGCTCTACGCTCCCTGGCACGATGAAGCCGGCTCGCAGCCACCACGCGAGGATTGCGAGTGGAGCGAACCGGCTCGATCATCGGGCTGACCGGGTGGGAGCGGTCAGACCGCTCAGGATCCGTTGGCGGCCTCGACCAATTGCTTGAAGGCCTCGGGATCGTTCACGGCCATGTCGGCGAGCATCTTGCGGTCGACTTCGATCTCTGCAGCCTTGAGGCCGGCGATGAACTTCGAATACGTGGTGCCGTTCTGACGAGCGGCAGCATTGATGCGCTGGATCCACAGCTTGCGAAAGTCGCCCTTGCGGTCCTTGCGGTGGTCGTACGCGTCCTGCATCGCATGCATGACCTGCTCGTTGGCGGTCTTGAAACGCCTGCTGCGTGCACCCTTGTATCCACTGGCGCGATCCAGGACCTTCTTGTGCTTCTTCTTGGCGTGAACGGCACGCTTCACTCGAGCCATGAGAAACCTCCCTACTTCCCAAGCATCCGCTGGACGACCTTGCCGTCACCTGGCGCCAGATCGGCGTCGCCCTTGCGGCGACGGAACGCGTCTTTGCCTTTGGCGAGATAGTTGTGTCCGCGGCTGGCTTGGGAACGGCGGAGCCGACCGGAACCGGTCACCTTCACACGTTTGGCCATCCCACGATGGGTCTTCATCTTGGGCATCCCGCCCTCCTCACTCTTCTTCGTCGCCGGTCTCGGGACCGGTGGAGTCTTCCTCGATCGCCGATGACTCCTTTTCGACGTCCTTGGGACGTCGCTTGTTGGGAGCAAGCGTCATGATCAGATTGCGCCCTTCGAAGCCGGCGGATTGCTCGATGACGGCGTAGTCGCCGACCTCGTCGACCAAACGGTCGAGAACCCGCTGCCCGAACTCCGGACGCTCGCGCTCCCGACCGTGGAACCGAACGGTGACCTTGACCTTGTCACCCTCTGCGAGCCAGTCGATCGTCCGACGCGCCTGCATCTGGAAATCATGCTCGGCGATACGAGGCGTGAGCCTGGTCTCCTTGATGACGGTCTTGGTCTGCTTCTTGCGGGCTTCTCGATCGCGAACGGACTGCTCGTACTTCCATTTGCCGTAGTCCATCAAACGGCATACGGGAGGCTTGGCGGTCGGCGCAACCTCTACGAGGTCCAGTCCGAGTTGATCGGCGAGCCACAGGGCCTCCGACAACTTCTTGACCCCGATCTGTGAACCATCGGGAGCGACCACCCGTACCTCTTGGGCACGGATGTACCCGTTCACGCGCAATTCAGCGATCTCATGACCTCCTGATCGATACCAAAAAGGCAGCACACTGAGGTGCTGCCATGAACAAATCCCGTGGCTGACGGTGTGCCTCGCCCTCGGGCTTCAGATCGACCGCGGCTCGCCGGTGGCGGCCGGGTGGGAGGCAGCGGCCTCCGCTTGTGCCTCGATTGTGCACCGCATGATAGCGGCTCGACGGGCGAGGCACATCTCCTCGCCTCTGTGGGCGGGTCAATCGAGCGCGCCGAGACCCGCCAGCACCCGGAAGGCAGCGACCGCCGCCTCCGCCGCCTCGCGGCCCTTGTTCGACGGACCGGGAAGCGAACGGTCGACGGCGTGCTCGTACTCACGGACGGTGAGGAGGGCATTGCCGACGGGATGCCCGGTCCGCACGGCAACCTCGGAGATCGCCCGGGATGCCTCCCCCGCCACGAACTCGTAGTGATCAGTCTCGCCCTTGATCACGGCTCCCACTGCCACAACGATCTCGCAGCCCGTGCGAATCATGCCTTCGGCCACGACTCCCAACTCCAATGCCCCGGGCACACTGGCCACCACCACCTCTTCGACCCCGAGGTCGGCGAGTGCTTCCACCGCACCGTCACGTAGTCGCGACGTGATCTCTTCGTTGAAGGCGGACATCACAACCCCCGCCTTGACCGGGAGCCGGCCGGGCTCGACGTTCACTCGACATCCTCATCGGTACCGAAGACATGTCCGAGGCGGTCGCGTTTTGTCTCGAGGTACGTCCGGTTGTGATCGTTTGGCTCGACCACCAGCGGCACACGTTCGACGATCTCCAAGCCGTACCCCTCGATACCGGCACGTTTGGTCGGGTTGTTGCTGAGCAACCGCATCGATCGCACTCCCAGGTCGTACAGGATCTGGGCGCCCATTCCGTAGTCTCGACTGTCAACCGGCAGGCCCAGGTCCTGGTTGGCCTGCACCGTGTCCCGGCCTTCGTCTTGGAGGTTGTAGGCCGCCAGCTTGTGAAACAGCCCGATGCCACGCCCTTCGTGGCCACGGATGTAGAGCACCACGCCCCGACCCTCTTCCGACACCCTGGCCATGGCGATGTCGAGTTGGCTTCCGCAATCGCATCTGAGGGAGCCGAACACGTCTCCGGTCAGGCACTCCGAGTGCACGCGCGTGAGCACGTTCTCCCCATCGCCGATGTCCCCCACGACAAACGCCACATGCTCACGGCCGTCGAGGCGCGATCGGTACCCGACTGCTCTGAACCACCCGTGTCGCGTTGGGATTCGGGACTCGACGACCCGCTCGACGAGCTTGCCCTCCTGTGACCGGCGGAAAGCGATCAGATCGGCGATCGTGCCCAGCAGGAGGCCATGCTCCTTGGCGAACCGCTCGAGTTCGGGCAACCGAGCGACCGTGCCGTCGTCATTCATGATCTCGGAGAGAACACCTGCCGGATAGCGACCGGCGAGCCTGGCGAGGTCGACCGCGGCCTCGGTGTGTCCCGCCCGCTTCAGCACTCCGCCGGGGTCTGCCCGGAGCGGGAAGATGTGCCCTGGACGATCGAGATCGGCTGGTTTCGTCCCCGGAGCGATGGCAACCCGGACCGTTCGGGTACGGTCGGCGGCCGAGATGCCGGTCGACACCCCCTCTCGAGCGTCGATCGACTGGGTGAAAGCCGTGTGTCGACGGTCGGTGTTCACGCGCACCATCTGTGGGAGCTGAAGCTGGTCGAGGCGGTCCTCGACCATCGGGAGGCAGATGATCCCGCTGGTGTGCCGGATCATAAAGGCCATCTGCTCGTCGGTGATGAGGTCGGCGGCGACGATCAGGTCGCCCTCGTTCTCCCGATCGGCATCGTCGACCACGATCACGATCTCGCCTCGGCCAAATGCCTCGATGAGCTGCTCTGGGGAGGCGAAGGTCACGTGCGTAGCTCCATCAGTCGTTCGACGTACTTGGCGAGGATATCGACCTCGACGTTGATCCTGTCACCGGTCGCGCGCGAACCGAGTGTTGTCACCTCGAGCGTGTGCGGGATGAGCGCGATCTCGATGCCGGTTTCCCCAACCGCAGCGACCGTGAGACTGACGCCATCGAGGGTGATCGAGCCCTTATCCACCACGTAACGCAACAAGCTGGGCGGCAGATCGATTCCCATCCGAACACCTTCACCGTCCCGGGTGAGCGTGGCCACGATCCCGACGCCGTCGACATGGCCCTGCACCACATGGCCGTCGAACCGACCCGATGCGGGCATCGCGCGCTCCAGGTTGACCGACGCCCCCTCGGTGATGGCGCCGAGACTGGTCCGGTCGAGCGTTTCGGGCACCAGATCGACAGCGAATCGAAAGCGATCACGATCCACAGTCACCGCCGTGAGGCAAGTGCCGTTGACGGCTACCGAGTCGCCGACTTCCAGATCCGAGGTGATCAGGCGACTCTCGATCGTGAACCTCGCACCGGTATCGCTCGTGTCCGCCGACACCACGCGGCCCTGCTGTTCGACGATTCCGGTGAACATGGGGCGTCAGGCTACCGGGCGGAAGCATTCTCGGGGAACCGCACCCGCCAATCGATACGCAGATCCGGGTCGAGGTGGCGTACTTCGAGCAACTCGACCGTTCTCGCCTGGCCGACTGTCGAGAAGGCGCGGTCGAAAACTCCGACCCCGATCCCGCCGGCGACCTTGCCCGCCAGGTACCAGATGCCGTGATCCACCAGTCCGGCTTCCCACAACGAAGCGGAGATCCCGGCCCCACCTTCGACCAGGACATCGAGGAGTCCGTGTTCTGCGACTGCGATCAAAGCCGCATGGAGGTCGACTGTGCCACCAGGGCCCGGGGCCACCACGACCTCGCCCGGAGCGGGAACCGGGGCCGGTGCGATGACGAGGGGATCGCGCTTCCATATCCGGGCTTCCGGCGGAAGCGGACGTGTGCCGGCGACGATCACCGGTCGTGGCTGCGGCCCTTCGTATCCGGGGAGCCGCACGTCGAGGCTCGGGTCGTCGGCGAACACCGTGCCAACCCCGACGAGAACGGCATCCATGGACGCCCGCACCGCATGGGCGTCGGCGCGGGCCCGTTCACCGGTTATCCACTGGGACGTACCGTCCACCGCGGCGGTCTGTCCGTCCAGCGTCACTGCCGTCTTGTGCACGACGCGCGCACGCCCGGTCCGACGATGGTGGAAATAGCCAGGGTCTGCCATTTCGACGGCATGTGCCTCGACACCGGAGACGACCTCGATGCCCGCCGCTTCGAGCCGTGCGATGCCGGTGCCGACGACTCGTCTGTCTGGATCGATCGCTCCGACGATGACCTTCGTGATCCCGGCGGCGATGATCGCCTCGGTACACGGAGGTGTTCGACCGTGGTGGTTGCACGGTTCGAGCGTCACCACCATGTGGGCGCCCGAGGCGGCCGACCCTGCCTCCTGAAGGGCATGGATCTCGGCGTGCGGGGTACCGGGACGTTCGTGTGCCCCCGCTGAGATCACCTCGCCTTCAGGGGTCACGACGAGCGCTCCGACACGAGGATTCGGGTGTGGGCGGCGCGTGGACGCCACCTCGATGGCATGAGTCATGAGCGCTGACGCCCGCCGCTCGGCGATCGAGGGGGTCACGTCAGCCTGAACGGCGATCGACCCGGTAGGCGGAGCCGTGCTGCTTCTTTGCGAATTCCTTCATCTCCACCGCCACCGCAGAGGCTTCCCACTGAGAAGCCACAGGGCGCCCGACGTTCGTCACGACACCCATGGAAATGGACACCACGGGAAACGCGAACCGTTCGCCGCGACGATCGACCACTTCGATGTACCCACGAAGCGCATCCGCCGTGTCGTAGAAGTCGAGGATCCCGTCGTCGAACCGTTCGATCACCGCCTTGCAGTACGCCTCAGCCAGATTGCCGTCCACCACCGCCACGAAGTCGTCGCCACCGATGTGACCGACAAAAGCATTCGGGTCACCGATGTCGTCGGCGGCCTCACCGAGCACTTCCCCCGAGTATTTGATCACTTGATCACCGCGCATGAACCCGTAGTGGTCGTTGAACGCCTTGAAGTTGTCGAGATCGCAGTAGACGAGCGCAAACGGCGCATCCTTCTCGATGCGGTCCTCGATCTCCTGGCCGATCCGGAAGTTGCCGGGAAGACCGGTGAGCGGCGAGGTGTCACGAGCAGCCTTGGCGCGACGCAGCACCGCCTTCACCCTGGCCGTCATCTCGATCACGTCGAACGGCTTGGTGATGTAGTCATCGGCACCGAGCTCGAGCCCGTTCACCCGATCCTCGGTCAAGCCCCGCGCCGTCAGCAGCACGATCGAAGTCGAGGCCAAGGCCGGAAGGCTCCGCATTCGCTTCAGAGCAGTCAACCCATCCATGCGGGGCATCATGATGTCGAGCAGGACGAGGTCGGGTGGGGCGTCCATCGCCTTCTCCAACGCGTCCTGTCCATCGTGAGCGGTTACCACGGAGAATCCTTCGAGCTCCAGATTGACCCGGATGACTCGAACGATGTCTTCGTCGTCGTCGACCACAAGGATGTTGTCAGACATCAGACCCTTTCGATCACCGACCGCAGCCGAGTGACAGCGGCGGCAGCATCATCTGTGCCGAACACCGCCGTGCCCGCAACGAACACGTTGGCGCCGGCGTCACGAGCGGCCGGTGCAGTTTCAGCGCTGATACCGCCATCGATTTGGATATCGGTGTCCAACCCATGGGAGTCAACCCATTTCCTGGCGAGTTCGACCTTGTCGAGAACCTCAGGCATGAAGGACTGTCCGCCAAAACCGGGATGCACCGACATCACCACGAGCATGTCGCACAACTCGGCGAAAGGCTGCAGCGCCGTCCAGGGTGTGGGCGGCGAGATCACGACCCCGAAGCGCAGACCCAGATCACGTGCCTGTTTCGCGGCGGGGATCGGGTCGGCAACCGCTTCGAGATGGACCGTCACCATGTCGGCGCCGACTCGACGGAGCTCCTCGAGGTAGGCCGTGGGGTTGGACGTCATCACGTGACAGTCGAACACGAGACCGGTCAGAGGCCTCAACGCCTCGATCAACGGCATCCCAAACGTGATGTTGGGCACGAAATGGCCGTCCATGATGTCGAGATGCAGCATGTCGGCCACACCATCCACTCGGCCGATCTCATCCCCCAGTCGCGCAAAGTCAGCGGCGAGCAATGACGGTGCAATCTGGATCACGGGGCGAGTGTATCGGGGTCATGGTCCGTGCACAGCATGCTGACACCCTCTCCGGCCCCGCTCACCCCCCAAAATGCATGTTCCCGGCCCGCTGCCCACGAAGCCAGTCGGCCGCAGCCATCTCTCTCTTGCCGGGGGGCTGGACCATCGCCAGCCGGACCAGACCGTCGGACGTTCCCACCAGCCCGTCGGCGCCGATCGTTCCCGGCTCGGCTTCACCGGGCTCGTCGGTCGCCGAGAGGATCTTGAACGCCTGACCCTCGAAGAGGGTGGTGGCACCCGGTTTCGGAGCCAACGCTCGGATGCGCCGCACACACGAGGTTGCCGGCTGTGTCCAATCGATCCACCGGTCCTCAGGGGTCAGCTTTGGAGCCACGGTGGCACCTGGTGGCTGGTCCACCGCCGGAATGGCGCCTTCGACGAACGAAGCCAGCACGCTGCCGAGGAGATCGGCGCCGACGTGCGCCAATCGGTCGAGCACTGCTCCCCCGGTCTCGTGGCGACCGAGCATGGTGGAGTGGGACGCCACGATCGGACCCGTGTCGAGACCCTCGTCGAGCACGATGACCGTCACTCCGAGGCGCTCATCGCCTTCGATGATCGCTCGCTGCACGGGTGCGGCACCACGCCAACGCGGCAGGAGAGAGAAGTGAACGTTCAGGATTCCGATGCGTGGGACTGCCAATGCTGAGGGCCTGATGAGCTGTCCGAACGCCACGAGTACAGCCGCATCGAGCGGCCCTGCGCTCTCGAGCAGGTTCGCAGTTTCCACCGAGCGCTCGGGCTGCGCGACGGGCAGGGCCAACTCGAGTGCCCGCACCTTGACCGGCGGCGGGCGCGGAGTCTTCGATCTGCCGACCGGGCGATCGGGCTGAGTGACGACGACCGCCACATCGGCGACCTCGAGCAAACGATCGAGCGTGGGAATCGCAACGTCCGGCGTACCGAGGAAGGCGATACGTGGACGAGGGCCCGAGGAGGTCATTCCCCGAAGTCGATCAGGCCCAGTGCCTCGTTGCGGAGGTCGCGCAGCGCCTGCTTCTTGACGGCCGGTTCCAATCGCTCGAGAAGCAGCACCCCATCGAGATGATCGAGTTCGTGCTGCAACACACGTCCCATCAGGCCGGTGCCGGCGTATTCCACCTCGTTGCCGTCCAGATCGAGCCCACGAGCGCGGGCGAACTCGGGTCGCGCGATTTCCCACCAGTGTCCGGGGACCGAGAGACAACCCTCGTCGTACAGGAGCTCACGCTCTGTCTCGACGATCTCGCCGTTGATCAAGACCTGGGCACCGTTGCCGTCTGCTGCGTCGAACACGCAGATTCGCCTGGAGACACCAACCTGAGTGGCGGCGAGACCAGCTCCGGGTGCGTCGTACATCGTCTCGATCATGTCGGCCACGAGCTTTCGCACCCCGTCATCGATGTCGGACACGAGCGCAGTGGATGCCCGAAGAACTGGGTCGCCGAACGTGCGGATCGGAAGAATGGCCATGGCGGACAGAAACGTAGCAGCCGATCTCTTGGTCCGAACGGAAAGCGAGAGGCACCGCCGACGAGGCAATTTCGGACGTTGGACGCCCATGGAATCCTGGAGACCTCCGGCAGACCTACCTCATAGGTCTATCGGGTCGACGTCGACTCGGAATGTGATACCACTGTCTCTCATCCTTTGGAGGACTGGCCGGAGCGCGGTCTTGAACGATCGCAGGTCGTCGCCCTGAATGAGCCATCTGACCCCGCTGGCAGATGGTGCTGGTCCGAGGATCGTCGCCTGTTGAGACAACGCCTGGATCTCGGGATCGGCACCCATGGCGCCCTCACCGCGGGCCTCGATGACCACCAACCCACCGAATGGCGGATAGTGCATGGCCCGTCGATTCTCGAGCTCCGACTCGTGAAATCCGTCCGGGTCACCACGTCTGAGGGCCGAGATCACGGGATGCTCGGGTTCGTTGGTCTGCACCATGAGCCTGCGCCCGGTGCCCGGTCGGACGTACGTCGCAAGTCTGGATCCGATCCGGAAGGCCTCCTCGGCCGCCCGGTAGTCCACCCCGAACACAAGCCCATCGATGTCGACGACGACCACGAGATCACGGAGGTCGAGGGTGGTGAGGTCGCGTTCCGTGCCGACGGCCACCGGAGCAGATGTCGGGTGCTCACCGACCGTCTCTTTGTCCACGATGCGAGCGATGTCATCCACGATCCGCCCCACCCCGGCTCCGAGCGGCTCGAACCGGGCGCCGCCGCACTCGACGCAAGGACCGAGCTCGGCTCCGCATCGTCGGCACTCCGGGGTCGGATCCGGCCGGGAGCCACATGCCGGACACCGACGGAGTGTCCGACATCGAACACAGCGTGAGGCTGCCGAGTATCCCCGCCGGTGGGCGAACACGAACACGTTTCCGCCTCGGTTGACCGTCACCCGGATGGCCTGTCGCACACGCTCGGACAGCATCCCCGAGCCCGGCGGATCGTCGCGCCGATCGACGATCTCGACGAGCGGGAAGAGTCGTCCCGGTGGACGCATGATCCGAGGGCCGCGCGCAACGAGCTCCAACGAGGGCGCGGGACCGGCGAAGAGTGCAGTGACACCGGTTCGGGTTGCTCGCGTCAAGACCAGGTCCCGCACGTGAACGGTGGGCGTTTGGCGGTCCTTCATGGCTCTGCGGCTCTCTTCGACCACCGCTACGACTGCGAGATCAGGGACCAGCCAGGACGCCACTCGCGGCGTTCCGAGCAAGACTCCCCCGTGGTGACGCATGTGCGCCCAAGCTGCCGTGACGCCGGCGTCGTCTGTCTCATGATCCACGGTCACGAGATGTTCACCGAGCGGGCTGCGGACGGCGGTGGCGAGCCGGCGGACCTCGTCGCCGGTGGCGAGGATCACGACGAGCGACCGGTGGGTATCCCGAAGTTTGGCTCCGAGGGACACCGTCCACAGGTCGGCATCGTTCGATCCCAGCCACACGGTCGCACGGCGAACTCGATCGTCGAGGATGCCGTCCAGCGGATGTGAGACATCGGTCGGGATCGAGGTGGTGACGGGGGTGGCCGCATTCGGCGGAGGGTTGTTGGGCGGGGCGCACCGAGCCAGCATCACCGAAAGCGGCGCCACGTAGTGGCCGGCCGCCCAACGCATAACCTCGAGGAGCGACTGGTCGAAGATCGACGCCGCACCGGATATGGCGGCCAGCTCCTTCAGACCACCGGTATCCCCTTCTTCGACACTGATGACGTAACCACCGACTCTCCGACCCCCGAGCGGCACACGCACGATCGTTCCGACGCCCACGCGGCTGGCGAACCGCCCAGGGATCGCGTATCGGAACCCGCCGTCGACGGAGAAGCTCGGGACCGCCGGGACGACCCGTGCGATGGAGCTCAGGCGAAGACCGCCGCCAGATCCGCCGCCAGGTCGGTCTGCTCCCACGGAAGATCCGGTCGTCCGAAATGGCCATAGGCGGCGGTCTGCCGGTAGATCGGTGCGCGGAGCCCGAGGCGCTCGATGATGGCGCGCGGTCGGAAATCGAACATCTCCGACACGACCGCTTCGAGGCGGTCCGGATCCACGTTCGATGTCCCAAAGGTGTCGACGAGGATCGAGAAGGGCTCTGCGCGGCCGATCGCATAGGCCAGCTGCACTTCGCAGCGATCCGCCAAACCGGCGGCGACCACGTTCTTGGCGGCGTGACGGGCTGCATAGGCGGCTGATCGGTCGACCTTGGTCGGGTCCTTCCCCGAGAAGGCTCCCCCGCCGTGACGGGCGTATCCGCCGTAGGTGTCGACGATGATCTTCCGCCCGGTCAGCCCGGTGTCGGCATGCGGCCCCCCGATCTCGAACCGGCCGGTCGGGTTCATGAAGAAGGGGGCGCCGGCGTCGTACATCCCCTCCGGAATCACAGGCTGGATCACATGCTCGACGAGGTCGGGCCGCATGGTTGCGTCCATGTCGACTGCGGGTGCGTGGTGCGACGAGATGAGGATGCTGGTGACGGCCACGGGTTGGTTTCCCTCGTAACGCACGGTCACCTGGGTCTTCCCGTCGGGACGGAGATACGGCAGCGTCCCGTTCTTCCGGACTTGGGCGAGCCGTTCGGCCAGACGGTGGGCGAGCTGGATCGGCACCGGCATGAGCTCCGCGGTCTCATTGCAGGCGTACCCGAACATGATGCCCTGGTCGCCGGCGCCGTCCTGATCGACGCCCATGGCGATGTCGGCACTCTGCGCGTGGAGGAGGTTGGTGATCTTGAGCGTGTGGGCATCGAACTCCGGGTCGAAGTCGTGGTATCCGATCCCTTCGACCACGGAGCGCACCACGCCTTCGACGTCGATGTGATACCGGGTGGTGATCTCACCGGCCACGATGGCGGTCCTCGATGTCACCATGGTCTCGCAGGCGACGCGGGCCGTCGGGTCCCCTGCCAGGGCCGCATCGAGGATGCCGTCGGAGATGGCGTCACAGATCTTGTCGGGATGCCCCTCGGTGACCGATTCGGAGCTGAAGTACCAGCGGCGATGCGTCATGCCGAAAGACGTTAACGGCTCACAGCGAGCTCTCCACCAATGAGATCCAGGATCCTGGCGGCGACCTCGTTCTTCGATCCTATCGACCATTCGTCGGTGCGCCCGTCTGGCCAGCAGATCGTGACTCGGTTCGTGTCCACCGCAAAGCCGGCGTCCGGCTGGGAAACGTCATTGGCCACCAGGAAGTCCACCCCCTTGCGGCGCGCCTTCTCGACAGCCCGCGCCAGCGAGCCGGTCTCCGCCGCAAAGCCGATCAACAGCGATGGACGCTCCTCACGGGCCGCCACGCTTGCGAGGATGTCGGGCGTGGGCTCGAGGTGTATCTGAGGCGGACCGTCGCTTCGACTGAGCTTCGATCCGTGGCTGTCGACGGGACGAAAGTCGGCGACCGCGGCCGCCATGATGGCCACATCGGGGCGGATGCCCGCCACAGCATCGGCCATCTCCTGTGCGGACTCGACCTGCACTCGCGTGATCGTGGGGGCGACATCGAGGTGGGAAGAGGTCACGAGCGTCACCGCGGCGCCTCGCCGGGCCGCCTCTTCGGCGAGGGCGTGTCCCATCTTGCCGGAGGAGCGATTGCCGATGTAACGCACGGGGTCGATCGCCTCCCGGGTGCCTCCCGCAGTCACGAGTACGGAAACGCCCGTCAGGGGGCCACCGGCAAGTGCGACGAGAGCCTCCAAGATCTCCTCTGGTTCAGACATCCGTCCGGGACCGGCATCGCCTCCGGCCAGTGGTCCGGACTCCGGTCCCACGATCGTCGCACCATCCGCTCGCACCATTGCGATCGCGCGTCGGGTCGCCGGGTGTTCCCACATCTCGGTATGCATGGCCGGTGCCACCACAAGCGGCGCCCCGGATGCAACGACCGTGGCCGTCAGCACGTCCTCGGACAATGCGTGGGCGAGCCGAGACAACGTTGCGGTGGTGGCGGGCGCCACGACAATCAGGTCCGCCCATCGCGCCAGATCCGTGTGCGGGCTGACGGACTGCTCGTCGTCGAACAGCCCCGTGACCACGGGGTGTCCCGTGAGGGCGGCCATGGTCGGCGGGCCCAGGAACCGTGAAGCGGCCTCGGTCATGATGACCCGCACCTCGGCGCCCTCGCCCATCAGCAGGCGCGCCAACGAGGCCGATTTGTAGGCGGCGACACCACCGGATACGCCGAGGACCACCCGCCGTCCGGCGAGCCGTCCAGCCGGCATCAATCTTCCTCGCGCTCCACAGCCACCTTGCCTTCTGCGATCTCCTCCATGGCGATCGTGAGTGGCTTGCGGCTGAGCGAGTGCACCTGTGGTGGCACAAAACGCCCGTATCCACCACCGAGCTGGTGGTAGTAGGCGTTGATCTGACGGGCCCGTCGGGAGGCTACGACAACGGTGGCAAATCGGTTTCCGACCTCGTCGATGACATCTTCGAGTTTCATGGAGTCCTTCGAGGGAGAGTGGACCCAGGATACTGGACCGTGGCCGAGAACACCACATTTGAACGATCCTCCCGACGTGCCACCGGTGCGAGAGCCGGACCTCGAGGTGTGCCGACACGACGGCCGGCCTCAGGGGCGTCGCACCCACATCTCTGTGACGTGCTCTTGGGTTCGCTCGAAGCGATCGAGAATCTCACCCTGTAGCGCCCAGTCCGGTCTCGAGTCCTCGTACTCCACCAGCTTTACACCGGCACGTGCGGCCGCGTGCAACGTCACGTCGACGGCGTGCGCCAGAATGGTGGAACGCTGCACCCGCTCCGACTCGATGACCCCGCCCGGCACCAGATACGCACTGCTCGCGAGCCCGGAGCCGAGTGTGACGGCCGAGGCGGCCACCGGCGATCCGGTGCGATTCCACACGAGCCCGATCGCCACCAGTGTTCCCACCACCGACAAGAACGAACCGGTCGGCGGAAAGGACACCGTCTCGCCCGTCCAACGGTGGCCCTCGGCGTAGATCTGCTCGTATAGGGTCTCGATAGGCGGTGTCATCTCGTCGAACGTCTCAATGGCGTACCCGACCGGCAGCGGACCCGATGGCTCGGGCCGATCCGACGTGCTGATCGTGCCGTTGCGCACCGTGATCTCATGGCGGAAGTCCGGCCGTGACCGAACCCAATCCGTCATCGGATCCTCGGCGGCAGCCTTGGTCTCCACGATCCGCTCCCCCGCCAGATCGAGCACTGCGTCGACGAGTCCGGTCATCACCTCGGGGGTGCGATGCTCCGACAGCACGTCGACGCCGATCTCGGCGAGCCGGGGATGGCGGGGGCCGACCCGATAGCTGCCGAGCCCGACGGGCATGGCGTCGACCTCGGCGACGATCGAACCGGTGGCGTCGGAGTGGATGATACGTCTCCGGCCCGCCACCATCGGCGCCGGGCAATCGGCCTGGGCACGCGCAACCAGGAGCGCCAGATCGTCTCCTTCAGTGGGTGATCGCGTCAGCATTCCCACATTGATAGCAATCCGAGGACGAGATGTGCGCATCTTCGAGATTCGACGTCGCAACCGGGAAATGCGGCCCTCGAACTCGTCGGCCGTGACCGTGAGCCGGATCAGACCGGCTGGACCGGACCGACGATCGCCAGGACCTCTTCAGTGGCGATATCGAGGTCCTCGTTCACGACCACGTGGTCGAACAGCGCGTCTGCGATCGACAACTCCCATCGGGCGATCTCGAGGCGACGCTCGATCTGCTCGGCGGTGGTATCGCCGCGCATTCGGAGCCGTCGGGCGAGTTCGTCGAGCGATGGCGCTCGAATGAAGATCATGAGGGCTGCGGGGTACGCGGCACGGATCTGAGTGGCACCCTGGACTTCGATCTCGAGGAGAATGTCCTCTCCTCGATCCAGCACCGTGAGAACCGGATCCAGAAGGGTTCCATACAGGTGGGCTCCGTACTCGGCCCACTCCAGGAACTCCGAATCGTCGACCATACGGCGAAACTCCAGGACGTCCACGAAGTGGTAGTGCACGCCATCCACCTCACCCGGTCGGGGTGCCCGGGTCGTCACCGACACCGAGAATCGGAAGGGCCTTCGTTCGAGGAGCCGGCGGACGATGGTGGACTTGCCGGCCCCCGACGGGCCGGCGATCACCACAAGCCGACCGTGTTCAGGAGAATTCGGCGAGGAGGGCGGCACGCTGTTTGTCGCCGAGACCCCGCAGCCGCCGGTTGTCGGCGATCCCATGGGCCTCCATCATTCGTTTGGCCTTGACCTTGCCGTTGCCGGGCATCGACGCCAGAACCGACTCGACCTTGAGTCCCCCGACCAGGTCATCCGTCTCGATGCGCTCGAGCAGCTCCTCGAAGGTCAGCGACCCCGTCTTCAACAACTCCTTGACCTCCGCTCGGACGCGCCGCGCTTCGGCCGCGCGAGCCAGAGCTTGGGCTCGTTGCTCGTCCGAAAGCTGGGGTGGTTGCATACGGTCTCCCGATCGCCGAACGCTGAACTCTACCGGGCCGGCGCTCCGGTTTCCACGACCGGCCGTTCAAGAGGGTCGGGTCAGGCCCGCCACGATGGCAGCTGCTGCCGAGCCAGGATCATCGGCGCGGGTGATCGGCCGTCCGATCACCAGCAGGTCCGCGCCGGCGGCGACTGCCTCTGCCGGCGTGGCGACTCTCGCCTGATCGCCCGGTGCAGAGCCCGTGGGGCGAACACCGGGCGTCACCTTCGTCAGCTGGGGAGCGACCGCACGTACGACCCCCAGCTCCCGAACCGAGCAAACCACTCCCTCAGCTCCACTCCCGGCGGCCAACGCAGCCAAGATCCCGACGTGGGTGCCGATGTCGTTGGCGACGCCGGTGGCGGCGAGTGCCGCTTCGTCGAGGCTGGTGAGCACGGTCACCGCGAGGACGCCGGCGTGGCCGTCCGATCCATCCGAGAGCCCATACGCCGCCGCCTTCATCATGTCCGCCCCTCCCGAAGCGTGCACCGTCAACCAGCGCGCCCCGGACGCTCCGATCCGCCGTGCAGCCGCTTCGACCGTGTTGGGGATGTCGTGGAGCTTGGCGTCACAGAAGACCGGTCTTCCCAACTCGGCGATCGACGACACAACTGCGGGGCCCTCGCCCATCAGCAGCTCCAGCCCGACCTTGAACCCGCCCACATGAGGCTCGACGACTCGGGCGAGCCGGAGAGCGTCCTCTGCATCGGGCACGTCGAGCGCAACCAGGATCGGGTTCACCACGGAATCATTCCTCCAATCAGGTCGTCGATGTCTTCGACACCGAGTGCCGCCAATCGCCTGTGCAGCCGCTTCGTGACCTTCGTGCCGACCTTCGGATCGGCGAAGTGCGCGGTGCCGATGGCCACCGCCGACGCTCCAGCCAACAGATACTCGATCACATCGTCGGCGGTGGACACGCCGCCGCACCCGATGATCGGAAGGTCGGACACCGCCCGCCGAACCTCGACGACACATCGCATCGCCATCGGCTTGAGAGGGGCGCCCGAGTACCCGCCGATGGTGCCCG
This sequence comes from uncultured bacterium, assembly GCA_963792365.1. Taxonomy (GTDB): domain Bacteria; phylum Actinomycetota; class Acidimicrobiia; order Spongiisociales; family ZC4RG35; genus JAOUGY01. The sequence goes on from CAWBVW010000010.1 coordinate 25,302, forward strand.
TGAGCACCGGACGACGGGTCTCGACGTCGATTCGCATCCCCCACGCCGTGTTGGTCAACACCACCCAATCCGCCCCTGCATCGGCACAGGCCGATGCCACGGCACCGATGTCCTCGGAGTTCGGGGAGAGCTTCGCCCCGATCGGGACGTCGACGGCGTCTCTGACGGCACGCACCACCTCTGCCGACCGTTTCGGGTCGAGCGCAAAGAGATGACCATCGAGATTGGGACATGAGAGGTTGATCTCGACGACCGGCACTCCTGAGCCTTCCATCTTCGAAGCCACGGTCACGAACTCGTCGACCGTATTTCCGACCGCCGACCCCCACACCTGCGTGGGCACGCTGCCAAAGCGAGGAGCGTACGCATCGACCCATTTGTCGATCCCAGGATTCTGGATCCCGATCCCATTCAACATCCCGACTCCCGCCGGGGCCACGCGTGGCGCCGGCCGGCCCGTCCACGGCACTGCCGACACCGACTTCGCCACCGCTGCGCCGTAGCGGCTCCAGTCGGTCACATCGGAGAACTCCACTACCGAGCCGACCGTCCCCGAAGCCGCAATCAACGGCGAAGACAACTCGACCGGCCCGAGCCTGGTGGTCAGCGACACCATGGTCGATCCTTGCCCACGGCCGACGGCCCACGGCAAACGGCGAGCAGGCAGCGGTCGTCTCGTTGGCCGTCGGCCGTTGGCGGTGGGCCCGTCTTGGCGGACGCACTCGTGCCCGAAGACGTGCTCGACTCGCTGGTGCCAGTCCTGCAACGAGCGGGGTGTCCAGGTGGACTCGTCTCCGGATCGGAGCGAGCGAGCCACCGACAGGGCGCCCTGAATGGTGGTGACACACGGAACCCCTTGCAGCCTCGAGGCGTGCCGGATGACGCGTCCGTCAGATCGTGCCCGCCCGCCTCGCGGGGTGTTGACCACGAGCTGGATTCGGCCGCTCTCGATGGCAGAACGGGTGTCGTTGTCGCCTTCTCCGACCTTCACCACGGTCTCGACGGGCAACGCGTGATGGGACAGATAGCGGGCGGTGCCAGGCGTGGCGACCAGGTCGAATCCGAGCAGGTGAAAAGCCTGAGCCACGGCGAGCCCCATCGCTTTGTCGCGATCGGCGAGCGTGATCAGAACGGCGCCGTCGCTTGGCAGGCGATGCCCGGCGGCCAGCAGGGCCTTTGCGTAGGCGACGCCTGCATCGGCACCGATCCCCATCACCTCGCCAGTGGCCCGCATCTCGGGACCGAGGACCGAATCCTCTTCGGGGAACCGGTCCCAGGGCAGCACGGCCTCCTTCACCGCTGTGAAATCGATCTCCCCGACGGGGCCCAACAGCCCTTCGTCCCTCAACTCTGCGAGCGTCGAGCCCATCATCACTCGGGCAGCCGCCTTGGCAAGCGGGATTCCGCTGGCCTTCGAGATGAAAGGAACCGTTCGCGATCCGCGCGGGTTGGCCTCGAGAATGAACACCTCGTCACCTCGCACCGCAAACTGGATGTTGATGAGACCGCGCACGCCGAGCTCTCGCGCCAGGTCCTCGGTGTTGGCGAGGATGGTCTTCAGAGCCGTGTCCGACAGCGTGGGAGGCGGAACGACACAAGCCGAGTCACCGGAATGGACACCAGCCTCTTCGACGTGCTCCATGATCCCACCCACGAGGAGCTCAGAGCCGTCGTAGAGGGCGTCCACGTCGACCTCCGTGGCGGCCTCCAGGAAGCGGTCGATCAGCAGCGGAACCTCGGTGATGTCCTTCTCGGTCAGGTCGCCGTACAGGTCATCGAGGTAGTCGCTCAGCTCGTCGTAGCTGTACAGCACCCGCATCTTGCGGCCACCGAGCACATATGACGGTCTGATCACGACCGGGAGACCCACACGATCGAGAACCTCTTCGGCATCGAGCCGCCCGGATGCAATGCCATGGGGAGGTTGTTTGATCCCCAGTCGTCGGCACACATCGGAGAACTGCTCCCGGTCCTCGGCGAGATCGATCGACGCAGGGCTGGTTCCCGCGATCGGAACTCCCGCCTCTTCGAGCGCTCGGGCCAAGTTGAGCGGGGTCTGCCCGCCCAGTTGCACGATCACAGCTTCGGGCTGCTCCGCCCTGACGACGGCGAGCACGTCTTCGACCGTGAGCGGCTCGAAGTACAGGCGATCGGACGTGTCGTAGTCGGTGGACACCGTCTCGGGATTGCAGTTCACCATCACCGTTTCGTATCCGGCGGCTCTCAGGGCGAAGCTGGCATGGACACAGCAATAGTCGAACTCGATGCCCTGCCCGATCCGGTTCGGCCCCGATCCCAGAACCACCACCCGTGGACGATCGGCGGGAGGCACCTCGTCCTCGTCCTCGAACGTGCCGTACATGTACGGGGTCTGAGCCTCGAACTCGGCGGCACAGGTATCGACGGTCTTGTACGTGGTGGTGAGCCCAGAGGACATCCGCCGCTCTCGGATCTCGGACTCCTCAGTCCCCGTCAGGTGGGCCAACTGCCGGTCCGAGAATCCGGCCCGCTTTGCGTGGCTCAGCCACTCGTCGTCAAGTCCCTGTGATTCGATTGCCGCTCTGATCTCGATGATGGACGCCATCTCCTCCACGAACCAGGGGTCGTAGCCGCTGCGGGCGGCGATCTCGTCGACGGCGAATTCGCGGAGGAGCGCTTCGGCCACCGCGAAGATGCGGTCCGGCGTCGGAACGGTGATCAGGTCCCAGATCTCGTCGTCGATCTTCGTACGGAATCGCTCTTCGCCCGGGTCGGCCCCGAACCCGAACCGACCCTGTTCCATGGACCGCAGGGCCTTCTGGAGCGCCTCCGGGAAGGTCCGGCCGATGGCCATGGCCTCGCCCACGCTGCGCATCGATGTCCCCAATGTCCTGGGGGCGCTCGGGAATTTCGCGAAGTCGAAGCGAGGGATCTTCACGACCACGTAGTCGAGTGCCGGCTCGAAGCTGGCCGGGGTCGCACCGGTGATGTCGTTGGGGATCTCGTCGAGGGTGAAACCGACGGCCAGAAGTGCTGCGATCTTGGCGATCGGAAACCCGGTCGCCTTCGACGCGAGAGCCGAGGACCTGGAAACCCTGGGGTTCATCTCGATCACGAGCCTGCGGCCGCTTGCAGGATCCACTGCGAACTGGACGTTCGATCCACCGGTCTCGACGCCGATGGCCCTGAGTACCCGGATGGCGTCGTCGCGCATTTCCTGGTATTCCCGATCGGACAGAGTCTGGATCGGCGCCACGGTGATGGAGTCGCCTGTGTGCACTCCCATCGGGTCGAGGTTCTCGATCGAGCATACGATGACAGCATTGTCGGCGCGGTCCCGCATCACCTCGAGCTCGAACTCCTTCCATCCGTACACGGATTCCTCGACGAGGATCTCGCCCACGGGTGACGTCGCCAGACCATGGCGGGCCTTTTCGAGGAACTCGTCAAGGTCGGCCGCGATGCCGGTGCCGCCGCCGCCGAGGATGAAGGAAGGTCGGATCATGACGGGATAGCCGATCTCGTCGGCGATCCGCAGGGCCTCGGTCATCGATCTGGCATATCCGGCGCGTGGGCATTCGAGACCCACCGCCTCCATGGTCTGTTTGAACAAACCCCGATCTTCTGCCCGCTCGATGGCGTCGAGCCCGGCGCCGATCAGCTCGACCCCGTGGCGCTCCAGCACGCCGGTCCTGGCGAGCGTCGTGGTGACATTGAGCGCAGTCTGCCCACCGAGTGTGGGAAGCAGGGCGTCGGGCCGTTCGAGGGCGATGATGCGTTCCACCACCTCCGGTGTGATGGGCTCGATGTAGGTGGCGTCGGCGAACTCGGGATCGGTCATGATCGTCGCCGGGTTCGAATTGACGAGCACCACCCTGTACCCGTGGGCACGAAGAACCTTGGCGGCTTGGGTGCCGGAATAGTCGAACTCGCAGGCTTGTCCGATGATGATCGGTCCGGATCCGATGAGCAGGATCGAGGAGATGTCCTCACGCTTGGGCATCCAGATCACCTCCATTCAGTCCCATGAGCTCCAGGAAGTCGTCGAACAGGTGAGCTGCGTCGTGTGGCCCCGGAGCGGCTTCGGGGTGATATTGGACGCTGAACGCCGGCACATCGAGACATCGAAGCCCTTCGAGCGTGCCGTCGTTGAGGTTCTGGTGGGTGGGGACCACCGGTCCGAACTCGGTCTCGACCTGGTGTGGCAGGAGACCACGGTGGGCCAATCCGTCGCGCTCCGGCGGTGACTCATCGGTCAAGGACCAGAGATCCACGGCGAACCCGTGGTTCTGTGCGGTGATCTCGACTCCGCCGTCGCCGAGGCGGCGGACGGGGTGGTTGCCGCCGTGATGGCCGAACGGGAGCTTGTAGGTGGTGGCGCCGAGCGCAAGCCCCAGCACCTGGTGGCCGAGGCAGATGCCGAACACCGGCAGTCTGCCCACCACGCCTCGCAGGGCTTCGATGCTGGCCATGAGCGGCTCGGGATCGCCGGGCCCGTTCGACACGAAGACGCCATCCGGCGACCTTTGGAGGATCTCTTCGGCGGTGGTCGACGCAGGCACGACCGTCACGTCGAGTCCGTGATCGGCAAGGTGTCGGGCGATATCGTGCTTCATCCCAAGATCCACCGCGACCACCGAGCCCCGGCGCGGCCCTTCGGCTGCGACCTCGTACGGCTTGTCTGTCGTGACCCCCCCGACCAGGTCGAGACCCTCCATGCGGGGCGCCGAGGCTGCCCGGTCCGACAATTCCGACTCGGTGACCCCGACACCCATCGCCACCGGCTGGGCGCCGTTGTCGCGGATGTGGCGGGTGAGGCGCCTCGTGTCCAGATCGGCCAGGGCGACGATCCCGCGCTCGCGGAGATAACCGACGAAGGACCCCTCCGATCGCCAGTTCGAGTCGCGGCGCGACAGGGACCGCATGACGAATCCTGTTGCGTGCGGCCGGGTCGCCTGTTCGTCGAGGTGTGTCACCCCGTAGTTGCCGATGTGCGAGGCCGTCATCACGACGACCTGACCCGCATACGAGGGATCGGTGAGAATCTCCTGGTATCCGGTCATCGAGGTGTTGAACACCACTTCGCCTGTGGTCACCCCCTCGGCGCCCACACCTCGGCCGCGAAACACGGCACCGTCGGCAGTCACCAGCAAGCCCGGTGTCCGAACGTTCGTCATCGGCGAGCCTCCCTGGAGGTCACGTCATGCGTGATCCGTCCCCCGAACAAGGTGGCGACCACCCGTCCCGTCATCGTGTGCCCCGTCCACGGCGAGTTCTGTGAACGGGACACGAATGGTCCCGCCTCCCAGGTCGCCGTCGGATCGATGACCGTGACGTGACCTGGGCCGCCCACCCGGAGCGGGAGTCCGTGCTCGCCGAGATCGGCGATCCTGGCCGGTGTGATCGACATTCGTTCGAAGAGTGTCGTCTGGTCCAGTCCTGTGGCCATCAGGGTGGCTGCAACCGCGGTCTCCAGTCCGATGACGCCGCGGGGAGCCTCTTCGAACGGCACCTCACATTCGGCTTCGGCATGCGGAGCGTGGTCGGTGGCGACGGCATCGATGATTCCGTCCTGGAGCCCGGCGATCAGTGTTTCGATGTCGCTGCTCGACCGCAGGGGCGGATACATCTTGAAGTCCGGGTCCATCGACATGACATTCCGGTCGTCGAACGTGAGATGGTGAGGCGCCACTTCGGCCGTCACCGGCAGACCTTCTCGCTTCGCCGCCCTCACCAACGCCACAGTCCCTGCCGAGGAGACATGTTGCACGTGGTATCGGCATCCTGTGAGCCGCACCAGCGCCAGGTCGCGGGCCACCACCACCTCCTCGGCTGCAGACGGGAGCCCACGCATTCCCAGCTTCGACGAGACGGCACCTTCGTGCATGTGCCCGTCACGCGAGAGGCCACGATCCTCGGCGTGTTGGGCCACAAGGCCGCCCCGGTGGGCCAGGTACTCCATTGCCGAACGAAGTAGGCCGGCGTCGGCGACGCTGTCGCCGTCATCGCTGAACATCCGGACGCCGGCCGACCACAGGTCATCGAGGTGCGACAAGCGCTCCCCGGCCCGTCCCAAGGTCAACGCTCCGACCGGAATGACGTCTACCAGACCCGCTTCGCGCCCGCGATCGGCAACGAAACGCGCCAGGTGACCCGAATCGATGGCCGGGTCGGTGTTCGGCATCGCCAGCACTGCGGTGAAACCACCTGCTGCGGCCGCGGCAGACCCCGAGGCCACGTCTTCCTTCCACTCCTGACCAGGCTCGCGCACATGCACGTGCAGGTCGACGAGACCGGGGCCAACCCAGCATCCGGCGGCGTCGATGACGGTTTCGGCAGTGAGATCGGATCCGATCGCCACGATCCGATCACCCACGAGCACGTCGGCTTCGACGGTTCCCTCCGGAGTGAGGACGGTACCGCCCTTGATGAGGACTTCATCGCTCACAGTTCACCTCCCGGTGATGGCTTGCGAACCGCCGCCTGCCCGAGCCGGAACAGCACCGCCATCCGCACTGCCACACCATTCCGGACCTGGTCGAGCACCAGACAGCGCTCGTGGTCCGCGACCGCGGGATCGATCTCGACCCCCCGGTTCATGGGTCCCGGGTGCATCACGATGGTGTCGGGTCCCAGGCGGTCGAACCGCGAACGGGTGAGCCCAAACCTCCCCACGTATTCGGGAAGCGACGGGAAAACAGTGCCTCCTCCGCGCTCCAGCTGGATCCGCAGCAGGTACACCACATCGGAGCTCGCAAGCACATCGTCGAAGTCGTGGCTCACGTCACACGGCCAGTCGGCCACATCCAGAGGGAGAAGCGTCGGAGGCGCCACCATCGTGACCTGGGCTCCCAGCGCGCTCATGGCGAAGAGGTCCGAGCGAGCGACACGGGAGTGACGAATGTCGCCGACGATGGCAATCCTGAGCCCGTCGAGCTTCCCGAAATGGCGCCGGATGGTGAGGGAGTCGAGGAGCGCCTGCGTCGGATGCTGGTGCGCTCCGTCCCCTCCGTTCACAACCGGGCAATCGACCCACTCCGCCACCCGCCATGGAGCGCCAGTGGCCTTGTGCCGGACCACCATGAGGTCGACGCCCATCGCCTGGAGCGTGAGCACCGTGTCCTTCAGCGATTCACCCTTGGACACCGACGACGTGGAGGTCGCAAAGCTCATCACGTCGGCCGACAGCGCCTTGGCCGCGCGCTCGAATGAGAGACGGGTACGAGTCGAGGGCTCGAAGAACAGGGTTCCAACGGTCAAGCCACGCAGTGCCGGGACCTTTGGGATGTCACGGTCGAGAACCTGCGAGAACTCGTCGGCCAGATCGAGCAACTCTTCGAGCTCGGCGCGGCTGAGATCTTCGGTGGTGAGGAGATGTTTCACCGGTGCCTCCTGTCGTTATCCGGCTCATCGCCGACCCACACCCCGGAGCGGCCATCGACCGATTCGAGCCGGACCGCCACGCGATCCTCCGGGGCCGTGGGGATGTTCTTGCCCACGTAGTCGGCCCGAATCGGCAGCTGGCGGTGTCCTCGATCGACCATCACGGCCAACTCGATCTTCGCCGGTCGACCGAGGTCGAGCAGGGCATCGAGTGCCGATCTGGCGGTGCGGCCCGTGAACAACACGTCGTCGACGAGGATCACCGTCTCTCCGGTCAAGTCGATCGGAATAAGGGTCCGTGAGAGCCGGGTGGTGGGTCGAAGTCCCAGGTCGTCCCGGTAGAGACCTATGTCGAGCTCGCCGACAGGGACCTTGATCTTCTCGAAGGCATCGATGGCGTCGGCGATCTCCTCTGCCAGGGGTACCCCTCGGGTGTGGACTCCAACGAGCATCACGTTCTCTGCGCCGCGATGTCGTTCGAGGATTTCGTGGGCGATACGCCGAACGGCTCGCCCGAGATCGTCGGCGGTCATCACCTGGGGCATGTCGCCCCCAAGCCACCGCCGACCGGTGCAGTCTGATGCACGGTCACGCTCCTTCCCGGCCTCGCTGGACCGGACTTAAAGGGAAGTGATCAGAACCTAGCAGCCGGAGAGGGCACCCGGACGCGCGCTCTGTGTGACTGTTGCGCACTCTCTGTATTACTGGTTGCGTATTACGTACTACGTACCCGTCAGGGTGGTTCGGGACGCTCCCGTTTGGCGAGGGTCGCCAGCACGCCGTTGACGAAGTGACCCGAACGTTCGGTGGAGAACGTCTTTGCTATCCGCACGGCCTCGGACAACACGACTGCGACCGGCGTATCGGGCTCGTGGCGCAGCTCGTACAGCGCCAACCGGAGGACGGCCCGATCGACCACCGGCATGCGGTCGACCCTCCAGTGGTCGGATACGGCATCGATGGCCGCGTCGAGCTCGGCGCGATGGCTCAGCGTCCCCACGAACAACCGGCGAGCCTTCCCCGTGAGCGCATCGGGTCGACCTTCGAGCGCCTCGAGGTCGAGGCCCATCTGATCGGCTTCGTACAGCGCCTGGACGACCGCTTCGCGGGGCTCGCTCACGCCCGGGACAGGTAACTGCCGTCGGATGTGGAGATCTTCAGGCGTTCGCCCTGTTCGATGAACAGCGGCACCTGGACTTTCAGCCCCGTCTCCATCGTGACCTGCTTGGTGGCCCCAGAAACGGTGTCTCCCTTGACTGCCGGCTCGGCGTACGTCACCTCGAGCTCGACGGATGCCGGCAGCTCGACGCCGATCGGATTGCCCTGATACATCGCCAGCACGGCGGTCATCCCGTCGGTGAGGTAGTTGGCGGCGTCACCGACGTCGGCTTCGGACACGGCGAACTGGGAGTAGTCGTCCAGGTTCATGAAGTGGAATCCCAGGTCGTCCCGGTACAGGAACTGGTGGTCGTAGCGTTCGATGATGGCCTGTTCGACATCCTCGTCGGCTCGAAAGGTCCGGTCCAACACCTGGCCGGTCTCGACGTTCTTGAGCTTCATGCGTACGAAGGCCTTGCCCTTCCCCGGCTTGACGTGCTCGTATTTGACGATGGTGAAGATGCCATCGGACTGGCTCAACGCCATGCCAGGTCGAACATCGTTGGTGGAGATCACGGAGGCTCGCTTCGCTCGCAGTACCGAATACTCGGTCGGGACTTGGGTTTGAGGCGTGCAGGATATCAGCTGCTCGGAACGCTCGATCGGCCTTCGCCCGGCCGCAACGCCAGCACGAACAGGCGTTGCGACCGTCTTGGGAGGGTTCAGCCCTTCAGATCCCGTCGATCGAATGCGAAGACCGACAGGCCGACGCCGACCACGAAGATCGCCACCAGCACCGCCGCCCCGGACCAGTCCATTCCGGCCGTGAGGGGGTCGCCACCGAGATAGTGGTGGAACGACGAGAGCCGCGCCAACCACCCGCTGCCTTCGCTCATCGAAGCGAACGCCCACAGGAAGTAGGAGATGAGGGCGACTCCCGTCGCACCGTACGACGCGACCGACGTGCGTCCGGTGAGGGCAGAGAGCAAGAGCGCCACCGCCCCGAATGCCAGTCCCAGCAACCACAACAGCACCGAGGCTGCAACGAGCCCCCCGGCATCCATGTCGATTCCGCCGATGAGCACCCCGGCCCAGGTCGAGGCGAAGGTGACCATCGCGATGACTGCAGCGAACACGACCATGACCGCGGCCTTGTTCAGCACGATGCGGGACCGTCGAATGGGGTTCGACAGCAGCAGATCCATGGTGTGGTTGCGCTCCTCGCCGGCCAGCGCCCGAGAGCCCATGGACACCGTGAGGACTGCCACGGCGATCGGGGCCGTGATCGCAAAGATCTCCGCCTGGAAGAATCCGGCGGCCGTGCTCATGTCCTTCCCACCGATCATGGCGATGAGCACATCGGGGAACTGAGAGAACACCTCGTACGCCTCTTCGGGGATGGCTGAGTAGATGGGGCCCATCATCAGACCCATCGCAGCCATGATCCAGCTCACCGTGATCAGGAGTCCCTGATGGTCGGAGATGGTCTTCGTGAAGAGACTCGACACCCGTGCCGATCCGGCCAATCGCTCGACCAGCATTGCCGTTCTCGGGTTGTTTCGGAGACGGTCGACGATGGTCGTCTTGGTCGACTTCGTCTTCAGGTCGCGACGCGTGACACCCACGAACCCGACCGCCGCCAAGGCGATGGAAGCGCCGCCGAGGATGCCGACGTGTGCCCAGTCGACCCCGTTGATCGAGGGCTGGCTGCCGTCGAAGTAGTACCACGGGAAGGCCCTCTCCCATCCGTCAGCGGCCTCGATCAGCGGGATGAGCCCGACGGCCAGATACCCCGTGACCATGACGGCCACGGAGACACCCGACGCAACCGTGGCGTTCCCGGTCCAGGCGCTGAGAGCGAGCGCCAGGAAGCCGTAGAACAGTGTGTTGGCCAGCATGTGGACCATGTATGCGTTCTGATCGAGCGAACCGAGTTCCACATCGAGGAGGATCGGAGTGATCTCGCCGAAGAACCACAGGATTCCGACTCCCAGAGCCGAGAGTACGACGAGCGAGGACGCCTTGGCACCCAACACCCGGGCGCGGCTCAGCGGGTTGCCGAGCAGCAGCCCGATGGTTCCGCCCCGCTCCTCTCCGGCGATCGATGCCGAGCCCATCGATATCGCCAGGGCCGCCAGCGTCATCGCACCCATGAAGCTGAACATCGCGCCATAGGCCAGCGCGGCTGCGTCTGCGCCTTCGGGGATGCCCATGAGAGAGCGAAAGGCGGCGGGCACCGAGTCGTAGAACGACAGGTCGATGTCCCTGTAGACCGCCATCGCCCACGGGAGGAAGGACCCGATGACCAACGCACCGACCAGCATGCCGATGACACGATCGCGGTTGGTCTTCATGAAGACGTTACTGAGCATCACACGCCCTCGTAGTAGGTCAGGAAGATCTCCTCGAGGTCGGCTTCCTGGCTCGAGACGTCGACAAGCTCGTACCGATCGGCGGCCGTCTTGAGCAGGTCGACGATGGATCCCTCCAGCGACAGGGTCACATGGTTGTTGGCCACTCGGACATCGCTGACACCGCCCAGCGCCTCGAACACCTGCGGATCGACCGACTCGGTGAAATACAGCTCGACCGTGCGGATGGCCTTCGATCGGAGATCGGCCACCTTCGACACCTCCACCAGGTATCCCTCGCGGATCACACCGACACGGTCGGCGACCGCCTGCACCTCCGAGAGGGTATGGCTCGACAGGAACACCGTTCGACCTTCGGACGCGACCTCACGCATCATCTTCTGGAACTCACGTTGGATGAGGGGGTCGAGGCCGCTGCTCGGCTCGTCCATGATGAGCACCTGCGGCTTGTTCATGAACGCCTGAATGAGCCCTACCTTCTGCCGGTTTCCCGATGAGTAGTCGCCCACTTTCGGCGACAGGTCCGCCTTCAGGCGTGTTGCGAGCTCCTCGACGTAGGACCAATCGACCCCACCACGAAGGTTGGCGAAGTACGTGATCATGTCCCTACCCGTGAGTCGGTCGTACATCGACAGGTCCGAGGGCAGGTATCCGATGCGCCGGCGGATGTCGACCGCAGCCTCGTGGGTGTCCATCCCGAGGATCTCGGCCCTCCCTCGCGTCGGGCGGATGAGATCCAGGATCGTTCGGATCATCGTTGTCTTTCCCGCACCGTTCGGCCCGAGAAATCCGAAGACCTCGCCGGCGTGCACCTCGAGGTCGAGATCGTTGAGGGCTTCGACGTCGCCGTAGTGCTTGGTCAGGCCCTCGGTGCGAATGGCGGGTGTACTCACGGTGTCTCCGTTTCTCTGCCTGTGGTCTCGAATGCCGCCCGTGCGGTCTCCGCAAAGTCGTCTGTGAACATGCCGCGCCCGAAGAGCTCCAGGGCCGGTCCGGCATAGGCCATGAGGTCGGAGGGCTCGATCGCCGGGTCGGTGAGGTCGACGCCGAGCAGTCGCTTGGCGTGATGGTGCAGCACGAGCGCGCCGAGTGAGAACAGCGTCATGACGCGCGCCCGCCCGACCGGGTCCGACGACGGCTTGAGGGTTCCCGCCTCCACGCCCTCGGCCATGTACTGCTCGGCATCGGCTGCGATCGAATCCACGAGTCGCGCCGACGCCTCTGAGTCTTCGGCCAGCATGTGGGCGAGGTACGCGGGCAGGTGACGGTTTCCGTAGGTGCGGATCGCCCCGGCGATGTCCACTCCACCATTCAAGGCTGCGGTCTTTTGGTCTCTGATGACGCGGATGACGTGCTCGTCGCAGGCAGCCCGGAGTCCGTCCATCGAGCCGTAGTGATGGATGACCAGTGCGGGCGATACGCCGGCGCTCTCGGCGATCTTTCGCACCGTGGTGGCCGAACCTTCGGTGGCGAAGCATTCGATGGCCGAGTCCCGGATCTTGGCCTTCGTAGATCGATCATCGACTGAACTCACGTTCAGCATCTTAAACGAGTGTTCAGAGTGCGGTCAAGGACGTATCCCCGGGGAGACCACAAAGAGCCGCTACCGGATGCCGATGGCTTGTAAACCGAGGTCGATCTCGTCGTCGGTGACCGGCTCCACCACCACATCGGCGATGTCTCGGAGAAGCACCATGCGGACACCCGCCGCCGTACGCTTCTTGTCGCGAGCGACCTTGTCGAGAACGGCCTGCCGCGAGGTGCCGGCGCTCGCCACTGGAAGCCCCAGCGAGAAGATGAGCTCGGTCAGGGCGCCGCCGTCGAAGCCATAGCGGGCAGCAGACACCGCCCCGGCCGCCACCATGCCGATGGCGACGGCGTGACCGTGCGGTACCCCGGTGATGGCCTCGACTCCGTGACCGATCGTATGCCCGAAGTTGAGAATCGCCCTGCGGCCACCTTCGCGGAAGTCCTCACCCACCACCGACGCCTTCACGGCGATCGCCCGGGGCACCACCACATCGAGCGCTGCATCCATGCCGCTACGGCGGTATTCGTCCACGATCGAAGGGTCGACGATGAAGCCCGCCTTCACGATCTCGGCAGTGCCCTCCAGGCGAAGCGAAAGCGGAAGCGCGTCCAGAACATCGAGGTCGACCACCACCACCCTCGGATGCCAGAACGCTCCAACGAGGTTCTTTCCTGCGTGGTTGATGCCTGTCTTCCCGCCGATCGACGCGTCCACCGCACCCAACAGGGTCGTCGGCACCATCACAGATTCGATGCCGCGGAGCCATGTCGCTGCGAGGAAGCCGGCAAGATCGGTGACGGCCCCCCCACCAACCCCGACCACCGTGTCGTGGCGACCGAGGTTCAGCTCGGCGAGCCGGTCGTACAGGCTCGCGACCACCGGCCACGTCTTGGCGTCGTCGCGGTTTGGAACCTCGATGACATCGACCAACGGCACCTCCGAGCTGAGCTGCTGACGAACCCGGTCGGCGATGTGGATCACCGGCGACTGTGTGATGACCACGGCCCGCTCACGACCCGGCCGCTGGGGCAAGACGGGGCTCGGAAGGCCTCGCCCGACCCAGATACTGCTTTCCTCGCCGATGGAGAAGACCGGCATGTCAGAAGTCGGCAAGGCGGCGCCGATACGCCTCCCATGCCTGACGAAGATCACCGATCGTGTCGCCGCCGAACTTCCTCTGGATCTCGCGTGCCACCACGATTGCGACCATCTGCTCGGCCACGACGCCGGCTGCCGGCACCGCCACCACGTCCGAGCGTTCGTAGAACGCCGATTCGGCCTTCTTGGATCCGACATCGACGGTCCTGAGCCCTTTGCCGACCGTCGAGATCGGCTTCATCGCCGCACGAACGCGCAACACGTCGCCCACCGACATCCCGCCCTCGGTGCCTCCGGCCTTGTTGGTGGTGCGGGCGAACCCACCGTCGTCGGGGAAGATCTCATCATGGGCTTCGGATCCGCGGCGGCGCGCCGTCTTGAAGCCATCGCCGATCTCCACGCCCTTGATCGCCTGGATGGACATCAGGGCTTCGGCGAGCTCGGCGTCGAGCTTTCGATCCCAGTGAACGTGGCTGCCGATGCCCGGAACCAATCCGTAGGTGAGGACCTCGACGACACCTCCGAGCGTGTCGCGGTCCTCCTTGGCGGCTTCGATCACGTCGATGATGCGCTCCTCGGCCGAGCGATCGAACACTCGGACCGGCGACGCATCGATCTCCTCGAGGTCCGCCACCGTCGGCAGAGGCTCGGTTGGGACTTCCACGCCACCGATCTCGACCACGTGGCTGAAGACCGCAACGTCCAGCTCGGCGAGCATCGCCTTGGCGGCATAACCGACGACGGTCCGCGCTGCCGTCTCACGGGCCGACGCCCGCTCCAGGATGTCGCGCGCGTCATGCGTGTCGTACTTCTGCATCCCAACCAGATCGGCGTGCCCCGGTCGGGGTGTCGTCATCGGACGCTTGGCGGTTCCGGGGTGCGGACTCATCTCCTCGGCCCACTTCTCCGGGAACTCCGTGTTGTGGATGACGACTGCAACCGGCGAGCCGAGTGTCCGCCCATGACGGACACCGCCCATGATTTCGATCTCGTCGCGTTCGATCGCCATCCGGGGACCGCGCCCGAAGCCCAACGTCCGGCGAGCGAGCTCGGCCTTGAGGGCTGGTTGAAGAAAGGGAATGCCGGCCGGGAGGCCTTCGATGACCGCCACCAAACCGGGGCCATGGGATTCCCCGGCCGTGATGAACCTGAACATCGGGCGATCCTACCCGCCGACCGGGGGACGAATCTCAGAGCTCTTCATCTCGGGCGCGTCACCATCCGACACCGACTGCGAGCGCGGCCCACGCTCCGAGGATCATCGCCGGACCGTATGGCAGCTCGTCGCCCTTCGCTGCCTTCCCGGTGGCCATCAGCCACAGAGCCGGGATCCCTCCGAAAATGCCCGTGAGGAACAATCCCTGCGCCAGCACCCGCCACCCCCAGAAGCCAAGAACGAGGCCGATCACGACGGCCATCTTCACGTCACCCATACCGAATCCACCCCTGCTCAGCAAAGCCACGACGAGCAGGACTGCGAAGAAGGCGGTTCCTGCGAGCGCCCCGCGGCCGAGATCGCCGACACGATCCTCGGCTACGGCTCCCACCGCCAGCAGGATGGCCACGACCGCGGTGCCGGGGTACAGCACACGATTGGGAATCAGCTTCTCATCGAGATCGGTGACGGTCAGGACCGTCGTGAGTCCGATGAAGACGAGATGTGCCGGCAAGAGCCAGGTCACGCCGACAACGGCGGTGACGAGAGCCATCCCGGCTCCCGACAGGAGCCAGATGATCGGTTCCCGCCTTCGTACCCGAGTTCCACAGGAGCCACATCGAACGGCGAACGGAAGACGACGCGTCGCCTCGCAGGACTCACACCTCGGAACCACGCCGTCGAAGGGCCGGCGCACCGCGGCTCGAACACCGAGATGGTGAAAGGTCGGTCCGAGCAGCACTCCGATGAGCCCGAGCGTCGCCACTACGGGCGTCAGCACCGACGCACCCGCTGATCAGCGGTCGTTCTCAGAGATATCGCGAGCAGCGGCGCCCATGCGCCGGCGACGGAGGAGCCCCATGCCGAACCCGGTTTCGTCCTCTTCCTTCTCGGGCTTGGATTCGCCGGCCTCGTCATCGTCGGAGAGCGAGCTGAAGACGCTCTCGAGGAAGCGGTCTGCCTCGGTGTCGGTACCGGCGTGGCCCTCTTCGGCCGCACCCATGGTCTCTGCCCACCAGCCGCGTGTCTTCTCGGGCTCGGGCTCGCTGGGCTCGGCGATCGGTTCCGGATCCTCCGACTCGGTATCCGTGTCGACTGCGCCAACGGGAGCACCCCAGGGTGACGTCTTGATCACCGACTCGTCTGAAGGCGTATCTGCGGTCCACGGGGAGGACCCCCACGGCGTCTCCGGCTCGTCGTTCACGGCCGGCTGGGAGCCGAGAGGCTCGTCACTCCACCACGACGACGTCTCGCCGGTAGCCGCGTCATCGGATTCGTCGGAATCCCCTTCGACCGCCTCTGCGGGCTGGTCAGGCGTCTCAGCCTCGACGTTGGCCTCGATCTCGATCTCGGGCTCGGCCTCGACGTCGACCTCGGGCCCACCCCACCGGTCATCGGTGGCTTTGAATTCGCCGTCGCCTGCGACCGAGTCCGCAGCGCTCTCGTGAACCTCGGCCTCGATGGCTTCGAGCTCGGGCTCGTGGATGGCGGTGGCGTCAGATGACCACTGTTCATCTTGAGATTCGATCATGGCCGGGCTCTCGCCGGCCTCGGCGAACTCCTCGTGCTCGACGGCACCGCCGGCCTCAACGGATTCGGCGACCTCGGACTCGGCTTCGATTGCCTCCTCGAAATCAGGTTCGGCTTCGTGTTCGACGGCGGCATGCACCTCTTCGGCAGCTCCCGGCTCCTCGGGGGCCTCCTCGGACGGAGCTTCCTCGGGCAGCGCCTGCTCGACCTCTTCTGCCTCGGGCGCGGCGACAATGACCACCCCAACCTCGGGAGCACGGCTCTCGGTGAGGGTGACCAGGCCATTGCGCAGGAGTGTGGCTACCTCACGGGCGGTTCGGAACTCGCTCCAACCGATGCGTTGGGCGACCTGCGCCGTGCTCGATCCACCTTCGAGCGCCGCCAGGATCTGCCATGTCGACGGGCTCAGCGTGACCGTGTCCTCGTGATCGAGGATTGGCACCATACGGACCACTTTGTCGAGTTCGGGAAGCACCGTGCGGATGTCTTCCCACTCGAGACTGCGACGGTCGGCTTCAGAGAGCACAACCTCGGAATCGAAGGTCTGCCCGGTGGGATAGCGGGGGGCGAGCTCCACGACGAAGTCGAACGTGCCCCGGCCGGTCCGCCGGATGCGGTAGAGACCCTCCACCGATTCTTCACGCACGAAGTCGGCCCACTCGGTGGACCCGACGTCGGGAGCCAGCGAGTCGGACACCGAAGCTCCGCTGAGCTCGATCTTCCGCAAGGCCTCCTCCTCGACCAGCCGACTGGAAACGAGTCGTCGGCGCAACTCCACATCGGAGGCGGTGGTTGCGAACGCCAAGGCTCCGTTGGTGAGGAAGATGCGCCCTTGAACCCCGGCACTCTCGACGCGCAAGCAACCGGACTTGCGTGACCGTGCAAGCAGGCGGAGGACCTCTTCCAGGGGGAAGACCTCCAGGTTCCCGTTGAGCGACATCTGTTCTCCTGAATCGAACTTGGAACTCATGATTCGACTTCCCCCGCATCCTCCTTGAGACATTTGTCCACAGAACCGTACATGATGCCCGGGGGTGGCGTCACGCCGAACCACAACTCGAACGATGCCTCGGCTTGAGCCGCAAGCAGAGAGATCCCTCCGGCCACCGGGACTTGGCGTCGCACGAGTGTTCGCTCCGCTGCCGTTTCGCCCCGTGCGTACACCATCTCGAGGTATCCGGTGGCCGCGTCGAGGAACCGGTCCGGCATCACCTCCCCGCTCATGCCGATCGGGGTGCAGTTGATGACCACTCCGCTGGGCGCGCGGTCGTCCCAGGGGCGAACCTCCGCCGTGACACCACACCGGGCTGCCATCGCACGACCGGCATCGGGCCTTCTGGCCATCACCGTGATCTCGTGGCCTTCGAGCGCGATGAGGCTGGCGGCGGCGGCCCCTCCCGTGCCCAGCACCACGAAGGGTCCTTCCGGCATGCCCAACTCCTGCACGACACGACGTACTCCGACGATGTCGGTCGAGTGGCCCTCGATCGATGCCCCGGAACGTACCCAGGTGTTGACCGACTGCGCTCTCCGGGCCCCGTCGGCGAGGCGGTCGGCAAGCTCGGCCGCCAGGCGCTTGTGGGGCATCGTGATGTTGGCCCCGTCGAATTCACCGGCTCGTACCGCAGCGGCCGCCGAGATCATGCCTTCGGCGTCGACCTGGAGACGTACGTACTCCGCGTCCAATCCGAGTGCATGGAACGCAGCCGAATGCATCACGGGCGAGAGCGAATGCTCCACCGGATCCCCGAGCACCACAAAACGCCGCGGACCACCGCTCACCCGAGCAGCCCGTCCTCACGGGCCTTGGCGACGTTGGCGTTGTGCTCTTCGAGCGTCTCGGCGAAGGCGTGTGACCCGTCCTCCGACGAAAGCACGTAGTACAGGAGGTTTGTTTCTGCAGGGCTGGCGGCGGCCTGCAGCGAGGCGAGGCCCGGAGCCGAGATCGGTCCAGGAGGCAACCCGCCGTACCTTCGCGTGTTGTAGGGCGAGTCGAAATCGACATCGATCTCGGCCGGATCACGGGTCTCCTGGGCGTAGAGCGTCGAGGCGTCGATGCCGAGGATCTCGCCGATCTCGAGGCGGTTACGCAACACACTCGAGACGAGTGGGCGCTCATCGGCAACCCGTACCTCGGATTCGATGAGCGAGGCGACGATGATGCCCTCGTATGTGGTGAATCCCGCGGCTACGAACTCGGTCCAGTCCACGGCGTCCATACGGACTTGCATGGTCCGTGACATCCGGTTCAGCATGTCGGCGGCGGTGGTGTTCTCCGAGAACTGATAGGTGTCGGGGAACAGCAAACCCTCCCAGTCGGTGAAGTCCGGGTTGGCGGGAATCTCATGCAACGTGGTGGTGACGGCGCCGGAGAACAACGCTTGCTCGAACTCCTCACGTGGGATCTCCGATGCTTCCGACAGCACGTCGATGATCTCGGTGACCCGCAGTCCTTCGCGGATGGTCACGTCGAACACGACCACCTTGGGACCGGCGATCAACGTGTTGATCACGGCATCGGGATTCATGCCGGTCACCAGGTCGAATGTGCCCGCCTTCAGCGAATTGGCCACGCCGGCGGTGTCGACGGCCTCCTCGAACTGGCGGGCCGACCTCACCACGCCCACCTCGGCGAGGAGGTTTCCGATGTCCTCGGCCGTCGCGCCACTGGGAATCTCGACCTCGATCGGCACTCCTGGTTCGACATCGCTCACGACCTCGTCGTCACTCGACGTGAGGGCTTCGGACACGGTTCCTCCCAGCCACCGCGCGGCGGCCACCACGCCAAAACCGGCGACCACCACCAGCACAATCACCAAGATCGGCATGACGAGGCGGCCGTAGCGAACCGGAGGATCGGGCTGCTGAGCGGGTACCGTTGGCGGCGACTCTGGAGGAGAGGTCATCGATTGGTTCCGGATACGGGGACGGGGGCGTGGGTCATCGTCGTTCCAAGTACTGGCGAAGGATGACGGCCGCCGCCACTTTATCCACGTTTGCGCGTCTATCTCTGCGTTTGACTCCACCTTCCAGCATCGCCTGTTCGGCGGTGTGTGTCGTGAAGCGCTCGTCGACGAACACCACCTCGACTCCGGTCTCGGTGGCAACCAGCTCTCCGAACTCCCGAGCGGCCTTGGCGGCCGGGCCTTCGATTCCAGACAGGCCAACCGGGAGCCCCACCACGATCACGGTCGGCCGGTATTCATCCACGAGACGGGAAACGTGATCGATGGCGGTATCCGTGGGAACCACCTCCAGCGGGCCAGCCGTGATTCGAAGCGCGTCGGAGACGGCCACACCGATTCGCTTGCTGCCGTAGTCGAGGGCGAGAACCCGACCGTCGGTCACAATCCGCCGAGAGTCTGGCCGACTCGCTCCCGTGCGATGTCGATAGCCGGGGTCAGCTGATCGCCTCTCGGCCCACCGGCCTGGGCGAGTTCCGGATCTCGTGAGCCACCACCGCCCATCTGACGGGCGGCGTCGGCGATGAGTTCGGCGGCCGACACACCGGCGTCGACCAGGTCGCGTGTGACCGCCGCAACCAACGCTCCCTTGCCGGAATTGGTGGCGCCGAGCACGACCACACCCCGTTTGAGGCGATCTCGGACCGAGGTGGCCAATTGGCGCAGCTGCTCGGGTGCGAGCTCACCGACCGAGTCGACCACCATCGAAGCCTCGCCGACCGTGGCCGCGGCGCCGGCGAGCTCGGCGGCCAGTGCCGACCTGCGCTGGCTACGGATCCCCTCGATCTCCGTCTCCAACTCCTCGACCTTTGCCAAGAGCGCCTCGACCCGGGCCGGAACCTCCGTCGGAGGGGTTCGCAACAATCGCCCGGTCCCGTCGAGGGCATCCCGGACCTTCACCAGATGTTCGTAGGCGGCTTCGCCGGTGAGCGCCTCGAGGCGTCGGATGTTCGAACCTATCGAGGCTTCGGAGAGGATGAGCAGCGGACCTACCTCGCCCGCGGTGTGGGTGTGCGTACCCCCGCAGAACTCGACCGAATACTCCCCGACCTTCACGACCCGAACGGTGTCTCCGTACTTGTCCCCGAAGAACGCCAGCGCTCCCATGGCCTTGGCCTCGTCCTGGCTGGTGACCGTGGTGCTCACGTCGGCGTTGGCGATCAACCGCTGGTTGCTGACCCGCTCGAGCTCGGCCAGCTCCTCGGGCGTCATTCCCTGGAAATGACTGAAGTCGAATCTCAGCCGACCCGGTTCGACCAGAGACCCCGCCTGGTGCGCATGATCGCCCACGACCTCGCGGAGCGTCGCGTGCACCACGTGGGTTCCCGTGTGGGATTTGCGGATCCGGGCCCGTCGCGGCGAGTCGATCTGGAGATCGGCGTCCTGTCCGGCCGCGATCGAGCCTGACACGACCTTGGCGCGATGACCGTGGAAGCCCTGCACCGCGTGCTGCACATCGTGCACCGCGAGCGCGCCCGTCGCCGTCGTGATACTCCCGGTGTCGCCGATCTGGCCGCCGGACTCCCCGTAGAACGGAGTTCGATCCATGAAGACCTCGACCTCTTGCCCGTGCTCGGCGGCGTCCACCAACTCGCCCTCGCGAACGATGGCGAGGATCCGCCCTCGTGCGGCTTCCTCGCTGTAACCCACGAAGTCGGTGAGCCCCACGTCATCGAGGATCGCTCGATAGAACTCGCCTCTGGCGGCTTCGTCGCCGCCCTTCCAGTTCTTCTTGGCACGCTGACGTTGCTCGTCCATCGCCGACTCGAACCCGGGTACGTCGACATCGAAGCCACGCTCCGAGGCGATCTCCGTGGTCAGCTCGATCGGGAAACCGAAGGTGTCGTGGAGCTTGAAGGCAACCTCACCGGGCAAGGCGGTGCCGGTGTCGAGCCGTTCCAGTTCGGTGTCGAGTAGTTGATGACCCGATTCGAGCGTGCGCCGGAAGCGGCCCTCTTCCCGGGAGACGACATCGACGATGAGATCCTTGCGCTCGGCGATGTTCGTGTACCAATCGCCCATCGCCTCGACGGTCGCCTCGACCAGACGTGGCGTGATCAAGCCCTCACCGCCGAGCTGCCAGGCGTGACGTACGGCGCGGCGGATGATTCGTCGGAGGATGTAGCCCCGGCCCTCGTTCGAAGGCATCACCTGGTCACCGATCAGGAAGGTCATCGTCCGGCCGTGATCGGCCAGGATGCGCAGCGACACGTCGACCATCGGGTCGTCTCCGTAGGTGGTCCCGGTGAATTGCTCGGCGGCGGCGCGGAGGGGCAGCACCGTGTCGACCTCGAACACCGAGCCTGCGCCTTGGAGGATCATGGCGAGGCGCTCGAGCCCCATACCTGTGTCGATGTTCTTGGTGGGGAGCTCACCGACCACGTGATACGGGCGGTCCTGGACGTTCTGCATGAAGACGAGGTTCCAGATCTCGACGAAGCGCTCCTCTCCGCCCCCGATCGGACCGCCGTCGGCGCCGAACTCGGGGCCGCGGTCGTAGAAGATCTCGGCGCAGGGTCCGCATGGCCCAGGCACGCCCATCTGCCAGAAGTTGTCCTTGCCACCACGCTGGACCCGATCGGCAGGAACACCGACGTGGTCCACCCACAATGCCGCCGCCTGGTCGTCGTCTTCGTAGGCGGTGTACCAGAGCCGATCGGGGTCAAGACCGAATCCCTTGGTGAGGAGGTCGTTGGCCCACGCCATCGCCTCCTTCTTGAAGTAATCACCAAAGCTGAAATTGCCCAGCATCTCGAAGAAGGACATGTGACGGACGGTCGTCCCGATGATGTCGATGTCGATCGTGCGAACCGACTTCTGGATCGAGACCGCACGCTTGTACGGAGCGGGCTCTTCTCCCAGGAAGTAGGGCTTGAACGGGACCATGCCGGCGTTGGTCAAGAGGAGCGTCGGGTCGACCGGGATCAGAGATGCCGAGGGGCGAACCGCATGTCCTCGCTCTTCGAAGAACTCGAGAAAGGTGCGGCGAATCGTGGTGGAGTCCATTGAGCCTGCGAGGTTAGTGAGTCGCGCCCACCCCGGGAACCGACTTCCCGCATGGCATGTATCGCCAGTCGGCTCCCTGCGGAGCCGAGGGCCGACCGGCACCAGCCCTACGTCGGGCGATCGACGGAGCTACGCGACGGCCGGCGGGTGGGTCGACTCTGTGGGCGGTTGGGGCGCACGACACGAGCAGCGAGATCCAGGATGTCGGCACCGGTGTGCGCCGCGGCCGCGCGCACGTCGACTGGGCGAGGTGTGCGACGGAGCGCTCGGACGGTGACGAGACCCCCCGCCACCAGACCCGTGGCGAACCACCAGAGACGATCGAACATCGGCCGGATCGTACTCGGTCCCGGACCTCACATGGGAGCGTCACGAATCGCAAATTGAAACGTCGCCAGCGCCGCCAGCTTCCCGTCGACCGTCAGCTCGGCCCGTACGGTGGCGAGGGTGCGGCCGGCGGTCACGACCTGCGCGTGTGCCATGACCTCGACGTCAGTGGTGACGGGACGGGTGAGGGAGATGTGGGAGCCGATCGTGGCTGCGTGAATCTCCCGGGCGGCCAGGGCGTAGGCCGCAGCCGTGTCCATGAGAGCGAAGGCGTGGCTGCCGTGGACGATGCCAAACGAATTGTGGAGGTCGGCATGAGGACGGCCGCGAAGCGTGACCCGCTCCTCCGTGGCCGACACGAGTTCGATCCCCAGCCGCTCCAGCATCTCCTCGTCGGCGGCGAGCACGCGCTCGAGCAAAGAGTCGTTCATCTGAGCCCGACGATCCTGGAAACGGTGCCCTCCCACGTCAGAACGTACACCTCGCCGGAACCGTCGACCCCGAAGCCGTTCACCTGGCCGACGCCTTCGAAATCGGTCCGCACGTCGTCGGCGACACCGTCGTGGAAGCGCAGACTGCGGACCCAACCTCCGCACCAGTCGGCGAAGAAGTACCGCCCGGCGACCTCCGGGATCGAGTCTCCCCGATAGACCACCCCACCGGTGATCGAGCAACCCTCGTCGTGCGAGTATTCGTAGACAGGCAGCTCCAGCCCTTCGGTTTCGGCATCACACCCGCTCTGGAAGCAGTGGGTTCCCTCCATGCGGAGCCACCCGAAGTTGAACCCGCCGCCACCCGTGATCGGGACGACATCTATCTCCTCCCACGTTTCGTGTCCCACGTCGCCTATGTAGATCAGTGAGTCTTTGGCATCGATCCAGAAGCGCCAGGGGTTGCGGAGACCCCAGGCCCACACGGCCGGGTCTCCGCCCGCTGCGTCGGCAAAGGGATTGTCGACCGGCGCCAGCCACGGGAGATCACCCGTGTCGTCCACGTCGATCCGCAGGATGGCGGACAGCCGGGTTTCGGGATTCTGGGCGTGCGTCGACGCCGCCCCTCCCTCCCCGGTCGAGATCCAGAGCATGCCGTCGGGGCCGAACTGGAGCATCCCTCCATTGTGGCGATTGGTCGGCTTGTCGAAGCCCATCAACTCGACCTCTGATCCCGGATCAGCCTGATTCGGGTCGTCGGAGACGTGATATTCGGCCAGTCGAGTGCGCTCGGCATCGGACTGGTAGTAGAAGACGAAAAACCTCCCGTTCGAGGCGTACTCCGGATGAAAGGCCAGACCGAGCAGCCCCGGTTCGATGCCGTCTTCGGAGTTGACCCGTGCGTCGATGTCCAAGAAGGGCTGGTCTTCTCCGATGACGCTGATCACACCCCGCCGTTCCACAACGAACAGCCGGTCGTCTCCCCGCGGCGCCGTGACCAACACGGGCTGGTCGAGCCCGGAAGCAACCTCTTCCAGAGCCAACCCCTGCAGCGGGTCCAGCGACGTGGTCGTGGTCGGCGTGGTCGTGGTGGTCGGTGTGGTCGTGGTTGTGGTGGTGGACAGAGGTGCCGGGCTGGTGGCCGTCGGCGCCGGCACCGACGCCTGGGACGACGCAGGGGTGTCGATGGAGGTGGGTGTGTCGTCGAGTGGAGCGGTCGAGCAGGCGGCGACAGCTACGACGACGGACAGGAAGACGACGGACGGACCTCTCATCGTGTTCAACCCTTCACCCTCATCGGCCTCGCCGGTCCAGTATCTCGTCGAGCCATGCAAGCCGTTCGGCCAATCCGGCTTCCCTCCCCTGTTCGGTCGGGTGGTACAGCGGCGTGGGGTCGACACCGTCCGGGAAGTATCGCTGCGCCACCACGTGATGCGGGCTGTCGTGGGCATACCGATAGGTTTCCCCATGACCCAGCTCTTTCGCCCCCGAGTAGTGCGAATCTCTCAGATGCGGTGGTACGACCGGCGACGGGCCCTCGGAGACCAGAGCGCGAGCGGCACCCATCGCCTCGGTGAGGGCGTTCGATTTCGGTGCAGCCGCCAGGTACACGGTTGCCTGGGTCAGGTGGAACGCCGCCTCGGGCAGTCCGACGTAGGCGAGCGCCTGGGATGCGGCCATCGCCTGCAACAGCGCGTTCGGGTCCGCTAGCCCGATGTCCTCTGAAGCCAGGATGATCAACCGGCGCACGATGAACTCTGGGTCCTCGCCGCCCTCCAACATCAGATGCAGCCAGTACAGGGCGGCGTCGACATCCGAACCCCGGACGCTCTTGATGAACGCCGAGACGACGTCGTAGTGCTGATCGCCCGCCTTGTCGTACCGGACGATGCGACGTTGGAGTGCTTCCTCCACGTCGACGTCCTCGATGTGGGCGCTCTCACGACCGAGCGCCAGCGTGGCGGAGACCTCGAGCGCCGTGAGCGTGTGGCGAGCATCGCCTCCGGTACGGGTGACGAGGGTATCCACCACTTCCTCGGCGATCTGGAGGTGATCATTGCCGAGTCCGCGTTCGTCGGAGATGGCCCGCCGCACCATCACACGCAGGTCATCTGGCGTCAGCGGCTCCGTCCGAAAGAGTGTCATCCTGCTGAGAAGTGGACTGTTGACCTCGAAGAAGGGGTTCTCCGTCGTGGCGCCGATCAGGACGATGGTCCCGTCCTCGACACCAGGGAGGAGAGCGTCCTGCTGGCTCTTCGAGAACCGGTGGATCTCGTCGAGGAACAGCACGGTGCGCCGTTCATCGGTTGCGATCCGTTCGCGGGCGGCGGCCAGGACCTCGCGAACATCCTTCACACCCGCAGACGTGGCCGACAACGTCTCGAAAACGGCATCGGCATACGAGGCGATCAGCCGGGCGAGCGTGGTCTTGCCTGTGCCGGGAGGTCCCCACAGGAGCATCGACACGGGCCGCCCCGACTCGACGACACGTCTGAAGGCGGCGCCTGTCTTGAGCAATCCGGGCTGTCCCACGACCTCGTCGAGGGTGCGGGGGCGCATCCGTGCCGCCAGCGGCGCAGCCCTTGAAGCCCATTCGTCGGCACGGGCGGAGAACAGATCCATGTCGGCCTCAACCGTCCTGCTGGGTCACCTCGGGCCGCAACCTGATCCCGAGTTCGGCGAGTTGAACGTCGTCGACCGGTGTCGGCGAGCCCGTGAGCGGATCGGCGCCCGTTTGAGTCTTCGGGAAGGGGATGATCTGACGAATGTTCGGTTCTCCCTGCAGGATCGCCACGAAACGATCGATCCCGATGGCGAAACCCGCATGAGGCGGCGTCCCGTAGCGGAGGCCCTCCAGGAACCAGCCAAAGCGCGACTCCGCCTGCTCGGCCGAGATGCCGAGCACCTCGAACACCTTCGACTGCGTCTGCGGGTCGAAGATCCTCACGCTTCCCGAGCCGAGCTCGGAGCCGTTGAGCACGAGGTCGTAGGCCTTGGAGATCGAGTTCGCCGGATCGGTGGCCATCTGATCGACGTCGAGGGGAGCCGTGAACGGATGGTGCGACGCCGCCCAGCCTCCACCCTCGATCGGTTCGAACGTCGGGAAGTCGACCACGAACAGCGGCGCCAGCTCGTCGTGTGTCGCTGGTTTGCCGAGGTCGACCCGCAACCCGCCCAACACCTCGGCGACCCGGCGCCAGTTGGTGTCGGCGGCCAGCAACAGGACATCGCCGGCGCGTGCGTCCATGGCGGACTTCACACCGGAGAGCTCGTGTTCCGAAAGGAACTTGGCAACGGGCGAGCGAAGAGATTCGTCCCCTTCGACGACCATCCACACAAGACCACGCGCCCCGAGTTCCTTCGCCCGGTCGGTGAGCTTGTCCATCTGCGAACGGGTGGACTCGATGGCTCCGGCGTTGATCCCCCGAACGGTGCCACCGTCGAGCAGCGCACCGCCGAACGCATTGAAGGCGGTCTCGGCGAAGGTCTCCGAGAGGTCCACGATTTCCATCGCGAATCGGGTGTCGGGCTTGTCCGAGCCGTAGCGGTCCATCACCTGTTGCCAGGTGTACCGCGGGAACGGGCGCAAAAGCTCGATTCCACGAACCGCCTTCGTCACTTCGTACACGATGGTCTCGAGGGTGTCGAGGACGTCATCCTGACCCCAGAACGATCCCTCGAAGTCGAGTTGGGCGAATTCGATCTGGCGGTCGGATCGGAAATCCTCGTCGCGATAGCACTTTGCGACCTGGTAGTACCGCTCGACGCCGGCAACCATCAACAACTGCTTGAAGAGCTGCGGTGACTGCGGCAATGCGTAGAAGGAGCCTTTCTGATGCCGGCTGGGCACGAGCACGTCGCGCGCCCCCTCCGGCGTGGATGCAATGAGCGTGGGGGTCTCGACCTCCATGAATCCCATGTCGTCCATGACCCGGCGCATGACCGCGATCGCACGGCTGCGGGCTTTGAGGTTGGCCGCCATCTTGGGGCGGCGCAGGTCGAGATAGCGGTACTTGAGTCGGGCACGCTCATCCACCTCGACGCGATCCTCGATCATGAACGGCAGCACCTCTGCAGTGCTGAGCACGGTGAGCGACGCTGCCCCCAGTTCGACTTCGCCCGTGGCCATCCCTGGATTGATCGTGCCCTCGGGGCGAGCCCGAACCTCACCCTCGACCTGAATGCAGTACTCCATCCGTAGTTGGTCGGCCGGCGGGATGGCGGCCGGGTCCAGTACCACTTGGAGGAGGCCGGAGGCATCCCTCACGTCCACAAAGACGATTCCGCCGTGATCCCGACGCGCCGCCACCCAGCCCGCCACGGTGATCGTTTCACCGATGTGGCCGGCTGCGACCTCGCCTGCCCGGACGGTCCGATACATGGTCGACATCAGCTCTCCTGCTCTCCTGCCAGGTGGGCTCCGATCTGCTCGAGGGGCAGTTCCACCTGGGTCTGTGTCTTCAAATCTCTGACGGTCACCGTCCGGGCGGCCCGCTCGTCGGTGCCTGCGATCACGGCGTACCTGATTCCGGCCCGGTCGGCGTACTTCAGCTGCTTTCCGAGCTTCGAGGGCTCGACCGCAGCTTCGGTGTTGACGCCTGCGTTACGGAGTCGGCGGGCCACGTCGAGCGCGTAGTCGACGCCGTCGACGTCCATCACGGTCACCAGCACCTGGACGGTCGAGTCCGAGGCGCCCACCAGCCCCAATTCTCGCAACTGCCAGAACAGCCGTGTGAACCCGATCGACATGCCAACGCCCGGCAGCTTGCTCTTGGTGTAGTGACCGGCCAGGTCGTCGTAGCGCCCGCCTGAGCAGATCGACCCGATCTCGAGGTGGTCGTCGAGCACTGTCTCGTACACGGTGCCCGTGTAGTAGTCGAGGCCGCGAGCGATCGACAGGTCGATGCCGTAGCACTCGCCCGGAACGCCCAGCGACCTCATCGTCTCGATGACCTGCCGGAGATCGCCGACACCTTCGACCATCTCGCGCACGGGCTCGAGCGCATCGAGCACCGCCAACGACGCATCCGGTCCCGTCGCCCTCGAATCGACGGTGGTCAGCAGCCTCTCGGCGGCGTCGGTTGTCATGCCGTGTCCGACCAGGGTGCCGAGCACTGCCTCCCTCCCCCGTTTGTCGAGCTTGTCGACCTCACGCAGCACCATCGTGCTCTGGTCTCCGGTCACCCCGAGAGACTCGAGCAGGCCGCGCATGACCTTGCGATTGTTGATCCGGATCGTGAACTCTCCCACTGCGAGGTCACGAAAGACCTCGGCGATCACGGCCGGTACCTCTGCGTCATAACGAAGGCTCAGGTCGTTGCGATCGATCACGTCGATATCGCACTGGTAGAACTCGCGAAACCGTCCTCGCTGCGGACGCTCGCCCCGATACACCCGTTGGATCTGGTAGCGCCGGAAGGGGAAGGCCAGATCGTTCTCGTGTTCGGCCACATACCGGGCCGTCGGAACCGTCAGATCAAACCGCAACGCAAGATCAGGGTCCTTCCCCTGTTCGAGTGACCCGGTCGACTGCGAGAAGAAGACCTCCCGCTCCGTGTCGCCTCCCGTCTTGGTCAACAAGACCTCGGACAACTCCATGACCGGCGTTTCGATCGGCAGGAAACCGTACCGCTCGAAGGCGGCACGGATCGTCGACAGCATCCGCTGAAACGTGATCTGTTCGGCCGGGAGCAGTTCGAGAACGCCCGGCATGGTGCGCGGTGTGACCATTACGAGATTCCGGTGGAAGGGGTGTGAGGGTAGTAGCGGCCGCGACCGGTCGGTTCATCCCTGTCATCAGTCTCCAGTCCCCGGTCGCCAGTCCCCGGCATCCGGACTTCGGACTTCGATCACATCTTGAGAAACGGATTTGTTCTTCTTTCGCGACCGATGGTGGTTTCGGGCCCGTGACCTGGGAGCACGCGGATGTCGTCGGGCAGGTCGAGCACGCGATCACGCATCGAAACCATCAGATGGTCGAAGTCGCCGCCGGGGAGGTCGGTACGACCGATCGAGCCGGCGAAGAGCTGATCGCCGGAGAACAGAACCCCTTCGCCGGGTACGTAGAAGCAGCAGTGCCCTGGGGTGTGCCCTGGGGTGTGCCGCACCTCGATCTCGAGTCCCGCGATCGAGAGCGACTGCCCGTGGCTCAGTGGCTCCGTGACACTGGGCGGTGGATACTCGCCGGGCGGAACCATTCCGAACAGAGAACGAAGCTGCCCGACCGGGTCGAGTGTGAGGAAGTCATCGTCAGGGTGAACGTAGGTCACCGCCCCTCGGCTCCGCACCGCTTCGGCTCCGCCCATATGATCGATGTGACCGTGCGTCAAGAGCAGGGCGACCGGGACCAGGGAATGGGCATCGAGGAGCCGTGCGATACCCGTTGGATCCGGTGGGGCATCGATGACGACCGCCTCTGAGCCCGCCCCGACCGCAACGACCCACGTGTTGGTCTGGGCGAACCAGAGCACGTCGGAGTCGATCAGCATCCGGATGAGGGTACTTTGCGAGTTCAGCGGTGTGACCGATCGACCGATACAACACCTGATCGAATCGGCTGCGGAGCACATCACGTCTGATACGTCTGCAACATCGTCGAACCCGACCGTTTCTCTCTCCTGGTCGGCAGCACCGGCTCTGTTGACGCGAATCAACGGCGCCCTCGGTGACGAGCAGGCCAGGACCACGGCGGCAGCGCTGATCGCCGATGCCGAGCACCAAGCCGGACAGATCAGAATGGAAGCATTGGTGCTCCTCCAGGAGGCCGAAGCGGAGCGAGAGGATGCTGCCAGGCTCAGAGCCGACACCGAAGCCGAGCAGGCAGTGGCGCACCAGCTGGTCGAGGACGCACTCGCGGAGGCGCAGGCCTCACTCGACGCCGCCAACGCGGAGGCGGAGGCGATCGGTCACAGCGCCCGGTTCAAGGCTCGCCTCATCCTCGCTGCTGCGATCAGCGAAGCCCGCATGATTCACGATGACGCCTGCGGGTTCACCTGGACCGCCTGACTGTTGTCAATCGCCGGGATCGCTCACGAGTCGGAAGGCGGCGAAGACTCCGTCGACACCCCGGAGGTCGGCAATGAGCTTTGCAACCATTCCCGGGTCCGAAAGCTCGATTTCGTACCGCAGGATCGCCACCCGGTCGCGACCGGTGACCGACGAGGAAGCGGTGATGTTGCCGCCGAGGTCGGAGATCGCCGACGTCACGTCACGCAGCAGGCGGGTCCGATCGAGAGCCTCGACCTGAACCCAGATCGTGAACGAACCGACGCGATCCGGTGACCAGGACACCTCGACCATCCGTTCGCCGCTTTCGGACGAGAGGGCGCTGATGTTGGTGCAGTCGCTGCGGTGTACCGACACCCCCCTGCCGATCGTCACGAAGCCGACGATGGCATCGCCCGGGACCGGTGCACAGCACCGGGCGATCCGTACGAGCATGTCGTCGAGACCTTCGACGATCACGCCCGGCCCGCCCGACGAATACTTGCGCGGACGAACCGGAGCCAGCAGATCGTCGTCGTCGACCTCGGGCCGGACCATTCGCACGACCCGGTTGACGACGGCCTGTGCCGACACGTCGTTCTGACCCACGGCCGCCATCAGCCCGTCAACATCGAGCTTGTTGAAGTCCTGGGCGACGTCGCCGAGCATCGACTCCCGGACCGATGCTCCAAGGCCAAGGCCCTCCTTGCGGAGCAAGTTCATCACTTGCTCTCGGCCATCGATGACGGCCTGGTCCCGCCGCTCTTTCAGGAACCACGACTTGATCTTGGACTTCGCCCGCGAGGTGATGACGAAGTTCAACCAGTCCCGCGAAGGTCCTGCGTCCTGGGACCGGGAGGTGATCACCTCGACGATGTCTCCCGATTCGAGGCGGCTGGACAGCGGCACCAGTCTGCCGTTCACCTTCGCACCGACACAGCGGTATCCGACCTCCGTGTGGACGGCGAACGCAAAGTCGACGGCGGTGGAGCCCCGCGGCATGTTCTTGACGTCGCCCATGGGCGTGAGCACGAACACTTCGTCCTGGTAGAGGTCCAGCTTCAGCTGAGCCAGGAACTCCTCGGGATCGGATGACTCGTCTTCGAGCGACGGGAGCTGATCGACCCAGTCGACATGGCTGGCTTCCGGTCCTTCCTTGTAGCGCCAGTGCGCGGCGACGCCGGACTCGGCCAATCGGTGCATGTCCTCGGTGCGAATCTGGACCTCCAGCGGCTTGCCATCGGGTCCTACGACGGTCGTGTGGAGGCTCTGATAGAGGTTGAACTTAGGCATGGCGATGTAGTCCTTGAACCGCCCCGAAATCGGCACCCAGCGAGCGTGGACGAGCCCGAGAGCCGCGTAGCACGACTGCACCGAATCGGCGATGATCCGGATTCCCACCAGGTCGTGGATGTCTTCGAACGGGCGGCCGGATTCGATCATCTTTCGGTATATCGAGTAGTGATGCTTGGGTCGTCCGGACACCACTGCCTCGATTCCGGCATCCCTGAGCATGGAGTCGACCTCGGTCATCACCTTGTCGAGGTACACCTCGCGCTGGGGCGCACGCTCAGCGATCCTGCTCTCGATCTCAGCGAACGGCCCGGGGTAGAGAATGCGGAAACACGAGTCCTCGAGTTCGTGCTTGATCTCCTGGACGCCGAGGCGATGGGCGAGCGGCACATATACGTCCAAGGTCTCACCGGCAACCCGACGTTGTTTCTCGTCCCGCAGGGCTCCGACCGTACGGATGTTGTGGAGCCGGTCGGCGAGCTTGATGATGAGCACCCGCAGATCCTGAGCCATGGCGACCACCATCTTGCGGATGGTGGCGGCCTGAGCCTGCTCGCGGGTGTCGTATTGGATTCGATCGAGCTTGGTGACCCCATCGATCAGATAGGCGATCTCCTCGCCGAATTCCTCGGTGATCTGCTCGAGCGTGAGATCGGTGTCTTCCACCGTGTCGTGGAGCAGAGCCGCCGAGAGAGTGGCGGCGTCCATTCCGTATTCGGCGAGGATCGCGGTGACCGACAGCGGATGATGGATGTACGGCTCGCCCGACTTGCGAACCTGACCTGCGTGTGCCCGATCGGCGACTGCGAACGACCGCCGGAGGAGTTCGGCGTCGCCTTCCCGGTGACGCGGCAAGGAAGGCCGCGACCACCTCGTGCTCGAGGCGTTCGGCAGGTTCCGTGTCAGTCGTATCGGAGGAGGGCATGATGGGACACCCCGTCCAGTGCTTCGATCCCGTTCAGAAACGCGAGTTCGATGAAGACCGAGAAGCCGAGCACGTTTGCGTCGAGGCCGCGGAGCAACGAGATCGCGGCGGCGGCGGTGCCGCCCGTTGCGATCACATCATCGACGAGGAGCACACGGTCTTCTGCGACCACGGCATCCGAGTGGATCTCGAGGGCATCCGTCCCATACTCGAGTGCGTAATCCTGGCGGCGCACGTGATAAGGGAGTTTCCCGGGCTTGCGGATGGGGACAAATCCGGCACCGAGCTTCTCGGCGACGGGCGCGGCAACCGTGAAGCCGCGCGCCTCGATTCCCGCCACCTTCGTCACCCCGGCATCGACGAATGGAGCACACATCGCCTCGATAAGGCTGGCGAACCCGTCCCTGTCCGCCAGCACCGGCGTGATGTCGTAGAAGAGGATGCCCGGCTTCGGATAGTCGGGGATTTCTCGGATGAGCGATCGAAGGTTGTCCACCACAGGATCCTACCGGCCTCCCCGCGGCGGCCGGGGCGGCCGCTGCTGGCGGCTCCCGCCACTTGGCGGCCGTCGCGGGCCGGCGGTCTGGAGTCGGGGAGCATATGTCTCGCTCGGCCGTTTCTCCTTCTCCCGCTTCGGGCCTCCCACAGGGTCGTCCTTCTTCCATTCGGCCAGCAGCGGCGCGGCCACGAAGATCGACGAATACGTGCCGATGGCGATGCCCACGAAGAGGGCCAATGCAAAGTCACGAAGGCTGGCGGCTCCGAGCAGAAGAGAACCGACGAACAAGAGGCTTCCAACCGGGAGCAGCGACGTGAGCGACGTGTTGAGCGAGCGAACCAATACTTGGTTCATGGACCGATTCACGACGTCGGGGTAGGTGTCACCCTTCTCGGCTGTCTCGGCGGCCTCCGTGACCTTGTCGAAGACCACCACAGTGTCATAGAGCGAGTATCCCAGGATCGTGAGCAGCGCCACCACGGTCGCAGACGTGACCGAAAACCGGGTCAGCGCATACACGCCGGTGGTGATGATGATGTCGTGGGCAAGCGCCGCCAGCCCTGCCAACGCCATCTTCCACTCGAGTCTCCACGAGATGAAGATCGCCACGGCCCCCAGGAACACGACCAGCGCGATGAGTGCCTGCCTGGCCAACAGTGCCCCGAAACGTGGCTCGACTGCCTCGAGGGAGAGTTCATCGCGGGGTGAGCCGGTGACGTCCGAGACCACCTGGCGTAGCTCCTCCTGACCGGCCTGATCGAGCGGCACGGTCTCGACCCGAATTGCCTCTCCATCGTTGATCAGCTGGACGAGCGGATCGTCCTGGCCGATCGCCGCAAGGGCGTCGGTCATGGTCGTGACGTCCGCTCCCGTGAGATTCTGGGTTTGGATCGCCACCCCACCACGGAACTCGAGTCCCAGGTTCAGGTTGAGGACGATGAGGGCGAGAACCGAAATGGCCATCGCCACACCCGAAATCGTGTACCAGGTCTTGCGTCGACCGACGAAGTCGATCTGGGTCCGTCCGTGGACCAGTCTCGAGAACCCGCTCATGTCGCCTCCTCACCACCGGCCGCGCCCGCAATCGTGAACCATCCACCGTCGCCCAGGGCCGATCTGGCCACGAGGTACGCGGCTCGTCTCGTGAACACCCGAGCCACCACGATGTCCAGCAGGGTGGCTATTCCGAGCGACAATGCAAACCCCTTGACGGGTCCCACGGCCAGGGCGTACAGCAAGCCTGCGGCCAGCAGCGACACTGTGTCGGCGGTGAGGATGGTACGGAACGCGCCCTTGAAGCCGTCCAGCGCAGCGTCGACCACGGTCGAACCTTGGCGGACTTCGTCCTTGATCCGTTCGAAGTAGACGATGTAGCTGTCGGCGGTGATTCCGACGGACACGATGACGCCGGTCACACCGGCGAGTGTGAGAGTGAGACCTGATGTAGCCCCGAAGAGCGAGAAGACGGCCACGAGGAGTGATCCGAACACCGTCAATCCGAGGATCGCCACCAGCCCCAAAGATCGGTAGAACACGAGCAAGAACACGGCGACGAGGGCGAGTCCGGCGACTCCTGAGATCAGACCGATCCGGAGCGAGTCGGCACCGAGCGTGCCGGAGACCTGATTGACATCCGACAGTGTGAACGACACCGGGAGTGAACCGTATCGGAGCACGACTGCCAGGTCGCGAGCCTCTTGTTCCGACTCCTGGTCGGTACCGACGGTGATCACTGCGCTCCCACCAGAGATTCCCTCGGGGCCGACATCAGTGGCAACGGGCGGAGCCGTCTGGATCTCGCCGTCGAGCACGATTGCAATCTGGCGCCTGGCATCGAAGTACGACGTCGCTTGCCCGGTCATGCATGCGAAACGGTCGCCACCGTCCGGAGTCAGGTCGAGTTGGACGAGCCAGCTGTTGTTGAAGTTGGCGACCGCCTGGGATACCTGTGTGCCTTCCACGATCGCCGGTCCGAGATGCAACACCTGGCCCTCGAAGGGGAGGTAGGTCTCACGTGTGGCGTCGTCGACGACGCTCAGACCCGTCGCCGGATCCACTTCAGGATCGGTGTTCTCGGGCGTCGTGCCACCCGGCAACGCATAACAGCGGGCGTAGTCTTCCGGTGTCACATGGTCTTCCGGAACCGTGCCGCCGTCGGCGAGCGGTCCGATGTCCCCGACGGTCGCTCCCAACACCGGGCGAAACGACAGGGCACCCGTCGTACCGACGGCGTCGAGGGCACGCTGTTCGTCGGTGACTCCGGGCAACTGAACCAGCAGGTTGGGCGGCGAAAGTGCGGTACCACCCGAGGGAACGATGTCGGGCTCCTGCACCCCGCCGATCTCCTCGATGCGCCGCAGGATGATGTCAGCCGCCACCTCGAGCTTGTCGGTGTCGGTGCCATCCGGTGCAGTGAGCACCACCGAGATGCCTCCCTGCAGATCCAGGCCGAGCTTGGGAGTGGTGCCTGTGCCGGCCAATGCGGCGAGGCCACCCCATGACAGCGCCAGCATCACGAGGATGCCGATCCACGGGCGCTTCACCTCAAGCCTCGATCTTGCCGGAGATGGCGCGCCGTTCTACGACCATGCGGCCCGATTCGATTTCGATGACCGCGGTTTCTTCTTCGAGTGAGATCACCCGGCCACGGATCCCGCCGGCCGTACGAACCTGATCACCGACCTCCAAGGCCTGTTGGAGCTGAGCCTGCTGCTTGCGCATCCGGCGCTGGGGAAGCGTGATGAGGAAGAGGAATCCAACGGCGAGCAGCAGTGGAAGGAAGGCGGTGAGCCCGCCACCTCCGGTGGTTTCTGTTTGCTGCGCGAGCACGTACATCAACATCATGACTTTCGGGACGGGGAACGGCACGAGCTTAGTGGCTCGCCGACGCTGCTCCTGCCCGTCGGCGCTCCAGGAACCCGCCGTGGTACTCGTCGAAGCGGCCCGTGAGTATCGCCTCACGCGCTCTGCTCAGCATCTCGATCGTGAACCACAGGTTGTGGATCGAGACGAGGCGGAAGACGCTCAACTCACCGGTGGTGAGCAGGTGGCGCAGGTAGGCCCGTGACAAAGTCGAACAGGTGTGGCAGCCGCACTCGACCTCGAGCGGTCGCGGGTCACGGCTGTACGCCGCTCGCTTGAGGTTGTAGTCGCCGTCCGCGGTGAGAACCTTGCCGTGCCGGGCAAGGCGGGTGGGCCATACGCAATCGAACAGGTCGGCGCCCCGTGCCACAGCGTCCATCACACCCTCGGGATCGCCGAGGCCCATGACGTAGCGCACCTTGTGCTCAGGCAACTCCGGCATAGTCGTCTCGAGCGCCAGATTGCGCTCCCAGGCCTCTTCCCCCACGGCGAGCCCTCCGATGCCGAATCCGGAGAACCCGAGCGCCGCCGTCTCGCGGGCGCTCCGTGCACGGAGTCCGACGTCGACACCTCCCTGGACGATTCCGAACAGGGCCTGGTCGGCCCTGGTGTGAGCCGCCAGGGCGCGCTCCGACCAGCGCAGGGTTTGTTCCAAGGCCGTGGTGACGACCGACCGGGCATTTGGCAACCCCACCAGGACATCGAACACCATCGCAACGTCGGCACCGAGCAGTTGCTGCACTCGCATCGATTCTTCGGGCGTGAGCCGAACGGTCGAGCCGTCGTAGGTCGATCGAAATGTGGCTCCGTCCTCGTCGATATTCGGATCGAGCGAAAAGATCTGATATCCGCCCGAATCGGTGAGGATCGGGCCGTCCCATCCCATGAAGCCGTGCAACCCCCCGAGCTCGTCCACGGTCTCGGCACCTGGGCGCAGCATCAGGTGATAGGTGTTGGACAGCACCATCTGAGCTCCGACGCCGGACAGATCGAGGGCGTCGAGCGCTTTGACCGAGGCCCGGGTGCCGACAGGCATGAAGGTCGGTGTGTCGACCGTGCCATGCGTGAGCGACAGCTGTCCTGCACGTGCGGCTCCCGACGTCGCCGCCGCCTTCCAGTTCGCTGCGTGGGTCACGCCGAAAGAGGCTACTGCCCCAATGTCGAGTGCCCGTCCGCCATCGAAGTCGCCCATGGGGAACAGGTCTTCCACCCCGGCGGCGCCGGGTGTCCTGTGCAACTCACGAACTCTCGCAGAGCATGGCATCGCCGAAGCTGAGGAATCGATATCCGCGGTCCATCGCCTCTTGGTATGCCTCTCTCCATCCTTCGCCCATGAACG
Source organism: uncultured bacterium (assembly GCA_963792365.1). GTDB lineage: Bacteria > Actinomycetota > Acidimicrobiia > Spongiisociales > ZC4RG35 > JAOUGY01. The sequence goes on from CAWBVW010000010.1 coordinate 62,078, forward strand.
CCTCGACGAGCACGAGGAGGCTCGATCGTGGAAGGTGGAAGTTCGTGATCAACAGGTCGACGACACGGAAAGTCGAACCGGGCGCCAGGAACAGTTCCGTGTCCCGCTCGCCGGGGACCACGGTGCCGTCGGGCTCCGCAAACGTCTCGAGGGTGCGGACGACCGTCGTCCCGACGGCCACCACCCTTCCACCCCTTTTCCGGCACGCCCTGATCGCCTCGGTCGCCGATAGGTCGATCCTGCAGCGTTCGGTGTGCATGATGTGATCTTCCACCCGGTCGGTGGCGATGGGTCGAAACGTGGCCAGCCCCACATCGAGATCGACCGATGTCATCTCGATTCCGGACTCGCGCAAGCGATCAACGAGCTGCGGCGTGAAGTGCAGGCCGGCCGTCGGCGCCGCCGCCGATCCAGGACGGTCGGCGAACACTGTCTGATACCTGCCGGGATCATCGAGACGGGTCGTGATGTAGGGCGGCAACGGCATCTCGCCCACCTTTTCGAGCTCGACCTCGATGTCTTCGCCGTCGCCGTGCAGAACCACTTTGACAATGCCGTCCACAGGATCGGTGAGTACCCGACCGATGAGATCGCCGAAACGAAGCCGGGTTCCCGCCCGGAGGCGTCGGGCCGGCCGCGCCATTGCCTCCCATGCATCGTCCGGGAGCCGACGCAGAAGCAGCAACTCGACGTTGCCGCCCGTCCCTTCCTTCTGCCCATGCAGCCTGGCGGACCGCACCCGAGTCCGGTTCACGACCAGCAGATCGCCCGCCTGCAAGAGGTCGGGAAGCTCCGAGAACCGATGATCGGTCAGATCGCGAGTGTCGAGCAGTCGAGAGGAGTGCCGTGGCTCGACCGGCGTCTGCGCAATCCGTTGCTCTGGAAGGTGATAGTCGAAGGCAGAGGTGTCCATGCCGACCTCAACGCTAGGGGAATCAGTCGAGCTGAAACGCGGCTTGCGCCGACGTCGGAGGTTCCAACCCGAGGTGCCGATAGGCCCCGCTCGTGGCAACCCGTCCGCGAGGCGTCCGTGCGAGGAGGCCGGCTTGGAGCAGGAACGGCTCGTAGGCGTCTTCGACGGTCTCAGGTTCTTCCCCTACGGCAATCGCAAGCGTCCCCAGACCCACCGGTCCACCGCCGAACTTGCGCACGACGGCATCGAGGATCGCCCTGTCGATCTTGTCGAGGCCCATCGGATCGATTTCGAACACATCCAGTGCGGCGTCGGCCACATTGCCATCGATGTGCCCATCGGCGCGGGCGATTGCGTAGTCCCTGACCCGCGCAAGCAGACGGTTGGCGATCCGGGCCGTGCCCCTGCTCCGCTCTGCGATCTGGCGGGAGCCCGATTCGTCGATGTCGACCCCCAGTATCGAGGCGGATCGGACCACGATCCGCTGCAGGTCATCGTGGGTGTAGTGGTCGATACGCTCGACGATTCCGAACCGATCGCGAAGCGGGGCGGCCACGGTGCCGATCCGGGTCGTGGCACCGACCATCGTGAACTTCGCGAGGTCGAGCCGTATGGAGGTCGCCGCCGGGCCCTTGCCCAGCACGATGTCGAGCTCGAAATCCTCCATCGCCGGATAGAGGACCTCTTCCACCGCCCGGGGCACCCGGTGGATCTCATCGATGAAGAAGACGTCGCCGTCTTCCAGATTCGAGAGAATGGCGGCGAGGTCGCCTGGGCGTTCCAGCGCAGGCCCTGACGTCTTCTTGAACGCAGCGTCGAGCTCATTGGCGAGGATGCCGGCAAGCGATGTCTTGCCCAGTCCGGGTGGGCCCGACAACAGCACGTGGTCGAGCGGCTTTCCCAGGGCGCGGGACGCCTCGATCGAGATCTGAAGACGCTCCTTCACCTTCGCCTGTCCGATGAACTCTTCGAGCCGTTGCGGCCTCAGCGTCGCCTCGAAGTCATCGTCGATCGGCTGAGTACCACCTGCCAGAACGCCCTCGTCCCGCATCAACGACCTCTCGTCGACAGCGAGCGCAGCGCCTGGCGGATCTGCTCGGTGACCGGCGCGTCGGCGTCCACCGACGGGACAACGTCACGGATCTCGGCCGGCGTGTACCCGAGCGCCTCCAGCGCCTCACGGAACTGCGACGCCGTGGCGGCGCCTTCGAGCACGTCGGCCTCCATGTCGGATAGCTTGGGTTTCAGATCGAGCACGATCTTCTGCGCGCCTCGCATCCCGATGCCGGGCACCTGTGTGAGGCTCTTGACGTCCTCGGACGCCACCGTCTTTCGAAGCGCATCGGACGAGAACACGCCGAGTATCGCCAGCGCCACCTTCGGTCCGATCCCCGAGACGCTCAGCAGCACCCTGAAGAGATCGCGGTCGGATTCCGCCGCAAAGCCGTAGAGACTCATGTCGTCTTCGCGCACCTGCAGGTGAGTGAACACCACCGTGTGTTCGCCAACCGGCGGAAGCGAGGCGATCGCCTTCGCCGTCATGGCGACCTCGTAGCCAACACCGTTCACGTCGAGGATCATTCGATCGGACCGAAAGCCAACAACCGATCCCGAGAGCCGCCCGATCATCGGGGTGCCCGGCCTGTGACGAGCCGCATCGACTGGAGATGACACAGCGCCACCGCCAAGGCATCGGCGGCGTCCGCCGGACGTGGTGCGGCAGCCAACTTGAGCCGGCGTTTCACCATGTCGCCGACCATGCGCTTGTCGGCGCCGCCGTCACCGGTGACCGCGAGTTTGACTGCGGTCGGCGTGTACTCGACGACCGGGATTCCAGCTTGTGCTGCGGCCAGGAGCGCCATTCCCGATGCACGACTCACCGAGACCGCGGTCTGGAGGTTTCGATTCGTGAACACGCGCTCGATCGCCATAACCTCCGGGTGGTGGTCGGCGATCAGTGCGGTGAGGTCGGCATGCAGCTCTGCCAGACGCTCAGCGGTGGTCATGGTGGTGGCGGTGCGAATCACACCCACCGCGATCGGCTGCGGTGGGTGAGCGCGACGCACCAACCCGTAGCCGGTTCGCGTGAGTCCAGGATCGATCCCGAGAACGAACATGTGTACGACAGGGTAGACCACAGGCCGTGCCCTCACGCGACATGTCGGCGTCGCCCACATTCGCCATTCGCCACGGCGAGACCTCCACGAGGGCGGGCTCCGACAGCGGACGACCGGTGCCTGTCCCGTGTCCGGGCGTCACCCCGGCTGCCGCCCCATGGTTTGATGGGATCGTGCGACTCATCGATGCCGAACAGATTCGAAATGGCCTGGACATGCTGGAGCTGATCGCTGCGCTCAGAGAAGGGCATCGGCGAGAGCTACCCCAGATGGAACGGGTGTTCATCCAAGAGCCCGGCACCCCCAACAGCTTTCTGGCTTGGAACGCATGGGAGTCGCGATCCATGATCGCCGTGAAGCTCGTCACGATCTTCCCGGAGAACCCGGGAGCGGCCATTCCGGCCCCGAGTGTGCAAGCGGTGGTCACCGCGTTCGACGGGACCGACGGGACACCACGGGCGGTGATCGACGGCACCGAGCTCACGTACTGGAAGACGGCGGCGTCCTCCGGTCTGGCGGCAGACATCCTGGCTCCGTCCGAGCCAGAGATCCTGCTGATGGTGGGTGCAGGGGGTTTGGCGCCGTACCTCGTGATGGCGCACCTGGCGGTCCGCCCTTCGATCGAGCGGGTGCTCGTGTGGAATCGCACCCGGTCGCGTGCGGAGGCGATGATCGGTCATCCTCTGATCCGAGCGCCGGTACAGGTGGTCGACGACCTGGATGCAGCACTCGGCGTCGCCGACGTGATCTCGGCAGCCACCTCGTCGAGCCGGCCTCTCATAGGGGGCGACCTCCTCCGGCCAGGGTGCCATGTGGATCTGGTGGGCGGGTTCACACCCGAGATGCGGGAGGCCGACGACGCCGCCATCACCCGCGCCACGGTGTTCGTGGATGCTGCGATGTTCACCATCGATCACTGCGGGGACATCAGCGCCCCCATCGCCTCCGGCGTCCTCGGCCGCTCAGACGTGGTCGCCGACCTCTTCGGCCTCTGCCGAGCGGAGCATCCCGGGCGAACCGGGCCTGAGGAGATCACGCTCTACAAATCGGGTGGAGGAGCCCACCTCGACCTGATGGCAACCCGCCATCTGCTCGAGGCTCTTTGAGATTCACTCGTTCTTCGTGAGCGCTGCGATCAAGGCGCCGACCTCCACATCGCGCTCGAGCGGGTGGCGGAGGTGCAGGTCCAGCACCACATGATAGTGGTTGCGTCTCCCGATGCGATGATGAGACAGATACCCGGCGTCTTCGAGATCTGCGACGATGCGCTGGCTCGACCGCTCGGTGATGCCCGTGAGGCGGGCGATGTCACGAGTCCTGATATCGGGATTCTGTGCGATGACCGCCAGGACCCGAGCATGACTGGTGATGAAGGTCCACGGCTTCTGCTGTGCGTCCGTCAAAGCGCGATCCTCGAGACAAGTACGTCAGAGATCTCATGATATCGCTCGCACGGTTCGCCGATGGGCAGATCCGAGCGAGCCATAAGACCCTTGTTACGACACATATGTCGTGTTACATCTGACGTAGCAAGGGGGAGTATCCCCACCAACAGCAGCGCCGACATCACGGCTCACGGGCCCGGCATGCGGCCCCCACGGGGGGCGGGAGAGACCTTTGTTCGATACGCGGACGCCGGTGGTCCGCCCGACGAATCGAGGTGGTCGTGGACCGGTTCAAGAGCATTCTGGTTGCCGCATCCCCGGGTCACCTGGACGCCCGTCCGCTCCGAGAGGCCGTCAAGCTGGCGGCGGAGAGCGGCGCTCGACTGACCGTCCTCGACGTCATCCCACCAGTTTCCAGGTTCCGTCGCATGGTGCAGGTGGAGGGTCGGGTCATCGACGTGCAGACGGCACTCCTCGACGACCGGAGGGAAACGCTCCGGCAACTCATGGACAACACCCGCACCCCAGAGGGCACGCCGCTCATCGTGAAGGCGGGAGAGCCGTTCATCGAAGCCATTCGCCATGTCATTGCCGATGGCCACGACCTCGTTGTCGTAGGCGGTCGGTCAGTGGCACGCGGAGATCTGCCTGGCCTCGATGGAGGACTCATGCATCTCGTCCGCAAGTGCCCTACACCCGTGTGGATGATCCGGCCGTTGCCAGACGGGCGCAGGTGCGTGGTCGCTCTGGTCGATCCAGATCCGGAAGATTCCGTTCGTGACCAGCTCAACGACCTCGTCCTCGAACTCGCAGCGTCGTTGGCCCGCCGCCGCAAGAGCGAGCTCCATGTCGGCCACGCCTGGACACTCGAAGGCGAATCCACACTCCGGTCGTCGCCGTACGTCAAGATGCCCGGACGGGTGGTCGACATGATGGTCGGGTCGATGGAGACCATCCATCGCGAGGCCGTCGACGATCTCCTCGCACGACACGACCTCGAAGGGGTAGCGAAGGTCCATCTCGTGCGTGGCGATCCGGGCAAAGCGCTGCCACGGCTGGTCGACGACCTCGGTGGCGACGTGGTGGTGATGGGAACAGTGGCCCGGACCGGGCTCAGCGGTCTCATCATGGGGAACACCGCCGAAACCGTGCTCCGTGCTGTCCGCTGCTCGGTTGTGGCGGTGAAGCCGACTGGCTTCGTCTCGCCCGTCAAGGTCCCCGACGGATGGACGGCCGACACGGCGATCGAGTCTGCCCCGCCGGTGGTCGGATCTTGAACGCCACCACGGGCGACACGGGCCGCATTCTCGAAGGCATCACCAGCCATGAGGTGAGCGCCCTGCGCACCCAGCATGGGATGAACGTGTTGCCCGAGGCTCCACCGACTCGCTGGTGGGTGCGGGTCGCAAAACAGCTCCGGAGTCCGATCATCTACATCCTGATCTTCGCCTTGGCGTTCGACGCCGCGATCTGGGCGATCGAGGGTTCACATGGATGGCCGTTCGAGTCGATCGCCATCCTCCTGATCCTCGGCTTCAACACGACGATGGGCGTCTGGCAGGAGTACCGAGCGGAGGATGCCCTTGCCCGGCTCCGCCAAATGGCGGCGCCGCAGGTCTGGGTGAAGCGGGATGGCGATCTGCGGCGGATCCCCGCGTCGGAGCTGGTGCCGAACGATCTGGTCCGGGTCGAGGCCGGTGATCGAATCCCTGCGGATGGCACGCTGGTCGGAGAGCAGGGACTGATGGTGGACGAGTCCATGCTCACCGGGGAATCGGTCCCCGTGGATCGGGCCGTCGACGACGAGATCCTCTCAGGAACGCTCGCCGTGCGAGGCATGGCCTGGATGACCGTCTCCCGCACGGGTTCACGGTCTGCCATGGGCCGCATCGCGGGAATGCTGTCCGGCGTCGATACCGAACCGACTCCCCTTGAACGGCGCCTGACCCACTTCGGGCACGGAATCGCCCGCTGGGTGGCCGCGCTTGCCGTAGTTCTGATGGTGGCCGGAGTTGGGATCGAAGGAATCGATCGTTTCGACGAAGCTCTGCTCTTTGCCGTGGCCGTGGCCGTCGCCGCGGTTCCCGAGGGCCTGCCGGCCGTGCTGACGCTCACCCTTGCGCTCGGAACGGAGCGCATGGCGGCGAGAAACGCCGTCGTTCGAAGGCTGTCGGCTGTCGAAGCACTCGGGAGCGTCACGGTCATCGCCACCGACAAGACCGGCACGCTGACCGAGAACATGATGACCGTGCGCGACGTCGCATCGCCCGACGCACGTCGCGCCTTGCTGGCCATGGTCTTGGCATCGGAAGCCGAACCAGACGGCAGATCGGGTGACCCGCTCGAGCTTGGGCTGTACGACTATGCGGCGCAGCATGGAGTAGACCCGTCCACTGCACGCCTGGCCCACAAACGAGTCTCGGAACGTCCGTTCGACTCCGAGTGGAAGTTCATCCGGGTCACGGTTGACGATGGCTCGAGCGTGTCCTCCTATGTCAAAGGGGCGCCCGAGGTGGTGCTGTCCCGGTGTGCACTCGCCGAATCCGAGCGGATCGCGTGTCGCACGCGGATCGAGGAACTGGCAGGCGAAGGACACCGCATGCTGGGGTTGGCCTGGGCGTCAGGAGAGACCGATGACGCCCTCACCTGGCTGGGGTCGGTGGCGCTCTGGGATCCGCCGCGCGCCGAGGTGCCGGCCGCCATTGCGGCCACCCAGGCGGCCGGAGTCCGCGTGATCATGATCTCCGGGGATCATCCCACCACTGCCCAGGCGATCGCCAGAGTCATCGGGATCGACTCGATGCACGTGGTCACCGGCGAGCAACTCGACCGAATGACCACGCAAGAGATCTCCGACGCCGTGGCCCATACCAGCGTATTCGCTCGTGTCGGGCCCGAGCACAAGCTCGCGCTGGTGGAGGCGCTGAAGGCTCGCGGCGACATCGTGGCCATGACCGGCGACGGTGTGAACGACGCCCCGGCGCTGAAGCGGGCGGACGTCGGGGTGGCGATGGGACAGAGAGGCAGCGATGTGAGTCGCGAGGTCGCAGATCTCGTGCTTCTCGACGACAACTTCGCGACGATTGCCGCCGCTGTCGAAGAGGGTCGAAGCATCTACGCCAACATCCTCAAGTTCATCCGGTTCCTCTTCTCAACCAATGTGGCGCTGGTTCTCCTCATCGCGATCGGGGTTCTGGCGGCTGCAGTACTCGATCTCAGGGACGACACCGGTGCCTTGCTCGTGCCGCTGCTGGCCGTGCAGCTTCTGTGGATCAACATCATCGCCGACGGGCCGCCCGCCCTCGCGCTTGGACTCGACCGCAACCCCGGCGTCATGAGCCGGTCTCCCCGGCCCCCCAACTCGCCACTCTTGACACCGGCCGGCATTCGATTCGTCTTGACCACGGGGATACTCAAAGCAGTGATGGGCCTGACGGTCTTCCTGATCGTGCCACTGATCACCGAGTCCGGGACCACCGCGCAGACCGCAGTGTTCATGTACGAGTCACTCGCGCAACTCGCATTCGTCTACCCGGCTCGTCGGCTGCTCGATCATCCATCTCCGAACCAGGTGCTCAACGTGATCGTGGCCGCAAGCATCGGACTGCAGATCGCCACGCTTGCAGTACCGGCACTCCGAGCACTGCTCGGCCTCGTGGTGCCCCCGCCATCGGTGATCGCAATCGTCGCGCTGGCCCTGCTGGTCACCGTCGTCGGGGCCGAGGCGTGGACGCGGCGGATGGCCAGGCGAGGACGGGCCGAGTGACACCGATCCATGGGTCGTAGCATTCGTCACCGATGATCGAGTCGATCCACCACGTCCAAATCGCCATGCCTGCTGGTGGCGAAAACGACGCCCGGCACTTCTACCGGGACCTGTTGGGTCTACCCGAACGCGACAAACCGCCCCAGCTGGCGATACGTGGCGGGTGCTGGTTCGAAAGGGGGTCGGTCCGTATCCACCTCGGCGTCGAGACCGACTTCCGACCGGCGCGCAAGGCACATCCCGCTCTTCTCGTGCACGATCTCGAGGCACTGTCCGAAGTCCTGGGGGCCGCCGGGTTCCCAACCGCACCCGACGAACCGCTTCCCGGCTTTCACCGACTGTACGTCGACGATCCCTTCGGAAACCGGATCGAGCTAGTCGAGCAGCTTCACGATCCCGGCTGAACACCGCTAGAGCTCATGGGGTCCTCCGATGATGCATGGGCCCAGACGAGCCGCATCGAATGCCACCGTGAGCGTCGCAGGCCCCGAGGCCGTCTCGACATCCGGCAGATCCATGCAGTGGAAGCTCCTCTCATTGAGCACCTCGTGAGCGGAGGTCGCCGGCGTGGCGCACATCTGGGTGGCTCCTTCAGGCCGATCGGACACCGCGTACTCCTGGAACGGCGCAGGGGTGTCGTATAGGATCCAAGTCTGTCGATCTGGACCGGCTCCCGCCTCGTGGACGTCGTAGACGTTCCAGAAGAAGTGTATGTGGACGGCGTCACCCGATCCGATCAGCGGCTCGTAGTTGGTCTCGTATCCCACCACGTAGCGGCTGTCCTCTACGGCGATGTCTGTGATCGTCACCCGCTCCCCGGCCTCCACCTCTTGGGTGAGCGCGGCCTCGACCCACCCGCCCGCAATCGGTTCTTCGAGCTCGTACCACTCGTACCCATCGATGGTCTGGACCTTCCCCGTGGTCGTGAAGGTCGTGAGCGCAGGTAGAGCTCCTACGACCGCCTGGTCGGTGCCGGCGTCGGCCCGGACGACAAACCCGTCGTCTCCCGTGCTGTCGACGACCTGCAACCACTGCGCGTCCCGAACCTCGATCGGGTCGATGGTGGTGGTGGTCGATGGCTGTGTCGTGGTGGTGGTCGTGGCGCCGGTCGTGAGCGTGGTCGATCCGTCCGCCAACACGGTCGTGGGGCTCGCCTGGAGGTCACCCGGGTCGTTCCCATTCGTGAGGACCATGACGGCTACCACCACGATCGCCAGAGCGAGCATGGCGGCAACGATCGCCCTGCCGCGACCAGACCTGCCTCCGCTCAACGGTGGAGGGTTTGTACTCCCACCTGGGGGAAATCCGGGGGCGAGATCGGCGGCCTCGGGCCGATCTGCGGTCGGGATCTGGTACTCGGGCGGGGACGCCGCTTCGGATACCTCGGTGGGTTGTCCACGGTCTTCCAGGGGCGTCGGTGTGCGACCGCTCGAAGGTCGTTCGGTCACCAGCGCCAAGGGTCGCGTGTCCTCCCCCAGCTGGGCTGCCGGACCGTCGGATCCGGTGGCCGCGAGCAGCGAGACCTTCGGCTCGGAATCGGAACCGGTCACGGGCTCAGGGGTCGGTGCGATCGGCGTGACGCTCCCGGCATTGTCCGCGTTGAAGGCCGCTATCGCTGCCCCCACCGCCACCGTGTGCTTTGGATGGACGTCGAGCGCCGTGGGTCGCCCGAGCTCGGCGGTCACCAGCTGCGACACCAGCGGGATTCGAGACGAGCCACCCACCAGCAGGACAGCCGAGAGATCGTCTGCTTCCACAGATGCGCCGCGAAGCGCACGGCGCAGCGCGTCGATGGTCTCCCCGAGGGCCGGTCGGATCATCGACTCGAGCTCGGGGCGAGTGAGACGCACCTCGGTCTGGATGGTCGGAAGAAACACCGGGATGCTCACGTCGGTGTCCGAGGAGAGAGCCTCCTTGGCGGCCACGCACTCCTGCCGGAGGCGCGCCACGCCCTGAACCACAGCCGGATCCTCGATGTCGAGATTGTGAAAGGCGGACCCGAGGAACCTGACCACGTACTGGTACACGGCCTCGTCGAAGTCGATCCCGCCGAGTCGTTCGATGCCTTCGGCGTCCCCGAGAATCTCGAAGCGCTGGTCGCCGGCGGTCTTCCTCAGAACGGCTGCGTCAAATGTGCCGCCGCCGAGGTCGTAGACCGCGACGATCTCACCGGCCTCGAGCCGTTCGGTCCAGGCGTAGTGGATCGCAGCGGCCTCGGGCTCGCTCAGGATCACGGCGTCGCCGACGTTGGCGAGGCGAATCGCCTGGCGCAGGATGTCCTGTTTGTACGGACCCCAATTCGCGGGGTGGGTGATCCCGATCCCCTCGGGCGGCCCTCCTTCGCGTTGCGAAACGACGCCCAACACCGTGTCGAGCAGTTCCGCCATGAGACGGTCGGCAGAGTACGGCGAGTGCCCCACCATGATCGGGGTCGGGTCGCCCATCCGCCTTTTGAACTCTCGCACGACCCTGGTGGGATCGCTGACGCCGCGCCGAACGGCGGGGTCTCCTGCCAACACGTCTCCGTCTTCTCGCATGAAGAGCACCGATGGCACCACCGCCGACCGGTCCCCCAATGTGATGATTTCGCCTCTGCCTTCGCTGAATCTCGCCGCACCCGTGTAGGTGGTGCCGAGATCGATTCCCAAGTGATAGGACACCGCCCCGCCTCCTCGTTGTGATGGTTCTCGTTCGAAAAACCCAACAAACCGAGTATCCGGACGTCGTCTGGATACTCCCTTTCCGTGACCGCCGGTCAAACACCGGGTCGAGAGGCGACCCACCCGACGAGGCGGTTCGGTCGGAACCAGGCGCGGGAGAGACAACCCGTTGGAGGTCTCAGGGGACGAAGGCGCCAGCTCCCCGAACAGAGGTCGCTCCGACCAAGGGGCACATTGCAAGCGCGGAGAAACTCCGCACGATGGGGAAAGGGGAGTCGCACACATGGCGACCATCGAATCGTTCTACCAGTGGCTCATCGGCCTGTTCAAGGAAGGCGAGCATCTCGAGTACGACGACATCAAGTACCGCATGGAAGAGGCGGGCTATGGAGACGTGAAGGCCGAGGACGTGTACAACGCGGTCAACACGATGATCGAAGAAGGTGACGTCTTCACCAACGAGCAAACCTCGATGCTGGAGGCTTACACGGGCGGGAACTACGTCGAGCAGGGGGCATACGCGCCGTCTGGCGCCGCCTCGGGCGGATCGGCCGCCGGAGGTTCGTCGGTGTCCGGCGGGTATTCGTCGACACCGTCGGCGCCGGCATCGGCACCTGCGTACGTGCCACCGCCACCGCCGCCACCCCTCGACTCCGACCACTATGGATCGGACCTCGAGGCTGCGATCAGCCAGATCACGTATGTCAACAACGTGACCAACAACACCTACACCGAGGACAACGACTACTTCTCGGACGACGACACTGTCATCGACAGCTCCGTCAACCAGAACATCGTTGCCGCCGGTGACGTCCACCAGGACTTCGACACGGTTACCGCAACCGGTCAGTCTGTGGCAGCGGGCGAGGACATCGAGGACAGTGCGGTCATCGCAGGCGACGTCGAAGACAGCGTGGTGTCGGGAGACGACACCTACCTCGAGGGGTCTGCGGTCGGAGACAACAACACCATCCTCAACGACTCGGATGGTGCGGTCACCGGTGACGGATCCACCGCGATCTACGGCTCGAGCGTCGAAGACTCTGCCGTCGCATCAGGGGGTGGGGATGCCACCAACGACTCGCAAGTGGCGGGCGACTACGGCGTCAACGCCGGTGAGAACGCCAACACGGGCGGGGGAGACCTCATCGACGCGGAACACAGCGTCGTGGGTACCGGAGGCGACACCGTCGGCAACACCGGCGACCTGGTCAACTCGAACCAGCAGCTCGGGGATGGCACCCAAGAGGGCATTGCCGGGTCGACGGTCGAAGCTGCCGAGTTCGGCGAGGGCGACCTCGAAATCACCGAGAACAACATCAACGCCGACACGGGCGCTGCCGTCACAACCGGCGACTACAGCGCTTCGGAGGGCGAGTTCGAGGAGAACTTCGACGAGCAATTCGTCGAGATCGAGAACAGCGAGCTCGCCGGAGTCGGCATTGCCGACGACGGTCCGGCCGAAGGCGAGTTCGAGGCCGAGATCAAGGTCGACGAGATCGACGTGGAACCAGAGCACCACGACGACATGTCGGACGTGGTCGACGCCTGAGAAGAGCAGCGGGCCCGCCATCGCGGCGGGCCCGTGCTCGATTGGATGCGAACATGGAACCCACAGCCATCACCGTCGTCGATCTTGCCATCTCCGCTGCCGGTGCCTACGGCCGGCCCGACATGGTCACGCGACTTCGGCCCGTCCGAGCCAACCTCGCAGACCCCTCGTACAAGGTCATGGTCGTCGGCGAGTTCAAACAAGGGAAGAGCTCACTCGTCAACGCCCTGATCAACGCCGAGGTGTGTCCGGTCGACGACGACATCACGACAGCGGTACCGACGTTCATCCGGTACTCACCAGAGCCCTGGGCAAAGATCGTCTCAAACGACAACGGTGCGGTCACCGAACGCCCGATCGACTTCGGCGAGCTCCCTGCCCTCATCACCGACATCGGCGGTCATGACAGCGGCGTGGATGCGGCGGAGATCGGCGTCCCGCGCCAACTCCTCCAGTCTGGGATCACCCTCATCGACACGCCCGGGGTGGGTGGACTCGGCTCGGCTCACACGGCCTCGACCCTCGCAGCGCTCCCTCGGGCCGATGCGTTGGTCTTCGTGTCCGACGCTTCCCAGGAGTACGGGCGACCCGAGCTCGAATTCATCCGTATGGCCAGAGATGTCTGCCCGCGGGTGGCATTCGTCCTGACCAAGGTGGACCTGTATCCGGAGTGGAAGCGGATCAGGGACATCGACACAGAGCATCTCTCCCGAATCGGCGTCGATGCAGAGCCGATTCCCACGTCCGCCCTGCTCCGTCGACATGCCATCCGTACCGACGACAAGCTCATGAATACTGAGTCGGGCTACCCGGTGCTCGTCGACTTTCTCAGAACGCATGTTGCGGACCGCGGCGAGCAACGGTCGTGGTCCTCCGCCGGCGAGCTCGTGGTCGACATCGCCGATCAGCTCGACGCCACATTCGCGGCCGAAGAACAGGCACTCGCGGATCCGGAGACGATCCAGGCGATGGCCGACCGATTCGAAGATGCGAAGCGGCGCGCCGACGAGCTCAGATCCCACGCAGCGCGCTGGCAGGTGACGCTCAACGACGGAATCGCAGACCTGAGCGCAGACTTCGATCACCGACTGCGGGCCCGAATGCGAGGCATCGTGAAGGAGGCCGAGGCCGCTCTCGACACCCAAGAGCCCCTCGACGTGTGGGATCGCTTCGAAGGATGGCTGAAGCAGCGCGTGGCGGCCGACACCGCCGAGACCTACCTGGAGCTGTCGGCACGCGCCGACGAGCTGTCATCGGCGGTCGCCGACCACTTCGAAGACGACCGCCTGACCCTCGGCCTCGACCTCGACACGACAGGTGCCGCGGAGCGAGCAGCGGAAATCGAGGTCCGGAGCCGGATCGACGAGAACACCTCAGGAGTTCTGGGCTCGGGCATCACCGCCATGCGTGGAACGTACGGCGGATTTCTCATGTTCGGGATGCTGGGCCAGATCGCCGGCCTCACGATGCTCAACCCGGCCACGGCAGTCATCGGAATCCTGATGGGTGGACGAGCAGTGCGCGACGAGAAACAGCGCCAACTGACGATGCGGCGCCAGCAGGCCAAGGCCACAGTGCGCCAGTTCGTCGACGACGCCAGCTTCGAGCTGAACAAGGAGATACGCGACGAACTCCGCCGCCTGCAGCGTGCGCTTCGGGATCACTACAGCCAATGCGCCGAGGAGTTGAACCGGTCGGTGGCCGCATCTCTCGCAGCCGCGAAGAGCGCGACGCAGGCCGGCCAAGCCGAACGGGACAAACGCCTCCGAGACGTACAGGCGGAACGGGTACGAATCGCCAATCTGCGTCAACAGGCGGGCACGCTGATCGGGGCAGCATCATGAGTGTTCTCCTCGACGCCATCGAGAGCCTGTTGGATGAGACGGTCGCAGTTGCAGACCCGTCCGCGACCGCGGCGCTCGAAACCATCCGAGGCCGAATTCACGAGCCGCTGCGTGTGGCCATCGCCGGGAGGGTGAAAGCAGGCAAATCCACGCTTCTCAACGCATTGCTGGGCGAGGAGCTGGCGCCGACCGACGCAGGAGAGTGCACCAAGATCGTCACCTGGTACCGGCACGGACCCACCTATCGCGTGCATCTCAAGCTTCGCGACGGGACGACTCGCCAAGCACGATTCACCCGTGATTCCGGGTTCGTCGACGTCGACCTTGGCGGTCTTCATCCCGACACGATCGACCGCATCGTCGTCGAATGGCCCAACCGGCGGCTGGAGGACATGACGCTAATCGACACCCCAGGCATCCAGTCGGCCTCCGAGGAAGTTTCGGCGCGAACCATGCGACTGCTGGAGGAGGGCGACGACGGGGCGGGTCGAGCCGATGCGGTCCTTTATTTGATGCGCCACCTGCACACCTCGGACATGGACTTCCTCGAGGCGTTCCGCGACGACAGCACGACGGCGACCCCCATCAATGCGATCGGCATCCTGTCTCGCGCAGATGAGATCGGAGTGGGACGGCCCGATGCCATGAGATCGGCCCGTCGAATCGCCGAGCGGTACCGACACGATCCGAAGCTTCGGCGTTTGTGCCAGACGGTCATCGCCGTCGATGCCCTGCTGGCGGCAACCGGCGCCACGCTGACACAGGAGGAATACACCGCACTCGCCCAGCTGGCGGAGGTGCCCCGCGCCGACATGGACGGATTGCTCTTGTCAGCCGATCGCTTCATCGATCCCGGAGCCGGGGTGGCCGTGCCCGAGTTGGCCCGCAGCCATCTGCTTCAGCGTTTGGGGCTGTTCGGGGTGCGCTCGGCTATCAACTCGATCCGGATGGGAGCCACCCCGAATGCCGGCAAGCTGTCGGACTCGCTGATCAAGCGGAGCGGCATCGCCGATGTCCTCGACGACCTGGCGGCCCAGTTCAGCGCTCGGCGTGACGTCCTGAAGGCCCGGTCGGCGATGGCGGGCATCCTGGCGATCCTGGCGGAGATGGATCCCGATGCGATACCCGATCTCAAACGGCACGCCGAGCAGATCCTGGCCTCTGCCCACCAGTTCGCCGAGATCCGGGTTCTGATCGCCCACCGCAGCGGTCTCGTCGACTTCGGCGACCAAGACCGCGAACTCGTCGATCGAATTCTCGGCTGTCATGGGACCGCGCCCCACCGACGATTCGGACTGGCGCCCGATGTGGGGCCTGACGAGATCCGCGATGCCGTGTTCCGATCGATCGATCACTTCCGACGGCGGGCGGAAAGCCCCCTCTCGACGCGCGAGCTGGCGGAGGCCGCCGCCGTCATCGTCCGCACCTGCGAAGGCATGTTGACGCTCGTGTGATCGCCCGGTCATTCGAGCCGCCTCCCGTCCGGTCGCCTGAACACCGCCGCGGCGGCCGGACCATGCACCGAGAACCCTCCTTCGTGCACGAGGGTGTGATGATGACGGCACAGCAGCAGCTGGTTGCTGGAGCTCGTCTCGCCGCCGGCCGCCCAATGGACGATGTGATGCACGTCACACCAGTGCGAGGGGCGGTCGCAGGAGGGGAACCGACAGGTCCGATCACGAGCGATGATCGCTCGGCGCTGCCCGGCCGGAGCGGTCCGCATTCGCTGGCCGACATCGAGCGGCTGCGATGGTCCATCGACGATGATGCGGGCAACGCCGGCGTCGCAGGCGAGGCGACGGGCGGATTCGGGTGCGATCGCACCCACGTGATCGACCTCGCACGTGCGCCCGGCGCGGCCTTCCAGGGTCTCGAGATCGATGAGGACGTTGATGTGAGGTCGCTCCCCGCCCACGTCGACCACACCGACGTCGAGAAATCGGCGACAGACCTCGACCAGAGCCTGCGCTCGTCTCCATCGTGGCGGCCGATCCTCGCACCCCGCTGCACGTGCAGCACTCGGCCTCAACAAGCCGTCGAGGGCACTCAGCACGGTTTCGCCCCATTCGGGGTCCAGGAGCCCGTCGACTCGAACCGTCCCCTCGAAGGTCTGCGAGACATGAAGGTACGAAGCCTGCCGAGCATCGAAAGCGCCCCCTGGACCGTCGAGTGCCTGTCGCCAGTGATCGATCACCTTGCGATAGGCGGACACGCTCAGCCCGGTGGCGACATCGGTCAGGACCTCTTCATCGCCGGCGAACTCGACCGGGTGGGCCTGACCCGCCCTGGCCAGCATTCGCACCTTGGAGTACGACAGGTCGCCGGCTGCGAAACGCTCGGCCACCACCGGCATGGCTTCGAGGGCCCGAGCAACAAACACCTTTTCTCGAGCCGTGGACCCGGCCATGTCGCATGCACGCTTCAAGAAAGCCGTGGTTGACGTGTGCCCATCGCGGACGTAGCTCTGGCGACGGTCGATCTCGGCGGTGCGGGCCAATAACAGGGCCTGGACGACATCGGCGGTCCGGGCCAGCTCGGCGATGTCGTCTTCGAGTTCCTCTGCCGACAAGACGGAGAGATCCTGTGATTTCAGCTGATCGAGGGCTGATCTGAGTACGGACATTCGACCTCCAGGGTGGCTGGCGAACCAGACCCTGAGGCTCTATGCGATCACGCCCGCCGGAATGGTCCGAACCCTCCCACAAGGTCGAACATGTGTTCGATGATACCTCGAGGGTGTGACGGGAAAGGCAACTGGGGTGGCTCTCGCGGCCGGTGAGGTCGTGAAGGCCTTGGATTGCCGGTCACGATCGCGATCGTGCGCCGGGGGCCTGCCGGCGTGAGCGGGCGCTGCACGTGCATCGGCCGCGGTCAACTGGCGACGGCGCGAGGGCCCAAGAGTTCTCTCAGCTCGGCATACAAGGCGGAACGGAGCTCGACCCGGAACTCGTCGGAGAGCCTCAACACCTTGTGGTTCTGGCCGTTGGTCATGTGCAGCATCACCGGTGAGGTGCCGGGGTGATGCGAAAGCACTTCCTTCAGCCGGCCCACGAGATCGGGCGACAGTTTCGTGGCCGGGATCTCGAGCCGGAGGGCACCATCGTCCTTCACCTGGAGCTCACGGATTTCCCGGGCCATCAGCTTGATGTCTTCTCCGCGATGATCGAGCCGGCCGGAGATGATGACGATCGCATCCTCCTGCACCATCGGGGCGTATTCGGCGACGGTCTTGGGGAAGCAGGCGACTTCGACGCCACTCTCCAGGTCCTCGAGCCGGAAGAACAGCATCGGGTCGCCCTTCTTCGTATAGCGTCGGCTGATCCCCGTGATCATGCCGCCGACGGCCACGTTGGACCCGTCGGACATGTCCCACAGCGACAGCACCGGGGTTGCCCCCGCCGCCCGCATCGACGTCTGCATCGTGAGGAGCGGGTGGTCGGAGATGAAGAGGCCGAGCATCTCCTTCTCGAACCCGAGCTTGATTCGCTGTGGCCACTCGTCCTCGGCCACCTCGTATGAGCCGACAGCGGCCTCTGACACATCTCCGCCGAACAGCGAGAACTGACCGGCCTCCTCGTTGCGACGTCGCTCGACGATGGCGTCGACGATCTCCTCGTACTTCTGCAGCAGACCTTTGCGGCTGTAGCCGAGCGAGTCGAACGCCCCGGCCTTGATCAGGGACTCGATGGTGCGCTTGTTGAGGACATCGAGGTCGACACGCTCGCAGAAGTCCGGGAAGTCGGCGAAACGTCCGGTGTCGGTGCGGGCCTCGATGATCTTCTCGACCACGGCCTCGCCGACGTTGCGGACCGCCGACATCCCAAACCGGATCTTTCCGTCTGCAACGTTGAAGTCCACGAGCGACTCGTTGACGTCTGGAACTTGGACCTCGACTCCGATCGAACGGCACTCCGAGAGGTAGAGAGCGGTGCGGTCCTTGTCCTTCTTGGTGGACGTGAGCAACGCCGCCATGTATTCCGCCGGGTAGTGGGCCTTGAGATATGCGGTCTGGAAGGCCACATATGCGTAGCAGGCCGAGTGACTGAGGTTGAAGCCGTATCCGGCGAACGGCTCGACGGCGTCCCACAGCTCCCTGCCGAGTTTCTCGGGGTGGCCCTGGGCCACGCATCCGGCGACGAACTTCTCCTTCTGGGCGTTCATCACCGACTTGATCTTCTTGCCCATCGCCTTGCGGAGGTCGTCCGCTTCCGCCATCGAGTAACCCGCCATGTCGCGGGCGAGCTGCATCACCTGCTCCTGGTAGGTGATGATCCCGAAGGTCGACTCGAGGAACGGTTGGGTGGCCGGGTGGGGGTAGCTCACCGGCCGGCGCCTGTTCTTGCGCTCGGCATACTCGGTGTGCATGTTCATACCCATCGGACCCGGCCGGTACAGGGCATTGACGGCGATGATGTGCTCGAAGTTGTCGGGGCGGAGCTGGCGGATCAACGCCCGCATGGCCGTGCCTTCGAGCTGGAACACACCGATCGTTTCTGCTGCCTGGAGCAGTTCGAAGGTCTTCGGGTCGTCGAGCGGAACGTCGTCGATGTCGACTCGCACGCCGTGTCCGAGCTCGATGAGCTCGAGCGTGCGTTCGATGGTCGAGAGGTTCCGAAGCCCCAGGAAGTCCATCTTGAGGAGCCCGAGCGCCTCGACCGCCCCCATTTCGTACTGGGTGACGACCTCGGCGCCGTCGCCCTTCTGCTGGATGGGAATGACCTCGGAAACCGGCTTCGGCGCAATCACCACTGCCGCCGCGTGGATGGAGTCCTGGCGTCTCAGACCTTCGAGGCCTTTGGCCGCGTCCACGACACGGCGAACCTCGGGGTCGCCTTGATAGGCCTCTCGCAAACCGGCGGCGTTGGCGTACCAGTCCTTGAGGTTCGAGTCACTGTCGGTAGGGGGCGACTCGAGGCATTGGGTGAGGTTGGGCTCTTTGCCGAGGATGGCGGCGGGCATCAACTTGGCCACGCGATCGCCGAGCGAATACGGGTATCCGAACACCCTGGCTGCGTCCCTGATCGCCTGCTTTCCTTTGATCGTCGAGAAAGTGATGATCTGGGCGACGTGATCCGACCCGTACTTCTCTGCGGCATAGCGGATCACGTCTGCCCGGTACCGCTCGTCGAAATCCATGTCGATGTCAGGCATCTGCTTACGGCCGGGGTTGAGGAACCGCTCGAACAACATGCCGTACCGCAGAGGATCTAGGTCGGTGATTCGCAGGCAATAGGCGATGATCGACCCCGCCGCCGATCCACGGCCAGGACCGGTTCTGATGCCCTGCTCCCGGGCGTATCGGATCAGATCCCAGACGATGAGGAAGTAGGCGGGGAATCCCATCTCCCCGATGACCTTCAGCTCGAATTCGACTCGCTCGCGTACTTCTTCGGGAAGCGGATCGCCGTATCGCTTACGAGCTCCCTCGTAGACGAGCCGCTCGAGATAGGTCGACTCGGTTTCACCCGGCGGAACGGGGAAGGCGGGCAGAAGGATGTTGCCGAACTCGAATTCCACATGGCATCGCTCGGCGATCAGGAGGCTGTTGTCGCAGGCTCCCGGATAGTCGACTTCGGGGAACAGGCGCCGCATCTCGGAAGCCGACTTGAGGTAGAAGTCCTTGCCGTCGAACTTGAAACGATTCGGCTCGTCGATCGTGGCGCCCGTCTGGATGCAGAGCAGCACGTCATGAGGCTCGGCCTCCTCCTTGCGTGTGTAGTGCGCATCGTTGGTGGCCAGAAGGGGGGCATCGAGGCGGCGGGCGATTTCGAGGAGGTCGGGCATGATTCGGCGCTGCGCCTCGATCCCGTGATCCTGGATCTCGATGAAGTAGTTGTCCTTGCCGAACATGTCCTGGTATTCGCCGGCCACCCGCAGGGCGGCGTCGAAGTCACGCACGGCACCCTGGTTTCCCTCCTCACGGGAGGCATCGGGGGCCAGCAGCTGTGCGACCTCGCCACCGAGACACCCGGACGTGGCGATCAGACCTTCCGCATGTTCGGCCAGGATCTCGCGATCCATCCGTGGCTTGTAGTAGTACCCCTCCAGATACGCTCGGGAGGAGAGCTGCATGAGGTTGCGATACCCGACCTGATTTTCTGCATACAGCAGCATGTGGTGGCGGACGTTCTGGCTGCGCGCCGGACGTTCGAGCCGCGATCCAGGGGTCGTGTAGGCCTCGATCCCGATGATCGGTTTGACGCCCGCCTTCTCCGCTGCGCGATAGAAGTCGACGACGCCATACATGACACCGTGATCGGTGATCGCCACCGCCGGTTGCCCGTCGGCGGCGGCCGCGGCAACCACGTCCTGGACACGGGCGGCGCCGTCGAGCATCGAGAACTCGGTGTGGAGATGGAGATGGGCGAACGAGTCGGAGCTGGCCATTGCCTCGGAGTTACACGGGTGTGATTCCCTCTGACGAAGAACTTAGCACCAGGTCACCCACCGGTCGACAGCGCGATTTCTCGACATGCCGAACCGCCCGGAATCGCCGAGTGACCACCCGCCCAACGTCCTGGCCGACGGCGTAGGATCGGAGGCATGAGGGAGCTGGCTTCGAAGGCAGTGGCATTGGCGAGCGCTCTCGCCATGATCGTGGTTCCCGGCAGAGCGGCAAGTGCCGCCGGACCGGACTCCGGATTCGGCGTCGACGGGGTGGTGGTCTTCGACTCCGACACGATGGGCTTCACCGTGTGGGCGGCCACCATCGATCGGGCCGGGGACACATGGGTCGGCGGCAGCACCTACAACGAGTCGGAGACCATCAGCCTGCCGTGGCTCGTGCAGCTGGGATCCGATGGAACTGTGATCACCGAAGTCACCGACAGTCGGCTCTCGGACGCGATGGTCGTCGTCGAAGCAGTCGTCGAGGACTCCCGGGGCCGCATCGTCATCGGAGGTTCCGGGCCCGACTTCTCCGCTCCCCCGGTGCTCGCACGACTCAGGCCCGACGGAAGGCTCGACGAGACGTTCGGGGACGGCGGCTTCGTCACCGAGTTCCCCTTCCCGGAGCTGCACGGCTCACCCACGATCATGTTCGACGGCGACACGATCCTCGTGGCAGCCAATGGCACCGACTCGGACAACGACGGGCTCGCCATCGTCGCCCTCGACGAAACCGGCGCCGTCGCTACCGATCGCTTCGTCGACGGCGTGCTCACCGAGGTGGCACCGCTCCCCGGCCTCGTGTTCTACGCAGTCGCATGGTGGACGCTGCCGGACGGGTCCATCCGCGCGATCATCGCCATCGAGGAGGGCGGCGAGCGCCTGGCAGTGGTCGACATCACCGACGATGGAATGGTCGAGCGGTCCGCGGTGCCGACACCTGTGGCGGACACCATCCCCACGGAGCCGCTCCCCGACGCAGACGGCTCGGCGGTGTTCGGCTCGATCGCATATTCGTCGGCCACGGTGGTCACCCAGCTCGACCTGCACCGGCTGGATGCCAATGGCGATGTCGTCGCAGGTTTCGCCGCCTCACCCCAGCTCCCGGATTCGGGCCGAGACGTGGGCTACAGCGTACCGCTGCGGTCCGACGGGTTTGCCCTGGTGTCCACGTTCTCCACGGGTTCCCTCTTCGGACTCCTCGAGATCGTGACCTTCGACCGGCTCGGGTTCGGAGCGACTCTGTTCGTGGACCCGCTCGAGTGGGACGACCTCATGGTGGTCGACGGCGTGGACAGCGATCCCCGCTCGGGAGCGCTGATCGTGACTGGAACCGAAACCCTTGGAAACGGTCGCGTGCCGGACCTCCCCAACGCGATCGTCGCACGTTTCCTCACCGATGACTCCGGCCGATTCATCGACGATGACGCATCGGTACACGAGACCGACATCGCCCAACTGGCGGCATTGGGGATCACGTCTGGATGCAATCCGCCAGAGAGCTCGCTCTTCTGCCCCGACGACGTCGTCACCAGAGCGCAGATGGCGAGCTTCCTCGTCCGAACCTTCGATCTGCCTCCGTCGGAAGATCAGCCATTCACCGACACGACGGGCTCCGTCCACACAGACGACATCGCCGCCTTGGCAGCTGCCAACATCACCACGGGCTGCACCCCGACCCTCTACTGCCCCGACGACCCGGTGACCCGAGCACAGATGGCGAGCTTCTTGGTCAGAACTCTCGCACTGCCCCCAGCGGAGGGCTCCGGCTTCACCGACACCGCGGGCTCAGTACACGGAGACGACATAGCCGCCCTCGCTGCCGCCGGCATCACAACAGGCTGCACCCCGACCCTCTACTGCCCCGACGACCCGGTGACCCGAGCACAGATGGCGAGCTTCCTCGTGCGGGCGATGGCCCGTACTCCATGAAGGTTGTGTCAGAGGAGTTGGGTCGACAGGATGGAAGCCGCCAGCACGGCAACGGCTACCAGTACCCGTGCCACGGCGTTCTGCGTGATCGGCTTCCACGTCCAGCCCCATCCGATCACGAGTCCGGCGATGAGACCGCCCAGGTGGGCCTCCCATGCGACGTTGGGGAGGATGAACGGGACGGCAGCGTTGAGCACGAGAAGACCGCCGAGCTGGTTCAGGACGGCCCTCCCGGCGGCGGTTGAGCGTCGGCGTAGCGCCGACGCCAGCCATGTCCCGACCAACCCGAACACAGCTCCGGAAGCTCCGACCCCTGGCGCGACCGGCCCGATGAAGTAGGCCAAGGCCGATCCACCAGCGGCCGTGGCGAGGAAGAGGGCGAGGAACGACCAGCTTCCCAGCTCTCGTTCGATTTGAGGTCCCAACTGATAGGTGATGAGCATGTTGAAGCCGACATGCAAGAGCCCTGCGTGGAGCGTCACCACGCTGATCATGCGCCACCACTCCCCCGCTTCGACGCCTGGGGGCCACATGGCCATCGCCACGAAGAGCTCTTCCCACAACGCCGGGAACACCCAACCGATCAGCTGAATCGCAGAGGCGACACCGATGATCGCAAAAGTCACCGGCGCGTCGCGGAATGCCGGGCGGCGACGTGTGATCTGGCGGGCGGTGATGACCTTCTGCGGGCCGTCTCGACGGAGGCACTCCGGGCAACGCTGGCCCACCGCAGCGTCGATCGAACAGGCTGAACAGATCGGACGCCCGCACTCGGTGCATGAGAGGCCGGTGGGGCGATCCGGGTGGCGGTAACAGGTGATCTCGGTGGCCGGTTCGGTCACGACGAACACGGTACCCGACAATGCCGGCTACCGCGATGCACCTGTTTCCAGGCGGGGCAACATGGCCGCCGCTCCGCCTTCGCCGTCCCCCGAATCGTGCCCTTCTCCCCTGCGAACCCGCGGTGACCGCCCGATACGTTGACGGGTGGCAGAGAGATCGGAGAATCATGCCACTCGGTTACGACGGCAATCTGTTCATTCTGGCCTTCGACCACCGCGGAAGCTTCAAGAAGAAGATGTTCGGCATTTCCGGAAGGGAGCCCACCATCGAGGAGTCGAAGAAGCTCTCCGACGCCAAGCAACTCGTGTGGGATGGAGTGATCTCGGCTATCGACCACGGCGCCCCCGTTGCATCGGTCGGCGCGTTGGTCGACGAGGAGATGGGTGCCGAGGTGGCTCGCCAAGCCAAGGCCCGCGGTGTGAAGCTGGCGATGCCGGTGGAGGCGTCGGGCAAGGACGTATTCGACTTCGAATACGGGGAGGCGTTCGGCGAGCACATCGAGGCCTTCGACCCCGACTTCGCCAAGGTGCTCGTCCGATGGAACCCCGACGACGCCCCCGAGGCGAAGCGCGAACAAGGCGAGCGACTCCGCAGGCTGAGCGACTGGCTCCATGAGAACCGGCGCAAGTTCCTGTTCGAGCTGCTGGTGCCTGCGAGCGAGGCTCAACTCGCCCGACTCGGGGGATTGACGGCCGCCTACGACACCGAGATCCGACCGGCGGCAACGCTGGAGGCGATCGAAGAGATCCAGGACGCGGGGATCGAACCCGATGTCTGGAAGATCGAGGGCCTCGATCGACGGCTGAGCTGCGAGCTCCTGGCGGAGCTGATCCGTCGGGATGGCCGTGAGGGCGTAGTGGCGGTGGTCCTCGGCAGAGGAGCCGATGACGCCAAGGTGGCGCACTGGCTCGAGATGGGCGCCGGGGTGGCCGGCTACGCCGGATTCGCCATCGGTCGCACCATCTGGTGGGACGCGGTCGAGGGTCTCGAGCGGGGCAGCATCGGCCGGGGACAAGCGGTGGAGCGGATTGCCGAGAAGTACCGACACTTCATCGACACGTACACCAGGGCCGCCAACTGACAAAGGGCGGTTTGGGCGTCCGATCGCAATCGCCCCACGACACATGGCGAAACACCAGTTCGGGATTCGCCCGGATCCGAAGGCCTGGGCAGCGTGAGACCCGGTCGTACGCGCTTCTCGGCAACCACTGGTTCGATTAGGGTCGGCGCCGCGCCGGCCGAAGGAGGAGTGTATGCGCATTGGGATCCTCACCGGAGGTGGCGATGTTCCCGGGCTGAACCCCTGCATCAAGACGCTCGTGAACCGAGTCGAGGATCAGGGACATGCCGTCGTGGGCGTGCTTCGAGGCTGGGCGGGACTCCTCGAACACAACCCCGACGACCCGACCTCGGCGGAACGCCACTTCCGCGCCCTCAACCATCAGGTCGTGCGCACCATCGACCGCACGGGCGGGACGATGCTTCACACCGCGCGCACGAACCCACAACGGGTCAAGGCGGACGCCGTTCCGGACTTTCTGGCCGATCAGGTCGAGGGTGACGGTCCCTTCGACTTCACCAGCCATGTACTGAGAGCCATCGAGGATCAGGAGATCGACGTTCTCATCCCGATCGGCGGTGACGACACGCTGTCGTATGGGATGCGCCTCCACGAAGAAGGGGTCCCGATCATCGCCATCCCGAAGACGATGGACAACGACGTGCACGGGACGGATTACTGCATCGGATTCTCGACCGCGGTCACGCGGGGTGTGGACTTCGTGACGAACCTGCGCACGAGCTCCGGTTCGCACGAGCGCATCGCAGTCGTGGAGCTGTTCGGTCGCAACTCCGGGGAGACGTCACTGATAACGGCGTATCTGTCGGGTGTGGATCGAGCGATCATCTCCGAGGTGCCATTCGACATCGACCGTCTGTGCGAGATGCTGATGAAGGACCGGGAGCGCAACCCGAGCCACTACGCGATGATGACCATCTCGGAGGGGGCGACGCTCTCCGATGGCGAGATCATCGAGTTCGGGGAGGCTGACGCCTACGGGCACCGGAAGCTCGGTGGCATCGGTGACCTCACGGCCCAGCTCATCAAAGAGAAGACAGGCGTGGGCATCATCGAACAGCGGTTGGGCTACCTCGTGCGATCGGGAAGCCCCGATTCCCTCGATCTCATGGTCGCCAGCAACTATGCCGTCATGGCCGCCGACCTCGCAATGGAGGGCGCCTCCGGTCGCATGGTTGCCCTGAGGGGCGGGACCTACACCACCGTCCCCATGTCGGTCACCAAGGAGGGCGTGAAACGAGTCGATGTCGACGAGCTGTACGACAGAGTCGAATACCGACCCAAGCTCCGTCACGTCACCGGCAAGCCCATGTTCCTGTACTGATGAACGGTCCATCCCACGGCCACAAGGAGAACAGATGAGCGTCATCGGCATACTCACCGCAGGTGGTGATTGCCCGGGGCTGAACGCCGTGATCCGGGCCGTGGTCACACGAAGCGTCAGCACCCACGACAACGAGGTGGTCGGCATCCTCAATGGTTGGGAAGGGCTCATGACGGGCCACACCCGCCCCCTTGACCGCGATGATGTGCGAGGGATCGTGGCCAAGGGAGGCACAATCCTGGGCACCTCCAGGCTCGATCCCTATGTGCACGGCGACGGCTACGCCGGCGTAGACCGGACCATGCGGGCCAACGACATCGACACCGTCGTGGTTATCGGAGGTGACGGCACGCTTCGTTCGGCACTGCGCCTGGCGGAAGAGGGCCTGCCCGTGATCGGCGTTCCGAAGACAATCGACAACGACATCGCAGCGACCGATGTCACGTTTGGCTTCAACACCGCAGTCGAGATCGCCACCGAAGCGATCGACCGGATCACGACCACGGCCGAAGCGCACAACCGGATCATGCTCGTCGAAGTGATGGGGCGGACCAAGGGATGGATCGCCACCCATGCCACGATCGCCGCCGGCGCCGATGCATTGCTCATCCCGGAGATCCCCTACGACCTCGATGAGGTGGCCAAGATCATCAAGAGCCGACATCGCAAAGGCCACCGATACTCGATCGTGGTCGTGTCCGAAGGTGTCGAGCCGCCCGACGAGACGCTGATGGCAGAACAGGTGGATGCCTTCGGCTTCAAGCGCCTCGGTGGGGTGACGTATCAGATCGCCCCCGTGTTGGAGCGCCTGACCGGCTTCGAGACCAGAGTCACCGTCTTGGGCCATCTCCAGCGAGGTGGAACCCCGAGCGCCTTCGACCGGGTTCTCGGGACCCGCTTTGGGGTGACTGCAGCGGATCTCGCAGCCGCGGGACAGACCGGCGTGATGGTGGCGGCCAGGGGAACCGAGATGGTTCCGGTGCCGCTGGCCGATGCGTGCGAGGAGATCCGTGGGGTGGACGAAGCGCTGTTCGACACCGCGGCAACCTTCTTCGGCTGAGCCCCGGCCGCCCGGCCCGAGACGCGGGCTAGTCGGCCGGGCCGAGCCGGGCGAGCACCTCGGCCAGGTCTGGTGCCAGCGGACTCGACACCCGTACCTCGCCACCCGTGATCGGGTGCTCGAACGACAGCTCGCCGGCGTGGAGGAACACCCGTGGGGAATCCACCCTCGTGGGCTTTCCGTACCACCGGTCGCCGATCACAGGATGACCGATGGACGTCATGTGCACCCGGATCTGGTGCGTACGCCCTGTCTCGAGCGTGACATTCAACATCGATACTTCCCAGCCGGACCATTGCCCAGTCCGTCGATAGTGGGTCCTCGCTGGTTTCCCGAACGGCGACACGACGCGGCGCTTAGGGCGACTCGGATCGGGCCCGACCGGAGCATCGATGGTGCCCCGTGGTGCGTCGAAGGTCCCATCGACCAGGGCGGTGTATCCACGATGCACCAAACGTCGCTTGATCATGTCGGTGAGCAGCTCGTGGGCCTCAGCCGTGAGCGCCACCACCAAAAGTCCCGACGTGTCGCGGTCGAGGCGATGGACGATCCCCCATCGAGGATCCTCTCCGACGCCTCTAATCGTGGGATATCGATACAACAATCCGGCTGCCAGGGTGCCGACATTTCGGCCGGCGCCCGGATGCACCACCATCCCCGCCGGTTTTTCCACCACCAACAGGTGCTCGTCCTCGTAGCGGATCACGAGGTCGACCTCTTCTGGCTGAAGGATGTCGCCTGGTTCCGGCACCTCGAATTCGACGACGGCGCCGCTCTCGAGCCGATCGCGAGCAGATACCGGCAGGCCGCCGCTCGTCACTGCGCCGTCGTCGACCAGCGTTCTGGCTTCGGAGCGACTGAGGCCACCGAGCACGGCGACGATCTTGTCGGCGCGCTCGCCCGCCAGGTCGTCGGGGACCGTGTGCGACGCCATCAGGCCTCGGTTTCGTCGCCGTGCCGTAGACCGGCGACGAACAGCAGAACCACGGCAATGGTGATCGAGGAATCGGCGATGTTGAAGATCGGAAAATTCGGGAAGCGGATCCAGTCGATGACATGACCGTCCAGCAGACCCGGGCCGCGGGCAATTCGATCGATCAGGTTTCCGACAGCGCCGCCCATGACCATGCCGAATGCGATCACCTCCACGTTCGGCCGAGTGCTGCGGAGCGCACCGAGGATCACAACGACGGCCACGACGGCTGCGACCCCGAACAGCGAACCGCCGTTCTCGAAGATCGAAAACGCTGCGCCCGGGTTTTCGCCGTAGGTGAACCACAGAAGACCGGGAATCACCGACACCTGGCCGTCGACGAAGGATATGGCGGCGATGCGTTTCGTGAGCAGGTCGAGTACGACGACGGCCACGGCGATCGCCACCGCTGTGGCGTATTGCCTGGTCAGCTTCTCTTGGACGCGCACGTCACGCACATGGTGGCGTACGGCAACACCTCGAGCCTGGCGATCGGGATTTCCGAACCGCACACCTCGCAGATGCCATAGGAGCCGTCGTCGACTCTCTCGAGGGCTCGCTCGACCTTGTGGAGAAGGTCCACGGAGTTGCGCTCGATCGACAGCTCCTTTTCGTACTCGAACTTCATCGAGCCGGCTTCTGCGCTCCCAGGATCGGGGCTCCGGTCGGCGGAGGTCTCGGTGAGACGAGCCTCCTCCAACTCTTGCTCGTGCTCCTCGATGAGTTCGCTCAGGCGTTGCCGCTCGGCTTCGAGCTGAGCCTTGAACTCCTTCAGTTGTGCCTTCTTCATCGCCTGTGCCATACACCTCTGCCTCTACAGGGAGCCGGGACTGTACCAATTCCTCCGGGCTACGCCAGGGCCAAACGGAGTGATCGGCCGCCAATACGCCCTTCGGCTTGAATGGATCACATGGTCTCATGGATCAGGGCGGCGGACCAGGACTGTCTCATCACCGTGTGGGTCGTACCTGGAGCCTCGAGAACCGAGATCGCGGGCGAGCACGGCGACGCCCTGAAGATCCGAATCGCGGCCCCACCGGTGGACGGGCGAGCCAACGCCGCGGTAGTGGCGTTGTTGCACCGGCTGACGGGGCGCTCCGCCAGCCTGGAGCGGGCGCCCGCAGCACGCGCAAAGGTGATCCGGCTCGAAGGCTGTACCGTCGCGCACGCCGAGCGGATTCTTGCGCCAAGGAGATGATCATGCGAGGGCGTCTGACACCTGCTTCAGCGGCTTGCAGTTCAATTGAGGTTTGGGCAGTGGGCAGGCTCGTTACCATCGACGGCCCGTGTCTCAGGAGCGATGGTGACCACGTCCGATTTTCAGCGAGTCGACCCGAAGGTGGACTTCCCGCGGCTCGAACACGAGGTCTTGGATTTGTGGGATCGGATCGACGCCTTCGCCGAATCGGTCAGGATGCGGCCGGCGGACAACGAATACGTGTTCTACGACGGACCGCCGTTTCCCACCGGGACTCCCCACTACGGCAATCTCCTCGCAGGTGTCATCAAAGATGTCGTCCCGCGCTATTGGACGATGCGGGGATACCGCGTCGAACGTCGCTTCGGGTGGGACACGCATGGGCTGCCGGTCGAGATGGAGGTCGAGAAACAGCTGGGCATCTCTGGCCCACGCCAGATCAACGAGTATGGGATCGATCGCTTCAACGAGGCATGCCGGGCCCACGTCCAGGCGAACACCGAGGCATGGGAACGGGTGGTCCGACGCCTTGGGCGCTGGGTCGACATGGTCAACGACTACAAGACCATGGACACCGACTTCATGGAGTCGGTGTGGTGGGTGTTCAAGGAGCTGTGGGAGAAGGGATTGGTCTACCTGGACTTCAAGGTCTTGCCGTATTCCTATGGCGCCACCACGCCACTGTCCAACTTCGAGGCGAATCTCGACTATCGGGACACCGATGATCCGTCGATCACCCTCAGCCTCGAAGTGGTGGAGGGCAACGGTCCCGTTCAGGTCGGCGACCATCTCCTCATCTGGACCACCACCCCTTGGACCCTTCCGGGAAATCTGGCCATCGCCGCCGGCATCGACATCGAATATGTGCGAGTCGAGGACGCCGATGGTGTTTTCTGGCTGGCGGCCGATCGGGTGGGCTCGTACTGGAAGGAGCCACCTGCAATCTCGGGCCGGATCACCGGCGAGCAGCTCTCCGGCGTGGCCTACCGACAGCCGTTCGACCACTTCGAGACCGAGCGGGATCGTGGCGCATTTCGGGTGATCCTCTCCGACGACGTCACCACCGAGGACGGGACCGGTCTCGTGCACATGGCACCGGCGTACGGCGAGGCCGACTTCTTCGCCCTGCAGAGCGCAGGCCTCGACGTGCTAGTCGATCCGGTGGATGCGGAGGGACGATTCACCGAGGAAGTGCCCGAGGTGGCGGGCATGAACATCAAGGACGCCGACAAGGTGCTGATCGGGTTCCTCAAAGAGCAGGGGATCCTCGTTCGCAACGACCGCATCAGGCACTCGTACCCCTTCTGCTATCGAACTGGAACGCCGCTCATCTACAAGGCGATTCCAACCTGGTTCGTCAGAGTGGATCCCGCCGGCATGGCGAGCCACAACGAGCAGATCCATTGGGTGCCCGATTACGTGGGCAGCCGTCGTTTCGGCAATTGGCTCGAAGGCGCCCGCGACTGGGCGATCAGCCGAAACAGGTACTGGGGCTCGTGCATTCCCGTGTGGCAGTGCGACGGGTGTGACGCATCCGAATGCATCGGTTCAATCGACGAGCTGGAAGCCAGGAGCGGGATTCGGCTCGATGACCTCCACAAGCATCTGGTCGACCCGGTCACGTGGCCCTGTGCGGATTGTGAAGGCACCATGCGCCGGGTACCAGAGGTCCTGGATTGTTGGTTCGAGTCGGGTTCCATGCCGTACGGCCAGGTGCACTACCCGTTCGAGAACCGTGAACGCTTCGAGGCGACCTATCCGGCCCAGTTCATCGCCGAAGGGCTCGATCAGACCCGCGGGTGGTTCTACACGCTGCATGTGCTGGCCACGTCTCTCTTCGATCAACCGGCCTTTCGCAACTGCGTCGTCAACGGAATGATCCTTGCCGAAGACGGCCGCAAGATGTCCAAGAGCCTCAAGAACTACCCGGACCCGAACGAGGTCTTCGACGAGTCCGGGGCAGATGCTGTGCGGGCGTTCATGATCAACTCCCCCGTATTGCGAGCCGAACCACTCCGCTTCTCCAAAGAGGGTGTGCGGGACGTCGTGCGGACGGTGCTCCTGCCGCTGTGGAACACCTATTCGTTCTTCACGACCTATGCCGCCGCCGACGGCATCACTGCTGCCGATCTGCGGTCGGCACCCGCACCCGCCGATCGTCCCGAGATCGACCGGTGGATCCTGTCTGTCCTCCAGAGCCTGATCGAAGAAGTGAACACCCAGATGGAGGGGTACTACCTCTACAACGTCGTTCCACCGACACTGGGCTTCATCGACGACCTCACCAACTGGTACATCCGCAGGTCGAGGCGACGGTTCTGGTCCAAACGCGGCGCCTCCGAGTCGGGGGACGCCGACAAGCTGTCGGCGTTCGCAACGCTCTACGAGGTGCTCTCGACGTTTGTGACGGTGTTGGCGCCGGTGCTGCCCTTCATCACGGAACGGCTGTACCAGGGCCTCGTTGCCGAAATCGACCCAGACGCCCCGAGGAGTGTGCACCACTGCGACTTCCCGAAGGCCGACCTGACGCTCATCGACGAGCCATTGGAAGAGGCGATGGCGGCGGTCCGCGAGGTCGTGCAACTGGGTCATGCCCTCCGCAAGCAGAATCAGATCAAGGTCCGCCAGCCGCTTCGCTCGGCCACGGTCCTGAGCCATGACACATCAGTGGCAGAGGCAGTTCGGTCTCATGGCGATCTGATCGCCGGGGAGCTCAATGTGAAGACGGTGCAGGTTCAGAGCGACGAGGCAGGCCTGGTCGACCTCGGCGCCAAGGCCGACTTCAAGCGCCTCGGCCCCCGGCTGGGAGCGAGGATGAAAGAGGTCGCTGCAGCGGTCGCCGAACTGGGGACCACCGAGTTGGAGGTCCTTCTCGACGGGGGGACGGTTGAGGTCGCCGGAGAGCCACTCACGAGCGAGGACCTGATCGTAACGAGAACGCCGCGCCCGGGGACCGTCGTCGAAGCGTCGGGTCCACTGGCGGTGGCTCTGGATGTGGACCTCGACGAGGCGCTTCGCACCGAGGGGCTGGCCCGCGAGGTCATTTCGCGTGTCCAACAACTCCGTCGGGACGCCGGGCTCGAGGTGACGGATCGCATCGTCGTCCGGTGGTCGACCGACGACCCCGGCCTACGAACGGCCGTCGAAGCGAACGCTCCGATGATCAGCAGCGAGGTGCTCGCCGTCTCACTCGAATGGTGGGAGGGCGTCTCTCCGACAACGGAGATCGACGGGATTCCGTTCGGGCTTGCGATCGAACCGGCCTAGAGGGTCACTCCCAGGGACGTCGCGGTTTGCTGTCGGCGTCTCCGGCTTCGTCGTCACTCCAACCCTCGAAACCTGCGCGCTCCCACGCATCGGTGGTCTCGGCGTCGTCCGAGTTCATGGAATCCGCCGGAAGTACTGCATCGGCCCAGTCCTCTGCCTCGTCCTGGGCTTCGGCCCAGCCGTCCGCCACCTCGTCCGACTCTTCCGCGGTCTCCGGTACCCACGATTTGAAAGTGGCGTCCGCGATGGCCTCGTCGAGGGTGTCGGCCTCGACGGTGTCGGCCTCGGCGGTGTCGGCCTCGACGGTGTCGGCCTCGACGGTGTCGGCCCCGACCGTCATGTCCTGGTCGGCATCGACATCGGCGTCGTCGCCGGCGCCCAAGAACACCATCTCGCTGGTCTCGTCGGCGACATTCTCACCGGCCATGTCTTCCTCGGTGCCACCCACCTCGAACGCCGACTGGCTTCCGGAGGCTGCGTCGAAGGTCTCTTCGACCACGACCTCCTCGATGAGGATCGTCTCCTCGATCATGCCGGCCTCGGGTGCCACCACGCTCTCTTCCGCGTCGGGCCTCAACTCCTGGATGCCCTCGTCGACGACCCGGTCCATTGCGTCGACGTCTGCGTCGACGGAGGCAACGAGTAGCTTCACCTTTCCCCTGATCTCGGCGATGCCCGACCGGAGGCCGGCAACCTCAACGTCGAGCTTGGCTCGTTCCTCGTCGCGCACGGCAGCCAGACGCTCGTTCTGAGCCTTGGCATCTTCGAGAATCCGATTCGATTCGGCCTTGGCTTCCTCGACGATCATGTCTGCCGATCTCTGCGCGGCCACGAGTGCGCGACTGATGGCGCTCTCGGAGTCGCCTTTCCCGGCGAGATCCGCCTCCAGAGCCGTTATCCGGTTCTGCGCTTCTGTAAGCCGCTCCTCATATGACTTGAGAGTGGTGACCACCTCGTCGAGGAAATCGTCGACCTCGTCCAGGTCGTAGCCTCGGAGCGCGGTTCCAAACGTCTTCTGTTGGACGTCGATCGGCGTCAACGCCATGTGTGCACCTCTATCCGGATCGTCGTGAGCTTACGGAGCCATGAGCCCGCTTCCAAGCATTGCCGTTCGGAGACGTGCCTGCGAGCGGAAGGCCCGGTGGACATGATCAGCAGATGATGTTGATCACGATGAAGATGATGATCACCGACAGATCGAGTGACACCCCGCCGATGTTGACCGGACGGATCACGCGTCGGATCGGGAGCACGATCGGCATGACGAGTTTGTCGAGGAACCGATGAACCTTGCCGACCGGGTGGTCATACGGCACGCGGATCCAGGACAACACGACCCAGGCCAACAACACGAGCGTGAATAGCTGGAGGATCTGGCAGACGAGTTGGTACAGGCTCATGGGCTATTCGTCCACCGATACTTCGTAGGCGCCGAGCGCTTGGAGCCGGCGTTTCTCCTCGACGCTGAGGTCGCCGCCGTCGGGCGTGATCAGCACGAGAGACTCGCCGACTTTCCGCATCCTTCCATCGAGGGCGTAGATGAGGCCAGAAGAGAAGTCGATCACCCGGCGCATGAGCTCGGAGTCGGTGCGTCGCAGGTCCATCACGACCGGGATCTGATCGCGAATCCAGTCGGCGAGAATCTTGGCGTCGCCGAACTCCTCCACCACGAGGATGTTCGTCTGCGGATTGGGCTTGATCGCCCGCATCGACGACGAGCCGGTGGGCCGAACGGTGGCCATGGTCGTACCCGCAGGGGCGGCCGCCGTGCGTGACGTTGCCGGCGGAGGCTCGACCCGTCGACCCTCCGGTGGTGTGAGCGGACGCACTTTGCGTTGATCCTCGGGCGCGCCGCCCTGACCGACCTCATGGTGGTCGGCCTCCACCTCGATGTGGTCTTCGTCGACCAATCCGAGATAGACGAGCGCTTTCGAGAACAGTGAAGACATCTGGTTGGACCCTCCCGATCAGGTTTCAAAGATAGCCCGTCCGGGCCGGATAATCGTGGCGCCTTCCTCGATGGCCACCTCGAAGTCGTCGGTCATCCCCATCGACAACTCTGCGACCCCGGGCCACCGCTGTGACAGCCGATCCCTCAATCCTCGCAGACGGACGAAGTGAGGGCGAGCCAGCTCCGGCTCGTCACAGAGCGGAGGAATCGCCATCAAACCCGTCACTCGCAAGCCCATCTCGACGGCGCGGCGACAGGCCTCCTCCGTCTCTTCCGGCGAGAATCCGTGCTTCTGCGGTTCAGACCCGATGTTGACCTGAAGCAGCACCGGTGGCGCCCGCCCCGGCCCCTTCAGCCATGCAGCAGCCAGGTGGTCCCTGTCGTACGAGTGCAGAAGCGACGCAACAGGACGCACGATGCGTACCTTGTTGGTCTGGAGCGGCCCGACAAAGTGCCATCGGATGTCATCTGGTAGTTCTGGGGTCTTCGCCGCCAGCTCCTGCGCGCGATTCTCGCCGAACTCGCGATGACCTTGCTCGTAGACTGCTGCGATCTGCTCGACCGTCCGACCCTTCGAGACCACAACCACCCGAACGTCAGCCGGCGATCTTCCGACCCTCGCGGCAGCGACCGACACACGATTCATCACCTCGGAATACGTCATGATCCTCCGGCTGAGTCTCGCAGCCGCCACGCCAACGCCGCCATTCGGTCGGGTGTGCCCGTCGCACGGTGCGAGTGATGCCCGGGCTGGTGCATCGTGCACCGCCCTGCGCTCCATACCTCCACCCCCCTGAGCTGCCCGCGAATGACTGCGACGAGATCGACCGACGCCGTCCCCCACGTCGTGGTGCCGACGAAGCGACCGAAGCGTTCGGCGACCTCAGGGCCCACCTCGAAACAGCAGGCGCCGATGCCGGGTCCGATGAAGGCTTGGTCGACCGTCACGCCGGCCCGGTCCATGCGCCGACGCAGCTCAGGCACCACCCCGGCCTCGGCCCCTCGCCAGCCGGCGTGAGCGACACCCACGCCACCATCGCCCTTGAGAACAACGCCAAAACAATCCGCCGTGAAGACCGCCACGGGCACGTCGGTCAGCGTGAAGAGCGCGTCTGCCTCGCCGTGGTCTCCTGGTTCGGCGACCTCGACCACCGACGACCCGTGCACCTGGTGGATCACTCCCCACGCGCTTGTGATGTCGAGGCCGTCGGCGATTCGGTTGCGAGCCGACGGGTTGGAGCGAGCGTCGCCATCGGCGGCCAGGGTGAAAGCCACCCCGCCCGCGGGCACGATCATCCCTGGACGAACGTCGGGATGTCGAGGTCGTCTTCGCGTCCGGGGCGACCGGCCGAGGTCCTCTGCCCCGCCGATGTCGTGATCCCACCAGAACGCGAAGGCCGTTTCCGATCGAATCCGGCGGCGATCACGGTCACGCGCATTTCCTCACCGAGACTGTCGTCGATCAGAGCACCGAAGATGATCTCCGCATCGTCGTCGGCATGCTCGGACACGACCTGGGCAGCGGTCGTCGCCTCATGGAGCGTCATCGAAGAAGGACCTGCCACCGACAGGAGCACTCCGCGCGCCCCCTCCATCGACGTTTCGAGCATGGGGCTCGAAATGGCACGTTGCGCCGACTGCGCCGACCGGTCGTCGCCCGAGGCCCGACCGATACCCATCACGGCCGTACCGGCCTCGGACATCACCGTCTTGACGTCTGCGAAGTCGACGTTGATGAGGCCCGGTGTCGTGATGAGACCCGTGATGCCGGCGACGCCGTTCATCAGCACGTCGTCGGCGAGTCGGAACGTCTCCATCATCGGGGCCTTGGGGTCTCCGATCTCGAGCAACCGATCGTTGGGAATGACTATCAGCGTGTCGACCGCGTCACGGAGACTCTGGATTCCCTGCTCGGCGTGCAACGCCCGTCGGCGACCTTCGAAACCGAACGGTCGGGTGACGACACCCACCGTGAGCGCTCCGAGACTCCTGGCCACCTCCGCCACGATCGGCGCACCACCGGTTCCCGTTCCACCGCCTTCGCCGGCGGTGATGAACACCATGTCGGCGCCCTTCATCGCCTCCTCGAGCTCGGCTCGATGCGCCTCGGCGGCCGCCCTGCCGACCTCGGGGTTGGCACCTGCGCCAAGCCCTCGGGTGATTTCACGACCCAGATCGAGCTTGACATCGGCATCGGACATGAGCAGCGCCTGGGCGTCCGTGTTCAGGGCGATGAACTCCACGCCCCGAACGCCCGCTTCGACCATGCGGTTGACGGCATTGACGCCACCCCCGCCCACACCGACCACCTTGATGACGGCGAGATAGCCGCCGCCGTAGTTACCGCCACCGCGGCCCGTGTTGCCGTCGTTCACCGTAGTTCTCCTGATCGTGGAATCCGTGTCTGGTCGCCGACGAGTCACATGCGGTTGAACTCGCGAAAAAACACCGTCTACCTGAGCTTTACACATAAGGTGGCAACGTGTAAAGCCCCTAGCTATGAGGTTTTAGTAGAACTTGAGGGTTACCCCTCTTCAAGGTTCGCCTCGTCACCTGCCTCGACGGGCACGGCATCGGGCGGGAGAACCGCCGGCTGGGCTGGCGCTATCACGGTGATGATCGACCCCTCTTCCGGTGCGGTTTC
This sequence comes from uncultured bacterium, assembly GCA_963792365.1. GTDB lineage: Bacteria > Actinomycetota > Acidimicrobiia > Spongiisociales > ZC4RG35 > JAOUGY01. The sequence continues at coordinate 98,972 of CAWBVW010000010.1, forward strand.
CAGCACCGCCGCCAGAGCCAGCGCCTTTTCGCGACCGTCCGCGCCGGAGCCGATACGAACGGCGTAGCCGCCGATCGTTGCTTCGAATCCAGACTCTCCCTGCTCTATCCGGGCGCCTTGGAGCAGCTCGTCGGGAAGCGCCGCGACGAACTCGAGCAAGCCGACGATGTCACGGTCACCAGCGAGCTCTGATCCCGCCCGGCCGGGGAGCAACAGAATCGGCGCTTGGGGATCTGGGGTGTCCGAGTACTCCACCACTACCCCGTCGCCTGCCACATGGCCCCACCCGTCGGCGGTTGCGGCCCACGCCACCGGTGAGCGCTCTACGAGCTCGATCACGATGGTCTGGGGCCAGGATCTCGTGACCGTTGCCGACGCCACCCATGGATCGGTCTCCAGGGCTGCGGTCGCCGCCTCCAGATCCACATCCATCATCGGCACGCCCTGGGTGAGACCGGCCACGGCGATCACCTCGGCTACCTCGACCGTGCTCGCACCGCGGATCTCCATGCCCTGAACCGCCAGCAGCGGTGACCGGAAGGCCCAGACCACCCCGGCGACCACCGCGAGGAACACCAGCACCCGCATCAGCCTGGCCAGGCTTCGCCGGGCATGCGACTCCTGAACCACCTTTCGACGGGCGGCCATTCTCGGGTCCATTCGAGTCATATCCGCTCCTCAAATCCCACGAACCGAATCTCGGGCCGGAGGTCTACTCCGGTCTCTTCGAGCACCACCCGCCGTACCTCGGACACGAGTTCGAACACGTCCGCCGCCGTGGCTTCCGGCGTTGCCACGAAAAAGTTGGCGTGTTTCGTAGATACCGAGGCACCTCCCACCGTGAGCCCCTTGAGCCCGACGGAATCGATGATTCGTCCGGCGGCGTCACCCGGAGGGTTCTTGAAGACACTTCCGGCATTGAACGTCCCCCCGGGTTGGTGTTCTTTGCGCCAGCGAGTGACGTCACGGATCGCCCCTTCTCCGAAGCTCGGATCACCGGCATCGAACCCGAAGACCGCCTCGACGACGATGTCGGCGTCCGTGAGGTTGGAATGCCGGTACGAGAGTCCGAGCCCAGAGACATCGACGGATTCGACCGCACCGTCGGGCCGGACCAGGCGAGCCGATACCAATCGATCGACGGTCTCCACTCCGTGGCATCCGGCGTTCTGTCGGACGGCTCCACCGACCGACCCGGGGATACCGACGTAGAACTCCAATCCGAGCCGCCCCTCCGCCACGGCTGACCTCGCCAGCATGGGCAGGCTGACGGCGGCACCGGCCACGATGCACTCGGGACGATGGTCGATGGTGGCGAATCCGGTTCCGAGTCGCACGACCAGCCCTCCGAATCCTTCGTCGGCGACAACCATGTTGGATCCGCGGCCCAGAACCAGCATCGGCACCCCATCCGCGATCCTCGCCTGCACGACCGCTGCGAGCTCCTCGACGTCGTTCGGCGTCGCAAAGAACCGGGCCGGCCCACCCAGCTTGTAGGTGGTCAGCCCGGCAAGCGGGACATCTTTGGCAACGATCCCCTGATCCACCAGAGCCGACAACGCACTCATGCGCGGGCCTCCACGGCGGCCAGGATCTCCGGGCCGATGACTGTGATGTCGCCGGCCCCCATCGTCAGCACCAGGTCGCCTTCTTCGAGCATCGAGGCAAGCCGCGAAGGGACATCAGAAAGATGCGGGACATAGGTGACCTTCTCGGCCCCCGCCCTGGTGGCCGCGTCGGCGACGAGCGAACCGGTCACGCCCGGGACGGGGGCCTCGCGGGAACCGAACACGTTCGTGACGACGACCACATCGGCCATGGCGAGCGCGGCTCCGAATTCTCGTGCGAACTGCACGGTGCGGGAGTAGAGATGGGGCTGGAAGACCGCCACCACGCGACGATCGTGATGGGCGTTCGCCTCGCGAATCGTGGCTGCCACTTCGGTCGGGTGGTGCGCATAGTCGTCGATGACGGTCACTCCGCCCACCGTGCCTCGATCCTCGAAACGTCTCCGCACACCCTTGAACCTCGCAATGCCGGCGGCCGCCATCTCGAGGTCGTGTCCCAACTCGCCGAGGAGGGCGACAACTCCTGCCGCGTTGCGCACCATGTGTCTGCCAACCCGGGGCATCACGATCTCGACCCCGGCGGAACCGGTTTGGAGGAGGAAGCGGGTGCGCCCCTCGCCCTCGGCGACGTCGGCGATATGCCAGTGAGCATCGGATGAGAACCCGTACGACCGAACAGAAGTCCGCTGCAAGAGGCGAGCGCCTCCGGGGTCGTCGGCGCACACGACCACCGGGCCATCGACGTTGCGCACCACCCGTGCGAACGCGCTCTCGAGCTCTTCGATCGTTCCGAAGTGATCGAGATGCTCGGCCTCGACATTGGTCACCATCAGACCTTGGAGGTCTACGTGCTCGAAGGTGCCAAACGCCTCATCGACCTCCAACACGAGCAGGTCATCGGTCCCCACGGCTGCGTTCGTACGGTACTCGACCAACTCGCCACCCACCACAAAACTGGGGTCGAGACCGACGGCCGAGACCGCCGAGATCATCAGGGCTGTCGAGGTCGTCTTGCCGTGGGTTCCGGTGGCGCCGATCGTCGGGATGGTCGCGGTGATGGCCGCCAAAAGCTGTGGACGCCGCCAGACACCCACTCCCGCCGCCCTCGCTGCGGTCAATTCGGTGTCACCTTCCGGCACGGCAGACGAAGCCACCACCAGGTCGACGTCGGTCACCGCTTCCGACCGATGACCCGACCAGACCTCCAACCCGAGGTCGGCGAGGCCGGCCAGCGATGCGCTCCATCGCACGTCCGAGCCGCTGACCACGAACCCGCGTCCACTCAGGATCTTGGCAAGCGCACTCATGCCGGCCCCACCCACGCCCACGATGTGGATGCGACGGAAGTCGGCGAGATCAACCATGCAACTCCTCCATCGTCGCTGCGATCACATCTGCGGCATCAGTTCTGGCGAGCGCAGCGAGGCATCTCGCCATCGACCCTCGCCGCTCCGGATCGCCGACCAACTCTGAGACCATCACTGAGAGATTGCCCACCTCTTTCTCGCTCAACACGACGGCTCCACCTACCTCCTCGAATGCTCGGGCGTTCTCGTCCTGATGGCGCCCAGAGCCAAACCCGCCCGGGATCAAGATGGAGGGCGTTCTCGTGATCGCCAGCTCGGCCACTGCTCCTCCGGCTCGAGCCACGACCAGGTCGCTGGCGGCGTAGAAGAGGTCCATCGCCGGTTCGAAGGCGATGACAGTCCAAGGGACCCCGGCACCATCCGCCGCCGACCGGAGCGCCGCGGCGTGTTCTTCGCCTGCCAGATGCAGGATCTGGAGATCGGGGCCGCTCCAGCTCGTTGCCAGGTCGGTCACGGCCCGATTGATCACACCGGCCCCGAGGCTGCCGCCGAACACGCCCAATACCGGCACAGTCGCGTCGAGCCCGTAATGCTCGATGGCTCGCGACCTGAGCGCGCTCCGATCGAACACCGACAACCATGGTCGGACCGGATTTCCGACCCAACGAGCCTTCGCCATTCGGGTGGTCGAGGGGAACGCGCCAAAGGCTACATCTGCCCAGCGGGAGGCGAGGGCGTTTGCCAGCCCGGCTTCGGCGTTTTGTTCCGACACCACCAGCCGGGCGCGCACCCGCCGGGCGGCCAGAGCGGCAGGGATCGTGACGTAACCTCCCATGCCGAGCATGACGCGCACGTCGCGGGTTCGCAGCTCGCCGGCGATCGCAGAGACGGCTCGGCTCACCACGCGAGGGATTCCGAGATTCGATGCCGAGAACGATCGTTTCAGACCTCGCAACTCCACCTGGAGGAACGGGAATCCTTCGGCGGGATATACCTTCGATTCGAGACGACTCCCCCCGACGTAGACGATGTTGTCGTGCGGAACGCCACGTCGAACCAACGCCTCACCGACGGACAGACCGGGAAACACATGGCCCCCCGTTCCGGCGGCCGCAATTGCGTAGGTCACGCCTTGGCGCCGCGACGTTTCGACGTCGCACCACCGGGCCGCGCCACCCACGACGACTTGGTGCGGGTCTTTGCGGGCCTCGAGGCCTTGGGCCGCTTGGCGCGCATCGAAGTGGACGCGACATTCACCAGAACACCGATCATCGCCATCGAGATCGCGAGCGAAGTGCCGCCGTACGACACGAATGGCAGCGTGACGCCGGTGATCGGCATCACACCGAGAACGCCCCCTACGTTGACTATGGCCTGGAATGAGAGCCAAACCGTGATTCCCACGGCCAGCATCCTCCCAAACGGATCGGTCGTGCGGTATGCGATCGTCGATCCGATGACCGCCAGCAGCGCGAACAACGCCAACACCAGCATCGCTCCGATGAGCCCGGTCTCTTCTCCGATGATGGCGTAGATGAAGTCGGTGTGAGCGTTCGGCAGGTAGAACCAGCGGGCACGGCTGTTCCCGAGGCCCGACCCGACGATTCCACCCGTGCCGAGTGCAACGTAGCCCTGAATCAGTTGGAAGCTGTCGCCGAGGGGGTCTGCCCATGGGTCGAGGAAACTCGTGATTCGCGACCACCGCTCGGGGCTTCGATGAGCCAGCAACAGGGCCGACAGGCCCCCGGCGATCGCAGTCATACCCACGAATCGGATCGGGGCGGTCGAGACGAACAACACGGCCAGGGCGCATGCCCCCACGATGATCACGCCACCGAGGTCTCCCTGCAGCATTACGAGAAACGCGACGATTCCCACGTACGCGATGACGGGGGCCAGATAATGCCCCAAGTCGCTCAGGGTCTTGTGTTTGCGCTCGAGCACCGCGGCCAGTGCGACGATCACCGAGAACTTGGCCAGCTCGGTCGGCTGGAAGTTGATGGGGCCCAGATCGAGCCATGACGTGGCGCCACCCGCTTTGTATCCGACTCGCAGCACGACGACGAGCAGGCCCACGGTGAGCACGAACAGCGGGAGTGCGGCTTTCCGGTACCACGCATACGGGAGGCGGGCGGCTACGACCAGTGCCACTGTGCCGAGACCCAAGCCCACGAGCTGTCGGATGAGGTAGTAGTAACGCTCGGACGACTCGCTGAGGGCAACCGTCGATGTCGCCGAGATCGTTTCGGCCAGGCCGATGACCACCAGGGTCGCCACCACGAGCAGCAGCGTGGTGATCAGGCGGTTCGTGGAGTGGATCTTGTCGTCCCTCGCCCGTGCGGCCGCTCGGATCTCGGTGATCGAGGTGACCTTGGAACGGCGCCGGGCACGAGGCGGCCGGGTGGTGGTCGATGTCATGTGGCTCCTCCCTCCAGGAGACGATGGACCGCCTGGGCGAAGGCGTCGCCCCGATGACCGTACGATTCGAACATGTCGAAGCTGGCACAACCCGGCGCGAGCAGAACCACGTCACCGACTGCGGCAACCGAGGCCGCGAGCGCTACCGCATCTTCCATCGATGAGGCGACGACGACCTGGTCGCCGCCTGCTCTCACGAGGTCCTGCGCCGACTCGCCGATGGCAACCACCCGTTTCACGTTGCCTTCGGTTGCGAGCGGGCCGATGTCGAGACCCTTGGCAAGCCCACCGGCGATCAGCACGACCGAGACGTGATCGCGAATCGCTGCGAGGGCAGCGTGCGGATTGGTGGCCTTGGAGTCGTCGACGAAACGGACCCCGTCCCGCTCCGCCACCAGGGTGCGACGGTGTGCCGAAGGCTCGAATCGCTCGGCAACCGCGCTGATCGATTCTGGGTCGGCACCCAGCTGCGTCGCGGCTGCGGCGGCCAGGGCCAGATCCACCAGGAACACCCCGTCGGTGACCTGCAAGCGATCCAACGGGATCGCCCACGTCCCGAGCTGAAGGGTTCGCGTTTGTTTGTCGACGCCGTAGCCGTCGGCCGAGACGGTGTTCGTGGTCACGGCCACGGTGCGGCCCGGTGCACGCTCTGCGATACGCGATGCTCCCTCGTCATCCGAGCAGTACACGAGAACATCGTTCACCCGCTGATTGGCGACGATCCGCGACTTTGCCTCCAGATACCGCTCGAAGCTTCCATGCCAGTCGAGATGATCGGGTGCGACGTTGGTCACCACTGCGACATCGGGCCGAAAGGCGTCGGAGTAGTGGAGCTGGAAGGAAGAGACCTCGATCACGGCCACCTCCATGTCCTCCGTCACCACATCGGCGAGCGGGGTTCCGATGTTGCCCACGGCACGGGCTGCAACGCCCGCAGCCTTCAGCATGTCGGCGATCAGCTCCGTCACGGTCGTCTTGCCATTCGTGCCTGTGATCGCCGCCACGCTCGTCGTGGCAGGTAGCTGCCGCCAGGCAAATTCGATCTCGCCCCAGAGCGGGACACGTGCCTCGAGTGTGTCGACGATCGGACGGGCTCGGTCGGGGATTCCGGGACTGGTCACAACCAGGTCGATTCCGGTGAGATCGACCACGTCCCAGGCTCCCGAGATCACGCCAAAGCCCTCACCGATGAGTCCCGCCAGCGCATCGGGCCGCTCGTCGTAGATCGTCACTGCGTGACCGATCCGACGGGCCAGCCGTGCGGCAGAGGCGCCCGAGACGGCGGCGCCGAGAACGAGCGTCCTGGTCATTGCAGCACTCCGGCCTGCCGGAGGAAATCGGCGTAGAAAAACCCGAGCCCAAGCGCCACGCTGGCACCGGCAAGGATCCAGAAGCGGATGACCACCGTCGTCTCCGGCCAGCCGCCGAGCTCGAAGTGGTGATGGAGAGGCGCCATCTTGAACACCCGCTTCTTGAAGGTCTTGTACCAGATGATCTGGATGGCCGACGAAAAGCTCTCTGCGACATACAGGCCGGCGACGATCACGAGCAGAAGCTGGGTGTTGGTGAGAATCGCCATCGCGGCTAGCAGTCCACCGATGGCGTTGGAGCCGACATCGCCCATGAAGATCTTGGCGGGCGGGGCGTTCCACCACAGGAACCCGAGCAAGGCTCCCAACATCGCCGCCGACAGGATCGCGACCTCGAAGGGGTCTGTCGCACCGCGATAGAGCGTCGAAGTCGGGTCGGCATTCTGATTGTTCTGCCAGAAGGCCATGATCGTGTAGGCGCCGAACATGAGTGCCGCCGATCCGGCAGCCAGGCCATCCATGCCGTCTGCGAAGTTGGCGCCGTTGGCGAACCCTGTGATCATGCCGAGGACCAAGATCACGAACAATGGGCCGAGCTCGATTCCCAGCGGTCGCACGAAGCTCAGCTCGGTCGAGACGTCGGCTGCGGATGCGCCCCAGGCGAAGAGCACCGCGATCGCGAGCTGACCGGCGTACTTGGCTCTGATACTCAGCCCCAGTGACCGCTTGCGGGTGTGCTTCGTGTAGTCGTCGAGGAACCCGATCGCGGCCATCCCCACGAAAGCGAGCATCGCCAGCAGCCCCCCGGCGAAGAAGGGCTCGACTTTGAAGGTGATGCCAGTCGCAGGCGTCCACAGCTTCACGTGAGCAGCCAGATATGCCACCGTCACCGCGAGCACGAACACCACCCCGCCCATGGTGGGTGTCCCCTGCTTGTGATGGTGGCCCTCGACCTCCTCTTGGATGAATTGGCCGATCGAGCGGCGGCGGAAGTAGCGGATGGCCACCGGGGTGCCGAAGATCGACAACGCCAGGCCAAACCCGACGGCAACTGCGAGAGCTATCACGAGCCGGAACTCCGGGCGGCGAGCAGCTCCTCGCGAGCCACCGTACGGTCGTGGAACGGGTGTTTCACCCCGGCGATCTCCTGATACGCCTCGTGACCCTTCCCCATCAGGAGAATGGTGTCCCCCGGCTCCGCCTCGAGGATGGCGCGCCGGATGGCAACACGCCGGTCTTCGATGGACTCGCTCTGGGTGGTGACTCCGTTCATGACGTCGGTCATGATCGCAGCCGGAGCCTCAGATCTGGGGTTATCCGATGTCACGACCACCAGATCGGCCGCCGATGCCGCCGAGCCCATGAGCGGGCGCTTCTCGCGATCGCGGTCCCCACCGGCGCCCAACACGGCGATGACCCGCCCACGTGTCAGCGGTCGGGCGGTCTCGATCGCAGCGGCGATACCCGCCGGCGTGTGCGAGTAGTCGACGACGATCGCCACGGGGTCGTCATCCGACACGAGCTCGAAGCGACCCGGGATCGGCTCGATGTCCGAGAGGCCCGCGACTGCGTCGCCCAAGCCCAGGCCGAGCTGGACACAACATCCCGCTGCCACCAAGGCGTTGGCGACCGAGAATCGGCCGGCGATCGGGACCCGCACTCGGTGCGCGGTGGCTCCGAGCTTCACCACGACATCCGACCCTCCGAAGTCTGCGCCCATGATTTCGGTTGTGAGGTCGGCCTCGCTGTCGAGACCAACCGTCAACACCGGGATGGTCACGCGCCGTGCGAGCCGATCACCCCAGCCGTCGTCGATGTCGATCACGCCGCGTGCGGAGCGGTCTTCGTCGAAAAGAGTGGCCTTGACACCGAAATAGGTCTCCATGTCACCGTGGAAGTCGAGGTGGTCTTGGGACAGATTCGTGAACGCGGCCACCGCGAACCGGGTGGCGTCGACCCTGCCGAGCTCCAATGCATGAGATGACACCTCCACGGCAACCGAGTCGGCTCCCCGATCGAGCATCATCGCCAGGATCCTCTGGAAATCGGTCGCCTCTGGAGTTGTCCGCTCCGAGGGAATGGCATCGGAACCCACCCTTGTGCCCAGCGTCCCGACCACCCCACATCGCCGTCCCTGGGATCTCAGGATGGACTCGATCATGTGGGTGACCGAGGTCTTGCCGTTCGTTCCGGTGACTCCCACGACTGCCATGTGGGCAGACGGGTCACCGTGTACGACCGCCGCCGCACGACCCATCGCTCGTCGCGTGTTCTCCACCACGATCTGAGGAACGGCGACAGGGAGAGGGTGATCGACCAGTACGGCAGGGCTCCCGGCCCGAACCACCTGCGGCACGTATTCATGGCCGTCGCTGGTGAAACCCCGGACTGCGACGAACATCACCCCCGGTCCCGCGGCGCGGCTGTCGTGGGTGACGTCGGTCACAAGCGAGTCCGACCGGCCTTCGACGCGGCCGCCTACGGCCGCTGCGATCGTCTCGATGGACTCACCCGAGGACTGCATCGGGAGCAACCCCCATACGCTGGAGAGCGGCCTCCATGACCTCTGCGAAAACGGGTGCTGCAGCCAGTCCTCCGAAACGGAACTCGAACGATGGGCTGTCGACGACCACCGCCACCACGACCCTGGGGTCATCGATCGGGGCCATGCCGACGAAGCTGGCGATGTTCTCATCCTCCGAGTAGGTGCCATCGGCTGAGAGCTTCGAAGCCGTGCCGGTCTTCCCACCGACCGTATATCCCTCGATCTGAGCACCGGTGCCGGTGCCTTCTTCGACGACCTTGCGAAGCAGCTGGCGCATCGCCCAGGCGGTGTTGCGGGACACGACACGACGTGACTCCACGTCGACGTCCTTCCCACCGACCTCGGCGACCAGGTGGGGTTGGACCCACACGCCGTCGTTGGCGACCGCCCCATAGGCAGCGGCGAGCTGGAGAGGAGTGACGGCCACGGAGTAACCGATGGCGGCGGATGCCTGGCAGGTGGAACAACTGGGGTCGACCGAGATCTGCCCGGCCGCCTCACCATTGAAGTCGATGCCGGTCGGCTCGCCGTATCCGAAGCGGCGCATGAACAAATCGAGTGTGCCCGCGGGCAGCCTCGATGCGATCTTGATGGTGCCGACGTTCGACGACCGCGTGAAGATCTCCTGCACGGTCATGTCCCGCGTTTCGTGTTCCTCTGAATCGGCGTAGCAGCCCCGGACGTCGTCATCGGGCGACACGCATGCACCTTCGTTGATCTCGATGCGGTCGCCCACCTGGGGGATCACGGTGTCGAGCTCGACCGTTTCGGTCTCGAGCGCCGCAGCCAGTGTGATCAGTTTCTGGGTCGAGCCGGGCTCGTATTGTTCCCTGACCACGGCGTTGGTGAACGGACCCCCATCGAGAGCTGCACGGAGGGTCGGGTCGTAGGCCGGAGCTCCGGCGAGGGCGAGCACCGCTCCCGTCTGTGGCTCGTACACGACGACCCAGCACGAGGCAGCCGACGTGCGTTCCACGGCACCGGCACAGGCCTGAGCTGCGGCGTACTGCAGCGGGATGTCGAGAGTCGTGACGAGGTCCTGTCCCGGCACGGCCGGCACCCGTTCCACGGGGCCCTGGGGGATGTTGGTCCCGCCCGGTGCTCGCTCGTAGACGAGCTTGCCCGGTGTCCCAACGAGCACGTCGTCGTACACGAGCTCCAATCCTTCGAGCCCGGCGCCGTCGATGTTGGTGACCCCGAGCACCTGGGAGGCCACGGAGTCGGTGGGATACATGCGCGTCGGCTCTTTGATCTCGTATACGCCGGCCATGTCCAGCTCCATGATGTCGGCGGCCACGTCTGGTTCCAGCTGGCGGGCGAGGTACACGAATCCGACGCCATCGACGAAGGCATCTGCGAGCGCGGCCCTCAGAGCGGTTGCATCGACGCCGGCGAAGGTTGCGACCTGTTGAGCCACCCATACGGGGTCCTCGACCTCATCGGGAACGGCGTAGAGGGTCACGCCGTCGATCGTCAACGCCAGCGGGTCACCATTGCGGTCGTAGATGCGCCCGCGCGTCGGCGACAGCTCTTCTTCGACCAGCCTCTGGTCGAGACCGCGTTGGGTGAACTCGGAGGCGTGAACGACCTGAACCTGAAAGAGACGTGCGCCCATTGCACCCCAGATGAGGACCATCACCGCGCCGAGGACGATCAGCCGCATCTGATGCGGTGCCGGCAGTCTGGCGGCTCTTCGGGCCGCCATGATTCACCTTCGGCGTCGACGTAGGGGCGGATCGGAGGATGCCACCACGTCGACGCCAGCGCAACGTCGAATGATTCCCGAGCTCACGGCTGATCTCCCATTGCCACGGGAGTATCGGCGCCCACGAGCAAATCGGCGGGATTTTGGTCATCGAGGCCGTCGACGAGGAGGGTCCGTCGGTCGTCGGGGAACACAAGGCCCATCTGCTCGGCCAACGGACCGATCCGTGTGGGACTCTCCAACTCGGCGACCTTCAGCTCGAGGAGTCGTTGCCGGCTCTGCTCGGTGGCGATCTGACGATTGAGGTCGGCCAATTCGAATGCCCCGGCGTCGAGCGAGGTTCTCGCCACCACGATGCCGAGCATCGATGCCACAACGACGATACCGAACACCGCAAACGGCCCGACTTGGGGACGTCGGCTCTGAGTGCCGCCGATGACCCGGAATCCGGGACGACGTTTGACGGGGGTGGCGCGAAGCGGACGAGCGGTCATGCGGCGGCTTTCATCGCGGCCCTGAGCCGTGCGGATCGGGCGCGAGGATTCTGTTCGAGCTCGGCTTGGCTCGGTTCGATCGGCTTGCGGGTCAGCACTGTCAACTCGGCCTCGTTCCCGCAAGAGCAGACCGGGAGGTCGGGAGGACAGGTGCACCCTCGCGCACCGGCGGCGAAGCGGCGCTTGACGATCCGGTCTTCCAGCGAGTGATACGAAATGGCAACGATCCGTCCCGACGGCTGAAGGCAATTGATTCCGGCTTCGATGCCCTGCTCGATCGATTCGAGCTCACCGTTGACGGCGATCCGGATGGCCTGGAATGTCCGACGGGCCGGATGACCGGGTCGGCGGCGGACCGCGGCGGGGAGTGCTTCCGCCACGACGTGCGCCAGCTCGACCGTGCCTGAGATCGGGCGGGCGGCGACGATGGCTCGGGCGATTCGATCGGCGTTGGGATCCTCACCGAAACGGAGAATGATCCGGGCCAGATCCCCGCGGTCCCACCCATTGACGATGGTGTCCGCGCTGAGCGGCTGAGAGGTGTCCATTCGCATGTCGAGCGGACCGTCGTGCCGATATGAGAATCCCCTCGCCGGTTGGTCGAGCTGATGAGAGGAGACACCGAAGTCGAAGAGGATGCCGGATATCGCATCGATCCCCGCCCGGTCGAGCAACGCTTCGAGGTCACCGAAGTCGCCGGCCACCAGCTCCACGCCCATGGCGTCGGCATTGGCGGCGGCGGCCGGATCTCGGTCGATACCCACGATTCGCACGGTGCTTCCCAACTCCCTCTTCAGCATCTCGCTGTGCCCGCCTCCGCCATATGTGGCGTCGACGATCACTCCCTGCTCGATCGGCCGAAACAGATCGAGCACTTCTGCGGCCATGACCGGCCGGTGGTATTCCCGGTCCTGGCTCATGGCCAGCCCCCCGGGCGCTGGCACCAACATGGAAGCGGGCGGAGTCAGGGGCCTTCCAATTGGTATCCGGGGGGCTGGCGATGAGTCAGGCATCGCACCGTTCGGTCATTCCATCTCGTCGTCCTCGTCGCCGTCTTCGTCCTCTTCGTCGAAGGTGAAGTCGAGTTCGCCTCGCTGCTTGTCCGTGGCGAAGCGGTCCGGGTTCCACAATTCGATGTGCGAGTAGAGACCGAGCACCTTGACCTCTGCGCCGTCGTTCAGCCCGGCATACGACCGAAGCTCGTTCTTGAGCAACAGCCGACCCGACTTGTCGAGACTCTGCTCATCGGCGCCCGAGAAGAAGATCCGCCGAACGCGACGACCGGCCCGCGTGTTGGGAGCTGCGATCACCTCGGCCGCCTTTTGTTCATAGGCGTCGCGAGTGAATACGAGGAGCTGGTGGTCCTCGCCTTTGGCAACGATGCACCGGTCGGAGAGGGCGTCGCGGAACCGGCGGGGCAACACGACCCTGCCTTTCTCGTCCAGCGAATGGGTGTCCTCACCGAGAAACACTGTTCTTCGTTCCTGCCCGTCATGGCTCGTTCCCTTGGCTCACCGTTCCGGTCCTTTGCGGTGACCAGATCGGTGCTGCTGTCTCCTGTGTGCGCCACTATGCCCCACATCGCCCCACATGTCAACACTTTCCCCCACTTCGATACCCGTTCGGCCCCCTTTTGGGTCTCCAGACCCACCAACCAGACTTCGCGCCATGCGCCATCGATTCGCGAATGGAACGACGGCTCTGGTCGGCGACCCCACCGCGGCGTGACGATGTCGTCGGGGCCGAGCGACCGGGACGAGGTGTATGAGTCCATCGGGTGTACCAAGTCGGAGCGTCAACCTGTCGTCGCGCCGTTGGGATATGAGATGTTTCGATGCGGCTGCTGCCGGGGCGTTGGTGCTCACGCTGGTCACTGAGGTCGAGACACCCGGCGTGCTCCCCGTCTTCGGGGATTCGATCGATCCGCTCGAGCTCGTGCCGGTGGCTCTCGCCGGCAGAATCGCCCTTCGATCGCTGTGGGGGCGGCGAGGTTTGGTTGGGGTCGATCCGCGACCGACGCACTGGTACGGCGAGGCCGCAGGTGGCGCCGTCGCGTTGGCGGGAGTCGTGATCGCGGTCGACGTCCTGCGGCCCTTCAGTCGCGACACCAACGTCTTGTGGCCAGGTGCATTCGCCACCTACCCGGTGATGGCGCTCATGGCAGAATCCCTGCTGTACCTCGTTCCGCTCGCAGTGGTGTCAGCCGGTGTCGGCGGCGAGACTCCACGTCGCAGGGCGACTGCGATCGTCTCGGTCGCAGCTCTGGAGGCCGTGTTCCAGGTCTTTGCCAGCCCGGTCAACCGATGGTTCGTAGGGCCTCACCTGTTTGTGATCGGCCTCTACCAACTACGCCTGCTCCGCCGGCACGGATTCTGCTCGATGCTCTTGTTCCGGCTCGTCTACTACCTGATCTGGCACGTGGTGTGGGGGCGTATCCGGCTCGACGCGCTGTTCTGAGGTTCGAGACGGCCGGGTCGAAGCGCTGAGGCTTCGCCACTTCCAGGCAGCTCAAACAACCCGCTCAGGGTGCAAGCGCCCAATCGACGGCCGCGAGGGCATGCAATGTGGTGGTGGGAAAGTAGGGCACGTCGACATCACCGGGTTCGACCAGCAGTTCGATCTCGGTGCATCCGGCAATGACTCCCTCCGCACCCGCCTCGACCAACGCCGAAATGACGTCGATGTACCGCCTCCTGGAGGCGGGATGGATCACACCCCGCACCAGCTCGTGGTAGATCACGTCGTGGACGAAGGTGCGGTCGGGTTCGGGTGGGATGGCGACCTCGAGTCCATGGGCCGCCAGGCGCCCCCGATAGAAGTCCTCCTCCATCGTGTACCGCGTTCCCAAGAGGGCGACCCGGGCGATCCCGGCTCCCTGGATTGCGGCCGCGGTCGTATCGGCGAGGTGCAGAAACGGGATCCCGATGGCTGCTTCGATCGCACCGGCGACGCGGTGCATGGTGTTGGTACACAGCAAGATGCATTCGGCACCGGCGCGCTCGAGTGATGCGGCGTCGGCGGCGAGCATCTGCCCCGCACAGTCCCAATCCCCCTTCGCCTGCAGATCTTCGATCACCGAGAAGTCGTAGGAACGGACGAGCAGATCCGCCGAATGGGTGCCGCCGAGCCGCCGTCGGACCTCTTCGTTGATGATGCGCTCGTACTCGATCGACGACTCCCAGCTCATGCCGCCGAGGAGGCCAACAGTCCTCATGGCCGCGTTCAGCCCGCGGCTTCGAGCATGAGGTATCGATTCCACACTGGATCGATACCATGGCCGGCGCTGGCATAGATCCAGCCGTGCCTCAGGGGGGCTTGTGGGACTCGGGCCAGAGTCAACCCGGCCTCCGACGGAAGCCGGCTCCCCTTGCGAACATTGCAGCGGCGACAGCACGCCACCACGTTGTCCCACGTGTGCTGACCTCCTCGGGAACGCGGAAGCACGTGATCGATGCTCTCGGCGGGCCCGGCGCAGTACTGACACCGATACTCATCACGTCCGAACACCGCTCGCCGCGTCACGGGGACATTGCGTTGATACGGCACGTGGACAAACGAGAGAAGGCGGACCACCGAAGGCACGACGGCCTCATGACGCTCCGAGCGCCAGATTTCGTCTCGGTGCTCGACCGTGATCGCCTTGCCGCGAATCACGAGCACCATCGCCCGTCGGTCGCTCACGACCGACAGCGGCTCATGACTGGCGTTGAGAACAAGGACACTGGCCACACTCGTCTCCGACGAGCAGAATACCCGGGAACGGGCACGAACCCCCTGCGGTTACCGGTTGCGACCTGGGCCGAGTCGCTTCAGCGTCGTGAGCGTTGCCCGATACAGCGCATCGTGCAGCATGGGCTGCGCCAGCTCAGCGGCAAGGGCGGACTCGCCGTCCCTGCGCATCAGCAGTGTGACGACACGTTCCCCATCGAGCTCGTGCATCACCACCGCCACCCTGTCTGGGCGCTGGAGGTCGTGGAAGTCGGCGACGACCTTCGCCATCGCCTCGGCGGCCCCGATCGGCGAGATGTCCGAAGACGCCTCGACACTCCGGCCGTTTGCGGATACCGAGATGATCAGACCTTTGCCGCCTTGCAGCACCTTGACGGTTGGCTCCTCGGGGCCATCCCCCGGGTCGACATCGGCCTGTGCAGGCGCACCGGTGGACGGTCCAGCGGCGGCGTCGGTGAGATCGAGAATCGCGGTCGGCTCAGTCAGGCGATCCTGATCGGCTACCAGGGTGGGCTGCTCGGACGATCCCGTGGTCGGCGGCCCGCCGGAGACGGAGGCAACGATCGCCGGCGAGGTTCGTCGCGACCCGAGCTTCCATCCCGGACGGCGCGAGCGCAGACCATACGCAACCAACACTTGTCGGATCTCCTCGAGAACACCGGCTTCGTCGGCACCCGGGGTCACCTCGACCTTGATGGCGTCGACTCCTTCGTCACCAAGTTCGACACGAATAGAGGCCACGCCGTCAACGGTACGAAGACGATCCTCGAGTCCGATCACGGGCGTGCTCTTCTCTGATTCCGACGCCATAGGGCGTATTCCAGCAGATCTCTGCGTGCGAGATGTGCATCGGCCCGTCCGTATGCCGTCTCTCGTCGCCAACCGAGGTGGTCAGCCGAGGGAAGAGGAAGGAAGGGTGCCCGACGCCACCATCCTGAACGCCTGTGAGACCAGAGGATCCGGATCAGCTCCGGTGACACGCTCAAAGCGGTCAACGCATGAGCGTTGTGCCGATGATCCTCGACCTTCGACACTCTCACCACCACGTCACGTCTCCTTTGCTGCTCTGCGGGAGTGGCGATCACCGACGCGCTCCATCGCACCGACGACCCGTTCCCCCGCGAACTCGATCGTTCTCTCTGGTCTACAGAGGTTACTCGGGAGTTGTTTTCGCACCAGAGGTAGAGTTTCCGGTGAGCAAACCGGGAGACGTGCGTGCAACACATCGACGATGACAGGATCACCTGGTTCGCCGATCGGTTCGAGGCCATCGCCTCCAACATCGAGAAGGTGATCCAGGGAAAGCGGCCCGTCATCGATCAGGTGCTGATGTGCCTCGTCGCCGAAGGCCACGTGCTGGTCGAAGACGTCCCCGGTGTCGGGAAGACCGCTCTCGCCAAATCCTTGGCGCGCTCGATCGATTGCACGTTCAATCGAATTCAGTTCACCCCCGACCTCCTGCCATCCGATGTGACCGGGGTCTCGGTGTGGGACCGCCATGCCACCGAATTCCTGTTCAAACCCGGAGCCATCTTCGCCAACGTCGTGGTCGGCGACGAGATCAATCGTGCGAGCCCCAAGACGCAGGCCGCGCTCCTGGAGGCGATGGAGGAGCGCCAGGTGACCGTCGACTCCGTCACACGCGAGCTGCCAGGTCCGTTCATGGTGGTCGCGACCCAGAACCCACTCGAGCACGAAGGGACCTATCCGCTCCCCGAGGCTCAACTCGATCGCTTCATGATGAGGGTCAGGGTGGGCTACCCGGACAGGGCGAAGGAACTCGAGATGCTCGAAACACATGCCTATCGCTCCACCTATCACGACCTCACCCCCGTCGTCCATGCCGACGACGTCATCCAGATGGTCGAGATCGCCAGGGGGGTCCACGTGGACCCGGCCGTCAAGGGATACATCATCGACGTCGTCGGAGCCACCCGTGGGCACGGCGAGGTACTGCTGGGAGCGTCGCCGCGATCGGCGTTGTTCCTCCAGCGTGCCGCCCGGGCGCGCGCTGCGGTCGACAGTCGCGACTACGTCACGCCCGATGACGTGAAGTCCATCGCCCTTCCCATCCTCGAACACCGCATGGCACTTCGCCCGGAGGCCAACATGCGAGGGTTGCGGATCAGGGAGGTCATCGACTCCGTGCTGAAGAGCCTGCGGGTTCCTTCGGCCACCCGGCTGGCTTGAAGCCGTGTTGACCGACCGGGGGTGGGCGGTCCTGGGAGCAGGTGCGGCACTGATCGCGTTGTGGGTCATGCTCGGTGAGATCGAGCTGTTGGCGGCCGGCACCGTGCTCGTGACGGCGACCGTGCTGGCAGCGTTGTTCGTGGCACTGTCACGGCCGAAGGTCCATCTGGTGCGGAGGCTCACACCTCCCCTAGTTCACGAAGGTGACCGCGTCACGGTCGACGCCGCCGTGTCGAACCGGGCCGAGCGTCCGATCTGGAATGCTTCCCTCATCGACGATGTCGAGTCCCTCGGACGGGCGGAATTCCACGTCGGGTCGCTGGCGGCCGGCTCGACCGCCGACGCCGCCTACCAGATCATCTGTCGTCCCCGAGGGGTGTACCGCGTAGGTCCGGCCTCTGTCGAGGTGGCCGACCCGTTCCATTTGGCATCGACCAAGCTCTCCGACGATCGGGTCGACCGGCTGATCGTGTACCCCGAGGTGGAGGATCTCACAGGGTTTCCCGGAACCAGAGGACGGGACCCGTCGATGCAGGCCAGCCGACCCGAGTTCAGCCACCGCGGCGGGGAGGACTTCTTCACCCTGAGGGAGTACCGGCACGGCGACGACCTTCGTCATGTCCACTGGCCGTCATCAGCCCGTCGCGACGAGCTCATGATCAAACAGCTCGAGACACCTTGGCAATCGAGAGCGTTGGTGGTGTTGGATCTCCGGGACGGGGTTTATCAGAACGATGCCTGTTTCGAGAAGGCGGTGAGGGGCGCAGCCTCGATGGTGCACCACCTGGCGACCTCGGGTTTCGATGCCGATCTGTGGGCGGGCGCGAACGACACGGTCCGAGTCTCGGACTACGCGTCCGCCATGGAAGCCCTGGCCAGGGTGCAAGTCCAACCGAATCTGGACCTCCGAGCCGTGGCGGGACGATTGGCGAAGGTAGGCCGCGGAGGTGCACTGGTGCTGATCTCCGGCGTGCCAGACGCTCTGTTGCTCGAAGTTCATCGCTTGTTCAGTCGAGAGTTCGCCACGACCGTCGTGATGTCGGCGGCGGAAACGTCCTCATCGAACGAAGCGGCTTTTCACCGCGTCGGGGCGATGACCGTACGCGTGGCACCTGGTGAGTCGTGGGCGGAGGGGTGGTCGAAGGCAATGGACAGGTCATGGGCCTCACGTTCAGCCGGCTGATCGGCGTAGGAGCCATCCTCCTGGCGCTGGCCCGTCTCGGCCGGCTCCTCGAGCCCACGGTCAGCGGTCCACCCTGGCCCGTCGTGTTGATCGCCGCCGCACTCCTCGGGGCCGGCGTCACGGCGCTCACCCGAGGGGCACGCGCCTCGACGCCGCTTGCGGTGGTGGCGCACCTGCTCGTGCTCGGTCTGTTGGTCGCCCGCGTCCTGGCCCCCGAACAACTCCTTGGAGGGGTGTTTCCCGGTCCTTCGGCCTGGGCGGAGGCTCGACTCCAGCTCGGGATCGCCGGTGAGCTCATACGGTTTGGTGCGGCGCCGGTGATTCCGGTCCCGGGCCTCACGGCCGTCCTGGCCATAGGGTTCTGGGCCTTCGGGTATTTCGTGGCAGGGACTCGACCGCTGCTTCATGCCGTTCCACCCCTCATCGGATACCTCCAGTTCGCCACGCTCGATCGTCGACCACCCGGCTCCATGTGGATCCTTGGATTTGTGGTCGTCGCCACGTTGGCCCTGACGAGCCTGGCGGTCGTTTCGACAGAATCCGTCGGCCGTCTCTACACCAGGGACGGTCGGGCGTTGCCGC
Source organism: uncultured bacterium (assembly GCA_963792365.1). GTDB lineage: Bacteria > Actinomycetota > Acidimicrobiia > Spongiisociales > ZC4RG35 > JAOUGY01. The sequence continues at coordinate 118,003 of CAWBVW010000010.1, forward strand.
GTCGGTCGGGAGCGCTGCTCGGCGCTGCGCTCGTATTGGCAGGGACGCTCGGCGTGGGCGCGGCTTCCGCCCTCGCCCCATACATCCCAGAATCGGGCCTCATGGATTGGCGGACCCAGTCAGGTGTCGGCTCCGGGCTGTACGGGAGCGGGTCGTTCAACGCCTTCGTCGGACTTCAGCAGTCGTTGGTTCGGCTGAGTGACGAGCCGATGTTCTATGCGAGGGTTTCACGGACGGCGCCCGAGAACTCGGAGCTGTATTGGAAGCTCCTGACCCTCGACGTCTTCGACGGCGAATTCTGGCGGCCGAGCGACCAGACGTTCGCCAAGGGTGGCGAGCCGCGCTGGGAACGAACCGACTGGGCGTATCAAGGCGAGACCACACGGGTCGCCGCAAACGTCCTCATCGCCGGTCTCAGTGACCAATGGTTGCCGACGATCTACTCCCCCGTGGAGTTGAGCTCCGACGACGAGCTCCTCGAAGAGAGTTTCCGGGTTCGAGAGGACGGCTCGATCGCGGTCGACCTCAGGGTGCTCGATGGGTGGACGTACCAGATCGACGCCGACGTGCCGGTGCGCGATCTCGCCAGTCTGGCGACCAGCAATGGCCGGCTAAGTCCCATCTTCCAAGAGGCCGTCGATGCCGGAGTTCTCGATCTCTCTCCGGTCCCCGAGTCGGGGCGGAACACGACGCGACCGGATTCGCTGGCGGCGTACACCTCCCTCCCGAACAACACCAGCCGCGAGGTTCGGGATCTTGCGAGGGAGGTCACAGCAGGGGCTTCGACTGCGTTCGAGCGCGGAGTACTCCTGGAATCGTTCTTCCGTGACTCCAGGGAGTTCACCTACTCCACCGAGGTCGACACCGGGCACACGAGCCTCGATCTCGAGGAATGGCTGCTCGACGACCAGAGCCGGAACTTCCGAACCGGATACTGCGAACAGTTTGCCACCGCCATGGGTGTGATGAGCAGGGCTCTGAACATACCGACCCGGGTGGTGCTCGGCTTCACACCGGGCACGGTCGAGCAGCAGTCGGACGGGACCGACGTCATCGTGGTTCGAGAGCGGAACGCCCACGCCTGGGTCGAGCTGTGGATGGACGGTCAGGGTTGGGTTCGATTCGATCCGACGCCGAGGAGTGACGGCGTCAACCCGTCGCTCTCGGCCCGGGAGGTCCCTTTCGACGCAAGGCAATTCATTCCCGCACCGGGCGACTCAGGCGGAGGCGGCACGCCAGACGCCGCAGCCGGCATCCCCGACCGCCTCGACGAGGGCGAGGAACCACTCCCGTCGGACGGCAGCGGAACACAAGGCGGAGCGGGCGGCGGCTGGCTCTTGATCCTCGTCGGAGCGATCACGGTGGGCGCCGTCGCCGCCTCGATTCCGATGTTCAAGCTGATACGCCGCCGGCGCCGCATCATCAGGATCTCGGACGGACAGGTGGCGGTCGCCTGGCAAGAGATCGTCGACAGGCTTTCGGACCTCGGCGCAGAGCTGGACCCTGCCCACACACCGATGGAGATCGCCCGACGGGAGTCGCCCGAACTCGTTCCGCTGGCACGGTTGTATTCGGCTGCGGCCTACGGCGGACGTGCGGGCGCCGATTGTCTCGGGGAGTTCAACCAGGCAGAAGCGGCGCTTCGACGACGCTACGAAGGCCGAAGATGGCGAGCGAGCTACATGCGGGTCGACTCGCTCAGGCGCTGATCAGCCTTCAGCCGCCAGCTCTTCGTTGACGTCGTCTTCGACGCGGCGAAGCATCTCGAGAACGCGCCGCGATCGAGTTCGAAGCGGGTCACATCGTCCTCGACCGAGCGAGTGATCTCGTCGATCGCAACGAAGAACGCCAACTGGCCGTGGCGAAGTGCATCGAGGAGCTCGCCGTCGTTTTTAGCCACGCTGAAAATGGTCGTCCCGTCGGTGACCAGCTTCACCTCTGAGAGATGATCATCCATGGCTCCGTTGCGCCGGAGGTAGTCCCATGCACGACGGACACGCTGGAGAGACATGCCATTGTCGAGCAGGCTCTTGACGACACGCAGTGCCACGAGGTCTCGGAAACTGTAGACCCTTCGAATCCCGGGCCGCCCTCCTGTGTTCTGGATCGCCGGATTCACCAATCCGACCCGGTCCCAGTACCTCAGCTGATGATGGGTACAACCGGTGAGGTTCGATGCCTGTTGTGCCGTGAAACCGTCCTGCAACGCCAGCCCTCTCTTGGCCCGATTCGGCCACATCGAAGAGACCGAATACAACTTTGTTCTCTCTCAGCCGGGAATCGGGAACCCGGCACCCTCCCTGCGGGCGGCCACTCTAGCTGGCCGGTTCGTCAGCTCCGCCGGAACCTGCGGAACATTCTCTGACGATTTGCTGCATCAGTCTGTTCAGGTTCGCGATCGGCGCCGGCCCGAGCCAGGATTCCGTGCACGAGCGCCGTCGCCGAGGTCACCAAAACCGCAAAACCGGTGAACGCGACCACGGTGTTGACGGTGAAGAACAGCAAGATGATTGCGATGCCTGCAACCGTGCCGATGGCCGGAAGCCGAATGCCATAGCGAGTGGTGCGGTCGATGTTGCGGACGGCGTGAGCCAGGTCAGGATCCTCTTCGTAGAACTGACGCTCGATCTCGTCCAGGATCTGCTGCTCATGATCGTCCAACGGCATCAACTCACCTCGTCGACGGACCCTCGAGTCCAGGGCTGATCGGATCAGTATACGGCCAACGAGACATCATTGGTCGGCCTCATCGGATTTCTCGTCGCTCCTTCGATTCACGAACCTGATCGCACCAGGCTCGACGCTGTCGGAACCGAATCGATCACGGACGGCGTCCATGACCTCGTCGAGGGTTCGACGCCGGTCGTCTCCCTCGACCGTCAGTTGCAGTGGCTCCGAGGCGGACGCCAGCCCGGAGACGCCCACGCCGGACAGCCGAACAGGTCGTCCAGAGTCGATCACAGCCGCTGCAAGACGGGCTGCCACCTCGAAGATCACAGCGCCGGTGTCGGTGGGTTCGATCAGTGTCTCGCTCCTCGTCAGCGTGGTGAAGTCGTCGTACCGGATCTTGATCGAGACCGTGCGACCACGCAGACCCGACCGTCGAAGGCGTCGTCCCACCCGTTCTGCCTGCGTTCGCAGCGCAGCCACCACCGACGTGAGACCCTGCAGGTCGATTTCGTACGTCTCCTCCGCCGACACCGACTTCGCCTGCGAATCGGGCTCGACCGGTCGGGGATCCTCCCCGCGGGCGAGGCGAGACAAGTGAGCCGCGAGCGAGGGTCCGAGCTCACGCTCCAAGGTGCTCTCACCGATCGAGACGAGATCACCGATCGTCGCCACACCCAAGCGGGCGAGCGTGGCACCGGTGGCTGCTCCGACGCCCCACATCCTCCCGACGGGCAGTGCGGACAAGTACGCGCTCTGGCGCTCTCTCGTGACCACGAACAGCCCGTCGGGCTTGGCATCCTGAGAGGCGAGTTTGGCCACGAACTTCGAGGCCGCCACTCCCACCGAAGCCGGCAGCCCGACCTCTCGTCGTACAACTGATCGGATCTCCTCGCCGACGCTCGCCGGCGACGGCTGGTGCAGACGCAGTCCGGAGACGTCGAGAAACGCCTCGTCGATCGACAGGCCCTCGACAAGCGGCGTGAACCTCCGGAAGACAGCGAACACCTGCTCCGACATCAACGAGTACTCCGCGTGATCGGGAGGGACGATCGTCAGGTCTCGACAACGACGACGGGCCTCCGACATGGGCATCGCCGAACGTACACCGAACTGCCGAGCTTCATAGCTGGCGGCGGCCACCACGCTGCGCGGCCCGGCGCCACCGACGACAACCGGGCGCCCCGCCAGCCGGGGATCGCGGAGCCGCTCCACCTCGACGAAGAAGGCATCCATGTCGACATGGAGGATGGGTTCGGAGAACACCGGCCCAAAATACCGCCGCTTGATCCGACCTGGTGCCGAGGCGACGGCGGGTCAGCCGCAGCGCGGGGTCTTTGCGGATGCAGTAGCTGTCCGCCCCGCCAGTTGCCAGACCACCGCACCGTAGGACTCGAACGTGGTCCTGAACACGCCTTCGCCGAGCGCGGTTCGCCCAGGTCGGCCGTCGACGAGATGGGGATGGTGGAACTCGGCGACGGGAATCGCCTCGCCCACGATCGGACCGCCGGTCACGACGTTGCGTTTGCCGTGGGGCAGTGTGAAGTCGAAGTTCTCGCGGTTCTCATATCCGAACCTCGCCGTCAGGGTGCCGTCGCCGTTGTCGACGACGCATTCGACGATCGGCGACACGTCCGGCTTGGCGTTGTCCTTCAACACCACGTGGTCGTACGTCGGGACGGCAGGTGCGTGGTAGTCGCCGTCGTGGTTGTGGACGTGGGCGACTTCTTCTGCTGGGGCTTGCCGCAATCCGAGTGGGCGACCTGGGAGTTGTCGCCGGCGTGGCCCGCCCCGCCCGAAACGTACTCGCCGTGGTTGGAGGCATCGCAGGCTCCGCACGTTCGATGAACCAGGCTTACCCAGGTCTCCCATCCCAACGGGGCTCGAACTGGTGCACCAGTCCTCTCCGTTCAGGTTCTCCTTGGCCCCAGGGCGCAACGACATGGAGGCGCCCTCGGGATCGGGGAAGGTGACACCATCGTCCCCGCGGACCTCGTCCACGACGTCCAGTGACTCGTCGAGCAACACCAATTCGTCGTCGGCGTTGTAGAGGATGAGATCGATGCCGTAGATGTAGTCGACCTCGGCACCACCGTTGGCGGCGGCCTCGCGACGACCGAGCGCGAGATAGCCGCTTGGCTCGATCACCAACGGTCCGCCGTTGTCGATCACATGGCTGTCCCAGTCATCGTCGCGGATGGTCCATCCGTCCATGTCGACGGGCTTGTTGCCGGCGTTGTGGATCTCGAACCACTCGCCGATTGAATCGGACACCGCCGCCGGGTTCTGCATGATCTCGGTGATGACGATGTTGGGCTTGCCCGGCTTGGACTTGCACTGGTTGCGGTCACCCGGCGTCCGGCGATCGCCTGCCCCGAACCGTGGACCCGAGACGCACCATGCTGCACCCGAAGCGTTGTCGTCGCGAGCCGTCCGAAGACTCGTCGACGCCCCGTTGGGATCCAGGAACGTCGCCCGTCGTCGTAGCTCACCCGGTCGACGGTCTCGCCCGATGGGTCCACCATCATCACCGTGTCGCTGCTGTTGACCATCCTGAAGTCATGCACGTGGGCGTAGTCGACCGCGATTCCACCGTTGATGGATTGGTCGGCGTTTCGACCCAGGACCGCGATGTCACCCGGCTCGATCACCACTGAACGCGCGGGAGGGATTCTGCATCACCTCGGAGATGACGGGGTTGGGCCCCGTCACCGCTCCGGCTGCGGCTGCAGCCGGTCCTGCACCGAAACCAACGCCACGACACGCGGCACCCACACCGATTTCATGGTCGAAACATCGGCATTCCCTCACCGGATGTGACAGGTGCGCGCTGACCTGCCGTCCGCCTTCGGGGTCGACCAGGAGACCACTACCGTGGCCTCCATGGCGGCGCTCGTTCATCTGGTCCGACACGGCGAGGTGCACAACCCCGACGAGGTCGTGTACGCATCACTGCCCGGCTTCGGGCTGTCCGAACGGGGACGTGCCCAGGCCGCGCAAGCGGCCAGGCATCTCGGCTCACAGCCCGTGGTGGCGGTGTGGTCGTCCCCACTTCAGCGTGCCCTCGAAACGGCCGGCATCATCGCCCGCCGGTTCGGTGTGCCCGTCAGAACCGACGAGGACCTCACCGAGTGGGGGTTGGCCGAGCATTGGGCAGGCACCAAATGGGCCGATCTCGAGGACGTGTACCCCGGTGAGCTCACCACCTACCTCGAGCGGCCCGACCAGATCACCTTCGGGGACGAGACACTCGCATCTCTGGCGCGCCGCATGCGTTCCACGATCGAGCGGCTCGCTGCACGCCATGGGGACGGCGACATCGTCATCGTCAGTCATCAGGATCCTCTGCAGGCGGCGCGCCTGGCGTTCGCAGGCAAGGATCTGGGCAACCTGAACATCGACAAGCCCGATCACTGTTCGATCATCACGCTCCGCCCGGCCCAACGCTGGTCAGACCTCGGCATGTGGACACCTGACAGCTGAGCGGCACCGTGCCGGATCGGCACCGCATGCCAAACTGCACTTCGTGGAAGAACTCCGATTCTGGCCAGGTGAATACCGGTTCTGTCCCATGTGCCGCGGGGAGCTGGCGCCGATGGAGCGAGCCGGGCGATGGCGAATGTCGTGCCCCGACTGCGGATGGGTCCACTTCAGAGATCCCGCGGTCGGTGCGGCAGTCCTCGTCCGAGATGAGCGATCGCGCGTGTTGCTCGTCGAGCGAGGACCGGGTTCCACCCAGCCGGGCAAGTGGTGCGTGCCCGCCGGCTACGTGGACTACGGCGAGGAGATCAGGCATGCGGCGGCGCGTGAGCTGAAGGAGGAAACGGGCCTGCTCGCAGACATCGGTGCCGTTGTGCAGGTGATGTCGAACTTCCACGATCCCGCCAAGTTGTCCATCGGGGTCTGGTTCAACGGGAGCGTCACCGGAGGAACCCTGCAGGCGGGCGACGACGCAATCGACGCGCGTTGGTTCGCACTGCACGCGCTGCCCGATCTTGCGTTCGACACCGACCGTGTGCTCCTGTCGACACTCTCCTGACTCGAGCGCCGCGGGTTTGCATAGCCGGGTCGTGACATCGACACTTCTCGACGAGACATGAACAGAACCATTGCCCTCTCGATCACCTTGGTCCTCGCAACCATCTCCTGGGCCATCCAGGTGGTGTCTCGGGGCCCGTGGGCCATCGAATCGGCGACCCTCATCGCAACCTGGCTGGTGGTGCTGGCTGCCGTCGCCATCACCGGCATGGTGGTCGCCTCGTCCCGGTGGGGCAGATATCTGGCGATCGTGGTCGCCCTGCTCGGCCCGCTGTTCGGGGTGTCGGTTCCGCTCGACCCATGGTGGATCGCCAGTCTTCTGGCATCCGGCCTGGTTCTCGCCCTGCTAGCAGGGAACGCGACCAGCGGTGTGATCCGCAAGCTGCCGGCCGCAGACGGCCCGACGCCCAGGGTGGTCGCTTTCACCCTTGTCCTGGTTTCACTCCCGCTCGTTGTCGCAACCGTGTCGCCCGACGGGCTGGGCCCGAGCGAATGGTCGATGGTGGGCCTGACGACGATCGGAGCCGCGATCTATGCGAAGGCCGGCCCCCTGGCGGTGGCGATCGTCCGCGGCCTCATCCCGTTGGGATCTGTCCTGGTCGGCGTCATCGACGGGCTTCCGCGCGGCGCGATGTGGATCGGCATCGGCATCGGTGTCGGTGTCGGTGCCTGGCACCGGGACATCCGGCTTGCGGTTCGGCCACTCGCAGGTGAGGGCCGGGCCATCCCGATGCTGGCAGAGATGGTGCCGTCGGAGATCCTCGACGCCGCCGGGCTCGACGAGCGCGGACGACCGGTGAAGCGACCATGAGACGCCGCCCCAACCCCTGGATTGCGGTCCCATCGATCCTCGCCGGGGTACTCGCCGGAGTCGTGGGTTGGGCTGTCACCGATCTGTCGTGCCAGCCGGGGCTCAATCTCGATGAGGGGGACGGGTGCCCCGTCGCCGCAGTTTCGATCGGCCTCGGCCTGTTCCTCGCCACCACCGTCGGTATCGCCATCGTCCTCGTGCTCGTCTACCGGTCGCTGGCCGAGCATCGGGAGGCAACCGAGCGGGGGCTCGAGCCGCCAGGACCGGGATGTGAAGTCCCGGAGGACAGCGCTTGAGCCGGACGGTTCGTGAGCCAACCTCGGCCCATGGCGTGCGTACTAGTGCGCACGCGCCCGGGACGTTTGACGCTGGCACCGCACGACACCGCCCGCGACACTGTGCTCGATGCACGCGCTGGCCCGGATCGCCGATTATGTTCACGCCTCCGGCCGCTGCATGTTCGGATTCCACGGTCACTGCGCCGGTGTGGCCGGCAGAAGCGACGGCCGCATGGGGCTCTGCTGGTGCCGCTGCCACGAGCGCTGGCTGACGTCGGAAACAACCAACTCGGTCAGGTCGCCCGACTGAAGATCAGCGCGACGTTGTGGCCGCCGAACCCGAACGAGTTGGACATCACGTGATCGACCGTGGCCTGCCGCGCCTCGTTTGGTACGTAGTCGAGATCACATTCGGGGTCGGGGGTTTCGTAGTTGATCGTCGGAGGAAGGACTCCCTCGCGGATCGCCCGTATCGAGGCGATCGCCTCCACCGCCCCGGCGGCACCGAGCAGGTGGCCGGTCATCGACTTCGTGGATGAGATGGGAACCGATCCTGCGTGGGAGCCGAACGCCATCTTGATCGCCGCCGTCTCGGTGGCGTCGTTGGCTTCGGTCGAGGTCCCGTGCGCATTGATGTAACCGATGTCCGTTGCGTCGAGGCCAGCGTCGGCGAGGGCCGCAGTCATCGCCCGCATCGCGCCGGTGCCACCGGGCCGCGGCAGGGTCATGTGGTAGGCATCGGCGGACATTCCGTATCCGGTGAACTCGGCGAGGATCTCAGCCCCACGGGCGACGGCACGGTCGCGGTCCTCCAGAACCAGCATCGCCGCTCCCTCACCCATCACGAACCCGTCGCGGTCGGCATCGAAGGGCCGGGATGCAGCCTGCGGGTCGTCGTTGCGGGTCGACAAGGCCTGCGCGTTGGCGAACCCGGCAACTCCATACTCGGTGATGGCCGCCTCGGTGCCCCCGGCGACCATCACATCGGCGGCTCCCCGTCGGATCATCATGGCGGCATCCCCGATCGCGTTGGCCGATGCCGAACACGCCGTCACGGTGCACGAGACCGGTCCGAGCAGATGGTTCTCGATCGACACCAGCCCGGCGGGCATGTTGGCGATGATCTTGGGGATCCCGAACGGGCTGACGCGAGTTGGCCCGCGTTCACGCATCGTGTCGATCTCGTCGATGAAGGTCTGCATGCCACCGAATCCGACACCCACCACGGCTCCAGAGCGGGCCGCGAGCTCGGAATCCGGATCGATTTCGATGCCCGAATCCGCCAGCGCCTCTGCGGCGGCGATGAGAGCGAACTGGGAGAAACGATCGTATCGACGAACGGTCTTGCGATCGAAGTACTGCTCGGGATCGAAGTCGTGCACCTCGGCCGCGAGGGTGACCTTCTGGTCGGAGGCATCGAACAGCGAGATCTGCCCGACCCCAGACCGGCCGCCCACCAGGGCGTCCCAGGTCTCGGCTTGGGTGTGACCGACAGGTGTGATCGCGCCGATGCCGGTCACGACGACACGACGACCGTCCATGTCAGGAATTGAGCTTGCCGTGGACCAGATCCGTTGCCTGACCGACCGTGTGGATGTTCTCGGCTTCCTCGTCGGGGATCTTCACGCCGAACTCGTCTTCCAGGGCCATCAGCAACTCGACGACACCGAGCGAGTCGACCTCGAGATCGTCCTCGAAATTGGCATCGTCGTCGATCTTGTCTGCGTCGAGACCCAGCTCGTTCACCAGCACCTGATGCAGGCGCGAGGAGATTTCACTCCGCTCCATCGTGTCTCCTTTCCGAATGTCTCCGATGACCGCGGCACCCTACACGCTGCGCAGCAGTCACAGTGCGATTCCCCCGTCGACGCTGAGGACCTGTCCGGTGACGTAGGCCGCTCCGTCCGTAGCGAGAAAACCGACCGCAGCCGCCACCTCCTCGGCCGTGCCGAATCGGCCGAGGGTGATCGAGCCGAGGGCGCCCTCCTTCACCTCGTCGCCGAGCGCTTCGGTCATGTCCGTGCCGATGAACCCGGGCGCAACCACGTTGACCGTGATGTTGCGTGCTCCCACTTCCTTGGCCACCGACTTCGAGAATCCGATCAACCCCGCCTTCGAGGCGGCGTAGTTCGCCTGTCCAGGATTGCCGGCGATACCCGAAACCGATGCGATCGAGATCACCCGGCCCCACTTGGCGCGCAACATGCCCCGCAACGCCGCTTTGGTGCACAGGAAGGCCGAACGAAGGTTGGTGGCGATGACCTGGTCGAATTCCTCGAGCGACATTCGGAGCAGCAGGTTGTCACGGGTGATGCCCGCGTTGTTGACCAGGATCGTGGGGATCCCGAGCGCACCGGACACCGCGGCGAACATCTCGTCGACCCGATCGGGATCTGCAACATCCGCGCCGACTGCGATGGCAGTTCCGCCGCCGCTCGTTATCTCGGCTACGACCTCGTCTGCGGCGTCGCGCCTCGTTGCATAGTTGACGGCCACGGCGCATCCCTGTTCGGCGAGAGCGACCGCGATCGCACGTCCGATCCCTCGAGACCCGCCGGTGACCAGTGCCACGCGCACTTCGGTCATGCCGAAACTCCCGGGTGGCCGAAGAACTCGAGGTTGGGCGCGATCAGGTCCCACACCGACTCGTCGGTGGCTGGTATCGACATCTGCGACGTTGCTATCGGCTCGACCCGCTCCCCCCATCGAAGCGCCGCCGCCGCCCACGTGAGACCGCCGCCGAATGCAGCGAACACGATCCGTGAGCCCGGATCGACCCGACCGCTCTCGACCGCCTCGGTGAGCGCCACCGGGATCGTGGCCGCGGACGTGTTGCCGTAGGCGTGAACGTTGACGAAGACCTTCGACGAGTCGAGCCCGAGCTTGCGCGCAGTAGCGTCGATGATGCGCAGGTTGGCCTGGTGCGGAATCAGGAGATCGACGTCGTCGAGCTCCCATCCGGCGTCGCGGACCACATTCAGCGAGGCCTCCCCCATCTTGGTCACCGCACGACGGAACACTTCTGGCCCGTCCATGTAGACGCCGGCACGATGCGGGTCGGTGACCTTGCGCGGAGCCCCTGTCCCGTACTCAGGTACGCAGAGATGCGGTGCTGCGCTGCCATCCACGCCGAGCTCGGAGGACAGCACACCGAGCGGTTCGTCGGTCGCCTCGAGCACTGCGGCGCCGGCGCCGTCACCGAAGAGCACGCACGTCGTACGATCCGTGTAGTCCACCACGTAACTCAGCTTCTCGGCTCCCACGATCCCGACCCGGCGGGCCATACCGGATCGAATCATTCCGGTCGCGACGACGGTTGCGTAGAGGAACCCCGAGCAGTTCGCATTCAGGTCGAATGCACCTCCCCCGATCGGGCCGAGTCTGGCCTGCACGAGTGCGGACGTCGGAGGGATGAGTGTCTCAGGCGTACATGTCGCCGTTATCAGCGCATCGAGCTCGCCCGGTTCGCGACCCGCCGAGGCCAGGGCGTGGTCCATTGCCACGGCCGCGAGCTCACTCAGCCCGACGTGTGATATTCGACGTTCTTTGATACCCGTGCGCGTCGTGATCCAATCGTCGCTCGTCTCAACGATCTTCTCCAGGTCGGAATTGGACAGCACGGAAGGCGGCAACGCCTTGCCCCAACCGGTGATCTCCGCGTATCTCATCTCATCGCACCTCCGGCGGCGCCATGGTAGGCCCACACGAAAGGACCGTGCCGGATGAGACCGCCGCAGTCAGGCCAGCTGTGCCACCACTTCCTCGATCGCTCCGAGGTCCGACACGATGTGAACGGTGGCACCGTCCACCGTGCGTTTCGCCATCCCGGCCGTGACGTCGCCCGGTCCGACATGGACGAACGTGCCGATCCCTGCCCGGGCCATGTTGGTCAGGGTGTCTGCAAACAAAACGGGTGAGACGACTTGCACAGCCAGTTCGTCGACGATCTCGCCGGTGGCGAGCGGTTCGGCGGAGACGTTTCCGTACACCGGGAAGCGACCGTCCACCGGCGATACCTGGGTGACCGCGGTCGTGAATGCGTCACGGGCCGGTGCCATGAACGGCGAGTGAAACGCACCCGCTACCTTCAGGCGGACGGCACGACGAACGCCCAGCTCGCGTCCGTGTTCCTCGAGCCAGTCGAGATCAGCCGCTCCCCCGGCGACCACGACCTGACCGGGGGCGTTGACGTTGGCGATCGTGAGCCGCCCTCCGGCAGCCACGTTTGCTTCACAAACCGATTGCGCGAGCTCCACGTCGGCGCCCAGCAGGGCTGCCATCCCAGACGTTTCCACGTCGGCTGCCGCCTGCATGGCCTTGCCGCGCTCGGCCACGAGACCCAAGCCGGTTGTGAAGTCGAGTGACCCGTTCGCCACCAGTGCACTGAACTCTCCCAACGAGTGGCCGGCCGCCGCCGCCGGCGGCTCCGGGAGACGGTCGGCCAACACCTCCCACAAGGCAACGGTCACAGCGAACAGGGCCGGTTGGGCGTGCTCGGTCCGCGTCAGCTCCTCCTCCGGTCCTTCGAGACACATCGAGCGAAGAGACCAGCCGAGCACCTCGTCGGCAGACTCGCCAAGCAGGTCGGGACGGGCGTCGAAGAGATCGGCTCCCATGCCGACCGACTGGCTCCCCTGGCCGGGGAAAAGAATGGCGTAGGGCATGGGCGAGGAGGATAGAGCGAGAGCGTCATGCGTCGTACGTCTTGGGTCTTGGGTCTTGCGCGGCCGAACCCGCCAACCACGGCTGCACCGTGGGTCGCAACCTGACGCCGCCCGACCCGGAGAATCCTGCCGTCAGCACGGCACTCGGGGGTCTGGGGGTCGCCCCCCAGAAGCCAGAGTCTCCGGTCTCCGGTCTCCGGTCTCCAGTCTCGGACCCTGCGTCTTGCGTCTTGCGCGGCCGAACCCGCGAGCCACGGCTGCACCGTGCGTCGCAACCTGACGCCGCCCGACCCGGAGAATCCTGCCGTCAGCACGGCACTCGGGGGTCTGGGGGTCGCCCCCCAGAAATCAGAGTCTCCGGTCTCCAGTCTCCAGCCCCGGACCCTGCGTCGTGCGTCTTGCGCGGCCGAACCCGCGAGCCACGGCTGCACCGTGCGTCGCAACCTGACGCCGCCCGACCCCGACAATCCTGCCGTCAGCACGGCACTCGGGGGTCTGGGGGTCGCCCCCCAGAAATCAGAGTCTCCGGTCTCCAGTCTCCAGCCCCGGACCCTGCGTCGTGCGTCTTGCGCGGCCGAACCCGCGAGCCACGGCTGCACCGTGCGTCGCAACCTGACGCCGCCCGACCCCGACAATCCTGCCGTCAGCACGGCACTCGGGGGTCTGGGGGTCGCCCCCCAGAAATCACCGTCAGACGGCATGCGGGGGTCTGGGGGTCGCCCCCCAGACATCACAGCCCCCCAGAAATCACTGCCCGAGGATGGCGTCGACCAGGCGGTCGGCGTCGGCCGCGTCGACGTCGCGATGGGTGACGATTCTCCAGTTCCCGCCGACGAGCGGCGGGTTCGCCTTGACGCCGCGCTCGGAGAGGCGGGCGGCTGTCTCGTCCCATGATCGTCCGAGGTGGTCGAACACGACGTTGACGATGTTGGTTTCGACCGAGGCGAGATCGACGGCGTGGGGTGAGTGGTCGGCGATACGGCCGGCGATCAAGCGGGCCAGATCGTGGTCTTCGATCAGACGATTGCGGTCGGCGAGGGCGACGCGGGCGGCCGCGGCCAGCACACCGACCTGTCGCATCCCGCCGCCCAGTCGCTTGCGGAGGTACCGAGCCTCGGCGATGTCGTCGGAGGTCCCGCACAACATCGACCCCACCGGCGCCCCCAAGCCCTTCGAGAAGCAGAACGAGACGGTGTCGGTTCCGTGGGCGATCTGATCGGCCCCGACTTCGAGGGCGGCGGCGGCGTTGAACACACGTGCCCCGTCGAGATGGACTCGGAGCCGGTGACGCCGTGCCGCTTCGATCCCGGCGGACATGGTCTCCAGCCGGATGACCCGACCTCCCGAGAGGTTATGGGTGTTCTCCCACACCATCAGCCGTATGCGGGGGTAGAAGCGTCCGGCCGCCGCCATCGCCACATCGATCTGGTGAGCCTCGATGGCTCCACCCGGGGCGTGCACCGTGCGGAACGCGACGCCCGACAGCGCCGATGCGGCTCCGACTTCGACATTGCGGCAGTGGGCCCCCTCGTCGACCAGCACCTCCTCTCCCGGACGGGTTTGGAGCATGATCGCCAGCTGGTTGCCCATCGTGCCCGTCGGGACGAACAGGGCCGCTTCTTTGCCCACGAGTTCGGCGGCGTCCTCTTGGAGCGCATTGACGGTCGGATCGTCGCCGTACACGTCGTCTCCGACGTCGGCCTCGGCCATCGCTCTACGCATGGCGTCGGTCGGGCGGGTGACTGTGTCTGATCGGAAGTCGGCGGTGCCGTCTGCAAAGGCCATGGCGACCAGGCTACGAGTCGATATCGACGAAGAGGGCCATTGCGCCGCACCCACTGCACACCTGAGCCTGGCTGGCGTGACACCGCTTTCCGAGCCGCCTGGCGCCGCCCAGCGGACCTCGCTCGAGTGGACTTTGGATCCAGCGTGCATCCCCGGTGGATCCTCTGCCGCGATCCTCGATGAAGCCGGGCTCGAGCGTTCCTCCACAATGGGAACAAATGGTTGGCGTGACTGGCATGCCAACCATGCTCGCATGGTCGCCGAGCGTCGGGGTCAGCGGCGTGCTTGGAACGCGGACACGAACGCCTCCGGATTGCCGAGCTTTGGCGCATCGAAGACCTTCACGCTGTCGTCCTCGAAGACAACAGCCAGCTTGGACGACACTTTGCCGGGCTCCAGTGCCATGTCCTTCACCCGAGCGACGGGGATCGTCGCTTCCAGGCCCTTGGGCTTGCCAGACAACTGCGAATGCCCGAACACGAGCAACCTCGTGGGCGTGAGCGCCAACACGACGTTCTTCGACGGAATCTGAGCCGCCACACCGTCGGATGTGCTGAGGTCGGTGTGGGCGGCTTCGGCGACGATCGACCCCACCACTCCGCCGACGCCCATGCCTATCGCAGACGCCATGGAGCCGGACGGTTGCACGAACAGCGCTCCGGTCACGTTCTCGGACCCGATGTCGCCGGAACAGGTCTTCTGAACCTTCTTCACCCAATCGACCACCATGATCTCCTATCGTCGGATCAGACTCCAGATCCGGATCATGGCGGTCTGATACGCACCATCGGGCACGAGCCATGTTCAGAGCCGGTCGAGTGCCTTGCGGATGCCGGCAACAGCCTGTCGAATGCGGTGTTCGTTCTCCACGAGGGCAAACCGCACGAATCCTTCACCGGTGGGCCCGAATCCCATGCCCGGGCTGACGGCCACCTTGGCGTTGTCGATCAGGTGAATCGCAAAGTCCAGACTTCCCATCTCGGAGTACGGGTCGGGCAACGGCGCCCACACGAACATGGTGCCCTTGGGCTTCTCGATCTTCCACCCCGTGCGGTTGAGGCCGTCGACCAGGGCATCGCGCCGAGCCCGATAGATCTCGTTGACCTCACCGACGTAGTCATCGCCTTCGTTGAGAGCAATGATCGACGCGATCTGGATCGGCTGGAACGTGCCGTAGTCCAGATACGACTTGAGTTTGGCGAGGGCAGCGATGATCTCAGGGTTCCCGACCAGAAACCCCATCCGCCATCCGGCCATCGAATGTCCCTTCGTGAGCGTGTACAGCTCGACACCGACCTCTTTGGCGCCCGGGACCTCGAGCATCGACGGCGGTACGTAGCCATCGAACGCTATGTCGGCGTATGCGAAGTCGTGAACGACGATGACACCGTGCTGGTGGGCGAAACTGACGAGCTTCTCGAAGAACTCGAGCTCCACACAGTGAGTGGTCGGGTTGTGCGGGAAGGACACGACGATGACCTTGGGTTGGGGCCACGAGTTCCTGAACATCCGCTCGAGGACGTCGAAGTAGTCGACTTCGGAATCGATGGGAGCCATGCGCGCCTCCGCACCGGCCATCGACGCCGCATAGATGTGGATCGGGTACGACGGCGTCGGCACGATGGCGGCGTCGCCCGGCTGCACGAGCACCCACATGAGGTGCGAGAGGCCTTCCTTGGCACCGATCGTCGAAATCACCTCTGTCTCAGGATCGAGCGTCACGCCAAAGCGCCGTTCATAGCGCTCGGCGACCGCCTTCCGGAGATTCGGCAGACCCCGCGACACGGAGTAACGATGGTTGCGAGGGTTGCGGGCAGCTTCGATGAGCTTGTCCACCACAAAGGGCGCCGATGGGACATCGGGATTCCCGAAACCGAGGTCCACCACGTCCTCGCCGGCCCGGCGGGCGGCCATCTTGCGCTGGTTGACCTCTGCGAACACGTAGGGCGGGAGATTGTCGATGCGCCGGAACTCGAAGTCCATGGGTCAAAGCCTACCGACCGGTCTCGCCCCTTCAGCTCACTTTCCCGAGAACGGCCTGTGCGAACGACTCCCATCGCTCGGGACGATTGGGGAGCACGGACAGCACCAGATGGTCGACACCGGCGTCGACGAGTGATCGCAGATGCGCTCGCACCTGAACGTCAGTGCCCGTGATCGTCCCCCCTCGACCGCCGCGTTCCTGGAGGATCGCATCGAGATCCCCTCGATCGCGTCCCATAACGACCGACCCACCCCAGCTCACGGTGTACCCCTCTCTTCCCGCCGGCAGCCGGGCGATGGTGTCGACGAGCCGGGAGCGGTCCACCGCCCAGCCGTTCCACCCGTCGCCGGTGGCTGCCAACTCGAGGATGCGCGGATGAAGCCCCCCGACCCAACGCTGCACCCCGGCGTCTGCGCTCGCAGCGAGGGTTGCGGCCACGACCTCCAAGCGCTCATCCAGCGTCTGGGCTCGCCGGCCGTAACGATGGTCCTCATCGGCGGTGAGGGGATCACCGGCTCCGAGACCGATGATCGCCCGGCCCGGTGCGATCATCCCCACCGTGCGGGCCGCGGCCGTCGACAGCGTCGCCCCGCGGAGGGGCGCTCGCATCACCAGCGACCCGATCGAAATCCGTTCGGTCGTCGCGGCGACCGCACCGAGCGTCGCCGCAAGCTCGAGGATCGGCCGCGAGGGGTCGTCGAGCGGAATCAAGTGGTCGAACAGGAAGAACCCGTCGAACCCGAGGTCTTCGGCATGCCGAGCGGCCTCACCCACACGACGGAACGTCGACGAGAACTGAGGAGCAGTCAGGGAGACCGCAGCCGTCACGTTCCGGCGAGCCCCCTGAACAGGCGACGCACCTTCGCAGGGACGAGATCGGATGCAACGTCGAGAACCGACCGCACCAGCTCGAGAAGATCACGCGGGCCATCCCAGTGCTCGAGGACCACCTCCTCGCCTGCGACGTTGATGAGATGATTCAGAGCCAGGGCCACGACGAGAACGTCGTCGACAACGCCGACCACGGGTATGAAGTCAGGGAGCACGTCGACGGGCGACACCAGATATCCGAGGGCGCCTGCCACCACGAGTTTGCTGCGCCGAGGAACCCGCTGATCCTTGGCGAGGCGGCCGAGCAATTTGATGAGGTTCGGAAACAGCAGGGCGGAGTCCAGTGCGAACTGACGAAGTTGCACCGAACTTCCGGTGCCCGGTGAGATCACTTCGTCTGGTCGGAGGGAGTCGGTCATCGTTGGTCCTCTGGGACGTTCTGTCGAGCCGCTGGCATGTCAACCGGGCCATCCCGGCCGGGTATCACCGTACCGCCGGCTTCGCCCAACCGTGCAGCAAGCAGTGCCGCCCCCACCGCGCCCGCATACGCACCGTGGTGTGCTTCGACGAGCGGTGTCGGTGGCCGGTGAGTCGATCCGGACATGTTGGATGCTATCGCCGTCCGGGCGGGATCCAACAACCATCGACCGGCTCGTGCCACCGCACCACCGATCACCACCACGGCGGGATCGAGCACGAGGATGAGGTTCGCCACACCGCGACCCATCCACCCTCCGGCCTCGGCGAGGACCGAACGGGCGGCGGCGTCACCCGACTCGGCTGCCCTCGTCAGGAGCGAAGCATCGATCCCACCCGACGAGACGGCGAGCTGTGCCAGCATCCCGTCGGGTGCATGAGCGACGAGCTCCGACGCCCGCCGATCCAAGACCTCACCTGACACCAGCGTTTCCCAGCATCCACGTCGCCCACAGGCGCACAGGTCACCGTCGGGCTGGAGGGTCATGTGACCCACCTCGCCCGCAAAAGATCGGCCCCGATAGATCTCGCCGGCCACGACGAGGCCGGCTCCGATCCCGGTCCCGAACATCAGCATCAGCACGGACTGCTCGTTGCGGGCGGCACCGAGTCGGGCTTCGCCGTAGGCGGCGAGGTTGGCATCGTTGTCGACGACCACCGGAATACCGAGCCGCCGTTCCAGCTCCGCTCGGAAGGCGATCGGACCTTCTGGCATGTGCGGGCCCCACGCGAACTCGCCTTCGGGCCATCGCACGAGACCGGCGAGCCCGACGCCGACGGCAGAGACGGGGGTTGCCTCGACGATCCTCTCGGCGGTCTCGGCGACATGAGCAAACACGCCGCCGGGAGGCAACCTGTCGGTGGCCTGCTCCGAGACCGTGGAGTCTCGGTGGAGCACCCTCTTGAGGAACGTTCCTCCGACGTCGAGTCCGAGCGTCGTCATTCGAGATCTATACGCTGACGAATGGGCCGCTGTTCGGGTTCCGGTCCTTCTCGCCTGGCCTTGCCGAGTTCGTCGAGCACGGCCTCGACCGCCTTCAGACTCTCGACACCGGCTTTCAGCAGGTGGTATGCGGCCCGCGCACCTGCCCGCTTGAGGGTCTCGAACCCATCGGCTTGGGGGACACCGCTCAACGCTTGCTCCGAGGTCCCGGAGGCCCGAACACAACGGTGAGCACTCCTTCGTCGAGGCTGGCCTTCGAAACATGACGCCGGTGTAGCGAGTCGGGAAGGACGAAAGAACGACGATATGGACCGATCTCCACGTACAGCTCTCCGCCATGACGGAACACGTTGAGCTCATCCCGGCCTGCAAACGCGACGTCCATCTCCATGATCACGTCGCCACCGAGTTCGGACATGCGGAAGGGATTGTTGGCCCTGAAGTCCTTGATCGGGTCGAGATCTCCGTACAGCTCGGCTGCCAGCAGCCGGAGCCGTTCCACACCGACCATCTCGTCGTCGAAGAGCCTGAGATGAAGACGCGGGACCTCGCTGAACGCGTGGTCCACCGTGCGGAGATGATCGGCCTGGATCCGGCGCCAACGGTCGAAGTACGGGTCTGAGACCTCGGCGGGGAGCACCCGATTCACCACGACCCCGTCGACCCCGTACCCGAACAGGCCGAGATAGGTGTAGGTGCGTCGCGCCTCGTCGATCACCATCTTCTCGGGATTCATGACGAGGCGGGCAGAGGTGATGAAGGGGTCGCCGAGCAACTCCTTGATCTGCTCCACTCCGTCGAAGACACCCTGGGCGGCCGCAAACACCGAGTCGTCGGGCATCGGGAGGTCGGTCATGCGGCTGAGAATGGGACGCGCCGCTTTCATGATCTTTCGTTCGGTGGGCATGACGCGGTCGAAATACCACGAGAGCACCTCGGGCAGGCTGAGCAGGCGGAGGGTCTCGGCGGTGGGGGCGCAGTCGACGACGATCACGTCGTAAGCGCCCGATCGGGCGTGTTCGTTGACGTCGAGGAGGGCGAACAACTCGTCCATCCCCGGGAATACGAGGAACTCCTCGGCTTCGATACCGCCCACGCCACCCCAGTCGAGGACGCTCATCAGTTGATCGCGGATCGCGCCCCAGTGGCGTTCCAATTGATCCTGGGTGTCGATCTGCTGTCCATGTAGTCCGGGAACAACCTGAGTTGGCAGGTCGCCAAGGCGGACATCCAACGCATCGGCGAGCGAATGTGCGGGGTCGGTTGAGGACACCAACGTGCGATGGCCGGCGTCGGCGGCCGCGATCGCCGTGGCGGCGGCCACGGTGGTCTTGCCAACCCCGCCCTTGCCGGTGACGAGGACGATTCTCACTGTCGTCTCACCGGCTACTCGGCGACCTGTTCGACCCGCTCCCGCAGCCCGCGGAGGGCCGTAGACACGATCTGCTTCTCGACCTGACGCCTCAGGAACCCTGGGATCGTGAACGCAGGGTCTGCCCGGAGGGCGTATACGACTTCCGTCTTGCCATCGGCGAGGGCATTGAAAGTGTATGACCCTTCCATGGCCTTGAGATCGTCACCCGGCTCGGCGGTCCAGAGTATGCGCTGGGGCTCTTCGTAGACATAGCCGAGGGTGTAGGCGATCTCTTTGACCATTCCGTCGATCACAAAATGGGCTCGCGATACACGTCCCTGTTCGTCGTGATCGAGAACTTCCGTCGATCTGACACCGGTGGCCCACTCCGGGTAGGTGGCGATGTCCGCAGCCACCGAGAAACAGACCTCGGGGGTGGCGTCGATTTCGATACTCTGAACTGTGCTGTCCGCCATGTGCTTGCTCATGCTAGCGCGCTCCCGGCGGCACGCCGACCGTCACGGGTCGAACCGTACCGCCCGCTTGGTGGCGCGAAAATACCCAACGTTGCGGCATGCCGTCGGCCCGAGTTGCCAACGGGTGGCCTGCGGTTGATGCACGTCACCGAAGAAGTGGGCCCGGGGTCTCGTGGCTACCAGGTAGTCGAGGATCGGTCGTGACGCCCGTTCCAACCGGCCGGTGATCACGTCCCGGTGCAATGGTTCGATTGCCGGGGGAAGATGTGAGCACAACACGTCGACGGGCCCGATCCGTTCGAGTTTTGCCGCCATCTCCTCATCGGACACCTCGCCCTCGGCTCTCAGCGGGGTCGAAACACCCCCGCCTACGAATCCAACCGACAGCCCTTCGATGTCGACCACGTCGCCATCTACGAAACGGACGCCTTCCGGCAGATACGAACGCAACAACCTCGGGCGATCGACGTTGCCAAACGTGACGTATGCCGTGGCGCCCTGCAACGCATCTCGGGTCGCCTCGTACTGTGCGACGACGGCTCGTTCGAAGTCTGATCGGAAGTCCTCCCAGCGATCTCCGACGTTGTCAGTCCACAAGGTGCGCATTCGCGCGTAGTCGCCGGCAGCCCGCGCCCGGGCCGTCTGACGGGCGAAATCGATACCCAGCAGATCGGCTGTGATTCCTTCCCCGGTCCGGTAGTCCATGAGGTTGACCAAGTCGCCGAGGACCAGCAGCGTCTCTCCGGAGGTGGCAAGCCGCCTCATCGCCTCGAACTCACCATGGACATCGGAGATGAGCAGCAATTCAGTCCTTGCCGCCGGCAAACCCGGCCCACCACGCTGCAACTGCAGCTCCGAGCACCGCCAAGCCGGCCACCACCGGCGCCGAAAGGTCGAGGGCGGCGAAGTCCGCACTCATGCCTGCCATCCCAAAGCCGACCAGGCCCGCCACCACCCGCCGACCTGCGACGCCGAACCGCTCCTCGGGATCACGGTCGGGTCGGTCCTGGCTCGTGGCGAGCGAGTGAGCGACCATCCAGCCGATCAGGGCCAGGATTCCGATCACCAGAGCGACGGCAAAAACGGTCGTCACCGGTTCGTCACGGCTCCTTCGGCCGCCGAGCCGACCAGACGGGCGTATTTGGCGAGTACTCCGCTGGTGTAACGAGGGGGGAAGGGTTTGCGGTCCGCGGCACGTTCGTCCAAAACGGACTGATCGACGAGCACGTCGATGGTCCGGCGAGGAACGTCGACACGGATGAGGTCACCCTCCGCAACGAGCCCGATCGGACCTTCACGTTCTGACTCTGGCGCCACATGACCGATGCACAGCCCCGTCGTTCCACCACTGAAGCGCCCATCGGTGATCAACAACACGTCTTTGCCGAGGCCGGCACCTTTGATGGCGGCGGTGATCTGGAGCATCTCGCGCATACCCGGTCCCCCGTGCGGTCCTTCGGTACGGATGATCACAACATCCCCGGCATTGATCCGATGGGCGAACAACGCCTCGAGGGCCGCTTGTTCTCCGTCGAAGACGCGGGCCGGGCCTTCGAACACGTCGAGTTCGATCCCTGCCACCTTGACGACAGCACCGTCAGGGGCGAGCGACCCACGGAGGATGGCGATACCGCCCTCGTGCGCCAGGGGCGCAGAAGGCGGGCGGATGACATCTTGGTCGGTTCGGAACGAGTAGTCGGCGAGGTTCTCGGCCATGGTCTTCCCGCTCACGGTGAGCACATCGCCGTCGAGCAAGCCTGCGTCGAGAAGTGCCCTGAGGACGACCGGAACCCCACCGATCCGATCCAGGTCGACCATGTGATAGCGGCCGAAGGGCTTCAAGTCCCCGAGATGAGGGGTCCGGCGACTGATCCGATCGAAATCCTCGAGTTCGAGCTCGACACCGGCCTCGTGGGCGATCGCCATCAGATGGAGGACGGCGTTGGTCGACCCGCCCAGGGCCATGACGGTGGTGATCGCGTTCTCGAAAGCCGGCCGGGTCATGATCTGTCGAGGTCTGATGTTGGACTCGAGAAGCCCCATCACGGCCTTCCCGGAAGCAACGGCGTAGTCCCTGAGCCGAGGGTCGATAGCCGGGACGCTGGCCGAGCCGAGCAACGACATGCCAATCGCCTCGCCGACGGATGCCATGGTGTTGGCCGTGAACATCCCGGCGCACGAACCTGCCCCCGGGCAGGCGCTCCGCTCGATCTCGAGAAGCTCCTCGGCGGCGATCTTTCCCTCAGAGCGGGCCCCG
The DNA here is from genome assembly GCA_963792365.1 of uncultured bacterium. Lineage (GTDB taxonomy): Bacteria > Actinomycetota > Acidimicrobiia > Spongiisociales > ZC4RG35 > JAOUGY01. Next base: position 140,568 of record CAWBVW010000010.1, read on the forward strand.
ATCGCCTCGAAGACATCGACGATCGAGATGTCCCGGCCCCGATAGTTGCCAGGCAAGCTGGATCCGCCGTAGAGGAACACCGATGGGAGGTTGGTGCGCGCCGCCGCCATCAACATGCCCGGCAGCGACTTGTCGCACCCGGCGATGCTCACCATCCCGTCGAACCGTTCGCCGTGCATCACCAACTCGACCGAGTCGGCGATCACCTCCCTGGAAACCAGCGACGCACGCATCCCCTCGTGACCCATCGAGATACCGTCCGACACGGCAATGGTGGCGAAGACCAGCCCTACTCCGTCGGCTGCTCGGACACCTTCCTTGGCGGCCTCCGCCAGCATTGGACCCGTCACGTTGCAGGGGGTGACCTCGTTCCCGGCAGAGACGAGGCCTATCTGCGGTTTCGAGAAGTCGTCGTCGGTGAGACCGACGGCACGGAGCATCGCTCGGGCCGCGGCCTTTGCGTCGCCCTCCGTGACATCCTGAGAGTGGATCTTCTGCGCCATCGGCCGGAGGATACAGACCGGCACCGGCACCCTGGTCGACGGGATCGGTCTCCTGGCTAGGCTGCCGCAGGTTCCGGGGTCGCATCGCTCACGAGGGGTGGCACATGAACCTTCAAATCCCCACTCTGCCCAACGCCGAGATTCAGGTCCCACGCTCGCTCGAGCGCCTGGTCGACCTCGCCTACAACCTGTGGTGGTCATGGCATGCGGAGGGACGCGACCTCTGGGTCCAGATCGATCCCGTCGGGTGGGAGGAGTATCACAACCCCATCGAGTTGCTGTCGTCGATCGACCCGATGCAGTGGCGCCAGATCGAGCAGGTGGAGGCGGTACACGACCGCTACCAGTCGGCGGTCCGCGAGTTCGACAAATACATGACCGCGCGGGAGACGTGGTACGACCGCCAACCCGACCAGCTCGAGGCGCCAGTCGCCTACCTGTGCACCGAGTTCGGGGTGCACGACTCGCTGCCGTTCTACTCGGGCGGTCTCGGCATCCTCGCCGGAGACCACACGAAATCTGCCAGCGATCTGGGTGTCCCGCTCGTCGCCACGGGGCTGCTGTTCCGACGCGGCTATTTCCGCCAGGAAGTCGGGGTCGACGGGCATCAACAACACATCTACCCGCGGCTCGACCTCCGGCGGCTGCCGCTGCTTCCGGTGTCAGGAGGGACCGGGCAACTCAAGGTACCGATCGAGTTCCCGGGTCGGCAGGTGTACGCCGCAGTGTGGGTCTTGGATGTAGGTCGAGTTCCACTGCTGCTCCTCGACACCGACATCCCAGAGAACGATGTCGCAGACCGCTACATAACCCACCAGTTGTACGTCGCCGGCCGGGAGATGCGGTTCTGCCAAGAATTGGTGCTCGGAGTCGGTGCTGTGCGCGCCCTCGACGCCCTTGGCATCGAACCCGCGGTGTGGCATGTGAACGAAGGGCACTCCGCCATGAGCATGCTGGAACGCGCCGCCAACCACATCGAGGCCGGCGCCACGCTCGAGACCGCCACCGATCGGATTCGTTCCTCGACGGTCTTCACGCTCCACACCCCGGTTCCGGCAGGCAATGAGGTCTTCGACGCGTCCGTCGCACGAAAGCATCTCGGTCCGTGGGCCACCCGAATCGGGATCGGGATGGAAGAGGTCATGGCACTCGCCTCCGACGGTGGAGATGGTCAACGATTCGACCTCGGCGCCATGGCCATCAGGTTCGCTTCGGTCGTCAACGGAGTGTCAAAACGTCACGGCGAGGTGGTGACCCGGGACTGGAAGCATCTGATCGGTCACGACGCCATCGCAGTCACGAACGGCGTCCACTCACCGACGTGGCTCGGACGCAACGGGGCATCGATCCTGGTGCGGAACCTGGGACGATCGTGGCCGACGAGGCTCCTCGAACAACCCGAGGTGCTCGCCCGCGCCGAGGAGTTCTCCGACGATCTCATCTGGGGCGCCCACGAGAGCAGAAAGGCCATCTTCGTGCGGTTTGCGAGGGGCCGTTTGCGTCGGCAGCTGGCCCGACAAGGTGCCTCTCCCGACCAGCTTCGAGAGGTCGACACCATGCTGCCTCCCGAACGGCTGACGCTCGGGTTCGCCCGTCGGTTCGCCACCTACAAGCGAGCGACACTCATGTTCTCGGACTGGGATCGCTTGAAGGCGATCCTGACCGACGCCGACCGGCCGATCCAGATCGTGTTCGCCGGAAAGGCACATCCGGCGGATCAACACGGACAGGCGTTCATTCGCCAGATCGTCGAGTTGGCACGTGCCGAGGACTTCCACGGCCACGTTCACTTCATCGAGGACTACGACGCCCGCATCGCCCGATTCATGGTTCAAGGCGTCGACGTCTGGGTGAACAACCCGAGACCTCCGATGGAGGCTTCGGGCACGTCGGGCATGAAGGCAGCGATCAACGGTTCGCTGAACCTGTCGGTGCTCGATGGCTGGTGGCTCGAGGGCTACAACGGCTCCAACGGTTGGGCCTTCGGCTCCGCCGAGTCGAACGACGACTGGGGTGCCGCGGACCACGCCGACGCCACGTCGTTCTACGAGATCCTGGGCGACCAGGTGGCGCCACTCTTCTACGACCGCAACGCCGACGGCATCCCGGAGGGGTGGGTTGCCTACATGCGGGAGTCGATCGTGTCGACGCTGTTGCAGTTCTCGACGCATCGAATGGTGGCGGACTACTACCGCGAGGGGTATCTGCCGTTGTCGATGCGCTGATTCCGACTCAGGGTGTGAGCCGTTCGAATGCCCACCTGGCGTGCTCGACGAGGATCGGGTCTTCGTGCTCGGTGTATGGGCGCACCACCTCGATGAGGTCCCTTCGACCGGAGTTTCCGGCGGCGACCAGTGCGTTGCGTCTCAACACACCTGGCCGGCGCCTCGGTAGGTAGAAGCGGTCGAAGGCTTCGAGCAACTCGTCATCCTCGGCGTTCAAGACCCATGCGATGTCGACCTGTCCCCGGTGTTCACCGCTGCGCTGGAGCAACCTCACACCGGGGGGACACGCGTCGAGGCAGTCATCGCAGCCGTACAGCCGGTCGCCCATGGCGTCGCGGAACTCCTCTGGGATCGCACCGGGGAGTTGCGCCAGGGCGGCGAGGCACCTTCGCGCATCGAGAACTCCAGGTGCCACCAGAGCCCCGGTCGGGCACGCCGGGATGCAGGCAGAACACGTCCCGCAGTCGCGTGTCATCGGCGACGTGACGGCGATGTCGGCGTCGGTGACCACTGAACCGAGCAGCATCCACGGTCCTTGTCCAGGCGCCAGGACCATCGTGTTCTTCCCCCACCATCCGACACCCGCACGCACTGCCGCCGCTCGATCCACCAGCCGATTGTCGTCGACCAAGACCTCCGCTCGGAATCCTGCGTCGCGCAAACTCCCGGCGACAACTTCCAATGGTTCCCGCAGCGGACCGTAGAAGTCGTCGACCGCGAACCGGGCGATCCGAGCCGTGCCTGGTCGGTCCGGGTCGGGACTCCCCGCCTCAGGCAGATAAGTCCGGCCTACCGCGAACAGCCGCTCGGCCCACGGGAACGACACGCGCACGTCGGTGGCTCGCTCCGGGTGGTTGAACGTGAAGGTGAGTCCGCCGTGGAGGTCGTCACGCTTGCGTCGTTCGATCGTGTCGCGCGTGTCGGTGAAAGGGTCGGCACCGGTCACGCCGATGCGGTCGGCGCCTGCCTTCAGAGCCAACGACTCCAGATGGCGGAGCCTTTCTGTCGGAGTGGCCGGGAGGATCACAGCACGAGCGTAGGACGGCGGGCGATCGTGGGAACCGAAGGGCGGGGAGGTGGCGTCAAACCATCAATGCGACAGGGAGGAAGATGGTGGCTGGACCACGTTGGAAAATGCTCATCCCACTGCTGGCCCTGCTCGGCCTGGTCGTCTCCGCATGCTCGGCCGGCGACAGCGCAACCGAGACGACGGTCGCCGGAGCTACAGATCTCGATCGTCAGGCGCTCACCCGGGCGGCGGAGGAGGCGGCCTCCACCGGCACCACGGCAGCATCTGCCCCTGCAGAGGAACCGGCAACAGACGAGTCGTACGGTGCCGACGTCACCCCATCCGAGAACGCCGGGAACGGTGGTGTCGACCCGGTTCTCAACGGTCCCGTGGACATCGGACGCGACATCATCTTCACCGCCGACATCACCCTTGCCGTACCCGACGTAGCCGAAGCCGGGGCTCGAGCAGCCCGCGTGATCGAGCGATTCGGCGGCCTTGTGTTCGGCCAGGAGACGACCGGTGGCAACCGTCCGCGTACCATCCTCACCTTCAAGGTCCTTCCCGAGGATTTCCAGGCAGTCCTCTCCGAGCTGGGGTCGATTGGCGAGATCCGCAACCAGAACGTGTCCGCCAACGACGTGACCGAACGGGTCGTCGACCTTCGCAGCAGGATCACGACGGCTGAAGCCAGTGTCACCCGGCTACGCAGTTTCCTCGAGAACGCTCAGGATCTGGACACGATCGCCTCCCTCGAGAACCAACTCCTGCAGCGGGAAACAGACCTCGAGACGCTGCGCGGTCAGCTCCGAACGCTGGAGAATCAGGTGTCGCTGGCGACGATTGTGATGACCATCACCGAGGCTCGGATCGAGCCCGGGATCGTGGCCGAGTCGACGTTCTATCCGGGCCACGACGACGGAGGCTTCGCCTGCCCCGGCGCCACGACCCTCACCGTCGAGACCGGCGACGACTTCACGGCGTGCTTCTTCATCAGCAACTCAGGCGACACCCCCCTAGCCGAGCTCACGCTCGTCGACTCGGTGCTCGGCATCGCCCTCGACGATTTGACACCGGTGTTCGGCGACCCCACGGCGGTCCTCCTGCCAGGTGAATCGCTCATGTTGAGCTACGAAGCCACAGCCGACGCCAACCTGCGGACACGCACAACCGTCACCGGCGTGCCCGCAGACGCCGATGGCGTGGCGCTCGACGAGCGCCCGGTGGCCTCGACCGTCACCGCTGCGGTTCAGACGGTTCCCCCAGAGGGCATCGCAGATTTCGGCGAAGGGCTCGCCGCAAGCTGGCAACTGCTGCTCTCGCTCGGTCGGGCGGCGCTGCTGGTCGTCGCCTGGGTGCTCCCGTTCTCGTGGCTGGTGATCGTCGGCTGGTGGCTGTGGCGTCGTGGCCGGCGCCAACCCGCAGGGCGCGCACCGAATTCCAGCTTCACGCACGACGATGCCACCTCCGGCGCCGCTCCCACCCCGGAGGAAGAGCCAACGCCGGTGTGAACTCACCCTGCGGCTGCCTCCGGCGGATCTCCACGACCCGGCAGCAGCCGCAACCTGGGCACCAATCCGGCATCGGCGAGCGCATCGATGGCGGACTTCTCATCGGCATCGACATCGAGCGGACCCAGCGACACGAACGCCATGACCACGCAATCGTCACACGCCGATGTGTTCTTCATCACGCAGCAGTCACAATCGATCAACATGGCACAAAGGTATCGGGCGGGTGTGACAGATTGCATCTTGGGTCTCGGGTCTCGGGTCTTTCGTGATACGTCGTGCACCGGGGTCCGAGTACCTGGCGAGAGAACGTTTCGGGCCCCAGGATGCTCTGCTATCATCGCCTTTCGATGTCGACCATTCTCGTACTTTCGTAGCGCTCACGCCCCCAAGACCGGCGTGTGCGCTCGTGTGACCCTCCCGAACGGGAGGGTTTTTCATATCCGAAGCACGAGGCACAAGAAGATCGGGGCCACGGCCCCGCGATTGACCATCCGAGGCACACCATGACCACCATGACCGGAGCCCACGCACTCATCAAGACCCTCGAGCACGAAGGCGTCGAGGTGGCATTCGGAGTACCGGGCGGGGCGATCCTGCCCGCCTACGACCCGATCCTCGACAGCCCGATCCGACACATCCTCGCCCGGCACGAGCAGGGTGCGGGCCACATGGCCGAGGGGTACGCCTGGGCGACCGGACGAGTGGGCGTGTGCATCGCAACCTCGGGCCCCGGAGCGACCAATCTCGTCACACCGCTGGCCGACGCTCTCATGGACTCGGTACCGATGGTGGCGATCACCGGCCAGGTGCCCACCGGCGCCGTCGGAAACGACGCCTTCCAGGAGGCCTACACCACCGGTATCACGATGCCGGCCACGAAGCACAATTACTTCGTGACGGATGCGGATGAGATCCCCAACATCGTTCACGAAGCGTTTCACATCGCCTCGACGGGACGTCCTGGGCCGGTACTGATCGACCTTCCCAAGGACATCCTCAACGCCCCCGTCACCTGGCGGGCACCGGTCGACCTGAACCTTCCCGGCTACAAGCCCACCGTCGAAGGCCACCCGCTTCGCGTACGTGAGGCCGTCGAGCTGATAGCCGGGGCCGAGCGGCCGGTTCTCTACGTGGGTGGGGGCATCATCAAGGCGAACGCCGCCGACGCGCTCCGCCGCTTCGCCGAGATGGTCGATGTTCCCGTCACGACCACGCTCATGGGTCGCGGTGCGTTCCCCGACTCGCATCCCCTCGCCATGGGAATGCCCGGCATGCACGGAACCTATGCCGCGATCACGTCGATCCAGAAGGCGGATCTCCTGATCTCCATCGGCGTCCGATTCGACGACAGGGTCACCGGCAATCCAGCAAGCTTCGCACCGCACGCCCGGGTGATCCACGTCGACGTCGACCCTGCCGAGATCGGCAAGGTTCGAGTTCCCGAAGTCCCTATCGTCGGCGATGCCGGGGCGGTGCTGGCACAGCTCATCGAAGCATGGGGCGAGCGGGCGACGCCGGACCGGACCGCCTGGCTCGACGTAATACGTGGGTGGCAGCGGGAGTATCCGCTGAACTACGACCAGACACCCGATGGTCCGATAAAACCGCAGTACGTCGTCGAGGAGTTGCACCGGATCACCGGCGGTGACGCGATCGTCGTCTCCGGGGTCGGCCAACACCAGATGTGGGCGTCGCAGTTCTGGAAGTTCGAGGACCCACGCCGATGGATCAATTCGGGCGGGTTGGGCACCATGGGCTTCGCCGTGCCGGCGGCGATCGGCGCCAAGGCGGGCAAGCCCGACGACCTGGTCTACGCAATCGATGGAGACGGCTGTTTCCAGATGACCAGCCAAGAACTGATCACTGCGGCAGCCGAAGGAATCCCGGTCAAGATCGCCGTGATGAACAACGGCGTCCACGGCATGGTGACCCAGTGGCAGCGCCTCTTCTACAACAACCGCTTCTCGGGCTCCCAACTCGGAAACGTGGTCGACTACGTGAAGCTGGCCGAAGCCATGGGCTGTGTCGGGCTGCGGGCCGAGAGTCCCGACGAGGTGGCACCGACCATCGAGAAGTCCCTGTCGATCGACGATCGGCCCGTGGTGGTCGACTTCGTCGTCGACCCGGAGGAGATGGTCTTCCCGATGGTCCCCGCCGGCGGATCGAACGACGAGGTCATCCTCGGGCCGTCGGACAGGGTCATCTCCCCCGCATCGGACCTGCCATGACCGGTCACCAGTCACCAGTCGCCAGTCACCTGTCGATGTGCCGATTGCTCCGGGCCGGAGACCGGAGACCGGAGACCGGAGACCAGACCCAGGAGGTCACATCATGAACCACACCCTCTCCGTCTTGGTTGAGGACAAACCCGGCGTCCTTGCCCGGGTGTCGTCGCTGCTGGCTCGTCGAGGCTTCAACATCCATTCGCTGGCGGTCGGGCCCTCCCACGAGGAGGGGATGTCGAAGATGACGGTCGTCGTCGAGGCACCCGAGCTCGAACAGGTCAAGAAACAGCTCCACAAGCTGGTCAACGTGGTGAAGATCACCGAATTGGACCCGGCTCAGTCGATCGAGCGCGAAGTGATACTGGTCCGGGTCTCCGCTGCCCCTGGACGGCGGTCGGAGGTTCTCGAGATCGCCTCCATCTTCAAGGCCGTCACCGTGGATGTCGGCCACAACTCGATGTGTTTCCAAGTCTCGGGCGAGCCTGCCAAGATCAACGACTTCCTGGAACTGGTCCGGCCGCATGGCGTGATCGATCTGGTCAAGTCGGGTCGCATTGCGCTTGCACGGGACACCAAGGGCAAGCACGCGAAACTGCGGGCGGTCAACTAAGAACACGCTCGGCACCGAGCGTCACAGAGGAGCACATCGATGGCGACGATCTACTACGAGAGCGACTGCAACCCGGCCCTCATCAAGGACCGCAAGGTGGCGATCATCGGCTACGGCAGCCAGGGCCACGCCCATGCCAACAACTTGCGGGAGTCTGGGGTCGAGGTGGGGGTCGGCCTCCGACCCGGTTCGGCCAGCCGCCAGGAAGCAGAAGACGCCGGCCTCACCGTGATGGATGTGGGCGCCGCAGCCGAGTGGGCGGACGTCATCATGATGCTCGTCCCCGACCAGCACATGGCCAAGATCTACGACGCCGAGATCGCAGAGCACATCCGCTCGGGCAAGTCGCTCATGTTCGCCCACGGCTTCAACATCCACTTCGGCGCAATCACACCACCGGAGGGTGTTGACGTTCTGATGATCGCACCCAAGGGCCCCGGGCATCTGGTGCGCCGTACCTACACCGAAGGTTCCGGTGTCCCCGCCCTGATCGCCGTGCACCAGGATGCAACCGGTACGGCACATGCGCTCGGACTCTCCTACGCCTGGGGCATCGGGAGTGCCAGGGCCGGTGTGCTCGAGACCACTTTCAAGGAGGAGACGGAGACCGATCTGTTCGGCGAACAGGTCATTCTGTGCGGCGGCGTCGGCCACCTCATCCAACAAGCCTTCGAGACCCTGGTGGAAGCCGGGTACCAGCCCGAGTCGGCCTATTTCGAGACGCTGCACGAACTGAAGCTCATCGTCGACCTTCTGTACGAAGGCGGCCTGAGCTGGATGCGGTACTCGATCTCTGACACCGCCGAATACGGCGACTACACCCGTGGCCCACGGGTGGTGACCGACTCCACCCGTCAGGTTCTCAAGGACATCCTGGGCGAGATACAGTCCGGCGAGTTCGCCCGCGAGTGGCTCGACGAAGCCGGCGAAGGTGCCCCGAACCTGCTTGCGAGACGGGCCGCCGGCCGCAGCCATCAGATCGAGAAGGTCGGCTCCGAGCTCCGCAACATGATGCCCTTCCTGACGCCCAAGGTACCGCCGAAGTGATCCGATCCCCGGTCACCAGTCACCAGTCGCGTGTTCGCGGATCGGCCGGCGGTCTCCTCGCTCTTCGGTAGCCGGGCGGGCGGCAGCCCGACCCGGCGATCTGGCTTGGACCGGAGACTGGAGACTGGAGACTGGAGACACCATGCACACCGATCGTTTGATCATTTTTGACACGACCCTGCGCGACGGAGAGCAGGCGCCCGGAATCGCCTTGACCCCCGATGAGAAGGTGGCGATCGCCCACCAGCTCGGTAAGCTGAGGGTCGACGTGATGGAGGCAGGCTTCGCCGCCTCCTCCCCCGGTGACTTCGAGGCGGTGTCCCGCATCGCCACCGAGGTACGAGGGCCCGTCATCGCCTCACTGGCTCGGGCGCATCCCGACGACATCGACAAGGCTGCCGACGCGCTCAGGGCCGCCGAGCGGTTTCGAATCCATGTCTTCATGTCGACCAGCGCCATCCACATGGAGAAGATGCTCCGGATGACCTCGGACGAGGTATTGAAGTCCTCGATCGAAGGTGTCAAACGTGCCCGCCGGTACACCGATGACGTCGAGTTCTCACCTCAGGATGCCACTCGGACCGACCACGACTTCCTCATCGAGGTCTGCCGGGCTGCGGTCGAGGCCGGCGCCACAACCATCAACATCCCCGACACGGTCGGCTACGCCACACCGGCCGACTTCGTCGAGCTGATGGATCGGGTGTTCCGGGAGGTGAAGGGTGACCGCGACGAGGTGACGATGTCCGTACACTGTCACAACGATCTCGGGCTGGCTGTGGCCAACTCGTTGTCGTCGATCCACGCCGGCGCACGCCAGATCGAAGGTGCGATCAACGGCATCGGCGAGCGGGCAGGCAACACGTCGATCGAAGAAGTCATCATGGCGGTCAAGACCCGCCAGGACGTGTTCGGAGTGGAGATCGAAGCCGACACTACGCAGCTGTTCGAAACCTCCCGCCTCGTGTCGAGGCTGACCGGGTATCCCGTGCAGTACAACAAGTCCGTCGTGGGCCGCAACGCCTTCGCACACGAGTCGGGCATCCACCAGCATGGCGTGCTCAGAGACCGTCTCACATACGAGATCATGGATGCTGCCTCCGTCGGTCAGGTGGCCGGCCAGATCATCCTCGGCAAGCACTCCGGTCGCGCCGGCTTCGCCGACGCATTGGAGAAACTCGACATCAGGCTCGAAGACGACGCCTTCTCCCGCGCATTCGAGAAGTTCAAGCAGATGGCAGACCGGAAGGTTCAGATCGGCGAGGAGGAGCTGCGGGCGATCATCGAGGAAGAAGCCGACGCCCACATTGGCCCGATCACGCTGATGGGACTCCACGTGACCGGCGGCAACGACGTGACACCGAGCGCCACGGTCACCCTCGAGGTCTCGGGTCAGATGAAGTCGTTCACCGGTGAGGGTGACGGAATGGTCCATGCTGCGTTCGCTGCGATCAAGCAGGCCTTCGACATCGACGCCCGCCTGGTCGACTACCGCGTGATCCCTGTCACGTCGGGCGCCGACGCCATGGCCGAGATCAATGTCGTCGTACGTGTGGGCGGCGATACGTATGCCGGACGCTCCCTGCACACCGACGTGGTGGAAGGATCGGCGGAGGCCTTCGTGGAGGCGCTGAACAAGGTCGAGAGCTGAGTCGAGAGCGAAGCGGGCCGAGCCGCGAGTCAAGCCCACGAACGCGGGGTCTCTGGCCGGCGGCGCTCGGATCCGTCCTCCTCGGCACCATCGGCACCGCGCTCACGATGGCCCCCGACGATCTGTCGATCGGAGGAGCCGCCGCGTGGCGATCGGCCACGGGCGCGCTCGGTCTGCTTCTGCTATCCCGGCTCCGCCAGGCACCGGCCGCACCGCTGGGCGGTGCCTGGCGCACGGTGGCGGTGGGCGGGGTCGCCTTCGCCATCAACCAGTTCACGTTCTTCGTGGCATTGGATCGGGCCGGGGTGGCCGCCGGCACGGTCATCGCGGTGGCTTCCGTGCAGGTGGCAGCCGGGACCTTCGACTGGCTGCTGGAGGGCCGCCGCCCGGCACCACGCTGGTGGACCGGGATCGCCCTCGCCATCGGAGGCGTCGCCGCTCTCGGAATGGGCGGGGCGGAGTCGCTGCCAATCGACCCGCTTGGCGTGATCGCGGCCGTCGTGGCGGGAACCGCCGGTGCCGCGGTGGTCATGTCGGCACAGCGCCTCATCCCGACCCGCGGCGTGGTGGGCAGCATGGCGTCGGTGATGACGGTCGGCGCCGTGCTCCTGGCGCCGCTCGCCGTGGCGTCCGCCAGCTCGCTCCTCGACCTCCGGGCCGCGGCAGTCGTGTTGTGGCTCGGGCTTGTCACGATCACCGCTGCGTACGGCCTTCTCGCCATGGGACTGTCGAATCTGTCGCTTGCGACCGTGGCAGGCATCACCCTGATCGAACCGGCGGTGGCAGCCATCCTGGCCGTCACAGTCGTGGGAGAGCAGGCATCCGCCGCCATGTGGCTCGGGGTGACGGCAATCCTGGTCGGAGTGGGCATCGCCTCGATCGAACCACGAAACAGCGCGTCCCGCCGCGGGGTCGGAACCGGTGTCCCGGTGCGCTGACGACCCCAACCGGGTGGTTGGCCCGGTCGGCGAGCTTGGTCAGCATGTGAGCGCTGGGGGAACCTCTTGCGTGATCGTGGCCCGTTGGCCCGCTCTCTTCACGACAAGGATCACCGTGCCGGACATCTCGCCGCTCACCCTCGGGAACTGCTCCTCAGAAGTCGTGCCATCGGGAAAGGCCCAATGCCAGGTCTCGGGATTACCGGTGGAGAGATCGATGAACCGCACGCCGAGAACCGGACAGTTCGTGCCGTTGACGATCTCATAGTCGACCTCGGCCCGAAAGTCGGCAACGAGGGGCGTAGTCACTGAATCGTCCTCGGTCGAAGGGGGCGAACAAGCCGCGACCGAGATCGCCACGACCACCCCGACGAGCACCGTGCAGCCACGCTGCCTCACCCGGCGCTCCTGGCGATGGCGGGGGGCTCGGGCGGTATCGTACGGCCATGACCTTCCGTTCGATCGCACCCGTGTTCCCGGTCCGCGACATCGACGCCGCCGCCCGTCGATATCGAGCGTTGGGATTCGAAGTACGGCCGTATGAGGGCGACGCTCCATATGCCTTCGCCGATCGTGACGGTATCTCGCTCCACCTCGCCCAGGTCGACCGTCTCAACCCAAGACGCAACACGACGGCGATCTACGCCTACGTCGACGACGCCGACGCACTCTTCGACGAATGGCGGGAAGCCGAGGGCAAATGTCACCTCCACGCTCCGCGTGACACCGAGTACGGACTCCGAGAGGGAGCGTGTGTCGATCCGGACGGCAACCTGATCCGTTTCGGATCGGAGATACGAGCCACGGCCACATGATGGGGAACACTGCGACGGCGCTCAACAGAAGGCCGCGCCCGCACTCGGCGATCCGTCGATGTTTTTCTACTGACCCTTCGAAGGCAGGGCTCGTGGTCGTGTGCGGGGATGTGTCGATTTTGGCTCGCCGTTCGTAGGAGTCTTGACAAGGCACCGCTTCGATCTCTGAGCCGCCACCAAGGAGCAGCATACATGCGACCACTGATCATCACCGCTTTCGTCTCTGCGGACGGAGTCATGGAGGCGCCCGGCGGCGGCGAGTACCGCAACGCCGGGTGGACGTTCAACGGGATCGAGTTCGACGAAGCCGCCTACGTAATCAAAGGTCGCGAGCAGTCCGAAACCACCGCGCTGCTGCTCGGGCGTCGGACCTACCAGGAGTTTGCCCCGGTGTGGCCGACGATGGCCGAATTCGCCGAGTACAACGCCATGCCCCGGTACGTCGTGTCCACGACGCTGTCCGAAGACGATCCACGCTGGCCTGCCACCATTCTCAGGACTCTCGACGACGTGGCCGCTCTCAAGAACACCGACGGCGGCCCCATCGCCGTGCATGGCAGCGCCACACTCGGTGCAGGCCTCGCCGACGCCGGCCTCGTCGACCGTTATCACCTGTTGGAGTTCCCGGTGCTCCTCGGGGCAGGCAAGCGCCTCTTCAGCACCACCGACAAGGACGCCACCCACCTCCAACTCGTTGAACACGCCGCCTACGGCAACGGCATTCAAATGGCATGTCGGAGGTCGGCTGGTGCGTCGGCCTTTCCGATGGATCACGCTACGAAGCTTCGAGCGCGACGTCGGTCGAGAACGCCGTCACGCTGATCGCAACTGCCGACCGGACCGTCTTCGACAGGCTGACAGACGCCTTCACCGGCGGCACTGCGCTGCGCTGAGCGGACCGCCATTCTCTCCGCGCAAGCCCCGCCCCGGCATGGGCTCCGGTCTCTGCACCCTGCCTGTGCGGACTTGTACGATCGATGGATGCCCACCGCCATCCAAACCGTCTCATGGGGTGAGTTCGCCACCTCGGCTCCTGATCTGGCCGAATTCGGGGCGGCCCGGTTGTCCACCGCACCGGCCTATCTCGCCACCATCAGGAAGTCTGGGGCTCCCCGCGTCCATCCCGTCACCCCCATCGTGTCGTCGACCGGGCTGCACATCTTCATGGAACCCAACTCCCCCAAGCGCCATGATCTGATCGATCGTCGGTCGTACGCCCTGCACAACGGTGTTCCGGACAATGACGGCTCCGGTGGCGAGTTCTTCGTGAGCGGCGAAGGGGTCCCTGTGGAGGATGCCGACACCTGGCTGCGGATCGCAACGGCTGCTGGATACGAGCCGGCACAGAGGTACGTGCTGTTTGAGCTCAGACTCTACGAGGCGCGATGCATCGGCTACGGAACCGACACCATCCCCGAGACGCAGCGTTGGTCGATCACGGCGCTGTGACCCGCCACCGGGCGTTCGAGGTGCCGGGGAGACCCACGGTCCCTGGGGCGGGCTGTCCGCCGTCACATGGGTCGAGCGCTGGGTCACACCACCAATCTGTGGAGATCCCACTCCCCTGGCACACCCCTGAGCGTCCGTGATCCTACGCCGTCGAACCGGAGCGCCGACCCCACCACCAGATCCTTGACGGTCGAGGTCACCAACACCTCTCCTGGCTGCGCCTCGGCCGCCACCCGCGCCCCCAGATGCACGGCGATGCCGCTGTATTTGTCACCCAGTACTTCGCACTCACCGGTGTGCACGCCGGCCCGGACCGGTACGTCGAGTGCCCCCATCGCCTCGACCAACGCAGCGGCGCAGCGAACGGCGCGCGCCGGGCCGTCGAAAGCCGCGTAGAGGCCGTCACCGGCCGAGTCGATCTGATGGCCGCGATGAAGCGCAAGCTTCTCGCTGGCGAGCGTGTAGAACCGCGCAAGGATCCGCCCCCATGCGACATCACCCATCTCGGCGGCGCGGCGCGTCGACTCTGCGATGTCGCAGAAGAGGATCGTGGTCAGCACACGATCTCTCTCCGGGGCGGCACGGTCTCCGGTCAGAAACTGGCGGACTTCGGCCAACAGCGACTCGGTGTCCCCGAACATCGGCATGTGATCCGCCCCAGAGAGCTCCACGAATCTGGCGCCCGGAATGTTCTCTCCCAGATATCGGCCATGATCGACTCTCAGCGGCTGATCATCGACTCGGTGAAGGACAAGGGTGGGGACCCGGATCGCCGGCAACACATGACGGACGTCGGTCTTTGTCAACATGGTGAAGAGTTTGAGGGCCGTGCCCGGGCTCATCGCCATGCGTTCCAACCTCGCCAGGGCACGCATCGCGCCCTGATCACCCGCCCGGCTGGGTGCGAAGTGCCGAGACAGCTCACCGGTCCCCCACCCGTTGTCCACCATGCCGAGCCAGTATCGGCTGACACGATCGGGATAGCCAGGGTGGTAGTCGTCGGCCCGGCTGAAGCGTGCGAAGGTCCCGTACAAGATGAGCGCTGTGACCCGCCCGGGGTGACTCGCAGCGAACACCATGGCCATCGGACCGCCTTCGGAGATCCCCCACAAGGTCGCGCGCTCCCAGCCGACTGCGTCCATCACGGCGCTCACATCGTCGATCTGGTCCTCGAACGTAGGAGGCTCGACGACGGGATCGGACAAGCCCGTGCCACGCCGATCGAGGAGCAGCACACGGGCGAATCGCGCGATCTCGCCGGCGAACTCGGCGATTCCGGGAGCGACCAGACGTTCTCGACGTTCGACGCCCATCCGGGGAGCAGCACCAGCGGCATGTCGCCCGCTCCGAACACCTGATAGGCGATGTTGAGACCGGAGCTGGTTGCGTACCGGGTCTCGATGGCGCTGGGATCCAGCATTCACCGAGCGTACCGACATCTGCTCGCCGTGGTCCGTGCGACCACACAAGTCTCGCTTGCGGCTACTCCCGATCCATCTTGTCTTCGTCCCAGTAGTCGAGGCGGTCGAGTGGCATGACCACGGCTGTCATGACGTTCATGAGATGGGCGACGATCCTGTTCACATACCTATAGAGCAGCGCTCGAGCAACGGCGACCGAGGCCGACTCCGTCGCTGCGAGCTGGTCGAGCATCAGCTCCTCGTACAGATCCTTCGTCTCATCACAATCGTTCAGCATTGCCACCGCGGCTTCCTCATCCCGTTCGGCGAAGATCCGGGCCGTCTCGGTGATGAGGTCGGCGATTTGGCGTGCGTGCTGGTCTATGTCGACAGATGTCGTGCTGTCGCGCAGATCCACTCCGGCATCCGCCAGATCCCACATGTCCTTGGCGATGTCACCGATCCGCTCGATGTCCTTCGAAATCGACATGTACGTGAAGAGCAGCGGCGCGTCGGCGTCGGCACCCCTGACCCCGGTGTGCACGACGAGCGATCGCCGGATCGCTCGTTCGACCTTGTTGACGGACTTGTCGGCTTTGCGGAGCGGAGTCTGGATTTCCCCAGGATCCACACGACGGAACAAAGCGTCCATAGCCATCGTGAACGTCTCATGGGTCGTGGCGAGCATGTCGCCGATCTGCTCCTCGATCGCCTCGACCTGGGAATCACCCTTGCCACGGAATAGTTCGAACACCATGTGCTACCTCGCCTTCACGACAACACCACCAAGCCGACCAGAGGCAGGCCGATGAACGCAACTCCCACGTATACAACCACCCACCGCTTCCGGCGCTGGGCGAGATCGGCCATGCCGGTGGCCAATCGAATCGGGATCTCCCGCATCACGGGAACCGGGTAGAAGAGCAGGATCCCGAACACGTTGAACAGGGTGTGTATCAATGCGATCGTCAGCGCATCCGGGCTCTCCGCCGCCAGCGAGGCGAGCAAGGCGGTCACGGTGGTACCGAGGTTTGCTCCCAGCGTCACCGGATAGGCGTTCTTCAGGGTGAGGATCCCGGCCGCCACCATGGGGATGAGGATCGAGGTGGTGATCGACGAGCTCTGCACGGCGATGGTGATGATGGCGCCGAGCGCCATGGCTCCTACCCCCGCACCACGGTCGAGCACCGCATTGAGCGACTGTTCGATGCGGCCGGCCATCACTGCACGCATGTTGCGGGTGATGAAGGCCAACGCGACGAACACCAGGCCCACGCCGATGACGAGAAACAGGGTGCCAAGCACCGTCCCAGAGAGGCCGCCCAGTCCTTTCTCCAGCAGGTCGATCGGATAGCCGACAGCCACCTTGATGGGACTCTTGGGTGGCGCTCCACCCGTTACCGCAGACTGCCCTCTCAGGAGTTCGGTGAGGTACGCGGCCGTTCGTGAGAGAAACCCGGTGGCCAGTTCGAGTGGGAGAGCGATCAGAACCGTTGCCAGGTTGAAGAAGTCGTGAACCGTTGCCCCAGCGAGCGCACGACGGAACTCTTGCCCTTGTCTGATGTGACCGATCGACACGATGGTGTTGGTGACCGTGGTCCCGATGTTGGCGCCCATGATCATCGGAACAGCGGCTTCCACTGACAGCGCTCCGCTTCCGACCAGGCCGACGATGGTGGCCGTCGTCACCGAGGACGACTGGACCAAGACGGTGGCGAGGATCCCAGCGAACAGCCCGGCCAGCGGGTTGGACACATTGTCGAACAGCCGCTCGCTGAAGTCCCCACCGAAGGCGCCGATCCCCGACTCGAGCGCCTTGACGCCCACGAGAAACACGTAGAGAAGGCCGAGCACCAGAAACAGTCGACCGATTTTGTTCGTGCGCTGCGCCTCGGGGATGAGGTCCACGCCGCCACGTTAACCGAACAGCCACGTCCGATTCACCGAAGGTCCGATCAAACCGGTGCATGAGGCGGCGCTGTCATCCCGAGGACCACGATCTCAGAGCGCATCTGCTGTGCCCGCCCCAGTCCGAAAGGAAGCCCGACACCGTCGACCACCCGGTTCATCATCTCGACCTTTGCGGCGGCACCGGCGATCTCGTCGGTCACAATCGGCCCCACCACCTCGGCCAGGCGCTGCAGCGGGCCAGGATCATGACCCGACCCGACGGCCGCATGTGCAACCTCGATCATCTGACGTCCACCGGGTATCCCCGGATCACGTTCGCGGCGGACGATCGCTTCCACGTCCACAAATATCCGGCCGCGTGGGCGCTCGACCTGAGAATCCCCACATGAGCGGCCGTTCCAATGGAAGCAGTCGGTGCCATGGGACACCCCAGAGGCGGCCAGCCCGGCCTGTGCGCCGTGCATACCGTTGCGGGACCAGTCTGGGTCGACCGTCTCCTGATCGGGCATTACAGCACGTCGCTCAGCGCGTTCTGGGCGGCGACCTCATCGGGGACCACCGCCAGCACGGTCGGTGGGGATGGGTAGCGGCCGCTCGGGATCCACGCTCGACTGTGTCCCAAGTCGCCGGCGGACAGTCTGCAAGGATCTCCCGGCTCCGGCTCCGCCAGGTCTGGTGGCTCGGTGCCCAGCAATCGGACGAAGGTGTCCATGGCCACGGCCTGACTGACCACTCCGAGCAACTCGACATACTGGCCAAGCCCCAGCTTCTCCCCGACCGATTCCACCCAAGGCCTCGACATGGTCCCCGGACGTGCGGCAAGCGTTCCCACGGCATCCTCGAGGCCCCCACCGAGCGAAGCGGGTCGCTCGGCGTGTCCCAGGCGTTTCGCACGCGCCGTGATGGCGATCGCTCGGCGCCGATCCCCGTCGAACCACGTACCCGGGGCGGACAACCGGGCGAGCGAGCGCCGGAGGGCGGCCACGACCTCGGCGCCGGGCTCGGTCGGAGCGGCGGCGAATCGAACCTTGGTGTGCCCGTACCAAGCGGCATCCCCGGCCAGCACCTCTATGCTCGCACCCATGTCCGCTCGTTCCTATCGCATCGCAACCATCCCGGGAGACGGAGTCGGCCGGGAGGTCACGCCGCAAGCGGTCGCAGCGGTCGACGCTGCGGCCGAGCGATTCGACTTCGGAGTCGACTACCAGGAGTACGACCTCGGAGGTGAGCGGTACCTCCGAACGGGCGAGGTGCTGCCCGAATCGGTCCAGGACGAGTTGGCCGGGTTCGATGCGATCCTCCTGGGAGCCGTAGGCACGCCGGATGTTCCGCCCGGTGTTCTGGAGCGCGGGCTGCTCCTGAAGCTCCGCTTCGACTTCGATCAGTACGTGAATCTGCGCCCTGTGAAGCTCTACGACGGCGTCCCGACCCCCATCGCCGGCCTCACCCCGGACCGGTGCGACCTGACAGTGATCCGGGAGAACACCGAAGGGCTCTACACCGGCGTTGGCGGGTTCTTCAAGAAGGGAACGCCGGACGAGGTGGCGACCCAGGAGTCGGTGAACACCCGCAAGGGGGTCGAGCGGGTCATCCGTTACTCCTACGAGCTGGCACAGCGGCGGCGCAACAAGCTCACCGTGTGTCACAAGACCAACGTGCTGACGTTCGCTGCCGACCTCTGGTGGCGCACAGCGCAGGAACTCTCTCCCGAGTATCCCTCGGTCGAACTGGACTACGTCCACGTCGACGCGGCTTGCCTGTATCTGGTCAACGCTCCGGATCGTTTCGACGTGGTGGTGACCGACAACCTCTTCGGCGACATCATCACAGACCTCGGGGCCGCGGTGCAGGGCGGACTGGGCCTGGCCGCATCGGGCAACATCGACCCGGAGAAGCGCCATCCATCGATGTTCGAGCCCGTGCACGGCTCGGCGCCCGACATCGCCGGGAACGGCTGGGCGAATCCGGTCGCCTCCGTGCTCTCTGCGGCGATGTGTCTCGACCATCTCGGAGAGGCCGACGCGGCGATTGCCGTGGAGGAGGCGGCGGCATCGGTGCTACCGGAGCTCGCAGCGATGGGTGGTCCGGACATGGGGATGTCCACCGACGAGATCGGTGCCGTCATCGCCACCCGGGTGGCCGGCTGACCTCAGTCCGAGGCCGACAGCGCACGATCGATGTCCGCCCACAGATCCTCGATGTGCTCGCAGCCGACACTGAGTCGGATCAGGCCGGGCGGGATGTGGGCCGACCCCGGGTAGCCCGAACGTCGTTCAGCCGTCGACTCCACCCCGCCGAGACTCGTGGCGTGGACGATCGTTCGCAAACCGGCGAGAAAGCTGTCGGCGGCGGCGTCGTCGGCCACCTGGAACGACAGGACCGCTCCTCCCCCTTTCATGAACGACGAAGCGGCAGCATGACCCGGGTCCGTCGCCAGGCCCGGATACCGAACGACGACAACGGCGCCATGTTCCGACAGTCGCCGTGCAAGTTCGGCGGCGTTGGTCATGGCACGATCCAGACGCACCGCCAACGTCCGTGCACCCCGGAGCGCCAGAAAGGCCTCCAGTGCGCCGGGAACGGCTCCGTGGAGCGTGCGATGCAGGCGCAGACGATCAGCCTGCTCTTGGTCTGCGGCGATCGCCACGCCGGCCATCAGATCGCTGTGTCCGCCGATGAACTTGGTGGCCGAATGCACCACCAGGTCGGCGCCCAATTGCAGCGGCTGTTGACCGAGGGGGGTTGCGAACGTCGAGTCGACGGCAACGATGGCGCTCCGCCGACGTTCACCGCACACGGCGGGTAGATCGGTGATCGCCAGCAGCGGATTGGTTGGCGATTCGATCCAGACCAGATCCACCTCATCGACGGCACGTATCCACGATGCGGTGTCGTGTGCCTCGATCTCCTGGACCACCCATCGGCCTCTCGAAGCTCCGTCCTCCATGAGCCGTCCTACACCGTGGTAGATGTCCTGGGACCGGGCGATGGTTGCGCCGTCGGACAGCAGCGAGAGAACCGCGGAGACAGCCGCCATGCCGGAGCCGTAGGCCACCGCGTGACCGCCCTCCAGTCCTCCGACGAGCTCCTCGAACGCGTGGATCGTGGGCGTGCCGTCAGATCGGCCATACCAGAGGTCGCCACCGGTCCGGAAACTCGAGGCGGGTACGACCGGATGGTTGAGCGGTGTCTCGGGGCCGTCGGGACGGCCGGCGGTGACGAGCAGGGTGTCGGGATGCGGCGTCGGGTCGTTCACCCGATCAGAGTATCGCCGGAGCGGTGCTCAGCCGAAGCCCCGCATCAGGAACGTCGCCATCTGCTCCCGGGTGACGGCATCGTTGGGGCAGTACTGCGTCTCCGAGCATCCAACTGTGATACCGGACTTGGCCAGCGCCTGGATTTCGGCCTCGAAACGGGAGTTGTTGTCGTCGACGAATCGATCGTTGTTGCTCGCCGGCAGTTTGAGCGCCCTCGTGAGGAAGACTGCCATCATCTCCCGGGTCATCGGAGCGTCCGGGCAGTACTTGCCCGACGCGCAGGGCTCTGCGATTCCGGCGTTGGCGATCGCCTGGATCGCACCCTCGAAGATCGAACCGTTGTCATCGCTGTAGGTGTTGCCGGAACCGTTGGGCAGTCCGAGCGCTCGCTGGATGAAGGCAGCCATCTGGCCACGGGTGACCGTGTCGAGCGGGCAGAACTGGGTCGAACTGCATCCCATCGTGATACCGGAGGCCGCGAGCCACTCGATCGAAGCCTCGTGGACGGATGTGTCATCGTCCCAGAAGGTGCCGTTGTACACGGCGGGCTCTATCGAGTCCATGAAGACCTCGGCGATCCAGAGCGAGCCGCCCGAGGAGACGACGCCAACGCCGACGTGGGTGTAGTCGGCGTTGACGATGTTGGCTTTGTGCCCAGGGGACGCCATGAACGCATCGTGCACGACCGGAACCGACGATCCGACGCCGACGTTTTCTCCGAGCATCTGCCACCCAGACGTGACAGAGCCGAGGTTCGGGTTGTGTGACAGTTCGCCGTCGTTGGCGATCACCGAGGCTTGGTCTTCGGCGGCGACCACGAGGTCGGTATGAACGATCAAAGGATTGAGTCCGCGGTCGGCACGCTCTTCGTTGATCAGATCGATCATCTGATCGGCTGCACTGGCGGCAGCGAAGGCCGTGGTAGGGAGGAGGGGAACCATCAGGAGTCCGAGCAACAGGACGGTGACGGCCTTGAGGCGTGGGGTGTAGGTCATGAGGTTGTTCTTCAGTGCTTGGGGTGTGGGTAACTAGTCACTATGTGTTCGAGTTGCCTAGTCACAAGGACGGCACGATACGGCATCTGCTCGAGCTCTTCAAGTCCGCGATTCACTGTTCGAGTCCGCGATTCACAGGTCGAAGGCCTCTGTCAGGAAGGCTGCCATCTGGCCACGCGTGACATGATCGTCGGGACAGAACAAGCCGGCGGCGCACCCGCTGGTGATGCCTGCGGCGGCGAGCGACTCGATCGCAAGCTCGAACTCCGAGTTGTCGTCGTCCGAGAACCGATCTCCACGGGCACGGGGAAGATCGAGCGCACGAACGAGGAACGCCGCCATCTGGCCTCGAGAGACCGGATCGTCGGGGCAGAATCTGGCCTCGGCACAACCGGTGGTCACGCCTGCGGCTACGAGCGACTCGATTGCGCCTTCGAACACCGAGGCGTCGTCGTCGGAGAAGGTGTTCCCGGAAGTCTCGGTGAGGTTCATCGCCCGTGCGAGGAAGGCCGCCATCTGGCCCCGGGTCACGGTGTCGTCCGGGCAGAAGCGGGCATCTGCGCAACCGCTCGTCACACCGGCAGCAGCCAGAGCCTCGATGGCCGACTCGAACACGGATCCGTCGTCGTCGAAGAACCGTCCCACGTATTTGCTGGGCTGGAGGTCGGTGCCGGCCGGCGGCGGATCCACGCCGAGCATGTCGACGAACACGAATGCGACCCAGATCGTGCCATCCGCCTCCACGACCGTCCCGACTCCGATGTGGTCGTACGCCGTGTCGAGGACATTGTCACGGTGGGCCGCGGAGTTCATGAAAGCGTCATGGAGCGTGGAGGCCGAGTAACCGTAGCCGACGTTCTCACCGAGCTTGGCCCACCCGTCCGCGATCACCGAACCGAGGTTGGGATTGTGGAACAGGTAGCCGGCGTCGGCCATGCGCTCGGCCTGGGCGACGGCTCCATCGACGAGCTCATCCATCACGTCCAGCGGTCCCAGGCCGCGGGCGCCTCGCTCGTCATTGAGCAGAGTGAGGAACTCCTCGTCGAGCGCCGTCGGGAGCTGTGCAGCGGCGGCCGCCGGTGCCAGTTGAGCGAACACCGTCATGCACGCCATCACGAAGACCACGACTCTCGATGACCACATGCCCGCCCCATCGGCAAAAGCCGATTCCAAACTTGAGGACGGGCATCGAATTCTCCTATCTCGGGACCTTCGGCCCGAATCCGGTCAGCGGGCTCAAGCCAGGGGCAATGTCGGCGGCGCCGTAGATGGGCGGATCGAAAAGTCGGGCGGCGGCGGAGCCACATCGATCTGACCGATCACCTCCGCGATGGCGCGTTCCAGTTGGGGGTCGGTTCCGGCCTCGTGAGGTGCAATCACCACTTCGATGTCCGGATCCGTTCCGTAGTTCTCCACCTGGTACCCCACGTCGTAGAACCACGTGGAGAACTCGGGCTGCGTGGTCACGGTGCCGTCGACCAGAGCGTGTTGCGGCCAGATCCCGACGACTCCACCCCACGTGCGGGTTCCGATGAGAGGCCCGAGCCCGGCGAGCTTGAAAGTGTGCGAGAAGATGTCACCGTCCGAGCCCGCCATCTCGTTCGTGATGCACGCCATGGGCCCCATCGGCGCATCCGCAGGGAATGCGTACGGCTCCCTCCAGCGAGTCACCCGATATCCCAAACGACGCCGCGCAAGCTTCTCGAGCAGGAGCTGACTGACGTTTCCGCCGCGATTGAACCTGACATCGAGGACGAGGCCCTCCTTGTCGACCTCCGCCCGCCACGAGCGATGGAACTCAGCGAAGCCCGCAGCTTGCATGTCCGGAATGTGGATGTATCCGACACGCCCTTCCGTGGCTTCGGCGACGAACCCTCGATTGGCCTCGACCCAATCGCGATATCGGAGCGCGAACTCCGATCCGAGAGGTGTGACGACGACAGTCCGTGGCTTGCGCCGCCCGCGGGCGACGGTCAGGCGCACCGGGCGGTTTGCCCGATCCACGAGCTGACTGTCGGGAGACGTGGTTCGGTCCAGCGCAACACCATCCACGGCGAGGATTCGATCGCCTTCTCGCAGGTCGACACCGGGAGCGGCGAGCGGAGACGTCGCCTTCGCGTTCCAGGGGTCGCCTAGCGGAATCCGGTGGATCCTCCAGGCTCCCCGATCGAATCGGAGGTCGACTCCCAAACGACCGAGTGTCCATGTGGGTTCCGGCAAGTAGTCACCCCCGAGCTCGTATGCGTGACTCGTTCCGAGCTCGCCCTGCATCTCCCACATGAGGTCGCTGAACTCGGAGCGTGACGCGAGCCGATCCACCAGACCTGCATAGCGGCTGTGGACGGCGAGCCAGTCGACTCCGGTCATGTCTTCGGCCCAGAAGTGATCCCGTTGAAGTCGCCACGCCTCCGAGAACATCTGCCGCCACTCCTCCAGCGGACGAATCTCAACGCGGAAGCGATCGAGATCCACCCAGCCGGTTTCTCGCGATGCAACGTCTTTGCCGGCCTTGTCGTCCTTCCACGCTGCAGGCACCACCCGGACGCGGCTGCGGGCCACCACCGCCAGCGTCTTGGCATCGCCGGACACGCCGAAGCCTCTCACACCGTCGGCGATGTTCTCCGTCCGGTCGTTTCCGAAGTCCCAAGCCTGGAGCGTCCCGAGCGGGGCTTCGGAGTCCAGCCACGGCGTCCCGGCGGCCCCCGTGACGGGCCACGACATGAACCAGGCCCGGCCTCGCCCCAACACCAGTCCGCGGTACCGACCGACCGGCACCGGGAATGCCTCGATCCGGTGCTCGATGCCATCGAAGTCGATCACCACCTCCTTCTCGGCCCCTCCGTCATCGCCGTTGGCAGGAGGGGCGCCCGGCGTGCGGGGTGCGCGGCCGGCAATCGAGAACGGCGACACCTCGTCATTCGACAGCGTGACCAACATCGGAATCGTCGAGCGGGGAAATCCGTAATCGTGGAACATGGAGTCGGCCACCGGGTCCGCCACGCGCGACGACAGGAACCCCAGATATCGTCCATCGGGGTCGAACGATGGCGAGTGGTCCACGAACTCGGGCCGTCCCAGAACACGGGTTCGCCGGCTCTGCGTGTCGTAGAGGTGGATGTTCGAGGTGGTCCGCGATGTCGCGGCACCAAAAGCCAGCCACCGGCCATCGGGGGACCATCCCACACCGGCGATCCAGGAGTGCGGAGACCGATGAACCAGACGGGCCGAGCGCCGGGTCAGATCGACGACCCACAACTCGTGGCGATGGTTGCTGACCGCCACCCGCGAACCACCGGCCGGAGCCGGAGCGATGGTACGAAAGCGGCCCAGATCCCGGTCGACCACGACCGGTTCGCCGGTGCCATCGGACCGTTCGACAACGAGTCGCTCCTCCCCCGAAGAATCGGAGACGCTGACGACTCTCTCGCCGTCCGGCAGCCAGCTGGTCATGCGACGCCGATGCCGTGAGATCTCACCAAGTCGAACAGGTGCCCCCTCCCACAGAGGCGCCGTGAAAGCCGCACCCCGCGCCACCAGCGCCAGCGAGTGCCCTTCCGGGTGGAGATCCACCGATTCGAGACGCTTGGCGGCCGACACGTGCCTGCGGTTCAAATGGGATCGGGCGGAGACGACCTCGATGTCAACGATCCGGTTTTCACCGGTCCGCGGGTCGAGCACCCAGAGGTCGGCACCACAGTGGTACACGATGCGCCGTCCATCGGTGGAGGGAAACCGGGCGTAGAACCCCTCGTGGGAGGTGTGGCGAGTGAGGCCGGCACCGGTGGGCGTGACCGAGTAGATGTTTCCGGTGCCCTCGTGATCCGACAGGAAGTAGATTCGGCGGCCGATCCACATCGGGGCGGCGAGATTGCCATCGAGACCAACGAGCGGAGCGAATGTGCCCTCCCCTGTCCGATCGACCCACAGACTTCCGGCACGTCCCCCCCGATACCGTTTCCATCGGGCCGGATCGAACGCGTTTCGCCCGAGCGCCATCGCACCTCTCGGCCCGAAAGTGATCGAGAAGGCAGGCCCCACACCGAGCTCCTCAGGCTGGGTGCCGTCGACCGGCACCGCCCAAAGGTGGGTCCAACCCGAGAACGGCTGGCGGTGATCCGAGGCGGCCATGACCCCTGACCCGTCGGGCCGCCAGCCGATCACCTGGGTCGTGGAGCCCAGATGAGACAGCCGCAGACTGGGACCGCCCGTTGGATCCATCAGGTGGATCTCGGGTCGACCCTCGTCCCGGCTGATGAACGCCAGATGCTCGCCATCGGGCGAGAATCTCGGATACGTATGGCTTCCAGGGTTCGCCGTCAGCCTCGATGCGTTGCCACCGGCGACGTCGACTCTCCACAGGTCGTCTTCGGAGACAAACACGATCACGTCGTCGTAGATGGTGGGATGTCGGTAGTAGCCACGCGTGGCCAAGCAGGCTCCCTTCCCGGGGGCGCCGGAGACTAATGCGTCCAGGCGCAGCGTCTGGCGTCGCCTCGTCAGCCGCTGCGGATGTCGGCGAGGAAGTCCAGCACCGCCATCTCGTACCTCGTCGGATCGACGTTCCACGCGAGGTCTGCCTCGGCCCCTTCGATCTCGACCAGACGCACCAGACCGGGGCGCATGTCGACAAGGGTCCGACTGTCCTCGATCGGGTGCAAGCTGTCGGCTCCACCATGCAGGATGAGCACGGGGGCGACCACCTGATCGGCACGCGACAGGTAGTCGACCGTGTCCCACGTGACCCCGTACCGAATGGACGCCAGGACCGCCCCGGTGGCAGAGACAGTGCTCGGGAGGGCCCCGATGATCCCGCCCTGACGCTGCGCCGCTTGGTACCGCACCGCTGACTCGGCGTCCAATACCGGCGAGTCGAGGATCGCACCGGCGATGTCCAGGTCGCGGTACATCTCGGCGAGGACGATGGATGCCCCCGACCCGTACCCGGCCAGGACGATGCGTGACGCCCCGGACTGCCGGGCGTCGGCGACTGCAGCGGCGAGGTCGTCTCGCTCATCGACGCCGTATGTGAAGCGACCATCGGGGCCGGCCGGCTGTCCGTCGTCATTCCGGTAGGTGATCGAACGTTGTGACAGACTCTCGTCAGCCAAGATCGCCATCATCCGGAGGGCCTGGTCGGGACCGGTGGTGTGATCGTGCACGTGGATGATCCACGTGTCCCCGCTCCCGACATCCCAGGTCTCCATCGGACCGAGAGGCGACGCATATGTGGTCTCCCGCAATCCGAGATCCACGGCCAGTCTCGATGCGGGTTGTGCCGTGCGATCCACGTTCCCGAACGATCCGAGCGCGGGCTCAGCGCCATCGAGAATCTCGAAGGTGCGAACAACGTCACCGTCGGTGACGGCGATCACCTCGCCGAGGCGGAGGTACGACCTGTCGGTTTGGAACCCGACGACCCCGGCGTCGGCAACGTCGTCGTCGGCACCGGCGGCCGGTCGCAGCACGACACGATCGGACTCGACGCCGATCACCGCGCCGTCGTCGACCTCGAGATCCGTCTCTGCCGACAGCACATCGGTGTCGATCCAGGACGAGATCAGCCACCCGCCGACGGCATGGAGAAGGAGCAGCGCGATGACCGCAACGAGGACGGTCCCACCGATGAATCGCCTCAAAGGCGACTTTGTCGGCGCCTCCGTCGCATAGGGGTGCATGCGCTCATTGTGGCCAGCCACCAAGCCATGTCCACCCATCAGGGCGGAAAAAGCTCGGTTGGAGGCCCGTTCAGGGCGGGACCGGAAGGGCTCCTACCAGCAGACCTTCGGCGTCCACCACCGGGATTGCTGCGCCGCTGAATCTTGGAGCCAGGACCATCGCCTCGTCCACCGGGGCGTGCAATTCGACCGAGATCGGCGCCTCCATGACCGACTGAACCGGCACCCCCGGATCGGCGACCTCGAGGGCACCCCTCCGAACGATCCCGATCAACTCCGCTCGGTCGACAACCGCAAGAACTTCATCCGAATGAAGCCGAAGCACGTCGATGGCCTCGCGATAGGGCCCCACGAAGACGGGGTCCTCCATCACCTGGAAGACCTTGTCGGGTTGCCGTCGGACCACGACCGCTCCCGCAGCCGCCTCGGATCGCAACTTGGCGCCAGGACCGAGGAAGTTCCGCTGCAGCCAACCGCCTCCCGGGGCCCCGATCACGAGAATGGATCGTTCCGGCAACTGACGGACGAGGTCGGCCGCGTCGGTCGCCTGGGTGATCCGGTACTCGATGCGAGGCTCGTCCTCATACAGCCGCTCCACGGCCGCCACCGCCCTGCCCCTATCGTCGTCTTCCTGGTAGGCGCTGGTCACGAGCCCCTCGATCCCAAGCCTCTCAGCCAGGCGCCGTGCGAGGCGGACTGCCAGCAACGAGTGAGGACCGCCGGCGGCGGCCGCCACGACGGCAGCCGCTTGGTCGACCTGGAACCCGATCGGCGTCGCGTTGTTGACGAGATCGAACCCTCCGGCGATCCGCCGGGACACCAACAACTCGGCGCGGTGTCGGATCACCGACTCGGTGACGTCGCCGGTGACCCGCACAGGGTCGATCTCAGACAGAATCTCGGCCAGCTCTCCGCAACCCTCGCCACGCGTCCAGAGCACCGGACGCGCAACGGCAGAGTGCCCCCGATCGGTGATGCGCATCGGTGTGGGACCGTAGTCGACGCGAGGGACAAGCACCTGAGTCGTGCATTCGATCGGCAGCGGAACGTGGCGGTACTGTTGCTCTGTGCGCATTTCAGTTCCCCGTCAAACCATCCCCGGCGAACGCCGCGTGGCGCTCACCCCCGACGTCGTTGCCAGGCTGGTTCGGGCCGGACACTCGGTTGCGGTTGCCAGGGGCGCAGGTGCCGGCGCCAGCTATTCGGACGCCGACTACCAATCCGCAGGTGCCGAGCTCGTCGGCGACTCCGACGCCTGGTCGGCCGACCTCGTGGCAACGGTCGATCGCCCCCTCGAAGGAACACCGGTCAAGGGTGCGGTCATCGGTCTCCTGCGCCCCTTCGACGACCCGCAGGGCATCGCTTCCATGGCCTCGGGCGGAGCTCTGGTGTTCGCCTTCGAGGCGGTGCCTCGCACCACGAGGGCCCAGGTGGTCGATGCGCTCTCCTCGCAGGCGACGGTGTCTGGCTACCAGGCCGTCCTCGAGGGTGCAGCCAGGAGCGATCGCCTCTTCCCGATGCTGACGACCGCCGCAGGCACGATCCGCCCATCCAAGGTGCTCGTCCTCGGCGCCGGAGTCGCCGGACTCCAGGCCATCGCCACGGCAAGGCGCCTCGGCGCCATCGTCTCGGCGTTCGACGTGCGGTCGGCGGCGGCCGAGCAGGTCAAGAGCCTCGGAGCCCAGTTCATCGAGGTCGAGGCGCCACCACAGGATGCGTCTGCCTCCGGCGGCTATGCCCGGGAGGTCGCCGAGGAACAACAGGCGAAGATTCTCGAAGGTCTGGCGCCGCATGTAGCTGCGGCCGACGTGGTCATCAGCACCGCTGCGATCCCGGGGCGGCCGGCACCACTGCTCATCGACGAAGCGATGGTTGCGTCGATGCGCCCCGGCGCGGTCATCATCGACCTGGCGGCATCGACCGGAGGCAACTGCGCGGCAACGGAGCCCGGTACCACCGTGACAGTCGATGGAGTGACGATCGTCGGGGACACCGACATCGTGTCCCGGGTGGCACGCGACGCGTCGTCCATGCTCGCCCGCAACGTCGCTGCATTCATCGAGTTGGTGACTGCAGAAGACGGGGGATTCATCGCCAACTGGGATGACGACATCGTTGCCGAGTCATGCGTCGCACGGGACGGCAACCTTGTCCATCCCCGCATCGTCCCTGCCGCCAAGGAGGAGACCCCGTGAGTGAGCTGTTGGTCCCGATCACCGTGTTCGTACTGGCGGCCTTCGTCGGTCTCGAGGTCATCGCGAAGGTGCCTCCCACCCTGCACACACCGCTGATGTCGGGCTCGAATGCAATCTCGGGTATCTCGATCATCGGTGCGATCGTTGCGGCCGGGCACGGTGAGGGTGGCGTGGCAACGGTGCTGGGATTCCTCGCGGTCACGCTGGCCACGATCAACGTGGTGGGCGGATTCCTGGTGACCGACCGAATGCTGAAGATGTTCAGGCGAGGCGATCGATGAACGGGACACTCGCCGGATTCCTGTATCTGCTGGCGGCGATTCTCTTCATCCTCGGCCTGAAGCGGCTGTCATCTCCGGCAACCGCCAAGGACGGAAACCGCATGGCGGCCCTCGGGATGCTGGTCGCGGTCATCGTCACCCTGCTCGACCAGCAGATCGTCAGCTACTGGACGATCATCGCCGGGCTGGTGGTCGGCGCGGCCATCGGCGGCGTTCTCGCCCAACGTGTCGAGATGACCGCGATGCCCCAGCTGGTCGCAGCCTTCAACGGCTTCGGCGGTGGAGCATCGGCTTTGGTGGCCATGGCCGAGTTGATCCGCGGGGGTTCGGATCTCGTGGTGCGAACGCTGGTGTCGATCGGTCTGTCCGTTCTGATCGGATCGATCACGTTCTCGGGGAGCTTCGTCGCCTTCGGAAAGCTCCAGGGCATCCTGTCCGGCAAGCCAATCGTCCTTCCGCTCCAGAAGGCGATCGACGGGATATTGGTGGTGGCGGCTGTCGCCGCCTTCGTCGCCATCTCGATCAATGGCGCCGTCGCAGCAGCGTGGCTCCTGTTCGGACTGGCGCTCATCCTGGGCGTCACCCGGACGATGCCCATCGGTGGCGCCGACATGCCCGTCGTGATCTCCTTTCTCAACTCGCTGTCGGGAGTGGCGGCCTCGGCTGCCGGATTCGTAATCGACTCGAACGCACTGATCATCTCGGGCGCCCTCGTGGGAGCTTCCGGGCTCATCCTCACGAACATCATGGTGAAAGCGATGAACCGCACGCTTGGCAACGTGTTGTTCTCGGCATTCGGGGGTGAATCCAGCGGTGACGCATTGGAAGGAGACCGGGTTGCCCGTCGTGGCAGCGCGGAAGACGTTGCCGTCACGCTTGCGTACGCCCAGCGAGTGATCGTCATACCCGGCTACGGGCTGGCGGTCGCACAGGCGCAGCACGTGATCCGGGAGCTGGCCGACCTGCTCGGTGAACGCAACGTCGACGTCAGGTACGCCATCCATCCGGTGGCGGGACGCATGCCAGGACACATGAACGTGCTTCTGGCGGAGGCAGACGTGCCATACGACAAGCTGTACGACCTCGAGGACATCAACCCCGACTTCCCTCGTACCGACGTTGCGCTGGTCGTCGGCGCCAACGATGTGGTCAACCCGCTCGCCCGCGAGGCGAACTCGGCGATCAGCGGCATGCCGATCCTCGACGCCGACAAGGCCAGCACGGTGGTCGTGGTCAAGCGGAGCCTGTCACCGGGGTTTGCGGGCATCGACAACCCCCTGTTCTACCTCGAGAACACGATCATGCTGTTCGCTGACGCGAAGCAGGGACTGGCCGACGTTGTGTCCGCCGTGAAGGACCTGTGACGGAGCCGCGAACAGCGGTCCGCGACCTCGCCTTCGGGATCACGGTGGCGGCGGCGCTGATCGGTCTCGCGTTCTTTGCATCGTTCGGGGTGGTCGAGGCAGCGACGCTCGCAACCACCGTCATCGTCCTGATCTGGGTTGCCACGGTGGACGCCGCTCGACTCGTCGACGAACGCGGCCGGCCG
Source organism: uncultured bacterium (assembly GCA_963792365.1). GTDB lineage: Bacteria > Actinomycetota > Acidimicrobiia > Spongiisociales > ZC4RG35 > JAOUGY01. Next base: position 171,817 of record CAWBVW010000010.1, read on the forward strand.
GCACTGATGCTCTTCGGTCTGGGAGCGGTGGGCGTCGCGCTCATCTTCACCGCCGCCACCCTGATAAGCACGGTCACCGAATATCTCGCACTGGCAGTGGCGGTGTCGGCATACATCGTTGGAATGGTGCGTGCGATTCGGGTTGGATGGGCAAAGTCGGAAGGAAGGTGAATGGAGTTCTCCGAGGTCGTCAGGCAACGCAGGATGGTCCGGCGCTACCGCCCGGAACCGATCGACCCCGAAGCACTCGACCGGATAATCGAAGCCGGGATCTCGGCACCATCAGCCGGGTTCAGCCAAGGTCAGAGCTTCGTGGTGGTTTCGGACCCGGCGACGAGGCATCGGATCGCATCGCTGGCCGGTGAACCCGACCGGGTGGCCAGAGGGTTCGATCCATGGCTCTCCTCGGCTCCGGTCCACATCGTGGTTTGTGCTTCCGAGCAGCGGTATCTCGACCGGTATGCGGAGCCGGACAAGGCCTCGGCATCCGACCCGACAGACGACTGGTCGATACCGTATTGGTGGCTCGACGCCGGCGCCTCGTTCATGGCAATCCTGCTCGCCGTCGTCGACGAAGGCCTCGCCGCAGGATTCCTCGGGGCACATGCGATTCCTGGCCTCGACCAATGCGTGGGTCTTCCGCCCACGGAGCGCGCAGTCGGCGTGATCACGGTCGGACGCCCCGCACCTGATCGTCGATCGGGATCACTCGAACGTGGCCGACGCCCTCGTTCCGACGTCCTTCATTGGAATCGGTGGGGCGGCGCCGAATCCGAAACATGTAACACACCGCCGGCCGAGGCGACCTGACCTTTGAAGATGCGAGATCCATTCGACGACCTTCGTTCCTATGCGGCCCGCCTCGAAGCCGAGGTGCCGGTCGAGCGCGCCCGGGCCAGGGCAAGAGCGGCGATCAACTCCACGCCCCCACGCCGACGTCGCATGGCTGTGGTCGCTTCCGCAGCGATCGGATTCATGGGCATCTCGAATGTCGCACTCGCCGCCGTGTCGAACCCGGCCATTCCGGGCGACGCTCTCTACGGCATCGACCGGGCATACGAGCGAATCGGCGAATTGCTCGGCATTGGCGGAGAGCATCGCTTGGAGCGGTTGAACGAGGCCGCATCGGTGGTGGCGCTCGGCGACGAGGAGACTGCGCTGTCGCTGGTCCAGGAGGCGCTCACCGGTCTCGTCGACCAAGACGTCGACACCGCCCGGGCCATGCTGTCCGAGCTGGAACGCGGGGCCGACGTGGAAGCCCTCCACCAGCAGATCCAGGAGATGATCGACATCGCCCGGGACACAGCCGATGCAGCAGGGTCCACCGAGATGCGGGAGGCCGCCGAGCGTGCTGCTGCCTCGGGTCTCGATGTGGCAGAGGTCGCCCGCACCATTCGCGACACCATCGATCTTCCCGATGCCGCCTCCCAGGATCACCCCGGAGACGCAGCGGACGGCCGCGGACCACCAGAAGATGCCGGTCCGCCCGATCATTCGAACGCTCCGGCGGACGCAGGTCCGCCGGAAGATGCCGGCAAGGCAGGGGATGCGACGCCGCCGGCCAACGGTCCGCCCTCGGATGCAGGTTCTTCTGCAGGGGGCGGACCGCCGGCGTCGTCACCTTCCGACACCCGGCCTGCCAACAACGGAAACAACGGCTCCGCAGAGCCCACCCCGTAAGCTCGCTCGATGGGCTCAATCCGAGAAGGGGACGGACCACCTTCGCGCCCGGGATGGCCGCCGGATCCCATCCACATCGAAAACGCACGAGACGGCGACACAGATGCACTCGGCGCCATCCTCGCAATCGGGTACCCCAAGCTCGTTGCCTTCTACCGGGGCATGGGAATTCGATGGGCGGACTCCGAGGAGCTCGCATCGGAGGCGCTCGAGGGCATGGTCAAGGGCATCGGCCGTCTTCGGGAACCTGCCGCATTCGAGGGCTGGTTCTGGACGATCGCCCGAAATCGCATGCGCTCGAAGTTCCGCCGGCAGCGTAGGGTCGAGCGAGAGCTCGAGTACGGGCCCGTGGACGACCCGGCGGACCTGGCCACGAGGGTCGACGAGCACTCCGCGGTGCGGCAGGCCATGGCGCAACTCGGTGAACGAGACCGCGAGATCCTCTGGCTGCGCGAGGTCGAGGGCCTGAGCCACGAGGAGATCGGCGGTCGGTTGTCGATGGCCACCGGGGCGACGAGAGTCGCTGCGCTGCGTGCGCGTCGCCGGTTGGAGGAGGCCTACGCTCGGCTCCACCCGGAGCCAGATTGATCACCTCGACCCAGAATCCGACGATCAAGCGACTGGTGCGGCTGCGTGAGCGGCGGCACCGTGACGAGAGCGGACGATTCCTCATCGAAGGCTATCGAGAGCTCTGGCGAGCCGTCACGGCCGGCATTTCGATCGAGACGTTGTATGTCAGCCAGGAGTTGTTCCTCGGCGACAACGAGCAGAGCCTGATCGACGCCTGTCGAGAGGCAGGTGCCGCAGTCGTCGAAGTCGCGGAGCAGCCGTTCCGGAAGGCCTCGTATCGTGACCGCCCCGAGGGACTTCTGGCCGAAGGCGTGCAGTTCGACACCGCCATCGACCGGCTCGACCTCCGGGATTCACCATTCCTGCTCGTGGTGGAGGGTATCGAGAAGCCCGGCAACCTCGGCACGATGCTCCGCACCGCCGATGCGGCCGGCTGTTCTGGCGTCGTCGTGTGTGATCCGGCCACAGACCCGTTCAATCCCAACGTGGTACGTGCCTCGCTCGGCACACTGTTCACCGTCCCGCTCGCGATCACGACAGCGGCCACTGCCATCGCCGCCTTCGGCAAGGCGGGGGTGCGGTCGGTGGCGACCACTCCCGACACGTCGGCAGAGCTGTACGACATCGACCTGACTGGACCGCTGGCCTTGGTGATCGGAGCCGAGCAGTACGGGCTCTCGGACACCTGGCTGGGTCGAGCCGACATGCGCGCCCGGATCCCGATGGCGGGTTCGGCGGACTCGCTCAATGCGGCGATGGCCGCAGGGATTGTCCTGTTCGAGGCGGTCCGACAGCGACGTCACAGCTGAGCGTCCGGTGCATCGCAGAGAAGCAGGTACGATCGCCCGACCCGAGAGACCCACGGACCATGGATTCGACTGCAACCTACCGGTGCGCCCACTGCGGCAACCGAACCCGCTTCGACGTGGTCGACAGCGTTCGTCGAAGGCGCTACCTCCACTACACCCTCGGAGGCGAAGCGTCGGTGGACGAGGAAGAGATCATGGAGGCAACGATCGAGAAGGTCGTCTGCCGATGGTGCGACCGAGCCGACGGCATCGAGGTCAACCCGCCGCCGCCGGGCACACCCACTGAGACGTGATCGTCGGAGAGCACGTCTCCGAGTCGCCGAGAACCCCCTTGCACAGGCTCCGCCCCACGATCGTTGAATCGAACATATGTTCGATCTATTGTGCAGGCGATGGTCGCCAGTCCGCAACGCAGCTTCGACGATCTCGGCACGCCGCTCTTCGACGTCGAGTTCTGCGTGGTGGACCTCGAGACGACGGGTGGATCACCGCGCGACTGCGGCATCACCGAGATCGGAGCCGTAAAGGTCCGAGGCGGCGAGGTCACCGGCACCTTCCAGACGCTCGTGAATCCCGGTCTGGCGATCCCTCCATTCATAACCATCTTGACCGGCATCACTCAGTCGATGGTGATCGAGGCACCACCGATCGAGGAGGCCCTCCCCAGCTTCCTCGAGTTCTGTCGTGGCAGCGTCATCGTGGGTCACAACGTCCGCTTCGATCTGTCGTTTCTGAATTCCGCCGCCGAGTCTCTGGGCTATCCACGTCTATCCAATCGCTCCGTCGACACGGCAGCTCTCGCCCGCAGGCTGGTTCGGTCGGAGGTGCGCAACCTCAAGCTCGGGACGCTGGCGGCATACTTCCGCTCACCGGTCACTCCCAACCACCGTGCATACGAAGACGCCACCGCCACCATGCACGTCCTCCATGGCCTGTTGGAACGAGTCGGGAATCTCGGTGTCACCGCTCTCGACGACCTGCTCATCCTTCCCACGGCGAAGGGCTCATCCGACTACCGCAAGATCGAGCTCGCCATGGGACTCCCCCGCTCCCCCGGTGTCTACCTCTTCAAGGATCGCAACGGGAACATCTTCTATGTGGGCAAGGCAAAGAATCTCAGGACCCGCGTGATGTCGTACTTCCACGGAGACGGCCGGCGATCGGTCACCACCATGTTGCGCGAGCTCGAGACGATCGAGCATGTCGCCTGTACCACCGAACTAGAGGCGTCGATCACCGAACTCCGGTTGATCCACGCACACCGTCCCCGACACAACCGGGCATCGAAACCCTCGAAGGCAAATCACTGGGTGACCCTGACGAACGAGCCGTTCCCACGCCTGTCGCTGACCCGCACTCTTCACCCGAACGCGCCGATGGTCCTCGGTCCGTTCCGGAATCGGCGGACCGCCGAACAGGTGATGTATGCCATCTGGGATGCCGTGCCGATTCGGAGATGTACGGGGCGGGCCGGGTCACGGGCTTCGACCTGCGCACCGGCCCAGCTGGGTGTGTCCATGTGTCCGTGCGATGGCACGCTCGATCCCGACGTGTATCAGGTCGTAGTCGACCGCCTGGTGGCGGCCGTGAACAACGATCCATCCCTCCTGCTGGTTCCGCTCGAGCAACGTATGGTCGAGCACGCACGGCAGCAACGGTTCGAGGAAGCCGGCTGGCTCCGGGATCGTCATCGAGCGCTGGCCCGAGCCATCGAGCGACGCCTCCGATGGAACGCGCTCGCCGCGGCCGGACGAGTGGTGGTGGAACGGTCGAACGGAGACACGGCGGTCATCGATCAAGGGCGGTACGTCGAGGGCTGGAACACGGGTGCGCAGCATCCGCTGCTGCCGCCCCCCGAACTGGCGGACCTCCCGCCCGTCCCTCCGTCGGTGGCGGTGGCGGCCGAGGCCGAACTGATCTGGAAGTGGATCTCAGAACCCGACTGTCGGATCGTAGACACGACGGCCGGACTCACCCTGCCGGCGAAGCGGGTGGACGCGCTCCAGGCGGCCGTGTGATCCGCCGGGTGGGCGTAACGCTCGACACGGCGCAGCACGTGTGTCGCCGGGTGGTTCGGCCGGTTGATGGCGTCGCCTTCGGATGTGCGGGTCTAGCGTCTGGGACTGAGGCATGAGTGAGCAGGGTTGGCCTGAGTTTCTCGGTGCGGATGGCGTCGGGGACTGGGTCGTGTTGCACGGCGGCGCAACGGCCGTGTTCGAGGTCGGGTCCCTCGTCGATACAGCGCGGTCGGCAGAAGCCGCGGACTCGCAAGGCGCTGGCCAAAGACCTGACCGACATCGCAGCCGCCGAGGGATCACCCTGAGAACACTGCACTTGTCCTCGGTCCCCGATTACGAGCGCCGAGGTGCCTGATAGGTGCTGGAGGTGCTGCGGAACCTCTTGTTCCGTGGTGTTGCAGGAGGCCCGTTCGGGGCACTCCGCGAAACGCTCATTCGCGATCGATATTCGGCGATCTGTGCAGAGCTGTGCCCGATGTGGTGCCGGCTCTTTGATCGCTCAGAGCCCAATCCAATCGATTCTTCGTCGTCAGAGGCCGGCAGTTTCAGGCGTTGGGGATGAGGAGCACCTGTCGACGCAGGCTGATGCTTCGATCATATCCGCCGAGCACGAGGACACCCCCATCGCCAATCGTGGTGGTGGTAGCGAACGAGCCCTGCGATCCGAGATCCTCGAGAACCATCGAGGTCTGAGTGACCAGGTCAATGCTCTCGATCGTTTGCCCACCGCCACCAACGATGACATGGTCGCCGTCCACCACTACAGCACCCCCTGGGAGCTTGTATCGAGGCTCAACAAGATCGGGTCCTGGCGTGAAGGTTCCGGATACCGGGTCGTAGATCTCTGTCGTTGCCAGGATTTCGAGGTCGTCGGTGGTGCCCCCGATCACCAGCACCGATCCGTCAGGGAGCAGGACCGAGAAGTGCTTGAATCGTCGGCCGATCATCAGGCCGGTCGCAGACCAAGAGTTGGACGACTCATCGTAGATCCATGCGCCGTCGGTGCCTTCGCCACCTTCGAGCTGCCCGCCGGTGACCAGCACTCGCCCGTCTGCCAGTGTGACCGCATCCATTGCGTGGAGAGCAACCGGGAGAGGTTTCGCCTCCGTGACCGATCCCGAGGACACATCTACGATCTCGGCCGATCGGGTGTAGGTCCGTCGGGCAATCCAGCCTCCGACGACAAGGACCCGATCTCCGGCGAGCAACGCTGAGGCGTGTCCCCCGCGGCGTTGGTTGAGGTCGTCCAGTCGTCGGATCCCTCCGGAGTGAGCCTCGTATAGCTCGACCGAGGACAGCGGCGGTTCACCCTCACCTGCATACCCACCTATCAGAACGACGTTGCCATCGCCAAGGGCGTGGGCCGTGTGTCCGTCCCGCGGACCGGAGAGATCTGGACCCCGGACCACGGAGGCGCCGTCACTTGCCACGATAAACGTCTCAGTAGTTGCGACCGAGCAACCGTCGCTCACGCAACCCCCAGCCACCAGCACTTCTCCCGTCAATAGTGTTGTGGCCGTGTGGGCTGCTCTTCCGGACAGCTCATCGAATGACACAGGAGACGCGCCAATGACTGTCGACTCAGAGGAATCACGCTCTACCAAAGAGCTCATGGGTGCGTCGGGGGAATCAACCCCACCAGACGTGCTGACTGATGCGGAAGTCGTAGCTGCCACCACAGATTCACCGGGTTGCCCGCCACCGGTTGTGCAGCCGGCCACGAACACAACACTCAGAAGCGAAACACCCACACTCGACTTCATCGACCGAGAGTACACATCCCACGAATCCCGACACAGGTAACCGAATAGCCACGGGAACGCGACGCTCCCCGACGCTCGCACCCTGGCATGAATCCGAGACGAAACGCAGAATCGAGCCATCCCGACGACAACGACGTCACTGGGGGTGTTCGGAAACCCGAGCGCACGACGTGCCCAGGTGGCGGATGGTCGACGGCAGAGTGCGCCACTCGGAGCGGGCCAGGTCGTGCCTTCGCTGGAACCTCCTCGGCAGACGAAGAACCCCCTCGTATCTCCGAACTCAGCCGGCGATGGCCTCCGCCGGAGGGATGTAGTCGTAGCCGAGCGTCTCGGCGACGTGCGGCTCGGTCACGTGCCCCCCGATCACATTGAGACCGGCGAGGAGGTGGGGATCGGCGGCCATGGCCGCCGCCGCTCCATGGTCCGCCAGCGCAAGCACGAAAGGCAGGGTGGCGTTGTTGAGTGCATACGTCGAGGTCTTGGGGACGGCCCCGGGCATGTTCGCCACGCAGTAGTGCACGACACCGTCGACCACGTACGTCGGGTCGCCATGGGTGGTAGGACGCGAGGTCTCGAAACACCCACCCTGGTCGATCGCGACGTCGACGAGCACCGCCCCCGGGCGCATGGCGCCCACCATTTCCCCAGAGACCAGCTTCGGAGCCGTGGCGCCAGGGACCAACACCGCCCCGATCACGAGGTCGGCGCCCACGACCAACTCCGCCAACGCCGCGCTCGTCGAGTACACGGTCGTCAACGACGAGTCGAACCGGTGGGCGAGACGGTTCAACACCTCGACGCTCTTGTCGAGCACGGTGACATCCCCTCCGAGCCCGACGGCCATCTCGATGGCGTTCTCACCGACGACGCCACCACCGATGACCACCACCTTGGCCGGCGGCACACCGGGCACACCGCCGATCAGCAGACCCGCGCCCCCCTGTGCCGCTTCCAGCGAGTGAGCCCCGGCCTGAATCGACATCCGCCCTGCGACCTGTGACATCGGCGCCAGCAGTGGCAGTCCTCCGTTCGACGACGTGACGGTCTCGTATGCGATGCAAGTCGCCCCGGAATCCACGAGATCGCTCGTCTGAGCGGGATCGGGGGCGAGATGAAGGTACGTGAAGAGCACCTGTCCTTCCCTGAGCATTGCCCGCTCGGCCGCCTGCGGTTCCTTGACCTTCACGATCATGTCGGCCCGGTCGAAGACCGCCTCGGCGGTCTCGAGGACCTCGGCCCCGGCCTCGCCGTACACCTCGTCGACCGCTCCGATGCCGACGCCTGCGTCCTTCTCGACGACGACGTGGTGTCCATGTACAACCAACTCGTGGACGCTGGTCGGCGTCAATCCCACCCTCAGCTCGGCCTGCTTGACCTCTTTGGGGACACCGACGATCACCTTGTGCTCTCCTAGCGACGACAACCGGGGAATCTACCTCGTAGCGGCGGCGGCGGAAGGATCCGATGCTCCGCCACCGGCCGCCGGAGCCGACGCCGCTTCTAGGATCACGGCATGCGATTCACCGTTCGATCCGGATCGGATCCGGTCGCCCGCGCCGACGCGATTCTGCTGAAAGCACTCGGCTTGCCCGCCGGGGGCGCCGTGAAGGTGGGGAAGACCCATGTGCTGATCAAGGGCGGCGACATGACCGAGCCGACTGCCATCCGCCTTGGGCCGATCGCGATGGGAAACGCCGGTGTGGCAGAGGGGCAGAGCGTCGATGTGGAGCGAGCCGTGTTGCCACCCGCAGGGCTCGTGGTGATCGCAGCGGACCGACTCCCAGCCGAACCCCGCGACCTGGTGCGAGCGATGCAGGGGCGTCCCGTCAGCTCGGGCGACCGGATCACGGTGGACGGTGCCTATCTGGGAAGCGAGGAAGCCGTCACGCTCGCGATCGAACGTGTGGAACCTCGGGGCGCCGGGTTGATTGGACCTGCCACCCGGTTTGCGACCGCAGGCTCGCCCGAGGCGACGGAGCCACTTCCCGACGCCGGCGACCCGCAACGAGTAACCACACCGAGAACGCCGCCCGTGATTGCGACACCGCCTCGAGGCCCATCCAAATCCGAAGCCCTGCTCGCCGGCCTCGACTCGGAGCTCGACCTTCTCTCCGGCTGGTTGTCGCTGCTGACTTCACCCCGAGACCTGCCTGCTGCCTGGGGCTTGCCCAAGGTCGCCGGCATCTTGCTCGACGGTCCGCACGGATGCGGCAAGGCCGAATTGGTTGCGGCGGCCGCCGCCAACGCGGGAACCCGGGTGCACGAGGTGGACGTCGACCTCGTCTTCAAGCCGGATCGGTTGCTCGAGATGCTCGAGAAGGCTGTCACCGGACAAGCGACCCCGGTGGTCATCTTCGTGGACCGGATCGAGGCAGTCGCGGGCGACGAGGCTCTCAGCCCGTTCCGGACCCAGGTGGCGGCCATCATGCGGTGGTTCCTCGACGCCGTCGCCGACAAGCCGGGCATGGCTTGCGTCATCGGGGTGGCGTCCCGCAAGAGCCTCGACGAAGCGATCACAGCGTCGCCGCTCCTGCCACGTTCCATCGCGATTCCACCCCCGGATCACACCCGTCGAAAACTCCTGTTCGAGGCGGCGCTGGCCCGGGTGCCGAACGACAACATCGACTTCGACCGATTGGCCAACCGGTCGGCCGGTTTCTCTGGCGCCGACGTACTGGCCGCCGTCGTGCACGCCTCGTCACGGGTAGCGCGCAACGAGGCGAAGCTGACGACCGACGATCTCGTGACGGCCGTCGAAGAGACGCAACCCTCACTCGGGTCGATGTCGCTCGGCGAGATGCCTTCGTACGGTTTCGAGAAGGTCGCCAACCTCGTCGACGTCAAACAACGGCTGACCGAAGCGGTGATCTGGCCGGTCAGCGATCCCGACCGTTTCAAGGCGATGGGCGTAGAGCCCCCTCGCGGCGTGCTCCTGTATGGCCCGCCCGGCACCGGCAAGACCTTCGTGGTTCGAGCACTCGCCCACGAAGCGGGTGCCGCCTTCTTCTCGGTGAAGGGTGCAGAACTGCTCGACAAGTACGTGGGTGAGTCTGAGCGTGCAGTGCGGGAAGTGTTCGCACGTGCCCGAGGCGCTGCGCCGGCGATCATCTTCTTCGACGAGTTCGACGCCCTTGCTCCGGTTCGTGGCAGGTCCACCAACTCTGTCACCGACTCGGTGGTGGCCGCCCTCCTCACCGAGATCGACGGGGTGGGCGCCCGAGGCGATGTGTCGGTCATCGCGGCGACCAACCGGCGCGATCTGATCGACCCGGCATTGCTCCGCGCCGGCAGGTTCGAGATCCAGATCGAGCTCGGGCTCCCCGAGCAGGAATCGCGCATGGCGCTCCTGCGGATATCAGACGTTCCCTTCGGCGACGACGTCGACCTCGATGGGCTGGCCGAGATCACCGATGGGATGAGCTTTGCAGACATCACCGGCGTGCTTCGGGAGAGTGCACTCGATGCGCTCCGGGCAAACCGCGACGCCACCACCGTGGAATGGGCTCAGATCGAGACGGCGGTGACCCGCTGGCATACGACCCGCAGACCCGAATCGGGGTGACGCCGAAGCCACATCGTCCGTTACGTCACAACCATCCCACCACGACCGACTCAGGAGGCAAGCGTCTCAGCGCGGACTCGGCTCCTTCGGGAGGCCGAGGATCATCTCGCCGATGATGTTGCGCTGGATCTCGTTGGTTCCGGCATAGATCGTCCCCGCCCGAGCGTTGAGAAACACCGTTTGCCACGAGGCAGTGGAGTTGGGGGCGTTGTAGTCGTCGCTCCTGAATGCCGACGATGGGCGTCGCCCATCGGCGACAAGACCGGCCGGACCGAGAACGTCCATCGCCAGCTCCGTGACCTCCTTGTGATAGTCGCTCCACCACACCTTGGTGATCGCCGCCTCGGGCCCCGGCTTCTGGCCCTGGGCGAACCGTGTGAGTGCCGAATACCCCATGAAGCGCATGATCTCGACCTTGGCATGGGCCTTCGCCAGCCGGTCCCGGATCTCGGGATCGTGGGCGGCACCGGTCTCCCTCGCCATCCGGAACAACCGATCCAGCTCGTTGCGAAAGGCGATTCCCAGCACGGCTGCGTCCTTGCCGCGCTCGAATCCGAGCAAGGCCATCGTCACACGCCAGCCGTCGTTCACCTTTCCGATCAGGTTGTCCTTGCCGGTACGTGCATCGGTGAAGAAGACCTCGTTGAACTCCGACTCACCGGACAGCATCTTGATGGGGCGGACCTCCACCCCTGGCTGATCCATGGGAACCAGGAGGAACGTGATTCCACGATGCTTCGGTGCCTCCGGGTCGGTGCGAGCGACCACGAAGATCCAGTTGGCGAGGTGACCTGCCGAGGTCCAGATCTTCTGGCCGTTGATGATCCACTCGTCGCCGTCGAGGACCGCCCGAGTCTTCACACCTGCGAGATCGGAACCGGCGTCTGGCTCCGAATAGCCCTGACACCACACGTGTTCACCCGACAGCAGCTTCGGGAGGAAGTGTCTCTTCTGCTCTTCGGTTCCGAGAGTGAGCAGCGTGTTGCCGAGCATTCCGATCGAGAACGCATCGTTCATGCCTCCAGAAGGCACGCCGGCTCTGGCGAGCTCCTCATGGACCACCGTGGCCTCGATCTCTGACAGGCCCCGACCGCCGTACTCGACCGGCCACTCGAGGCCGAGCCAGCCGCCCTCGTACAACTTGACGCGCCATTCGGTTCGAAACGTCTCTAGTGCATCGAGGTCGAGGGTCCCGGTTCCGCCCCAATCTCGAGGAAGGTTGTCATCGAGCCAGGATTTCACCTCTGCCCTGATCTTCTCGGCAGAGTCTGGGTAGCTGAAGTCCATCGGGTCCCTCGTGTCGATCGGCCTGTGTGCCTGAGCGTACCTCGGGTGCGAAGTGTCCCACGCGTTGCGCCGGGTGGAGCCTGCGGACCGCCTCGGTCCGCAATCGCTCCTACCGTGATCGCACGACAAGAGAGGGAGCTCCGATGGCCTACGACTTCCAGGTTGTGATCGATTGTGCAAAGCCCCATGACCTCGCCGATTGGTGGGCGGCTGCCTTGGGGTGGGATGTCGAGCCTCAAGACCCGAACTTCATCGACGAGATGATCTCGAAGGGTCTCGCCACCGAGGACGACACCGTCGAACACAGAGGATCGAAGGTCTGGAAGGACGGTGCTGCAATCCGTCCCCCCAAGCAGCCTGAAGGAACGGCACCACGACGCATCCTCTTTCAGCTCGTGCCCGAACCCAAGACGGTCAAGAACCGGGTCCACCTCGACATCTGGGTCGGACCCGACAATGTGGAAGCAGAGCAGAGTCGTTTGGAATCGACGGGGGCGACCTTTCTCCACACCGGTCGACAGGGTCCGCATTCCTGGGTGACCATGGCCGACCCCGAGGGAAACGAGTTCTGTATCTCCTGAACGCGGGGCGCGGGAGCTCTCGGCCCCACCGAGCGTCGAGTCAGGGGGCGGACGGCACACGGCCGACGGCCGACAGCCACTTCACCCGCGACGAGGATTCGGGTCCGAACGCCACGCGGAGGAGCAACGGCGAGGTGCATCCGGGAGTCGGCCGTGGGCCGTTGGCTGTCGGCCCGTCACCACGCCAGTGCTGTCAGCACCGGTCGCCAACTACGTTGCGAGCGCCTCGGCAAGTGTGAAGCGGCCCTCGTAGAGGGCTCGTCCGACGATCACGCCTTCGCAGCCGAGGGCGTCGACGGCGCGGATGTCGTCGAGGGAGCCGACGCCGCCGCTCGCGATCACGGCGAATCGGCCGTCCGCCAGCACGGTGCGCAGGAGATTCGTCTCGGGGCCTTCCATGGTTCCGTCCCGCCCGATCCCGGTCACGAGCATGCGGCGACAGCCAACCTCGGCAAGGCCATCGAGTACGGACTGCAGGTCACGCCCCTCGTCGAGCCATCCGGCGCCGGTCACCTTTCCACCTCTGACGTCGACGGCCGCCACCACCCGGTCGGGATCCCCCACCTCGGCGAGAATCTCGGGTTCCCAGACTGCGGCGGTTCCCATCACCACCCGCGCCGCACCGGCCCCGAGCGCTCGACGGGCCAGTTCGGCGGTTCGGATTCCGCCCCCGACCTGAAAAGGAACTCCGGCTGCCGACAGAGACTCCCAGAGTGCGACATCGGGCTCGCCGGTCTTGGCGCCCATCAGGTCCACCACATGGACCAGGGCCGCTCCACGGTCGGTCCACTCGCGGGCTCGAGCGACTGGATCGGCTGCGTAGACCGTGACCCGGTCGTAGTCCCCGTGCATGAGGCGCACCACCTCTCCGCCGAGCACGTCGACGGCAGGAATGATCTGGATCATGTGTTCACCCCGCCTTGCTTCCCAACCGACTCACTGTGTTAACGTGCTAGAACGCTACCACGTTAGGACAGCATGACCGACCGCGACTGGCGCAATCCTCACATCCAAGCCTTGTTCGAGACCATCCTCGGCCTCGAGGACAGCGAAGACGCCGCCGACTTCTTCCGCGACCTGTGCACTCTGCCGCGAACTCGAAGACATGAGCCAGCGGTGGGCCGTTGTGCGTCTCCTCGACAAGGGACACTCCTACCGAGAGGTGTCGGATCTCACCGGCGCGTCCACCGCCACTATCACCCGGATCAACCAGTGGCTCACTCGTGGCACCGGAGGGTACCGACGCGCCCTCGACCGACAGGCCGCCTCGACATGACGTTTGCGCTCGCCGTCCCCAACAAAGGACGGCTCAAGGAGCCGTCGGTGAAGCTCCTGCGCGACGCGGGTCTCTCGTTCGAGGTCACCGAACGCGCCCTGTCGGTCCCGGTACGAAACGTCGACATGGAGCTTCTGTTCGTCCGGACCGAGGACATCCCCGAGCTCGTGTCGGACGCCGTGGCGGACGTCGGCATCACAGGTGTCGATCTCGTCGCCGAACACGGCAACGGTCTTCAGAGCATCGCGGAACTCGGCTACGGACATTGCCGCCTTGTGGCAGCGGTGCCCAATGCGTCACCGATCGAGAAGACCGATGAATTCTCGGGTCTGCGGGTCGCCACGGCACATCCACACGCCACATCCACCTACTTCGCCGAGCGATCCATCGATGTCGACGTGGTGGCATTGCGTGGATCGGTGGAGGTGGCGACCAAGATCGGGGTGGCGGACGCCATCGTCGATCTGGTGTCGACGGGCTCGACGCTCCGTGTGAACGGACTGCGAGCGGTCGGAACGCTCATCGAGTCGCAGGCGATCCTGGTCAGCCGCGCCGGCGAGGTCGACGACACGAGGGTTCAACAGGTTGCAACCGCTCTTCGCGCAGTCACCGCAGGCCGTCGCAAGCGATATCTCCTCCTCAACGCCCCCACCACCGCACTCGACGCCATCGTCGATCTGATACCCGGCCTCGAGGCACCGACGGTCGTGCCGCTGGCAGAGGACAACTGGGTGGCGATCCACTCGGTGGTCGACGCCGAGCACCTGTGGGAGCTCCTACCCGAACTCGAAGCCGCCGGCGGCAAAGGAATCCTCGTACTCCCGATCGAGCAGTTGCTGTGATGTATAGATCTCCAGTCTCCGGTCGCCAGTCTCCAGCCCGAGATCGTTCCAGGCGGTCGCAATGAGGTTGCGCAGGATCGATCTCGATACGATGTCGCTCGCCGAACGGCGTGCCCTGCTGCGACGGTCCGCCGTCCCTCAGCGGGCGATTCGGGACGGTGCAGCCGCAATCTGCGACGACGTCGCCGAGCGGGGCGATGCCGCCATCGGTGAGTACGCCGGCCGGTTCGGCGGCGGGTTCCGCCGGGTGGAGGCCGACGAGATCGCCCGAGCCGTGGAACAGGCTGGAAGCGAGGTGGTCGCCGCGTTGGAGACGGCCAAGGCGAACGTCGAGGCGTATCACCGGGAGCAGCTCCCCCACGATCTGCAGGTCCAGACCGTGGATGGGGTGGAGATCACCCGACGCTGGACTCCGCTTCGGCGAATCGGCGCATACGTGCCCGGAGGAAAGGCGTCCTACCCGTCGTCGGTGATCATGACCGCGGTTCCGGCGAAGGTAGCCGGAGTCGAGCAGGTCGTCGTAGCCTCGCCTGCTGCTGCCGACGGTTCGGTCAACCCCGCCACCCTGGCCGCCTGCGCCGTCGCGGGCGTCGACGAGGTGTGGATCATGGGCGGCGCCCAGGCGGTGGCCGCACTCGCCTACGGCACCGAATCCGTGGAGCCGGTGGAGAAGATCGTCGGTCCCGGCAATGCCTGGGTCACAGCGGCGAAGCTGGCGGTCTTCGGGGTGTGTGCAATCGACCTCCCGGCCGGCCCGTCCGAGGTTCTGGTCCTCGCCGACGACACCGCCGACGCCACGTTGGTCGCCGTCGATCTGCTCTGCCAGGCCGAACACGGGCCCGACTCTCCCGCCGTGCTCGTGACAAACGACCCCGGGCTGCCCGAGCGCGTCGAGGCCGAGTTGGATCGGCTCCTCCCGGAGCTCGAACGCTCCGAGATCCTCGAGCAGGCCCTGGCGGAGCACGGCTGGTCGGTGGTGGTTCCCGACCGGGAATCCGGCATCGACTTCGCCAACGACTACGCCGGTGAGCACGTGACGATCATGACTGCCGATCCCGACGCCGATGCCAAGCAGATCACGGCTGCCGGGTCGGTGTACGTCGGGCGATGGTCACCCGAGTCGGCCGGCGACTACGCGACCGGCGCCAACCACGTCCTGCCCACGGGCGGGCTCGCCGCCGCTTGCGGCCCGCTGTCGGTCGAGGACTTCGGTTCGTGGCGACAGGAACAGCGCATCACCAGGGACGGGCTCGAACGACTCGTCGACACGATCGCCACCCTCGCCACGGCCGAGGGACTCACCGCTCACCGTCTGGCCGCGCAGATCCGCCTCGAACAGGAGCAATGATGACCAGAACCGCCAAGGTGACCCGCGAGACGAACGAGACGAACGTCGCCGTCGACCTCGATCTCGACGGCTCGGGTCAGGTGTCTGTGACCACTGGGATCGGGTTCTTCGACCACCTACTCACCTCGTTCGGACACCACGCGATGTTCGACCTCAAAGTGGAGACGACCGGTGACATCCACATCGACGACCACCACACCGTCGAGGACACTGCGCTCGTGCTCGGTGAGGCCTTCGCTGCTGCGCTCGGTGATCGAAGCGGCATCTCACGGTTCGGCGACGCCACCGTGCCCATGGACGAGGCTCGCGCCACCGCGGTGGTCGACATCTCCGGGAGGCCGTACTCGGTGTTCGAGCTTCCGTTCGCCCAACCCATGCTGGGAAGCCTGTCGACCCAGAACATCCCCCACGCGCTGGAGGCGTTCACGCGTACGGCCGGCATCACACTCCACGTCACCGCCACGGGATCCAACGATCACCACATCGCAGAAGCCGCATTCAAGGCGCTCGCTCGTGCCATGCGGGCGGCCGTGGCGATCGACCCGCGTCGTGCCGGCGTGGCGTCGACGAAGGGCGTGTTGTGACGGCACGAGTCGCAGTCGTCGATCACGGCGCCGGGAACCTCGTCTCGATCGCCCGCGGTCTGGAGCGGGCCGGTGCGGAAGTCGTCGTGGCGACCGGACCCGAAGGCCTCGAAGGCGCGTCGGGTGTCGTCCTGCCGGGCGTCGGGACCACCCACTCGGTGATGGAGGGGATCCGCGACGCCGGCTTCGAGGAGCCCCTGAAGACCCTCGACGTGCCGCTGTTCGGCATCTGCGTCGGGATGCAGGTGCTGTTCGAGACCAGCGAGGAAGACGGCGCCCATTGCCTTGGCCTGATCGGCGGGAGGGTCCACCGTCTCGACAACGCCCCCCGCCTCCCCCACATCGGGTGGAACCAACTCCGTCTCGCCGACCACGATCCCCTCTTCGCGGGACTCGACGACGAGCCGATCGTCTACTTCGTGCACTCGTACGCCCCCGTGCCGGACGACCCCTCTACCGCAATCGCCTGGACGTCGTACGACGATCCCTTCGTCGCCGCCGTGCGCAAGGGGAGGATCAGCGGGACCCAGTTCCACCCCGAGCGCTCGGGTGATGCCGGCCTGCGCATCCTCGCCAACTTCGTGGCCGAATGCACCGTCCCGGCGTCGGTCGGAGGAGCGTCGTGACCGTCCGCACCAGGGTCATCCCCTGCCTCGACGTGGCCGACGGTCGTGTCGTCAAGGGCGTCAACTTCGTCAACCTCACCGACGAGGGAGATCCCGTCGAGTTGGCCGAGCGATACGCCCAGGAGGGTGCCGACGAGATCTGCTACCTCGACATCTCGGCAGCCCCGGAAGGACGCTCCACGCTGCTCGATGTGGTCCGCAGGACCGCTCAGAACGTCTTCGTGCCGCTGACCGTTGGCGGCGGCGTCCGGGAACCCGACGACATGAAGGGCGCATTGCGGGCGGGGGCCGACAAGGTCAGCGTCAACACGGCGGCGGTGGCCGACCCCGGCCTCATCGAACAGTGTGCCCGCCGGTTCGGACGCCAGTGCGTTGTTCTCGCCATCGACGCCAAGTCACGAGTCCGGTCCGACGGTTCCACCTGGTTCGAGGTGGTCGTGAAGGGCGGGCGCGAGCCCACCGGCATCGACGCGGTCGAATGGGCGCGAACCGGGACGAAACTCGGCGCCGGCGAGATCCTGCTGACTTCGATGGACCGAGACGGAACCAAGGACGGGTTCGACATCCCGCTCACCCGTGCGGTGTCGGATGCGGTGAGCGTTCCCGTGATCGCCTCGGGCGGAGCCGGGGTCGAAGACCACCTCGTGGACGCGGTGACCGAAGGTGGGGCGTCGGCGGTGCTCGCCGCGTCGATCTTCCACCGGCGAGAGATCGAGATCGATCGCGCGAAAGAGGTCATGCAGTCGGCCGGAATCCCGGTGCGCCGATGACGTCGAGAGACCTGATCCCGGCCATCGTCCAGGACGCCGACACGCGGCGCGTGCTGATGATGGCGTGGATGAACCCCGAAGCCCGACAACTCACAGAAGAGACCGGGTTCGTGCACTTCTGGTCGAGGTCCCGCCAGGAACTCTGGAAGAAGGGCGAGACCTCGGGCAACACCCTCTCGCTGGTCGAGATCCGCTCCGACTGCGACGACGACGCCCTGCTCGTCCTCGCGAGACCGGCCGGCCCGGCGTGTCACACAGGTGCCGACACCTGCTGGGAACAGACCAACGACGCCGGCTTCGCCCGACTCGAGCGTCTGTGGTCGGTCATCGACCGCCGGGCCACCGAACGCCCCGAGGGTTCGTACACGACCAAGCTGATCGACGAAGGACCCGACCTCCCAGCCCGCAAGGTCACCGAGGAGGCCGTCGAGGTGCTGATGGCCGCCAAGGACCACGCCGCCGGTGAGGCCGACGATCATCGCCTCGCCGAGGAGATCGCCGATCTGATCTACCACCTGCTGGTCGTGATCAGGGAGCGAAGCCTCGATCCCGGTGTGGTGTTGGACGTTCTCGCCGTCCGCGAGCGCTGAGTCACCCCGCCATTCGTTCATCGGCAGCCGAGACGAATGCTGTGACCATGGCCAGCACCGCTGGATCGGCGACGATCCTCCGGTGCCCGAGGCCGTCTGCGGGGATGATGACCGAATCGGGTCGCAGCGCCGCCAGCGTTGCCGCGCGATCGAAAGAGGTGTCGCGATCCGCTGGATCATGCACGATCAGCATGCTGGCCCCCGGAAATTGCCCGGGGTCGATTGCATTCACCATCGGCCAGAGCTCGGGATTCCATGCCTCGAGTCG
The DNA here is from genome assembly GCA_963792365.1 of uncultured bacterium. GTDB lineage: Bacteria > Actinomycetota > Acidimicrobiia > Spongiisociales > ZC4RG35 > JAOUGY01. The sequence goes on from CAWBVW010000010.1 coordinate 190,391, forward strand.
CCGGTGGATTCCTGTCCTCGCCCACGGCGCCAGACGGAGCCAATCGGCGAATGTGTCCAAGGCATCGGAGACCTTCACGAGCGGTGCCAGGTAGACGACGCGTCGAGGCCCTCCTTCCGCGAACACCACTCGGGCGACCATCGCGCCGAAGGAGTGGGCGACCGCCACGTCTGGCGTTCCCAGAGCCGCTACCAAACCTCGAACCGCCCTGGCGACCTCGATGACGTCGGTCCGTCCCCCCGGCCGATCCCGATCATCGGCGAGTGATCCACACGACGTGCGGAAACGAGGCGTTGGCGGTCGCCCACTGCAGCCATGGGGCGTGAGGTTGAACCGGCGAGAAGCACGGATCGAGCCTCCACTCCCCGTCGTTGCACGACGGACTGCCGACGCGAATTCGTGAACCTTCGGCGGCGCGACCAATCCCGGTGGAGTTCGCTGATCTGCGCCTCCGTCACCAGCGGATGGGGAGCCCCGTCGCGGTGATCCCGGCGTGGAGGCCCTAGGCCGCTCTTACAAAGGATGGCTGCGCCGCTAGTTTTGTGGACATGGACGTAGGAACCCGATGACCGGGGTTTATCTCTTCTTCGCGTTGGTGGGCGGTGTCCTCGCCGCCGTCATGACCTTCGGCGGCGGCGACATCGACGCCGATGCCGACCTGGACCTCGATTTCGACGCCGAGGCCGACCTCGACACCGGGGACCTGGCGGAAGGAGCCGGGTCTGCCCTCTCGTCGCTTCTATCGTTTCGAACGCTGGTGTTCGTGTCTGCGTTCTTCGGTCTAACGGGTCTCGTCTTGCCGCTCGTCGGTGCCGGACGGCTCACAACGCTGGTTCTTGCCCTTGCGGTCGGAGGATTCGCGGGCTTCGTCAACGACCGCCTCCTCCGGTACCTGAAACAGAGCAGCGGCGACTCGCGAATCACCGATGAGGTGTACACCGGGGCTCGGGCCAAGGTGTCGGTCCCGGTGGATGGTGGCCGGCGAGGCCGCGTCACGATCGACGTCGACGGGCGATCGGTCGCCATGGTCGCCGAGGCCTATCGCGACCTGCATCAGACGTTCCAACAGAATGAGGACGTCATCGTGATCGAAGTCAAGAACGGGGTGGCCAGGATCGCCCCGATGGACGTCATCCAGTGAAGGGACGCTGATGGAGCTATTCATCACACTTGCAGTGATCGTCATCGTGGCCGTGTTGGTCGTGATTTTGGCCGTGAGGAGCCTGATCGTGATCTGTCCGCCCAACCGGGTGTCGGTGATCTCCGGTCGCGGCAAGAAGACAGCCGAGGGAACCGTGGCCGGATATCGGGTGCTCCAAGGTGGCCGGACCATTCGGATCCCGCTGCTGGAGAGGGTCGACTGGATGGACCTCAACACGATCGCCATCGAGGTGTCCGTCCACAACGCCTATTCGAAAGGTGCGATCCCGCTCGACGTCCAAGCCGTCGGAAACGTCAAGGTCTCCAGCAAGCCTGGCGTGCTCGAGAACTCCATCGAACGATTCCTTGGCCGGCCTACCGAGTACATCCAGAAGCTCGCGAAGGAGACATTGGAGGCGAACCTGCGCGGGGTGCTTGCCACGCTGACACCCGAAGAGGTCAACGAGGATCGGCTCAAGTTTGCACAAACGCTGATCGAAGAGGCCGACGACGACATGCGGACCCTCGGGCTCGACCTCGACGTGCTGAAGATCCAGAACGTCACCGATGAGGTCGACTACCTGGACAGCGTCGGGCGCCGACGGACGGCGTCGGTGTTGATGGAGGCTCGTGTTGCTGAGGCGGAACGGACCGCCGAAGCAGAGGAGGCTGAGGCCGAGTCGAACCGACGAGCAGAGGTGGCCCGAGTGTCCTCGGACTTGGCGATAGCCGAGAAGCGCAATGGGCTCCGGGTGCGGCAAGCCGAGCTCGACGCCGAGGCACTCGCACGCGAGGAAGAAGCCAAGGTGTCCGGCGACAAGGCACGAGCGGTCGCCGAGCAGTCGCTCCAGCAGGAGCGGATCGAGCTCGAGAGACGACGCTTGGAAGCCGACGTGGTCGCGCCCGCGCGAGCGAGAAAAGAGGCAGCGGAGCTCGAAGCCAAGGGCGAGGCGGCAAAGATCATCGAAGACGGCAACGCCTCGATCGAGGTCTTTCGCCGGCTGGTCGAGCAGTACCAGATCGCTGGGGCAGACGCCCAGCGGATCTTCGTGCTCAACATGCTGCCAGAGCTCGTCGACAAGATCGTGTCGACTGTGGAAGGTGTCGAGATCGACAAGATCTCGGTCATCGATTCCGGCAACGGCCAGGGCGTCCCCAACGTCGTCTCGCAGATGCCCGCAGCCGTGATTCGGATCGTCGAGCAGATCGAGAACGCCACCGGTGTCGACATCCTCAAGGGCTTGGCCGGGAACGGCCATGTATCCGACCCGAGCGTCCCCGAATGACGAAAGGCGCTTCGGCCTGAGCGCCCGACGAAGCCCGAGCGGCCTCCGTCGGACCAACAACGGTTGAAACGGTTGTAGCGTCACGATCGATGATACTCGCCTCGATTCCCTCCCCGTCGGTCAACTCCATACAGATCGGCCCGCTTCGCCTCACCTTCTACGGCGCCATCATCGCCGTGGGGGTGGCGCTGGCCTGGCGCCTCGCCACCCGCAGATACGAGTCCTTCGGTGGGGATCCGGCGGTGGCAGAACGTGTGCTCGCCAGGGTGGTCATCTTCGGTTTTCTGGGCGCACGGGCGGCCTACGTCTCAACGCACCTCTCCCGGTTCGAGGGGGAATGGTGGAAGGTGATCGCCATCTGGGAGGGAGGGCTGGCGCTGTTCGGCGGGCTGACCGCCGGAGCAATCACCCTCGTCGTGCTGATGCGGCGATGGAACGGCGATCTCCCCGCTTTTCTCGACGCGCTTGCCCCCGCCGTTCCGCTGGCCCAGGCGGTAGGGCGGTGGGGCAACTACTTCAATCAGGAGCTCTTCGGCACACCCACCGACCTGCCTTGGGGCCTCGAGATCGACCCCTCGAATCGACCGGCGGCGTATCCAGATGCTGCCACGTTCCATCCGACCTTCCTCTACGAATCGCTGTGGAATCTGGCGCTCGCAGGGTTCATCATGTGGCTGGGTCGCCGGCATCCCCGTTTCCGAGGACGGCTGATTGCCGTGTACTTCGCCGGATACGGCTTCATTCGGTTCCTGATGGAGCTCATCCGGACAGACACGACATTCCGGTTCGCCGGCCTCAGCCGGAACGGCTGGGTGTCGATCGGCGTATTCATCCTCGGCGTGGTGCTTGCGCTACGCCCGGCAAAAGACCCTTCACAAGCTCCAGCCGATGCGTAGGGTCACCCATGGAGGCACATATGACCCGGACGCGTCCCTGACATCTTCGATCCCCTCTGGCTGAGACGCAGTTTCCACGTTTGTCTGTGGGATGGCTGCGCGCGACTCCCCCACTCCGAGTTCTGTAGCGTCGCGTGCGAGGACGCGTTCGGCACCTGGGTCGAGGCTCAGGAGCAATATCACGATGAGCACACCGAAGTGGTCTCCGAACCACGCAAGGTGAAGCGAGTGTGGCGCCCCTTCCAGATCGACACCCCGCATCGCAACGTGGCCCCGAACGGACACGCCCGCGGCGAAGTAGGGAACGAACCCAGGGTTAACGTCCGCCAAAATGGCGGATTACCGCCCACGGAACGAGCCACGGGGCGCCCGGATACTTGAGCCCCCCATTCTTTGGGCTGTAGTCCGCCATAATGACGGTCCATAACCCTGGGTTCCTGAGTCGCTCGGCTGCGATCAGCCCGTCATGTCGTGTTTGGCGACCACCTTCTCCATCGTGAGTTTCACGAGCCATTCACCGTCGACTGCGTTTCTGCGGCCGAAGGCTTCCGCCTGATCCACTCCCATGTAGCGATGTCCGATTCGGGTGGCGTAGTGCCGGAGCTCATCGGGATCCTCCGAGATGGTGACGGGGCCTTCCACCAGGACGAACGCGTATGGCGGCTCCTCGAGGTCGACGGCGAGCGCGGCTCGGCCGTTGCGGTCGAGGTTCTTCGCCTTCGCCGAGGAGTGCCAGGTTGTGAACACGAGTTCGCCTCCGTCGACGACGAACCAGATCGGGGCCACGTGAGGTCGCCCGTCCGTGCGGACTGTGGCCAGCTTCCCGGTCCTGGTGCCGTGGCTCAAGAAGGATCGCACCTCGGGCTCGGTCATGTCACGCATGCACGATCACGACCCCCGACCCATGCCGAAGAACTCTGCGTTCGGTTGGAGATCCATGAGGTGGGCGAGCCGGTTCGACAGCGCAAAGAGGGCGGTCACCGAGCCGATGTCCCAGATGTCGTCGTCCGAGAACCCGTGCGAGTGCAGAGACGTGAAGTCATGTTCGTTCAGCTCTTCGGGCGTACGAGCGAGTTTCACGGCGAATGCCAGCATCGCCACCTGCCGCTCCGACACTGGCGAGGTTCGCCAGTTGGCTGCGATGCGATCGGAGATCTCGCTGTCCTTCGCCCTGATCCGCAGGATCGCCCCGTGGGCGACCACGCAGTACAGGCAGTCGTTGGCGGCGCTCGTCGCTACGACGATCATCTCCCGTTCCGCCTTCGTCAGACCGGAATCTCTCTCCATCAGAGCGTCGTGGTAGTCGAGGAAGGCCCGGAGCTCGTCGGGTCGATGAAGCATCCCGACGAACACATTCGGCAGGAATCCGCTCTTTTCTGCGATCGGCTCGATCCGGGAGCGGATGTCCTCTGGCAGATCGGCGAGGTCGCCGACCGAGAAACGGCTGATGTCGGTCATGGACCCAAAGCTAATCGAGTGCCCATGGCACAATGCCCGGGTGCGCAAAGCGATCGCAGCCCTCCTGATCCTCGTCGCGGCATGCGGAGGCTCAGACACCGCCACCCCCGCCGAAGGCGATCTCCCGCTGTTCGACGCCGATTCCTTCGAGCAGCGCCTGGACGGCTCAGAAAAACCGGCGGTCGTGAACGTGTGGGCCTCGTGGTGCATCCCGTGCCGGACCGAGGCTCCGCTCCTCACAACCGCACACGAGCAGTACGGCGACCAGATCGACTTCATCGGAATCGACATTCAGGACACTCAGTCCGGAGCGGCGGAGTTCCTGGCCGAGTACGGCATCGGATACGAGAACCTCTTCGACGTGAACGCCGAGATCCGCTCGATGATGGGCGGTTCAGGTGTTCCCATCACCTATTTCGTCGCACCCGGCGGGGCTCTCGTCGACACCCACTTCGGAATCATCGATGAAGGTCAGCTGGCACTGGCCATCGACGAATTGATCGCCGCCACCGGCGGCTGATCATGGAGTTCACCCTCCTCTTCGCGGTGCTGACCGCCGGTGCTGCGATGTACGTCGCAGCTCGCTCGACACGCCGTCGTCTCGAATCCGTGGAAGGTCCGATCGACACCCTCATGGGTGCCGCCGTGATGGGCCTCATCGCCGGAAGGATCGCCGCGATGGTCGGTGACGGCGTGAATCCTCTCACCAACCCATTCGAGCTCATCCTCGTGCGAGCGGGGGTGGAGACGGCGGTGGCTGCACCGGTCGCCGTCCTGGCACTCGCCTGGCTGTGGCGGCGCCACTTGCCCGATTGGGTGGACGCCGTGGCACCCGTCGCCGTGGCCGGTTTGGCGGGATGGCACGGTGGGTGTGTGTGGCGTGGGACGTGTCTCGGTGCGGCATCGGAGCTTCCGTGGGCGTACGGCCTGCCCGGCTCCACGGTGACTCGGCATCCAGTGGAGGTCTACACCGCGATCGGGCTGGCGATCCTCACCCTGGTGGTGAGCCGCCTGCCTGCGAAGCCGTGGCTGGCCACCGGAGTGGCCATCGCTGGCGCAGCAGTCGTTCGACTGGCCACCGAACCCCTTCGACCCAGCCTGTTCGGCGGTCCTACCACGTTCTACGCAGCAGCGATGGTGACGGGTGCCGCAATCGTCCTCCTCGGACCCCGGTTCGACGGATCTGCTCCACAGACGGGCAACCAATCCGAGGACGTCACAGATCGACCTTGACCCGCCCGCCCGGGCCATCTTCGATGGCGATCCGACCCCCATGGGCCTCGACGATGCCTCGTGCGATGGCTAGCCCGAGGCCCGCTCCACCGCCCGACCGTGCTGAGTCCGCCCGGCTGAAGCGGTCGAACGCCCGATCCCGGAACTCGCTTGGGAAGCCTTCACCGTCGTCGACCACCCGGAAGCCCCGGTCGAACACCTCGATCCGCACGGCACCGCCCGTCGGCGTGTGCCTGACTGCGTTGTCGACCAAGTTGCGCAGAACCCGCCCCATCCCGGCCGGATCGACGTCGACCGATCCGGCGACGTCGGTGGCCACCGTGAGGGCCACGCCTCTGGCATCGGCGATCGGCGAGCACACCTCCACGGTCTCGTCGGCGAGCTCCCGGAGATCCACCGCCTCGATGGTGGGCTCGTACCGGCCCGACTCGATACGCGCATAAGCGAAGAGATCCTCGACGAGACGGCCCAGATGCTCGACGTCCTTGGCCATGCCGCTCAGATAGGCGGCTGGATCCGGCGCCACACCGTCTTCGACCGCCTCGATCGCCGCCCGCAGCGAAGCGAGAGGGGTTCGAAGGTCGTGACCGACCGACGTGATCAGGATCTTGCGTTCCTCCTCGGATGATTCGAGCTGGGCGATCATGTCGTCGACAGCGGCGGCGAGTGCACCAACCTCGTCACGGCGGTTGATCCGGGTTCGAACGGTCAGATCACCTTCTGCGACCGCACGGGCGGCCGTGCTGACCCGTCGCAGGTCGTCGCCCACGGAGTCCCCTACCGCGAATGCCAGGGCAACGGCCAGCCCCACGCCCATGGCAAGCGTGACCAGAACAACGTCCCGATCGTGCGTGTTCACGACCATCGAACCTGCCGCCAACACGATTGCGACCGCCGAAGCCACCACGGTGACGAACCCGACCGCAGCCACCGCGGTCGCCAGCCTGCGGGCACGTGGCGCCGCCCATGCCACGGCCAGGTAGAGGAGCACGGTGACCGCCGCTGCCACGCCGTAGATGGTGTACGTGATCGTCCGGTCCCGGGCCGACAGATCCATCGCCAACTCGGTTCCGAGAATTCCCACCACGAGGACTGGCACCACGAGAAGCACAAGGCGCTTCATGGCTGGAACCGGTATCCCACGCCCCAGGCGGTCTGCAGCCACCTCGGTTCCGTGGGATCGTTCTCGATCTTGTGCCGTACCCGCCGGATGTGCACGGTGACCGTGGCCGGATCCTGCCATTCCGGGGAGCTGTCCCAAACCTGCTCGAGCAGCTGAGCTCGGCTGAACACCTGCTTGGGGTTCGACGCCATGTACGCGAGGAGGTCGAATTCCCTCGCGGTCAATTCCACGGGTTCGCCGCCGACGAGCACCTCACGCGACCCGACGTCGACCGTGAGACCGTCGAACTCCAGCACCGACGTGGGCAGACTGGGACTCACCCGACGCAAGACCGTCCGTACCCTCGCCACCAGCTCACGTGGCGAGAAGGGCTTGACCACGTAGTCGTCGGCGCCGAGCTCCAGCCCCAGCACCCGGTCGGCCTCCTCAGCACGAGCTGTCAGCAAGATGACCGGCATGTCGGAACGCCGTCGGATGTCATGGAGGAGATCGAGACCGGAGGCACCTGGGAACATGATGTCGAGAATCACCAGGTCGGGTGCCGGGCCGTCGAGGTGGCGTTGGGCCGCGTCGGCGTCGGCGGCTTCGGAAACCTTGAACCCTTCTCGCTCGAGGTAGGCGGCCACCACCTCCCTGACTCTGGGTTCGTCGTCGATCACGAGGACGCGTTGAGTTCGCGGCATGTCCCGAGATGGTACGGAGATAGCCCGCACATGCACGACATGGTCGACCCGGGTTTCCAGATTTGTTCTGAATCTCCACGTCGCACGTCCGCAATCCGGCGGGCGGGTATGGTGCCCCCGTGGCGCCCAAGACCGATTGGAACCCGCTGCTCGCAGGTGAGCTGTCCAAGCCGTACTGGCGAGAGCTGATGACGTTCGTGGAGTCTGAGCGGGCACGAACCACGGTGTACCCCCCTTCCGATGAGGTGTTCGCAGCGCTGCACCTCACCCCGTACGCCAGCGTGAAAGTCCTGGTGCTGGGCCAAGACCCCTATCACGGACCTCGACAGGCGCACGGGTTGTGCTTCTCCGTCCGACCCGGGGTCGAGATCCCGCCGTCGCTCCGCAACATCCACCAGGAGCTGCACGACGACCTCGGCTGTCCGATGCCCGACCATGGGTCCTTGGAGCACTGGGCTGGCCAAGGCGTGTTGCTGCTCAACGCAACGCTGACCGTGCGTGCCCGATCGGCCGCCAGCCACCAGAACAAGGGTTGGGAAGCCTTCACCGACGAGGTGATTCGGGTGGTGAACGCCAAGCCCGACCGGGTCGTGTTCTTGTTGTGGGGCTCGTCTGCCCGCAAGAAGAAGGCGTTCGTCGACACGAGCCGCCACGTCGTCATCGAGTCGCCGCACCCCTCACCGCTCTCGGCACACCGAGGCTTCTTTGGATCGAAGCCATTCAGCCGCGCCAACCGCGCGCTGGAGGAGGCGGGACGGTCGCCGGTCGACTGGTGCATTCCGCAATAGCGGTGCAAGCGTGCGCTTCGCGCCACGACCCCAGCCCTACACTTCCCGGCCATGGGCGAAGCACTCGTGGAGCTCGATCGCGTCAACGTGACACTCGCATCGGTCCCGGTGCTGGTCGACGTGACCTTCTGGGTGGATCCGGGGATGGTGGTCGGCGTGGCGGGCCCGAACGGCGCCGGGAAATCGACCCTGCTGGCCGTGCTCGCCACCTTTCAGCAGCCGACGAGCGGCTCGGGGACCGTCCTGGGCGCCGCGATCGGAACCCCCGAGATCTATCCGGTCCGTTCGAGAATCGGCTGGTCGGGGCATGATGCGGGTCTGTATCCGGAACTCACACTCCTCGAGAACATGGAGCTGTGGGCCGCCGTTCGTGGCGTCGAACGCCTCGAGGCCCGACGCGTGCTGGAGGCGGTTGGCCTCGGCGCCGCCGCAGATCGGCGCTCCGATCACTCGTCGAACGGGATGCAGCGCCGGGTCGACCTGGCCCGGCTGCTCATGACGGAACCGCAACTGGTCCTGCTCGACGAGGCCCATGCCGGCCTGGACGACGACGCCGAGGTGATCATCGACGAGGTTCTACGCCGAACCAGGGAACGCGGCGGCGGCGCAGTGCTGGTCAGTCATGACGCCCGCCGATTGGGCGAGAGAACCGATCGAGTGGATCGGATCCTGCTCGGAACGGTGACGTCATGAGTTTCTGGCGTCAAATGACCACAGTGGCGGTTCGTGACCTTCGCATCGAAGGCCGGGCAGGCGAAGTCAGCTCGGTGGTGCTCCCGTTCGCAGCGGTGGCGGTGTTCGTGGTTCCTCTGGCGACGAACACCCTCGAGATCCGACTCTCCGACCTGGCGTGGCCTGTCTACTGGCTCATCGCCCTCTTGTTCGGGATGCAGGTGGCCCTTCGTCAGACCGGAACCGAGTCCCAAACGCAGCGGAGACACCTGATACTCCTGGGGATGGACCCACTAGCGCGTTTCGCAGGTCGTGCCTCGAGTGCCGCCCTTCTCGCGCTGGTCGTGATGCTCGTCACCGCACCCCTCGTCGTGCTGTTCTACGACCCGGACATCGTCCCACCGGTGCCGGCGGCAATCGGGATCCTCGTCCTTTTTGCGCCCGGTCTTGCGATGCTCGCCACCCTGGCCGGGGACGTGACCGTGGGGCTCCGGTCGAGGTCGGTGCTCGCCCCCCTGCTGGTGGCGCCGCTGTCCGTGCCGCTGGTCGTGGGCGCCTCGAGGGCCTTCGAATCGCTAGCCCGGGGAGACGGTACCCTTACTCCCACGATGCTGCTGATAGTGGCCGATCTCGCCTTGGCGGCCACCGCCACAGTCACCGCACGATCTCTGGAGTACGCCACCACATGAGCGAGAATTCGACTCTCGAACCCGGTGCCCTGAAGGACGGTCTGGTGAGAGCCCTCTGGGCGCTGACCGGGGTTGGAATGGCGGCTGGGTTGTGGACCGCCTTCACCTCGGCGCCCGACTCCGAGCAGGGCAACTTCGTACGTATCCTCTACGTCCATGTTCCCGGCGCCTGGCTGGCCTTCGTCGCATTCGGCGTGACCGCCCTCGGCTCGATCGGCTGGATGATCCGTAAGAAGATGCGTTGGGATCGTCTGGCCGAGGCATCGGCAGAGATCGGCGTGTTGTTCACCGCGGTCGCCCTGTTCACCGGATCGTTGTGGGGCAAGCCGGTGTGGGGAACCTACTGGGACTGGGGCGATGCTCGGATGGCCTCGACGGCTCTCATGTTCTTCGTGTATTTGGGATATCTGGCGCTTCGACGGGCCACCCCCGACCCCGTACAGCGAGCTCGACGCTCGGCGTCGTTGGGTCTCGTCGCTGTGATCCAGGTACCCCTGGTCTATTTCTCGGTCACTCTGTGGCGGACGTTGCACCAGCCGATGACGGTACGGCCCGACGGCATCCAGATGGACGGCTCCATGCTGGGAGCCCTGTTGACCAATCTGGGAGTGTTCACGCTGCTGTACGTGGCGATGTTGACCACCCGCATCCGGATCGGGCGGGCCGAATCGGCGCAGGAACAGCCGGCGGACATGCCTGCCGGCTCTGCCATCACACGACCCGATTTCGGACGGACGACATGAGCGACGGGTTCGTCTGGGCCGCCTACCTGGTCACATATGGATTGATCGGCGGGTACGTCGCATCGATCCTGGGTCGATCGCGACGGACTCGGCGAGGACGCTGATGGCGCATCGTTGGTTCCTCATCGTGGCCGTCGTCGGCATCGCCACCGCCGGATTCTTCCTGATCCGCTCGCTGGGCAGTGACCTCGTCTACTACCTCACCACGAGCGAAGCCATTTCGAACCGGTCGGATTTTCCCGATGGTCGCTCGTTCAAGCTCTCGGGCCTGGTGGTGCCCGGCACGATCGAAGAGCTCGGTGGCGGCGAGTCACGCTTTCAGATAACCGATGGGGCCGCGACCGTCGACATCCTCCTGACGCGCACACCGCCGCCATTGTTCGACGATGACGTACCCGTTCTGCTGTCAGGCACCTGGGACGGAAATCTGTTCAGAGCGGACGACGCTCTCATCCGCCACGACGAAGGCTACGAGGCACCGACCGACGGCACCTACGAGGACTCCCAAGCCGCCGCCGCTGGAACCGGGTGATGTTCGGTCTCCTGGGGACACTCGCCGTCGTGGTGGGAGTCGGCTCGGCGGCGTGGTTGGCGATCGGAGGCCTGGCTCATGTCCGGTCGGCCGAGTCGACATTCGAAGTCGTTCTCCCCGCCCGGATCCTGTTCGGATCATCCATTGCTGCGATGGCAGCCCTCGAGCTTGCAATCGTGACCAACGATTTCTCGATGGTCTACGTCGCCAATCACCACTCGGTCACCACTCCATTCCCGTTCGACCTCGCGACCGGATGGGCAGCCCTCGAGGGTTCAATCGTCTTGTGGGGCCTGGTGCTCGGAACCTTCACGTGGCTGGTTGCTCGTGATCATCGCCGGTCTCGCGATCAGCTCTCGGCAGGGGCCCTCATGGTGATGGGGTTGGTTGCGCTGTTCTTCTTCGGGGTCATGGCGACGATCGCCAATCCCTTCGAAACCTGCGTGCAGGCGGCGGCCCGTAGCTGCGTAGAGTCCAGCCCCATTCCGTTCCTCGATTCACAGGCACCGGTGGATGGTTCGGGTCCCAACGCGCTGCTCCAGAACCACATCCTCATGGCCGTTCACCCCCCGGTGCTGTATGTAGGGTATGTGGGCTTGACCGTCCCGTTCGCCTACGCGATGTCGGCGTTGGCGATCGGCATGCCGGGTGCGGAGTGGCTTCGGCGCTCGAAGCGGTGGACGTCGGTCGCCTGGTCGTTCCTGTCGGTGGGCATCGTGCTCGGTGGCTGGTGGGCGTACGAGGTGCTGAGCTGGGGTGGATACTGGGCCTGGGATCCGGTCGAGAACGCCTCGTTCATGCCCTGGCTGCTGGCCACCGCCTTCCTGCACTCGGCGCTCGTGCAGGAGCGCCGCGGGATGCTTCAGAGCTGGAACTTCGTGCTCGTGATCGGCGCGTTCGCGCTCACCATCCTCGGAACGTTCCTCACGCGGTCGGGCACGGTCCAATCGGTCCACGCCTTCACCCAGGGCCCGATCGGCCCTGCCCTTCTCGGCTTCCTCGTGGTGGTCCTCGTGGGCAGCTTCTCGCTGTTCGGGGCGAGAGCCCACATCGTCGCCCAATCCTCCCGGCTCGAGTCACTTTCGAGTCGAGAGGGATCGTTCCTTCTCAACAACCTGCTGCTCACGGTGTACGCAGCCGTGGTCGTAATCGGAACCCTGTACCCGATCATCCTCGAGGCGTTCACCGGCGACCGGGTACAGGTGGGCGCGCCCTTCTTCAATCGGCTCGCCGTCCCTTTGAGCTTCGCCCTCCTGCTGGCAATGGGAGTTGGCCCGGTGATGCCATGGCGCGTGGCCAAGCCCGAGCTGGTGTGGCGGCGAGTCCACGGGCCGCTCCAGGTGGCCCTGGTAGCAGGCGCTCTGACCGTGATCTGGGTGTCCCGCACGGGGTGGGTGGTGCTCGCTGTGGTCCTGTCCACCTTCCTGGTAGCTGTGGTTGTGCGGCATGCGTGGTCACAGGCGAGGGGGGCTGCGGTCAAGCGCCGAACATCCACGACCGCCGAACTGCGGCGCATGCTGGCGAGCGACCCCGGATACTGGGGAGGACAGATCAGTCACGTCGGTGTGGCCGTCCTTGCTCTCGGTCTGGCCTTCGCCGGGAACCTCTCGTCGCACACCGAACAGGTGCTGAGCCCGGGAGACACCATCGCCTTCGACGGATACGAGCTGATCTACGAGGCGCCGTTCACCTATTCGGAGTCGAACCGGCAGGTGGTCGGGGCGACGATCACGGTCGAGCGAGGCGGTGAGGTCGTCACGACCCTCGAACCCAGGTTGAATCAGTTCGCCAACGCTTCCTCGCTCATCGGCACTCCCGCCGTCTACACCACCCCCGGTGGCGACCTGTATCTGACGCTTCGTAGTCTCCCGGACCCCGAGATCACGATGAGCCTCGATTCCTCCCCGATGATGTGGTCGATCTGGTTCGGCGGCCTTCTCGTGGGCGTGGGCGGGTTCGTGGCTGCCCGGGGTCGGAGACGCCGTCGTTCTGCACAGGAGCTGTCGAATGCGTGAACGCACCGTTCGTGTGATCCGCCTCCTCGTCACCGTTGCGCTGGCCGTCTTCGTGGTGGTCTCGGTGGCAACGGCACCCCCGGCGCAGGAAGACCGCGCCCAGGCGATCGGGAGCCTCATTCGCTGCCCCGTGTGCGCAGGCGAGGCGATCGCCGACTCTCCGTCGGCGCTGGCTCAGGACATGATGTCATTGGTGCGCGAGGGCGTGACCGACGGTCTCACTGACGAACAAATCATCGACTCCGTGGTTGGCGCATACGGTGCGGACGCACAGGTACTGGATCCGCCCTTCGATCCGTCGACCCTGGCGTTGTGGCTGGTGCCGGCGCTGGTGCTTGCGGCAGGCACCGGGCTCATCGTGTCTCGCCGGACAGGGAGACGCCGGGCCGAGCGGCTCACGGTCACGTCCGGGAACGAAACCCCGTGATAGGCGCTCGACACCGTCTGGAGGAGGTCGCCGAACAGGCGCGCCGTGACCTCGACGAGTTGGAGCTGCAGGTCGAGATCGGTGAGATCGACGAGGATACCGCCTCCGAACTCCGCGCCGGCTATCTGGCCGAGCTCCAATCTGCCACCGAAGAGCTGGCCAGTCTCGACACCGACAGACACGAAGAGCCTGCCGATCCGAGGACTCCACGCCGCACCGTCGTCGGTGCTTCGCTTCTGATCGTGGCGGTCGCCGCTGCCATCGGTCTCGCTGCCACCATGGCCCAGGATCGAACCGACGGTCCCCTTGAAGGCGTGGCCGCAGGTGCTGGGGTGGACCTCGAGTCCATTCCGAATGAGGCCATGGAGGCCGTGCTCGAGTCATCGAGAGACGACCCTGCGGTCGCCGCGCAGGTTCCCTACATGGAGTTCCGACTGGCCGAGCGTTACTTCGAGGACCAGGACTACATGAAGGCGTTCGACCACTATCAGACGATCATTGAGAGCGACCCACCTGCCGATCTCTTCGTGCAGTCCATGACACGCATCGGCTGGTTGGTCTGGGTGCTCAACGGCGAGGGCGAGCTTGCGTTACAGACGCTCGACCGGGCGCTGGAGGTCGAGCCCTCCAATCCACTTCCGCTCTATGTCAAAGGTCAGATCTTGTGGTGTGACGCAGGAGACACCGAAGCTGCGTTGGCCCTCTTCCGCCAAGTGCTGTCGACAGAGGGGCTCGAAGCGGAGGTCATCGCACAGGTCGAGGAGGACATTGCGATCGCCGAGGCGGGCGGAGCCTGTTCGGGATGAGACGCGGATCGGGAGTGAAGATCGCTGCGTGGGCCGTCGTGATTGCGAGCGCAGTGTTGGCGGTGGCGTTCTCGACCCGGTTCGGAAGCGACCCTGGTCTCAGCGCCTCTCCCCTGATCGGCGAGCAGGCTCCTGACGTCGTCGTGCCGACGCTGGGCGGGACCGACGAGGTGTCACTCTCCGACATCGATGCGGAGGTGGTCGTCGTGAACTTCTTCGCCTCCTGGTGCCTGGAATGTCGCACGGAGCACGCCGACCTCGTTGCTACGGCCAACGCGTGGGCAGCGCGCGACGTGCGTTTCGTTCAGATCGCCTACGACGATCGCCCCGCCGATACTGAGGCGTTCCTCGACGAGCTCGGCCGCTCCCCCGAGACGTTGTATCTGACGGATCGGGAGAGCCGTGCCGCCATCGCGTTCGGCGTGAGGGGGGTGCCGGAAACCTTCTTCATCGATGCCGCCGGCGTCGTGCAGGGAAAGATCAGCGGCGAGTCCAATGCCCTGCTCCTGTCGGAGACCATCGACACGATGCTGTCCGGGGGCACGCCCGGCGAACAGACGGTGGGCGAGGTCCAGACCCGGGATTGACGCCAGTCCGGGCGTGTGGAGCCCGATGCAGCAGCTCACCCGGTCAGCGAATGAGCTCCAACTCCACTTCAGGGGGTGGTGGCTGATCGAGGACGGACCCGCCGACTCCGAGCAGGAAGCGCTCGAAGAAGGCGACGACGTACGAGTCGACGATCGGCATCACCCGGTCTGCGTCGATCGGGCCCTTCCAGCCGAGCTGACTGGCGAAGGGTGAGAGCAGCGGTGCCATCACGAAATCTTCGTGTCCGGCTCCGTCAATTCCGATCCAGTAGGAGAGAACGGGCGAACGCTCGGCCATGCCCCGGAGCCGTCGGTCGTTGGGCGTATCCCTCCAGGCGTCCGAACGCAGCATGAGGCTCGGTACCTGGAATTCTCGTGCGACGGTTCGATCGGGGATCGGCTCGACCCACGGGTCCATGCCCAGCACGGCATCGCACCGATCGTCGACGAGACAGAGCCGCGCCGCTGCACCGCCGCCGGTGCCGTGGCCGTACACACCGATGTGATCGAGGTCGGCGTGATCCGCGATCGCAGCGAACTCGCCCTCCACACCCGCTTCAAGACGGTCCAGGATCAGAATCAGATCATCTGCCATCACCTCCACGAGGATCTCGGCCGACTCTAGGTCCGCCTCGGGATCGGCTTCTGCCTCCTCGGACGGGAGAATCCGCTCATCCAACAGCGCGATCGACGCGTCGTCGGGAAACCGGACCCCCAAAGATGCATACGTGTGATCGGGCACGATCACCACGAAGCCGTGACTCGCCAAGGACTCGACATGATCGACGGAATCGGTGCGGAACCCGGCCCAGTCGTGGGAGCCGAGAACCACGGGGAAGACACCATCGAGCGGAGGGGCATCGCTGCGGGCGTGGGCCCGCACGCGGGTGGTGTGATTCAGCGCGAACCCGGGCAGACCGAGCCGCCCTGCGATCTCGGGACCGAGCACGTCGACGTCCGGGTTCCAGCGCACGGGTTCGGCATCGGTCGCCACCGCCGGATACCAGACCTGGACCACCAGCCGCCTCGGGTCACCCTGGTCTTCGTCGTCGCCTTCCTGATCGTCGGCCACGGCCTCAGGGTCGGGTTCGGGGAGTCCGTACAACTCGGGTCGCTCGGCATCCTCGAGTACGACAGTGACGGTTCCCACTTCGAACGGACCGGTCGGTGCAGGGATTGCAGGCACTGGTAGGACGGTGGGGAGCAGGGCGACCGCAGCGGTTCCGAGGATCCCCAATGCCCCTCGCCGGAATCGCTTGAGCCCGCGAAAGCGCCTGTCCTCCCACAACGCGTCGCCTCCGGCCAGCAGCAACGTGCCGACCTCGAGGGGCAGGAGCTGCCACCGGTACCGCTCGAACACGAGCTGCGCCACCATCGTTCCGATCAGAGCGACCGCCATCCGGCCCCGGCGGAGACGCCGCCCAAAGATGACCGGTACGGCGATGGCGCACACCAACACGCCGAACTGGATCGTTTCGAGAAGCCGCATGAAGGCGCCACGCTACCCGGCGGTCAGGCCTGAAAACTCCGTGGGTCGAAACCCGCCGGCAACTCGAGACGATTCGCCGCCATCACCACCGGATCTCCAAGAACCGTCTCGATGGGACCATCGGCGACGATGGCGCCGGCGTTCATCACCACGGCTCGATCACAGACCTGGAGGGCGTATGGGAGGTCGTGGGTCACCAGGAGAATGGTGGTGTCGAGCCCTTCGAGCACCTCGGCCAGTTCGCGGCGTCCGGCGGGATCGAGATTGGACGATGGCTCGTCGAGCACGAGAATCTCGGGCCGACAGGCGAGTACGGTCGCAACCGCCACTCTCCTTCGTTCGCCACCGGACAGGTGATGCGGCGCCCGATGCTCCGACCCCTCCATCCCCACTGCTGCCAGCGCCTCCGCCACGCGTGCGTCCATGTCTTCACGGGACACGCCGAAGTTGGCAGGTCCGAAGGCGACATCCTCGTAGACGGTCGGCATGAACAGCTGGTCATCCGGGTCCTGGAAGACCAGTCCGACGCGCCGGCGGATCTCGTGGAGCGAGTCCTCGTCGAGGCGTGTCCCGGCGACGGAGATCGAACCCTCACCTCCGCCGAGGATGCCAATCAGGTGGAGCAGAAGCGTGGTCTTTCCGGCGCCGTTGGGTCCGAGCAGCGCCACGCGCTCTCCCGGCTCCATCGAGAAGTCGACGCCATCGAGCACCTTCGTGCCGTCCGGGTACGAGAAGCGGAGACCTGAGAGGTGCAGGGCGGGTGTCACAGCAGTGCCGCCCCTGTGATCGCCCATGCCGAAAGCGGGATGCTGAGACCCGCCATCCACTGCACCGCCGAGACCTGGACGTCGTCGATCCGTGGCATCACCCCGGTGAATCCTCGGGCGAGCATTGCTTGATGGACCCGCTCGCCACGTTCGTAGCTACGGATGAAGAGGGCGCCACCCGCAGTCGCCAGGGCCCGGGTCTGACCGATCCACGACGGAGCGTATCCACGGGCCGCCATTGCGGTCCGCATGCGCTTCAGCTCACCTGCGATCACATCGAGGTACCGAACCATGAAGCCTGCGATCGACACGAGGACGGCCGGCACCCTGAGCTCACCCAGCCCGCGAAGAATGGCCGGGATCTCTGTGGTGCTCACCAACACCACAGAGGCAGCGACACCGAGGCTGCCTTTGGCGATGATGTTCCAGGCGCCCCACAGTCCCTCCTGTGAGAGCGTCAGGCCGAGAGCGTCCACCCGTGGGGCCGCCCCCAGGAACGGCAGGAACACGGCGAACATGAGGAATGGGATCTCTACGGTCATCCGCTTCAGCACATGACCGAACGGAATCTCCGCAAGAGTGATCACGGCCATCACCAACAGTGCGTGCACTGCGAACGCCCACATCTGTTCACGGGGGGTGGCCACCACGGCGATGACGAACGTCAGCATCGCCACCAGCTTCACCCGGGCGGGGATCCTGTGGACCGGGCTGTGCCCATGTGCCATCAAAACATGGGTGTGTGGACCACTCACGTCGAGGCCCGCTCGCGACGGGAGACCCGACGACGGGCGGCGCCGACCATGACGATGCCTGCCGCAAACGTGACCACGAGCCCGACGACGCCCGCTACCACCGTTCCGGTCACCTCGCTGTCGAGCCCCGACACCGCGTAGTCGGCCAGCGGACCACCGATCGGGTGATCGGCGGCCTGCTCCGCGAACCCGGTGTCTGCAGCAACCCGCTCCAGCCCATCGGGATCGGAACTGGCGAGCGGCGCCACGAAGATCACGAGCGCCAACGCTGCCGCGACCCCTCCACCCACGAATCCAGCTGTGGTACGCCGGCTCGGTGCAGTTCGTTGCCGACCGAGTTGGTACCGGGTGAGACCCGTCACGAGGTCGGGGCGCACAGCGAGAACCGCACCTACCACGGTGGCGGTGATCAGACCTTCCCCGATCCCGATCAACGCATGAACTCCGACCATCGCCGCGAACACCGTTCCGGGGTCGATACCCCCTTGGCCACCCAGCGAATACTCGAGCACGAACCCTGTCGCCGACGCAACGACGGATGCCCATGCTGCGATCATCACGGCCATCATCACCACACCCGTCCGTTTCGGAAGCAGTGCCATCAGCCCACGGAAGACGAGCCACCCGACGACAGACGTGAGAACGGCCATGTTGACGACGTTGAGGCCAAGGGCAGAGAGCCCGCCGTCGGCGAACAGAAGCGCCTGAACGATCACGACGACAGACACGACTGTGATTCCGAGTGTCGGCCCGAGGAGGATTGCGGCCAGTGCGCCACCCAGGAGGTGGCCCGAGGTCCCGGCGGCCACCGGGAAGTTGATCATCTGAAGGGCGAACACGAAGGCGGCCGTCAGGCCTGCCAGCGGAATCTGCCTCTCCCGGAGTTTGCGCGCACTCGCACGCAACGAAACGCCGAGGCTCCCTGCGGCCGCCACCGCAGCACCCGCTGAGGTCGTTCCGTTGATGAACCCATCCGGGATGTGCATGCCGCCCTCCTATTGCGAACTGGTCGCAACTGTATCAGGGGCGCGCAGCTACAGGTATCTGCTTTCGGAAGGTCGTCAGCCGGCAACGAGCGTGTCGAGCTTTGAGCGGATCTCGTCTTCGGAGAGCGCCCCCGGCCACGCATCGACGATCGTCTTGTCGGCGCCGATCATCACCGTGACGGGCTGATAGGGAATGCCGTAAGCCTGGAACACGCTCTCGTCGGCGTCGAGTCCCCACATGACGTTTCCGGTCGACAGCAGCTGGGATGCCCGCTCCGCCGTGTCCTCGAACGTGCCCTTCCAGGCAGCCGCTACGAACGCCACCTCATCGGCGTAGTCGGCTGAGATTTCGTCGACAACGGGCAACTCCCGTTGACAGGTTCCTCACCACTCCGCCCAGAAGACCAGATAGACCGGCTTTGTCTCGGCGGATAGGACGAACTCACCCCCTTCACCGAGTTCGAGGGTGAAGTCGGGTGCGAGAGCAGCGTTCGGATCGGCTTCGGACGCCGGTTCGGTCGCCAACGTCTCGCCGGCCGTCGTCGTATCGCTCGACGACGCGCCCGTCGTCGCAGGCGTTTCTGCGGGTGCGCTTGACTCCGTCGCCGTCGACGCGTCACCGGCGGTCGACGTTGCCGCTTCCCCCCCACCGCAGGCGGCGATGACCAGCGCCAGTGCGGTGACCGAGAGCCGCGAACGGAAACGTCGCAGACCGGCGATAAGTGTGTTCCCCTGGCGAGTCATTGACGGGCAGTGTACGTGCTGGCGTCGGTTACACCACGTCGACTCCGGCGAGTTCACGGGGAGTTTCTCGGCGCCGAACGAGCGCACTCTTTGCACCGCCCGACCATCGCAAAGTGCACGCCGCCCGCGGTGAACCCGTACACGGCCTCGAGGTGGGCGACCAGCCCTGCGAGCTCGTCGAGGGGGATGTCCTCGGTGTGCCTGCAGATCTCACACACGAGATGCTGGTGCGCGGCGTGCTCGCTCAGGTGGAGCACGGCCGGCCCATGACCGAGATGAACATGATGGAGGCGCCCGACCGTCTCCAGCGTTTCGATGGTGCGGTACACGGTCGACGGCGCGATCCGGCCATCGGCGAGCTCTTCGGCCATCTCGTGGAGCTGAGCAGCCGTCAGATGCTCGTCGTGATGGGCTGCCAGCACATCACAGATCGCCCGTCGCGGGCCAGTGATCCGCATACCCGCACGTCGAAGCTCTTCTACGAGCTCCGACGCCTCGATAGCCGGCACGACTCAGCGACCGGCCAGCTCGTGGGACCGTTCGATCACCCGTTCGAGCACCTGGCGGGCCCGACCCGAGTCGATGGCCTGGTTTGCCATGTCGACCGCCTCGATGAACCCTCCGGCCAAGCCCGCGGCCACGATCGCAGGTGCCGCGTTGATGACCGATACGTCTCGCTTGGGGCCCGGGCGACCCCCCAGGATGTCGGTGGTGATCTGGACGTTCACGTCGACGGTTCCGCCCATCAGGTCCTCGAGAGGCGCACGGGCCACACCGAAGTCCTCCGGCGTGAATTCGGCGTGGGTGATCTCGCCGTTCTTGAGCCGGTGGATGAACGTCGGACCGGTCAGGGTGACCTCATCGAGCCCGTCTTCGCCGTGAACCACGAACGCGTACTCCGAACCCAGGTGGGCGAGCACGCCGATCATGCGATCGGCCATCTTCTGGTCGGACACGCCAATGGATTGCCGGCGAGCCCCGGCCGGATTGGCCAGAGGTCCGAGGAAGTTGAAGACGGTGGGGATACCCAGTTCTTTTCGAACGGGTCCTGCATGACGCATCGCAGGGTGATAGCGGGGGGCGAAGAAGAACCCGAAGCCGGTTTCGTCGATCAGGGTCACCACCTGGTCAGGCTCCAGATCGAGCACCAGTCCGAGCCCTTCGAGGACGTCGGCCGATCCGCACATCGAAGACGCCGATCGGTTTCCGTGCTTGGCCACGACCGCACCGGCACCGGCGGCGATGAACGACGCTGTGGTCGAGATGTTGAAGGTTCCGTGGCGGTCGCCTCCGGTCCCGACGATGTCGACGATGTCACGGTCGATGTCAACGGTGATCGCGGCGTCGCGCATGGCCTCCACCAGCCCTGTCATCTCCTCGACGGTTTCGCCTTTGATCCGCAAGGAGACGATGAGTGCAGCGATCTGTGCCGGCGTCGCCCGCCCTTGCATGACCTCGGCCATGGCCGATCGTGCTTCGTCCCTGGTCAGGTCGGAACCCGCCGCGAGCTGTCCGAGAATGTAGGGCCATTCCATGGACGGGAGTGTAGGAGGGTGCTCAGATCACAGATGAACAGTGGGGACTGGACCCTTTGTGGCCTCCCTAACATCGACGGAAGGAGGCCCCGTGCTCGCAACCCTTCGTATTCCTGCTCTGCTGCTCGGGCTTGGTGCCGGTGCCCTCGCCGCCACGCTCGTTTCGCTGATCGGCGAGTTCGCGTATCAAGCCATGGTCGACACCGGTGAGTCCGGCGCCGGGCTGGTGCCCGGGATCATCGTCGGATTCCTCGTCGGCGGCTACGTGGCAGGTCATCTCGCCATCGTCGCCAATCGATTCCATGGCGCAGTGACCGGACTGGCTCTCTCGGGGTTGGTCGTCTTCATCGCTCGAGGCGGGGGAAGCCCAGCGACCCTCGGGCCAGTTCTCTTCCTGGCCGTGATCGGGATGACCCTCGGCGGAGTGGCCGGCTCGGTGGCAGGACGACGGCGCGCTCGCGGCCGCAAAACTTCACATAGCGGATGATTCGTGGCAACTTGTAGGTGTGTGGCCTCTCATCCTCGTCGTCATCGTCGGTATCGGGCTCTGGCGTTCGATGCAGATGTACCGAGGCGAGGCCGAAAAAGCCCCTCGAATTCCCACCGGATCGATCATGCTCCAGACGGCTCGTAACAAGCGGATCGCCAAGCGTCTCGGCATCGTGGTGGCGGCGTGGGCGGCGGTGACTGGCCTGGTGGCGTTCTACCGGATCGACCTGGCACTCTTCGCCGGGATGATCGTGGTGGTGGTGGGCGCCATCTGGATTTGGAAGACCGCCGACCCCATGCGCATCGACATGGACGAGCTCGACCGCGAACTCATGCGTCTCCTCGAAGACGAAACCTGAGCCTCGACAAGCCTTCGATCGCTCGCCGGGTAGGCTCTAGCATGCGAGTTCGCCGGGTGATCGCGGCGCCATCCGGCGCCGAGGAAAGTCCGGACTCCACAGGGCAGGGTGCTGGCTAACGGCCAGGCGGAGCGATCCGACGGACAGTGCAACAGAGAGCAGACCGCCGATGGCACTTCATTCGGCATAGCCGAATGAAGTTCGGGATTCGCCTCACGGCGAAACCCGGCCCCGGATGACGGGGCGAACAGGCAAGGGTGAAACGGTGAGGTAAGAGCTCACCAGCGTCCCGGGTGACCGGGCGGCTGGCAAACCCCACCCGGAGCAAGGCCAGACAGGGACGACGGCGGCCCGCCGATCAAGTCCCGGGTAGGCCGCACCGAGGTCGACGGCAACGTGGGCCCCAGATGGATGGTCACCGCGCCTGGCGGCAGTCACTGCCTCCAGGCGGCACAGAATCCGGCTTACAGGCGAACTCGCGACGTGTGGAGGCTCCTTCGGGGGCCTCCACTCTCGTTGTGAACGCCCTTGTCTGATGTCCCCGGCCCAACCACGACGCAAAGAGGTGACCCCACGACATGGCTTTGAACGGTTCTTGACTCCGCCAACCGACGATGGGCGCCGCCGACCGTGGGCGACCGTCTGAGGAAAGGGAACGGTCATGAAACACCGGAGCATTTGTGCCGTGGCTGCACTGTTGGCCGTGTTGACGGCCGGATGCGGGGCCGGAGAGGCAATCGCTGGAGCTGGGGCTGCGTCCGACGATCCGGAAGTGGCCGTTGCCCGTCAGTTCCTGCAGGACTACAACGAAAGGCGACGTGGAGGCGGTTGTTGGGCGAATGCTCGAAACCGGTGAGTACCTCAATGCGGTGGAACCGGGCGACTGGCCCTACGACGTGTCCGGGTATGAGGATGTGGCCGAGTTCATCGCGTGGACGGTGGCGGCTGGGACCAAGTTGATCGAACCCACCTGTGCGAGGGACCGCGACCTGCCGACACGGACCATCGACTGCAGTTTCTTGTGGGACAACCCGCTGCGGCGGACGCTCGGTGAGGTTCCGCTGCCGGGCGGGATCGTGATGACGTTGAACGAGGACGACCAGATCATCGAGTTCGAGTCGCTGACAGTGCCTCGAGCAGGTCGTTCGTTCCTCGACTTCGCCGAGTGGCTGAAGCGGGAACACCCCGAAGATTTCGACGTGGCGATTCGGGTCACATGGGATTCGATCGAACAGGCAGTCGAAACAGGTGAGCTTCGGGCCGGTCACCTCGACGAGTGGGGCGCCAGCCGCCAGCCGTGACCAGGCTCCGGCCTTTCAACGTCAGTGCATGCTCTTCGCGGCGCGGGTCCTCGCAGGCCCGACATCCCGCCGATAGGGTCAACCTCGACCGTGGCAAACACCGACGACCTCGATCTGTTGTTCGCAGCGCCGCTCGACGAGTTCATCAGGCGGCGCGACGAGCTTGCGAAGAGGCTCAAGGCGGAGGGATCTGCCGACGACTCGAAGGCAGTGAAGGCGCTGCGAAAGCCGGCTGTCTCCGCCTGGGTCGTCAACCAACTCGCCCGTTCACACCCCGACGACGTACGCGCGCTCGTGGTGGCCGGAGAGGAGATCGAGGAAGCCCAGCGCCGTACCCTCTCCGGCGAGCGAGTCGGCTTCGAATCGGCGCGCCGAGACGAGAACGCCGCCATTCAACGGTTGAGGGCGGCAGCAGCCGAGATCATGCCCTCGATCACCTCCGCCACCATCGAACGTGTGACGAGCAGCCTCATGGCCGGTGCCCGGTCGGCAGAAGGCCGGGCGTTGTTGGTCGAGGGCCGGTTGACGACCGACCTCGAAGCGCAGGGCTTCGGAGCGTTCGCCGGGTTCACCGCGGCCCCGGCACCTGCCGTCGAGCCGGCCGACCATCCCCCGGTCTCACAGCAAGCGAGGTCTGGGCCCGAGCTCCCCGCCGGCGAGACGGACACTCTCGAGTCGTCTCGCAGGGAGTTGGCCGCAACCGTCGAGTCTTCCGCCGCGAGCGCCAAGGTCGCCGAGACGAAGGCAACGGACGCCGAGAGGGGGGCCACGAAGGCTGAGGAGCAGGCGAAGCACGCCGACACACGAGCGATGGACGCCGACGCAGAGGCGAAGGTCGCCAAGGCCAAGGCCAAGGAGGCCAGGGCAAAGGCGGTGGAGGCCGACCGCCGTGCTCGAGCATCGAGGAAGGAAGCGACTGTACTCCGACGGGAGGCACGGGAGGCCGCCGAGTCGCTGAAAGCGTCAGAAGAGGCTCTCGCTGCACTGGGAGACGGCGACTGACAGCCCCCGGGCACCGAGAGGCCGACAATCCGTCAGGTGATCACGCGGTTGCGCATGATCTGTTCGTACCGCCTCGGTGCGATCCGGGACACCACGTAGGCCAGCTTGGCCGTCCGAGACGGCAGGACCAGCCGGGCCCGCGTTCGCAGACCCTCCACGGTCGACGCGGCTACTTCCTCCGGCGTGAGGAGCTTTCCAGTGGTCGACCAATCCCCAGTCTGGTCTTCGCCCCGACGGACGGCCCGATGTTGGATGCCGGTCGCCGCGAAGCTGGGACAGATCATCGTCACCGTGACCCCGGTGTCCACCAACTCGGAGCGCAGGCTCTCGAAGAGCCCGTGGAGGGCATGCTTCGAGGCGGCGTAGGCGGTGCGATGTACGAGCGGAGAGAACCCGGCGACGCTCGACATCACCCCGATGCGCCCGTGCGACGCAAGGAGCGCCGGGAGGGCCGAACGCGTGCAGTTCGCCGCGCCTGTGAGGTTGACGGCCATCACCCGTTCGAACGAGGACGGGTCGATGTCGGAGAAGCGCCCGAGTGCGGTGACCCCGGCATTGTTGACGAGCACATCGACACGACCGATTTCGTCGAACACCGCCTCGACCGCGGCACCGTCGGTGATGTCCAACCGATGTGCCGCGTCGAGGCGTGTGCTCGCAGCCAGATTGTCGAGCGACTCGGCGTCGTTGTCGAGAGCAACGACTCGAGCACCTTCCGCCACGAAGGCATCGCAGAGCGCCGTCCCAAAGCCACCGGCGGCGCCGGTGAGCACCACAACCCGCCCCGTGAACTCACCCGCCACGGGATTCCATCCAAGCTCGAAACGCCTCGATCGAAGTCCGCGTCGGGATGTACCCGAACTCCTCCTTCAACCGGCGATTCGACAACACCGGCCGGTAGCGCAAGAAGTCGACCTGTTCGGGTCCGAGCGCCGTCAGCCGCAAACGCCGCAGTCCCGACAACGCTCCCTTGACCAGCCCGGCGGGAAGAGGCACATAGGGCTTGCCCAGCTCGGCCGCGATCTGGCGCAGCGGCACGACGCCGTCACCGGCGAGGTTGTACATACCTTGCTGCTCATTCAGGGTTCCCTGCACGATCACATCGACGACATCGGCGTCCCAGATGAAGACGAACGGGGTGGGTGACCCTGCGATGCCCACCACGACGGGACGCTCGAAGAGGGCCGTGATCTGATTGTCGACGGTCGGCCCGAGGATGGTGCCAGGCCGCAGAACGAGCTGGGCGAGCTCGGGTCGCACCCGGGCGGTCTCGGCCATCAGCTCCTCCACCATCCGTTTGTGATCGGAATACGCAAACTCCGGATTGCCCCTCAACTCGTCGGACTCATCGATCCACTCGGGGTTGTCCGGGTGGTAGCCATACGCCGCTCCGCTCGACATGACCGTCAGATGACGTGCCCCACCCGCCGCAGCGGCCTTGATCACGTTGAAGGTGCCGCCCACGTCGACGGAGTGCAGGAACTGTCTCGTGTGGTGACGCTTCGGAGTCACCACTGCGGCGAGATGAACGACCCTCTCGATCTCCTCGCTGAGGATCACATCGGCGAGGGTCGGATCGCGGACGTCCATGGCCAGCGACTCGAGCACTCCGCCTTGTGGCCCGGGCCGGAGATCGACCGAGATCACCCGTTCCACGTTGGGAAGCGACGCCAGCCTGTTGACCACCTGATGGCCGATGTACCCGTTGCCGCCCGTGACGAGGATTCGGGCGTTCATGCCGTCTGGGGTACGGGCACAGCCCGCCTCGACCACCACGTCGAGACGGTCAGACCGCTGATCAGGTGCCACACGCCCCACCAGGCGGCGATGATCGCCATGCCGCCGAGCCCGTCGAAGAACCCGAACACGAGTACAAGAGCGAGCGCCGAGTTCTGGATTCCGACCTCTATCGATATCGCCCTCGCGTCGTAACGCGGCGATCGCATCACTCGCGCCGACCAGTATCCGATGGCCAGCGCCACCGCGTTGTGAAGCGCCACGATCAGGGCGACGGCTCCCACATGATCGAGGAACTGCTGCAAGTTGGCCGCCAGGGCACCAATCACGAAGAGTCCGAAGGCCCCCAGCGAGAAGGCCCGCATCGGCCTGCGCAGCCGTCTGGCCAAGTCGGGATATCGGGCTGCCACGAACATCCCGATGGCCAGCGGGATGCCCAGGATCACGAGGATCGTGATGAACAAGTCGACCGGGTCGAGGCTGACATCACGGAGGATGGCTGCGGTGCCCTCGGAGCGGCGGCCCCAGAACGCCAGGTTGAAGGGGGTCATGACGATCGCCAGCGCCGTGGATATGGCGGTCATCGAGACCGACAACGCGGCGTTGGCCTTGGCGTTGTGGGCGAGGAAGTTCGAGAAGTTCCCTCCGGGGCAGGCCGCCACCAGGATCATCCCGAGGGCCATCGAAGCGACCGGGTCGATGATCACGATGAGCAGGTACGTGAACGCAGGCAACAGCAGGAACTGGGCGACGAGCCCGATGATGGGCCCCCGCGGGTCCCGGACGACGCGGCGGAAATCGTCCCCGCGGATGTCGAGCGCAACACCGAACATGATCAACCCGATGAGGATGTTGAGCAGCAACAGGCTCGACTCGTTGAAGTTCAGCTGAACCTGGTCGATCGGGCTCATGCCGACGCCCTTCTCGTTTCGACACCCGCGGTCATCCCGACGGCTCCTGATGCATGTCTTTGAACACCCTCAGCTTCGGTGCCCACATGTGTGTGACCGGGTCGACATCGACGTGGATCACGGACGGCAGGCCCGACGCCCGCGCCCGCCGCAGGGCCGGGGCCAACTCGGCCTCCTTCGAGACCCGTTCGCCGTGTGCGCCCATCGACCGAGCAAGGTCGTCGAACCGGATCTCGGAGAAGTCGGCGTTGATGGTCTCGTCATCGTCGAGCTTCTTGCGCACGATCGTCTTGACCGGCCTGAGCGCAAACTGCTGGTTCATCTTCACCATGCCCCACTGAAGGTCGACGAACACGACGTACACGACGGGTAGACCCACGCGGACCGCCGTCTCCACCTCCTGGGGGTGAAAGCCCATGGCACCGTCTCCGATGAGACACGTCACCACTCGGTCGGGGTGCGCAATCTGGGCTCCGAGCGCCTGAGCGACACCGGCACCGAGCATCCCGAACTTGAACGTCGCCAGAACCGAGTTCGGCTCGGTCACCTCGTGGAAGAACTGCGCCCAGACGGTGGTGTTGCCCCCGTCGAACACCCAGATCGTGTCGGAGGGCAGCGTTTCCTGCGCAATCCGGGCCACCCGACCTGGGTTGAGTCCGGCCTCCCGGGAGTCGTCGAGTCGTCCGTCCAACTTTGCTCGTTCCCTGGTTCGATCCTCGACCCAGGTGACCTCGTTCGGTTCGAAGGCCGGGCCTGACTCGAGCTCGACTGCGAGCTGTTCGAGGAATCGTCTGGCATCGGCGAGCACGGCCAAGCTGATCGGCTTGTTCACGCCGAGCCAGTGATCGTCGACGTCGACCTGAATGACCGTCTGCTCCGAGCTCGCTCCCCAGTAGGGCGGCTTGCCCCACCAGTCGGTCTCACCGAGTCGAGAGCCCAGCACCAGGATCACGTCCGCTTCGGTGCGCAACTTCTTGTACAGGTCGAGATGGGTCATCGGGATCACCTGCGAATGCGTCTCGGGGAGCGCCCCACGACCGCCCCAGCTGGTGGTCACAGGAGCACCGAGCAACTCGGCGACCCGCCGGAGGGCGTCCGAGGCTCCGGCGTGGATCACCCCGGTGCCGGCATGCAGGAGTGGGTTCGAGGCCGACCGAAGGAGTCCCGCTGCCTCGGTGACCGCATCGGTGTCGGCGGACAGCGGCTCGGTCCGCCGGTACGTCGAAGGCGGTCGAACCTGGTCGAGATCGGACTTGTCCTTCCCGTTGATGATTGACTCCGGAATGTCGACGTGGACGACACCCGGTCGATCGGTCCACGACGTCCGGAAGGCACGTCGCATGAACTCGGGGATGCGCGATCGATCGGAGACCGTGCCGGACCACTTCGTCATGGGAGCAGTCACCGCGGTCTGGTCGAAGTACTGGAACGTGCCGCCGCGGTCGGGATATCCGATGCCCACCCGTCGGGACGAGGTGATCAGCAGCACCCGATGACCCTCACCCGACTCCACGGCCACCCCGGGAAGGGCATTGGCCACTCCGGGCCCATTGGAGGCGATTGCAACGCCGAGCTTGCCGGTCAGGCGGGCGTAGGCCCCGGCCATGTGCAGAGCCGACGTCTCGTGTCGGGGCGAGACCAGACGTATGCCGTGCCGCTCGAAACTCGAATAGAGACCGAAGTACGTACCGTCGATGATCCCGAACACACTGTCGACGCCTTCGGCGGCGAGCATGGCCGCCACCAGTTCGCCGCCAGTCACGTTCGCCACTGCTCTCCTCGACTCGACCTCGGCGAGACTAACGGCCGCGCACGATGCGACGCCGCCCTCATCCGCCGGACGGCCTGAACAAGTCCGGATAGTCGGTGCGGGCGGCCGAGAGCGCCTTGCGTAGGGCATCGTCGAGCTGTTCGGTGCTCGTCCGCGACAGCACCCAACCCAACGGCGCCGATGGTCCGGGCGCAACCTGCGGGGCGATCCGCAGGTAGGTCGGGCGGCAATCGGCGAATCGAAGGGCTTCGGGGCACGCCTGAGACATCTCGAAGGCCGCCGTCTGCTCCAACGACTCGGGAGTGATGCGCCCTGCAGCGCCAAACGCCAGCAGCGGCGCGACGAGCTCACGCGGCCGGTCGGGGGTGGGGATCGCGGCAGTGGACCGATAGTGGTTGTCGAGCAGCACGATCCAGGGCTGCACCTCCACGGCACCAGGCCGTGCGTTGTGGGCTCGAACGTGCGGTTCGAGCTGCTCCCAGATCTGGAGGAGGGTGAGCAATCCCGTGTTCTCGGCATACCCGCCATCGACGACGTAGGTGGCCATCGGCTCGATCGCTCCAGGAAGACACCTGTAGTAGGCGGCCGAGGGAGTCACGAGGGGGAACCGTGCCGAGGTGAGAGCCCCGGTGACTGCGCCCACCGTCTTTGCCTCGGCGGCCACGTCGGAACACGACTGGTCGGCCCTCTCGACCAGCCCGGCGTAGAGCCCGAACGCCGCGGGGAACTGCGGAGACGTGGTGTCACCCGGATCGGGCACATCGAGACAGTTACCCGTGGGCGTGGTGAACAGCGCCAGGTTCGACAGGATCGTTCGACAGCCGTCGTTGACAGACGTGCCGTTCAACACCACGATCGGTTGCCATCCGGGCTTGCGCCCGAGCTGCGACAGTGCAAGCTCCTCGCCGTCCACGGTGAATCGGCCGTCTTGGGTCCAGGCCCGCTCGATCAGCTCGGCTCGGTCGGCCCAGCTGTCTGTCAGCCCGGTGATCGTCTGCGGCAGGTCACGAAACAGCATCCCCGTGATCGCCTGGGCCAGCGCGGCATCCTTGCTCATGTCGGCGATCGTCGAACTGGCGTTGGCCACACCATCGGGATCGGGATCGGTGTGCGCAAACCATGTGGTCGCCCCGACGCTGCCCCCGGAGACGCCGCTCACGGCGAACGGACCGAGCTCCCCACAGGTCAAACCGCCTGCCTCCGACGTGAAGAGTTGGTCGAGGCCGGTGGTTGTCCAGTACGCCGCTCGGATTCCTCCGCCCGGGGCGGCCACCAGGTACAGAGGTCGAGGGCCATCACCGGTGTCACATTCGCTCGATCGGAGCAGCCACCGCCGGAATTGGGTACCGACCGTGTCGGCTGCCAGCTCGGTGTCGGTCTCGTCGACATCCGTGAATCGGGGCGGGTCGATGAGTCGAGCATCGTTGTACCCGCCCGCAGAGTCCAGCATGCTCGCCGTCGCCCACATCGCCACGAGCACGAGGAACCACGGGGTCCTCGACCCGAGCCCGAGGCTCTTCGTGACGTCCCATCGCCACACACGGTTCCCGACCCAGGCCAGACCGGCAACGATCACAGAGAACGCGGCGATCGCAATGGCAAGGACCCCCGTCGACCCGATCGCAGGAGCGATCGTGGGCCGAACCGCCAGG
The DNA here is from genome assembly GCA_963792365.1 of uncultured bacterium. GTDB lineage: Bacteria > Actinomycetota > Acidimicrobiia > Spongiisociales > ZC4RG35 > JAOUGY01. Next base: position 220,967 of record CAWBVW010000010.1, read on the forward strand.
ACGATCGCCAGGGCCACCGACAAGAGACCGATACGGAAAGCTACTGGCACCAGCATGTCGCCGGCCCAGGCGTGGAGCCGTTGGACGGCCAGTTGCGTCGCACGACCCGAGGTGACAGCAAGCAACGCACCGATCAGAGCGCCGGCTATCCACCAGGTTGGCGAGGAGGCATACAGGGCCGGGAGCAGCGTCGCCCGCACCAGGCCCAAGGACACGGCGGTTGCGACGACCCCGGCCAGCGCCCCGATCCACGCCACCATCCGCAATCGGTCGGCGTCCCGATCGATCGACACGACCTCGTCGAGCGTCGGGCGTTGCGGACCTCCGAAGGCCTCATGGGCGGCTTCTGCAACCTCACTCACAACTCGCCGCCACCACGGGTCGTCGGCCACTGACCGTGGCGACACCGAGGCGACCGAGATCGATCGCGCTCGATGCACAAGCCAGGCGGTCACGGTCGCAGCGACCGTGACCACAACCGGGGCCCACGGGACGAACCTCCAGTTGCCCTCGAGAACGCCACCCAGGAGGAACCAGAACATCGAGGCCCCTGCCGACCACGCGACCACGACCCATCGCCGGACCGGTGTCGGCGGCCTGGAGTGGGATGCGACCGAGATGAAGCCGGCCGCGACGACGGCCGCCACGGAAAGCCCGCCCAACGCGATGGCGGCGATGAACACCCACCGGAATCCGCCGCCCGGAGGATCGATCTGGCTTCGCAGGACGTCCGGTATCTGTTCGAGCGGTCCGCCCGCCGGCAGTGCGACGAGCAGGACGAAGAACGCCACGACGACGCCGATCCCCGCCAGCGCGGTCCATGGCTCCTGGGCCGCCCCACGCCTGACGTTGCCCGCTCGGCTCGCCAGCTCCCGCACGGCGCGGTTACCGCCGTGTCCGGTGTCCTCATCGTCCGACCGCAAAACGTGGATGCCACCGATCACCGCTGCTATCGCGATGGCACCCCACTTCAGCAGCCCGGCCAGCTGTGTCAGGAACGCAAAGATCACCGACCACGAACCGGCCGGGACGAGCAGACCCACGCCCACGAAGGATCGGACACTGGTCGATGTCCCGGCCGTGAAATCGAGCCCCACCAGCGCCAGCCAGGCCGAAACGTTCTCGACCTGGTCGGCGGCAAGCATGATGAATCCGAGCTCGAACGCGAGCGTTCTGCTCACACCGAGCTTCCGGAGCCCCAGCACCACGAACATCGGATACACGAGCGCAAAAGCGAGGTCGGCGACCACATGCACGGTTATCAACGCGTTTGCCGGAAGACCTCCCGAGGCCTCCCCCTCTTCCGGCTCTGAGGCGAGGTCCCAGGCCTCCTCTGCCGCGAGGAACTCCGCGGTGTCCCACACGTCAGGGTGCAGACCCGTGAACACCGTCTCGTCGTAGGCGAGCCCACCGGACTCCAGCCGGCCGAGCTGAGACCCGACGTCGTTCATCACGACCAGCGCAAGCGCTGTGATACCCACCATCACCCAGAGAGACGTGGTGCGATCCCACGTGAATCTACCGACATGCCACCGATGCTCTGGGCGCCTGCCGGCCCGAACGATGCGACCGAACGCCCGTTCCATCCACGATGTTGCGGGTGGGCCCGCGGCAGCGGACACGATGTTCGAAGTGGAGGCCATACGGGTCGGAACCTATCTCATGCGTCGGGGTGCCCGCCGCCCCGGACGGGAGTTTCTCCGACAAACATCGGCCCGGGCCGTCGTCGTCGGGAGATACCCTTCAAAGGTGCTTGACCTCGCCCCAGGGGCATGCCCCAAGCTCGACCCATGAGCAACGGAGACGAACCGTCAATGACCTCGGGTGCATTCGCACGCCGGTCCCGACTGTCGCCCAAGGCGCTCCGGCTCTACGACGAAATGGGGCTGCTGCGTCCGGCGTGGGTCGATCCGTCCAACGGATATCGGTACTACGACGAGAGCCAGATCGAGCCGGCACGGCTCATCGGGTTGCTCAGGACGCTCGGAATGCCCCTGGCAACGATCAGCGAGGTGGTCCTCCTGGATGCACCGGACGCCATCACGGCGATCGGCACGTTCTGGGAAGGAGTCGAGGCCCAACACCGGACGAAAAAGCGACTAGTCCGGCACCTCGCCCAACTCCTCTCGGGGAAAGGACACGACATGTATCGAGTGGAACAACGGGACGTGCCGGCACAGCGCGTGGCAAGCATCGAGGAGCGGGTTCTCGCCGGCGATCTGCCGGCCTTCATCGACAGGACAATGCGCTCACTGTGTGGCCACCTCGAGCAGTCGGCGGCGACAATGGGGATTCCGTTCGTGGCGTATCACGGCGAGGTCAACCTCGATTCCGATGGACCGGTCGAGGTCTGCATCCCCTACGACGGGACGGTGGAACCCATCGACCAGCTACGTCTGCGGCTCGAACCGGCGCACCGCGAGGCGTTCACCCGGATCACGAAGCAGCAGGTGGAGTTCCCGGTCATCCTCGAGGCATATGAGGCGGTCGAGTCATGGATTCGTAGAAACGGCCACGCGGTGACCGGCTCACCACGGGAGGTGTACTTCGTGGACTTTGACGCCGCTGCAGACCTCGAACCGGCTTGCGACATCGCGTTCCCCTACGACTGACGGCAGAAACGGTCAGGGCTGGCCTGGGTTCATGAGAAAAGTTGCACAAAGTTCCGGATCGGGTAGGTTGCTCGTGATCAGGGCGACCCGATTCTGGCGTTGCCACTTCTCTCACACCCCACCCAGGAGGATCTGCTGTGCCCCCAGCACCCACCTATTCGCGCCGCGCCATGCTCAAACTCGCAGCGAGCGCAGCACTCTTGCCCGCACTCCGACCGCTGGCCGCATTGGCGGCACCTCCCGCCTTCGACATCGTGTTCCCGCAGGATCCGCTGGTGACCGAGTTCGTAGACAGCTTCGGATTCGCACGGTCGGGCGGACGACGCCATCAAGGAAACGACTTGATGGCCCCCAAGATGACCCCGGTGTACTCGGCTGCCGCCGGAGTGGTCAGCTCGGTCGGTGACGGCGGAATCGCAGGACGCCGGGTGATCATCGACCATGTCGGAGGCTGGCAGTCCTGGTATCTCCACCTCAACAACGACACGCCTGGGTCCGATGACGGTCGAGCCGAATGGTCCGACACGGTGGCGGCCGGGGTCGCCGAGGGATCTCTCGTAACGGCCGGCCAGCAGATCGGATGGGTCGGAGACTCCGGGAACGCAGAATGGGTCGGATCTCACACCCACTTTGAACTGCACTGGAACGGAGAAGTGCTCGATCCGTTCCCCTACCTCGAACCAGCCTTCAACCAAGCCCTGACCGAGGCCCGCTCACTCGTGCAGAATCTCGTGAGATGACTGCCTGACGATGCTCGACCGACCGGAATCACGAGCCTTCGGGATGTGACGCCAGCTTGGCCAGCATCAGTCGGCGAAGTCGTGGGGGCGCCGAGTGCAGGCCGAGTTCGATCGCAAATCCGCCGTCGTCGTTCGTCTCGAGGTGACCCCACGCTCCGTTTATGGCAAGGTCGAATCCGACGTCGCGCCCTCGAACCTCGAGGTCTGCGAAGTCCCACTCCCCCACGGCGCGACCGTCCGACGTGATCGACACTGTCTCGTGATCGAGATCGATCGCCACGTCAACCGGACGATCAACGACACCCGGAACCGAGATCCTGCCGGTGTACTTCGACATCATCCACCTCCCGCCTTCGCTCTGTGCCACCAAGGTACGTCGAAGAGCGGGATCCGCCAGGATGGTTTGAGATTCGCAGCCCCGAGCTAGTCCTCAGATGGCGTAGACGGTTCCGAATCGGTAGGCCCGCTGCCGAGCAGCGCCGGCGACAGGGCCAGAGGCAACAGGGGCGGGGCTGGCGACGGGAGCCGCCACAGGCGCCGAGACCTCCACGGCCTGGACCTCGAGCACGGCATCACCGAGACCATCGACGAGGCAATTGGGCGAACCGACGAAGCGCACGAGAAGGTCGTCGGTACCGGCGATCGGGACCGTGCCTTCGGGCGCACCAGGAAGCGTGACCGCTGCAGAGATGGTGGCGCCTCCGACGGAGCTCGGAGCGGTCTCCATGTGAACGAAGTCGAGGGATGCGCCGTCGACGGTGGTCCAAACCAAGCCCGAATCGGTTGGTGTGCTCGTCACCAGTACGCCGGCTGTACCCTCCCACGAACCAGCGATGCGTCGAGCTTCCTGAGTGGTCGGCTCGCATACGGACGCCGATGCCGGCGCAGTGGTCGCAAGGACCATTCCAAAGCTCAGGGCCGCCGTAGCCATCAACGTATTCACCGACGCTCCCCTTCTTGCGTGGTTCATGTTCAATGGATAAACCTAGGGTTTCGGGGATACCTCTGAAGGTCCACTATCTATTCCTCCGAAAGAACTAGTCCCATTGGGGGTCCAAAGACCTATGTGTGGTAGATACGTGCTCGGCGGTGATGCCGCCGACTACGCCCAGTATTTCGGCGTCGACCGGGTGGTGACCGAGGCCCTGGCGCCGTCATACAACGTCGCTCCCACCGACGAGGTGTACACGGTGGCCGAATGGGATGGAGAACGGCTGCTCGGAACGATGCGGTGGGGTTTCGTTCCGCACTGGGCGAAAGACCGCAAGGCCATCCAGATCAACGCCCGCGGCGAGAGCCTCTGCACGAAACCCATGTTCCGAGACTCGGCGAGCCGAAAGCGGTGCATCATCCCGGCGGACGGTTTCTACGAGTGGGAACCGAAGGACAAGGGCCGGGCACCGCACTGGGTGTACCGGGCGGATGGCTTCCCCATGGGGTTCGCCGGAGTCTGGTCGACCTGGCGCGACCCGGAGACCGAGGAGTTGATCCGCACTTGCGCAATTGTCACCACTGCGGCGGACGGTCCGATCGCCGCCATTCACAATCGCATGCCGGTCGCCCTCGATCCGGCCGTGTGGGACATCTGGCTCGACCGCGACATCACAGATACCGGTGAGATCGAGGCGCTGATCCAGCCGATACCTGCCGACCTGATCATGGAGCACGAGGTCTCGCCGGCTGTCAACAGCGTGCGAAACAACGAGCGCAACCTCACCGATCCCGCGGGTCCGCTCCGGCTGGTGTGATCCCGATGGGCGTGTGTCCGATCGGTAGCGTCGGATCGAACGATCCGTCGAAAGACCCGCTTCTGGCATTCCAGCTTTGACCGTGATCTCGGTACCCTCGGCTGCGATGTCGCGAGTTCTCTTGATCAGGCACGCCCCCACCCCCGAGACCGGCAAGAAGCTCACCGGCCGGCTGCCAGGTATCGCCCTCGATGAGCAGGGTCGGTCTAGAGCCCGGCGCACGGCCGAGCATCTGGCCGGCCTTCGTCTCGCTGCCGTGTATGCCTCGCCCATCGAGCGCACGTGGGAGACGGCGCAACTCGTGGCCGAGCCGCATCGGTTGGACCCCATCGTCGAGGACGGCCTTCTGGAAGTCGACTACGGCGCCTGGTCGGGCCGGACCCTGGCGTCGCTGTACAAGTTGAAGGCTTGGCGGACGGTGCAACTGACTCCGTCTCGGGTGGTGTTTCCAGACGGCGAGAGTCTCCTCGATGCCCAGACGCGAGCCGTTCAGACCGTGGCCCGGCTTGCTCGCAAACACCGAAAGCAGACCATCGGCCTGGTGTCGCACGCGGACATCATCAAGGCCGTGCTCGCCCACCATCTCGGCCAGCCACTCGACCTCTTCCAGCGGATTGGAGTGTCCCCTGCTTCGGTATCGGTGCTCGACATCCCCGACTCGGGCTCTCCGAGCGTGGTGGCGGTCAACACGACCGGGGACCCATCGTCATGGACATAGAGAACCTCGGACCTGCAGAGCATTTCGCTGCCGGTGCCATCGGCTTGCCGGGCGCCCGCCGTTTCTATCTCCAGGTCACTGCGGGCGGCGAGGCGCACTCGATGCTGGCGGAGAAGCAACAGATCCACGCTTTGGCAGCGCA